>CALSOP010000008.1 GCA_943788005.1 uncultured Gammaproteobacteria bacterium | reverse complement strand
AGTAACCATAGTTTTCCTTAAGAAATTTAACAGATCTTTCTAGCGCTTCAAACCCTATAAAGTCATCATCCGCTACGTAAACAGCATATTTTGTGTCTACACTATTTGCTAATGTTATTATTCGCTCGGTTATCGTAGCACCTGGGCAATGCAAGTATAAAACATTATCAGGAACTGATGGTGCAGCCCCCTCAGAACCATCAGCAACAATAATTTTCACATCACATTCACTCCAATATGATAGAGCGCGACGAAGAAAATCAGGACGCTCATATGTGAAAATTAATATCGTACAGTCAGATATAAAAATACCGGACATTTAATAATTTATTACAATGATTTTAGAGGCGCTTTAAGAAACCATGAGGGGCTGCCGTTATCTGAAATTTATCTTCAAACGGAACGCGCTCAAACCTTTCATCTTGAGCAAGAAATTCTTTTACAGCTGTATAAGGATTATCATTCACGCCCCATGGACGATCACTCAATAAGTCTTCTGGAAGAAATTCACAGTGAGTATCAAAGACAACCAGAAAGCTACCTGGCGTTACAAAATTTGAATATAACTCTAACTCTCTCAATACATGCTCATGAGTATGATTGGAATCAAGTGCAACCATTACCGGACCAGCACTATTTTTGACTATTGAATTAACTTTTTCAAAAGTGGATTGATCTATAGAAGAGCCTTCAACCAAATCAATAAAATCATACATCGGATGATCTTCTATCCTCTCCCTGTTGTGCTGCCTAATATCAATATCAATACCGATTACTTTTCTATCACCTCCAAGTAATTTCAACATTGAAGCATAAAATACTAATGAGCCACCTCTGGCAACGCCTGTTTCTATAATATACTCAGGTTTAATCTCCCAGATTAATTCCTGCATAGCTATTATATCTTGTGGGTACTGTATTATAGGCATTCCCATCCATTTAAAATGATAGGAGTAACGATGTTTAAAACTATAGTTAAACCAGTCTCTCGTAAGTTCTGCCATATGAGAGTCACTAGCCATAGCTTGAATTGATTTCAGGTTTTGCTGTTCAAATTCTTCATGATCGGACAAAGCTAAATGCTCCTGTATTTAATAAGGTAGTGTTATGTAAAAAGAGGTCTTTATTAGAGTACTATGCAGATACTGCTGATTTTATTTCACGCAATTTCATTCTTTTTTCTTCCGCCTGCTTCATTGTATTGTCATCCTGCTGTCCAGAATGAACGATTACATTATACTTATCGTTCATGTATTTGACTGATTCTATGCGTATTGCTTCTAATTCTTCATCACTAAACGCGTCCTTTTGATATTTCCATGCGGGTAGATCAGGATGCAACTCAATGGAGTACAGCGCTATTTCATCGAAGTGTTTACCTGCAAAATCAAGTGAATGCAATCTTTCTTCTGGCGTTTCTGTAGGCCAGCCAATTATGGCATCCGTCCTTAAAATGGCACGTGGATTATTTTTCCTTACCTCCGTCATAAATGGGCCTATATATTTTGATAATTCTCGCCTATTCATCATTTTCATAATTCGCGCAGAGGTCGACTGAAACGGCGTTTGAATATCAGTAACACGTTTGTTTTTAAATAGTTCTAGCAGTTCGTCATAATAACGGTATATCCCCATAGGTTGAAATTGGGCAACATGAACCTGGTAAGTATCGTTATATTCTAGAATTGTTTTTAACAATTCTGGATAGTTGCTTCCTACGTCAATTCCATAAAGCGACGTTTCCATCCCCATGAGATTGATGACTTCTACATTTTCTTCAACGCAGGTTTTTATTTGTTCAATTATGTTCTCAACGGTTCTACTTCGTCGATCTCCAAGGCCGGGTTTATGCGTGCAAAATGAACAGTTAAATGAACATCCTTCTGCTATATTAATAAACCTTTTTGATAAATTATAATCACGGTAGTCTTCTTTTCTTCTGAATACTGATTGTGCAGGGACTTCTTCTAGTTTGGTTTCAAATTCGGGGAATAGTTTTTCGATTTCAGCAAATGAATAAGGCTTGTCTGTACGTGTTCTTACAGTTGGTCCAGAAAAAATTTCGGAAACATTTTTTGGGTGCGCATCATTAACACAACCCATGACTATCATCTTATCTGCGTAATCTTTCGAATAATCCTTGATTCGTTTATAAGAGGCATCTTCAAGAAGTGACCAGCCATTACACGTTTGACATAAGATTCTGTCCGCCTCTTTAGGATCGTCAATAACTGTACCGCCATTTGTTTCTATCCACTTTTGAACTCGAGCTAAGTTCAACTTCTGTGTTGTACACATGTCGTCGTCAGTAATGAAAAACTTCATTTCTTATATCCTCGTTGTATAAACATAACAATCTAGTAGTTATAGTCTAACATTTGAATGGTTTATGATGAATGGCCTTTTCTAGCTACGCCATAAAAATAATTTGCGTGTAAGACATTGTTTTCAACATAAGTTTCATCAATTAATGCTAACAGGGAGGCCATTTCGTTTAGCTTTTTCTGATCCCCTCGCATTCCCCCCATCATTCTATAGATATATGAGAAACTAGGTTTTGTAAGCAAAACATAAAAATTATCGTTAATGGCTGCCATTATTTGCTTTTTATCACAGGAAAGATCATTTGGAGATTGGCCCCCTTTTTCGTCAATATCTCTTTCAAGTTTGTATTCTTCCTTTATACCGCTAGTCATACTCATTATTTTTTCATTATTATCAATACCTTGTAAACTATCATCATGCCATAAGCCCATTTTTGACAATAACAAGCGGATAGTTAATGCGAATGCTGCATCAAACTCTGTCCAGTCTGCATGCTGTGGTTCATGCCAAATTAAAAGTCCCTTGTTTTTAAGACTGTCACACATGAACTGCACAGCCTCAGTAATATTAGGTATGTGGTGCATAAAGCCTGACGAGAGAATCACATCAAATGGCCCTAGTGATTCTATATCCTGATAAGATCCTACGTGATATTCAAGAGAACCAAAGCCATCGCCATAAGTATTTTCAGCTAAAGCCTGGTTTGCTTTATCAATATTTTCCTTAGATATATCGATTCCAACCACGTTATAGCCATTTCTTGCTAACTCAAGCCCAAAATATCCAGCTCCACAACCAATATCAAGGATTCGGGCATTTTCAAATGAAAATTCACTAAGGAAATCTAGATAGTTGCGAAACATTGTGCCTACATAAATATCGGCATAATGAGGGTGTCGCCAGAAGCTCTTGTAAAAATAATCATTTGGTTCTAAGCGCCGTAAATCGGGAATAAAACCATGTTCAACTCTTTCATTTATTCGACTATCAAAAGCACGAGCTTCTTCTTTAAATTCATCCATATAAACTGTCCTGAATATTATATTGTTTATTTTAAATTATATTGCTCAGTAGACAATCCATCTTAAGTGACTGTCAATTAAGCTGTTATTTACAAGATTATTTAAATACACAAGTCGCATCCAACTAGACTTCCTAAAATCTTTATCAAGATCTATTTTCATAAGTCTTTCTCCAACTTCATTAATAGAATCAGATAAACTCATTAGTGGTTGATAGTCAGAAGCTAATTCTTTAAACAAACTAAAATCTACTTTATAAGAACGTGTGTCTGGAGATGCATCCGAGTTAACCGATACATCTATCCCGCCTAATTCCTCACTGACTTTATATGCCAAATCACGTACTTGAATATTTGATTCATCCGCACCGGCATTGATTGCTAAAAATGATCCTCCATTTTTTGCTTCTCTATTGGAAGCCCATTCAATGGCTCGCGACATATCCTTAACATCAATTAAAGGTCTCCACGGCGTACCATCTGATAAAATATCGATTCTTTTGTTTACAAGTGCAGAGGCTACAAAGTCATTTAAAACCAAATCAAGCCTTATTCGCGGACTGATTCCACATGCAGTAGCAAAACGCAGACAAGTAACGGTAAAAGTATCATCAGCGATAGCATTAAGCTTTATTTCACTGTCAATTTTCGATTTAGCATATGCTGTCTGTGGTGCAAGTTCAGATGACTCATTTTTAATTTTCTTTCCATCCATTCCATAGACAGAACAACTCGATGCAAAAACAAATGATCGGACTCCGTGATTTTTTGCCATCACAGCAATAGCTTCAGTGGCGGAAGTATTGATTTCAAATGTTGGTGCTTCAAATGTTTTACCCATTGGATCATTCGATATTGCGGCTAATTGTATAACCACATCAAATTTTTCTTTTTCAAATACCACAGTAGTAATATCTCTAACATCACCATAATATTGCTTATCAAGTTTTACCTCAGGAAGAACTTCATCCATAAGCAGACACGATGCAAAATATGCATTGTCGTATCCGACAAGATATGCTTCTGGCCATGACTTTCTTAAATGGGTGATTAACACAGGACCTATATATCCCAAGTTACCTAATATTAATATATTCATAATTTAAAATTATTATTCTAGAAAGGCTAGTTCAGGGACCGCGGTTATAAATTCACCACCCCATGCTTTGATATAAGACAATTGAGATATTATCTCATCCTTTATGTTCCATGGCAGTATTAAAATAACATCCGGTGCATCCGTTTTTATTCTGTCCGGAGAATAAATAGGTATATGACTACCAGGAAGATATTTATTTTGTTTATGCGGTGACGCGTCATAAACACAATCCAATAAATCAGCTTTAATTCCCGCATAATTAAGCAAAGTATTCCCTTTTGCAGCAGCACCATAAGCAGATATTTTTTTACCCTCTTTTTTCATGTTTATTAAATATATTAATAAATCATTTTTTATCCTATTGGCTTCTTCCTGAAAGTTCTTATAAGTATCTAATTCTTTCAATCCAAATATGGCTTCGCATTCAATAACCCTGTTTACCGATTCATCAATGGTGCGGTTATCACTTTCGTGGCACCCATAGACTCTAAGACTGCCTCCATGTGTTGAAAGTTCTTCGACATGCCAGACTTTCAAGCCTGCACGATTAAATATTTTCGATACGGTATATAACGAAAGGTAGGAATAATGTTCATGGTATATAGTATCAAATTGGTTTTGTTCAAGCAGACTATACAAATGAGGGAATTCCAGAGTCAACACCCCATCTTTTTTTAGTAATAGACTTATTCCCCTAGTAAAATCATTTATATCAGGGACATGAGCATAAACATTATTTCCTATAATAAGATCTGCTTGTTTTCCTTGCGTTATCAGTTCTTTCGCCAACTCAGAACTAAAAAACTTTCTAATTACTGGCACGCCTTCATTTTCTGCTGCAGAGGCAGTACTGTCAGTGGGCTCAATTCCAAGGCAAGGGATATTTCTAGTAACAAAGTTCTTAAGCAAATAACCATCATTTGAGGCTATTTCTACGACCATGCTGTTTTCATTTAATTGAAGCGACTCAGAAATCATTTCCACATACTGTTTTGCATGTTTAAGCCAACTTTTTGAAAACGATGAAAAATAAGCATAATCATGATCAAAAAAAGTATCAGCAGTTGCGTAATCTTTTGTCTGAACGAGCCAACAGTTGTCACATACAAATATTTTAAGAGGTAAATAAACCTCAATTTTATCTAGGTCCTCTATCGAGAGATAAGCATTTGATGGAGGAGAAAAGCCCAAGTCAATAAAAACATGTTCCAAAATACTCTCGCAATGTCTGCACTTCATACTCTATAACCTGTAAATGTATCTTTAAGTAACGGATGATTTTTATCTCTGTCAGACATATCGCCAACCATAAGTGGCCATTTAATATCCACTAGCGGTTCATCAAACCTTAGTCCTTCTTCGTTCTTGGGATTATAAAAAGCCGTATGCAGATACAATAGTTCAGAACCATCTTCTAACACCTGAAAGCCATGCGCACACCCTTCTGGCACAATCATCATTTGCTTTTTTTCTGCATCAAGTTCAGTAGCAAACCATTTCAAAAAAGTGGTTGAACCTTCTCTTAAATCTACTATTACATCCCAGACCTTTCCTTTTATACACCGCACTAATTTCATTTCATGATCTGGTGGCAATTGGTAATGCAAACCTCTTATAGTGCCTTTGTTTTTTGTAGCCGATATATTTACCTGACAAATCTTTCTGTTCCCAATTATTCCAGCAAGTTCATTTTCACAATATGCCCTGTAAAAAGAACCTCTGCTATCAGCATACTCATCCGTGTGTGATATCGCAGCACCTGCAATATTGACTATCGAAATATTCACCAGATTTTCCATGGCGCTATTCCAGATGACCATAAATCTTCCAGGAGAGTCTTTTCCCGCAAGGTATCCATCGGCTGCCAAAACCCATTGTGCTCATAGGCCATGAGTTGTCCTTGTCGAGTCAAGTCCAAAAGTGGTTTGTCCTCCCAAATAGTTTCATCGTCATCTATGAGGTCAATACACTTCGGAGAGAGTACAAAATAACCTCCGTTTATCCGGTTTCCATCACCCAATGGTTTTTCCATAAAGTTCATTACTTGTTCGTCACTTATCTTCAATGCGCCATATCTTCCCGGTGGCAATACTGCAGTTACCGTCGCTAGTTTTCCGTGTTCCTTATGAAATTCTATTAATGAAGTAATATTCACATCAGAAAGTCCATCACCATAGGTAAAACAAAAGGCTTCTTCGTCATTAACATAATTCGCGATTCTTTTTAAACGTCCACCTGTCATTGAATTGTCGCCGGTATCGATTAAGGTTACTTCCCATGGCTCTGCATTTTGATTATGCACTTCCATCTTGTTCTCACCAATATTGAATGTCACATCCGACATATGCAGAAAGTAATTAGCAAAGTATTCTTTAACAATATAACCTTTATAACCACAACAAATAACAAATTCGTTAACATCGTGACTAGAAAATAATTTCATGATATGCCAAAGCAATGGCTTACCACCTATTTCAATCATGGGTTTTGGCTTTAAATGCGTTTCTTCAGAAATACGAGTACCAAGTCCACCCGCTAAAATAACTGCTTTCATACTGTTCTCTCTTAAGTTTTAAAAATAATACCTTTGCTTTTGCTTTTGCTTATGTTTAATTATGCATTAAGCATATTTAACAACCCTTGTTCATTCAGCCAATTATCTTTCATGAACTCTGATGAATTTAAATTGTTTTTCATATTTTCAAATATATTGATAATTGAATCCGGAATGTAATAATGTGGTTCAAACCCAAGTGACTCAACAAATAGATATGTAGATGACATTGGTCTAATCAACAAGATATCTGGATTAATCGAAATGATTGTCTCCTGCAATGAGTCCAAAGGGGGCACTACCGTAACTTCGCTTTCACTAGAAGTATTTTTAGCTGACATTTGCTCGATAACTGAAAGCAATATTTTACTAACGACGTATTTAGGCTTTATTAAAATAGAAACATTATTATTATTTGCAACATCCACAAATGAGCGATAATAATGTTCTGAAACTTCAGGCGTATAAAAAACATTAGGAACATCAATGCTGGAATATTGTTGTTCCGGATAAATAGTTTTACTATCCAAAAATAAAACTGTTTTCTTCTTACTATGTTCAGTTCTTAGCAAACCATTCTCATTATGAGATGAATTGCCAATGGACTTCATCGAACCAATTTGTAACGGTATTGATATATTTTCTTCTCGATCTATCGTCACTGTTGAATTGGTCATTGATAGTGATTTACTCAAGCGAGCAACCCCTTGGTAACCAATGTCCGACAGCCCGACTACTCTATAATATAAAGGCCACTCTAAAAGACCATACATCAACGCATCTGATTCATTCAAAACTGGATTATATTTTAAATCTTTTGAAGGTGAAAAATACGCAAATGGAAAATAACAGCAATTATCTGCATACATGTAATGTGATTTATCTGCAATTAAATGTGCGTACCATGGAAAAACATAAAACGAATTAGCATTAATAATTAATTTCACTGATTTGTTTTTTGACATCCCCTTTACAAACCCAAATACTTCTGCAAATTGTGTGAAGTAATTTAATAAACCAAAAAATATAAATACTTTATTTACAAAGTCGCCCGGATTTAAAGAAGAAAATAATTTAAAAACTATTTTGATATTTTTTAGTTGTTCAATAATTTGTTGGTAGACAATCAACGGTGAAGCCAGCTTTCGACATGTCATATAATGCTCAAGTATATTTTCCAAATGTGCTTCTGAAGAGCTAGCCCAGAATTCTTGAGTATATTCACCAATTGACACAATGCTACTTTCTTCTACATCACCAGTCGAACAAAGGTAATTAGCAAAACTTAAACATTTCTCCAGATCTCCTGATTGTTTATTGGTCCGAGTGATATTTTGCTTAAAAAAAGCATATCGAGGAAAATTTATACATAACAAATATTTGTTCTTTTGTTCCTCGTTACTACTTTTTTCAATGTATTCTAGCTTAAAGAAAATCCGTGCCATATTTAACATCAGAGATTTAATAGAAAAAAAGCATAAATACACTTTAGACAGAAAAACAAACAGTGACTCTTCAAATTTAGCAGCACTCTTTTTATTGGTGAGCTTCAACAACGTAAGAACACGTATTAAGTACTTCGCAGCGGTCAAAATATTTATTCTATTTGTTCGATACGATGTTAGGTAAGCACAAATCACCTCTGTTATTATTGATTTTATAGAATATTGTTCAGGCAAAAGAATCATTTTTGAACCATCATTACAAATAGTTTCCACCATCTGAATACATTCTTTATTAAATTTTTCTCGTAACTTACATTCCCTGGAAAATGCTGTATCTAAAGAGTCGGCTTCTGGCTCAATTAAAATTTGATAATTTTTTTTTATTAATCTATTAAAATTCATAAATTATAAATATTCATACGTACGATATAAGTTACGAAGGTCTATCACGGATAACCCTTACCCACAGTGATATAAGTCGCATCACGGTTATATTCAAGGCTACTATTTTCTTGAAACATGCTTTTTATATCTGTCTCATTTAGAGTCACTTCGTTTTCCACAGTAGAGTGCCCATTAAATTTCCATTTCTTCGGCTCAAATTGATCCCAATACCTTGGGTTACGATGTTGATCCATTAAGAATTGGATAGCGGTTTGTGTTGTTCCTAACCATTCACGAAATTGTTCTAAATATTTCAACTTTGTTTTTTCATTACGTTTAACAAGAGATACGCCCTGTTCTCGTGATAACCTGCCAAACCTAATTTCTCTGCATGCATGATCAGTCACTTTAGAATAGCCATGTTTATATAGCTTCAACAAATCATGTATATCCATATAATTAAAACAGTCAACGTAATCATAACAATCAAAAGTCCGGTTAAATTTACTTGTCTTGAAATCATAATTCGAAATCATAATTTCATGCTGGGCTTTTGGATCCCAGCGGACATAATTCCCTAAGTAAATTCCACGTACTCCTACAGAATTTATGTCATGATCATCAGGATATCTATATTGCCATATATCTTTTTCTTTCAATACATCAAAGATAGATAAGAGATCATCAGCTTCGATCCCCATCAAATCATGATCTTTTCTATAGCGCCTGTTCATTTCAACTTCATGCTCATGAGAAAACATGCCAACCTGTTCTAATCCTTGATGCGCACCCCATATTATCAACGGTACTTTATATCTTACGGCTGTTTGGACAGGGAAAACACTTTGTCCTGCTAGGATGGGCCAATAAACACTTCCAAACTGCCTCAATGTACTTCTGGTGATTTTTTTGACCGAATGAGGATTTACATTTTGAACTAAAATATCACAATCGAATTTAACACGAAGGTTTGCAAGGTTTCTAATACCAAGGGGGGTGTTAAAATATTTATTATATGTTACTAATAATGGATTCAACCCAAGTTTTTGTTTAACCAAATAAACTATATAATACGAATCATTTGCTCCAGTAACAGGAATAATACAATCATAATTCTTCCCGTTTTTACTACGATAAGGTTTTATCAAACCCTCTAGCTTTTCCCATCTCCCCTGCCAATCTAAAGAATCTTTTTCTTCATGGATTTTACAACCAGAACATATTCCATGCTCGTCAATTATTAAACCAAGCGGATGGTTCGTTGAATATAAACAACGTTTACAATATTGAGTGTCAGACATCATTTAACAATGTGTGTTTTGATTCATAATCTGATTGCCTGAGTGATGTGTGCATCAAATTGTCTTTTAATTTTTGTACTGAGTGCTCCTTGTAATTCAAGGAATTTCCTACGGCGACAGCAGAGACATTGTTCAAGGCTAACAGTGAATGCATTTGCTCATGCTCACTAATTCCGCCAAATGCGATTAGAGGCACATGGTTCATCGGAAAATCAGTAATTAATCTGGCATCAAACCCTTCTTTTTCACCTTCATGCATCCAATCAATAATTAATATCTCGGACACAACATGTGCAATCTCATTCAAATGCTCATTAGATATTTTGGAATTAAGCTTTTGTCTATGATCTAAATGTTTAAGGTCATTGTCGCTTATCGATAAAGGCAATACACCAATAAGAGCTTGTGCACCTAAGTGCTTAGTTAATTCCTCCGCCTCTTCCAGGTGATCTTGAAGCATAGAATCAATACATATGCGATCTGCGCCAAGCTGTATAGCATCTATGCCATTTTTAACGCTATTAATACCGCCTCCAAATATTAATGGCGTATTCAAACCTAAACGGGCAATATTTTTTAATAGCTTGAAGTTTGGTCCTAATGAACTAGCACTACGATCAATACATAAAACAAGAATTTCATCTACACCCCAACGATCCAGGTTTTCTATAACACATTCAGGTTTGCCTAATGGCAAATATCGATCATATCCGAATGACTGAACAGCCCAGCCATTTTTAATAATAACAACTCCTACTAATCTTTTTTTAAGCATCACACAATTCTAAAATCAAATTATTCAATAATTCTTGTCCAGGTCCTTGACTTTTTTCAGGGTGAAACTGCAATCCGACAACATTGTCTTTTCGTATCACTGAAGGAATAATTTCATTATTATTAGAAACACACATCTGATATTCGGCCCCCCCCCCATACATGAAAGAATGGTTGAAATAAAAAGCTTTTTTATCGCTTGAGGTAAATACTGAACTTCCTTTTATACACTCTAGTGTATTCCAACCGATATGCCATTTATGTTCTGAAACAGCAACTACTTCACCAGGTATTAAGCCCAAACCTGAAGTAACACCATGTTCGTAAGACATATCCGCTAATAATTGCATACCAAGACAAATGCCAATAATCGGTTTTTTTAAATATGCCTGTTCCTGCAGATACTCAACGAGAGACCTATTATGTAACTCTTCCATTGCCTTAGGAAAAGCACCAACTCCAGGCAGAATTAAAACATCTACTTCGCTCAAATCATCTCTTGCATCACTTACACGGACACGGTAGCCCAAATCGCGTAAGCAGTGTAATACAGAAGCGTGATTCCCCATGTTATAATCAACTATACCTATTGATGTTTTTCTCAAAGCCCCACACCCACTTTGAACTTGCGTTTTATAACACCGCTTTTATCCACAGAGAACAGATCTTTATTGACTGACTGATGTACTTGATCCCAAAATTTTGAAGGTAATATATCGATGTAAGAACAAAATTTTTCTATGTATTCATCACTGCATGAATCGTCATACGCTTCTACAAGCTTTATACCGTGCTCTCTAGTCATTCGTCCAACCCTGATTTCTTCATTTACATAATCAGTCACACGACCAAAACCAAATTTATAGTATTTGATCATTTGATTTAGCGTTACCCAATCTTCATCCAGAGAAGTTATACCATGAAGGTCGCCGGTATTTTCGACACCATCTTCACGAAAATGCAAACCACATGTGGCCGCATACTTCCCGTTATTGACTAATGACCAGTCTCCCAAAAACCAGCCAAGATAAACAATCTGTAATTTATGTTTTTCGAATTGTTCAATTGTAGGGTAACGATAAGGCAACATTTCTTCTGGTTTAATGTCTAATTCATTCATCCAGTCTGCAACACCACCTGATAACGTATTAGCATTCCTAAGGTTATTACCATCATATCCTGTACGACCAAGCGTTTTCATGTCGCCAAGCTGCAAACCGGGGTTTTCACCCCATAGAATTAATTCAATGCCATAGCGGATGGCCAATTGAGGAACAGAACTGAACAACGCCATTTCTGTTGATCTTGCCCAGTTGGTGAACTTATCAAATGATGCGCGCATCAGTTTTTTCCAGGTATCTGGTGCAGGTGCAGATATCACGACATCAAACCCTAACTCGATAAGATTTGATATATTATCTACACCTCGTTCAGTTACCTGTTCCGGAGGGTAAGTGAGGCAAGCTAATAGTGGATTTAACCCCAACTTATCGCGAACCCAAAGTGCCTGACGAGTACTATCCTTGCCACCACTAACACCAATTATACAATCAAACATTCTGCCCGGCTTTGGCGAATATTCAGTCAGAATATCTTCCAGAATTTCATAACGTTCTTGCCAATCAACCGATGAGCTTATATCGAAATAATAAACACAAGCAGGACAGATCCCACCTTCAGTAAAGACAGTGTTTGGCCTTGTGTCTGGCTGTAAACATTTTTTACAGTATTTCATTTACACATTTCACGTAAGTGCAATATATCCTTGTATGGCAACTTACAAAGTGGTGCCCATGGAGGTAAAGTAGAAAGTGTTTGTTTATTAGCATGCAATGCAATAACCATAGCGAATGTTTCGCAACCGACCACCCAATCAGCCCAGGCAACTTGTTCGTATAATGAGTTCTCTGTATCAATAGAAACATTAATATTCTTATTGTTTTCACACCATTCAATATATTTTCCATCTGGTTCAGAAGGGTGTGGTTTTAAATGAATTTCTATATCTGATTTTATACCTAGAGCAGAAATATTCTTTATAAAAAAATCAAGTGCTTGATATTCAGCAGGCATGTTGCTGTCATCCCAAATCTCTTTGAACGGTTCAAGGACATAAAGAATATGCGTTCTATTATAATTACTTTCAACATCGGAAGAAATTGAATTTATCTTATCAACCGTCTGTTCAAGGTATCTATTTTTTTTTTTGCGCACTAATTTTTCTGAAAATAATGAAGCGGCTAATGAATAAGCATATTTATCACACACCCAAATTTCATCTGGAAGTATAAACATACCATTATATTCAAAACGCATTTCATAATTAGTCCAATGATCAATTACCCCAATACTTGGGGTTTTTTGTTCATTTGCCATAAGTCTTGCCCTTTTCTCAAAGTCTGCATTACGACTCGTGCCACTCAATAAAGTAGCTGCGCCGCTCATCGCACTCGATAAATCAGTACTTATAAGATCAGGGAATGACTCACAAAAGAGTTTCGTTGCCGGTCCGTCTACAGCTAATTGGACTTTTAACTCAGGTGAATCTTTTAGCCAGCCTATGATCAGATTAGCAGCACCTGCATCATGTGCGACAACAGCAACAGGAGAGTTTATTTCAAGAGTCACTATCTAGGCTACGTTTAAGCATCATCGCGATATTTTGCATAATATAAAATATCCTGTAGTTCGCCATTAACGATGTAATGTTTTGGTCGAGTAGCCTCTAAAGTCATACCCGTCTTTTCCATGATTCGGACCATAGCGGCATTAGAATTAAGCGCACCACCAGTGACTTTTCGTATCTGCCGTTGGTTAAACAAATAATCCATTAATGTTAACCAGGCATCAAGACCGATACCTTTTCCCCATTGGGTTTTATCGCCTACCATAATTCCAATGTCGGCTAAGCCATGTTGAGTTGAAATATAACTATTAATACTACCTAATATTTGTTCCGTATCTTTAGATAGGATTGCAAGTAATAGATTATCAGTACCCTTAAATGTTGAAATATATTCTTTACACGAAAACAACGTATGTTTTACAAAACGCTGATTACTAAACATCATAACTTCAGAATCATTAAGCCAACTGACATATTCATCTGTGACAAAGGACTCATTGAATTGTTGGAGAACTACTTTATCACCTGTTAGATTTTCTATTCCATGTACCGGCATAAACTTCAAACTTTCATGTTATTTAAGGTCTTCCATGTTATCCCAAACCTTATGAAAAGCTTCTATCAATAAATCTACTTCTTCGTTGTCTAATTTATGGAGGCACATAAGAAAACCTAAATAAGAGTAATCGTTCAATTCTTCAGCTACTGGACATATCCCTTTGCTATAATCAACTTCCCGCTTGCAGATATCTGAATTCCAGGGGAAACCTTTTTTACCGTATGCTATTTTATTCTGATACATAGGTAATAGATGAAGGTTGGTGTACTTTGTACTTAAACCTTCGACACCTTCAGCGATTAAGGCTTCAAAGATTCTTTCCTTACTGACACCGAGGGTTTTGATATCGAGAATCATCTTATAGATATAATAAACATGAGTGCAATCATCCTGAGTAATTGGCAACCTGATACCTTTTAACGAACTAAGTCCTTTACTCAATCTTTTCGCAGCATTCTGCCGAGAATCAATAAATCCTTTCATTTTTTTTAATTGTTCGATGCCTATTGCACACTCAATTTCACCTAGCCTGAAATTGTGACCAATCATATTACTAATATCTTCTACGCCTTTATCTCCTACGACAGCTTCGGCATGATTTCTGATTAAGCGCAATCGTTCTGCTATATCATCATCATTAGTGACGAGTATTCCTCCTTCGCCAGTATGAATATGTTTGTGATAATTAAGGCTATACCCCCCAACATCAGCTAATGTGCCTGCATATTTACCTTTATACAATGCTCCCGGAGCTTGTGCTGTATCTGAAATAATTTTAAGACTGTATTCCTCTGCAATTGCATTTAACTTAGTCATATTTGCTGAGTGACCACCAATATCAACAGCCATTATCGCTTTTGTATTTGATGTGATATTTGCTCTGACAGACTCAGGGTCAAGACAAAAGGTCTCTGTTTCAATATCTGCAAATACAGGAATTGCATTCCAATGCAAAATTGCTGTAGCACTTGCACACATTGTCCATGGACTAACTATGACTTCATCTCCAGGTTCGATTCCTATAGCACCGACTGCTGCAATTAATCCTGAAGTCCAAGAATTGACTGTTATAGCATGCTTTACATCAAAATAATCTTTGCAGAGTTCTTCAAATTCTCTTACCTTTGGGCCTCCATAGAAATCTTCATGCCAGCAACCAAGAAACTTTGACAACACACCTGACTCAATAACAGACTTGGCTGCTTCAACTTCTTCTTTGCCAATTGACTGATAACGCTCAAATGGTTTTTGAATAACTTTTTCACCACCATTGATAACTAATTGACCCTTTTTATTTCTACTATTCTTATTCATAATTGATTTTCAATATCGTCAAGAACATATAATGTTCCTAGAGCATCATCTCCATTACAAATTCGTGCAGACCCACCATCCATAGATACTGAGAGCTGATCGACCACATGCCACTGAATACGTCTGTAGTCTGAAGGTAAAACTTCTTTTTCAAGACTTAAAGTAACATGGCCTGGAAATAATTTATTTGACTCTATGGCTTCCCATGTTATTTTTTCTCCACCATTCTCATATCGAATCCGTCCATTTGATGCAATAATTTCAAGAACGTTATGAGAGAAACTATTGCCAGGTAAAGCTACGAAGTTAAATTTTCCTTTTTCAAATGAAAGCTGAAAGTCGGGTTCTGGATCAGAACAAATCGACCTCTTGCCCGAATCAAGTACAATTGATTTCTCAACTTTTCCAAATAAGTATTCCAATAGATTTATAAAATGTGATGCATTATTAAATAACCCATTTGTATACCACACGTTCCCTTTCACTGGCGTAATAATATTCTCACTATGTATTCGCTCATATAGCTCATGAACACCTACATCTGAACGACGCATGTAATTTACATAAAATTCGCACCCTCTTTTTTTGAAAATAGTTGTTATTTCATCTGCCTGTTTAACATCAAACGCTATAGGTTTTTCACATAAAACAGCTCTGGGTAGACCAAACTCAATAATTTCTTGCAAAGCACGAATATGTTGCTTGGTTGGGTTTGAGACGACGATCACATCTGCTTTAGACTTTTTTAACGCTTCACTAACTGTAGTAAATGCAGGGCATCCATAGTGTGATTCAAATAACTCGCGGCGATCTATATCTACATCAACCCCTGCAATTAATTTAAATTTAGGATGTTTTTGAAACGCTCTGGCATGGGAAAGAATATATTTATCTGGATCATGGTTAAGGTCATAACCCATACCAATATTCCCTAAGCCTATTATTAAGACACTGTACATACAAAACTAACTATTCAATTAAACCCCAATTCATTGGCGTCCCTTTTCTTAAATCCTGATTCACGCGTTTTCCTAGTAAAATATCTATGTATTTTGGCGGCATTCCCATCCCTGGCCGCACACAACGAAGGTTTTTCTCAGTTAAAACATCCCCTTTCTTTACATCCTCTGAAATATAAAGAGAGCGCCTGAATATTTTTGAATTCGTTTCTGCGTCACTTGTTCCATAACTGATATTCCCTAAAGACTGCCATGCTCGTTTTGTTTCCTCGACTAATGAACGAAATTCACTTGGTTCCAACGAGAACGCACTATCCACACCACCATCTTTCCGATTAAGAGTAAAATGTTTTTCAATCACTGTTGCACCATGTGCTACGGCGGCTATCGCCACACCAATACCTAACGTATGATCTGACAATCCGACTTGGCAATTAAATACATCTTTCATATTAGGTATTGTCATTATATTACTACTTGTTGGTTTTGCTGGATAAGTGCTGGTGCATTTGAGCATCACTAGATCTTTACAACCTGCTTTATTTATAACATCAACAGCTTCACCAAGCTCAGTTAAACTAGCCATCCCAGTAGAAAGCAATATAGGCTTACCCGTTGATGCAACTTTTTTAATGAGTGGCAGATGGATATTTTCAAAAGAGGCTATTTTATATGCAGGCACATCAAGTGTTTCTAAAAAATCAACGGCACTTTCATCAAACGGTGTACTAAAACATATTAACCCGAGTTCTTGTGCCCGTTCCATAATAGGGGCATGCCATTCCCAAGGTGTGTGAGCTAGTTTATATAAATCATAAAGATTTTTTCCATTCCATAGGCTTTCTTCATCATCAATAAGAAAATCTCCATATCGCACATCAAGAGTAATAGTATCTGCAGTGAATGTTTGAAGTTTTATTGCATCAACTCCTGAATTTGCAGCTTCAGTTACCATTTGCAATGCCCTATCTAATGACTGATTGTGGTTTCCTGACATTTCAGCAATGATAAAAGGAGGTTCATCAATACCAATTTTTTGGTTTTTTATTATCATATCTAATTATTTATTCATGTTTTTTTCTAATATTGCTTTATGAATAATTTCCGCACGCGCCCAGTCATCAGGTGTATCAATATCCTGCACTCTCCACGCGGGTATTTTTACGGCGTAAGTTTCTCCATTAAAAAACTTCTTTCCTTCTAGCCATGCATCTTTACGTCCCCAATAAAATTGGGCCGCATCCTGAAGTGCCATAGGTAGATCTTGGTTTCTTTTTGTGTAATTTTCCGGAAAGAACATTTCAATGCCGCCATTTTCTAGTTGTCGTAATGATTTAAATATAGAAGCTGAAAAATCTGTCGCAGGAAAAACATAATCCCATCCGCCATTTTCTAGTTCTTCCAAACCTTGTTTTAAATCATCAATTTGAATAAATGGCGCAGCTGGATATATGCAACAGACAGAAGAAACAGGCCAACCTTGTTCAATTGCCCATCGTACAGTATGTGCTATGACCTCGTTTGTGCCCGTAAAGTCATCAGAGAGTTCAGCTGGTCTGATGAAAGGGACTTCAGCACCATACTCGATAGATTTGTCCGCAATTTCAGAATCATCTGTTGAAACAATAATATGATCAAACAAATCAGCTGCTTTTGCTACTTCAATTGACCATGCGATCATTGGTTTTCCACAGAAATCCTTTATATTTTTTCGTGGAATTCTCTTACTACCACCTCGCGCCGGTAAAACAGCAATCTTCATAAAATCGGTTTCCTATAAAAATTTAAATCATTTTAAAATTGGTAATGAATAATGTTTTATTCAGGTTCATTAGCTTTTTCTATTTTTAAGATATACCTTACGCCTCGAAAATCCAGAAACGCAGGAAATCTATCGGAATCAACAACTCGCAATAAATCAAACTGTTCTGCAATACTTTTACTCGGATCAAGACGGCTGTCCTCAGGAGTACGTCTGGGCATATAACTACCGGGGTCACCTAGTTGTGTTTTAGGTTTGATTTTATCGAACTGTTCCACTACTTCAGTCATCAAATCTAATTCTACACGAAATAATATTTCATTAATCTCGGGAAGCAGCTCATGACCTTGTAATGTAATCTTTTTACGTAACCAGATATCACCAGTATCAACAGAGTCATTTGCTTCAATCACGCATACAATAATTTCTGTCATTCCCTTTATTATTGACCAAATGTATGGTGACCATCCTCTGCCTTTAGGTAAGTCACTAGCATGGAGTACAAGGGAGACTCCGTATTTCTTGCGCTCATTAATACCAATTATTTGTGAACATGAAACAAGATATAAAATATCTCCACAGGATAATTTTTCTTTGCTGTCCACTATGTCGACGTCATGTTCAACGTTCATCCTAGATTGCCATTCCTCCAAATACGGCATAACAGGATGATTTTTATTTGTACAAAGAAGCGTAATCTTCATTGAAATTGATTTAGTATCTCACAAACTCTTTTTGTACCATTTCCGTCTACAATTGAATATGCCGTGGAAGACATTGACTTCACCCTGTCACGATCGAGAATAAGTTCAGACATTGCATCTTCTATTTTTGTTTGACTGACTGAATGATGATTGCCCAGAAAAATACTAGCTCCCACTCGATCCAATTGTTTTGCGATTGCATACTGGTTATCTGCAAAGGCTACAGAAATCGTCGCTAAACCTAAACAGCATCTTTCCCAACTTGCAGACCCTCCTGCCCCAATTGCCAAGTCAGATTCAGCCATAAGTTCGGCCATTCGTTCTGTTTGGACATGACAACTATAGTTCAGAGATTTACAAACCGATTCAATCTCATGCCGATATGGATGGGCTGTTCCTACAACCACATCTACATGCAATTTTTCATTACATAAATTATTAATAGCATTTATTGATAAGGAAGTAAGGTTTTCAGGGTCGACACCACCAAAGAAAACAAGAATCTTTTCAATTACTCCTGTCCTAGGTTTTATTTTATTATGTAAACAGGCAAATTCATTACGTAAAAGTGCATATTCAGGACCAAGAAGAATTGCGCAACTTGCAGGCACCTTCTCTACATAACGTTCATCCATGTCAGCGTAAAGATTTTGATCTAATAGTACATCACACTCATGTTGGCGATCTGCAATATCATCAATAACCATGATTCTTTCTACATACTTTTTTAAAGTCATCTCGAATCTATTGTCAATTGCGTAGTGATCAATAATCAACCAATCCCAACTTTTGTCAGATATTGCTTCTATAGTATCTATTGCATCTGTTGCCTGACTCGTCCCAAGGAAAAATGAGTGCTTCAATTCATCTTGTTGTTTTATATCTTCGACATGTTTCAAAACAATCAGATCATGTTTGTTTTTCTCTACTAAGTTATATAAGCTTTTTGGCAAATTTCTGCATATAAAACATATATACATATTATGTTTCTTTAGTTCAGCAGCTAAAGCCAGACATCTCATTAAGTGTCCTATGCCTATCACATGTGACGCATCTACTCTAAATAAAATATTCAAGGTTATTTTTAATTTAGTCGTTTAAAACTATCATGACAAACGGGTCCTTTAAGAAAACTATTTACATCACGCCCATCTTCACACTCTTTTATAAGATCAAAAACCGGTTCTAGATTAATAAAATACTTATCTATAATATCCTGAGTATGTTCAACACATATATATATACTCGTACCAGCGATATAACCTCTCTTCATCATTTCTTGAGTTATGAGTGTCTTATATAAGAGTTTATTAGGACTATTTATTGAAAATGATGTTAAAGCGGGCATTCCACTAGTTGTAATATGTAGCCCTGAGCTTTCTGCTAAATCTTTCCACCGCTGTGTTATTTTTTCACCCGACTCTGTGATTAATTCCCATGACTTCAATTCTTCCATTACTTCTAATGTTTTAAGTGCTGCCGTAGGACCAATACGTTCAGTCCAAAAAGTACTGCTAATAAATGAAGATTGAGCACTTTCCATTATTTCACGTCGACCAATAATTGCAGTAATTGCATAACCATTACCTAAAGCTTTTCCAAAGACAGCAATATCTGGCTCTACATCATATATTTTATGTAAACCACCAAAATTTTGTCTAAAACCGGATGTGCATTCATCAAAAATCAAAACAATATTATTTTCTGTTGCTAGTTTCCTTACTTTCTTTAGAAAATCATCTTCTGGTTGGTGATTACGGAACACTTCCATTTTGATGACACCAATTTCATGGTTTTGAATTAAAGCTTTTAACTCACCAATGTTGTTGTATGTAAATGGATAAATTGAATTTTGCAGATTTTGAGGCACACCTCTTGGTTCTAATCCAGGAAGTAAATGACCTGCAAGGTTTTTTTCATCTTTTAGATTGGCTGCAAGATACCAATCATGCCATCCATGATAACCACAAAAGGCTATTTTATCTTTACCAGATGCGGCACGCGCTATACGAATGGCGATGGCATTGGCTTCACCTCCAGTACGGGCTAAACGAACCATATCGGCCCACGGATGAAGTTCAATTAGTTTTTCGGCAAGATATACTTCTTCAGGACAATTTAGAGTTGACATATTTCCAGCATCAACAGTTCTATGAACTGCATCATTCACTTCACGATTTCCATATCCCAAAATATTAGTACCAATGCCCATGAAACACATATCAATATATTCTTTATCATCCAGATCCCAAACCTTACAACCCTTTGCTCTACTAAAGTAGGAGGGCCATTGTTCAGGCAAAAACATCTCAGGCCGTTTGGAAAGCAACATGTTACCTCCGGGGATAACTTGTTTTGCCCTTTTCCAAAGTTTTTGTCCAGCACCCATATGTGTCCCCTCATTTCTCATTAGATGTTGATTTAACATGAATAACTCTGGCTCTTTTTCTTGTAACGCTAAAACATCCTGCCAACTAAAATCTATACAAGGACTAAAGTAATTATAAATAGAAGAAATGACTTGAAAGTCTGAAGCTTCATCAACCGTCCAACGTTTATCAGAATGGTCTTGTGCATGTTTATAACTTGCAGTTTTAAATAAACCGGACTCATAAATGTACGGCGTTACATGCTCACGCTCTTTAGGCAGTTTTGCAAGGTCCGCTGCCTTTTCAAGTGATTTATACGTAAAGATTTCTGTATCTAAACCATCAGGATAAGTAGGGTCAAGCGTATTGCTAAGGTAATCTACATTCTGTTCAATGAATGCTTTAACAATATCATTAACAAGGCTTGGATCAATTAACGGACAGTCACCCGTTATTCTGATCACAGCATCAGGACGTTTATCTTTTACTGCCTGATAATATCGATCAAGCACATCATTCTCACTACCATTGTATACTTCATAGCCTAAATTACGTACATGAGCATTCAATATGCTATTACTAGCACTTGAAGGTGTTGCGAGTATTATTTGGTCTATACATGAAACCATTGATAACCGATTCAGTAGTAACTCTATCATCGGCACACCATTTATTGTTTGCATTACCTTATTTGGTAAACGTTTAGAGCCCATACGTGCCTGTACTACAGCTATAATTTTCATTACTCAGGCCAGTTAAATGGGTTTATCAATGTAAGGTCGTCACTTTGTAAATCATCAGGTGGTTCTGGGAACTCGCCGGATATTGACTCGAGTATCTCTTTAAGCTGAGCACAACTATCAATACCTACAACAATTTTGTTAATCGATAAATTTGACATCGCAAAATGCAGGCATGATTGTAACGGAGTTAAATTATTCTCACTTATCCAAGCATCCCATTTCGACCACAGTGAACTCCATTGGCTAAATTTATTCGGACGCTTATCAGGAGGGAGCAGTAATAAACCTTGTAAGAAAATAGACCGCACATGTAGTTCAATATTTTTTTCTGCCAACTTTTTATTCCAATTAGAATTAATTATTCGGCGATCCATAATATTAAATGGAGCCTGTACTATATCAAAATCAAAATTAGCACAAAGTATATCCAGGTCAACCGGGTCATAAATTGATATCCCTATTTTTTTTATTAGGCCCTCAGTCTTTATTTCTTCTAATGCTCGATATATTCTTTCGCCATCAGTGCTTAATAATTGCTTGGGGCTATGTAATAGCACACCATATAAATTTGATACATTTAATCTTTGTAAAGAGCTTCTTAGTGTTTCTTTTAGCGAGAGAAAATAATTTTGTCTGTTTTCCTTTATCAAGGGAATTTTAGTTATAATATCCCATTCGCTTACCCCCAACTCACCCAACACCTGTTCACTTTCACCATAAGCAATAGCTGTATCAAGTACACTGATACCATTTTCTTTTGCATAATTAAGTATGTCTCTTGCTTTACTTTTTTGTATTTGTCCTTGCTGATTTGCCACACCATAATCAAGCCCAAACTGTGCAGTACCTAATACTATTTTCACGCTAGAAGCTTTTTAAAGACGTCTATAATGTATATTTGTTGTTCATCTGTTAAATCATAATAAAGAGGAATACTCAAAGCTTCTTGATAATAGCAGTATGCATTTGGATAATCTTCAGGATTAAAACCTAGTTTCCGATAATATGGTTGTGCCGGAATGGGTATATAGTGAACCTGACAAATAATCTCATTAAGTTTAAGTTCTCGCATAAGTTCTGCTCTACTTACACCTAATGATTTGTAATCAATACGAAGCACATACAAGTGATGGCCACTTTTTTCAATACTGGTTGTTTGTGCTGGACGGCAATTCTTTAGATCAGAAAATGCTGCATTATATTTTTTAACTAGCTCACGACGCCTATCCAGAAACTTATCCAGTTTTTTCAGCTGCGAAAGTGCCAAAGCACACTCGATATCAGTAATTCGGTAATTAAAACCAAGTTCCTGCATTTCATAATACCAAGGCGTTGGAATCCCGTCTTCATTTGCCTGATCTGGAAATTCCATTGGATCATCCAACTTATTAATACCATGGCTGCGTAGTCTTAATATCTTGCGATAGAGTGATTCATCATTGGTCGTAACCATGCCACCTTCCCCTGCGGCTATTGCTTTTACAGGGTGGAAAGAAAATACCGTAGCATCTGAATAAACACATGATCCAACCATGTCACCATTTTCATATTTTGCACCTAACGCATGTGCGGCATCTTCGATAACAGAAACACCATGTTTATCTGCAATAGATTTGATTAGCTGCATATCACAGGGTAATCCCGCAAAATGAACGGGTATTATTGCACGAACATTATTATGTTTTAGTAATGTATTAGATAATGTATTGGGACAAAGATTAATAGAATCAGGGTTTATATCTGAAAAAATCACTTTACCGCCGCAGTACAAAGCAGCGTTTGCGCTGGCAACAAATGAGATAGGCGAGGTTATTAAATGATGTTCTGGATCAATTCCAGCAGCGATAGCTGCAAGATGCAAAGCAGCTGTTCCACTCGAAACTGCGACAGCATATTTTACATTTACATATTCGGCAATTGCTTTTTCAAACTCCTTTATTTTTGGACCTTGGGTAAGGTCTCCATGTCTGAGCACATTTACTACTTCTTGAATATCACTCTCATCAATATGATGTTGACCATACGGGATCATAACTTTTCAAGCTCCTTCACTAAACCAAGTTGTTCTTGTTTATATAAAATATTTAGCTGGCTTTCTATGTCGCCAATCTTTTTTCCGAGATATTTGCACGTTTTTGAATTAGATAAACTCATATCATGGGGGCGTCTTACCAGGTCGTTTTTTTCTGATATTGACAAAGGGGAAATTAAATCAGGATCCAAAGAAAAACACCTTGCCAATTTATAACCAAACTCTAGTTTAGAAATGCGTTCATCTCCAACTACATTATAAACTCCTTGTGCTCCTGATTCGGCTAGTTGATGAATTGTATTCGCAAGCGTTTCAATTAATATTGGGGTATAAAATACATCTTCAAAAAGTGTAATTTTTTTATTGTTTCTTAATGCATTTATTATCATGTCACTGAATGATTTTCTATATTTTAATCCCCAGCCAAAAAAATTGGTCCTAACTATTAATGCGTTTGGGCATTTTTCAGAGGCATAACTTTCCGCTTCTGCTTTGGTGGCACCGTATACATTTAGCGGCTCTAGTTCATCTGATTCCGACGCTAGTGAATTCTTGCCTGAGAACAAATGATCTGTTGAAATAAGAACAAGCTTTGTACCTGTTATTGCGCAGGCATCCGCAACATTCCTTGACAATTCAACATTAACAAAATTAGCCAAATCTGGTTCTGACTCACATTTTTCTACATTTGTTAATCCAGCTGCATGTATAAATAGCGTTGGCTTATTGCTATTTAAATAATCGACTATTGAATTAATTGATGTCATTGGAAATTTAACAGACTTGACGCCTTTTAGAGTAACATTCCTTTTGTTCATCCCAAGAGTTACTGAGTATTTTGTACGTTGTGCAATAGCCCAATTAATTGCTAAAAGACCAGAGCCACCAGTAATAATTATCGATTGTTTAGTAAACACCTATAACTAACTCAAATTAGCTGCTGTACGCCCCGGCAGGGCTAATTGTTTTAAACATTGATTCAGGTGAGCCTTCTTTAACGACTCGACCTTTCTCAAGTCGATACAATAGGTCGCAGTTTTCAACAGTTGTAAGTCTGTGCGTGACAATTATAATCGTCTTATCTCCATGCATAGCGTTCACTGCATTCATTACATCATGCTCAGTATCAATATCTAAAGAACTTGTTGCTTCATCCAATATGAGTATCTGAGGTTCATGATACAAAGCCCGAGCAATTCCTATTCTTTGTCGTTGCCCCCCGGAAAGACGGACACCTCTTTCACCAACGACGGTATTCAAACCCAAACTTAATTCTCTAACAAATGAATCAAGCTGTGCAGACCGTAATGCACTCCAGACTTTTTCTTCATCCACTTGGTCTATAGGTATCCCAAAAGCAACATTTCTTAATAATGTATCATCCGTAAGAAAAATTGATTGCGGCACATAGCCGATTAAGTCTTGCCAAGAACGTATTTCTTTTTGGATATCTGTATTGTCTACAAATACAGTTCCTTTAGTCGGGTGAATCAAACCAAGTATTATATCTACCAGTGTACTTTTTCCTGCTCCAGTCGTACCAATGAAACCTGTCATTGACCCTTGTGGAATTGAAATATTTATACTATTTAAAGCAAAACTTGCGGTCTCAGGGTAGGCAAAACTAACATCCTTTAGTTCTATCGAATTTTTAATTGAAAAAGGCGCATGAACATTATTATGTTTGTGTTCTGCAACGAGGTGTAGCTGCTCATACAACATATTAACCACAGGCGTAGCAAACCTTAAGGTCTGAAATGCACTAAGAACTCTATTAACAGATGGCATCACCCGAAATGCAGCAGCCACAAAAACACCAAGTGTGGGCACAATAGAACTCATTGGCTTATTTTGTTCCATCATAACCATGACTAAAGTTACTAATCCTATGACAGCTAAAAGTTCTAACCAATAACGTGGTAATGATTTCACTGTTGTTTGAAACTCACCAATTTTCGCAGAACCGTAATTATGAATACGAAACTGCGACAGAAATTCATTTTCTCGTCCCATTAACTTTACCTCTTTCACGCCACCCAATCCCTGTTGTAAATGCTGGACTCGTAGGCCTTCGTGAAATTGGCGTGCTTCACCCCATTTCAAGATCATATTTTTAGTGAGTTTGTGAAAACTCCAACCTGCTAAACCAAGAAGCGTAATGACTAAACATGCTCCAACAGGTTCAATAAATAACAACAATGTTGCAATACCTAAAAAAACCAAACCTTCCGCTATTATCATCAATGCAGACTGAGTGACTGCGTTAAACATACTTACTTCGTTAGTTGTATTGCGAATTAACTGAGCTGAGTTATGTTGTAAATGGAAGGTATAAGGTTGAAACAAATAATTTTTGAATAATCGCTGAGATACATTCGCCTGAACGGCAAAAGCAAACTTTGCCTGTAACCAAGCAAGTGTGCCCAAAAATAATGCTTTTATTGTATAAACAATTGCAAGCATAATCATACCAATTACTATTAGTTCGTTTGTAGATGGATTACCCAGATAATCAAGAAATGGTCTTAGGAAAGGGTATTGATTGACTAGATCATTTTGTGTCATTAATGCTAATGCTGGAAGAAGCAAACTGAATCCTAATGTTTCAAGAAGCATTCCCAGAATCATCAGAAAAAGTAAAATGACAGCATTTTTATGCTGCTCTACTGTAAGTATTTTCCAGATTTTATTAAATGTGGTCATATCAAATATATTATTAACAGGCAGGCTACCGCAATACAGTGCAATAATTTCACTGTATATAATTTTTTTACGTTTGAAATTATTAGCCAACCATTTCAAGTTGACCTTAATAAATTAATTTCTATTGATACCCAATATTGAGGGAACGTAAATTATTTCAGGGGCAATATTTTTATTCAGCAATGCAAATAATTCTTGAGCATCACTTAATGAAGTTACTAAACAAGCGTCAAATACAGGAGCTTTTTTTAGATCATTAATGACTTGAAGATCGAGAAAATTTTTCTTATCAGTTAATGGGTCAAAAATACCTACAATATTGAATTTATAATCATGGGATCTAATAGAAGCAATCTCTGCAAGTTCAGAAAACACCACAAAACAAAATACGTTTTAAACAAGTTGCTTCATATTGTTGATAAATCTGAGTAATACTTGAACTTGCATCGCGATAAAAATTAAATGACGTACTTAAATAGTCTGCTGTTAATCGACTTTTTTCTGCAAATCCTTTTAAGGTTAAATAATACAAATATCGATTAGCCGGCGCTTGCTGAACCTTTACCAGTCCTTTTAATACGCAGCGTTTCAAGTATGAGTTTGCCAAACCAAGAGCCACTCCAAGTTTATCTGCAAGATGTCGTTGTGTTACATCATTCTGATTTTCAATAACTTGTAGGATTTCAAGTGTAAGAGAATCATCTTTATCTTTGTTGTTCATATGGTGAACAGTATATACAATTGCGTTCAAAATATGAACAAGTCTGCTTTGTAAATTAAAAAAACACCTAGAGGAATCCTATGCTATTGTTTTATATGCAATTTAAATGATTTTGTTTTGTCGCCGTTAATCGAGAAAATAATTCAAAAACACTTTAAGTTTCGAAATTACAATATTATTTGGTGCTTTTTAGGAAATTTAATTTAAAATCATAAGCTTATAGCTCAACAAACAACTTTTGAAATCGAACAATGCTTTTTTCTAATAACTTAACAAAGACATTCTTCCTGTAGATATGCCCCATTCGCCCCGGTTAGAAGGTAGTTCCCTGTATTTACGCGGCCTGGATCATGTAGATGCTTCAAAGGCGTACAGTGATTGGTTAAATAATCCCCAAGTAAACCGCTACTTAGAAACAAGACATGAAAAACAGTCAATACAAAGCATTAAAAATTTTATTACTGATAAAAATAAATCAAAAAATGAATATTTATTTGGGATATTTTTAAAGCTTCATAATAAACATATAGGCAACATCAAACTTGGTCCGATACGAAAACAACATAAATTAGCCGAAATCAGTTTATTTATTGGAGAAACATCAGAATGGGGAAAAGGGTATGCTACTGAAGCAATTAATATAATAACAAACCATGCGTTTAATGATATGAAAATGAATAAATTAGTTGCTAGTATGTATGCTGAAATTAAAATAAGTACACGTGCATTCATATCAGCGGGATGGAAAGAAGAAGCGATTTTAAAAGATCATTATCTATTTAATGGAAAACCCATGGACCTTATTATTGTTGGTATAACCGCACAACAATACTATAAAAATTCCCCTGAAAAAAATCCTGTATAACTACAACTACATATATTTTCTAACAAGACTTTAAAAAAATATAAAACACCTTTTTTCTCTTATATATTCACCACTGCACCAATCAATCTACGCGCTTACACATAACTGAACGATCATAGCAAAAAACACTCACGTTCAAGCAAATTCAATAAAACGCTTAGCATGGTTTTGCCTAACACCATCTCGATTCCCGCTCACCTGTCAGTTTTATCGTCCCTATATATATTTTTATACGCATTGTTTCTCAAACGCCAGGGGGGAAATACTAAACAATAGCATGGACTTTAGAAATAAGGACTATTATTCTTCATTCTCTTCAAATTAAGACGATTCAAATCATGCCCAATTCATCATCTCAAAAGCTACCATGGATAATCGGAATAATGGTAGTAATTGCCTGTGCTCTGTCTGTTGTTATAGCTTCGTTACGCGCAGTACCCATTGAATTATTTTATATTGCAATAATTTCTATTTTTTTATCTATTCTATTTACATTTGTATTATCAGAAACTAAAAAAACTGTTTTTTCAAAAGGACGTTGCCGTCTTATTATTTTCCTCTGTACTTATGTTCTATTACTTATTTGGCTTGGTCTTAGTAAGGTAATTCCAGAATATACCAAGATTACAGAATTTGAGAAAAATCGATATGATTTGGTTTTTAAATTAATGACAGCAGACAAAGACGATGAAGTCCAATGGAGGTTGAAACTGGCAAGGCACTATTTGAGTGCGCCGACTGTCATTATCAGAAACGAATATTTTGTCCGATATCATGGTGCAAAGATGATGGAAAAATTGTTAACGGAAAAAGTAGAACAAGACTTAGGCTCGGAATATAGACACGATATGTTTTATCTTGCCGATTTTGCATTTCATTCTTATCCAGATATTGCCAAACGTTGGTATAACAACGCATATGAAGCTGGCAGGTTGGATGCTTTGGAAAGATATGAACAGCGACTGGAGGAAAACTTTAAAGATTCAGAGGTCGATAGATTGGATGAACTGGAAAAATATAATCAACTTATGAGGGAAAAACATGAAGGCATGTAAGTGAAAAAATCAAGCATAAAATCGTTTGTTAACTATTCTGTTGTTCATTTAAACGAATGTTTGAAAAGTAAATAGCCATTAACCACCAGATCATAGTCGACCATATCGAACCGTAAAATGCCATATGCGCATTAAAGGGGAATAAAGCGACAAACACAGGCAATATATAAGGAAAATCATTCCTTAATGTTTTCTTCTTTAGCAGATTTTTTACTAACAGAAATAACAAAACCAAATAGCCTAGCATACCAATCACACCTGTTTCGGTCATGATTTCAAGAATGAGGAGATGGGGGTGAGTCTGACTTTGAAAATAATTATCTTTTGATGCGTATTCCTGGTAAACATGGCGAAAGCCTCTAGGTCCTATACCATTAATTGGATTGTCTTTAAAAGCTGTATAAGCAGTTCCCCATATCGGCAACCGTATTGCTGTAGCAACATTTATAGAATCATAATTATTACTAAATAAACCTAATGTTTCCTTAAAGCGATCATTCGTGGGTTTATGTAATATTATCGTTGAACTAAGCGCAATACTGATAGCAAGAGTAATAACCCCGGTTATTTTTAATATCATTTTTTTATTATTAGAATATAAATAAAGATAAATACAAAAACCGAAAGAAGATAGCGCCAACATTACCCATGCAGCTCGCCTACCACTTATAAGAACCACAAAGAAAAGCGGCAAAAGCGTCAACCATAGCCATTTATCTTTATGTGTGTTTTGGTATACCGTAAAAAAACAAAAAGCAGAGAGTATTGAACATACGTGAGAAATAGTATTTCTCGGGTAAAACATGCCAGATATACTAAATTGTTTAGCATATAGATATCCGAACAAATCATGCCCGATAAAAAATTGAAGGGCAGCATCGGCACACCAAAACGTCACAATAATAAATACAGCATAAACAATAAACTGTAATCGTTTTTTATCTTTCGATAATTCCTGAATAATAAATAGCCCAGCAAATAGAAACCTGAGGTAGGGAAAGATAGTTTTGGCTGAATGCGATTGATTAACGGCATCTGGGAATGACAGCAATAGTGGTAACCATAAGCATAAAAATACAATAACAAATGTTTTTTGTACTTGATCGTTCCAAATAGATTTTGCTGATAGTGTAACTCGATATAAACCTATTACGGCCATTATCCCCATCGGGTAGTTGTAGAGAGACTTACTAACAAACCCTATTATTGTTAGCAAAATTAATATGCAAGGCCAATATTCTTTTAACCAGATAGATAATTTATTAATCATTTTTGAGTCAGTGCGTGAGAGACATAATGTATGATTTGAATTAATGAAAAACCATTACGTTTTATAGTGCAGATTTAGTTTAATGGTTCAATAAGAGATTTCTCTAGCTTAACTTTTACAAATTTTTCAGCTATTTTTAAAAGTACAATAACACGATCATCGGATTTTTGACTAAATAAGGTTGCTTCATAGCCCTCAAACGGTCCTTCAACAATCAAAAGTTTATCCCCATGAGATAGGGTTTTACTAGGAAGCTCGTAAATTCCCAGATTATTTTCATTTTGTTTTAATGAGTTTATTAGAGCCTCCGGTACTTTTGCAGGTGTAATACCAAACCGCACTAAATTTGAAACGCCAAGTGTTGAACGGATAGGTCCCCAGTCGTCTGTTTGATCGCTAAGATGAATAAATAGATATCTCGGGAACATCGGTTGAATGGCTTTAATTGTTTTTCCGCGCCTCTTTGTTCTACCAAGAATAAGCGGAAGGTAGGTTACGTAACCTTGTCTTTCAAGGTTTTCTTTCGCTGACTTCTCAGACTTTGGCTTAGCTTGTATTAGATACCAGGATTTCATTTTTAAAAAAGGTTCTAGTTTTGTGTTTCGGGGCTCGGGGCTAAACTCTGAATCCCAAACCACTAATAAAAATAGTCCAAAGTATGTATTACAGCAATGTAAAAAAGGGTTGTTTGCCGGCCTTCTTATCAAAGGTCACAGTTTCATCACACCCTCTGGACTCATTGACTCTGGCAAGAAGATGATCAGAAAAATCTGCATTTGCAATTTTATAATCACGTAAAGCCTTCCATACAACCTCAGCTTCCATGACTTCTAATTGTGCTGTCAGCAACAGTTGTTCTATAGTTGCTGCGATTGAGAGCCTGCTCTGGTCATAATTACTTTCCAGTACCCAACTTAGCTCACACAATACTATGTGACTGATAAAACATGGGGCTTCAATGCTGCAATGTTTTTCAATAAATGTAGCCGCTTTTTTTGATTGCTTCGGCTCATCCTGAACGAGGTATCTTACCAATACATTGGTATCGATCCCTTTCACACTAACTTCCCACCTCTCTTACGAATTGTCTTCTTCATTTCATCCACGGTTACCGGTTTTTCTGGTTTAGTAATTATACCTTTTAGTGCAGTGATATCCTGTGTTGCGGGCAATATACAAACCCTACCGGATTTTTCCATAAAAAAATTAATCCGATCCCCACTATGAAGATTAAGATTTTTCCGGATTTCCTTCGGGATAGTGATTTGCCCTTTTGATGTAATTGTCGCCGTTGCCATCGTTAATTCTTTACTTTATATATATTTCCTTACTTTAGTGTAAGGCATGCAAGAAATCAAGATTAATGTTCGAAGTTTATCGTTGATAATTGGTTCTGAAACGTCAAATATAGAAGTTCAAGCCTCGTACTTAAAGCTTTAAACTATGTCATGTTCTTTGAGATAATTCAGAATGTTAGCAACACAACTTTCTAAATAATCTGTACCATTGTTAATGATAATTTCAGAATTTTCATGGGGTGAAGAATGTATACCAGTGTATTCCAGAGTTTCACCTGCGCGTGCTTTTTTTATATTCATTTTACATCGCGTGATTCACCAACATCGAGTGAAGCATCGCAATACACTTCGATGAATTCGCCTTTAGCAGCTAATTCCCAGTCAATTTGTTTATCGTTAATGAAGGGTGAAGTAAATGCTGTTATTACAATAAACTATGATTACTATCGACCTATGCAATGATAATCAAAACCAAGTGATTTCATCGTATCGGGTTCATAGACATTACGCAGATCAACAAACACTGGTTGATTGATTTTCTCTTTTATTAAATTCATATCAAGATTTCGATACATATTCCATTCTGTCATTAGAACGACAGCATCTACCCCTTCTATTGCAGTATAAATATCGTCATAGTAATTTACATCAGCAGGTAGCAATGACTTTGCTTCTTGGACACCTTGTGGATCATGCGCATTTACCTGACAACCGTTTTCCATCAACTTAGGCAATATAGCGAGTGAGGGCGCATCACGCATATCATCCGTTTCAGGTTTAAACGTCAGACCTAAAACAGCTATGGTTTTACCACTTTCATTTCCACCCAGCGCGTTTCGGATCTTTTTTATCATCCTCGCCTTTTGAGCTTCATTGACTTCAATTACTGTTTCAACAATTCTACTTGAGGCACCATGTTCTTGAGCTATTCTTACTAGTGCCTTGGTATCTTTTGGAAAACAGGAGCCCCCGTAACCCGGTCCCGGATGTAAAAACTTGCGACCGATCCGTCCATCCATGCCCATACCTTTTGACACTGCGTGGACATCAGCGCCAATTGCTTCACAAAGCACCGACATTTCATTTATAAAACTTATTTTAGTTGCCAAAAATGCATTCGATGCATATTTTATCAATTCAGCACTTTCTAGATCAGTTGATAATATTGGCAAATCAATCAAATTAATGGGGCGATAGAGTTCTCTTAATACATTTTCCGCGCGTTCATTTTCTACCCCAATAACAACCCGATCCGGGCGCATAAAGTCTGTGATTGCTGCACCTTCTCGAAGAAACTCAGGGTTTGAAGCAACATCAAAATCAGCATTTGGATTTGTTTCCGCAATAAGCCGCTTAACGTTTCTTGCCGTACCAACGGGCACAGTCGATTTATCAACGACAACCGTATAATTTTTTAAGAATGGTGCAACATCCTGTGCAGCTTGATACACGTAACTTAAATCAGCATGGCCATCTCCCCGTCTCGTTGGAGTACCTACTGCTATAAAAACAAGATCGGAATCAGGGATACAATCATTCAAATTATTCGAAAAAGAAAGACGCTCTTGTTTTACATTTTTTTTAACCAATGCATCAAGACCGGGCTCATAAATTGGAATTTTTCCGTTCAATAATTTATCGATTTTCGTTTTGTCGATATCAAAACAGGTGACATTGGCGCCAAATTCTGCAAAACATGCACCAGAGACAAGGCCAACATAACCACAGCCTAGTATTGTGACTTTCATTTATTTATTCCAGTTCGCATAAATCTTTATAAACGAAAGAGTTTAATATTTTCAGGTTTACTATTTCTATCAAGAATGCTCTTGATATCATAAACGGTACCCTCATTCGAATTTAATAATTCAGAAATGAGCTCCCAGCCACGACTGACAAATTCATCATGTGGGACGGCATAGATCACTGCGTCAGCCTTTTTTAGATGCTCATACTCAGTCAATTCAAGCTGATATTCATCTCGAACATCGGCACCATCAACGCAAGGATCATAAACCTGGATTGATATAGGATAATGGCTAAGCTCAGCTATTATATCGACCACTCTGGTATTACGGATATCTGGAACATTTTCTTTAAAGGTAATGCCTAGTATTGTGATAACGGTTTCATCGAGTTTTTTATTTTCTTTCTTTAAATCAGTTATAAGTGTGTCCGAGATATATTTACCCATGCTGTCGTTAATCTCTCTACCTGAAAGAATAACTTGAGGAGAATAACCTAATGATTCTGATTTATGTGTTAAGTAATATGGGTCTACTCCAATGCAATGCCCGCCGACCAAGCCTGGTTCGAATGGTAAAAAATTCCACTTAGTACCTGCTGCTTCCAACACGTCATGTGTATCTATATCCATTCGCTTAAATAAAACAGCCAGTTCATTCATTAATGCAATATTCAGATCGCGTTGTGTATTTTCAATTACCTTTGCGGCTTCAGCTACTTTTATTGAAGCGGCTTTAAATACGCCTGCATCGACTACTGAAGAATACACTTCTGCCACGGTATCCAAAGTATCTTCATCTTGTGCAGAAACAACTTTCTTAATTGTTTTGAAGGTATGTTTTTTATCACCTGGGTTGATGCGTTCCGGAGAATATCCCAGAAAGAAATCTTTACCACTTATTAATCCGGATTCTTTTTCTAGAACAGAGGCGCATTCATCCTCAGTTGCCCCAGGGTAAACCGTGGATTCATAAACCACGATGTCGCCTTTTTTTAATATTTTTCCCACTGTTATAGACGCTGACAAAAGCGGCTTCAAGTCTGGTTTTTTAGAATTATCTATTGGTGTTGGAACTGCAATAATATGGAAGTCAGCTTTAGACAATTCACTTAAGTCAGATGTAAAGTTGATACTAGAAGACTTAAGCTCGGAAGTGACAACTTCACCTGTTCTATCTATTCCATCATTCAGTTCGTCAATTCTCTGCTGATTTGTGTCAAAACCAATCACTTTCGAAGTTTGTCCGAATGCAACTGCCACAGGCAATCCTACATAACCTAATCCTATAACGGAGATATTCCGGTTCATGTCCTTGTTCATCCTTTGTAATATTCTTTATACCAGTTAATAAATTTTTCTATCCCTGATTCAATCGAAGTTGATGGTGAATAGCCGACATACTCAATCAAGGCATTTACATCTGCATAGGTCGCTGGCACATCACCCGCTTGTAATGGCAAATAATTTATTTCTGCTTTTTTATTCAGATTCTTTTCGATTTGTTCGATGAAATACATCAACTCAACCGGAGAATTATTACCTATATTATATAAACGATAAGGCGCTTTACTGGTTGCAGGATCAGGTTCATCACTATCCCAATCAGTATTACTGGTGGCGATGTTATCAGATACACGTACAACGCCTTCAACGATATCATCGATATAAGTAAAATCACGTTTGTGCTGACCATTATTGAAAACATCTATAGGTTCACCATTAAGTATTTTCCTGGTGAATATAAACAATGCCATATCGGGCCTGCCCCATGGACCATAGACTGTAAAGAACCGCAGGCCACTGACTGGCATGTCATATAAGTGGCTATACGTATGCGCCATCAGCTCATTTGATTTTTTTGTTGCGGCGTAAATTGAAAGCGGGTGGTCAACATTATGATTTACACTAAAAGGCATTAGTGTGTTCGCGCCATACACCGAACTGGAAGAGGCAAATACCAGATGCTTAACCGGGTAATATCGGCAAGCTTCTAGAATATTCATAAAACCCGTAATATTTGAATCTATATAAGCATACGGATTTTCAAGAGAGTATCGTACACCCGCCTGAGCTGCTAAGTGAATGACATAGTCAGGAGATTCTGATTTAAAAATACTATCGATAGCATCCTTATCGATAATATCTATCTTATGGAAACTAAAATTATTATTATTTTTTAATTTTAAAAGTCGCGCTTCCTTTAAGGAAGGATCGTAATAATCATTCAGATTATCGATGCCTATTACCGCATCTCCTCGATCAAGCAAATACTGTGACGTGTGAGACCCAATAAAACCCGCAGCGCCTGTTACAAGAAATTTCATAAATTATTATTAGTGGTTTTAATTCGAGGCGAATTATAGCATTGAATGGTCAACTAGATAATGCTCAAGAACCCTGAGGAAATTGTTAAACAACCCCATTTCACACAACACTTATTCAATCCTTTAAACAAACAAAAAAGCCACCTATAAGGTGGCTTTTTTAAGTATGGCGTCCCCAAGGGGATTCGAACCCCTGTTGCCGCCGTGAAAGGGCAGTGTCCTAGGCCTCTAGACGATGGGGACAATATTAGAATATGTCCTGAAAAACAGCCTACAAATGTACAATTTGGTGGAGCTAGGCGGGATCGAACCGCCGACCTCTTGCGTGCCACGCAAGCGCTCTCCCAGCTGAGCTATAGCCCCGGTAAAATCCGCGAAATAACAACAGGCGGCGACTGTACGTGACAGTATAATCAGTGTCAAGACGAACTGCGATTTTCGATAAATTCGATGCCTTTTCGTAAGCGCATCAAGCTTTTTTCCTGTCCTAATAACCTGAATGTATCGTCAATGCTGGGAGATATACCTGCTCCTGTGACAGCAACCCGTAATGGCTGTGCAAGTTTACCCATCTTAATTTCCAGTTTGTTTGCCGTATCCTCGATACTACTTTTAATATGATTATTATCCCAAGTCTCTAAACTCTTCAATGAATCATAGAGTGCTTTAAGTGGCTCCAATAATACTGGGCGGAGATGCTTTTTTGCTGCATTGCATCATATTCTTCGAAATCATTATAAAAAAACGACTTTGCTCAGCCATTTCCTTTAATGTATCAGTACGCTGCTTTTGAACATCAATCAAATCCTCTAATGCTGGACCATTTCTATATCAATATTCATCACTCTGAAACAGGTCTGTTAATGGTTTTGAAAGCGCCTTACTTTCAGCATGCTTAATATAATGCTGGTTAAGCCACAATAATTTTTCAGGGTTAATACTGGAAGCCGACTTATTGACGTCCTTGATATCAAATGCAGCAACCATTTCAGCCATAGAAAATATTTCCTGATCGCCATTTGACCAACCCAGTCTGACCAGATAATTCAACAAGGCCTCGGGCAAGAACCCATCATCACGATACTGCAAGACACTGGCTGCACCATCACGTTTAGATAATTTTTTACCCTCAGGACTCAGAATCATGGGGATATGTGCGTAATTGGTGATTTAGCACCTAAAGCATTAAATATATTAATTTGTCTCGGTGTGTTATTGAGATGATCATCACCTCGAATAACTTCTGTAATGCCCATATCCATATCATCCACAACAACGGTCAGAGTTATAAGTCGGCGATCCATCCGAACGGGCAATAATCAAATCATCCAGTTCACTATTTTCAAAAACAACATCTCCCTGTACTTGATCATGAACAACAACAGCTCCATCAAGTGGATTCTTAAACGTACGACCGCATTTTCCTCTGTCAGGTTTAATGCACGGCAATGACCATCATAACGGGGCTTTTCACCACGAGACATGGCCTCATCACGTATCTGTTCTAATCGTTCTTTTGAACAGTACAACGATAGGCATGTCCCTTTTCCTAACAATTCATTAATGACTTCCAGATAACGATCAAATCGTTGTGTCTGATAATAAGGTCCTTCATCATGCTCCAGCCCAACCAGGCCATACCATCCAAGATAACTTGCACAGCTTCATCAGTAGAACGTTCACGATCAGTATCTTCAATCCTCAGGATAAATTGACCTTTATGATGTTTGGCATACAGCCAAGAGAATAAGGCCGTTCTTATACCCCCAATATGTAATAAACCCGTAGGGCTAGGCGCAAATCGTGTTCGTATTTCCATAATATTTCTCTGTGGAATTTAAAAATTAATCAATCTATACAATAACTTATAAGAACATACCCAATATAGGGTATATAACAAGCAAATAAATTTACTCTTAGCTGAGGATTCGTAGACTTTGAGTGAGTGCTATATTGCGATCTGTAAAGATTAATCACTTTACAAAATCTCAAGATCCCTTATGCATTATGCAAACCCCGCTTTTTAGCGGGGGTTTTTAACTTTATATTCCCTGAAACAGCCAAGGCGTTATTTTTGCCCTATTCTTCTCATAACACGGATATCATCTGCATGCGCCAAAGTAAGGCCAATATCATCCAGACCTTTCAGTAAACGGTCTTTCAAACCTGCTGCGATATCAAATGAATATCTGTTTCCATCCTCAGTTTCAACAACTTGCTCCTCAAGATTAACCGTTGCTTTAAATCCTTTTTGAGCTTCGACAGAAACAAATAAGCCATTCTATTTCATCTTCTGTTAAGCGAATGGGTAAGAATCCATTCTTGAATGAATTGCTGTAAAAGATATCGCCAAAACTTGGCGCTAGCACAACCTTGATACCAAAATCGTCCAATGCCCAGACAGCATGCTCTCTGGAAGAACCACAGCCAAAATTTTCTCTGGCGAGCAGAATCTCTGCTTTGTCATACGGCGTGATTGATTCAATATAAAATCAGGGTTTATCTGCACGCGACTCATTTTCATTGATAGGGTCGCCTTGTTCCAAGATAACGCCAATCATCAAATAAATTAGGACCAAAACCACTGCGCTTAATTGATTTTAGATACTGCTTTGGAATAATCGCATCAGTATCCACATTGGATCGGTCTATAGGCGCTACAATACCAGTAAATGTTTTAAATGCTTCCATGATTGTTTTCCTTATAAATCTCTAATATCAACAAAGTGACCGGCTATAGCAGCCGCAGCCGCCATACTCGGGCTCACGAGGTGTGTTCGTCCACCCTGGCCCTGTCGACCTTCAAAATTACGGTTGGAAGTCGATGCACAACGTTCACCTGGTTCAAGTTGATCTGGGTTCATCCCCAAACACATTGAACAACCTGGATCACGCCATTCAAATCCAGACTCAATAAAAATATCTGACAAACCTTCATCTTCTGCCTGTTGTTTAACCAAGCCAGATCCTGGGACTACCATCGCTAAGGTTATATCGCTAGAAACCTTTTTACCTTTCACGACACTGGCCGCAGCTCGCAAGTCTTCAATGCGTGAATTCGTACAAGAACCAATAAATACCTTATCGACTTTGATGGCCGTCATTGCAGTACCCGGAACCAAATTCATGTAACGCAGTGCATTTTCTATTCCTTCACGTTTAGTCGCATCTTCAATATCTGCAGGATTTGGAACAACATCATTTACAGACACGACCATTTCCGGAGAAGTCCCCCATGTGACTTGCGGTTCAATCTTCGTTGCATCAATCTCAATGACCTTGTCGAACGGCGCATTCTTATCACTTTTGAGATCTTTCCATAACGTAATAGCTTGTTCCCACTCATCACCTTTTGGTGAATAGGGGCGACCCTTTAACATAGTCCAATGTAGTTTGATCAACCGCTATGAGTCCAACTCGAGCGCCTGCTTCTATACTCATATTACAGACCGTCATCCGACCTTCCATCGATAAAGCGCGAATTGCATCGCCACCAAATTCTATGGAGTAACCCGTGCCGCCTGCAGTTCCAATTTCACCGATAATTTCAAGTACGATATCTTTTGCCGTTATGCCATTACCGACTTGCCCATTAACATTAACCAGCATGTTCTTGGCCTTTTTAAGTACCAAGGATTGAGTCGCCAACACATGTTCAACTTCAGAGGTACCAATACCAAAGGCAAGAGCACCCAATGCGCCATTGGTCGACGTGTGTGAATCGCCACAAACAATGGTCATTCCCGGTAGTGAAGCACCTTGTTCAGGTCCAATCACATGGACAATACCTTGTCTTGGATCCATCATTTCAAACTTGGTTATTCCGGTTTCCTTACAATTTGCATCCAGAGTTTCAAGTTGAAGTTTAGATATCGGATCTTCTATAACCTCTCTATTAACCGTTGGGACATTATGATCGGGAACGGCCAAATTAGTGTTTAAACGCCAGGGCTGTCGCCCAGCTAGTTTTAATCCTTCAAATGCCTGAGGCGAAGTGACTTCATGTATAAGATGTCGGTCGATATAGATCAGCGCCGTGCCGTCACCATAATCATGCACCACATGATCATCCCAAAGCTTGTCGTATAGTGTTTTTACCGTCATAAAAATCTCAATAATTTCTTTTTTGTTAATCGTCAGGGTCAATCGCCACTACTATGCAACCCAGTGTCTTAGCTGCCAACTGTTGTCAAATACACTAGGTAAATCTTCTAATCCAATCATACAGTCATATATCTAGTCCAAATGCTTAGCTGCAAGATCACCGACCAAGCGTTCCCAGATATGGTGCGTTCTTGTAAAACCACCTGCCAGTCCAACTGCAGCAATATTATCCCAAGGATTCAATGTTAATGAGAACATCGCCTTCGTCGAGATCATCGACAGTGATGTCTTCAATCCACCCTACGACCTCATTATTCTCCTGATGCACCCTAAATGCCTGATATTTAGCCATAAGAGCCCTCATATTATTTACAATCTTCGTCTTGCATGAAACAATTCGTCGCTTTTATGGCCTAAGGCCATATGAATACAATAATATGTATCAATCGAAGCTCTCTTGCCACACAGCAAGCGGCGCATTTTACGAGACTTAGAGGCTATTTGGTAATTATATTTCGGAGCAAAAATGGTTCTATTTGAGAACAATTTTGCGATCGATTGAGGCGAATAGCCATTCTATTTAACGAAATCGAGTGTGAAATTGAATCAAACTAGGGTCATTTGCAGCCGAAATATAATTAGCAAACAGCCTCCTAATCGCAATACCAACCGTGAGTTTTAAAATATGAAAAAAATTAGTCCAATATTCATCTTATTATTAACCCTAATAACATCTTCTGTTCATGCTGATTTCAATGACGGCGTTGTCGCTTATCTGATGGGAGACTACGATAAAGCATTCACAACAATGCAATCACTGGCAGAAACCTCAGATCATGGCTATGCACAGTATTATATGGGCATGATGTACATGAAGGGTCAAGGCGTGGAACAAGATTATAAAAATGCCGGGCAATGGTTTAGAAAAGCGTCAGAAAAAAATATACCACAAGCTCAATATAAATTGGGCGATCTGTATTTTAAAGGGCGCGGCGTGCCTAAAGACTTCGAATATGCGTATATCTGGTATAGCGTTGGCGCATCACATGCACATAAGTTATCTGTAAGTTCTGTTGATAAAGCAAAGACAAAGCTTTCTGAAGAAGAATTAAAAGAAGCAGACAAAGTCGTTTCGACTTACATAAAAAAATATGGTCCAAAAGAAGATGTTGATCCAAATCAACCCATTACGATTGAAAACAAATAACCTATTCCTGAAAAATCAGGCGTAATATTCTACTAAATGCCCCGGATAATGCCGGGGTTCAATCCCACTCATTTTATTGACAATCTCATTTAGAAGATTGGCGCGGTAATATTTACTATCAGATAACAAAAGTGCTGCAGTCGCATTTGACTGCTTTTGATTAGAATCTTGATTATTATTTAGCGGCTTTATAAATTCCTTTTTCTTATCTGTCTCAGTTGCGGACTTCAGTTCACCTACAGGCTGGATATTTTGTCGAGGGATAGCAGCGGCATACCTTTCGCTATTTACATCAATTCGAATTGAGTTTATTCCATTCAAGCCAAACTTACCTCTAGCTGGTTCGTTTCATTAATGCATTAAGATTAGACAATGACGCTAAATGTGCAAAGATTAATTCCATTTGATCTGACTTTAACAACTCCGCTAATTTTGCCGGTTTAATTGCTTTTAGTTTTTCTCGATTCACACCCATAAAACCGCCCAGAGATGTCTTTTCCCCAGTTGCGCGTTCTATGTTTGCCTGCATTGGTTCTAAAATATCCAGTTTAGACAGGTTTTCGCAAAAAAGTGTGGTTAATGTTACATGGGACTGATAATCTTTAAGAAAATCAACAGCTTGATCTAATATAAGGTTCTGCTCACCTTTATCATCAAACAAGGCCTTCCCTTCTTTAGCCGTATTAAAACCGGGATAGCTTTCATCAATACAAACAGTAAAGTTATCTTTATTTTCATCCGCTGTTGCGAGAATAAAAGGATACCGTCTCACATAAGCGGGTATATAGTCTGCCGTCCAAGCACCTTTATCATCAACGAATAGATTTTTATTCTTCTCCAAACCTAACAAAGCAACAGGAAACACTGCATCATCTGCCCCTTTGGCAAATACTATCGGGTATTCACGTGACACTTGTAGAAATTCGATAGCAGCAATATAAATGCTGTTGGTCTCTTGTGTGTGTGTGTAACCTTCAATACCTTCAATATACAGTTCACCATGAACTTCTTTATTCAACGGCACCACTTTTTTATAAAATAATGGCAAGGCGGTAGTAGTATTGCTACTAGTTGTAGTTTTGGTCATGATTTTAAATTACGGAGTTGAGTTAATATCGTTTAATTCTGGCAAATCAGGCAGGTCTTCCAAATCTTCATCATCTTCAAGTTCTTCATCATCGAATGCTTCAAGATCATTGAGATAATCATTTAGCTCTTCATTTCTTGCTGATTCGACAGGGAAATCTGCTTCAATGACATCTGATTCATCCAGTAAATCACTATCAGTATCTAATGTACTAGTAATACTCTGCAGCTTTTCTAAATGCGCATTATAACTATCACGTTCATTCATATAGGCAGTTAAAACATTATCGATTCCCGCGGGATCTTCTGCCTCTTCCTGTTTTAATATCAGACTACCAATCCTTGATTCAAGCGCTTTGAGTAATTCTCTAATTTCGCTTTCTTCTACAGTAAGCGAACACAAATCAATGCCTTCACATTGTGCTAGTGATAATGCAATACCCATCCCAATAGACTGAAACACTTTTGTTTCATCCTGGAGTAATGTCAGATCTGCTTGTTCCACTGTACGTCGTCAAAACCTTTTGGACAGGTAGCGGTTTGATTTAAGAGACACATTAGTTCATCAATAGGTTATGTGCTTCACTTGTTGTTTATCGTAATGCATTTGTCGTCTCATCGCTAACGTGTTTTGTTTGATTAGCTCTCGTTGACTTAGTATTTCTTCGCCACGCCCATAAAAGACATCAGCCGGTGTCAGGTTATCAAGTGATTCATGATAACGCTCATGGTTGTAATAACTCACAAAACGCTGCAACTGTTCCTCCAGTTCCCCGGGGAAATAATAGTGGTGAAGTAATATCTGATTCTTCATTGAACGATGCCAGCGCTCTATCTTGCCTTGTGTTTGTGGATGATAAGGTCGACCTCGAGTGTGCGTCATACCGTTTTCTTCAAGGTAATCGGCTAATTCACCGGAGATATAACACGGGCCATTGTCACTGAGTAAACGCGGTTTATGATTTACCTTTACTGTATCAAGTCCCGTAAAGCGTAAGGCGTCATCCAGCGTATCAGAGACATCACGGCTACTCATGCCCGTACATAAACGCCAGGCAATAATGTAACGTGAGTAATCATCTAATACCGTGGATAAGTAATACCAACCCCAACCGATAATCTTGAAATAGGTAAAATCCGTTTGCCACATCTCATTCACGCGCGTAGTGGGCTGTTGAAACTTATCACTGGCCTCCATCAGGATATAGGCCGGACTGGTAATTAAGTCTTGTTCTTTCAGCAGCCTGTACACCGTGGATTCTGAGACGAAGTAAGCCTTGTTGTCAGTGTAATTTACGGCTAACTCTCGTGGAGACAAATCAGGCTTCTCTAAGGCTAACTCAATAACGGCTTCACAGTGGTCTTCGGTGATTTTATTCCATACCGCATGGGGAATCGGCTTCTTGTCTTCCAAGCCATCAACGCCATTCTCTTCATAACGTTTGAGCCAGTTATAAAAAGTGGACTTATGAATGTCCAGCCGAGTCAGCGTTTGTCGAACCGACAGATCTGAGTTCTGTACCAGTTGAATAATCTCGACTTTATCCGATGCTAAGTACCTCATATATCGTCCTCCCCATCCCCGAGCACGCTTTTTTTAAGCAGCCGATTCTCCATGACTACTTCGCCTAAGGTTTCTTTCAGCGCAGATGTTTCAGCACGCAGTTCTTTGACTTCATCTGAGGTCGCTTCACGTACGATATCGCCTGATAAACGTTTCTTACCTGCCTCCAGAAAGTCTTTCGACCAACGGTAGTAAACATTTGGGTTTAGTCCTTCCTTGCGACATAGCTCAGCGATGCTTTCTTCGCCACGTAAGCCTTCAAGTACGATACGAATTTTTTCTTCTGCTGAATATTTTTTACGGGTGCGTCGACGAATATCGCGCACAGTATGTTCTACACTTCTTTTACTTGTCATCATCGTTTCCTCTTGGGTTAACGATGAACTAAAACTATCTCTTAGAGAATCAGGCTAGTTGGTCCACATGGTGCTGACGGGGTACAGTTGGCTAATAACTAAATTTAAGTATAGGTCTGATATGAGTAATAAAACATTGCGTGAACTGGCAAAGGATTATGCTAGAGGTGAGATCGATAAAGATGACTATCGAAAGTCGCGTGTAGAACTGATAACAGCTATAACAGCGGGTGAAGTAAATGTTAAAGCCATAGATTTTCCCCCACCGCTTATGCCATCTGGGGAAGAAGCAGCTATAACTGAGACGGCAAAAAGAGATAAAACCGAGATTGTTTCTACACCATCGAAAAAAAGACCTACAACCAATAGTTCACCTTCAAACCAACAGCCATCCTCAGAAAGAAAAAAAACACCGCTGATGTTTATCGCAATCAGCGCTGTGATAGTAATATCGCTGATTATTGTAGTGATCTTGTTTTACCCCAAGCCACCTGGCTCAGCGACCATAGAAACATCTAATGCATCTAATAAAGCACAGGCAACTGCACCCACTACACCCACTACTACCAGCACAAATATGGCTGGTGAGTCGCTTATTGCTGATTTTTTAACACAACATAACTGGACAGAAGAGAATCTGGACAACTTCATAAAATCATGGTCTGCCCTGTCTCAAGAAGAGCATGATTCGGCTAAACCAAGCAAACGGATGCAACGAATGCATGACTCTATCTACAAGCAATTCCTTGAAGAAAAGGCATTGTCGAGTATCGATAGTGAAAAGGCTGCGTTGAAACAAGAAAAATTAATCGAGTTCGCCAAGGCTATCGGAATGGATGATTCACGCCTTATTCTTGAGTAGTTATTAAGTTAAATAATACGGATTATTATTCTGAATAATCCGTAAATTCATTACCACTTATCTTGCTTGCGCGCTTATCAAAATAGGCATTTTTGGTAAATTCATATTTATCAACCGCTGCTTCTTCAAGCAAGTCTACTGCACTCAATAAATCTGATTTAACATCAACGAAAGCAAGGGATAATAGTCCTGCTTTAGTCAGATCGTTATCTATGTAAACCAACGGGTTCAACGCACCATCAACAGCATAACCTGCCGCATGCCTTATCGTGCCGGGACCAAAAAATGGCATTACCAAATAAGGTCCAGAATCAACACCCCAAAGGGCTAATGTTTGGCCAAAGTCAGCTTTACTGGAAGGCAAACCAGCTTCTGATGAAACATCAAGAAAGCCTAATAAACCAACAGTCGAATTGAGGAATAAACGGACGGTATCATTTACTGCCTGATCAAATTTAAATTGGAGTATGTCATTTGCAATTACAGGAAGCTGAGCAATATTGTTAAAAAAGTTAGTTATTCCAGAGTCTATAAAATCAGGCGTTATGAAGTCGTACACTTTACCTACCGGGTCAAAGAGCACATTGTCCATTGTTTCATTAAAAGAATAGACGCCCCGATTAAACCCTTCCCACGGATCTCGTTCATCTAATGCGCCAGTAGTTGCACAAGCAGACAAAAGTGTCATGCAAAGACCTACTAACAATATTCTAAACTTAGCCACGAATCTATTTTTCATTATTATTCCTTATCGTGTTGATTCTATTTATAACGTTATGCGTGTACTTATTCCCCTAACGCGTAACATTATGGTTATATGAAAATGTATCGTCAATAATAGCGTTGCATATTAAAGACAGTCATTTTATATATTAACAAGGGATAAAACTTTTGATTCAATATCTTATGTTAACAAGTTAAACTTGTTTCAGAACTAAAGTATTTATTACAAAAAAACATAATGACTGAAAACGAAAACATTGATTTAAAAGAACTGGAAAAATTTTCTTCAAGAGCCGACCAATGGTGGGATTCTGATGGAGAATTTAAAACCTTGCATGATATAAATCCTATTCGATTAAATTATGTAACAAAGCATGTCTCACTTAAGAATTCACAAACCATGGATATCGGTTGTGGTGGCGGTATTTTTGCGGAAGCTATGGCTAAGCAAGGCGCTATAGTCACTGGACTAGACGCAAGTAAAGAAAACATCAATACCGCGTCTATACACGCCGCTGATAACCAACTTGAAATCAATTATATCGTTAGTACTGCAGAAAGCTTCGCTGAAGATCATATTGATAGCTTTGATGTAATAACCTGTATGGAGTTGTTAGAACATGTGCCAGATCCCGCATCTATAATTGCAGCCGCTAGTAAAATGATCAAACCCGGTGGTCATGTCATCTTTTCAACTATAAACCGTGGTATAAAAGCCTATATTCTTGCCGTGCTAACAGGCGAATATCTGCTAAAACTTCTACCAAAAGGCACACACCAATACGAAAAATTTATTCGTCCTTCAGAATTGGTTGCATGGTGTAAAGAAAGTAATCTTGAAATGAATGATTTAGTTGGCATGCAATACAATCCAATATCAGGTCAATGTTCATTAAACACAGAACCTGACGTTAACTATCTGCTCCATACCATAGCCAAATAAAATAAATGATCGAGCACATTTTATTTGATCTGGATGGTACATTAGCTGATACAGCAGATGACTTAGCCAATGCGCTCAATGCCATTCGTTTAAAATATGAATTAACCACTCTCCCGAAGGAGATTATTCGCCCAACTGTTTCACTTGGTGGAAATGCCATGATCAAACTCGCATTCAATCTGGAAGAAGGAGACACTGGCTTTGAATCAATACGTGATGAGTTCCTTAATCACTACCGGGCCAATATTGCACATGAAACACGCCTGTTTGATGGTATGGAAGAACTATTACTCGCACTTGAAAGTGAGAATAAACCCTGGGGGATCGTAACAAACAAACCTTCCTGGTTAACGGATCCTTTAGTCGAGGCGATGTGTCTCGATGAACGTGCGGCATGCGTAATCAGCGGCGATACACTCGAAAAAAGAAAACCCCACCCTGCCCCAATACTCCATGCATGCAAACTAATGCACGCTGATCCAGCAACTACAATATACATCGGCGATGCCCAGCGTGATATTGAAGCAGGTCGTCGTGCTGGCACTAAAACACTGATAGCACTCTACGGTTATATTGATGACGGTGATGCCCCCGCTGATTGGTGTGCGGATGGCATGGTCTCCAGTCCATTTGAGATACATGACAAGCTAAGTGAATTCTGCAACTAACAATACTATCCCGTTCGATTACTGTGTTAATAAGGCTATTCCTGATGGCTCCAATCTTTACTATGCAACACTTTTTGAAGAAGAAAAAAATAAAGCGATTATTATAGGACTACATGCATTTCTCTATGAACTTACCGATATTATTCAGGAATGCTCAGACCCGGGTATCGCAAGAGTAAAACTTCATTGGTGGCAAGAAGAGATAGAACGACTTTTTCAGCAACAACCTCGGCACCCAATCACGAGATATTTAAAAGAATTCATCACACTCGATGAAAATATAAGAAAATCATTCAATTCTATTATTAATAATTTCGATAAATTTTTGTTCATCGATCAAACTGAAAACCTAGCCACGATCTTGGCTTTATATAATTCAACAGCCGGCGAAATCTGGGATCTATGCGGAGTTCAACTGGGAGTAAGCAATACTTTATCTTTACAAAATTATCGCGCCTTAGGGTCTGTCTGTCATTATCTTCGTTGTTTACAAGAACCAAACACCTATATCACTGATTCACGCTGTATCATTCCAGAAAATATCATTAAGCAAGGTGATTTGCTCAATATGAAGTTTGAAGCTCAAAAACACTCAATAAATCAGGCAACCATATTCTCACCATTAATAAGGGAATTGAAAATATTGTTAGAAGAGAGCTATGACGGTTTACACAAGAATGATTCCTCTGCCCTTAAACATGGTTTGGTTTTAAATCGACTGGCACTCAAAACTTGCGATGAAATTCTCAATGATGGTTGTAAATTACTGAGTATAAATACAAGTCTTACACCCCTCAGAAAGCTCTGGATTTCATGGTGGATACATTTTATTTCATAGTATCACTTGATCGTTCGGCATTTACTTTAAAGCGAAGCCTGACACGTAATCGCCTGAACATGTCAGCATCAATATTTTCAGGTGTAAAAATGAAATATTCCTTATGGCGACCATACCTTAATGACATAATGGTCAATAACGGATGTACAAATAATGAGTCGCCTATTGTCGCCTCATACACTACACCATTGACCGTATTTACCTGCCAATCATCTTCAGGACTGAGTATTAATTCTGTCGCACGCCCTGTTATCTGGGTAAACCTGAATTTATAGTACAAATAACACAAATTCAAAACAGGCAAAATTGTCAGCATTATCTTAAAATTTAAGTTTAGGCCGGTTAACCAAGGTACAAAAATACAAAAAGTGTTGGCTAAAATATGTACGCTTTCGATTATCGAGGAACCTCGAATGGGTAATCTTAACGTAACAAGAAAGGGGTTTTCGTAACTGTCCATGTAAAATTGCTGATTGTTGAGAGTCCATTCTCCGATATTGCGATTCTAGCGTGATTTTTATTCAAAATAACCTTAGAATTACGTTCTTGCAATGCAGCATATAGATAGTAACATCTTCACACGCGGATTATTATGTAAAATAAAATGGATAATAGTAAAAATTTAGATAATAAAGGGCACAAGGATATTAATACTTCCCTCCAGCCTGAAAAAACCAAGCCTAAAGCAAAGCTAATAGAAATAGGCGGTCCAAAGGGTCCTGAACCTACACGATACGGTGACTGGGAGAAAAAAGGGCGCTGCATCGATTTTTAGCAAAAAGAATTAGAAAAAGTACTAAACCGACATGGCTTGAGGTTTGCAACAGGTCAAAACAAAAAAATTTACTCTAGAGGATATCAATTATGGAATCGGTGAAACGACCGTTATCACCCCATTTACAAATCTATAAACCTCAATTGACATCGATCTTATCGATCACTCACAGAGGTACTGGTGTCTTGCTTAGTCTTGGAGCATTGCTTCTAACCTGCTGGTTAGTCGGACTTGCGTCAGGTGAAGATGCCTTCAATAGTTTGCAATTACATGCATCTGCCTGGTATGGAAAAATCGGTCTAGCTGCATTTGTTTTTTCGTTTTACATCCATCTCACAAATGGCATCAGGCATTTATTCTGGGATGCCGGCAAAGGTCTGGAAATAGCCACTGTCTATAAGACTGGATATGCCAGTATCGCTATAAGCATTATCTTATCAGTAATTACGCTGTTCCTTGGAGGTGCGATATGAGCCTGCAAAGTCCTATAGGCCGTGTTCGTGGCCTCGGTTCAGCTAAAGAAGGTGTTCATCATTGGTGGTCGCAGCGCGTAACGGCTCTAGTACTAATTCCACTTAGTTTATGGTTTATCTATTCTCTGGTAGTGGTAACGGGTGCTGATTATGCAACTGTTGTCGATTGGTTGGCTAACCCATTAAATGCAGTTCTTATGCTGCTTTTTATAATCTCACTCTACTACCATGCAGCCTTAGGTCTACAAGTAGTCATAGAGGATTACATCGACTCAGAATGGCAAAAAATTGCTTGTCTGATCCTAGTCAAATTTCTTGCATTGTTGGCTGGCATTAGCGCCGCAATTGCTGTGTTAAAGGTTTATTTGGGACTGTAAATAATAATGACAAAATCATACGAAATTATTGAACATAAATACGATGTCGTTGTAGTTGGTGCTGGTGGTGCTGGCCTGAGAGCGACATTTGGTATGGCCGCGAAAGGATTAAAAACAGCGTGTATTACGAAAGTATTCCCGACTCGCAGCCATACTGTCGCAGCTCAAGGCGGCATGAGCGCATCGCTTGGTAATATGGGGGAGGATGACTGGCGCTGGCATATGTATGACACCGTAAAGGGATCAGACTGGCTAGGTGATCAAGATGCAATAGAATATATGTGTCGTGAGGCCGTGCCTGCTGTTATCGAACTGGAACATCAAGGTGTGCCTTTCTCTCGAACTGAAGAAGGGAAAATATATCAACGCCCCTTTGGTGGGATGACTACTAATTATGGAGAAGGGACGGCACAACGAACGTGTGCTGCTGCAGATAGAACCGGACATGCTATTTTGCATACGCTCTATCAACAATCCTTAAAGCACGAAGCAGAATTTTTTATTGAATACTTTGCCTTGGATTTAATAATGGATGACGAAGGCGTCTGCCGTGGCGTGATGGCCTGGAATCTGGAAGACGGGAAGATTCATCGTTTTCGCGCACATCAAGTTGTATTAGCAACGGGCGGTTATGGCCGCTCTTATTTCTCGGCTACATCTGCTCATACATGTACTGGTGATGGCAATGGTATGGTTCTGCGTGCAGGCCTGCCGCTTCAGGACATGGAATTTATTCAATTTCATCCAACGGGCATTTACGGGTCAGGCTGTTTAATTACCGAAGGTGTTCGTGGTGAGGGCGGTTATCTTACTAATTCGGAAGGTGAGCGTTTTATGGAACGCTACGCACCTTCTGCTAAGGATTTAGCGTCACGTGATGTTGTTAGTCGCTCCATGACCATGGAAATACGTGAAGGTCGTGGTGTTGGCAAAGATAAAGATCATATTCATTTACACCTGGAACACTTAGGGCCAGAGGTTATCAATGAACGCTTACCGGGTATTGCTGAATCGGCAGAGATATTTGCTGGTGTTGATGTCACTAAAGAACCGATCCCTGTTATCCCAACCGTGCATTATAATATGGGCGGCATACAAACCAATTACCATGGACAGGTAGTTACGCTAAAAGACGGAGAGCCGGATACGGTCGTTGAAGGATTAATGTCTATTGGTGAAGCCGCATGTGTATCTGTACACGGAGCAAACCGTTTAGGCTCTAACTCATTACTCGATTTGATCGTGTTTGGACGTGCCGCAGCAAACTACTGTTCAGAAAACATGAAGCCCGGTATGCCACATAAAGATATGCCTAATGCTGGCCAAGAAGGTATCGATCGTTTGGATAGGCTGCGATACAACAAAGGGTCCATAAAAACGTCTGAAATACGCGATAAGATGCAACGTACCATGCAGAACGATGCCGCGGTATTTCGTACTGGTGAATCGATGCAACACGGTATCGATGAAATGGCAAAAATTTGGGAGTCCTTTGCAGACGTCGAAGTTGAGGATAAAGGTATGGCATGGAATACCGATCTGGTTGAAACACTGGAACTCGAAAACCTGCTTCAATGTGCAATGGTCAGTATTCACAGTGCGATGAATCGTCAGGAAAGTCGTGGTGGACATGCGCGTGAAGATTTTCCAGATCGTGATGATGATAACTGGATGAAACATACGCTAGCCTGGATAGATAACAAAGGCAAAGTCAGTTTCGATTATCGTCCAGTACATATGTACACATTGTCAGACGACGTTGATGTATTTCCACCAAAGAAACGTGTGTACTAATCGAATTATAAAAACAGAGACATAACTATGGCTGAATTTACATTACCCAAAAACTCCAAGGTTAAACCTGGTAAAACCTTTGAAAATGCTGAAGGCGCAACGAATAAGAAAACCTTTCGAGTCTATCGCTGGGAACCGGACTCCGGCGAGAATCCTAGGCTAGATAGCTATGAAATCAACCTTGATAACTGTGGCCCAATGGTACTTGATGCCATCATCTATATTAAAAACGAAATTGACTCTACATTGACCTTCCGCCGCTCTTGTCGCGAAGGTATCTGTGGTTCATGCGCAATGAATATCGGTGGCACCAATACACTGGCATGCACCACGGCAATTTCTGAATATAAAGGTGATGTTGCTATCTACCCATTACCACATATGCCTGTAATAAAAGATCTGGTTCCGGATTTAACACACTTTTATGCGCAATACGCATCAATTAAGCCCTGGATGCAAACTCAAACTGCTCCCCCACCGGATGCAGAAACGCTCCAATCAAAAGAAGAACGTGCTGAACTTGATGGTCTATATGAATGTATCTTGTGTGCCTGCTGTTCAACCAGTTGTCCGAGTTATTGGTGGAATAGTGATCGCTATCTAGGTCCTGCTATTTTATTACAAGCCTATCGCTGGATTGCGGATAGCCGTGATGAATTTACCGGCGAACGTCTAGATGATCTGGAAGACCCATTCCGTCTTTACCGCTGTCATACTATTATGAATTGTACTAACGCCTGTCCAAAGGGATTAAATCCAGCGAAAGCAATCGCTGAAATTAAAAAGTTGATGTTGTCTCGTACTCTATAAGATGGAAGTAGAACGTTCCCGTCTTCTCTGGCGTTGTCGCCGTGGAATACGGGAGATGGATATAGTCCTGCAGACGTTTCTAAATCAATCCTATGACACACTGAGTGATGCTGATAAAAATGCATTTGCACAACTACTGGATGAAGCAGATCTTGATATACTCAACTGGATAATGGGAAAAGATGAACCGAAAAATGATGGTATGAAAAACATCATTGTCTTAATTCGACAATCCAGACAAATAGATTGAATCACAATTATGCAAGAGACATGGCAAGCCTTTCTTGAACAGGAAGGAGCAACAATACTAAACAATGATGTCGTCGCTTTTAATGATTCAGACATCAATATTTCAAAAAATCCCTTAGTCAGTCCCCTTTCTGGTTTTGCAATGCTGGCCGTTGGCGGGAATGACCGTCATGTTTTTTTACATGGACAATTCATCAATGACTTGAACCTTATTGAAGAACCTGCCGCGCAAATTTCCGCATGGTGTAATCCTAAAGGCCAGTTAATTACAAATTTCTTAATCATTAACACCGGAATTGCTTACCTGCTGATATTCAAAGAAGACTTAAAAGAATTTGTACAGAAAAGACTGGGAATGTTTGTCATGCGTTCTGATGTGACAATAAATGATATCTCAGACGCATCACCTTTGCTTGGCCTAGCCAATATTCTACCCAATTGTAATGATATTGCCTCATTAACAAAAAACTTTCCGAAAAAAGCTGGCGAAGTAAACGCCTTTGATGGCTTAATTGTTATTTGTCATCCCGATGGTTCTGACCGTTTCCTGATTACAGGTGGCATTGAAGCATTGAAACAAAACGTATCGCAATTTAAAAATAGTTTAGCAATGTCAGGAAGTGACATATGGAATCTGTTAGATATTCTTGCTGGGTTGCCTTGGATAACATCTTTAACTCAGGAAAAATATTTACCACAAATGCTTAACCTTGATGCCCTGAAAGGATTAAGTTATCAAAAAGGTTGTTACCCAGGCCAGGAAGTCATCGCGCGCTTACATTATCGTGGAGAAGTAAAAAAACGTCTCAGCCTGATACAATCAGAGCAACCCTTGTTTATTGGTGATCAACTAAATTCAGAAAATTCTAATAGTATGGCAGGTACCGTCATAAATTCAGCAACACACCCTGATGGATTATGCTATGCGCTAGCGGTAATTGCGTTAGATAAGTTAAACGACAAATTGATAATACAAAATCAAGAAGTCACAATTATCGATCTACCTTATGCTATCGATAATAAATAATAATTATTAAGGTTCTTCATCAATCAACATCATCAAAAGTGAATTCAAACCTGCATGGTGGTGCTCCAACCGTCACTTACAAACCCTGTATTCGAGACTATTTCATAAATCGTCTCCATTAAATCTAATTAATGAAGAGTTTGAATTACCTGATGGTGATTTCGTAGATCTTGCCTGGACTGATAAAAAAGAAACAGGTCCACTAATAGTTCTCTTCCATGGTCTAGAAGGCTCAATAGATTCACCCTACGCACAAGGCATTCTAAGAACTATAGCGGATTACGGCTGGCAAGGTGTACTTATGCACTTCCGAGGTTGCAGCGGCCGACATAACCGTTTGGATCGTAGCTATCATTCGGGCGATACCGGCGATATCAATTCCCTTATCAGCGAATTAATAACACGTTACCCTAAGAGAAAGATTGCAGCTGTAGGGATCTCACTCGGTGGTAATGCCCTCATTAAGTACTTAGGCGAACAAGGTAATGACTGTCCTTTAACTGCAGCAATGGCTATATCAATCCCTTTTGAACTTGGCATTTGCGCTAAAAAATTAGAGACCGGATTCTCCAGAGTATATCAGCGCTATTTAATAAAAAGTCTTAATAAAAAAATGCATGACAAATTCAAAAACAAAGCCGCGCCAATAGAATTAAGCAACCTAAACGAATGGACAAACTTCTACTCCTTCGACCACAACGTCACCGCTCCCATACACGGTTTTAATAGCGTCGATGACTACTACACTAAATCCAGTTGCAAACAATTCATAAAACACATCACCACCCCTACCCTAATACTCCACAGCAAAGATGATCCCTTCATGAATCAAAGCGTACTCCCAAACGAAGATGATTTATCAGAAAGCGTCACATTAGAACTTACAGAACAAGGCGGGCATGTTGGTTTTGTTTATGGCGACACACCATTCAACCCAAAGTATTGGAGTGAAAAAAGAATGGTTGATTTTTTTACATCTATATTTAATTAATTGCTATTAGTTGAGTCATATTACTTCTAATTATTCTCGAAAACTAAATCAACCAAACCTCGGCAATACATAAACCAACGCCAATGGAATAGAAACAACTGCAAACGCATTTCCAAATAAAACCATCGCTGCTACTTTTGATGGTTCCTGATTATAATGTTCAGCAAATATAAAATTCATCACTGCTGGTGGTAACGCTCCGAACAAAAATAAAACACCCTGCTCTAATCGCGTTAAGTCTATGAACGGCGTAATCAGAAAAACTATAGCGACACCACATATTGGAGCGAGCAATACGACTGACAATCCAATCTTCCACTCAGACATTTTTATATCAATAAGACGAACACCAAGCGCAAATAATAATAACGGTACGGCAATATTGCCTAACATTCGTATTGGTTCTAATAACGTCTGGGATACTTTCATTTGTAATAAACTTAATATCAATGCCAACACAACTGCCAGAATCAATGGCGAGAAAAAGACTTTTTGAATATTAGACTGTCTATTTAACAAGTACCTACCCAATGTGATGTGCAAAAAATTACAGACAATAAAACAAATCACCGCTGCGGGTAGTGCTGCTTCGCCAAAACTTAATACGACTAATGGCAAGCCCAGATTACCTGCGTTAGCAAACATAATAGGCGGACATAAACTACGCGGATCGATTTGAAATAAACGCGCAGCTATCAGCGAAACCAAACCCGAGAGTAGTATTACTAGCGTAATTGCGAGTGCCAACCCGCCAAACAGATCAGCAACACCACCACGTTCGATCAACACGCTAAATAGCAGACAGGGGATGAATATGTCCATGTTCAAGCGATTTGGAAGCGCCATGTCTGGCCTGAATTTTTTAGCGTAAAACAAGCCTGCTGCGACTATCGCGAAGATAGGAAAGGTGATTTCAAAGATTCTGACAGCGATCATTGTTGGTTTTTAGCGACATTTTGATAATCGTTTTTTGAATGGATTTTTATTTTTAGTCTCTAAAGGATATTATGCGTATATAAATATATATTCGATAATAATTTATTTAAAAAAATTGCATCAAAACCAACAATAAAAATAATAACCCCATGCTGACTTCAAGACTGTTCTTTATCTCTCTTTTCATTATTTGCCTATCATTACTTGGCTTTGGCCTCTATTTGGAACATGTCAAAGGTCTGGAACCTTGCCCGCTGTGCGCATTTCAACGATTGACCTATATAGCGATTGCTCTTGTTGCACTTATTGGTGCTATCCATAACCCTCTAAATATATTTCGTATTATATACAACACACTATTAATTATTTTAGCTTTGGTTGGTGTTGGCATAGCTGGTAGGCAAACATGGTTACAACACTTACCCCCGGAACTGGTGCCTGAGTGCGGCCCTGGACTGGAATATATGCTTGAAGTATTTCCTTTTGGACAAGCATTAAAGATGATCTTCACTGGCTCTGGTGAATGCGCTGAGGTTCAATGGCAATTTATAGGATTAAGTATTCCTGAATGGAGTCTGGTTTGTTTTTCAAGTATTACGATTGCCACCCTTCTTGCGACATTTATGCTAAAGCCCGAAAGAAGACTGTTTAACTTCTAAATTTCGCCGCTACGGACTCTCCAGCTCTAGCCTTCCTCGGCAATTGCTCCTGCATCGCCAAAAGCGCCTACAGGTGGTGACTAAGACAAAAATGACCTACATGGACGTAGGGAATGTCGAATATGCAGGATCTATTTTTTCGACCCTGACCAGTACAACCTGTACTAAACTTCTTCTAATAGTGACCTTGATTCATTTGCTTTAATCTGCGAATCAACGACAGCAATTGCACTAGCATTCACTATTCGTCGTACCGTAGATGAAGGTGTCAGAATATGTACCGGATGGTTAAGTCCAACCAAAATTGGACCAATTGATACAGCCTCACCCAGAACCTTGACCATATCATATGCAATCTTTGCAGCATCGAGATTAGGCATGATCAACAGGTTTGCATTCTCAACCAATTTTGAATACGGCAGTACCCGTCGGCGTATATCACTCAGCAAAGCCGCATCTGCTCGAATCGGCCCCTGCACTGCTAAATCAGGATCCTGTTTATGAATAATCTCCATTGCCGCAGTCATCTTCTTGCCAGTTTCAGAATCAATATCATCACCATTTGAAAAAGACAGTAATGCCACTTTTGGCGTTAAACCAAAACGTTTCACTGTTTCGGCTGCTAATAAAGTATTGTCGGCAATTTGTTCGGCAGTGGGATCAACTGTTACTGCTGTATCGCAGATAAAAAATGCACCTTTCTTAAGCAGTAAAACATTGACTGCTGCTGCCTGATTTAGCTCTTCATGAATACCCAGCTCTCTAGTTACGTGGTCAAGGTGATCGTGAAAATGTCCATCTGTACCACAGATCATGGCGTCAGCCTCTCCTAATTGCAGCATTTTTGTTGCCACACAAGTATTAGTCTCAGTCAGACCTGTTTGATCAATTTCCATCTTTTCCATGTACTCTTTAGGATTAATGATCTCAACATCTATGCCGGGTCGAAGGCGAAGCCCCATATGTTTTATTCTGTTTTCTATCGTATCTGGATCACCGATCAATATTGGTTTTGCTAATCGTTCATCGAGTACCGATTGCACACTATGGAGAATCTTGGTTTTTTCACCTTCCGCATAAACCAGTCGCTTAGGATCACTTTTAGCTTTTTCAAACAGAGGCTTCATCAAGATGACTGATTCAAACACATATTGTGATAAATGCTGGCGATAGGCTTCCATATCTTCAATCGGTCGCGTAGCAACACCACTGTCCATTGCCGCCTGTGCTATTGCTGGCGCCAGCTTAACAATTAGTCTTGGATCGAAAGGCTTCGGAATTAAATATTCTCTGCCAAACTTCAATTCTTCACCGCCATAGACCGCAGCAACTGCTTCTGGTGTCTCTTCCGTGGCCATCTCTGCCAAGGCATGAACCATAGCGATCTTCATTTGATCATTGATAGTAGTCGCAACAACATCAAGCGCACCACGAAAAATAAAGGGGAAACACAATACGTTATTAACCTGATTAGGATAGTCCGAACGCCCCGTAGCAATTATCGCATCATCACGTACCGCCTTAATCTCTTCAGGCAATATTTCCGGTATAGGATTCGCTAATGCAAACACGATAGGATTGTCTGCCATGCTTCTGACCATTTCCTGTTTTAAAACACCTGGTCCTGATAATCCAAGAAAGATATCTGCACCCTTCATCACATCAGAGAGTGTTCTTAATTTAGTATTGCTAGCAAACATGCGTTTGTGTGGTGTTTGTTCAACGCGCCTAGATTTATAAATAACACCGACATGATCAACGGCAATGATATTATCTTTTTTCATGCCCAACTTAACGAGCAACTTAAGACAAGCAATGCCTGCAGCACCGGCACCTGTTGTCACCAGCTTAACTTGAGAAATATCTTTACCAACAATTTTAAGTGCATTAATAATTCCGGCTGCAACAATAATTGCCGTGCCATGTTGGTCATCGTGAAAAACAGGGATCTTTAAGCGTTTTCGTAATTTGCCTTCGACCAAAAAACATTCTGGCGACTTTATGTCTTCCAGATTAATGCCACCAAAAGTAGGTTCTAGACTAGCAATAATATCAATCAACTTATCCGGATCTTTTTCGCTGATCTCAAGGTCAAAGACATCGATACCGGCAAATTTTTTGAACAGTACCGCCTTTCCTTCCATAACAGGTTTTGCTGCAAGAGGACCTATATTACCCAAACCTAAAACAGCAGTACCATTAGTGATAACGGCAACGAGATTTGACCGTGCAGTTAATTCAGCCGCCATCCGGCTTTCTGTTGCGATAGCTTTGCAAGGTTCAGCCACACCTGGGCTATAAGCCAAGGCTAAATCACGTGGGTTTGCCAACGGTTTGGTTGCGGATATTTCAATCTTCCCGGGTTTGGGAAAGCGATGATAATCTAGAGCCGACTTTTCTGTTTCGTCAGTCATTCTTATTTAAATGGCATCCCCGGTGGAGGCATATTGCCGCCCATCCCGCGCAGCATCTTCTGCATGCCGCCTTTGCCAGTCATTTTTTTCATCATCTTTTGCATTTGTTTAAATTGTTTTAGCAGTTTATTGATGTCTTGAATTTGTGTGCCAGAACCCGATGCAATGCGTTTTTTGCGTGAGCCATTAATAATCGTGGGGTCGACTCGTTCCTTGCGCGTCATTGAATCAATAATCGCACCTAATTTAACAAACTCCTTATCATTAACTTGGGCAGCTGCACCGGGCGGCAATTGTGACATTCCCGGTATTTTATCCATCAAGCCAGCAATTCCCCCCATACCACTCATTTGTTTTAATTGGTCACGAAAGTCTTCCAGATTAAAACCTTTTCCAGTCTTGAGTTTCTTGGCTAATTTAAGGGCTTGTTTTTGATCTGTTTTTTCTTCTACTTCTTCAATCAGACTCAGAACGTCACCCATGCCTAATATTCGTGAAGCAATACGTTCTGGATGAAATGGCGTTAATGCATCACTTTTTTCACCAGTACCAATAAATTTAATTGGCTTTCCAGTGACATGCTTGACGGTTAATGCTGCACCACCACGTGCGTCGCCATCAGTCTTGGTCAAGATAGTGCCAGTTAGTGGTAATGCGTTATTAAATGCAGCTGCTGCATTTACGGCATCTTGCCCCATCATGCTATCGATAACGAACAAAGTCTCGACTGGCATTATCTTGTCATGCACAGTTTGAATTTCTTGCATCATCTCATCATCGATATGCAAGCGCCCTGCACTATCAACAATGAGTACATCTATAAGCTGACGTCTGGCTGTATCTACCGCATTGGCAGCGATGATAGCCGGATTTTCAGTTTCCTTGCTTTCTATCCAGACTAAATCATTTTCATTTGCCAAAGTCTGTAATTGTTTAATAGCCGCTGGTCGATATACATCGCAACTCACTACAGCGACTTTTTTATTTTCTTTTAGTTTAATCCAACGACCCAATTTTGCAGCGGTGGTCGTTTTACCTGCGCCTTGTAATCCCGCCAGAAGAATGACGGCAGGCGGCTGTGCTTTGAGATTTAATGGCTCGTTGCTTTCTCCCATGAGGGAAACCAACTCTTCATTAACGATCTTAATCAGTGCTTGTCCAGGGGTGAGACTGGTGACTACTTCTTTATCCAAGGATCTATCACGGACATGCTGGATAAAATCACGCACAACTGGCAAGGCGACATCGGCTTCAAGCAGCGCCATACGCACTTCACGTAGGCCAGCACTGATATTCTCTTCACTTAGACGGCCATGGCCACGTAGGTCTTTAAAAACCCGGGTTAATTTATCGGAAAGTGCATCAAACATAGTGTTTTAGATTCATCATTTCATTTTAGTAAAATAGTCGGTTATTCTAACTTATTAATCCAATAACATAAAAAAATCATTCGCATGTTTGCAATAGAATCAACACTTCTACAGCCCGTCAGAATATGCAATCATCTACTTATCCCCATAGATAATATTGAACTATGAGTCTTCAAGCTATTGCAGCTGTATTTCTTTACCTGACATCGACTTGCCTGCTAGGTGCCAGAATAATTACGTCGTCAGAATTATTTAACAAGCGACGAGCAATCGCGCTGATATCAGGCGCTATCGGCATTGTTTTACATGGTCACTTACTATATCAGTCGATTATTTTAGGTAGTGGATTTGATTTTGGATTTTTCAACGCTATTTCGTTGGTAAGCTGGCTAGTCGCATTAATCGTATTGCTGTCTTCCTTGTTACGCCCGTTGGAAAATCTGCTCTTGATACTCTTTCCAGCCGCTGGCTTAGCTATTTTGCTCGAGCTTTTTATACCGGATCAACGCCTGTTGAGTGAATCCTTAACAGTGGGTTTGCGCATTCATATTTTGTTATCTATCTGCGCCTACAGTTTATTAATGATTAGCGCTGTTCAGGCGATTATGCTCGCCGTACAAGAAAAGCTGATTAAGGAAAAACATGCCTCTATTATCATGAACACACTACCTCCTCTGCAGGTAATGGAGGTTCTACTTGTACAAATTATCGTCATCGGTTTTTTCATGTTGAGCCTTAGTCTTGCCTCCGGAACAATGTTTATTGATGACATCTTTGCCCAACATCTGGCACATAAAACCATATTATCGATGGTAGCTTGGGTCATCTATGCGATTTTACTTTGGGGCCGCTGGTCAGCGGGCTGGCGTGGAAAACAAATCATCCGCTGGACCTTAGGTGGTTTCACAGCATTATTACTCGCCTACTTCGGCTCAAAATTCGTCCTTGAAGTCGTACTACAGCGCGTTTAAGCGCAGATAATTCACGCTATAACTTGACATAGGTACGGGGGGATCCAGCACAATACCCACTGGTCACAATTGAGGTTAGCATTTTTTGGACGACATTCCGGTATCGGTTCTATTAGGAACCCTATTCTTTTTAGTTATTTTTTCTGCATTTTTCTCCAGCTCAGAAACCGCCATGATAGCCTTAAACCGTTATCGTCTAAGGCATTTGGCAAAAGAGGGTAAACGTAGCGCAATTATTTCTGAAAAGCTTCTGGCAAGACCTGACCGCCTTATTGGTCTTATTCTACTTGGAAATAACCTGGTTAACTTCATGGCCGCCTCAATAGCAACGCTGGTAGGGATTCGTTTATTGGGTGATTTAGGTGTCGCATTAGCGCCTATCGTGTTGGTAATGGTGTTTTTAATCTTCGCGGAAGTAATGCCAAAGACAATAGCCGCGCTTAAACCTGAGCTCATTGCATTTCCTGCTAGTTACATCCTTGCACCGATGATGAAACTAGCATATCCAGCAGTCTGGCTAATAAATTGGGTTTCAAATGGCTTATTAGGCCTGATTGGAATTAGCTTAGATGACCAAGGAGATGGTCACCTGTCACGGGAAGAGTTAAGAACTGTCGTATTGGAAGCCGGACACTTGATACCACAGCGTCATCGGCGCATGTTGATCAATATTCTGGAACTGGAAAATGTAACTGTTGATGACATCATGGTACCCAGGAATGAAGTTGCTGCCATCGACCTAGACGATCCCATTAATGAAATAATAGAACAACTAAGCCATTGCCAGCACACTCGCTTACCGGTGTACCAATCTAACATCGATAATATTGTCGGAGTGATACATCTACGGCGTATAGCTCGGCTCATGACAGATAAAAATGAGCTTACCCATGAGGCTATCAAAGAAATTTTGATCGATAGTTATTTCGTCCCCAAGGGCACACCTTTGCATACTCAGATGATGAATTTTCAACGCAATAAGCGTCGCTTTGGGATAGTTGTTGATGAATATGGTGTCATACAGGGCTTGGTAACACTGGAAGATATACTGGAAGAGATTGTCGGAGAATTTACGACAGACATGCAAACTCATAATCTTGATATTCAAAGCCAAGAAGATAAATTCTACCTAATTGACTGTTCAGTTCATCTGCGTGAAATAAACCGTCAATTGAGATGGAGCCTGCCTACTGATGGACCCAAAACTTTAAATGGACTGTTGTTAGAACATCTGGAATTTATCCCGGAATCAGGCACCACTTTAAAAATCGACAATTACCTTGTAGAAATCACACAAGTCTCTGAAAATGCAGTAAAAATGGCACGTCTAAAGATGCTTGATGAAACTCTAGAAAGTAACGAATAATTTTCATTCGGTCTGAATTTTGCATTGCTATCTGTTGCAAGTGCAAAGCCGTACAGATGATGGTTATGCACTCAAACAGCAAGAGTGATAACACGCTCTTTGGATTAAATCAGACTGGAGACAAGCATGAGTATTCAAGCGATTTACACAGATAAACGTCAATTTAATCGCATTGCCTTTGACGCTCCTGTGACTTTACACGGCGATGATGGTGATTGGGCTTCAAAGCTAATCGATATTTCGTTAAAAGGTGTACTTGTCACGAGACCTAAAAACTGGAATCACAGTGATAATGATGAATTCGATATAAGCGTTGTATTAGAAGATCATGATTCAATTATCAATATGAATGTTAAACAAGTTCATATCAAAAATGAAACCTTGGGTTTTCAATGCGTCAGCATTGACCTTGAAAGTGTGTCAATTCTTAAACGTTTAGTCGAGCTGAATCTTGGTGACGAGCACATACTTGATAGAGATATAAGGAATATGCTTTCTCAGTGAGCTATTACTCTCAAGACCCATAATTTATCAATACTCAATGACAAAAAACATGCCTGGATAATTAGTCCAGGCAAAAGTAAAGGTAGATTTAAATAATTTAAAAAATGTATTTATAATTATCAAGCGGCATGAACACCACTTTGTTTAAGCTGATCAAAAACAGTCCTCTTTAGTAAATCCAAATCTTCATCATTACTCGCTTCACAACGTGCGACTAGAACATCTTGCGTATTAGAAGCGCGTAACAACCACCAACCCTCATCTGAATTAACGCGCACACCATCTAGCGAATTAATCTTTATACCGGATTTGATTAGGCGGGCTTTTACGTCATCAACAATCTGAAATTTAATTTCATCGTCACATTGAAAACGCAATTCAGGGGTATTTACCATAGCAGGCATAGCGTCTTTAATTTCTGCGAGTGTTTTGTCACTTCTGGACAGTATGCTGATTAATCTTAGTGCCGCATAGAGTGCGTCATCATAACCATAATACTTATCGTTAAAGAAAACATGTCCACTCATCTCTCCCGCAAGTAATGCTCCTGTTTCAGACATCTTTTCTTTGATTAATGAATGTCCTGTGCGCCACATGATAGCGTTACCGCCTTTGCTAGTAATATCTTCAAATAAGAAATCACTCGACTTAACATCAGCAATGATTGTAGCGCCTGGATTATCTTTTAATACATCTTCGGAATAGATGCTCATTAACTGATCACCCCAGATAATTCGGCCCTGACTATCAATAACACCAAGCCGATCACCATCACCATCAAAGGCAATACCTAAGTCACACTTTTCTTTTTTCACTACTTCTTGTAACTGAACTAAATTTTCTGGAACAGTTGGATCAGGGTGGTGATTCGGAAATGTGCCATCAATCTTTGAATTTATTACGATATGTTCACCAGGTATATGTCGCGTCAATGCATGTATAAAAGGTCCTGTCGCACCATTACCGGCATCCCAAGCGACTTTTAATTCTTTTTCACCGACGTAATCATCACCAAGGCGATTAATGTATTCCTCTATCACGCTACTATAGACAGTAAAACCTTTGCCACATTCGTAATCGCCTGTTGCAGCTATCTTGCCAAGCTTCTGGATATCTTTTCCGTAAAACGGTTTGTTATCCATAACCATTTTAAAACCATTATAGTTTGCCGGGTTATGTGAACCGGTAATCATGATGGCGCCGTCAGTATTCAAAATCTTTGAGGCAAAATACACCATTGGTGTCGGCCCCAAACTGATACGGATAGCCGCTATACCACTATCAACCAAACCTTGTGTTAAAGAAGACTCGACTTCAGGTGAGCTAATGCGGCCATCGTAACCTACAGTAACCGTCTTACCGAGGTTGCGAGACACCATCGTGCCAAAAGCACGACCAATAGCATAAGCATCATCCATCGTTAGTGTCTCTCCAATAACACCGCGGATATCGTACTCACGTAGTATAGACCAATGTAATTTATGTGCGTTTTTCATGTTAGTTCTCCTTGCCAGCAAATGCCGCTGATTTGTTCTGGACTGGTTAATGTTTTTTCCATACGCACTAAATCGATTACTGGCATATTGCCCTTAGCTTTTTTAATAATCTCTTTAAACGATTCGTCGTTATGCGTAATAACCAACATGTCGCAATCCGTTAACAAAGACATCCCGTCTTTAGTCGACATGGTTGATAACATCGTACCCACATCATTCATCTTTGTTTGAGTATGGTCAGTATCATGCAATGGCGTTGGAGTGAAATTAGGGTCGAAGATCTTCATTTTATAATCGTCATCGGACAATTGTTTCACTAATTCAACCGCAGGACTTTCACGAAGGTCATCTGTACCTGCCTTGAAAGTGATACCCAGAAAACCAACGCGTTTGCCCGGCATCATCTCAATCATGCTTTTAGCATGTGCGATATGAGTTTCATTGCTCTTCATGATATTTTTAATAACTGGAATATTCACACCGAGTGATGTTGCAAGATGATTTATACCTCGCGTATCTTTAGGTAAACAAGAACCACCATAAGCGAAACCAGGCATTAAATAGTATGGAGAGAGATTTAATTTAGTGTCTTTACAGAAGATACTCATGACTTCATGGCTATCAACATCCATCGCCTTACAAACACGTCCAATCTCATTACTGTACCCCGTCAGCACCATGTGGACCAACTAGCCTGATTGTCTAAGAGATAGTTTTAGTTCATCGTTAACCCAAGAGGAAACGATGATGACAAGTAAAAGAAGTGTAGAACATACTGTGCGCGATATTCGTCGACGCACCCGTAAAAAATATTCAGCAGAAGAAAAAATTCGTATCGTACTTGAAGGCTTACGTGGCGAAGAAAGCATCGCTGAGCTATGTCGCAAGGAAGGACTAAACCCAAATGTTTACTACCGTTGGTCGAAAGACTTTCTGGAGGCAGGTAAGAAACGTTTATCAGGCGATATCGTACGTGAAGCGACCTCAGATGAAGTCAAAGAACTGCGTGCTGAAACATCTGCGCTGAAAGAAACCTTAGGCGAAGTAGTCATGGAGAATCGGCTGCTTAAAAAAAGCGTGCTCGGGGATGGGGAGGACGATATATGAGGTACTTAGCATCGGATAAAGTCGAGATTATTCAACTGGTACAGAACTCAGATCTGTCGGTTCGACAAACGCTGACTCGGCTGGACATTCATAAGTCCACTTTTTACAACTGGCTCAAACGTTATGAAGAGAATGGCGTTGATGGCTTGGAAGACAAGAAGCCGATTCCCCATGCGGTATGGAATAAAATCACCGAAGACCACTGTGAAGCCGTTATTGAGTTAGCCTTAGAGAAGCCTGATTTGTCTCCACGAGAGTTAGCCGTAAATTACACTGACAACAAGGCTTACTTCGTCTCAGAATCCACGGTGTACAGGCTGCTGAAAGAACAAGACTTAATTACCAGTCCGGCCTATATCCTGATGGAGGCCAGTGATAAGTTTCAACAGCCCACTACGCGCGTGAATGAGATGTGGCAAACGGATTTTACCTATTTCAAGATTATCGGTTGGGGTTGGTATTACTTATCCACGGTATTAGATGATTACTCACGTTACATTATTGCCTGGCGTTTATGTACGGGCATGAGTAGCCGTGATGTCTCTGATACGCTGGATGACGCCTTACGCTTTACGGGACTTGATACAGTAAAGGTAAATCATAAACCGCGTTTACTCAGTGACAATGGCCCGTGTTATATCTCCGGTGAATTAGCCGATTACCTTGAAGAAAACGGTATGACGCACACTCGAGGTCGACCTTATCATCCACAAACACAAGGCAAGATAGAGCGCTGGCATCGTTCAATGAAGAATCAGATATTACTTCACCACTATTATTTCCCCGGGGAACTGGAGGAACAGTTGCAGCGTTTTGTGAGTTATTACAACCATGAGCGTTATCATGAATCACTTGATAACCTGACACCGGCTGATGTCTTTTATGGGCGTGGCGAAGAAATACTAAGTCAACGAGAGCTAATCAAACAAAACACGTTAGCGATGAGACGACAAATGCATTACGATAAACAACAAGTGAAGCACATAACCTATTGATGAACTAATGTGTCTCTTAAATCAAACCGCTACCTGTCCAAAAGGTTTTGACGACGTACAGACACTAAATAATACCCATAATTAGAAGATGAACTCCATCACTAAATCGTTATCTTTGTTGCAATATTATAGACCTACTTTTTCCATCACCTGAGAAACATGTGTCACAGTTTGAATATCCATGTCAGGTACAGCTACTTTCGGATTGTTTGCTATTGGGATCAGTGATTGTTTAAAACCATGTTTAGCAGCTTCATTTAATCTTTCCATGCCGTTTTGAACAGGTCGGATCTCGCCAGACAAACCTACCTCACCAAACATCACCATATTATTGGGAAGCGGTTTATTTTTGAAGCTCGAAATTATTGCCAGTAGCAATGGTAAATCTGCTGCTGTCTCGGCGATTCGGACACCACCAACAACATTAATAAATACATCTTGGTCACTCATGGATATCCCAGCGTGACGATGTAGCACGGCGAGTAACATTGCCAGTCTATTTTGTTCGAGTCCGAGAGCAACACGCCGAGGGTTACCTAGATGCGATTGATCAACCAACGCCTGCACTTCAACTAGCATCGGTCGAGTCCCTTCCCTTGTTACCATGATGGCACTACCTGAGACTTGATCATCGTGACGCGATAAAAATATAGCCGATGGGTTAGAGACTTCTCTTAAGCCTTTATCGGTCATGGCAAAAATGCCTAGCTCATTAACTGCGCCATAGCGATTTTTAACAGTGCGAACGACACGATAACGACTGCTACTATCACCCTCAAAGTAAAGCACCGTATCGACCATGTGCTCTAATACTCTTGGGCCTGCTAATGCACCCTCTTTAGTAACATGTCCAACCAAAAATAATGCTGTATCGGTTTGCTTTGCAAATCGAACTAATTGCGCAGCACATTCCCTTACTTGTGCGACTGATCCCGGCGCAGATTGCAACATATCACTATAGACAGTTTGAATTGAGTCTATAACGATCACTTTCGCTTTTTCTTTACTGGCAACATTCAAAATTCGTTCGAGATGATTCTCGGTTAAAATTCGTAAAGAACCTAAAGACAACCCTAAACGCTTACCACGCAGTCCTACCTGTTGTGCAGATTCTTCACCCGTCACATATAAACTTGGCACGCCAGAGGCACTGTCCAAACAAGCTAATGTCTGTAATAACAAGGTTGATTTACCGATACCAGGATCACCACCAATTAATGTCACTGATCCATTGACAAGACCACCACCCATGACACGATCCAATTCGGCTAATCCAGTTGCTTGTCTCGGAGTCTCCGACATTTCAACAGAATCAAGAGAACAAACTTCTGATGGCCCGGCAAGATGCTCACGAAAACGGCTAGAGTTAGATGCCGTTTTCTTTTCAACTAAACTTTCCTGAAGTGTATTCCATGCCATACACTCAGGGCACTGACCAACCCACTTTGGGGTCTCAGCACCACATTCATTACATTGAAATTGAATTTTTGGCTTAGCCACGTTCAATAAACTCTAGTCGCTTATGCACACCACATAACAATTCATAGGGAATGGTATCGGCGTGCTCCGCAATTTCTTCTACAGGTAAAGACTCTCCCCATAAGACAACCCTGTCACCAATCTTGGCCTGCGACTGGTTTCTCAGATCGATAGTCAACATATCCATTGAGGCACGACCTATTAACGCACAACGAACACCATTAACAAGTACTGGCGTGCCTGACTTGGCATGACGAGGAAATCCGTCACCGTAACCTGCTGCTACAACACCGACAGGCATGTCTTCAGGACAACGCCAGGTTGCGCCATAACCTACTGGCTCACCTTTTTTTAATCTTTGAATTGAGATCAATTCTGATTCTAATGTCATCACCGGTTTTAATCTCAGTTCCCGTGCATGTCTGTCAGTCATGGGTGAAACACCATAGAGCATTAAGCCTGGACGTATCCATTCATCATGCATCTCTGGAAAATTGATTACTGCTGCAGAATTAGCAATAGTTTTTTCTACATCTAAGCCAAAACAAACTTGTTTAAAATTATCTAATTGTTGTTTGGTTAATGGGTTGTCATTTTCATTAGCAGTAGCAAGGTGTGTCATCAATCGAAACGAAGATTTTATATTCTTACAGTTTTCGACGCGCTTCAATACTTCTGCAACATTCTCTAGCGGAAACCCAAGCCGGTGCATGCCGGTATCTATTTTCACCCAAACTTGAAGTGGTTTATCTAGCCTAGCTTGTTCTAATATATCTAACTGAAATTCGTTATGGATTATTACTTCAAGTTGCAATTGAGCGATTGCTGTTAAATCAACTGCCTTGTGTGGGCCTTCAAGCAAGACTATGGGAGTTGTAATCGATGCAGACCGTAACTGTTCGGCTTCTTCCAGACAGGCAACGCCAAATGCATCTGCGCTGCTGAGGGTATTAGCAACTCTGACCAAGCCATGTCCATAAGCATCGGCCTTGATGATCGCCATAATTTTTGAATGGGGAGCTAATTCCCTTACTCGTTGGAGATTGTGTTTCAGTGCCTGTTTATCAATGACAACCCTTGATGGTCGTGTCATTCAGAAAACCCATTAGGTGAATGAACATAATCATCTGCTAGATTTTCAAAGCGTGTGTATTGGCCACGAAAAGCCAATTTAACCTTTCCTATCGGGCCATTACGCTGTTTACCGATAATTATTTCTGCTATGCCCTTGTCATTACTTTCTTCATCATAAACTTCATCACGATAGATAAACAGAATGACATCAGCGTCTTGTTCAATAGCGCCTGATTCACGCAAGTCCGACATCACAGGTCTTCTGTCCGTACGTGATTCAAGGCTTCGATTTAGCTGTGATAAAGCAATAACAGGCACTTTAAGTTCTTTTGCCATCGCCTTTAAGGAGCGTGAAATTTCTGAAATTTCAGTTGCCCTATTTTCATTTGTACCCGCTACTTGCATCAGTTGCAAATAATCGACAACAACGAGGTCAAGTCCATGCTCTCTCGAAATACGGCGACAGCGTGCTCTTAGCTCAGCTGGCGTTAGTGCAGGCGTATCATCAATAAACATGCGCGTTTCTTGTAACATACCCACTGCCGAGGTTAATCTCGGCCAATCGTCATCATCCAGTTTTCCTGTTCGAACCTTATGTTGATCGATCCGGCCAAGTGAAGACATCATACGCATGGCGAGCTGCTCGCCAGGCATTTCCATACTGAAAATAGCAACGCTATGCTGTCCTTTAATCGCTGCATTTTCTGCTATGTTCACCGCAAAGGCAGTCTTTCCCATAGAGGGTCTGCCAGCAACAATAATTAAATCAGAACGCTGAAAACCTGCTGTCTTTAAATCGAGATCTTCATAACCGGTAGCTATACCGGTAATAGGGCTATCTTTGTGGAACAATTCATCCACTCTATTCAAGGCTTCTTTCAGAAACTCTTTGATCTCTTGGTAACTTTTTCGGCCGCGATTTTCATTTTCAGCAATTTCAAAAACAGTTTGTTCAGCAAATTCGAGGATTTGCTCGCTACTACGACCCTGAGGATTAAAGACAGTATCGTTAATATCGGTAGTTGCACTGATTAATTGTCTGAGAATAGAGCGTTTACGTACGATATCAGCATAGGCACTAATATTACTTGCACTAGGTGTATTTTCAGCAAGAGCAGCAAGGTTACGCATACCGCCGGCTTCATCAAGTAGCTGGTGATTTTCCAACCACTCCGCGACAGTAACGATATCGTAGGGTTGACCATCTTCACTGAGCGCACTTATAGCTCGGAAAATAATACGATGATCTTTTCGATAGAAATCTTCTTCGCGAACGCGTTCGACTACCTTATCCCAGGCTTCTTTGTCTAGAAATGCGCCGCCTAAAACAGCTTGTTCTGCTTCTATGGAATGCGGCGGAATCTTTAATGCCAGAGTCTCAGCATCACTCGATAAAGATGTATGTATCGATTCCTGCATAACAGTCCCGGGATCGAGTCGATCCATATAAAACAGAAAATAGCCTGATTAAAGGCTATTTAGAAGAATTAATTGTATTGTTGTTCCCGAGTGGAAAATTAATCTTCTTCTTCCGGAACAACATTCACCTTAATTTTAGCAGATACATCGGCATGAAGATGAACATCAACTTCAAATTCACCCGTACTACGTATCGGTCCATCCGGTAATCTAATTTCATGTTTAGCCAATTCGACACCAGATTCTACAACCGTATCAGCAATATCGATAGTACCAACCGAACCGAATAATTTACCTTCAGCACCCGCTTTGCGTGCGATAGAAATGCTTACCGAATTTAATTTCTCAGCACGAGCATTCGCCGCAGATAGCGATTCTTCCTGGTGTTTTTCCAGCTCAGCCCTTCGCGCGTCAAACTTGGCAATATTATCTGCAGTTGCAGAAACGGCTTTACCACTCGGGATAAGGTAGTTTCTACCAAATCCAGGTTTGACCTTGACCTGATCACCTAACTCACCGAGTTTGTGTACTTTTTCAAGCAAAATAACTTCCATCAGACTACCTCAATTCATAACAATTTTATAATAACAGATTCTTTTCTCACTGACTCGTCTCACAATTCATTTTTGGAGCCAATTTTTCCTCTACGCCACCCAACATATATATCGGTCATACCCAAACAGGCAATAAATAACGCCATTTGCGGTAAGAGCAATAACAAACAATACATCGATACAATCCAAGCCGTTGATAGCTTAAATTTATCAACGTTTCGGTGTACTGACGAGATGCCTTGTATCAGATACATAAACATCAAAACAACCATAATATCCCTGAACAAATTCTGCCAAGGTTCAGTTAATACAATTACTAACAGCACAATCAGGGCACTTACTGGCAATATTTGCGATGGTAAATTCAGCGCATAAAATTCCTTTTGAAATGCCCCTGGGTTAAACAATCTTGATTGCCACCACCTGCCGCACAACACACCCATTACTACATTCAACATAAAACCGGCAATCATCATCGCATTGACCATGCCCACTGCTGGTTCCAATACTTCCTTATACTGGACTAAATCTTCTGGCGGTACCGTTTTCTCTAGCATGATAGTCAACCACTGCTGCCACCATTCTGAGACATCACCAACAATGAGATATATCGCGACAATTAACGCCGTTGCCAATAATCCAGTTGCAAGTAGTAATATCCCCTGCCGTTCACAATAACGAAGTACTACCGCTGCGGACCAGACAGGTACCCAAATCACTAATGCGTAAATAAAAACCAGTTGTATTGGTAAGTTTGCAAGTAGTGAAAATGCCACTAACACCAACAGACTTCCCATCAAAATTTGTAGTGCTACAGTTGCCCCTTTCCTTAGGGTTATCAAGGCAACAACAGAACCACTAATAAGAAAGGCAAGTGGCGGCAATAACAACGAAATCAGAGCACTAAAGGATGTCGCTGCAATGGCCTGAAATCTGCCACTCAATAGATAGTTGCCGATCATTTAGTAATGACTGCTACTCGACCAATTTACAATTGGTTCTTGCATTAAATATGTCCATCTAAAAAGTAGATGAACATATGCTGTATATAATTTATTTAGTCCGCCTAATGCGCGTCACAATAAGGGATCAAAGCAAGATAGCGAGCACGCTTAATTGCAGTTGATAACTGTCTTTGATAACGAGCATTTGTGCCTGAAATTCGGCTTGGAACAATCTTTCCATTTTCAGACACATAATTCTTTAATGTATTGAGATCTTTGTAATCAATCTCTTTGACACCATCCGCCGTAAATCTGCAAAATCTTTTACGTTTGAAATAACGAGCCATTTTATAATCCTCTCAATTTAATCTTCTGATTCAGGCTTATCGGCAACTTCTTCAGTTGCTTCGTCCTGACTGCTTTCTTCAACAGCTGTCTCAGCTGCAACGGTTTCTTCAGCAACTGCAGATTCCGCTGGAGTGGCTTCTTCAGTAGCTACAGGTGGCACCGGTGCTGCCGCGACACGTTCTGGTCGTGACTGTTCTTCTTCCTTGGCTTTAATCAAGTGAGATGCTTCAGTAACAGCTTCATCCTTTTTGATAACCAGATTACGGATAACAGCATCGTTGAAACGAAAACCATCCGTTAATTGATTTAGAGATTCGGCATCACATTCGATGTTCATAAGAACATAGTGTGCCTTGTGGATTTTGTTAATTGGATATGCCAACAGCCGACGACCCCAATCTTCCAAACGATGGATTGTGCCGTTATTGCTTGTGACGATGCTCTGATAGCGTTCTATCATTGCAGGAACTTGCTCGCTCTGATCCGGATGAACCAGAAAGACGATTTCATAATGTCTCATTGTGTATCCCCAAGGTTTATTAGCCTCCCCAGTCATTTCAGGGTGAGGCAAGGATGTATAAAGTGGCGCGATTCTAATGGATTGGATTGCCTACTGCAATGCGATACAGGCTGAAATTGCAGAAATCAGTCTGAAAATAGTCAAACATCACTATTTTTCTACATTTTCAGGTTAAATCATTGAGATTCAGATACTTCGTTGCCTGACAGCTTCATATAAAACCACGCCTGCTGCGACCGAGACATTCAAGCTCTCAACATGTCCATGAATGGGTAGTGAAGCGGTGTAGTCGCATTCTTTCTGAACCGAGTCTCTCATGCCTTTACCTTCGCCACCCATGACTATGGCTGTGGGAATCTTTAAATCAAGCTCATATATTGATTGTTTCGCATCACCTGCTGTTCCAACCACCCAGACACCCGCTTCTTTTATCTTCTTCATCGCACGTACCAAATTGACTACGCTGATAACGGTGACATTCTCGACCGCGCCACTCGCAACTTTACGCACTGTTTCATTAATACTTGCCGCGCGATCATTCGGGATAATCACCGCGGTTACTCCTGCCGCATCAGCCGTTCGGATACAGGCACCTAGATTATGTGGATCTTGTATTGAGTCGAGTACTAAATAGAGCGGATTACTATCTTGATTTTGTTCTAGGACATCATCGAGATCCTGTTCCGTTTTCTTTGCCGCTTTTCGAACTTCTAAAATCACACCTTGATGATTCTGATTCTTAACCATTTTACCCAAGGTAGCACGTGGCACTATTTGAATCGAAACACCTAAGTCTTTAAGTGACTCATGAATCAAGCGTACCGATTCAGATTGAATTGATTCTTGTATCCATGTATTCAATATGGTTTCAGGTGAATTCTCTAAAATCTGCTTAACCGCGTGCAAGCCAAAAATTTGATCGGTTCGTTTACTCATTTCCTTTTAACTCAAAGTCTATTTTACGCTCTTCTAAATCAACTCGTGTAACTAGCACATTGAGTTTCTGTCCAAGCTTGAAAACCTTACCTCCACGTTCACCACGCAAGGTATGTGTAATTGCATCAAAGTGATAATAATCTACCGGAAGATTACTAATATGAATCAAACCCTCAATAAATATATCATCCAGTACGATAAACAAACCAAATGATGTCACTGAACTCACCATACCACTAAAGGTTTCGCCAACCTTATCTTCCATAAAGGCACACTTAAGCCGTTGCACAGCATCGCGAGACGCCTCTTCAGCACGACGCTCTGTCATTGAACAATGTTCGGCCAATTCCAAAACCTGCTGTGGAGAGTAACTAAACGTTGCTGCCGTGTTGCCTCCAATAATATGGACTATTCCTCGATGAACCATCAGGTCAGGATAACGGCGGATAGGCGATGTGAAGTGTGCATAGATAGGAAAACCCAAACCAAAATGCCCTTCATTCACCATGCTGTACGATGCAAGCGGCATACTGCGTAGCAAAACCGTTTCCAACATTTGTGCATCATCGCGTTTTCCAATAACGTCCATCAACTTTGCATAATCTTTAGACGTAGGTTCTTCACCACCACCTAATGACAAACCCAGTTGCGACAATAATGACCGCACGTTCTCAAGCTTTTCCAACTTCGGCGTTTCATGAATACGGTACATTGTTGGAATTTCATGCTTTTCAAGAAACTCACCAGCTGCAACATTGGCCACTAGCATCATCTCTTCGATTAAACGATGCGCCTCATTTCTTTCAACGGTATGAATGGCTTCTATATGGCCTTTATCATTAAATTCAAAACGCGATTCAAGTGAAGAAAAATTTATTAGACCTTGTTTCTTGCGTTCTCCATGTAACAACTGATATAGCTGATACAAACCATCGAGATGAGGCACAAGTGCTTCACGTTCCTTTCTTGCATCATTATCCTTTTCAACAACAATCGCAGACATTTCCGTATAGGTTAACCGGGCCGCTGATTTGATAATTCCCTTGAAGAAAGATGAGCGTTTAACCTTGCCTTTAGCATCAATATTTAATTCACAAACCAGACTGTACCGATCAACCTCGGGCTTAAGCGAACATAAACCATTCGATATTATTTCTGGCAGCATGGGAATAACGCGATCAGGGAAATAAACCGAGGTACCTCGTAAGCGCGCTTCATCATCGAGCGCACTTTGTTTTTTCACATAGTGAGAGACATCCGCAATCGCAACCAATAAACGCCAGCCACTCCCTTTATCATTGCCCTCTTTTTGGCAAAAAACCGCATCATCAAAATCGCGTGCGTCTTCACCATCAATGGTAACGAAGGGAATATCTCGGCAATCAGTCCTATCAGAGATATTTTCCGAATCAACTTCCTCTGTTAATCCTGAAATCTCACCATTGATATCTTCCGTCCATTCAAATGGCAAGTCATAGCTTCTAATGGCAAGATCGACAGCCATACTTGCATCAAGGCCATCACCTATGATGCTCAAAACTTCACCTATAGCTTGTCGATGCTTTTCAGGTTGGTGCACAATCTTAGCGACAACATATTGCCCGTGCTTTGCCTGGTTTCTATTTTTTGTCGGGACTAATAAATCCTGACTTAATCGTTTATTATCGGGAACGACATAAGCAATACCGTCTTCTTCATAGTAACGTCCTACTAGCTGTGTATTTGCACGCTCTAGGATTTCAACTAATGCTCCTTCGCGTTTACCTTGTTTATCAACGCTCACCTGACGCACTAAAACGCGATCGCCATTTAAAACAGTGCGCATTTCTTTTCCTGACAAATACAGATCTTTTCCACCTTCATCGGGAACGACAAAGCCATAACCATCTGGGTGTCCAATTACGCGACCTTTAATCAAGTCCATCTTTTCAATCAACCCATAGCTACCACGTCGATTACGGATCAATTGACCATCACGTTCCATCGCCTTAAGCCTACGACCTAATGCCTGACGAATCTCCGGATCGTGGATAGCAAATGCCTCAGCGAATTGCTTACGCTTCAGTGGTCGTCCTGCTTCACTTAAGAACGCCAATATGGCTTCACGTTCTGGTAACTTGAAGTCCTTATTTGAGGATGATTGTGGTTTAGATTTTTTACTCATGGCCTTTCTGGATTGACAATATTATAGGGGCTAGTTAAAGTCCGACCTCTTTAAGAACAACCACTATAACACATGCCGAGGTGGCGGAAATGATAGACGACATGCAGGATGCATAAGTGTCGCGGCGGCATGGATGCATAAAAGCGACCGCGCGTAGCGCGTTTGTATGAATAAAACTAGAATATTAGGTTTGGTGCCAATTTAAATTATGCCGAGGTGGCGGAATTGGTAGACGCGCTAGCTTCAGGTGCTAGTAGGGGTAACCCTGTGGAGGTTCAAGTCCTCTTCTCGGCACCATTTTTGATTTACTAATATTAATTCAGAATTCGGTCATAAGCAGATGAATTATCAAAGACAATTTTAACTGCTATTTCTAGCTTATACATTAGTCAATATCATTTAAGCGGAACAATAATAATAACCAAAGTACAATAAAGCAGATGCCGGTATTATAGTCAGCATCATGCAAAACCAATATTGTATTGGCTCTTCATCTCTATAAAGTGGTCTAGCTCCACCAATTCTTGTACGTCCTTGAAAAAAATCCTTGAGAAATTTCAGAGAGAGAAGAAAGCCGCCAATCTTAAAATAAATGAGCTCTGATTGAATCATACATTCCATGTTAAGTGCCCCTTTATATAAGTGAGTCAGTTAATATTAGCATCCATCCCCTTCTGGTCATATTGATATTACTAAGCAACCCCTGAAAACGGTATTAATATATTGTTATGTAACGAGTAAGACGTTTTCTCTGCATCATTTTTGATTTACAAAAAATAATTCAGCAATCGACCATAAGCAGAAGTAACGCCGCGCTATCATGGGTCATGTGTCCAACGCTTTGTTAGATGCGAGCTCAAATACCCACACAACGTAAACACCGAAATGATCCCCGCGTAATCAGATACTGCAATGCTTGTTACTCCGCTCATTCGAAAGCTCATTGATGTCACAAACAAAAACGCTACTACAAGTATAGATAGCGAAAATGCTGTCTTTATCGGGTTTGAAAATAGAAATATACCAAGTGGTAGTACAACTAATAAACCGATCACCATCGACGCAATCCAACCATATGTAAATGGAGCAATAGAGCCTAAGAATCGATATATCGGTACGCTCGGGAAATTAACCGCGACAAATCCCATGACCATCACATACGCGTAGCTGATTATAACACTACCGATAGCCAATGCGGCGAGCCGTATAAGAGGATGTCGAATCACTTTTAGCATCTAACAGTTTTTTTTAAACAACCCCTGAAAACGGTATTAATATATTGTTATGTAACGTGTAAGACCTGTTCTCGGCACCAAAACATTTTCACTGTTTCAAGTGTATGTATAATTCAATAACGAAAAAGCATTTTTTGACATCTTCAAATAGCGTCATGGCAATACGCCATGACGCTGTCAAATCACATATTGTAATAAAAAATATGTATCATACGTAATCTTTTAGACCTACGGCTCAACACCGAGTTTTAGAGGTAGTGACTCATCGAGAACCCACTCATTCATTGAGCCATCGTACACAGCGACATTATCTTGCCCACATAAACTCATGGCTAGGCAATCCATGGTTGCAGAAATACCACCACCACAATAGGCAATCACACTATCCGTTTCCAAAGCACCACTCTTTGCAAATAAAGGCCGTAACTCATCCGACTTCAGGAACTCGCCTGTGTCGGGATCAATGATCGAGTCATAAGGTACGCTGTAGCTACCCGGTAAGTGACCGGGTCGACCATAACGATTTAATTCTCCTGTATACACCTCGGCGGGTAACGCGTTTACCATGGTCGGACCACCTTTATCTATAACTTCAAGCATCTTATTCTTATCAACCCACATCTCCGGACGTGGGTTCACAGAGAGCTTTCCTGGCGGATAATTGGAAACCTCATTGTCTGTGGAGCGGCCTTCATGCTGCCACTTCTCCCATCCGCCATCCAATACGGCCACATTGTTAAACCCGATAGAACGCAGCATCCACCAAATTCTTGTAGCCCACATCTGACTCCCCTTGCTCAATAGAACAACAGCCGTATTATCAGCCACACCATGCGCAGCAATCGCAGCAGCAAATGTTTCCGGTGTCGGCATCATAAATGGAACACTGTTATTAGCGTCAAACAGTTCGCCATTAATATCGATAAAATCTGAGCCCGGTATATGTGCCTGTTCCCACTCTTTACGAGGAGTTTCAGAATCGAGATTATAACCACCGAAGCTGTTACCAGCATCACCCTTATATTCGACATAAAGTGTTACGTCATAGATTCTTAGATCGGGTTCCCCAAGACATTCTTCGAGCCGGTTGGTCGATATAAGAGGCGTTTGTAATTTCATATAAATCTCCTTTTTCATTTGCTAATAATTTTTATCAATCAACAACTTCTTTGCCAACTTGAAATCCGTCTTCCCGCTGCCCAGCTTAGGTATCTCTTTAGTTACTGAGACTGCCGCAGGGATCATTAACGGATTCGCATCTGCATCCAGCATTGCCTTTTTAATATCTGCAAGCTCGATTTCTTTTGCAATCATGAGTATGACTTTTTCACCTTTCTTTTCATCTGGAAGGTTGACTGCGACTAATTCTAACTCAGGTTCGTTTAGCGCATTTCTTACTGCTTCTTCAACCGCAGTCAAACTGATCATCTCGCCACCTAATTTGGCAAAGCGTGAATAGCGATCAACAATGCTTAAAAATCCATCTTCATCAAGATGGCCTTTATCACCGGTTTTATACCAACGTTTATCATCAAGCATGGCTATAACTTCATTAGTCTTCTCTTCGTCATCAAGATAACCCAACATCACCTGACTACCACCAATCAAGATTAAACCATCTTCGCCAGCAGATAATTCTTCCAATGTTTCAGGATCAACAATCCGAAAACTTGACCCAGGCAATGGCATGCCAACTGTTCCAAACTTATTCCCGAGCTGAATTGACCAATAATTTACATCTAAGGCATCCGGGATATTAACACTGGCTACCGGTGTCGTTTCGGTAGCGCCATAACCTTCATAGATGTCTTTATTGAATTTCAATTTAAAAGCATCACGTACATCCGGACTAAGTTTTTCTGCTCCTGCGACAACTATACGTAGCGATTCAAGCATCAAGGGATGTATGCGTTTATTTTTCGTATAAAGTCTCAAGAAGGTTGAAGTACCACAAAAGATAGTTGCACGATATTTTGCAATCGCTTTTGAGATATTAACCGCATCGGTTGGATCGGGATGACAAATCATAGGGATGCCTTCTACCAAGGGCATGAAGGTCGTCACTGTTATACCAAAGGCATGAAATAAAGGCAGGCTTGCCATAACGACATCGGTATCTTGTGTATTCAACATGTCAGATATCTGTTTTAGATTCGCCATGATGTTACGATGACTCAACATCACGCCTTTAGGCGTACCTTCGCTACCACTGGAAAACAGGATTGCAGCAGGCACATTAATATTTACTCTCTTACAATAAATAAACTTTAAGAAAACTGCCGGTAAGAGTATGACGGTTATTAAAGTACGTAAACTGGTTGCTTTGCTGATTTCTGTTTTAAGGTCTTCCATGTATATAAACTGACTATCAGAAAATGCATCGTTTAAGTCAACTCCCTTCTTTACCAGTTTTTCCATGAACTTACGCGAGGTATAAATTGTTTTGATACCGGCTTTTGTTACTGAGGCTTGCAATGCCTCGCGACTGGCAGTGAAGTTTAGATTAACTACTGTTTTGCCACGAAGGATAACGGCCATATTGGCAATTGCACCGGCATTACTGGTCGGCAATAACAAACCGACATTTTGTTCTTTAGAATATTTTTTAATTAAACGAGAAAAACATATCACTCCGGTAAGAAATCTATTTCCTGTTAATGAACCAGCTATTGAATCGGGCAACAGCTAACTCATCACCGTTACGTTTTGCTGTGTTGATAAATGCAGCGCCGATCGATGGTAAATCACTGGTATAGTGCTCCCATGAATCGATAGAGAGAATCAAATACTCGTTTCTTTAACTCATCTGTTGTTGTTTCAATTGGTAAAGTTTCACCAAAGGCAACAATGATGTCACGCTTGATGCCAGTGCTGCGCAGGTTCTTTAATTTTTCACTGGAACGTGGAAAACCAGCTGCCCCATAAACCACGCAGATAGAAAGGCAGGATAACGGCATTGGCATCTTCCGCTGCCTTTTCATAACCTCGTTGGAATTCGCCTAGTTGACCCGTGCGACTAATTGAACCTTCCGGAAATAAACAAACCACATCACCATTATTCAGGCTTTCATTAATTTGTTTAAGCGCACCTTTGCTTGCACCGGCAGAAACTGGGATTACATTAAAGATATTCAGAAACCATTTAAGGTACCAACGTTCATAGATATTACGGATCATCACGAAACGGATGGGCCGCGGTGAAGCCATTTGAATAATTACCCCAATCTATCCAACTGATGTGATTACCCAACATCAATACACCACCCTTCTCCGGGATATTCTTTAGACCTAATACCTGAAGACGATAGCGATGACCGATGATGTAACTGACAATAAAGCGCACTAATGACTGCGGTAATTTATAAACCGTATAAAGCGTACCAACTATAGCGACCACTAAAAGAATGTTGAATAGTCCAAGGACTATTCATGCCACTGTATGTAAACAATACAGTTAAGCCGAGGAAACTTAACATAACAGTATTTTGGATCAGATTACTACCCGCTAATACGCGACCTAATTCATCTTCTTCCGCATGAAACTGAATCAACGCATTCAAGGGAGATTAATAGAAATCCGCCAAATAAACCCCAACTCAAAAAGAGGAGCGCCTGCATATACGCATTCCCCAATCCAGGCAAAATCAATAAACAGAATGCAATACCAATAGATCCTATCGGAACCATACCCGTTTCAATATGCGTTTTAGATATACGCCCGGCGATGATAGAACCCAACATAATACCCATCCCGGCCACACGCCAAGATTCCCTTGGATAACGATAGTATTTGTAATGTCTAATGTTTCCTTTGCATAAGCAGGGAATGCTGCCAACATCACTTGTGAAATAGCCCAAAAAATAGCTAGGCCAATAATTGATAGAAATATGACTTCACGATCAAGTACAGCACGCATATTCGATTTTAAATAATGCCCGCTGGTGTATTCTTTTAATTCAAATTTCATCCCGTCATCAACAGGGTGTTTCTGCGGCAACTTATAGGCAAGGCCTAATTCAAGAATACTAAATGCAACCAAACCCCAACCTATCGGCGCAATGTTCATTAATAATGTAGAGGTATCGTTATATATTGTGTCAATTAAAAATCTTTCAAAAAGAATTGAAAATGCAAAGATGCCAGCCAGAATGGCAATGGTTGTCGTCGCCTGCACCAATCCATTTGCTCTAGCCAGATTATCCTTGCCGACCATCTCTTTGATATAGCCATATTTCGCTGGCGAATAAAACGCACTTTTGTAATGCAAGGACAAAGGTCATGGCAAAAGCAGGCCAAAACCAACCTAGGTAATAAAAACAAGGTTATACATAGGGTAATACCGACAGCGACCCATGCACTGATCCGCATCACTTTATTTTTTGGAAATTTATCGGAACAAAAGCCTGCAGGAGAGATGAGTAATATGAAAGGTAATAGAATCAGCGCGTTGACGATTGCGGTTAAAACTATTTGTTCCTGGCCATCATAAATCTTGAACACCGTATTTTGGATAATGATCTTATGCCCAAGATCAACAAAGGCATTTAGAAATACAACGATGATATACGGTAAAAATCCTGAGTATTTAAATAACGTTTTCATTTGATATATCCCTTAACACTATTCCTAAGATTCCCAGAAGACTAATTAATAGCACCAATATAAGCTACTAATATTGTTTTTGTATCATTTTTTATGTTCTATTCGTATTAATTATTGCTACCTTGCTTATCCTAATGGCACAAACACATCATCTAATACATACCCTAAAAAAAAGCGCTTAAGACACATGGCTTAACCTACAACGATATTGCCAAAAAGATCGATTTATCTGAGGCCAGTATAAAACGCATGTTTTCTGAAAAGAACTTTACCTTGAAACGACTGGAACAACTATGCCAATGCATGAATATGGAACTGTCCGATCTACTAAAGCTCATGCAAGAAGAGGAACAACACCTCAGTAAACTCAGTGATGAGCAAGAAAGAAAAATCGCAAGTGACTTAACCCTGTTATTAGTCACAGTCTGCGTTTTGAATCGCTGGACCTTAAGTGACATCACAGCTCATTACAAGATTAGCGAAACAGAAGGTATACACTATTTGGCAAAATTAGATAAATTAAAAATTATCGATTTGTTACCTAAGAACCGTATCAAATTATTAGTTGCCTCAAATTTTTCATGGATCGAGAACGGTCCCATTCAACATTTTTTTCAATCCAAGGTAGAACAAGACTTTTTCAATACACGTTTCAATAAGGCAAATGAACGTCTTTTGGTTGTTAATGGGATGTTAGCGAATAACTCAAATGCTGTTTTTCAAAAGAAAATGGAAAAACTGATTAAAGAGTTTAGTGAACTAAATGACAGCGATGCAGGTTTACCATTAGATGAACGTAATGGCACAACGGTAGTGATGGCGATTCGGCAGTGGAAGTACGGCTTGTTTGAACCTATGCGCAGATAAAAACAGTCTATCTATACAAATGGATTCTTTAAGACAATAGTTTCTGCCCGATCAGGGCCTGTTGAAATGATATCAATCGGGACACCTGTTATTTCAGATAGACGGTTTAAATAATCGACCGCATTCTTTGGCAAATCATCATAATTAGTCGCACCGACTGTATTTGACTGCCAACCGGGATGCTCTTCGTATATAGGTTTACATTTGGCAAATTCTTCTGCGCCGATAGGTGGTACATCAACAGTCTTGCCATCCAACTCATAAGCTGTACAAATTTTAATCGTTTCCAACTGATCTAAAACATCAAGCTTGGTAATACATAAGCCGGTTAGACTATTAATTTGTGCCGAGCGGCGTAATGCAACCGCATCATACCAACCACAACGTCTGCCACGACCTGTTGTTGCACCAAATTCATGCCCAACTTCAGCAATGTGTTTGCCGATATCGCAATGTAATTCTGTTGGGAAAGGACCTGAACCCACACGCGTTGTATAAGCTTTTGTAATGCCTAATACATAATCGAAATAACAAGGACCAAAACCGGTACCTGTAGCGGCACCACCTGCTGTTGTATTTGAAGATGTTACGAATGGATAGGTGCCATGATCAATATCAAGCAAAGTACCTTGTGCACCTTCAAACATGATGTTCTTGCCTTCAGTATACAAATCATTAAGACGTGTGCCTGTGTCAGCAATCATAGGAACCAGTTCTTCTGACAACTTTCTTATGTCATCCAGCGATTCCTGATAATCAATTGCTTCGCATTTATAGTAGTTGGTCAGCATGAAGTTATGGTATTCCAACACTTCTTCGAGCTTGTTTGCTAGAAGCTCATCATGCATAAGGTCGCCAACGCGTAATGCGCGTCGAGCAACTTTATCTTCATATGCCGGGCCGATACCTCTACCTGTTGTTCCTATCGCTGCTTTGCCTTTCGCTTTTTCACGCGCCTGATCGAGAGCAATATGGTATGGCAATATTAAAGTACAGGCTTCAGATATTTTTATAAATTTTCGTGCTGAAACGCCGCTCGCTTCCAACATATTAATTTCTTCCATTAGCGCATGCGGACTCAAGACCACGCCATTGCCGATGATGCATTCAACACCATCATGCAAAATACCTGAGGGAATTAAATGAAGAACTGTCTTTTTGCCTTCAATAATAACCGTATGCCCGGCATTGTGTCCGCCTTGAAAGCGTACAACCGCAGCAGCATCTTCCGTTAATAAATCAACTATTTTACCCTTACCTTCATCACCCCACTGGGTACCCAGTACAATTATATTTTTACCCATTTTAATGATTTCTTTTTTTTATTAATTAATGTCTTTAACGATCCATTCGCCATTTTCTAACGATAGTTGCTGATCACAATTCATTTCGCTTGCTGACGCATGTTGCCCTTCTAGTTCTTCAATTACGATGTTACCCGGTTTTGCGAAGTGCATTTATTTTTTGATGTAACGCTATATCGGAAGATGTCGGTGCAAAAATACTTGATGGAGTTTTATTGACTATGATCTGTTGTTTTAACAAAGATTTAACATCTGTACTAAACCCTGTAGCTGGTCTTGCACGACCAAAGGCACTGCCAATATCATCGTATCGCCCACCAAAGGCTATGCCGTCACCCTCACCTGGAACAAAAGCTGTATAGACCATTCCCGTGTGATAGTGATAACCACGTAACTCAGCCAAGTCTACATTAATAAATACTTCTGACTGTCCGGTTATTGACTCAGCCAATGTCTTAATTTCATCAATATATTGCACGCTCTCAGGAGAAAGCTTAGCTAATAGCTTTTTAGCTTCGTCTAATACTGTTACGTCGCCATTTAGATCGACTAACTCAAGCAATGCATTGCTAGCAGCATTAGTAATATTCCATTCTTTATATAAGGCTTTTAATTCGTCTTTTGCTTTCCTTTGTAGCGCTTCAAATACTTGTGCTTGTTGCGTAACGCTCAATGAAGAATCGGAGCTTAATGTTCTGAAAATACCTATGTGACCTAGGTCGATATATGTCTGATTAATACCCACCTGCTTCAACGTAGCTAACATCAATTTAACAATTTCAATATCACTTGCTACACCAGAGTGACCATAAAGCTCGGCACCTACTTGTAATGGTGCGCGAGTTTCACCGGACTTGCCAGGGCGCGTGTGTAACACTGAACCTAGATAACAAAGGCGGGTAGGCGTATCACGTTTTAACAAATGCGCATCTATACGTGCGACTTGTGGCGTTATATCTGCACGAATCCCCATTAAACGACCACTTAGTTGATCGGTCAATTTAAACGTCTTTAAGTCCAGGTCTTCACCAGTACCAGTAAGCAAAGATTCCAGATATTCGACCATAGGAGGAATAACAAATTCATAGCCCCATGTAGAAAACAGGTCAATGATTGTCCTGCATAGATTTTCAAGTTTTTGTGCCTTAGGTGGCAGAATCTCTTCAACACCTTCAGGAAGCAACCAACGATTTGTAATATTCATAATTTAATCGGTTAAATAATCTATCTAACAATGTACAACAATATCAAACCTAGCAACATGCTTGAGACACCCAAAAATCGTAATGTTTTATTATCCATTTGAGCCGCAGCAAGAAAAACTTTTCGAATACCTTCAGGATTCAGAAATGGCATTAGACCTTCTAATATAAAAACTAAAGCAAGCGCAGATAAAAGATCAGAAAAATTAATATCAAACAAATACTTTCACCATTTAGTTTTTCATAGAAACAGGTTTATTCAGTCTATTAAATAAACCTGTTTTATATTTAAACCTGAATTTATTTGCCTTTTGAATTATTAAAATATCTAAAGAAATCTGATTTAGGCTCGAGCAGTAATACATCATTACCGTTAATGAAACTATTCTTGTAGGCATCCAAACTACGATAAAATGAATAGAATTCTTCATCTTGAGTATAGGCTGCTGCGTAGATCTCGGTTGCCTGCGCATCACCTTCACCGCGTATCATTTCATGCATCCCGATAGGCATTTGCCAGAATAATCTCACGTTCACGAGATCGGCGTTAGCACGAATACGTTCCGAAGCTTCAGAACCACGCGCACGAAAATCCTTGGCAACACGATTACGTTCAGCACGCATACGTTCATAGACCGAAACTACTGACTTCTGTCGGCAAATCAATCCTCTTGGTAGCGAACATCAACAACTGTTATGCCTAATTCTTGTGGCAAGTTTGAAGTGCTTGCAGTAACCACACTAAGGATTTGAGTGCGTTCACCGGCAACCACTTCCTGAACAGTACGTGCACCAAATTCATCTCGAAGTGCACGGTTGATACGCTGACCCTAACAGACCATTGGCATAGAGGGACATCACCCACGTGTTGCAGTATAAAATTTATCAATATCAGTAATTCGCCACTTCGCATAATAATCAACAATCACATCTTTCTTTTCTATTGTTATAAAGCGCTGTGCGTTCTTGATCAAGATTTAAAAGTCGTTTTTCAAATTTTTGCGCCTTATTTACCACTGGCAACATAAAATGCAAACCGGGTTTATCATCTGAGTCGAACAATCTCACGGAACTTGAAGACCAGAGCCTGTTCCCATTGGTTCACTATAAAAACAGACGAATATCCTATTATCGCAATGATAACTAAAGGAATCAGAATTTTAGGATTCAAAGGCATTAGCGTACTCCTCTGAGTCGTTCATCAAGTCTTTGTCGAGCATCATTCATAGTAGTAGATGATGAATTGGTAGACTCATTAAAATTTGGAATAGCATTATTCGAGCTATTATTTTGTCGTTTTTCAATCAGCTTATCTATCGGTAAATACATCAGACTATTGCCATTATCATTATCAATAAGTACTTTGTTGGTGTTGCTGAATACGGATTCAAGCGCATCCAGATATAACCTTTCACGCGTAACTTCAGGTGCCCGCTGATATTCAGCCAGCAGTTGTCCAAACCGACTCGCTTCACCTTCAGCCTTGGATATGATTCGTGACTTATAACCATTTGACTCTTCACGTAATCGAGCTGCTCCACCACGAGCCTTAGGCAAGATGTCATTCCTATAGGCTTCCGCTTCATTCACCTGACGCTGTTCATCTTCTCGTGCCTTGATAGCATCATCAAATGCCGCTTTAACTTCTTCTGGTGGTTTCGCTGGTTGCATTTCTGCGGTGGAAATATAAATGCCTGTTTTATAATCCCCCAGTGTATCCTGAATTAAGGATTGTATTCTTTCTGCTATTTCACTACGTCCTTCGGTCAAAACAAAATCAAGTTTACTCTTGCCAATGACTTCACGAACTGAACTTTCGGTTACTTGCCTTAATGTTGAGGCCGGAGAATACACATTAAACAGATACTCATCAGCATTGCCGATTCGCCATTGCACGGCTACTTCAACATCAACAATATTTTCATCCTGCGTCAGCATCAATGCTTTATGCGTAATTGATCTCACCTGTCCAACATTAACTTTTTGTACAACTTCTACTGGTCTTGGAAAACGAAAACTCAAACCCGGCTCAAGAGTATCAACGTGTTCACCAAAACGAAGCACAACACCTCGTTCTTGTTGGTCAATCAAGTAAGTCGCATCAAAGGCTAACCATGCTAAAAGCAGGATAATGCCGACAGCAAATGGAAACATCGAATTATTGTCACCTACCTTGCTAGGTCGATTACCAAAGATTCCCCCTAGACCTTTCTGCATCTTACGAATAATCTCGTCAAGATCCGGTGGTCCATCTCCATCACCTTTATTACCCCAGGGGTCTTTGCCTTTATTGTCAGGTGGTTCATTCCAGCCCATTATGTATTTCTCCGACGAAATTTATGGATATTTAAAAACATACTAATGTAAAAAATATAAAAAATGAATTTGCGTGTGATCTTAATAGCGAGCAGGCTATGACTGCAACTGCGATATATCCAAGCTGGCTTCTTCACAAAGCTTAGTTAGTCTGAATTCTTCCAGCTCAACTTCCATTATCCAGCCGCCTTTTTCGTTCTCATCATCCTGTCTAACGGCCCCAAGATCAAATAATTTTGCCCGTAACTGACCTGCGGTGACTGGCAAATTCAGATGATGCGGCTTCCTGTCTTGTCGTAATTGCTGCTCAATGCCTTCTCGCAGTAGTTCCAGCCCTTCACCCGTCTGTGAAGATAACCATATCCGTTTATGCGGATAATTATCGGCTATTTCAATTCGCGCTGTTTGCTCTGTATATTTATCTATCTTGTTATAGACCTCTATTTGAGGGACATCTTCTGCACCAATTAATTCGATAACCTTATTGACCTCATCTATTCGCTGCTGACGCTGCTCATGGTCAACATCGATGACGTGTATTAATACATCTGCTTCTCGAACTTCTTCCAATGTCGCCTGAAATGACTCGACCAGATCATGCGGTAAATCTCGAATAAATCCTACCGTATCCGTTAATATAACGTTCCTTCCAGAATCCATCTCGACTCGTCTTAATGTCGGGTCGAGCGTCGCAAACAATTGATCCGCAGCCCTAACATTTGCCCCAGTCAATCTATTAAACAGCGTTGATTTTCCTGCATTGGTATAACCAACTAAAGAAATTACGGGCACATCATTTTTTTTACGCTGCTGCCTACTCAAATATCGTTGCTTGCGTACTTTGTCCAGACGCTGATTAATCAACTTAATTCGAAAACCTACCAAACGACGATCAGTTTCAAGCTGAGTTTCACCCGGGCCACGTAACCCTATACCACCTTTTTGACGCTCTAAATGTGTCCAACCTCGTATCAAGCGAGTCGATAAATGCTGCAATTGTGCCAATTCAACCTGTAATTTACCTTCGTAACTTCGCGCGCGTTGGGCAAATATATCCAAAATTAGGCCTATTCTATCTATGACACGAACTTTGGTGTGATTTTCGAGGTTTCTTTCCTGTGCCGGCGTCAGCGGATGGTTGAATATCACTACATCAGCATCCAACTGTTCAGCTTGTAGTGTGATTTCGTCGGCCTTTCCCTTGCCAACAAAGAGTTGCGCATCAGGAAATTGGCGTGGGGCTTTAATTGATCCAATTACATCTAAACCAGAGGATTCGACTAATTGAACAAATTCACTATATGCGTCATCAGCCGTAGATTTATAAAAATCGACGTAAACGATTAAGGCACGCTGTATATCAGCGGATTTTGATTCCAAATGCTTACCAAACTAGATTAATTGAGGTCACGCTTCTTCGCCAGAATCCTCATCAGCACGAGGAAGTTTGACGTTTCTCGCCGGTACAATTGTTGAAACTGCATGTTTATACACCAACTGGCTCACCGAATTTTTAAGCAATATGACAAATTGATCGAAAGATTCTACCTGTCCTTGTAATTTAATCCCATTGACCAAAAATATTGATACAGGAATACGCTCTTTCCTTAATGCATTTAAAAAAGGATCCTGCAATGAGTGCCCCTTACTCATAATAAATCTCCTTTGAATCTAATTATTCTTATTTATCAGTCGTTTAATTAGAACTACGACCATTTCTACTTATTATCTAATCAAGTATATTACAAATGAGAAAAATATTACGGCTAATTATCCAGATTTTTCAGAATTTTAGAGAAAATGCCTGTTTTGTATGGATCATACCATTCAGCATTATCTTCTGAGCGACACCAGGTGATCTGGCGCTTGGCAAGTTGACGTGTAGCAATAATGGCATATTCCTGCATTTCCTCGTAGCTGCACTCTCCATCTAAATAACGCCAAATCTGTCTATAACCGACCAATCGCATAGAGGGCAAAGCTAATGATAAGTTACCGCGGCGATATAAGGCCTCGACCTCATCGACAAATCCAGACTTCAACATAGCTAATAATCGGTATTTAATCCGGTCGTGAAGATCCGAACGTTTTTCAGGTGACAAGATGATCTTTTTAATAGGGTATGGAAATGGCTCTTTATGTTCAGCAGATATTAATGATGTTAATGTTTTTCCTGTTATTTCATAAACTTCTAATGCTCTCTGAATGCGCTGCGGATCATTTTCACTAATCCGGTTCGCCGTATCCGGATCGATTTCTTTCAATCTTCTATGCAGACTCTGCCAACCGTCAGCATCCGCCTCTGCTTCGATCCTGTCACGTATTTGCGGATTGGCCTCTGGTAATTCCGCCAAACCTTGCTCAAGAGCACGAAAATATAATCCTGTGCCGCCAACAAGCACAGGCGTCTTATTTCTAGCCAAGATCTCTTCGATAGCTAAGTTTGCATCTTCTCTGAATTGCGCCGCTGAATACGATTCCAGTGGGTCACATATATCAATCAATCGATGTGGTGCCTTCGCTAATAATTCTTTATCGGGTTTCGCTGTTCCTATGTCCATTCCCTTATAGACCATGGCCGAATCTACACTGATTATCTCACTATCAATATTTTCATTTAAGTGCACGGCTAAATCTGTTTTACCCGTTGCCGTCGGTCCCATTATAAAAATCACTTGTGGAGAATTACTCATGATTGCGTGCTTAGTAATGTCAACAGGGTTTCAGAATCAAGTTGCTTCCATGGTAATGGACCGGATTTATCTGGCTTATTTTCATATAGGGCAATCTCATTAATTAATTGAGTCATGTTGCTATCATCTAACGCTGTGCCAGAATCGTTAACGTGTTGCGCAAGTGTATTGGAGAGCGTCTCACTCGCATCTTTTTTATATAAAGCATCAAGTAAATCTTTAACTAAAGAAATTGTATCGGAACAGATTAAAACAGCAGGTATTGAGCGAATTAATATTTGAGTTGGCGCTATTTGCTCCAATTCAAAGCCCCATTGTTCAATTATTATGACATCTTCATTAACAACTTTTAGTAAGTCTGTATTCAACTCACAAGCCACTGGCACAAGAATTGGCCTTGTTGTTATTGTCTGTGCCAAGAAGTTTTTATATAAACCCTGTGCAGTTATTAATGCTCTTGATTTAGCAATATCAATTAAACATTGATTATTATTAATCGTAGCAATTAGAAATTGGTTTGATAGTAATGATAAGTATTTTGACGGTGCTCTCCTGCTCTGGAAAATATCAGTTTGATTATAATTAGCCGTGCTATAAACATTAGCTTCTTCATTAATATTTTTCTGAGCGTTTAATCCATTTGTTTCATAGTTAACATTATTCTCTACAGCGACTATTGGCTTTCTTAAACATTCTAAAAGGCTGCTGTAAATAAAATCATGCACATTTCTCGTTTCTGAAAACCGGACTTCTGATTTTGCGGGATGGACATTAACATCAACTAATGAAGGGTCAATTTCAAAGTGCAGCACATAACTTGGATAACGACCGGTAGCAATGCGATCATCATAGGCTAAACGGATAGCGTGACTGACATGCTTATCTCGAACAACCCGCCCATTGACATAAAAATACTGTCGATCAGATTGACTACGAGCGACATCATTTAATCCCAACCAGCCCCATAAATGCATACCATCATTTTGTGTATCAACTTGCACACTTTTATTAATAAATGACCGTCCACAAACACTAATGACACGTTGCTCAATATCGTCCTTACACGCGGGTAAACTAAACAAAGGCTGTTCATTATGTTTGACAAATATCCCCGTCGAAAAGTGACTCAAGGCGAGTGCTCTGATCAAAGATTGAATATGTAAATACTCAGTTTTTTCTGTCTTTAAAAATTTGCGACGCCCTGGTGTAGAAAAAAACAAATCATTAACTTCAACTGTTGTCCCTGCTTCATGGGATGCCGGTTTTATTTGGGATTGATTATCGATACTCCAAGCCTGTTCCGCACCATTTAGACGTGATGTCATTTTAAACCGTGAAACAGAAGCAATACTGGGGATAGCTTCACCTCTAAATCCCATACTGACTATCTGCGACAGATCGGAAAATGTCGATAATTTACTGGTTGCATGTGCTTGTAACGCTAACTCGAGATCGTCTTTATGTATCCCCTGTCCATTATCACGCACACGTATCAAACTTTTACCCGCTTCTTCAATATCGATTACAATTTTTGTTGCAGCAGCATCAATACTGTTTTCAATCAATTCCTTTACGACAGAAGCCGGGCGTTCAATCACTTCACCAGCAGCAATCTGGTTTGCAACTGAAACAGGGAGTTTATGGATGCGAGGAAAACTTTGACTATTTGACATGTGCCGTATGATACGGCACGTATTACTGACTAGGTAGTCCTAGTATGTGAGGTTTATTAAGTACCGCTACTTCTCGGAATACTAATCGTCTGTCCCACACGAACCAAATCACCTTTCAGATCATTGTGTCGTCGTAAGGTATCAGTACTGATCTGGTAGTGTTGAGCAATAGTCGAAAGCGTTTCACCACGTCCAATAATATGCTTTCGTGACGCTAACAAGGTTCCTTCTGGCGCAAAGTCCCTGAAGTAACCACGTAGCCCAACCATAATGGCATTGGCCATATTGACCCGGTGGTCTTTACTCAATAATTTTCGTTCTTCCTGTGGATTCGAAATAAATGCCGTCTCGATTAATATTGAAGGAATGTCAGGTGACTTTAAAACCGCAAAACCAGCTGACTGCACAGTACGTTTGTGTACCTTGCCAACGCTTTTAAGACCTCTCAATACACGGTCAGCAATATCGATACTGGCTTCAAGACTGGCAGTCTGTGATAAATCTAGCAATACAGAAGCGAGCACATCATCTTTGTTATCTAAACTAACACCACCGATCAAATCAGATGCATTTTCAGATTCGGCTAACCATTTTGCCGCTTCACTACTTGCACCTCGTTTAGATAGAACGTAGACCGAGGAACCATGTACCTTCGGATCACGAAATGCATCAGCATGAACAGACATAAACAGATCTGCCTTATACTCTCGTGCTTTATTGATACGCTTACGTAAAGACATATAGTAATCACCCTTGCGGATCATAACCGCTCGCATGCCATGTTCTTTATTTATGACATCGACGAGTTGCTGAGAAATCTTCAACACGACATTTTTTTCATAGACACCGCTTGGCCCTTTGGCACCGGGATCTTCACCACCATGACCAGCATCAATAGCAATTATCACATCTCGCGGTCGGTTCGCTGCAGTAACTTCTTCTTGTTCGCTATTTGTTTTAATTTCCTCAGCGTCAGCACCATAAAGGTCAACGACTAATCGGTGGCCATATTGTTTGTTGGGTTTTAACTGGAATGTTTTATATTGAACAAATTTTTTCAGATCCAATACTATCCGAAGGTCATCTTTATTACGGGCAGCTGAACGAATCGCTTGTAGATACTTATCTTCAGAGCCGGGTTGCACCGGCTTTTTAGGCATTGATGCTTGCTTAAGATCGATAACCGTTCGATAGGGCGCTGTTAGTAACGACAACTCATGCTCAACAGGACCACTGACATCAAACACGACACGTGTACTATCAGGCGCGGCCCAGACTCGCACATTATCAATCGTCACTGTCTCAGCGAGAACCGATGATGATAGAAAGACGAAAATATTTAATAAAATAAGACGCATTTTCGTTAACCTAAACCCTGACCTCTTTATTGTTTATATGACTATAGAGTGAATAGTTTCAAGTTTTGTTTAAAAAAGCAACCTATATCCATGTTTTATATGAATAATAGTAGATTTATTTGTAGTGTCAACCGAAGTAATTAGAGCGTTTAATCCGCTGATTTGATGCTTTTTTGAATGTTCTCGCCGACGATTGATTGTGACTTGATTTCGACCTCTCTGCCTGAGGAGATATGCGAAAGAAACAAAGTAATATCAGCCTCAGGCAGAACATCTGCCCCCTGCTCAGGCCACTCAAACAGGCAGATTGCCTTACCATCGCAATAATCACGGATGCCCATTGCCTCAAGCTCTTCAGGGTCATTAATGCGATATAAATCAAAGTGATATACATCAAGACCAGTAATCGAATAGGGCTCGACCAAGGTATAAGTGGGGCTTTTTACATTCCCTGAATGGCCTAGTGCATTTAATAAACCACGCACCAAAGTAGTTTTACCTGCCCCAAGTTCACCCTGCAAAAAGATTAGCTCACCACCGCTCAATGCACCGGCTATTTTAGCGCCTAAGGCGATTGTCTCGAACTCATCTTTAAGTGATAACAACATTATTCGGGATTTACCAGGTTGCGAAGATGCTGCATTAAATCCATTGCCAGTAGACCCCGTTCACCTCGATTGCGAGCTCTATCTGCCGCAATAGCATGTAAGCACACGCCTAATTTAGTGGCATGATTGATCTCGATACCTTGTGCAATCAAACCTGCAATAACCCCGGTTAAGACATCACCCATACCACCAGAAGACATTCCAGGGTTGCCTGCATCACAGACAAAAAATTCTCCTTTAGTATCAGCAATTAATGTACCACACCCTTTGAGGACAATTGGCCCTTGAAATTTTTCATGTAACAAGCCCAGAGACTTGAATCTGTTTTGCTGGATTGTATTTGTATCACTATTTAACAAACGTGCCGCTTCACCCGGATGAGGTGTAATCACCCAAGATTTAGAAGCCTGCTCTTCTTCAGCTAAGAGATTTAACGCATCAGCATCTATGACGATCGGAAGCTTTGATTCGAGTACACGTGCTAATAATAGTTTGGCCCATTCCGATTTTCCCAAGCCTGGACCTATTGCAATCACCGTCGCACGTTTGATCAACGGCATTAAGTCATCCAGTGTTTCAACACCGTGAGACATGATTTCAGGTCTCACAGTACTGAGCAGACTTGAATGCGATGAACGTGTTGCAATACTCACTAAACCAGCACCCACTCGCGCTGCTGCCTCGGCTGCCATGCGCACTGCACCAAGATAACCTTCATCACCTCCGACGATGAGCACATGTCCAAAATGGCCTTTATGTGAATTACGATGTCGCGGTTCAAGGACTTTACTCAAATCTTCGAAAGTTAATCTAGAAGCAGCATGGCTATCGCTGTTTAGATTTATTTGTTGATAGACCTCTTCCGGCACATCAAGGTCATTAAATTTGATCACACCTGATGCGGCAAGGCCATCATTGGTAAACATTCCCTGCTTTAGTCCGATGAATGTAGCAGTGACGTCAGCGTTAACCGCAACATTCATAGTATGCCCTGTATCCGCATTTATTCCTGACGGGATATCGATTGAAATAGTCGGGCATTCAGATGTGTTCATTAGTTTTATTAAATCGCAGCACTTCCCTTCTATATCACGATCTAGTCCAGTGCCAAACAAGGCATCAACAATGATATCTACATCTTCAAAGACTGAAGCTGAGAATTTGATTGGTTTTATTTTTGTTGCCAAGAAATCCTGATAAGCAGTTGCCGCATCACCTTTCAGGTGTTCAGCATTGAACATATTAATTAGCGAAACTTGTTTGTCGTCTTCTATTGCCAATTTAGCCAGAACATAGCCATCGCCTGCATTATTTCCACCACCACAGACAACAGCAATATTATTTGCATCTGGCCAATGTTGTTTTAGTACGTCATAACTAAAACGCGCAGCATGCTGCATAAGGGAATAGCCAGTAACACCATGTTCTTCTATGGCAAGCCGATCGAGTTCTCTGACCTGCTCGGCAGTGTAGAGATTAACCGGCAAGTTTAGATTTGATTCGTGCATGGTTATATTTTAAAGACGTGCTCTCGATAAAACTTCAATTCATTGATTGAATCGCGGATGTCGTCCATAGCGAGATGACTGCCTTGTTTCATAAAGTCTTCTTGTGCAGGCGCCCATCGTTTTGTAATTTCCTTGATGGTACTAACATCGAGATTTCGATAATGAAAATAGGCTTCTAATTCAGGCATTAACCGATGCATAAACCTGCGATCCTGGCATATACTATTACCACACATGGGTGATTTTCCTTTTGGAACGAACTTTTCTAGAAATGCCAATGTCAAACTTTCAGCTTCAGCAACGTCATAGGGACTATTCTTGATTCTTTCCACCAGACCAGATTGATTATGTTGTCGTGTATTCCACTCATCCATTTTGTTCAGTACTTCATCAGCTTGAAAGATTGCCATGACCGGGCCTTCACCAAGAATATTAAGCTGTGGATCGGTGACAATAGTAGCGATCTCTATGATTAGGTCATTATCAGTATCAAGACCTGTCATTTCGAGGTCAATCCATATGAGGTTATCTTCAGAATGTGACATTATGTATCCAGTTTTTATTTGATTATATAATTTTAACCACTATTTACTAAATATGAACATAATTAGCGACTTATTACAAAACAGACAAGAATTCTTTCAGGAGACAAAAACCGCGTGAACCTCTTTACCACCATATTTTTACTCAGCTTAAGTATCAGCATCATTGTTCAGTGGTTTTTAGTGCAACGACATATCAGCCATATTCGTTCAAATCGCGAAAATGTGCCTGAAGCCTTTAATGGTAAAATTCCAGTTGAAGCACATCACAAGGCTGCAGACTATACCCAAGCCAAGGTAAAAACAGGTTTGGCTGAACTCATCATTGGTTCAGTATTTTTATTAATATGGACACTGGCAGGTGGACTTCAACTGCTAGATAGCTGGTGGCGTTCATTTGGCTTGTCGGAAATTTGGACCGGTGCCGGGTTTATCCTTACTGTATTCGCTATTATGTCCATACTCGATTTACCAATGTCTGTTTATCGTACATTTAAGTTAGAACAATCCTTTGGCTTCAATAAGATGACGCCAAAAATATTTATCGTCGATTTACTTAAAAATGCTGCAGTAGGTCTGTTGATTGGCACACCAATCTTATTGCTTGTTCTCTGGATTATGAAAAATAGTGGCAGCTATTGGTGGCTCTATGTCTGGGCAACATGGCTGAGCTTTAGTCTCATCATGATGTGGGCCTACCCCGCTTTTATAGCACCCATTTTTAATAAATTCAGACCCTTGGATAATGAAGAATTAAGAACCCGCATAGAAAACCTACTGACTCGTAATGGATTCAAGAGCCAAGGCATCTTTGTCATGGATGGCTCAACCCGTTCGACACATGGCAATGCCTACTTTACTGGTCTAGGTGCAAATAAGCGTATTGTCTTTTTTGATACTTTAGTTGACGAGCTTAGTTACGATGAAATCGAAGCCGTTCTTGCACACGAACTTGGACATTTCAAATGTAACCATATTCGTAAGCGGATATCCGTTTTGGGCACCATCTTTTTAATTGGTTTGGGAGTACTTGGATGGCTGATTAACGAGCCTTGGTTTTACAATGGTTTGGGTGTAGAACAAGCGTCGACCTATATGGCATTAATATTATTCTTAATAGCCTCACCTGCGTTTACATTTTTTCTACAACCCTTGTTCTCATTCATATCACGTCAGCATGAATTTGAAGCTGATGATTTTGCAGCGAGTCAGGCACAAACAGAAAATTTAATTACTGCATTGGTGAGTTTATACCGTGAAAACGCTAATACATTAACACCGGATCCACTGTATTCTGCATTCCATGACTCACATCCGCCAGCACCAATACGAATCGCACATTTAAAGAGTAAGTTTGCATGAACTTAATTAAAAAGACCTTGCTGGCAAACTTAATAACACTCTTGTTATTAGCTGTACCCGTGCATGCATTTGATAGTGACAACGGTAAAGCACTTCACAACGAGAATTGTGTACGTTGTCATGATGATTCTATGTACACTCGCGAAGACAGGAAAACAAAAAGCTATTCATTGCTTCGCGAACGAGTCGTCCAGTGTGAAATCATGACTGAATTAATTTGGTTCGAAGAAGAAATAGATGACGTCACGGCTTACTTGAACGAATCCTTTTATCACTTCAATCTTGAAAAATAAATTTTAATTTATGCATCAGAATTTCTTAAAGACAATAACTTATTGTTATACAATTGTTGGCTCTAATTCGTTTTCAATAAGATCCCCTATATGTCTGATTGATTGGCCTTCAAACTTTTTAAACTTCAAACCAAAAGCAATGTCTTCTCCTGCAACGTCAGGAAGCATAACGAAATAGTAAATATGACAAGAGACAGCAACCACATGCTGTTCATCATCAATGGGCACCATAAATTTCGTATTGACTACAATATTGTCTTCATACTTTATTCGCTTACCACGTGGATTTAATGCTTCAGCAACAGCTCTTGTGCAACGAACCTGCAGTCCATCCGGTGAAATATCATAAATACTCGCGGTTATAAATCGCTTGTTATCTAGATATATCGTAATTGGCAAGTTGATATGTACCCGAGGATACTTCCTTGTCTCTTCATAAAAATCGTAGGGTTGTTCACCATGTTTAGTGTTCATTTTTAAAACCTCTCTGTTTTTCAAATGACATGACTAAATATAAGTAATTAGTCGTTACGTAAACAAGGCTGTTGTGTGAATTATGTGACACATGCACATAGACTGGGCTAAAGTTTTACTAATAGAGAGAAATGAATGAAGAATCAGTGATGAAAATACACGCTAAAAACAAGATTTATCTTAGTCTGTTGCTATAGGGAGACGGTTTCTTTTTGATGATTTCAAATTTATCAGATTGCCAAATAGCATTAAACTGGCACCCAAGATAACTGCAAATTCAAACGCTTCGTTATAAAAAATAACACCGACAACTGCAATCAATGGTAATCGTAAAAAATCCAAAGTAACAACAATGCCTGCATCCGCTAATTTCATCGCATTAGTAATACAATAATGCGCTGTTAAAGCTGTTATCCCAACTATACCTAACCATAACCACTGTTCCATATTAGGGATCACCCAGTCATGAACAGTCAATAACAAGCCTATTGGCAATTGTATGAGGCACATATAAAACAAGACAGTAAGTGAATCTTCTGTATTTGATAATGACTTGGTTGCAACATGCGAAACCGAATACCCAATGGCTGCAATCAAAACAATAAGTGATGCGGGTTCAATTATTTCAACACCTGGTTTTAATATAATCAAAACACCTGTCACTCCAAACAAGACAGCTATTGTTTTCTTGATAGTTATGCCTTCTTTTAAAAATGCTGCTGCTATTATCAAAGTCCATAACGGCACGGTAAACTCCAGAGCAAAGACATGTGCCAGAGGCAATAATCCTAGCCCAAGGAACCAACCATACTGTCCAACAAAATGAAAAACATTACGTACAATATGTAGCTTTATGCGTTTACTTGAAAATAAACTGGTTTTTTTCGACTTAACTATTATTAAAGTGATGACAATCAGACTGATTACACTGCGAAAAAAAAGAATTTGAAAAGTCGTGATTTGCCCGCCAAGTTCTCTCGCGCCAATAGCCATCAAACTTAGTGAAACCAACCCTCCGACCATCCATAGCGCTACATTCATAAAATATTCATATTATTAAGCATTAGACACTTTTCTATTATGTCGCTGTATTGCTTTAATCGAAGAATAGGTAGACACACAATAGGGTACTAAGAAAGTGAGAATAATCTGGCATACGTTTCCTAGAGTCAACGTTCCCTCAAAGATCGTATCACCATGATTAATTAATGCCAGAATAGAACCGACAATAAGTGATATTTTGAGTGCCATAAAGACATACTCATTCAATAATGCAGCCTTTATAAATTCATTTATTTGCATTCAATTGAATTGATTTTCAAAGCAATGAGCTTCAATTTAACAGGATTAATATGTCACTATTGTTAATTTATAATCAACTAATTATTAGATCGCTTTGCGACCATCAATTGCATGGGCGATGGTCAAACTATTAACGTACTCAAGCTCTCCGCCCATAGGCACACCATGCGCAATACGGGAAACGGCTTTGCCACGGGCTTTAACCATCTCGCTAATAAAATGTGCTGTAGCTTCGCCCTCTACTGTACTGCTAGTCGCAAGTATCACTTCTTTTAATTCTTCTTCATCTAATAATTTTGGCAATTCATTAAGACCTATATCATCAGGACCAATGCCATCTAGCGGAGACAAGTGCCCTAGCAAAACAAAATAACGACCTCGATAATTTGCTTCCTCTATTGAATCAACATCGGATGGGTTTTCTACGATACAAAGTATACTGTCATCACGTTTTTTATTTTCACAAAGATGACATAGTATGTTTTCAGTGTAGGTACGACAACGTTCACAATGCCCAATGTTTTCCATTGCCTCTGCCAGAATTCTGGAGAGATGCTTAGCAGCATCGCGATTTCTTTGTAATAGCTGATGGGCAATCCGTTGTGCTGATTTTCTTCCTATACCGGGCATGCAACGTAGCGCTTCGACCAGTTGCTCTAACAAGGACTGTTGGATCATAAGACTATTAAATGAGTATTCTATTAAAAAACTAAAACGGAAGTTTCATTCCTGGCGGCAGACCCATGCCTGCAGTAACGCCAGCCATTCTTTCCTGCGTCATTGTTTCTACTCGACGATTTGCATCATTTACCGCTGCTGCAACAAGATCTTCAACCATCTCTTTATCATCTTTCATCAACTCTGGATCAATAACAACGCGTTTCACATCGTGTCTACCATTCATTGTGACTTTTACCAAACCTGCTCCTGATTCACCAATGACTTCTGCATCAGCAAGTTCTTTTTGAGCTTTTTCCATATTGGCCTGCATCTGCTGGGCCTGCTTTATGATATTTCCCATACCACCTTTCATCGTTTTATTTCCTCTTATTGAATATATTGTCTATTGGGGTTGTATTGAATCTTGGTCAACTGATGCATTAAATGTATCCATTAATGTCTTAACTGTTGAATCATTATTGACAGAATTTTCAGCAGCCTTCTGTCGTTCTCGCTCTAATCGAGCATTGGTTTCAGCGGGCGTTTCGTTACTAGAGTCTTCTACCAGAATTACTAATTTAACATCTGTTCCAAACCGTGTTTGAATGGCTTGCTCCAAACGTTCTTTTTGATTTTGGTTTAGCAGTAAATGTTCTTGTGATGGAGCTAGTGCCAATTCTATTTGATTGTCTGTGTGTGTTTTTAAAACACAATTGCCAGCCAGTTCTTTCACCAATCCAACCAATGCCATCTCATCGATAATCTTTTTCCATTCATTATCAGAGTTTGCATTTTTAATTGGTGCTTCATCATGTGGAGTATTTGATGTTTGTGAAGGAGTAACATCGTTCTTTACTACTGTATTAGATGTCGCTTTCGGCGTCACTTCTTGCGCCTTTGCTTGTTGACCTGCCGTTTTGAGTGTTTGTGGTTTGCTAAGCACCTCATTACCCGCCATCGGTCTAAATGCTAACATCCTTATCATGACCATCTCAAAGCCTGACTTAACATCTGGTGCCAGATAAAGATCCTTCCGTCCCATCATGCCTATTTGATAATAGAGTTGTGCATCTTCTTTATTCATTGCATTAGCAAAATCGACTAATACTGAATTGTCTTTCATTGGGTTGCTAGAGTCTGCTGGCAATATTTGAATGATCGCTATTTTTTGTAGCAGGCTTAATAACTCTGCCAATAAGGCGTCAAAATCAGGACTTTGTATTGCGATAGTTTCGATTGTATTCAGTAATGCTTCTGGATCTGCATCAATCAGCGCCCGAATTAAACCATTTAGATCAGCGCTGTCGATTGTTCCCATCATGGCGCGTACCTGGGACTCTTCTAAAGCACCACCGCCATAGGCAATCGCTTGATCCAATAAGCTTAGTGCATCACGCATACTTCCTGCGGCACCACGAGCAATGAGTTCTGTCGAACCGGAATCATATTCAATATTCTCTTGTCCGAGGATCATTTCAACTTGCTTGGCAATTTGTTCATTTGTTAAATGACTCAAATTAAATTGCAAACAGCGTGACAATATCGTCACAGGTAATTTTTTTGGTTCAGTTGTCGCCAGTAAAAACTTCACATGCGGTGGTGGCTCTTCGAGTGTCTTTAACAAGGCATTGAAACTGTGATTGGAAAACATATGAATTTCGTCTATTAGATAGACTTTATATCTACCACTACTCGGTGCGTATTGAACATTGTCCATCAAGTCGCGTGTTTCCTCGACCTTGGCGCGAGATGCGGCATCCACTTCAATTAAATCAACAAACCGACCTTCGTCTATCGCAACACAGGCATTACATGTACCGCAAGGTGTTGAACTCACACCCGCATCACAATTCAAGCACTTGGCCAGAATTCTAGCCAATGTCGTCTTACCCACACCACGGGTACCGGTAAATAGATAAGCATGGTGTAAACGGTCTTGATCCAGCGCATTAGTCAATGCCTTCAAAACATGTGATTGTCCGACCATGTCCTGGAATGATCTAGGCCGCCATTTACGGGCAAGTACTTGATAACTCATTGAAATCTGTTGCTCTTCTTTTAAGTAAGATTAAAAAATAATGTCAGAATTTAATCTTGCATCATACATGAGGTGAGCCTTCCGGGCGAAGCGTTTTGGGTTTTCAATCTAGGCAAGTGTCATAAAGGGTGATCTATATAACAGAGTAAATATTGGAGGCGACCCGTACCGTCCCTACCCCGGCACACACATCCACTGCTGCCGTTGCTTCCTTCCGGACCTGGCGGGATTCACAATATCGTGTTGCGAGGGGACCGGCACAGGCCACCATTGAACGAGGACGGATGGTATCAATTAAGAAACCATTTTGACACCATGATTAATTAAATATTTAACTATCCGCTATTACAGCAACCATGACACTAGTCAAAGTCGCCAAATCATCATTACTGATAATGTAGGGAGGCATTACATATACCAATTTACCAAAAGGACGTAGCCAAACACCTGCTTCGACAAATTTCGGCACTATCATTTTCATATCAACGGCTTCTTTTAATTCCACAACGCCGATACCACCCAAAACACGAACATCACTCACCTGAGTTAACTGCCGGCAAGGAGCCAGCCCATCCTCTAGGGATCTTTGTATTCGATTGATGTTCTTTTGCCAATCGGATTCTACTAATAAGCGAATACTGGTAAGCGCCGCACTACAAGCCAATGGATTTGCCATAAACGTAGGTCCGTGCATAAAGACCCCAGGTTCACCACTATCTATCGTTACATGGATATCTCGTGTCGTTAAGGTAGCTGCAAGAGATAAATAGCCGCCAGTAAGTGCCTTACCAATACACATAATGTCCGGGACAACATCGGCATGCTCACAGGCAAATAATTGCCCTGTTCGACCAAAACCTGTCGCTATTTCATCGAAAATCAGCAAGACATTATGCTCATCACATAATTTGCGAGCTTGCTTGACATAATCCGCAGAGTAGAACCACATACCCCCCGCGCCCTGCACTATGGGCTCAATAATTAAGGCGGCGCAATTCTCTCCGTATTTTGTTAATGCTTTTTTGAGTGCCGCAATATCATTATCCGTGCAAGGCTCGCCGAAACGGCACTGCGGTTGCTCAATGAATATCTGCTCAGGCAGGACACCTGAGAAAAGACTGTGCATACCTGTATCAGGATCGCATACTGACATCGCGCCTAAAGTATCACCATGATATCCCGAACGTAGACTAATGAATCGTTGTCGGCTGGGTTTTCCTTTTGCGTGCCAATACTGAATAGCCATCTTCATAGCAACTTCAACCGCAACTGATCCAGAATCGGAATAAAAGACAGCGTCTAAAGAATCGGGGGTAATTGCAATTAACTTCTCAGTTAGTTGAATTGCCGGGGTATGTGTCAAACCACCGAACATGACATGAGCCATATCCTTGAGCTGCTCCTCCAATGCCAGATTCATCTGCGGATGGTTATAGCCATGTATAACACTCCACCACGACGACATACCATCAATCAGTTCTTGTCCATTGTTTAGTTTTAGAAGCACACCAGCGGCCGAGTCAACATGATAAACCGGTAGTTCAGAAGACATGGAGCTATAAGGATGCCAGATGGAATCTTTATCAATTCTGAGTAATTCGTCTAAGTCCTGCATGGTGGTTTATGATAATACGTATTAGCATTTGTGACATTGCATTATGTTTAATATAAAATTTTATTATTGAACTTAGAATTCTTTCTTAACGTCCTACGTTTAGTAAACATTTTTTAATATCCAAATGGAGTAAACCGTGTCTATTAATTTTTTTAATACAAAGAATATATCCCAGATCAGTGCCAGCCTTTTGCTTGTATTAGTTTCTGTATTTGCCGTTGCCGATGAACATGCACCAACAGCCGTCATAGAAACCAAGTTCGGCGATATCGAACTCCGCTTTTTCCCTAGTGATGCACCAAAGCATGTGGAGAATTTTTTAACTCTGGCTAAATCCGGGTTTTATGATGGCACTATTTTCCATCGCGTCATTCCAGGCTTTATGATTCAAGGCGGAGACCCGAATACAAAAGGTACTGATAAATCACTCTATGGTACAGGTGGTCCAGACCACAGAGTCCCTGCTGAGTTTAATAAACGTCCACATAAGAGAGGCATCCTCTCTATGGCGCGTTCACAAGATCCTAACAGTGCAGGCTCTCAGTTTTTTATTGTTGTGCAGGACTCAAATTTTCTTGATGGTCAATACACCGTCTTTGGTGAAGTCACCAAAGGTATGGAGATCGCTGACAAGATCGTTTCACAAAAACGAGATGGTAGAGATAATCCGCATGAACGAATAGACATGAATATACGTGTAGTAGAAACAGAAGCAAAAGAATAGTCTAAAACATAAAGCCCCTGTAAAAGGGGCTTTTTTATTACTGATATAATCAGTCTTATCATTTAATAATTCTATTTAGTGCGAACTCTCGAGTAATCCTATCTCGGCGTGTTTTAAAAAAGACTATCGCACTTCGTAAAAAGTTAAGAAAGCCTTCCTGATGTAACAAGTGAAACAACCCAAAAATGAATTTTCGTACCCTCAAAATTCTGTTTAAGATCTTTAATAACTGTATCTTGAAGATCAGAAGAAATATGTATTTGGAACATGAATTGTTTTTTCCGCCCTTCGACTTGTTCAATTAGAGTAAGGGAATCGGGTTCACTACCATGTCCGTAGACTTGCGAACTGGTGAAACCAGAGATCACATCTTGTTCAAGAAGCCAATCAGTGATGGGCCGTTCAAGTGATGGCGGGCAGATAATCGTAAGTAAAACTCGATTCATGATAGTTCTCTGTTGTTGAGCCAGCGATACAACACAGGCAAAATTAATAGCGTCAAAATAGTTGACGTGATCAGCCCACCGATGACAACGATTGCCAGCGGCCGCTGAATTTCTGAGCCAGGTCCCGTAGCAAATAATAATGGAATCAACGAGAAGGCAGCAATACTCGCAGTCATCATTACTGGACGTAACCGTCTGCGCGCACCTTGAATCACAACTTCATCTATGTCCCGACCTAATGCTCTGAGTTGATTAAAATAGGTAACTAAGACGACACCGTTTAATACGGCTATTCCAAGCAAAGCAATAAATCCAACAGAAGCAGGGACAGAGATATATTCACCTGCGATCCATAAAGCGATAACACCACCAATCATTGCAAATGGAATATTGGTCAGAATCAATACTGACTGACTGACGGATCGAAAGGTGCTGAATAGCAATAAAAAGATAAGTCCGATAGCCGCAGGGATGACTATTGCGAACCGGGCTGCGGCACGCTGTTGGTTTTCAAACTGTCCGCCCCATTTCAAATAATATCCTGTTGGCAGTTGAACCTGTTCTATTACGATTCGTTTTGCTTCATCGACAAAACCCACCAAATCGCGTCCGCTAACATTAGCAACAACGACCGTTGAACGGCTACCTGTTTCGCGGGTGATCATTACCGGCCCTTCTACTCTTTCTAGATGTGCCAAATTAGTAAGCGGGATGCTTCGACCATCATCCAGAGTGATACGAAGATTGGTAAACTCTTCTGCTGATTGACGAAGACCGCCACCACCTTTAATAATCAAAGGCGTGCGTCGTGAAGCTTCATAGATAGTGCCCATGTTTTGACCTTCAATCAGCGAACGCAATGTATCTTCTGTACGTCGTCAAAACCTTTTGGACAGGTAGCGGTTTGATTTAAGAGACACATTAGTTCATCAATAGGTTATGTGCTTCACTTGTTGTTTATCGTAATGCATTTGTCGTCTCATCGCTAACGTGTTTTGTTTGATTAGCTCTCGTTGACTTAGTATTTCTTCGCCACGCCCATAAAAGACATCAGCCGGTGTCAGGTTATCAAGTGATTCATGATAACGCTCATGGTTGTAATAACTCACAAAACGCTGCAACTGTTCCTCCAGTTCCCCGGGGAAATAATAGTGGTGAAGTAATATCTGATTCTTCATTGAACGATGCCAGCGCTCTATCTTGCCTTGTGTTTGTGGATGATAAGGTCGACCTCGAGTGTGCGTCATACCGTTTTCTTCAAGGTAATCGGCTAATTCACCGGAGATATAACACGGGCCATTGTCACTGAGTAAACGCGGTTTATGATTTACCTTTACTGTATCAAGTCCCGTAAAGCGTAAGGCGTCATCCAGCGTATCAGAGACATCACGGCTACTCATGCCCGTACATAAACGCCAGGCAATAATGTAACGTGAGTAATCATCTAATACCGTGGATAAGTAATACCAACCCCAACCGATAATCTTGAAATAGGTAAAATCCGTTTGCCACATCTCATTCACGCGCGTAGTGGGCTGTTGAAACTTATCACTGGCCTCCATCAGGATATAGGCCGGACTGGTAATTAAGTCTTGTTCTTTCAGCAGCCTGTACACCGTGGATTCTGAGACGAAGTAAGCCTTGTTGTCAGTGTAATTTACGGCTAACTCTCGTGGAGACAAATCAGGCTTCTCTAAGGCTAACTCAATAACGGCTTCACAGTGGTCTTCGGTGATTTTATTCCATACCGCATGGGGAATCGGCTTCTTGTCTTCCAAGCCATCAACGCCATTCTCTTCATAACGTTTGAGCCAGTTGTAAAAAGTGGACTTATGAATGTCCAGCCGAGTCAGCGTTTGTCGAACCGACAGATCTGAGTTCTGTACCAGTTGAATAATCTCGACTTTATCCGATGCTAAGTACCTCATATATCGTCCTCCCCATCCCCGAGCACGCTTTTTTTAAGCAGCCGATTCTCCATGACTACTTCGCCTAAGGTTTCTTTCAGCGCAGATGTTTCAGCACGCAGTTCTTTGACTTCATCTGAGGTCGCTTCACGTACGATATCGCCTGATAAACGTTTCTTACCTGCCTCCAGAAAGTCTTTCGACCAACGGTAGTAAACATTTGGGTTTAGTCCTTCCTTGCGACATAGCTCAGCGATGCTTTCTTCGCCACGTAAGCCTTCAAGTACGATACGAATTTTTTCTTCTGCTGAATATTTTTTACGGGTGCGTCGACGAATATCGCGCACAGTATGTTCTACACTTCTTTTACTTGTCATCATCGTTTCCTCTTGGGTTAACGATGAACTAAAACTATCTCTTAGACAATCAGGCTAGTTGGTCCACATGGTGCTGACGGGGGTACATAACTGCGTTAGTTTCAAGATCATAACCTATCAAATCTTTTGCATATAAAATTGATTCTATTTTATCTTCAGCCTTATCAAAAAGGGGAATCCGTGTGTGGCCAGTATTTCTTATCTCTACTAACAGTTCATTATTCAATAGCAAATCCCTTTCTAATAAATATACAACTGAAGCAGGCGTCATTACTTCGCGTGCGGTTTTAGTTGAAAACGTCAATGCCCCATTTGCTATTCTCTCTTCATCCGCATCAATTGTTGAATGAGGTGAATCTCTGTGATCGCTAATGATCTCTCTAATCTCACGTTTACTCCAAATAGTGTCTAATTCTTTACCTAATAATTTATCCAGCATCTTCGCTAATGGTGCTGTAATTGGATAAAGCATAAAACGAAATAATTTAACCAACCCGACAGCATAATACCCAACGGTGAGTGCATAACGTGAAAAAATCGCTTGTGGCAAAATTTCACCAAAAATCACTATAAGTGCAGTAGATATAAATGCAGCCATGACACCTGAAGCTATTGTCCCAAGAAAAACAGCTAAACAAGAATTTACTGCCACATTGCCTAATAGGAGTGTGCAAAGTAATAAATTACCATTCCGTCGAACATCCAAAATTTTGGTTGCACGCGTATCGCCCAGTTTCGCTTTACGTTCCAGTTCACCAAGATTAAGTGTAAAGAAGCCTAATGTCAGGCCCGAGAAAATACCGGACAGAATGACTAAAATGATAACAATTATATAAGTCCACATAGGGCGGCATCCAAAATTAATTATAAAGATTCTTCGTTGATATTATAAAGCATCGTCTTAATCTAAACATGATGTATTCTGCAGTCACCCACAAGTTATTAAGTGAGATAGAAATCCCTAAGGAAGAACGTCCCGAAGCTGAAATAGCCGGTTTTGGTGATTCCGGTGTTGATATACTTATCGAATTCTGGATGATAGGTATTGATGATGGCAAAAATCGTGTTGGTGCCGATCTATTATTAATGATCTGGGATGCATTTAAAGAACACGGTATTGAGATACCCTTCCCTCAACGCGAAGTAAAGATTTTGAATACAGAAAACATGAGGCTTTCATGAACAAACATAATATAATTATACCTCCCACAGGAGTACCTCAATGAAAATTGCACTACTATCCAGAAATAAAAATCTCTACTCATCAAAACGATTGATTGAGGCTGCCGAATCACGCGGGCATGAAGTTCGAGTGCTCGATGTCTTACGCTGCTATATGAACATCACGTCAAGTCGACCCAGCATTCATTATAAGGGTGAAGAATTGGCTGATTTTGACGCAGTAATTCCAAGAATCGGAGCATCGGTTACGTTTTACGGTACTGCTGTTGTAAGACAATTTGAAATGATGGGCGTCTACCCCTTGAATGAGTCAGTCGCTATCTCTCGTTCTAGAGATAAGTTACGTTCATTACAATTGTTGTCTCGTAAAGGCATAGGCATGCCAATTAGTGGGTTTGCCAATAAACCGGATGATATCGAAGATTTGATCAAGATGGTTGGCGGTGCGCCTTTGGTGATTAAGTTATTACAAGGCACTCAGGGTATTGGTGTCGTACTTGCTGAAACAAAAAGTGCCGCTAAAAGTGTTATTGAATCATTCTTCGGTCTTAACGCGAGTGTGTTGGTTCAAGAATTCATCAAAGAAGCAGGCGGCGCTGATATTCGCTGCTTTGTCGTTGGAGAAAGAGTCGTTGCTGCTATGAAACGACAGGGTGCAGAAGGTGAGTTCCGTTCCAATATCCATCGTGGTGGCTCGGCAGAATTGGTTACTCTCACAGCTGAAGAACGTAAAACCGCATTACGCGCGGCGAATACTATGGGGCTCAATGTTTGTGGCGTAGATATATTACGTGCCGAAAGAGGACCTGTTGTGATGGAAGTCAATTCTTCACCGGGCCTCGAAGGCATTGAAAATGCAACGGGCAAGGATATTGCTGGTGATGTTATTAGGTTTATAGAAAAGAATGCAAAGAAAGGGAAAACCGGTACTAAAGGAGGCCATAAGTAAGTGCGTGAACCATTTGACATTTGTAATAAACTAATTAAGCCCGGTACGCGACAGACGCTTGAACTACCTGTTCCCAGCCTCTACACACATACCACCTTGGAGCTACCCGTCCACGTTATACATGGCAGACAAAATGGTCCGATTTTATTTCTTTCTGCCGCTATACATGGTGATGAGATTAATGGTGTTGAGATTATTCGCCGTATCTTGCACAGCAAGATAATAAATAAACTGAAAGGCACATTAGTTGCTGTACCGGTCGTTAATATTTATGGGTTTATAAATCAAACTCGCTATTTACCTGATCGAAGAGATCTGAACCGTTCTTTTCCAGGATCTGAGAAAGGCTCGCTCGCTGGGCGTATGGCAAACCTTTTTTTAAAAGAAATTGTGTCTAAATGCACACATGGAATAGATTTACATACCGCCGCGATTCATCGCGAAAACTTACCGCATATCAGAGCATATTTAGATGATGAAGAGACTGAGCGTATGGCTCGGGCATTTACTTCACCAGTGACTTTAAATACCGCAATTATTGATGGCTCATTACGCAAGTCCGCGGAAAAATCAGGTGCCGCCGTTATTGTTTATGAAGCTGGTGAAGCACTACGTTTTGATGAAGTATCTATCCGAGCAGGTGTCAGAGGCATTCTTTCTGTAATGCGCGAACTGGGAATGTTATCCCCGTTTAAAGGTAAGCGTAAAACTATTAAATCTGTTGTTGGGACTTCGAGCACATGGGTGCGCGCCCCACAAAGTGGCATATTAAGAGTTCAGAAACCATTAGGTTCAAGAGTCAAAAAGAATGAATCCCTGGGATATGTTTCTGATCCATTTGGCGAAATAGAAGAAAATATTTTTTCACCGGTCGATGGCATTATTATCAGTAGAACAAATATCCCTCTTGTTAATGAAGGTGAAGCTTTATTTCATATTGCACAATTTGAAAATACACAAATGGCAGCAAATAAAGTAGAAAACTTTCAACAGATTCTCGATCCAACAACGGATACTAAATCTCCAATAGAACCACCAATTATATGAAGTGGTAATCAAAGCCTATAGTAAATGAATAAATAATGTGGCGATCCCCAGGAAGCTGAAAAAACCAGCAATATCAGTAATCGTTGTTAGAAAAATGGATGATGATTGCGCCGGATCCTGTCCGGTAATGGTTAATATTATTGGAATACCAGCGCCTGCTATGCTGGCAATAGTCATCGATAAGACCATAGAGAATGCAATAACGAGTGTTAAGCCCATTGATTGACTCCAAACGTAAACACCGATTCCCGTTGTAAGTGCAACAGCAATCCCATTCCAAAAGCCAACGCTGGATTCCTTAAAAACAATACTCATCCACATGCGCGGGTAGATTTCTTTTAGTGCCAGCCCACGCATGGTGACAGCAAGTGCTTGTGCTCCGGTATTACCTGATTGTCCGGCAACTACAGGCAGTAATACTGCAAGCGCTGTATATTGTGCAATTGTACTTTCAAACAGACCCACTACAGCGGCAGCTAGAAAGGCAGTTAAAAGATTGATTTGCAACCAAGGCAATCTTTTTCTGATTGCAAATGAAGCTGGAGACATAGCGCGTTCATCTTTACTAACACCCACCATAGTCTGCATATCTACACTACCTTCAACACGCGCTGCATCGACAAGCGCATGATAACGTATAACACCGACAAGTCGCTGTTCAAAATCAACAACGGGCAGATCAGTAAGCTTGTATTTCTCGAATAGGTCAACAAGCTCTTCTCTACTTGTCGTTACCTGAACTACAGCCGGAGAAATTTTTTCTAACTCAGACAATCTTGCATCATGATCAGCTAGAGCCAAGTCTTCCATCTCTATCATGCCTTTAAGGTGATTAGACTCATCTACGGTATAAATTTTCCGATAAACACCCTTGGGTCTTGACCGCAAAAGCGTAATTGTCTCAGCAACCGTCATCTTCGGCCTAAAATACATTACTTTTGTATCCATCAGCGCGCCAGCTGTATCAACTTCATTTTTAGCCGCACGACGTAAATCACTTTCAACACTTGGGCCTAGCTCATTTAACAATTCTTCTTGTTTAACTACATCAAGACAGTTTAAGAGGCTTGCACCACGATTAGGGTCTATGTGCTTTAAAACTTCGATGTTATTTTTCAACGGCAAAAGTTCCATCACTCTTCCACCTAACTGCGGCGAAATTCTTTCCCATATTTTTAAAGTGTTGGAAATATCTCTCGGGCCAAGTATCTCTACAATCTCTGTAATATCCATTTGTTCGAGCAACTTGATTGCTTCAACAGGAAACTCCTCGAACATTACATTATGAATATTATTTTCGATTGAGTTGATCTGTTCGTTCATTGTCTTTACCTTCATTAGTAATTTCATGTTGTGGTGCTATCACATTCGCACAAACTTCCCAGAAGAGTTCTGCTACTGTCATCGCTGTATCGACAAGCCCTTCTCCTTGTTGCATCTCATTCTGATCATTTTTCAATGCATCTAACATCACACCACGTTTTAATATTCCAATAAATTTACCTGTTTGATCAACAACCGGCAGATTATCTCTGTCGTTCCATTGAATATAATCTTTAACGCTGCTCAAACTAGCCCTGGCAGAAATTGTCGCTTCAGGTTCACGCATGATCTCTTCTATAGACTTTCCTGGTTCACAAACAAGTAAATCACGAATAAATACCATTCCAATCAGTCGATGTTTATCATTCAGAACGTATACCTTACTACGCACCTGATCGTTATTTTCCTGAATTAAAGCTATGACCTCAGACACAAAGCGGTCCTTACTTACAGCAAAAACATTAGGATTCATTACCTGTCCCACAGTCCCTTGTGGGTAACGCAATACAAGTCTGAGCATGTTACTTGTCAAGGAAGATAGTTTTCTAATAATGCGAATGCGATCGACTAGTGACATGCGCCTTAGTAATAAAGCCGCTCTTTCAATACTGAATTGCTCAAGTATCGCCGCAGCCTTATCCTCAGTCATACTAACAAGACATTCCGCTGCAATGGAAGAATTCATATGCCGAAAAATATTAGCGATTGCCTCTGATGAAACTGAAGCAAGATAGTCGGCAAGAATGGATGGTTCGTATTTTTCTAACAGCCGTGCAGCATTTGCAGGATGATGTTCTAAAAAATATTCAGGAAGAGAATTAGTCATCATCAATTAATTTATCATCAAGTAAAACCGATGTTTCTCCGTCAAAAAGCTTTGCTGGGATAAAACTACGTCCTAATTCCGTTTCAAGAACAACACCTGTCGGTAATAGCTCAAGCACTTTACCTTCCACATCATTGATTCGTATGACTTGCCCAATTCGATAATTCTTTTTTACATAACGCGCAGATATAATATTTGAAACTGTTGGGCCAGCACCTAAACCAAATGCTAACCCCACAGAACCAACAATAGCTGCGAACAATATCGTAAGAATATGTTCAAAAAGTCGGACATCAATACCAATTTGCGTTAGCCCAACAATCACAGCGAGGAGAATAATCAAGACTCTTATTAATGAACCTAATAACTCAGCTTGCTGCAAGCCGATTGAACGGGCACTTAAAATGATTTTGTCACGAATGGTACTACTAATAACGACACCACCAAAAATAACAATGGCAGCAATTAATAACATCGGTAAAGAAGTAATGATCTTGCCTAATAATTCAGCAAGTGAAGGAAAGTTAAGACTGGCGAGAGCGGCCCTAAGAAACAGCAAGATAATCAACCAATAGCTTAACCAACCTAGAATATCAGCCAGAGGCCATTTCAGGCGAGCCTGCAACGAGGCGAACCCGATAGCCCTGATCATCTTATCGATACCGGCACCTAAACGTAATATCAACCACTTTATGGTCCATGCAATGAGTAAGCCTGCAACAATGATTAAAACCGCGCTGATAAGGTTAGGCAAGTAGGCTCCAGCGTTCTGTATAAACTGGTTTACGCTATCAAGTAACAATTGTTTAATTTCAGAAAACTGATCCATGATTACTTACCCTTGAATATGTAATAAATATTGCGGACTGCTTATAGACCCAAGTTACGTTTTATAACTTGACAAACAATTATTGTACGCCTTTTCTACTCTGGCATAAGAAATATATTTTCTATAATTTGTAACGACATATCGTTTTCAAAACAATATAATCACTTACTAATTACTCACAAGGTATATCTAGCAATTTGAGATGAAATTTGACGATTACAAAATCAGTGGCTTTTATGATGAGCTACTAACCGAACGACTAACAGCAAGAACGGGTGCTGGCAAACTAATAAAGTATCTCAAAAAACTAAAGCCGCAGGAGTTGCAGCAAAGAAAGGATGCTGCCGAACTTGCGATTATGGCAATGGGTATAACCTTTACAGTTTATAGCGAGGGAGATAATATTGATCGTGAATGGCCCTACGATATTATCCCCCGAATTGTTCCCCAACGTGAGTGGCAAAAAATTGAAGCTGGCCTGGAACAACGACTCACTGCATTAAATCATTTTATCGATGATATATACAACGAACGAAAGATTATTAAAGACAAGGTTATTCCTGCAGACATCCTTAGAAGTTCAAAGAATTATAGAAAGGAATGCCAAGGAATAAGCCCAGTATTTGGAGTCTGGGCACATATTTGCGGCAGTGATCTTATCAGGGGTGATGATGGCACCATGTATGTGCTTGAAGACAACCTGCGTGTTCCATCAGGTGTGTCTTATATGTTGGAAAATCGTAAGGTCACCAAGCGTGTCTTTCCAGAACTATTTAAAGATTACAATATTCTCCCAATGGGCGACTATCCAAGCAACCTTCTCGACACCCTAAGTTCTATTTCACCTCGACCGATGGAATATCCAGAAGTTGTTGTTCTAACGCCTGGCATTTATAACTCTGCTTATTTTGAACATTCATTTCTGGCACAGCAAATGGGGGCTGAACTAGTTGAAGGTTCTGATCTGATTGTTGCTGATGACGATTGTGTTTATATGAAAACAATAGAAGGCTTGTCACGGGTTGACTGTACCCCGTCAGCACCATGTGGACCAACTAGCCTGATTGTCTAAGAGATAGTTTTAGTTCATCGTTAACCCAAGAGGAAACGATGATGACAAGTAAAAGAAGTGTAGAACATACTGTGCGCGATATTCGTCGACGCACCCGTAAAAAATATTCAGCAGAAGAAAAAATTCGTATCGTACTTGAAGGCTTACGCGGCGAAGAAAGCATCGCTGAGCTATGTCGCAAGGAAGGACTAAACCCAAATGTTTACTACCGTTGGTCGAAAGACTTTCTGGAGGCAGGTAAGAAACGTTTATCAGGCGATATCGTACGTGAAGCGACCTCAGATGAAGTCAAAGAACTGCGTGCTGAAACATCTGCGCTGAAAGAAACCTTAGGCGAAGTAGTCATGGAGAATCGGCTGCTTAAAAAAAGCGTGCTCGGGGATGGGGAGGACGATATATGAGGTACTTAGCATCGGATAAAGTCGAGATTATTCAACTGGTACAGAACTCAGATCTGTCGGTTCGACAAACGCTGACTCGGCTGGACATTCATAAGTCCACTTTTTACAACTGGCTCAAACGTTATGAAGAGAATGGCGTTGATGGCTTGGAAGACAAGAAGCCGATTCCCCATGCGGTATGGAATAAAATCACCGAAGACCACTGTGAAGCCGTTATTGAGTTAGCCTTAGAGAAGCCTGATTTGTCTCCACGAGAGTTAGCCGTAAATTACACTGACAACAAGGCTTACTTCGTCTCAGAATCCACGGTGTACAGGCTGCTGAAAGAACAAGACTTAATTGCCAGTCCGGCCTATATCCTGATGGAGGCCAGTGATAAGTTTCAACAGCCCACTACGCGCGTGAATGAGATGTGGCAAACGGATTTTACCTATTTCAAGATTATCGGTTGGGGTTGGTATTACTTATCCACGGTATTAGATGATTACTCACGTTACATTATTGCCTGGCGTTTATGTACGGGCATGAGTAGCCGTGATGTCTCTGATACGCTGGATGACGCCTTACGCTTTACGGGACTTGATACAGTAAAGGTAAATCATAAACCGCGTTTACTCAGTGACAATGGCCCGTGTTATATCTCCGGTGAATTAGCCGATTACCTTGAAGAAAACGGTATGACGCACACTCGAGGTCGACCTTATCATCCACAAACACAAGGCAAGATAGAGCGCTGGCATCGTTCAATGAAGAATCAGATATTACTTCACCACTATTATTTCCCCGGGGAACTGGAGGAACAGTTGCAGCGTTTTGTGAGTTATTACAACCATGAGCGTTATCATGAATCACTTGATAACCTGACACCGGCTGATGTCTTTTATGGGCGTGGCGAAGAAATACTAAGTCAACGAGAGCTAATCAAACAAAACACGTTAGCGATGAGACGACAAATGCATTACGATAAACAACAAGTGAAGCACATAACCTATTGATGAACTAATGTGTCTCTTAAATCAAACCGCTACCTGTCCAAAAGGTTTTGACGACGTACACACTGACTCTCGATGGGAGCTACGATACTTTCAATTTTTATAAATTTTATTTGCCCCACAAACATGTACTATATTTTATAGCAAGCATCTGATCTTATTAGTACTGATGTTCTGTTGTGGGATAGTAGATTTCCGGCTTTTAGAAAAAATATAGAACTAAACTTATCTCATAGCAACGCTATTGATGGATAATGATTCACTAAATTCAGGTAAAGCAATTCTGCAAACTAATTTATTAAACACCTATTGATATGCGTGCACCTAGGTTTTGCTTGCTTCTTGAAGAAGACAATGTGCTAAAAAATATTCTGAAAAACGGTTGCTTATAAAACCGAAATTAATACCGACCGTATTCAAATAGTGATTTTGCAATTTGTATGCTTCTACTTCTAACTTTAGTTCATCATAGCAACTTGCATCAACGGTATATTTGCCAGTGTAATTTTGTATGACGTGTACAAACTCATGCATTAGCGCCGCTTTGCATCGATGTTCTTCCAAATTACAGTTGTTCGGGACATGTATTATGTTAGTTTTATCATCGTAAGCGAATGTGTAGTTACCATTACAAGCACCTACTGCACCGCATATTTCTAATTCAATTTTTTCTGGCTCAAGTTCGATTATTTTTAAATCGCTAACATATTGTTTAAATTCTTGAGTGTTCGTATCAATTGAATAGGGCAAATATGACAAGACTAAACTTAATAGTAGTTCTTTCATGTGATAACAACGAAAATTTAATATTATTGATTAAAAATATAATATATTTGTCACTAATTTCTTAGTGATTATTTAAATTTCGATGATTAGATCAGGTATTGTCCAGATTTTAATAATGAAAATAGACAACAATAGAGACTATAACTTCTAATTACTTTTTTTATTGATCCTATTATTCATTGCAGGGAAATGATTCAGAATAAGCACTCAGTACACTACTGCTGGCACTCTGGGTGAAACTTTCAGGGTTATCTTTTACATAACTAACGACAACTCTAACAAGCTGTCCACGGTTTATTCCTGAAGGCATGCAATAAGGATCTTTCGCAATGAGACCATGAAAAACTAAATCTTTGACGCTGTCGTGTATCGCACTAATGTACCCACCACATAACCCCGTATGATAAAGTGTCTGTGGATCGACACTAGTTTCACCCTCTCCATCAAGAGTTTTTTGGCATTTCAAATACAAACCATAGCTATTTTCGAAGTAGCCATCTAAAGCAATGACCTGATTCGATGTTAGAAGCAACAAAATCAACAGTAATCGCATCATAATTATTGTTTAACTATCCCAGTTTTTTTGTGCGCCAAGAATATCATGCATTATTTTTAATTTTTCATTGAAACCTAGATGGATGGTGCCGGAAAGAGGATTCGAACCTCCGACCTACTATTTACGAATAGTACCAACTTTTGATGATAACTATAACACTTTCAACATGATATAAATTTTATTTGTCCCACAAACATGTACCTTATCGTATATTAAGTATCTGATTTTATTAGTACTGATGTTCTGTTGCGGGACAATATTTAGCAACATTATTGGCAAATATCTTTTCTTATTCAAAACTCGTAATCTAAAAGAAAACGTATATTCTGATTGGCGGTTTCGTCATTAAAACCAAAGATGAAACCCAACTCCCAATTCAATGTGTTTATTCCTATTTTTTTACTACCAAGAAATACTGGTCCCAGCCCACGTGTTTCTTCATCCAAATATATTTCTATTGCAGGTTCAAAGTGACGAGACCAGCGATATTTAATCTGACTATGAACAGCTGTTTCAAATTCATCATTAACACCAGAACCAAGTTCGTAATCAATCAAGAAATTTGCTGTAGTGATAATATTTCCCCATTCCTTTTCCCATAAAAAACCAACACCCATTTCCCATTTATTGATTTCTGTATCCCTTTCCAACTCAAATAACAAACCCCAATCAGACCAATATTCACCTTGCTCTGTAAGTTGAAGTTTTGCTTCGATTTCGTACCCATCAACTGCAAAACTTTTCATTGGTAGATTTTTACCGATAGCATAAGCTTCAATTGAAAATCGTTCACTCAGGCTATGCTCGAATGATAAACGATGAAACTGCGTGCCATCTCTTAATCTATTTGCGTCATTCTTATAGAGTGTTCGATATTCTATTTCGGACTTGTAAGCTTCAACGTAAGGGTGATATACCTTGTCAATTTCTGCTGATACTGATGAGAAAAAGCCTGTAAGGAATAGCAACGAAAAATAATTAAATTTATTCATAAATTATTAAACTTAATTATGTCGTTTAGTTTTCGTAGTAAGAATAATCGATGAAATACAAATAATAATGACAGCAAAATAAAACAATATCTGTAAAGGAGATGGCGTAGCTTCATAGCCAATAAGCGCATAAAGTAACTGGCCAACTATCGACCGCTCCGAAATTATTTGTGATGTATCCCAAAGTGGCAATTGCGATGGCAACCACCCCGATTGAATCAGATATAACGCAGCTTGTGATGCCATTCCTGCAGAGATGAGGATTAAAATAGCAATAGCTGTGATTAATAAAGTACGTTTCTGCATATTGATCAGTAAATAATAAATAATCGCACCAAGACTAGCGCCGATACCGAGACCAAGGCCGCCCCCGAGTATTAAAGATAAGTGATTATCATGCATCTGTATTAATGAATAACTATAAATAGATAGCTCAGATCCTTCATGCATAATGGCAATACTGACATCAAGAATAAGTATTTTTTTTATATTCTTGGCCAGGAGGGTAGAAAACGCCGCTTGGTTGTTATTTAAGCATTGCCAGATCCAGATACAAATTATATTAATTAAAAAACACATTGTTATTAGTAGCGTCGAGTTCATGACTTCCTGTCCTGTACCTTCCAATAGATTAGATATGTCGCCTAAGAAATAAGCAGAAATTGTTGCGCCCAAAAAACCAATACTAAGTGCAGGAAAAATCCATTTTCTTGATAATTTAAACTGAAATGATACTGCAAGTAATACGCTTAGTATTAATGCCGCTTCAAGAACTTCCCTTAGAAAAATGATAACGGTGACAAGCATTTTATTTAACCTCTATCGAACCTTGTGCAGTTGATGGATTAAATTCACCGAAAAAAGGATAGACGCCTGATTTTAGCGGACCGATAAAAACGATTCCTTTTCTATTTCCCATAATTACTTTCTCACGATTAAGCTCATAGCTTTCAAATTCTTCCGGTGTCACATCTTCGTTTATAATCAGGAGCTTTATTTTTTTATTAGCGGGAATTTTCAACTTTGAAGGTAAAAACAAATGGTCTTTGATCCTTATTTCGTAAGTCGGTGTTTCTGCTTGGACTGCAGAACAAAACAATAAAGTAAACGCAATTATCAGTTTCCTAATGACGACATTGAGAGACTCCATTATGTTATCCAAGATCATATATTTGTTTTTTTGCAGGAAAGGTAACTGTAAATAACAAACCGGTTTCAAATTCAGACTGATCGAGCGTCAGGTTTGCTTCATGAAGTTCCGCAATATACTGCACGATTGATAAACCCAAGCCGCACCCTGTTGTTGTAGAGTTATGCCTATCACCACCCAATCGGTAGAAACGTTCAAAAATACGCTCATATTCATCAGGGGGAATACCAGGACCATTGTCCATAACCTGAACCATACTTTGGCCTTCTTTTTCTCTGATTCGAATAACTATTTTGCCATTTTCAGGGGTATATTTAATTGCGTTGCGTAAAATGTTTTTTATCATCGTCTCAAGTGCAAAAGCATCACCAAAGGTTTCGCAATGATTCCCATCAAATTCAAACGATAGTTTCTTTTCATTTATCTCATCAAGAATATCTTCGATGACAGTACGCGTAATACCCAGCAGATCAATGTTTGCAAAATTAGCCATGTAATGATCGGGCGTCATTCTGTTTAACAAAATAATCTGCTCAACCAGATGGTTAATGCGATGCAACCCTTCCTCTAGTTTGCCTGCTGATTCAGGAGGCTCTTTTAAATCAGTTAAAAGATTCTGCAGATGAATTTTAAGTGCGGCAATTGGTGTTCTCAGTTCATGTGCAACATCAGAGTTGAAACGTTTTTCTCTGGCAAATGAGCGTTCTAATCGTAACAAGAGGTCATTTGCTGATGACGCTAAAGTCGTAAGCTCTTGCGGTACGCCATCTATTTGTAGTGGCGTCAAATCTGTAGCCTGTTTTGAACGTAATTGCGATGCCAATTCATGAATGGGCTTCAGACTAAAACTAACAATCAACCAGACTAATATTCCAATAAGCGGAATTGACAAAACGATAGGAAATACAGATTCCATAATAATCGAGTCTGCTAATTGATGGCGCATGTCATTTCGTTCTGCGACTATAATCCAGCTTGATTGTGAATCATCATTATGTACAAGGACATGCCACCGATAGCCAATAAAATTGGTTTCTGAAAAACCGGGAATAAATTCTGCCATAGCGCTATCAGGTGCGTTTTTGGAACGCATAACAAGTTTTTTATTCTTATTAAATATCTGAAATGCATTGTTCGATATCATATTTTTCATATTTGGATCGACGTCAATAATTTTCATATCATTACTGACAGGAACTGCACTCAGTATCATGGCCTTTTGAAGCAATTGATCTTCAAATAAAAGGCCAGCCTCTTTCATGCTTTCACGATAACCATGTAAGGCTGTTAAAAAACTAACCAAGGTAATTGTTGAAATAAGAACAACAACAAGAAAGGAACGTATTGAAGTCACTGTTTTTTTTATTATGTATCCCATGCCGTGGACTGTTTGTATGTATCCGGCCGGTAGTTTTTTTCTCAGATTATGAACATGTACTTCAATTGCATTACTGGCGATCTCTTCGCCCCAACTGTATAACTTCGCTTCCAGATTTTCTTTTGACTGAATTGCTCCAACACTCTCCATTAAGGCCTTAAGTAACATATATTCGCGTTTGGATAGTTGCAGACTTTCTTGATTGAGTGTCGCTTGTAAAGTCGTCGTATTTAAACAAACATCGCCAATACTTATTTCACTGGTATTGGCATTACTAATTCTTCTTTCAAGAACTCTGAGTCTGGCAATCAATTCTTTTAATTCAAACGGGCTTGGTAATATAGTCGTCTGCTCCGCTATCCAACCCCTCAAGTTTGTCATCAAGCAAGTCTCTTGCTGTTAGAATAAGTACAGGCAATATGCTATTTTTTTTCCTCAGCTGTTTCAGTAATTCAAGGCCGTCAATATCTGGCAGACCCAAATCGAGGATGAGTATATCTGGCGGCTCTACATTAATATGATTGAGTGCCGCTTTTCCTTCAGCAACATGATTAACCGCAAACCTTTCCCGTTCAAGCGCATTGATTATGCCATCGGCAAGAAGCGAATCGTCTTCAACTAGTAGTAATATATGCATTCATTATGTTGGTTTATGTTTAGACTATTCTTTTTTGAGCATTTTTTTGTACTTCAGCAATCTCTAATTCTACTTCTTTTTTACGACCTTGATCAGCCAATTCTCGATCGGGTCTGGCGGGTGCTTTCATGGCTTTTTCCAGTGCTGCCAATGAATCGGCATATTTCCCTTCTGATTTTAAATAATCACCATAGAAAAAGTTTGAATCAAGTCCATCTGGATTAGTTTCCAATCCTTTTTGTAACATTTCTTCTGCTTTTTCCGAATCACCGAAGCTTATCGGCCAACCAGGAACTTGATAATACAATGACCCTAGGCTGGGTATATGCAGATCCATTTAAAGCGACAGGGGTTTATCTCTATTGCATGTTCAAATGAGGCTTTTGCTTTTTTAACCTGGCCCAAAGCACTTAAACCACCTTTTGCACCGGCATACGTTGAACGAATAATTCCTTCCCAGATTATAGCATTTACATCATTTGGTAATTTAGCTACCAATGCTTCCGCCGTTTTAACCAACGACTCATATTTTTTCTCCTGCTCTTTTTCAGGGGTACTGTATTTTATTTCAGCCCATTCATACTGAAGTTGTTTAACCTCATCAGAAATTTCAGCGAAAACAAATGAACTAGATAATAATAAAATGATAAAGATAATTTTTTTCATGATGATTCTCCAAAGTCTTCAAGATCGTTTAGAACATGCAAAAGTGTGTAATCGTATCGAGTTTTTTGAGTAATGCGCCATCTACCATTCCAGGCAACACACTGTTAATTTTAACGAATAATTTTTCCGGCCAGCCGAGATAACGTGTTGATGATTTTTTTCCATTTAACATTTCGACAACTTGTACAGCAACCACACTGGGTTCATCCATTTTGACACCAAGCGCTGCATTCATATCATTTACTGGGCCCTGTATTAATTTTTGTTTTCGTTGCGCGTGGGTGCAATGTAGCTGACACGTAATATTCGTTTTTGCCAATTCTCTACGCAAGGCTTCTGTAAAACCACGCATTGCAAATTTGGTTGCGCTATATATAGCAAAGCCGGGATAAGCAATTGAACCAAAAGTAGAACCAAAATTTATTATCTGACCACGTTCAGAACGTCTTAACAGTGGTAATAATTGTTTTGTTAATAAGATAGGAGAAGTAATATTTACAGAGATCATTTTTTCAACCTGTTCTTCTTCCATATCAGCGAACATAGAGAACGTATTAATACCGGCACAATTAATCAGGCCATCTAGCACTTCATATTTACCTTCAAGTATTTTGCGAACTCGCTCACGTCCTTGACTAGTAGCCAGATCTGTCGCTATTAATTCAATATCAGGAGTATCTGACTTTAATATTTGTGCCAACGAATCAAGTGTTTGTTGTTGCATATCAATCAATATCAGCCGGACACCCTGCGCCGCTAGTGAGCGAGCAATCTCGCTACCAATACCGCCCGTTGCGCCTGTAAGTAATATTATTTTGTCTTTTAGCATAGCTATTAACCTTATGTTTTAAGCGGCTTTGGATTGAGTTTGATCTAGTGAACGAAATATCTCAGCATATAAATGATAAAACGTAGTGGCAGCATGAATAATGGCTTCCTGATCATCTTTGTCGGTAATGCGATCCATTAATGATTCGAAGAACTCCATGTGTTCTATGTCAAGACTGCCGTGAGAGGTAAGGTAGCTAAAAGTACTGTCTGGCAATTTTAATGTTTCTTTGATAATACCAGCAGCATTAGTTGCCAACTTGATACTGGTTCCTTCCAATACTAATACCATGCCAAAAAAACCCAATGGATTATTACGTTGGATAGTATCGTAGGCATAGGACACCATCAGCTCGGTTTGCATTTTTGGTGTGCCATGACGAACCGCTTCCTTATCTCCTCCCGCTGCTGCTATATCATTTAGTATCCATTCCTGATGACCTGTCTCTTCTTCAATATACTCGGCAACAGCTTCTCTTAACCATTCCTGCTCCATCGTCAATCTTGAGCCTGTTGCCATTAACAAGGGAACAGTATGTCTAACGTGATAGTATGCTTCTGTTAAAAAAGCGACATAGTCAACCTTTGTAATGTCACCACTGAATGTACGCGCGAAAATTGGTGATGAAAGCAGATATTCACGTGCTGATTCTGTTTGATTAACAAGTTGTTCGTAAAAACTCATGATGATACTCCTGAAACAAATTTTGTTTCATAAATGTCTTTGATTTCATTTTGATAACGAAAAGCAATATCGAGTCGCTTAGGTCTGCCATTCGCAGTTAATAATCCATTGCTCACTTTGAACGGTTCGTCGGCGAAGAACCAAGATTTTATTTCGGCATAATCCGGCAATGTTTTATTAAGTTCATTAATTGCATTATTGATTTCTGAATGTTTCACCATTGCCGTTCGAGGGATAATAATTGCTGAACAAAATGGCTTTGCATCGCCATAAACTAAACATTGCGCAATGGAGGGCGATAACACTAATTCACTCTCAATCCATTCAGGAGAGATATTTCTACCATAGCTCGTTATTATTAAATTCTTTTTTCGTCCGGTGACATATAGATAGCCATCATCATCTAGATGACCTAGATCACCAGTTCGCAAGCAATCATCAGTTATTCCCACTTCGTTTAGGTAGTCGGAGTTATGATCGCCAAAAATACAAATCTCATCGCCAATTATTTCTACTTTCAAATGGGGGAGAGGTTTACCGACACTGCCAAGCCTATTCATATAGGGTGTATTAATACTGACTACAGATCCATTTTCAGAAAGGCCATAACCTTCATAAACAGGCCAACCTTGTTTTTTTGCTAATCCTATTAATGATGGTGACGTCTTACTGCCTCCAACAGGAATAAAAACAGGCTTAAAAGGTAAACTTTTTGTTAACTCTGTAAAGTTAACCAGCATAGATAACAATTCGGGTAAAAGAATTAAACTGTCTGGATTGATCTCTTTTAATTTTGAAACAAATAATTGCGAATCAAAATCGGAGCTGCCATTAAACCCAAGTTCGTGCACAGGAGAAACATAGACACAGCATCCTTTCATTAATGGCACATACAGTCCGGCAATGTTTTCTAATAATGTAGACAAAGGCAAAATACAAAGGTGCAGTCGTATCGGTAAGTTATCAAGTCGTTCTTTGAGACTTAAAGTGACTTGATCTATCAAACCTTGTTCAAGACAAACTCCCTTTGGATTGCCCGTCGTACCTGAAGTGAATGTAATCTTGCTATTATGTTTGGGCGATGCAAAATCTTTATTTGATGTCGCAAGATTTAATACATCTAATCCGAGAATTTTATTAAAGCTGGAAAAGCTTACATGCAGTTCTGTAAACCGTTCACGTTGATCCGTAATAATGATATCTGGCTTTGCCGTATCGATTACGTGTTTCAACTGTTGGCCAGAAAAAAAATGAGGTAAAGCAATGTGCGTTATATCGGCAAATAGGCAGGCTAGATCTATAATTACCCATTCAAAACTATTGTCTAGATATACACCTATCGTTTTAATATTTGATTGTTGTAACCAATCAGACAAGCCATAAACCTTTGACAAGAGTTCTTTATAAGTCAATTCATCATTTTCAGAAGTTAATGCAATCTTATCGGGCGATTCATCAGCAAGCTGAATCAAACAACTTACAGTTTTACTTTTCACTTTCTTTCATTCCACTTATCAGCGATGTCTGAAAGGCTGTCTGAGAAAATTGACAAAGGAGAACTTAATATCTTGCTGTTTTTTAAAATAGACATTGCACTTGGCGCATGACCAAACATAACTTTTGGATTGCCATCATAATAACTACCCCACATCCCTTTATCGTCATTAAGCATATTTACTGATGCCTCCGCCAGATGGACCGGACTGAAATTAATTTTTTTCAGCAAGAACTCAACTTCTTTAGTTGCCGTAAAAACAACCCACTCACGGTTAAGACGGCACAAGAGATCGGTCAGAAAAATAAATAACAGTTGGCTACTACCACGCCAGGTGGAAACGAGATTACCTATTTCAACAATATTTTCCCTTTTTATAGCAGTTTTAAAATGATGGCCAATCTCCTGTTCAATTGGGAAGCTAAGATAGTTTTCCAGGAAAAGTGGTTCTGATTCTGCAGCACGTATTCCAACTGTGGCGCACATATTCTCATTACATTTCATGCTGAGAATATGAGGCAGAAAATGTTTTACATCAGCGCCGTACTGCTGCTGAAATTTATCATGGATATACGACTCAACGACATGTCTTTGATGACTGAATTTATTATCCAGATTAATACTAACACCGGAGATAGCGGGCAAATGAGTTAGAATCCTTCTGGAAACAAAAGCACCATCATGATTAGCAAACGCTGCTACTGACATAAGTATAAATCCTGTAATTGAGTACAGGCTAAATATTAGAAAGGAAAACTTAAGAACTTCTTAAGAAAAGCAGAAAAAATACGATTTATTTAACAATCAAAGCGTTTTCATGAAAAAATTAACGATATTTTCACCCATGAAAAGGCGTATTTCTCGTTCGCTAAAACCCTCTTTCTGTAATACTTCGATCAACAATGGCAACCCTGTCACATCAAAAGGCAAAGAGACGGCACCATCAAAATCTGAACCCAATGCGATATGCTCGATACCGGCAATATCTTTTGCGTAACGCGCGGCTCGCGCAATATCTTTCACCGTTTTACCGCAGACAGCTATTGGCCAAAATCCAATACCTATCAATCCACCTGTAGCAGCAACAGTCCGTATTTGTTCATCCGTTAAATTACGAGAGCGATCACACGTTCCTTTAACACCTGTATGACTGACAATAACCGGTTGAGTCGTAATGTTAATAACATCAGATATCAATTTTGACGAAGCATGTGATAAATCGATTAGCATATGATTATTTTGAGCTTGCTCAATTACTTTACGACCAAACTCGGTCAAACCATTTTTGTCCAATCCATGTGCAGAACCACCGACCTCGTTATCAAAAAAATGCGTTAAACCGATCAGACGATAACCTGCATCATATAGTTTTGTCAGGTTTTGAAGATCACCTTCCAGCGCATGTGCTCCTTCTAAAGAAAGTATGCCCGCGACAAGCGAATTATTTTGTTTTCTTAGACTCAGATGATTTTCCAGATCCTCCCTGGATTTGATGATGGTCAATTGACCACCCGATTCATCGGCAAAAACTTTTAATTGTTGCGCCTGATATAAAGCACGTTCATTTAGGCTACCCAGACTTTTCCATGGCCAGCCCTGAGCAAGAGCTAACAAAGTAATATTGTCGCTTTTGTCATTATTGCTTTTTATATTTAAGCCTTTAGGTGTTTTAGTAACGACGCTAAACACTTGCAAAGCAACATTAGTATCAATCAGGCGCGGGACGTCAATATGACCAAAACTGGATCGGTTTAAAATATTACGTCCCCACAATAAAGTATCCGCATGTAAATCAGCAATGGTCAGGCTATGATAAAATTGTTGTGATTCAGTAGAAATGCTATAGGGAGGTGAAAATTCAACCCGGTTTTTATCCCAAGCAATCCATGGCGGCACTATAAATCTGAATAGTGTAATTGATACTAGAAGAAGTCCTAGGACAAAAAAGAATATTTTTTTGATCTGGTTCATCAATAAAATACAGAATGACTATCGCTAGATCCTTGGTGGTGGTGCCGGAAAGAGGATTCGAACCTCCGACCTACTATTTACGAAACAGTTGCTCTACCAACTGAGCTATTCCGGCATATTGTGAAAATCTAAAAAAGAAAAATTATGTTGAATTTTTTACTCGAACTACTACATCGACAGCAGATTGCACTGTATTCTCAGGTAATGAAGATTTAGGGTTTAAGCTCATATCATCGGCTTCAAAGTCATATAGTTCGCCGGTATCTTCATTATAGTAATGGTGATGATGCGACGCATTAGAATCATAGAAAATCTTGGTTGGGTCGATGGCGACTTCTCTAATCAGTCCTTTCTCAACAAACAGATTCAATGTGTTATATACGGTTGCCTTTGAGACATGCGTATTATTTGCATTAACAAGTGTGAGTACCTTATCTGCTGACAAATGCTGGGGCCTACTCAACATGACTCTAGCAATCTCGTTTCTCTGAAACGTCGGATTAATACCGCATTCGAGTAATTTTGCCTTGATGGTGTCTTGGGGTTCGTTCATACAATCCTGTTTGTTAATTTTTATCACTGATTGTTACATTATAATAGAAGCCAAGGCCAAAGTGGAGATGAAATAAGTTTGATCATCAATTTATCACACAATTTCTGCTTCGTTTGTCTGCCTATTAAGAGAAAACTCGCCGATATCCATAAACGAAGGTTCACCTGAGAGCATATCCGCTAATAATAGTGCCGATGAAGGCGCTTGTAATATCCCTTTTCGAAAATGTCCTGTATTTAGATAGAGATTTTCAAAATCTGGGGCCAAGCCGATAAACGGCTTTTCAGTCTCTGTTGAAGGCCGTAAACCAGACCAATGTTTTACCAAAGTTGCGTTTTTCAACTGAGGCCAGACGGAAGCAGCCCAATCTTGTAATTCTTTCTGTGCGGCCATTGTCGTTTCTTTAGTAAAACCAATATCTTCCATGGTGCTGCCAATCAACACATGGCCATCTAACCTCGGGATCAGATAGTGAGCACCATCCAATATTATTGACTGTAATACCGACTCAGTGGGTTTAACGCACATCATCTGCCCATGTATAGGTTTGATACTCATACCAACCGCCCTATCACCCAGTACCAATTTACTCCACGCACCAGCCGTAACAATCACCGATTCCGCAGATAGCTTACCGCCGTTGTACTCCACCTGTTCGCAACGACCAGATCTTGTGGCCAAATCGGTGATCTCTGTGTTTTCAAAGAGTGAAACCGACAACAGCTCTAAGCTCTTGCGTAACGCCTTTATAAGTTTGGGAGGTCTTAGCTGTGCTATTTCGGGGAGTAAAACCGCTTTTTCAGGAAGCTTTATCTCAGCATTTATATTTTCTATATTCTCTTTTACTTTTATACACTTACTACTAGCCCAGTGCTTAATATCAGCTATATGCTTTGCTTCTATAATAATGAGTCCTGAGTTCACATATTCAGGATCAATACCCGTCTCATCTTTTATTGATTCTATATAGCGTGGGTAAAGTATTTTGCCATGCTCAGATAATTCAGCTGACGCTGGGTTTTCTGTCCACGGGCGCATAGACGATAATATCCCGCCTGCTGCCCAACTGGCTTCTTTGCCCAACTCGCCCTTCTCAATAAGGGCAACGCTTGCTCCACGAAGAGCCAGTTCTCGAGCGGTCGTCATGCCAATGATACCGCCACCTATGATAATGAAATCGTATTTGGTCATAATTTAGAGTGTGAACCCGTTCACAATAGTTAAAAGAGTCTTACCATTCATCCCTCAAACACCACCGTTTATCTAATCAAGCTTCAGTAATATTTTATATTTGCTATAACTAACAGTATAAATGATTATGATATTTTTTAATCGCGCGGATTGACTAATGAAAATAAAAAATTATAGCTCTAGTGGTTTTACAATAATTGAACTATTAACCACATTAGCCGTGGCAGGTGTGTTACTTAGCGTTGCAATACCAAGTTACCGTAGTTTTGTAAAAGATAATTGCCTCACAACTAATACAAATCTACTCGTAGTCAGCTTCCAACAGGCTCGTAGCGAAGCGATCAAACGTCGCACAGATGTCACAGTCGCAGCAGCTGGCACTTGGGGTAATGGCTGGACGATCAAACTAAACGAAGATCGCGATAATGACGGCACGCTTGATACAGGTGAAGATTATGATGGTGATGGCGCTATAGATACCGCAGCATTAGTTAGAACAGTATCCTTATCCTGCCCAGTCACGATAACTGAGATAGATGCTGCTGCTGCCATAAACCCTGGAGATAACTCAGCAGGCGACACCAGTTTTGTTTATGGCTCAGATGGGTTTATCGATAAAGCGGCGACGTTCAATTTCTGTGATGACCGAACCGCGGAGACAGGCCGTCAAGTACGAGTATCAATAACCGGGCGACCGAATACAGATTCTGGCTTCTCATGCAGTTAGTTTTGAGGAAAGAAAAAATGTCTAATCAATTAAGAATCAAACGAACTAATAGAACTTATAAAGGTACGCAGCGTATAAATGGCTTCACTCTTTTAGAGGTGCTGATCGCTATGTTAATTATGGCAATTGGTGTGTTGGGCATTACAGCCCTGCAATTTAAAGGATTGCAATATAACCAAGACGCTTATTATCGTAGTCAAGTAAACTTAATAGCTTATGACATTGCCGATCGAATGCGATTGAATCAGGCTAATGCAGCGACTTATGCAACGTCCTTAACTAATTGGGCAGTCCCCGCAACCGCACCTACAGGTTGCAACCAAACGGGAACGGCTGCGGTCGGTGTTGCGAGCGATCTTGCTTGTTGGAAACTACAACTCTATACCGCACTACCACCAGATAGTATTGCCAATATTAATAATGATGGGAGTGGCCTTTATACAGTGACTCTTACCTGGCAAGACCGAGAAGGAAATCCTCACGCCATCGAATACACATTTCAACCATGAGGCTTAAAGAATGATGCTTAATTTTAATCAATTCAAAAAAAGCAAAGGATTCAGCCTGCTTGAATTAATGATCGCGATGGTATTAGGTTTACTGCTAGTCGCTGGTGCTATCACTATGTTCATTAGTAATAAACGCATATACAACGAACAAGAGTCGATGAGCCGCTTACAAGAGAATGCCCGCTTTGCCATTGATATACTCTTGAAGGATATCCGCATGGCGGGGTATTCGGGTTGCTCAAGCGATATGAGCAATGTCGTTGATCATGTCGACGGCGCGAGTGATGACGACAGCTTACTCAACTTTTCAAATGCCGTTGAAGGCTCAGAATCTAGAGCCAACTGGGAACCTTCCGACAGCACGCAAACTGTTGGTGCTACGATGTGGCCCAATACAGACGGCATTTCAGTACGCTATTTAAAAGACTTAGGCCTTGACGTTGGGACACCCTATATGCCGACTACTTCCGGCGCATTACATATATCGACAAATAGTGGCCTTTCCCAAGGAGAAGTTATCGCTGTTGCCGATTGTGATAGTGCCGATATTTTTTCAATCAGTAATAGCAATCCGGACAGTGGGACGCTCGTCCATAATACCGGGGCTAATAGTGCCGGGCCGAAAAATGCTACTAAGGATTTTCAGAAAAAATATTTGGGTGACGCCTCAGTCGTAAAGTTTGTATCCCGCCGTTATATCGTTGGCACAGGTGCCAGCGGACAGCCCGCCCTATTCCGATACGAATATGCAAAGGACGGAGAAGACTCAGATGGTGATGGCAATACGACAGAGTTTTTATATGTTGGGCAAGAACTCATTGAGGGTGTAGAAAACATGCAGCTTCTATATGGAGAAGACACCTCCGGTGACAAAATAGCGGACACCTACGTCGATGCGGCCAACGTCACTAGTTGGGACAATGTTGTCGCGGTTCGTTTGGCTTTATTGATCAGAACTATCAATCAAAGTTTTAGTACAGACACGGCTACATATACGTTATTGGGCGGCACCGGAAATGGTGGTTACACCGTTACTAGCCCTGGAGACAACCGCCGTCGACGTATCTTCACCACTACCATTCAAATTCGTAATCGTAGTACATAGCAGGAACTAAATATGAACAGAATACACTCTCAAAAAGGCGCCGCACTGATAACAGCATTAATCATGTTGGTAATACTAACAATGCTGGGATTATCTTCTATGACGACGAATACCATGAATGAGCGTATGGCGGCAAACTCGCAAGAAGTAAATCGTGCCTTCCAGGCTGCTGAATCAGGTCTCGATCTAGCCTATGCAGATGTTGATTCCTTCAACATAAATAACACCTCTGTAAACCCAAACACATACACCGATTCAAGTTTTGCGAGTTATGGTGCTGATTTGACTTATAGCGTTGCCTTTCGTCAAGCGACACCACCTAAACGTGGCTCTGGTTGGGATAGCAATTATGCCTTATATCATTTTGATACTGACAGCTCGGCTAATACCGTTAGCGGCGCATCAGCATCTATACACGCCGGTTCTTATCAGGTTGGCAAAAAATAATTGTACTAATGTAGGAATCTTTGGAGAACATTATATGAATATCATAAAAACAATACTCACAAGTACGTTAGTGCTAACAGCAAGTCATGCATCAGCGGCAGATAAAATGCGTGTATTCGACAAAGGGCTTGATGGCAACCAAAGAACATATCAAGTTGTTTGTCCTAATGGCAATTCAGGCACGATAACAAAACACTTTAGTTACACTGAGGTTGAATCACCTGAGGAATCAAGCCGAAAAAGAAATGCCGGTTATCGACCATCAGGCGCGCCGGCAGCAACAACTATAAGCAAAGTTTGTGTCAGCCTCCAGGATGGTGAAGAAAAATGTAAGACATCTTGGGAAGTTGAAGACGCAGCAAAAACAAGTTGTGCTCCATAAACAAAATTTAGCCCAACAACACATTAAAGAATTGAACTGATTGAGGTAAGAAACATGATTGCTTCCAAAATGAAACCTTTCATTTACACACTATTATTTTTCTTACTGACGCTAAGCAGCGGTTCGATAAATGCCGATGATACCGAAATCTACTTCAGTTCAGGCACTTCAGGCAGTAATGCTGCCGCAATACGTCCAAATGTTTTATTGATTCTAGATTCTTCAGGCAGCATGGGCTGGACTACCGGCACGGCACCTAAGACACGAATGGAAGTTATGCGAGAAGCTATGTTAACCATTATTAACAGCATGGAAGATGTTAATGTTGGCCTGATGCGCTTTACTAGTAGTAGTGGCGGTCCGGTTCTTTTTCCAATCAAATACATTGATGATCCGGCATCAGTAGCCGTTTCAGAACCTAATGACACGACCCCAACCATAACCTATAGCATAAGCAATGGACTGAATGATGGAGAACAACAAGGCGCTGCTGCTCCGGTATTAACTGAAACATCACTCGAAATCCCTTCTGTAGAGGGAATCCCTGCTTTCGGCACGATTAATAGGGCAATATCAAACCGATTTGATGATGCGGATCAATACAGTGGCTTCACTAGAACACAAGAATACATGTGGATGGATTCAGCTTTTAATAATATCACCGGTGCTCGTTTCACTAATATCACGATCCCTGGTGATGCCACTATTGATTCTGCATTTTATAGTCTTCATCTTGATCAAAAATCTAGCGGTCCTCCAGACACAACGATTGTTGCTGAAAAAGTGCTTGATGCACTCGCATTTACTGACTCAGCAAATGATCTGAGCACACGACCACGAACAACATTAAGTAAAACCTGGGATCTACAAAACCTGGCAATTGGCGCCACTGAAACCAGTCCCGATATCGGCACTATAATCAAAGAAGTCATTGGCCAAACAGGCTGGGAACCGGGTAATGCCATTAATATCATGACGCACAGTTCTGTCGGTGGTGTTTACCGTTATGACAGCTACGATAATGACAATGCCAATCCACCAGCGCTTGTTATTACCTATTCTGGTGCTACCGCTGTACCGGCAACAGATCAAATTGTGGCGTTGCGCTTTGAAGATATTGAAGTTCCCCAAGGCTCTATCATTACCAGCGCTAAGCTGACAGTGTCTGCTAAAAGCGATAGTACTGCGGATGGCGCAATCTGGAAAATCTCGGCTGAAAAAAATAACACCTCTGCGGCTTTATCGACAGCAGCCAATAACTTCGGTACAGCATCACGCCCAAGGACTACAGCCAATTTACTTTGGACCGTCCCAACTATGGCATCAGATGTCTCGTATATATCCTGTGCGACAGGAACTTGTACAGGTGATCTCAAAACAGTCGTCAAAGAAGTGGTCGATCAAGGTGGTTGGTGTGGTGGCAATGACCTGACAATCCTTATAGAAAAAAGCGTTGTCGGCACACGAAAAATACACAGTTTTGAAAGTAATTCGACCTTGGCACCAAAATTGGAGATCACCTATGACTCCTCTGCTGGTGGTTGTTATCGAAAAACGGAGACCGCTCAGATTTCGACCAATTATGATGATGTTGAAGAAAAAGGTGATGGCACCATTCAACGCACGAGTGGCGATCTGGATTTAAGTGATAAAAAAGTAGGCTTACGTTTTCAGGATATTGATGTCCCCAAAAATGCAACCATACTTAGCGCAACATTGCAGGTTAATGCTGACGGTACCAGTACGGCAAATCCTAATCCTACAGTTGAAATCTGGGGTATCAATGAAGCCAATACCGCCCAATTCCCGACGACTACTGATTATCTTACTGATATTGCAAAGGTAGATAAAAATATTAACTGGAGTCTGGGAGATTTTAACACTAATAGTCAATGGCATACGTCCCCTGACATTAGTGCTATTGTTAAAGATATTGTTGATCTTGGAAGCTGGGCAAGTGGTAACGCCATGGGCTTCGTGATTGATGATGCAAATAAAAACCGTCCTGCGGAATCACATGATGGTGATCCAAACCAGTCGGCCAAATTGTCTATCACCTATGAATCTAACGCTTCGTCCGCGACGTCAGTCACGACCGTTCGTGATCGTTTGATTGAAATTGTGAATAATATTCCGACTTCGGGTTCAACCCCGATTGTCGAAACCCTGTATGAAGCAGCACGTTATTGGCGTGGAGATAGCGTTATCTATGGTAAATCAAGGGCCGGTTCATCAACTACAAGACTGAGTCATCCAGGCTCGTATTGTGATGCCGCCAGTAGTTGTAATGGTGCAACAGTCAATGGCACATCACCGGTTACGGATGCCTACGGTGTCTATACACCATCGAGTTGTTCTACAACTAACCTGAACAGTTCCAACTGTAGCAGTCGATCAATTCAAGGCTCGCCGAATTATATTAGTCCATTTAGCTCGACCTTGACCTGTCAGTCAAATTATCAAGTTTTGCTCACAGACGGTGAGGCTAATGGTAATAACATAACTGATCTTGGTGATATCAGCTTTATATCCGGTAGTGGTAGTTGTGATGCTACAGGAACTAATCGGGGCACATATTCAAGCGGTGAAAAATGTGCTTACGATATTGTTGAGGAGATACATGATAACGATCAGCTTTTATCGTTGGGTAGTGATCAAACCGTTACGACTTATACGGTTGGATTCAATACAACCGGTCTTACGAATGCAAAAAACTTTCTAAAAGATGTCGCTGAAGCCGGTGAAGGTACTTTCAATGAAGCCGTTACTGCTTCTGACCTGGTGGCGGTATTTACAGATATCCTGAGTGAGGTTAAGAGTGACCCCACCTCTTTCGTAGCACCTTCATTGGCGACCAACGCTTTCAACCGTTTATTGAGCAGGGATGAGGTTTATTTTGGTCTCTTTACACCATCGTACAATCAAAGCTGGCAGGGGTAATGTTAAAAAATACTCTATCTGTGTAAATTCTGGCGGTGACGATGAAGATATCACTACCACGGGGGACAACTGTACCTTGGGTAATATTCTTGATCAGAATGATGCCGAAGCAATTGATACCACAGATAATAAGTTCAAAAACACGGCAACCAGTGTCTGGTCAGATTTAGTTGATGGCAGGGCCACAGTAAAAGGTGGTAGTGGTGGCGAAATTACCGATTACACAACACAACTTGTCTTCACTGAAGCCACGAGCACAACGACACAACCTGCTAACGGGACATCACTTTCTTTCGGCAGTAACCCTGGCTTTCAGATAGATACGAACACTTGGAATGATGCCAATCTGGCGCATGTTCGTACGGCAGTTTGTCCGGTTGTATCGACATCGGCCAATTCAGACTGTGAAGACAGAATGCTATGGCTGCTAGGCAAGATTATCGACCCAGATGGAGATAGTGACACGAGCGCCACCACACGTTGGTCCGTGACCGATGTGCTACATAGCTCACCAAATGTTATTACTTACGGCGGTTCGGATTCTAACGCTGATGGTGTAGTTGATACGTTCTTTGACAGACTTGTTGTGGGCACCAATGATGGCGCATTACGCTTTATCAATGGTACGACGGGTAAACAAGAATGGGCATTTTACCCTCAAAGCATGCTGGCTAATCTTCAAACCCATTTTTCAAACCCGGAAGGCAATCATCTCTATGGACTGGATACAACCCCCATTATTAGAGCATTTGATAGTGATGGTGATGGGAACATTGAGCCAAGCACTGATTTTGTACATGTCTATACTGGTATGCGACGTGGCGGCAATTTGTTATATGCCCTCGATGTGACTCCGACAACCACACTAGCTAACAATACGACAAGTATTGCGCCTAAATTTCTATGGCGCATAGAAGGTGGGACCCCAGGTTTTGAACGTCTTAACGATACTTGGTCAACGCCTAAGCTGGCAACTATCGACACTACCAGTGGAGCAAAAGAAGTATTGATTTTCGGCGGCGGCTATGACTCACGCGTTGATGATGGCTTTGGCACCAGCAACACCAGTAGCGTAGACAATATGGGCAATGCTATTTATGTAGTCGACCCAGCAAATGGCTCTATTATCTTCTCCATTACAGGGACTTGTGGCACCTGTTCTAATAATGCCAATTCTATTCAAGTGCCCGACATGAAATTCGCAATCCCATCCAGAATAACCACTCTCGATACAGACGGTGATGGTTTGGATGACAGGCTTTATGTTGGTGATACCGGTGGTCAGGTATGGCGAGTAGATCTGGGTTCAGATGTTAAGACATCAGGAACGGGCAAGTATGGCAGCACTGTTGTCGGAAGACTCGCGACTCTTTCAACTGCAGGTACTGCCGCAGCTGAGCGTAAGTTCTTTGAACCACCAGCCGTGGTACAAGTAAAAGACACCATCTTTTCCGATGCTAACAATGGTGAATACGATTACGTCTTGATAGGCACTGGCGACCGCGCCAACCCTCTTGAGACTGTTGTCAGCAATCGATTTTATGCTCTTAGAGATAAATTTATCGATGAACTGCCGGACACAAATAACGATAATCTAGCAGACCCTGCTTCGTATCCACAAACCACAACTGGACCAATATCTCATGCAGTGTCGGGTAATCTAGTTGATGTCACTAATACTGTATTGTCTAGCTCAAATACGACACACACTGCTTCGCTTGGTTGGTATTTTGATTTCGATAGCTCAGGCACTGATGGTGAGAAGTCATTATCAGCACCGACGGCTATTGCTGGCGCTGTATTCTTTACCACCTATTTTCCTGAATCGACATCAACGGATCTATGTGCTGCAAATGTTGGTAGTGGCGCTGCTTTTAACTTTGACATCTTAACAACACAAGCGGTAAAAGATTGGGATGAAGACGGCAATCTAGAATACACTAACAATGATGACCGCAGAAAAGCACTAGGTGGTGGTATACCATCTGATGTTGTACCTATCTTTACCAAAGAAGGCGTTGTGGGCATTGTCGGTATCGAAGGTGGTGCAGCTCAACTAGGTACTCTCACAGGACTGCCTCGATATCGAACATACTGGTATGATGAAACTTAATAAAGGCTATATGAGGTTTTATATAGCCAACTGGAAATAAAGTTAAGCTGAAATTATGCTAATTTATATAAAATGTAACTGCTGATGGGGATGAAGAGAAATGATAAGAATGTTATCACCTAAACAAAACGGGTTTACCCTTATAGAACTTATGATTGTTGTAGCCATCATTGGTGTTCTTGCTGCTATCGCCTATCCATCATATACAGCCCATGTACTTCGCGGCAAACGCTCAGAAGCAAGGCAAATGTTAACTGATTCAGCGGCACGATTAGAACGCTATTATTCTGACAATAATAAATATGCGGCAGCAGATAACACAATACCCGCTGGCATACCTACGACTAGTGAAAATGGGTACTACGCTTTAACCGTGGCTACTACAGGCACGTGGCAACAATTTGTACTGACGGCTGCCCCACAAGGATTTACAGATGTCGAATGTGGAAGCTTATCACTGGCTCAGGATGGTACGCGAACCGAATCAGGCACTTCGGATGTCGCCACCTGTTGGGGCAAGTAATACCTTCACAAGGGAATTGTATTTTTAGTATGCTTAAATATATTGTTTTATTTTTAGTGTTTTTTTTACCTGCCTGTTCAAGCGATGATGTGGAAGTGCAAAATCGCGATGTTTCGAAAACTCAGTCACCAATCGAAACAGATAAAGAACCTGTTATTAATAAAAAAAATATAAACTATGAACTACTGCATAAAAAAATCGCATATGGCAAGGCAAACCTTGCAGATGTCAGACAAGCATTAACGGATAAAGACGTAGCTAACCTGACAAATGTTGTCCATGCTTTATACAGTATGCGTTGGCATAGAGGCGTAATAAATTTATTGGATGATATGTGGGCAACGGAGACTAGCCAATATCCTGAATTATCATGGGAGCTAATTGGAAAAAATCCTGTCAAGCTTGCAATCGCAAGTACAATCAACCGCATAAAAATAAACGATACCGACGAGTATAAGAATTACCTTTACAGTCATAAAGAAGATGAACACGAATTTCATCGCGCACAGGTAGTCATCGCCCTGGCCTTCAATGGCGACCCAGACGATGTAGAATACTTAAAGGCTATGGCTGATGGTGACAATCATTATGTCAGTCAATCAGCCATTACTGGTCTTGCAATAATGGGGGGCGAAAAAGCCAAGATGGCACTGGGTGTTCTCTGGAAAAAACATAAAGAGACACCGAGAGGAAAGCTAATCAAAGAAGTTTTGAAAAATGCTTACGACGTAGAACCGAGTTTAAACAATCCTGCTGACACTTAACTTTAATTATTTAATCTCGAGCTATTAGATTAGTTACAATTATCGCTTAGATATTTTTTTGCGACTTCCAAACGCTTTATTCGATCTTCTTCATTTGCTCTCACAGTATTCCCATCTTTATCCACAAAATTAATTCTGGGTCTCTGTAAACTTTTTAATCTGGCATTTGCTTGATCGCACTGCTTCTCTTTCTGTGCAATTTCTTCCTCTAACTTTTCCGCCTCTTTTTTAGATTCCAATCTCTTCTCAGATAATTCATCAGCACGCGCTTTTTGCGCCTCTAGTTGCTTTTGAGCTGAGTCGGTATCTACTTTGCTGGGAGGCTTGATTTCCTCAACTGTTACATCCGAGTTAGGCGGGGATTGTGAATACTGAACATTGCCCTCTTCATCAACCCATTTATACATTTTCGCATTTGCGCTCAAACTGAGAAAAATACCGGTGACAATCAAACACAATAATGTCAGAAAGTGGTTTTTTATCATAGTAATGAACCTTTTATAAATAAATGTGTATAATTAAGTATACGTATGAAAATTAATTTTGTATTCATTTGATTGGACAATTTTTATGGATTTTAATTCAGTTAAGAAATCCAGTCTATCTACCCAACATAACGAGGGTCTAAGTTATGGCTTCCATGCTAATTAAAACCATCACTCTATTAGTTGCGTCTCTAATATTCTTAAATGTAAATGCCGCTGTAAATATTGTTGAATGTGAAGATGAAGAAGGTAATCGTAGTTTTCAAAAAGTTTGCCCTCCGGGCTTCACCAAAGTTGGCGAAAAAAAGCTAGCAACGGGATCAAGCTCAAAAGAAACAAAATCAGACAATGTGAATATTCAGGCCACGCTATATGCGATTCCGGATTGTGAAGCCTGTGATGAAATTAGAGAGTTTTTAGGTGCGAGAAATATTCCAATTACAGAAAAAAATGCTAATGACAGCATTGAAATACAAAACGAACTAACAGAATTAACTGGCGCTCTGAAAGTACCAACAACAATAATTGGAGAAGAGGTCTTAACAGGATATAGCCGTTCTAAATTTACAAGTGCTCTGGAAGCGGCTGGATATAAAGACGGCTCTTAAGCCGTCTCTTTTTCTTCGATCAATTCTTTAGGCAACGAAAAGACCACTCTTTCAGTAATCCCCGAGTTTTCTTGAACCATCGAAGCACCCCAATCTTTCAGTTTAGCGATAACTTCCTCGACGAGTATTTCCGGTGCTGATGCGCCTGCGGTTAAACCAATATTTTCTTTTCCATCCACCCATTCTTTTTTGATTTCAGAAGCATCATCTATCAAGTAAGCAGGAACACCCGCTTTTTGTGACAGTTCCATCAAACGTGTTGAATTTGAACTATTGGGCGAACCTACAACTAGGATCAAGTCGCATTTTGAAACAAGCTTTTTAACTGCATCTTGACGGTTTTGAGTTGCATAACAGATATCTTCTTTTTTCGGTCCATCTATCTTAGGGAAACGTTCTCTTAATGCATTTATCACCTGAGCAGTGTCATCCATCGATAAAGTCGTTTGCGTTACAAACGCAAGGAACTCTGGGTTCTTAACCTTAAGTTTCAAGACATCTTCGACTGACTCAACCAGGTACATCCCACCATTGCCATTCTTTGGTTGGTATTGACCTATAGTTCCTTCAACTTCAGGGTGTCCTTCATGACCGATTAAAATACATTCTCTTTCTTCATCCTGATATTTGCCCACTTCCATATGTACCTTGGTAACAAGGGGGCAGATAGCATCAAAAACTCTGAGACTACGCTGTGCTGCTACTTCACGTACTGCTTTCGACACACCATGTGCACTAAATATAACAGTTGAATCATCTGGAACTTCATCCAACTCTTCAACAAATACTGCACCCTTATCGCGCAAGGAATGTACAACATATTTGTTGTGTACTACTTCATGGCGAACATAGACTGGCGCACCAAATAGTGTCAGCGCACGTTCTACAATTTCAATGGCACGATCAACTCCTGCACAAAAACCACGTGGATTAGCGAGTAATATTTGCATTTAGTTTTACCTTAATAAGTGTTCATTTAAAAATCTGTGGGCAAGTATATCAAATCTCAAGAATCATTCTCGGACTCATTAAACCAAAACGCATCAATTATCAGCATGAATGCACCAATAAATATGGCTGAATCAGCGATATTAAATGCCGGCCATGGGTTAAATAGACGCCACGGCATAAATGACAAATATATTTCTATAAAATCAACCACATAGCCTAAGCTTATTCGATCCCACAAGTTTCCAATTGCTCCACCAAGAACAAAGGCCAGTGCCGCTAAAAGCCAGCGTTTGCTTGGTGACAAGCCATACATCCAAATAATAATGCCTATAGAGATAACCGCTGCTAAGCCGGCAAAAAACCAACGTTGCCATCCACCTGCCTGACTTAAAAAACTGAATGCGGCACCCGTGTTGTGCATTAACGTCAAATTGAATCCCGGAAAGATCGGGTTAGCTTGATAAAGCACTAATTCCTGCACCGCATAATATTTCGTTAGTTGATCAAAAATAATAATGACCACCGACAAGGTCAGCCATTTAAACATAGTGCTTTTCACCATCAGGCATATATGCGGTTCTCACCTTTTGCATCAACATTTTCTATACATCGCTGACATAACTCAGGGTGAACTTTATCTGTACCCACATCCTCACGATGATGCCAACACCGAACACATTTACTATGCGTAGATGGATTAACCAAAATAGAAAGCCCAGAGATTTCAGAGTCGATAGCGGCATCATCACGATCATCTTCGCTATGTAGTCGTGTATAAGATGTGATTAATACAAAGCGTAATTCATCTTCGATCTTACTGAGTTGTTGAAACACATTTTCATCACAATAAAGATCAACCTCAGCATCCAAAGAAGATCCTATTGCACCACCTACACGTAATGTCTCAAGTTGCTTATTTATCTCATCACGAATACTGATGATCATTTCCCATTTTAATTTTCTTTCATTCGAACCTGTTTCATCAATCTCAAATTGATACCAGTCCTCAAGAAAAACAGAACTTGTATTTTCTCCAGGGATATATTTCCAAATTTCGTCGGCTGTGAAACTTAAAATAGGCGCTAACCAACGTGAGAACATTTGAACTATATGATAAGCAGCTGTCTGTGCTGATCGTCTACCTAAGCTATCTTCTTGCATTGTGTACTGTCGATCTTTTGTTATATCAAGATAGAAGCCACCCATTTCAATAACACAAAATTGATGCAGTAATTGATAGATCAAATGAAACTCATAATTATTATAGGCAGTGATAATGTTATCTTGTAGGCGCAGACAATGTTCAACGGCCCACTTATCCAGTTCCAACATATCCGAATAAGCAACACTATTTTCTTCTGGGTCAAAGTCATTCAAATTAGAAAGTAGATAGCGTGCCGTATTACGAATGCGGCGATAGGCATCCGCCATGCGTTTTAGAATTTCATCTGACACATTCATCTCTGTTCGGTAATCGGCAGATGCTACCCATAAGCGTAATACATCAGCACCTAGTGCATTCATTACTTTCTGCGGAGCAACAACGTTACCCTTAGACTTGGACATCTTCATGCCTTTGGCATCAACAGTAAAACCATGTGTTACGACATTGCGATAAGGTTTTTCACCATCGTTCATCGCAACCGATGTTAGCAATGACGATTGAAACCAACCACGATGTTGATCAGAACCTTCCAGATATAAATCAGCCGGAAAATGTAAATCTTCTTTGTCTTGCAAAACACTATAATGCGTAACACCGGAATCAAACCAAACATCTAAAGTGTCGGTAACTTTTGCATATTCTTCAGCTGTATCACCCAGCAAACTTGATGCATCTAGATCAAACCAAGCATCGATACCTTTTTCATCGATAAGTGCAGCGACTTTTTCAATTAGCGCTGGTGTGTCAGGATGTAGCTCTTGAGTTTCGCGATGAATAAAAACCGCGATAGGTACTCCCCATGTTCGTTGTCGAGAGATACACCAATCAGGTCGATTTTCTATCATGCCGTAGATACGTTCTTCACCCCAGCTAGGTAACCACTTAACACCTTTAACCGCTTCTAGCGCTTGTTGGCGTAGACCATTGCCATCCATACTGATAAACCATTGTGGTGTGGCACGAAAAATAATCGGTGTCTTATGGCGCCAACAATGAGGGTAACTGTGTAGTAGTGTTTCCTGATGTAATAAGGCTCCCTGCTCTTCCAACACATTTAATACAGAGGCATTGGCCTTAAACACATGTTCGCCCGCAAACAGTTCTGTATTGGGCAAGAAGCAACCATTATCACCTACGGGGTTATCAACTTCTAAACCGTATTTTAAGCCAACAGCATAATCGTCTTGACCATGGCCAGGTGCAGTATGCACGGCACCGGTACCTGCCTCTAGCGTGACATGATCACCTAAGATAATAGGTACCACGCGTTGATAAAATGGATGTTGTAACTTCAGGCCTTCAAGTTCAGAACCAAGACAATTTCCAAGCACCGAATAATCTTCTATGCCACAAAGTGACATAAGACCTTTATATAAACCCTCGGCCAAAACCAGTGCTTCATTACCGCATTTGACTAACACATAATCAAAACCAGAGTTTAAAGCTACCGCTTGGTTTGCAGGCAAGGTCCATGGCGTCGTGGTCCAAATTACAACTGATATAGATTCAATATCTGTTTCTACATTAAAACTTTTTAATAACGCGTCCTTATCGGTTGCTGCAAAACGCACATTAATAGCGGGAGATTGTTTGTCTTCATATTCAACCTCCGCCTCTGCCAGTGCTGATCCACAATCGGTGCACCAGTGCACAGGCTTTACACCCTTATGCAGATGTCCCGCATCAATTATTTTTCCGAGCGAGCGGACAATGTTTGCTTCGGTTTTGAAGTCCATCGTGAGGTAAGGGTTCTGCCAATCACCAAGAACACCTAATCGAATAAAATCCGTACGTTGTTTATCAACTTGTTTCTGTGCGTATTCGCGACAAGCATTTCGAAATTTGTCGGGCTCAACTTTAACACCTGCCTTACCGATCTTTTTTTCTACTTGTAGTTCAATGGGTAAACCATGGCAATCCCAACCCGGCACATATGGTGCATCCAGTCCGTTTAAACTTTGCGACTTGACAATGATGTCTTTAAGGATCTTGTTAACTGCATGCCCAATATGAATGTCGCCATTGGCATAAGGAGGACCATCATGCAAAATAAATTTCTTTGCACCCTCTTTGCTTTTGCGTATTTGGCCATACAGATCATTTTCTTGCCATTGCTTCAACATTTCTGGTTCACGTTGGGCAAGATTCGCTTTCATTGGGAATGCGGTCTTAGGTAAATTTAATGTGTCTTTATAATTCGTCATTGCTGCTAATATTTATATTATTAATTCGTGTGTTATGTTTCTTCAAACTTCTTCTTGCACTCTCAATGTCCTTTGCTATCTGGAGGACTAATTCTTTCTCAGTCTTGAAATCACCTTCACCACGCAATTTTTCCAATAACTCAACTTGTACATGCCGACCATACAAATCCTCATCGTAATCCAGAATATGTACTTCCAAAATAACATGTTCGCCTTTATATACAGGTCTAGATCCGACATAAACAACAGCATCTAATGGTTTATTATCAATGCCATAAACTCGACCAGAGAATATACCGACTACTGGTGACAAGTAGCGATGTAATTCTATATTGGCCGTAGCAAATCCAAGTTCTCGGCCACGCTTATCACCATGCACTACGCGTCCACTTATTCTATACGGACGCCCAAGTAAATCGCTCGCCTTATTCATCTCGCCATTAGCTAATAACTGACGAATTAAAGTACTGCTTACGCGTTCACTTTGGCAACTCAAGGTGTTTGTCATCTCGACTTTAAACCCCTTGTCGTCTGCCACATCGACCAAATAATGATAATTCCCCTGTCGGTTTTTACCGAAGTGGAAATCATCACCAATAATTAACTCTTTAACCGCCAATGCATTCAACAAAATATCATCGACAAATTGTTCTGCAGATAAATTCGCAATCTGCTCATTAAACCTAAGGCAAACCACCCTATCGATATCATGACGAGAAAACTGCTGAAGTTTTTCGCGTAAGCGCGTCAATCGCGACGGTGCTTTTTCTGGTGCAAAAAATTCAATGGGCTGTGGTTCAAATATTACTACCGTTGATATTAAACCTGTTTCTTTTGCAATTTTCTTTAATTGTTCCAGAACTTTCTGATGGCCCAAATGCACACCATCAAAATTTCCAATCGTTGCAGCACAATCTTTTCGTTGTCGCTGTAGGTTATGCAGGCCGCGAATAAATTCCATATGTTATTAAAACCCGTAAATTATACCGATCAGTGCTGCACTGTCATCTTCTGCCAACGAATGCCTGTAATCCAAAGCACGGCAAAATAACAAATACCACCAGCGAATATCCACAGGGTCAGTTGCCCTATACGTTGCAACATATTCCATGCAAACCATTGCTCAGGTAAAGCAATGAAATAATGTATCAAAAGAGCCATTGTACTGACTGCAACGATGATCTGGATACCATATTTAAACCAACCTGGTTCTGGTCGATAAAAACCCTCTTTTCGTAATAACCAGAATAACAGGAAAGCTTGCAAGATAGCTGATAATGACGTTGCCAGTGCCAGACCAACATGTGCAAATTGTCCAACTAATAAAAAGTTAAGTCCAATATTAGCAAACATGGCAAACGCACCAATCTTTACCGGTGTTTTTGTATCCTGTCTGGAAAAGAAGCCTGTCGCAAAAACTTTGATTAGTATAAATGCCGGTAAGCCAAGCGAGTAAGCCAATAAACTTTTCCCTGACATGATAGTGGCATAGGAAGTGAATTCACCATATTGGAACAATGTCGCTAATACAGGTACCGCAAGTACAGCAAGACCTATTGCCGCAGGCACTGCAATCAAAAATACCCAACGCAATGCCCAATCCATCATGCTAGAAAATTTACCTGTCTCCTTTTTCGCGTGTTCACTTGATAAATTGGGCAATAAAACAGTCGCTAAGGCGATCCCAAAAACACCGAGCGGAAATTCAACCATACGATCCGAGAAATATAGCCAGGAAATACTGCCATCGGCCAAATTAGAGGCAAATATGGTATCAACCAATAAGTTAATTTGCACAATAGAGACTGCAAATAAAGTTGGTAACATCAGCTTGAGGATTCGTTTTACACCCTCCTTATCCCTATTTAATCCTGGCCGAGGAAATAATTTTAGCCGCATCAGAAAAGGGAATTGAAATAATAACTGAGCAATACCAGCAATCAAAACACCCCATGCCAATGCCGTTATTGGCACATCCATTTTTGGTGCTAGCCAAATGGCACAACTGATCAAGGACAGGTTTAGCAAGACAGGTGTAAATGCAGGGATGGCAAATTGTTTATACGTATTGAGAATACTCGCAGCAAAGGCTGTCAAAGAAATAAATAGAATGTAGGGAAACGTGACCCTCAGCATATCTGTGGCAATGACATGTTTAGCATCTTCAAAACCTGGGGCAAAGATCATAATGAGTAACGGTGCAGTAAAAACACCTATGACAGTGACCAAAAACAGAACCAGACCTAGAGTTGCGGATGTTTGATCGACCAAGGCCTTCACAGATGCCTCATCGCGCTGTTCTTTATATTCTGCTAGAACAGGGATAAAAGCTTGTGAAAAACCACCTTCCGCAAATAAACGGCGTAAAAAATTAGGGATACGAAAAGCAACAATGAAGACGTCCACGCCAGCACCAGCACCAAACAGGCGCGCGATCACAACATCACGTATTAAGCCAAAAATACGTGAGATTGTGGTCATTCCACCCACTGTGAACGTGGACTTCAATAATTTACTGCTCATTCCTACATTTCCATAATCAATATCGATCGTTAACAACCTAGTCTATCTAGTTGTTTTTTCTTCCAATTAAGTCAATTCTCGGAAGGATATCATATACTGGCAGAAGCATTGACAAATTGCCCCAATATCCGCATGATGTCGCGCCTTTAGAGAATGAATCAGGAGTTTTAAGAGTGGCCAATATTGCATCTGCAAAAAAACGTGCGCGACAGGGCGAAAAACTACGCCTCCACAATGCGAGTCAACGTTCTATGTTACGGACCCAAATAAAGAAAGTCATCAGCGCTATCGAAGCAAAAGATAAAGAAGCAGCTCAATCTGCCTATCAGTCTGCTGTTCCTGTCATAGATGCAATGGTCTCAAAAGGAATCATTCATAAAAACAAAGCTGCTAGACATAAATCACGATTGAATAGTCACGTCAAAGCGCTTTAAGATTCAACCACAGTATTATACTAAAACCGGCTTATTGCCGGTTTTTTTTCGCCTACATGGATGCAGGTGGTAGACAACGTCGGGAACAAGTTGTCGAAAAGACAGGATGGGCTGTCATCGAAAATTGCTCCTGCATATTCGATATTTCCGTAGCGACGAAGCCAAGGATTCAGACTTATGACAATAAACTTCCCGCTAAACATCAAACCAGTATCAAATTATCCCGATGAATCAACTCATCTTCATCGAGCTGACCTAATAATTTCTCAATTTCTTTATTAGACTTACCCATGATTAATTTGGCTTGTATCGAATTATAATTCGTCAGTCCACGGGCTATCTCATTACCCGATTTATCAACACAAGAGATTATTTCACCACGTTTAAAATCTCCCGATACAGCACGAATACCGACAGGCAACAAACTCTTCCCGTTTTTTGTCAATGCGATAATCGCCCCATCATCTAGCGTAACGCTACCTAGAAAATGAGATTGATTTGCCAACCATTGTTTACGTGCCGTTATAGGTTCTTTGTTCGTCGTTAGTAATGTACCGATATTTTCACCATCAGCTATTTTAATTAAGGTAGCTTCGTCATTGCCCGATGCGATAATAGTTTGCGTTCCTGATCTAGTCGCAATCACCGCTGCTTTCAATTTAGTGCGCATACCACCTCTACCTAAACTACCGCCATCGCCGGCATAACTTTCTAATATCTTATCGCCCGCTTTCGCTTCTTCAATTAATCTAGCCGTACTGTCTAAACTTGGGTTTGCGGTAAACAGACCTTTTTGATCCGTTAATAAAACAAGTAGTTCCGCATCAATCAGGTTTGCCACTAACGCAGCTAAGGTATCGTTATCCCCCAATCGAATTTCATCTGTCGCTACCGAGTCATTCTCATTAACAATCGGTGCGACACCTAAACCCAACAAAGTATTTAAACTCGTGCGTGCGTTAAGATAGCGCGCACGATTAGCGATATCATCATGTGTTAATAAAATCTGTGCCGTATGTTTGCCGTATTTCTGAAAGCAGACTTCATAAGCCTGAATTAACCCCATCTGTCCTACCGCAGCAGCAGCTTGTAATTCATGAATAATATTAGGTCTCGTTTTCCAACCCAACCTAGCAACACCTTCGGCTACAGCACCAGATGAAACAATAACTATCTCTATACCACGATCGTTTAGTGCAACAATTTGCTTGACCCAATTATCGAGTAACTCATGTTTAAGACCACAGCCATTATCCGTCAGTAAGGCACTGCCTATTTTCACAACCCAACGCCGTGTGTCTTTTATTTTTTTTCGATCGTCACTCACTTGCCTTGTCCTGACTTACTATCCAATCATGTATTGCATAAGTTAACTTCTTGCAGCCGTCTTTTGTTACAGCTGATATAACGAAGATCTTATTTTCATATTTCAATTTAGTCTGTAACTCTTCTATCAACTCATCAAACAATTCAGCAGGCAAAACATCTGACTTATTTAAGACTAACCAACGCTCTTTTTCCGATAATGCTTCGTCATAACGTTTCAATTCGGCTTCAATTGTTTTGATATCTTTAAATACCTGTTCTGGATCATTACTGGCATCCACAATGTGTAGTAATAAATTTGTACGACTTAAGTGTTTTAAAAATTCTATTCCAAGGCCGGTTCCGTCCGCAGCGCCCTCAATCAAACCAGGAATATCTGCAATCACAAAACTCTTTTCAGTATCGACCCTGACGACTCCTAAATTCGGATACATCGTAGTAAAGGGATAATCCGCAACCTTGGGTGTCGCAGATGATACTGCACGTATAAAACTCGATTTACCCGCATTAGGTATACCTAGTAAACCAACATCTGCTAAAACCTGTAATTCAAGCCTAAGATTTCGCGCCTCTCCTGTTGAGCCTTTTGTAGTTTGTCTTGGCGCACGATTTGTACTGCTTTTAAATCGCGCATTTCCCAATCCATGAAAACCACCTTGAGCAACAAGAAGTTCGTCACCATCGTTAAGCAAATCACCAATTAATTCATCTGTATCATCATCGTAAACCAGAGTGCCTGATGGTATTTTAATGAATAAATCATCTGATTTTTTACCTATACGATCACGCCCTTCACCTGGGTGACCAGCCTTGGCTCGAAATAAACGACTATGTCGAAAATCTACCAGGGTATTTAAACCTTCATCGACAAACAGATAGACACTACCACCATCGCCACCATCGCCACCATCTGGCCCACCTTTTGGAATATTTTTTTCACGGCGAAAACTAAGACAACCATCACCACCTTTGCCTGCTTCCACTCTTATCGTTGCTTCATCAACAAACTTCATAATCTAAAATATTGCCTTAATTCAATAACTGGGAAAATCTTTTTATCTCACAAATAAAAAACCCCGCCAGTGGCGGGGTTTTTATTAACAAACCTGGTTGAGACCTAGCCCGCGACTACGTCTACAAATGTGCGATTTTTAGGACCACGCTGATTAAACTCAACTTTACCCTCTGCTACTGCAAATATCGTATGGTCATGTCCCAGACCAACGTTTAATCCTGGATGATATTTAGTGCCACGTTGACGGATAATGATATTACCGGCATCAACCTGTTCGCCACCAAATTTTTTAACACCCAGACGCTTGGATTGTGAATCACGTCCGTTTCGAGTACTACCACCTGCTTTCTTATGAGCCATTGTTACACTCCAATTCTTAGCTTGCTGCTATTTCGGTTATAGAGATTTCAGTATAGGCCTGACGATGTCCCATCTGCTTACGATGGTGCTTACGACGGCGAAACTTTACGATCTTTATCTTAGGACCTCGGCCATGACTTTCGACTGTGGCACTTACCTTGGCGCCTTTTACAAGCGGCGTCCCGACAGTCACGTTCTCACCATCGACAAGCATCAGCACATCATCAATCTTGATGTCTTTACCTGCTTCAGCGTCGATCTTCTCGACTTTGAGCTTATCGCCCTTTTCTACCTTATACTGCTTGCCACCGGACTTGATTACCGCGTACATCTTGATTCTCCATACCTTGCACGATTGTGCACATTCAACAAAGGGGGCAGATTCTAAGAAATTCAACAGGTGGTGACAAGGTAAGAATGTTAAAATTTGATAATATCCTTGAAATAAGTGTGTTTGGACAGTAATTTCCTCTCGGATTATGAAATTTCAGTAATTAAATACAGATATTAAGAACGTGAAACAAAACGACGCAACCGCTGAAAAGCAAGAAATCATGAATATTGAGCACATTCGAGAGCTTATCTCCGCTGATATGGCTCAGGTAAACAACTTGATAGAAAAGAGCCTGTACTCAGAGGTTGGTCTTATTGACCAATTGGGTCATTACATAATTAATAGCGGCGGAAAACGTCTTCGACCTGCAGTTGTCTTACTGAGTTCTCGGGTTTTCTCCTATCAAGGCGACCAAAATATTAATTTAGCAGCAATTATCGAATTTATTCATACCGCCACTCTATTACATGATGATGTAGTCGATGCTTCATTATTAAGACGTGGTCATGCTACTGCTAACCAGCGTTGGGGCAATGAAGCTAGCGTCTTGGTTGGAGACTTCGTCTACTCCCGCGCCTTCCAGATGATGGTCAATATTGATTCCATGCGTGTCATGAAAATCCTCTCAGAAACGACAAACACCATCGCTGAAGGAGAAGTGCAACAACTCATTAACTGTCACGATCCGGACACAACACAGGAAAGTTATCTAAATGTGATTCGCAACAAGACTGCAAAACTATTTGAAGCTGCAGCACAACTCGGTGCTGTTATATCGAATAGAAGCGATAAAGAAGAAGAGGCAATGGCAGCTTATGGCAGACATCTCGGCACCGCATTTCAATTAATTGATGATGTTTTTGATTACAGCTCTTCTTCGGAGGAACTGGGTAAAAATATTGGCGATGATTTAGCTGAAGGCAAACCAACATTGCCTCTGCTATACGCAATGTGGAATGGGGATACACATGATACTGAAGTTATCCGTGATGCTATAGAAAATGGCGGTCTTGAACACATTGACCAAATCAAAGCAGCAATAAATTCAACTGGCGCAATTTCATATACGGCAAAGATTGCCGACGCAGAAGCTGAACTAGCCATTGATGCTATTAAAGACTTACCACCTTCTGAATACCTTGATGCCCTACATGCACTAGCAAAGTTTTCAGTAGAACGACAATACTAGTTTTATTCTAAATTACTCCGGGGTGTAGCTCAGCCTGGTAGAGCGCTGCCTTCGGGAGGCAGAGGTCGGAGGTTCGAATCCTCTCACCCCGACCACCTAACTTGAGTAATTGCTATTTATGCACCATATTATGTATTAATGCGAGTAATACAAATCACTGCTCTATTCTTGATAACTGCTATAGCATCAATCCATGTTAATGCAGATCAAACTGATCCGCGCCTGGATAAATTGTTTTTCAATCTAAAAGTAAATACCGATTTAGGACTATCACAACAATTAACCAGTGAAATATGGCGCATATGGTCAGAACATAATAAAGAAGATATAAACATTCTTTTTAATGATGGTGAAAATGCCATGTACAAAAAAGATTATGAAATAGCACTGGCATCGTTTAACAAGATTGTAGAACTTGCGCCTAACTATGCTGAAGGATGGAATAAACGCGCAACCGTTTATTTTTTAATGGGTGATTATCATGCTTCACTTGCTGATATTGAAAAAACACTCAAACTAGAGCCCCGTCACTTCGGTGCACTATCCGGGCGCGGCCAATGCTATTTCGAGTTACAGAAATTTCAATCTGCATTAAATGCATTTGAAGCAGCATTAGAGGTGAATCCGTGGCTATACGATGTTTCTAGAAATATCGAAATCATGAAAAAGCTGCTAGACCAGCAGACATAAATCTAATCTCTAGGTGTGATACCCCCTCGCCCGATCAAATAAATCAGTAATCCAATAAACCTGCGCACCAATTGCAGCAAACGGCAGCAATATCCAGGTCACATTAAACACAGCAAGGACCAATACAATAATACAAAAATCTGCACGACTTAATTTATGAAAAACATAAATAATCCAATCCAAAGTGTCTTCCGGTTTTTTCCCTTCTGCTGCCACCTCTTCTCTACTCATAGAGTCTTCTTTTTCTTCGTTCTTGGCGTGATAAAACAAATCAACGACATAATCGATAAATGCACCTGCTGCCGCTGCACAACCAAACCAGAACCAAAACGGCTGTTCCATGACCTGACTCGTGCCATAACCCAGAGCAGCAAAAAAACTGGCATCAACCATCCAGTCCGACATATCGTCAAACTTGGCGCCAAACTCTGATGACATGTTTTTTACCCGAGCAACTTCACCATCACAATTATCAAAGGTATAACTCGCAGTCATTAATAGTGCACCAATTATTCCAACAATATGGAGTCCCGTAATAAAACAAACCGCACACAATAATCCGAGCGATAAAGATATCGCCGTGATTTGATTCGGGGTAATTGCTGTCTTTAGCAGAAGTGGCGTCAACCGATAAGACAAATGTCTTACTAATGGAAATAATTGTGTCGGCGCGGCGCTAGATTCTGTCGTCATAATAATATCTTATATTTTTGAGGAGTTAAATTGCCTAGTATGATATGGATTCGCTTGGTATTCTAATATGCATATGAAAAAATAAAATGCATTACTCACATATCTCCCGTTTAACAACTAATACCTCATGCTCAGAATCGCTTCCTATATTGGACTACTAGTTGGTCTACTAGTCATGACTTGGCTTGTCGTCTGGCAAGGTATTGACGAGATATTTGAGCTCTTAAGACACTCTGGTTTTTCATTATTACTCTTACCCATAGTCTGGTTTCCGGGTTTAATTGCTGCAGTCATATCCTGGCATTATCTATTTCCTATCAAGCGCATACCTGTTTTCAAACAGCTTTTCCTGTCTCTATGGATGGGCAGAGCCATTAATACCTTGCTCCCGGTCGCCTCAATTGGTGGGGAAATCGCCAAGGCTCGCTTATTAATTCTCTGGGGACATCCTGGGATTGATGCAAGCGCATCGGTCTTGGTCGACAAAACGGTACAGGCGCTTGCATTAGTTCCCTGGGCCATCATTGGGACTAGCTTATTGGTTTATCTCGCCATAGATAATGAATTAGCCAAGCTCATCATGCTGGGGACATTTCTACTTGGTTTAGGCATTGTCGGCTTTGTACTGGTACAACGAGCGGGCATGTTTGGATTTATTGCCCGGATTATTGGCAAATTCAATACTTCTGATGGTTGGGGCAAAATTACCCATAACGCTCATGATGTCGATGCATTGGTGAAAGAGATCTACAGCGATAAGAAACGCTTCCTCACTTCGATTTTTTGGCGAACGCTCGGGCTTATTCTGCAGACTTCCGAAGTTTGGCTTGCCTGCTATCTATTAGGGCATCCCATCGGCATTATCGAGGCGCTGATGCTAAAAAGTTTGACTTCGATTATTACCGATATCGCCTTTGTCATCCCGAATGGCTATGGCGTTCAAGAAGGTGGATATGTGATGTTAGGCGCTTTGATTGGCCTTAGTCCGGAATTCTCTCTGGCCATCTCTCTGGCAACACGTATACGTGAACTAATAGTCGATCTACCCGGTTTACTCTATTGGCAGCATGTTGAAGCCAAATATTTACTCAAAAAAACCCAAATAACTCAGCTTCAAACCCTTTGTAACAATAGCGAAATAAGAAAATAAGCAAAATGTAATATATTTGCTTTAAGCCGCTAAAATCAATATGCTGCACGGTTAGTTTCGCTGGAATTGCTAAGTTTATTTTTCTTGTCTTATTATCTTTAAAATAATTATAATAAAGCATCCCAAGTTATTGTTAATTAATAGATTTATTTATTTTTATGTCTGCAGAGGCATTTAGGAATTTGATTGAATTATTACGGTTGACCCATGCAGATTGAATTATTCAATATTTTTAACATTACTGTCGCATTAATATTCCTGTGTTCAGCTGGCTATCTAGTGTTTGCTTTGTTCGCTCTCGAACGTTTCAATCACAAACGCAAAAAATCAAACCCTGTAAATGATTTTCAACCTCCAGTAACACTTTTAAAACCCATATACGGTCTTGATGCAGAGTTAATTAAAAATCTGCGAAGTTTTTGCCAGCAGGATTATCCTAATTTCCAAATTATATTTGGCTTACATAATAATAATGATCTTGCTCTTCCTATCGTCAAGAAAATCATAAAAGAATTTAAACATATTGATGTCAGTTACGTTGTCGATTCAAGACTCTACGGTTGCAATCATAAAGTATCAAATCTAATCAATATGTATCCAACAGCAAAGCACGACTACTTGCTTGTTGCAGATAGTGATATGCGTGTACCGTCCAATTATCTGTCTGAATTAATGTCACCCTTTGCCGATTCAACAGTTGGCGCAGTAACCTCTCTCTACTCTGGTTCTGCTAGAGGCAAAATTGCATCATCACTGAATGCGATGTTTATTAATGAATGGTTTCTACCTTCTGTTTTAATCTCACGAATCCTACAACCCATTAAATTCTGTCTCGGCGCAACGATGATTGTTCGACGTGACCTATTAAAGAAAATTGGAGGGTTTAATTCATTATCTGATTATTTGGCTGATGATTATATGCTCGGTAAATTAATATCCGATCTTGGTTATAAAATTCATCTATCAGACTTTATTGTTGAAAACATCGTTGAAGAGCCATCATTTAAGGATCTTATGCTACATGAGTTACGTTGGGCTAGAACGTTAAGAAGAGTTGAACCGTTAGGGTACTTTTTCACTTTCCTGACCGATACACTTGTCATTAGTAGTTTTACCGCTGCTATCTTTTATATAACAACACAAAACGCAGGCTTGTCATTATTGCCAATTCTACTCGTATTATTGGCTCGCATAGTTTTACATAGTCGTACAAAGCAGATTACTGGCTCGAGCAGTGCTGGTTCAATCTGGTTAATTCCGCTGAGAGATGTATTATCTTTTAGCATTAGAGTGATTAGTTTCACTGGCACCTCTATTCAATGGCGTAACAATGCTTTCAATGTTGATCAGTCTGGACTGATACATAATGAGGAAGAATTGTTAAATGAATTGGATTCTGTAGAAAAAACCCCAGACTTGGCAACATAACAAGATTATTAATTCGGAGTATTAGTTAGCAATGTTGAAATCTTTATTTCTCAACCCACCCTCGTTCAACGGTTTTGATGGCGCTGCAGGTTCGCGTTATCAATGTACCCGTGAAGTGAAATCATTCTGGTATCCAACTTGGCTGGCTCAATTAGCCGCTTTAGTGGAAGGCAGCCGTTTAATCGATGCGCCTGCTAGGGGAATTTCTCTTGATGAAGTCCTGCCATTGGCTACTGAATACGAATTTTTGGTGTTGTATACAAGCACACCATCCTTTTCAAATGACGTAAAGATTGCTGAAGCTTTCAAAGAAAAGAATCCAAACTTGATTATCGGTTTTTGTGGTGCGCATGTTGCTGTTAACCCAGACCAAACCGTAATCGCCTCCGATGCAATCGACTTTGTCGCTGGCAACGAGTTTGATTTCACTATTAAAGAAATTGCAGAAGGTAAAGCCTTGGAAGAAGTTGATGGCATCGTTTACAAAAAAGACGGTAAACCAGTTCATAACAAACCACGTGCCTTAATCGAAGATATGGATTCCCTGCCTTGGGTAACCCCCGTGTATAAAGAGCATCTGGTCACGGAGGATTATTACAACGGCTATATGTTACACCCTTATATGTCGTTCTATACCGGTCGTGGTTGTAAATCACATTGTACATTTTGCTTGTGGCCACAAACGATATCCGGACATAATTATCGCCATAAATCGGTTGAAAATGTCATCAACGAATTAACTTATGCGCGTGACAATTTTCCAGAAATAAAAGAATTCTTTTTCGATGATGATACTTTGACTGACAACATCCCTTATGTTGAAGAATTAGCAAAAGAAATCGGCAAACTGGGTATCACATGGTCCTGTAATGCTAAAGCCAATGTCCCTTATGAAACATTGAAGATCATGAAAGATAATGGTCTGCGTTTATTATTGGTCGGTTATGAATCAGGTAATCAACAGATTCTGATTAATATCAAGAAAGGTATTCGTACCGATATTGCACGTCAATTTACGAAAGACTGTCACAAACTTGGAATCGTTATACACGGAACCTTTATCGTTGGTCTTCCTGGTGAAACGAAAGATACCATCGAAGAATCAATCAAATATGCACAAGAACTGAATCCACAAACCATTCAAGTATCATTACCTGCTGCCTATCCAGGCACCTTCCTGTACAAGCAAGCGGTCGAAAATGGCTGGTTGATCGTAGATGAAGATTTAGTTGGCGATGATGGTGTACAACATTCTGTATTAAATTATCCTCATCTACCCAGTGAAGATATTTTTGAAGCGGTTGATAACTTTTACAAACGCTTTTATTTCCGTCCGTGGAAAATGGCTATATTATTTTTCGAGATGTGTCGCGACTGGGAAGTAATGAAACGTCGTGCACGCGAAGGTGTCGAATTCTTCAAATTCCTGTTTGGTCGGGAGAGCACAGCCTGAAAAAGTTGATTGTTACTGGTGATGATTTTGGTCTTTCCACACCAGTCAATGATGCAATTGTAAAGGCTCACGAGAAAGGTATTCTGACGACTACGAGTTTAATGGTATCGGCACCCGCTGCTGAAGATGCTGTTAATCGTGCCAAGGACCTTTCTAATTTAAACGTTGGTTTACACCTGGTCTTAAGTAACGGCAAGGCAACATCCCCTGCTGCAGAAATTCCGGCTTTGGCACATGCTAATGGTCAGCTAGATAACAACTTGTTTCGCACTGGCATCATGATGTTCTTTGACCCAAGCACAAAAAAACAACTCGAAAAAGAAATTCGTGCACAGTTTGAAGCTTTTAAAGCGACTGGCTTGAGATTAGATCACGTCAATGCGCATAATCATATGCATCTACATCCGACAGTATTTGATCTAATTATAAAGATAGGAAAAGAATTCGAGGTCACGGCGATCCGCATACCCAATGAACCACCATTAGACTCAATCACTGGTGGTACAAAAGATAAGCTACTGCGTAAATTTCGTTTTCTCTTTTTCAAGCCATTTGTATCGCGCATGAAAAAACTATGTTTAGAAAATAATATTAAACACAACGACACAATCTATGGTTTGAATGACAGCGGACACATGAATATCGATACACTAGTTCGTATCATTCCCCACATAGCCGATGGCGTTACTGAAATATATAGCCACCCGGCAACAGAGAGATGGGATGATATTGATCCGGCTGCAAAGGACTACGAATTTGAAGCCGAGTTTAAAGCGTTAATACATGCACGCACTAAACGAACAGTTGAGAAATTCAATATCGAGCTCTCTGGATTTAATTCATAAAAACAGTTGGTTCTTATGGTCGGTGATTCCTGGACACATAAAATAGCACGTGTATGTATACTGCCTTTAGTTAACACACCAGTAACACCAAACCATCTAACAGTCCTACGTTTAATTACAGGCCTTGCGGCTTGCGGCTTACTTGCAATCGGGTCTTCTGATGGCAATCTCTGGGGTGGCGTACTATGGTTAATATCCGCCTTCCTCGATCGTGCTGATGGAGAGCTCGCTAGAGTCTCTGGCAAAACGAGTGAATGGGGTCATAAGTTTGATTACTTCTGTGACGTTACGGTAACAGCCCTATTCTTCCTAGGTATCGGCATTGGTTTAAGAGAGAGTTCTCTAGGTCTTTGGAGTATTGTTATGGGAATAAGCGCATCAGCCGGCGTCGTTGCTGCGGAGATTCTAGCAGAAATTATCGATCAAGCACAAAAAGACACGGGTGAGAAAGCCTATTCAGGATTTGCCGGTTTCGATTTTGATGACGTACTATATTTATTCGCCCCGGTTGTTTGGTTGAATTTACACTTGCCATTTCTTGTCGGCGCTTCAGTAGGTGCACCCATATTTGCATTAATTACCTGGTATCGACTCCCCAAGAATAAAGGCTAATAGTTTCTTTTGAGATAGTTAAGTTATAAGAAGCTGTTGTTTTAATTTTACTTTCATTAATATCCCAAGAGCACATCAATCAAGGGGGATAAGAAACTTATGTTATTTAAAAGAATAGTTGCCGGTTTATTCTTATCAGTCTTATCTCAAACAATTATTGCTGACAACTCAAATACAGTTATCGATGCTACGCGTTTACTAGCATCATCAAATGAAACTAACAATTGGCTCTCATATGGTCGTGACTACACAAACCAGAATTTCTCCCCCCTTAAACAAATCAACGCTACAACAGTTAAACGACTCGTTCCAAAATGGATATTTCAAACCGGAAAAACAGGATCGTTTCAAACACAACCTTTAGTTGCCGACGGTGTTATGTATGCAACTATCCCAGGCAACGATGTAGTAGCACTAGATGCTGAAAACGGTAATGTTCTTTGGCGTTATAAACACAATAATCGAAAAGAAAAAAATAAAGCCGGCCCAGCCAATCGTGGTGCAGCACTGGGTTACGGCAAAGTATTTGAGGCTACCAATGACGGCCGTCTGATTGCGCTTGATCAAACGTCAGGTAAAATAATTTGGGACAAGATCATTGCGCGCCCCACTGATGCCGAACTTGAAGGCCTCACTCAAACACAAAAAGGTTTCTTAACAGAAAATAGCGATACCTTACCCGCGAAGATGGCGCCAATTGTATATCGAGACTTGGTAGTTGTTGGAGTCACAGCAGCCGGTTACGGTATGTTTTATAATATATTCTCGAGATTTGCTCTAAAAGGAACCTCCGCAGATGAAATACGACCAGCCGATCGTTTTCTAGGTCTGCGTGGTTATGTTGCTGCTTTCAATGTAAATACAGGTGAAGAAGTTTGGCGCTGGCACACCACTAAAAGTGGCGGCTGGGAAGGTGTGTTTGCCTCCACAACGCCAGAGGGCGAAGCGTTACCTCGCGATATCCCACTCGAAAAAAAATTAGCACCTAAACTAAAAGATCGCTGGCGTATTGGCGGGACTTCAACATGGATGACACCGTCATTTGATCCTAAGCAGGGCCTAATATTTGTTGGCACAGGTAACGCTTCTCCCAATGATGTCTCCAGTGCTAGACCCGGTGATAATCTCTATGCAAATTCACTGGTCGCCATTGACGCTTACACCGGCGAAACCCGTTGGCATTACCAACAAGTGCCTCATGATTTATGGGGCTATGATCTTGCAAGTACCTCAGTATTATTCGATTTACCTGTCGGCGATAAAATCATTCCAGCAATTGGTATTGCCGGTAAAACCGGCTGGTTCTATGTTCATAACCGAGAAACGGGTAAATTGATTTATCGCTCTGAACCCTTTGTCCCGCAAAAGAATCTATTCAAAGCGCCTAGCGATGAAGGCGTTATTAGCTCACCGGGATCATGGGGCGGCGCATCCTGGTCACCCACTTCATACGATCCATCAAGTGGTACGGTATTTATTGCAGGAATCCACAAACCCACTCTCTATCGCACAGAGTACGCGATATTTGAAGGTAAAGAAGTCCCTTATATATTAACCGAAATTGCTGAGTCAGAACCCAGTTGGGGAACACTGACAGCAATCGATACACGCAACCAAGGTCACATTCAGTGGCAAATCAAAACCGAGCTACCATTAATTGGTGGCGTATTAGCAACAGCGGGAAACTTGCTATTCATGGGCGAAGGTAGCGGCATGTTTACCGCATTTGATAGCCAGAATGGCAAACGTTTATGGGAGTTTAATTGTGGTGCAGGCGTAAATGCACCGCCCATGAGTTACAAGGTTGGTAATCAGCAATACATTGCTGTTGCTGCGGGCGGTCATGGGCTATTAAAAACGCCCAGTGGGAATGCACTGATTAGTTTTGGCTTGTCTGAATAAGATATATTTAGCTTCCCTGAAGCTGATTTTTTATAGATTCGCAAAGTGACATTAACTTAACTGCTTCTTCTTCACTCAGGCCTGTAGCGCATAATGCGATTTCGCTGGCTTTCTTAGCTTTCTTGCCTAGTGTTTTTCCCTCTTTAGTTAAAACAAGTTGCTTCTGCCTCTCATCAATATCAGTAGAACGCCTTTCTATAAATCCATTAGACTCAAGCCGTTTGAGTAATGGGCTTAATGTTGCATTACTGAGACCTGTTGTATCGGCAATTTCACTGATCATCACGGCCTCTTTTTCCCACAATGCCATCATCACGACATATTGTGGGTAGGTTAAATTCAATGGTTCAAGCAAGCCTTTATAAGCCTGAGTTATCGCCCTTGAGGTGGAATATAAGGCATAACAAACCTGTTCATTTAATTTAGGACCGTTCATATTCTGTATATTGATTCATTTATTTTGTTCGTGCACTAAATACTTGCGATAATAAATTAACTTGCCTATACTCACAACTATATTATTTCGTGCACTAAATATTTTGCTGCTAATTTTGCTTAAGTGGAGATATAAAATGAAAAAAATCGCATTAGCCCTTATTTCACTATCGCTCAGTTTCATTGTTTATGCGGGTGGAAACCCTGACTATGTTAAATATCCAGAAGGATATCAAACTGAATTCACTAAATACGATACGCGTAACCGATCTAACGGCAAACAGGTGGCCGTGCTTTATGCGAACAAAATTGCTACTGATACCGCTGCCAGTGGAAAATTAGGTGGTGGTGCAAAGATCATAATGGAAGTTTATAAAACTGTGCCCGGAGAAGATGGTAAACCGACTGTTGGTGAAGACGGACTTTTTAAGAAGGGTAAATTTGCCGCTGTTGCAGTGATGGAAAAACGCTCAAATTGGGATGCCAGCTTTGATGCCAAAGATCGCGCAGGAGATTGGGGATTTGCTATATACAAAACGGATGGCACAATTAAAGAAAACAAATTAGATTGTGCTAGCTGTCATTTACCCATGCCAGAGAATGATTATATGTTCTCACATTCAAGTTTAATTGAATTTACAAAGTAGTAACCACAACTGACATCCTGATATTCTCCAGTCTGGGTCGGTGATACCTTCACCGATTCAGACTACCAGTTAATTTTTCTTCCTTAGTACAAAGACACCATAATCTGATCTCGTATTAAGCGTTATTGGTTTAGATAGATCATAGAAATGATCATAGCTATTATCAATTTCAAAGACATTTGTCGTTGAAAGAAGTTTTTTAAATTGTTTTAGGGTGTAGGTACGTAATTTATAAATAGATTCATATTTTTCATTTATATATTCTGTCTTCGGGTTTAATATAACTCTTAACGTTTCTGCCCTGTTTATTTTATCTAGCTTTAACATCTCCATTGTTGTCCTCACTGTTAAACGACCTCGCTTTGCTGTCCATCGTGTTATTTTATCTGATACCCCTTGTTCAGGAATTAGATGCATGCCAAGAATATATATTCCATTTTTCTTCAATGACTTCGAGATATTTAATAAATGTTGAGCTGCTTGTGTTTCTGATAATAGATGCCTGAAGGTATCAACCGTGCAATACGCAGCATCATACTTCTTCCTTTTACTATTGAAATTAGCCATATCTCCGCGAAATATATTCGCCTTTAATTGATTGCGAATGAGTTTGTCTTTTAAATACGACAATGCACTTTCATTTAAGTCAAAGCCCGTGCAATCATATCCGCTGCGGGACAGAGGAATAATCAAACGACCAGTACCACAGGCGGGTTCGATTAAGCTCGGATAGTTAGTCGTACTATAGCTATTGAAGATATTCTGCAGAAACAATAACTCCTCTCTCATTTCATGAGAGAAAGAAACATCGTAATACGTAGCCAAGCTATACCAGTTCATTGCATTATTATTACTCAAAACAACCCATTATTTTGACTATATTTAATTATATTAAGCCCTATAATTTGATAATTCTTTATGAAATAACGTAATACTATAGATCATAATATTATTGATGGAGAGGTATTGGTTTTGAAAGAACTTCAATTACTTGATGATGGGGACTCATTCAGAAAGTCTGCTTATCGACATATAAAAGAATCTGATTTTTTTGCTGAATTTAACGATGAGGAGATTGAAGTTCTGGCACGCTGGACCAAGGCCTATTCTGCAGCAACAGGTTGTGTAGTGCTGAATGAAGGAGACAAAAGTAATTGCCTATGCATAATCATCCAAGGCGAAATTAATATTTTTAAAAAGTTACCAGACGAACATTTAAAAATTGCAGAGGTGAAGACAGGAGAATCTATCGGTGAAATGGGCATAATTGATGGAGAACCTTTCTCGGCCTCGGCAATCGCAGCTCATGATTCGATCGTATTATTGATTACCCGTGAAGACTTTGAGGATATTGTCAGTCAAAATATTCAACTCGGCAATAAATTGTTATGGAAGCTTGCTAGAATACTAACGGCACGTCTTAGACATACGACAAAACGCCTTGCTGAATTATTAACTGGTAAAAATTAATAACCACTCATAAATAACTTATGCATGAATAACAATATCGCAAGTCTTGTTCGTCGTTGTCAATGCTGTTTTATAATTATCTATATTAATAAGATCGTAACAAAACCATTTATCATCCAATGGGTTGAAAGTTAATACTTCTGTCCCTCCATCAATAGTCTCATCTAATGTGACAGAAAATTGGTCAAGACCATATGCAACACCCTTACCAGTTGCCTTGATAAAGGACTCCTTCCTAGCCCAAATACGATAGAAGGTATCGAGTTGCACTTCATCAACTAAATTTATTAACTCATTTTTTTCGTCTTTGCTGAAAAACCGCTTTGATAGTGATTGATGATCTATAGCAATATTTACCCCTTCTATATCAACTCCTACTTTATTACTCAAGGTAATTGCTATCAGGGCATAATTTCCTGAATGAGAAATATTAAATTCTACTGGTTTATTATTTAAATATTCATTAATGATCGGCTTTCCATGTTCTCCATATAAGAATTCAATATCTTGATATGACTTGGCAATAGCACTAGATAACAATAGTCTTAACACGCTTCGCGTTATAACAAACTGATTCTTTTTTTCTTCTATTTTTAATTTTTCTGCTCGAATACGTTCATCTTCTGATAAATACTGAATGCATTGTTTATTATCAAATAAATCGAATTTAATTAAATAGACATGAATTGTATTATCTGACAGTACTAGTCTTTCTTGTGATATCTGCTCAAGAGTATTCATTATTATTTTTCAGTATCAAATGATGCCTTAAGACGTTTCATGCCCTCATCAATACTGATTTCTGGTGTGAAGGATAAATCTCGCTTAGCCGCTGTTAGATCGAACCAGTGTGCTGTGGATAATTGTTTAGCAACAAATCGCGTCATTAGAGGCTCTTCCTCGATCTTGAATAGAGAATAGACTCGTTCAAATATCGAACCTATATAATAAGCCACAGACTCATTAATTCTTTTCTTTATCGGCGATAGATTTACAGTTGCCAATATTTTATTAATTAAATCTGACATCGAGATGGGCTCATCATTACTAATGAAATAGGCTTTGCCCGCACATCTTGCATTTTTCTGTAAATCATCTCCGGCAAGTAGATGCGCATCAACAGCATTGTCGATATAGCATGAATCGACTTTATTTTCTTTATTCCCAACCAGTCTTAACCGGCCGGCCTTTGCACGATTAATGACACGTGGTGCAAGGTGTCTATCACCCGGCCCCCAGATTAAATGCGGTCGCAAGGCAACTGTTTTAAGTTTTTCGCTATTCGAAATTAATACTAGTTGCTCTGCTTCTGCCTTGGTTTCCTGGTATGCATTGAAAAATGTTTCTGCATAAGGTGTTGATTCATCAATACCCTCTTCGCTAGTTCCATCAAACACCACACTTGGGGTACTGGTATAAACCAAATAATTAATATTATGTTTTTTACACGCATCGATGACATTTTTTGTTGCTACCACATTGGCCAGATAATACTTATCATAATCACCCCATACGCCAGCCATAGCTGCAACATGATAAATAATATCGCAGCCACTCGCTGCAGCATCTATATCATCAGCCTTACATAGATCTCCTTGTATCGCATCAACACCTAATTCTAAAAGATCGGGATAGTGTCCTCGCTGAATTGACCTAACAGTATCACCCCTTTTCAATAAGGCCCTGACTATTGCGCCACCGAGAAACCCACCACCACCTGTCACTAAGGCCTTCATACTAATTTCCCCTCAGCCCATATCGCTAACTTCTCGCGACCAATCTTGGCATTGTGTCTAATGTCTACAGGGAAACCAGAATGAAATAAAATATGCTTTATATTTTTTGTCAGGGAATGGTGGCTAGCTAACTCAAATAATTCTTCAGTCAGTTTGTTTTTATCCACAATTTTATTTTCAGGTTCTAATTCAACACAAATAACGGGGATAATTTTATCTTCATGTCTAGCGCCAACCAATGCTGTTCGAAATACGGAAGCGTGCTTATTAAAAATACCCTCACAACATATAGTAAATAAGGTTTCATTTTCTGTAATGACACGCTGGCTCTTACGTCCACAAAACCATATTCTTCCATTATCATCACTGTAGCCAACATCACCCATACGATGGTAAAAACCATTGTCAGTCTGTATTTTAGCCAATCGCGTTGCATTATCGCGATTGAAATAAGATTGAGTAACCTGTGGGCCTCTGACACAAATTTCACCAATTTTATAAGCAGGCAACTCTAAATCATCCTTCCAAGTAGATATAGCTTCGTCAGTGATTTTAATAATCCTAATATCCAGATTGGGAACAGGACTGCCGACACAGACACCCTTGCCTTCAACTGTCGCTATAGCAGTCTCATTCAAAATAACATCACTGCCAACAGAACTAACAGGAAGTGATTCTGTTGCACCATAGGGTGTGAATATTTGCACATCATCATTAAGTAATGATTTAAATCTCTTAAGTACGGAAGGTGCGACTGGAGCACCCGCTGACAGCACCCGTTTTAGAGTGCGTAATTTACTCGCGTTCGCTTCGCCCCATTTCCCAACACGATTTAATAAGGCCGGTGAACCAAACATGGTTGTACATTTATAGTCATTAACCGCAGTAATAATAGTTTTTGGATTGACATGACCTGGTCGCGTAAAATCCATCTTTGGTATCACAGACGTCATGCCTAATGCTGGGGCAAATAAAGCAAACAATGGGAATGTCGCTAAATCTATCTCACCCAGCTGAATATCGTAAAGCTTCTTCAATGCCTCATGCTGCGCGGTAAAATTAGCATGCGTATAGACAACGCCTTTTGGAATACCCGTGCTACCACTCGTAAACAGAATTGCAGCCATATTTGCTGCAACAGTTTTAGTATCTTGAAAATGTTTATCTTTTGCGCTTGCTTTTATCTGTTCCAGACTAGTTATAAAACTGCCTAATAAAAGGTTATTACCTACTAGTACCGTTTTACTAATTGTCTTTTTTGCCCAGCCTAAGGTGAGTCGTGCAAGATGTGCGCTTCTGATGCCAATAAACGCTTCTGGTTCAGCCTCTGTTAAACACTTGCCCAGATTTTTTATCCCCATACCTGGATCGACAGCGACAAGCACAGCCTCAAGCTTGAATAAGGCAAATACCAGAGCAAAGAAATCAAGCCCCGGCTTAACCATTAAAACTGTCCGCGTACCTTTACTGATGCCATGGATTTTTAATCCATTAGCAATAACGTTACTAACTTCATCGAGTTCCTTGTAAGTGTATGAATTTTTATAAAGAGTCGACTCAGACTTTTCACGAGTGCCTGTTGACTGGACAACCACAGCATGGGTGTCTGGCTGCTGTTGTGCCATAACTGGTAAATGAGAGGCTATGTTTGCAGTAATCATTACAGACAGAGATCAAACTTATGTCTGACCTGGGTTTGTCTTTTCTAGAAAAGCTTGAATCAAAGGGATCACTTCCTCGCCCGCATCTTCAAGTAAATAATGTCCCGCATCAAACTCATGATATTCAGCATTTGGCATACGCTTCTTCCATTCATCAAGGTAATGTCGGTCAAACACAAAATCATTCAATCCCCAACAAACCAACATTGGCAGCTTTGAAAACTGGTCTAGATTTTTATCGACATTATCTACAACGTCATAAGAAATGTGGTTTTTATCTAGCGGGATATCTTCTACAAAGCGTAGCACCGAAAGTCGGTTTGACCAATTATCATACGGCGCTAAGTAGGCATTCTTAATATCACTCGTCATCGGTTTACGTGTAACACACTGTATGACACCTCCTCGACAAAATGCATTTAAGCCTTGTATTAATAACGCACCAATTAACGGGGTACGGCTTAGCTTTAATTGCCAGGGAATTTTTTTTCCGGATGGAATATGAAACCCAGCCGTATTCGATATTACCAGACGTTTAATTTTTTCTGGGTAGCGTGTGGCATAGGCCATACCAATCATGCCGCCCCAATCATGCACAATTAGTGTTAGATTATTATCAAGCCCCAATGAAGATAAAAGCGTATCGAGGTCATCAACTCGTTGCTGTAATGTAAAATCATATTCACCGTCAGCTGGTTTATCCGATAACCCCATGCCAATGTGGTCTGGTACGATGCAATGATATTTCTCACTGAGTGCAGTAAATAGATGCCGATAATAAAAAGACCAGCTCGGATTACCATGAATCATGACTATAGTTTCAGCATTTCCCTTCCCACCTTCGAGATAATGCATTTGTCTGTTATTTATTGAAGCATAACAGGAAGACTCTGAGGAGTAATCGGGGTATTGCATAAGCTATTGGTTTTTATGTGAAAATATAGTTATAAAGCGAGCTAGTTTACTGAAAAACACCTTATACACCAAGTTTATACGGCGAATTTATTAGTAGAGTCTAAAGTAAATCCATCTGCTCCGTTTTATTCCTTTGGTCATCGCCCTTTTCCTGCAGCTTGGACGTACTCACTCCTAATAGACGAACTTTGCGTTTGCCTACTTCTGTGTTTGTTAATAGATCTTTTACAGTTTCGAAAATATTACTCGCAGATAATGTCGGCTTTTCAATCGTGCGGCTGCGTGTGATTTGCTCAAAGTCTGCATATTTAACTTTTAAGGTTATAGTCTGTGCGGATAAATTTTTACCAAACAATATTCTCGAGACACTACTGGATAGTTCCTCCAGAATAGAAAACATCTCATTTATGTCGCCCATATCTTTACTAAACGTTGTTTCCTTACCTACGGATTTTCTTATCCGTTGGTTGTTCACCGGTCGATGGTCGATGCCACGTGAAATTGAATAATAAAAATGACCTGCCTTGCCGAATTTTTTGACGAGTTCATTCAGGTCTCTCTGTAAAAGATCTTCACCGGTATGAATGCCAAATTCTTTCATTCGTTTCTCGGTTGCTTTACCAATGCCATGAAACTGTCGTACTGGTAATGTCTTGATAAACTCGGGGCCTTGTTCAGGTGTGATTAAATATAAACCATCTGGTTTATCCATATCCGAGGCTATCTTCGCTAAAAATTTATTGTATGACACACCAGCAGAGGCATTGAGATCAGTTTTCTCTTTAATTAAACGTTTGATCTCTTTTGCGATTAAGGTTGCTGAACCTGAATAATCCTGATTATGCGTGACATCCAAATAAGCTTCGTCCAAAGATAAGGGCTCGACCAAATCTGTAAACTGGCGGAACACAGCCTGAATTTCTTCAGAGACTTCACGATACGCAGTAAAACGTGGCTTTAGAAAAATAGCCTGAGGACAGCGTTGATGTGCTTGCGTGGCCGACATTGCTGAGTGTATACCAAACTTCCGTGCCTCATAGCTACAAGCAGCAACAACACCGCGTTGCTCCGGTGTGCCACCAACAACGACAGGCTTGCCACGATATTCAGGGTTGTCACGCTGTTCGACTGAAGCATAGAAGGCATCCATATCGACATGGATGATTTTACGTTGAACTGGATTTTCTTCGGGGTCTTCCGTATTCACTTATTATTTAGAATACAAAAACTGGTGTTTTAAAGTATTAGTCGAGTACAAAAGGTGTGAATGATGTAGCGCTAGATTTTTTTCTCTTTTTATTCTCAAACGGCAACATCTTTTCAGAAAGAGCTGTGATCTCCTCAAAACTAACCTGTGGCGTTTCTATTTTAAATGTCGCTGGGTCAGGAAAAGAAAGCTTGTCTTTATTTTTTTTCATACAACTTTATGAAATTTAAGTTTTTACCATTCCCAACCAAGCATCAGACAATTTAAGCCACTGCCTATGCCTAGAAAACTAACACGATCACCCTTCTTTAAGAACTGCCTTTGATCAGCAATTGCTGCTGTTAAGGGCACAGAGACAGTCCCAATATTACCTAGATATTTATAGGTACTAAAATCTTTTTCAGGCGCGATACCAAGCTCTCTTAAGATTGTATCACGATGGCCTTCGCCGACCTGATGACAAATCACTTTATCAACCTGATCTCTGGCCCAACCCATTTTCCCCAAAAACGACCCCCATGTTTTAACACCCAAGATGGCACCATGTTTTAAAACTGAAACAGAATCGGTCGACATGAATTCAGACAAGGCTGCCGGTAATTTTTCTTTGGGCAACATGCTCGATAAAGCAGGTGGTAATTTATCACTCGACATCACTTCTTTAAGAACTGATGGAATAACTTCGGGCTCCATCACTTGATCAATCGCTGCCAATAATTTATCAGGAGAAAAAACAAATTCCCCGATTGCTACTGGTGATATTGAAACGCCCCAACGACAAAGTTTGTGATGCTCCGGTGCAGATTGATTCGCACCACCCAACAAGCGATGAGTTTCTTTATTATCAAACGAACCATCCGTCAGTAATACTGCAGCTGCCCCCGAACCACCCGTTAGAGTCGCCAGTGAACTGGAAAACATATCAATCGTTTTATCTTTCAGCATGCGCTCGATCATAATCTCAACGATTTCGCGTGAGGTCTCGCACGATACGACCATACCGGCACGGATCTGCTTTAATTCGATGCGATTGGCGATATCAATAATGCCGTTCATAACTCCCAAACAGGCATTAGAAATATCATAGATATTGGCATCATCACTGATACCCAATTGAGCTGCTACAGCACAAGCAGTTGCAGGTTCGAAATTTTCTCGGCAAACACCTGTATAAACCAGTGCTTCAACGTCTTTTGCTTCGACATTTGACTGTTCTAGTGCCTTTCGAGCCGCATTCGCAGCACCATCAGACAATATATGGCCTTCTTCCCACCAGCGCCGTTCATGAATACCCGTCAAGGCCTCTAACTGCCCAGGTGCTATATGTAGTGCGTCATACATAGGCATTAGCCGCTGTTCGAGGTCCTCGGAAGTAATGGCGACCGGGGGCAGTTCATAGCCAATGGATTCCATATGTACGCGTGAATATTTCATAGGACAGCTCGCATATTGCATAAGAATGCCGAACGGTCGCACAGGACAGCTATTCGATCTGCGTGCTCGCGACTGAACAGGTAGTTATTCATACCTGTGAGGAAGCATGTGCGCAGAGCGGATAGCTGAACCAGCGAGCTTCGGTATAAGCATTCGCCGACTAATAGTCGATCATTGGAATAATCGTTTCGTAAATTCATATTAAGAGTCATTTGTGATAATTGCTGTTCTTATGCAATATTCGAGCTCATATTCTAAGTGATTCGGAGCGCAAAATCTTTCATCTGATAGATAATTCTGCCATCTACGGTCAAAAATCCATCCGCTTTAAGGATTCTGCTCTGATCATCAACCTCGGTTATCACCGCCTGAACCGTGACTTTATCATCGACAGGCAATATCTGGCCTCGGTATACCCATTCATGCAGTTGATTCAGGGCCATACTTTCGAAGGCGAATTGCCCTATTTCCAGCTCATCCTGCCAACGCTCCCAAGCGAATACCTTTAGCAATTGCATGAATGATTCGAGCCCCAATGAACCCGGCCAGACCGGATCTTCAAAGAAATGTGCTTTAAAGAACCAGGCCTCTTGCTTCACATTCGCTATCCCTTCGATAAATCCCAAGCCATTAGGCCCACCATCAGGATCATATAGGGTTATTTCATCAACCATGCGCATCATATCTGCTGGCATCGGTGCTTCGGAGGGATAGGCAAACGATTTACCACTGGCAAGCTCTTTCCTGTTTGCCTTATAGGGTTCAGCATCTCGAATCCCGACCTGTTCCGCCAAGGCATCGTGCGAGAAGAAGCCAAAGTAAGTATTACCTTTGTAGACCATACCCAGATTTGAATGCATTTCGTAATCAAAATTCTGGATAATCATGCCGCCTGATTGCGATACGTTAGTAATTTTTACTTTTGTGCTCAAGGTACCAATCTCTGGCGAGACTTTAATAAATTGAGTCGCCTTACCACCCAGATTTCTAAATGAAATATCCGTTTCGCTAGTTAAGGCAGACCCCAGATAAGCAGCTAACCAACCACAGGGTTGTAAAGCGACTTCCAGTAAGACAGCAAACGGCATATAAGGCTGATTGTCTTCAGTAAAATACCATTCATCGATCGGCACATCATATTCAGCCTCAATAATACCTCCCGCTTTTAACACCCATTGCTCACAATCTTTGATTGAGGTAATCCGATCGAGAAATTTATACGGAGGCCCAGGTAGACGTGCGATCTTACGTTCACTATCAAAGACCTTATAGGGGTCACCAAATGCCTCTGAAGGTTTACCTACGGCAAAGGCGAGTATTGATTCATTATTAAACAAGACTTTTTTTGTTGTTGTTTGATTGGCCCAGAGTGTTTGCAGCCGTTCACGTTTTAACCCACTAAGCTGTACCGACATATTTTTCATCTGCACGATGGCACGATGATCGCCGTACATTAATGCTTCGGCCAAGACATAAGGTGTACCATCTGCTTTATAGCCAATTTCTTTCAGCGTGATCTCATATTGAACTGCTTTGGTTTCTTCAGTGACCTGACCCCGACATTTTAATTGGCTGACTTCACCGATAATCGGTTCATAAACAAACTCATCCGTTTCACCAATCCAACCCATGCGTAACAAATATACACGCAAGGTATGTAAACAACATTCGTACATTAAGGTACCGGGCATAACCCGATCATCAACAAAGTGACAGGTTAAGAACCAATCGTCTCGACGAATATCAGCTTCGCCGGTTATCTGACCGATACCAAATCGACCACCATTGGGATCCAGCTTAAGTATGCGATGTACCAATGTCATACGACCGCTAGGTAAGCCGACAGGATTATTTAAACCTCTGTTAGCAAAGTCTTCTCCGAAACAGCTAATAAGATCGCCATTACGTAAAGCATTCAACTGTGCATCGTTATAACTTTCTACTTGCAGCGGGACTAGCTGGTGCCAGTCATCAGTGAACCTACCTTGTGCTTGTTGTTTCTCCATACTAGTCAGCACAATACCTTGGCCTGCATCGAGCTCTTGTTGAGTAAAGAAGCCAGCACAACCATGTGTCATGGTGAGTAGTGGTTTCCCATTGACCGTCCCTTCAAAATTGAAACGGAATAAGCGCGTGTCGCCCTGACTAAAAAAATGTTCGATATGGATATCGTAATGAATTGTTTGTCCTGCTGTTGGTAAAGGGCCATGAAAGGTTATACGTGCATCGAGTAAGCGATAAACCGCGAAACCTTTCGTTACGTGGTCAATACCGAGATAGCCTGATAAAAATAAATCGGCTTGTCCCGCTTCCACAGCGATACAGGTTGGTATGCGACCTAAGTCTAAGTACCAAGCGTTAGGCAAGACATCATGTTCTGTTATGACGCTGCCGCTAGCACTCAAGTCATGCATTAAGGCAGTCTACTTCACCATTCACTTTTAAAATACGATCAACCAACATTAATGGTTCATCGGGCAGGCGTACGCGCGATGGATGTTGATCAATATCAGCAAAGCGATCGCCCAACATCTTACCAATAGAGCCAATAGCAAACTCCATGCAAGCTTCTCTATCGAATTGACATTCGATTTCGTTATTTGGTCTGTATTGCTCTGGGTTGATAGAAGTTAACGGGATATTTATGTCACTTCCTTCCATCAACTGCATTTGCATATTAATGGCTTGCTCAAGCGTCTGTGTCATCCCCTGACTAACACGCAAAAAAGCTTCTTGTGCGCCTGCACGCGCTTGTTCTGAGAGCTGCATCTGTTCAATAATCGGTTGCAATCCGCCGTTTGCGGCCATAGGCAAAAAGTTTATACCTTGCTGTTGCTTATGCTGAACCACATCAGCCTTTGTTTGTTTCTGCTTTAACTCAACGATTGCCGATGCAACCTCTTCCTCTTTAGACTTTGGCGGCAAGGGTACTTTAAAAGGTTCTCCGCCCGTCTTAACGCTAATATGATTTTTATATTCTGTTTTATTAGTTTCTTGTGATCTATCAAGCTGCGATAAGTCTACCGACACACCCTCGGCATAGAGTCTCGCCAGTAATTGCATGACATTATCAACACTATCCTGACCTTGTACGCATACTGCCTTCGCATAGTGCGACTTACCCTCAAGTATTTGCCCAATCATCCTGGTGCAAGAACCACCCGGCCCCATTTCAATAAATAGTCGCACGCCATCTTCATAGGCACTATTGATAACCTTAGTGTAATCAAAAGGTGCCAACGCCTGATCCAAAATTGAATCTGCAGCAGAGTCTTGCGTAACTTCATAAGTACCACCACGAATACCACTATAGAAGACAACATCATCGGGTGGCGTTGTTTCAAAAATATGCAGATCGCGGTAAGACTGCTCAACGGGTTTTGCAACTTCACAATGAACTGTCGTGACGCCCGAAAGCGGGAGATATTGTGCAGCGAGTGCTTTAACTGCCTTATTTAATTCTGTACGATCACCACCAATCACACATTCATTCGGTGTATTGATGATTAATAAATACACATGCTGATAGTTTTCTAATGCGGTTTTAACTTTATCTGCGCTGGTATTTATAACACCTAAGGCCCAATCGATCGGTTCATTCGTACCCCATGCTTTTTGTACTGATGTACATGGCCCTGCAAGTTCTTCGGTAAACAAAATACTTTCCTGGATACGCTGTAACATTTCATCACGCGCAGTCCATGTGCGTGTCGAGAAAAGACCAGCAGTCTCACCGAGGCTATAACCAATCACAGCATCGGGTTTTATAGAAAAGTCTGAGACAACATCACTAACAAAGGTTCCTAACCAAACCTGCCCAAAGATAACCTCTTCGTGGCTTAATTCTTTATCACGGTTAAGCTTACTGTTTTGATCTTGCCAGAATCGTCCTTTGGCAAATTGCGATGCCAGTGATTCATTCTCTGCATTTAATTTTTCTAATACATGTGGGTAAGCAACACCTAATTCTCGTCCCATACCCCAGAAGTGATTGCCTGAACCGGGATAGACAAAGGCAAGCTTGCCTTGTATTGCTAAGGGGTCAACAGAATAAAAACAACGTCCATTAGCTATCGATTTATTTTGTTCAATCGCAACAATAGATTCTTCACAAGCCTGCTTAAATTCAGCCTGATTATTAACGACTAAAGCAACACGTAATTTATCATTTGTATGATCGTATTGAATCGCGTCATTAAATGACAGATTATTTATGTCTTCAACTAATGATTGTTTATCTTTTGCAGAGACGACAATTAATTTTTTGGTCTCTTGTTTTGAAATAAGCTTTGCATCACCTTCGCCAAGTAAAACGCTGGCACTGTTACCATCAAGACTTGTCGCGTTGACTAAACTTTTTCTCAAACCTTTAATCCGATCTTTCAACCAGTATTGTACTTTCGAATCTTTTTCTGCTGGAAGTAGACGATGATGTAATGCACTAACTGCACTGGCAACACTCATTAAACCGTTAGCAGCACCAGAATGGCCCAATGGAAAGACATTGGATCGTATATTTTTTAAAACCGGACTAGCTGTTAAGACTTCTTCCTGAGTTGAAAAAATAAGCTGATCGATTTCATCTAGATGACATTGTGCATCCAAGCATGCATTTTGAATCGACTCAACTTGAGCTGATATATCCGCCTTTTTTTCATCACAACCACCTGCAGAAGCAGCACCAAACCCCTTAATGATTGAATAGACTTTATCACCATCACGAATTGCATCCTCATGACGCTTTAAAATAAATGCTGTTGCACCATCTGCGATGTTTGATTGCTCGTGATTTTCAACATGCCCTTTTACTGCCCTTAGATCGCTAGCCAGATCAACTGAGCCAACGATGACTTGATCTAATTCAACTTGCTGTAAAGCACGTAAGCCTGATTCCAAAGCGCGTAACCCTGAGGTTTCTTCTGCAGAGACAGTGAATGAGGGGCCACCTATTCGAAAGGCACGGGCAATGCGACTGGCAACAATACCACCCAGTGCGCCCATGGTTCGGTTTGCAGTTAACGCAGGTCCGCATGCATCGCGGAGCTTTGCGAGCCATTCATTTAGTTCGTATTCATTGAGTGTAATGCCTAGGCTTTGCAACCAGTCACGCGCATATTTTTTCTGCATCCAACGAAAATGAAAGTTCGTCGTATTTAAATCTAGCGCGATGCCGATGAAAACACCTGTGCGACATTGTTGCTCTGCGGTCAGTTCTGAAAGACCCGCATCGTCTAGTGCGTTCGCAGCAACTTCCAACATCAACAGTTGTTGCGGCAACATCACTTTTAATTCTGCCGGAGGTATTCGATAACGCCCTAATGGAATAATGACCTCATCAATTAAATGGCCACTGTACGCTTTAGTCTCAGCGCCCCACCAATGAGTCGGATGAGTTACTGCTTTATCAGCACCAAACAATACAGCCGAATCAAATTCTGATTGATTATTCCAGGGGCCAAGACGGGACTCCATTCCAACAATGGCAATATCAGCCTTATCGATTTGCGATACAGGTGATGTGCTTTTGATAGCGGTATCTTTTTCATATTGTTCAAGCAACACATGCGCATTAATCCCACCAAATCCAAAACCACTTATCGCTGCTCGTCGTGGCGCATTATCTTTTACTTCCCATGTCTCCGGCTTGGCTAAAACCTTAAACGGACTATTGGCTAAATCAATTTTATTCGATGGTGTTTCATAGTTTGCTGTGGGTGGCAGTACACCGTGTTTCATCGCCAGCAAGGTCTTCATTAACGCAGCAGCGCCAGCCGCCGTTAATAAATGTCCCACATTACTTTTTACTGAGCCAATAACACACTCACCTTCGACGTTATGCTGTTGCCAAAGGTTGTTTAAAGAGTTGAATTCAACACCATCGCCAACAGGTGTGCCGGTACCGTGGCATTCGATATGTTGTACTTGATTAGGTAACCAACCGGCCTTGGCATAAGCTGACCGCATGGCACGACTCTGCCCTTCAGTGTCCGGTGACATGATGTTGCCTTCAATATCATTCGAGAGCCCAATGCCTGCTATCGTTGCATAGATATGATCGTCATCTTCAATCGCATCATCTAAACGCTTGAGTACGAAGATGCCGGCGCCTTCACCAACGACAAGTCCATCGGCCTTACTGTCAAACGGCGAACAGCGACCTGATTTTGAAATGGCGTTAAGTTGAGAGAAACCCATTTGGGTATAGAGACAGTCTGGACGTGAGACACCACCAGCTAACATGGCATCAGTACGTCTCGCTAATAATTCATCTACGGCGTACTTTAATGAATAAAGCGATGAGGCACAGGCCGCATCTAATGTATACGCACCCGCACCAAGTCCTAATGCCTTTCCCAATAGGCCGCCCGGCAAACCGGCAACGTAACGGTTTAATGACTCAGTAGTTTGACTATTATTTTTTGAGGTCGTGTGTAACTGTGTTTCGAATAATGCTTTAAATTGTTCATCACTGAATTGCGATGAAGATTCTGTTGGTAAAACAATATTGCCTATAATGATTCCAACACGATTTTTATCTATAGCACTGGTCTTGGCATCTGCCCATGCATCGCGTCCAGCATGCAACAAAATCTGATACAGTGGATCCAGACGAGTCAATAAGTCTGCATCAACATTAAATCCATCGGGACTAAATTCGAAATCCTGTATCAAACAGGCTCGTCGAGAATTGACTTTATCGGGTTCAAGATTTGGAGAATACAAATCATCAGGATCCAGGCGCCAACGATCGCTGCCGACATCAATAGCGGTGTCTTTCGCTGACAGAATATTCTGCCAAAATTCATCAAGATCGCGAGCGCCGGGGAAGACGCCGCCAATACCAACTATTGCAATTCGTTCTGCCATTACATTTAAAGATTCAAAGAAATAAATTATTAATTAGTCTTCAATGCTAAGTGCATTTTCCTTGAATGCTAATTGTAATGAGCTATCGCGTACACATTCATAACCTTCCATTACTGCGATTAGTTGACCTTTATCATCAATGAATTCGATTGAGGCATTAGCACGATGGTCAGTCTGTTCGATGACATCTGCGATCACCTTAGCACCGTCTTTTGGATAACTACGACTATATTGACGATAATGCGCTATTGCCGTTGGCAATGAACCAATCCCCTGTTGTTCAAAGCTCCATAAGATCATCATCTGAAATGCTGAATCTAATACCAGAGGGTCTGTTAACCAACTTGATCGTATCGGTTGTTTCATCCATGTCATCGGTGGTGGAGCTGAATTTACATTGGCAACAATGCCTTTTTCACTACAGTGTGTTACTTCTCTTATGCCATGCAGATGTTGGCCATGAAACAACTGTCCATTTTGATAGTACTCGCCTTGTTGATATTGGTATAAGCCCTTAACGGCTTTCAATTTTGGTAGCACATTTTTTTCATATGCATCAACTAAAACCATGACTGCACTAGCATGTAGTACATCATTTGATCGCAACTCAACAGGCACCAATGATAGATGGCCTTGCTGAATCATAGCCCCAGCCAGGATGCTTAAATGGATGTTTTCATTTGCCTTTAATGTAATGCCTTTAAATACTCGGAAATCATCAAAGCCATGAAACTGCATACCTGGGTTCAAATGTAATGCGCCATGCGCGAACCATTCGATAATCACCGCCACAGGCAATACTGCTTGTCCGTTCATGACATGCGAATTGAGAAAGTCATTAGAGCTTACAGAAAGATCACGCTCGAATGCTATTGCCAAATCACCACGGTCTGTCAAAGGTAATGACTTATTTAAGGGTATAGTCGCTAGTATATTATCTGATTCACCGAGGATAACCGTTTCGACGGGACCTGCTGATTCTATTTCTTGTATCAAATAATCTGCACCCGCATTTAAACCAATGACACCGACGCCCTCTTCTGCGAATAGTCTTTTTAATGCCGGCGTTACCATGCCACCATCCCATGGACCCCAGTTCACCGACAAAACCTTGCAGTCCTTTCTGCTTTGATTTTCAGATTGCGCAATTTTATTTAATATTTCATTAGCAGCCGCATAGTCAACCTGACCCTTACGTCCCAATCGTGCAGTAGTTGAAGAAAATAATACTATCAACTTCAATTCATCATCTCGAGTTGCTGAGAGCAAGCTTTTCAATCCGTCTACCTTGGTGGAATAAACAGCGTCGAACTGTGCTACTGTTTTGTCTTCGATTAAACGGTCGGCAAGGATGCCTGCAGCATGAATAATACCTGTCACGTTACCTAACTCTATTCGCGCCATATCGATCACATTGGCAACGGCATCAGCATTGTTAACATCGACCGACGCATATTGAACCTTTGCGCCGATTTTTTCGATTCGTTGTAATGAATTGTTTATCTCACGATTCGCCAATATTAATTGATAGCGTTTTTCCAGGTCAGCGGGTTTGAGTTTTTCTTTTGCATTATCAAGGATTGCTTTTTTAATGCTTGCTGCGTCTGTTAGCGCAGTTAACCATTGAGGTTCTGATTCTGGTTCTGGGCTACGTCCAAGCAACAACAGATTACATCTATAAGACTCCGCTATTTTAAGAGCGACTTCAGCGGTCACTCCACGCGCACCGCCAGAAATCACAATTAAATCTTCTTGATTGAGTAGTATGTGTTCAGTTTTTTCTGACTCTAATGCTTCATCTTCTAATGACATAGACATGACTTGTCCATTAAGTAATCCCACTTCTAATGGCCCTTCATAAAAGAGTTCTTCTTTTAAAGAGTCTACTGATACTGAATCAAGATCGACATCAATTGATTTAACTGAAACGTCAAACCATTCCTTATCTGCCGTTTTAATGAGGCCATAAAGTCCGGCCTGAATTGGCTCACCTTTTAACTCTCCGTCAAAGCCAAAACTGCCTCCCAGAGTAGTCACTGACGCCAGAATTCCTTTCGACTTTTTAAGTGCAGCACTACATGACTGCATCAGGCTAAAGGCATCCAATAACCATTGCTTATTAGGATTATCGTTAGCACATAAAACCAAGGCTCCAAGATTGTCATTTGGTTTTTTATTATTAGCCACAATTTGAGCTATATAACCATTAGCATTTAAATTCTCTGCCAATTGTTCCGCTAATTGACCACCTTCTTTCGTTATCCATATTTCTTTATCTTTATTGAAGGCAATGGCATTGCGCTGGTCTGCCTCTTCGATTTTATTAATACGAACAACACTACGAATAAGCCTGGATTCTTTTTCGACTTCACGCGCTTTAGTTACAATATTAGCTTCCGGCGCATGAGCTGAAATTGAGTCAGCCATCTGCTCGATCATATACTCAATGATTTGTTGCAGCGTTTGTAGTGCTGCCAAATCATCTGCGGCGACGACTGGAAGATTTGGCATTTTGTCTTGCAGTGCCGATAAAATTTCGACTCGCTTAATTGAATCGATACCCAAGTCACTGTCGAGATGCATTTCTAAATTTAGCATTTCTGCTGGATAGCCGGTCTTATCTGCGACAACTTCAAGCAATATTGCTGATAGCCCTGAAACCGCTTGCTGCGGTTCACTCGTTGAAACAACTTCAGCAACATTAAACACATCAACAATTGATTGCAGTGTTTGCAACGCGGCCATGTCATCCGGACTTACAGAAGGTAATTCAGGAATACGTTCCTGAATGGCAGACAATATTTCTACTCGCTTGATTGAATCAATACCCAAGTCACTATCCAGATTCATGTCTAGACTTAGCATGTCCGTCGGATAACCTGTTTTATCTGCCACAACTTCTAATAATGTTTCTGCAAAACCAGTGATCACATTTGCTTGTGCTGGTTCACTTATCTGCGGTGCTGCTTGACTTGAGCCTGTCAACTCTACAGCAAATAATTCAGTGATCGAACGTAAGGTTTGAAGTTGCCCAAGCTCATCCGGACTGACTAGAGGAAGCTCTGGCATAGCTTCTTGCAAGGCAGAGAGAATTTCAACGCGTTTGATTGAGTCGATGCCTAGGTCACTATCCAGATTCATATCAAGATCCAACATTTCAATAGGATAGCCGGTTTTTTCTGACACAATCTCGAGCAAAACCCTCTCAAAATTATTATCTACTGTTGCAATTGGTTTCGTTACAGTTGTTATCGTTGTGCTTGCTGCTTTATCAGCAGCGGGTCTACCTGCGACTATAAATTCAACAATATGTTGTAAGAATTGGAAGGTCCCTAATTCTTCTGGATTAACTGCAGCAGACCATGGTAATTTTTCTTGCAACGCTGAGAGTATCTCAACACGCTTGATTGAATCGATACCCAGATCCGTATCCAGACTCATATCGAGACTTAACATTTCTAGTGGGTAACCCGTTTTTTCAGATACTACATTAAGCAAAAGATTATTTATATCGACGTCGGATTGTTCAACATTTGTTGTGACTGCTTGCTTGGTTTCTTCAATCTCTTTAACGATTGGTTTTTCAATTACTCCTGAGGCAACTGTGTTTTCTTGAGCAGGCACGTTCAACTTGACTTGTTGTTGTGGCGCTTGCTGACTTGCTGGCGCCAATGGCTGGCCAGACATGAGTCGTTGTTGTTGTTCCAATAATGACTGAATAGATTTTTGGGCGGTCTCTTGTCCTTCAAGATATTGTTGATGTAACCGTGCTGTTTGTTCCTGCATCTTTTGCAAGGCAAGAATACTTTCTTTTGTTGCCTGTAACAGACCGCTGCTATGCTGTGGCGTTTGCGCAATTGAAACTTGTGGTGTTTGTATTACTTCATTCGTCATATTAATAATATTCTTCTTGGGTTTACTTGGTGGCCGGGCTTCACGTGGCAACATGACATTGGCACCACTGATCGAAACTGTCATCGCAGGCTTTGCATCTTTCGCTGGTCTTTCAAGTTCTGAGCAACGTGCATCCCATTTTGCTAGATCCACATTAATTCCCTGTGTTGCGAGACGGGTCAATGCCAATGCTAAATCATATTGTCCTTGTTTCTTACCTACAGAAGCATCTATCGCAATAGCGGTAAACTCTTTATCCGCCAGAATTGCACCAACCAGACCCGTTAATGTCTTGCCAGGTCCGACTTCAATAAAGGTGTTAAAACCTTCCGCATACAATTTTTCAATTTGCTCAACAAATCTAACTGGCGATGCTAGTTGGTTCGCTAGTTGCTGCTTCGCTGCATCAGCCTCTGTTGGGTAAGAATCTGTAGTCGTATTTGAAAGCACCTGATATTTATTCGTAGAAAATTCAAATGGTGCTAAAGACTCACTGAAAGGTTTTGCTGCATTAGCAACAAATGGGCTATGGAATGCAGCAGCAACAGGCAGTTTAATTGCACGTATTTTTTCTTTTTTTGCAATTTTGGCAAAGTTATCGATTTGATCCGTCGCACCAGAAAGCACAACCTGCGTTGGTGAATTATGATTGGCAATAATCAACTCGATATTATTTTCTTTGAGTAATGATTCAACTTGTTCGTAGTCTGCAACCACCGCTAACATAGAACCACGATCACCCTCGCCCGCCGCCATTAATTCACCACGGATTCGTGATAAACGGTATAAGGTTTCTGTAGTGTAAACGCCTGCTGCAGATAGCGCGGTTAACTCACCATAGCTATGACCAATTGCTGCCATTGGTTCAACAGCAAAATGGTTTAATAGATTTAATACACCGATACTTACAGCACCGATAGCTGGTTGTGCGTTTTGAGTTTGACGTAATGTATTCTCTTGCTCCTTTTCATCAGTCTTTGAAAAGACAGGGATAGGATATAAGACATCTGCCAGACTTTGTTTGCCTGTCGCTTCAATAAAGAGTTGATTTGCTTCTTCAAGTGCCGTGGAGAACTGCGGAAACTGACAAGCGAGGTCACGACACATCCCCACGTATTGAGAACCTTGCCCGGGAAAGATAAAAGCAATCTTATTCGCTTCTTTCCCAGAGCTATACATCGCTCCGTTTGGTTTTTGCCATATTGACTCAGATGAATCGTTAAGCTGTTGCTTAACATCTTCTATTAACTTTTCTAATTCCGCATTCGCTTTATCGAGCACTATCGTCAAACGATGTTCGGCATCTACTTTAAATGACTGACATGAATCATAAGCAAAAAACCGAAGCTCCTCTTCTGATGCTAATAGGGCAGCATCAGGTAATTGGTTTATTAAATCCGTTTTTGAATCAGCACTGAGAGCAATAATTAATACTTGGCCGTCCCATTCAATCTCTGTTTTTGTTTCTTCTGCCTCTTCCAGTACGCAGTGAAAATTACTACCACCAAAACCAAAAGCACTTAATGCAGCACGCCGTGGTGTGCAAAGTGTTTTTAACCAGGGGCGCTTAACTGAATTTAGATAAATCGGCGCCGTTCCGGGATTGATAATCTCTAATGGTTCATCAACCTTAATACTGGGCGGTAAGACTTTATATTTTAATGCCATAGCCGTCTTTATTAGACCCGCGACACCTGCTGCTGCTTTTGTATGGCCTATCATCGATTTTACTGAACCGACAGCACACCATGTTTCGTCTTCATTATCCTGACTATAAACACCAGACAAGGCCTTGGCTTCCACTGCATCACCAACAGATGTACCGGTGCCATGTGCTTCGACTAGCTCTATACTTCTTGGCGTGACATCTGCTTCGCGATACGCATTCCAAAGGGCTTTGGTTTGGCCTTCTGCACTGGGTGCATAGATCGCGTTACCCTTGCCATCAGAAGAGGAACCCATACCTTTTAAAACAGCATAGACTTTATCGCCATCTCGTTCAGCATCTTCTAATCGTTTCAAAATAACGGCACCCAATCCTTCACCAAGTATCGTACCATCACCTTCCTTTGCAAAAGGACGACTGTTACCCGTTGGTGATAAAGCAGGTGTTTTACTAAAACACATATACATAAAGATATCGTTGAAGGTATCCATGCCGCCGGTTATGGCCATGTCTACACGACCAGCACTAAGTTCTAATGCCGCGAGATGGACTGCGCTTAACGAACTCGCACAAGCAGCATCAACAACACAGTTGGTACCACCAAGATCAAAACGGTTTGCAATGCGTCCTGCAGCAACATTACCTAATAAACCCGGAAATGAGTTTTCTTGCCAAGGCACATAACCGTCAGCGATTCGTTGGACAACATCTTCGGTTGTTTCTGGATCAATGCCAGCATCAGCAAGTGCTTTACGCCAGATAGGGTGACCGAGTCTTGCGCCTAATGGGATGACTAATTCTAAAGTACCTGTAATACCGAGAATGACACTCATACGATCACGATCGAATTCACGACCATCGCCCGCATCTTTACCGGTTGAGTAACCTGCATCCAACAGAGCTTGTCGCGCAACCATCATACCAAGCAACTGAGTTGTGTCTGTCGCTTCAATGTTATTCGGACTTAATCCGTATAACAGTGGATTGAAATTCATTGGATTTATAAAACCACCACGTTTACCGTAAGTCATGTCTGGAGCTGACTTGTCTTCGTCAAAATAATCCGATGGCTTCCAATGTGTTTCTGGAATATCTGTAATTGCATCAACGCCTTCTCGGATATTGGCCCAATATTCTTCAACGTTATTTGCTTTAGGGAAGAGACAACCTATGCCAACAATCGCTAGTGGTTTCATTTTGCCACCCCTAAAAATGCACTTTTCCCGTTGTTCTCGGCAATTGCTCCCGGCATTGCTCTACCTCCTGCATCCATGCAGTCGTCCGTGCGATTCTTTCTTGCACTCACGCAAAAATCACTATTTTTAGTGGCACCAAACTTATTATTTACTTTAGACATTACTTTTACTCAGTTAGATATTTTTCTATTGCTTCAAGTTGCATCGGTTGGAACTGGATTAATACACCCGGCACCTCTACACCTTGTTTTAAAATTCCATTCGCACGACTTAAGACTGCCGCACCAAACATAATGTTCATAGCAACCGTTACCGCATCACGGCGATCCGTTTTTGCCAAAAACGTATCACGTGTCCATTCATTGAAGGCACCCATGGCTGGTCCACACCAGACTTGATAATCGACTTGACGGTCTTCAACACCGGCATTGGCCCAGCGTGAAGAAAGACCTAGATACCAACGAAAGATTAAAGCCATTTTATGTTTCGGATCATTCTTTGCTTTTTCTACTTGAGAAGGGTCGCGTTCACTAAAAAAATCATAGGTCTTCTGCCAAACGTCCTCTAAAGACATCTTAAAAATTGTTTTTTCTAAATTGGCTCTATCGACAGCAGGTATCTCATCAATCGATGCGTATTTTTTATAAAGGTCATATAGTTTATTACCGCGCATGGCAAACATAGAACCGCGTTTTAATACTTGTAACTTCACACCCATCTCAAACATATCAACAGCCGGTGCCATCGTGACATCCGCTTGCCCGGTGTTAGCTAACATCTCCCTGACAATATCGGATGATCCTGATTCTTTACAGGCTTGATTTACCGTGCCTGTAACAATATAAGCCGCACCCATCGCAAAAGCACCTAGTGCAGATGCTGGCGTTGCAATTCCGCCTGCCGCGCCGACTCGCAATGAATGACGATAATTATATTTTTCCTGATACTGATCACGTAATGCCAGCATCGTCGGCAACAAGGTTATTGCTGGCCGGTTATCTGTGTGCCCACCTGAATCAGCTTCAACAGTCAGGTCTTGTGCCATTGGAATTGTTTTAGCTAGCTCAGCTTCTTCATTAGTAATTGCGCCTTGAGCTAATAATTCATTCAATAATTTTTCAGGCGGTGGACTAAACCATTTACTCGCCAACTCAACTCTAGATGCTTTAGCGATGATCCGATTTGGTACAACAATATTACCCTGAGTATCTTTATAGATGCCTTTCACGCGATAGCGGACAACCGGTAAAGTGAGTTTCATATAGGCAGAGGTTTCAACTAGATCAATACCATAGCGAAGATACAGGTCAACGATTGCATCTTCATGCCCTTTTTCATTGGGGCTGTAGATCAGATTAAAACAATAGGTTTTATTAGGTAATGATTCTTTTAGCCGTTGAATTGCCTTCTCTACTTCTTGCAATGACAAACCAGCTGCGCCAAATGACGCTAACATATCTGCATTGCCTATCGCTTCAACTAACTCTACGGATGCAATGCCATTAGCCATTGCACCTGTCATATACGGATATTTAATTTGGTAATCCTGACAAAATTGTTTATCGCCTAATGCGCGAATCGTTTGTTGCGGAACAAATGCAAGATGCTTGTAACTACCCTCATTACCAGCGACAGCATTAAAGTTAATTGAACCGCCCAAACCTATTTTCACATCAGAATGATCAGCAACTAGCGAAAAAGGCACATTGAGGCAACGAAGTTGTTTTGGTAACGTCTTTAATTCTTGCTGCTTACTATTCTTGTCCGTTTGCCAAAAACACAGGTCGGATTGATCGTCAGCATCAATCTTGGCTGTAGACGCGATAATGTCAGTAACTGAACTCACTCGTGTAACTCGCTATATATAAGGTATATTTATGCCGATAAACCATCAGGCAGTTGAATTTCATTTATTAAAATTATTGTTGGGGATTCATAATTGAATATTTGCATCCGTATAATTCAGGCTGTAATGTGCTGCCCCGAATCACCCTAATTGTTGAATTGTATCATTTTTTTGAGCGTAAACCCTGTAACATCACAAATTCAGACGTTTTACTCAAAACTAGATTTGTTCAGAAATCGAAAATAGCAGATTAAAGCTAGAGACTCTTAAGCTATTGTTATTTATAGACTATTTATAAAATATGAAATCTAAGAACGATTTTAAGACCCCTTTGGATGATGTTGCTTATCAAAATGAGATATTGCAGCACGTGTCCCGTACTTTTGCGCTGACCATTCCGCAATTACCGGAATCACTTTGTGAGGTAGTGGGCAATGCCTATCTCTTGTGCCGTATAGCCGATACGATTGAAGATGATAAATTGATGACGGCAGCCCTGAAGCGTGAATATGCTGAGCAATTCATTGCCGTAGTTAAAGGCACCGATGGCGCTGAAACCTTTGCTGATGGACTGTTTCCTTTATTATCCCCGACCGCCACTGAGGCAGAACACGATCTTATTGCCAATACCGCTCCCGTAATACGAATCACCCACAGTTTTAATGAACGCCAGCGAGCAGCACTCGAAAGATGTGTCTCTATCATGGCCGAAGGCATGGTTCGTTATCAAGATGCAGAAACACTTGATGGAATGGCCGACCTGAAAGACATGGGGCAATATTGTTATTACGTTGCCGGAGTTGTCGGCGAAATGTTGACCGAACTATTCTGTGACTATTCCCCTGAAATTGATGCCCAGCGAGAAGAAATGATGCAATTGGGCGTGTCATTTGGTCAGGGATTACAGATGACTAATATATTGAAAGATATTTGGGAAGATCATGAGCGTGGGGCCTGCTGGCTACCACGTGATGTTTTCAATAAATATGGCGTCGATATACGCCATAAGGTACTTGGCAAAAATGAAGCCGGGTTTGATGAGGCCTTGATTGAATTGCTTGGCGTTGCACACGCTCATATTCAAAATGCCTTACTTTATACCCTTAAAATACCTGCTAATGAAAAGGGTCTGCGTCGATTTTGTTTATGGGCTTTGGGAATGGCTGTATTGACGCTGGAAAAGATCCGGCAAAAGCCTGATTTCACGACTGGCCAAGAAGTGAAGATAAGCCGTCGAAGCGTCAAAGCGACAATATTTTTCACCAGCCTTTTTGTTGGTAATGATTGGGCTTTAAATGCCCTTTTCCGATTCAGTGGACGCCGTTTGCCTATGGCAGACATTCATGAGAAACTCTGAAGATATCAGCGCATTGCATAACAAACACTGATTAGAATGAGGGAAAAGAGAATAGTGACAAACATTTTAATGTTTATCCCTGCGAACCCTAATTTAACATCGCTGTGAGTTGTCAAAAAAATAGAAATGAACCTCGAAACACGAAACGAAAACATTACCAATCATCCATTAGATGAATCTCATCCATCTAAGAACATAAATAATCTGGATGAGACTATCCAGTCTGCTAAAGATAAACTACTCGAACAACAACACGATGATGGGCACTGGGTCTATGAGCTCGAGGCCGATTGTACTATCCCTGCTGAATATATTTTAATGAATCATTTCGTCGGTGAAATCGATGACGAAACTGAGCAAAAGATCGCACAATATCTACGCGACCAACAAAATGAAGAAGGTGGTTGGTCTCTCTACACTGGTGGTGATTTTGATATCAGCTGTTCAGTAAAAGCTTACTATGCCTTGAAGATCACTGGTGATGACCCGCACGAAGAGCACATGCTTCGGGCTAAGAATATGATCTTGAATCATGGCGGCGCATCACACGCCAATGTATTTACTCGAATTACTATGGCCTTGTTTGGGCAGGTGCCATGGCGAGCTGTTCCGTTCATTCCTGCAGAAGTTATTATCCTGCCGAAGTGGTTTCCGTTTCATATAGACAAGGTCTCTTATTGGTCACGTACGGTGATGGTGCCTCTGTTTGTATTATGTACGATGAAACCCTTAGCAGTAAACTCACGCGGCATAGACATTAGAGAATTATTTATTACACCGCCTGAAGATGAGCAAAATTATTTCAAGGTGACAACGACACTTAGCAGGGCTTTTCTGTTGCTTGACAATGTTGGTCGCCTAGCAGAAAAATTAGTACCAAAATTTATACGTCGATACTCCATCCGTAAATGTGAACAATGGTTCCTGGCGCGTATGAATGAAGAACATGGCATTGGTGGTATTTTCCCAGCAATGGTTAATGTTTATGAATCATTAGTTATTCTTGGTTACCCAAAAGAACATCCTGTTCGAAAGCAGGGGCGTCAGGCTATAGAGGCGTTGCTTACTAAACGTGGTAATTCAATGTATTGCCAACCCTGCTTATCTCCGGTTTGGGATACCTGTCTTGCAGGTCAGGCAATGATCGAAGCGGAAACCGAAGCAAACATTACTCCAGAGATTGAACATGCTCTCGATTGGCTTAAGGATCGTCAACTAAGCGATGAACCGGGTGATTGGCGCATACCAAGGCCACATCTAGCTGGTGGTGGTTGGGCGTTTCAATATAGTAATTATTTTTACCCTGACCTGGATGATACTTCCATGGTCGCCTGGGCGATGCATCGTACCGGCAACGAGAAGTATGCGGAAGCAATTCAACGAGCAGCAGTTTGGGTGGCGGGTATGCGATCTAACGGCGGCGGCTTTGGGTCATTTGAAGTCAATAATACCCAGTATTACCTAAATGCCATTCCATTCGCAGATCATGGCGCCCTACTCGATCCACCTACGGCTGATGTTACCGGTCGTGTGATCGCATTATTGTCTCTGGCTGATAAAGAGAAATATGAAACAACTATTAGTGATGCCATTAAGTTTTTAAAATCAGATCAGGAAGAAGATGGTTCCTGGTTTGGTCGTTGGGGAACAAATTATATCTATGGTACATGGTCAGTACTGACGGCACTTGAACTTGCTGAAGAAGATCCTCAGCAGGAATATATTAGAAAATCTGTTAAATATTTACAAGACATTCAGAATGAAGACGGTGGCTGGGGTGAGAGTAATGATAGTTATTATCCACCAAGGCATTATCGCCCTTATCAAAGCACCGCTTTCCAAACGGCATGGGCCTTACTTTCATTATTAGCCGTAGGTGAAGCTGATACAGACGCTGTAAAACGTGGCATTAACTACCTAATAGCAAATCAATCTAGTGATGGACATTGGTATGATGATAGTTATACAGCACCAGGATTCCCACGCGTGTTCTACTTGAAATATCACGGCTATACTAAGTATTTTCCGCTTTGGGCATTGGCTCGCTACCGCAATATCACTAAAACTAAGTCTTGAGCAGAATTGGCATCATTGCAGCTTTACCTGCAGAGGCAAAGTGTCTTTATAGTAAAAAATTAAAAGCTGGCCTGCCTATCGAAATACAGCAAGGTGTTTTTTTATGCTTGTCTGGTATTGGCCATGAATCCGCTCTCTTTGCCGCAAAAAAGCTAACTGCATTAAAGGTAGATGCCTTGATAAGTTGGGGCGTCGCTGGAGCAATTGATAAATCTGTGAACTCAGGCGATGTAATTCTAGCTAGTTCAATTATCAATGAGACTAATCGTTATTCAATCTCGGAGGCTTGGTTAAACCGCGTATCGAAGCACCTCCAATCACTTTCAATGGTATCTATAGGTAGTATTGCATCAAGCAAAGAAATTTGTGCGTCGACTGCAGATAAACACTACCTATTACAGAAAACTGGAGCCTTGGTCGTGGATATGGAAAGCAACGCTATTGCAGAAATAGCAACGGTAAATAATCTTGATTTTCTTGTTATTCGTGCAATTTCTGATAACGCAGACACAGCCATCCCAGAAGCGGTCTTAAAACACACCAACTATATGGGGCAGCCCAGGATTTTTAATTTCATGTTGTCATGCATTACTAAGCCTAATCAAATTCGAGAAATATCGTCATTGGCGCGCGGCTATAAGAAAGGATTAGCCTCATTATTGGAAATTGCGGATGTTCTGAAAGACAAGCATTTTCTCTATTCTGACAGTTAATTGTTACACTCACTTGTCATAGATTACTAACTGGTTTATAAGAGCGGCATTATTAATTTAAAACATCATTTATCATGAAAATAAGTAACGAACAGATTGAAGAATTCAATAACACCGGTTTTCTTGTAATACGCGATTTATATAACGCTAAACGCATGCAAGAAATTACAGAATGGACTGAAGAAGTTACAAACCATCCCGAAGTCCCCGGCAAATACATGATGTATTTTGAAAAAAGTAAACTAGCCTCGGGAGATCGCATCTTGTCACGAGTGGAAGATATTGAACCCTTTCATCAAGGCTTCAGCGACCTTTTCATGCGTGGCGAGATACAACAAATAACATCACAACTATTTAATGATGAAGCAATCTTGTTTAAAGACAAAATCAATTTCAAGATGCCAGGCGGTGACGGTTTTAAAGCGCATCAAGATGTACAAGCGGGCTGGGATCGTTATGCCAAATTACATATTACTGCCTTGGTCAGTGTTGATGCTTCAACCATTGAAAATGGCTGTTTGGAAATGGCCAGTGGTTATCACGATAAAGGCTTAATAGGTGAAGCATGGAAACCACTAGAAGAAGATGCTCTGGATTATGTGTCAGTACCAACCAATCCAGGTGATGCCGTCTTTTTTGATTCCTTTGCTCCACATCGTTCAGAACCGAACATGACTAATGAGCAACGAAGAGTACTTTACGTTACATACAATGCTGCAACTGAAGGTGACCATCGAAGACAATACTATGATGACAAACGTCTTAGTTACCCACCTGATATCGAACGCGATGCTGAAAAAGAATACGTATTTAGAGTCTAGTAATTGTCAGACAAGTTTCGTTTAGCTTGTCAAAACTGGATGCGAAATAATGAATAAAACTCATTCATCGGCTTCTGAACGTATGATTCTTTGCTGGTTGCAATTCATTGAAAGGTTTCGGATTCCGATAATCATTGGCATTTTTGCGCTCACTATCGCCGCCGTATTTTATATCAAAGACAATCTTGATATGAGTACTAGTACCACCGATATGCTGTCAAAGGATTTGCATTGGCGAAAACTTGATATTGAATATGAAAAATTATTTCCACAATTTAACGACAATATTCTTGTTGTTGTAGAAGCAAAGACGCCTGATCAGGCAAGTGATACAGCAGAATTATTGTATTCCGAGTTTGAAAATAATTCGGCATTCTTTAACGATATTTATTACCCCTCGTTGTTACCCTACTTTCGTCAATCTGCTTTTTTGTTTCTTGAGCTTGATGAGCTACAAGACCTGTCTGATCGATTAGCAACCATCCAGCCTTTTCTGGGAACCCTGATAGAAGACCTCAACCTACGTGGATTGTTTAATATGTTGGCTGATGCAATTCAGGCAATACAAGATGGCGAAGATATAGACATTAAACCTTTGTTAATTGAAATTAACCAAGCTCTTGATGATGAGAACCATCAAGTATCCTGGCAACGTCTAATGAACCCTGATGATGAAATTGAAGATGTCTATCGTGAGTTCATTGTATTGCAAACTAAAGATAACAGTACTTCATTATTACCTGACGAAGACATAATAGAACATGTCCGTGCAACTATAGAGTCAGTAAAATTAGCTAACAATACTTCGATTCAAGTCCGCTTGACGGGCGGGACTGTACTCTCTTATGAAGAATTAAAGAGTGTCTCTAAGGCGAACATTCAAGCTATATTAATCTCCTTGATTCTGGTTGCGATTATTCTATCAATAGGACTTGGTTCTGTATCGCTAGTCTCTGCATGTTTGGTTACATTATTATTTGGCTTAATCGCTACTACTGCTTTTGCAACTGCAACGATTGGTGAGTTAAATCTTATATCCGTCGCGTTCGCAGTCCTGTATATCGGTCTCGGAATTGACTTTGCAATTCACCTACTATTACGTTTTCGAGAAGAGAAACTATCCATACCAGATAGTAGTCATGCATTGCAAATGGCAATAACACATATTTTCAAGTCATTAATTCTCTGTGCTATTACAACGGCAATTGGTTTTTATTCTTTTATACCAACTGATTATCTGGGTGTAGCCGAATTAGGTTGGATTGCCGGTAGCGGGATGTTTATCAGTTTAATATTCACTTTCACATTATTGCCTGCACTATTAACTTTTGTTCATTCAAAACCAAAACCGGACATCAAGGGCAAGCACATCAGCCCAATATTAGAAATAATAATTAACATCCCCTATAAACATACAAAAAAAATACTACTTATTACCTTAACAATCATTCTTGGCTTGAGCTTTCAATTAGACAAAATAAGTTTTGATACGAACACATTAAATCTTCAAGACCCCGAAAATGAATCCGTACAAACCTATCGTGATTTATTAAAAGACAGCAAAACATCTCCATGGAGTGGTGTTTTACTTAAAAAGAACTCTATTGATATTCAAGCAGACAAAACCGACATTAAATCATTATCATTAGTTGACGATGTGGTTTCCCTGGTTAGTTTTATTCCTGAGGAACAGGAAGACAAGTTGTTTATTATCGATGATATGAGTTTATTATTAGGTGTACTAACTTCGTCTGGAGCAACATCAGAAGTCAAAAATGAAGATCGTCTAAAGACCATCAATAATTTGATCGACAAACTTGATGCAGTGCCATTAGACAAGATGGATGAAGAACTGAAGTTATTAAAATATAATCTGCATAATTTATTAATAAAATTAAATACTTCTTCAAATGACGAACATATTAATAGGCTAGAGCAACAATTGTTGAGCAGCTTTCCTGGTCGGATGCGTTCTTTGTCTGATGCGCTCAAGGCAAAGCAAGTTGAATCAAATAATATTCCTGCCGAGATTCATGATCGCTGGGTCAGTGACAATCATTACAAATTGCAAATACTACCTGTTGAGAACCTTAATGATAATGGTTCTATGAAAAGGTTTGTAAAAGAATTACAAGCATATGATAGCAATGTCATCGGCTCACCGGTTATTAGTATCGAAGCTGGCGACGCTGTTATAACCGCGTTTAAATCTGCATTTACTTATGCATTTATTGCAATTGCAATATTATTAATCTTGTTAATGAAAATAAAAACAGATGCATTAATTATATTATCATCTGTTTTCATTGGTGGTGCTTTTACCTTTGGTTTTATGCTGTTATTTAACATTCCACTCAATTTTGCAAACATTATTGGCTTACCACTGCTACTCGGTATCGGTGTAGATAGTGGCATCCATATAGCTGACCGTTTTCGTCAGGAACATCAATTCCAGAGAAATATTTTTATGACCAGTTCTTCTCGTGGCGTTATTGTTAGTTCATTGACAACTATCTGCAGTATTGGGAACCTGGCCTTCTCGTCACATCAAGGTACGGCGAGCATGGGCTTACTATTATCTTTAGGCCTTGCCTCAATGATGATCTCTACGATGGTAGTGCTTCCTGCATTTTTAATCTGGCAAGAATCATTTACAGATAGATTAATAAACCATGATTAAATTAGATAATTCTTTGATATGAAAACATTAATAACTGGCGCTAATGGATTTGTCGGTTCTGCGGTATTACGTCTATTAATTGACAAGGGTCATGACGTATGTGCCTTGGTCAGAGCCGGCTCAGACAGACGCAATTTTGATGGCCTTGACCTCGAAGTTATAGAAGGCGATCTAAGAGACACACATTCTTTAGAACGTGCTGTCAGTGGCTGTGAGGCCTTGTTTCATATTGCTGCAGACTACCGCTTATGGTTGCCTGATCCAACACCTATGTACGCAACAAATGTAAACGGCACACGCGATTTAATCATCGCTGCTACTAAAGCCGGTGTTGATAAAATTGTCTATACCAGTAGCGTCGCAACCCTAGGTATTAATAAAGATGGCTCGCCATCTGATGAGACTACGCCGGTAACACTTGAAGATATGATAGGTCATTATAAGCGTTCAAAATATCTAGCTGAACAAGAGGTCCATAAGTTAGTCAAAGAAATGGCCAGCCCAGTTGTTATTGTTAACCCTTCAACGCCAGTCGGGCCACGCGATATTAAACCAACTCCCACTGGCAGAATCGTTCTCGATACAATTCGTAATCGCATGCCTGCTTATGTCGAAACTGGATTGAATATAGTACATGTTGATGATGTTGCGAATGGACATTTTCTTGCCTTAGAAAAAGGCAATATCGGCGAACGTTATATTCTTGGTGGCGACAATATGTCATTGGCACAGATATTAGATTACATTTGTATAAATCAAGGCATGAAGCCGCCTTCTATAAAGTTACCTCATAACTTAGTCTTACCTATTGCCTGGATAATGGAACGTATTGCCAGCATTACTCATAAAGAACCCAGAGCCACTGTTGAGAGTGTCAGAATGTCGAAAAAGGTTATGTTTTTTTCCAGTACTAAGGCAAAAGAGAAACTAGGTTATCAATCAAGACCGGGCATCGAAGGTCTTGAAGATGCTATAAAATGGTTTAATGAAGAAAGCTATCCTTGATATTGATATCTGTGCCGAACCAACCTTATTTAGATCTCACCTGTTAATCACATTAATCAGCATAGGGTAATTTATTACGTACGGCAGTAAGTACGATTTCGACTGTTCGAACTGATTACTGTGTTTCTTGCTCAAACTCTGTGTTTGTCTGTTCAATAATTTCTGCTTTATTTTCCATCCAGGACTCGTAGTCCTTATCCATACTCATTATATGGTCGACTAACCATAGGTTTAGAAAGATCCGCATAGCTTTCGGTTCAAATGATTCGGGTTTATGTTTAAAACTATCCATATAATTTTTTACTTGCTGCTTAAGTGATTCATGCACTAGCTTATGTCTTTCCAGTTCAGGATAAGCACAGGCCGCCATCAGCTTTTCTTCTCGATCAAAATGATAAATAGTGTAATCAATTAACTCCGAAATAACTGATTCTATTGAGTCTTTTTTTGGCGTCATCTCTGCCTGGATGATGGAATCCAGTTCATTAATCATGCTTAAAAGCTTTTTATGATCACTATCAATGACATTTACACCTACCGACATTTCGTTTGCCCATGTTATTGGAACATTTGTTTTTGAGGAGAAGATGACGTTTTGAGTGGTTGCGCCGTCCTTAGCGCATACTCTTCCATGATTGGATATATCAGGTTCTAGCAATCAGCGATGATAAGTAACAATATAAACATGTACCGAAGTTTTATCTATTATCACAATCGAGGATTTTATTGTCGATGTTCAATACTCTCTAATAAGTAATCCATTTAGACTAATTAGTATTGCTAAGAAGGGTTTTATAACTTTTCTTAACGCCAGACATAAAAAAGTCGAATGCCTTTCGGCATTCGACTTTTTAAGGTTATCGCTACTGATTTAGAACAGATGCTATACGGCTTGACCTATAAAACGGCTGTTTACCAAGAAATGTACCCAAATGCTGGCGGCATAACCTAAAGCAATAGCCCATGTCCATTTTAAGTGAGCAAAGAAAGTATAGATGCCTCTGGCCTGCCCCATTACCGCAACACCTGCAGCAGAACCAACAGAGAGTAAAGATCCACCCACACCAGCGGTTAATGTCACCAACAACCATTGCGCTTCGTCCATCTGCGGCATCATTGTTAATACAGCAAACATTACCGGAATATTATCAATGATGGCTGAGACGATACCAACCAGAACGTTAGCGGTTGTAGGCCCCAAATCAATATACATAAACTCTGATAGTGCGGCGAGATATCCCATCGTACCAAGACCACCGACACATAAAATCACACCATAGAAAAACATCAATGTGTCCCACTCGGCCTTTGCTAATATATCAAAAATATCAATTGTCTCTTCTTCAGTATGATCACTGGCACTAACTGACTCTGCACCTAAAGGACCAGCGCCGGGTTTGTATTCGTACTCTTGTTTCTTCTGCTTCAGAGCACGCATGTTCTTCATTTTCAGATAATAACCAAACAATTTCAGGAAACCCAGACCCGTCATCATGCCGATAACTGGCGGCAAATGTAGAAAATTATGCGCACAAACCGCCATCGTAATAGTCATAATAAACATGCCAACAACAATAAATGCACCGTCTTTCATTTCGACTTTTTCTTCTATCGCCTCTGGTTTTTCTTTAGCAACAAACATTGACATGATCACTGCTGGTATTAGCCAGTTGACAAGGGACGGAACTATTAAGGCAAAGAAAGTTGCGAAAGGAATTACGCCTTTTTGCCAGACCATTAAGGTGGTGATATCACCAAAAGGACTGAATGCACCACCTGCATTAGCAGCCACCACTATATTGATACAGGCAAGTGCAATAAATTTAGTATTAGTGCCACCTACTGCCATCGCCACCGTCGACATTAATAATGCCGTAGTTAGATTATCTGCTATGGGGGAGATGCAAAATGATAAAACACCGGTTATCCAAAAAATATTGCGTAAGGAAAAGCCGCGTGAGACTAACCATGCACGTAATGCATCGAACACATTACGCTCGGCCATGGTATTAATATACGTCATGGCAGCCAATAGAAACAAAAACAATTCACCAAACTCAAGTAGATTATGCCGAATCATGATTTCAGCAGTATGTTTATCGCCTGTTTGTGAATAAACAATGGCAACAAACATCCAGATGATACCGGCAGCGACCATTACTGGCTTAGACTTACGTAGATGGAGCTGGTCTTCAAAAACAACCAGACTATAGGCGAAAACAAAAACAACAAGACAAACTATACCTGCCCAATGAGCGGTGAAATCCTGTAAATGCGCATCACCCGCTGCTGCTGCATTCTGCGGGAGTGCTAAAAACATCGATATAATTGAAATCGACAAAATGTGCCAGTTAAGTCTCATCGCCCTACCTCTTTTATATTACAGTCTGTTAAGTGTGTTCATCTATTTGCAAACAACAATCATGCCACAAATAGAGAGACTAATTAAATAATAAGTTAAACTTTGTGCCGCAAACCATTCTATTGTATAAACTTGCCCATAATCTGACTAAACGCTTAAGGTAACAAGCCTACGTTTGAGGAAATGGCTAATAAAAATCAGGAGTTTACGTTTTTGACAGGTGCGTAAGCGATGTCCTATAGCTAGTAATTTGTATATAGCGTATCAACACTGACCCATTATTAGACGGTCATGGCACACTAATACTAAAGTGATTTAGTTATTACGAAGCATTAGATGAGGCATAATTGTACCCCGTCAGCACCATGTGGACCAACTAGCCTGATTGTCTAAGAGATAGTTTTAGTTCATCGTTAACCCAAGAGGAAACGATGATGACAAGTAAAAGAAGTGTAGAACATACTGTGCGCGATATTCGTCGACGCACCCGTAAAAAATATTCAGCAGAAGAAAAAATTCGTATCGTACTTGAAGGCTTACGTGGCGAAGAAAGCATCGCTGAGCTATATCGCAAGGAAGGACTAAACCCAAATGTTTACTACCGTTGGTCGAAAGACTTTCTGGAGGCAGGTAAGAAACGTTTATCAGGCGATATCGTACGTGAAGCGACCTCAGATGAAGTCAAAGAACTGCGTGCTGAAACATCTGCGCTGAAAGAAACCTTAGGCGAAGTAGTCATGGAGAATCGGCTGCTTAAAAAAAGCGTGCTCGGGGATGGGGAGGACGATATATGAGGTACTTAGCATCGGATAAAGTCGAGATTATTCAACTGGTACAGAACTCAGATCTGTCGGTTCGACAAACGCTGACTCGGCTGGACATTCATAAGTCCACTTTTTACAACTGGCTCAAACGTTATGAAGAGAATGGCGTTGATGGCTTGGAAGACAAGAAGCCGATTCCCCATGCGGTATGGAATAAAATCACCGAAGACCACTGTGAAGCCGTTATTGAGTTAGCCTTAGAGAAGCCTGATTTGTCTCCACGAGAGTTAGCCGTAAATTACACTGACAACAAGGCTTACTTCGTCTCAGAATCCACGGTGTACAGGCTGCTGAAAGAACAAGACTTAATTACCAGTCCGGCCTATATCCTGATGGAGGCCAGTGATAAGTTTCAACAGCCCACTACGCGCGTGAATGAGATGTGGCAAACGGATTTTACCTATTTCAAGATTATCGGTTGGGGTTGGTATTACTTATCCACGGTATTAGATGATTACTCACGTTACATTATTGCCTGGCGTTTATGTACGGGCATGAGTAGCCGTGATGTCTCTGATACGCTGGATGACGCCTTACGCTTTACGGGACTTGATACAGTAAAGGTAAATCATAAACCGCGTTTACTCAGTGACAATGGCCCGTGTTATATCTCCGGTGAATTAGCCGATTACCTTGAAGAAAACGGTATGACGCACACTCGAGGTCGACCTTATCATCCACAAACACAAGGCAAGATAGAGCGCTGGCATCGTTCAATGAAGAATCAGATATTACTTCACCACTATTATTTCCCCGGGGAACTGGAGGAACAGTTGCAGCGTTTTGTGAGTTATTACAACCATGAGCGTTATCATGAATCACTTGATAACCTGACACCGGCTGATGTCTTTTATGGGCGTGGCGAAGAAATACTAAGTCAACGAGAGCTAATCAAACAAAACACGTTAGCGATGAGACGACAAATGCATTACGATAAACAACAAGTGAAGCACATAACCTATTGATGAACTAATGTGTCTCTTAAATCAAACCGCTACCTGTCCAAAAGGTTTTGACGACGTACACTTCATGATACGCGTTGAGATTCAGTGTCCCGGTTTCCGGCTTACCTGCTGCCAGACGTTCGTCAGGCATTTCGATACCATGGTCAATTGAGTTTCTTACCAGGTGTACTAAGGGATCGCCTATTTTTTCCATCACCGTCTTATCAAGTTCTGTTGCTTCACCTGATAATTTCAATTCTATTTTTTTACCGAGTTTGTTACTCAAATCGTGCACCAGACGTGGAAAACGATTAAATGAGAAGCTGATCGGGAGCATGCGAATCTGCATGACATTTTCTTGCAGTTCACGCGTATTACGTTCAAGTTGTTTTAGTCCTTCACTGAGTTTCTCAATATTATTCATATCAAACTCTTCGCCAAACTGACTTAACATTGACTGCGTAATAACTAATTCGCCAACCATATTGATTAACGCATCGACCTTACTGATATTGACCCGAATTGATGTTGTTTCATTACTTGCGCCAGCTTTCTTGTCAGCGTCTTTCTTTTTCTCCGCTACTGGCACCACCTTGTTCACATCAACATCTTCAATTATCGGTGTCGCATTATCTGCGATAACATTGACAACATTGCTCGTCTCTTGTTGATTGCCCTGTTCTATACTTAATTCACAATCATCTTCAACCCATTCAAAGACTTCTTTGATTTTCTCTGCTTTCGCTTCGGTGAGAAGCACCAGATCCCAAGACAAATAACATTCTTCTGCATCATATTTATTAAAAGGGGGTAATTTAGAGATGTTCGCTGTAGAGGTGAGCGCACCCAGTTCTTCCAACTCCCGGAACATGCGCAAGGGGTCGTTGCCCGTCTGAAACAGATGCAGATGCGGTGCAAAATGGATATGCCATTCTAATGCGGCTGCAAGCACCTCACTCTCATTTTTTACAACAGCATGTTCTTCTGTCTCTGTCTTTGTCTTTGTCTTTGCCTCTGTTTCTGTTTCTGTTTCAGTAACACACTCATTACTTAATGCGCGCTCAAGCTCATCATGAATTGATTTAACCTGTGCTTCGTCGACATCGGTACCATCACGTGCTGCGGTTAACATTTCACGCAGGCAATCCACCGAGGACAATAGTAAGTTAACTTCATCCTGGTTCAGTTTATGTTTATCAGAACGCACTTCATCCAGTAAGGTTTCCAAGACATGGGTAAAGTTTGTGACGTCATTAAAACCGAAACTGCCACTACCACCTTTTATTGAGTGTGCGGCTCGAAAGATGTTATTGATAGATTCCACATCCGGACTACTTGCATCAAGTTCAAGTAACTCAGACTCCATCACCTCTAGACCTTCAAAACTCTCTTCAAAGAACACACCATGAAATTGTGAGATATCAATTGTCATTACGCTTTCCCTTGGCAAATGTTTAAATTAATTATTTTGTTCATTGCTGTTTTGTCTATCAGGCGATGACTTTTTTTATCGTTGCCAATAACTGCTCTGGATTAAAGGGTTTGACTAACCAGCCGGTTGCACCTGCTGTTCTGCCTTTAGTTTTCATATCGCCAGAAGATTCTGTGGTTAACATCAACATTGGCGTATGCCGATAGCTCGGCAACTTACGTAACTCTTGTATCAGTGTTATGCCATCCATATTCGGCATGTTGACATCGGTGAGAACTGCGTCGGGATTATTGCCTTTCGCTTTACTTAATGCGTCTACGCCATCAACGGCTTCTATTACATCGTAGCCAGCCCCTTTCAGGGTGAAGTTAACCATTTGACGCATTGAGGCTGAGTCATCTACTGTCAAAATTGTTGCCATTTTTATATCCTCGGTAAACAATTAATTTTTCAATACTTATATCGGCAATATCTACGTTGCCCTGTTTCATCTATCGGCAACAAGTTTTCCTATCTTTAACTTTTAATTCATCTAAATTGGGTAGATGAGATTAAACAGACTCTCATCTCTTTCGAGTAGACATCGCATATTCCATACCAATTATTAATCTGCCAAATAAATGTAACATTTTCAGTAAGATAGGTGTTTTATAGATTTAAATCAGGTCTAAGACAGGGAAAAACATGGCAAGCTCTTTCCTGCACGGATATTTATTGCCGAAATCTGTAATCTCGGGATTAACGTCACTCTAAAAACAATCAATGCACATCATCTTAGATATTCCACTAACAGATCTGCTATTAGCTATAACAATGAAATCTAATTTTTAGCCAGTTCAGGTATACTCCACGCATGATAAAAACACTGAGTAGTAGTAAATTTTTAATCCCGGCAATGGCGATACTTGCGATGTTAGCGACAAGCGCAGGGTTCTATATTTCATTAAAAAAATCACAACAATCAACGCAGGCAAACCCTGGCATAGAAGGTCTGTTTTGGCCTAATCCAAAACAAATGAATGCCTTTTCTATGCTCGATCAAAACGGTGAGTCATTTGGCCTGACACAGTTACGTGGAAAGTGGTCTTTCATCTTTTTTGGCTACACGCAATGTCCTGATGTCTGCCCTATTACCATGGCAGTAATGGCAGACGTCTATAAACAATTAGCGCTTGAAGACAATAATGTACAAGTCATCTTCACGTCAGTTGATCCCGATCGCGATACAACAGAAATATTATTCAGTTATGTTTCTTATTTTAATGAACATTTCATTGGCTTGGGTGGCAGCACCGATATGGTGGACAGTCTTACTAAACAAATTGGCATAGCCTACTATCTTAATAAAGAAGATAATGCAGACAATTATCTGGTTGATCATTCAGCTTCAATATTTCTATTTGATCCAAAGGCGCGCATGGTAGGGAAACTATCTCCGCCTCATCAGAAAGACATTATTATTAATCAATTTAAATCAATTCAACAATTCATCGATGCGCAACAATAAATTAATATTTATCATTCTCTTATCGTTATCAAACATAGCGCCACATTCAGCATTTGCTAATGAAGTTCAAGACATCACAATAACAGGCGCATGGATAAGTGAAGCCCCGCCAACGGTATCGACACTGGCTGCGTATGCAAAGATCATGAATCAGTCTAACGAAAAAAAAATATTAACTTCTGTATCGAGCCCAACATTCACTAGGATAGAACTTCACCTGAGCAAGCTTGTTGATGGTATGGCGCAGATGAAAAAACAGGACTCATTAATGATAGAAGCAGAAAATTATATAGAACTATCGCCCGGCGCTTATCATTTAATGTTGTTTAATCCTGACAGACCATTAAAGGCGGGCGATAATGTCATTATCCATTTTAATTTTTCAGATGGCTCATCGAGCATAATAGAAGCACCTGTTAAAAAACGAATCAGTGATGCTCATAACCATCACCATCATTAAAAATATCTATGTCTAATTCAATACAGATTCGTATGCTTGATGCTATCAAGGTTTGGCCACTCTATTGTTTACCCAAACACGCCTTATCCAGACTTATTTACCGACTTACGCGTATCGAATTCACGCCTTGGAAAAATTCCTTAATTAACACATTTATCTTTTTCTATAAGATTGATATGAAGCAAGCGATAGATCAAAAAGCTGATAATTATGCTTCGTTCAATGCCTTTTTTACCAGAAGATTGAAACCGAATGCAAGAAGCTGGAACAAAGATAATGAATTAATACTTTCACCGGTTGATGGCTTTATCAGCCAAATGGGTAATATTAACAATAGTCAGCTCATTCAGGCTAAGGGAAAAGACTATAGTCTTGCTACACTGTTGGCGAATGATAGCGAAATGACTAAGCAATTTAAAAATGGCTCATTCACAACGTTGTATCTATCGCCGCGTGATTACCATCGAATTCATATGCCTGTCACAGGAAAACTCATAAAATCAGTCTATGTACCGGGCGATCTATTTCCGGTAAATACCGCAAGCGTCAGAACAGTCGATCAATTGTTTGCGCGTAATGAACGCTTTATCAGCATCTTTGAAACAGAGCTAGGCCTAATGGCTCAGATTATGGTCGGCGCTATCTTTGTCGGCAGCATGGAGACTGTATGGCTAGGTCAGATCACGCCAACAAAATGCCGAGAATTAACCATTAAGGAATACGCAGCTGATCCAGTAAAATTAAACCAGGCCGATGAATTTGGTCATTTCAATATGGGCTCAACGGTTATTCTATTGTTTGAAAAGGATAAGTTGAACTGGCTGACTAATCTTAATGAAAATGACCCTATCCAGGTCGGTCAGGTACTAGCTAACGTCATTTAAACTACAGCATAGTTAAAGCATCCTCTTTATACACTCCCTTCCAATATATAACAGCACACTAAATATAAACTTAGTGCTAAAGCTTATTATAGTCATAGTCGATATTCAGTATAACGGTCGTGAATTGATTACTCACATTAGAATCATTGAAAGGACTTATTAGTCATTCAACATGATAAAGCTGTAAATTAATAATGATTTTGAGAAATTTAAGAGAGAAATATAATGAATGAAATAATATTAAAATATTTCTACTCATGCATAGGCTTTATTGCTATCGCACTCGGTGTTATTGGCCTATTTTTACCTTTAATGCCAACCACCTGTTTCCTAATTGTCGCCGTATGGGCATTCTCAAAATCCAACCCTGAAACAGCCAAAAGAATCCTGCAACACCCACAATTCGGCCCTACTATAACAACATGGATGAAACATAAGTCCATAGATAGGAAAGTAAAATGTAAAATCAGCATGTCGATTGTTATCGGGTTTTCAATAACACTGCTAATCACTACACCCTCATTAATGCTCAGCGCATTTCTTATTTCCGGTATGCTGATTCTATTGTTCTATATCAATTCCCGACCAGAGCGTAATATTAAGAAAGACAAAGAATGTTTGAACTGTCTCGAATTAGCTAATTAACAATTGCTTGCTTAACATAAGCAACCGTAACGAATCGAAAACCTTAACCCTTCGTTACAACATGATTAATATTGTCGAAGCTAATATAATCTATATTTTTTATACTTGTTAATAACAACTTAAATTCCATTACTTCAAAAAAACTAAAGTAAGACAATATAAAAAAATGAACGAAGAAAACAATACAAACTACGGTATAGCTGACACCTCCTATTTAGCAGCAGGAAGCGAAACCGGAATCAACATACTGGTCAACCGGTTCTTTGAACGCATGCGCACCGATCCGCGATTTAGCACAATCTATAATATGCATCCCGATGATATAGAAACATCAATCGACAAACTCGCCCGGTTTCTATGCGGCTGGTTAGGTGGCCCTAAGCTCTATCAAGAAAAATACGACTCGATTAACATCCCTGCTGTACACCAACACCTGGCAATCGGTATAGCTGAACGTGATCAGTGGCTAATTTGCATGAAAGAAAGTATCGATGAACAAGCATACGAAACAGACTTTAAAGAATATTTGATAAGCCAATTAGGAATACCTGCAGAAATCGTACGGCAACGATGTAATCAATAAGCGCTTAAGCAATCAATAACTAACAACAAGTATTATCCCCCTGCAGAATCAGCGGATACATAACAGAACTATAAGAACAAAACACACAACAGTTTCCTGCTTGCAGTGCACACAATCAGGGCAAGTAACCACAGATTCTACAATTATATTGGCATTTTAAAAAACCGTGGTCTGTCTCTTATTTACCTCATGTCATTTAACTAGCATTGTCAGCTTTAGGTAGTTCTCATTATTATTCATATTTCGACCATAAGTGAATATCAACGTAGGGATCAATTAACAACTCTATCAAATAAGAAGATCACCGAAACCCCAGAGGAAAGTCCCAATCATAAGAAGCGACACCTCTAACATTCCAATCGACACTCGAATTTTGTGCATCGCGTCCGATATCTGTTTATCGAAAGCTTCATTAATTTCGGCTAACTTCTTCTCGGCTTCACCTGAATCGTCATTTTCTTCATTTAAGCGAGCTTTCGCCTCTGTAATTACGTTTCTTTGACGCCATTTCAAACGGCTGTAGACGAGCCGTTCCTGAAGGACGCCTCCTATTCCAGACCATATTCCTAACATTACGACCAAACATCCCGCCCGAGTAAGCCATTCATTGCCCATGAATTGAATGCATGTTAAATAATATCCAAGCGTGATTATCGAAATCGCGCCAATCCATAACGCGAATCTATAAATTTGCGAGTGAGGATTTAAGTTAGTCGTAGGCACAGTCTTTTCCAAAATCTAATTATATTTTAAGAGACACTTTGACAGCTTTGGGTCGATAGCTGGATATTATCATTTGAGCCAATCACTAAATCAGATATGGTTACTATCATCAGGTGTTAATGTAATGAAATACAGTACAATTATGATTGTTGAGCTCTATTAACATACTTCAAATGAGGTAGGTTTAGCCAATCTCTTTTGGCTTGCCAAGGTATTCTTTTTTTTGATGGATGTTGCGAGAGCACATTAGGACACGAGCGCATGGATGTAGTCGTCAATAAGGAATGACGACGAAAGAGAAACTATCCAGCTAGTGCCACTAAACACAAACTCATCAGCATATTAGGTGCAAGACCAAGTGCCAATATCAACACACCGTTAACGCTCAAGACAAAGCGCATTTGTTTTGATGACTTGATCGCTGTCATTGAATCCGGTTTATCAAAATACATTAGTTTAATAATGCGAAGATAATAATAAGCACCGATTATAGAAAATAGAACTGCTATTGCTGCCAATTCAACAAAACCTGATGCAACGAGCTCTTTCAACACAAACCATTTAGACCAGAATCCAAGAAAAGGTGGTACACCTGCCATTGAAAACATGATGCAAAGCATAACAAAGGCAAACCAAGGTGACCTTTCTGACAAACCCTTAAAATCTTCAAGCATATCTGCTTCAAAACCATTACGTCCAAGCAAAATTATCATGCCAAATGCGCCCATACTCATTAACGCATAACTGATGATATAAAACATTGAGCCTGAGAAACCCGATGTTGTTCCCGCGATTAAACCCAGAAACAAGAATCCAACATGGGCAATTGTAGAATAAGCCAACATGCGTTTCATATTGGTTTGTGCAATAGCAATAATATTTCCTGTCGCCATGGATAACACAGCCAGAATCATCAGGATTGATTGCCAATCGCTAACCAAAGGCATTAAACCATCAACCAGCACTCGCATCGCCATGGCAAATGCAGCCAATTTAGGTGCTGTGCTGATAAATAGGGTCACCGATGTAGGAGCGCCCTGATAAACGTCAGGTACCCACATATGGAATGGTGCCGCACCTAGTTTGAATGCAATGCCAATTATTAAAAAGATCATGCCGTAAACCAGGAAAGCATGATTTGCATCGTCAACATTAATTCTTTCAGCAATGGTGAGTAAATCTAAAGATCCTGTAAGTCCATAGATCATTGAAATGCCATAGAGCAACATACCAGATGCTATTGCACCCAATACAAAATACTTCATAGCCGCTTCTGGAGCAGTCTTTGAGTCACGTTGCATGGCAACCATCGCATAGAGAGAAAGCGATAAGAGTTCAAGACCAAGATAGACAGATAATAAGCTATAGGCAGACGCCATAATCATCATGCCAAGCACTGCAAACAGGCCAAGAACGAAGTACTCGCCTTTCAGGGATTTGTGCTCTTTTAAATATTCATGCGAATAAAGAAATACCACAAAGCTGATACCACACATAAATGCTTTAAGAATTGCACTCATGGAGTCACTGACAAAACTGCCATTAAAGGCTATCTGCGCATTGCCTGGAAAGTAATATAATACTAACGCCAGAACGACCAACAAGGTGGCTTGAGTAGTCCAGTACGTCAATAGGTGTAATGGATCTTTACTAAACGCATCCACTATCAATACCAGACACGCCAATGCAAGGAGCGTTATTTCTGGTAGTGCAATGATTAAGTCAGCATTCATAATTCACCATTTATAAAATCTTTGGTTGGAGTACATGCTCAATGAGTTGTTCTACTGATGCATGCATGACTTCGAAAATCGGTGCTGGCCAAATACCGAATGTTAAGACAACCACGGCCAATAGGAAGAGAATAAACGCTTCTCGTCCATTAATATCTTTTAATTCTGCAACAGATTCCTTAGTGACTTCACCAAAGACAACACGTTTATACATCCATAAGGTATAAGCCGCGCCCAGGATTAATGTCATCGCAGCAGTAAACGCGATCCAGAAACTGGCTTCAAAGCTACTCAGGATAACTAGAAACTCGCCAACAAAACCCGAGGTTCCCGGCAAACCGGCATTAGCCATCGCAAATAGCATCATAAAGGCAGCAAAGTACGGCATGCTATTTACCACACCGCCATAGTCTTTAATCATACGACTATGCATGCGGTCATACATTACTCCGACACATAAGAACATCGCCGCAGAGATAAAACCATGAGAAATCATCTGCATCATGGCTCCTTCCATACCCATGATAGCGCCTGCTGATGATCCACTAGCGGCAACAATACTAAACGGTATAAAGAATCCAAGTGTCACAAAACCCATGTGCGATATGGAAGAATAGGCAATTAGCTTTTTCATGTCTTCCTGAACCAGTGCAACAAAACCTATGTAGACTATGGCTATGAGTGAAAGAATAATCATCGCATCATCAAAGAACAGACTCGCATCGGGTGTGATCGGCAAACTGAACCTAAGAAAACCGTAACCACCCATCTTCAACATAATTGCTGCCAAAATCACAGAACCACCGGTTGGTGCTTCTACGTGAGCATCTGGTAACCATGTATGTACAGGCCACATTGGAATCTTTACTGCGAATGCTAAAAAGAATGCCACGAAAATAAATTTCTGCGCCGTTAACGTCAGTGGCACATCATGTAAGGCTTCAATATTAAAACTACCTGCAACTGAATATAGGTATAGGAATGCTACGAGCATGAATACCGAGCCAAGGAAGGTATACAGGAAAAACTTGATTGTGGCATAGACCCTGTTTGGCCCACCCCAAATACCAATAATCAAGAACATCGGTATTAACATTGCTTCCCAGTAGACATAAAATAAAATGGCATCGAGCGCGACAAAGACACCGTTCATTAAACCAGTCAATATTAAGAAGGCACACATATAATAAGAGATGTGTTTTTCTATTACTTCCCATGCAGCCAATATAACCAGTATCGTTGTAAAGCTGGTCAGCATTATTAATGGTAAAGCAATCCCATCAACACCTAAGTGATATTTAATATCAAAGGCTTTGATCCAATCTGATTCCTCAATAAATTGCATACCTGCATAAGAAGGATCGAACTGACAATATAGAATGACCGAAAATATAAAGGTAATGACGGAAACAGCGAATGAAAAATACTTGACCGTTTGTTCCTGTCGATCGCCCGCAATCAATGCCCAGATACCACCGATAATCGGAGTCCAGATAAGAATGCTTAAAATGGGTAAACTATTTAATGTCATTGTTTAAATTATATTTTTCTTGAGTTCTTCTGTTTTTATTCAAGCTCTGTATGTCAATCCAAAACGCCATGTACAAATACAGCTAGCAGTACAAGCAAGCCAATGATTATTGAAAAAGCATAATGGTAGAGATAACCAGACTGCACATGGCGAACAATACTTGAAAATACACGCACGCCTCTCGCCGTACCATTGACAAAAAATCCATCAATGATATTGATATCCCCTATCCGCCAAAGTAATTTACCAATTCCTGTTGAGCCTTTCGCAAACACAAGTTGATTAAAGTCATCAAAGCCGTATTTATTAACCAGTAATTTGTGTACGGGTCCAATTTTACTAACGATCTTTTCAGGCACATCAGGAAACTTGATATAACACAACCAAGCAACAAAGATACCTGATGACATTAAGATAAGTACTAGTGGATGCTGTATGGAGTGCAATAAAAAGCCACCAATGCCATGATAACCTTCACCCATCTGCGCAAGTACATCATGCCCACCAGTACTCGCAACATAAATTGCGTCGCCAAAATATTCTCCGAATAACATTGGGCCAATTAAGAAGGCTCCTAATATCAACGAGGGGATTGCCAAAACGATTAATGGCACAGTCACAACAGCTGGTGCTTCGTGCAGATGCTTCCAGGTTTCCATATCCATTCTTTGCTTTCCATGAAAGGTCATGAAAAACAAACGGAAACTATACAATGCAGTGATAAACACGCCCGCCATAACTGAAAAGTAAGCAAAACCAGACCCTGCTAAAGTAGAGTGGTGAACCGCTTCAATGATGGCATCTTTGGAAAAGAAACCCGATGTACCGGGAAAACCAATTAATGCTAAAGAACCAAATAAACAGGTAATCCATGTAATAGGCATTACTTTATATAAGCCACCCATCTTTCTCATGTCTTGTTCATGATGCATGACAATGATCACAGCACCCGCTGCCAGGAATAACAGTGCCTTAAAGAAGGCATGTGTTACTAAATGGAACATTGCTGCAGCGTAAGCTGAAGCACCTAAGGCGACAGTCATATAACCTAATTGCGATAATGTCGAATAGGCCACAACACGTTTGATATCGTTTTGCACAAGCCCCAATAGACCCATAAATAGTGCGGTGATCGAGCCAATCACCAATATAAAACTAAGCGCCGTTTCTGATAATTCAAATAATGGTGACATTCTAGACACCATGAAAATACCGGCAGTTACCATTGTCGCAGCATGAATCAA
>CALSOP010000007.1 GCA_943788005.1 uncultured Gammaproteobacteria bacterium | reverse complement strand
CGATAGCTGGCCTTCAACAATCGAAAAAGCGAAACAAGGAAAAATAAATGGATTGTTAGCCTCCCCTCCCGCATTAGCAGAATTAGTTAACTTGCCTTATTCCACAGCGATTGTAAAAGGAACGCCTGCAGTCTTTGCCAGAACCGATGCTCCGTTCGAGATCAACAGCACCGATGACCTCATAGGTAAAAGGATTGCCGTACATAAGGGTATAGATGTTATAGAAAAAACCTTAGCTCAATACAAAGATCAGATTGAAATCATTGAAACAGGATCTGCACAAGAAATGATGACATTGGTACTCAGGGGAAGAGCTGATATTGCCTTTGGACTCAGCTATCACAATTACCTTATTGGAAAACATTTTCTTGTTGATATTGAGCCAGTATACTTTTTGAAACAATACAGTGCCGTTGGGGTTGCTTCAATAAGTAGTGAATCTTCAGAAGTGGTATCAATAATGAACAAAGGACTTGCTGCTATTGATCAGGCCAAGGTCAATGCTACAGTGAATATTTGGACACAGTTAAAAGAAGAACCAGAAAACACGCCCATAGTTTTGACAGCAAAGGATAAAGCTTGGCTTGAAGCCTATCCGAATCTGGCTCAATTAGCTTTTCGAATCAGGCAGCAGGTGCAGTTGAGCGCCCGAGAGCATAAATGGCTGGCAACCAGAGCCCGGGTTCCTATTCAAGTGGGAGATTACCCCCCTTTTCACTTTGCTGCTGATGATGCCGCTCAAGGCATCTCTATAGATTATGTAAGAGTCATGTGTATGGCTCACGATCTTGAATGCGACTTTGCGCAGGGGCTAACAACTTCTGAATCCATTGACTCTATGCGAAGCCCAGGCGGCATTGCAATTCAGCCGGGCTGGCAACAAAATCCTGAGCGAGGAAACATTGGCTACCTTTACTCAATCCTATATCGCCTCACCGTTTGTTATATTCCAACGACAACATAGTGATCGTATCTTACATATGGAGGATCTCCTCGGTAAACGCGTAGTGGTGGAAAGAAATTATGCTATCCATGATTTATTGAAAAAGCGTTTCCAGACTTAAATTTAATTGAAACTGACTTTACTACTGAGGCGCTCAAAACATTGGCTGCGGGACAAGCAGATGCATATGTAAGCAACCTGATGGCGGGGCATTATTTGAGCCTGGAACTTGGCTTACCAAATATAGTGGTTGCGGCACCGGCTCCATTTGAACCTAACAATCTATCAATCGCGGTACGCAAGGATTTGCCCGAATTGGCCTCAATCATTGACAAGAGCATCATTGCCATGACAACGGATGAACATAAAAACATCCGTAACCGCTGGATGACGGTGGACTTCCAACAAAAGACTGACTACGAGCTAGTCTGGAAAACGGCGCTAGTATTCCTGATTATCCTAGCCGTAGTACTGGCGTGGGTTCAAGTTATGCGACGGCAGACAGCGGCATTATCCGAAAGCGAAGCACATCTCAGAAAGGCAAGAGATGATGCAGATGCTGCCAACCGAGCTAAGAGTACTTTTCTGGCTAACATGTCACATGAATTACGTACTCCACTGAATGCAATCCTTGGTTTTTCCGAGATGCTCAGTCGTGACACCGAGATAACGGGTAATAAGAAAGAGAAGATCGCCGTCATTAATCATAGCGGAGAACATCTGCTGGAAATGATTAACGACGTCCTGGATCTATCAAAAATAGAGGCCGGTAGAGTGGAACTTGAGCCTCAGGCCTTTGAATTACCACGGATGCTACAGGATATTGGTTCGATGTTTGAGGCTCGAGCAGAGAATGCCGGCCTGCGTTTTCATCTGGACCGCGTTTCTTCACTTCCTCCTTATATAACATCAGATGTAAGTAAATTGCGTCAAATCTTATTTAATCTACTCGGCAATGCAGTGAAATTTACTACCGAAGGTAGCATCACTCTACGAACATGGACACAGGCTATTAAGGGCGATTCGAGTATGGTCGCTCTTCACCTTGAGGTTAAGGACACGGGACCGGGCATAGCGTCAGAACAGATGGAGCGAATCTTCGAACCCTTTGTTCAGGCGAAAACATTTAAAACTAACACTAAAGGCACTGGCCTTGGATTAGCTATTAGTAAGTCATTTGTTGAACTACTAGATGGCAAAATTAGTGCAGAAAGCGAGGCCGGAAAGGGGTCAGTATTCCATGTCAGTATACCAGTCGCACTAGCCGAGGCGTCGGAAGTTGTTGATCTGAAAGCCATCAGAAGAAATGTTCTTGGCTTAGAGTATGGACAACCTGCATGGCGAGTTCTAGTGGTGGAAGATAGTGCAGAAAACCGACTATTACTTAGCAGTATTTTGCATCAAGCAGGCTTTGAAATAAGAGAGGCAGAAAATGGTAAAGAGGCAGTTACATTATTCCAAGAGTGGCAACCCCACTTTATTTGGATGGATATGCGTATGCCCGTCATGGATGGCTATAAAGCCACTGCCGCAATACGAGAATTGCCCGGTGGTGATGCAGTTAAAATAGTTGCTATCACTGCAAGCGCCTTCAAGGAGCAGCGGAAAAATATAATTGAAGCGGGCTGCGATGACGTTGTGCACAAACCAGTTCAAAGTCACGAAATTTTCGAATCCATGTCTCAGCAATTAGGAATACGCTACATCTATGAGGAACTTGATCAGAATACTTTGACCGAGGCCGCGATTCTTACAGTCGAGATGGTGGCCGGATTACCTATATATTTGCGAGAAGCATTACGGCGACCAGCTCAATATCTGGATGCTTCTGCAACTAATCAAGTGGTTGAGCGTATTCGAAACAACCACCCAGAGACCGCTGATGGACTACAATTACTAGTAGAGAAATTTAGCTTCGATCAAATAATGAAACTGCTGAATGAGAGTGATCGCATTCAGCATTGAACTACCAATCGGCTGAAAATTGTGAAAAACTGCTATTATTAAGAAGTATTCACAGGTACTAGTTACAAATTGAGAGAAACTAAAATGAGTAATCGTGGTGAAGTTATGATCGTTGATGATACTCCCGCTAACCTGCAGTTGTTGGCTGGTCTGCTGGAGGACGAAGGTTACATGGTGCGTCCGACTCGAGTTCCGGAAATGGCAATTGAATCAGCTCTGGCCAACCCTCCTAATCTCATCTTACTGGATATCATGATGCCTGGCATGGATGGCTTCGAAGTCTGTCGACAACTAAAACAGAATGAGAACACAGCAAATGTTCCTATTATCTTCATTACTGCTCTACAAGAAGCACAAGATCGACTGCGCGGGTTCGAGGTTGGGGGCGTAGACTTTATTACCAAGCCAATTCGACGCGGCGATGTGCTGGCACGAGTATCCGCACAACTTGTACTTTATCAAATGGGAGAAAGTCGTAAGGAAACTGTTGGCTTACGTAACAAAGAATTACAAGAGAATGAAAGCAAATACAGAGCAGTTTATGAGTCATCAGACGATGCCATTTTGCTGCTCGATAAAAATATCTGCTTCGACTGCAACTCAGCTGCACGCAATATGTTTGCTTATAATTCCCGTGAGGAAATCATAGATACTCAGCTCAGCAACTTCTCGCCTCCTACACAACCCGACGGTAGAAACTCTGAAGAAGTCGCAAATGAAATGTTCGAAATAGCTTATCAAAATCATACACATTCATTCGAATGGCTATTTCGGCGTTCCACAGGGGAGGATTTTCCGGCAGAAATACTGCTAACGTGTCTGATGCTTAATGGTCAAGAGATAATTCAAGCTACCGTATGGGATATTAGCAAACGCAAACAGATTGAATTTGCATTAAAGAAAAGTGAGGAGAGACTTCAGGTTATTGGCGCTGGCACACCGGACAACGCTACCCTCATAGAAGACAATGAAGCTTCATCTGTTGATAGTAAAACTGATAAGAACCGACGACTTCACTGACATAAATTCGCACTTTAGTTCAGTTTCTGTTTAATACTTGCGCATTAACTGAAATATAAATCACGTCCATCTAAACCTTCGCTTCAGGCTCCTCGGCTCTAGCTTCCTGCTTCGCTCTAACTCCTGCATCCATGCAGTCGTGTCCTCCCCCGAAATACTATCCATTGATAGAAATTCATCTTTTGAGTGCTCCTGCGCAAAAGATATACATTACGTCCATGTAAATAAAATGCCCCGATTATTACTAATCGAGGCATCTATATTTACTGAAAACTAATTCAGCAACACTTACGCTTTATTAATTAATAATTAAGCGTGTGCTGCGAATGGATGTTCAGCTGAACCTTTCTTGCTAACAACTTCTGCAGCTTTTGGCTCACGGGCAACTGCTCTCTTAATTGAAAGCTTGGTTGCTTCATAGTTGTAGTCTTGAATCTTTGCATCATCTTCAGCCAACCAATGAATGAAAACACCAACTGAAACAAAGATATCATCAGCTTCATCAGCAGGGATAGTGCCATCTTCAACACAATCCATAACTGCCATAGCTACACCACGTTGTGCAGGGCCAAACATTTGAACCGCTTGCTTTGAACCTTTAATGGTTACTTTGTTGAAAAGAATGGTATTAGGTTTACATAGCAGGTTTGGTGCTACAACTGCCAATAAGGTACTGAAACCATCTTTGTTGTTGGTCAATGCGTTTGCGAAAGCTGATTCAGCTGCGCTACCACGTGGACCCATCATTAAGTCAATGTGTGCAACTTCATTACCGTCACCCACCAATGCTTCACCAATTAATACTCTATCAATGACTGCCATTTTTTTATCTCCTCCAGTTAGAAAGCCACACAGTTTTGCTAATATAGACATCGCCGCCTTCCTATTTTATTAAAATTTAAAATTAACAAGGGATATAACCCCCTACCCAGTATAACTAGCAAAAAGAAAAGATCTTTTTGCCCGTATTTGTTGTAAATTCTCTAATTATATCTTTTATTATGTGCTCAGATTATAAACCAAAAGACTTGCCGCAGTTAGATCAGCGCTAGTTCCTGGATTATAGTTTTTATCCTTAAGCTCTTTGTCGAAGCTCTGTAACAGTCCAATGTTATTCTCAGGGTTGCCAACATTATTGAAGCTTTTAGCAATCCCCACACTTTTTATTCTTATATTTTCAGCTTCTTCTCGACCAAACTTCCGCTCTATGTGTGAATCTAACATCGATGACATAAAATTCAAGTAACATGAAACGGTCGACCATTTTACACTATTCCAACGTTTCTCAAAGAGTTTAATATCCTCTAGGCCAATCTTGAAAATTTCTTGAAAATTGTTTACATATTGCAACGCAATAGAATCTCGATGCCTAGCCAATTTCATTGCTGCTAGCAAAGAACAGTCAGGCTTCTTATTTACATCATGTGAGTTTACGCTACCCAAACCTCCGGGGCTTGCTAAGCTTATAGCCTCAAATACTTGTTCTGAATCAGATTTTGATATAGAACTTAAAGTGTTTTCTAGGTTTTGATGCATCTCATTGACACCTTTGAACCCGGACTCTGCTGCCATTATTATGGGTGCAAATAGTAATAACATTCCTAAGTTGGTATTGCACCCAACAGCCTCTTTTGTCGCACAAACACTATTTAATATTCGTTGACCTAAACTGGTGTTTTTTTGACAAAGTAACGGTGCGGAAACCATTGCACTCTTTTGAAAATCAAGGACAGTCATATCATGTCCGTCGGCATAGAAGCTTACATTCCCTGGTTTGAAAGCTTCCAACTCTCCCAAAAAACTTGACATGACCGCGTTTTCTATCGACTTTCTATCCATGTTTAGTTTAGTTCTGAACAAGCTTCCAATTGATTATTCTCAGCAATATGCTTGATAAATGAATCGATCAGACACGAGGCTATATTAAAATCAACCACTCCTTGCAGACCATACCAGGCAGGAATACTGTTTACCTCGATAATATAAAATTTTCCGTTTATATCTTGCATGAGGTCAACACCAGCATAATCAATATCTAAGACCTTGCATGCCGATTCTGCCAAATCAGCAATGTTTTTATTCATTACTAATGGTTCACAGATCGCCCCTTGTGCACGATTGGTTAGCCACTCTTGACCACGACGTAGCATTGCTGCTTTAGCAATACCATCTATAACCAGAACGCGTATATCCGTATACTGATTGTCTTGTCGTTCAATAAATCGTTGCAAATAATATATCCCAGCGAACTTTTCATCGTGAATCAGTCCTGATTTATCATCGACCAAATGAATTCCAATACCCTGGGAACCAAACAATGGTTTTAATACTAATTGCTTACCATTTGCGGTTTCTTTATTGAGTATTGATTTTGCATGTTCATGGGTTTCACATATCCATGTAGTCGGTGTAGGTAAACCCGCTCGGTTTAACAGCAAACTGGTAAGCGGTTTATCCACAGTACGCTCTATTGCTCTCGGAGTATTATAAACCGTAACCCCCGAATTGATTAATGCATGCAATATATCTAAACGAAAGATCACCTGTTCCAGGCTGCCTCCGGGAACTCCCCTTACGAAGACACCTAGTGGAAGCGTATCAAATCCTGGAAAAGAGACTTCCTTGCCTTCGCCATTTATTTCAATAATACAATCCGTTAGGGATACATATTGACTATCAAATCCGTGCTCTTTGAGTGATTTTGTTAACTGTCTACCATGCCACCCGGGATCATCAGTAACTATGGCAATTTTTCTTTGTGATTCTCTCATCAAATTTAATTGAATGATTTATCCAGCAAATCCAGGTCAATCTTTCCGGCATGAAATGTATGACCTGTGGTTAAAGAACTAACAGCAACTTGTGCCGGACTAAATAACATCGGATCAATCTTATAAAAATCATAACCAACATCCTTGAATATTTCACCAAAGGGTCTCCCGTAATCATTAGAAGAACTGCTAGGTAATTTATTAGCTAATTCTTTGGCATCATCGTCACTAGCTTCAACGAACAATTGTATTTGGCCTGCAAATAAAATTGAATCATTAGTCCTACTCATGGCCGTTAAAAAATCTTTCGATGGAGGACATATAGGAGCACTACCAGCGCCATCAATAATATTTTCTAGTGGAAAATGCAATGCATGTGCTTTATGTAGCGCCGTCTCCAATACTCTACCAACTACCTGGACTGAACCTGCCAAACTTGATGTCGGCGTCAAGATGATAGTTAAAGCAGATGCAGGGATGCCACACTTCGCAGCTATTTTATCGGCAATTTCTAGCGGTGGAATTTTATCTGCTTCAATGACTATATAGGCATGCTCCCCTGAATCGCGATAGTCCAGTTCTTCGTAAAGTTCTTCACTACTTCCCATAGCACGCGCTGGCCCTGAGCCCAAGGCATTAAATGCGCCCTTACCCTCACCGTGACTCAAACTCCACCCCGCATATTGGCTGCCCAAACATGACAAGACTGGGTTCGTACTATGCACATCAAGATGCCACGACCAGTTGCGAAAATTAGTTGATGCTCTTAATTTTACCGTTCCTAATCCACCCATGCATATTTCTGCAATCAATCTTCCTGCTTCCAGTCCTCCCGGCACATTAATTCCAGCATCAATAATACGACATCCATTATCCAGCTTGGTGATGTCTAATCGTAATGCCGACGCATTAACAACCAAGTTATCAACCAAGGGGGCTGTCAAAGAGTTAAGACTGGGAGATGATATTTGCTTGCTCACTTTTTCTTCCTCATTTCTAGATTTAGTTTATAAAACTCAAGCAGCATGCTGCTCTGCCATAATAATTGTTTCAATATGATTTAATTGCCTTTGCAAAATAGCCTTAACATCCCTTGACGAATCATCTTCTGCATGAACAGTACATACAGGAAATTTTTCCGTAATAGCACTACCAATTGAAGGCTTGTCTTTAACCCAGTTTGGCCAAACTATATTACTATTAATATTGATACCTTGTTTTGCATAATAAATTGCATAACCTCTTGATTGACCACCCTGTTGAAACTGACGATCGACCTCTTTACCTTCAAAACAAGCTATATGGGCATCGAATAAAGCACACTGCTGCTCATGTAATTCAAAAGAGGATGGTGGTCTTGGATTAACCTCAAGCACAACAATCTCTCCAGAATCATCAACAATGTAATCAATCCCGCAAAGTCCCTTTAATCCAGTTTGTTTTGTTATCTTATTAACAATTTCTGTAACATCTTGACTATGCTGCTCATCAATCAAATTTAATTTAACTACACCTTTGAACAAGAAGGGCATTTCGTTAAATTGCTCTGATTGCAATTGTTCGTTAATGCCGACAAGTATTGCTTGAGTTTCTCTTGCTAGAAACACTGCGCTTAATACATGTCCCTGGATATACTTTTGATAATAACCAGAACCGCTACTCGAATTTATTTGTGACAACCATTTCACATGTCCACCACCAATACCTGCAATTTCTTTTGTCAACCAACCGTCAGAATTAGTTGGTGGCGTTAACGAGATTTCAGGTGCTTTGATAGAAGCACGTTTCAATATGTCATAAAGTGTAAACGGATCTTTCAAACTATAAATAGTACTTTTGTCATTGCTCAAGACAGGAATGATTTCCGCTAGACTTTCAAGCACCTCAGGTGTTTTCTCAAACCCGGTGCCTACAACCAACATTGCTTTTGGACAAGAAGAAAGCAACCTTTTAACTTGTTCCATTAACTCTGTCTGATCAAATCCCTCGCAATGATACTGAAGCTGATACGTAGAATTAGACACAGCTTTTGTATCTTCATCTGCAAAACAATCCATCACATGTACTTTATATCCAGCTTGAAAAGCTGATGTGGCTAGTGCCCTTCCTGAGCGAGCAACAATGAGAAAGTCTGTCATCTATAAGTACTTGCTCAGAATAATATTCTAAACAGGAACTTTAAGGTATAAAAACAGTTTTAAAGCTTACTAACAATTTCTCTGGCCACATCAAATGCGCGATTATGATCAAGATATAATGGTTCATCTGCACTCTTCATCATTTCGAATAATTTAAGATGTAATTTGTATTTAATGTCACCAATAGCCAAAGCACCAAGTCCAATTGCATTTTGCGGTGTTTCGGATAGCTCGACGCCCATATCATGAATACCAACACCTTCAATACCTACTGGAGGTACAGCATTAACATCCGCAGCAACTAATAGATTTTTTGCCTCAATTAATTGCCTTTTTGATAGAACTTGTATCCCGGCTTTAGCAGCACCAACAACAATATTCGTCTTAGGCAAAAACTCCATTACTTTCTCATCAGTACTACTATCTGCTCCAAACATTTCCACGCCAAATCGTGAGTTATATTCAGAAGCATATTCGGTCGCGACTTTAGTGCCTCTACGACTGGTTAAATAGACCGTAGCACCACAATTTGCAGCTAGAATACCAGCGCAGACACCAACCGGGCCGGTACCGCCAATAATGTCGATACGTTTTCCGGATAATGATTCACCTGTTTTCTTTTGTAATTGCTGTTCTACACAAGCCATCAATGCTGCAGCTGTGGTTATTGCTCCACTAGGGTCAGCAAAAACAGAAACCTCAAACGGAGGAACCATTGCAGTCTTTGCTCTATTAAACATATCAATCGCCAATCCAAACTCTCTGCCACCAATAAAAATACCGGTTCGTTTAACACCTTTTTTTCCACGTGAAAAAATTGTGTCTTGTGTCAAGGCATGAATATCATCTAGTGCAACTTCAGAATAAGGAATAACACAATCAAACTCTGCTTCATAAGCCATATTGACATCGAACGGACTGACATTTTTTGTTGGGTTAAACATGTGTAATAAATATGGATCTTTCATTTTCTTATAGTTCTCGCTTCAAGTTATAAATTTTTTACTTTCAAGTTTTCGTTTTGTGTTGGTGCATTCAGAACACTTAATGTGATTTTAGCTTTTGAATTACATGCCTTACTCATTACAAAGCGCAATCTTGCTTCTGATTGCCACTCCTCACGAACTTTTTTCATTGCTTGAAATGCAAGAGTCTCGTCAGGAAAAAATGCAAAGCCAGTCGGCCCCCAGGAACTTTGTCCCATTCCAGTCGCGCCGCTGTTCTTCATCGAATCAAGAATAGGCTTAAGGAAAGGTGAGGTATAACGACCTCCTTGAGCAACGGCAAAATAGTCGCCAACAATATTTTGAATCTGAGTAATTGCTTCCCCAAATTGTTCACAATCTTTCTCTCTAATAGACGGCAATACTTGCATCAATGTCAATCTGCAAAGTAATCCTGACATCGCATCATCCATTGGCGGCAAGGTATTAAACGCTCGTCGTTCTGGCACGCCATTGATACCTTCTGCTTCATCATCAAATATTAATACGATCCGCCAGTTGTCTGGAAAAGACATATGACTGATAACCGGGGGAACTTCAGTGTTCTCTCCTCGACCACCATCAATTATGAAGCCACCATGCATAAATGTGCCGATACCGATTCCTGAACGAGCCCCTCGATGTAATATCGCAGCAAGTCGATTGGGATGTTGTCCAGATAATTCGTATAAATTGGAGATAGCCGATGCGACAGCCAATGATAATTGAGTCCCTGAACCTAGACCTGAGTGCTCAGGTATAGCAGACGTGATTGACATTTTAACCCCGCCATTAATTCCAAAATGGGATAATACTTGTTCCGCATAATCCTCTGCCCGTTTAGCGGAAGGTCCGGTCACATCAATATCATCTGCATATTCTGCTGTGAGTGCGGTTGCCACATCCTCAATTGATAACCCCAAACTACCAAATTTCCTGCCAAGACCTCCATGCAGATCGAGAAAGCCTAGATGTAATCTAGCAGGTGCATAAACGCTCACCTGCCTCGATTTGTTCATTGATCGACCTTTATTCATTGTTAACGGGTAATTTTATATTTAAGTTTGAATCATGCAAAACGGTATATTGTACTGTATGCAGCAGCGCTGAAACAGCCTTCTACCTAAAGAATTAGTCTTGTAGCGTATCTGTTTGTTCTTATGCAATAGTCCAGACTATAATCAGGCAAGAACCCAAAATCAGGAGAGCCGCGTGTCAGTAAAAATGATCTTAATTCCAGGCCGTTCCAGCAAGCAAGGAACGAGTCTAAACGTAGGCAAGCTTAAGGATGAATATAAAGAAGTGACTTCAACACTAGAAATGAATACAGATGAAATGGCCAAAATGGGGCTTGTCGATGGCGATAAAGTTCGTCTCAGCAATGAAACAGGAGAAACAACAGTAACTTGTATAGGTAAAAAACCTGAAGATTTGCCTGATGGTATGGTATTTATCCCCTATGGCCCTCCTTCGAGCGAACTAATGGCTAGTGACACAGCAGGCTGTGGTATGCCATTATCTAAGCACATGGAAGTTGATATTGAGAAAATCTCAACTTAAACTCACAATATAATTTTTCGATTAAGGTGTAATAGTTACTATGACTGAAAATACCAAGATCATTGAAAATGCAACGTGCACATTCTGTGGCTGTGTCTGTGACGACATGATCCTCACCGTTGACCTAGACGAAAAAAAAATCATTAAATCAAAAAATGCCTGTGTTCTTGGTCGGGCCTGGTTCGCGGAACATACCATTGAAGAAGATGCTCCTGCAGCGATGATCGATGGCAAAGAAGTCAGTATTGAAGAAGCCATCGAAGAAGCCGCACAAACGCTGACAAAAGCAAAATTTCCTATTACCTATGGCCTTAGTGATACAACCTGCGAAGCACAACGACAAGCAGTCGCAATCACCGATAGAATCAAAGGTAACATTGATACCACGACTTCGGTCTGCCATGGTCCATCAGGACTTGCTTTTCAAGGGGTCGGCGAAAGCACCAGTACATTAGGCGAAGTCAAGAATAGAGCCGACTTGGTTATCTACTGGGGTGGAAATCCTGCCGAATCTCACCCACGTCACTTTGGTCGTTATGCCGTAACACCAAAAGGCATGTTTACCCCCAGAGGCAAAAAAGATCGTACTGTTGTTCTTGTCGATGTTCGCAAGACAAAAAGCTCTCCAGTCGCAGATATTCTAATTCGACCGAAGCCGGGCAAAGATTTTGAAGTCTTATGGGCCTTACGTGCACTGGTAAAAGGTAAAAAATTATCAGATGACATTGAAGAACGTACCGGCGTCCCATTGGCAGTATTGCAAGATCTAAGTGATCGAATGAAGAATTGCCGATTTGGTGTGCTTTTCTTTGGCATGGGTCTGACAATGACGCGTGGTCGCCATTTTAATTCTGGCGCTCTACTCGCTTTGGCGACTGATTTGAATGAGTTTACACATTTCGTTGCCAAGCCTGTTCGAGGACATGGTAATGTAACCGGAGCCGATAATGTTGTTTCTTGGCAGACTGGCTACCCATTCGGAGTCAATTTCAGCCGCGGCTACCCACGTTTTAATCCAGGCGAGTTCACTACAGTCGATACATTGGCAAACGCTCATGCCGATGCTGCAATGATAATTGCCAGTGACCCAGCATCTAATTTCCCAAAAAAGGCAATACAACACTTAAAGAGTATTCCCATCGTTGTCTTAGATACGAAATGTACAGAGACCAGCAAAGATGCCCATGTAGCGTTTCGTACTTCTACCTATGGCATCAATACAACAGGAACTGTTTACCGCATGGACGATGTACCAATTACATTACGTCCTGCATTTGAATCACCATTTCCAGATGACGAAACTATTTTGAAGGGTATTAATAAAAGGGTTAATGAATTAATGTTGGCGAAACACTATGCAAGTGGTGCTAGCGGCGAAGTAAAAGTGGCTGCTCCTGTATAAGCAAGAAGGCGTCACTTTAATTTTAGTTTTGTATAAACTATAGTATTTCTATAGTCTGATTTATTAGAATTAATTGAGACCATTTACGAGAAAATAAGTACTGATCTAAATACAAACGCTTATTTGTATAAAGCTAAAAAGTATTCTGATTACAGATTAGCAGATTGCTGCCGTCGTAAAATTACTCATAAAAATATAACGATAATATTTAGGGGTATGTGATGTCCGCAGCTATGCGCATCGTAAATGGCAAGGTCTATGACCCTGCCAATAATATAGATGGCAAGATAAAAGAGATTTGCATTCAGGACGGCAAAATAGTTGATTCTGTTCCTGAAGATGCAACTGTGATAGACGCACAAGGCATGGTCATAATGCCCGGTGGTGTTGACATCCATTGTCACATTGCTGGCCCTAAAGTAAACGCAGCAAGAAAACTTCAACCTGAAGATCATCGTCATGATGTTCATCCTGGCACACCCTTTACTCGATCAGGTACAGGCGGCACTGTCCCCTCAACATTTGCTACTGGATATCGCTATGCAACATTAGGTTATACAACAGCAATGGAAGCAGCTGTAACACCCATAGGTGCCAGACATACGCTAGAAGAGTTTCATGACACCCCAGTCATCGACAAAGGTTTTTATGTCTTACTTGGTGAAAATATTTTCTTGCAAAACCTATTGCGTGAAAAGCGCATGGAAGAGTTTAATGAAGCTGTAGCCTGGTGGATCAACGCAACTAAAGCCTATACCGTAAAACTGGTTAACCCTGGTGGTGATGAACCATGGAAAGGCAAGAAAAACTCTAATGTCTCTGACATTGATGAACAAACCGATGAAGGCCTCACCCCGCGTCAAATTATTGAAGCATTTATAAAATCCGTAGACAAACAGGGTTTTCCTCATCCACCGCATATTCACTGCAATAACCTTGGTCATAGCGGCAACTATATAACCACATTAGAAACCATGAAAACTGCCGGCGATATGCGCGCGCACATTGCCCATATCCAATTTCATAGTTATGGCGGAGAGTTAGGCAAGAACCCTGTCTCTAAAGCTGCGGAAATCGTCGACTACGTCGATAATCATCCGAACATTACCTGTGATGTTGGTCAGGTTATGTTTGGCAAGTCCACCATCATGACTGCCGATGCACCTTTAGCTTATGTATTGAAAGGACATAGCAAAGGTAAATGGGTCAATGCTGATACTGAATGTGAAAGTGGCTGCGGCATCCTCCCTTTCAATTATCAAGAACACATTTATATGCACACGCTGCAATGGGCCATTGGTCTTGAAATATTCTTAATGGCAAAAGATCCTTGGCGAGTGATTTTATCGACTGATCACCCTAACGGTGGTTCGTTCATGAATTATCCTAAGCTCATAAAACTGTTGATGGATAAGGCGTTTCGCCATGAAGAAATGAAACGCGTCAATCAAAAGGCATTAGAGAATTGTTCACTGCGTGATTTGGATCGTGAATTCACTTTGAACGAAATTGCTATTATTACACGAGCAGGTCCTGCAAGAGCCTTAGGTTTAAAAAACAAAGGTCATTTGGGTGTTGGCGCAGATGCAGATATAACAATATACGATGAAATGGATGATAAAGAGATGATGTTTAATGCTCCGCGTTATGTCATCAAGTCAGGTAAAACCATTATAGGTAATCATGAATTTATTACTGATTTCATCGGCAAGCTTTTACATATCACACCGGAATATGACAAGAAAATTGAAGAAGTTGTACAACCCTTCTTCGAAAGTTATTACTCAATCGAATTTTCAAATTATGCAGTAGATGACAGCTATCTTCATGACCATGAAATCATAGCCACAGGTAAAGCATCATCATGAAAATTAAATCAACAACGATTGTCGATACCTTTGCTGAAGCCTTCAAGATGTATGGCAGTCGCGTCATCATTACTGCAGAGACAAAAGAATGGGCCATGGCCGCTGCACAGTCAATAACTGGTTTTGCAACATCCGTCATTGGTTGTAAATGTGAAGCCGGAATAGAAGCTATTATTGATGCAAATGACTCTCCAGATCTAAGACCCGGTGTAAGCGTATTAATATTTGCCATGGACGCTGAAAGTCTGGGCAAACGTTTAATGGAGCGCATTGGTCAATGTGTTATGACTTGTCCTACGACTGCCTGTTATAACGGCTTAGCCGAAGGCTTGCCTGTTATCGTCGGCGGTCAATTACGCTACTTTGGCGACGGTCATCAAATCAGCAAGGTGCTTGGTGATTCAAAACTATGGCGCATCCCTGTCATGGATGGTGAGTTCCTGGTCGATGATCAGTTTAATGTCCAAGAATCTGTTGGTGGAGGTAATTTATTAATCTTAGGTAAAGATCAAAAAGCGACATTGAAGGCAGCAAGTGCTGCGACAAAAGCAATGCGTGAATTAACCGATATCATCCTTCCCTTCCCTAATGGGGTTGTTCGTAGTGGTAGTAAGGTTGGTTCTAAATATAAAAAATTGATTGCCTCTACTAATGACGCGTACTGCCCAACATTACGCGGCGTAGTCGATAACTCTGAACTGGATGAGGGTATAAACAGTGTTCTTGAAATCGTCATTGATGGACTAACGCTGGAAGCCGTAGAACAAGCAATGCGAATCGGTGTAACCGCTGCGGCTAAACCTGGTATCAAGAAAATATCAGCGGGTAATTATGGTGGTGGGCTTGGTCAATATCATATCCATTTACATCAGCTCTTGGCCTCGAAAGATTGGAGTGGGGAAACTTAACGTATGGCTCTCAAATTAAAATTACATACTAAACCCGAAGTGCCTTTGGAAGCCGACTGCATTTGTCCTGATCGAATGCAATCTCTCAGCACAACTGAAATAGAAAATCTGACTGTATTTTATGGTAATCGTCAGGTTCCTTTAAGAGATTTCTTTGAGTGCAGTGGTGACTTTGATGGTGAAATCGATGTTGAAGGTGATTTAGTAGATGTAAAACACATCGCTTCGGCCATGTCATTTGGTAAAATCACTGTTTCAGGTAATGTCGGTGTCCATACAGGTGCTGCCATGAGTGGCGGTGAAATAATCATCGAGGGCGATGCCTCTGATTGGGTAGGCCCAGAAATGCTTGGTGGCAGGATTACTATTAAAGGTAATGCAGGCCATATGGTCGGCAGTGGTTATCGCGGTAGTACTATTGGCATGCAAGGTGGTGAAATCATTGTGCATGGCAATGTTAAAAATGAAACCGGCCATGTTATGCGTCGTGGCTTAATTGTCGTAGGTGGCAACTCAGGTGACTTTACCGGTGTAAACATGCTCGCGGGCACTATTATTGTGCTTGGAGAGATGGGTATTCGTTCTGGCGCTGGAATGAAACGCGGTTCAATCATTTGTCAGACTAAAACTGAGCTATTGCCAACGTTTAGCAAAAGTTGTGATTATCAACCTTCATTTCTACGTCACTATTTTAAATATTTACAGTCACTAGGGCTCACTATCAATGATACTTTAATGAATAGCCCCTTCGAACGTTGGTGTGGCGACTCGATTGAATTAAATCGAGGGGAAATTTTATTATCCGCAGGTAAGTAAGACATATTACAACACTTTAAATATCACTAGATGAATTGCCTGTTAAGGCTGAGGAGGAAACGATGACAACAATCGTAACTGAGAACTGTAAAAACTGCCGTTTTACTGATTGTGTAACAGTCTGCCCTGTCGCCTGTTTTCATTATGACGATGAAATGCTGTATATCGATCCGGATGTCTGTATTGACTGCAGTGCCTGCATACCTGAATGTCCGGTTCAGGCCATCTATGAAGGAGATGACATTCCGGAAGATCAAGAAAAATGGATAGAGATCAATGCTGAAAAAGCAGCCGACCTTCCAGTTTGCGAAGAACAAATGGATCCATTGCCCGGCGCAGAAGAACGTAAGTCCGAGTTAGGCTTTTAATAAATAATGTCAACACTTGGAAGCGAACAAAATCCACTATTAGTCGCCATCGTTGGTAGTGGCCCCAGTGGTTTTTACGCTGCAGAAGCCCTGATAAAGTCTGATATTGCAGTTAAGGTAGATATACTCGAAAGATTACCCTCACCATTCGGTCTGGTCCGAAGTGGCGTAGCACCAGACCATCAAAAGTTGAAGCAAGCAATCAAGCTATATGAAAAAATTGCTGAATCATCCGATTTTAATTTAATAGCCAATGTAACTGTTGGGTCAGATATTGACGTTAAAGAGTTATGTGAATCTCACCACGCTATAATCTTTACTTGTGGTGCAGAGTCAGACCGTAAGCTAGGTATCCCTGGCGAAGATTTAAAAGGCAGTTATACGGCTACTGAATTTGTTGGTTGGTATAATGGACACCCTGATTATCGTGATCGTGAATTTGATCTATCTCACGATGTCGCTGTCATTATCGGACAAGGCAATGTTGCTGCTGATGTCAGTAGAATATTGTCTAAAACAGTCGATGAATTAAAACACACGGATATTGCACAACATGCATTAGATACACTTGCTGAAAGCAAGATAAAGGAAATACATGTCATTGGTAGACGTGGTCCTGCTCAAGCTAAATTCACTCCAAAAGAATTACGTGAGTTTGGAGAACTTGCAGACTGCATCCCTATTGTGCTCGAACAAGACATGCTTCTTAATTCAGAAAGCGCAAGTGAATTAGAAGAAAAAAGTAATGTTGCAAATAAAAAAATCTATGACCTATTTTGCGAATTTTCTAAACTTGATATTAACAGTAACAAATCGAGAAAATGTTTCTTCAGCTTTTTAATGGGACCCAGAGAATTAATTGGTAAATCTAGACTAGAAAAAGTCGTGCTTGAAAAAAATAGCTTATCCGGAGAACCTTTTAAACAGTCTGCAAGAGGCACAGGAGAAACTGTAGAACTTGAATGCGGTATTTTATTTCGCAGCATAGGCTATCGAGGCATCCCCATTGAAGGCGTTCCGTTTCATGAAAGCTGGGGCACCATCCCGAATGAAAAAGGCAGGGTCATTGATAATAAGAACAATGTTGTTCCACAATATTATACGGCGGGTTGGATTAAACGTGGGCCAAGTGGCATAATTGGCACAAATAGAGCCTGCAGTGTTGAAACAGTCACTTGCCTATTAGAAGATCTAGCAAAGCTGGATGACGGCAGAAAGAAACAAGGCGCCGCTGCGATATTTACGACTTTAGAAAGTAAGAACATTCGTCATTTAAATTATGATGATTGGAAGAAGATAGACGCTGAAGAAATTGAGCGTGGAAAACCCAAAGGGAAACCTAGAGAGAAATACACCTATATTGATGAGATGTTGTCAGTGACAGAATAATCGAATATTTTTCTGTTACTACACTACATTTTACAAATATACACCTTCAAGTTCCGTAATATTAATTGTTGATAATAATGCACCTTTATTGGCTGTAGGCTATGCTGATAATGTTGCACAAGATTTTTTGCATTTCGTAAATTATCATTGATTGAAACCTTAAGGAGTTATCATTGGATAAAACATCAACTAATTCTAGTACCATCAACAAGGATGTGACCTGTCCTTTCTGTGGGATACTATGTGATGATTTGGTTATCCAAAATCAAGATGAGACGCTTAAGATACTTGAAAATGGTTGTCCAAAAGCAGTCGCTTCTTTCGAAACTAAACAAGCGATAAGCTCTCCGAAAATTAATGGTAAGAATGTCCCGCTTTCGGATGCCATAACTGCAATATGTAATATTCTCAAAAAATCACATAACCCACTAATTGCTGGTCTTGGAACTGATGTTGGTGGAATGCGACAAGTTATGCATCTTGCAGATAAAACAGGCGCCATAGTTGACCATATGCATGGTAATGCACTTATCCGTAACTCACTTGTATTACAGGACCTCGGTTGGATCACAACGACCATGACCGAAATTAGAAACCGTGCGGACCTAATTATTTTCGCCGGTACAGACGCAAGAAATTATCCGCGATTTTTTGAACGCACCATCTGGAATAAAAAATCCATGTTTAAGCTCAAAAATGAGCAACGCCAAATCGTTTACATAGGAGATAAACTCAATAGCAAGGCCGGAACCAGCCCAAATGGCAAGCCTCCGACGACACTCAATTGTAAAACCGAAGAGATAGGCGAAGTTATTTCTGGTCTGCATGCCTTAGTTACAGGGGCAACGCTAGATGTAAACGAAATAGCCGGCATAAAAATTAAGACACTTCAAACATTAGCTGAACAAATGAAGGCTGCAAAATACGGTGTTATTGTCTGGTCTCCAGCCGAACTAGATATTCCTCACGCCGAACTTACGATTCAGAACTTTTGTGAAATAGTTAAATATTTAACACGATATACACGTTTTGCTGGATTTTCATTAGCAGGTAATGATGGTGCGACAAGTGCAAATAGCGTTTGTGCCTGGCAAAGTGGTTATCCATTACGTGTTAATTTCAACAAAGGTTATCCTGAGTACGATGCTCAACGATATTCAACACACAATGTTCTTAAAAATAAAGAAGTGGACACCCTGCTCTGGATTTCAAGCTTTAGTTCAGATGTTAATTCTCCACGGGCATCAATACCAACTATAGTTTTAGGCACGCCTGATACTAGATTAAACTTTAAACCTGATGTTTTCATTCCAGTATCAACACCAGGAGTTGATGATACTGGTCAGTTATTACGCACAGACAGTGTGGTTTCATTGCCATTAAAAAAAGTAAGGCAATCTCCTTATGAGAGTGTTAACACTATCCTCAAACAAGTCATAGAAAGAATGTAGGCAGAATCTAATGTATATAAAATTAACTAACGGTATTGTCTACGATCCGGTACACGGAATTAATGGTGAACATCGGGACATCTATATCAACGATGGATATATAACCCGTAAACCTTCAAGCAATACGAAGATATGTAAAACCTATGATATGAAAGGCAAGATCATAATGGCCGGCGCTATTGATATTCATACTCACATAGGTGGAGGCAAGATCAATATAGCCCGCATGATGTTACCAGAAGATCATGCCGCAGATTTAGTTGAAAAAACAGAATTGACGCGTTCTGGCTGTGGTTATGCAGCTCCCTCTACACTAACTGCAGGTTACCGTTACGCTGAAATGGGCTATACAGCCTGCTTTGAACCAGCAATGCTACCTTCGAACGCTCGTCAAACACACATGGAAATGGCCGACACACCCATGGTCGATAAAGGTGCCTATGCCATGCTTGGCAGTGATGATTTCTTTTTGCGCATGCTCGCATCAAAAAAAGACCAGGCCGCAATCAGTGATTATGTCGGTTGGACGATTAATGCCACTCAGGCGCTTGGAATCAAAGTCGTTAACCCAGGCGGAATAAGTGCTTTTAAATTTAACCAGCGTAAACTTGAACTAGACGAATTAAATCAATATTACGGTGTATCACCTCGAGATATTCTTAAGTCTCTGGCTAGAGCAGTTACTGAGTTAGGTATTCCACACCCACTACACGTACATGGCTGCAACCTGGGTGTCCCCGGCAATCTCAACACTACACTAGAGACTATACGTGCTGTTGATGGTATGCGGATGCATCTTACTCATATTCAATTTCACAGCTACGGCACTGAAGGAGATAAAAACTTTTCATCCGGTGCTGCAGAAATTGCTGAAGCCGTCAATAAAAACCCGAATATTTCTATTGATGTCGGACAAATTTTATTTGGCCAAACTGTCACTGCCTCGGGGGATTCCCAGCACCAATATGCTGGACACTGGCATGCAGACCCAAAAAAATGGGTGATTATGGATATTGAGTGTGACGCGGGTTGTGGAGTTGTACCTTTTAAATACAGAGACAAAAACTTTGTAAATGCATTGCAATGGGCTATAGGTCTCGAAATATTTTTACTTGTCGATGACCCCTGGAGAGTTTTTTTGACAACAGATCATCCTAACGGCGCACCATTTACAAGTTACCCGCATCTGATACGTTTATTGATGGATAGAAGCTTTAGAAATGACATGCTCTCTACCATTAATAAAGAGGCTGCTGCTGCAAGTACACTAGCAAGTATCGATAGAGAGTATTCATTATATGATATCGCAATCATGACAAGAGCAGCACCGGCAAGAAGTCTAGGTTTAAAGAATCGTGGGCACTTAGGATCAGGGGCTGTTGCAGATATAACTGTATACAGCAACCATAAAGATAAAGAGAAGATGTTTAGTAAGCCTGACTACGTATTTAAAAATGGTGAACTTATAGTGCGTAATGGAAAAATTGTAAAAGTAGTCAATGGCGCCACTCATACGCTGAGGCCGGAATATGATAACGGGATAGAAAAATCACTTAAACGTTATTTTGATGATTTCCAAACGGTTAGCCTTGGTAATTTTAAAATTGATGATGATGAAATCGTTGAGCATGGTAACGGCAAAATCATCGTGCAACCCTGTATGTAAATATTAATTATGAAAATAAATGGCGTACAGATAGATGATACATTTGCGGAAGCTTTCCCTATGAAAGCAACACGCATAATCATCACCGCAATGACACTCAAATGGGCATATCGAGCTGCTAATGCAATTCGCGGTTTTGCATCATCCGTCATAGCGTGTGGCATTGAAGCAGATATTGAGCGAGAGCTTAAACCATCTGAAACACCTGATGGCAGACCAGGCATTTCCGTCATGATATTTGCTATGTCGATGAAAGATCTTGAAAAGCATGTTGCAACGCGTGTTGGTCAATCAGTTATGACCACAGCTACAACTGCCTGTTATTCAGGATTAGATAGCGAACAAAAAGTTTCTATGGGTAAAAGTCTTCGTTTTTTTGGGGATGGATTTCAAATATCAAAAGTAGTCAATAAAAGGCGTTTTTGGCGCATCCCGGTGATGCATGGCGAATTCATTGTTGAAGAAACGGCGGGCGTAACAAAAGCTATCGGTGGAGGAAACTTTCTAGTCTTGGCAAAAACTGCCAGACATGGACTTGCTGCCTGCGAAAAGGCAGTCGAAGAAATTCAAAAGGTGCCAGGTGTTATAACTGCTTTCCCTGGAGGTGTTGTTGGCTCAGGTTCAAAAGTAGGTTCAAAGTATAAATTTCTTACTGCATCAACCAATGAGGCTTACTGCCCTACCTTGAAAGGTCAGGTTAAATCCGAGCTATCAGATGAGATTGGTTCAGTGCTTGAAATCGTAATAGATGGCCTTGATGAAGAATCTATAAACGAAGCAATGCGCTTAGGCATAAAGGCAGCATGCTCTTTTGGTCCTGCAAAAGGTATTTGCCGTATCAGTGCAGGAAATTATGGTGGCAATCTAGGCCCTCATTTATTTCACCTTAGGAAACTACTCAAATGAGCGCGTTAGTATTTACATTGAAAAAGCAACCTGAATTCACTTTGGAGGTAACGCCACTAACTCCGGATAATCTAGAAGGTAAAACACTTACTAATATAAAGAATTTAAAACTCATTTATGGCAATAAAGCGATCAAACTTGATACTTTATTTTCTGTAAAAGGTTCCGATTCGTCACAGGTAATTATTGAAAAAAGCTCAGATAAGCTTATCAATGCAGGTCATGGGATGACCAAAGGCAGTATTACAATAAAAGGTGATGTCGGAGATTTTCTAGGACAAGGGATGAAGAATGGCATATTGACGGTTATTGGAAATGCTGGCTCTTGGGCAGGTAACGCCATGTCTGGAGGTCGTATTAATATCAATGGCAATGCTGGTGATTACGTTGGTGCCGGATTACCCGGTGATTCGTTTGGCATGTCCAATGGCCTTATCAATATTAGAGGGAATGCGGGCGACCGAGTTGGCGATAGAATGCGACGCGGTATAATCATAATCCATGGTAAATCCGGGAATTATTGTGGCAGCCGTATTCATGCAGGCACGATAATTGTCCTTGATAAAGTAGGAAAATTGCCTGGAGAAGGTATGCGCCGTGGCACGATAATACTTGCTAAAAAACCCACTCATCTATCAGCAACGTTCAAAAGCTGTGGCAATTTGAAAATGCAGTTCTTACGCCTATTATTTACACAATTAGCGAGTATTGATGAAGAACTTACCCTATTCAATAAATATGGCCCCGAAGCACACAGGTTTTCAGGAGACTTGGCCAGAAATGGAAAAGGAGAGCTTTTAATTTTACAACATTATAAATGATAACATTTGTAGGCTTGGCTTAATTTTTCTGAAATATAGTACATTTTATGCATACATAAAGTGGAATTGACTTTCTGTAAGAACTAAATCAATATTGTCGACGGACTTACTTGGTAGGATTGGGATGATGTTCGTTTCTATCAATAATTGTGGTTTAACAATGAAAATCTAAGCAGCTATTGTTTATGATTTAGTGAATGTGTTCAATGATTGGCATGACACGTGTTAACTAATACTAAAAACCCATATAAAAACGAATATCAATGAAACGAACTCGCGGAAAGAAAGGTCGTGTAGAAGGCCGCACTACCCCCCATAAAGCTTTAGCCGATATCAGGCAGATTCTTGGTGATGCTCCACGCACAAGAGATATGTTGATTGAGAATCTTCATAAAATACAAGATCACTATCACCACATATCAAACCGTCACATACTTGCGCTCTCTATAGATATGAGCTTGCCTATGGCTGAAGTCTATGAAACAGCAACCTTTTATCATCACTTTGATGTATTAAAAGAAAATGAATCACCCCCGCCCGCCAAAACAGTACGAGTGTGCGATTCACTGACCTGTGAGATGTTTGGCGCTAAAACACTACTCCAACAACTTGAGGCTGAAGACATTGATGACGTTCGTATTCAAGCAGTGCCTTGTGTCGGGCGGTGTCACGCGGCTCCAGTTGCTGTTGTTGGAACGAACCCGATAGAAACTGCGGATATAACGAAGGTTAAATCAGCAATCGACAATAATGCCTTTGAAGATAGTAAAGCTGATTGTATAAGCTTTGTAGAATATAAAAAAAATGGCGGCTATCAACTATTAGTAGATTGTATTGAAGGTAAATTTGAACGAGAAAACATTATCTCTCTACTGGAAGATTCTAATCTACGCGGTCTTGGTGGCGCAGGGTTCCCTACTGGGCGTAAATGGCGCATTTTAAGCGAACAACCAAAGCCTAAAATGGTTGCTATTAACATAGATGAGGGTGAACCAGGGACATTTAAAGACAGGGTTTACCTCGAGCAAGATCCTCATCGTTTTATCGAAGGTACTCTAATTGCTCATTGGGCTACCGATGCTGACAAAATTTATATTTATTTAAGAGACGAATATGCTGGTTGTCGCAAAGCATTAGAAAAAGAGCTTAAACTACTGAAGCAAGATCCTCCTTGTGAGTTACCTGAAATACACTTAAGACGCGGCGCGGGTGCTTATATTTGTGGAGAAGAATCTGCAATGATTGAGTCTATTGAAGGCAAACGCGGGATGCCACGATTACGGCCTCCATATGTTGCGCAGGTTGGCTTATTTGGCCATCCTACCCTCGAACAAAATATGGAAAGTATGCACTGGATTCGGGACATTATTAGTAATGGTCCGGAATGGTTCTCTAGCAATGGTCGTCATGATAGGAAAGGGTTGCGATCGTTCTCTGTCAGTGGTCGAGTGCAAAAACCCGGTGTGCATCTTGCCCCTGCTGGCATAACCATGCAGGAACTAATAGATGAGTATTGTGGTGGAATGCTAGATGGCCATGATTTTTATGGTTACTTCCCAGGCGGCGCATCAGGTGGCATTTTGCCTGCTTCATTAGCTAACATCCCTCTGGATTTCGATACCTTACAGCCTTATGGATGCTTTATTGGTTCAGCAGCAATTGTTGTTTTATCCGACAAAGACAGTGCAAAACAAATGGCATTAAATGCAATGCGCTTTTTTGAAGATGAATCTTGCGGTCAGTGTACGCCGTGTAGAGTTGGAACTGCTAAGGCAGTTAAGCTAATGGAGAAAGATGATTGGGATCAACCTCTGCTAGAAGAGCTCTCAACTGCAATGGTCGATGCATCTATTTGTGGCTTAGGTCAAGCTGCACCAAATCCTTTACGTTGTGCGATGAAATATTTCCCTGAGGAATTTAAATAATGGCTGCTAATCCAAAATTCATGAATGAAAAGGCCACTACTTTTAAACTTAACGGAAATGAAATCGATGCCTATGGTGACGAAACTATACTCCAGGCTGCAAAAAGAAATGACATAGAAATACCTCACCTTTGTTATAAAGAAGGCTACCGCCCTGACGGCAACTGTCGCGCTTGCATGGTAGAGATTGATGGAGAAAGAGTATTAGCACCCTCTTGCTGTCGCCAACCTGCTGAAGGCATGGAAGTAACAAGTGATAATGAACGAGCTCAGCTTTCTCAAAAGATGGTATTGGAATTATTATTATCTGATATGCCCCAACAAGGGAAATCACCCTATACATTACACTCTGAACTAGATTATTGGGCTGAAAAACTTAACGTCTTCAATCCACGCTTTGAATCTCGTGAACAACCCAAACCAGATCTCTCTCACCCGGCTATAGCTGTAAATCTTGATGCTTGCATTCAATGCACACGTTGTGTCAGGGCCTGTCGTGAAGAGCAGGTTAATGACGTTATTGGTTTAGCTTATCGTGGCAAACATGCAGAGATTACCTTCGATATGGCCGAGCCCATGGGTGAAAGTACCTGCGTAGCTTGTGGCGAATGTGTCCAGGCATGCCCTACAGGTGCGTTGATGCCGGCAAAAAATGTTGGCTTAATCGAACCAGATAAAAAAGTTGAATCGGCATGTCCTTATTGCGGAGTAGGATGTTTACTTACCTATAACGTTAAAAACAATCATATTCAATATATTGAAGGCCGCGATGGTCCTTCAAATAAAAGCAGACTATGTGTAAAAGGAAGATATGGATTTGATTATGTCCATCATCCAGATCGACTAAGTACACCATTAATTCGTCGTGATGATGCAGAGAAAACTCCTGATTTAATCGCCCCATTAGATATGCACAAGTATTTTCGCGAAGCCAGTTGGGAAGAAGCTTTGGACTATGCTGCCAATGGATTAAAAACCATTAGAGATGATAAAGGTTCAGAAGCATTAGCTGGTTTTGGTTGTGCTAAAGGCAGTAATGAAGAAGCCTATCTAGTACAAAAACTTGTTCGCACAGGTTTTGGTACCAACAATGTTGATCATTGCACACGCCTTTGTCACGCATCATCGGTAGCAGCCCTATTAGAGACGATTGGTTCTGGAGCTGTATCTAATCAGGTTGCTGATGGTTCAAAAGCAGAAGTCATCATTGTTATTGGAGCTCGTCCAAATGACAACCACCCTGTTGCTGCTACATTTATTAAAAATGCCACAGATCGTGGAAGCAAATTAATACTGATTGAGCCCTATGGTTCAGAAATGTACCTCCATGCAGAGCACTTATTGCAATTAAGACCTGGCACAGATGTATTACTGCTTAATGCAATGATGCACACAATTATTACTGAAAACTTACAAAACCAGGAATTTATTGATAAACACACCGATGGTTTTGAGGCGTTAAAAGAAACTGTACTTAGATACAGTCCAGAAGATGTGGCACCCATTTGTGCAATTCCACCTGACACAATAAAAACTGTTGCACGACTATATGCAAAGGCAGAAACAGCAATAATATTTTGGGGAATGGGAATATCACAACATATCCATGGAACAGATAATGCCCGTTGCCTTATTTCTCTGGCACTTATGACCGGACAGATTGGTCGAGTCAGCACAGGATTACATCCCTTACGTGGCCAAAACAATGTACAAGGCACTTCAGACGTTGGTTTAATCCCTATGGTTTATCCCGATTACCAACCTGTTTCTGATCCAAAAGTCAGAGAAAAATTTGAAAAACTTTGGGGTCAGGAACTAAATCATAATGTTGGTAAGACCGTAGTCGAGATTATGCATGCCATTCATGATGGGGATATAAATGGTCTATATATAATGGGTGAAAACCCTGCTATGTCTGATCCAAATCTAAATCATGCGCGCGCTGCAATGGCAAACCTTGAACACTGCGTAGTTCAGGATATATTCTTTACCGAGACCTGCAGTTATGCAGACGTAATTTTACCTGCTAGCGCATTTCCAGAAAAAACGGGAACGTTTACCAATACTGATCGTCGGGTGCAAATGGGTAGACAAGCTATTGACCCTCCTGGTGAGGCTAAGCAAGACTTGTGGATAATTCAAGAGATTGCAAATCGGATTGGTCTTAATTGGAATTATAAGGGTCCTAAAGATGTCTTTAATGAAATCCGTAAGGCTGTACCAAGTATGGGAGGCATTACATGGGAAAGACTGGAACAAGAAGACTCCCTAACATATCCACTGTTAAAAGAAGGCGACCCTGGTGAACCCATTATTTTTAAAGATGGCGTCTTCCCGACAGATGACGGTAAAGGTCGATTTGTACCAGCTGAATATATTGAAGCTGCAGAGATGCCTGATCCTAAATTTCCTTATGTATTCGTTACTGGTCGTCAATTAGAGCATTGGCATACAGGAACCATGACGCGACATTCACGCGTTCTAGATGCACTTGAGCCTGGTCCATGCGTCATGATTAACCCAAAAGATATGGCTAAGTTTAAAATTAAAACAGGCGATATGCTGGTTATTGAATCACGCCGAGGCAGGATAGCGGCCACGACACGTGCAGATGAACATATGTTGGAAGGCGTTGTCATGATGCCATTTACTTTTAGTGAAGCAGCAGCAAATTTGATTACCAATGAGGAGTTAGACCCTTTTGGTAAAATACCAGAATTTAAATTTTGTGCCGTCGCTTTGAAAAAGGGAACGCGTGCTAATGATGAAATCAACAGGAAGAAGATATAAGCGGAAATAAAACATCATCTATCTTAGTTAATCACAACTAAGATAGATGTTTAAATTACTCTAGGCCAACAATGCAAACAGGACTATTCAAATCAAGATGCGTTTGATTTAACATCAATTAAAGTCAAGGTCTCCAATATTAGTGGTTCTGCATCTTCTTTACTTCTATCGTGAATGATTGTTGTTATTTGATAAAGACTGCCGGGAATTTCATCTGAAAAGATGAATTCATAATATTTATCAGCAAATTTCTCAAAATTACGTCTGTGTGGATCATTTAGATAAGGCGAGAAAAATACTTTTTCACCTTTATAATCTTTACCGTTAAATTTAAAAGTAGTCGGTTCTACGACTGCATCATTTCTTAAAGAAATCTTAATAGATTTTTGAAAATGTCTCCAATGACCCTCGGCTATACGATTCATTTCGTACACATCGCCTTGCATATAGATACCAATTGCCGGGTTACCTCTTATATTTGTAACATTATCAGGCGTTACTACTTGTTTCTTCTCTGCAGTAAAGAACTCCATCATGGCATTTTTAGATCCATCTTCATTTAATTCTAGAATCTTCAAATAGACAGAATCGGTAAAACCTTCTTCAAACGAACCAGATTTAACAAATTCATAATATAAGCTAACAGGCTCTTCAATATTTCCTAAGTGATCCTCATGCCATAACAATACTTCAGCCTCATTGAATTGAAAATCTTCCGGTATCTCATCAACTTCTCCAAAACGACCTATTCTTGAATCAATCTCTTCCTGTGTTAAGGGCGTACCTCCACTCGGAGTAACTACAGTTTCTTTTTGTTGTTCAGCCATCACATTGTGGTTAATCATGGCAACTATACAAAATGACAAAAATATATATCTACTAAATTTCATAAGGTTATAACTCTACTGTTTAATTAACGGAACACCGTAATCAGTTAATATCTGCTCAATTTCAGATTTATTATCTTTAATTAAGCTATTAATTTTTTCCTTCCAGATTTTTTCACCATAACGAACAGCCATAGAAAAGCTGTATGAAAATCGCATTTCTGGCTTTTTGGGGTCATCAGGTAAAGGTATCAAAACCAATTCAACATTATCTTTTTTCAGTTCTTTAGCGAAATAACCTGCCGTTGGCCCCCATATGATGGTCGCATCAATCTTCCCAGAAGCCACATCTTCAACCATTTGTTGGCCTGGGTTAACTTTTGGATCACCTGATTGACCAGGATAACGAACCATACTGCCCATGAGTTCATTGTAAAACACCCATAATTGTTGAGGTCCACGATCAGGAAGACCAATCTTTATGTCATTGCCGTCTACATTGACAAATTTATTTAACATCGCTGGATCAGTTATTGAATCCAGTTTTTTACCCTTGGCATAAACCAGTACATATGTAGATGTGAAATAAGGTTCAGTTGTTGCGGCTAATTCAAAATTCGATGGTGCACTAATGACCAGGTCACATTTATACCCGGGCTTTTCTTCTGAATCTGCTCTGAGTGTATTTCTTATAAAGCCCATACGTTGTGGAAAAAATTCATACTTCAATTTTAACCCAAGTTTCTTAGCTAACAATTGCGCTATTTTATTTTCATAGCCTTCTTCTTTTTGATTAGAAAAAGGTAACATGTACGGGTCTGCACATACCTTAAGATATTCTGCATCAGGCATACCTGGGTCTTCTTTTGCGAAGGCAGGTTGTATAAACGATATTGATAATATAATTGCGTAAATTGTTTTCATAAGTTATGTAGCCCGCCGGTTAGCAGCGGGCATTCCAGTTGATTGGTAATTTTAATCAAAACAGTAAGATTATATGGTTGGTTTAATCTTGTTAATCTTGCCAAGCAATCTTCGATACGGCCCTTCTAATGTGTCAATCGCCTTTTGCTTATAAGCGGCTATGTCATCAGCACTAACATCCCCTACTACGATGACACCGACCATACCGAAACCAATATGTGGTGCGCAAACATATGAATAGATGCCTGCTTTTTTCTAATCCTGGGGCAACATTTTCCCCCATATCACCGGCCCAAGGTGTTGCACCATCAGGAATTAAACCATCAACAGATACAGAATTATGCGAGTTCATGTTTGAAAAATGAACTCTGTCACCTTCCGCAACATAAAGGATCGGTGTTTCAAAGGCTCGTGAACCCGCTTTTATTACGTGATCGCTAGCATAGACAAAATTAGGTAGTAATATTGCAGATGCAATCATAATTTTGGCTAGAATATTGGTTAATTTCATCTTACTCATCTCCGGATAATTATTTAATATTATTCATTTATATTTATTTGTATATTTAATTTCGTTGTATATACATATTAATTTGCAGCTGAATCATAAATATCTAAACCCTTGTAATATATGCTTATTTATTACTTTATAAGCAACGGGAAGACATTTTGTAAAACCATTTAATCTCGGGTTTTTTAACAGACTCAATACATCAGACTTCAAAAATACTAACAAGTTCTTGTAGATAAAACAGATAAATACTGAACTTTAAATCTTAACTTAACACAATCAGGGAATACTTAAAAAAAAATCCCCGACACCTAAGTGCCGGGGACATTTTAACAAACTTACGTCTGTTTAGTACTTAAGGTAGTGAGAAAACCATCAACACACCACTGTTACGTGATGAGTTCAACAGTTTACGATAACCACCAACAGCACCCAGTGCAGCTTCACCTGGAGCAGCAGCTAAGCCAGGGATAGCGACAACCGCGCCAGCCCAACCGCCGATACCTGATAGGATACCAACGTATTGCTTACCTTTATGTGCCCATGAGTTGAAGTTGCCGATAATGCCAGAAGGCGCTTTGAACTTCCAAAGCAACTTACCGGTTTTAGCATCAACCGCTTTAGCATAGGCGTCTAATGTTCCGTAGAACACGACGTCGCCAGCTGTAGCAAGTGCACCAGACCAGACAGACCATTGCTCAGCAATGCTCCATACGATCTTACCAGTACCCGCATCCCAAGCGATCATGTTACCCATGTTGTCCTTAGCAGCATTGTTGTTAGGACAATCTGGGCAGACAGCGCCAGCAGGATACATGGTCAAGTTAGCGTTAACATATGCTTGACCAGCGGTGTATTGGTTACCACCAGCAGCATAACTTACAGGCTCATAAGTCATACACACGTGGTTGGTTGGGACGTAGAACAGGTTGGTACGTGGAGAGAAAGCAGCAGGCTGCTGATCTTTGGTACCAAGTGCTGCAGGACAGATGTCCTTAGACACGACGTCTTCACCCTGGAAGTGAGTTGATTTACTATCAACTGTTTGAGGATAACCCGTCTTCATGTCAACGTGAGTTGACCAGTTGACTGCTGGGTCATACTTTTCAGCGACGAGTAAAGCACCCGTTTTACGATTCATGGTATAGCCGTAACCGTTACGATCAAAGTGAACCAAAGCTGGGGTCATTTTGCCCTTAACTTTGATGTCAGCAAGAATCATTTCGTTAATGCCATCATAATCCCACTCATCATGTGGAGTCATTTGATAGACCCACTTAGCAACACCAGTGTCGATGTCACGAGCGAACATGGTCATAGACCATTTGTTGTCGCCAGGACGTACCACTGGGTTCCAGGTAGATGGGTTACCATTACCGTAGTAAAGAAGATTTTCTTCAAAATCCGCTGGCCACCAACCCCAAGTTGAACCGCCACCTGATTTCCATTGGTCACTTAAAGTTTTACACTTATTAGGACCTCTAGAAGGAGCTTTCCAATCGGAGTTAGCACACCAAGAGTTCAATGAAGAGTTCTTGCCAACTTTCTTACCTAATGAAGTGGTATTTTCGTCGAAAAGAATGTCTTCGTCTGGACCCATGCTGAAGGCACGCCATGCGAGTGAACCGTCTTTCGCATTGAAAGCAGCTAACCAACAACGAACACCAAACTCAGCACCAGAACAACCGGTGATGACTTTATCCTTCATAGGATGTGGTGCGTTGGTATTAGTCATGCCACTCTCTGGGCCAACACCGATTCCATCTTTGGAGTTAAGATCGCCAGTAACACTAGCACCTTGTTTTACACTCCATTTAACAGCACCGTCTTTAGCGCTTAAAGCAACTAAAGTGGTGTCAGCTTGTTGTAGATAGATTTGGCCCATTGAATAACCTAAACCACGGTTAACAATGTCACAACACATAACAGGAACAGTTACTGCTTCGTCTTGTTGTGGCTCGTAATACCAAACGATTTCTAGGGTATCTAAGCTGATAGCAAAAACGTCATTCGGGAATGAAGAATGGATGTAAAGGGTATCACCAGATAAGCCAGTTGCGCTTGCTGGTAAGACCAATGGTCCACCTTCATGACCTTGTAGACGGCCGGTTGAGAATGTCCAAGCGGTTACTATCTTACTTGCATTGTCCGTGTTGATTTGATTCAACTCGGTATAACGCCAGTTATTATAGTTGCCACCTGGGAAAGCCCAGTAATTAGGATTATCGTTCAGTTTACGAACTTCATCATTCGCAAGTGCTGAGGTAGATAGTCCCAATGCCAATACAGCAATGAGCCATTTCTTTATTAATTGTTTACTCATGACCTCCTCCTCTATTTAGTTGATCATGTATCTTGATCTCATTAAATGTAACAAATAACTATATAGCACCTCGAGATCATAAAGTGCTATAGAGTTTTGAAAGCGGTTTTAGTAGCTACCTTGCATAACGGCAGCGGGTTTTAATAGTTTTCTGAAAACGAAAGGATTGTGCTCTGACAAGAAGGTCAGATTTACGTAATTGGATGAAACAAATGCAGTTAGTTGCATATTTATATATTAGGAAATTTTCCCAATCGGCGCAAGATATTTTTACCATATAAAAAACATATACCTAGACAACTAAATTACTGTTTTTCTTATCATGTTTAATCCCAAATATTGCTGCGCTGCAGCAGTTATTGCTATATTCAGTACTATGGTATTTATCTCCTTATAATCCATTTTTAAGTATGAATTACAGAATATGAATTTAAAACAATTATCATTGATCTGCAGAGGGGCTTACGCCCCAAATGCTTAAAAGGTACCATTATGTCGTCTATTTACTTGTTGGTTTTATCATTTTGACCTGTTTAACCACGATACAGCTTGAGTTTGCTTTTTCTCTCACTTCCAATAATTTTTCATAGAATCCTTCGGCACGCTTATTATCTCTGAAAGAAGAACCTTTCTCACCGGGCATCTTTTTATTTCTTTCGAAGGTATAACCTTCTTCGTAGTCGCTATAAGTCATATTAGCTCTAATACTATCGTACCGACATGTACAGGTATAAAGATTTTCGTCAGTCTGACCACCCAGTTCAGCCATACATTTCAAAGCATAACGTACCGTTTCATCAGTCGGATATTCATCCGCCATTACAGACATGCTCCCGAACAACAGTAAAGATATGCTAATAAGTAACTTACTCATGATTTATTTCTCCTGATTTAAAATTAGTTTTGAATCCAAAAATTCTTTAAATTATCCAAATTTGCTCGATTAGAGGTGTTGTCCAATATAAAAGTTGCATATCAGCGTGATAAATACGGTTTAATCAACGTCATAAGCCTATCAATATTACCTTTATTAGATTCGATTACTTCTCGGCCTATTTCACCCCTATGATGCCGTTCATTAGCATCAGCCAAAAGCATACAAACTTCTTGCCTTAACTGTTGGCCATCTGAGACACGTATCAGGGCATCCTGTGCTGCGAGCAATTCAGTTATTTCTGTAAAATTAAAGGTATGTGGGCCAGTAATCACGGGTAAACCTAAGCTCGCCGGTTCCATCATATTTTGTCCGCCCGTTGTTACCAAACTACCGCCTACAAAAGCGACTTGCGATGCAGCATAATGTAATTGAAGTTCACCTAGTGTATCCAGCAAGTACACAGCATGATCGCTTGTAAATGTTTCTTTATTGCTGCGTTTTACAAAATTTAATCCGAAGTTCTTACAAAGCGATGCGATTTTATCAGATCGTTCAGGATGGCGTGGAGCTAAAATCAATATTGCATCAGGATGTTCTTTCATTATATTAATATGGGCATTCAAGATGATTTCATCCTCTCCATCATGAGTACTAGCAGCTATCCAAATAGGGCGATTTACAGAAAAATATCGTTTTAATGATTGTGCTTGTTCTTTAATACTGGGTGGCACATTAATATCAAACTTCAAGTTACCGGTGACAAATACTTTGTCACTTACTGCACCAAAAGAAATAAACCGTTCAGCATCACTCTTGGTTTGCGCAGCAATAATATCGACAAGGCTCAGCGTTTCTTGCATTAACGTTGACACCAAACGATATCTTTTCGCAGATCGCTGGCTTAATCGCGCATTTATTATAAGTATAGGTATTTTTAGCTGATTGCATGCTTGATATAAATTTGGCCATATTTCAGTTTCCATCGTTATCAAAACTGAAGGCTTGACGACACTGAGAAATTTTTTGACTGAATACGGCAAATCATAAGGCAAATAACAATGCCTAACATTATTACCGAATTGTTTTTCAACAGTAACTGCTCCAGTAGGAGTAACTGTCGTCACCAATAATAAATGGTTTGGATAATGTTCCAGCAAGTTATTAATAAAGGGGTTTGCAGCATTAACTTCACCGACGGATACCGCATGGATCCATATGACAGGATTATTTACTTTCCTCCAAGAGAGAAAACCAAAGCGTTCTTTCCATCTTTGCCTATAAGCAGGGTTTTTTGATCCAAGCAAAAAAAGCCTTAGCAGAACTAAAGGCACGAGCAAGTAGATTATAAAGGTATACAGATATCGCAACTTTTAAATATTCTTTATCTTTAATTTGAGTTTGAATTTAGAATGTTCAAATATGAATTCACACCATCTTTTAAAGAAGTGAATTTATGATCATACCCAGTGGAGCGTAATTTAAGTAGATTCGCTTGAGTAAAACTTTGGTAACTATCCTTCAAGGAATCTGGGAATGAAATATAATTTATTTTCCCTTTTTTGTGCCAATCAATAACGGCATTAGCTACATTATTGAAACTGTTAGACTGGCCTGTGCCAACATTAAATATTCCTGAGACATTGTGCTTACTCATAAACCATAAATTAACGTCAACAACATCTTCAACAGCGATAAAGTCTCTTAGTTGTTCTCCATCGGCATATCCGTGACTCCCCTCAAACAACTTTAACTCACCTGTTTCCCGAATTTGATTATTAAAATGATAAGCGACGCTCGCCATGTTGCTCTTATGTGCCTCTCCATGACCAAAGACATTAAAATAACGTAAACCTACTATTTGTGAGTTTTTCTTGGCATTTAAATTTCTAACATAATTATCAAATAATAATTTTGAATATCCATAGACATTGATTGGGCTCTCATGTTCTGGCTCTTCAATGAACTTTGAATCAATGCCATAGACTGCAGCGCTTGATGCATAAATAAAAGGGAGTTCGCGATCAAGGCAAAAATGTAGCAATTCTTTTGAATAGGTGTAGTTATTATCCATCATGTATTGCCCATTCCATTCTGTTGTAGTCGAGCAAGCACCTTGGTGAAAAATAATCTCAATTTGGTCACACAGACTGTCGCGTCTTTCTATTAATTGTCTGAACTCTGTTTTATCAAAATAATCAGCAATATTATTTACAACAAGGTTTTCAAATTTTTTCCCATCTGTTAAATCATCAACTACAACAATATCTTTCCTGCCAAGTTTATTTAAGCCCGCCACAAGCTGACTACCTATAAACCCTGCTCCTCCAGTAACAACGATCATGGTGACCTCTAGTTATTCTCTATTATTTTTTCTAACATTGATGTCGTTGAACATCCGTCTTCAAAAGGCAAGATGACAACTTCACCGCCCGATTTTTTAACGCCTGCTGCGCCAGCAACTTGTTCTTCTGTGTAATCGCCACCTTTCACAAGAAAGTCTGGCTGAACTATTGAAATAAGTTGTTCGGGGGTATCTTCACTAAATGGCACAACCCAATCAACACAGGCCAATGCATTTAAAACTGTCATTCTGTTCTTTAATGCATTTATTGGTCTTGAATTGCCCTTTAATCTTTTTACAGAATCATCATCGTTGATTGCCACGATTAAACGATCTCCCAGTGTTCTTGCTTTTACTAAGTAGTTAATATGTCCTGCATGGAGTATATCAAAGCATCCATTAGTCATAACTATTTGCTCGCCTTTTCGTTTAGCGCGATTGACAACTTCTAATGCTGAATTGCTATCTAATAAAAACTGCGATTGATACTTGTTCGTGCTAGCACTATTTAATTCTTCTGCTGAAATTGTCGCTGCTCCAAGCTTTTCTACAACTAATCCAGCAGCAGTATTAGCTAAAAAAGTTGCTTGCTCTAATTCATATCCAGAAGCTAATGTTGCAGCTAGCGAAGCAATCACAGTGTCTCCAGCGCCAGTGACATCATAAACCTCATGAGTTTGTGCCTTAAGATGCAATGGCTTTTGTTTTTCGCGAAATAAAGTCATGCCCTTTTCACCGCGTGTTACCAATATTGCATCTAACTGTAGATTCTTTCTGAGTTCTTCAGCTTTGCTAATTAAAACTTCATTAGTCTTACAATCGCCAACAACAATTTCGAGTTCTTTTAGATTAGGCGTAAGAATACTTGCGCCAGAATAACAGCTAAAATCAGATGACTTAGGATCAACTAAAACAGTTATATTTTTATCATTGGCATGTTTAATAAGTGTTTGAACTTTCGTTAAGCTTCCTTTTGCATAATCTGACAATACGATGACGTCGATTGATTCAAGTAAAGCTAAATATTGCTCAATCAGAGCATCTGTTTCAGGAGCAATCGAGTCTTCTTCATAGTCAAGCCTGAGTAACTGTTGGTGCTGACTCAATACACGTTGTTTTGTAATCGTTGGGAAACCATCCTGATGAATAAAGTGGCATGTCACACCTTTTTCTCCAAGTATTTCTTCCAGTCTTCTTGAGGCTTCATCTTGTCCAGTTATTCCCAATAGTTGCGTATTAACACCCAGTGATGAAATATTTATGGCAACATTGGCAGCACCGCCAGGGCGCTCTTCCATATTTTTTACTCGTACAACGGGTACAGGTGCTTCTGGTGAAATCCGGTTGGTTTCACCATATATATACTGATCTAGTATAATATCGCCGACGACTAATACTTTTGTTGTGCTACTAGGTTTAAAAAACTATTTCTTGCATTACAACTATTACTCTTAACTTTTGTCTAATTTAGAAATTTTAACACACGATAATTATCATAGTATTCAATATGTTGGTTAAAAAGCGTCTATTTATACTTTACTTGCTGTTTTATACATCATTTTGTATGGCAGACAATGAAATACCGGGTTTTTTTGAGGTGAACTACACCTTATACAGTAACGATATGAAAGTTGGGCTTATGGAACGCAGCTTTTTTCAAAAGGATGATGGCAAATATGCCTTTCGTTCAGAGAGTAAAACTACCGGTTTTATTGCACTTTTTAAAAAAGTCCACGTTCTCGAAGTTAGCAACTGGGATTTAATCGAATCAAGCTTCACGCCCCTACACTACACATACAATCGTACCAAAGGAAAAAAGAAACGAGACGTTGACATTAATTTTAATTGGCAGACAAAACGAATCATAAATCGGGTCAATGATTCGACATGGCATATGCAAACTCAGCCAGGGGTACTTGATAAACTACTTTATCAACTAACTATTATGTCTGATCTAAAATCAGGAGTTGTACCAAAGAGTTATTTCATTGCTGATGGAGGCAAAATAAAAGAATATCAATTTGAACATATAGCAGATGAAATAATTAAAACCCCATTAGGCGAATTTAATACCATGAAGCTTGCTCGTCATAAGTTAAATAGTAAGCAAGAAACTTATTTATGGTGCGCTTACGACTTAGACTTTTTACCCGTAAAAGTAATTAATACTGAAAAAGATGACCGTATATCTACAGCTATTATCAAATCATTAAAAGGACTAGGCCTCAGTACGGATTAATTACAGTTAGCAGCTAACGTTTGAGCTGTTTGATAATTTCATCTGGTGGCATATAGCCGGGAAGCGTCCTACCATTTTGTAGATAAATTGCAGGGGTACCACGTACGCCGAGTTTCTGTCCCAAAGCATATTGTTCAGCAACTGGGTCATCACAAGGTATTGGTTCGACATGCTCTCTGTTCTTTGCCGCGGTTAATGCTTTTTGCCTGTCTTTGGCACACCAAACATTACTCATTTCATGGCCTGCGGCTGAATCAACGCCCGCCCTGGGGTATGCTAAATAACGAACGGACACACCCAACGAGTTTAATTCAGGAACATCAAGGTGCAATTTTCTGCAATATCCACAGTCAACATCTGTGAAAACATAAATTGCATCTTGCATATTATTTGATGAGAACTCGATATAATCTTCTTTTTTAATGCTGCCCAAGATCTTCACTCTGGATCCAGCACGCACATCTTCAGTTAGATTCCGACGTTCTTCAAGATCCAGTATTTCACCTTTAATGACATAATTTCCATCACGTGTCATATAGATAACGTCGGAACCGATCACCACTTGATAAAGCCCATTGATAGGTGTTGGTGAAACATCGTCTATTTCAACATCTGGGAGCATCCTTGATAAGGCTAAAGTTAATTCAGCTTCAAGCTCACCTTCGGCTATAGCTGAAAATGAAATAAATAAACCTATCAATAAAAACTTACTAAACTTCATATTAACTCCTGAACCAAACTATCAACAGTTACTGTATGCAACAGTAAACTAAAACATATGAAAATGTCAGACCATTATACAGGGCTTGTGTTCCCTTACATTAAAAAGCTTCTCCAGTTTTAAAATTCGATGTGTTATTTTTTACGTGATAAAGTCATCATTTATAATATTAAGCTGTTAAAAAAATGGGTTTAAATGAATAGCTCTACCAAAACACAATTGTCGGAAGCAAAGCTTACTCTCGGCTATATCCTTGATTTATTGGAAAAAGATGGATTCATAAACAAACAGCAACGCATCCAGCTTTCTAATATCAGCGCAGAACAAACTAAAGTACAAATTCATCCCTTAATTGCTGTAGCCGAACAAGGCTGGCAATCATCAAACAAACCCAGTTATCCACTCAGTCTTGAAACACTGACAAAATGGCTCGCAGGGAAAGTTAACCAACCTTACTTACGTGTAGACCCTCTAAAAACTGATATTCAAAAAATTACGTCGATTGTGTCACAAGCCTATGCAGCTAAATTAAAAATATTACCCGTTGATGTAAATAAAACAGAACTCACTATCGCGACATGCGAACCCTTTATCACAGCATGGGAAAGTGAATTGGCGCGTATTGCTAATCTCAAGATTAAGCGCGTTATGATTAATCCTAGGGATCTTGAACGTTATCTAATTGAATTTTATGGTGTCAGCAGAACTATTATCGGGGCAGTAAACGAAAAAAGAGATGAGCCTATTGCCCTAATTCAAAATTTTGAACAATTAGTCAAGGTAGGTAAAGCAGGTGAACCGGATGCTAATGATCAGCACATCGTTAGTATTGTTGATTGGTTATTGCAGTTTGCATTTGAACAACGTGCTAGTGATATTCATCTTGAACCACGCCGTGAAAAAGGCCGCATTCGTTTTCGCATAGACAGTATTTTACATGTCGTGCATGAATTACCTGTCGTTCTAATGGGAGCAATAACAAGTCGATTAAAATCTCTTGGCCGAATGGATGTTACCGACCGTCGAAGACCACAGGACGGAAGAGTTAAAACGGTCACCCCTTCTGGCAAAGAAGTCGAAATGCGACTATCAACCATGCCCACCACCTTTGGTGAAAAACTTGTTATCAGAATCTTTGATCCTGAGATGCTGGTTAAAAGTTACAAAGAGCTAGGTTTTACTAATCATGACCAGACACAACTAAATGAAATGGTGGACAACCCACATGGCATTATTTTAATAACCGGTCCAACCGGCTCTGGTAAAACGACTACTTTATATTCAACACTTAACCATATTTCCCGTCCAGAAATAAATATATGTACGATTGAAGATCCTATAGAAATGGTTGAACCAAAATTCAATCAAATGCAGGTACAACAATCTATCGGGGTTGATTTCGCATCTGGCGTCAGAACATTGCTTAGACAAGACCCAGACATAATAATGATCGGCGAGATTCGTGACAAAGAAACTGCTGATATTGCCATCCAGGCAGCATTAACAGGGCACCTTGTTTTATCGAGTTTACATACCAATGATGCGCCTTCCGCAATAACACGCCTTATAGATATAGGCATGCAACCCTTCCTATTGAATGCGACGATACAAGGTGTAATTGCCCAAAGACTGTTAAGAACATTATGCGTGCATTGTAAAGAGCTTACACCATCAGACAAACAAAGCTGGATTGAGTTTTCTCACCCTAATAAATTAAAAATGCCCGTTAATATTTGCAAGCCTGTTGGCTGTGACGAATGTCGTCATACAGGCTATATGGGCCGCACTGCTATCTATGAAATATTAAGAATGAATTCAACACTGCGAGAAAATATTTCAGCACAAACAAACCTGGACACCTTACGTGAGATCGCAATAAAGACGGGGATGCGGTCATTGAAGATTGGTGCAGCACAAAAGGTTGCTGATGGCTTAACCACGCTTGAAGAAGCCTTTTCAGTGCTACCACAACACCGGAATTAATACTCAGTTCATCCTCTGGGATGATGTTCTGCATGTAAATCTTTCAACCGTTCTCTTGCTACATGTGTATAAATTTGTGTGGTAGATATATCACTATGCCCTAATAGCATCTGCACGACCCTTAGATCTGCACCGTGATTTATTAAATGTGTTGCAAATGCGTGACGCAGAACATGCGGAGATAATGTTTTTTTTACCCCGGCAACTTTTGCATAACGTTTGACAATATGCCAAAAAGTTTGACGCGTCATCGCTTTACCGCGATTACTCGGAAACATCGCATCGCTTAAGACATTGTTAAGAATTTCACTACGTGATGATGACAAGTAACGCTCGAGCCATAAATTGGCCTCTTCTCCCATCGGTATTAAACGCTCTTTGTTTCCTTTCCCTGTTACGCGCACCACACCTTGCCTTAAGTTGACCTGCTGAATGGTTAAGCCAACGAGTTCAGATACACGTAAGCCTGTCGCATAGAGAAGCTCAAGCATGGCTTTGTCTCTCACCCCTGTAGCTTGTTTTGTATCAGGCGCATTGAGTAACGCTTCTACTTCAGCTTCAGTTAGGGATTTGGGTAATGTTCGTCCGAGTCTGGGGGCATCAATATTACTTACCGGGTTGTGCTTTATCTGGTCTTCTCTCAATAAATATTCATATAAACGTCTCAGACTTGATAATCTACGCGCGACGGTTCTGGCGGAAACACTGTCTGATGATGACAAATAAGCAAGTATATCTTTGGATTCTGCTTTGACTAAATCAACTTTTTTAGGCTGCAACCATATTGAGTAATGTATTAGATCACTGCGATATGCGGAAAGTGTATTCTTGCTTAAGCCACGTTCCATCCACAATGTATCTAGGAAAGAATCAATAACTTGATTAGATTTATTTGAAATGCCCGTTTGCTGATCAGCAGCTTGATTCATATTCAAGCAACTCGACCCATTAAAGGGTATGTGTGTGATTTATCAGAATCTTGTGGATATATTATATTCAAGGATCTGGTCGATAGAAAAATTATTAAACCAGATATTACAGATACCGGACTGGACTAACCAGCCCGGCTTTAGAGACTTGTTAGGAAAACTACTTTTTAGCCTTAATTTTCTCTTTAATACGTGCTGCTTTACCGCGAAGATCACGCATATAATACAGTTTTGCGCGGCGTACATCGCCTCTGCGTTTAACTTGAATCTCGGCTACGCTGGGGCTATAAGTCTGAAAAACACGCTCAACTCCTTCACCATAGGATATTTTACGAACGGTAAATGCTGAATTCAGGCCACGATTTTTAACCGCAATGACAACACCTTCAAAGGCCTGTAAACGTTCGCGTTGACCTTCTTTTACTTTCACCTGAACTACAACAGTATCACCTGGACCAAATTCAGGGACTTCGCGTGTCATCTGCTCAGCATCGAGTTGTTCGATTATGTTCACCATTTTCATACTCCAATCACTATTACTTGTTATTAACTATTAGATTGTTCAGATTCAGTAATGAACTCATGTAACAATCCTTTTTGTTCTTCATCGAGCTCAATAGACTCGATTAAATCTGGTCGCACCTGCCAGGTCTTTCCAAGCGCCTGTTTTAACCGCCAACGACGTATATGCTCATGATTACCACTGAGTAATACTTCGGGCACCTGATGGCCATTTACCTGCTCTGGGCGCGTATAATGCGGATAGTCTAGCAAACCGTCAACAAATGAATCTTCATTAGCCGAATCTTCATGTCCCAAGACGCCCGGCAAGGTTCGACATACACTATCAATTAATACCATTGCAGCCAGTTCTCCGCCGCTGAGGACATAGTCACCTATTGACCATTCCTCATCTACTTCAGATTCTATCAGCCGCTCATCGATACCTTCATATCGACCGGAGACCAATATCATCCCACTACGTTCAGACAGTTCACGAACCCCATCCTGATCCAGTCGCTTACCTTGTGGCGATAAATAAATCACCTTGCTTTCTGGCTGCGCCTGTTTGGCCTTGGCAATAGCTGAAGAAACAGGTTCATACATCATTACCATGCCTGGCCCCCCGCCATAAGGACGGTCGTCTACTGTCTTGTGTTTGTCGCAACTGAAATCTCGAGGATTCCAAGCTCTAAATTCAAGCAAGCTATCTGTTACAGCTCGTCCAATAACGCCGTGCTCAAACACCGTAGAAACCATTTCCGGAAAAAGCGTTATCACATCTAGTTGATACATTATTCTTCAATCAGCCATTCGACGTGCATCGTTTTGGCAATTAAATCAACTTGTTTTATATATACGTCCATTACTAGCGGAATTAACGTCTTGGCTTTATTCCCGCCGGATTTCTTGATAACAAGCACATCATTAGCACCAGTTTCAACTATGTCCTTAATCTCGCCGATGTTGATCTCATCCTGATTAAAAACAACAAGGCCTATTAGATCATGCCAGTAATATTCACCCTCATTTAGCGCTGGGAAAACTGCTTGTGTCACCGCTAGTTCGCAATGAACATACTCTCGGGCTTCTTCAGGAGTATCTATTCCTGTCATTTTCACTAGTAGTCGAGCACTTCCCCGTTGTTGGGTTTCTTCGATGTCGACTTCTTTCCAACTTGAATTCACATGAATCAACCAAGGGAAATACGTAAAAATATTTTCTTTAGGTCTAGTGTACGATTCAATCTTTAACCAGCCCCGTACGCCATACACACCGCCAATACGTCCGACGATTATTGGATTTTCATTTTCCTGCATTAGGCTAAATGCCGGTAAAGTTATTGCCTAAATTCCTTAAGGATTTAAGCAACAGAGTTTCTGTAAAACTATTAACTACGCCGCTGCAACTGCTGCTGCGTTATCTTTAAGCAATTTCGCTACGCGATCAGACGTCTGTGCACCTTGCGATACCCAGTAATCGACACGTTCCATATCAAGCTTCAAAGGAACTTCCTGACCTGTAGCCGTTGGATTGAAAAAACCAAGACGTTCTAATGAACGACCATCACGTTTATTACGGCTATCTGTTGCCACAATGTGATAAAAAGGCTTTTTCTTTGAGCCTGTTCGAGACATTCTAATTGTTACCATCAGTCTGATGACCTCATTTATTCTGAAATTTACAACGAGTAGAAAACACCCGTCCGAAAAAAGGCGCTATTGTACGTAAAAACTCCGAAAAAGAAAGTAAAGACAGTGGTTTAACGTTATTCCAAATACCATTGGCTTTAGCCTTAAAAATCATAATACCCAACTAACTTTCTATATTAATATTGTATTTACAATAGTATTGTATAATATTGATTAATATATCTATTTTATTTATACCTATGACTTTACTTGAACAAAAAAAGCATCTTCGTACTGTTTTAAAACAACGCCGATCGCTTGTCTCTGAGAGTAAACGTAGGGTCATGAGCCAACAAATCTATAAATATTTATATGAAATAGATGAATTTAGCCATGCAAAAAGCATATTTTGCTATATTTCTTACCTTAGTGAAGTCGAAACTCATACTCTAATAAATGACTTTATAGGGCAAAATCTAGCTTTAGCCGTACCCAAGATCATAAAAAAATCAGAGATGATTGCCGTCCCACTCTCTGATTTATCTGATTTGGAACCTGACAAAATGGGTATTTTGACTCCTAAAAATAATCAATCAGCATCTGCCCCCTTCGATATAGCCATCACTCCTGGAGTGGGATTTACAGCTACTGGCGAACGGCTGGGTTACGGCAAAGGCTATTACGATCGATGGTTTTCTCAAAATAAAGTCAAGACAAAAATCGGTGTTGCTTTCGAAATTCAGCTAGTTGAGCAATTACCAACTGAAAAAACAGATGTTTCTCTGGATATACTCGTCACTGAGGAACGGATTATCGATCTGAGAAAAGCATTCTAAAGACTGTTGTTCTAATCAATCTGAAAATCCGCCAATTCTATAAGCAATGTTCCCTTGTCTAAGGCATCACTTTTAGTTGTTTCAACCCGCTCCATTTTAATAAGACCTACACCTGCAGCATACCAGCTAGTTTGTTCTACGTTCACTAGTGTTAGGCCAACATAGTTTCCTGCATCTTTATAAGATGAGCCATTCATCGTGATTTTCATGCAATGTTTAAAACGCCCTGCTGGAACAGTAACTACATCGTCTAGTGATTCAATTCTTGCTTCTAAATCTACTTTTGCAAAAATTTCAAATACTGTCTTTTGTGGAGGCCCTGTTTTTTTCAATAATTTTGTTGTTGTCGATTGTTCCCATGTCGTATTCAACTCATGCGGGTCAGGAATAACTAGTTGTTTATCTCTATTAAATTCTGGCTTGATTTTCTTATCATTTATACTACCTAAATAATAAATACCTTCATTCGAATCTATGTAGTACAAAACGGTGCCATCGAGTGATTCTCGCAAATATACCGGTGATCCATCTAACTCACTTTCACCAAGATTATTGAGGATGTATTTTTGTCTCTGCACTCCATCTCGTGTTTCTAACAAAACATCGTAACGCCATTTATAACCATTGCTGAGCGGAAAATAAGATGATTCTTTTTTTGAACATCCTGAACAGATCAAAAAGATGAAGATGCAAACAATGCTACCGCATCTAAATGAATTAATAGCTGAGTAATATTGATTAATCATGTTTTTGCAGATCTGTTTTTTTTTCTGACCAAATAACGGCTATAATTGAGCCACTGATATTGTGCCAGATACTAAAAATTGCCCCTGGCAATGCAGCCAAAGTTGTAAAATATTGATTTGCTAATACAACAGCTAACCCTGAATTTTGCATTCCAACCTCGATGGAAATCGTTTTACATATCGCCTCATCATAGCCCATCAACTTTGGAATGCTATAACCTGCAATCAGTCCCAGAAGATTGTGTAAAACAACTGCCATAAACAACAACAGACCTAGCTCAGTTATATGCGCCTGATTCTTTGCAACAATCACACCTATAATAAAAATGATAAATAATACAGAAAGTAGAGGTAAAAATAATTTAACTCTCTGAATTCGTTGCTGGCATAAAGAATTGATCAAGACACCACACAAGACTGGAGCAACTACAATTAGCATAAGATTCTTCATCATATTGAGAACGGGCACATCAATATTTTGATCGGCATAAACCAGCATAATCAACGGCGTTACTACCGCTGCTAGTAAGGTTGAAACTGCTGTTAATGATATTGAGAGAGCAACATCACCGCGCGCCAAAAAACAGATAACATTTGAAGCTGTTCCTCCTGGGCAAGCACCGAGCAAAATCAAGCCTGTCGCTAATAAAACAGGCAAATCTAACAATAATGACAAGGACCATGCTATCAATGGCATCAGGACATATTGTAAACAAACACCAATTACAATTAATGCTGGTTCTTCGGATATACGTTTGAAGTCTGCAGGTTTAAGCGTCATTCCCATTGCAAACATTACGATACCTAACATCGGAACAATTGCCTTATCATAATCAGCTAATAACGCTGGAAAATTTATGGCGACAATGGAAATGATTATTGCACCTATAGGTAATAACAAAATACTACGAGTTTGCATATTGAGTGTTCATAATTTAATTTATGTTAAATAATAAACCATCCTACATGTTTAACCACCCTGCACTATTATAACGACGGCACCAATGCTATCTAAATAAACAATGTCTTTTATCTTGCTATTCAAAATAATTAGACACGATAAACAGAAAATCAAGATTTTCTCATGTACACAAGGTAAATTATAATCCTCTATGGCTGACAAACTTCATCAAATCAATGCTCAATATTCAAACAAGGAAGACCGAATACTAATACGCACGTCGACAGAGAATGATAATGAATATTTGATCTGGTTAACGCGTCGGTTTACAAAACTGTTACTCGATATTTTGGATAAAGAAATCGATAAACGTGGCGGAACAACGTCATTAGGCTCTAAGAAAGAAACCAAGAAACTCTATACTGACGGTGCTTTTGAAAAACCTTATGCTGAAGAAAAACCGAAAACGCGACCATTAGGAGAACATGGCGTATTAGCCTTTAGCATAAAGACGGGAGTCGATAATAGTGGCAACCTGATTCTTGAACTTCAATCAGACACCAAACAAGGTATTACCTTAACCTTGAATGACTCTTTACTGTATATGTTTTATTCACTGCTGATGCAAAGTATCGAGCGGTCAGAATGGCAGATTGGCCAATTCGGTGAACAAACCCCGAACAGTCAGCTGCATTAATGACATCCATTGATAGTTTCCTGCTATCAAGCCCATTAATAAAATAAACTTCATACAATCATTGCTTTAGCCTAATATTTACCTAATCAAACTTTAACCCTTTATAGGAGCTTATTCATGTTAGAAAATAGAGAAGGTAAATCCATACCTGATGTCACTTTCCGAGTAATTGATGAAGGAAATTGGAAAGATGTAACAACAAATGAACTATTCGAAGGCAAGACTGTAATTGTTTTTTCTTTGCCTGGAGCATTCACACCGACATGCTCTAGTACTCATTTACCTCGTTTTAACGAGCTGGCACCAGTATTTAAGCAAAATGGCGTAGACCAAATAATTTGCATGTCCGTTAACGACACCTTTGTTATGAATGCATGGAAAGAAAACCAGGAGTCAAACAATATAACCGTACTGCCTGATGGCAACGGTGAATTCACCGAAGGCATGGGCATGTTAGTAGGTAAGGAAGACTTAGGTTTTGGCAAACGTTCATGGCGTTACTCAATGCTGGTTAAAGATAAAAAGATCGAAAAGATGTTTATCGAACCAGAAGTCGAAGGAGACCCGTTCGAAGTTTCTGATGCCGATACTATGCTAAATTACATCAATGCAAACGCCGTAAAGCCCGAATTTGTTTCAATGATTTCACGTAAAGGTTGTATCCACTGTGAACGAGCTAGAAAAGCACTGGAAGCAAACGACATGCCTTATGAAGAAATTGAATTAGGCCATGGTGTAACCAGTCGTACACTCAGAGCAGTTTCTGGCGCAACAACAACCCCACAAGTTTTTATCGGTGGGAAGTTGATTGGTACAGCAGATGATTTAGATGCTTATTTGGCTTCTAAATAAGATTAACGCTTAACATTCTTTCTGCCCCGTAATTTGTTAAACACTAGAGCCATGCTATCAGCATGGCTCATTTTATATAATCCAAATTCTATAAGTCATACACTAGATCAAAATATTTGAAATACATCACATAACACACTAATAATATTTATAGGACTGAAAAAATTGATTATGCTCGTAACATGATTAACAAAACAGGAAACTGACCATGAAATTATTTACCACTTTATTGCTATCACTTGCACTTTGTAATATTTCATTCGCTGAAGGTGATTCTAATGGTGGTGATGGCTTTAGAGACACTGCTTATAAATATCAAGAAAAAGCAAAAAAATACGATGAAAGCGGGAAGCATCATATTGCAGGCTTGTATCAACGAATGGCAGAAATAAAATTAGATGCTGCAAGTAAAGCTGACCAAGGGAATTGGGATGATATCGATTGGTCTGAGTATCACGAGATCGAAGGCAAAATAGCTAAATTAATAAACCATAAAAAATAATAGCTACAGTAATTCTATTTATAATATTAGAGCCTGATACAAATCAGGCCCTAATATTTCTTTTATTTTTTCTACAGAAAATCCAGGGTGCGTCTTATAAAATTCTTGATAACCTTTTTTTGCTTCTGAATATTTACCAGCCTCCCACATTGATTTAATCTTCAACAAGGATTTTTCTCCCTGTCCAACCTGAAGATCAGGCTTGAAATTCACAGATGCCGCAACATCTGCTTCCATGGGAGCTGATTTCAACAGATGTTCTTTAGCAAAGACTCTTTTCTCTGTCTCTTTTGATCGTGCTTTTTGTTTTAACGTTCCCTTTTTTGCCGGTTTAATTATAGCAGCTTCATCTTTCATTACATCTGTATTGCTTTCAGAACGGGAGCTTCCAACTGCGCCTGATGCAGTCGGTACATCTGCACGACCACCATTTCTTTGTCTTAACTCTAATTCATCAAGCACCAAGATATCATCATCAGCTGTGACTGTTTGAGGCATAACTATCTCTTCTGATAATGCTGTTGAACTATGCGGTTCAATACTTAATTCAGGCGCACTAATTAATGGCTGTCCCGATTCTTGTTGCATCGTCACAACTAGACTGACACTCAAGGTAATCATTGCTGCGATTGATACTGGCCTAACCCAAGGCGATTTATGAACTAGAACCTTTTTTTTATGTTTAGGTATAACAGCGTCTTTTGCCGCTGATAATATTTTTTCGTTTAGACGTTCAGAAGGTTCTACCATAGCAGAGGCATGATATTGATTTGACAACTCCGAGTTGCCCTCAAGATAATCGTCTAATTCTTTTTCTTCGTTTACCATAACTTACTCACCATTCAAGCCTGATCGCAATTTTGCGATGGCATAACGTAAACGACTCTTCGCCGCTTCATTATTGACCCCTACTGTCTCAGCAATTTCGGAGACAGTCATCCCTGCTTCTTCTCTCAGCAAAAAGACTTCTCGTTGTTCATTAGGCAAAGATTCTAACAAGGAAGTCAATTTACCCATTACCTGATTGGTCTGAGTCAGATATTCAGGATTATTAGCTAACTGTTGCTCATGTTCAATATCATCTACTTCAACTGAAAGGTCTTCAACTATCCTGACATTTTGTTTTCGATAATGATCAATGAAAAGATTATGTGCTAATTTGTAAAGATAGGTCGTGAATTTTGCTGAAGCAATGTAATTTTCTCTGGCTTTTATAAGCTTCATCCAGACCTCCTGAAATAATTCTTCAGCAACAGCTTCATTTCGACAAAGCCTTAACATGTAGCGATAAACAGGGCCTTTATGCCTTGAATACAAACTTTCGAATGCGACGGCATCACCCGCAACATATTGCAGCATTAACTCTTCATCTGAATGATTAAAACCCATTGCACACAGTTTATATCGAACTACTCTCAAACTAAAATAAAACAAACACAGGTATATGCGATACATCAACATATACCTGTGAATGTAACTCATTAGCTACTGTATGGTGTGATTTTCAGAATAAGTATTGTTGCTGGCGACGATACTTAAAGACTGCGCCAAATTGACCAACGAGAGAAACTCTCCTCGGTATCCAAACTGATCCTGACCTCTGGAATTTTGAGCCAAATTACTAATGTCCTGATAACTGTATTTACCCAGGTATTTTCCGCCTCTTAGCTTTTGCGCAAAAGCAGAAACGGCAGCAGAAAATTGAAAGCTATCGGATGTCTTATTGATATCATCAATAAGTTCAGCACGTTTTACTGACCATTCCAGTAAACGGCTTGTATCTTCTTCTGGTGCTTTATATCTCAATTTCAAAAAAGCTATTTCATCAACATTCTGATTCTCTACAGAATGACTATTCTCATTTTGGTATCGTAATGGATCTATCATGCCAGACTGTCCATCATTCATTTTAATTTCATACAAGGCAGTAACTGAATGACCTGCGCCAATTTCACCGGCATCAACTTTATCATTATTAAAATCTTCACGTTTTAAATGACGATTCTCATAACCAATAAGGCGATACTCGCTAACAAGTGCAGGATTAAATTCGATTTGAATCTTTACGTCTTTTGCAACAGTCAATAGCGTTGAGCTCATTTCATCGACCAAAACTTTTTGTGCTTCGTTCAAAGTATCGATATAGGCGTAGTTACCATTACCTTTGTCCGCAAGCTGTTCCATTAGATGATCGTTATAATTACCCGTTCCAAACCCTAGTGTGCTTAATGAAATACCTGAGTTGCGCTTCTCTTCTATCAAACTCATTAATTGTTCATGATTCACCGTGCCCACATTGAAATCCCCATCGGTTGCTATAATAACCCGGTTAATTCCTCCTTGAATAAATTCCTGCTGTGCCAGGTTGTAAGCGAGTTCTATCCCTGCTGCGCCATTGGTACTACCTCCTGCTGTTAGCTGTCCTAGTGCAGCTTGTATTGTTGCTGTTTGATTTCCTGCCGTTGGCTTCAAGACAACACCTGATGCCCCAGCATAGACAACGATGGACACTTTATCTTTTACTGATAATTGTTTACTAAGTAGTTTAAGTGATGTTTTTAACAGCTCGAGTTTATCAGGGGATTGCATTGAACCCGATACATCAACCAAAAAGACAAGGTTCGCATTGGGTAATTGAGTTTGCGTGTAGTCTTGCGCCTTGATTCCGACGTGAAGCAAATAATTATTCTTATTCCAAGGAGAAGCCGCTATCTCTTTTATGACTACAAATGGACTTTCGATAACTGTGTCTTCAGGATAGTCGTATGAAAAATAATTAATCAACTCTTCTGCTCTAACTGCATCATGTGTCGGTAATTGCCCTGCCTTTAATAATCGTCGAATGTTTGCATAGGCACCTGTATCAACATCAATACTGAAAGTTGAAACAGCATGTTCTGTCACTAACCTAATCGGATTATCATCAAAGTGCGCATAGTTTTCACGGTTAGTTGGTTCTGAGGCATGGCGTATGCTTTGCAATAAGGATTGATCATGCATAACCATACGTTTTGCTATGTTCTTACTTTGTTTTTGTTTATTTCGATAAGGACCAGCAACACCTAAGGCCATATCCGCTGAAAATTCTTCTTTTATCTCAGGCAATGCCCTGTTTTTAGCTATTTTTGTTCTTATTTCATCTTCACTATGATTCTTTTCAATCAGATGATCTTGATCAATACGACCACGAGGCACGGCAACACTGTCGATAAATACCTGCTGTGATGCTGGTTTAGTTGATTGTGATACTGGATGATCTGTTGGGCTGTTATTTTGTGAGCACGCCGTACTAAATATCAAGATTGATATTCCAAGCGCATAAATAGTTTGTTTTTGCATGCTAATTCTCCTGCGTTATAGTTTTCACCGCTATAAACGTTAGAAAATTAATAATGGGTTAAAATAAACCGTTACTTCGTGCTTTCTCCTACATCCATGTAGTCGTGTCCTTTCGCGACATCGCTTAAAGCGCATACTGTTCGTGCCTGCATGGATGCAAGTACTTTTCATGCGTCTAGAACAAGAATCATGACGGTCCCAATTCATAGACGTAAAAAAAGGGGCTAAAAGCCCCTTTTCTGTTAACTGTAAAGTATTTACACTATTCGCTAGTACTCGCCTCGGCTTCATGTACAGCCTTCATGCTGAGTCGTACACGACCTTGACGATCAACTTCAAGTACTTTGACCTGAACCATATCGCCTTCACTGAGCTTATCACTGACATTTTCAACACGTTCTTCACAAATTTGTGAAATATGCACCAGACCATCTTTACCAGGCAGTATGTTCACAAAAGCGCCAAAGTCCATTAACTTGGCTACTTTACCTTCGTAGATCTTACCAACTTCGATATCGGCTGTAATTTGTTCAACACGTTTTAATGCTGCATCACCGGCAGCTTTATCAGTAGCAGCAATCTTGACCACACCATCATCATCAATATCAATCGTAGCGCCTGTTTCTTCAGTGATTGCTCGGATGGTTGCGCCACCTTTACCAATAACGTCACGAATTTTATCTGGATGAATCTTTATAGTGGTTATACGCGGTGCAAACTCTGACATTTCTTCATTGTGAACTTTTAGCACATCATTCATTTTACCCAGAATATGCAAGCGGCCTTCTTTTGCCTGAGTCAAAGCAACTTCCATAATTTCTTTGGTAATACCATCAATCTTGATGTCCATTTGTAAGGCCGTAATACCATTTTCAGAACCAGCTACCTTGAAGTCCATATCACCTAAGTGATCTTCATCACCCATAATGTCAGACAGAACAACAAACTTGTCTGCTTCTTTAATCAATCCCATCGCAATACCCGCAACAGGGGCATCCAACTCAACACCAGCATCCATTAACGCCAGACTACTACCGCAAACTGAGGCCATAGAACTTGAACCATTAGATTCAGTGATTTCTGAAACAACACGAATAGAATAAGGGAATGCTTCCATGTCAGGCATAACACCTAATATACCGCGTTTGGCTAAACGACCATGACCAATCTCGCGACGTTTTGGTGTTCCAACACGACCCGTTTCATTTACGCAGAATGGAGGGAAATTGTAATGAAACATAAAAGGGTCTTTATATGAACCTTCAATAGCATCAATAATTTGTGAATCACGTTGTGTGCCTAGAGTAACAACGACAATAGCCTGCGTTTCACCACGAGTAAATAATGCTGAACCATGCGTACGAGGCAATATGCCCGTTTCAACAGTTATCGGACGTATGGTTTTTGAATCACGTCCATCAATACGATTTTCACCTGATAATACACTGCTACGAACAATGTGACTTTCGAGAGCTTCTATTTCACCTGCAATCACACCGGCAGACCATTGAGCGTCTTCGCCTTCAGTCATTCCTTCAACAACTTCTTTCTTAATCTCACGCAGACGTTCTTGACGTTCAAGCTTGTCTTGAATGCTATAGGCTTCACGCACTAAATCACCCGCGCGCGATTGAACTTCATTTCCAAGTGCTTCGTCTTTTTCTTTTGCGATCCAATCCCATGATTTCGTGTTTGCGTCTGCAGCTAAAGCTCTAATGTTCTCAATAACGACTTGAAACTGTTCATGACCAAACATAACAGCGCCTAACATAATATCTTCTGACAATTGCTTCGCTTCAGACTCGACCATCAGCACCGATGTATCTGTACCAGCAACAACTAACTCCAGCTGCGAATCTTCTAGTGCTGTATGTGATGGATTGAGTACGTACTGTCCATCAATGTAACCAACGCGTGCAGCGCCAACAGGGCCACTAAATGGAGCGCCGGAAAGACTGATTGCAGCCGAAGCACCAATAATTGCCGGGATATCAGGATCTATTTCAGGGTCGAGTGACATGACCGTCACAATGATCTGAATTTCATTTTTAAATCCTTTCGGGAAAAGAGGTCTAATAGGACGATCAATTAATCGACACGTTAAAGTCTCTTTCTCTGATGGGCGTCCTTCTCGTTTGAAAAAACCACCCGGTATTTTACCTGCGGCATAGGTCTTTTCCTGATAATCGACGGTTAATGGGAAAAAGTCTTGCCCTTCTCTCGCTTCCTTTTTAGCAACACAGGTGACCAGTAAAACTGTGTCTCCCATACTCACCATGACAGCACCGGATGCTTGTCTGGCGATTCTGCCTGTTTCTAGAGTGACTTTATGATTACCGAACTGAAATTCTTTTGTGACCACGCTCATGGATTTTCCCTAACAAGATATGTTGATGTTGATTTAAAGATGATTTTTAAATTATAAAAACGTTAAAACCCGCAGTAGCGGGTTTATTGATATCGTTTCTTCATTGGCAAATGTGCCAGAAAGAATATTATTTACGTAGACCAAGTCGACCAATCAAATCGCGATAACGATTGAGGTCTTTATCTTTTAGATAATCAAGCAATTTACGTCGTTGATTAATCATACGTAATAGACCTTGTCTTGAATGATGGTCTTTGCTGTGTTCTTTGAAATGTCCTGACAGATCAGTAATACGTGATGTCAGCAATGCCACCTGCACTTCTGGAGAACCGGTGTCGTTTGTACCACGCTGATAATCTTTAACTATTCCTGCTTTCTGCTCACAATTCATTGCCATATTCTATATGCTCCCGCAAACCTACTGATATCAAAATTCGCGCGTATTGTACCCGCGCATATCCTCTCTAACAAGCGAAACATTAATTTGTTTCAGCTCAGTCTCTTGTTACTGTTTCTGCCATATTAATCAAACGCTTAGGGGCAACCCGTCCATCCTCTGTAACTTCGCCTAAACCAAGAAAATTAGCAGAATGATCATAAATTCTTAATTGACCTGATTTAGGTAGACCTGAAGCAGTAACTGCTTGCCCCTGACAGAGATAAAATGCCACATCTTCTGATAATCGAACCTCGGGCATGTCTTTCAATGCGCTATCCATAGGCAATAGCAAGTTGTCGAGTTGTTCGATCCCCTCTTCAGCAACTGCCTGTAATTGCGCTTGTGTCACCATCTGTGATTCATGGAAAGGGCCTGCTCCTAATCTACGTAAGGCTAGAATATGAGCCCCGCAAGTTAGTTCATTGCCAATATCTTCTGCCAAGGTTCTGATATAGGTACCTTTCGTGCAGAACACCTCTATCTCGAACTCGTTATTTTTGAAATCAAGTAGGTCTATTCTATGAATGGTGATTTTTCTTGGTTTTCGTTCTACTTCAATGCCTTTGTATGCAAGTTCATAGAGTCGTTTTCCATTATGCTTTAGCGCCGAATACATTGGTGGGACTTGCTCTATATCACCTGTAAACTTATTGCAGGCTTGTCTTACATCAGCCGTAGACAACTCAGGCACCGTTTTTTCTGTAAGAATTTCACCATCCGCATCACCGGTTGTGGTAGTAACGCCTAATCGACATCTTGCGCGATAAGTTTTACTTGAATCTAAAAGATAAGCTGAAACTTTAGTTGCTTCGCCCAGGCATATTGGTAATAAGCCTGTCGCAGGCACATCAAGATTGCCAGTGTGCCCTGCTTTGTTGGCATTATAAAGTCGTTTTACATGCTGCAAGGCACCGTTGGAACTCATACCTGCAGGTTTATCCAACACTAAAATACCATTGATATCTCTACCACGTTTTTTTGGAGATCTACCCATCTGATTCATCTTTATCGCTATGGCTTACGGAATTGATAATGTCAGTCAGACGCTGGGCACGCTCAATTGATTCATCATATTTGAACCTTATTGTCGGCACACTTCTGGTGGTCATCATACGTGAAAGCTCATGGCGAAAATGACCGGCTTGATCATTCATTTGTTTTACTAATTCTTCGTGTGAACCTTTATTGTTAAACGAAGTAATATAAATAGTGGCATTACTCAAGTCTGGACTAACATCCACATTTGCTAGCGTAATCATTCCATGTTCGTTCAATGGGAAATCGCGTTGAATAAGAACAGAAAGTTCTTCTTTAATAAACTGGGCTACGCGTTGGTGACGCCCAAATTCTTTCGGCATGGCTAATGACTAGATCTTACGTTCAACGCTGGTTCGTTCGAACACTTCGATCTGATCGCCCGCCTGCACATCACTGTAATTTTTCACGCCGATGCCACAATCCATCCCTGACTTGACTTCATTAACGTCATCTTTGAAACGACGCAAGGATTCAAGTTCTCCTTCATAAATAACGACATTGTCGCGTAAAACACGAATAGGATTGTTTCGATTAACACGGCCTGTTGTCACCATACAACCTGCTATATCGCCGAATTTTGGAGATCTGAATACTTCTCTAACTTCTGCAATACCGGTGATCTCTTCTCGGATCTCGGGAGATAGCATGCCACTAAGCGCTGCTTTAACATCGTCAATAAGGTCGTAAATAATACTGTAATATCGAAGATCAATACCTTCTGCATCTATTAATTTACGTGCGCTTGCATCTGCTCGCACATTAAAGCCCATCACGACACCACTTGATGCCATTGCAAGGTTGATGTCAGACTCTGTGATACCACCAACACCACTGCTAATAATATTTACTCTTACTTCGTCATTGCTTAATCGTGTTAATGCATCTACCAATGCTTCTGATGAACCTTGAACATCGGCTTTAATCAACAGGTTTAGCGAAGAAACTTCACCTTCCTGCATCTGATTCATCACATTTTCGAGCTTAGAGGCATGTTGTTGTGCCATCTTCGTTTCACGATATTTCCCTTGTCGAAAAAGTGCAATTTCCCGAGCTTTCTTTTCGTCTGGCACTACCAGCATTTCATCACCCGCATTAGGCGTGCCTGATAATCCCAACACTTCAACTGGAGTAGATGGGCCTACTGAAGTCACTTCATGACCACTATCATCAATCATCGCCCTGACACGGCCAAACTCATGCCCGCTTAATATGACATCACCTTTCTTGAGCGTACCGTTTTGAACAAGAATGCTTGCTATAGGGCCTCGACCTTTATCCAAACGTGATTCAATAACAGCGCCTGAAGCCGGTCCCGTTTCTATCGCCTGTAACTCAAGGAGTTCAGTTTGTAGTAAAACACTTTCTAACAAATCATCAACACCATCGCCAGTCAGTGCAGAGACAGGTATAAATTGCGTGTCACCACCCCAACTTTCAGGGATAACTTCAAATTTCGATAATTCTTGTTTGACGCGTTCCGGATCTGCATTTTCTTTATCCATCTTATTAACAGCAATGATGATAGGCACATCACCTGCTTTAGCATGTTTTACTGCTTCTTCAGTCTGCGGCATAACGCCATCATCTGCGGCAACAACGATGATGACCAAATCAGTTACTTTTGCGCCTCGTGCGCGCATCGCGGTAAACGCTTCATGTCCAGGTGTATCCAAAAAGGTGATATCACCATTATCTGTCGACACCCGATAAGCACCTATATGCTGAGTAATTCCACCAGCTTCGCCAGCAGCTACCTTGGTACGTCGAATATAATCTAGCAATGATGTCTTGCCATGATCAACATGACCCATGATAGTCACAACTGGTGCGCGAGTGACTTGATCGCCACCTTGCTGAGCAGCCTGAATCATTTCTTCTTCTAGTGCATTGTCCTTTTGAAATTTAGGCTTATGCCCCATTTCCTCAACTACAATACCCGCTGTATCCTGATCAATGGTTTGATTGATCGTTGCCATAGTGCCTAGGCCCATCATCACTTTTACCACTTCAGAACCTTTGACAGACATACGCTGGGCTAGCTCGGCGACCGTTATACTTTCTGGAATCTCAATTTCCTTAACGACCGGTGCTGTTGGCTTTTCGAAGCCGTGTTGATTATCCCCTGATTGATGAATGACGGGTGTATGTCTAGCCTTTTTGCGTCTTCTACCAGAGCCTTTGCTCGCAACATGTAATTCTTGTCGTCCGTGTCGCGCTTTTTCTTTACGCGCCTTTTCTTTTTCTTTGTTTGACGGTTTAGCAGCTTCTTTAACTACAGTCGGTTTTATAACTGGCGGTGTTATAACTGTTTCTGGTGCCTTTTTGATTTCTTCCTCTGCAGGAGCATCGCTCTTTGCTTGAATGCTTGTTTCTACTTGAACGCTTTCAACCGGTGCATCTACTAAAGGTGCTGCTTCTATTTCGACTATTTCTTCTTCAGCAATAACTTCTTCAACAACAGGAGCTTCATTCTGAATTTCAGTAGCTTTTGTCTCGGCATCAGCAACTTGCTGTTGTTGTTCAAGTTCTGCCGCCGCCTGCTCTTCGACTAATTTTGCGGCTTCTTCTTCCTGCTTTAAGGTTTCAGCAACATCGCCACGTTTTGCATAGGTGCGACGTTTGCGAAACTCAATGTTTACTGTTTTTGAGCGTGGCTTTGCCCTACCCTGTGTCGCAACAGGCACTTTAAGTTCGCTGACAGTTTTGCGACGTAAGGTAATCTTGCGTGGTTCAGAGTCTTCATCTTTGCCATGCTTTTTCCTCAAAAACCCTAATAACACTGACTTTTCCGAATCGGTAATAACCTCTTCAGCTTTTTTATTGGGAAGTCCGGCCTCGACTAGTTGTTCCTGTATGCGTTCAACAGACACACCAACATCGCTGGCAAACTCACTGATAGTAACTTCAGGCATTAATTAGCACTCTCACTATTAGATTCTTCTGATTCAAACCATGGTATACGTGCAGTCATGATTAATTCGCCGGCACGATCTTTATCAATACCGGTTATATCCATTAATTCGTCAACGGACTGTTCTGCCAAATCTTCCATGCATATCACACCTTTACTAGCCAACTCAAAAGCCAAGGGTTCATCCATGCCTTCCATAGTCAGCAAATCTTCAGCAGGCTTTTCATCACCCAGTTTTTCTTCACTGGCAATGGCGCGTGTCAACATAATATCCTTGGCACGTTCACGTAGTTCATTGACTAAATCATCATCAAACTCTTCGATAGCCAACATTTCTTTCTCTGGGACATAGGCGACTTCTTCGATACTCGAAAAGCCTTCTTGTACCAAGATAATGGCAACTTCTTCATCGACGCCAAGATCTTCCTTAAACATGGCAGACAAGGTCTCAGCTTCAGCTTCACTTTTTTCATCTGCCTGTTCAACGGACATGACATTGAGTTCCCAGCCGGTCAATTCGCTTGCGAGCTTAACATTCTGCCCGCCACGACCGATGGCTTGTGACAAATTCTCTTCATCAACAGCGACGTCCATGGTGTGTGCATCTTCATCAACCATGATCGAGGCAACTTCTGCTGGCGCCATAGCATTGATAACAAATTGAGCAGGGTTATCATCCCAAAGGATGATATCAACACGTTCACCACCCAGTTCATTAGATACGGCTTGCACTCGTGAGCCGCGCATACCAACGCAAGCACCAATAGGGTCAATTCTCGGATCATTCGCCTTTACGGCAATCTTGGCTCTGGCGCCGGGGTCTCTTGCGCCATTAATGATATCAATCATTCCTTCATTGATTTCAGGCACTTCAATTTTAAACAATTCAATCAAGAGTTCAGGTGCGGTACGACTTAGGAACAGTTGTGGTCCGCGTGTTATCTCTGGCTTGACCTCTTTCAAATAGGCTCGAATACGATCGCCAGGACGAACCGCCTCTCGTGGAATCAATTCTTCTCTAGGGATAAATGCCTCAGCATTATTGCCCAAATCCATAATCACGCCACTCCGCTCAGAACGCTTAACAACACCACTAACCATCTCGCCAACGCGATCCTCATAGGCATCAATGACCTGAGCACGTTCGGCTTCACGAACCTTTTGTACAATGACCTGTTTCGCTGCCTGAGCTGCAATACGGCCGAATTCTACAGATGCCATTGGTTCTTCTATAAATTGACCTATCTCAATTTCAGGATTTTTTTCTTTTGCATCTTTGAAGCTGACCTGCCTAGTTGGCGCCTCTAATGACTCAGGTTCATCATCGACCACTTCCCAACAACGGAAGGTATCATAGTCGCCCGTTTCACGGTCAATACTAACGCGCGATTCAATATCTTCTCGATTACGTTTCTTGGTTGCACTTGCTAGAGCAAGCTCAATTGCTTCAAAAATAATGTCTTTAGCGACACCTTTTTCGTTACAGACAACATCAACAACCATTAAAATTTCTTTGTTCATTTAATCTACCGTTTAAAATATCAAAACTGGGGAACCAATCGAGCGCGTTCAATTAATCTGAATGGCACCTTGTATTCCTCATCTTCACAGTTAATCACAATTTCTTCGTCATCAACTGCATTTAAAATTCCTATAAAGCGTTTCCTGCCATTATGTTTTTCATATAGCTTGACCTTAACTGTTTCACCAATGAACTTTTTATACTGTTCTAAGGTAAACAATGGGCGGTCCAGTCCTGGTGACGAAACTTCCAGATCATAGTGACCAGAGATTGGGTCTTCAACATCCAGTATTCCAGTCAGCTGATGGCTTACTGCTACACAATCATCAACGTCTATGCCGCTATCTTTATCTATATAGACACGTAATATTGAGCCATGGCCATTTTGTGTAAGCTCAATGCCCAATAATTCGTAACCGATTGCCGTTACTTCCGGCTCGAACAAATCGAGTAAGGCTTGGTTTTGTCTATACATAAGTCGCAAACAAAAAGTGGGCTCAAGGCCCACTTATTAAAATCTAAAAATACGTGTGATAATTATAGCCAGTTTATATCTGGTCTGCTACACAACGACCTTATATAAGTAATTATCCCGTTATTGCCGCTTATTAAAGATCTTGCGGCCCTCATTACCACTCCCTACATAGCAAAAAGCCCCTAAACAGGGGCCTCAACTTTCTTTAACCAAAATATATTGCAATATTTGGTAGCGGGGGCAGGATTTGAACCTGCGACCTTCGGGTTATGAGCCCGACGAGCTGCCAGACTGCTCCACCCCGCATCAGAGTTGGCGCATAGTACAGGGCTCGATGATCATTTTCAAGACACTTTATGCAATTGATTTAATTACTATAAGCCATATTGGTTTAAGCGTATTGGAACCCGTTTTGAACCCCAGTTTCCATGGACTGAATCAAAGACGCCGGCACAGCTCGAGTAACACGTTGGGCACTTTCCTGCTTGATCAAGAGACCATTCCTTAATCTCGTACCAATCGCGAACAATTAATTCGCCACCACATTCATAACAAAATGTCGTATCACCCTCTCGATCGTGGACATTACCCGTATAGACGTATTTCAATCCATTCATAATTGCTATCGACCTTGCTTTTTGTAAGGCCTGTAATGATGTTCTTGGTTTATTACGCATTTTCCAATCGGGGTGAAATGCTGAAAAATGTAGTGGCACATCTGGCCCTAGTTCTGAAACTATCCATTCAGTCATTTGATTCAATTCTTTATCTGAATCATTTTCATCAGGGATAACTAAATTAGTTATTTCGAGCCAGACATCTGTTTCGTGCCTTATATATAGCAATGTCTCCAATACCGCCGCAAGATGACTGCCTGTAATGCGATGATAAAAATCTTCTGTAAATGCCTTAAGATCTATATTTACCGCATCAATACATTTGTAAAACTCTGTTCTAGGTTCTGGACAAACATATCCTGCAGAGACCGCAATAGTTTTTATATCATTTTCATGACATGCCGCGGCTACATCAATTGCATATTCATGAAATATAACCGGATCATTATAAGTAAAGGCAATACTTCTGCAGTTTGTTTTTTTTGCAGCTAGCGCGATGGCCTGTGGACTAGCAGAGTCAGCTAATGTGTCCATCTCGCGTGACTTACTGATATCCCAATTTTGACAAAATTTACAGGCTAGATTACAACCCGCGGTGCCAAACGAGAGGACCGATGTGCCTGGATAGAAATGGTTTAGTGGCTTCTTTTCAACTGGGTCGATACAAAAACCGCTGGAACGTCCATAAGTCGTTAAGACAATCTGATCTTCTTCACAGGCACGAACAAAACAGAGCCCACGTTGACCGTTCTTTAACTTACATTCCCGTGGACAAAGGTCACACTGCACTCGACCATCATCAAGTGTGTGCCAGTACTTAGTCTTTACAGTCGTTTCCATCTATTGCCTTAACGCCTTCAATTTAGATAACGTTCTTTTTATATTAGTCCTATAATTTAATTATCAATATATAAATCTAGGAAAAATGATCTCAAACTCAATAAATCAGCGACAACTTTCTATAAGACCAACTGCAGTTGCGGGTAGTTTCTACCCAAAAAATGCGAGTCAGTTAAATGAACTGTTGGACAATTATCTATCTGCCAGTTATGTGGATATTACACCGCCCAAGGCCATCATTGCGCCACATGCGGGTTATATCTACTCTGGACAAATCGCAGCCAATGCTTACAGAAATATAGGAAAATTAAAGGCTCAAATTTCCCGAGTCATTTTATTAGGTCCTGCACATCGAGTTTACGTTAAGGGTATTGCCCTACCCTCAAATACACACTTTGCTACACCTCTAGGCAATGTGTCTATTGATACCAATATATTAAAGAAACTAGCGCATCATTCTTACGTGCAATTTTCAGACGCCGCACATGAACAGGAACACAGCCTTGAAGTACATCTCCCTTTTTTACAAAAAGTATTAAATGACTTCACCCTTATTCCATTATTAGTCGGTGATACGGAACCTGAACAGGTTGCGACAATCCTGGAAGCATTATGGGGCGGTGATGAAACATTAATAGTTATTAGCTCTGATTTAAGTCATTTTCTTGATTATAAAACAGCACGTGAAACGGATAACAACACAACTCGTCTAATCGAAAATTTTGATTATAAAAACATTGGTTCAAAACAGGCTTGTGGCTGCATGCCAATGCGTGGTTTATTGAAATATGCACATGAAAAAAACATGTCAATTCAAACACTTGATCTTCGTAACTCAGGTGATACGGCTGGCACAAAAGACCGTGTTGTTGGCTATGGCGCCTATGCATTATTTAATGGATTGATACTTAACGAAAATGACAAAGCTACTGTCTTTGATGTTATTAACAAAAGCATTCAACAAGGTTTAGAGAGTGGCAGCGTTTATAATCCCGAAACAGCAAGCTATCCGGACAATTTACAGGAAAAGTATGCCGTATTTATTACATTAAAACTTAACGGGCAGCTGCGTGGTTGTATAGGAACAATCGAAGCTACAATGCCATTAATCAATGCTGTTGCTCATTATGCATATGCTGCTGCATTCTCTGATCCTCGATTTAAACCGCTCTCTGTTGATGAGTATGAGAAAGTTGAAATTAGCTTATCTATATTAACGGCTGCCACAGCATTTCCATTTAAAGACGAACAGGATCTAGTTGCCCAGTTAAGACAAAATATTGATGGATTAATAATTGCTAAAAATAACGCCAGGGCAACCTTCTTACCCGCCGTTTGGGAATCAATTAATAATAAACAACAATTTCTGAATGAATTAAAACGGAAAGCAGGGATAAAAACATCTGATTCACCGGATAAGGCCTGGCGTTATACTGCTGAATATTATTCCTGATCAAAAGAGGTTATAGGCAAGTTCCAATAGACCCTTTTTTACATATTCGCCCATCGGTCCATATAGTATTATCAAACTTAACATTAGATAAATCAGCCCCTGCTAACAAAACATTACTGAGATCTGCAAAAGAAAAATCGGCATTTTTTAAATTTGCGTAACGTAAATCAGATGATTGTAAATTGGCACCTATTAATCGAACATTTTCAAGATTCGAATAACTAAGATCACTCTTGGTAATTTCCGCGTACGCCATATCAGCCCCTGAAAGATTGACACCTAACAAATTCGATTCGTTTAAAATTGCATCCGTTAGTTTTGAGAATGCCAGATTCTGATTCTCGATGTTTAGATTAATAAAAGTGCAATTACTCCAATTAACCTTTATACCAGACGGCGAGCTACAGTCTGCCTGTGAAGACTGATTTTCAGTGTTGAATTTCAGACCCAGACCAATAATCATAATGACCATTAATGCGACAGATCGAAAAGGCATCTTGGGGCGCTTAACACTATTTTTACAGGCATCGTCAATTTCTTTTCTATGCTGACGATGAACTAATACTGCTTCAGACTCCGTTGCACGTCGTTCTCTGGTTCGGCGCCGATCTTGTTCCATTTTGTTTTTTGCCCGCCGTTGATCTGCTACACGCTCATCTACCTGTATTCTGGCAATATCGACTGCTTTTTTATCGACAGGACTTTTCTGTAAAACAGCCGGGTATAGTTCTTTATGCATGGCAACTTCTTGCCATTGTTGCTCATCTAAACTTAATTCATCATCAGGATGTAGGCGTCCAAGCAAGATATTTCTTGTTATTTGAGCCGATAAAAATGGCCCTTTCACCACATTGTCTCGCCTGACAAACCATGTTTTTCTCTCAACCAAACCATTTCTCCCATTCATCAATGCAAGAACAACTCAAGTTTCATGCCAAAATGACGTTTTATAGAGAATGGATATTCAATCAACACTTTTATCTGCTTCTTTTCCAAATAAAGCAGTATCGCTAAATCCACCGCAATGGACGCTTGGACAAGTTTTGAATGCCACTGTGACAAGCCGAAAATCAGCCGACACGCTTATCTTGCAAATCAATAACCAAGCGATTCAGGCTAAAACAAATTCAAACAAACCCATAGATGTCGGTGCACAACTGAAGCTTGTCGTAGAACAACAAGGCTCGCCTGCAGTCCTTCGTGTGTTACAACATGAGTCTCCAAAATTAATACAGGAGACTAAACAACAATTACTTCGAGAGAACATTCCCAAACAAGCAAGTATGGAGAAATTAACCAACTCATTAAGCCAGCTTACTAATAATACGCATAGCATAATTAAAGGTTTGCCTAGGCCAATAGCACAACAAATAAAAAAACTTATTGAACAGTTACCAACACAAATAAATATAAAAAATGAATCTGGATTGAAAACAGCTGTAAAAAACTCAGGCATATTTCTCGAATCAAAATTATTAGCTGAGGTTATGAATAAACAAAAACCAATTAATCTTACACAAACTACAACTCATAAACATAGCCCGGATATAGCTAAAGATCTAAAAACCAATCTATTGCAACTTTCTGAATTAATTACTAAATATAAGCAGGAGATACAAAAACCTGTTCCCCAATTGATAAAGCCAGCACAAGTCATTTCATTGTTTGAAGGAGCAAAGAATCTAAACACGAACACTAAACTTGAAGTCCGAAATACAATTGCTTTAATCGACCTTGACACTAAAGTTGATATTGAAACTATCAGCAAACAACTTGAATCATCTATAGCACGAATCGAGGTAAACCAATCAAAAGCAGTCGTCACACATGACAATCAACTCCCGGCATGGTCGATTGAAGTACCCGTTAAAGACAAACATAACATTGATTTATTGGAACTCGATATTCAGCATGATCGAAATTCAAAACCTGATAGTGAAAAAGAGAAAGTCTGGTCAGTAAATCTGAAAATTAATTTTCAAAATAAAGGCGCTGTGTCTGCAAGACTATCAATACTAGACAAAGAAGTGAGCGCCTCTCTATGGTCAGAAGAACAAACATTAAATGATCTTATCGATAACAATTTATCACTACTAAGAAGACGAATTGAAAAGTGCGGTTTGTCTCTGGGAAAGATCGTATGCCTAGCAGGAAACCCCAGTATTAAAGATGAGCATTTGAGCGCTAATAACCTGATAAATATCAGCGTATGAACAATTCACCAGAAATCCCAAAGAAAGCAGTTGCACTATTCTACGATGGCGTAACAGCGCCAACCCTGTCCGCAAAAGGGACTAATGAACTTGCCGGAGACATCATTGCTTTGGCTAAAGAACATAATATCCCGATACACGAAGAACCTGAGTTGGTTAACCTGTTGGCAACATTAAAGCTGGGTGAAGAAATTCCAAGAGAACTCTATGTCGCTGCAGCAGAAGTGATCGCCTTCGCATACATAATCAAAGGTAAACTGCCAGATACTCAGCCCTGATTAGTTTGTTTATTTCGTGCATCATTGGCTTTGCGTTTATCACCTAACTTGCCATAAGCCTTGGCAATCAACCCCCAATTATCCGATTTCAATTTACGATTATTCCCTGCTAAAGCGATCGATTTTCTTGCCATAGCGATTGTTTGTTGCCATTGTTGTTGTTGAAAGCGGACTACTGACAAACGATGCCATAACAATGCATTTCTGGGCTCTATACGCAGTGCACGTTCTATGGTTGCCGCTGCTTTTGCACTCTCCCCTTGTCCAGAAAATTTATCCGCATCTTTGAGCAACGCAATTATTACTGGCTCTTGTTGTTTATTAACTTCTCTACTTTTCTCTTTATGGATTGATGCTGATTTGTTCTTAACAGTAACTGGGGCGTTGCGTTCTTCTACAGGAACTAACACCACAGATTTTGTCGCTTGTTCAGCACAAGCCGTAAGAAACAACATCACAATACTAAAAAAAGACGACAATCATCTCATAATAAAACTCGATTCAATTTTATTTAATAACAATCTATGTAATCAGGAGCATATTTCTTTATAAACGGATAGGACTTGGCTTGAGCACAAGAGCTCTTGGGTTACTCATGTCGGGATAATCTCGCCATTCAACTTCTTCAGGTTCAATCAATAATAAAGGTTCCGGTTTTATTTTTTTCATCATATCGACCCATATTTGCATCGCGCCAGTCGAACCCGTCAGTTTAGCGGTTTGATTATTATCACGTCCAACCCAGACTACAGACTAATAGTCGATCACCAAATCCGGCAAACCAACTATCGCGCAAAGCATTAGTCGTTCCTGTTTTGCCTGCTAGAGGCATCAATGAGGGTAATTCTCGCGTCAACGCTTAGCTGTACCATTCTGAACAACTTCAGTTAATAAATATTGCGTCAAAAATGCTGTTTCAGGTTTTATATATTCGCGTACTGCCAGATCATAGCGTTTTAATGGCTGACCATTACTATCTAATACAGAACGAATTGTCCTTAACGGTATTTGTAAGCCACCACTGGCAATTGTTTGATACATTTGTGTCACTTCATAAGGTGAGAGATTAAGTGCGCCAAGTAAGATTGAAGGTAGTCGAGGTATAGCGGAAGTCACACCTAGGTTTTTTAAGGTTTGAATGACATTTTCAAGACCCAGTGCCATACCTAGTCTACAGTAGAAAGGTTATATGATTTTGCTATTGATCTTACTAAAGGAACATTGCCATGCGTTCTTTTATCGTAATTATTAGGCTCCCAACGTTTTCCATTTTTCTGTTGTAACACCAGATGAGAATCATCAAGCGATGACAGCACATTATATTTGCAGGATGATTAAGTGCCGTCATGTATATCGCCGGTTTAATCTAAAGATCCTATCGGGCGTTTTGCATCCAAAGCGCGGTTAAATGCATTTTTATCTTTATTCCTGTCTCCGATCAAAGCAAGTACCTCGCCACTATGCTGCTCTACAACAACCAGCGCGATTGTAAGGTGCCTGAATTAAACCCCTTCTCTTTTTCCAATTTAGAAAGACTACGTGTAACACTGTTTTGGGCATATTTCCTGCTTATCTAACATCTAGAGTGGTATGTATTTGCAAGCCTTCATTTCTGAGGTCATCAATACGATAATCACGCTTTAAATGACGTCTTACCAAATCAATATATGCTGGATATTTTGCACTACTCCATCGCGGTTTAGCTGATACACCCAAGGCTGTAGATGTGGCAAGTATTAATTCTGCATCGCTGATAAAATCTTGCTCATGCAGTAAATTAAGCACCAGGTTTCGACGTTCTAAGGCTCTTTCAGGATTGTTTACGTGGATTATAGTATGAAGGCTCCTTTACCATTCCGACTAATAAGGCAATTTCAGCATTATTAATTCAGCCAGCGGTTTAGAAAAGTAGAATTCTGCAGCCGTACCAAATCCATGAATGCTACGCTGACCATTTTGGCCCAAATATATCTCATTGACGTAAGCACTTAAAATATTTTCTTTCGAATAGTGATATTCCAGCATCATGCCATCAACATCTCGTTAATCTTGCGTGTAAACGTCCGTTCAGCGAGTTAGAAACATATTTTTAATTAACTGCTGCGTCAGCGTACTGCCGCCTTGCGTCAACTTTCCCGCCATCAGGTTGACATAAATGCGATCGCAAAATACCGAAGGGATCTAGTCCGAAATGCTCAAAATAATGCCTGTCTTCAACTGCAATTAATGCCTTTATTAAGTTTCGGGAATATCCTCATAGGTGATAAGAACACGATCTTCATCGTGTAGACGGGAACATCTTTCCAATTAACAGTCGGCGTCAATCTTATGATCTGAAACTTTTGGCCGCTATCATTATCTGAGTAATATCTGTGATTTGTTGTCCGCTGAACGTATTTTCGTAACTTTCTTGCTGCTTCGATACCATCCCAATAATGAAATTGACGCGTAATAGACTTCAATCGATGAATCACTGAAGTCGAACTGTCCAGGACCTGTAATGTAGAACATTTTATAAGCGGCTTTTTTCAGTCTTTCAATGACTGATTTTGTTCATAACGACGACCGGCATATAATTCCAATGGCTGTGAATAAACTCTGGCCGGAATAGACCAGCGTTTGCCATCAAATTCTTTTCTGATCTGAAAATCAATCCACACACAATACGATAAAAAAACACAACCAGATGACAATATATCTGCAAGCACCATTCGTTTAAATAAGACGGCCTTTCGTTTCTTCTTTCGATTGTGTTTTTCGTTTACGGGAGTTGTGCGTTTTTTGGGCATTGAAATGCTTGTTGAAATAATCTTATGATAATTAATACATTTTGTAGAACAATGTCATCGATTTAGTATGCTATAGCAATGCATGCTGGCTTATCAAATTCAGGGTATATGAGAATTTTGACCATTTCCATTTAAGAGGGTTTTCTGACCAGAACCCTTATTTTCATCCCTATATACAATAAAAAAGGCCCCGAAAACGGGGCCTATCAGTGTTTTAGAGAGTCTCAGCCTGGCCTGATCTTCATACAGACTTTAGCAAGTGCTCAACTAGCGCCTTTCGGCGCTTTTTCTCGCATCTATGACGCTCTGGCTTGTTCTCTGCGTCATTATCACGCTGGCCAGTTGTCAAATTTTGCGTATCTTTATTTTTTTTTGGCTTTCTTTTAGCCTTTTTCTTGGCTGTTTTTTCTTAGCTTTTTTTCTTAGCCTTTTTCTTGGCTGCTTTTTTCTTAGCCTTTTTCTTGGCTAGCTTTTTTCTTAGCCTTTTTTCTTGGCTACTTTTTTCTTAGCCTTTTTCTTGGTACTTTTTTCTTAGCCTTTTTCTTGGCTACTTTTTTCTTAGCCTTTTTCTTGGCTACTTTTTTCTTAGCCTTTTTCTTGGCCTTTTTCTTAGCCTTTTTCTTAGCTACTTTTTTCTTAGCTTTTTCTTAGCTACTTTCTTCTTAGCAGTCTTTTTGCGACTTTCTTTTTCGCAGTCTTCTTCTTTGCTTTCTTCTTTGCCATGTTTAGAGACTCCCCTAGAAACTGAATATTAGATTTAACAAAATGAATGTATACATCACATTAAACATACACGCAAACAATTATAGTCATGTTTTATCTTTTTTCTATAATTTTTTTATAAATTAATGTTTATTGATCCTAAAATAGATACTTTTTTTATCATTATTATATACAACAATATGCATGCTTAACAAAAATGTTCAATTAAGATTATCGTTATGGAAAGTATCGTTCATTACATCGTTAACATCTTGCATACCATTTACACTGACATATTTGTTTTAGATCCATTCTTGATTTGATTGTTCAGTGTAATATTTTATAACGGTGATGTTTGTTCATGATAAACATCCAGACGTTTTTTAACTGTCTCTTCTTTATCATCATCTCTTTGCACAAGATCTTCACCAGTCACATCATCCTTACCTTCAACCTTTGGTGGATTAAACTCAACATGATAGGTTCTACCAGAAGCCAAATGCGCTCTACGACCACTCATGCGTTTAACAATAGGCTCATCTTCTACTTTAATTTCAACAACATAATCAACTTCTATGCCCATGGCAGCCATACCGTTGGCCTGTGCGATAGTTCTTGGGAAACCATCAAACAGATAACCATTTGCACAATCATTCTCACTGATTCGTTCCTTTACCAGACCAAGAATTAATTCATCTGATACTAATCCACCAGCATCCATAACTTCTTTTGCCTTTACGTCCCAACTCAGTTCCTGCACTTACTGCAGCACGCAACATATCACCGGTTGATATCTGTGGAATATTAAATTTTTCTTTAATCACATTTGCCTGTGTTCCTTTACCGGCACCTGGCGGTCCTAATAATATAATTTTCACTTTTGCTTTCCTCCCGTTTATTATTAAAATTATTTCACTAACTACAATATAATGACAATCAAGTAAAAATAAGGCAAAAAAACCTATGAAGATTGAACTTGATAGCGAATTTTCTACATCAAACAAAATTATTTCCTATTCTGATGTCTCTTTTACATTAAAAGAAACACAAATAAAAACAAACCTGGTAATTTCAAAAGATCGATTAATCGAAAACTGGTCAGTAGATTCATATCAAAATCTTGCAACGCAACATCTGGATCAAATCATTTCATGGCAACCAGAACTTATATTAATTGGCACCGGTATGATACCAAGTTTTCCTAACCCAGAATTGATCGCTTATGCAGGATCCAAAAATATTGGTTTGGAGATCATGGACACAGGTGCCGCCTGCCGAAGCTATAATTTATTGATTGATGAAGGCAGAGATGTCGTTGCCTGTTTGTTTTTACCTGATAATTAATTCTCCATATTCAAAGTGTCCAGTGAGAATCCTTCTCTTTGCAAGATTTGTCGCAATCGTTTGATTGCCTCAATCTGAATCTGCCTGACACGTTCCCGTGTCACACCCAATTCATTCCCGATTTCCTCCAGAGTAGACACTTCACTGCCGTGTAAACCAAAACGCCTCTCAACAACTGCGCATTGTTTATCACTGAGTAAACTCAACCAGGTATCGATATGCTCTTTTACATCACTATTCTGTAGCAATAACGAGATGGATCCAGGTTTTGTTCGTCTGGCAAAGTATCTAATAATGTTTTTTCCGAATCATACGGACTGGGGGTGTCAACAGGATGTGATTCGTTCATTCAGACCAAGCATGCGCTTTACAACATCGATGGGTTGGTCAAGCATTTCAGCTACATCTTCCGGGCTGGGCTCACGATCCAGTGTTTGAGCAAGTTTACGAGCAGCCCGTAAATAAATATTGATTTCCTTAACGACGTGTATTGGCAATCGGACTGTACGCGTCTGATTCATCAATGCACGTTCGATAGTCTGCCTAATCCACCAGGTGGCATAAGTAGAAAATCGAAACCCTCTTTCCGGATCAAACTTCTCAACAGCACGAATCAATCCAAGATTACCTTCTTCTATTAAATCAAGCAGAGCTAAGCCACGATTCATATAACGTCGAGCGATTTTTACGACCAGCCGCAAATTACTTTCAATCATGCGTTTTCTGCGCTTTCATCACCTTTTAAGTAACTTGCGTGAGAAATAAACTTCTTCTTCAGCCGTCAATAAGGGAGAAAAACCAATTTCATTTAAATACAAACGCGTTGCATCCAGATCTCCAGATGATACAGGTGCTGCTTCAGTATTATTTTTTAGTATTTTTATGCATCAACTCCTTATAGCTTCCAGCTCATCGTTATCGAATGCGTCATCACTCCATTATTTTCTATGATTTTGCTGTTCTGATTTGAGTTTGTCGATATCGTCTTTCATATCAATCACCGTACGATGAAAATTATGCGCGTTTTTTAGGGAGATGCTTGTAGGCGTGACGGGCTTGCCATTCTTACGGATTTCAAAATGAAGCACCGTACGTCCAGTATGGTCTTGTCCCATTTCAGAGATTGCTGACCGCATTAACTCTATCTCCTTCCTTGACCAAAAGTTTACTGTTATATGCAT
>CALSOP010000006.1 GCA_943788005.1 uncultured Gammaproteobacteria bacterium | reverse complement strand
CTTGTCACTAGATGGGTTGAATCTATATTGGTTATGTAATTTAATTAATCCCATATATTGTTCTGCTTTCGTTTCAGTTAGTATCCGCTTTATCCACTTAGTTAATGTTTCTCCGGTTTTTCTTGTGTCCGCTTCTTGCTCAAGTTGAGCGATGATTGGATAAAGTGGAGAGTCTGTTCCAAAGCGATCAAGTTCTAAATAAATAATGACGGGTTTATCATTTTTTTCGACGCGCTGTTTAGTATAAAAACGCCAGGCTAGATAAGCGCCTAATGGAAATAATAACCATAACATCCAGTTTGATGATTCTTCCTTTTTAGAATCTATATCGCCGCTTGTAGATTTGTAACGCAACCAAGAGAGAAGATCCATTAGTGGTTCTAACAATGTGCGATCTTCTGCTTCCATGGGAGCCCATATTGAAGGAGTCGTATCCATATTTTGCCATGTGCCATCAATATAGTACTTAAGCCATGCATGGGCATGTCTTGCACGGACAAGATAGCTGCCTTGCCAGTTGCTGTATTCCTGCACTGAATAACCTATCGTATAGCGCGTTGGTATACCTGCCTCGCGTAACAATAAGGCGGTTGCAGTAGCAAAGTATTCACAATGGCCTTTTTATCTTTAAACAAGAATTTTGTCAGGTATTGTCCTTTTGTGTAACGTTGATTTTGTGAAATTGAATAATAAAAATCATCTTTAAAATATTGCTGTACTGTATTAATGATTTCCTTTTGTGATTTTGAATAAAGGTCTAGTTTGATAGCAATCTGTTCGAAATCAGGTTTATAGTTGAGAGGCACTTTAAGATCTTCCGGGGCAGGCGTGGCTTCTACAAAATCATGATTGGAAACACCAAGACGATAATTAATCCAGCCTTCTCGTGCTTCAATTCGTGTTGAACCAAACACACTTGTTTCTACCTGAATTAAATCTTTGCCTGAGAGAGAGTTGATGTTATCAGGCACCGGGATAATGGCAGCTTGATCCTGAAGATAAATCGCCACATCCATTGTTTCTTTATTGAGCTTACTTTTATTAAGTCGCCATTCATTCTTGCCCGGTGTTTTATTAATAATTTCAAATTCAACTTTTGGATTACGCCAGCTTCCATATTCATAAATACTATAAGAAGTTTCTCTGAAATACAGTGGTGTTGGCGATGGATTATCTGCTTTAACCCGAAAGACAATGCGATCCGATAACTTAAGTCGCCCCAATGAGCCAATGGATGTCGAAGTACGTTCCGGGTCGGTACTTCTCCAGCCATATTGTTGAAATAACTTGAGGAAGAATGTCTCGGAATGATTTTGTAATTGTTGTAGGCCATTCTGGGCTAAATAAGAAAAGAAACACACAAATACTATGGAGCAAAACCATGTGATTTTAGAAAAGTGTTTAGTTCGTTGAGTTAATAACAACCATGCAATAATCACAGTACAGGCTATAAAAAAATAATCGCTATATTTATTGCCTGAACTTGCGGATATTAAGCAAATAAAAACGTAGGGCATGCCAATATTCGTTGAGTAAAGAATGTCTGGGCCAGCATTTTTTCCAAGACGGCGAATGCTGATAAATAGTGCTGAGGTTTTGATGCCATTTTGAACACCGTAGTTTTGCACAAGCATAAGTAGTAATAAGGCAAAGGGTAGTAGTTCAAGTATCTTGTAGATGCCTTCAAATGAATAATTCACAAAGACATAAATAGTAATAATAAAAAAATATAACACCACTTAGGTCGGCGAGTTGATTAATGTCTTTGTCAGTAAAATCAATTCGCCATTTTATAAACAAGGGTAGTTCTAGCAAGAGGCCTATGATGATGGCATAGAGCATGTATTGTGTTTGCCAGCCCCAAACCAGCAAACTTGCCAAGATTAGTCCGGGCGGCGCCGGACTTAATTTAGAACTGACACTGCTATTCCTTACATTTTCCAAAGCGTATCAAGATCCTGTTGTAAACTGTCATGATTAATTAAATGGATATCATTTTCATCAATTGCAGCAGCATACTCTATCGTAACTGAGTCACCTAGTAGTAAAAATTTAGTGGGAATGTTTAATGTGGATAATGACTTTATTAATCGTAGTCGTGATTCATCCAGATCCAATAGTATGCAAATTAAGGCACTGCATTCACGACTGTATTGCTGAATCATCAATTGGACTTCATTGATATTGGATTCATATACAGGTTCTACGCAGGCAAGAACCTCCAGAATATTTTCTGCTCCGGCAAGTCCTCGTCCAGAGGTAAAGCGATAGGGCGTATTTCCGACAAACATCAAATCAAGTAGAGCATCTTGTTCTTTTTGTGCAGTCATAAATGATGCTGCAACGGACACGGCACCTTCAAATAGTCGTTCTGGTTTATGTTCGAGAAAGGTGTCGAGGATTAAGCCATAGCGAGTAAAGTACTCATCTTGATATTCTTTAACGATAGGCTTATTGAGTTTTGCAAAACTGCGCCAGTGTATTGACCGAATTGGGTCTCCTGGATGATAGTCACGTAGGGAAATAAATTCCTGTGAATCCCCAACAGTCGATGCACTGTTAACGCCACCATGTTGATAAGTGCGTTTGCTTTGTAGATTTAATCGAGGTGTTCTATAAAGTCTTGGTAATATCAGTAAGCTGTCTTTGTGGTTTAGTGTTTTTTGTGCCTGAAACAATCCTAACGGTTCAGCCTGGGCTAATCTTGTTTTGTCAAAATACAAATAGCCTCTGCGCAGAGGCGTTAATTGTACTATGATTTCGAGCTCGCTTTGTTCAGCAATATAATCAACAGTGATCGGTTTGATTGAACCGCCACGTAGCTTTTGCATTACATTAACTAACCGTGGATAACCAATGAAACGATCAATGCGATTTCTCTTTTTATCTAGCGGATCTTTAGCCTTTGAAAAATCGTCTAGACTGGGGAACTGACTTTTCAATTCATCGATAAGGACAAGTCCTCTTTTCGCAGTTTTATTTTCATTATGGATGACACAGTAATAATTTAGCGGGATGCCAACGCTACCATAGTCCGGTAATTTCCTAATAATAGAAAACCTTCCACGAAAGAATAAAGAAAAAAACATCGCGGTAAACAGTAATACCGCTGTAATTGAAAATATCTGAAAAGAAAGCGTGTTACGCGTGTCAAAGCCAAATACGCCAGCAACCGGCATGATTAATAGTATCAGCATTCCCGTTGAGGTGAATCGTTGACGCAGCCAGTGACTAAAGCGATAAATCAGCTTGAAGTTAGCGAACAGGAGTTTACGCAACATAAAAGCGGTTATATTGAGACCTTAAACAGGCACAGGTGTTTTTGATAAAATTTCTTCAATGATCTGATCACTACTATTACCTGAAAAGCGGCTTTGTGAATTCATCATTAAGCGATGAGAAATAACGGGGATGGCGATCTCCTGCACATGATCGGGGCTAACGTAATCCATGTCGTCAAATAAGGCCAGAGCTTGCGCTGCCTTCATCATAGATAAGGATGCGCGAGGGCTAGCACCATTCAATATACCTTCTGTCTCGCGGGTCGCTCTGATTAGCATGACCATATAATGCTTTATCTCATCGCTAACATTAACATTAGTTACTTGCTGTTTAATCTTGATGACGTCCTCTTTACTGATGCAAGGTTCGAGAGATTCGAGAGGGTGTTGATTATTTTGTTTTTCAAGAATAGAGACTTCTTCATCCTGAGAAACATAACCAAGACTAAATCGCATTGCAAAGCGATCCATTTGTGCTTCGGGTAATGGATAAGTGCCGTGGTATTCCACCGGGTTTTGCGTAGCAATGACAAAGAATAGATCATCCAATTGATAATTGTTTCGTTCAATACTAACCTGTCGTTCGCCCATCGCCTCTAATAATGCAGATTGCGTTCGCGGTGAGGCGCGGTTTATTTCATCCGCTAATAAAATATTGCTAAAAATAGGGCCAGGGTGAAATTCAAAATCCTGATCACGCTGATTAAATATTGAGACGCCAAGGATATCAGTAGGCAAGAGATCCGGTGTAAACTGAATGCGCTGAAATTCTACATCAATCGATTTTGCCAATGCCTTGGCCAGAGTTGTCTTGCCTGTGCCGGGAACGTCTTCTAGCAAAACATGGCCGTCGCTGAAAAATGCAGCAAGCAATTTCCGTATGGCGGAAGACTGCCCTTGAATTACTTTCTCAATATTACCGAAAAGCTTTTGATATATTTCAATGTCTGACATGATGATTAATTTAGTATGATTGAGCGCATTTATGTTCCTAGCGTATCAAAACAAAGGTGGTATAACACATGTTTAATAAAGAAATTGAGACAAAAGTAACGATTCATGAACTGATTGCTTCGCGCTGGAGCGGCCGTGCCTATGATTCAAGCAAGATGTTGTCACGTGAACAGATTATTTCATTAGTCGAAGCCGCACGTTGGGCACCATCTTGTTTCGGCGATCAACCCTGGCGTTTTATTATCTTTGACAAGGCAACAAATAAAGTTGGATGGGATAAAGCTCTTAGCTGTCTGGTAGAAGGAAACCGAGGCTGGGCAAAAGATGCACCTTTGTTGCTATTAGCCTGTGCAGACTCTGTGCTCTCGCAAAATGGAAAACCCAATCGCTGGGGACAATACGATACTGGCGCAGCATCATTGAATTTAAGTCTGCAGGCAGCGGCACTAGGTTTGATGGTGCATCAGATGGGTGGTTTTGATGCGGCTAAAACAGAGGCAGAATTTTCTATTCCTGAACAATTTGCCCCCATGGCAATGATGGCAATTGGTTATCAATTAGCCGAAACAGCAATACCGGATGATATTAAAGAGCGTGAATATAATGCACGGGCACGTAATACATTGGATGAAAACTTCTTTGAAGGAGATTGGGGTAAACCCATATCTGAAAACTTTTAAGTAGTGTTAATGCGGGCCGTTTTTTTCTAAACCCGAATACCTCGTTCTATGATAAAAGATAATCAACATCGCGCCTTTTGGTTGCTCGCTGGCCCAATGATTATTGCCAATGTCAGCATGGCCTTATTAGGTCTGGTTGATACAGCCGTTATTGGTCATTTAGACAGTGCCGTTTATTTGGGCGGTGTTGCGGTGGGTTCGGTTATCTTCGATTTTCTTTATTGGGGCATGGGATTCCTGCGTATGGGCACGACAGGGATTGTTGCACAAGCGCACGGTAAAGAAGACGCCACAGAGATAAGAACTCTATTAGTACAATCGATCCTGGTTGGATTATCGATAGCAATATTCTTTCTACTCTTTCAGAACCCCATAATTAATTTTGGCATAACCTTGCTCAAAGGGAGTGCCGATGTAAAATACTATGCCGAGGTGTATTGCCGTTGGATGATCTGGGGCGCACCGGCCTTGATGATCTTGTTCTCAGTCAACGGTTGGTTGTTAGGCATGCAAAATGCGATGGCCAGTTTAAGACTCGGCATAACAGTCAATGTGATTAATATTGTTTTAGATATCGTATTTGTTGTGTACATGGATATGGATGTACGCGGTGTTGCCCTAGCCACCGTCATTGCACAATACGCAGGAGTAATCTATGCGTTCTTTATTGTAAGGAAAGAATTAAAAGGACAAACAGGTAAGTGGGTAATAGCAGAAATCTTGCATCTCGAAAAGATGAAAAGTTTTATGCGCTTAAACAATGATATCTTTATCCGAACCATCTGCTTAATACTGGTCTTTGCTTTTTTTACCCGTGAAGGTGCAACACATGGTGATTTGGCCCTCGCAGCAAACTCTATCTTAATGAAATTTTATTTACTCATGGCCTTAGCCTTAGATGGTTTTAATCACGCTGCCGAAGCCTTGGTCGGCAAAGCCGTCGGCGCAAAGAGCAAAGACCTTTTTAATAAAGCCGTATCACTGGCTTTGAAATGGTCACTGGCTTTCGGCTTAGCCTTCACAGTATTTTATTGGTTTGCCGGTGAGCCATTAATCAATTTATTAACCGATATAACGTCAGTACGCGAAATCGCATTAGTCTATTTGCCTTGGATGATAGTCCTGCCGTTGATCTCAGTTTGGTGTTTTCTACTCGATGGTATCTTCATCGGCGCAACCCGTGGACCAGAGATGCGCAATGCCATGTTGATCTGCACCTTCTTTTTCTTTCTGCCCATCTGGTATGTGTTTCAATTCATGTGTAACCATGGCCTATGGTTGGCATTCACCGTTTTCATTGCAGTACGTGGTGTGGTGTTAGGTGTTTATTACTATCGGGTTGAACGTAGGGAAGGGTTTGTGTGATAAGTCTTGCTTGATATTTAGTCACTATATTTATCAGGACAAGCCTACAAATTTTAAATTGTTTTAATATCTTCCAATAAAATAACTTCACAAGAATGACTGCCAGTATCTGCGCGAGTCATTGAACTGGTCCATTTCCAACCATTTTCGCCATCGATGTGAACTAGATATCCCATTAATTTCACAATGTCACCAGACTGTATGGATTTTAGTTTTGCTTCAACCTCACTATTGCTGGGGATGAAGTGCATGTTTGCGCTGTTTGTTTCAATGTCTCGTCTTGGTATAGGGAATTCATCTGTGCGCCAGTGATACCAGCGGTTGGATTGTGTGATAGTCAATTCATCTAGCGTATCTGAATTTGCCATCGGCCCCCAGCCGAGTGCTAAATCTACAGGCGAAAGCGCAGACTCGCGATCAGATCGATAACTTTTTGCTCCAAGTACTCGTCCAATAAGTTGGAAGTTGGCTAGCGGTGTTATTGTGAACTTATCAAACTGGAATGATTGTTTAGCACTATTAATATTTTTTTGTAGTGGTGATTTTTTAATCGATAAAGAGGAAGCATATTCTATGGGAAACGAATCTGAAATATTTGAATCAATCGATACGGTAGTACTACTTTGCCAATTATAGATAAAACCAATGGCAACAATGATTAGTAATGCTTTCCACATAATTCTATTAATTAATTTTTATTATAGAAGTTATGTATTAACAGTGATTGCTACACCAGAACGTGGATTAACCTCCGGCCCAAGAGGTGTAAAGTTTCCTTCTGTTGGCTGGTTCCAGGCTAAGAAATAGCCTTCCTTAACAGCTTGTATATCTAATGTTCCACCGAAGGCCGGTATCTCACCAAGACGCTTCATATAGTTCGTAATGTTTGGATAGTCTCGTATGAAGTGTTTATTCAAACGATACAGTGAATGATAAGCCGCATCGAAACGCACTATATGCGGATAGGCATGTACGTCTGCGAGTGTGAGACTATCTCCGGTAATAAAAGACTCTGTTTCCCCGAGTCTATTATTGAGCTTTGTTAAACAGGTAAATACCTTTTCAAAATAGGATTGGTAAGTTTTCTGATCCTTTGCGAAGCCAGCACGATAGATAGGGGTGATTAATTCATCAGCCAATTCAGTAATTAATTCATCAATCAGTGTCTGTTTATCATCTGGATAAAGTGTTGTGTGTTCGAATTGTTGTGTCGCGATCTGATCGAATTGGCGGATTATTTCTGATGATTCATTATTAACAATAGTATTGGTCTTTGTATCAAACAATACCGGCACTGATGCACGACCAGTATAGCCCGGCGCGGCTAGTTTATAGATATCGGGCAATCTTTTAATGTCAGTAATAGGACTGGGTGCGCTATCCGCACTTTTATAACGATTACCTAGATCCCAGCCTTGTTCTGTTTGAACTGCGTCAGCGATGGTAAGACCGATATAATCTGTCAACCCGATTAATGCGCGCATGATTTCAGTACGATGCGCAAAAGGACATACCTTTGAGGTGTACAACCAATAGCGATCTTTTTCAAAGGGATAGTCTTTACTATCCAATTCGTTGTGGAATGAGGTTGTCTCCACATGGCAAATATCATTAGTGCTCATTAATCATCCCCACTGAGTTTGTTAAGCATTTTGTATCTTGCTTTCTTATTAGGCCTTGGCATGACTATTCTTCTTTAGGTATTCGGGTGAACCGAATAATCTCTCGACGATTACGTTTCGTCGGTCTTCCTATTGTTCTTGGGAATGATGCTGCATCCGCCTTCATTTGTTTCGCGAGATCTTCACGTGTCTTGATGCTGTCTTCGTCTTCTTCAAATAATGCAGCGGCTTGAGTCGCAGAGACTCGGTTGTTGATCAGTTTCTGAACCGTAATAGCCCATTGGTAGGGTGTCTTGCGGATTTCTACTCTATCACCGGCCCTAATGGTCTTAGCTGCTTTTATGGCTTGGTCATTCACATTCACCTTGTGGCCTTTGATAGCGGCAGCGGCAAGGGCACGTGTCTTATAAAAGCGAGCACACCACAGCCATTTGTCCAAGCGCATTGATTCGAGCGGTTCGTTTTGCCTAGCCACAGTATATAACCTGCATTATGATTACGAGAATAAAAATAAATAGTGATTATTATGACTGAAAAAAAATCTGAAAGAGAGTTTATTCCGCTAAATATCGCTGTGCTGACTATTTCTGATTCCAGAACAGAAGAGACGGATAAATCGGGCAAGAAATTAGTGGCGCTACTGGAAGAAGCGGGGCACAAGGTGCATGAGAAAAAGATTGTGCCGGATGACAAGTATGCGATACGTGCTGAGGTTTCTCAGTGGATAGCGAATGAAGATGTTCAGGTTGTGTTAACCACGGGTGGCACAGGTGTGACCGGTCGCGATGGTACACCAGAAGCGGTTAATGTGTTGTTTGATAAAACAATTGATGGTTTCGGTGAAACCTTTCGCGCAATTTCGTTTCAGCAGATTAAGACATCGACGATTCAGTCTCGCGCTATTGCTGGAGTTGCGAATGGCACGTATATATTTTGCATGCCCGGTTCTCCGGGAGCTTGCAAAACTGCTTGGGAAGAGTTGATACAACATCAATTGGACTATCGCAGTAGGCCATGTAATCTGGTTGAGCTAATGCCGAGACTACGAGAAGTTTAGTAAACGTTACTCTTTTAAGTTGAGATTAGGAATTTCAAAGTAAACCAAAAGGGATTTCTGAAACAGATTGTCGTTATCGTCACTGATGATAAAAAAACGATTAGCCTTATGCCAGGTAATTCCTTCAAAGTTGTCATTTAAGTAACTGGCAGAGGGATCTAATGACGCTATCTTCTCTGCCTTGATTGATTCTTGATCGAGTGTGATGAGATGTATGGCATTACTTACCCCGGCAAAGATACTAGAAAAAATACGCTCCAAGGCAACTAATCTATTGTCAGGCAAGGTTGTTAAGCCGACTAGCGAACCATAAATCTCATTGTCAGGCGTAAACTGCCATGTTTCGTCGTTTAATGTATGTATCGATAATTGATTGCTATTCGATACCTGCAAGGGACGTTCTGGGCCAGTAATGATGCTAAATGAGCTGTGAAGTGTGATGGCTTCTAATGCTTTATTGGCACCAGCATAATTATTGATATCGCTTAGTGGGTTATTAAGCGAATGCTTCGCGATGAATTGACCTGTGTTTGAGAATTGGATAATTCGTGGTTTACGTTCAAAGCTGATAATTAATTCGGTATCACCATGAATGCCATTGTTGGAATTTATAAGCGCCAGACCTTCACTGTCAGCAGATTTATGACGTAACTTTTTGCCCTTGGTGTCTTTCAAGTGGTGATAAGCGATAAAGTCCAGATCAACGAATCGATTATTTTCAAACTCGGGTTTGGTGTGAACGACGTAGCCGCGATCGGAAAGTAATATTAACTGTTGTTCATCATTGTTCCAGGCGAGCCCAGAGAATTCCATCAGTGGAAAATCAGCTCCTGCATTCTGTTTTAGTTGAACCAGTCCCAAAACTTTAAAATTATTGAGCTCAAGTTGTTGTAACTGCGCTTGCGGCAGCTCGATATAATCTGCAATATCGCGTTCAGCATAAACAGGGCAGAGATACAGAAGGCTGACAAATAATCCAATTATCTTGAGCCAAGCGTTAAATATCATCATATAATGTCATGAATTTTTTAAGGATTTATAGTCAAACAAAAGGAACGCGCCGTTCTTTTGTCACATAAGAATAATATGATAAATAAAATAATTTACCTTCTCTTATTTAAATTAATCGTTTTTCCCTCTTTGGTGCTTGCCGGCGGCGGCAATCCGGCAGCAATTGTTGAAGTTGAGGAGGCCGTTAATATTGAAATCGCCCCATTCGTTTGGGTAACAGGTACCGTTATTGGTCGTTTCGACTCAAAGATAGCCGCTGAAGTTGAAGGCACTCTGGAAACCGTCTTAGAAGTTGGCGATCAGATACACAAAAATGATGTCATCGCAAAAGTCGATGATACAACATATCAGCTTGCATTGAACGAGATTCAAACTGAAGTTAAGCCGATTGAAACTATGGTTGAGTTTTTTGGACGTGAAGCAGAACGACTGGATAAATTGGCCAAACAAAACAATGCAGCGAAAAATCAGCTGGATGAAACGCAAACTAGTCGAGATGAGTCATTAGCTAAAATACGAGTAGTTAAAGCAAGGTTGGCCATGGCGCGAGATGACCTTAAAAGAACGACCGTTCGTGCGCCATTTACTGGTGTGGTGACCGAACGATTCAAGTCACCAGGAGAAAGAGTCAATGCCGGTGATCAAATTGTTCGCTTAATCGATACTGAGCGAGTTGAAGTTCAGGCGCGAATTCAGCAAGCGTCTTTTCGGCATGTAAAAAGTGGTGATCAGTTAAAGATTAAAGGGAAGTCAGGAGAAGTTGACGGCGTAGTCCGAACAGTAATTCCTGTTGGTGATGATGTTTCAAGACTTTATGAAATTAGAGTGGAGTTCGATAATAGTCAGTGGCCAGTGGGCACCGCTGTCGAAATCGCAACGCCGATAAAAGAAAAACAAAATGTCATTGCCGTTTCACGAGATGCCCTGGTTATTCGTCAATCGAGTATCATCGTATATAGAATAAATAGTGAAAATATTGCCGAGCCAGTTCCAGTAACACTAGGCATATCAAACACATCGCATATTCAGGTGATTGGCAATATTAAAGAAAACGATAAGATCGTTGTCCGTGGTAATGAACGCTTACGTCCGGGTCAAGCAGTACAGATAGTTACTGGGTCAGATAGATAGTGATTATCACCCGTGCATCTCTGGCTAATCCTGTAGCCTTACTGGTTGCTATAATTCTATTAGTGATTTTTGGCTTAATAAGCCTGTCACGCCTGCCTATACAGTTAACACCGGAACTTGAAGAACCAGAAATAACCATTAAAACACCATGGCGCACTGCCGCGCCAAATGAAGTTGAAGCAGAAATTCTCGAACCACAAGAAGACGTGTTAAGGGGACTGCCCGGATTGACAGAGATTCGCGCAACAGCATACGAAGGTAGAGGCGAGATCAATCTGACTTTTACTGTCGGTATGGATATGCGCAGAGCATTGGTCGAAGTCATGAACCGTTTGAATCAAGTTTCAGATTATCCTGATGATGCTGATGAGCCTTTAATTAGTTCGGTAGGTGAAGATGCCAGGGCAATAGCATGGTTCATGATTAAAACAATTGGCGATAATCAACAAGCAATAGAAACCTATAAAGATTTTGTAGAGGAAGTCGTACAGTCTCGTTTTGAACGTATCCCCGGAGTTGCTCGTTCCGAAGTTATTGGAGGCAGCGACAGAGAATTACGTATTACATTTGATCCCTACAAGGTTGCCAATCTGGGTATTCAATTGGATAAAGTCATGCGACTTGCTGGAACCAGTAAAGATGTATCTGGTGGTCTTTCTGATGTCGGTAAACGTGAGTACAGTATTCGTTTTGCAGGGAAGTATGCTGCATCTGATCTTGGGGAAATGATTTTAGAGTGGCGAGATGGACGACCGATCTATTTGCGTGATGTAGCAACAATTGAGAATCGTTTTACTGATAAGAATAGCTTTGTTTTGACTAAAGGTTCGTTGTCCATTGCAATAAATGCACAACGTGAATCGGGCGTTAATGTACTTGAAGTAATGGCTGGTCTACATGAGGCCGTAAAGGAATTAAATGAAGGACCGCTAAAACGTAATAAATTATCAATTGAACAAGTCTATGATGAAACAGAATACATTCATCGATCTATCGAAATGCTCAAGAATAATCTGGGATTGGGAGTTGGGCTTGCAGTTGTAATTTTATTTCTCTTCTTACTAAAGTTTCCAGCTACACTTATCGTTGCTGCATCGATCCCAATCTGTATGGTGGCAAGTTTTAGCGTAATGGAACTAACCGGGCGGACAATTAATATCATCTCATTAGCTGGTCTTGCCTTTGCGGTTGGCATGGTTCTCGATGCATCAATTGTTATTCTTGAAAATATTGTTAGATTACGCGAAAAAGGCTTGCCTGCAGAAGAAGCCTCATTAGAAGGTACTCGTCAGGTTTGGGGAGCACTATTAGCGTCTACTGCTACGACAATCGCGATATTTTTACCCGTTGTCTTTTTACGCGATGAAGTAGGCCAATTGTTTTCTGACCTGGCTATAACTATTACAGCCGCGATTACTTTTTCATTATTAACAGCAGTTACGGTTGTGCCGACCGCAGCCAAATTATTTCTTGCACGAAAAAAATTCACTGATCCTTATCAACGACTTTGGAAACTATTGTGCAAGTTAATTATGTCGCTTACTGATACTTGGTTGCGACGAGCATTTTGGATCATTGTATTAATTTCTGTGCCAGCGGTGGTCATGTATTTATTAAATCCTGAGAAGGACTATTTGCCAGATGGCAATCGAAATTTAGCCTATGCTTTTATACTGCCACCACCAGGGATAAATATTGAAACACTTGAAAAAGAGCTGGGTGAAATCGTTGCAGCTAGAATGAAGCCGCATACGGACGAGGTGAAAGAACCTTATGTTAAACATTATTTCTTTGTTGCATTTTCTCGCGGAGTTTTTATGGGCGCGCGCGCAAAATATGACGAAGATGTTGAAAAACTTGTCCCATTAATAAATTCAGTTGTTCAGGGTTTTCCCGATTCAATTGCCTTCGCCAAGCAGGCGTCGTTGTTTGGTAATTTTGGTTCAGGAAGAACAATTGATATGAATATTCAATCAAAAAATTTACCTTCGTTAATGGCGTCATCTTTGCAGGCCTTTATTTCCATAACTTCAATCTATCCGAATACTAGACCACGTCCTGGGCTAGATTTAGCTCAGCCTGAATTAAGATTAATCCCTAATGAACGACGTATTGCTGAGGCAGGATGGGATCGATCTGTCGTCGCTGCCTTGTCCCAAACATTAGGAGATGGGCGGTTTGTCGGAGATTATTTTGATGGGGAAGAAACCATTGATATTATCTTACGATCTAAAAAATGGAACACGCCGGAAGAATTAGAAAGTTTTCCAGTTATGACAGCCAATGCCGGTGTCTTGCCATTAAATGAATTAGTTGATGTTGTTAGAACTGCTGGACCAGAGCAAATTAGACGTATTAATCGACGCAGAACAGTGACATTGGAGATTGCGCCACCTGCTGATGTGAGTTTGGAAGAAGCGCTAGAAAGAATCAAAACAGAAATAGAACCGAAAATTCTCGCTAGCCTACCGGAAGACGGTGATATTCAATATGGGGGCGTAGCAGATAAACTAACATCGGCATTGGAAAATATGATTGGCAGCTTTCTATTAGCTATCACAATCCTATACTTATTAATGAGCGCCATGTTTAGCTCATTTAGAGATAGTTTGTTAGTTATGCTTTCTATTCCTTTAGCGACTTTTGGGGGCGTGTTGTCACTGTATATTATTAATTTAGTTAGTTTTCAAAGCATGGATCTACTGACCATGATCGGGTTTATTATCTTACTTGGTCTGGTTGTCAATAATGCTATTTTATTAGTACATCAGGCGCGTTCTGCTGAGCGAGCAGGGCATTCAAGAAAAGAAGCTGTAGAAGAAGCTGTTTTGTTGAGATTACGCCCAATTATGATGAGTACGATGACGAGTATATTTGGCATGTTGCCACTGTTATTGGTACCGGGTGCTGGGACAGAATTATATCGTGGATTGGCTGGAGTTATTGTTGGCGGCATGATGGTAAGTACATTTTTCACATTAATATTATTGCCAAGTTTGTTGCGTATTGGTGAATCTAAACGTGTTGTTACGAGCTAAGAAGACTATTATTACTAGTATGATGTTTTTAATACGCATAAACAGATGATGAGGTTCAGTCAGTTAGTTGTTTTCTTTGGATTGATCGCAGGCTCCTTGCCTAGTGCTTACGCCACGAGATATGTGCTGAGTGATTCGGGCGACACACTGGTAGGCGAAATCATAAAAGTTAAAGCAGATCAGAGTGAAACATTATTAGACATTGCTCGTCGAAATGGCTTTGGTTATCAAGACATGAAATTGGTCAATCCAGATGTTGACATCTGGTTACCGGATCATGGAGAAGAGGTGACGCTACCAGCACAATTTATTTTGCCGGTAGCACCGATGGAAGGCATCGTCTTGAATGTTCCTGAAATGCGTTTGTATTACTACCCACCCAAAATGAAGGGTAAACCACAAGAAGTAATCACGTATCCTTTAGGCGTCGGCAGGGAAGGTTGGAATACGCCTTACATGAAGACAAAGATCATTCAGAAAAAGGCTAACCCAAACTGGTATCCTCCTGAATCAATCAGGCAAGAACATGAAGCGGCCGGCGATCCATTACCCAAGATTGTTAAGGCTGGGCCTGATAATCCTTTAGGGGCTTTTGCAATGCGCTTAGGGAATCCTGATTATCTCATCCATGGCACGAATAAACCTTATGGAATAGGAATGAGAGTTAGCCATGGTTGCATTCGTTTATACCCGGAAGATATAGAAGCCTTATTCTCAGAAGTAAGCCTTAGAACACCGGTTAATATAATTAACCAACCCTATAAAATTGGTGTTAAAGACAATATGATCTTTCTTGAAGCACATCCTTTTCTAGATGAAGACACAGAAAAATACGAGAATAATCTTACTAGTGTTGTCGCATTAATTATTGATGTGTCAAAGGATGAAGATTATGAACTTGATTGGTCTGCCGCGTATGATGCAATAAACAATCCTACTGGATTGCCTATTGCTGTAGGAAGGTTGTTGCCTAAGGTTATGCAGGCAAAAGATGAAAAAAAATTAACAAAAGCGCTGACGCAGGCAGAAAAATTTAATCTGCAGTTGCAACTAGATTCTCAAATCGTTATTTCTGATTAATAGACGGTGTCGTCTTTGTGCGACGGATAATGTTCGGTTTTAGTTTTGTCACTTGAGAACGTCACTTCATAGCCTGTACATTCATCGTTTGTGTGCTCCTGCACAAACGATATACATTACGTCCCTGTAAATAAAAAAAAGCCCTGATTGAATTCAATCAGGGCTTTAAAACTATAAATTAAAAATCTAATTTATTATTTCATCATCGCTTTTTCAAACATACGATCAATTTTGTCTGAATTAGCTTTGCAACATGCTAAAGCCTCATCAGCTGTCGCTTGAGCCTTTGAAGCAGCAAGAGCTGCATCAGATGCTGTGCTTTGACTCTTAGAAGCGAGGCTATAAGCTTCGCTAGCTTTTGACATTGCGGCTGAAGCAGCAGCATTTGCTGAATCGATACTAGCTTGCATTTCTTTCATGTTTCCACAACCGCCAAGCATTGCGAGTGAAAGTGCAAGTACTCCAACTTTGATTATTTTTGTTTGCATTGTTCGATCTCCAGTTAAACAATTACTGAGGTTATTCCCCAGATAAATATATCGTCTTGTAATAATGAACCATTTCAGGGTGTTAATCAATTTCTAAAAGTAAAAAATGAGACCAATTTTACGTATTAATATCAGTTTATTACTTCAAGAAAAGTTTTAACGTCCAGCGCCTGATCCGGAGGTCTTCATGCGCTTATCATAGTGATCAAAGGTAAAACTCACTAGAGCATTTTCCAGACCAAACATTGGGTTCTCTTCGCAATATTCAGTGAGCCACTCGAGGACTTCAGCTTCTTTCATTCTGCCTGTGATGCTGAAAGTCTTTTCAGTAAATATATTGTAGGCCGTTAAAAAACCTTTTATGTAATGTTTATATTTTTCATTTCCTTCTTCTGTCATAGCTTTGTTATAGCCAAAACAGGATTTTTTACCAATCCCCCAAACTGCATAATTTCCACTGCTATCTACAGCCAATGTAATAGAGGGCATCAATAATAGGGCAATTATAATTGTTAAAGATTTCATTTGTACTTCCTCATGAATGTTGTCATTAATTTTTGTTATTTTGTATCCGTTTATCCAATTATTCCTTTGAGACCCTCCAGCAAGCGTTTAATTCCTGTCTCAGATGATTCTTTGTCCAGGGCGCCGTAGGCAATACGGCAATAACAGCCGTCACTCATCCCGAAGGTCTCACCTGGAATTACAGCAACTTTGTATTCTCTGATTAATCTTTCTACGACTTGCATACCTGTGAGTGTCGTATTGAGTTTGACCAGAAAATAAAATGCACCTTTGGAATCAGGTGTTGAACAGATTTCGTTGATGCTTTGCAATGCTGTAAACAAGGTACTACGAACACGATTAATCTGTTTTAAATGCGGCTGAGTATATGCTCGACCTACTTGCATGGCCGCAAGCGCAGCGTCTTGCGCTATACGGGTTGGGCAAATAAGGTATGTATCTTGTGCTTTTTTTACAGACATCAACAGATGTTCGGGGCATATCATATAGCCAATACGCCAACTTGCAAAACCAAAGGCCTTTGACAAAGAATACAGTGAAATAGTGTATTGCTCTGATTCAGGGATGCTTGCAACTGAAAAATGCTCAACGCCATCATAGGTAAAGTATTCATAGGCTTCATCTGAGATATGATAGATACCGTTTTCCTGGCATAGCTTATTTATCGCACGTAATGTTGACTCTGAATAAACCACACCTGTGGGGTTGTTTGGGGATACTGTAACAACCGCTTTTGTTTTTGGTGTGATCGCGGCAATTATATTATCTAGCGAAGGCTGGAAGTCAGCATTTGTTTCGATGGCGATGGGTGAACAAGATACCATCCTGATTGCCATTTCATGATTGAAATAATAAGGACATAATAAAATTACCTCATCGCCTGGGTCTGTAATCGCCATCAGTGCGTTCATGAAAGCCATATTTGCGCCTGCTGTAACGACTAAACTCTGCGAACCATTTAGGTGAATATTATTATCTTGTTTGAGTTTGTTTGAAATACAGGAACGTAATTCCGTTGTGCCGTCGACCTCCGAATACCAGTTAAAATTAATTGAAGGTTTTAGGGTAGTAACTTTCTCGAAAACGCTTTGTGGTGGTGGATAATAAACAACGCCTTGGCCCAGAGAAATGGTGCCCGGAGTTTTTTTAATTAAATCTGAAACGATAGGGATAACGGGTGATTGTATCTCCATCATACGCTTGCTGGCGGTATATGTTTTACTTGGCATTGGGGTATAAGACCGAAATCAAAAGGTTGTCAGAGATTATGCTTTTAAGCTCTAATGAGAAATTAGTTATTCTGAAAAAGCATTTTTCGGCCTGAAAACTGACTTTTTAGAAACTCCATTTGATCCGCAAGGATTTTTCTATTTGATAAAGCAAGATATTCTGCCCAGTTTGGTATGTAGGGTATCGCGAGTAAAGGCATATTAGCGTGTTCTGGCGTTCGATCACCTTTGCGTGTATTGCAATGACGACATGCGCTTACAACATTTGACCAACGGTCTCTTCCTCCCTTGGATATGGGAATAATATGATCGCGTGTTAATGAGGCATCATTAAATTTGTGTCCACAGTACATACATAAAGAGGCGTCACGTAAGAACAATTCACGGTTAGTTAACGGTGGAATAACGCGTTTATTGATTTTGACAGGATTAGAACGTTTGACTGCTATAATTGAATTGATTTCAACGATTGAACGTAGGCCGGTTAACCGGCTAGTCCCACCATGAAAGGTAAATACGCTATCACCAGCGGTCCATGCAATCATTTCACGGCTATAAAGATTGACCGCATCTTGCCAAGGGATCCACCTGACGGGAGAACCAGCTATATCAAGTCTTAATATTAATGGTGTCATATCGCTTTTGTTATTGGATAGACTTTTGTAAAGTCATCCACCATAACATCCTTTTGAGATGAAATTATAGTTTGATTGTTTTATGCGAAACACTAACCAAGGTCAAGCCCCTAAATAAAAAATCTGATGAAAGAACTGGAAAGATTACTCGTAATCATGAAGTCATTGCGTGATCCAGAGAATGGATGTCCGTGGGATAAAGAGCAAACGATTGAATCGATAAAAGCATATACCCTTGAAGAAGCCTATGAGGTGGTGGATGCAATTGATCGGAATGATATCGAAGGTTTGCGAGATGAACTGGGGGATTTGCTGTTCCATATTGTTTTTTATTCTGAAATGGCCGACGAGGGCAAGCATTTTAATTTTTATGATGTAGTAAGACAGGTCAATCAAAAACTTGAGCGCAGACATCCGCACGTATTTTCAGACTTCAAGGTGGATAATGTTGAGCAAGTAAAGACGCTTTGGGAACAAATCAAGCAGCAAGAACGCAATGATGCAGTCAATGAAACGGATAATAAACCGCTCAACCTACTCGATGATATTGGCAAAAACATGCCGGCTATTAAGAGGGCTGCTAAATTACAAAAACGCGCAGCGACTGTTGGTTTTGACTGGACTGATAGTCAAGACATTCTAAATAAGGTTGATGAAGAATTAAGCGAACTTCGCCATGCACTTCGAGAACCCAACAATATCGACAATATCTCTGAAGAATTGGGAGACTTGATGTTTTGCTGCGTTAATCTTGCCCGGCATTATAAAATTGATCCCGAGATTTCGCTTCGAGATACAAATGAGAAGTTTGTCAGTCGCTTTAATTACATAGAAGAAACCTTAAAAAAACGAAACAAAACCCTTAGTAATGCGACTCTAGAAGAAATGGACGCGCTGTGGAATGAGGCTAAACAAGTGACAAGTGAATAAAATGTGAGTGTTATTTATTAATGCGATCTCTGTCAAGATTTATGATTCTCCCGTTTGAATCAAATTCAATCTCGGTAATCCACTTATCAGAACTCTTCGTTGGTATAAAGAACCAGGTCTTGCGCAATATGTTGTGGTGATAATCGCTTCTTACGGTTTCGTGGTCTGGCGAACCTAATCTGTAGAGAACCTCTGCTTCAGACATCCCTCTTCTAAGCTTGATGTAATCTCGCATATCAATCGCATCCGCAGAGGCCAAAGAACCATAAAGCAGAACTATAAAGAGGAGGAGGAGTTTCTTCATGGCATATCTTTAAATTACTCTTATGGTTATATAGAGTGAGATTGCCACAAGTGGTTCATTAATTTTGTCACAAAAAAAAGGGTGCGGTTCAGAGCGCACCCAGTAGTCAAGGGGGGGGAGGAGATATACTACTGTTTAAACTAATGCATTAGTTATGCCATAAAAAGTAAAAGTATCTATTAAACAATTAGATATAATATCTATTTAAAGTAGATTATATGATATTGCATGGCAAAATATTGGCAATAGACGAAAAAACGCCGTTTTTTGACTACAAAAAACGGCGTTTTAAGATGTTACGTTTGGGGAAATCAGAGCTACTTTTTGTTGTCTTTATCTTTATCGCAAGAAAGCATGGCGTAGGCAGAGTGATTATGTATTGATTCAAAGTTTTCTGACTCTACCGTATAACCTAAAATTCTGTCATCTTCATTAAATTTTACCGCAACATCACGGACAATATCTTCTACGAATTTTGGGTTATCGTATGCTCGTTCAGTGACGTACTTTTCGTCGGGCCTTTTCAAAAGGCCATATAGCTCACATGATGCAACTTTTTCAATCACGTCGATTAGTTCTTCAATCCAGATAAAATCAGTCATCCTAACGCAAGCAGTAATATGCGAACGCTGATTGTGTGCGCCGTAATCAGATATACTTTTTGAACAAGGACATAAGGATGTGACAGGAACCAATACTTTTACTAATACCTGTGGTTTTGCATCTGTAATTTGTCCAATAAACGATACTTCATAATCCATAAGGCTCTTTACACCCGATACAGGCGCGGCTTTATTTACAAAATACGGAAAGGTCATCTCAATATCGCCTGATTGCGCATTAAGTCGCTCGGTCATCTCTTCAATCATGCGTTTGAAAGATTGCACAGTAATCTCATATTCATGATGATTCAGGATTTCAACAAAGCGTGACATGTGTGTGCCTTTATATTCTTCTGGCAAATTTACATACATATTGAAATTAGCAACGGTATGTTGCTCGCGACCAGAGCGATCACTGACCACAATAGGATGTTTGATGTCTTTAATTCCAACCTTATCGATGGCAATGTGCCGAGTATCTAGACTGTTTTGGGTATCCGGTATTTCTGTAGTTGCGGGCACTGGTTTATTCATTTGCTTAAATTCCAATAACTTAGGTTAATAAGGTTAAAAATAGAGTATGAAAAGATCACTAGGCTGAGTGATTCTACTCTAATTAAGTGTCATATCCATCCTACTAGGACGTAGAGTGTGATTATAATGTTCCGATTATTTATTGCGTTTGACGATGTAATCAGCAATTGCCCTAAGCATATCGGCTTTCTTGTCGAAGGCGCCAAGACATTCAAGCGCTTCATTATATAAATCGTCAGCTGCTTTTTTCGCGCCATCCATCCCAAGAAGATTGGGATAAGTCGGTTTGTTCATCGCAATATCGGAACCCTGAGGTTTGCCCAATGTTTCGGTATCACTCTCAATATCAAGAATGTCATCCTTAATTTGGAAGGCTAATCCAATACATTTTGCGTACTGTGAGATGCGAGATAGCGATTCCTGATCAACATTATCAATAGATAGTGCGCCTAGTTCTGCACTTGCCCTGATTAATGCTCCTGTTTTATGGATGTGCATGTTTTCAAGTTCAGCAATAGTCAGTGATATCCCGACAGAAGCTAAATCAATAGCTTGACCACCTGCCATACCTCTCGAGCCACTTGCAATTGCAAGCGTTTCAATCATGGACAGACGTTGTTGGTCATTTACCTGAATATCTGGATCATGGGCTAAAATGTGAAAGGCCAAAGCTTGCAAGGCATCACCTGCTAATATTGCTGTGGCATCATCATAGGCTTTATGACACGTTGGACGGCCTCGACGCAGATCATCATCATCCATCGCTGGTAAATCATCATGAATGAGAGAATAAGCATGTATAATTTCAACAGCACAAGCTGGACCATCTAAGGCAGCTAAATTTATACCGAAAGCCTCTCCTGTAGCATACAAGATAACAGGGCGTATGCGTTTGCCATTGCCCAGCACTGAATAGCGCATCGCTTCATGTAATTTTTCAGGCTGAACTGAAGGTTCAGGCAACCAACGTTTGAGCGCCGCTTCTACAGATTTTTGATAAACCTGTAATTGTTCAGTAAAGTCTGTCATTTATTCTTCGTTATTATCTGGGTTGAAAGGTTCTAGTTTAGCGTTCTCGTCTTTGCCCAGTAAGATACTAACTTTCTGCTCTGCTTCACTCAAAGCCTGTTGGCATGATTTGGTTAACACGATGCCTCGTTCAAAATGTTTAAGAGACTCTTCCAGGGACAAGTCACCTTTTTCCATGGTCTGCACCAGCTGTTCAAGCTCAGCTAATGTTTTTTCGAAGTTGATTGAACTGGTTTTCTTTGGCACAAAAATTCTCTGAATATAATGAGTTAAATTACGTGATGTCGCTAAAAAAGGCGCATATATTATCATCACTTCGCATCATTACTAGTCTGGCAAGAATGAAAAAATACATTTGCACGAAGTTTGACAGGAATTTGAGGCTGGGCTAAAGTTTTATCATCTTAGACTAAGTCTAATTTAATCTAAATTCGATTTAATCGAATACGTATTTGGAGGAGAAGTATGGAACTTAAAGGCTCAAAAACAGAAGAAAACTTAAAAGCAGCATTTGCAGGTGAATCACAAGCAAACCGCCGTTATCTTTATTTTGCACAAAAAGCAGACGTTGAAGGGTTTAATGATGTTTCTGCTGTCTTCAGATCAACTGCTGAAGGTGAGACTGGTCATGCGCACGGACATCTGGAATACCTTGAGGCTGTAGGTGATCCAGCAACTGGAGAGCCTATTGGCAGCACTGATCTTAATCTCAAAGCTGCAATTGCTGGTGAAACGCATGAATATACTGATATGTATCCAGGCATGGCTAAGGCAGCTCGAGAAGAAGGTTTTGATGAGATTGCCGATTGGTTTGAAACCTTGGCAAAGGCTGAGCGCTCACATGCAAATCGTTTTACCAAAGCGTTAGATAACCTCGGTTCATAATTAGCAAATATGATATCAGTTTGATTGAGCCGGCTAAATGCCGGCTTAATTATTTATATCCTGATTTAACTTGAATTGTTAGCTTATGAATGAAGGACGTGAAGGTAGTCTTGAAGCTCCAACCAGACATCCTATAGATTGGAAATCTGGTGAGTTTTATGATGAATCAACATTGTTTGGCGAGCTTGAACGTGTCTACGATATTTGTCATGGTTGTCGACGCTGTGTCAGCCTTTGTCATTCATTTCCAACATTATTTGACCTAGTTGATGAATCAGATACGTATGAAGTTGATGGGGTAAAGAAAGAAGATTATTGGGATGTTGTTGAGCATTGCTACTTATGCGATCTTTGTTATCTAACGAAATGTCCTTACGTCCCTCCACACGAATGGAATGTAGATTTCCCTCATCTAATGTTGCGTGCAAAGGCGCAAAAATTTAAGAAAGGGGATATAAAACTACGCGATAAAATACTTACCTCGACTGATGTGGTTGGTTCTCTTGCAGGCATACCTGTCATTGCTCAGACAATAAATACGGCAAATTCTATTAGACCGGTTCGCAAAATATTAGAAAAGACAGTCGGGATACATGCAGATGCTGTGTTACCCGATTTTTACAGTAGTTCTTTGCGTAAACGATATAACAAACTTGAAGCGCCAAATATTAATGTAGAGGCTACTGAGCTTACTAAGGGGAAGGTTGCTATTTTTGTTACCTGCTACGGAAATCGTAATGAGCCTGATGTTGTCGAAGACCTTATCGCTATACTCAGACACAATAAATTAGAAGTTAGGCTGATTGAACAAGAAAAATGTTGTGGTATGCCGAAAATGGAAGTGGGGGATTTGGAGTCCGTTGAAAAATTAAAAGACTTTAATATACCGCAATTAATAAAAATGGTGGAAGCAGGTTACGACATCATCGCGCCAATTCCTTCGTGTGTTTTAATGTTTAAACAAGAATTACCGTTATTGTTTCCTGATGATGCAGATGTAGAAACAGTTCAGCAGGCTTTTTACGATCCATTTGAATATCTGATGCTGCGGAATAAAGATAATAAATTAAATAAAGACTTTAAAAATAACCTTGGCAAGGTGGCTTATCATGTTCCTTGTCATCAGCGTGTCCAAAAGATTGGGCCAAAGACCAAAGAAGTGTTAGAGCTTGTGCCGGATACTGATATTACTTTGATAGAGCGCTGTTCAGGTCATGATGGTACCTATGCCGTTAAAACTGAATACCATGAAGTCTCAATGAAAATATGCAAACCGGTAACAGATAAAATAAAGAGTATTGAACTTGACCATTATATAAGTGATTGCCCAATGGCGGGTCACCAAATAGACAATGGGATGGATGAAGATATTAAGATGAAAGCAGAAAGCCCATTCTCATTATTAAGACAGGCTTACGGTATCTGATATGCAAAAATTAACACGTGATGATCTCTATTCATTAGAAAAATATGCGGAGGTGCGCCCAGCATTCCGTGCTGAGGTAATGGCACATAAAAAGAACCGTCAATTAGCAATCGGTCCAAACGTAACAATCTATTTTGAAGACCGCACTGTTATACAATATCAAATTCAGGAAATTTTACGTGCTGAACGTGTCTACGAAGCAGAAGGCATTGAGGAAGAATTAGAAACCTATAATTCAATGATTCCTGATGGATCAAACTGGAAGGCCACATTAATGATTGAATTTTCTGATGAAGCTGAGCGGCGTGAGGCTTTGTCCAAGATGATCGGTATCGAAGCTCAGGTTTGGATGAAAATTGAGGATTTTGATGAAGTGATTCCTATTTCGGATGAAGATCTTGAACGAGACAATGAAAAGAAAACATCTTCTGTTCACTTTCTGCGGTTTGAATTGAGTGCCGAGATGGTTGTTGCATTAAAGCAGGGTGGCCGCTTATCAGCTGGTATACACCATTCTGCGTATGAACATGTAGTAGACCAGGTGCCACAGCATATTCGTGATTCACTAGTTTCTGATTTAGATTAAACATTAAACTTCCTTATACTCATTTCAAAAGAGTATAATCTGCCAACTAATATCGGTGCGTATTCGATATTCCCCTAGACATACAATTAACAGCGAGATAATTACTTTTGTCATCTAAATATGATGCCTCTGATATTGAGGTATTAACCGGTCTTGAGCCGGTTCGCAAACGCCCCGGCATGTACACGGACACCACACGTCCGAATCATCTAGTCCAAGAGGTTTTGGATAACAGTGTTGATGAGGCCATTTCTGGATACGCTTCAAAAATAGATGTCATCTTGCACAAAGATGGTTCAGTGACTGTTGCAGATGATGGTCGAGGCATGCCGGTAGATAATCACCCGGGAGAGAAAATTTCTGGTGTTGAGGTTATTTTCACTCGACTTCATTCGGGCGGTAAGTTTTCAAATAAAAATTATAAATTCTCTGGTGGCTTGCATGGTGTTGGTGTTTCTGTTGTTAATGCGTTATCAAAAAATCTTGAGGTTTGGGTTAGACGTGATGGTAAGGAATACAATATGTCATTCAGGGGTGGTGAGAAATCTTCCAAACTTGAAGTGGTTGGTGATGTAGGTAAAAAAAATACCGGAACGACGATACGGTTTTGGCCAGATGCAAAGTATTTTGATACGACAAAATATGCGGTGGCAAAGTTAAAGCATTTAATGCGCGCGAAGGCGGTATTATGTCCGGGCGTGACAATTCGTTTGAACGATGAAGCAACAAAATCAAAAGAAGAATGGTGTTACGAGGATGGTATCAAGACCTATCTGGCTGAAGAATTAGTCGGTATAGAGTTATTGCCTCCTGAACCTTTTCTTGGTTCCATGCAAGGTGAGCATGAGGCTGTTGATTGGGCGCTGCATTGGTTGCCAGAACCTGCCGACATGATCACTGAAAGTTATGTCAATCTCGTGCCAACACCGCAGGGCGGTACACATGTTAATGGCATGCGACAGGGCTTATTAGATGCTTTTCGAGATTTTTGTGAGTCCAGAACGCTGTTGCCACGAGGCCTTAAATTAAGTGCTGACGATGTTTGGGATAATTGCTGCTATATATTGTCAGTGAAAATGGATGATCCGCAATTTGCCGGACAAACCAAAGAACGATTGTCATCACGTGAATGCACAACATTCGTATCTGGTGTTGTTAAAGATACGCTGAGCCAATGGTTGCATAAACATGTTGAAATGGGTGAGCGTATTGCTGAACTCGTTATCGCAGCGGCTCAGAAACGACTCAAATCCAGTAAAAAAATTGTTCGGAAGAAGATAAGTGGTGGGCCAGCATTGCCGGGTAAGTTGGCAGACTGTTCAATGCAAGATATCAATGTATCTGAGTTATTTCTGGTAGAGGGTGATTCAGCAGGCGGTTCCGCCAAACAGGCACGAGATCGTGAATTTCAGGCGGTTATGCCGTTGCGGGGTAAAATATTAAATACTTGGGAGGTAGATTCAGCAGAAGTCCTTTCGTCTAAGGAAGTACATGATATTGCCGTTGCCGTGGGTGTTGATCCTGGTTCAGACGACCTGTCCGGTTTACGCTATGGCAAGATATGTATACTAGCTGACGCAGATTCAGATGGATTGCACATCGCAACCTTAATCTGCGCCTTATTTCTGAAACACTTCAAACCACTCGTTGAAAATGGCCATATATATGTTGCCATGCCACCACTTTATCGAATCGATGTGGCAAAGGATGTTTATTACGCCTTGGATGATGCTGAAAAACAGGGCGTGCTGGATAAGATTACGGCTGAAAAGAAGCGTGGCAATGTGTCTGTACAGCGTTTTAAGGGCCTGGGTGAAATGAACCCAATCCAGTTGCGTGAAACAACAATGGCAACTGCAACACGACGACTAGTGCAACTGACACTGCCAAACGAAAAACAAGCTGAAAAAGTGATGGATATGCTACTCGGCAAGAAGCGTGCAGCCGATCGAAAGAAATGGCTTGAGACGAGTGGTGATCAAGCTGTCGTTATTTAGCACAATTATTGTTTATTTGGGCAACATAGCCGCGATAAGAAAATTCGATACTTTCTGAAACTGATCTATTCTCTGAATATATTAGACGGTCGATTTCATCAATATTTAATGCTGAACGATCTTTTTCAGTGAGTCTGAGGTAGAGTTCAGATGTATTAATGAAACGGTTTATTGTTCGATTAGACATGATCTTGCTCCTGTTTAGTAACTATTAAGCAATGATCAAACAAGTAGATTAAATGAAAATGACAATTAAATTATCATTTGATGTCAGAAGTTAAAGTGGAACAATAAAGCAATATAAAACAAGTAATTAAAGGTAATATCTAATGTTAGTTAGAGGAAATTGCAATGCCTGATTCAATGAGTTTTGACTTCGAGCAAAACGAACAACGCCCACTACAGGAATTCACCGAGAAGGCCTATCTCGATTATTCCATGTACGTTATTCTTGACCGTGCCTTACCGCATATCGGCGATGGTCTGAAACCAGTGCAACGTCGAATTATATATGCCATGTCAGAGCTGGGCTTAAAGTCATCGGCAAAATACAAGAAATCTGCTCGAACGATTGGTGATGTGCTCGGCAAATTCCACCCACATGGTGATTCAGCCTGTTATGAAGCCATGGTATTGATGGCTCAGGATTTTTCCTATCGCTATCCGCTAGTCGATGGCCAGGGCAATTGGGGCTCGATGGACGATCCTAAATCCTTTGCTGCAATGCGCTACACAGAATCAAAATTAACACCTTATTCAGATATTTTGTTAAGTGAAGTCTCCCAAGGAACCGTTGATTGGGTGCCTAATTTTGATGGTACTTTAGAAGAACCAAAGATATTACCTGCTCGATTACCGAATATCCTGCTCAATGGTACCACCGGTATTGCCGTTGGTATGGCGACAGACATTCCGCCGCATAACCTGAAAGAGGTCGCCAGTGCCTGTATCCGATTATTAGAGTCTCCGAAGAGCACGGTTAAAGAGCTATGCGAGCATATAAAAGGACCAGATTACCCAACACGTGCAGAGATTATTACACCTAAATCAGCCATACAAGAGATGTATGAAACCGGTAATGGATCGATCAAAATGCGTGGCGTGTGGGAGAAGGAAGAGGGCAATATTGTTGTAACAGCACTTCCTCATCAGAGCTCTGGCAGCAAGATTCTTGAACAAATCGCGGCACAGATGCAGGCCAAGAAATTACCGATGCTGGAAGACTTACGTGATGAATCAGACCATGAAAATCCAGTCAGACTGATTTTGATACCACGTTCCAACCGAATCAACCTCGATGAATTGATGTTGCATCTGTACGCAACAACCGATCTTGAGCGCAGTTATCGTGTGAATCTCAACATTATTGGACTCAATGGCCGACCTCAGGTAAAAGATCTTCGCGTCATATTGAAAGAATGGTTGGAATACAGGACAGAAACGGTTCGAAAAAGATTGCAGTTTCGACTGGATAAAGTCCTTGCCCAGATTCATGTTCTTGAAGGTTTGATGATTGCTTATTTGAATATCGATGAAGTGATCAAGATCATCAGAGAAGAAGATAAGCCTAAGGCAGTCTTGATGAAGCGGTTTAAATTGAGTGACATTCAAGCAGACGCTGTACTTGATCTGAAGTTACGTAAATTAGCCAAGTTGGAAGAGATTAAGATTAAGGGTGAGTTGGATGAACTCAGTGATGAGCGTCAACAACTTGATACTACATTAGGTTCAAGCCAACGATTGAAAACCTTAGTTCGCAAAGAGATCGAAGCAGATGCCGCTGAATATGGTGATGATCGTAAATCACCCTTAAAAGAAGGTGTAGAAGCAAAAGCCATTGATGAAACCAGTCTTGTCCCGACAGAACCGGTTACCATCATACTTTCAGACAAAGGCTGGGTTCGTGCTGCAAAAGGTCACGAAGTCGACCCGGAATCATTGAATTACAAGAGTGGTGATAGCTATAAGCAGGCAAGTCTCGGTAGAAGTAATCAATCAGCTGTGTTTCTTGACTCAAGTGGGCGCTGTTATTCATTGCCGGCACACTCATTACCTTCGGCACGTAGTTTGGGTGAACCAATATCCGCTCGTCTAACACCACCTGATGGGGTGACTTTTGAAGGTGTCATGGCTGGCGAACCAGAATCTGTTTACCTCGTCGCTTCGGATGCGGGTTATGGTTTTATGCTTAAGCTTGAAGACGTCTATACAAAAAATAGAAATGGTAAAGCGGTTATTTCGGTGCCGAATGGTGCAAATGTATTAGCGCCAAGCAAAGTTAATGACATAGAAAATGATTGGGTCGCCGCAGTCAGTTCAATAGGTCGTATGTTGATGTTTCCTATCAGTGAATTGACTTTGTTAACCAAAGGTAAAGGTTTGAAGATAATTCAAATACCACCAGCTAAACTAAAAACTCGAGAAGAATATGTTGTCGCCATGACGACTATGGCTGAAACGGATAATTTACTTATCTACGCAGGCAAGAAACATATGACTATGAAGTCTGCCGATCAGGAATATTACATCGGCGAACGTGGAAGACGTGGAAACATGCTTCCTCGTGGTTATCGGAATGTGATTAGAATTGTAGCTGTGCCAAAAAGTTAGTATTTTCAGCTCTGAGGGCAATGTGATAATTTAAATTATGGCTATCACACCTCAGATAATCGTTGTGACTGATCTAGATGGGACATTATTAGATCATGATACATATAAGTATGATTTGGCTCTTAATGCAATGGACTGGCTAAATCGATTAGAAATACCTCTTATCTTAAATAGCAGTAAGACAGCAGCAGAAATATTAAGTCTTAGGCAAGAAATGGATAACAATCATCCATTCATTGTTGAAAATGGTGCTGGCATTTATATTCCTTCAAAAGAAAAATCGGACGATTTTTACATTCACTCATTTGGGCAAAAAAGAGAATTTATTCTTGGTATTTTAAGAAAGGTACGTGAAGAATATAGTTTCCCTTACATTGGTTTTGCAGATATGGACGTGAAAGTTTTGGTTGAAGAAACTGGACTCACGACAGATCAGGCACTAAGGGCGAAACTAAGAGAATTTACGGAACCATTAAAATGGTTTGGTAATGATCGCCAATTGAACGAGTTTTGCACCGAAATAGAGCGCTCGGGATTGACTGCGGTTAAAGGCGGGCGGTTTATCACGGTATCAAGTTCTGTAAATAAAGGCATGGCAGTGCAATGGTTACGAAATCATTATCGCCTCCAGCTTGGAGTAAAGCCGATCATAATAGCTTTGGGTGATGGTGAAAATGACAAACAAATGTTGGAGTGTTCTGATCATGCTGTACTGGTAAGATCATCGGCACACGAATTGCCTAAGATAGATAAAAAAGATCTAATCATTACAAATGAGGTGGGTCCAGAAGGCTGGAATAACAGTGTTATTAGTCTCTTACAACAATATAACTTAATCGATTAAAAAATTATGGGTGACTTTTATCAAAACGGGGTTATTACAACCCTACACAATCTATCTGACCGTCCTGTAGAGGACCTTGAAAAAGACTTATTAGAATTTTCCCGTTCGCGGCCAATGTCTCTGGTATTACCTTGTCTTTATTCTGAATTAGCTGGGCCAGCCTTGTCGAATATAGTCGATGAACTTTGTAAAGTACCTTATCTTTCACAAATTGTAATTGGCCTTGATAGAGCAACAGAAGATGAGTACAAACATGCGCTCAAGTTCTTTTCTTGCCTACCTCAGAAGCATGTCGTTTTATGGAACGATGGTCCGAGATTGAAACAAGTTGATTCGCAATTAAAAAATCGTGATCTGGAACCTAAAGAAATGGGGAAAGGACGTAATGTCTGGTATTGCCTGGGTTACGTCTTATCATCGGGGCAGTCTAAATCAGTGGCATTACATGATTGTGATATAACGACTTATAAGAGGGAATTGCTTGCACGCTTAATCTACCCTGTTGCTAATCCTAATTTTAATTATCAATTTTGTAAGGGCTATTATTCACGTATTGCTGATGGTTCTATAAATGGAAGAGTTTGTCGTTTGTTAGTCACGCCTCTATTGCGAGCATTGAAAAAAGTTTTTCCGACAGATAGTTTTATTGAGTATTTAGATAGTTACCGCTATTCACTTGCGGGTGAGTTCTCACTGCGTACAGACGTGATAAATGATATTCGTATCCCGAGCGACTGGGGACTTGAAATCGGTGTTTTGTCTGAAATGAAACGTAACTATTCAACTAACAGATTGTGCCAGGTAGATATTGCCGATCAATATGATCATAAGCATCAAGACCTGTCGCTGGACGATCATAATAAAGGCCTGTCCAAGATGTCGATTGATATCAGCAAAGCCATATTTCGAAAATTAGCAACAACAGGTTTGGTTTTTAATACGGAAACATTCAGGACTATCAAAGCGACCTATTTTCGTATTGCATTGGATTTTATTGAAACCTATAACAATGATGCCGTAATAAATGGCCTTACACTTGATATTCATGCTGAAGAACAAGCTGTGGAATTGTTTGCCGAAAACATTATGAAAGCGGGATTACATTTTCTTGATAATCCAATGGAAACACCGTTTATTTCTAGTTGGACACGCGTCAATAGCGCGCTACCTACAATAGCCCAAAATTTACTTGATGCAGTAGATAAAGACCTAGCGGAATACAAAACATAAGAGATGGATTCATCCATGCATATTGATGAGTTAGAGGCTCGTGTTATAAGCCATGTTGGACAAATTTACCCTAGTCATGATGTGGAAAAACTTAGTGCTCGTTTAATTTCTACTATGGGCTTAGATGAAATGTTTTCTGAGCCGGAACAATATAAAAATCACTGGGATGAACAGGATGTTGCAATTATTACCTACGGAGATACTTTTTTAAGAGAAAATGAAACGCCATTAAATACGCTATATAATTTTTTGTCGTCCTATTTAAAAGACGCTATAAATATTGTTCATATATTGCCTTTCTTTCCCTTTAGTTCAGATGATGGTTTTGCTGTATTAGATTACACATTAGTTAGTGATGCATGCGGCGATTGGGATGATATTATTCAGATCGCAAGTGAATTTAAGCTTATGTCTGACTTGGTTATTAATCACTGTTCCGCGCGTGGCCGTTGGTTTGAACAATTAAAAGCTGGCGAAGCGCCGGGGAAAGATTATTTTTATTGTGTTAATCCTAATACAGATTTATCAAATGTGATTAGACCAAGAACAAGCCCCTTATTAAGAGAAGTGTTGACGCCAGAGGGTAGTGTTCATGTCTGGTGTACCTTCAGTCATGATCAACCGGATTTTAATTTTGAAAACCCGGAAGTCTTATTAGAGTTTGTCAGCATCATTAAACTTTATCTGGAACGAGGCATTAAAATATTTCGTTTAGATGCAATTGCCTTTTTATGGAAGGAGATTGGAACCAATTGTATTAACCTTCCACAGACACATGAAATTGTTCGTCTATTACGAACGCTAATTGAACATCACACGCCTGATGCGATCATAATAACTGAAACTAATATACCGAATCGAGAAAACCTGGCGTACTTTGGTAACGCGAATGAAGCGCATATTATTTATAACTTTCCATTGCCACCTTTACTATTAAGTATGTTGGTGACAGGCAGTAGTCATTATTTTAAGAATTGGTTAATGAGTATGCCGCCGGCGATGATGGGCACAACATATTTAAATTTCATTGCATCACATGACGGAATCGGTTTGAGGCCAGTTGAAGGCTTGTTAAGTGATGAAGAAATATCAGAGCTTGTCTCTGCTATGGAATCATTTGGCGCGCAGGTTTCCTGGCGCGCTCTTGACGATGGAAAAAATAAACCATATGAAATCAATATTACTTTGTATGACGCACTAAAAGGCACCATTGTTAATGGGGAAGATCAATGGCAACAACAACGTTTTATTTGTGCGCATACCATCATGTTGTCATTAGAAGGTTTACCTGCTTTTTATGTCAATAGTTTGTTTGCGACTGAAAATGATTACGATAAATTTAAAAACACTAATAATAAAAGATCTATTAATCGCCATGATTGGCAATGTGACGAATTGGAATCTTTATTAAACAGTAAGAATCACCACTCTGCTGTTTTTGGACAATTAAAACACCTCATAACCATTCGTAAAAAACAAGCGGCTTTTCATCCGAATGCAACCCAATTTACGTTACATCTGGGTGATACCATTTGTGCCTTCTGGAGACAAAGTTTGAGTCGTCATCAAAGTATATTTGTCTTAAGCAACATAACGGACCAGGAACAAAAAATAGTATTAACTGATATTAATCTAATTGAAATGGATAATTGGGTGGATTTAATTAGTAATGTTGAATTACAACAAGGACAAAAGACACTGATTTTGGAACCCTATCAATCTGTCTGGTTGAGCAATTGAATTTTTATTTTATTTAATATTAAATACAGAGACTTAGATCCACATTGAAACTATAGTTATTGATGTAATTTGTATTTCTGATTTTTAATATGCTGCATTCAATGAGGAATCACAGATAAGGCTATATTGAATATATTATCTGTTTTCACAGACCCCAGTTGCCTGCCGTTTAGTAATAATTTTTGGAGAGAATAGACTATGAGTACTTTTCCTGCCCTATGGGTAGATATGGAAAACGAAGAAACCATTGCCACCGTAAAAGAAACCGAACTTACACAGCTTTCGAATGAGGGTGTCTTGGTAGAGGTTGACTATTCTGGTATTAACTATAAAGACGCCTTAGCGATTACAGGAAAGGGAAAAATCCTACGTGAATTCCCTTTTATTCCTGGCATTGATTTTTCCGGTCGGGTTATAGAATCAAATGACGAACGTTGGAGCAAGGATGACGAAGTGGTTCTCACTGGCTGGGGGGTCGGCGAACGTCACTTTGGCGGCTACTCTCGATACGCAAGAGTAAAACCAGAATGGTTAGTCAGTAAACCAGAGGGATTAAGTAGCGAACAGGCAATGACTGTGGGTACTGCTGGATTAACTGCAGCTCTGTGCGTTCAGGATTTACTAGATTCAGGGTTAAAATCTGGAGGTGGCAGCGTAGTTGTTAGCGGCGCGAGCGGTGGTGTCGGTAGCTTTGCAATTGCCTTGCTATCGGCAATCGGTTTTGATGTTGCAGCGATCAGTTCCAAAAAAAGTAACGATTATTTACTGGGCTTGGGTGCGACTAAGGTTTTATCTTTGGAAGAGATGAGCGCTCCCCCACGGCCACTTGAAAAACAACGCTTTATCGGTGCCGTTGATACTGTCGGCAACCTGGTTTTAGCGAGGATACTGGCAGAAATGTTTTACGGTGGCACAGTCACTTGTTGTGGACTAGCCAGCGGTGCCCAACTACCCAGTACTGTCCTGCCTTTTATATTACGTGGTGTGCGTCTGCACGGAATAGATTCGGTAATGTGTCCCGTAGAAAAGCGACAACAAGCATGGGATTTGATCGCCAAATATATAAAACCTGAATTATTTAAAAGTATTCATGCCGGTACAATCAGTTTGACCGAGCTACCTGAAGTAGCTGAATCCATTATTGAGAGCAAGCATCGTGGGCGCTACGTCGTAAAGCTGTAATGTAGGCTCAGAATGCATCCAAACCCATTAATTTATAGACAAATCAGGATAGCGACGGAAATATGAACGATAAATATGAAGAAATTTATAATCGCTCAATAAAAGATCCGGATGGCTTTTGGAGCGAAGCTGCCGAAGATATAATCTGGGAAAAGCGCTGGGATACTGTCCTAAATGTTGAAAACCCACCTTTTTATCGTTGGTTTAAAGGGGGTATGTTAAATACCTGCTACAACGCAGTCGATAGACATGTTGACGATGGTTATGGTGAGCAAGATGCGATTATTTACGATAGTCCCGCAACCGGTGGTTATAAGCAAAAAATAACCTACAGCGAGTTGCAGGATCAAGTTGCTCGTTTGGCAGGCGCCATAAGTACCTTGGGTGTTAACAAAGGCGACACCGTTATCATCTACATGCCCATGATCCCTGAGGCGATAATGGCGATGCTTGCCTGCGCCAGAATTGGTGCAATACACGCGGTTGTATTCGGCGGCTTCGCCCCAAAGGAACTGTCCGAGCGTATCGATGATTGCAAACCCAAATTGGTTTTGACAGCATCGTGTGGCGTCGAGCCAAACCGTACTATTGATTACAAAGCAATGCTTGATGGTGCTTTGGGCATCGCCACTCACAAAGTTCCTAACAGTGTGATTTTACAGCGCAAACAACAATACAGTGCCTTAGTCTCAACCACGGATCATGATTGGGCTGAAATAACTAAAGCAGCACATGCTATTCCTTGTGTGATGGTCGAATCGGACCACCCGCTTTATATTTTGTATACATCTGGCACCACCGGGCAGCCTAAAGGGATCGTCCGCGATCATGGCGGACATGCGGTGGCACTGCGTTGGACGATGCGTAATTTTTATAATGTTGAGCCGGGAGAGGTCTACTGGGCGGCTTCTGACATTGGCTGGGTTGTCGGTCATTCTTATATTGTTTATGCCCCGTTACTTAACCGTAACACGACCGTTGTATTTGAGGGTAAGCCTGTAGGTATGCCAGATGCGGGTACCTTCTGGCGTGTTATCAATGAATACAATGTTAAAACACTATTTACCGCACCGACCGCGTTGCGGGCTATCAAGAAAGAAGATGCAGATGGCGATCTTACTAAAAAGTATGATTTGACCTGTCTGAAAGCTTTATTTCTCGCTGGCGAGCGATGCGATCCGGATACCATCCACTGGGCTAGAGAACAATTGCGTTGCGACGTTGTTGATCACTGGTGGCAAACCGAGACTGGTTGGGTTATTGCCGGAAACCCTTTGGGGATAAAAAACTTTCCGATCAAACTGGGCTCATCGACAAAACCGATACCCGGTTATGATATCCAAATATTCAATGATCAGGGAGAACAGATTCCTCCGAATGAACTTGGTAATATTGTCGTAAAGAATCCGTTGCCTCCAGGCACAATGTTAACGTTGTGGGGAAGTGACGAACGTTTTAAGCAGACCTATATGGATCGTTTCCCCGGTTACTATCTTACCGGTGATTCGGGCATGATTGATGAAGATGGTTATGTTCATATAATGAGTCGCATCGATGATGTTATTAATGTCGCTGGACACAGACTGTCAACGGGTGCCATGGAAGAAGTACTTAGCGGCCATAAGGATGTCGCTGAAGCAGCTGTTTTTGGTGTAGAGGATTCGCTCAAAGGTGAAATTCCTATGGGTTTAGTTGTTTTGAACTTGGGAGTTGAAACCGATATAGAAGGACTCTGTGCAGAATTGATTCAGCGAGTCCGCAGTATTATTGGACCTGTTGCTGCATTTAAATCGGTAACGTCGATTTCTCGATTACCCAAAACACGTTCTGGTAAAATTCTCCGAGGCACTATACGTAAAATAGCTAACGGAAAAGAATGGGCGATGCCTGCTACTATCGAAGATCCTGCAGTAATGACAGAGGTTTTCGATGCCTTATCTCGTATGGGTTACCCGTTATCCGATAATGATAAAGTGGTGTAACAACACCTACTCTATACGGCACTCGTAATTATATTGTATATTGCCTTATATAATCTTCCATATTCATAACTTTGGATTACACATAAGACCATGAAAAACTATCATCCAGCACTACTTCTAAAAATTACAATTTGTACATTTCTTATTTTTTCTTTATCGGCATGTTCAGATAAAGACGAAGCTAAAACATCTAATGTTGATGTTACAGAATCAAGTGCTCCTGCTGATGTAGAAGAAGCTTCGGTTGTGAGCAGCTCAGGTGATACTGATTCAGTTGATTGGGCAAAGTACGGAAATAATTATGCGAATCACCGTTTCAGTGAACTGAAACAGATTACAACCGAAAATGTGGATCAGCTAGAACTAGCCTGGACCTACCAAACCGGCATTAAGAAAACGTTTCAAACAAGTCCTATCGTTGTTGATGGTGCCATGTTTATTACTACGCCACTCAATGACGTTATATCAATGGATGCGCTGACTGGAAAAGAAATCTGGCGTTACAAACATGATTTGAAAGGCGATAAGTTTTGTTGTGGCCCTTCAAATCGTGGGCCTGCAGTTTCTGATGGAAAAGTATTTACCGTCACAATCGATGCTCGATTAATCGCATTGGATAAAAATACGGGTGAAAAGCTATGGGATGTCCCTATTTCAGACCCAAATTCAGGTGTCGATGAGAAAATGAACCCGATTTCAAATATGGAAGAATTAAAGGGTGCTGTGATGACAGGTGCTTCTGGACATAGCGCTAGTCTTGCCCCACAAGTTTATGATGGGAAGGTATTCGTAGGGATCACCGGAGCAGGCTACGGTTTACATATGGAAGTCGAACAAGACGGCAAACAAACACTAGCTGTAGGTGGTTTTGCAGGTGGTGGACATGGTTTACGTGGATATATGGTGGCCTATGACGTGAATACCGGTGAAGAAATTTGGCGCTGGTACAGCTCTTCTGAAGAGGATTGGGCGGGTGATTGGGTTGAAGCTTCATCAGGTGGAGAGAGTTTTAATCGCGATATAGAAAGTGAAAAAGCTAACTACGAGAAGTATAAAGATTCCTGGAAGTTAGGCGGTGGTTCTATTTGGACAACCCCCGCTTTAGATACAGAACTCGGATTGCTTTATTTTGGCACAGGTAATCCATCACCGCAGATGGAAGATTCGACCCGACCTGGGGATAGTCGAAATACGGTTAGTTTAGTCGCAGTCGATGTAAATACCGGCAAGCTTGAATGGGCCTATCAGCAAGTACCACACGATCGTTGGGGTTATGATGTTGCTAGTCCACCTGTGTTGATTGATTTTAAAAAAGACGGAAAAACAATCAAGGCAGTATCACAAGCGAGTAAAACAGGTTGGTTGTTTGTTCATGATAGAGCAACAGGTGAATTGTTATTACGTTCAGACGCATTTGTGCCTCAAGAGAATATATTTGCCAAACCAACAGAAGAGGGCGTGCGCATTGCGCCAAGTACTTTTGGTGCAACGACTTGGTCTCCTGCAGCGTATTATCCAGAATTAAACTCTATGTATATTGCAGGTATCTATACAGTAGCTAAATTTTATTCTAAAAAATTGACGCCTGAACCTGGTAAGCCATGGTCGAGTTTTACCTTTTTCAAACCAACGACAGATCCAACCTGGGGCAATATAACGTCAGTTGATCTAACTACTGGTAAAATCAAATGGGAAGTTAAAACCGATCAGCCTATGGTTGGTGGTGTTATGGCGACAGCGGGTGGGCTTTTGTTTGCCGGTGAGGGTAGTGGTAACTTTAACGCATACGAAGCCAAAACTGGCAAACTGCTCTGGCAGCATAAGAGTCACTACGGTGTTAATGCACCACCTATCACCTACAAACTCAATGGCACACAATATATCGCTGTTGCTTCCGGTGGTAGCGGTTTATTTAAATATGCAATGGGAGATGAGATTTTAGTCTTTAAGCTAAAACAATAAAGCGGACTGATATTCTCAGTAATTTTAAACGGGGTGCTATTAGCACCCCGTTTTATTCAAAAGACTTATTTTAATTTCGCTAACACTTTTTCAAGACGTTCTTTAGCTTCATTGCGTCGTCCTTCATCGGCAACTTCACGATTAGGACGAGCAGGGGCAGATAGTGCCTTTTTATAAAACACTTCCGCTTGTTTGTACTTCTTCTTTTTCTTTAGAAAGTCGCCATAGTAGAAATTAACATCTATATCATCAGGATTAAGCATAATTGCCTTATCCAAATATTCTTTAGCAAGATCTAGGTCACCAAAGGCAATGGGCCATTCCGGCACTAGGAAGTATAAGGTGCCAAGATACGTATTGGCGGCACCTTTTGAGGCTTCAGCATCTATCTCCAGTGATTTTTCTAAAGCATCACGAGATTTTGTAACTGCATCTAATGCTCTTAAAGTACCTATTGCTCCAGCATAAGTGGATAAGACAATCCCTTCCCAGAGGTGAGCGTCAGCATTGTCCGGTTGCTTCTCACGAATCAATGCAGCTTCCAAAGTGAGTTTTTCTAAAGCATCTTCATGTTGTTTCTTGCCTAATGTATATTTTATTTTTGCCCACTCTTTCTGTACTTCCTTTATCTCAGTATTGACTTCTGCATGAACTGAAAAGCTAAGTAGCATCAATCCGCTAATAACAAATAATGGCAAATGTGAATATAGTTTCATGTTTTCTTCCTATTTATATTTTATGCTGCAATATTTATTATTAAGAACTCATTGTTATAAAAATCAGAGATCAAATATAATCTCAAAGGTGAATATAACTAGTAGTATAGGTCGATACAATACATTAAGGATTATCTACGGGGGTAAGGCATGACGCAAATATTCACAGATGAAGAGTTAAAACAGTTTAAGTCCGCACAAACTGAAGCATTTCCTTCACCCGTGCCTACCCAAATCATATCCAATGGCGAATTCACACCATCACCACAAACAGAACAACAATCTCAAGTTGAAGCTCGAATAAAACAATTAGCCGATGAGTATGGAAAAAAACAAGGGATTAGTCGCCGACAATTCCTAGGTAGTGCCTCTGGTATGGCGGCTGCTTTTTTAGCGATGAATGAAGTTTTTGGCTCCTTGTTTATGGTCAATAAAGCTGAGGCAGCAGAACCAGAACGAGCACTAGTAAGAGCTACATCATTACAAGATCAATTTATCTTCGATGATCAAACTCATTTTGTCCATGATGACTTTAAACATGATGGCTTATTAAATATCCCTCGCTTTGCAGCAGACCACTGGGAAGCGGGGTTATCTAGAGAGCAGCTTTCATTAAGTGATTTAAAATTTCAGAATTATATCCGACAAATATTTTTGAATAGCGATACGAAAATTGCATTATTAAGCGGCGCACCTTTTGATGATCCTAGCTGGTGGTTTTTAGCCAATGACCAGATTCGTGGTGCCGTAGAGTCCATTAATAAACTTGCAGGTACTCGCCGCATGTATGGTCATTTTGTTATCACGCCAAAACAATCGGGCTGGATGGATGAGGTAGACAAAGTTCTTGAGACGGGTCACACAGATTCATGGAAAGCCTATACGATTGGCGACCCACTAACATCAACGACAAAGTATCCATGGCGATTGGATAATGAAGAATTGATGTATCCCTTTTATGAAAAGGCAGTAAAGGCCGGGGTCATAAACCTGGCGATACACAAGGGACTGATGCCTGCTGATTATGAAAAAAGCTGGCCGGAAGTATGGAAGCATGCTTCTGCATGGGATATTGGTAAAGCGGCAAAAGATTGGCCAGAAATGAATTTTATTATTTATCATGCTTGTCTGCGACCTGCTTTTGAGCTGCCTGATCAAGCATTAGCGGAGTTTGAAGCAACGGGTGAAATAAAATGGGCTAGCGATTTAGCACGTATCCCTGAAGAATATGGTGTCAATAATGTTTATGCTGATCTAGGTACCTGTTTTGCCAATTCAGCGACGGCTAACCCTCGTTTTGCAGCCGCTTTGTTAGGTACACTCATAAAAGGCCTCGGTGATGATCATGTTGTTTGGGGAACAGATTCTGTTTGGTATGGATCTCCTCAATGGCAAATTGAAGCACTGCGCCGCTTAGAGATCCCGGAAGATATGCAAAAGAAGCATGGTTTTGCACCATTAGGTCCAGCAGATGGTGTAGTGAAAAACAAGATCTTTGGTTTGAATACGGCAAAGCTTTATAAACTTGATCCAGAGGTGGCAATGCATGCGGTCGGAAGTGATGGCATTAATGGGTTAAAACAAGAATTTACAAATAGTACCGACCTGCGAGATAATGCCCGTTATGGATATATAATTTAAATAAAAATAAATAGCTAACTCTCCGTTATGCGGGTGTGAAGTTGTTGAGCACGATTAACTTTTTTGCACATAATTTTAGAGCATGGACACTTTTAAAAAACTTGTCGATTTCATTGCCTTTATCTTTCGTAGAGGTGTTTTCTGGTTCGGCTTCTATATCAGACCGCCTATACACTGGTTTATCGGATTATTCTCAACGGTAGGAACCCCACCAGTTTTTGAAAACGATGTCTTTCCCTGGACTAAGTCACTGGAAAATCATTATAGCGAGATTTGTGCAGAAGCGATGAACATGATGCTTGAGCGCGATAAAATACCGCCATTAAGAGATGTTTCCCCTGATCATGATCGTATTGCTGTTGATAACAAATGGCAGTCATTATTTATATGGGGTTATAACTACAAGTTTCAGCGTACTGCTGAGTTATGTCCGGTAACGACGCGCGAAGTTGAAAAAATTCCCGGATTAATCTCTGCATTTTATTCAGTACATGCTCCTGGTACACATTTGCCACGCCATTACGGCCCCACAAATGGCACTATCACATGCCATTTGGGTTTAACGATTCCGAAGCAGAAGGGTTGTCGTATCTCGGTCGATGATAAGGAATACGAATGGCATGAAGGCAAGTGTTTTGTGTTTGATGATACTTATTATCACGAAGTCTGGAACGATACCGAAGAGGATAGGATTATTTTACTTGTTCAATTCGAACGACCATTACGTCAACCAGGTAAGGCGCTAGCGGATAGTTTTATGTGGATGATAAGACGTAGCCCCTTTATTCAGACAACACTGGCTCGAGTTAAAGAGTGGGAAGATTTAATTACTGATGGACACAGTGATATCCGAGACAGAGTAGACGGTTAAGACTTTCAACACTTGTCGCTATTTAACAGTGGCAATAATAGTTCCTTTGATAAACGTTTAAACGCATTTCATTTAGTACATCAGTTTCCCTGAACAGAGCGCAGCTTTTTTTCTTTAGCATGACGCTGTAACATTTAGATGCTTATCTGTATAAATTAGTAAACTCTTTAGCTAGTGCCAGGAGAATAATGAGAATGTTCTTACCAGAGATGCACGATTATGATGAGATCAAGAGTCAGTTCAAACTTGAGATACCTGAGTTTTATAATTTTGGCTTCGATGTTATTGAGAAAATGGCAAAAGAGCATGACAAGACTGCTTTTATTGCTGTCGATAATAAGGGAGATAATATTCGACATTACGCCTTTAGCGATCTAGATCTTGCTTCCAATCAATTTGCTAATGCCTTGCTAACGACGGGTGCTAAAAAAGGTGACTTTGCCTTTGTCATGTTACCGCGCATCCCCGAGTGGTACTTCACTATGATCGGTTGTTGTAAATCGGGTGTTGTTTCCATGCCAGGAACAGCTATGTTGTCTGCTAAAGATATTGAGTACCGTATCAACAGGTCGAAAGCTAAGCTTATTATTGTCACTTCTGAAAACGCCATAAAAGTGGATGAGGTCAGACATTTATGTCCGACATTAAAAACCTTTATTGTGATTGGCGAACCCAGAGAAGGTTGGCAATGTTATTCTGAAATAACATCTCAAGCATCTGACACACTAGATAAAACACAACTGAAGCCGACTCGCTCATCTGATCTGATGATCATGTACTTTACCTCCGGCACTACAGCCATGCCAAAGATGGTTCCACGTGATCATTCCTACGCGCTAGCGCATAGTATTACCGGCCGTTATTGGATGGATCTGAAAGAAGATGATATTCACTGGACACTTTCAGATACAGGATGGGCCAAAGCAGCATGGGGGATGTTATTTTCTCCTTGGCAAATGGGTGTGACAGTAATACTTTTTAATGGCGAAGGTTTTGATGCTGATTTACATCTGAAATTGATTGATAAATTGGGAGTAACTACATTCTGTGCACCACCCACAATTTATCGAGTTTTTGCGCAGATGGATCTGTCGCAATATAATTTGACATCAATTCGACATGCGATAGGTGCAGGCGAACCACTTAACCCTGAAGTCATAAAGGTCTGGCACGAAGCAACCGGATCAGATATCTATGATGGTTATGGCCAGACAGAGTCGATTAATATAGTCGCCAATTACCCAGCGATTCCCGTTAAACCAGGCTCCATGGGTAAACCTGTACCCGGTGTTGATGTACATATCGTAGATGATGAAGGCAATTTATCTGACATTGATACAGTAGGGCACATTGCTATACGAATTACTGAACCGTTACCGCCCGGTATGTTTGCTGGGTACTGGCAGGATGATGAGGCGACGGCATTGTCATTTAGAAATGGCTGGTACCTAACAGGAGATACCGGGACGATTGATGAAGATGGCTACATCTGGTTTGTTGGCCGTTCTGATGACGTTATCAGTTCGTCGGGATATCGAATTAGTCCATTTGAAGTTGAGAGTTACCTACTTGAACATCCGGCTGTCCACGAATCTGCAGCGGTAGGTAAGCCAGATGAAATTCGTGGTGAAATAGTGAAGGCCTTCATAGTACTTGCACCAAATTTTGTGCCTAGTGAAGCGCTTACCAAAGAACTTCAAAATTTCATGAAAAAAATCACTGCGCCCTACAAATACCCACGTGAAATTGAATATCGAGAATCATTACCGAAAACAGTTTCGGGAAAGATACGCAGAGTTGAATTGCGAGAAGAAGGCATTAGCTGATGAAACCAAAAATCAGAAATATGATTCTATTGAAGTATGTTGCATATCCTTTCTTCGTAAAAGACTCTGGAAATAGACTTGAAAGAGGCTTATAAAGGTTACAAATCAGAGGTATTAAATGGCAACACCAGCAAACTTGGTAAGTAAAAACCTTATAACTGAGAAATACAAAGCTCAGAATCATGTTCGTTTTATCACAGCGGCTAGTCTGTTTGATGGACATGATGCTGCCATTAACATTATGCGTCGCATTTTACAGTCAACGGGTGTCGAGGTTATTCATTTAGGGCATAACCGTTCAGTCGGCGAAATCATAAATGCTGCTATTCAGGAAGATGTTCAAGGGATTGCTATCAGTTCTTATCAGGGTGGCCATGTTGAATATTTCAAATACATGGTAGATCTACTCAAAGAACGCGGCGCGTCTCATATAAAGGTTTTTGGTGGCGGTGGCGGCGTGATTGTTCCGGAAGAAATTGCTGAACTTGAACAATATGGTGTTACACGCATCTACTCTCCCGAAGACGGTCAGAGAATGCAGTTGCAAGGCATCATCAACGAAATGGTTGAGCGTGCAGATGTTGATTTATCCGATAAGGATATCCCTGAAAATAATAGCAATCTTTCGCAAAATGGCTACGGTCAACTTGCTCGTTTGATTACAGCAATAGATGAAGGTGTCATTACTAAAAGTCGTCTCAGCACACTGACGGAAGAAGCTAAGAAATTCAGTAAAACCCCAGTATTGGGAATTACAGGTACAGGCGGTTCTGGTAAATCATCGTTGACTGATGAATTAATTCGTCGTTTTAATCTTGACCTTGATGAACTGAAAATTGCAATTATCGCCATCGATCCGACTAAACGTAAAACGGGTGGGGCACTTCTCGGTGATCGTATTCGTATGAATGCACTTGATGTTCCTAATATTTATTTTCGATCAATTGCAACACGCGGAACAACAGGAGAAGTACCTACTTCACTGACACATATCATCGACCTCTGTAAAGTTTCTGAATTTGATATGATCATCGTAGAGACGCCAGGAATAGGTCAGGGTGACGCGGCTATCGTGCCGTATGTCAATACATCTATGTATGTCATGACACCAGAGTTTGGAGCTGCGAGCCAGCTTGAAAAAATTGATATGCTCGATTTTGCCGATGTGGTTGTGATTAATAAATTCGATCGCAAAGGTGGTGAAGATGCCTTGCGCGATGTTCGGAAGCAATATCAACGGAACAATGAATTGTTTTCAACCGCAGTTGAAGAATTGCCAGTATACGGAACCATTGCTTCAAAATTCAATGACGATGGCGTGACTTCTTTATATCACGGCGTACTCAATATTTTTAAAGAAAAAAAATTAAACAGTTGGCATGGAGGGTTTTTTGCGCCGCTAGTTTCAAAATGTTCTACCAGCAGAACAGTAATCGTTGCCGCTGAACGGCAGCGCTATCTCGCAGAAATAGCAGAGACTGTTCGAGATTATCATAAGACGTCAGCAGAACAGGTAATAATTGCGCGTGAACGGCAGCAGCTAATAGAATCAAAAAAAATGCTCGAGTCATCTGGCGACAAGAACAATGCTTTGGATGTCTTAATAGAAAAGCGTGAAGACAAACTTGATCCACGTTGCCGTAAATTACTTGAGCTGTGGCCAGCACTTAAAAAAGATTATGCTGCTGATGAATATGTCGTGGATGTTAGAGGCAAAGCGTTACACACGAAAATAATTAGTCACACACTTTCTAATACTCGTATTCCAAAGGTTTCGTTGCCACGTTATGAGGATGAAGGAGAAATCCTGCGCTTCCTGCTTGAAGAAAATGTGCCTGGAAAGTTTCCTTATACTGCCGGAGTATTTGCCTTTAAACGAGAAGGTGAAGATCCAACGCGCATGTTTGCTGGAGAAGGCGACCCATTTCGTACCAATCGTCGTTTCAAATACCTGTCTAAGAATTCTGATGCAACCCGTCTTTCGACGGCATTTGATTCGGTGACACTCTACGGAAATGATCCCGGTCAACGGCCAGATATATATGGCAAGGTTGGGAATTCAGGCGTGTCAGTTGCAACACTGGATGATATGAAAGCACTCTATGATGGAATTGATTTGTGTTCACCTACGACATCAGTTTCTCTTACTATTAACGGCCCTGCGCCAACTATCCTAGCTTTATTTCTGGTCACGGCAATTGAGCAACAGTACGCAAAATTTGAAAAGGATAATCGCAGAAAAGCCACAGCTGATGAAAAATTAAAAATCAAAGATTGGTCTCTGGAAAATGTTCGTGGCACAGTTCAGGCTGATATTCTGAAGGAAGATCAGGGGCAAAATACCTGTATTTTTTCAACTGAGTTTAGTCTCAAGTTAATGGGTGACATACAACAGTATTTCGTCGATAAGAAAGTTAAGAATTTCTATTCAGTTTCTATCTCCGGATATCACATCGCAGAAGCAGGTGCGAATCCTATCTCACAATTAGCATTTACCTTAGCCAATGGTTTTACATACGTTGAAACGTATCTATCACGTGGAATGGATATCAATGACTTTGCAGGGAATCTTTCATTCTTTTTCTCTAACGGAATGGATCCTGAATACACTGTTATGGGACGTGTTGCTCGCCGTATATGGTCTACCACGATGCGATTTAAATATAGCGCGAATGAACGCAGCCAGAAATTGAAATATCATATTCAGACATCAGGACGTTCCTTGCATGCGCAAGAAATAGACTTCAATGATATTAGAACGACCTTACAAGCATTAATTGCGATCAATGATAATTGTAACAGCTTGCACACTAATGCTTATGATGAGGCGATAACTACACCAACAGAAGACTCAGTGCGTCGAGCAATGGCAATACAATTGATCATTAATCAAGAATATGGCCTTTCCAAAAATGAGAATTCGCTTCAAGGTTCTTTTATTGTAGAGGAGTTAACAAACCTGGTTGAAGAGGCCGTGCTACAAGAGTTTGATCGAATGTCAGAGCGCGGTGGTGTGCTTGGTTCAATGGAAACGGGGTATCAACGAGGCAAGATTCAAGATGAATCGATGCAGTATGAAATGCTCAAGCATAGTGGTGAACTGCCTATTATTGGCGTCAATACTTTTGAAAATCCAAATGCAGATGAACAGACAAAAGATATCGAGTTGGCCCGTTCAACTGAAGCAGAGAAGCAAAGTCAGTTGAGCCGTCTCGAAGATTTTCATTCGCGACATAAAGATCAAAGTGAAAGCCATATTGAGAAACTGAAAAAAGCGGCACAAAACAATGAAAATGTTTTCGCAGTTTTAATGGATGCTGTTGAGCACTGTTCACTCGGTCAAATTACTAATGCATTCTTCGAAGTCGGCGGTCAATATCGCAGGAATATGTAGGGCGTAGTTTTAAATGCGTATTGTCTCAACTACCTGTTCCAATACAGAGATTGTTTGTGCACTAGGTTGCGCACAATATTTAGTCGGTGTTGATAACCACTCTGATTACCCGAAAGACGTCGTCTCCAGCTTGCCAAGAGTAGGGCCTGATCTTCAAGTTGATGCAGAAGTAATTTCCCAACTGCAACCTGATCTAGTATTGGCTTCATTAACTGTCCCAGGTCACGATAAGGTTATCGATTCTTTGAAAACTGCAGGATTACCTTATTGGGCATCTGCCCCAGAATCATTAGCAGCGGTTTACCAAGACATTGATGACATTGCACAACAGTTAGGTGTTGCCGCTCGCGGAACACAATTGATTGAAGGCATGCAACAGGAAATTAAACCAGTAGATGACTCAGGTAAACAGCGTCCTTCAACTGCAGTGCAGTGGTGGCCAAAGCCAGTAATTGCTGCGGCAAGAAAAAGCTGGGTTCATGAACTGATCGAATTGGCTGGTGGACGAAATGCTTTGGAAGAATTTGAAGAGACAAGTTTGCCGCTTGAGTTTGAACAATTTGCCAAATTGGATCCAGACATTATTGTCATCTCATGGTGTGGCGTTAAAGAAGATAAATATCGTCCATCGGTGATAAGCGACAACCCACTGCTGAGTTCTGTGTCAGCTGTTCGAAATCAACGACTAGTTTCAATCCCGGAAGCGTATTTGGGTCGTCCTTCTATGCGACTCGTTGAAGGCTATAAGCTGTTGAAGATTGCCGTTGATAAGTTTAATCAAGAAACTAGTTTGTGAAATTAATCGTTTAGATCTTTCTGGGCACGTTCATCATTCAATAGTGGCAATAATATCGCCTTCTTGTAAGACCACTTCACATTCTTTCTTGATAGTTAATTTTCCAGAGCAGGGCGCCGGAAATTCAAGCGATGCTTTTTCAATCATGATATCTGCTAGTACCGCATCCTTTTCTACGTCATCACCATCTTCAAAGTACCAGGTAACGATGACGGCTTCTGCACCATCTTCCACTATGTCGTTTGTAATTTTTATATCCATGTTATTAATCCTTCATCATTTCTTTGACGGCATTAAAAATCTTATCTTTGTTAGGTAAAGCGAATTGTTCCATCGGTCGGGTAAAGGGTATTGGAATATCCGGGAAAGCAATTCGTTGTGGAGATGTTTTAAAAATACTGCTGTCTTGTTCTGCAACAGATGAAATAATTTCACCGCTAACACCATAACTAATGTAATCATCGTCAATTACTAATAGTCGTCCAGTCTTGGAAACTGAGTTAAATACGGTGTCACGGTCAAGTGGAACTAAAGTTCGAAGGTCAACCACTTCAGCTTCAACACCTTCTTTAGCCAAGGCTTCTGCTGCATCAAGTGCCATGTGCACTGTAACACCCAGACCAACAAGCGTAATGTCTTTTCCTTCGCGAACAATGGCAGCTTCACCAAAGGGAACACCATAGGTTTCTCTTGGCACATCAACGATTGAGTTTTTAACAGTGCCTAGCCAGCCCATGCCTTGCAGGTTTTTATGAAGCATGAAAATAACCGGGTTATCATCGGCAACTGCGGTATGCATCAGGCCTTTTGCATCATAAGCATTGGATGGAACAACTACCTTCATTCCAGGCAAATGCGCAAAGGTGCCATATAAACATTGGCTGTGTTGGCCGGCATCCCCATAACCACCACCCACCGAGGTCATCAGTACCATGGGAATAGGTTGATTGCCGCCTGAGAAATAACAGTTTTTAGCTGCAAGGTTATAGATCGCATCCATGCAAACGCCGAAAAAATCGACAAACATCAATTCTACTATAGGACGCATGCCTGCAGCAGCGGCACCCACAGCAGCACCAATGAAGGCTGTTTCTGAAATAGGGGTATCGCGGACGCGTTCAGGACCAAATTTATCTAATAGACCAGTGGTTGTGCCAAAGACACCGCCGAGTTTGGCGATATCTTCGCCCATGACAAAAACATTTTCATCAGCTTCCATTTCTTGAGAAATAGCTTCACTGATTGCCTTTGCTGTGGTTAATTTACGTTTAGGTGTGGCCATAATTTTCTCCTAGGCAAAGACTTTTTCTAGTGCTTCAGCGGGTTCGGGCTCAGCTGCAGCTCGGGCAAATTCAAAGGCCTCATCGACCTCGGCATGCATAGCACCTTCAATATTCTTCAAGGCAGCTTCATTAATCACACCACTGTCTAATAGATGTTTTCGAAATGCTGGGATAGGGTCTTTCGCCAAAAGGCCGTCTTTTTCGCCTTCGGGGCGATAGGCTTCAGCATCGCCCATAAAGTGCCCAGCCAAACGGTATGTTTCTATTTCTATCAGACTGGGACCTTCTCCTGCCCGTGCTCTGTTAATGGCACGTTCTGCCGCATCATATATAGCCAAAGGATCATTTCCTTCTACATATTCTCCGGGAATTCCATAGGCAGCTGCACGAACATCGTTTCTGGGTACTGCTGTTGCATCTGTTTTAGCGACAGAAATACCCCAAGCATTGTCTTCAATGATGCAAACAAAGGGGAGTTTCCAGACCGCGGCAAGATTCATGGTTTCATGAAAGCCGCCTTGGTTAGCAGCGCCCTCGCCAATAAAGGCTACGGCGACGCCGGGTTCATTGCGGAGTTTTCGTGCTAGCGCTACTCCGGCTGCGGGACCCATGCCTTCAGCAATGATGCCGCTACAGGCAAAATTTACTTTGGTATCAAATAAATGCATATGACCACCACGACCACCAGATAGACCAGTTTTTTTACCAAATATCTCTGCAGTCATGGCTTTTAAATCAACGCCCTTGGCTATGGCAATGTGGTGTGGCCGATGTGTAGCAAAAACGGCATCGTCGGCATCGAGGTGGGCACAAACACCGACAGCGCAGGGTTCCTGCCCATTGGACAGATGCATTTCGCCGGGAACAGGGCCGTTGGCCATGTTAAATACGGGTTGCTTGCCTTCTAGATAAGCAGCCTCCATGCATTCTTCGTAATAACGGCTTTTGAACATATTTTCATACATCCAGCTCTGCTTCTTTGCATCGGCTTGCATCGAGAGGATCTCCTGGTTAATTTAGTCAAAATTAAACTGTTACGATTTTCACATCATATAACCTCTGAACTAATTTACAAACCTGAAGGTTTTTTAGAGGCACAAAACTCAAGTGTATGAGGCGCATTTATATAGAACAGGAATGTAATACTTAAATAAAGCTAATTCGTTTGTAAAAACTAAATTTCGCTGTACAGTTCAATCACTTTTTTTGCACCAATTCAAGAGTCAGAATTGTTATAAACAAAATGACGCGCTAAAACGCAACTGGGAGGCCTCTGTGCTTGAAGTAAATTCATCCGCAACCATTGAGTCTGGAAACGGATTTAAACGTATGTTTGTTGAAAATAAGCTATCGCTGGGAATATTTTGTCCACTCGAATCATATGAAAGAGATGTTCCTGCGATGCAAGATCAAGAACGTCTTGCTAAATTGACCGAAGAGTTGGGTTATGCTGCGCTTTGGTTTAGAGATGTGCCTTTACGCGACCCCAGTTTTGGTGATGTTGGACAAATCTTTGACGTGTGGGTATATCTTAGTTGGATAGCCGCTCAGACCAAAGATATTACACTTGCTACAGGTTCAGTTATTTTACCGATCCGGCACCCTCTGCATACAGCGAAAGCTGCTGCGTCTATAGACCAATTATCAAATGGCAGATTAGTATTAGGGGTTGCCTCTGGAGATAGGCCTGTAGAGTTCCCCGCATTTAATGTCGATATTGAAACAAGAGGCGAACGATTCAGAGACCATTTCGACGTAATAAAACAAGCCCTGGAAGAAAGTTTTCCTCATATCCAGTGTCAATCATCGGTATTAAAAGGGATGGCGGACACGATACCCAAGCCGGTTGGTAAATTACCCTTTCTGGTTACCGGAAACAGCCAGCAGAGTTTAGGCTGGATAGCCGCTAACGCAGACGGTTGGATTACTTATCCTCGGCCGCTTGATAGTCAAGCTAAGATTATTCAACAATGGCGTGAAGAATTGAAAAAAAATGCTAATGAAAAATTCAAACCGTTTGCGCAATCGTTTTATATCGATTTAAGCGAAGATCCTGACGAAGCACCTACGCCGATTCATCTTGGTTTTAGGGGTGGTACAAAGGTACTGACTGAATTTTTGGAACAATGTCAGCTTATCGGGGTAAACCATGTGGCCTTAAATCTTAAAATAGGTAAACGGCCCGCTGAAGAAGTTATCGCTGAAATCGGTGAGACTGTGCTGCCTAATTTTAAAATCAATAATTAATCAGTTACACGACGAGAAAAGAGATGATCAATAAAATTTATGCTATGGATTTCGCCTTTTACAATACCCAAGGTGTCTACGATTTTGATGCACAATGCGAAATGATTAAAGAGATTGGCTACGATGGAATTCATCGTTCCATCTGGGATGGCACGCGTTGGCAAACTGCAGATGTCCTCGCTACAGTTAAAGAAAAGCATGGTCTTGATGCCACAGGCATTTATATTGTTCTTGATTTAGATTATCCGACAGATCATCCTCATAATAGTGGCATTCTAACGCTACTTGAAAATATTCAAGGCTGTACTCAAATAGACCTTTCCATACGCAGTGCTGGTAGAGGGATATCACCGTCTTCTACGCAAGGAGATGAACCTGTCAGTGATTGGCTTAAGCAGGCGTTGGAAATATGTGAGCGTCGTGGAATCGATATACTTTTGTATACACACATAAAGTTTTGGCTAGAACGACATAGTGACGCGGTTCGTTTATGCAGAGCAATCAACCATCCTAATCTTGGGATTGTGTTCACAAGCTTCCATTGGTATGCATTAGAAGGAGGTAGCCCAAGCCGCGTTCTCAACGAGGTTTATCCTCATCTACGCAAGGTACATTTGTCAGGTAGTCGTCAAAGTCCTCTGGGATTCGCAGGTGTTGCTACAGTTGAACCATTGGATGTGGGCGAATTAGACAACTTCGCCATCATTGGCGCCTTAAAAAATAAAGGTTACGAAGGTATGTTCGGTTATCTTGGATGGGAAGAGGGGGGAGACCCTTATGTGAAATTGAAAAGGTCTCATGATGTGCTACGCGAGATGATAAAGCGTGCTGATGAACACCCTAATTGGACAAGCCATGTCCCTGTCTAGCTTGATTTAAAATAGGTATAAAGCCCGTCGTTCTACCCATTAAATATTTTTTTTATGCCTTTGAGCAACTTCTCATAAAGTCATAATTAAGGCATTCATATCTGGGAACATGGGTAAAAAGCCTGAACTGCTAGATTATTTTTTCTTCGATTCTTGGCTGAATATCACATACTATTAACATTGGCCTGTTTTGTTTAATGACTTCCAGTGATACTAAATATAGTAATCATTTATTGGAATCATAAATACATGGTCTCCTGAATCGTGATAGAGGAGAATCAAGATGACTGATCGAATATCTAAATTATTTTTTATTGTTTTATTTTCTCTAAGTTCTTTTTTAGCTTTTGCAGAAACTATAGAACCTGAGCAAGCTAAGACATGCTCCATGAATAATAGTCGACTAGAAGAGATTATTCGTCGATTAGACAAGACTCCTGAGGGCACTAATGGCATGTGGCAATTGAAAGTAGGCAACCATGCAGTCACTGTTATTACCGATGAGACTGCGGACCGGATGCGCATCGTTATACCCATTACAGAGACGTCCGAACTCACAGAAAAGCACCTGTACCGAATCATGCAAGCAAACTTTGATAGTGCTTTAGATGCACGTTATGCCATAGCCAAGGAAACATTATGGAGCGCTTACATACACCCGTTATCAACGCTGAGCGATGAGGATTTTTTAAGTGGGCTTGGACAAACAGTCAATTTAGTGGACACTTTTGGCAGCAGTTTTTCTTCTGGTTCTAGCACTTTTATAGGTGGTGATAGTAGTGGCCTGAAAGAAAAAGAACTAATAAAAGAACTGTTGAAGAAAGGTAAAGCAATATAAAACTATCATGAATTTAATATAAAGAACTATGAATAATAAAACGCAATTAACGATCGGTGGTGCTAACGGGAAGCTTATAAGCCAACTAGCCAAATTAAGTAATCGTCACGGCATGATTGCCGGTGCTACAGGCACAGGTAAAACGGTAACGTTGCAAATTTTGGCAGAAGGATTTTCCCAGTTGGGCGTGCCCGTATTTGTAGCAGACATAAAAGGTGATTTGTCCGGCCTTGCAAAAGCAGGCGCGCCACATCCCAAGATTGATGAACGCCTTGCTGAGATACCGATTAAAGATTTTGCCTTTAATGCTAACCCGGTTGTTTTTTGGGATATGTTTGGTAAAAAAGGACATCCGATTCGAACAACTATCTCGGAAATGGGACCATTATTGTTATCGAATTTACTAGAGTTAAATGATACTCAGAGCGGTATTCTCTATGCTTGTTTCAGTATTGCGGATGACGAAGGGTTATTGTTACTAGATCTTAAAGATCTACGGTCGATGCTCAGTTGGATGGCTGAAAATGCCAGTGAGCTAAGTTCAAATTACGGCAATATATCTAAAGCCAGTGTCGCTGCGATTCAGCGAAGATTATTAGTTCTTGATCAACAAGGCGCAAAGAATTTTTTCGGCGAACCTGCATTGGGCTTACGCGACCTAATGCAAAGAGATGAAGATGGTCGTGGCATTATTAATATACTTGATGCGACCAAACTGTCATCGCAGTCACCAAAACTCTATGCTTCATTTCTACTATGGTTGCTATCAGAGTTGTTTGAACAACTACCCGAAGTAGGGGATGCTAAAAAACCAAAATTAGTCTTCTTTTTTGATGAAGCACATTTGTTGTTTGATCGAGCGCCGCGTTCATTAGTCGACAAAATCGAACAAGTTGTTCGCTTGATTAGATCTAAATGTGTGGGTATATATTTTATAAGTCAAAATCCCACTGATATACCTGAAGATATATTAGGGCAACTCGGCTTGCGTATTCAGCATGCCTTGCGTGCATTTACTCCAAAAGATAAAAAAGTAGTTAAGACCGTTGCTGAAACATTTCGTCAAAATCCAAGCTTTGATTGTAAACAAATTATTACTGAGCTAGGCACAGGCGAAGCATTGGTTTCTGTTCTCGATGAAAAGGGTAGTCCTACACCAGTTGAGCGCACTTTAATCAGACCGCCACAATCACGTATTGGACCGTTAAAAGCAACGGAACGCGCTGAGGTTATTGAAAAGTCAATTATTGGTGATAGTTACAATGAATCTTTAGATAGGAATTCAGCGCATGAAATATTGCAAAAGCGTGCTAAGAAAACTGTGCAAAAAGTAGAGAAGGCTCAAGCAAAACAAGCAACAAATGCAAAACAACCCGCTAAGCGAGGTAGTAACCGACAGGGTATTGGTGAAGCGTTGATGAAAAGTGTCGCGCGGAGTATGGGGAGTGCCTTGGGACGAAAAATTATTCGTGGAATACTAGGATCAATGTTTGGGAAATGAATGTGCATCAACCTATACTCTGGTCTTAATTGCTAACTAAAGATAATTAAAAGATGCAAATTAAAACCTTGCTTCAGACAATTCGTGCACCCTTTCTCGTTTTAACACCTGTCTGTATATTTTTAGGCTTTAGCACCGCGTACGTAGTTCATCCGTCAATTGACCTGGCTACACTTAGCATCATATTTATCGGTGCTATTGCTGCCCATATCAGTGTTAACACGCTTAATGAGTACGATGACTTTAAAAGTGGATTGGACCTCATTACCAGGAAAACACCGTTTAGCGGTGGTAGTGGTGCATTGCCTGACAACCCTGAGATGGCTAAATCAGTACTAGTTCTTGGACTAGTGTCGTTAGCGGTGACGATAACAATCGGCGTGAGTCTTGTGATTGAATACGGCATGGAAATCATGCCGATTGGCTTAGTTGGTGTCGTTCTTATAACTGCGTATACAAAATGGATTAATCGCTCCCCTTTCTTATGTCTTATTGCTCCAGGTTTGGGTTTTGGGATGCTTATGGTTGTTGGTGCTAATGTTGTCTTGACCGGTGGGCATTCGAATCAGGCGTGGATGATCGCACTCGTGCCTTTTTTTCTGGTCAACAATCTACTCTTATTGAATCAATACCCAGATATAGAAGCTGATTCGACTATTGGAAGAAATACTTATCCAATTACCTATGGCATAAAAAACAGTAATATCATGTATACCATTTTTATGCTGACGGCATATTCATTGATCATTTATTTTATTTTCAGTGAGGCTATCCCAAGCTTGAGTGTCATCGCTCTCATTCCTATATTGTTCTCGATGTTTTCACTTTTAGGAGCAATAAAATTCGGCGCAAGAATTGGGCTGCATCCGCAATATTTGGCAGCAAATGTAGCAGCGGCATTATTAACGCCATTACTACTTGGAATAGCCATTGTCTGTGGTTAATCATTTATTATGACGATAAAGAGGGGTGAGACATTCTAAATGTCACGAGTAAAGGAAATTAAAGACGATTACGGTTTTTTTGGAATTGGAATTCTGAATAACAGTGATGAAGTAAATATAGGGACACTCTGGCGTTCAGCTTATTTATTGGGAGCGAGCTTTATCTTTACGGTCGATAAAAAATATAAGCATCAGGGAAGCGACGTCACAAAGTCATGGACTAGAATACCGTTGTATCACTTCAAGACGTTTGACGAATTGAAAGATCATTTACCTTACTCAACTAGATTAGTTGCGGTAGAAATGGGTAAAGATGCGATAGCATTAAGCGAGTATGAGCACCCAGACAGAGCCGTATATCTACTGGGAAATGAAATAAGCGGTTTACCACCGCAGGTTCTGGAGCAATGCCAATCTTTGATAAAGCTCCCAGGAGCGTATTCTTTAAATGTAGCAGTAACCGGTAGTATTGTGATGTATGACAGGAATACTAAGAGTGGTTAATAGCTATGAAAAAGCTTGCTTTAGGCTTGAGTGAATGGAGTTTGGCATGGGTAAATATTCTGCTAATCACTCGAAACTGTACTGAATACACAAGTACCGTTAGAATCCTGCTGAAAATACTAATAATTTTGAGGTTTTAAAATAAGCATGACCATATTGACGTCATTTTCAGAGGCTGAGTTTGAGCAAGTAGCCGGGGCACCAATCAAAGGTGAAGAAGAAGCACAAGTTTCAATGTTTATTGATTTTGTGCAAGAGGCAATACAGTTTTGTATGGTGCAAGCAGATATTGAGGAGACGGGATGCTCGTTGCGCTATTTATCTATTGATGTTCATCCATTTAAAGATATGGGTGATCTTTATGAACTTGGCTATATCGACTTTCATAAAATACTTGAGCTTCCTGAAAAAGCAGAAGATAGGCTTAAGGTCGAGTTGCCTGTTATAGAAGAAGGCGTCGGGCGAATAATTGAAGTCGCAAAAATACTTGGTGTTCCTTCGGCTGAACCGGCAGATGCAATTTTAGCTTTTTTCCGAATACGCTTAGCGCATAAAACACTAGAGAACACTCTGGATTTTGAAAGCATTAAAAGTGTCATACGGGGCACCAAAGATTCTCTGGCAGTTCTTAAAAAGAAAGGCCTTCACCCAACTAATATGGGTGGCATTTTAGATACGTCAGAGACGGTAAGGATGAGTGATGTCTGGGGACTGGAGGATGATGCTCCAGAAGAAATGCCTCAGTTTTTTGTATTTGAGTAAGGTATACAGCTATAAGCGATATATATTCTATTTAAAGTGAGGATGATTGATTTTTAATCTATATAGTAAATATAAATTAATATTGCTGTCGTGAGTTAATTATAAAACTTAAATTATTAAGGAATAATTATGGACGAAAAAGTTAAAGAATTGTTAGCTCAAATAACCAATATTGAAGATGAAATAGAAAAAATAATTAATGAACGACAAGAGAAGATTCTCTATTTTTATGAAGATGGAAAAGTACAATTCAAGGAGGGTATTGAAGACGCACATAAAAAATTGAAAAAAAATCTATTCAGATTTTTCATGGATAGTAAGTTCAGAAACCTGCTTTCCGCTCCTTTTATATATAGCAAGATAGTCCCCTTTGTAATTATTGATATTAGCATGACACTTTATCAGGTGATTTGTTTTAGCTTGTATCGCATCAGAAAAGTTAAACGCTCGCACTATGTTGTAATCGATCGCCGCAAATTAAAACATCTGAATAGCATCGAACGTTTTAATTGTGTTTATTGCGAGTACGGTAATGGTGTTATTGCGTATGCGAGAGAGATAGCCGCACGGACAGAGCAATATTGGTGTCCAATAAAACATGCAAGAAAAGTCATAGGTAGGCACGCTCGCTATCAGGATTTCATCGATTATGGAGAAGCGACTAATTACCATCAACAACTTACCGAATTTAGAAGAAAACTAGCCCTTCCATAAAATCAGTTGTTAGCCTCAATACAATAAGTTATCGATTTATCAATAAAATAGCTCTATATGGCAGATAATTATTGTGCAGTGCAATAATTTGCTAATATGTCTTATGTACCGTTGTTTTATATCTGATTTAGGAGAATTAAAGGCATTCGCATGAGCGTTATCAATCTAAACAAATTGTTGAACCCGAAGTCAGTAGTTTTAATCGGCGCATCTGATAGACCGCTATCGATCGGTAATGTGGTTATGAAAAACCTTTTGCGTGGTGGCTTTGATGGGCCAATCTTACCCGTTAATCCTAAGTACGAAACCATCTGTGGTGTGTATGCCTATAAGCGCATAGCCGATCTACCAGTAGTGCCAGACTTTGCTGTAATTTGCACGCCCGCTCATACAGTTCCTGACATCATTATGCAATTAGGTGAGAAAGGAACGCGTGCAGCTGTTGTTATAAGCGCTGGTTTCCATGCAGTAGATGACGCTAATGGTTTAGAACAACAAATGCTTGATGTCGCACGACATTATGATTTTCGTATCCTTGGACCTAATTGTGTTGGTTTACTCATCCCCGGTATCGGCTTAAACGCGAGTTTTGCTCATACTGATTCTCTCCCAGGTAATATTGCGGTGATTTCACAATCTGGCGCGATTTGCACATCAATATTAGATTGGGCCAAATCACGCGGCATTGGTTTTTCGTATTTTATTTCGCTAGGTGACAGTTCAGATGTTGATTTCGGTGATTTACTTGATTATCTCGGCACTGATCAACACACAACAGGGATATTGCTCTATGTAGAATCAATAAAACTTGCTCGTAAATTCATGTCAGCAGCACGTGCGACTGCGCGAAACAAGAAAGTAATTGTTATTAAGTCGGGGAGAATGGCAGAAGGTGCGAAGGCTGCTGCATCACATACAGGTGCATTAGCCGGAAATGACGATGTGTTTGATGCTGCGGTACGCCGGGCAGGGATGTTGCGCGTTTATTCTATTCAAAATCTATTTGATGCTGTGGAAACACTGGCATATGTTTCAGGTATAAATGGCGATAGATTGATTATATTAACTAATGGTGGTGGTATTGGAGTATTGGCAACTGATAGTTTGATTGACAGTGGTGGGCGCTTGGCTGAACTTGCACCGAAAACAATTCAAGCCTTGGATGAATTTCTCCCCGTCACATGGTCGGGTAGCAACCCGGTCGACATTATCGGAGACAGTGATGCGAAGCGATATGTTCAGGCTTTAAAGGTCTTGTTGGATGATCCTAATTATGATGCCATATTGGTAATGCTGGTTCCGGTAGCCATCATCGACAACGCCGAGGTTGCACGTGCAATTACAGAGGCTATAAATGAATCGCACAAACCTGTCTTGACCTGTTGGATGGGTGAAGATGCGGTTCAAGATTCAAGAGAAATCTTCGAGAAAAATAATATTCCCCAATACGAAACGCCAGAGTCAGCAATTAGTGCTTTCCTGCAAGCTGTTGAATATAACAAAAATCAAAAAAACCTGATCGAATTGCCACCATCTATACCTGAAGATTTCAAACCCGATAAAGAAAGAGTACGTACAATTATTGAATCGGTTTTAACTGAAAAACGAAACATACTTACCGAGCCTGAAGCAAAAGATGTGCTGGATGCCTATCAAATCCCAATTGTTAAGACATTAATTGCGCGTGATGTTGATAACGCCGTCAAACAGGCAAAATCAATAGGGTTTCCAGTAGCATTAAAAATCCTGTCAAAAGATATTAGTCACAAGTCTGATGTTGGTGGTGTATTACTGAATATTGAATCTGCTTCGATACTACAATTATCGGCTGAAGGGATGTTAGAGCGTATTAAAAAAAGTAATCCTGATGCAATAATCGAAGGCTTTACGGTTCAAGCAATGGTGGACTGTCCCAACGACTATGAACTGATTATTGGTGTTACTACTGATTCTATCTTTGGGCCTGTCATTTTGTTCGGGCATGGAGGTGTATCTGTAGAAGTGGTTAATGATAAATCTGTCGCCTTGCCGCCGCTAAATATGAAGTTGGCCAATGATCTTGTTCAACGTACTCGAATTGCGAAAGTTCTTAAGGGTTATAGGGATGTTAAACCGGCAAATATGGAGGCAATCCTTGTAACATTAGTAAAAATTTCACAACTTATAGTTGACCACCCTGAACTTCAAGAACTCGATATTAATCCGCTTGTTGCAAATAATAATGGTGTTATTGCACTGGACGCCAGAATAAAAATAAGTTCAGTAGCGACCGGTGGCACAAGCCATCTTGCGATTCGACCCTACCCACAAGAGTTAGAAGAACTATCTAAACTAGCATCAGGCGCTGAATTACTTATTAGACCTATAAAGCCGGAAGATGAAATGGCGCATCATGAATTCTTTTCGCATATCAATTCTGAAGATATCTATTTTCGTTTTTTTTCGAGCAGTGAATAATTTTTCGCATGCACAGATGGCACACTTCACGCAAATTGATTACGACCGAGAAATGGCCTTTATTGCGATAAAGAAAAATACAGAGGATAACGATGAGACGATAGCCGTAACGAGAGTTGTGAGTGACGCAGACAATATTGAAGCTGAATTCGCGATCATTGTGCGTTCAGATATGCAGAAACAAGGTGTGGGTAATAAGCTGATGAGTAAAACAATTGATTATTGTCGGGAGCACGGTACTAAACGATTACTTGCCCATACGCTAGCAAATAATTTCCCCATGCAAAAACTCGCCAAAAGTTTTGGTTTTGTTAAAGTTGAAAATAATAACGATCCACAAACTGTAAGCTTGAGGTTGGAGTTAAATTGAAATGAGAGAGTTGTGCGTCATCTATTTTGAGTACTAATGCATATGATTAACCTACTCGTTTCAGAGTATTGGCCCATTATTGTAGAGCGATTGCTTTTCGTTATCTTTCAGGGTGATAGTATGCAGCTAACGACCCAAAACTGTAGTTACGTATATTTTTTTATATGTCTACTTTATGATTGGAAATAATATTAAATCGAGGATAAATTATGTCAAATGAAGGCTATCACGAACCAATAGATGAACTTACAAACGAAACAAGAGATATGCATAGAGCAATCACATCGCTAATGGAGGAGCTTGAGGCGGTTGATTGGTATAACCAAAGAGTTGATGCATGTAAAGATAAAGAATTAGAAGCAATACTTGCGCATAATAGAGACGAAGAAAAAGAACATGCTGCGATGGTTCTTGAGTGGATTAGAAGAAAAGATCCTACATTTGATAAAGAACTTAAGGATTATTTATTTACAGATAAACCAATTGCACATACATAACAAACCACAGCGTCTAACCAGTCAACATGTAGCTTCGTTTCGCTGCACACTGTGTTGCCGGTCATCTGAGTTCAAACGTTAACGTCCGCTTCTGGCCGAAAGCTGAAGAGCTACAACTAATTTAAAAATAGGACCATCCATGTAAATCGTCTCTTCGGACTCCTGTCCTCTCGAGACATACGGTCCATCCGATGGACGTAAAAAAGCCGGGTCATAAGCCCGGCTGGGATATTTATGAACGGATTAATTGGGGAAGGAGGGAAAACCCGTTCTTAGAACCCTTATCGACATAACTAATAAAAACTTTAGTGTTAATTAGCTACTAAGGTCTTACTTGTTGTTCCAATTTCTTCCTTTACTAATTTAGGAACCAGATAGCCCGAGGCGCTAGCCTGCATTTCTTGTATTAACTGTTGTGCATGTTGTATTGGGACATCGTAGTGTGCTGCGCCAGCAACGGGATCCAATAGATGCAGGTAGTAGGGCGTAACATTATTCTCGACTAAGACGTTCCGATAGCATTGATTAACGCCGCAACAGAATCGTTAACACCTTTCAGTAGATACCGATTGATTCAAAACTAATACGCCAAATGCGTTGCAAAAGGCGTTTAATAGCATTTAGCCACGTGCACTCATCAAGTCTCATTGGCATGATTGGTATGTATAACAAAGATGATAGATTTATCGTTATCTGTTATTTGCTTGAGTAGTGTTGTCGTAATGCGCGCGGGTAAAACGATAGGTAATCTTGTATGAAAGCGTATGCGTTTTATATGTATGATGTTTTTAAGTGATAAACATATTTCTTGTAAACGACGATCTGACAGCGTTAGCGGATCGCCGCCGCTGAGTATCACTTCTTCAATACTTGAATCATTTTTTATGTGATCTAACGACGCTTGCCAATGTTCGCTTGATGAGGATGACTCCTGATAAGGGTAATGCCGTCTGAAGCAATAGCGACAATGCACCGCACAGGCACCGGTGGTTATCGACAAGACACGACTGTTATATTTTTGTAATAAGCCATTTACTGGTTGAACATTTAATTCAGCTAGTGGGTCATTAATGAATCCAGTAGCTTTATCTTCTTCTGCTTTATACGGAAATACCTGTCGCAAGATAGGGTCGTTTGGATCGTTCTTCTTGATACGATTGGCGAAAGCATAGGGGACCCTGACAGGAAATTGCCTTATTGCTTGTTGGCTATAACCGATTGAATCGGCCTCTAATCCAGCAAATTCAAGTAAATCAGTGGGTTTCCGTATGGCCTGTGCCAGTTGTTCTTGCCATGATAAAGACTGCATTATTTCTTCAGTTCCATGTATTATTGCGCTTTTTTTATATTATCAAGCTTCAAAACAGAATTATCATATTTGAAAGAGGACATCATGGCGACTTATAGCACAAACGAATTCAAATCAGGTCTTAAAATAATGATTGAAAACGATCCATGCTCAATCATTGAGAATGAGTTTGTTAAACCAGGCAAAGGCCAAGCCTTTAACCGGGTCAAGATGCGCAACCTGAAGACAGGCCGAGTGCTTGAGAAGACCTATAAGTCTGGTGAATCTGTTGAAGGTGCCGATGTGGTCGACCTTGATCTGCAATATCTCTATAACGATGGTGAGATGTGGCATTTCATGAATAAAGATAGCTATGAACAGTGTGAAGCCGATGCAAATGCCGTGAGTGACGCCAAACAATGGATTAAAGGCGAGGAAATGTGCCTGGTTACCTTGTGGAATGATGTGCCATTGTCAGTTGCAGCACCAAATTTTGTTGTATTGGAAGTTACGGATACTGATCCAGGCCTGAAAGGAGATACCGCACAAGGTGGCTCAAAACCCGCAACGCTTGAGACTGGAGCAATCGTGAAAGTCCCGCTATTTGTTGAAAATGGCGATTTACTTAAGATAGACACCAGAACCGGCGAATACGTCAGTCGTGCGAAAGAGTAAATAAACAGCAGTATTCATGGTGATTAAGCAGTCGAAAGTGCTAATTTCAACATTGTAGGCACTTATGGCGTCAGATACTTCATGGCATCCCAGCGCTAGCCTAAAAGTAATAAAACAACGAGCGAGTTTACTGAAGCAGATCCGGTCTTTCATGAATACACGTGAGATTATCGAGGTCGACACGCCTATTCTCAGTCACTTCGGTATCAGTGACCCGTATATTGAAAGTATGACAACATCATGCGCGGCTGAAAGTGATGCATTACTCTATCTACAGTCGTCTCCTGAATTTTGTATGAAGCGATTGCTTGCCGCCGGTTCGGGCTCCATCTATCAAATTGCGCATGTATTCCGTAATGAAGAATCAGGAAAACGGCATAATACAGAATTCACCATGTTGGAGTGGTATCACGCGGGTTTTGATTATTATCAACTCATGAATGAAGTGGGTGAGTTATTGATCGATATTGGGCTAGAAAGACCAGATAAGATGACCTATGCAGACGCATTTAAGCAAACGCTAGAATTAAATCCGCATACTGCAGCTACAAGTGAATTGCAGACCCTTTGCAAACAACATGGTTGGGATGACGCTATAGATGATCGACATGCCTTGCTCGATTTTTTGTTTTCTCAGGCGGTTATAAAGAATCTTGAGCAGAGTAAACCACTGTTTATTTACGACTATCCAGAGTGTATGTCGGCTTTGGCGACACTGAAGCAAAGCGAACCTATTGTTAGCGAACGCTTTGAATTGTTTATCTCTGGGATGGAAATAGCCAATGGCTTTAATGAACTCATCGATGCAGATGAACAAGTGAAACGATTTGAAAGTGAATTGACGACGAGAAGCAATAAGGGCTTGGCAGAACCGCCAATAGATAAAGACTTTGTGGCGGCATTGAGATCAGGATTGCCTGAATGTTCTGGTGTGGCAGTTGGAATTGATCGTTTATTGATGGTTTTATCTAAAAAAGATGATATAAATGAAGTCAGTACGTTCACTTTGGGATCTAATTAGTTTATGGGTATTTATTCAGTTAATAAGTTGATTGCTGAGACCCGTCGCATTGCTAAAGAATATCGGCTTGCTACCGGCAAAACGCTACCCGTCACACCAGAGATCGCAATAAATGATGCCATTTCGATTCTTGGAATGTCGCCAAACGATGAAAATATCGCTGGCTATGACGCAACCTATGAAGTTGCTGGTGAATCATTAAAGATTCAAATTAAAGGTAGAGTTATCTTCAATGAGAAACGACAGGGACATCGCCTTGGACAAATAAAGACCGAGCAGGAATGGGATGCGATTATATTAGTGATTATGAATGCTGATTTTATGCCTGAAGAAATTTATATGGCGAAAAGAGACGAGATTATGGATGTGCTAGAAGAAAAAAGAAAAAATAATAAGAAAGGTGCTATGACTATTGCACAGTTTAAATTGATATCAGAACTTCTCTGGACAGAACAGAATGGTTTAGAGCAAGACGTAGTTTAGTCAAACAAATTACAATATTTATATATCGTTGTTCACGATAATTTATCTTCATTTCATACATCATTTTCTTCGGTATTTATGGTCGATCGTTCTGGTAATTTATGAAAACAGTTAAAGAAGTTTTTTCTGATGGTGGATCATTAGCGAATTTGATTGATGATTATCAACATCGACCAGAACAGGAAGATATGGCGCATAAGATATTCGCTGCTATCTCCGAAGGTCAGAATTTGGTGTGCGAAGCGGGGACAGGTACCGGTAAAACAGTTGCCTATCTAGTGCCGGCCTTATTGTCGAGACAAAAAGTAATTATCTCAACTGGTACTCGCCATCTGCAAGACCAATTGTATCAAAAAGATTTGCCTCTCGTACTTGAAGCACTCGCGTCACCGGCTACAACAATGGTGCTAAAAGGCCGTTCAAATTATCTTTGTCTAGAGCATATGGATACTGCCATTCATGATACTAAAGACTTGAGTTACCAAAATATGTCCGATCTACAGGAGGTTGTGCAATGGTCTTCTTCAACAAAGACAGGTGATATTAATGAGTTAGGTATGATTGAAGAGAACTCAGTGATTCGATCTAGAATAACCTCAACAACAGAAAATTGTCTCGGCCAAGCGTGCCCAAGCTTTGATGATTGCTTTGTCTTTAAAAACAGGAAGGCTGCACTTGAGTCAGATTTGGTGATCACTAACCATCATTTATTGTTGTCTGACATGAGTTTGAGAGAAAAAGGTTTTGGTGAAGTATTGCCATTAGCTGATGTAATTGTGTTTGATGAAGCACATCAATTGCCTGAGTTGGCATCTACTTATTTCAGTCAAACATTGAGTACTCGTCAATTATTGGAATTGATTACTGATATAAAAACGGCCGACCGTGAAGAAGCGGGTGATATAGAAGAATTAGCAGCGGTATTAACTAAATTTGAAAAATTGATACGTGATGTGCGTTTAGTCTTTGGTCGAGAAGATCAACGGTTGAACTGGTTAGAGGTTTGGGAGAAATCATTACTATCAACGGCACTTCCAAATATGTTGGCCGCTTTTCAATGTGTCATCGATATACTTGAAACCGCTTGTGGACGCGGGAAGTTATTAGATAATTGCTGGCAGCGTGCGAAGGCGCATTATAATTACATCGATACCTATATCGAAACGAAAAATGAAGAATCAATTCGTTGGGTAGAAATACGCGGCCATCATCTTTATCTAAACCAAACCCCCGTAAATATCTCTGAGACTTTTCAACAACGATTGAGTGAATATAATGCGACAAGTGTATTCACTTCGGCGAGCTTGGCAATAAACGACGATTTTAATTATTACAGCCGCCAACTTGGTCTTGAAGAATGTCAAACGCAGGTTTGGAATAGTCCTTTCGATTATCAAAAACAAACCTGTTTGTATGTGCCACTTGACCTGCCCGAACCTAATCAATATGAATTTTTTGATGCATTCATAGAAAGAACTATCAAGTTACTGTCATATAGTGAAGGTCATGCCTTTGTTTTATTTACCAGCCATCAAGCATTGAAAAAATCAGCAGATATTTTATCTAAGGAGATTGATTATCCTATTTTTATTCAAGGGACGGCACCACGATCAGAATTACTAAATCAGTTTCGACACACAAAGCATGCCGTGTTGCTTGGCACGAGTAGTTTTTGGGAAGGGGTAGATGTGAAAGGCGAGGCTTTATCATTAGTTATTATTGATAAGTTGCCGTTTGCCAGTCCGGATGATCCGGTACTGCAAGCGCGGTTGAATCACTTTAGCAAACAGGGCAGCAATCCATTTATGGATCATCAAGTTCCCCAAGCTGCTATAAGTTTAAAACAGGGAGTGGGGCGGTTAATTCGTGATGTAACTGACAGGGGTGTCTGTGTCATCTGCGATAAACGTGTGATAAGAAAAGCCTATGGTAAGCGCATCATCAAGGCATTACCACCGATGCCGATCACACATGAATTGGATGATGTTAAAGACTTTTTTAATTAGTTTTTCATTGCCAATGTGATTCCATCTGCTACGGGTAACATACTAATCATGATGCGATCATCATTTTTTACATGTTCATTAAAATTTCGTATGGCAACAGTGTCTTCATCTTGAATGTTTTCATCAGCTACATTGCCAGACCATAATACGTTGTCTACGAGAATAATACCGCCGGGACTGATGAGTTGTAATGCTCGTTCGTAGTAATCAATGTACTCAGGCTTGTGAGCATCAATAAAGGCTAAGTCATATGTGTCATTATGGTTTTCTTCTAATAGTCTATCCAAGGTTTCTATTGCTGGACCGATATGCAAATTAATTTTTTCTGCCACATTGGCCTTGTTCCAGTACCTTTTTGCAATTTTGGTTGCTTCAGCATCACTATCGCATGCGTCTAGATGTCCATCCTCAGGTAATGACATTGCTATAGAAAGACTGCTATATCCAGTAAACACGCCTATTTCTAGTGCTTTTTTGACGTGTAATAATTTTATTAAGAATGATATGAATTGACCTTGTTCAGGAGCAATTTGCATCCTAGCCATGGGATGCTTTGCTGTTTCTGCTCTACATTCTTGAAGTATTTGTGCTTCTCGTAATGAAACTGACAGGAGATAATTATAAACTTGTTCATCGAGCTGCATGCTTTTTCTAGACATAGGGTACTGGCCTAATAATTATTAACTAAAGAATATCATGATTGAGTCTACTGAAACGACAACTAAGCGAGACACTAAAATGTCTGACAGAATCAATATTATACAGATCACGGACACACACATACTCGATGATGGTGCGCCATCATTTAACGATTATGATACCTCCGCTAGTTTGATGCGCGTAATACATAAAATTTTAGAGTCTGAATCTGATGCAGATTTGATTTTGTTGACGGGTGATTTGGTTCATGAACCCACCAAAACGTCTTATCAAAAGTTGGCTGATCATTTGTCAATACTGACAACACCTATTCTTAGCTTGCCGGGCAATCATGATGCTCCAGAATTAATGCGGTATGTCATGGGTGCCAATGGGCATGACACGGGTAATTTAACCAAATTTGATGATTGGTCAATCATACTCTTAGATACCTGTGTAAGAGGCGAGCATAGCGGTGAATTATCTGCTAATGAACTAGAGTTTTTACGGACAAGCCTTGAAGACAATCTTGATTCGCATTGTTTGATAGCACTTCATCATCATCCGGTATCGATAAACAGTAGCTGGATGGATGCCATGTCTTTAGTCAACGCCACAGACTTTTTGAAAATTGTTGATGAATTTAAACAAGTGCGCGGTATCATTTGGGGGCATATTCATCAGGAATTTGAACATGAAATTGCTAATGTGAAATTACTTGGCACACCATCAACTTGCTTACAATTTAAACCCGGCAGCACTGAATTTGCTGTTGATGATAAAACGCCGGCCTACAGAAAATTGACCCTTGAAAAGAATGGTTCTATCAGTTCAAGTGTTATTTATATGAATAATTGAAATTATCGTGATTTATTAGCAACTTTATTTCTTAAATATACTGGTGTGGCTTCTTCAACGGGAATTGCATTGCCTTCTAGGTAGGCTGGTTTTGCCAGAGTCATGATGTCTTTTGCTGATGGGAATACATCACCGTTGAATCCGATCAATTTTTCGTTACACTGTGCTTTAAGATTTTCGCTATAGGTATTCCATCCTGTTCCTGCACCGAACCACTCGCCTTGTGATGGTTTAGAAATATCAGTTGGAGAACAAACTTTTTCTTCAGTAATCTGTTGCATCAGACCCAATTCATTTTTCTTGAAAAGACCCCAGTAAATCTCCTGCATGCGTGCATCGATGGCTGCTGCAACTTGGGAGTGCTCGTTAGCGTAATGTTGAGCCAGAGCATTCAATGATGAAACTGGGATGACGGGTGTGTCGTGCGCAAAAGCAAGGCCTTGTATAACGCCAACAGCAATACGTACACCTGTAAATGCGCCAGGGCCTTGACCAAAGGCAATGGCGTCAAGATCTTTGGTTTGTATATCAGCCTCACGAAGTAGCTCGTCGATCATTGGCAGGATTAATTCGGTATGTCTCCTTGGAGATATTTGAAAACGATGAATGCAACTATCATCTATATCAAGTGCTGCAGAACATGCTTCTGTGGCTGTTTCAATGGCTAATATTTTCATTATTATTTTCTGCAGAATTCCTTTTAATCGTCATAAATTATTTATTCTAAAATACAACGAGAACTGATCAGGTTGAAAAAAAAATCTTCTAAATTAATGGGCTAATATCTCATGTAAAATCGAAATTAAAAACTTAATATTTGAACGAGGAATAATTTTACATTTGTAAATTTCGCATCTAAAGCAATACGTATAAAACAGGTTCACATATTCATAATATTTATCAGCTAATGTTGTCGTCTTTAGTAGACAAATTCTAATGTCTTCAATCTTTGAGCTACTATAAAACAATGACTTACACCATTCTTATTAAAGTACAGCAGTTATGGGTCGATAATTAATATTACATATAGACATTTTCACGAATTTTAACAGAAACAAACAACACTTTTAGACTGATATGTATGGATTGATAGAACACAATGGGAAATCAAACTCAAAAGACATCAGGATGCGATGAAGAGCCTTCTGTAAATGGATGGTTCCAACTTGCCGTGCCTGAAGATGGTCTAATTGTCAGTGTCAAAAAGATAGTCAGACATACGGGTAATGGAAAACCTGTTAAAGCTATTGATATTCTGAATAAACTAAAACAGTCGAAGGTCGTTTATGGCATTGACCGAGATGCAATAGACAAATTAATTGCTTTGGTTGATGAAGATAATATTCCAGAAGAACCCGTTGTAATAGCGAAATCAGATGTTGAGAACGGCAGCAATGGAACTACTGAATGGTGTATAGAAGGAATAATTGATGAAGGCTCATCATATCTGGTGGTGCCAGGGGTAAAAATTGCTGTAAAGACATTATCGACTCAAGGACAGAAAGGTAAAAATGTTTTTGGTAAAGACAAAAACCCACGGCCTGGCTTTGACCAACAAATAAATAATGAAAAGGGTGTTATTTATACGCAGGACACTGATGGCATTGTTGTCTATGAATGTAGTCACGCAGGCTTACTTCATTATAAATCTGGCGTGCTCACTGTTGAATCAGGACTTGATATAGCAGATGACAAATTACAAGTCTGTATGGATATTCATGCCGGCAAGGTTATTGGTCTAAATAGAGAAGTTACACAAGCAGATATACTTAAAACACTTGAATCAGCAGGTGTTGTAAATGGTATAGACCACAATCAAATTAAATCTGCTTTGAAACAAGCTCAATCATTAGGAGATGTCGTTAAAAGGGTGGTTGTTGCAAAAGGCGATGCTGCCATAAATGGCGATGATGAAACAATTGAGTGGATGACGGATATCCAATCCGAAGATATCAATAAACGAGCTGTATTACCTGGGAGAACTGTGGCACGAATAAAATCAAATTTACACTATACGGCAGGGCTTGATGTATACGGTGAAATTGTTCCAGGAGAAGAAGGTACCGAAGTGTCTCTCATATGTGGTACTGGCATAGAAGAAATAAAGAATCCTGGGGTTCGTGAATACAAGTCTATGAGATTGGGCGTTGTCCAATTTGAATCTGATATAGTGAGCGTTAAATCAGGAATAAATATATCTGATGATAAATTAAAAGTAACAATGAGTTTGTTACGTTCTAATGAGGCGAGCGGTGAAGGAAACATTTTGTTACAACATGTTATTGCAACATTAAATCAACATGATGTTGTCTATGGAATAAAAAATAATGCTATTAAATTAATTCTGGAAAATATAAACAAAGAAAAAAAATCAAAGATTAATCTGCTCGTTGCGGAAGGTGTCCCTGCTAAGGATGGTGTTGATTCGAGGGTAGAGTTTGACAAAGAACTCACCGTTGGAGGGAAAGTTTTGCCAAATGGAGAAATTGATTATCATGAAAAATCCTATCCATGGAATGTAAAAATAAATGATGTAATTGGCCGGTTGATACAGGGGCAACGCTCAGAGGATGGTCGGAATGTTTTGGGTGAAGAGTTAATTGCAAATCAAGTTAAGGATTCTGAACCGGAACTTGAAGGTGTAATAAAAGAAGCTGACGGCACATTGCGCATCAAAGAAGATGGTATTTTATTAGTTAATGGTATTAATTTTAAAGTTTCTGATAATCTGGAACTTGATGGTGACGTATGCCAAAAGACAGGTAATATTCATTCTGATAAGACAGTTAATGTTAAAGGTTATGTTGGAGCAGGGTTTGTTCTTGAATCAAAAGGTGATGCCATCATCCAGAAAAATGTTGAAAATGCGACTGTTAGGGCAGTTGGTAGTGTAATTATTAAATCGGGTGTCAGAGGCATGCAAAGTAAAATTATCGCCGGGCAGAATATTGCTGCTTCATTTGCTGAGAATGCAAATCTCGATGCTGGAGGTGATATTTTAATAGAGAATAGTCTTGTTAATTGCAATACAAGCTCTCAGGGCTTAGTGCAGGTTGGGAATAGTAAGTCGAAAAAAAGCATATTAGTTGGCGCTGTAACACAGGCTATAAAAGGTGTCGAAGTTGCTGTTCTAGGGGCTGATAGTTTTAATAAAACTACCGTTGAAGTTGGGGCTGGTAATGATGTACAGATAAAATTGAGAGAATTGGTGGATGACATTCTTAGAGCTAAAAAAGCAATTTCTGATGTAAAAAAACTACATGAACACTGTTGCAAGAATCCTAAGGCACAAAAAAAACAAAATGCATTGTTACTAAAACTGACAGGTACGCTAGAACAGAAAAATAATGAATTTGATGAGTTGATTGAAGAAAAGGAAGCTCTAACTACTTTATTGTACGATTCAAAAGATGCCCGTGTTGTCGTACGCAGTAGAGTTTATCCCGGCGTTGTAATTCGCATTTTGAATAAAGTCTACGAAGTAAAAGAAGAGAGAAGCTCAGGTATTTTTCTTCTAAAAGGAGAAGAAATAGTATTTGCACCCGTATAGTAGTTCAGTGTTATGTTTATGAGCTTTTTTGAAAAGTCATTTTAAAAGATATACTTAATTTAGTTTCAAGCTTTGTCGAAGCACTCTATAATCCACACCCATGTTTAATTCATTTGAAGCACTGATTGGCTTGCGCTATGTCCGCGCACGTCGCCGCAACCATTTTATTTCCTTTATCTCCTTAACATCGATGCTTGGTGTGGGTTTAGGTGTAATGGCTTTGATTACGGTGTTATCTGTAATGAATGGATTTGAGAAAGAATTAAAAGAACGTATTTTAGGTATGGCATCACATGCAACTGTCATTGGAGACGGTGACGCTTTGAATGATTGGCAACCAATTGCAGAAGAGGTTATGCATCACCCTGATATTGTTGGCGTTGCACCATATTTTCATGCCGAAGGCATGTTAGTTAAAGATAAAAGTGTTAATGGCACAATAATCAGAGGTATTTTGCCTGACGAAGAACCCAAAGTCTCTACAGTCATAGAAACCATGATTATGGGTGATATTAGTGAACTAAAAGCGGGAGGTTTTAACATTGTCCTGGGAAAAGAACTTGCACGAAAGTTAGGTGTAGCGATCGGCGATAAAGTGACTTTAGTTGCGCCACAGGCGAATGTCACCCCCGCAGGTATCTTACCAAGACTTAAACGCTTTACGTTAGTAGGTATATTTGAAGTCGGCATGCATGAATTTGATAGTGCCTTAGCGTTAATCCATATGAATGATGCTTTTCGTTTATTTCGAAAAACAGGCCCTACAGGACTGCGCTTGAAAACAAACAATATTCTCAAAGCTCCAATCATTAGTCGTGAGATTGTTGCTCAATTACCCGGTAGATATTGGGTGGTTGACTGGACACAACGACACGCTAATTTTTTCCGGGCATTAAAAACTGAAAAAACAGTAATGTTTGTGATATTACTACTAATCGTTGCAGTTGCAGCATTTAATATAATCTCAACGTTGGTGATGATGGTCTCTGACAAACAATCAGACATCGCTGTGTTGCGAACACTAGGCGCTAGTCCAGGAAGTATATTAAAGTTATTTATGATTCAAGGCACAATCATTGGCGTTGTCGGCATTGCCATGGGCGTTATTGGTGGTGTCTGGTTAGCGAGCAATGTAGAGACAATCGTACCAGCGATAGAGTCGATGATAGGTCAAAAATTCTTGTCCGCAGATGTTTATTACATTAGTGATCTTCCTTCAGACATGCATTGGAATGATGTTATTACTATTAGTATTGTTGCTTTTGTGCTCTGTTTATTAGCCACGATCTATCCTGCTCTTCGCGCAGCGAAGACACAACCTGCGGAGGCATTACGTTATGAGTGATGCTCTAATCGAAACACGACAGCTCACTAAATGTTTTAACGATGGCGAACTTCGTGTTGAAGTTCTGAAAGGTGTTGATTTCAGTATTAAGTCAAACCAAAGTGTTGCGATCATTGGTACCTCAGGATCTGGTAAAAGTACCTTGCTACATTTGTTAGGTGGTCTCGATACACCCGATAAAGGTGAAGTTCTTGTTAATGATAAGGACATGGGAAAACTGAGCGATGAGCAACGTGGTAATCTACGAAATAAACACCTTGGTTTTGTTTATCAATTCCATCATCTCTTGCCGGAGTTTACTGCATTGGAAAATGTAGCAATGCCATTGTTAATAAGACGTGGCAATAAAAAAGAAGCATTAGATAAGGCTGCGAACTTGTTGAACAAGGTAGGTTTGTCAGAACGAGTGCAACACAAACCAGGTGAATTATCAGGAGGAGAACGGCAACGTGCAGCAATTGCCAGAGCATTAGTCACTGAGCCTGCTTGTATATTAGCTGATGAGCCAACGGGCAATTTGGATGAAAAAACAGCAGATCAAGTTTTTGAATTAATTCTTGAATTAAATCAAAGCCTAGGCACAAGTTTAATTATGGTTACGCACAACATGGAACTTTCACGGCGTGTGGATCGAGTTTTAGAATTAAAAGAAGGGATCTTGCAAGCTTAGCAGCCTTTGTTATGTTGCTATTTTGTTCGGCGCCTGTTTTCCCATTTATTAATCGCACTTATTCGCCAGACCAATCGAATGATGATGTAAGTCAGTAGCGAGCTTATTGCTCCCAATATAAAACAACCGAGTGCCAATGGCTCCCATATATGTATAAGAGTCGTGCTTATCCATTCCCATGAGAACGAAAATTCAACATGTTTTTCTTCTAAACCTAATAACATGGCGCCTAATTGATAAGCGAAGAAAAATAGTGGTGGAATAGTGATCGGGTTGCTAAATAATGAAAAAACGACCGCCATAGGTAGATTGACTCTAAATAGAATTGCAAATGCAGCTGAGACTATTGTTTGAATTGGTAATGGAATAAACGCGCAAAACATGCCAATAGCAGCACCACCTGCCGATGAACGACGATGTAGATGCCAAATATTGGGATCATGCAGGTAATCAGAAAATAGATGCATTCCCCCATGCTTGTGGATGTGGTCCTTCTGCGGCAGATAGCGTTTAAAAAAATTCCGTAAGCTCATTTTTCTTAATATTTTGTAATGCTCAAAAAAAGCGCGCTATTATAGCCCAATATTTATTACAAGGAGTTAATATTTATGCTTGCATGGACGCTAGCATTTGCCTCAGGTATTTATTGTCTGTTGCAATTTTCAACTATACCCAGTTTGTGGGTTCTTCTTATTTTACCCCTATTATTTCTCCTTGATCGATATTTCTCAGTATTCAGATTGATTTTGTTATTTTGTCTTGGTTTTAGCTGGGCATTATTGCATATAGGAATTGATGTTAGTCATTCACTCAATCCTGAACTTGAGAGCAAGGTAGTTCAGTTAACGGGCAGTGTGGTTTCATTGCCAGTAATTTATGAAGACCATGTTCAATTTACGTTTAATGTGAGTGATATCGTCGACAACCAAAAAAAACATTTTATATCACCAGGAATGATTCGCTTGAATTGGTATAAAACCAAGATAGTACCCGCGCCGGGTGAAACATGGCTGTTAAGTGCAAAATTAAAGCGTCCTTATAGTTTTATGAACTCAGGCGGTTTCGATTATGAGACATGGATGATGAGACAAGGAATAAAAGCGACAGGCTATGTAAAGGATAATAAAACGAATCAAATGCTGGAGGAGAGTAATGGATATTTCATTCAAAGATTACGTTACGAACTATCTCAAAAGATTAAAAATAAGATAGATAAACCATTGCTTGGATTGGTGTTGGCATTGAGTCTGGGTGACCGTAGTCAACTCGACCCAAATCAATGGAGGATATTAACTAATACGGGCACAAATCATTTGATTGCAATATCTGGCTTGCACCTGGGGTTAATAGCCGGAGTAATTTATTTTTTAACACTAACGTTATGGCGTCAGTTTTATTTTGCTACGCAAATCATTCCAGCACCGATAATTGCTTCAATACTAGCCTTTGCGGTCGCATTTTTTTATGCGTCCCTAGCCGGGTTTTCGCTGCCTACACAGCGTGCATTGATCATGATTGCTGTTTTTTTACTGGGATTACTCTCGTCAAGAAGGCTACTGGTCTCTAATGTCATTAGTATCGCGGTTGTCTTGATATTGTTATTAGATCCATTCTCAATACTGGCAGTTGATTTCTGGCTTTCGTTCACAGCAGTAATACTAATACTGTATATAACGCGTTATAGGTATAGTAATCAGAGTCCTTTGCGTCGCTGGTTGCAATTACAATGTTTGCTAAGTTTGGCCTTGTCTCCGTTTTTAATATTCTGGTTTAAACAGTTTCCGCTATTTAGTATTTTTGCTAATTTAATCGTTATACCCGTTATTGGTTTTATTGTCGTTCCATTGGTGTTGCTGGCGATGATCTTGTTATTGTCCTTTCCTAGTAGCGCAGAATTTGTTTATGGTTTTGTCGATAAGATAAGCAAACTTAATTGGTCGTACCTTGATTTTTTGACGCAACAAAATAATGCAATTATTCCTGTTGCCGCTCCTGATAAGTTTTCACTGATAATAGCAATCATTGGAATCATAATTTTGTTGATGCCTAGAGGACTGCCGGGCAGATGGTTTGGACTTTTGTTTTTAATGCCATTGCTATTTCCAATAACGACCAATTTAAAATCAGGTGAATTTAAATTTAGTCTATTGGATGTAGGGCAGGGGCTGTCCGCTGTCATACAAACGAGACAAAACACGCTTGTTTATGATGCTGGGGCGAAGTTTTCAGAGCATTTTAATATTGGTGATGCAGTTATAAAACCGTATCTTCGAGAAAAGGGAATCACGCAATTATCGATGTTAATGATCAGTCACGGCGATAATGATCATATCGGCGGGGCATATGCTTTAATTGAACAATTCAAAATCGGTAGAATATTAAGCAGTGTTCCAGAAAAACTATCGATTAGTCACGCTGAACGTTGTCATGCCGGTCAAAAATGGCTATGGGATGATATTGTATTTGAAGTGCTACATCCGTCTCTGGAAAGTGATTTTACTGGCAATAATGCATCATGTGTTCTCAAAATATCATCACAGCAGGGATCAGTGCTTTTAACCGGTGATATCGAGCAATCGGCTGAGAAAAGGCTCATAAATAACATGCCTGAACAAATCAAAGTTGATATATTGTTGGCTCCTCATCATGGCAGCAAGACTTCATCAAGTAATGAATTCATTACCACGATAGCGCCTGATTATGCTGTAATTTCCGCAGGATATAGAAATCGATTTGGTTTCCCAAAACAGGATATAATGACTCGCTATGAAGTCCATGGGGTCGAAACGTTAGTAACTTATATATCTGGCGAGATTTCTATGAAATTTAGTGCAGAGGGCTTGATAATTGAACAATTTAGATCAAAAAATCGGCGTTTTTGGCATCATTGAGGTGATACCATGCAGATTCATCTGATCGAGTTCGCAATTAATAATAAAAATTTGGAGTGAGATAACGTGCTTGAATTAATCAAGGCCGGTGGTCTACTTATGTGGCCGATCATATTGTGTTCAATCATAGCAATGGCCATTATTGGGGAGCGATTCTGGTCCCTTAGAGAAATAAAAATTGTACCAAAAAACCTGGTTGCCAAGGTTTGGCAATGGCAAAAGGTCGGGCATCTGGATAAGAAACGTATTCAGGACTTACGCAATAGTTCTCCTTTAGGAATGGTTTTGGCAGCGGGATTGGTCAATCGAAACCATTCACGCGAAATCATGAAAGAGAGTATAGAGGAAACAGGTCGCCATGTTGCTCACGATCTGGAACGATTTCTAAATACACTGGGAACAATTGCCTCTATAAGCCCTTTATTGGGTTTATTAGGAACGGTAATCGGCATGATTAAAGTATTTACTGTAATCACATCTTTGGGAGTTGGTGATCCTAGTATTTTATCTGAAGGTATTTCTGAAGCCTTGATAACAACTGCAGCAGGCCTATCCGTGGCAATACCAAGTTTGATGTTTCATCGGTTTTTTCGCGGAAAAATAGACGGTTTAATCATTACCATGGAACAAGAGGCACTAAAAATGGTTGAAGTCATGCATGGAATACGCGAAAGCGAAATTGAAGCAGGATCTAAAGAATGAATTTTCGATCTGAAAGGCGCGATGAAGTAGATCTGGATATCACACCACTGATTGATGTGGTGTTTTTATTATTAATATTTTTTATGGTCTCGACTACGTTTGAACACAATTCGGAAATTAATATCACTTTGCCTAGTTCATCAAAAGAGGTGACAGAAGCAAAACCTGATGCGGTGAATGTTGGTTTGGATGCGCAAGGTAATGTCTATATCAATGATAGATCACTGGTAAATGCCCAGCTAGAGACGATTAAAGCGGCATTGTCAGATGCCTTGGTTGGGTTAAATGAGCCGCCCGTTATTATCAGTGCCGATTCAAATGCCACTCATCAATCAGTTGTCAGGGTAATGGATGCTGCTCGCCAATTAGGTTTGGTGAAGATTACATTTGCAACGCAAGAATTGCAGGATGAATAAACGGCGCTTTAAAAGATGTGGTTTATTTTAAATCAACTTTGACAACGTCAAACTAACTATGTTGACGAAAGAATCTATAGAAAATATTTGGTACACCAAACATCCTCTTGGTATTGTCCTCTTACCCTTAAGCTGGCTCTATAGTCTGATTATCATTCTGCGACGGCTGTGCTATCAATCAGGTCTGATAGCCGTCAATCACATTGATGTACCTGTCATCATTGTCGGTAATATTTCAGTAGGTGGTACAGGAAAGACACCGCTAGTTATTTGGCTTGCAGATTATTTCAAGGAAAAAGGTTTTAATCCCGGAATTATCAGTCGTGGCTATGGTGGCAAACTCTCGGGCAAGAGCCAACAAGTGAGAGCAGATAGCAATCCAGCATTAGTCGGTGACGAACCAGTATTGATTGCCAAAAGAACTAATTGCCCTGTTGCTATCGCAGTACAAAGGAGAAAAGCTGCAGAGGAATTGATTGAATATTGTGATTGCGATTTAATTCTCTGTGATGATGGTATGCAACACTATTCACTTGGCAGAGATATTGAGATTGCGGTTATTGATGGCCAGCGCCGTTTTGGTAATGGGCGATGCTTGCCCGCAGGCCCATTGCGCGAGCCAATAAGTCGATTAGACAGCGTTGATCTTGTGGTCAGCAAATACATTGCCGGTCGCCATGAGTACAAGATGGAATACAAATATGGTGATCTAGTGTCATTATTAGATCCTGAACACACTATCCCTGTTTCTAGTTTGCATGGACAGAGTGTCCATGCAATATCGGGCATTGGAAATCCAGATCGATATTATTCATATTTGAGGAATAACAAATTACATATTATTAATCACGAATTTCCTGATCATTATCCATTTACAAAAAATGATGTTAATTTTGATGATAGTTTGCCAGTGGTTATGACTGAGAAAGATGCTATAAAATGTAGTGACTTCGCTACAAAAAATCATTGGTATTTGCCGATTTCGGCGACATTACCAGATTCATTTATTTATCGGCTTGAAGCCCTAATGAAGGATATTATTGATGGACAAAAAACTACTTGAGATTCTTGTTTGCCCGGTAACTAAAGGGCCGTTGCATTATGATAAAGAAAATCAGGAATTGATTTCTAAATCTGCACGACTTGCTTATCCAATACGTGATGGCATACCCGTGATGTTGGAAGATCAGGCCAGGATGATTAGTGATGAAGAAGCGGGAAAGTTGAAGTAGTGCCAGTGTCAATGTCAGAGCCTTTCAGTATTATCATTCCCGCACGATACGCTTCGACTCGATTACCAGGCAAACCTTTATTGGAAATTAAAGGCAAACCATTACTGCAACATGTGTACGAAACTGCAACGCAGGCACAAGCAAAAAGCATCACTATTGCAACAGATGACCGCAGGATAGCTGACGCTGCTGAATCATTTGGCGCGTCAGTGATTATGACTTCAAATGAACATGAATCTGGCACGGATAGAATAGCCGAAGCAGTAAGGGAACTTGAGCTAGATGACAATGATGTTGTCGTCAATCTTCAGGGCGATGAATTTGGATTGCCGGTTACGTTAATTGATCAGGTCGCGTCAAATTTATATGACAATCCCGATAATCAAATGGCAACGTTATGTGAGCGCATTAATACTTTGGATGAATTTATTGATCAGAATGTGGTCAAGGTTCTTTTTGATAAACGCAATACGGCAATTTATTTCAGTCGTTCACCGATACCTTTGAATCGAACAGGAGGACTACCTGAGCAAGCATACAGACATATTGGTCTTTACGCCTATCGAGCAGGTTATCTTCAGGAATTTACTAAATTGGCACCCTGTGCAATAGAGCAAGCCGAAGCGCTTGAACAATTACGCGTTCTTTATAACGGCGGGAAAATCCATGTAGATATTGCAGTAGATAAAACAGGGATTGGGGTTGATTCTGCAGCTGATCTGGAATTAGCTAGATCGAAAAAATAAGATTGGACTATCTGGCCCTGTAGGTAATTCGGCCTTTACTCAAATCATACGGCGTCATTTCAACTGTAACTTTATCGCCAGTTAGGATACGGATGTAATGCTTGCGCATTTTTCCTGAGATATGTGCGGTAATTATGTGTCCGTTTTCCAACTCTACTCGGAACATGGTGTTAGGTAACGTCTCAACGACAGTGCCTTCCATCTCAATCTGGTCTTCTTTTGCCATATAGCCCTCGTTAATTAAAAAGGGCGAATTCTGCACTAATTTTGGTCTACTGCAAAGTCATTAAGCGATAAAGTGTTGAATTTCTTCCATTCTTCATCAATTAGGCATTCTATAGGCTGATAATCGATCTTGTATTTCATTTTGTCACAAGATGAAATCCAATAACCTAAATAAAGTGATGAAAACCCATCTAGTTTTGATTGCTCAATGAGAGCCAGGATAGCGAATTTACCCAGACTACGTTGCTGTAAATCGGTATCAAAAAAGGTGTATATAGCGGAATAGGCATCTTCCAATTCATCGACCACAGAAACAGCAACGAGCTTATCACCAAGTCGAAATTCATATAAATAACTATCTGACCAGGTCGCCAGAAGGAATTCTATATAATCATCTCTGCTAGAATTATCCATGCCGCCATTGGGATGACGTTCCGATTGATATTTTTGATAAAGTAGAAAGTGATCTTCTTTAAACGTGGCCTTGGATTTTTCTATGCTCAAATCCTGATTTATCTTCCAGGTTCTCTTTTGGTTGCGTCGCATTTTGAATTCATCAACAGGAATACGAACAGGAACACATTCTGAACAATTCATACAATGTGGTTTGTAGAGGTGTTCGCCGCTGCGCCTGAAACCGCTAGAAACGAGCCTTGAATATAGTGCTTTATCTTTTGGAAAATAAGGATCGGCAAAAACGCTAGTCGCTTCACGATCATCCAGATAATTGCAGGAATGTGGTGAAGTTATAAAGAATCTGAGTTTATGTGATTGATCATCCACGGGAATTAAATATTGGGTTGCCAGCGATCTATTTTTTCATGACTGCAATAATTGTCAAGGATATTGGTAAATAGAGCCCTCGGTACCGGTTTCGCACCTAGTGACTGTAGATGAACCGAATGTACCTGACAGTCGATTATTCTAAAATTCATACTTTCTAGATTATGCACTAAATATACCAAAGAAACCTTAGACGCATCTGATTCACGGCTGAACATGGATTCACCAAAGAAAACCTTGCCCATTGCAAGGCCATATAAACCACCAACAAGTTTTTTGTCGAGCCAGCATTCTACTGAATGCGCGTAGCCCATTTTAAAGAGCTTCAGATAAGCGAGCTTGATGTCATTTGTTATCCAGGTGTCACTCACGCCATTACGGGCGGCGGCGCAGCCTTCAAGCACGTCAACAAATGCCGTGTTAAAGGTGACTTTGAATCGGCCCTTTCGCAGAGTTTTTGCCAAACTACGAGAGATTTTTAATTCACTAATTTCTAAAATGCATCTCGGATCGGGTGACCACCACAAAATAGGTTGACCTTGATTAAACCAGGGAAAAATACCACGAGGATAGGCGTCAAGTAAGCGTTTTTCAGTCAGATCACCACCAATCGCGATCAATCCATCAGGGTCACGGAGAGCTTCTTCAACATCTGGGAAACCTGTTGCTAGAAGGTTTTGTTTTACCCAATAAAGTTTGTTTGAAGCTTCTTGGTTATTTGTTACTGTCATACAGTTATTCCAACTTAAACGGCAGGTGCGATTCGAGCATTTCAATGTGCTCTTGCATCATAGTCGTCTCTCTGTCGAGATAGTTAGCTATAGCATTACGAAAGTCTTCTTCCCTAACCCAATGAGCAGAGGGCATAGCAATCGGATGGAATCCGCGAGCTAATTTATGTTCTCCCTGTACCCCTGCGTCAAGACGTTCCAATTGTCTTTCTATCGTATATTCTATTGTCTGATAATAGCATAGTTCAAAATGCAAATAGGGCACGTACTGGCTACAGCCCCAGTGGCGACCATAGAGCGTATTTAGATCAGACATGGCAAATGCACCGGCAATATAATCATTATCCTTTTTGGCCATTACCAATAATGTTTGCTCTGACAAGGCTTTGCCGAGGGACTTGAAGAAATCCAGAGTCAGTCGTGGCTCACCCCATTTACTATAAAATGTCCGGCAGTAAAACTGATAAAAAGCATTCCATTGTTCACTGCTAATTTCATCGCCATTTAAACGTTCAATCTCAACCCCTGAGTTTTTGATATCGCGACGTTCTTTAATTATTTTTTTGCGTTTTTTCGATGTTAAAGAATCAGTGAAATCCTGGAAATCACGATAGCCTTTGTTAAGCCAGTGATACTGAATGGTAATTCGCTTTAATGCTGCGCTATCTGTTAACACAACTAGATCATCTTTCTCAGGGAATAATATATGCAGAGACGAATAAAGCTTTTCATCCATCAAGCCTAATGCCGCATTTAATAGTGCATGTTTAATCGTTTTACTGTCGTGTGATTTATTGATTAATAGTCTTGTGCCGCCAACAGGTGTAAATGGAATTGCTGATACGAGTTTAGGATAGTAATTTCTGCCTGCTTGCTGATAAGCATCGGCCCAAGCCCAATCAAAGACAAATTCTCCATACGAATCTTCCTTGATATATAAGGGCATAAATCCAAGTAGTTCGTTGTTTTCTTCAATGACAATATGACAGGGCTGCCAGTTTTGATTCTTTAAACAATCAAATTTTTCAAGACCGGATAGAAAGGCGTATGAGAGGAATGGATTATCCTGAGTATCTAATACTTGCCACTGAGCAGGAGTGATAGTGCCAAGGTCATCGACGACACGCCAATTGAACATCTTCTAAAATAACTCAGGGAGTAATTGTGATGTTATTACCGAGGACGCTAAGAGTTGCTCTTTTTGAACCCGCTAGAGAAAACTGTGTTTCCATGTAGCTGCCATTTTCGAGCATAAAGCGGAAAGTAACTGTGCTGCCGTTCATTAATGCATTAAGTTTTTCTGAAGTGACATTGAAGTTATTAACATAACCCAAAACAAATTCACTCCAAACCATATCAGTCAAACAAGGCGCATCATTAATTGACCGGTTATCAATCAACCTGGTGTCAATCTGATAGGTTGGGCAGGTGCGCTTTGCAAACATGTCTAGTTCAGTATTCAAGCTGAATCGTGTGCGAATCGCTCCCACGCTATCTTTGTATATTTCAAGACTATAGCCGTCTTTATTCTCAGAAAAAGCAACTTGAGTTTGAGTCTCGTTATTTGTGTCTGTATGAGTGATTACTTTCCATTCTGCTGATACTGAAAAGGATGAAAGTAGTAAAATAAGCACGAGTAAAAGCGCCAGAGAGCTGTTCTGGAGACTATTTATCACTAGCTTCACGCTTAAATTAATATTCATATGAGACTAAAAAATCGTTTATATTAAGGCACTATATACAGACTATGCCCTAAATTAACAATTTTTCTAGGAAAAATGAACCGCAGAACTTTCATTTCGAGTGTTTTATCAACAATTTTGTTGTCATATCAATCGCGTCTACTGGCGCTTGATAAGACAAAAACACTCAATAAAACCGGTTATATCAGTGAACCGTTGTTTTTAGATCATCATATTTCCCCAGATCATCCTGAAAGACCAGATAGATTGAAATACATCCAAAAAGAGATGCAGGACTCAGGCTTACTTGATCAAATTACAACTGTAAGCTTAAAAGATGATGTTGGCGACTGGATTAAAACGTTACACACAGAGTCACATATCGCATCAATAAAGACAAATACGCCAGCTGCCCATCGCGTAGCAGAAGCCTGTGTTCGCGCATGTTTAGCGGCTGTCGACAAAGTCGCTACTAATGAATTAAATAACGTTTTTTGCGCTACTCGCCCACCCGGGCACCATGCATTGAATACCGGCAAGGAGGAGGGCTTTTGTTATTACAATCACGTTGCTATCGCCGCGCGCTATGCACAGAAGCAATACGGATTGAAAAAAATATTGATAGTCGATTGGGATTATCATCATGGTAATGCCACTGAAGCCATGTTCTATGAAGATCCAAGTGTTCTCTATTTCTCAACGCATGATCTCAATGCCTACCCAGGCACTGGAGATCCAAGAAAAAAAGGCAGCGGGGCCGGTTTAGGTTATAACATCAACGTCGCTTTACCTTGTGGCACTAATGATAAAATGATAACCGAGGTGTTCCAGAATATCTTATTACCCGCTGCAGAAAAATTCGAACCGGATTTGGTTTTGGTTTCTGCGGGCTTTGATAGCCGTGAACATGATCTACTCGGATGTTTTGATATTACAGATGTTGCATACAAGAAAATGACCAAAACAGTCATGCAGATAGCTGATAAATATGCCGATGGACGTTTAATATCTGTACTGGAAGGTGGCTATAATTTGAAAGGTATTTCAGATGCAGTTGTAACGCACGTATCGACGCTATTGGGAAAGAACTAGGGTTATGTTGTATCAGATAACGACTAAAAACGACTATTAGGTTACTACCCATGGATATAATGAGAATAATTGGAACTGTAGTACAGTTTCTAGAGAAAGCATTCATCTACAGTGCTTATATATGATAGGAGTAGGTTTTATATTGATGTTTTTTGTTGCACCGGCAGTTATGATGTCATCACGGTTTGGATGGGGATGGGGTGTTGCATGGATGACGGTTCTTCCGCTACTTGCTTATATAAGCAGGAAGCTGTGGGTTCCGACAAAGTGGGGCTGAAGCTGGATGCCAACTATTTAACAAATGGTCGCTTATGGTGCTCTTAGACAGCAAGTCTTCTAAACCAGATTATTTCAAATCACCATCACCACCGGTTTTGGTATAAACCGGAAAAGGCATAACATTTCCATCTGTCGATGAACCGTCTGTTATTTTTGCTGTGCCTTGTTTTTTTACTTCATCGATACGAATGATCGAATGCATCGGGACAAAGCTCCGTTCAACACCTTCAAATTCACTTTTAAGACTCTCTTCAGTTGGATCAACAACAACGGTTGTTTTTTCGCCAAAGATAAATTCTTCAATCTCAATAAAGCCGAACATAGCATCGTGATGTACGCTTTTAGCATAGACCTCATATACCTTGCCTTGATTATGAAAGATGACTTTGTAGATATTATTTTCTGACATTTCTGATATATAAGCCTATTTTAAGTGGACGCCTGATTTGAAAGCGGGCGCATCATAGCATAATTCATGGTTTTCACTAGAGTTTATAGAATAGACCGCCGCCGGGACCTAGTGGTAAACCGGTATTGACCCATACAACCAGTAATATTAACCATACGATTAAAAATGCGATGGTATAGGGCAACATCATCGCAACTACCGTGCCGAGTCCGGAACCGCGGACGTATTTTCGTACCTCAATGATGATGATAATCATATAGGGGTTCATCGGTGTAATGACATTACTTACAGAATCGCCGACACGATAGGCAGCTTGAGTGAGTTCGGGGCTTATGCCGATCTGCATCAGCATCGGCACAAACACCGGGGCAAAAAAAGCGTATTTCGCAGAAGAAGAACCAATTACAAGGTTAATCATTACGACCATCAATACAAAACAGCTCAGTAACAGTGCATCTTGCACCATTAGTTGACGTAGGAACTGACCGCCCGCGATGGCCAGCATTTGGCCAAGTCCAGATTGGTTAAAAGCGGCTATAAATTGAGCGGCAAAGAATGCCAGTACGATATAGGGACCTAGTCGAGCCATAACCTCACCGAGCATGTTGGCAACATCACGATCGTTTTTAACAGTACCTGCCAGCAAGCCGTAGATTAAACCGGGGATAAAGAAAAGAATAAACAACAATGGGACGGTTGCTTCTATCCAGCGGTCGAAGCGTTTGCCTTCTCCAAAGAGAGGTCCATTGCTGAGTGTGATAGCGAAAAATAGAACAATTAACAATAAAAATACTGACAGCACTGAATAGAGTAGGGCTCGTCTTTCTGCTTTATTAAGCTCACTATAATTATCATCGAGATTTTGATCGGCAACACCTTTTACTGCGGGTTCTACAAAGCGCTCTGTTACGAAACAGCCTACGCAAGTAAGAATGATGGTTGAGACAATCATAAACCACCAGTTACCAGTGACAGCAACTTGATAGTCTGCGTCAATAATTTGTGCGCCTGCTTGTGTAAATCCGGCTAATAGTGGATCCAGCGCGGTTATAAATAGGTTTGCACTAAAACCTGCTGAAACACCTGCAAATGAAACAGCGATTCCCGTTAATGGTGAACGACCTGCAGCAATGTAAAGTGCTGCGGCTATTGGGATAAGCACAACATAACCCGCATCTAAGGCAATCGATGAGATGATGCCCAGAAACATGGTTGCTGGTGTTAAGAGACGTTGATGAACATGCGTTATTGAAAAATGTAATAAGGCAGGGAGGAAGCCTGTTTTCTCCGCAAGGCCAATTCCTAACATGCCGACTAATACAATGCCGAGTGGTGGAAAACTAATGAAGTTCTTTACCATTGTTGATAACAACCACCAAGCGCCTTCGGAGGATGAGAGATCAAAAGCGATAATCGTATTGCCTTTAGGATCAACAACGCTCCAACCCAAATTTGCAATAAGTGTTGAAAGAATAAAAATAGTTATCGTGCCGACGACAAAAAGGCTGGCAGGATCGGGAAGTTTGTTCCCTGATTTTTCAATGAACGAGAGTAATTTCATTGGTGAACAATATCAGTTATAAATCCATTTAGGCCATCGATATATTGTTTGCCGGTGAGCAAAAAGCCATTGTTATGACTTCCGGTTATGTCCAGAAAGGATTTTGCTGTTGTCGTTTCTTTTAAAGCTTCATTAAATAATTGCTTGCTATACGTGTATGGAATTACCTCATCATTTTTACTATGTATGAACAATGTTGGTGTTTTTATCTTTGCTATTCTATCTATTGAAGAATATTTAATACGAGCCAATAAACTGGTTGGCAGATAAGGGTAGTAATGTTTTCCAACATCAGCTACTGATGTGAAACTTGATTCTACAATCAATCCAGATGGTGGATGTTTTTCAGCAAGCCACGTAGCCACTGCGCCACCTAATGAACGGCCAAAGATGATTATGTCGTTGCTTTGAATGTTTTTTTCATTAATCAAATAATTCCAGCCCGTTTCTGCATCGATATAGGTACCTTGTTCAGACGGTTTACCGGTACTCTTTCCATAACCACGGTAATCAATAATTAAAACGGACATCCCTAGTTGGTGAAAAATATTTATGCTATCGAGTCGATGAGAAATATTCCCTGCGTTACCATGTAGGAAAAGAATCGTTGCTCTTGCCTCGGGGTGTGGAATCCACCAGGCGCTCAACACTTCACCATCAATTGTTGTTAGGGCTATATCTTCATATTGCAGCGAAATTAATGCGGGCGTTGCTTCAATTTCATTATGTGGAAAAAAGATTAATTTAGGCTGGAAAAAATAAATAAATATCGCCAGTAAAATCCATGTAGAAATAATTATGAAAATAATAGCCTTGAAGGCTCGTTGAATAATCGGTTTCAACCTCATTTAAAAAATCGTTTTGGCTTAGAAAATTGAAATTATGTTATATGAAGTGATTTTTCAGATTGTCCTCTAACAATTCTAAGTTACGTCTTGCATCCAACATCCATGGATGGACATCAAGAGCGGCCTTAAATTCGATTAAGGCGGACTGCCACCGGCGTTGCTTTAGATAACATAGCCCACGTCCGGATATTGAACCAAAGTGGCGTGGTTCTAGTTTAAGCGTTTCATCGATGTTCTTCAAAGAAGCCTCAATATCTCCCATCATATAATTGACGGTAGCAAGTTTATTCCAGCCTTCCGCGAATTTTGGCGAACGCTCGGTGATTTCTTCAAAGATATCGCGCCCACGAGATAAATTACCATTTCCCACTTCATTCAGACCTTGTTCCATCAAATCATCAATAGTCTGATCTTCTGATTCTAGCCATATTGACCATATTTGTTGCGCTATTGGCTGGGCGGCTTCGGAGTTTTGAGCGGTTTTTAAATCGTTGAATAGTTTGTCTAGATCTGTGCTTGTTTGATCAGCAAAAGAGCTATGTGTTGTTATTAGGGCGAAAAGAAAAACAAAAGAAGCTAATTGAGTATTCATTGCATAGTTCATCCATAAATACTGAATAGACATTGTTCAATATTAGCCGTTCCATCACAAGCTAAATTAGTTCAGGAAACTCTGATTGAGACAGAGCTTCCTGAAACAGTTTCTTGGACTACTCCAATCCGTCTAGATAGGCCTCAGCATCTAATGCTGCCATACAACCACTGCCAGCAGAGGTGATTGCTTGACGATACACATGATCAGCGACATCACCAGCAGCAAATACTCCCGGAATAGTGGTTGAAGTGGCCTGACCTTCAATGCCGCTTTTGATCTTGATATAGCCATTATTCATATCCAATTGACCATCAAATATTTGGGTGTTGGGTTTATGACCGATCGCGATAAATACGCCTTTCAGATCAATATCTTTGGTTTCGTTACTTTGCGTACTCTTGATACGCATGCCTGTCACACCACCATCATCACCCAGTACTTCATCCAGTGTGTGGTTCCACTCAATCTTGATATTGCCGTTCTTTTCTTTTTCAATGAGTCGCTCTGACAATATTTTTTCTGAACGAAATTTGTCACGACGGTGAACAACAGTGACACTATTAGCGATATTTGATAAGTAGAGAGCTTCCTCTACGGCTGTATTGCCACCGCCGATGACGGCGACATCCGCACCCCGATAGAAAAAACCATCGCAAGTAGCACAGGCAGAGACACCTTTGCCTTGAAAGGCTTCTTCAGAGGGTAGACCCAAGTACTGTGCGGAAGCACCGGTAGCGATAATTAGCGCGTCACAGGTGTAGGTGCCACTATCACCGGTTAATTTAAAAGGTCGTTCTGTGAGTTCTGCTGTATGGATATGATCGAATATTAATTCGGTATCAAATCGTTCGACGTGTTTTAACATGCGATCCATCAACTCCGGGCCTTGTAAACCTTCTACATCGCCTGGCCAGTTATCGACATCTGTAGTTGTGGTTAATTGACCACCTTGTTCTATACCTGTGATCAATACAGGAGAAAGATTAGCGCGTGCTGCGTATAATGCAGCTGTATATCCTGCAGGTCCCGACCCCAGGATTAATAATTTTGAGTGTCGTGTATCGCTCATGTATAAATGCTCCAAGCTAGTTCAGTGCTGTTTAAAAGTGCGTTATGGTACGTTAAAGCAGTATGATCAGCAAAAATAACTGAACAATAGAAAAGCCAATATATTCCAATTATTTAGTTTAAATAGTTCCTTTATAAACATATAATTAGAGATACTATCTAGTAAAAAGGATTAATGTGTCACAAGCATCAGTTAAACAAAAAGAAAGCAAACCTATCACTGACCATGTTATTAGCAATGTCAGAGAAGTGTTGGTCTTCGCGTCATTAATTATCGCTATTTTTCTATTTCTTGCGTTGTTTACCTATCATCCTGATGATCCAGGATGGTCGCATTCTGTGACGGCACATGAAGTACATAATAGTGCTGGGGCTGTAGGTGCCTGGATATCAGATATCATGCTCTATGTATTTGGCTATTTTGGTTATCTCTTTCCTATATTGATATTGATTAGCGGTTGGCGTTTATTTCAATCAAAACGCAAAAAAGAACCCATCAATCAACTGCTACTTTCCATTCGAGCCGTAGGTATAGTCTTTGGACTTCTTGGAGGATGTGGAATCGCCTGGATGCATTTTTATGCTGGAAATGCTCTTCCTTACGAAGTCAGAGGTGCTGGGGGTATTTTGGGCGAAGCGATTGGTTCAATTTTATTAAATGCAACTGGCGAAATTGGCAGCACTTTGTTGATGTTGGCTATGTTGATTATCGGATTAACATTGTACACAGGGTTGTCTTGGGTTCTGGTCATGGATTCAACGGGACGCTTTACCTTAAATTCGATAGCAGCATTGCGAACTAGATTAGCTTCTTTTAAAGATGAAGCAGAGGGAAGAAGAGTAAAGAAGGATCGAGAGCATCTTTTTAAGCAGGAGCAAGAGATAGTCGAGCAAAGAATACCACCAAAAATAGATCCTGTCAGGCATGAGATTCAACCGGGCATACGTGCTGTAAAGGAAAAACAAGAAAACTTATTTGAACCACCTGCTGAAACAGCATTGCCGCCATTAAGTTTGCTTGATGAACCGCCGCCTAAGAAAACTCAATATTCAAAAGAAGCATTAGAGGCAATATCAAGACAAGTCGAATTAAAGCTAAAAGATTTTGGTGTGACGGTTGAGGTTGTCGCTGTTCATCCGGGACCCGTTATAACTCGTTTTGAATTAGATCCTGCGCCAGGCGTAAAGGGCAGTCAGATAATTAATCTTTCTAAAGATTTGGCACGATCATTAGCCGTTATTAGTGTCCGAGTTGTCGATGTTATACCCGGAAAACCCTATATTGGCTTAGAAATTCCAAATGAAAACCGTGAGCTTGTAACTTTAGGTGAGATTCTAAATACAAAGGAATATGAGTCTGTTAAATCACCGATGGTACTGGCTTTAGGTAAAGACATCAGTGGTAAACCAGTCGTGACAGACTTGGGCAAAATGCCGCATCTATTAGTGGCAGGTACAACAGGATCAGGAAAATCAGTTGCCTTGAATGCCATGATCTTGAGTTTGCTCTATAAAGCGACGGCAATGGAAGTTCGCTTGATAATGATCGATCCCAAGATGCTCGAATTATCAGTCTACGAAGGCATCCCCAACCTTCTTGCACCAGTCGTCACAGATATGAAAGAAGCAGCAAATGCGTTGCGTTGGTGTGTTGCTGAAATGGAACGACGTTATAAGCTGATGTCAGCACTTGGTGTCAGAAACATCACTGGGTATAACAAAAAAGTCAGTGATGCGATTGCCAGTGGAAACCCTATTCCAGATCCAACGTATAAACCGATTAGCGAAGATGATGAAATACGCTATTTAGAAAAACTACCTTTCATCATTGTCATTATTGACGAATTAGCTGACATGATGATGACAGTAGGTAAGAAGGTAGAAGAACTCATTGCCAGGCTCGCGCAGAAGGCTAGGGCGGCAGGTGTTCATTTAATCTTAGCCACACAACGACCTTCAGTGGATGTTATCACTGGTCTGATTAAAGCGAATGTTCCTACACGAATTGCCTTTCAGGTTTCTTCAAAGATTGATTCGAGAACAATCCTGGATCAAATGGGGGCTGAGCAATTATTAGGCCACGGTGACATGTTGTATTTGCCTCCTGGTACAAGTTTGCCTGAACGAGTTCATGGCGCGTTTGTCTCAGATGAGGAGGTTCATAAAGTTGTTGATGACCTTAAGTCTAGAGGAACACCTGAATATATTGATGATATTTTACGAGGTCCGACAGAAGGTGGTGCGGATGCTATACCAGGTCTGGATGCGCCAAGAGACGAGATGGACCCACTTTACGATGAAGCAGTACGTATCGTTACAGAGACACGCAAGGCTTCAATATCGTATATACAAAGGAGATTGAAAGTTGGTTATAACCGTGCTGCAAGGATGGTAGAAGAAATGGAAAGCAGTGGACTAGTTGGACCATTAGAATCGAACGGTAGTCGGGAAATACTGGCTGCACCACCACCACCTATTGATTAAATACTATTATGCCTAATTACAAATTACTCTCGGTCATTATTTTTTGCGTTTTAAGTAGCCCGTTCGTATCTGCTGCGGAACGAGTTGACCCCTTGAAAGTATTTCTAAAAGAATTTAAAACATTACAAGCTGACTTCACCCAAACATTATTAAGTGAGGATGGTGAGCAACTTGAAAAAACAACAGGAACTTTATATTTACAACAACCGGCTAAGTTCAATTGGCACTATAAAGAACCTTACATTCAAAAAATAATAACCAATGGCGAAGTGTTGTGGATATATGATGAAGATCTGGAACAACTTACTATCAGAAATTTTGAAAGCGATATGATTGAAAGAACACCTGCCGCGATTATTTTGGGAAATTCAAAATTGGAACAACATTTTATACAGGTTGACCTAGGTAACATTGAAGGGTTTAAGTGGGTCGAATTGACGCCGCGTGATTTGGAAGCCCAATATAAAAATATTCGTATTGGCTTTGATGTCAAGCGTTTGGGCATGATGATCATTACTGATAATCTGGGGCAAACCACGCGCATTGATTTTACTGATGTAAATAAGAATGCAAAATTATCTGCTGAACTATTTAACTTTGATGTTCCTGCTGATGTCGATGTGATCGATGAAAGGCGAGCTGCAAAGACAACTGAGCAATAATCTATATTAATTAAGCTATTTTGATTGTTGAGGTATGCTTTTTTAAAAATATAGTACTATTATATTAGAATGGCGAGTCAAAACGCAGGGCATTCTAAAGAAATTGGCGAGAAGTTATACGCTGAGCAAATTAGATTGCTGTATTCCAAGATCTGCAACACGCCCCGCACTACATCTTATTTCATTATCAATATTAGTGGCGGTAGTCATTAATCATGTGAACATCGTGTATATTTTTACATGGGCATTATTATTAATTGGAATAAATGTATATCGATTTGTCGACATCAATACAACACAAAAAGTCATAAATGACATTACTGATATTGAGGGCATTCATAAACGTTTTTCGTATTCTGCAGGGATGATCGGTGCAATTTACGGTATTGGCATTGTTTGTTTTTTCAATTACTTGCCAATTTTAAATCAAGTTTATCTTTTATTGCTGATAGCTGTTATGACACCTGCTGGTCTTGTGTCTTTTTCTTCGGACAAGCTTTCATTTGACATGTATGTGTATCCGTTGCTAATTCCACCAATTATCTGGCTATTTTTGCAAGGTCAGTTTGAATATTTTTATATTGGTATTTGTAGCATTATTTATCTGTGTGTCGTTAAGAAGTTGTTTATATGGAATTACGATACTTTAACTAATGCGATACGATTAAAAATTGAAAATGCACATTTGTTAGAGTCGTTGAAAATCGTTAATTCGAGATTAGAAGTGCTGTCAGTGATTGATGATTTAATAAATGTAGCAAATCGTAGAAGTCTAGATGAAACACTTGAGAAAGAATGGCTTCGCGCACAACGTATGAAGGTGCCACTTTCTATGTTGATACTCGATATTGATTATTTCAAAGAATACAATGACGAGTTTGGTCATCAGAAAGGAGACGAATGTCTCACATATATTGCTAAATTCATGAAAGAAAGTCTAAGTCGATCATCCGATTTTGTTGCGCGTTATGGTGGCGAAGAATTTTGCATCATTATGCCAGACACAAACATGACTGGAGCAATAAAGTTGGCAGAGAAAATTCATTCAGGTATTAGAGATTTAAAAATACCTAATCCGAGTTCAAAAGTAAGCAAATATCTAACTGTTAGTATTGGTCTTGCATCTACAGTTCCTGTTGACGGCGATACTCATATGGATCTTATTTATACTAGTGACAAAGCCTTATATAAAGCAAAAAGTGATGGTAGAAATATTATTCGGACGAAAGAAATGCTTGATAAAAACCCGAAACCACAACTCGTAGTTTAAATGATATACTTTGTGCTTTAACACAAGCGCGGCTTAACTTACCTGTATAAAATATTCATTAGGTCATGAAGAACGACACTGATTATCGACCTCTTGCTGATCGTATGCGTCCTGCAACGATCGACTCCTACATTGGACAAGATCACATTTTAGGTAATAACAAACCATTGCGCTTAGCAATTGAACAAGGGCGCTTACATTCTATGGTTTTCTGGGGCCCACCGGGTACAGGTAAAACTACACTTGCCAGATTAATTACTAAATCCTGTGATGCCCAATTTCTGTCTGTCTCTGCTGTTTTGAGTGGCGTAAAAGATATTCGTGCTGCTATAGAACAAGCAAAACAATATAGAGAGGTTTATGGTAAAGAAACCGTGCTTTTTGTTGATGAGGGTACATCGGTTTAATAAATCGCAACAAGATGCCTTTCTGCCATATGTTGAAGACGGTACCGTCACCTTTATAGGCGCGACTACAGAGAATCCTTCATTTGAATTAAATAATGCATTGTTGTCTCGAGTACGTGTCTATGTTTTAAAATCACTGGCAACAGATAGCATTAAAAATATTTTGCAGATAGCACTGGAGAATGATGAGATAGGTCTTGGACAATTAGACTTATCTTTTGATGAAACAGCGATTAGTAAACTGGCAGAAGTTGCAGATGGTGATGCTAGACGCGCATTAAATCTTCTTGAAATAGCCTCTGAATCTGGCGGAAGAGGGGGTTGTTACCGAGACCTTATTAAATGAAGTGTTGGTCGATGGTTCCTTACGTCGTTTTGATAAAGGGGGTGAAGCCTTTTATGATCAAATCTCTGCCTTACATAAATCAGTGCGCGGCTCCAACCCAGACGCTGCATTATATTGGTTTGTCAGAATGGTCGACGGAGGCTGCGACCCATTTTACATTGCTCGTCGTGTAGTTCGAATGGCATCAGAAGATATCGGCAATGCTGATCCCAGGGGTTTACGACTGGCTTTAGATGCGTGGGAAACACAAGAACGTCTTGGTTCGCCGGAAGGTGAATTGGCTATAGCACAAGCTATTATTTATCTTGCCTGTGCGGCAAAAAGTAATGCTGTTTATGCTGCATTCAATACCGCTATGCAGGATGCAAAACAATCTGGTTCACAAGAAGTCCCGTTACATCTACGCAATGCACCTACGAAATTAATGAAGTCACTTGATTATGGTAAAGATTATCGTTATGCGCATAATGAAACAGATGCGTATGCCGCAGGCGAACATTATTTTCCTGAGGATATGGAAGATAAAACGTATTATCATCCTGTTAATCGTGGATTAGAAATCAAGATTTCTGAAAAACTGGCAATGTTGAGAGAACAAGATAAGGCAGCAAGAAAATAAAAAATGATGCAAATGATCTCAATAGCTTTTGGTGGTGCAGTAGGGGCTTTATGTCGCTATGGTATGTCTACTGGCATATATAGTTTAGTTGGCCGCGGGTTTCCATATGGTACGCTGGCTGTCAATATACTAGGTTCATTCATAATGGGTGCGGCATACATCACTTTGGTTGAACGAATGGATGTTAGTCCGGAATGGCGCGCAGGCATAACGATAGGTTTGCTCGGTGCATTTACAACATTTTCAACATTTTCAATTGAAACACTAAACTTGCTTGAGTCGGGTGACACTTTAAAAGCCGGCTTGAATATATTATTGAGTGTTTCACTCTGTATAACAGGTTGTTGGTTGGGTATGACCCTTGGGAGACAATTATGAGTGATACAGATGTGTTAGTCGTTCGACTCTATTTACATGAAGCTAATTCGCAAATGGAAGAATTATTAAAATATTTACATGACGATCAAAAAGTACGTGGTGTAACTGTGTTTAGAGGAATAACTGGTTTTGGCGTGTCAGGTGAATACCACTCATCCAAATTGATAGACATGTCACTTGATTTGCCAGTTGTTATTGAGTTTTTTGATGAGCTTGAAAAAACAAAGTCTATTATCGAAGAACTAAACAATAGAATTAAACCCGGACATATTATCTATTGGCCGGCAAAAATAAATATGTAAAGGAATATAATAATAATGTTAGACCCTCAATTATTGCGTAGCGATTTAACAACAGTTGCTACGGCCCTTAATAAACGAAATATGAAACTTGATGTTGAAGCGATTCAACAACTGGAAGAAAAACGTAAGTCAATACAGGTTAAAACTGAAGAACTTCAAGCTTCACGGAATTCAAAGTCTAAAGAGATCGGTCAATTAAAATCCAAAGGCGAAGATGCTCAAGCAATCATGGATGAGGTTGCCAATATCAAGCAACAATTGGATGAGAGCACGGCAGAATTGGATGTGGTTCAATCAAGTTTGAATGAGATAGTTTCAGGCATACCCAACATCCCTCACGAAACAGTGCCTAATGGTACAACAGAAGATGACAATGAAGAAGTCAGGCAGTGGGGAACACCAAAGACGTTTGATTTCGAACCTAAAGACCATGTTGATTTAGGTGAGGCATTAGGATTAATTGATTTTGAAACGGCGACCAAGATTACAAGCTCTCGCTTTGTTGTGATGCATCGTGGCATAGCAAAACTACACCGTGCCATTATTCAACTCATGTTGGATACACATAGCGATGAGCACGGATATAATGAAGTTAATGTGCCTTATCTGGTTAACGCAGACAGTTGCCGAGGGACAGGGCAGTTGCCTAAGTTTGAAGAAGACTTATTTCATATCAAAGAACATGGTTTATACCTAATCCCAACAGCAGAAGTGCCAGTAACCAATATTGCGCGCGATGAAATAATCGATAGCGATGAACTGCCCAAAAAGTTTGTTTGTCATTCGCCTTGTTTCAGGAGTGAAGCCGGATCTTATGGTAAAGATACAAGAGGCATGATTAGACAACACCAGTTTGAAAAAGTCGAAATGGTACAACTGGTGAAACCGGGAACATCTTATGACGCTCTAGAAGAACTAACCGGACACGCTGAAAACATCTTACAAAAATTGAAACTGCCTTATCGCGTTGTAACGTTATGCGGCGGTGACTTAGGCTTCTCAGCCGCCAAGACCTATGACATCGAAGTCTGGTTGCCCGGTCAAAATAAATATAGAGAGATTTCATCTTGCAGTAATTTCGTAGACTTTCAGGCACGTCGCATGAAAGCACGTTGGCGCAATCCGGAAACGAATAAACCAGAACTACTACATACCCTAAATGGATCAGGATTAGCTGTAGGTAGAACATTGATAGCTGTTATGGAAAAACTATCAGGATAAAGACGGAAATATTACTATTCCTGATGTACTACGACCTTATATGAATAATCAATCGGTCATTTGCGAATAAAAAAACGCCCGAGTAGGGCGTTTGTATTTTCATATCTTAATAGAAAAAACTTATTCTATATTGGCACCAACAACAGCCGCCATTTGCATCATGTCGATTGTTTCGCCTTCTTTCATTTTTGTGAGATCGGTGAGCTTGCCTGATTTACTGGTTGATTTTGTGTTTTTAAAAACAGGTAGCAAATTTGCATCAGCGACAATAAATTTACCTGCATTTTCTGCTTTACCATTTGCAGTCTTAGTTTGAAGTTTATTCGCTTTGATATAATTCCATAACTTCTTTGTTATTTCTGTGCGGGGAAGTTCTGTCTCACCAAGTAGTCCTGCTAGATCACTCTTTAACTTTACTGGTTTACTCAATCCTTTTGCTTCTGCCATTTTTAACTCCTGCGTGTTTAATTTAAATAAATGTTTTTCGGCGACAATATATACGCCCTTTAAGAATTTTATAACGTAATACTAACCATAAAGCGCCCGAAATGGGCGCTTTATAGCTTATTTAGAGCAGAAATATTCCTATAATATCTCTTTTAGAACTGCATCCAGACTTTCTTTAGCGTCACCAAAATACATGCGTGTATTTTCTTTAAAGAAAAGTGGATTTTGAACACCGGCATAACCGGTTGCCATGCCTCTCTTCAAAACGATGGTGGTTTTACCTTTCCAACATTCCATTACAGGCATGCCTGCTATTGGACTATTAGGATCGTCCTGAGCAGAAGGGTTAACAATGTCATTTGCTCCGATAATGATGGAAACATCAATGTTTGGAAAATCATCGTTAATCTCATCCATTTCATAGACGATGTCATACGGTACTCTTGCTTCTGCCAGTAGTACGTTCATATGCCCAGGCATACGTCCGGCCACGGGATGAATGCCAAAACGAACGTTGATCTTTTTTATCACGTAAGGTTTGGGTAATTTCATGCACGGTATGTTGCGCCTGTGCTACTGCCATGCCATAACCCGGGATGATCATCACTTCCTTGGCATCGAGTAAAAGCTCTGCAACTTCATGTGTCTCAATCGCTATCACTTCACCCTGATCTTCATCTGAACCTGAAGCTGCTGTGCCTGAAGTCGTACCAAAGCCACCCGCGATGACTGAAAAGAAGTTTCGATTCATTGCGCGACACATGATGTAACTCAGAATCGCACCACTACTACCTACTAATGCGCCAACAACGATTAACAGGTCATTAGATAACATGAAGCCTGTTGCTGATGCTGCCCAACCTGAGTAGCTGTTTAACATCGAAACGACCACGGGCATATCGGCACCACCGATGGCCATAACCATATGGACGCCAAAGGCGAGGGCTATCAAGGTCATTATCAACAAGGGCAGGGTTCCACCACCTGTTTCCGCCTGATGGACGAAGACCGTGCATAGCCAGATCGTGGCAATCAATAAGCCCAAATTCAAGAAATGACGTGCGGGTAATAAGAGTGGATTACCACCGATCTTGCCGCTGAGTTTACCAAAAGCAATAATTGAGCCTGAAAACGTAATTGCACCGATTAAGATGCCGACATAAATTTCAACTTCATGAATGACTTTTTCAGGACCAACCAAGGATATGGTTTCATCCATAAAGTTGACGTAGCCGACCAATACCGCAGCCAAACCAACAAGACTGTGCAGGATGGCAACCAATTCTGGCATTTGTGTCATCTCAACCTTTCTGGCTAGTGTTATGCCGACTGCACCACCTATGCCCATCATCACGGCAATGAGGATATAGCTCATCGTGCCGCTAACTTCTGGACCAAAAACGGTGGCAACGATAGCTAACGTCATACCAATGATGCCGTAGAGATTACCTCTGCGAGCTGTTTCCTGATTACTTAATCCACCTAAAGTGAGGATGAATAAAATAGTCGCGCCTATATAAGATACTGTTACTAAACCTTCTGACATGATAATCCCCTTATTTTCTGAACATCTGTAACATACGATGGGTAACAGCAAAGCCACCCGCGATGTTGATGCTGGTTATAAGGATGCCAAAGGCTGCAAGACCGACTAACAGAAATCCTGAAGAGGAAACCTGTATCAGAGCACCAATAACGATAATACTACTAACGGCGTTGGTAACACTCATCAGTGGCGTGTGTAGTGAAGCGGATACATTCCAGATCACCATATAACCGACAAAACAGGCCAATACAAAGACTGTAAAGTGCGCCATAAACGAGGCTGGAGCTACTGATCCAAGAGCGTACAAAACCAGAGCGCCGATAACAACAGGTAGCATTTGCTTAATTGGGCCTGCTTTTTTCGGTTCAGGTTTTTCCACAACCGCTGGTGCTTCAGCACGTTTTGCTGGTGCAGCAGATAGTTTTGGTGCGGGTGGTGGCCAGGTAATTTCACCGGCATTGATAACCGTTGCACCGCGAACAGCCTCATCTTCCATATCAATGACCATCTGACCATCTTTCTCTGGGGTCATATCGGTCAATAAATGGCGCAAGTTTGTTGCGTAGAGTTGACTGGATTGTGTGGGTAAACGGCTTGGTAAATCGCTATAACCAATAATAGTAACGCCATTTTCAGTGACAGATAATTCATGTGGCACGGTTAATTCGCAGTTTCCACCTTGTTCAGCGGCCAAATCGACAATAACACTGCCGTTTTTCATGGATTTAACCATTTCTTCTGTGATTAACTTCGGCGCGGGTCTTCCAGGAATTAAGGCTGTTGTTACAATAATGTCGACTTCTTTTGCTTGTTCGGCAAAAAGTGCCATTTCTGCGGCGATAAATTCATCACTCATGGTCTTGGCATAACCACCTTCGCCACTGCCATCTTCTTCAAATTCAAGTAATAAGAAGTCAGCGCCCATACTTTCTACTTGTTCCTTAACCTCAGGACGAGTATCGAATGAACGAACAATAGCGCCTAGGCTGTTTGCGGCGCCAATGGCAGCAAGACCGGCTACTCCAGCCCCGATAACCAATACTTTAGCAGGAGGTACTTTTCCTGCAGCTGTTATCTGGCCGGTAAAAAAACGTCCAAAATTATGCGATGCTTCAACAATAGCGCGGTAACCGGCTATATTGGCCATGGAGCTAAGCGCATCCATCTTTTGAGCTCTCGAGATACGTGGCACGCTGTCCATTGCAAGAATATTTACCTTCTTGGCTGAGAGCTTTTGCATCAAAGCCTCATTTTGCGCTGGCCAGATAAAACTGATTAAGGTTTGTCCGTCATGCAATAATTCGACTTCATTGTCGTCCGGAGCTCGGACTTTGAATATGATATCTGAAGCATCCCACAGTGCTTTGGTATCTGTCGCTATCTCAGCGCCAGCTTCACTATAGGCTTCATTTGAAAAATTTGCTTCGGTACCAGCATCGGCCTCTACGGTGACGCTATACCCCAATTTTTGTAACCAACTTACGACTTCAGGTGTTGTAGCGACACGCTTTTCACCTGCATAAGTTTCCTTAGGCACCCCGATCTTCATCGTTTGACCACCTCTCGTTTGGATTTATATTGATTAATAGTGACTTATTATTATAAAAACGCGACTGATGCTAGCACGATTATTAATTTAAGTCATAGCTTGACGTCACGTCACGAAACGACCCTGTAAATGGTCGCTTTAGGCTTCCTCGGCTCTGGCTTCCTGCTTCACTCTAACTCCTCCTTCCATATAGACGTGTCTTCTCTCGGCATACTACTGATCCGTGGGCATAAAAAAACCGGCATTTAGCCGGTTCTTTTTAATTTTTTAAGTCTAATCTTTGGTATTAATCATCGCCACCGAATATCCCGAGTAGCTGTAAAAGATTCATAAAGATGATGTATATATCAAAGAATAAAGTGACTGTGGCCATGACATAGTTTGTTTCACCACCATGTATAATCTTGCTGGTGTCATACAGAATGTAACCTGAAAACAGCAGGATAGACATCGCTGATAATGCCAACTGAATAGCCGCTACCTGAAAAAAGAGGTTAGCTAAGGATGCCAGAACTATTACGATCAAGCCGATAAATAGAAAACCACCCATAAAGCTGAAATCTTTACGTGTAGTCAGTACATATCCAGACAAACCAAGAAAAATTACGCCTGTTCCGCCTGCAGCAGTCATCACTAATTCTGCGCCATTAGCATAAGCGCTGAGGTATAAATTAATGGTTGGACCTGCAGTTAGTCCCATAAAGCCAGTAAATGCGAATACGCAGACCAAGCCAAGAGCACTGTTTTTAAAGACATTTGTCAGCATTAATAAGCCAAACATGCCACCGAGCTGGATAATCCAATGCATGGGAGGGAAGTTCATGTAGATAGATAGCCCGCCCATAGCTGCACTAAATATTAATGTCATAGACAGCAGCAGGTATGTATTCTTTAATACTTTATTTGTGGCAAGTATTGATTCTACTGGTCTAGTTACGGCAAATTGGCTTTCGTTCATTTATTTCCACCTCGTTATTAAAACAATATCTATTATGTAATGGTTTGGCATGGAAAATATCAAGCTTTGTTTCAATAAATTTTCATTAAATTCAATTGTCTTATACGGCTTTTCCGATGGCGAATGATCATGTATCCTCTCGCTGCTTGATCGCGCGACACTGGAGAGGTGGCAGAGTGGTCGAATGCACTGGTCTTGAAAACCAGCGAACGTTAACCGGTCCCGTGGGTTCGAATCCCACCCTCTCCGCCATTACATGCTCTAATAGATATGTTATACGGTTCTTAATCATTAATTCTGCTGCTCTTAATGTATAACCTTGATGTACACCCAAGTATTTTTTGTCACGTCTTGTGTTGCTGTACCCCGTCAGCACCATGTGGACCAACTAGCCTGATTCTCTAAGAGATAGTTTTAGTTCATCGTTAACCCAAGAGGAAACGATGATGACAAGTAAAAGAAGTGTAGAACATACTGTGCGCGATATTCGTCGACGCACCCGTAAAAAATATTCAGCAGAAGAAAAAATTCGTATCGTACTTGAAGGCTTACGTGGCGAAGAAAGCATCGCTGAGCTATGTCGCAAGGAAGGACTAAACCCAAATGTTTACTACCGTTGGTCGAAAGACTTTCTGGAGGCAGGTAAGAAACGTTTATCAGGCGATATCGTACGTGAAGCGACCTCAGATGAAGTCAAAGAACTGCGTGCTGAAACATCTGCGCTGAAAGAAACCTTAGGCGAAGTAGTCATGGAGAATCGGCTGCTTAAAAAAAGCGTGCTCGGGGATGGGGAGGACGATATATGAGGTACTTAGCATCGGATAAAGTCGAGATTATTCAACTGGTACAGAACTCAGATCTGTCGGTTCGACAAACGCTGACTCGGCTGGACATTCATAAGTCCACTTTTTACAACTGGCTCAAACGTTATGAAGAGAATGGCGTTGATGGCTTGGAAGACAAGAAGCCGATTCCCCATGCGGTATGGAATAAAATCACCGAAGACCACTGTGAAGCCGTTATTGAGTTAGCCTTAGAGAAGCCTGATTTGTCTCCACGAGAGTTAGCCGTAAATTACACTGACAACAAGGCTTACTTCGTCTCAGAATCCACGGTGTACAGGCTGCTGAAAGAACAAGACTTAATTACCAGTCCGGCCTATATCCTGATGGAGGCCAGTGATAAGTTTCAACAGCCCACTACGCGCGTGAATGAGATGTGGCAAACGGATTTTACCTATTTCAAGATTATCGGTTGGGGTTGGTATTACTTATCCACGGTATTAGATGATTACTCACGTTACATTATTGCCTGGCGTTTATGTACGGGCATGAGTAGCCGTGATGTCTCTGATACGCTGGATGACGCCTTACGCTTTACGGGACTTGATACAGTAAAGGTAAATCATAAACCGCGTTTACTCAGTGACAATGGCCCGTGTTATATCTCCGGTGAATTAGCCGATTACCTTGAAGAAAACGGTATGACGCACACTCGAGGTCGACCTTATCATCCACAAACACAAGGCAAGATAGAGCGCTGGCATCGTTCAATGAAGAATCAGATATTACTTCACCACTATTATTTCCCCGGGGAACTGGAGGAACAGTTGCAGCGTTTTGTGAGTTATTACAACCATGAGCGTTATCATGAATCACTTGATAACCTGACACCGGCTGATGTCTTTTATGGGCGTGGCGAAGAAATACTAAGTCAACGAGAGCTAATCAAACAAAACACGTTAGCGATGAGACGACAAATGCATTACGATAAACAACAAGTGAAGCACATAACCTATTGATGAACTAATGTGTCTCTTAAATCAAACCGCTACCTGTCCAAAAGGTTTTGACGACGTACACGTCGACGAATATCGCGCACAGTATGTTCTACACTTCTTTTACTTGTCATCATCGTTTCCTCTTGGGTTAACGATGAACTAAAACTATCTCTTAGACAATCAGGCTAGTTGGTCCACATGGTGCTGACGGGGTACATTTATGATAATGGTTTAAAAATAAATGCAGAAGACTCAGAAACGCAAGAGTTTTTAATGCATGACAGCCCAGTATTTTTTGTAGCTAATGTGAATGATTATAATCAGTTTCTTGAAAGCGAAGATAAGATTTTGTACTTTGTCGAAGGTGTTAATCCGTTCAAATGGCATTTAAGAGAATTGGTTCATGCTTTAAATACATTAAAACCACCTCCAATTAGTCCGCTTAAAACGCAATACTTTAGTAACACGGCCTATAAACTTGGACCACATAATATAAAATATTCTGCACGGTCTTGTTCTATTGCAGAAGGTGTATCAAATTATGAAAAAAAGGGGCCCGATTTCTTGCAAGAAGTGATGAGAGAAGAGCTCGCGAAAGGAGCAGGGTGTTTTGATTTTTTGGTGCAATTGCAGGATCCAAATAAGTATATGCCAATTGAAGATCCAAGTATTGAATGGCGAGAATCAGATTCGTCATTCATATCACTAGCAAAAATCAAGATCCCCAGTCAGGTATTTACTAGCCAAGAACAGCGAGAATTCTGTGAGAATCTATCCTTTTCTCCCTGGAATAGCCTGAATGATCATCGACCAATAGGTGAGTTAAATCGAATAAGGAAAAAAGTGTATCAAGCAAGTTCAAGCTACCGCCACAAAAAAAACAAGACAGAGATACCGACAAATCTGGATTGGTAACGTAATATTGCATAAAATGTCAGAAAATTTATCTGTGTTTGATCTAAATTGTACAGCGTGCCCAAGGCTAAGTCGGCTTTCTAACAGAGGTTCGAAGAAAATATGCCGGCTATCACGCACGACCGGTACCTCCTTTTGGCGTTAGAAACCCCAAAATTACTTATCGTCGGTCTCGCGCCAGGTATGCACGGTGCAAATGCGACGGGCAGACCTTTCACGGGTGACCATGCCGGGATAATTCTTGTATGAGATGCTTTATAAGCATGGTTTCAGTAATAAACAGACCTCTCACTGATCTGGAAGATGGTTTGAAATTAAGGCACTGTCGAATTACTAACGCCGTGAAATGCTTGCCGCCTGAGAACAAGCCGAGTAGGTGAGGAGATTAATACCTGTAATTCATACCTGGTAGAAGAATTGAAGGGGATAGATAAAAAAGCGGTGATTCTGTGTTTAGGTCAGATATCACATAAGGCGGTGATAAAGGCCTTAGGATTAAAGCAATCAGACTACCCTTTTCAACATGGCGGAAAGCTCATTTGCTTGATGATGGACGAGCTATTACTGACTCTTATCATTGCAGTCAGCTACAACACCAACACCAGACGGCTGACGGCAGCAATGTTTAGTGATATCTTTATTCAGGTCAAGGCACAACTTGGACTCTAGTTTTACATGACCGTTTGATTCGAAGACATACCTTAAAACATTAACCAGTCTGCCCGGTGTGTACTGTATGCAGGATGTTCAAGGACAAGGTAATCTATGTCGGAAAAGCAAAAAATCTAAAGAAACGGGTTTCCAGCTACTTTAATCGCAGCCAGGCAGACTCGCCCAAGACGCAGGTGATGATCAAGCAGGTTGAAAATGTAGAGGTGACTGTTACACATACTGAAAACGAGGCATTGATTCTCGAAAACAATCTAATAAAAAGTTACAAGCCTCGCTACAACATCTTGTTTCGAGATGACAAAAGTTATCCCTATCTTTATTTATCAACGTGATCATGATTACCCGCATTTCCGCTATCATCGAGGTGCGCTAAAAGGGAAGGGGAAGTATTTTGGTCCCTATCCTGGCGCTGGTTCTGTTAGACGCACACTGAATCTTATTGCAAAAGTTATTCATGATTCGATCTTGTGAAGACAGTGTATTTGCCAACCGTTCCCGGCCCTGTTTGCAATACCAAATCAAACGCTGCTCAGCGCCCTGTGTCGATATCATTGCAAAAGAAGATTATCGAACGCGACATCAAGCATGCGACATTGTTTCTTGAAGGGAAAAATGATGAGGTTATAAAGTCATTGAACCGAACCCATGCAAAGAGCATCAGATGCACTGGAGTTCGAAGTTGCGGCAAGATTGCGTGATCAAATACGTTCATTGCGCGATGTTCAGGAAAAACAGCATATCAGTACGGACGGCGGCGACCTTGATATTATTGCCTGCGCTATACATGGGGGCATCATGCCTGCATACAGTTGGTTATCATCCGCTCCGGATTGAATTTAGGTAGCCGCAGTTATTATCCGCAAAATATTGCTGAACAATCTGAAGCCGATTTAGTTAAGGCATTTTTAAGTCAATTTTATTTAAATCCAAACACACAGCAAAAAATACCCTCTGAAATATTGATAAACCACGATATTGATGGTGTTGAACTGATAGAAGATGTTATTTCGGAAAAAGCAGGCAGGAAAGTAAAACTAAAATTCAAGGTGAGAGGTGAGCGTGCGAAGTGGCTCACCATGACACAAGAAAACGCAGATTTGACACTAAAACATAAATTGGCAAGCAATAAGAGCCAACATAAACGCTTTGATGCCTTGCAGGAATTGCTCTCTTTCAAAGAGCCCATTGAACGTATGGAATGCTTTGATATTAGCCATACACAAGGGGAATCGACGGTTGGGTCTTGCGTCGTGTTTGGACCAGATGGACCCATGAACTCGCAATACCGCCAATTTAATATAAATAACATTACGAAAGGTGATGATTACGCGGCTATGAGCCAAGTCATTAGACGACGTTACACACGGCTCGTTAAAGAGGATGCAAAACTACCGGACCTTATTTTAATTGATGGTGGTAAAGGTCAAATTGGCGTGGCAAAAAAAGAACTTGATGAGTTGCAAATAAGGCATATTCCAATATTAGGTGTGGCGAAAGGGCCTTCAAGAAAGCCCGGGCTGGAAAACCTGATTCTAGCACTTGAAAATAAAACGATAGACTGTGATAGTTCATCTCCAGCACTACATCTAATACAACATATACGAGATGAAGCGCATCGTTTTGCAATCACAGCGCACCGACAAAGAAGAAAAAAGACTCGTAATCGTTCAACGCTCGAAGATATAGAGGGAATAGGAAATAAGCGCCGACAAAGCCTAATAAAACATTTTGGTGGGTTACAGGGAGTTGCCAAGGCTGGAGTAGATGACTTGGCAAATGTACCGGGGATTAATAAAAACCTTGCTCAGAAAATATATGAAACATTCCATAATAATTTATGAACATACCTAATCAATTAACATTACTCCGAATTCTACTAATACCTGTTTTTGTACTGGTTTTTTACTTGCCATTGAGTTGGAACAACTATTTTGCCTGCCTTGTCTTTACTGTAGCAGCAGTGACTGATGTGTCTGGATGGTTATCTGGCCAGAAAACTAAACCAAACTTCATCATTAGGGGCATTTTTAGACCCTGTTGCAGATAAATTAATGGTTGCAGTGGCGTTTGTTATTACTCGTACAGCAAAACCCTGTGATTTATCTTGGCATTACCAGCAGCTATTATTATAGGGCGTGAGATTACTGTTTCGGCATTGCGTGAATGGATGGCCGAAATTGGCGCGCGCAGTAAGGTTGCTGTTTCAGTCTTGGGTAAAGATAAAAACAATAGCGCAAATGGTCGCGCTAGGCTTTCTTATCTTCAGAATGCCTCTGTTAGGTATGCCGGTGTATGAAATAGGACTTGGTACTGCTTTATATCGCCGCAATTTTAACTCTGATCTCGATGATTCAGTATTTATTGGCGGCTTGGCCACAATTAAAAGAATAAATTGGTAATATTGATTGACACCTCAAAAGACCGAAGCTACAATAAGCGTCCTCTGCGGGAATAGCTCAGTGGTAGAGCACAACCTTGCCAAGGTTGGGGTCGCGAGTTCGAATCTCGTTTCCCGCTCCAAATTCATGGAAACCCCGGTATTTCCGGGGTTTTGTATTTTGCAGGCGTAGAAATTAGTAAAATAGTAACCTGGCTGAGTGGCAGAGTGGTTATGCAGCGGTTTGCAAAACCGTGTACCTCGGTTCAATTCCGGGCTCAGCCTCCAAATTACTATATCAAGTGTCTAGCCCGGGTGGCGGAATTGGTAGACGCAAGGGACTTAAAATCCCTCGGTGTAACACCGTGCCGGTTCGATTCCGGCCCCGGGCACCATTATCATGATGATAAAAAACGATTTCTTAACCTAGGTCATATACTTCTCTAGCAATCCTTGCTAATAATAAATTTGACAATGACCTGAATATTTAAATTATCATCTCTAGCTCAATATTTTCAAACTTGAAAATCACGTTATGTATTAGCAATTACGAGAAAAAACTAGATAGAAAAATTGATTAATGCGTTACAATACGCATCCGTATCGAATTCAAAATTTAACTTAAAACATAAAAGGAGCGCTCATGGCCACGAATAAACTAACCTCTGTAAAAGATAGAATGACGAAAGCACAAGTTATTGCAGAAATATCCGATGCTACAGAAGTATCAAAAAAAGATGTAAAAGCAGTATTAGCGTCATTGTCAGATCAAGCGCAGCGTCATCTTAAAGCACGTGGTTGTGGTGAATTTATGGTGCCTGAACTAGGTGTTAAGCTAAAGCGTGTTAAAAAGCCTGCGACAAAAGCACGTAAAGGTATTAACCCATTCACTGGCGAACCGATGATGTTCAAAGCTAAAAAAGCATCTACAAGCGTGCGCGCGGTCGCTTTAAAAGCTTGTAAAGATATGGCAACGAGTTAGCCGATTTAGCTGAATAAGAGAAGTATTTTATTATCGAAATAAAATACTTCTGTTGTTGAATTTAAGCAAAGGGACCTTGCTTAATTCCTATATTCATTTCTTTTGTTATTCAACATGTCGTTTGAGAAGAATATTGCTGTTAAGTTATCTGAGGATGCTCACTGTCGTATAGATGAGAGCCCAGATGATATTTTTTATAAAATTCCCCGATTTGTAACACATATAGACGCTGGTGCTATTGACGCGGTCACGGATCTTTATAGGAAGTACATTCCCGTTAATGCTGTCGTTCTGGATTTAATGAGTAGTTGGGTAAGCCATTATCCAGAGGATGTGAATTATCAACGTATCGTCGGTTTAGGCATGAATGCAAGGGAGCTTGCTAGGAATAAACAGCTAGATGAGTGGCTTGTACATGATTTAAATTTGCAGCCAGAATTACACTTCAGAGAAAATGAATTTGATGCCGTGCACTATTATGCGTGTCAATTGATTATTTGATTCAGATCCGGTGTCGGCTGTACTGACAGAAATAGGGCGAGTACTCAAAGAAGGATGGGGCTCTCGCTTATAATCACGTACTCAAACCGCGTTTTTTGAAACGAAAGCAACAACAGCCTGGCTTTCTCTGTCAGAACAAGATCGAAAGTATCTGGATAAGAACATGGTATGCAAGAGACACGGGTGTCTTTTACCGACATGTCGAATTATCTGGACTGTAGCCCGAGCTAGCTGGTTGATCCGCTTTATGCAGTTATAGCTAAAGCTGCAGCTTAAGCATCTCGTTCACATACCTTAGTGATAGTTGATTTAGGTATACATGATAATTCATCAATTCTACAACTGTCTGAAGCGACACACTAATTAATGCTTAACGACCACCGACCACAGCCGCGACAAGGCTGGCCTGACCTATGTCTACCCGGTGCTTCTCGCGGCGCGCAGGCTGGTGGCTTATCCATCGGGATCAACCTGAATATTAACAATGCCTGTAACTGGCGCTGCATCTACTGCCAGGTGCCCGATTTGATTCGAGGCAGTGCGCCATGCCGTCAATCTGGATAAGCTTGGGCCATGAACTGCGCAACTTTCTGGCAGATGTTGTGCATGGGGATTTCTATGATCAGGGAAGAGGTGCCGGATGAGTATCGGGTAATCAAAGATATAGCCATTTCAGGAAACGGCGAGCCGACCACAGCCAATGAGTTTGATCAGGTGGTTAACCTGATAGAGCTGGTATTAAAGGAATAAGGGCTTATTGAATACAGTATCAAATGTGTGCTGATCAGTAATGGGCAGCATGGTTAAACAGGGACCAGGTTAAAGAAAGGGCCTGAAGAAAGCTCGCGAAAATAAATGGGGAGGTGTGGTTCAAGGTAGATAGCGCCACGCCAACGGAGGTATTGCAACTATAAATCAAATTAAAGGATCGAATATATCAACACTCAAACGATTAAAGGTATCGGTTGATCTTTGCCCAACATGGATACAGACGTGTGTATTTAGTTACAAGAATAAACCACCCAGTAAACCAGAGGTAGATGCCTATATTAATTTGCTTAGGGCAACAGTCAGCCGAAAAATCCCTGTGAAAGGCGTGTTGCTTTATGGCGTTGAGCGACCATCGTTGCAACCCGAAGTAAAAGTAATTAAAAAGCTTCCAGAAACATGGTTACAAGATCTCGCATTTCGATAAACGAGTTATCTCTTGAAGTTACGATTACGCCTTAGGTTTAAAATAGGCTCTTAAGCTTATCACCCACTGCACTTGCAGCATCTTTAACAGTGTCAGTAGTCTTTTCCACCGTGCTTTTTTCTGTTGATGGTTTTTTAGCAGTTTTCTTTGGTGCTTTTCCTAGTGCGATATCACATGGGTTTCCAACATCATCACCAGAACCACCCAATAATTCTCCCGCAAGTAAAGATAAGCCGCCAGTGGCGACCGCAGCGCCTGCTGCCAAGCCTTTCTTTAATGCGGCTTCGGTATCTGCCTTTGGAGTAGGGTTAGCGAGACTACCCCCGAGTCGTACCAATGCAGCAAGTTGAGCAACATTAAGCCCAACTCCTTCTTTTGCTTTTGGTGCTATGCCAATATCCAATGACTCTGTTTTTAAATTGATAGTACCGCCACCAAGAATATTCATTTGGTTTGTAGACATCGCAATGCCATTGTCTGCAGTAGCAATACCATCTTTAATATCAAAATTGACGACGGCACACTCTAGTAAACTACCATCACTTCCTTCTGCCATTGGGTTTAACATGGAAAGGGTGTCCATAAGTGCGTCTGCACTTGCAAGTTCCATTGCTTTGCTTGAAATTTTTCCGGAACCAATAGTTACCAACAGTTTTCCATTTAACCCTGCCATAATGGCACTAACACTCGCGCCCGATCCATTTGCTTTAATCGATATATCTGTTTTTCCGCCAGTTAGTATTTCTTTTTCTTTAACGGCAGGTAATTGACCAAGCTCAATTTGTTTTAATTCAATATTGTTACTAAGTGTCGCTGATTTTCCATTGCTGCCGTCTAGATTAATCTCTGCTGAAATTGTGCCACCTACTGCCTTCGCATTTTGTGTGATCTGCAACTTGCCATTGTTCAATGTCAAAGTCAGGTTCACATCATCGATTGTTAAGTCTTTAGTAATCAGCTTTTTTGCTTCAAATTTTAGATCAATATCAGCAGATTTTAGACCGTTCAACGGTAGTGGATCAGACGGGAATAGTTTTTCTTTTTTAATGGCTTCTTCTGAGGCGCGTTGAAAAGGACTTACATCGAGACTGTCAGTTGACAGATTTGCAATCAATTTAGGACGCGGGCCACCAAGACCAATCTCTACATCACCATTCACTTTGTATTCCATTACTTGAGCAGCCATTGATTTAACAGAATAACCGGACTTCGTGTCGGATAATTTCCCGCTAAAAATAATGGGGCCAACTTCTGGTAGTTCTGAGCCAGCTAATTTATTGAGGCTACTTAATTCTTTTATGTTTAATGATGTAAGTAAGTCGATACCTTTCGCATCCATGGGTTGTCTCAACTTACCTTCAATAGTGATTTCAGCGCCAGATATATCACCTTTTATATTTACTGGATAATCTTTGTTCTCAAGAAGGTTGTTGATCGAGCCTAAACTGCCTCTCAGTACTAATGGGGAACCGTTTACCTCGGCTTTTACAAAAAGGCTCATGGGATCGGAAAAACTCTCCGAGTTAACCGTCACTTCATCAATATGTAATTTAGTTGTCTCACCTGTTTTACCATCTTTATAAGTAATATTTGCATTCTTAATGTGTACTTCATTAACAGCTAAGCCCGGTAAAGGTGCTGACGTTGACTCTGTTGTGGATTTTTTTTCTTTAGGGGCAGGGGTCGCTAACACCCAATTGCCTTCACCTTTACTATTCGTCTCAAGGTGGATGCTCGGTTCAATTAAGATAAATTTAATAACCTGTATGTTTTTCTTCAGCAGAGGCAAAAGCGCTATCTGCGCTTCAAATTTTGTCACGCTCAACATATTCTTTTCTTTCGCCCAGTTAGCATTACCTAGTGAGACGCCTTCAACGGCAACTGTAGGAATCAGGGACGGAGCTAACTTCAGATCGCCACTTATTTCAAAATCTCTTCCGGTATTGTCTTTGACTACTTGAACGATCTGCTCTTTATATTGATTGATATCAGTAGTGAAGATAATGCCTGCTAAAGCAACGACAACGACCAATCCTAAAACGACTAGAATTTTAATGATTTTTCCCATGAGGCTATCCCTTAAAAAATGTTAGTTGTAGCTAGCTTATTATAGTTTCTACATAAAGACATTGCATGTCTGGATTAACTACGTGTTTACAGAAGATGCCCAAATCACGATGCGTCTGAAAACAGCTTACTTTCCTTCTTTATCAAGACGTTTTTCTATCTTATCCAAACGCTCGAAAATAGACTCGATTGCTGACTCGAGCTTTACAAATTTACGTGTTTTGTCATCTTCATATGAGACAATTGCCTTTTTACGACGTAGTAAATTGAGTGTGTCTCCCAGGTTAACGTCCTTACTGTCAAGCTTATCTAGAATATCCTCATCTGTATGAGGTGTGTGCAGCATATCCAGAAGTTTTGATTCTACAGGAATGATCGATTGCTCAATGTAATCATCTACATGGCGTTGTGTGAATTTTTTAAATTTTTTGAATTTCGTACCAAAGGCAACAACATCAGTCGCTATAATCGTGAAGTAATAAATTTTAGATTGAACAATAACCTCTTTTTCTTTGCCGCCTATCGGTAGAGCGAACTTCAAAACCACTTCTGGAGCTGTCTTATCAGTAATAAACTTACCGCTGGGATGAATCTTGAATGCTGTTTTTCTGCTGCATCTTAGTTGGACTCCATCCGGAGAAATATCATGTAATAATACATTGATATCATATTCATCCTGCTTATGCACTATCGCTAAAGTATCAACTTTAATTCGTGGGTATTCACGCTTTTCCTCATACATGTTGTACAAGTTGACCGTTTTTTTAGGTTTTAACTTATCTTTCGTTTTAGTTTTAGTTTTTTGAATCATTAAACTGAAATTTCCATATATAAAGCGTTAATACGCAAAATGTAGATAACTATTAATAATACAGAATTATTTGTCACTGTAAGTCATTAAGCCAATAGTCATATTATTTTTTAATAGACCATATACGCCACATGCTTGTACGTGATGTCCAGTTATTAATGTTTATTTTTAAAATCCAATTTGGTAATGCCTGGCAAGCAAGCGAGTATGAAAGATTTGCATCGTCCAATTGCCTGCTACGATTACGTTTGCGCGATGCATACAGTATCTGTTTGTTCGGATGCTTTTCTATTATCTGTTTAATGTCATTTTCGTTATTGACTGATTCGATAGGTAGATTGATTGTATTGTAAAAGTCCAGGTTCAATTCTGCAGGGTCAGAATAAGAGCCGTCCTGATCTAACACTAATAACATGGATGGTGTTTCTGCGGCTATCGGGGTTAAACAGTTTTGCCATAGTGCTACTTCTTTACTGGCAGGCAAAGATAACGTAAGTACAACAAGTATGATATTTACGAATAGTGACAACCCTAATATTGAATGCCATGAATACTTAATAAATTTAAAATCCAGTAAGCTAAATCGTTGATTTAAGTGAATGCACAACATTGCAAACATCACCGGCGCAAAAGGCAACAGTGGAAATAGATACCGCATTTCCTTATGGCCAAAATAAGTATGAAAAAAGACAAACGGAATTGTCAGCCAGGTAATCGGATGAATTGGGAAAAAAAAACCAAAAGGCAACGACTGTAATTGGTAATAATAAAGTAATAGGTGGGATTAGTTGCAGTGCTGAGTACTGAATGTAAAACCACCAAGGCTCATAGACAGACGTACTTATGCCTCCTGATTCTGATGTCAAGCCGTCATAGTGCCATTTAAAGTATTGCCATGAGCTTACTGTAGGTTCTCCGTATAACCACCAATCAAAGCCTGCGCCGAGTATTAGTGTTAAAAAACCAGCTGTCAGAATATAAAATAAGTTGATGTACTTTATTCGATGTATGAACAACATCCATAAACCAAGACCGAATAACATAAAACCAACTTGATATCTTGCAAGAAAGGCCAGACCTAAAAAGAATCCAACTAGTAAATATCTTTGAATGCTGGAAGGACTTGGTAGCAGAAACAAACCAAAACCAAGGATGAAGAATGACGTTGCCCAACCTTCGGATGAAAAACGGACATTAATAAATAAAAGTATCCAGGAAAAAAATAGAAAAAACACCATCCATTTGAATGCATTAATCGAGTTTACTTCGTTTGCGATTGCCTTAATGAATACTACAGTCGCAGCAAGAGAAATAATGGCGCTTATAAGTCGATAAATAAAAGCAAGGATAAACGGTGAGTTTATACCAACAAAAGTCGTTGCTTTTGATAGCAAAAAAGCAATGAAGGGCTGAAAACCACTACGAACTCCGGCTTCAAATTCCCACATAAGTTGACTTTGCATGTCCAAACCAATTTTGGATGTCGCAAAGTTCAGAATTTGAGCATACTCGTCATCGTGATAATGACCAACACTAAACCAAGCTATGAGAAGATGTAAGATTATGGCCGTAATTAGCCAGTGCTTTGGTAATGTATTCATAAAAATATAGTGAATTTAAAAAATTATAATATTTACGGGTGTTAATTAAGCTTGGAGTATGTGAGTAGGCGATTTCAATATCGCATTTTATTTGTTAATTATTAATTTAGAATCTCTTCGAGTTACAGGTTTAATGAGAGCGTTTATCTATCAAAGGATTCTTGTCTGGATGATTCGGAAAGCGGTATAAGGTAGCGTTCGGGATCAGACAGAATCTTTTCACGCCGCCGCAGCCAGTGATGATTTCTCCCGCATAGCTTACCGACGATTGTAGGTGACCGCGAATACGATGCAATACATCTACTACACTGCCCTTATAAGGCATTTGTATTTCCTGGCCTTCAGCCGGCGTCTCGAGCGCAGCATCAATGCATCATCATTCATTCACTGAATCATATAAAGACCCGAGTACGGCTTGAGGTGAAGTCATACCCTCTATAGATCTTCTTTTTAGTGTTTGTCACCGGGTCTTCAATCATCTGACCCGGCGCTTCGTCGGTGCCAGACAAGGCACTGCCTAACATTACTGTTGAAGCACCACTGATTAACGCTAAAAATATATCTTTATCTGTTTTAATCCCACCGTCGGCCATAATCGGTATTGAATCACCCACTGTCTCATAGGCTTCTCGAATTGCCTGTAATTGAGGCACACCTGCCGCAGTTTCCAGGCGTGTTCGACAACCTCGGCCTGGACCAACGCCAACTTTAATAGCATCGGCACCAATATCTTTCATAAATTGAGCGCCTTCACTTGTCGCAACATTACCGCAGACCAATGGCACGTCATTACATTGTTTACGAATGTTGTTAACTGCTACCTCCATCACACTAGAATGGCCATGTGCAATGTCAATAAACAAACAATCTGCGCCAGAGACGAGTAGGGCACTCGCCCGTTCAAGATAATCGCCATGAGCGCCTATGGCTGCGGCAACTAATAAATGACCTTTATCATCTTTACTGGCATCAGGTCGCTCTCGCAATGAAAAGATGTCTTTACGCGTAATAAGGCCATGAATACGTCGGTTTGCATCAATTAACGGCAATCTTTCTAAACGTTTATCAAATAGGATACTTGCCGCTTCATCGGTGCTTATTTCAGGTTTTTCAGTGGTTAATTTCTCAACTGGAGTCATGTAATCACTGACCACTTTATCATTAACATCATTATCCCAGGGAATATCTCTGCCTGAGAGTACGCCGGCTAAAATACCACTTCCAGATTCAGTTTCTATGAGTATTCCCGTTATATTGTGCTTATTGGCAAAGTTCTTTGCCTGTCTTATGGTTGCAGACAACGGTAAACATAAGGGGTTTTCAATAACAGCACTCTGACTACGTTTCACCTCAGCAATTTTCCTTACTTGTCGTTTTATTGACATTGCCCTATGAACCACGCCTAAACCACCATCCATGGCCATAGTTCGGGCCATATCTGAGCCCGTTACGCTATCCATGTTCGACGAGACAATCGGTAGCTCTAGCTGAATAGTGTTTGTCAATTTCGAAACAAGATGTATGTTTCGGCGAGAATCAGAAATTCCTTTTTGAGGGCGGAACAAAAAGTCGTCAAATGTTTTACCAATCCAGAAGGCATTATCAGTTTGATTAGTCATAGATTTAATCTACTAGCTATATAAATAACAAGAAAGGGAATAACTCATTTAGGATAGTTCAGGTCTTTAGATGTATTTATCTAATTTAACATAATATACATTATGCGCAGTTATATGGTTAGGTGTCATTAGTCAGAGCACCGGTCTTGTCTTCAGAAAGTATTGATTTTGATTGAGATTTTGTTTTATTTACTTCTTCTAATACATTGTCTGGATCGATAACATCTAATATCGGTTTCATGACAGGATTTATAGGTAATACTGGATCATTAACTTGCTCTAATTCTTTTTCAGTTGAGTTTAAATTTAGTAAGGGCTCATTGAGTTGATCCGTTTCGTCTGGGAGAACGACCTGTTGATAACGTTTTTCTAAATTTGAATAATCTTGATTGATCAAATATGAGTAGCGATCGGTCGTTTCTTTGATTGCAGTATGAATCCTAGGCTCTCTGCGGAGGTAGATTAGTGAAATGTTGCTGCCCTTTCTTGATCGATGCACTGATGGAATTCCACAGCATATGACTGATGTGAAAGCACCATCAAAACAGCAATAATTATTATTTTCATAAGCTTAGCTTTCATATCTATTGCGATTAGTATAAATAATACACTATTAATACAGGGAATCATCTTAATCATGACAATCGAAAAGATAATAAAAAAAGAATTTCTTCTGGATGAAAGTATTCTTTATTTGAATCATGCCGCAGTATCACCCTGGCCTCAGCGTACTGCTGATGCAGTTCATCGGTTTGCCAATGAAAACACTACGCTTGGAGCGACAAATTATCTCGTATGGTTAGAGAAAGAAGCCGAGCTGCGCCAACAGCTTAAACGCTTAATAAATGCGCCTTCTGTAGACGATATCTCGCTTTTAAAAAACACATCAGAAGCCTTATCTGTAGTTGCAGAAGGCATCGAATGGCAAACTGGGGATAATATCGTAAGTTCTGATGAGGAATTCCCTTCCAATAGACTTCCCTGGCTAGCACAGGCAAAAAATGGTGTCGCGTTTCGGCAGGTAAGCCTTTCTAAAGGAAGAAGCCCTGAAGAAGCGTTAATTGACGCATGCGATGATAAAACACGTTTATTAACAATAAGTTCTATTCAATATGGTACAGGAACATGTCTGAATTTAACGGTGCTTGGAGAATACTGCTACGAGAACAATATACTGTTTTGTGTTGATGCGATTCAAAGTCTAGGCGCCCTACCTTTCAATTGTCAGACGATTAAAGCTGATTTTGTCATGGCAGATGCACACAAATGGCTGTTAGGCCCTGAAGGAATCGCATTATTTTACTGTAAGGCCGAGATCAGGGATTCACTAAATTTACACCAATTTGGCTGGCATATGGTTAAGGATGTCGGCAATTATGATTCCAAGGAGTCAGGGTACGCTGATTCAGGTCGACGCTTTGAATGTGGCAGCCCCAATATGCTAGGAATTCATGCCTTGTCGGCCAGTCTTTCCTTGATAGAAGAAATCGGGATAGAAAATATTTCTGCTAATATTATTAATAATATTAGCTACCTTATTGATTTATTGAAGAATATACCTGGGTTGACATTTGTTTCCCCGACAATTAAACCACATTATGCAGGGATAGTAACATTCACAATTGAAGGTACTAATATGCCTGAACTTTATTCTAAGTTAATGAAAAATAGGCTGATATGTGCAAATCGAGCGGGAGGAATACGGTTTTCACCTCATTTTTATACGAGCCGAAAGATTATCGATAATTCACTTGAGGTATTAGTATCATCTATTTGAATTAATTAAATAATTTATGGTAGTTTCTAGTTGTTTGATTTGCCAGAACATCAAAATCAATCTCTTTTAATGTAGAAATAAATTCTGCAACATGGCGGACATATGCAGGTTGATTTTTTTTTCCTCTAAATGGAACCGGTGCCAGATAAGGCGAGTCCGTTTCAACTAACATTTGCTCTAATGGGACTAGTTTTGCGACCTCATGAAGCTCTTTCGCGTTTTTAAAGGTGACAATGCCAGAAAAAGAGATAAGGAAGTTTAGGTCCATTGCTGCCTGGGCGGTTTCCCAATCTTCAACAAAGCAATGCATTACTCCGCCGACTTTATCAGCACCCTCTTCTTTTAATATACGAATTACGTCATCTTTGGCCTCACGAGTATGAATAATCAGCGGCTTATCCAGCTCTTTAGCGGCATTTATGTGAGTTCGAAACCGGTTGCGTTGCCATTCAAGATCCCCTTCACTTCGAAAGTAATCAAGTCCGGTTTCGCCTATAGCGACGACATCGTCATTGCTCGCTAAGGTAATAATATCGTCTGCAGTAGCTTCATTTTCCAGTTCAGTGTTGGGATGAATACCTACAGAGGCAGAGATCATGTCATATTGACAGGCTAAATTGATAATATCAGGCGAGCCATCCAGATCTATGGCAACACAGAGCATGTGCTCAATATCGTTTTGTTTTGCATTATTTATAATATCGTCGACAGATAGGTCTTCACTCAATAGTGGAATGTGACAGTGGGAATCTATCAGAGAGGTCACGAGGGCAGGCAGATATTATTTTAAAAACAGTGGCTTACTGATAATTACATGGTGTGAGTTGGGCGATCTGATTTTAATGCACCAGCTAATTGGTTTTCAATCTTGCTCTTGGTAGCACCTTTGTCCAATTCGCTAAATTGTACGCCGATACCGGCTATTTTATTACCCTGAGCGCCTTTTGGCGTGATCCAGGCAACTTTACCCGCTACCGGCAACTTATCTTTACTGTCGGTTAAGGTTAATAGCATGAATACTTCATCGCCTAATTTGTAGGTTTTAGCAGTAGGTATAAACAGACCACCATTTTTCACAAATGGCATATAAGAAGCATAAAGCGCGCTTTTATCTCGTATTGTTAGGGATAAAATACCTTGTCGTGGATCGCGGCCTGCAGCCATTTACATTTACTCCTGTTACTTTGCTATTTCAGGGTTGTTCCAGTGCAATACAATCTCTTCAAGTATGCTCAATGGATTGTAATTCATTGGTCCAGTCGATTGTTGGTATTTCAATAATACGAAATCATAATTCTTGACCAATGCGACCAAGTCTAATGAATTTACAAGGTCTTGCAAGTCTTCTTTCAAGTCAAGGTTTATCAGGTTTGCGCTATCATGAAGCAATTTAAGGCGAATTAGATCCAGTATTATCTTCAATAGCCAGCTGAGGATATTTTCCAGTCCCAATGTTTGCCAACTGGCGGCTATTTGGACGGGGTCGCAGTTGTTTTTACTCATTAATTTGAGGTCTCTGAGTAGAGTGATTCGGAACTCTAGCTGCTCCTCTTCAATCATAGAAAGTGCTTTTAATGGCCCTCCTCCAGATAAACGAAGTAATGCTTTCGCAGACAGCTTTGAATCTACTAACTTATCCTTAAGCCAATCTATGTCCATTTGTTTATAAGCCGGCTTAAAATCTATCCGTTGGCATCGGCTTCTTATGGTTATAGGTAGTTTCGAAGGTCTATGGCTCAATAGGAATAACATCGATTGAGAAGGAGGTTCTTCCAGCGTTTTCAATAATGCATTTGCTGTTGCGCGATTCATTGCATCGGCAGGTTCAATAATCGCAATTTTCTGCTTACCAGAAAAACTCTTTAAGGCTACATATTCAATTAACTCACGCACCTGAGCAATTTTGAGTTGCTTACCGGTTTCTTCAGGTTCGATGAGGTTTAAATCAGGATGATTTCCAGCATTATATAACTGGCAACTTTGACATTTACCACAGGCGTTATTAGTTTCAGGGTCTTTTGATAAACACAACAGTTGCATGGCTGCCGTTTGTGCAAATTGCTTTAAACCGATACCTTCCGGGCCGCAAAGTAATATTGCATGGGGCAAGCGATGTTGCTGTTGCATCTCCATCAACCGTCTGCCATTGCTCATTTTGCCAAGGATAGATACCTGTCATAGATGCTCTTGCAATACTTTCTGTATTTGCTGTTTCACATTTTCCAGAGATTCGCCTGAATCGATGATTCTAAAACGTGTCGGTTCTTTATTTGCCCGCTCAAGATAACATGATCGAATACGTTCGAAAAACAGGATGTCTTCTTGTTCAAACCTGTCAGCTTGACTTCTTTTCCCTGCACGACGTAATCCAATCTCAACATCGAGATCGAATAATAAGGTCAGATCAGGTTTTAAACCTTCTTGAACCCAATCTTCAAGTATTTGTATGCGTGACTCTTCAATTCCCCTGCCGCCGCCTTGGTATGCATAACTAGCATCAGTGAATCGATCGCAAATAACAATCTGACCTGATGCCAAAGCAGGTTTTATGACTTCTTCTAGATGCTGCATTCTTGCAGCAAACATTAATAGCAGTTCTGTGTTATTTTCCAGACCAATATTATTGCTGTCTAGCAGAATCTCTCTAATCTGCTCTCCGGTTTTTGTTCCGCCTGGCTCGCGTGTTTGTATGACCGCGAGACCAGCGCGAGTAAACAGCTCGGAAATATAGTCCATTAAACTGCTTTTACCAGCACCCTCAACACCTTCGAGCGTTATAAATAAAGCTTCTTGCATTATGTTTTACTTTTTCTTTAATTGATATTTTGTGACGGCCCGATTATGTTCTTTCAGCGTTTCTGAAAAATAATGTGAACCATCCCCTTTTGCAACAAAGTAGAGTGACTTACCCTCTTCTGGATGTAACGCTGCGTGAATCGCTTCTCGGCCAACCAATGCAATTGGACTAGGCGGTAAGCCTTTATAGCGGTAAGTGTTATAGGGAGAGTCTATATCCAGATCTTTTTTACGTATATTGCCATTATACTGTTTCCCCATTGCGTAAATAACCGTTGGATCCGTTTGTAGTTTCATTTTTTTATTTAAGCGACGAACAAAGACTCCGGCAATGGTGCTACGCTCACTAGCCAAACCGGTTTCTTTTTCTATGATAGAAGCCATAATTAAGGCTTCGTATGCTGTCTTGTATGGCAAGTTTTCAGCGCGTGTCTGCCACTCCTCAGCTAAGACATCATGTAAACGTTGATAGGCTCTGAGTAAAAATGCTTTATCAGTAGTGCCTTTTGGGAAGTTATAGGTGTCTGGAAAGAACAAGCCCTCAGCCGGTTTGTCTGTATAGCCGAGTTCAATCATTACCTTCTCGGCTTCATCACTAAGCAAGGTATGTTCTATTAAGTCTGTTGCACGAATCGCTTGCAGCATCTCTCTGACTTGCCAACCTTCAAGAAGTGTAAAGGAGTATTGTATTACTTTGCTTGATACCAGAAGGTTTAGCAGCTCGATTGGGGTTAATCCAGGCGATAATAAATATTCACCTGATTTAATCTTGTTTGCTTTCCCGCTATGCCGAGCAAGAATTTTAAAATAACCAGTGTCCTTTGTCAGTTCCAGTCTTTTCATCTTGGTGTTGACGTCGGTGAAAGTCATGCCCGGCTCTACTTCAAAGATAGTTTCTTTTTCAATACTTAAGGGCGTATTTAGGAATGCTTGATATTCATTGTAGAGTAATACAGTCGTCACTATAAGAAATAATAAACTTAGCGCCATGAGTCCAAGGAGACGTTTGATCATGACGTAAGAATGAAGTTTTGTTTTTGTAATGTCTTTTTAATTTGAATGGTTTTGTCTCCAACTTCGAAAGACTTTCGATCTATCTTTTTAATTGGCCATACACCTATAATGCTATTACACATAAAGGCTTCATCAGCATCCATTAATGATTTTAGCGAAATTTTGTTAATGCAAATCTCAAGATGTAATTCTGCTGCTAATGTAATAATTTTTTTTCTGATAACACCATCAACACCACAAGCAGATAATTCAGGCGTGTACAACGTATTATTCTTGATATAAAAAACATTGCTCATCGTTCCTTCAATAACATTTTCTTCATGATCCAGAACAACGCCCTCTGCAATTGAGCTATCGGTCCATTCTGATCTTGCTAAAATTTGCTCAAGTCTATTGAGGTGCTTGATACCAGCAAGTATTGAATTATGAGCATAACGATAGTTGCAGACACGAACGTTAATACCGTCATCTGAATTTCCAAATGAATATTCAGGCCAAGGGTAAAGTGAAATTATACGAGTTGGCTCTATATTAACAGGTGAAGCGTAGCCGCGACCGCCTTGTCCTCGAGTGATAATTATTTTGATTATGCCGCGCTTAACAGAACTTATTAAACGCTGAGACTCTGCGCTTAACGTATCTTGATTGGGGATGGGAATCTTTAATCTACTGCATCCTGATTGCAATCTTTCTAGATGTTCATCCCAGCACAGTAGCGACTCATCTTCAACCGCAATTGTTTCAAATAAGCCGTCGCCGTATTGCAAGCCTCGATCATACAAAGAAACTGCATCAGTCGATTTTCCATTAATGAGAGATTTGATTGCCATTATATTGTTATGGCTTATCGAGCTTAACTCAGCTTCTTAAAGATGAGTGAACCATTAGTGCCGCCAAAGCCAAATGAATTAGATAATGCGACATCGACCTTCATTGCACGAGCAGTATGTGGAACATAATCTAAATCACATTCAGGGTCGGGCTCATCAAGGTTTATCGTTGGTGGTGCAACCTGGTCACGAATGGCTAAAACTGAAAATATAGCCTCTACGCCCCCTGCGGCCCCTAATAAATGACCAATCATCGATTTTGTTGAGCTTACGGCCAATGACTTTGAATCTTCCTTAAATACACGTTTTACAGCATTGGTTTCTGCAATATCTCCCGCCGGGGTTGAAGTACCATGTGCATTTATATAATCAACTTCATCAATATTGATGCTGCCATTTCTTAAGGCGTTTACCATGCAGTTTGCCGCGCCTTCACCATTTTCCGAAGGTGCAGTCATATGGTAGGCATCACCACTCATGCCATAACCGGCAACTTCAGCAATTATATTGGCGCCACGTTTTTTAGCGTGTTCATATTCTTCCAGAACGACAACCCCAGCTCCATCACTCAAGACAAAACCATCTCTGCCCTTGTCCCAAGGCCGGCTGGCGCGTTCTGGCTCATCATTTCCTGTTCGAGAGCGCACGAGCAGATGCAAATCCGGCCAAACCATTTTCGGAAGTTGCCATTTCTGCGCCGCCCGCAATCATGACATCGGCATCACCATATTCTATTAACCTCGCAGCATCGCCAATATTGTGTGTGCCGGTTGTGCACGCAGTAGAGATAGCGAAGTTTGGGCCCTTTAATCCATAGATGATGGATAAATGCCCAGAAATCATATTGATAATGTTACTTGGGATGAAAAATGGAGATACTTTTCTTGGGCCACCATTGATAAATTGTCGGAGTGCTTTTTTCAATACCAGGTAACCCACCAATGCCCGAACCAATGGCAACGCCAATGCGTGAGGCATTTTCATCATTAACTTCTAAGCCAGAATCCTGAATCGCCTGAATACCTGCAGTTAGACCGTAGTGTATAAATGGATCCATTTTCTTTTGATCTTTTCTTAGGGATGTAATGATCTAAATCGAGATTCTCGTATAGAACCTCCAATACGAACGCTAAATTCAGATGTGTCGAAATGATCTATTAGACCAATACCGCTTTTACCGGCGAGAATATTACTCCAGGTTTCATCAACATTATTACCTAACAGGCGTTACCATGCCTAAACCTGTTATAACTACACGACGTTTACTCACTTCAGATAATACCTGTCTATATGTTTTAGAAAAGAAATAGGACGCTTGTTTGATTTTTATATAAAATATAATATTAATACCTAACAATAAAAAAGGCCGCGTAAGAGAGTTGTCATAACGCGGCCTTGGGTGTCCTTTCTATTTTAGATTATTCTAGATGTGCATTGATGTACTTAACCGCCTCATTAACCGTGGTAATATTCTCAGCTTCTTCATCTGGAATTTCGGTTTTAAATTCTTCTTCCAATGCCATAACTAACTCAACAGTATCTAAAGAATCTGCACCTAAATCATCAACGAATGATGCTTCATTAGTGACCTCGTCTTCTTTAACGCCCAGTTGTTCTACAACGATTTTTTTTACGCGTTCTTCAACACTACTCATGATTAATAAATCCTCCCTTAGCGGCTCAGTGGCCGTTTTTAGTGTGCTAAGTTTAGTGAAATGAAATCTTCTTGCAACTTAGATTATGCCATGATATTAATATTTTAATATCATGTTTTAAATAATAATTTAAAGTAAATAATAGCTTTATCCCATATACATCCCACCATTTACGCTAATAGTTTGTCCGGTAATATAGGCCGCCTCATCTGAAGCCAGAAAGTCAACTACATTTGCTATTTCTTCTGGCTGACCTAAACGACCCAATGCAATCTGATTTAAGATTGAATCACGAACATCAGCGCTCAATTCATCTGTCATATCAGTTTCAATAAACCTGGCGCAACAGCATTTACAGTAATGCCTCTCGAGCCCACTTCTTTCGCAAGAGATCGTGTAAAACCTAGCATCCCTGCTTTTGTCGCAGATAATTTGATTGACCTGGATTTCCTGATAAGCCGACAACAGAACTGATATTAATGATACGTCCATAGCGTTGTTTCATCATGGCACGCATACATAGTTTTGTTACACGGAACATGCCAGTTAAATTTGTATTAATCACATCTTCCCATTCATCATCTTTCATACGCATCAATAAATTATCACGCGTGATTCCGGCATTATTGATAAGAATAGTTTGGCGCATTTACTTCTTTAAGTTTGTTGCAAACTCTTCAACTGAAGTTTTATCGGCGATATTTAATACCAGCCTAGTTCCAGAGAATTGTCGCAGTAAATTTTTTGAGATTTGATCGGCAGAGGCCTCTGTAGTTGCTGTACCAATGACAAAGGCGCCTTGTTCTGCAAATTTAAGCGCAATTGCTTTACCTATGCCACGACTGGCTCCAGTGACGAGTACAACCTTATCTTTGTATTTATTTTTCATCAACACACTCGCTCTTAATTTAGCTAGCTTTTATCCAAGGAAGCTTCATCGTTGACAGAATGTATTTCAAATGAGCGGTCTATACGTTTAATCAAGCCAGAAAGCACTTTGCCGGGGCCACATTCAATTCATTTTACTTTACTTGCATGCCATGCATACTATTTATACAGTCCACCCAGCGCACCGGCATATAAAGCTGCTCAAGAAGTGCTGTTTTAATCTCATCTGCTTTAGATTTAACTTCAGCATCTAACATTCTGTATCACAGGTGTTTTAGCGTCGTTAAAAGAAATTATATTCAAGTGCTTTAGCAAACTCAGCAGCCGCCTCTTTCATAAGCATACAATGCGATGGGACACTGACGGGTAACATCAATGCCCGTTTTGCTCCAGCATCTTTTGCAGCGACTATTGCTCTTTCAACAGCAGATTTGTCACCAGCGATAACGACCTGACCCGGTGAATTAAAATTAGCAGCAGATACAACTCCACTTCTCAGCAGCTATCCGCGCAAACCTGTACTATCTTGCTTATCTTCTAAACCTAGAATTGCTGCCATTGCGCCAGTACCTGCAGGCACTGCTCTTTGCATGCATCGCCCTCTTTCAGCAACCAAGCGCAATACATCTTCAAATTTGATACGTCAGCACAGACCAAGCGCTGATATTCTCCCAGGCTATGCCCTGCTAAGACAGTGGGCGAGTTTCAGAATGTTTTTTGCACAGAGCCATGTTGCATAAGCGGAAACAAGAATGCGGGTTGCGTGATTTCGGTTTGATTAAGTTTTTCTTCGGACCTGAGTTAATAATTTCAGTAGATCGTAACCTAAGATATCTGAGGCAGATGTCAAATAACTGACTTAACGGAGTGATTTGTTCAAGCAGCCTATCCCATCATGCCTACAGACTGTGAGAACCTTGACCTGGAAAGACACGCAAGTTGAACTACTATTCATTTTGATTGTTTTAAAACTTAAAACCATAAAGACGTTAATAACGTAACAAGACAGAACCCCAGGTAAAACCACCACCAAATGCTTCAACAAAACGGTGTCACCTGCTTTGATACGCCCATCTCTAACGGCGACATCAAGTGCTAAAGGAACTGAAGCCGCTGAAGTATTGCCATGCTGATCAACGGTAACAATGACGCGGTCCATAGACATATCCAGCTTTTTTGCAGTAGCTGATATAATTCGCATATTGGCCTGATGTGGTACTAGCCAGTCTATATCTTCTTTTTTCATAGAGTTTGCTGCTAACGTTTCATCAACAATCCGGCCTAACGTGTTTACGGCGACTTTAAAAACTTCGTTGCCTTGCATGGTGACAAATGCTTTATCTGCCTTAACCATATCGTAATCAGAAGAAATACCTGCAGGGACATTTAATAGATCTGCATACTGACCATCTGCATGAATATGGCTGGATAAAATACCCTGTGTTTCGCTTGCTTGAAGAATGACAGCACCAGCGCCATCACCAAAAATGACAGATGTATTTCTGTCTTTCCAGTCGATGATGCGTGAGACAGTCTCAGCACCTATAACAAGGCACACTTTGAGCTACCAGTACTGATAAATTTTTCAGCGATACTCATTGCATAGATAAACCCGTGCAAACTGCCTGCACATCAAAAGCTGGGCACCCATGAATACCTAACCGCTGTTGTAACAAACAGGCTGTGCTAGGGAAAATAAGGTCTGGGGTGGTTGTGCCAATAATGATTAAGTCTATATCAGTCAGCTTCTATTCCAGCAGCTTCTATGGCCGACAATGCTGCTTTTTCAGCCAGGTCACAGGTGGTCTCATCATCGGCTGCGATATGTCGCTTTTCAATTCCGGTACGAGAGCGTATCCATTCATCTGAGGTATCGACCATCAATTCCAGGTCGGCATTGGTCAAGATGCGTTCAGGCAAATAGGAACCGGTGCCAGTAATTTTCGAATACATTAAAGACTTTGCCTATCGATTAGCAATTGTTCCAATTTTGCATTTATTTTTTCCGGCACATTATTCTCAACTTCGATAATGGCCTCATCAATTGCTGTGGCGAATGATATTGATCTGCACCGCCGTGACTTTTGATAACGATGCCGCGGAGCCCAAGTAATGACGCGCCATTATATTGTTTTGGATCAATTTTTTGTTTTAATGCTTTTAAGACGGGCATTGCTACCAGTGCTGCAAATTTAGCGTATAGACTGCTTTTAAATTGAACTGTTGCGTGGTGACGGAGGAATTCAGCCAAACCTTCGCTTGCTTTTAACGCAATATTACCAACAAAACCATCACAGACTATAACGTCTACATCACCAGTGTATAAGTCAGTACCTTCGACGAATCCAGTATAATTAAGATGACTCTCTGCAAGTAATGTTGCCGCTTGTTTAACGCGGTCATTGCCCTTGATCTCTTCTTCGCCGACATTGAACAGTGCTATCGTTGGATTTCTTCCCTTCAACAGCACTGGCTAATTCAGCACCCATAATGGCAAATTGAAATAATTGTTCGGAACTTGAATCAACATTGGCTCCAAGATCAAGAACGTGAGTATGTCCGTTCTTTCCAGGCAAGGTAGTACAAATGGCAGGACGATCCATACCCGGTAACATTTTCAAAACAAATCGAGAAGTTGCCATTAATGCACCAGTATTGCCGGCACTAACACAGGCTGCCGCTTCTCCATCGCGCACTAACTCTATGGCAATTCGCATTGAAGACTCTTTTTTAGTGCGCAGAGCCTGTGATGGTGACTCATGCATTTCAACTACTTCAGGTGCATGGACTACTTTGATTCGTTCGTGCTCGTTTGCCTTATGCTTTTTTAACTCATCCAGAACAAGATCTTCTTTGCCAACCAGAATAAGATGGAGTGCAGTGTGTTTTTTTAGAGCAAAGAGTGCAGCAGGGACAATTTCAGATGGACCAAAATCGCCACCCATTGCGTCAAGTGCAATTGTTGACTTTAAAGACATAGATTATCCAGAGTAGTATTTAAACTCTGGAAAGATTTTTTGATTTGCGCTCAGGTCAATTATTCCTGGTCACCTTTAACTTCTATTACCTTACGGCCTCGATAATAACCGTCTGAACAGATATTGTGGCGTAGATGTACTTTGCCTGAAGTAGGTTCTATTGATAATGGGGCGGAAGTCAAAGCATCATGTGAGCGACGCATATCCCGTCTTGAGCTTGATTTTTTCGTTTTTTGAACTGCCATGACTATTTGTCTCCTAAGATTTACTATGTATTGATCAATTTTTGTCTTTTATTAATGCTGCTAAATCCGCAAATGGTTGTCGTTTTGCCTCTGCATTAATTCTGTTTACATCATTTGTTGCTGCGCACTTGTTTTCTGGATGAAGTGCTGAGAGTGGAATTGATAATAGCAATTCCTCTTCAACCAGCTCCTCGACGGTAATAACACCATCTTCATCTAATTGTACTGGTTCATATTCCTTTGCTAATGAATCGATTTCGTCGCTCTCATCAACGATTCCCAGCAGAGAGTTTTTTCGAATATCAACCTCAACCGGTTCAAAACACCTTTGACACTCAAGTATTAATTGAGTCTCAATATCAGATTCAATAATACAAACGCTTGCTTCATTGAAATCAAAAGCCAAGCTATAATTTAGCTCTCCCTTATGACTCAACAAAATTCCCTTTAAACGGGCCATTGAGTTAAGTTGTATTTTACCTACAATCCTTTCTCTGGCTTTTGCTAGCCGCAATGGATTGATAGGTTGCGACAGGTCAGATGGCATCAGGCGGCGAATTTTATCGATAGACCCTTAAGCTGTCAAAATAATATCGATATATATTTGTTAAATAGCTGACTTATTTGATATTTATTTAAATTTGCCCAAAATAAAGCGCAAATTGCACATCAGGAGAGACCATATCAGCCCAATGAGAATAATACTCGCTTCATCGTCACCTTATAGGAAAGTGCTGCTTCAACGACTTCAGCTTGAATTTTCGACTGAAGCTCCGAACATTGATGAACAATATATTGAGGGAGAAACGATTGAGGATTACGTTGAACGCTTGGCAGAGACAAAGGCAGGACATGTTGCGGCAAGACATTCTAATGCGATAGTGATCGGCTCAGACCAAGCACTTGAGTGTGATGGCAAGATTTTAGGCAAACCTGGTAATCATGAAAATGCCAAGGAGCAATTGATGGCTATGAGTAACAAGACCTTATCGTTTTTTACTGGGCTTTGTGTAATTAACTCTAGTACGGACAAACGCGAAAAAGATGTCATCATTTATCGAGTTTCTTTCAGAAAACTGAGAGAGCAAGAAATTGAAAACTACCTGCTGAAAGAACAACCCTATGATTGTGCGGGCAGTTTTATGTCTGAAAAACTGGGGGTCAGCTTGATGTCAAAAATGAAAGGGGAAGATCCAACCGCGTTGATTGGATTACCTTTGATCCGTCTTTGCGAAATGTTAAGAAATCAAGGAATTAAGCTCCCCTGATTCTTACTGTAACCTTATGGAATCGGTTATGCTTCGTAACATGGCTGAGCCCATTTGACTCGCAAATCGGTCAAAATAGTTTTCCCGCTTGGTAAAATCGACAATGTCTTCGGCGCCGATTACATCGCGCGCCACTTGGCTGGCGCTGGCTAACTCATCTACTAAACCAAGTTTGATAGATTCCTGCCCCGACCAGATGAGACCTGAAAATAGCTTCTCATCATCTATAAGTCGATCGCCCCTGCCATTTTTAACGACATCAATAAACTGTTGATGAATTTCATTTAATAAACCTTGCACATGTGTCGATTCTTCAGGCTTGAGAGGCTGAAATGGATCCATAAATCCTTTGTTATTCCCAGCATGCAGTAAACGGCGTTCTATGCCCAATTTTTCAATCGTCTCGACAAATCCAAACCCGGCCATAATGACACCTATTGAGCCGACAATGCTGGCCTTGTTCGCGTAAATTTTATCCGCTGCCGCAGCGATGTAATAACCTCCAGAGGCACACATGTCACTGATTACGGCATAGACCGGTATATCCGGATGCTTTTCCTTCAGACGATTAATTTCATCATTAATGTAACCTGCCTGAACTGGACTACCGCCTGGACTGTTAATACGTAATATAACGCCTTCTGTATTTTCATCTTTAAAAGCTTTCCTCAAACCGGTGACCACATAGTCTGCTCTTGCCTCGGAATTAGCCGCGATTACGCCATTAATATCAATTAGAGCAGTATGTTTATCGCTACTGAAACTTCCCATCTCTGTATTTTTGACAGTGTAGATAATTAAAAATGTGGACAAATATAAAGTTAACAATATTTTAAAGAAAATACCCCAGCGTCGATTTCGACGTTGCTCAGTTAACACTTCTTTTGCAAGCCCATTGATCAGTGACTGTTCAAACTTATTAGGTCAATATTTTCTTTTATATCAGACATTTATATTATTTTATTAATGTTATTTATTGGTTTATTGTTGCGTTACGTAATGATTCGATTATAGACTTTGAAGTGTACTATTAACATCACTCTTTGCGGATAATCTAAATGACCATAGATCCAAGTTTGTGTTCAATAAATTAAAGGCCATTGCAACCTATTCTAAATTAGCCAACTGTTCCAAAAAACTAACCAAATCAGGTTCTAATGGTGCATCTATGGACAACGGCTGTTGGCTTACAGGAGATATAAATTTTAAACTTTTAGCATGAAGGAACATACGTTTTAAGCCTAACTTTTTGTATTCTCGATTAATTATCCGATCACCATATTTCATATCGCCTATCACTGGGTGATCTATGGAAGCACTGTGCACGCGGATTTGATGGGTACGCCCAGTAATCAATTTAATATTCACGAGAGTAGCTGACTGAAATACGCGCTCTCGAGAGAATATAGTTTTTGCAGATTTTCCATTTTCATCAACAGTAACGATACGTTCTCCCGAACTGACCGTGTCTTTGCTTAAAGGGGAATCAACAGTAATTTTCTTATCAGCAATTCGACCTGCCAAGAGCGCACAGTATGATTTCGATATTTCGTCGTTTTTCATAGCATTATGTAATTGTCTTAGTATAGGAATACTCTTAGCCAACATCAGACAACCAGAAGTATCTTTGTCCAAACGATGCACCAATTCTAGTTTTTTATAGTTATCCCCCATCGCCCTAAACGCTTCTATGACGCCATGAGATTGACCGCTACCACTATGTACGACAATCCCCGCAGGCTTATTGATGATAATCAAGCCTTCATCCTCAAAAATAATAGAATCTGCTATTTTTTGTTGTAGAGAACGTGTCGGAATGGAGTGTCCTTTTTCATCAAGATAGATTGGCGGAACTCGCAAAATATCGCCTTCTTCCAGTCTATAAGTCTGTTTTATTCTTCCACTGTTGATTCGAACCTCACCTTTTCTCAGCATTTGATAGATACGAGATTTTGGGATTTTGCCGAAATAACGGATAAGAAAGTTATCAATCCGTTGCCCCGCATTATCTGCAGATATAACTATTTGTTTTGAATTGATTTTTTTTGCATGGATTTGGTTCATTTATTACTCATTTTATTGCTGTAGAGCGGCAAGATTGCTATATTAAGCCGCTCAAACCGGGCATTCAGATTAAGACCTATCACAGTCGGTGTATTAAACAAGATGCACAAAACTGGTGCAAAGTAATTTTAAGGTTTGTTCATGAAATGGTAAGGATGATAAAACTAAAGATATCATTCAAAAAGAATATATTAACAATACGCGACCTGTCTTGATTATTTAAGAATTTATCGCGAGCCATATTATGTCTTAGGTGATGTTTAGTGATTTTATCAAAATAATATTCGCATTAGTAAGAATACATGGTAGTCACAAACACAGGGTTGTAATCATGCTCAACCCAAACAAAATGAGCAAAAATTTGTGTCCGCGCTCCCAGCGTATGGTAATTGCATTTGATTCGACAATCACATGTCCCATGCTGCAATGGTAGAGCGAGGCTTAAGGAATAACAACAATGAAACGTATGCTGATCAATGCAACTCAGCCAGAAGAGGTGCGTGTTGCACTAGTAGATGGACAACGATTATACGATCTCGATATAGAATCAGCAGATCGCGAACAAAAAAAATCCAATATTTATAAAGCCAGAGTCGTTCGTATTGAACCAAGCCTAGAAGCTGCGTTTGTTGATTACGGTGCTGAACGTCACGGTTTTCTACCATTCAAAGAAATAGCCCGCGTCTTATTCAAACCTGAAAAAGCAGATAAACCTCGGTCGGGGAGAATTAGCATTAGTGATGCTATTGAAGAAGGCCAGGAGTTCATTGTTCAGATCGAAAAAGAAGAGCGTGGCAATAAAGGTGCTGCGCTAACAACTTTTGTCAGTCTTGCGGGACGTTACTTAGTGTTGATGCCAAATAATCCTCGGGCAGGTGGTGTCTCTAGACAAATTGAGGGCAGTGATCGATCGGAAGCACGCGATGCTATGAGCGGCCTTGTAGTCCCTGATGGTATGGGGCTGATTTTAAGAACGGCGGGTGTCGGTAAGTCATCGGAAGAGCTCCAATGGGATTTGGATTATCTAAATCAACTTTGGAGTGCAATCAGTACTGCAGCTGATGAGCGCCCTGCTTCATTTCTTATTTATCAGGAAAGTGAAGTCATTATTCGAGCTATTCGTGATTATTTACGCAAAGATATAAATGAAATATGGATCGATGATCCTGAAGTACATAAACGTTGTCATGATTTTATGACATCCGTTATGCCACATAATCTCGAAAAATTGAAACTATATACGGACAGCGACCCTCTTTTTACCCGTTATCAAATTGAATACCAGATAGAGACTGCATTCTCCAGAGAGGTTCGTTTACCATCAGGTGGTGCTGTAATTATCGATCACACAGAAGCATTAATATCTATTGATATAAACTCTGCGAGAGCGACTAAGGGCAGCGATATAGAAGAAACAGCCTTCAACACAAATAAAGAAGCCGCTGAAGAGATAGGACGCCAACTTAGACTGCGTGATATAGGTGGTCTGATCGTCATAGATTTCATTGATATGCTGAATACGCGAAACCAACGCGAAGTTGAAAATGCAATGCGTGACAGTTTGCGTATGGATCGCGCTCGAGTTCAAGTGGGCAGAATATCTCGTTTTGGCCTGCTTGAAATGTCGCGTCAACGATTAAGACCTTCGTTAGGAGAGTCCAGTCATACCCCTTGTCCCCGATGCGATGGTCAAGGAACTATTCGCGATGTGGAATCATTGTCTCTTTCAGTCTTACGAATTATCGAAGAAGAAGCGATGAAGGATATGACTGCCAAGGTAATAGTAAGAGTGCCTGTTGATGCAGCTACCTTTCTATTAAATGAGAAGCGTCAGCCTATTAGTGAAATGCAACATCGACTTGATGTTGACATTTTAGTAATTCCTGAACCATCAATGGTTACCCCTCAATACTCTGTTCAACGCGTTCGATTGAGTGAGGCAAAACTGAGTGAGAACCAACAAGCAAGTTACAATATTCAAGCAGATGAAAAAAACAATCTGAACAGTGACCTTATAAGTGCTCATAACAAACCTAGAGTCGAACAGCCTGTTGTAAAACAGTTTGTTCCATCAGCTCCTGCTCCTGTTGCAACAACCGAGAATAAGGCGAAAGGTTTGATAGCTAGATTATTTGGCAGTCTATTTGGTGGGTCTGATGAAAAAGACACTCCAAAGACCAATTCAAATAACAATCGCCAGCAAAATAATCGTTCACGAAATAATCGCAATAACGATTCAAATCGCGATCGACCAAGACGTAATAATTCAAATAGCCAACAAAGACGCAATTCGAATTCTAGCTCAAACAGCCAACAAAAACGCAATCCGAGCTCTGATTCAAGTCAGCAGCAGCGGAATAGAAATCAAAGAAATGATAAGGATAAGAGTTCTGAGAATGATGCTGCTAACGCGGACACTGCAAAAAGAAATTCAAACTCAAGTTCCAGGCGAGGACGGCGTGGTGGTCGTAGACGTAAGCAAGAAAATGTAACCACATGACGTCAATAACCAAACTAATACAAGTTCTACAGAAAACAACAAACCTGAAACCAGCAATCAGGTTGCTAAAGTTGTAGATAATGTGGTGCCTGAGCAAACAAGCAAGAGCATTGAAAGCGGACAGAGTAATTTAACTGTACAGAAGAATGATGATTCACAAACAAAACCTGTAACAACTGAATCATCTAAGCCTGTAGAAAATACACCGAACAATAAACAGGACAATATTAAACCAGCGCACGTCATTGAGCCTGAAAAAGATAATGAAATTACGCAAATAAATCCTAACACTGCTTCAGTTAGGCCATTGCATAGATAGTTCAAACGATGATGATAGAACTGATATAAATCGAAATTTTCAGAATAACGATTCAAGTTCTCAAAGCGAAGAACCGAAGGCGGTAGTAGCAGTTGTTGAAAATGACAAAACTTAGCTTCTAGTGTTCTCTCGTTGCATGGAATGTAATATCTGGCCAGCGTTCTATTGTTAAACTTAGGTTAACCAGGGATGGTGCTAAATAGGTTAAATGCTCACCGCCATCAAGGGCAATGTTATCGCTGGCTTTTTTACAAAATTCATCAAGCATTTTATTGTCAGTGCATTCAACCCAGCGTGCAGCAACAACTGGGATATTATCGTATGAACATTCGACGCCATATTCTTCTTTAAGACGCCAGGCGACAACATCAAATTGTAGTATCCCCACGGCACCAAGGATCAAATCATTTCTATTCTTAGGCCTAAACACTTGTGTTGCGCCCTCTTCACCTAATTGGGTCAAGCCTTTTTGTAAAGCTTTTAACTTCAATGGATCCTGCAATTGTACACGTCTGAATAATTCAGGTGCAAAGTGAGGTATTCCTGTGAAATTTAATTTCTCTCCCTGAGTAAAAGTATCACCAACTTGAATAGTTCCATGATTATGCAGTCCTATCACATCACCTGACCATGCTTCTTCTGCTTGTTCACGATTTCCAGCCATAAAAGTTAATGCGTTTGAGACCTGGACGTCACGGCCCAATCGTACGTGATGAATTTTCATGCCGCGCTGGTAACTTCCAGAACATAAACGTAAGAAGGCAATTCTATCTCGATGTGCAGGATCCATGTTCGCTTGAATTTTGAAGACAAAGCCGCTCAATTTGTCTTCGTTTGGATCAATTTTTCGTTCTTCAGCAACCCGTGTTTGCGGTGAAGGCGCATGTTCAAGTAGACAATCCAGAAATTCTGAAATTCCAAAGTTGTGTAATGCAGTTCCAAAAAATACAGGAGTAATCTTTCCGGATAAAAAATCAGATTTATTAAATTTATCGTATACACCTTGTACTAAATCAATTTCTTCATCAATGTCCCTAATTTGGTCACCAAGTATTTTTTTTGCTTCGTCACTATGTAGTCCCTTTATTAGTTTCCCATGAACAGCATCATCTTTCTTGTCGTATAGGCGCAAGGTGTCATCTAATAAATTATAGATTCCGGTTAACCTGGAGCCCATCCCAATAGGCCAGGTAAACGGTACACATTTGATACCTAAGTCTGTTTCAATTTCATCTAATAGATCTATCGCTTCCTTGCCTTCGCGATCCAATTTGTTAATGAAGGTGATAATAGGAGTGTCTCGTAAACGACAAACCTCCATCAATTTTAGGGTGCGTTCTTCAACGCCTTTAGCAACATCAATCACCATAAGGGCTGAGTCAACTGCGGTTAATGTTCGGTAAGTGTCTTCTGAGAAATCTGCATGCCCAGGTGTATCTAATAAATTAATAATTTTACTTTTGTACTCGAACTGCATCACAGAACTGGTAACAGATATACCTCTTTCTTTTTCCATCTGCATCCAATCGGATGTTGCATGTCGATCAGACTTTCTGGCTTTTACTGTTCCAGCCATTTGTATCGCACCGCCATACAATAATAGTTGTTCTGTTACTGTAGTTTTACCAGCATCGGGGTGTGAAATGATGGCAAAAGTACGTCTTTTATTGGTTTGAACGAGTTGATCTGACATCTGATCTGCAATTTAAATTAGGTGTGTTTTTAAGTAAATTAAGGTTTTGAAAAAACGGATGAATTTATCAATCGTTTCATTTCTCCAACCGCTTCCGGTAATCCGGATAATACGGCGCGAGAGATAATACTATGACCGATATTTAATTCCAGTATTTCAGGGATAGCGGCAATATCCATCACATTAGTGTAGCTCAAGCCATGACCTGCATGCACCTTTAGGCCTGCATTACTGGCATATTCAACTGATTTTATTATCTTGTTTAATTCCAGGTTCTTTTGACTATCATCAATTGCATCTGCATAGTGACCCGTATGAATTTCGATACAAGGAGCTGAAGATTCCACTGCTGCATTTATTTGTTTCTCGTCTGCATCAATAAACAAAGAAACCCGAATGCCTGCATCTTTTAGACGAGCACAGCTATCAGTTATGTTGTGCAATTGAGAAAATACGTCCAAGCCGCCTTCTGTCGTAAGTTCTTCGCGTTTTTCTGGTACCAAACAACAGTATTTCGGCCTTACTGATTCAGCAATGGCTAGCATTTCTTCTGTCAGTGCCATTTCAAGATTCATAGGCGTTGTTAAGGTTTCGTTTAATAGACGCACATCTCTTTCTTGAATATGTGGCGTCTATCTTCACGTAGATGTACAGTAATAGAATCTGCTCCCGCTTGTTCAGCTAAATGCGCAGCAGCTACTGGATCCGGGTATCGCGTGCCACGTGCCTGTCGGAGCGTCGCTATATGATCAATGTTTACACCAAGCAACATAAGAGATTGTTTTAAAGTTTGTGGAAAATGATATTGTAGCGATAATCTACAAGCAGGTATATCAAGCGGGTTGTTTGTTTTTTATATATTCCTGATAAAGGGTTCTACTAGCTAAAGGTTTTTCTCCTAAATACTGATTAAGCAGTGATCGCAAGAAGGATCTTTGCTTCACTTTTATTTTTAGCCTCTGCCAAGGTTTCATTATTCAAACCAATTAATGTTTTGCCTGAAACGGGAACGCCTGCCCTACTGTCCTGGCTATTAGAAGTTGGGCCAAAATCCAATTTATAGTAGTAATTGTCTTCAGCAACAATAGCATTTCCCGTATTCAAGTCTTGATCAAAGATGACCCCATACCCTAAGTGACTGTAATAATATTTTTTCGAAATAGCGTATTAAAACCTGATCAGTATTATTATTAATTAACTCCCTTATGGTCTTATTGTAGGAGTCAAATAATTCTGGGTGCGATTCATGTTTATGCAGCAACCTAAGAATTATTTCATTCAAATAAAAGCCCGTCATCATTTGCTTTGGGGTCATTGATGTCATTATTGTTGCTAACTCAACATCAATCAAGGTGCCTAATTCCGACTTGCTAACCCAGGACATTAAATACTCCTGATAGAGATTGTAGCTTATACCTTGTTGTTTTTTATTGCGCTTCGCGCCTTTTGCAATAAGGCTAACACGACCGTACTCTCTGGAAAGAACTTCAAGAATGAGGCTGCTTTCGCGATAATCTCTACGATGTAATATATAGCATGGCGTATGTTCGACCTTCATTTAAACAATACTAAAGCCTAATCGTAATAACCAAATTGTTTTAAAGCTTGTTCAGAATCAGCCCAATTGGATTTAACTTTTACCCAGGTTTTTAAATTCACTTTTTTATCATATAATCTTTCAAGCTCAAGTCTTGCTGCCTTGCCAACAACCTTCAAAACTTTGCCTTCTTTTCCAATGACGATTGATTTTTGTCCTTTTGTTTCAACCCAGATAGAGGCATGAATATGAATGATTTTATCATCATCTTTGAATTCATCTATAGTGATTGATAAACGGTAAGGCAGCTCATCACTTAATCGCAATATTAATTGTTCCCGGATAAATTCTGCCGCAAAAAAACGTTCATTTCTATCTGTAACTTGATCGTCAGGATAAAGTGGTGGTCCTACCGGCAAATCATTAATAAGCAGCGATTCTAAGTTGGTAATGCCCTCTCCTTTTATTGCGGAGACAGGAATTATTTCTTTGAACTCAACATGTTTTGAAATCGTGTCGATAAATGATAAAAGCTGATTTTTATCCTGGATTTTATCAACTTTATTAATTATTAAAAATAATTTATCTTTTGGGACATCTTTTAATAATTCAATCACATTTTCATCAAGTTCATTCCACTTTAATCCTTCAACAACAAATAAAACAATATCAATATGATCTAGCGAATGAGATACAGATCTATTCATATGTCGATTCAATGCTGATTTAGGCTGTTTTTGCAAGCCGGGAGTATCGATAAAGATTATCTGCGCGTGCTCTGTCGTTTTAATGCCTTGTAAATTCCAACGTGTCGTTTGAGGCTTCCTGGAGACAATGCTTAATTTCTGATCAATCATGTAGTTCAATAATGTTGATTTGCCAACATTTGGTCTACCTATAATACTTACGTATCCTGTTTTAAAATTATTCATTTATTCTAAAAAAAGTTGATTATTTATCACGGGATTCCAGCATTATGATTACTTGTTTTGCGACAGCTTGCTCGGCTTTTCGCTTGCTCTTACCTACTGCAATAACAGCCTCATCAAACAGATCAACTTTGCAGGAGACTGTGAATTCTGGTTCATGTGATGTTCCCGTTTCAGAAATCACTACATACTCGGGAACGTTTTGTTTTCTAGATTGGAGGTATTCCTGCAACTTTGTTTTCGAATCTTTCCTTATGTTTGCCGGGTCGACATTTTCAAGGTGGGGACTGTATAGATGTAATATTAATTCACGGCAGGCAGTGATATCTGCATCAAGATAAACTGCTCCTATCAGCGCTTCAAGAGTATTTGCTAGTATAGAGTCTCGGCGCCAACCACCACTTTTTAATTCTCCTGTTCCGAGTTTAATTGACTCTTGCAGTTGGATCTCTCTTCCTATTTCGGCAAGTTTTTCTCCTTTGACTAGAGAGGCTCTTAGTCGTGTTAACTCGCCTTCTGATGCGGTTGGAAATTTTTGGTATATTATATCAGCTATAATAAATCCTAATATAGCATCTCCTAAATATTCAAGTCGTTCATTGTTATGATGTCCGACGCTCCTGTGTGTAAGAGCTTGTTCTAACAGAGCTTGATTACTGAATTGGTAGTCAATAACCTTATTTATGTTTATTTTGATTTCCCTCCAGGGATTTCCATGGTTTCATCTATATCAATCATGAGAAAAATATTTTTAAATAAATTATTAGACTTTTGATATTTCACATTTAGGTACTTTGTTTTACCGTCTTTTGATTTCTTCACCGTAACCATATCTTTTATGTTGTAGTCCGTGAAAGTTTCAATGGCATTTAGTTCTGCATTACGTAGAAAATATTTCCTCAGGTCTTTCGCAGTTTTTCTTTTTTCAGGAGGAAGATTAAGTGTGCTTTCCATAGAGCTTTTAACGAGCGCGTACTCATTATATAAAGGAAAAGCGGTTAGTCCGAATATTGCAAAACAAGCAACCATTCCTAGTATCATGCAGATAGCAAGCGCCGTCATGCCTCCTTGTCGTTGAGATATATGTTTCATAAATGCCCCCTTATTGATTTCTAGTTATTTGATCATTGTACCAATTCGATGAAAATCTACACCACCATTCTTACTATCCCAGTTCATCCATATCATAAAAGCACGTCCGACGAGATTCTCATCTGGTACAAAGCCCCAAAAGCGACTGTCTTTACTATTATCCCGGTTATCACCTAAAACGAAATAATGACCATCTGGAACGATAACTTCAAGTTCTTGAGAGGGTCTATGTAGGCGATATTAATATTTCATGTTCTATTTCGCCTAAATTTTCAACTCTCAAGGAAGCTCCATCCATCATAAAGCCAGAACCATGGGCATTATAGCGTCCACTTAATACCTGGGTAATCGATATATCATTGATGTATAGTGTTTTATTGTGGTACGAAACCTTGTCCCCGGGCAAGCCAACTACTCGTTTGATAAACGGAATACTAGGGTCTTCAGGGTAACGAAATACAACTATATCGCCTCGCGCAGGGGTCTTGTTTTCTATGACTTTATTATGAGAACAGGTAAGCGAATACCATAATCAAATTTATTGACTAGAATAAAATCGCCAATTAATAAGGTTGGCATCATTGAGCCTGATGGAATTTTAAAGGGTTCAAAGATAAAAGACGCAGAATCAAGACAATTAAGAAGATAGGAAAAAATGATTTTGCATATTCAACAATAATGGCAATTGTAATTGTTCTGTATTGTTGCATCTTTAGTCAATTCGTCGATTTGCTTTTTTCGACGAGGGGCGAAAACAAGGCTATCGAACAGCCAAATAATGCCACTAGAAAATGTTAGAAATACCAATAAAGCTGAAAAATCAAAATTCATTTATCTTTTCCTACATGAAGAATTGCCATAAAGGCCGATTGTGGTATCTCAACAGAACCAAATTGCTTCATACGTTTTTTACCTGCTTTTTGTTTTTCTAGCAATTTACGTTTACGAGAAATATCTCCGCCATAGCATTTCGCCGTCACATTCTTTCTCATTGCTTTAACAGTCTGTCTAGCTAATATCTTTGAACCAATAGCGGCTTGTATCGCCACTTCGTACATTTGACGAGGTATAAATTCCTTCATCTTCTCAGTCAGCTCGCGTCCCCTGCTGATTGATTGATCCTGATGTACGATGCAAGAAAGGCATCTACATGTTCATTATTTATCAGAATATCAAGTTTGACCAATTTTGCTGCTTCAAAACGATTAAAACTATAGTCAAACGAGGCAAAACCGCGACTAACAGATTTAAGTCGATCAAAGAAATCAACAACGACCTCACTCATCGGCATCTCGAATGACAAAGAAATCTGTTTGCCTAAGTACTGTAACTTTTTTTGTACGCCCCGTTTTTCTATACATAAGGTGATAACGTTGCCTAAATACTCTTGTGGGACAAGAATGTCTGCTGTAATGATAGGTTCACGAATTTCCAGAATTTTATTCGGGGGTGGAAGTTTAGCCGGGTTATCTATGCTGATAATCTTCATTACTTGTAGTAAGCACCTCATAGATTACTGTAGGTGCTGATATTATTAAGCCAAGGTCATATTCTCTTTCCAGCGTTCTTGAACAATCTCCATGTGCAACATACCAAGAAAACCACAACGGAATCCAAAGCCCAGGGCTTGTGATGATTCGGGTTCGTAATGAAGTGCTGCATCATTCAGCCTAAGCTTTCCGAGAGCCTCTCTAAAGGATTCATAATCAGATGAATCTATTGGAAATAAGACCTGAAAACACACGTGGTTTAATCGTTTGAAAACCAGGCAATGCTTCTACTGAGGGAGCTTCCGTTAGCGTTAAAGTGTCTCCAACCGGCGCGCCATCTATTTCCTTGATGCCTGCAACCACATAGCCTACTTCGCCTGTATGAAGAACCTTTTTAGGATTGCGTTTTGGTGTGAATGTACCTACTTGATCAACCAGAAAATCTCTTCCCGTTGACATTATTCTAATTTTTTTGCCAACTCCAATTGCCCATCAATTATTCGTACTAAAGAGACAACGCCAAGATAGTTATCAAACCACGAATCAATAATTAATGCTTTCAGAGGACCTTCTGTATTTCCTTTAGGTGGCGGAATTTTATGACCAATTCTTCTAACAGTTCTTTTATCCCCTCGCCTGTTTTGCGCTAACCCGCAATGCTTCCTGTGCATCGATACCAATTATCTCTTCAATTTCATTTATGACACGCTCAGGTTCTGCCGATGGCAGATCAATTTTGTTTAGTACTGGCAATACTTCAAGATTATTATTTATAGCTGTTAAGACAATTAGCGACACTTTGAGCTTCAACACCTTGTGCGGCATCAACAACGAGCAAAGCGCCTTCACATGCCGCCAATGAGCGTGATACCTCATAACTGAAATCTACATGCCCTGGTGTGTCAATAATATTAAATTGATATCGCACGCCATCATCTGCTTCATAATATAAGGTAACGCTTTGTGCTTTGATAGTAATTCCGCGTTCGCGCTCAATATCCATCGAATCCAGAACTTGTGCAGACATCTCACGTTCTGTTAAAGCACCGCACATTTGTATAAATCTATCAGCCAGAGTCGATTTACCATGGTCAATATGGGCAATAATTGAGAAATTCCGTATGTGCTGCATTAATTGTGTCACTTATGTGGGTTGTCTAACTGTTGTTTGCAAAACGCGCGATTCTATACGATCTTATTCAGACCATAAATCAAATATGGAAATATAATGAGAATTTAAAGACTAAATGTCTTCTTTAAAGTGTTTAATAAGCATCTGCTCGTCAAGATGATATTGACATATCTCTTTATCCCCGTCAGCAAGCAAGGGAATACGAGCAGCAAATCGTTCGGTTAAGTGTGATCATGGTCTATATCAATCATTTCTACCTTGAAATTGAATCGATTTTGCCAAGGTTTTAAAGCCTCCAGCATTTCATGACACAAACAACAATCTTTCCTTGAATAGATATCAAGACTGCCCGTTTTCATTACTCATCAAGTTTGAGAGCAAGGAAAATTGGTCCGCCTCGACGTTGGATAAGCACAGGTATAGAGCGGCCTTTGGGTAATGCTTTGATAAGTCGTGAAAAGTGAGAAGAATCTTTTATTTTGATATTATTCAAAATCAGAATGATGATCTCCTTGGCGTATCCCTGCTTTTTGTGCCGGTCCTGTGCCTATTGTTTCTACCAGAACGCCATTATCTTCGAGATCGAGCTCTTTTCTCTGTTCTTTAGTTAAATCTTTAGCGATGACATTTAATGCATTTTCATCGGGCGTTTGGGTAGTTGAATCCTTTAGCAATGACTTCATCGTCAGTGGGTAACTCTGATATTTTAACCTGTATAGTTTTATGTTTAGATCGTCTAATAATGTCAACAGAAACAGTCGTTTCGACCAATGTGGAGCCAACTAATGGCGGTAAATCTGAAGAGAAACTAACCTTCTCCCCATTAAATTTGACGACAATATCGCCTACTTCTATACCGGCTTTTTCTGCGGGACCATCAGGTAAGACCTTTGCTATCAATGCGCCATGAGGATGATCCATATCAAATGATTCAGCTAATTCGCGAGTCACATCTTGTATGAACACGCCGAGCCACCCTCTGCTAACGCGCCCTTTATTTCTTAATTGTTTATAGACATTTTCAACGACATTAACTGGGCACAGCAAAGGACAAGCCCATAAAACCGCCTGTTCGACTGTAAATCTGGGAATTAACACCAATAACCTCACCATCTAAGATTAAATAATGGACCACCTGAGTTTCCCGGGTTAATGGCAACATCAGTTTGAATAAATGGCACATAATTTTCATTTGGCAGACTGCGACCAATGGCACTAATAATCCCGCTGTTACTGATGCGTCAAAACCAAATGGCGAACCAATAGCTAAGACCCATTCACCGACATTAAGGTTTGATGAATCGCCAAGTTTCAATGATGGGTAAGTCAGTCGCTTCAATTTTTAAAACGGCAATATCACTTCTTTCATCACTACCAATTAATTCGGCAACAAATTCACGCCGGTCGTTCAATCTGACAATGATTTCTTCGGCATCTATCACTACATGGTGATTAGTTATCACGTAGCCATCTTTAGAAATGATAAACCCCGAGCCTAAAGATGAACGTTCTTGAGATGGTCCTTGACCTTCAGGTACTTCACCAAAGTATTTTTTAAAAAACTCATAGAAAGGACTGTCTTCCGGAATATCTGGCAAGCTGTGCCCTGGTGGTAAACCTCCTATAGCAGCACTTGTGCTCTTTGCGCTTGTACTGATATTTACGACAGCGGCAGAGTTTTCGTTAACTAAGCCGGTGAAATCAGGCAGTGAACGCGCCTGAATCACGTTGGCATGTAAAAGAAAAAATAAACTTAAAAATGATATAAATAAATTTTGCCGCATTACTAACATTCCATGAGAAATTCTTGTCTAAAATCAAGACAAACTAGGGGTTGATGATAATTGAATTACTTAATGATATGACTTTACTGAATCTGCCATTAATTTAACAGTGGTTTTAGGTACTTCTCCAACTGCTGT
>CALSOP010000005.1 GCA_943788005.1 uncultured Gammaproteobacteria bacterium | reverse complement strand
ACCCAAAGACGGGTGAAGAAATTCCTATTAGCGCACGGCGCGTAGTGACATTTCGTCCTGGCCAAAAACTAAAGGCACGAGTAGAAGCATATGCTGGAAGCGTCTAACAATAGTGAATTACCGGCAATACCCGGTAAACGTTATTTTACCATAGGCGAGGTAAGCGACCTCTGTGCTGTTAAGCCACATGTCTTGAGATACTGGGAACAAGAATTTCCATCACTCAAGCCGCTTAAACGTCGTGGCAACCGACGCTATTATCAGCGCCATGACGTCATCCTGATTAGGCAGATAAGAAGTTTGCTCTATGAACAAGGATTTACCATTGGAGGCGCAAGGCAACGTCTTTCTGGCGATGAAGCCAAAGATGATTCAAACCAAAGCCAGCAGATCATTAAACAGCTAAGAACTGAGCTAGAAGAAGTTTTAGATCTGTTACGACGCTAACTTACATATAAACTAATCAATTAGTTTTCGTATTTCCCGGTTTATAAATTCTGACTACTGAACTCAGACAGTAGCTGAAACTCTCATGTTTAGTTAGTATCATCTTATTCACAACGGGGCGTAGCGCAGCCTGGTAGCGCACTTGCATGGGGTGCAGGGGGTCGGAGGTTCGAATCCTCTCGCCCCGACCAATATCCCTATTGGTCATACTTTTCGAATTACAAGATTGTGATTATTCATTACACTACTTCTTTTGCTTATAAATAATGATTAAGCAGATATTAATTTATACTATATACATGCCCTAGAGGCATTAGTGACTTTTTATCAGAGCAATTGGAGGGTTAGATGAAATGTAAAGCGCACCCAACAATTGAGGCGATCGCTCACTGCTTGGTGTGTGATAGTCCGGTTTGTAAAGGATGTATCGCAAATGGAAATGAATCTGCGCCTCAGTGTGCAAGATGTGTCTCTTTCAACAGTATGGCAGAGACAGAAAATGCTCAAATAATTCAAACTGAGCAACTAAAGCAGCAAGAGGCTGAAGAAAAGGAAAGAATCAGTAGAGAAAAAGAAAAAAAACAACTGAGGCTGAAGTTAGGCGTCATAGTCTTTGGACTGATTATTATAGTTATCCAGTTTATTTTAGTTAACAAGCCTGTCTCATTTATTGTACCCCGTCAGCACCATGTGGACCAACTAGCCTGATTGTCTAAGAGATAGTTTTAGTTCATCGTTAACCCAAGAGGAAACGATGATGACAAGTAAAAGAAGTGTAGAACATACTGTGCGCGATATTCGTCGACGCACCCGTAAAAAATATTCAGCAGAAGAAAAAATTCGTATCGTACTTGAAGGCTTACGTGGCGAAGAAAGCATCGCTGAGCTATGTCGCAAGGAAGGACTAAACCCAAATGTTTACTACCGTTGGTCGAAAGACTTTCTGGAGGCAGGTAAGAAACGTTTATCAGGCGATATCGTACGTGAAGCGACCTCAGATGAAGTCAAAGAACTGCGTGCTGAAACATCTGCGCTGAAAGAAACCTTAGGCGAAGTAGTCATGGAGAATCGGCTGCTTAAAAAAAGCGTGCTCGGGGATGGGGAGGACGATATATGAGGTACTTAGCATCGGATAAAGTCGAGATTATTCAACTGGTACAGAACTCAGATCTGTCGGTTCGACAAACGCTGACTCGGCTGGACATTCATAAGTCCACTTTTTACAACTGGCTCAAACGTTATGAAGAGAATGGCGTTGATGGCTTGGAAGACAAGAAGCCGATTCCCCATGCGGTATGGAATAAAATCACCGAAGACCACTGTGAAGCCGTTATTGAGTTAGCCTTAGAGAAGCCTGATTTGTCTCCACGAGAGTTAGCCGTAAATTACACTGACAACAAGGCTTACTTCGTCTCAGAATCCACGGTGTACAGGCTGCTGAAAGAACAAGACTTAATTACCAGTCCGGCCTATATCCTGATGGAGGCCAGTGATAAGTTTCAACAGCCCACTACGCGCGTGAATGAGATGTGGCAAACGGATTTTACCTATTTCAAGATTATCGGTTGGGGTTGGTATTACTTATCCACGGTATTAGATGATTACTCACGTTACATTATTGCCTGGCGTTTATGTACGGGCATGAGTAGCCGTGATGTCTCTGATACGCTGGATGACGCCTTACGCTTTACGGGACTTGATACAGTAAAGGTAAATCATAAACCGCGTTTACTCAGTGACAATGGCCCGTGTTATATCTCCGGTGAATTAGCCGATTACCTTGAAGAAAACGGTATGACGCACACTCGAGGTCGACCTTATCATCCACAAACACAAGGCAAGATAGAGCGCTGGCATCGTTCAATGAAGAATCAGATATTACTTCACCACTATTATTTCCCCGGGGAACTGGAGGAACAGTTGCAGCGTTTTGTGAGTTATTACAACCATGAGCGTTATCATGAATCACTTGATAACCTGACACCGGCTGATGTCTTTTATGGGCGTGGCGAAGAAATACTAAGTCAACGAGAGCTAATCAAACAAAACACGTTAGCGATGAGACGACAAATGCATTACGATAAACAACAAGTGAAGCACATAACCTATTGATGAACTAATGTGTCTCTTAAATCAAACCGCTACCTGTCCAAAAGGTTTTGACGACGTACAATACGAAGCAGTGGGCTGCAAGGCGTGTGATGATACTGGCTACGCTGGACGGTATAGGTGTTCAAGAAATGTTAATGGTCAGTGATGCGATACGTGTAGCAATATATCGTAAGGAAAGTGCAAATGAAATCTTAAAGATGTCTCTTGCTGAGGGGATGACCACCTTGAAGCAGGACGGAATTGAAAAAGTATTACAGGGCTTTACTGATATAAAGCAGATACGCAAAGTCAGTTGAGCGTGACACAACTTACAAACTTCTGATTTCAGTATCAAATCGAAAGCAGCAAAAACTCTGCATGCTTTGGACGGAAGTATTGATATTTGTGCGTAAGATAATATGCGATTCGCTCAATCCTTCATGCTAAGGTAAAATATGCGGATACTCATGTCTCAATAAAAGGTTTTTTTCTAATGACGCAAAAGTTTTTCCATATCCTACTGCAAGGCTGCTTTATGTTATTGCTAGCTTGTTCTAGCCCAACTGATCCTAAAGTAGCATTCGAAAATGGAGATTATGAAACTGCTTATACTTTATGGCTGCCATTAGCTGAATCAGGTGATGCGGATGCACAGAATTATCTGGGCATACTTTATTATTTGGGGTTTGGTGTGCAGAAGGATTATAAGAAAGCACTCGACTGGTATGAACGTGCCGCAAAAGCAGGGCATGCTGATGCCCAACGAAATTATGGTGACATGATCAATTTTGGACGCGGCATACAAAGAAGCAATCAGGAAGCTTATAAATGGTATTTCGCCGCCTCACAGCAAGGCAATCAAAAGGCGGCGCGACAGATTGAAGTGCTTGCCGCCTCAGGTAATTTATCGCCAAATCAGCAGATGCATGCGAAAATAGAGGCCAATGAATTTATACTTGATGAAGAGAAACGGTTCATGAGTCATGACACGTACATCAATAAAAAATAGATAATAATAAAATAGATAACTAACTATGTGTGGAATAGTCGGTGCAGTTGCTCAACGAGATGTTTCTCCGGTTTTACTTGAAGGTTTAAAAAGACTTGAATACAGAGGTTATGACTCAGCAGGATTAGCGGTTATAAGACACGATAAACAATTACAACGAATACGTGTTCAGGGGAAAGTTAATGAGCTTTTGAAAGAGCACCTTGCGTCTCCTTTAAGCGGAGGGATAGGTATTGCTCATACACGATGGGCAACTCATGGTAAACCAACCGTTAGTAATGCGCATCCGCATATTTGCCGTGATCAAGTTGCACTTGTTCATAATGGCATTATCGAAAATCATGAAGAATTGCGGCAACAGCAAACTGCATCAGGGTTTGAATTTAATTCGGAAACTGATACAGAGGTCGTCGTTAATGCCGTTTATGAGGCATTACAATCCAATCCTGACCTATTGCATGCTGTCTTTAATACGACAAAAAATTGCAAGGGGCATATGCCTTAGGCGTTATCAATTCGGCTGATCCAGAAAGACTTATTGCCGCGAAAAATGGTAGTCCATTAGTTATTGGTGTAGGCATTGGTGAATATTTTATTGCTTCGGATGTTTTTGCCTTACTACCGGTAACGCAACAATTTATTTTTCTGGAAGATGGTGATATCGCTGATATTACCCGTGATAAATTGACCATCTATAATTCGGAATTAGAAATTGTAGATCGACCACTAAATGTGTCCGAATTAAATGCTGATGTGGCAGATAAAGCGGGTTATCGGCACTACATGCTAAAGGAAATATTTTCTCAGCCTAATGCGATTGCGGAATCATTAGAAAATCGCATTCTAGATGGAAGAGTTATTACCAGTGAATTTGGACAAAATGCAGATTCAATATTTGCCCAGGTAAAATCAGTTAAAATTGCCGCATGTGGAACCAGTTATCATTCAGGTTTAATCGCCGCTTACTGGATGGAAGAAATTGCGCAAATACCTTGTCACGTTGAAATCGCAAGTGAGTACCGATATAGAAAATCGGTAGTGACAGACGACACACTGTTTGTCTCTATTTCGCAGTCAGGTGAAACTGCTGATACACTGGCTGCATTACAATTAGCAAAACAGTCCGGTTTTTTAAGTACCTTAGCTATTTGTAATGTTGGAGAGAGTTCATTAACGAGAGAATCCGAGCTTGTCTTTTTAACACACGCGGGCCCAGAGATTGGTGTTGCGTCTACCAAGGCATTTACCACGCAACTTGTTGCGTTATTCCTGATGGTCATTGCTATAGCAAAACACAATAATCTTTCCGAAGATGATGAAAACACATTTGTTAAGCAACTTGAGAGTTTGCCTGGACGTGTAAATCAATTGCTTCATCATAAAGAAGAAATTGAAACGATGGCTAAGGATTTTGCCGACAAACATCATGCTTTGTTCCTTGGCCGTGGCAGCTTCTTGCCAGTAGCGATGGAAGGCGCACTGAAATTAAAAGAGATTTCCTATATCCATGCTGAAGCTTATGCGGCGGGTGAACTGAAGCATGGTCCATTAGCTTTAGTTGATGATGACATGCCAGTTGTTGCAGTTGCGCCAAATAATAATCTTCTGGAAAAACTAAAATCAAATCTGCAAGAAGTAAAAGCGCGTGGCGGCAAGTTGTATTTGTTTGCCGATAAAGAAAGCGATGTAGAATCTACAGAGGGCGTTTATGTCATTAATCTTAATGTTATTTATGACCACATGGCACCTATACTTCATACGGTGCCATTACAATTGTTAGCCTATTATGTAGCCGTGATTAAAGGCGCAGATATTGACCAACCTAGAAATCTTGCTAAATCGGTCACGGTGGAATAGGTCAGAACAGTCTTTTTTTTCTCCCAAGTAGCAACGAAATAAACCTATGTTTTGTAGTCTCAAAACGTTTTAATAATCTTCAGTTAGTACAAAACCCTAATAGATTTTCTGTTAATCAGGAAGAAACCTATGAACTCATAAAGTCATTAAAGGACGAAGGGTTGGGATATAGAAAGAATCGCAGATCATCTTAACCAAAAGGGTTTAAAGACGCATAAAGGTAATAAATGGGGTGGCAACTATGTTTATGCTGTCTTGAAAAGATATGATGAAAAACAAGATAGGGAAAGGTACAGAATGAAGAAGTACCCTATAACCTATTCAAAGATGTGGATTGAGTGACCTCATTTGATTTCTCCCTTAAAATAATCATCTTCAGATGAAGGGATCACTAATTAATGTCTACTTACGAAGATTTCTATAAATCTCTTGATGCAGAACCAGACAAAGGAACTGCATTTGAAATCTTTGTTAAATGGTTCTTAAAACATGATCCTGAGTGGTCTACACAAGTAGATGAAGTCTGGTTATGGGATGATTATCCAGACAGATGGGGTCGTGATCTTGGTATTGATTTAGTTTTCAGACATAAGAACGGTCAAATCTGGTCTGTCCAAGCAAAGTGTTATTCACCTGAAAATACGATTAAGAAATCAGATATTGATTCATTCATTAGTGAATCAAGTTCTAAGCATATAGACAAAAATCTCCTTATAGCAACAACAGATAATATAGGTGCTAATGCAAAAGCAGTTCTTAAAAGGAATGATGCGGTTAGTTATTTAAAATCAGATTTTGAAAACTCAGACATTGTATTCCCAGAAAACATAAGAAAATTAAACAAAGCAAAGAGGAAAGACAAACCTAAACCAACTGGTAAATATGAATATCAACAAGAGGCAATCAATAATGTTGTTAAGCACCTCAAGAATAATGATAGATGCCAGTTAATAATGGCATGTGGCACAGGTAAATCTTACACATCCCTCTGGATAAAAGAGAAACTTAACGCAAAGAGAACACTCGTTCTTGTTCCATCACTCAGTCTCTTATCACAAATACTCAAAGATTGGACATTTGCAGCAAATAAATCATTTGAGGTTCTATGTGTTTGTTCAGATAAAACAGTTGGCAAGAAAGACTACGATTCAATTATTGATTCTACAGCAGATTTACATTTTCCCGTTACTTCAGATACAAATGAAATAAAGCAATTTCTAAAACAAGATAAAGATCAGGTTATATTTTGCACCTATCAATCATCACCCTTAATTGAGGAATCGCATAAACATAAAAGGTTTCCAGACTTCGATCTTGTTATTGCAGATGAAGCACATCGGTGTGCGGGGAAAGTAGAGGGTGCATTTTCAACTATTCTCGATAACAAAAATATAAAAGCAACAAAACGAGTTTTCACAACAGCAACCCCTAGAATCTATTCATCTAATTTAAAGAAAAAAGCAGAAGAACGAGGTGTTGAGATTGCTTGCATGGATGACCATGAGATTTTCGGAGAGGTTGCTCATACACTTTCATTCAGTGAATCAATATCAAAAGGTTTATTAACAGACTACAAGGTTGTGGTTGTTGGCATAGACGATCAAACAATATCCACGTGGATTACAAATAGAGAGGTAGTCGATTTAGATAAAGAATTACTTATGGATGCAGCATCACTTGCAGCAATGATTGGACTCATTAAGATCATGGGTAATAAAGAATATGATCTAAGACGGATAATTACGTTTCACAACCGTATTAAAGGGGCAAAACAGTTCAAAGATGACATATTAGATGTGATTGATTGGATTGAGTCAGACAAACGTCCTACGGGAGAGATATGGTCAGACTCAATAGATGGAACAATGACTGCCGATGCAAGAAATAAAAAATTAAAACGATTAAAAACATTAACTCCGATTGAGAGGGGCATAATCTCAAATGCACGTTGTCTTTCAGAAGGGGTGGATGTTCCTGCATTAGATGGTGTAGGATTTTTTGAACCTAGAAGAAGTCAGATAGATATTATTCAGTCAGTGGGTCGTGCAATAAGACTAAGTCAAGATAAGAAACACGGTGTCATATTTATACCAGTATTTATTGAAGAAGGTGAAAACCCTGAATCTAAAATAGAAGCAAGTAACTTCAAACCTGTTTGGGATATAGTCAATGCATTAAAGTCACATGATAATGTATTGAAAGTAGAACTTGATCAGTATCGTTATCAACTAGGTAAAAAATCAAGATCAACGATCAGATCATTTTCCCATAATAAAATAGTATTTGACCTTCCTGCCAATATAGATAAATCATTTGAAGAAAAACTAAAACTAATCGTTGTTGAAAAAACCACAGAGTCATGGATGTTCTTATATGGATTATTACATAAGTACAAAGAACAATACGGAAACTGTTTAGTTCCGGCAACTTTCAAAATAGATGGATATAGTCTTGGATATTGGGTTGTTCATCAAAGAGTAATAAAATATATCTTGACGCAAGAAAAACGTGATTTACTAGATGCCTTAGATTTTGTGTGGGATGTAGCAGAGTTTCAATGGCAGATGGGTTATAATTATCTTAGGAAATATTTTAAAGAGCATGGCAAATCTCTTGTACCATACAATTATAAAGTAGATGGGTTCAATTTAGGACAGTGGGTTGTAACGCAAAGAAACAATAAAGAGTCCATTAGTCAGGATAGACGTGAACGACTAGACGCACTTGGTTTTGTATGGAATAAACGTGATTTTAATTGGGAAAAGGCATATTCGTATCTCGAAGATTATGTTTCAGAACATGGCAATTGTCTTGTGCCATTCACATATAAAAAAAATGGGTTCAAATTAGGAAGTTGGGTTCTAAATCAAAGAATAAGAAAAGATATTCTGACGCAGGAAAGACGTGACCGACTAGACGCACTTGGTTTCGTATGGAACAAACTTGAAGCACAATGGCAAACTGCATATTCGTATCTCGAAGATTATGTTTCAGAACATGGCAACTGTCTTGTACCGAGAAATTACAAAGTCGAGGATTTTAATCTAGGAATGTGGGTTTGTAGACAAAGAGACTATAAAGACACTTTATCAGAGCAAAGACGTGACCGACTAGAGTCACTTGGATTTGTTTGGAATCAACTTGAAGTACAATGGGAAGAAGGTTATGCCCAACTTAAATCCTACTTTCAAGAACATGGGAACTGTCTTGTTCCACAAGGTCACATAAGAGATGGGTATAATCTTGGGTCTTGGGTTGCAAGACAAAGAAGAAAAAAAGACTCCATAATCTCCATGACGAAGGATAGACGTGACCGATTAGATGCATTAGGGTTTGTGTGGAATACAATAGCAGAGTAAATAAAGATTTAGTAAAAGACGATAAAGCATGGCAACAAAATTACAAGAAAAGTTAATTTATTGTGATCATTGCAATAAGCAGACAGTTCATTATAGGAATACTAAAGAAATGAGTTGGTTAATGCATTTAGTGTTAACCATCTTTACTTTTGGTTTCTGGATTCTTATCTGGATGGTAGGGTTGTTATGGCATGTTCTAACTAAACCAATTGCTGGAAAATGGTATTGTTCAGTATGTGATAATGCAGATTAAATAATATATCTACTGATTTACGACACCGATAGAAATGATGCAATGGACTGTACGTCGTCAAAACCTTTTGGACAGGTAGCGGTTTGATTTAAGAGACACATTAGTTCATCAATAGGTTATGTGCTTCACTTGTTGTTTATCGTAATGCATTTGTCGTCTCATCGCTAACGTGTTTTGTTTGATTAGCTCTCGTTGACTTAGTATTTCTTCGCCACGCCCATAAAAGACATCAGCCGGTGTCAGGTTATCAAGTGATTCATGATAACGCTCATGGTTGTAATAACTCACAAAACGCTGCAACTGTTCCTCCAGTTCCCCGGGGAAATAATAGTGGTGAAGTAATATCTGATTCTTCATTGAACGATGCCAGCGCTCTATCTTGCCTTGTGTTTGTGGATGATAAGGTCGACCTCGAGTGTGCGTCATACCGTTTTCTTCAAGGTAATCGGCTAATTCACCGGAGATATAACACGGGCCATTGTCACTGAGTAAACGCGGTTTATGATTTACCTTTACTGTATCAAGTCCCGTAAAGCGTAAGGCGTCATCCAGCGTATCAGAGACATCACGGCTACTCATGCCCGTACATAAACGCCAGGCAATAATGTAACGTGAGTAATCATCTAATACCGTGGATAAGTAATACCAACCCCAACCGATAATCTTGAAATAGGTAAAATCCGTTTGCCACATCTCATTCACGCGCGTAGTGGGCTGTTGAAACTTATCACTGGCCTCCATCAGGATATAGGCCGGACTGGTAATTAAGTCTTGTTCTTTCAGCAGCCTGTACACCGTGGATTCTGAGACGAAGTAAGCCTTGTTGTCAGTGTAATTTACGGCTAACTCTCGTGGAGACAAATCAGGCTTCTCTAAGGCTAACTCAATAACGGCTTCACAGTGGTCTTCGGTGATTTTATTCCATACCGCATGGGGAATCGGCTTCTTGTCTTCCAAGCCATCAACGCCATTCTCTTCATAACGTTTGAGCCAGTTGTAAAAAGTGGACTTATGAATGTCCAGCCGAGTCAGCGTTTGTCGAACCGACAGATCTGAGTTCTGTACCAGTTGAATAATCTCGACTTTATCCGATGCTAAGTACCTCATATATCGTCCTCCCCATCCCCGAGCACGCTTTTTTTAAGCAGCCGATTCTCCATGACTACTTCGCCTAAGGTTTCTTTCAGCGCAGATGTTTCAGCACGCAGTTCTTTGACTTCATCTGAGGTCGCTTCACGTACGATATCGCCTGATAAACGTTTCTTACCTGCCTCCAGAAAGTCTTTCGACCAACGGTAGTAAACATTTGGGTTTAGTCCTTCCTTGCGACATAGCTCAGCGATGCTTTCTTCGCCACGTAAGCCTTCAAGTACGATACGAATTTTTTCTTCTGCTGAATATTTTTTACGGGTGCGTCGACGAATATCGCGCACAGTATGTTCTACACTTCTTTTACTTGTCATCATCGTTTCCTCTTGGGTTAACGATGAACTAAAACTATCTCTTAGACAATCAGGCTAGTTGGTCCACATGGTGCTGACGGGGTACAACTGACAAAAATAGTCATACGGAATTCAGGCGCTTGATGGTTGTTATATGGAACTACATGCTGTGACAAGAGTTGATGCAACACCAGAAGTGTTTGGAAGAAAATAACAGAATTTATAAATAGCCAGACAATACTTTCTCTTAATCTTCATTAAGAAGGCCACTGATACCACATCGTACAGTTATAGTTTTCATTAATTATTCGAACAATTAATTTTACATCTACGTTAAACTAGCGACTCTAGTTTTTATAGTTGAGTTCACCATTGATTAACCTTCCTTTTAAAAATCGATACTTGGAATTGGGTGAAGGGTTTTACGATAAATGTAAACCTTCACCTGTTGCTGAGCCTATCGTAATTAAATTCAACCATGAGCTTGCTGTTGAACTTGGATTGTCGGCGCATGATCAGGACGAGCAACATCTTGCCGATGTTTTTTCGGGTAATGTGGTTCATGATTCCAGTGATCCACTGGCTATGGCTTATGCAGGGCATCAGTTCGGACACTTTAATCCGCAGCTTGGCGATGGTCGTGCAATTTATCTGGGTGAACTGGATCATGTTGATGGCGCATCTTTGGATATTCAATTAAAAGGTTCTGGTCGTACGTCCTATTCTCGTAACGGTGATGGTCGCTCTGCATTGGGACCTGTATTGCGTGAATACTTGCTTAGTGAGGCGATGCAACAACTTCATGTACCGACGACACGTGCATTGGCGGCGGTGCTTACTGGAGAACAAGTGGTGCGCGAAGGGATGAAACCCGGTGCTGTGATGACGCGCGTTGCATCCAGTTTTATCCGAGTCGGTAGTTTCCAGTACTTTGCTATGCAAAATGATGTTCAATCGATTGAGGCATTAGCAGACTATGTTATCGAACGTAATTATCCAGATGTAGCCGATGCTGCGAATCCTTATCACGCCTTGTTTGAATCAGTCGTGCTACGTCAAGCGAGTCTGATTGCACAATGGATGCAGTTGGGATTCATTCATGGTGTGATGAATACAGATAATATGTCGATTGCTGGAGAAACGATTGACTATGGTCCCTGTGCGTTTATGGATTTCTTTGATCATAATCAGGTGTATAGCTCTATTGATAGAAACGGGCGTTATGCCTATAGCAGTCAGCCGAACATTGGTGTCTGGAATTTATCGCGTCTGGGCGAAACCTTTCTACCCTTATTTGATGATGACCCAGATAAGGGTGTCGAGATGGCACAGGAGGTTCTGGAGAAATATTTCTCTTGTTATAGCGACGAATGGCTATCGGGTTTTCGAGCCAAGTGTGGCTTAACGTCTAATGCCGATGTTAAGCCGGAAGGTGATCAATCATTATTAGAGTCCTTGCTGGATACCATGGCGGTTAATCAGGCTGACTTCACGCTGACGTTTTATTATCTCTCGCAATTAGATTCTGAGGCCAATGAAAAGGATGCGTCACTGCGCGAACACTTCGCTAAGCCTGAAGCGATTGATGAATGGTTAGTGCGTTGGCGTCAACGTTTATCACTAGAACCTTGTAATCAAGAATCTGGGAATGATGAAACAGGGAATGATAATGAACGGCAGGCGCGTATGCAGTCGGTTAACCCGGTCTATATTCCACGTAACCATCAAGTCGAAGCAGCAATTCGAGCGGCTGAAGATCATAACGACTTTTCTGTGTTTCATGCGCTTTATGATGTGTTACAGAAACCTTTCGAACAACAACAAGGCAAAGATGATTATATGTTGCCTCCAAAACCCGATGAAGTGGTGGAAGCAACATTTTGCGGAACATAGTTCTAAAGACTACTTGTTTTTAAATGAAGATTATCCTTGAAAAGTCCTAAAAAGAGACCTATAGTACCCAAATAAGGACTTATTTATCGGGTGTGTCATGGCTTCATTATTAGGTGATGTTTTATTCACCAAAACTCAACAACGTGTCTTAGGACTTTTGTACGGTAATGCGGGCAAGACGTTTTATCTGAATGAACTGGTTCGACTTGCGGGCGTCGGTAAGGGGTCTGTTAATCGTGAGTTAATCCGCATGTTGGATGCAGGACTATTGACCAAGGCTAAGGTTGGTAATCAAAATCATTTTCAAGCAAATAAAGAATGTCCTATTTATCATGAATTACTGGATATTGTTCGTAAAACATTTGGCATCGTTGACGTTATAAAACAGGCGTTATTACCTCTAGAAGAAGCGATAGACTTTGCCTTTGTATATGGTTCCATTGCAAAAGGTGAAGAGAACGTAAAAAGCGATATTGATTTGATGATTGTAACGTCGTCTCTGGAATATACTGATGTAATTAACTGTTTACTGGATGCAGAGAAATCACTCGGGAGGCCCATCAATCCGACACTCTACACAAGCAAACAAATTAAAAATAAATTAAAATCAAAAAACGCATTTATATCGCGTGTCATGGAACAAGATAAATTATGGGTAAAAGGAAGTCAGGATGACATTAAAGGAATTAGATAATCTAGTAAAAATAAACGATCTTAAAGCCGAGCCGCCAGATCAGAATGAATTTAACAATATGCTTCTGTCAGCTAAGCGCTGCATAAAAGATGCTGGTGTTGCTGGATTGTCTGATGAGGGAAGATTTTCATCTGCCTATACGGCGGCGCATGTATTGTCATTAGCGGCTTTGCGCTGGCATGGATATCGTTCAAGTAATCGTTATCAAGTTTTTCAATGTTTGGTTCATACCGTTGCCTTTGATCAAGCTAAATGCCGCATGCTTGGTAAATGTCATAAACTAAGAAATGTTGCAGAGTATGAAGGCCATTTAGAAATAACGCCGCAATTACTAAAAGAGTTAATCGGGGTAACAATAGAGTTACAGAAATTAGTTGAGGCTTTAGAACCAATAAGTTCAGACTAAAAATTAAGGAGTCATATTATGAAAGTCGGTATCATTATCTTGAATGCCATGTTTTTGTTGTTACTTGTCAGTGTGCTTGTTGCGGAGTGGGGTAAAGCTGCGGGTATGTTGGCGGGTGTCGCTATCTTGAGTACGGTTATTAATTCTGTGTTCATTTTTTTCAAGGTTGAGAATGATTTTAAGGTAGAAGAATAACTCTAGCTTTTTAGTCGTTTGTTGAGGCTCTGCCTGTTTCCTGCCATATTTAATCAGTAGTTTGCCCTTTCTATTCCCTGAGCATTCCCTGTTTGGGTGTTGTGATACACATATCACTTCATTCCAGGGGATAGCGCATGAATCTTGCCAGTATCAAAAACTCGACGACCTTTCGTGTGTTGTTTATTGGGTTTCTTATCTTATTGTTATTGATCCCTATGGGGATGGTGGAGTCGGTGATCTTTGACCGTAGTCATCTCTATCGACAGGCAACGAATGAAATTACGCATTCATGGGGTGTACGTCGTCAAAACCTTTTGGACAGGTAGCGGTTTGATTTAAGAGACACATTAGTTCATCAATAGGTTATGTGCTTCACTTGTTGTTTATCGTAATGCATTTGTCGTCTCATCGCTAACGTGTTTTGTTTGATTAGCTCTCGTTGACTTAGTATTTCTTCGCCACGCCCATAAAAGACATCAGCCGGTGTCAGGTTATCAAGTGATTCATGATAACGCTCATGGTTGTAATAACTCACAAAACGCTGCAACTGTTCCTCCAGTTCCCCGGGGAAATAATAGTGGTGAAGTAATATCTGATTCTTCATTGAACGATGCCAGCGCTCTATCTTGCCTTGTGTTTGTGGATGATAAGGTCGACCTCGAGTGTGCGTCATACCGTTTTCTTCAAGGTAATCGGCTAATTCACCGGAGATATAACACGGGCCATTGTCACTGAGTAAACGCGGTTTATGATTTACCTTTACTGTATCAAGTCCCGTAAAGCGTAAGGCGTCATCCAGCGTATCAGAGACATCACGGCTACTCATGCCCGTACATAAACGCCAGGCAATAATGTAACGTGAGTAATCATCTAATACCGTGGATAAGTAATACCAACCCCAACCGATAATCTTGAAATAGGTAAAATCCGTTTGCCACATCTCATTCACGCGCGTAGTGGGCTGTTGAAACTTATCACTGGCCTCCATCAGGATATAGGCCGGACTGGTAATTAAGTCTTGTTCTTTCAGCAGCCTGTACACCGTGGATTCTGAGACGAAGTAAGCCTTGTTGTCAGTGTAATTTACGGCTAACTCTCGTGGAGACAAATCAGGCTTCTCTAAGGCTAACTCAATAACGGCTTCACAGTGGTCTTCGGTGATTTTATTCCATACCGCATGGGGAATCGGCTTCTTGTCTTCCAAGCCATCAACGCCATTCTCTTCATAACGTTTGAGCCAGTTGTAAAAAGTGGACTTATGAATGTCCAGCCGAGTCAGCGTTTGTCGAACCGACAGATCTGAGTTCTGTACCAGTTGAATAATCTCGACTTTATCCGATGCTAAGTACCTCATATATCGTCCTCCCCATCCCCGAGCACGCTTTTTTTAAGCAGCCGATTCTCCATGACTACTTCGCCTAAGGTTTCTTTCAGCGCAGATGTTTCAGCACGCAGTTCTTTGACTTCATCTGAGGTCGCTTCACGTACGATATCGCCTGATAAACGTTTCTTACCTGCCTCCAGAAAGTCTTTCGACCAACGGTAGTAAACATTTGGGTTTAGTCCTTCCTTGCGACATAGCTCAGCGATGCTTTCTTCGCCACGTAAGCCTTCAAGTACGATACGAATTTTTTCTTCTGCTGAATATTTTTTACGGGTGCGTCGACGAATATCGCGCACAGTATGTTCTACACTTCTTTTACTTGTCATCATCGTTTCCTCTTGGGTTAACGATGAACTAAAACTATCTCTTAGACAATCAGGCTAGTTGGTCCACATGGTGCTGACGGGGTACAATTTCGCTATTAACGCCGGGTTTTTTCTCACAAGTTAATGTGATAAATCATATTAAAAAGAAATCCAATGAAAAAATAACAGGTGTTTTAGCGGCTTTCGTGATGATGGCAGTCATTGTTTTTTCCAATACCGGAAATCTGGATTCAAAGACAGTTTTTGCAGCAGCAATCTTAAGTGCATGCGTCGGATTAAGTGTTACTCAAGTAGGATTGCTTGGGAAATACTGGCGCTTTTTAATTCGCTCGGGTGTGAATTAAAGTATTAGTTTACTTATGGTTTTAAATTTTTCGTGAGAAGCATCGCGTAACCACTCAAACAGAACTGATTCAGTATTTAATAAACTGACGTTTGCTTGTTTTAGACGAGTTAGCGCAGATTCGTAGCTTGTGAATTCTCTGGAAGCAATAGCGTCTATAACAACATAAACATCAAAACCTGCTTGTTCAAGGTCTATGGCACTTTGGAATATACAAATATGTGCCTCGACCCCGGCAAGTATTATTTGTTTCTTGTTGAGTGTAGACAGATGCTCTGAGAAGCCATCAGCACCTAAGCAAGAAAAACGAGTTTTCTCAAAGGTGGATGATGATTCAGTCAGGTTTTGCGTAATAAATGCTTCCGTTGCTCCAAGCCCTTTAGGGTATTGAACTGTTGAGATAACAGGAACATTCAATTCATTTGCGGCGTTTAATAATATCGCTGTGTTTTTTCTCAAGCGATTTATTACTTTATCAGGGATAGCGCTGGTTAGCTTCTCCTGAACATCGATGATAATGAGGCAGCTATCTTCAATGTCACATAAGAAGTTATATCTACTTTTTGATGTCATTTTAATTAGTTAACCATGCATTAATGAGTTCTAGATCTTCTGTGGATAATGTTCCCGCAGCTTGTTTGAGGCTAAGTGTGTCAATTAAATAGTCGTATTTGGCCTGGCTATAATTACGCCGTGCTTCAGATGTGGTTCGTTGTGATGCAACAACATCAACAGCGGTTCGTGTCCCGACTTCAAAGCCTGCTTCAGTCGCTTCTAGCGCTGTTTCACTTGATACAACAGCTTGTTTTAATGCTTTTACCCGACTTATGCCTGATATCACACCCAAGTAGGCTTCTCGTGTCGATCTTTGCGCGGAACGCCTTGCCCGTTCAAGAGAATACATCGCTATATTATAATTTTCATGTGCTTCACGAGTTTGAGAGCTAACTAAGCCGCCTGAATAGATTGGAATATTTAACTCAAGACCAATGGATGTGGCATGTTGTTTTGTAGAGCCAAAACGACCGCCTGAAGAGTCATATGTTTCTGCTGCTACCAGATCAAGAGTAGGTAAGTGCCCGGCAGATTGTCGCTTTACTTCATTCCTGGCCGTTTCAGTAGCGTGACGCGATGCGATGACGCCTAGATTTTGATCTAAAGATAATTGTGTCCAACTTTCTATAGCTTGAGGTTCAGGGCTGACTAGTGACATGGCATCACCTAATAGATCAAATTCTATTATGTACTCACCAGTCAATTCACGCATTGCTTCCTGCGCATTATCTATGGCATTGAGTGCCTGAATCTCTTGAGCCACAGCCAAGTCATATCCGGCCTGTGCCTCATGCACATCCGTAATTGCACTTAAACCAACCTCAAAGCGTTGGTTAGCTTGTTCAAGTTGACGACTAAGCGATTTAACTTCTGCCTGCGCAAACTCAAGACTGTCAATATTGGCCAGAATATCGAAATAACGTTCGGCTATCCTAATAATTAATTCTTGTTGTGCCTCAATCAGCACGGCCTCCGCTTGCCTTATTTCACTATCAGCCTGATCTAAAGCGATCATTCGATCACGCCTGAATAATGGTTGCGTGATACTCAATCGATACCCACGACTGTTGAAATTAACCTCACCGCTGGAACCTACTGCTGCACCGCCAGCGGAGATATCCTGATCATTTCTAATAGTATCTGCACTGAGGTTTATGGATGGAAGTAGTTGTGACAGAGCTTGGGGGCGTGATTCAAGTACTATACGGTGAGAAGCCAGCGCTTGTAAATATTCCTGATCATTCGTCTCAGCCAGTTTATACACATGCAATAAATCTGCGCCAAAGCCATTCATAGATACTAAGAGACACATGGCAGTGGAACATGTCTTTGTTATAAGGCGTAATGTATTCATACAGAGGAATTCTTATCTTATTTATTTTTGTTCTAGTTTACTTGTCAATATTGAGCCATAGCGGCATCAACAGACTTGGCCCAAGCGTCAACGCCGCCTTCAAGATTTGTGATATTAGTATAGTCTTGACCTTCTAAGTAATTAGCGACTTGAAAACTACGCATGCCATGATGACAAATAACGATTATTTCATCATCTGGTTTAAATTCATTTAGTATTTGATCGATATTAGACATGCTAATGTTTGATGAGCCTTCGATACTGCATAAGTCGTACTCCCATGCTTCACGCACATCGAGTAGACGCGGTTTTTCACCTGCATCGAGTTTCGTTTTAAGCGACGTTGGAGATATTGATTTCATAAATGACTAGAATTCAAACGCGTCTTTTTGTTTTGCTCCAATCAAAGCAGGCAAGTCAGTTTCAAATAAACTTTCAAATGACCAACTAGACTCATTTTGCTTTGTGTATAGTCGCGCTTCCATGGCAGGTGATTCTCCAACGATGACAAACAGACGGCCATTGTCGTTCAATAAATCTAGAAAACGCTCATCCATTGCTGGTAATGAAGCGGTAAATACAGCGATATCATAGCGTTCGGATTTTTCTAATAATGAGTACGCATCGCAACTTTCGAGTTCGATATTGGTTAATTTGGTTTTTGCTATTTTTTCACTAGCCGCATCAATAAAGTCCGGAAAAATATCGACACTTTTGACTTGTCTTGCGGAGCTTGCGAGCAGCGCAGTGAAGTAGCCACAACCGGTTCCGATTTCCAATATGGACTCATCAGGTGCTACATCCAACGATTGCAGGATCCGGGCTTCGAATTTCGGAGCCATTGTGGTTTGATCATGCCCGATTGGAATAGAGGTATCCGCCAAGGCAAGATTCTTATATGTGTCAGGGATAAATTCTTCACGATGAATTTCGTTTAACAGATCCAGTACATCCTGGTCGAGCACTTCCCAGGTTCGGATCTGTTGTTCAATCATATTGAAACGGGCTTGTTTAAAATCCATATCTTTATATCTCTTAGCGTCTAGTTAAATATTGTTGTAGTTAGTAATCGTATTATATAGCATGTCACCAAGCTAGGGGCGCCTATGTTGGCTGAGATTGACCCTTGACCTGATCTGGTTAGTACCAGCGTAGGAAAGCAAGCATCTTGCCATTGGCGCTCGTAATTATAATTCTTTTCATATGAAAGAGGCTATTTTTAATGAGTGCAATACCTGATTCCATCCTCAGTGATACAGCAACAGTAGACAAAAAAGCTGTTGAAGCGATTCCCAACTCGAAAAAGATACACGTTATCGGTTCAAGACCTGATATTCGCGTGCCTATGCGGGAAATTTCCTGTTCTCCTACCCAAACTCAAAATGGACTTGAAGAAAATACGCCAATCACAGTTTATGACACATCAGGTCCCTATACTGATCCTGAAGCGACTATTGATATTCGAAAAGGCTTGCAGCCATTGAGGTCACAATGGATAGCCGAACGAAATGACACCGTCGAACTGGTTGGTCCAAGCTCGAATTTCGGAATTCAGCGTCTAAATGACCCTGAATTGCAGAAATTACGCTATGCCGAGCCACCAAAACCTCGCGAAGCTAAAGCAGGCGCCAACGTCACTCAAATGCATTACGCGAAAAAAGGCATTATCACCCCAGAGATGGAATTTATCGCGATTCGTGAAAATCAGCGTCTGAATGAATATAAAGATGCCACATTACTTAAACGCCATGCGGGAGTGCCTTGGCAAAGCAATCTGCCAGAACAAGTGACCCCTGAATTTGTCCGGGATGAAGTTGCTGCGGGGCGAGCCATTATTCCAAATAATATTAATCACCCGGAAACAGAGCCAATGATCATCGGGCGTAACTTTCTGGTAAAGATTAATGCCAATATCGGTAATTCAGCCCTGGGTTCAACTATCGAAGAAGAAGTCGAAAAAATGACCTGGTCGATTCGTCACGGTGCCGATACCGTCATGGATCTTTCAACGGGTAAAAACATTCACGAAACCCGCGAATGGATCGTAAGAAATTCACCTGTGCCGATTGGGACAGTGCCTATTTACCAAGCGTTGGAAAAAGTAAATGGTAAGGCGGAAGACTTGACCTGGGAAATCTATCGAGACACGTTAATCGAACAAGCAGAGCAGGGTGTTGATTATTTTACGATCCATGCCGGTGTACGCTTGGCTTATATTCCATTAACTGCAAAGCGTGTAACAGGAATTGTATCTCGTGGCGGATCAATATTGGCGAAATGGTGTTTGGCACATCATAAAGAAAACTTTCTTTACACTCATTTTGAAGACATCTGCGAATTAATGAAACAATATGACGTCGCTTTCTCATTAGGGGATGGTTTACGTCCGGGTTCATTAGCTGATGCCAATGATGAAGCACAGTTTTCAGAATTAAAAACTCTAGGTGAGTTAACCAAGATCGCCTGGAAGCATGATGTGCAAGTGATGATCGAAGGGCCGGGTCATGTGCCGATGCATATGATCAAAGAAAACATCGATAAAGAAATGGATGAATGTCACGAAGCGCCTTTCTATACCTTAGGACCACTAACGACAGATATAGCCCCAGGTTATGATCATATTACTTCTGCGATTGGTGCGGCGATGATCGGATGGTATGGCACGGCAATGTTATGTTATGTCACACCGAAAGAACATCTTAGGCTTGCCTAATAAAGATGATGTTAAAGAAGGTATCATTACCTACAAGATTGCTGCCCATGCAGCTGATTTAGCGAAAGGACATCCTACTGCGCAATTAAGAGACAATGCCTTATCAAAAGCACGTTTTGAATTCCGTTGGGAAGACCAATTCAATCTTGGATTAGATCCGGATAGAGCTAAAGATTTTCATGATGAAACATTACCCAAAGAAGGTCATAAGATTGCACATTTCTGTTCTATGTGTGGACCTAATTTCTGTTCTATGAAAATTTCACAGGATGTTAGAGATTATGCGGATAAACAAGGCATGGAAAACATGGATGATGCGATAAAAAAAGGTATGGATGACATGTCGAAAGAGTTTAAGGAAAAAGGCAGTGAGATTTACAATAAGTTGTAAATTTTAAAGATCTTTTTTGATGAACCTAGATAAATGCATCGAGCTGACTGCCGATCCCGATGCGACATCAAACCGACTGCAAGCACTGCTCGATAATGAGCAGTCTGCTCGCATAATTGATGGGTTTACCGATGCTCAAACATCAGGCTTAATTCAAATACTGGGTATATCTCGATTCCTATCAAATTTTTTAAGTCGACACCCGGATGCTGTTGCTTTAATAGGCACTCCGTACCAGGTACAGGAAATCAAACATATCTCTGATATTAATGAGCTACGCTTGTTTAAATATCGTTCTCTATTACAAATCACCTGGATGGATGTTTGTGTACGTCGTCAAAACCTTTTGGACAGGTAGCGGTTTGATTTAAGAGACACATTAGTTCATCAATAGGTTATGTGCTTCACTTGTTGTTTATCGTAATGCATTTGTCGTCTCATCGCTAACGTGTTTTGTTTGATTAGCTCTCGTTGACTTAGTATTTCTTCGCCACGCCCATAAAAGACATCAGCCGGTGTCAGGTTATCAAGTGATTCATGATAACGCTCATGGTTGTAATAACTCACAAAACGCTGCAACTGTTCCTCCAGTTCCCCGGGGAAATAATAGTGGTGAAGTAATATCTGATTCTTCATTGAACGATGCCAGCGCTCTATCTTGCCTTGTGTTTGTGGATGATAAGGTCGACCTCGAGTGTGCGTCATACCGTTTTCTTCAAGGTAATCGGCTAATTCACCGGAGATATAACACGGGCCATTGTCACTGAGTAAACGCGGTTTATGATTTACCTTTACTGTATCAAGTCCCGTAAAGCGTAAGGCGTCATCCAGCGTATCAGAGACATCACGGCTACTCATGCCCGTACATAAACGCCAGGCAATAATGTAACGTGAGTAATCATCTAATACCGTGGATAAGTAATACCAACCCCAACCGATAATCTTGAAATAGGTAAAATCCGTTTGCCACATCTCATTCACGCGCGTAGTGGGCTGTTGAAACTTATCACTGGCCTCCATCAGGATATAGGCCGGACTGGTAATTAAGTCTTGTTCTTTCAGCAGCCTGTACACCGTGGATTCTGAGACGAAGTAAGCCTTGTTGTCAGTGTAATTTACGGCTAACTCTCGTGGAGACAAATCAGGCTTCTCTAAGGCTAACTCAATAACGGCTTCACAGTGGTCTTCGGTGATTTTATTCCATACCGCATGGGGAATCGGCTTCTTGTCTTCCAAGCCATCAACGCCATTCTCTTCATAACGTTTGAGCCAGTTGTAAAAAGTGGACTTATGAATGTCCAGCCGAGTCAGCGTTTGTCGAACCGACAGATCTGAGTTCTGTACCAGTTGAATAATCTCGACTTTATCCGATGCTAAGTACCTCATATATCGTCCTCCCCATCCCCGAGCACGCTTTTTTTAAGCAGCCGATTCTCCATGACTACTTCGCCTAAGGTTTCTTTCAGCGCAGATGTTTCAGCACGCAGTTCTTTGACTTCATCTGAGGTCGCTTCACGTACGATATCGCCTGATAAACGTTTCTTACCTGCCTCCAGAAAGTCTTTCGACCAACGGTAGTAAACATTTGGGTTTAGTCCTTCCTTGCGACATAGCTCAGCGATGCTTTCTTCGCCACGTAAGCCTTCAAGTACGATACGAATTTTTTCTTCTGCTGAATATTTTTTACGGGTGCGTCGACGAATATCGCGCACAGTATGTTCTACACTTCTTTTACTTGTCATCATCGTTTCCTCTTGGGTTAACGATGAACTAAAACTATCTCTTAGAGAATCAGGCTAGTTGGTCCACATGGTGCTGACGGGGTACAATCCATTTCGTTCATTGTTTAGCGATGTTTAAATATTATTTGGCTGAAAAAAATGGCCAGACTCGCCAGAATAAATCCAGGCACAAGCTCATAAAGATCAAAGATGCGATAGGCGGAATCAATATTCTTCCAGACAATAACGGTGATGCCACCGGTTAGCATGCCGGCTAATGCAGAATGTCGTGTCATTGCTTTCCAGTAGAGTGATAGCAGAATAACCGGACCAAAGGTGGCGCCAAATCCTGCCCAGGCATAGGCAACTAAATCCAATACATTATTGTCTGCTTGCAATGCGAGTACTGTTGCACAGAGGGTGAGTAAAATAACGGCTAATCTAGCTGACATCATTAACTGTTTATCTGTGACATCATTTTTAATAATCTTATAAATGTCTTCCGTTATAGCGGAAGAGGCAACCAGTAATTGTGAATCGGCGGTACTCATAATGGCAGCGAGGATCGCCGCCAAACAAATACCTGCCGGTATCGGGTGTAATAATAGTTGTAGTAATTCGATAAACACTTTTTCGCTATCGCTGGCTTGTAATTCATTGCCTAATAATGCGATACCTGAAAAACCAATTAACAATGCACTAAACAAGCCAATGGCAGTCCAGTAAATGGCAATAGTGCGTGCTTTTGGGATCATTTTTTCAGACTTTATCGCCATAAAACGAACCAGTATGTGCGGTTGCCCAAAGTAGCCGAGTCCCCATCCTAGTAATGAAACAATACCAATAAAACCTAAGGGTCCATTTGCAACGCTGGTATAAGGGTTTAGTAAGTCGGGATTGATGATGTTCATCCAATAATACAAATCTTCAAAACCATTAATGCTGTAGATGGAAACGATGGCGACATAACTTAATGCCAGTGCCATTAATAAACCTTGTATTAAATCAGTCCACGAGACGGCAAGAAAACCACCTAGACAGGTGTAGGTGAGAATCGTTAATGCGCCAATGATGACCGCCCAGTGATAAGACAGTCCAAAAACGGATTCGAATAATTTGCCACCAGCAACCAGCCCCGAACTGGTGTAAAACAGATAAAATATTAGAATGAAAGCGGCGGAAATAAGTCGCAATAGATGTGATGAGTCATTGAATCGATATTCAAAATATTCCGGAATGGTAAGCGCATTGTTTAATGATTGCGTTTGAACACGCAAGCGAGGCGCAACGAAATACCAGTTAACACAAGTGCCTATATAAAGACCAAGCGCAATCCATATGGCTTCAAAGCCGGCAAGAAAAGCATAGCCGGGCAGACCCAATAATAACCAGCCACTCATGTCCGAAGCCCCGGCGCTAATGGCCGTTGTCCAACTGCCAAGCTTTCTGCCACCGAGAATATAGTCTGATTGACTATGTGTACGACGTAAACTAAACCAGCCGACTGCAAAAACCATCAGCAGATAAGCGCCGAAGGTTATAAAGGTGATGTTTTGATCTGTCATCAATGCTTTTTATTAAACTGACTCATGACAAGGAAAAAACTTCTCAGCGGGAACATGTTGCGTAATGATGTTTTCGCAAAAATCCAACATCTCATGACGAATTTCTGCGGGATAGCCAATGTTATTTTTTTCTTCAGCCTGAGGCGACGCAAATAACTTTTCATCAGGATAAAGTTTTTCCAGTTTTCGAAAATAATCTTTAGGCAATCTGAATCCACCTAGACTAATCGAATGTGTTAAGTCCGGATCAATCTTTGAAAAGATTTCGTTAAATAATTCGCTGTATTCTTTTGCGTAATCTTTCGTATAGATGAGCGGGTCAAAACGCAAACCTATTTGCCAACCGGCTTTTTGCAAATCAAGTATTGCTTGTAATCGTTTGTTTATATCAGGTGCTTTATTTTCCAACGCTCTGGCTATTTTGTCTGGTGTAAAACTAAACGCAACGACGCAGTTTTTTATAGGGCTTCGTTTTAACAAACTTCGTATCTGCGTACTTTTAGTTCTTATTTCAAGTAAGGCGCGTGTATTTTTTTCAAAGAAAGGAAAAAAATCATTAGTGAAATCAGTAACGGGTTCAAGCGCCAGACTGTCGCAATCATAACCCGAGAAAAAATGAACCGCTTCTTCATCATGCTGATTTAATATCAATTGCATCTCTTCGATAAAGTCTTCGTAATTTACAAATAAAACATAATGTGCAGATTGAAACTTGCCTTGTAGGAAACAATAGCGACAGTCATACAGGCAATTCAGCATGTGTGAAAAATAATAATTATGTTCTGCGCCGATGGCATATTCTTTAGGTGAAGGCAATACCAGGCCTTTATGTTTTCTTGCCAGAATTAACGCCGGTTGTTTTTTTTGTAACCTGAAGTTTTGTGATTTGCTGTTAAATACTTCACCATAACGTTGGCAAGATATTTTCGTTGCTTCAGGAAAACGTTTAAGAATAGCTAATGTGCGAGGGTGATTAGCTATCTCTTCTTCTATGTATATCGTATCAATCATGAATCGCAAACTCTGAATTGTTAATTGACTCTCGCAATGTGTTTAATACCGTTTTGCCCGATTTGTTCTCAGCAACTAATGGCATGATATCTACATCAGGCAAACATAATGACCACTGACGTAATAAACGCGATAACTGAAGGCTTTCAGATTTTGTGAAATGCCATTTTTCAATGAAGTGTTGATAATGCTTTGGTTCGGCAGTAATAGAATGAATTTCTGCCGACAAGGGTTTGAGACAACCGATTAGTTTTTCTATTGTTTGAATTTTTGCAGCAATCATTTTTTTTACTTTATCGGCATTGACGGTCGCTGTGTTTTGTTCAGTGTTGTCTGAAATAATTTTTAAGCAATGAATTAATTCAGCCGTGCCTAAGCGTATCGCTAGCTGATAAAAAGCAGAAGCTTCCATATCAAATAACGCATCTTGATATTCTGTTGATGGATTGTCTAATGTAATTAAATTAGTGCTTGCACACGGCGAGTTAAAAATAATCTGCGGATACCAGCTAGCATTGTCATGTTCATCAGTAATCTTATTAACCAGACGAGCTTCACCTAGAGGAATGTTCGCATGTCCAGCAACGCCAATGTTTAGCCAGATGTCACCAGCAGACGTTTTTAAGCAAGCATGTTGATAGCTCACTGCTGCAGCCATATTCAGTTTGCCGATGCCTGTTGTTGTTAAGCTTATTTCTTTGTCTTTCGATTGATAGATGCGAAACAGATCAAATTCTTTTATATCAGATAGTTTGAAATGCTGAATAAGCGGCTCTGCTTCACAGGGAAGTGCACAAAATAGATGAATCATGGTTCTGTAGTTAAAGCATCTTTATTAGCCAGGCAGGCATCAATAAAAGATTGCCAGGTCTCATCGGGATCCCAAACATCTAACATGTCTTGTTTCGCAGTGTCTTCATCACAGTCTTGTGTGATAACGCGATATAAATAGACAAAAGAGGAGACACGCCAGTTATAAGCACAGTGCACTAATATGTTTTTTTCTTTGTTTTGATTCATTGCCTGGAAGAAGCGAACTAAATCACCTGTCTCAGGTTTTTTGAAATCGACAGGGATATGAATATAATCCATGGCACATTCCTGCACGATATCACCTTCATTCTCGATGGCGCCGGGCGAATCAGACAAGGCCAGGTTGATGACTAATTCAACACCGGCTTGTTTTATACATTTAAACTGCTCAACACTGGGTTGTGCTGCTGTATGCAGTGTGGCGGATATCTTGCGATATGTTTTTATGTCTTCAAGCATAGTGTATTGCCATAGTGTTCTGCCAGGGCCTCAAATTCTTCGCAATGCTCATTCTTGCCATGTTTCTCTGCGCCTTTTAGAAAAATACCTATCTTGTTTATTAACATATCAATTGCTGCTTCGCGATCTGACGCACTTAACTTTTGTGACCCGATGCATTTTTGCAAGGCTATAATTCGAAATCGATCCATGCCCCAATATTGTCTCGATAACTGATCTTCATGACCACCAAATTTATTCGTTAACGCCTCGTCAAGAAACAGCACCGGATACTGGCAACAAATGCGTAACCACATATCATAATCTTCACATGCCGGAAGGTTTTCATCAAACAAACCGACCTTATCAAACAGTTCTTTTTTAATCATTGCCGATGATGGCGAGATAGCACAAAGCGGCAAGCAATATTTGAAGATGTTACCGCCATGTTTTTCATGTTTTTTCCCCTGATTGAGTATCTTGCCATTGCGATACCATATTTCATTGGTATGACAGAAGAGATAGTCGGGGTTCTCTGTGAGTGCCTTGCATTGTTTTTCGAGTTTGTCAGGTTGCCAACTGTCATCTGAGTCGAGCAAACAAATCCATTCACATGTTGACGCATTAATCCCTGCGTTCCTCGCTGCGCTAACCCCTTTATTTGTTTGCTGTAGATAGCGTATTTGAGCGTAGTTATCTTCGATGAGTTGTTGTGTGTTATCAGTAGACCCATCATCAACAACAATAATCTCGCTAGCAGCATATGTCTGAGCGATAACCGATGCTAAAGCGCGTTCAATAAGCGCCGCACGGTTGTAGGTCGGGATAATTACAGCAACTTTAAACATGCCAAAATAGGTGGTGTCAGTTAGAATAGCGCGCTCACAATAAACGACCTGAATTATAAATGGAACGTCTCAAAGATAAAATTGCAGTCATTACGGGTGCTAGTAGCGGTATAGGCGCCGGGATCGCAGCATTATTTGCAAAAGAAGGGGCTGCGGTCGTCGTTAATTACTGTAAGTCCAAAGATAGCGCAGAAAAAGTGGTCGAAGAAATTAAGGGACTGGGGCAGCGCGCGATTGCTGTTCAAGCAGATATGGCGGACAAAGAAGCTATTGAACGCCTTATTGCGACGACCTTGTCAGAATTTGGCCGTATTGATATCTGGGTTAATAACGCCGGTGCAGATATTCTTACCGGCGCTGGCGCAACGGCTTCGCTGGATGAAAAATTGGACCATCTATTAAACGTTGATCTTAAGGGCACGATGAATGCCTGTTGGTCAATAACATCGACCATGCAAGCACAGGGTTCCGGCGTGATTGTGAATATGGGGTGGGATTTAGCGATTCATGGTTTTGAAGGCACAAACCCACAAATATTTGCCGCATCAAAAGCAGGTGTCCTCGGCTTTACCCGTTCATTTGCCAAAACAGTTGGCCCCGATATTCGGGTCAATATGGTAGCCCCTGGGTGGATTGCCACTTCCTTTGCTGAAGAGCATATGCAAGATGACTACTTCCAGGCAAGAATAAAGGAAATCCCATTAGGACGTTTTGGAAAACCGGAGGATGTCGCAGCCGCAGTTGTATTTTTAGCTTCAGATGAGTCTTCTTACTTATCCGGGGAGTCGATTAATATTAATGGTGGCTTGGTTTAACTAATAAAATTACTGAAACATTAAAATTATGTCTGAAGAATCTAAAAAAAATGGTATTAAAGTTCGCACAGAAGTCATGGGCGAGAAATTTGTGCAACGTGCTGTTGATAATACGACAGAATTAACGGCACCAATTCAAGACTGGATTAATGAACATGCCTGGGGCTCAACCTGGCAACGTGATGGCTTGCCACGACAAACACGTTCATTGATCACTATTGCTATGTTAGCAGCACTTAAAGCACCTACAGAGTTAAAAGGTCATGTCAGGGGTGCGTTGAACAATGGCTGTACAGTTGAAGAGATTCAGGAAGTATTATTACACTCTGTTGTCTATTGCGGTGCACCAGCAGCGCAAGAAGCCTTCCGGGCGGCACAAGACGTTATTGATGAGTGGCAGTCTAAAGTGTAATTAAATAACCTAGGCTAATATTTGATATTACCGTTTGTATTATTTTTTTGAACTGGAAGGAAACTGGACTAGGTTACTAGTAACTTTGTTGGTCAATAATTCAGCTAAAGGTCTCGGCTTTTCAATTCCATAACCCTGTCCATAGTCAACGCCGATTTCTTTTAACATCCCCTTTATGACATCATTTTCTACAAACTCGGCAATAGTCTCCATGCCCATGACATGTCCAATCTCGTTAATCGATCGCACCATGGCATTATCAATCGGGTCAAGAGCAATATCTTTTACAAATTGGCCATCGATTTTTAAATAATCAACGGGTAAATTCTTTAAATAAGCAAATGAAGATAGACCACTGCCAAAATCATCTAAAGCGAATCTACAGCCAAGACTCTTTAGTGAGGAGATAAAATTTCTGGCGGTATCTATATTTGAAATAGCAGCGGTCTCGGTAATCTCAAAACAGATTTTATTCGCATCAAGCGTACTTGCTTTAATTTGATTTATTATAAAATTGAGAAAATCAGGTTGCACTATCGAAGGCCCTGACAGGTTTATCGAACAGAAATTGGTTTGAGAAATAAACGCAGGATTATTCGCTAACAATTCAATGGCATTCATAACTACCCAGCGATCCAGCTTGTTAATAATGTTATAGCGCTCAGCAGCCGGCAGAAAGGCGCCTGGCGGAATTATCTCGCCGTGATCATTTTTTAATCTTAGCAATAGCTCATAGTGCTTGTCCGTACTTGGCTTGAGTGGTTGGATTGCCTGTGCATAGAGAACGAATTGGTCTTTTGCGAGTGCTTGATGAAGTTGTGATATCCATTGCATCTCTCCTTGTTGTATAGCCATATAAGCATCTTCTTCTGTGTGTACGTAGATACGATTACGACCTTTTTCCTTGGCTATATAGCATGCTCCGTCTGCTTCTTTTAAAAGTTGTGTAGTGTCTAGGGTTTTATCTGTTATGGCTGTTAGACCTATGCTTACACCGACGTGAAAAATATTATTTTCCCAAGTGAATTGATAATTTTGTATAGCAATTTGTAATGATTGGGCCACACGATATGCGCCATCCAGAGTACAATGTTCCATCAAGACAGCAAACTCGTCACCACCAAGGCGTGCTAGCGTATCTCGTTTTCTTATTGTCTTATTAAGTACCCTAGCTAATTCGCGGAGTAAATTATCGCCAGCAATATGACCGCAGGTATCATTCACGACCTTAAACTGGTCGAGATCCATAAAACACATGGCATGTTCACTACCATTTTTTTTGATATTAGATACTAATCGGTTTGCCCGACGTTCAAACTCACGGCGATTTAAAAGCCCGGTTAAATCGTCGTGTGTTGCATGATAGGATAGCTCTTCCTCTAATCTTCTTGACTCAGTAATATCTTCATGAATACTAACAATGTTAATTATATTGCCGGCACCATCTTTGATGGCAAAGATGGTCTGCTTTGCTAAAAACCGCGCGCCATCTTTTTTCGCACAAATAAATTCACCAGACCATACTTTTCCAGTATTAATGCTCTGTTTATATGATCGGTAGTTTTGCTCAGAAAAAGGCTCAGTTATAAAGTGGTTCGGTTTTTTACCTAATGTTTCCTCCAACGAAAACCCTGTCAATTCTGTGAATTTTGGATTGACATATTCAATAACCGAATCTTTATCCGTAATCATCATAATGTTTGGGCTATGCTCTACCGAGAGGGATAGCATGCGTATGCTCTCATCTGCTTTTTTTCGTTCGGTAATATCCTGACTGATTCCCATTATTCTTAGCAGATGACCTTGTGCACTATATATCGGAACGAATGATGATAAGAAGAAGCGATCATCAATCGTTTTAAATTCAAACTGGGATGCTTCCCCAGCATAGGCACGTTTAAGAAAACAATTAACACTTTCTCTATCGTCTGTAGATACAGTATCTAAATATGAAATGCCGATAACATCCGACTCAAGATTGCAATGCATCATTGTTAAACCGCTTTGGTTCATCGATTCAAGCTGACCCTCTAGATCAAGTGTGTGTATGCAATAGGGGGAATTTTCGACAAGCAAGCGATATTGTTGTTCGTTTTCTTTTTGCAATTGCTTACTACGTAGCACGTTAATACTGAACATCAGGTTTTCAGCTAGCATTTCTAGTAATTCTATTTCCGTGTTATCAAATGCATCTATCTTGGTGGAGTAAACGAGTAGGACACCGATAGACTCTTCACCTATAATTAACGGAATGGAAACTGAGGATGCATAGCCGCGTTTTAGTGCAGCCTCTCGCCACGGTATAAAACTTTCATCTTGATTTATATTTTTGCAGTTATAGGTTTGCTTAGTGCGGATAGCTATACCTACGGGACCATTTGATCGTGAAGAGTCAGAGAGTTTTATATTAGCAAACTTTAAATAGTCATTATCTGCTCCGTAAGAGGCAGTCATTTCTACTAGCCTTTCTTTAGTATTTTGTATAAAGCCGATCCCAGACATGACGTAATCACCGGTTTCAACGATAATTTCACAGGTTCTATTTACGAGTTCTGACTCATCATGTATATGTAAAATTGCATCGTTAGCTTGACTCAAAACTTGCTGAATGCGGTAGTTTTTGTGCAGGTTTTCCTCTATTAGCTTACGATCGGAGATATTCTGTACCTGAGCGATGGCATACTTAAAAGCACCTTTGCGATCTAGCACACTACCGACACTTAGATGTGCCCATGCTGAATCGCCCTGAGTATTTAAATAGCGTTTTTCACATTCAAAGCTTTTAAACTCACCCTTGACCAGCGCTTCAAAATTAGCAGCGCTTATCGAAATATCATCAGGGTGTGTAAAATCTTTAATGGATGAACCCGTTAGCGAACCAAATTCATAGCCGAGCAAGTTATAAAAGGCCTGATTAGCATCAATAACGCTATAATCTGACGAGACTATTCCCATACCTATCGGTGCATCGTCATAGGACGCTTTAATGCGTTCGTTTCGTTCTAGTAGTTCTTCATTTCTCCTTATTTGCTCCGTCATATCTGTAACAAAGGTACATATGTATTGCTCACCTTCAAATTCAAAAAAATTGGTTTTTACTTCTACTGGAAAAATACGGTTGTCTTTCGTCTTATGTTGAGACTTGATGATTTCGGTTGAGCCTGTGAGTGTTCTATTTTTATTTTTATCGGGTAAGCCGACATCTATAAGACTTATATGCTTGCCGACTAATTCTTCTTTGCTATAACCTAGTAGCTTGCATGCAGCACGATTTGCTTCAATAAAATTTGATTTTGAATCAAGCCAGTAAATGGCAGAAGATACTTTTTTGATTGAAAATTCTTTGAACAATAAGTTTTTATAAGCCGCTTCTGATTTGAATAATTCTCGGCCCATTATAGCTATGCCGATTAAGGCAAATAGCGAAATGAAGAAGGCCATGGCTTCTTCCGTTAAATGAATTGGCGTGAAGGCAACCGATATATGATATTGATAAATGTGAAGTGACTGTCTTACAGCCATTAATATCAAGGCAATTCCCGCTAATAGCCAAGCTCTAGGCACGTGAGTATGTTTTCATGAAATAGAACGACAATCCAGCAGCTAGTAACTGAATCAAAACTGTTAAACCGAGAAGACTTGAAATCATCAGTGAAATTTTCGAAATTATGCTACCAATTCAGAGTATAGTCGTTTAACTGTATATTTGTATAAACATTAAATTACTGATTATATTAAACTAATAATGAATTAAGAATGAATATTATATTTTTCCAGTTTATCTCGACCCTTAAGAAAGTCGAGTTCGACGACGAAGGCGCAAGCCGCCACTTCAGCGCCTAGTTTTTCTACCAATGCGCAACTTGCCGCAGCAGTGCCACCAGTAGCAATCAGATCATCAATTAATAAAACACGATCCCCTTCATGTAATGCGTCATTATGTATTTCTAAAGATGCTGATCCGTATTCAAGATCATATGACAAACTTTGAACATCGTAGGGTAATTTTCCAGGTTTACGTAAAGGAACAAAACCAACACCAAGTTCCCATGCAGCGAGACTGCCAAAGATAAAACCGCGTGCTTCCATGCCCGCGACTGCGGTAATGTTTGTCCCAAGAAAAGGATAGACCAACTGATTTACAGCCAATCGCAGCATAGCGGGTTCTTTTACTAATGGCGTAATATCCTTGAATTGAATTCCTGGTTCAGGGAAGTCCGGGATATTTCGAATATATGCCTCTAAACGCCTCATGTTTTGTCTCCGAATTACGTTATAATTTTTCTTAATAACAAATACTAATCAATAAAGAAGGGAATTTCTCTGTCTTTCTAAATAAATATTAGCTGGTCAATTAAGAAATGAAACAAATGCAGTCATTTGAAACGATATATGAAGCTGCCGTTGATATAAAAGGCGGCATTGATACCTTGGAAGCAATATTGCCCATACCACGGACGAAAAAAGAGCTTAATAAACTCTCAGACGATTTTTGTTTATCAAATATGTCCCGGCGTATTTTTCAGGCAGGTTTGAATCGAAAGATTATTGATAATAAATGGCCTGCTTTTGAAGAGGTGTTTCATCAGTTTGATATCAATGCTGTAAGGATGATGAGCGATGATGCCTTACAGAAATTGATGGACGAAAAACGCATTGTCCGTCATTGGGGTAAGATTCAAAGTGTGCGATATAATGCACAGACTATTTATGAATTTAATGAAGAAGAGGGCGGTTTTATTAATTATCTCGCGGAATGGCCTTCAGATAATATTGTAGAATTTTGGGATGTTCTTAAAAAACGCTTCAAACAATTAGGCGGTGCATCCGGACCATATTTTTTACGGCGTATAAAAAAAGATACGTTTTTCTTAACGCAAGATGTTATCCGGGCCATGGCACGTTGGGGTGCAATTGATGAAGAACCTAAGAATAAAAAGCAGAAGAGACACGTGCAGGATTGTATGAATGTGTGGCAAAAAGAGAGTCAGAGACCTTATTGCCAGCTGAGTATGATCTTGGCCTGTTCGATAGATTAGTGAACCTGGATTCCTCAGTTAATCGACCTTGAATTGTAATTATGACCTTTAAATCAACTCAGTATAGTGACATAGGTATTCACCTGTTTTATGTGGATGTCTACTCATTCAAGCGCACGTTTTTCAGCTCCATTTGCTTGATAGCGAAAACCTTACGTAGAATAACTATGTGCGTTTTTCTAATCGGCGCAACTGAACCTGAAAAACGCACACTAAAACGAGTTTAACTGAGGACTCCAGGATTATGGGACGTTGGCGACCACCGGCACCTAAGTCTGCTCCATACATTACCCCGGAAGGTTATCGAAAATTAGAGCAGGAAAATGCTGCTTTATGGACAAAACGTAATATTGTTGCAAAGGCCGTTACCGCTGCAGCAGCAGAGGGTGACCGGTCTGAAAATGCTGAGTATATCTATCGTAAAAAACAATTGCGCGAGATTGATTCACGCATAGGCTATTTACAACGGCGCATGCCTAAACTAACGGTCGTGCGAAATGTTCAGGATACAAGCAGAATATTTTTTGGTGCATGGATAACTATTGAAGATGAAACTGGAGAAGAGCGGCGACATCGTATTGTTGGTGCAGATGAGTTCGATGAAAATGAACAGTACATCACGGTCGATTCACCATTAGCAAAATTAATACTGGGCAAAACTGTAGATGATGAAGTCATTTTTGAAAGGCAAGGTGCAAAGCAAATTTTGACGATCATCAATATTGAGTATGTTGTCTAGAGATTGTCACATCTAGAGCTACATTGAAGGTGTAATACATGATTAAAAAAATAGTTATTCTGTTGCTGATGCTTTTCAGTAGCATTATTAATGCTGGAGAAAATCAAAATGCTATTTATTCGATAAGCGCAGAAAAACCTGGCGAAGAAGTTTATCAAGCGGTTTATAAATCTCTGGAAGAATCCCGTTTCTATGTCATATTTGAGGCGAATATAGGAAAAAACCTGTCTCGTAATGCAGAACGTTGGGGAGATGAATACAATAAGAATAAAATTGAGTTTGTTAAATCTATGGTGGTATGCAATCCCTATTTCACGAATCAGGTAATGAATCGTGATCCTAATATGATGTCATTATGTCCGCTAAATATTACGGTTATGTCGAAGGCAGGGAACAGCACTGTTTTATTTAAAAAATTAACAGCAGTTGCTAAAGGTAGTCCTGCTGAAGATGTTTTGTGGGAAATCGAGAATACAATTATTACTGCAATTGAAAATGCACTGGGTCAGTGATGGCTAGTTTTTTTTCAGCAGGGTCGTGTTTGACTAATTGGCTTAATTTATTCCTCCAGCTGTGTCCTTCTTTATCATCGTTGTATGCCGTTGCCAGTTCTTTGAGATTTATATAATCGGTCTTACCGGTACTTAAAACCGGGATCTCATCAATGAAGATTATTAATTTAGGAATGATTAACTCGCTCATATGTTTGCTTTTAGCCATTTCTTGTAATTGTTTACGCTCAGCATTTTCGTGGTCCGTGATAAGGATTACTTTTTCTCCTTTACGTGCATCATGTACAGCAACAGCAGCATGATTCATATTTGGCCATGTCAGACTGGCTAGTTCTTCAACAGCCGTCAAGGAAACCATCTCTCCACCAATCTTTGCAAAACGCTTTGCGCGACCCAAAATAGTGATAAACCCTTCATCATCAATATCCGCAATATCCCCTGTGTCGTACCAACCTGCGCCACGTTCGGTCGCGGGTGCTTGTATTTCACCGGGTTTGTCATGACTGAGATAACCTTGCATGATATTAGGGCCTCTGACGACAAGATGTCCGCCATGTTCTATTCCATCTACCGGTTTTATGTAGCACTCCATATCAGAGACTAAACGGCCTGTTGTGCCCGGTTTATTTAGCATCTTGTTATTAACAGATATGACAGGGCTAGCCTCTGTTACCCCATAACCCTGCAAGATACGAAGGCCATATTTATGCATCCATAATTGCATCGTGTCCTCATGTAATTTCTCTGCCCCGGCAACGACATAATTCAACGTATTAAAATCAAAAGGGTGTGCATAACGCGCATAACCTTTAAAAAAGGTATCGGTCGCAAAAAATATAGTTGCCCCTAATTCATAAATTAATTCGGGAATGATTCGATAATGTAGAGGTGATGGATAGAGAAATACTTTTCCTCCTCCCAAAAGTGGCATCAAGAAACCCGCATTAAGCCCGAACGAATGAAATAGTGGCAAACAGTTAAATATAGTATCTGCCGGGGTGAAATTAATATGGCAACGAACTTGAGCGTAATTAGCCAGTATATTGCCATGAGAAAGCACGACGCCTTTTGGATGACCCTCTGAACCGGACGTGAATAAAATAACGGCTGTTGAGCCTGGATTTGTATTCAGGTTTTGCTTTGCATAGTGTCTTGCCGGGCTTCTACTCTTATACAAGGCAGATAATTTTGTTGCAAAGGTGATGCTTTTTTTAATGTCTTCCAGATAGATAACAGTGAAGTCTTTCTCAAGTACTTCCCCTAGTTTCTCGAGGTTGGCATTCTCTAAAAAGGCTCTTGATGTATAAATAATATTTACTTGTGACGTTTCACAGGCGCGTTTTATAGCAAGCGCACCAGCGGTAAAGTTTAACATTGCCGGAACACGGCCAATGAATTGCAAAGCAAAGAATAATACGGGCAACGCATTAACATTAGGTAGTAATACACCTATGTGCTCATCTGCGCGGGTTTGTTTTTTTATTAAGTTGCTTAATAAAATGCTGCGTAAAATTAATTGTTTATAACTTAATTGCTCACGCTTGATGTCTTCTACGATCGTCTGATTTTTCCCAAATTGCTTGCTTGCATCAAGCATGGCGGTGTAGATAGTTCTTTTTTGATCAAAGCTTGAGTACGTCAACTTGTACATTAAATCTTGTAGCTGTCGCGACGCTGCCTTTCTACGTTCATGGCCTAAAACTTGAGATGGGATCTCTATTTTTTTCGGGGGTAGAATAGTGACAGTGACCTTGGGAAACCAGCATACATAACCACGTCCTTTCATGTAAGACAAACGACTGTACTGTGCTCCTTCAATTGCGATAGGCAAGATGGTGGCGTTGCTCTTATCGGCAATTAAACCAGGCCCCTCATAAATTTTCATCAATGAACCGGTTACGGTGATGCGTCCTTCTGGAAATATCACAGCTTTTTTATTTTGCTTGATATATTTGACCATGGATTTTACGGACAGCGGGTTGCTTGCATCCATCTCGAATAAATCAACAAAGAATAAAAATGGTTTGAATAATTTTTTAGCCGCTATATCTGTATTAATAGCAAAGGTGGGTGTTTCAGGAAGCCAGGCATAGAGTAAGATGCCATCTAGCAGAGAAGTGTGATTAGCAATGATTAAGACACGGTCGCCTGCCTTTTCATAGTTTTCCAAGCCAGTGACGTCGACTTTGTAAAACAGACGAAGTAAAATCCGAAAGAATAATTTCCATAGACGTATCATGCTGACATTGTACGTGCAAAAGTACTGCCATGAGAATAGCTTACTTATGCAGCAAGAAAAAAATTAATTGTTAGGGTAAGTGTCTTTAGGCGCCAGCGACTGTTTGCTGAACGATTAAGCTTTGGCCGGGTTGCAGGTGTGACCCTTTCTTGATTTTGTTCCATTTGAGCAAATCTTTGACGTGAATATCAAACTTCCTTGCGATTAACCATAATGAGTCTCCACGTTTTACTATATAAGCATCGGGTGAAGAATTTTTAGCAACGGTTTTAATTAAACTACCTTCCTGGTTATGTTTGTCTTCCTTAACCCAGACAGTCAGTTTTTGTCCTGGTTTAAGCAGACTCTTTCTTGAAATACCATTCCATTGTGTGAGTTGACTTACGCTAATACCGTAGTGACGACCAATATCCCAGAGGTTGTCGCCGCGTTTAACCGAGTAGATATAGCGCTTGCCGTCACCCGTTTTCTTAAGGCCTTTGAATTTTCTGGCATCAGCACTTAAGGTGTAATATTTATTGGATTCTTTTGCAGTTGGAATCAGCAGTGAGTGTCCTGCTCTAATCCTGCTACCCTTTAGGCGATTGATACCTTTCAATGCAGTGACACTGGTTTCATAACGTGAAGCGATCTGACTTAGTGATTCACCTTCACGAATATTGTGTTGTTTCCAACTAATGCGTTCAGACTTGGGTAATGAAGCCAGCTTTTGTTTAAACGCATTGGCCTTGTCTGTCGGTACCAGTATGCGGTGAGGTCCATTAGGATCAGTTGCCCAACGATTAAATCCCGGGTTCAAGTTATAGACTTCATCCATAGTCAGACCAGAGAGCTTGGAAACGGTGGCTAGATCAATCTGACTGTCTAGATTAATGCTTTCAAAGTGCGGTTTATTCGGAATAGTTTTGAAACTAATATTGTATTTAGCATTATTTCTTAAGACTTCAGCAACGGCTAACAGGCTGGGTACATAACTTCGTGTCTCACGAGGTAGACGTAATGACCAGAAATCAGTCTTCTTGCCGGCTTTTTTGTTTCGTCTTATGGCTTTTTCTACATTGCCTTCACCGGCGTTGTAGGCAGCGAGGGCATGGAACCAGTTCCCATTGAATCGCTTATGTAAGCTTTGTAGATAATCAAGTGCACCATCAGTTGCTGCGATAATGTCGCGACGACCGTCGTACCACCAGTTTTGTTTCATACCAAATCGCTTACCGGTTGCAGGAATAAACTGCCAAATGCCTGAAGCATGACTGGGAGAATAGGCAAACGGGTGATAGGCACTTTCTACTATAGGCAAGAGTGCTAAATCAAGCGGCATATTACGTTCTTTCAATTTGGAAATAATATGATACAGATAAGGTTGAGCGCGATCCGAAACACGATCCATATAGTCTTGATTACGAGCAAACCATGCGATTTTATCCTTAACACTGCGTTGGTTTATATTGCTCTCAAGTTGCAGCTCATCTTTGATTAAAAACCAGAGATTAGTATGGCCTTGCTTATGAGCGACCTGATTTTCGAGGTCATTATCAACATTGATCTTAACACTGCTTACTCCAAGCCTATTATCGGCTAGGTTTTTTGCAGTCAATGTTAGTGTCTGACTTTTATCTGCGGTCGGAGCGGGGTCTACTGAATCGGGTCGGGTAGAACTGAGGTTACAAGCGCTGATTATTAGTGGTACTAAGCAAATAATTGCTTTACGTATCATATGCATGGCCGAATGCTAGGGACAGGATGCGTTTGGGTCAAGTACTAATTTCTCAGTTAAAAAATTATTTTTTAGCTGCAAATTAAAAATTGTCTTTCCACTGCCGTACTGCAGCAAAAACATCAGCCGCATCATTCAGATTTTTTCCTGAAAAATGACTGGCTGCTGAGATGACATCAGGCTCTTCACAACGCAAAAATGGGTTTGTTTGTTTCTCTTCTGCCAAAGTAGCGGGTACGGTAGGCTGGTTTAAATTTCTGCTATGTTCAGCAAGTTTCAAGCGTTCTTGTATCGCCTTATTTTCGGGTTCAACGCTAGCAGCAAATTTAAGGTTGCCTACAGTATATTCATGTCCACAATAGAGTAATGTGCTCTCAGACAAGGTCTTGAATTTCGATAAAGAGGCATGCATTTGTGGCGGCGTGCCTTCAAACATACGGCCGCAACCTGCAGTAAAGAGTGTGTCACCACTAAAAACCATATCATTAGTGTAATAGGCTATTGCGCCAGAAGTATGTCCCGGTACATCCATTATTTTCAGGTTCAGGTTTAATTCTGCTAGTACGACGACATCACCTTCGCCAACTGGGTTTGTACTGCCTTCGACAGTCTCTGTCTTCGGTGTGTACACAGGAATACCGAATTGTTCAGTAATTCCTGGAATACCACCGACATGATCCCAATGGTGATGCGTAATCATGATGGCTATCGGGATTAAACCTTCAGATTTGATAACATTCAGCACGGGTTCCGCTTCGCTAGGGTCGACAATAGCGACGTGTCGGCTTATCTTATTTTTCAGCAACCAAATATAGTTATCCTTTAGAGCTGGTAGGGGTATGATCTCTAGCATGATTTTTCTATAGTCCGAGTCAGTTTATTAAGTGTAGTGCGTGACTTATTTATGAATTCTGAAAATACAAAGACATTATCACTAAGAGAGAAATTCTCAAGCTGGTTTAATGGCCCCTTGGGCAGAGCGGTCTATGCCGCAGAGATTGAGCAATTAGAGAATATCCTGCCGGATTTGTTTGGTTATCATATTTTGCAGTACGGCTACTCGGCAGAATCAAACTATCTGGCAGCGTCCCGTATTACTAATAAAACAATCCTATTCCTGGATAATACGGAATTAGATAATAGTGTAACGGCGGTACATAGCAGTGCAGAAGAGTTACCAATTGCAATGGACTGTGTCGATGTAATCGTTTTACCGCACATTCTTGAATATTCTAAAGATGCCCATAAGTTATTGCGAGAAATGGAACGTGTCCTTATAGGTGATGGGCATGTGGTTATCATCGGCATCAATCCATTGAGTCTTTGGGGTCTTTGGCACTTGTTTAAGTGTTGGTGGGGTGAAATGCCATGGAGCGGCCAGTTGATTTCCATTCCAAGATTAAAGGACTGGTTATCGTTGCTGGATTTTGAAGTTGTAAAGATCAATGGTTTTTTCTTTTCTCCACCGTTAAACAATCAAAATATGCTCAAGAAACTGGTGCCGCTAGAACGATTGGGTCGTTTTTGCGGGCCAATATTTGGTGGTTTGTATGTTCTCGTCGCTAAAAAACGCACCGTGCCATTAAATCCAATCAAGATGCAATGGCGCGCTAAACGAAATATGATTGGGGGAGGAGCAATTGAACCCACCACCAGAGCATCACTAAAAAAATTATGAGTGAAACAATACATATCTTTTCCGATGGCGCGTGTCGAGGCAACCCTGGTCCGGGTGGTTGGGGAACCTTATTAAAATATAACAGCACTGAAAAAGAACTCTATGGTGCTGAAGCAGAAACGACCAATAATCGGATGGAGTTAATGGGTGCCATTATGGGGCTCGAAGCATTAAAAGGTGAGTGTGATGTCGTACTTACTACTGACTCCCAATATGTGATGAAGGGTATTACCGAATGGATGGATGGTTGGAAGAGTCGAGGCTGGAGAACAGCAGCGAAGAAGCCAGTAAAGAATAAAGATCTCTGGTTGCGACTGGACGAAGCCTGCGCCCCTCATCAAATAAAATGGGAATGGGTTAAGGGCCATAGTGGACATGATGAAAATGAAAGAGTCGACCAATTGGCGAATAAAGCCATCGATGAGATGTTTGCTGGCAGTACTTCATGAGACAGATTGTTCTTGATACAGAAACGACCGGACTGGAACCTAAGCAAGGTCATCGCATTATTGAGATCGGTTGTGTTGAGATTGTTAATCGGCGTAAAACAGATCGACACTTTCATCAATATCTAAATCCCGATAGAGAAATTGATGAAGGTGCATTCAATGTACACGGCATCAGTAATGAATTTCTTGCAGACAAACCGCACTTTGCTGATATCGCCCAGGAATTCATTGACTTTGTTCGGGATAGCGAGCTCATCATTCATAACGCGCCATTTGATATTGGATTTCTTAATGCAGAATTAAAAAAGCTCGGTAGAAAATGGGGCAAGACAGAAGATTATTGTTCCGTTGTTGATACTTTAATGATGGCGCGTGAAAAACATCCCGGACAAAAGAATAATCTCGATGCTTTATGTAAACGTTATGAAATAGATAACACAGAGCGCGATTTACATGGCGCACTGCTCGATGCACGGATACTGTTAGATGTGTATCTGGTGATGACGGGCGGTCAAGAGACCTTAAGCTTTGATTCTTCACAAGATCAACAGGCTGCCGAACAGACTAAAACAAGAATTGTCGACGTTAATCGCAAACCATTACGTGTCATTGAAGCAACTGCAGAAGAACTCGTGGAACATGAGAAATATCTGGAAAGGATCAAAGAAGAGAGCGGGGGCAAGTGCGTGTGGGTTGATAGTGGCTATGATTAATATCCTAGCTTATGTCTTAATGTAATCAAAATGATTTGCAATAAAGCATGCCGCACAAAAAATATTTTCTAATACTTTCTCTTCTATTCTTTATTGAATTTCTAATTCTCGCTGTAGCGCCGCATGATCGGTCTGATTGGGCATTGGAAAATGTTTTGGTGTTGGGGTTTGTCATTGTAATGGTGGCAAGCTATAAAAAATTTACCTTCTCAAGAATATCCTACAGCATGATTTTTATATTCATGTGTCTGCACGAAATAGGAGCACACTACACCTATGCCAGAGTGCCTTATGATTCGTTATTAATATCATATTTTAATTTTAGTCTTAACGAGATGATGGAATGGGATAGAAATCATTTCGATCGACTGGTGCATTTCCTTTATGGCTTATTGATGGCCTATCCCTTTAGAGAAATCTATTGTCGCATAGCCTACGGCAAAGGCTTTTGGGGATATTTCTTTCCCTTGCTTTTCACTATCGCTGCCTCAATGATATTCGAACTATTCGAATGGGCTGCCGCCGAGGTGTTTGGTGGTGATCTGGGCGTTGCTTATCTAGGCACACAAGGTGATGTTTGGGACGCACAAAAAGATATGGCGTTGGCTAGCCTCGGAGCGTTTATCGCAATGCTAATCGTTATCGCTATTAATATGCGATTGCAAAAAGATTTTAGTCAAGAATGGAAATCAAGTTTACGTATTAAACGTAAAAAACCAATGGGGGAGGATGAGATTGTTAAAATGCTCGATGAGCAGGACAAGGACTAACTCTTTACTATTTCTAGCTATACGGGAATTAGGAAGGAGAAGATTTAAGGGTGAGCTAGGAGCCTAACTCACCCTCAAACAAAAACTATTAACTACCAACAGCCTCTTTTGTCATTTTCTGCAACTCGCCTTTCTCGTAGAGATCTAAAACTATATCGCAGCCGCCGACAAGTTCGCCGTTGATAAAGACTTGTGGGAAGGTGGGCCAGTTTGAATATTGTGGCAGGTTGGCGCGCATTTCAGGTTGTGCCAGCACATCGACGAAACCGAATTCGACATCACATTCTTTCAGTGCTTGAACGGTTTTCATTGAAAACCCACACTGTGGAAAGTCGGGTGAGCCTTTCATGAAAAGGACGACGGGGTTTTCTGCTAGTGTCGCTTTAATTTGTTCCATTGGTTCCATTACATATACCTCGGGTTAATATCTTGATTTTGCGTTGTGGCGGATTATACGCGAAAGCGTCAAGCAATCACCAATTGTTGGATTTGCTTGTATAAGACAATTTAAATGAGGGCGGTATTGTAGAATTCAAGTGTCATTATTTTAATACAAACCCTTGTTTTTGCTAGGAATGCCTATTTAAGGCTTGTTTCAGTCTCAATAGCACTTATTACTGCCGTTTAACGTGATTCTGTTGTGAAAGGGGTGGAAGCGGGGACGGACATCAGTATAATCCTAGCCAACATTTTACTGTGTCATTAAGAAACACTTAATTTTTTACCCCGGGGGTACTTTAATATGAATCCACTCAAGTCAGTGCATGGCACCTTAGCGCTTGGTTTTATCACAGCTATAGTTGTTATGTTTTTGGTTGGCGGTAAGCCTGAGTTCAACCTATTATCTTTAACGGTCTGGATACATGTCTTTTTTGGCGTTATCTGGATTGGTCTGCTTTATTACTTCAATTTCGTGCAAGTCCCTGCAGTTGGCGTGGCTTTAGCTGATGAAGGCGGACCAGGTCCTGCAGCAATTAATAAATATGTCGCACCTCGTGCATTGTGGTGGTTTCGTTGGGGCGCATTAGGTACCTGGTTAACTGGCGCATCTGCGCTGGAATCATTGGGTGTTGGTCTTAAGAATGCTTTCTTATTACAAGAGGGTGGTTTGGTTATTGGCTTAGGTGCCTGGATGGGCACAATCATGTTGTTTAATGTTTGGGTATTGATCTGGCCTAACCAGAAGAAGATTCTCGGTATTGTAGAAGCCAGTGCTGATGAGATTGCTAAAGGCAAAGTTGTCGCATTAATGGCATCACGAACCAATACTTTCCTTTCTATCCCGATGTTGATGTGCATGGTGGGGTATGGGCATGGCCTGCCTTTATAAGATATAGAAATTAAACATTGTGTTTGAGCCCGGCTCATGGCCGGGCTTGTTATTTATAGGATGTCGTCAGAGTACAATATTCCGGTGAGTGTTTTGGCGTTACAATGTGATGTTTAATGAGTAGTGCATTAATGTCAAATTATCAACCGTTGTCGATTGAGTTTGTAAAAGGGTCAGGTGTCTGGCTTATGGACACTCGAGGAGAACGTTATCTGGATGCGCTCAGCGGTATTGCTGTTTGTGGTTTAGGTCATGCGCATCCTGCGGTGCAAGAGGCATTGCCTGATCAAGCGGCTAATTTAATTCATACCTCTAATCTTTATCGTATTCCCTTACAAGAAAAGCTGGCTGAAAAACTGGTTCAGCATTCTGGTATGGAGAAGGTGTTTTTTGGTAACTCGGGTGCTGAAGCAAATGAAGCGGCGATAAAATTAGCACGTTTATATGCGAGCAATAAAAAGATCGTAATCCTGTCATTGTCGTGATGGAAAAAAGTTTTCACGGTCGAACCATGGCTACTTTAAGCGCAACGGGCAATGCAAAAGTGCATAAAGGTTTTGATCCTTTAGTCGAGGGGTTTAGACATATTCCCTATAACGATATTGATGCACTTGAAATGCACTTGCGAATGAGAGATTTAAATATCGTTGCAGTGATGGTTGAACCGATATTGGGTGAGGGTGGTGTTGTTATCCCTGATGCAGGTTATTTGAAAGCGATAAGAACATTTTGCGATAACATGATTGTTTAATGATGGTTGATGAGATTCAAACCGGAATGTGTCGAACTGGAAAATGGTTTGCCTTTCAACATGAAGATGTGATGCCAGACGTGATGACTTTGGCTAAGGCCTGGGTAATGGTGTTCCGATCGGTGCCTGTCTGGCAAGAGGCGAGGCGGCAAACTTATTTCAACCAGGCAACCATGGCTCCACCTTTGGTGGAAATCCATTAGCCTCAAGAGCGGCGTTAGCGGTTATTGAAGTTTTGGAAGCGACAATCTTGCACAACGTGCAGAAGTGCTTGGGAATCGATTATTAGACGGCTTTAAACAGAGCGTTGAAGGCTGTTCAAGGCATTAAAGAGATTCGCGGTAAGGGATTAATGCTGGCTATTGAATTAGATAAAGATGCCCTGATTAGTCGGTTTAGCATTAAAAGAAAAATTATTGATCAATGTCACTGCGGGTAATGTTATTCGATTACTGCCACCATTAGTGATGAACGATGCTGAAGCAGATCAGCTTGTCTCAACATTGAGTAAAATACTCAAAGCATATCTTGAAATAGGATGACAAATTTATGAGTGCTCGACATTTTTTGACACTAAACAGTTTGAATCGAGACGAGTTGTTGTCGATCATCAATCGTGCGTCTGTCTTAAAGAAAGCAGTTCAAAGAAAAAAACTTCGAGACGACCCTGAGTAATCGCGTCCTAGGGTATGATCTTTGAAAAATCGTCCACACGTACGCGTGTTTCATTTGAAGCGGGTATGGCGCAATTGGGTGGTCATGCTATCTATCTTATCGCCAACAGGCAGCTCAAATAGGACGTGGTGAGCCTATAGAGGATACGGCGCGTGTTTTATCAAGAATGGTGGATTGCATTATGTTGCGCACCTTTGAGCACGAACGACTGGAAACTGTTTGCTTCTTATTCGGATGTGCCGGTCATCAATGGCCTATCTGATAGTTTTCATCCCTGTCAATTGTTGGCTGACTTATTAACCTATTACAGAAAACCGCGGTTCGATTGAGGGCAAAAAAGTGGTTTGGATTGGTGATGGCAATAACATGTGCCATTCCTATATGAATGCAGCGAAAATTTTTGATTTTCAATTGAATCTTGCTTGTCCCGAAGGCTATGATCCGGATGCCGGATTGCTTAGATGAGCACAAAAGAATTTGTATCGATAGATACGAGAGCCTGAAAAACGCAGTCGAAGAACGCGGATCTTATGGTGACTGATGTCTGGGCGAGCATGGGACAAGAAGAAGAGCAAGCATCAACGACTGGAACAAGTTCGCGCCTTATCAGGTAAATACGGAGTTAATGAAGTATGCGAATGGCGATGCCCTGTTTATGCATTGCTTGCCGGCGCACCGAGGCGAAGAAGTCTCTGCCGCAGTATTAGAGGGGCCTCAAAGCGTCGTTTGGGAAGAAGCGGGTAACCGTTTGCACTCACAAAAGGCACTGCTGGAATTTTTGCTACGTTGAATAAGCACCCTAACGATGTGTATTATCCAGAATCATTGTTGATATGTTCTCAAAAACCGGTCAGCGTTAAATTGTCCATTCGTTTTAATTTGTAGTACCACTTTTAAACACTATGCATTTTTTGTTGAGTAACGACGATGGATACCAGTCTCCTGGATTAGCAGCATTGGCAGAAATGTTGGCTGAGTTAGGCAGGGTAACCGTTGTCGCGCCCGATAGAGATCGTAGTGGCGCCAGTAATTCACTGACGCTTGATTCCCCGCTGCATGTAAAACAAGATAGTCGTGGTTTCAATTATGTAAACGGCACGCCAACTGACTGTGTGCATTTGGCAATTACAGGGCTATTGGATGAAGAACCTGACATGGTTATTAGCGGTATTAATACCGGTGCTAATCTGGGCGATGATGTGCTTTATTCGGGCACCGTGGCAGCGGCTATGGAGGGACGTTTCCTTGGTTGTCCAGCGATAGCATTTTCACTTGCTGGAGAGAGACAGGCTGATTATAAGCCGGCTGCGCAGGTAGCTAGAAAAATTATTGAATATATTATGCAAAAACCGTTGGCAGATGTGTTATTGAATGTGAATATTCCAGATGTAGACTATGAACAAATTAAAGACTTTGCGGTAACGCGTTTGGGAAATCGGCATAAATCTGAACCCGTATTGGAAGCGTCTGACCCACGTGGAAGAAAAGTATACTGGGTTGGGCCTGTTGGAACTGAACAAGATGCAGGCGAGGGGACAGACTTTCATGCTGTTCGTTCTGGCAAAGTTTCTATAACACCCTTACAAATTGATTTGACGCGTCACCAATCTTTACAAACACTTTCAGACTGGACAGAAGGTCTTAAATAAATGATGGCTGAACATAGCGGTATAGGCATGACATCACAGCGTACGCGTGACCGACTTGCAGATACGCTGGTTGAAATGGGAATTAAATCTGAACGTGGTATTGGATGCGATACGACAAACACCACGACATCTTTTTGTCGATGAAGCACTGGCTAGCCGTGCGTACGAAAATACTGCACTACCTATTGGCTTCAGCCAAACAATCTCACAGCCTTACATCGTTGCAAAAATGACCGAAGCATTGATTAAAGACGGTGAATTAAAAAATGTTCTGGAAGTTGGCACCGGTTGTGGTTATCAGACAGTGATTATGGCGCGGTTTGCCAAAGCAAATTTACACAGTAGAGCGGATCAATGCCTTACTTAGTACGTGCCAGAGAACGTTTCCAAAAACTGGCTTGCACCAATATTCGTAGCAAACATGCCGATGGCAATATTGGTTGGTCTGCACATGCACCATTTGATGGCATTATCGTTGCGGCAGCTCCTATTGGTGTGCCTGAGGCATTACTGGAACAGCTTGCTATAGATGGACGTTTGATAATCCCCGTTGGCAAGTCCGGGGATCAGAAATTATTATTGATCACACGTAAAGAAGAAGGTTATGTAGAAGAAATTATTGATTCGGTAAGTTTTGTACCAATGCTTGGTGGTATTGATACAACTTGAACGTGATAGGATGAAATCCTGTTTATAATATTTATATATTCATTATAACGCTTGTCTTGCTTCAGGCATGTGTCAGGAAGGGAGTTGCGCCAGGTGCCAATCGCGGCGAAGTCAAAGAACCAGAGCCCACAGTCACTCAACATGGCGTCGTTAGCAAATCAAGCTCCAAGCTTCAAGACCAGCAGTACAAAATAAATCGGGCTATCACAGCGTTAATAAAGGTGAGACCCTGTATTCGATAGCATGGCGCTATAATTTCGACTACAAAGCGTTGGCAAGCTGGAATAATATTAATCCACCCTATACCATTTATCCCGGTCAACTTGTTCGTTTAACACCTGTCTATAAAAAGAAAGGTGTCCCTTTAAAATCGGAACCTGTTGCAAAAACTACCACCCCGGCAAAATCAAGCGAATCGATATCCAAGCCCATAGTAAACAAACCAAGCGTTGTTATGAAAAAAACAAAGCCTGGAGTGACTTTACCTAAGGGTACGATTCAGTGGTCCTGGCCCACTAGTGGACAATTAGTTAATTCTGATTCACCGACATCTAAAAAAGGGATCAATATTGCGGGGAAGGCTGGACAGGCAATTAAAGCTGCTGCCTATGGCGAAGTTGTATACAGCGGGAGTGGACTTCTCGGTTATGGAAAGCTTATCATCATAAAGCACAGCGAAACGTACTTGAGTGCGTATGCTTATAACAGTAAGCTTATTGGTCAAAGAAGGTGACAGAGTCAATGCCGGACAACAAATCTCTGAGATGGGAAGAGACAACACAGGACGTAATGTACTGCATTTCGAAATACGTAAGAATGGAACACCGGTTAATCCTACACAACATCTCCCAAGGAAACGCGTCTGAGTAACCGATAAGCGGACAATGTATGAAAGACGAAGACAACACACGCAGAATCAAACGTAAAGGATGACAATATTGATGATGTTGAATTGGATGCTGAGGTTCCAGAAACATTGGATGTTGATGTGTTGCAAGAACTGAGCAACATCGAAGATAGTGCGGATGAAAAGAAGCCCAAAGAAACGCTCTCTGATAATGCTCCGGTTTCGGCTGGTGATTTAGATGCCACTCGACTGTATTTGAATGAAATAGGATTTTCTCCCTTATTAAGCGCAGAAGAGGAAGTGTATTTTTCACGCAAAGCCTTGAAAGGAGATGAGCGCTTCAAGAAAGCGGATGATTGAAAGTAATTTGCGGCTGGTCGTAAAAATCGCTCGACGTTATATGAATCGTGGCTTAGCTCTGCTTGATTTAATAGAAGAAGGTAATCTTGGATTGATTCGTGCTGTTGAGAAGTTTGATCCGGAAAGAGGGTTTCGATTTTCTACTTATGCCACCTGGTGGATTAGGCAGACTATCGAACGTGCATTGATGAATCAGACGCGTACAGTCCGATTGCCAATACACGTCGTAAAGGAAATCAATATTTATTTACGGGCTGCTCGTAAACTTGCTCAAACACTGGATCGTGAGCCCAGCCCGGAAGATGTAGCTGAAATGCTTGACCAACCCATCGATGTTGTAAAGCGCATGCTTGGTCTGAATGAACGAATCACATCCTGTTGACACCCCCAGTCCGTATGATTCGGAAAAAACATTGCTAGATACTTTGCCAGACGAACAAAACCTGGATCCATCTCGTTATTGCTACAGAATAGTGATGTAAAAGAGCATATCGATACGTGGTTGAGTTTACTCAGTGATAAACAATGCGCAGTTGTTGAGAGGCGTTTTGGTTTACACGGCAGTGAAGTGTCTACTCTGGAGGAAATCGGGAATGAATTGGGTGTGACACGGGAACGTGTCAGGCAGATTCAGATTGAGGCAATCAAACGATTGCGACAAATCTTGCAAAGAGAAGGATTCTCACTGGACACTTTGAATATGGAGAATTAATTATCAGGTAAAAACAAACAGGCAACGACATCTCTGCCTTCATCAATCAATAAATTATAGCTTCGGCAGGCGGCACCTGTGTCCATGATCTCCAAACCAATATTTTTGGATCCTGCATAAGCGATCAATTCTGGGTTAGGAAAACTTGGTATCATACCGGTGCCAATTAATATAAGTTCTGGTTGCCATGAAATGAATTGATCCAGATGTTGCGTTGCAAGATTTTGATAAGAATCTACTGACCAGTTTTCGATTAAACGATCTTTTGAAATTACCAGGTTAGTTTTTATTAGTGTTTCTTTTAATGTAAAAGAGACATCAGAATAGGAAATAATTTTGTTTGATGTAGAAAATTCGCTATCAAGTTCAATCTTCATAGGTTTTTTTGCCTTATTTTTACTTGATTGTCATTATATTGTAGTTAGTGAAATAATTTTAATAATAAAGGGGAGGAAAGCAAAAGTGAAAATTATATTATTAGGACCGCCAGGTGCCGGTAAAGGAACACAGGCAAATGTGATTAAAGAAAAATTTAATATTCCACAGATATCAACCGGTGATATGTTGCGTGCTGCAGTAAGTGCAGGAACTGAGTTGGGACGTAAAGGCAAAAGAAGTTATGGATGCTGGTGGATTAGTATCAGATGAATTAATACTTGGTCTGGTAAAGGAACGAATCAGTGAGAATGATTGTGCAAATGGATATCTGTTTGATGGTTTCCCAAGAACTATCGCACAGGCCAACGGTATGGCTAGCCATGGGCATAGAAGTTGATTATGTTGTTGAAATTAAAGTAGAAGATGAGCCTATTGTTAAACGCATGAGTGGTCGTAGAGCGCATTTGGCTTCTGGTAGAACCTATCATGTTGAGTTTAATCCACCAAAGGTTGAAGGTAAGGATGATGTGACTGGTGAAGATCTTGTGCAAAGAGATGATGATAAAGAAGAGACAGTTAAAAAACGTCTGGATGTTTATCATGAACAAACATCACCGTTATAAAATATTACACTGAACAATCAAATCAAGAATGGATCTAAAACAAATATGTCAGTGTAAATGGAATGCAAGATGTTAACGATGTAATGAAGATACTTTCCATAACATAATCTTAATGTAACATTTATGTTAAGCATGCATATTGTTGTATAAATAATGATAAAAAAAGTATCTATTTCAGGAACAATAAACATTAATTTATAAAAAAATTATAGAAAAAAGATAAAACATGACTATAATTGTTTGCGTGTATGTTTAATGTGATGTATACATTCATTTTGTTAAATCAAATATTCAGTTTCTAGGGGAGTCTCTAAACATGGCAAAGAAGAAAGCAAAGAAGAAGACTGCGAAGAAAAAAGTCGCAAGAAAACAGCTAAGAAAAAAGTAGCTAAGAAGAAAGGCAAAGAAAAAAGTAGCTAAGAAAAAGGCTAAAGAAAAAAGTAGCCAAGAAAAAGGCTAAGAAAAAAGTAGCTAAGAAAAAGGCTAAGAAAAAAGTAGCCAAGAAAAAGGCTAAGAAAAAAGTAGCCAAGAAAAAGGCTAAGAAAAAAGTAGCCAAGAAAAAGGCTAAAAAAAACAGCAAGAAAAAGGCTAAAAAAAAAGCCAAGAAAAAGCTAAGAAAAAAGCTAGCTAAGAAAAAGGCTAAAAAAAAGCCAAAAAAAAACTAAAGAAATAACGCAAAATTTGACAACTGGCCAGCGTGATAATGACGCAGAGAACAAGCCAGAGCGTCATAGATGCGAGAAAAAAGCGCCGAAAGGCGCTAGTTGAGCACTTGCTAAAGTCTGTGTAACACAGGCCAGAGCAGACTCTCTAAAATACTGATAGGCCCCGTTTTTACGGGGCCTTTTTTATTGTCTACATGGATCTTTGCGGCAGTGCACAAAACATAGACGTTTTAGACAACGAATTAAAAGTTACTGAAGATGCAGAAGCGATGATGTCGACTACTTGATCACAGGATTTATGTTCCATACAGCAGCAATAGGTACTTTAGGTATATTATTATTATCTGCGTCCTTCAAAACTCATCGGTTATACCGTATTAGATAAGTTTTATGAATGAATGTGCACGACTGCATGAACGCGGTAGATAGAACGATGCAGAACGAATATAGGACATATTCGGGTGAAAATGTCAGGAACATATTTTCCAGACAGGGGCGAGAAGCACAATGACATGTAAATCTAAAAATGTAATTAATATCGAAAATTATCATTCAATAGCATTATCACATGCCCAAAAAACGCAAAACTTCTCGTAAACGAAAAGCACAGTCAAAGAAAAAAAAGGGCACGTCCTTATTTAAGAAGTGGATGTTGCAGTTAATAGTCATCCTAGGTTGTGTTTTCTTATCTTATTGTGTCTTGCTCGATTTTCAAATTAGAAAAGAATTTGATGGAAAACGCTGGTCTGTTCCCGCTAGAGTTTATGCACAGCCATTGGAACTGTATGCGGGTAGACGCTATGAACAAAGATTGGTGGTTGAAAGGCTAAAAAATGCTGCTTATCAAAATGTGTCTACAC
>CALSOP010000004.1 GCA_943788005.1 uncultured Gammaproteobacteria bacterium | reverse complement strand
TGATAACGAGACCATGTATCTTTCATGTATTGGTTATGAATTAGCTCATCAAAAGCCTTGTCACTAGTTGCCATTCGAATTCACCATCTATCAATGCCGACAGTTCTTCGTTGTTATATTCGCTCATATGCTTAGCCTATAATCTCAATTTTGCAGTAATGGACTCATCTTTTCATCAATTGCTTCACGGGCGCGAAATATCCTGGACCGGACCGTGCCGATAGGACAGTCCATAACACTCGCGATTTCTTCATAACTCAAGCCTTCTAACTTCTCTAAGCATGATTGCTGTTTTCAAATCTTCGGGCAGATCCTCAATAGCTTTCAGGACCGTTGCCTGTAATTCATCTTTGAGCAACAAGTTTTCAGGTGTTGCCTGTTCTTTTAGAGCAGCTACTGCCCTCAATTTGTTCAATCTCAGATACATCATAATCACTTGCCCTCGGACGGCGTGACTGTACAGCAAGGTGATTTTTTGCTGTATTGACCGCAATTCGATAAAGCCAGGTATAAAATGCACTATCACCACGAAAATTAGGTAAAGCGCGATAAGCTTTTATAAAGGCTTCTTGTGTGACATCCAAAGCATCACTATGGTTCCTGACAAAACGCAAAACCAGGTTAACAACTCGCTGCTGGTATTTAAGCACAAGCAGATCATAGGCCGCCTTTTCGCCATTTTTAACGCGCTCTACGAGTTGTTTGTCTGTAACGTTATTGGCCATCAGGCCTACCCTCTTGTGCTATTATTTTGCATGCTGCAATGTGAAATGGGCTTATATGATTTCTGAGCACATTACATTTGCAAATTATATTAGTATTCATACAATCAAAGGCTTAGATAGAAAAATGGCAATACTACCTTAAGTAAGATGCATGACCAACAACAACATGACGTATTGATAATTGGCAGCGGTGCTGCAGGGCTCAGTCTCGCATTAAAGCTTGGCCAGATGATGCCAATGTCGCAGTTTTATCAAAAGAAGTCATTGAACGAAGGTGCCACGCTGTATGCGCAAGGTGGTGTGTCAGCGGTTCTCGATGAGCAGGACTCAATTGAATCGCATGTTGACGACACATTACGTGCTGGGGCGGGATTGTGTGACCCAGACATAGTGCGCTTTGTCGTCGAACGTGCTTACAAAAGTATCGATTGGCTGGTAGAACTAGGCGTGTCGACTTTACCCGCGCGGATACTAACTCGGGCAGTAATTCGCCATTTCATTTGCACCAAGAAGGTGGGCATAGTCATAGACGCATTATTCATGCCGCGGATGCAACGGGCAAAGCCATTGAAACAACACTTGAAGCTCGCGTGTGCGGCAGCATCCCGAATATCGACCTATACGAGCACCACATTGCCGTAGATTTAATCACGAACCAATAAATCATCAAATTCCAGGAAACCGATGCCTATCGGCGCATATGTGCTTGATATAGAATAACAATAACGTCATGGTGTTTAGTGCCAAGAAGCGTCGTTCTAGCAAGCGGTGGTGCAGGTAAGGCCTATCTTTACACAAGCAACCCTGATGGCTGTACGGGTGATGGCATAGCAATGGCATGGCGTGCGGGTTGCCGAATCGCAAATATGGAATTCATCCAGTTTCACCCGACTTGTCTTTACCACCCAATGGCAAAGTCGTTTCTTATCTCCGAAGCATTGAGAGGAGAAGGGGCAAAATTAGTCTTGGAAAAGTGGCGAAGCCTTTCATGCATCGCTATGATCAACGCGAAGAACTAGCTCCCAGAGATGTAGTTGCACGCGCAATAGATTATGAAATGAAGCGCTTAGGTCATGACTGTGTATACCTCGATATTACACATAAATCGCCCAGAATTTATTGAAGAACATTTTCCAACGATCAATAGGCGCTGCCTTGATCTCGGCATAGATATGTCACGAGAGCCTATCCCGGTCGTTCCCGCCGCCCACTACACGTGTGGTGGCGTGATGATAAATCAGGACGGACAAAGCGATATATCAGGCCTATACGCTATAGGGGAGACTAGTTGCTCCGGTTTGCATGGCGCAAATCGGATGGCCAGTAACTCCCTCCTAGAATGCGTCGTCTTTGCTCACGCCGCTTCTGAAGCCATCCGGCAATCATTGGCCGCTATTGAATATGCCTGGGCAAACTGCCTGAATGGGATGAGAGCCGCGTAACAGATTCTGATGAAGAAGTGGTTGTTAGCCATAACTGGGATGAAATACGCCGGTTTATGTGGGACTACGTCGGAATCGTAAGAACCACTAAACGGCTACAACGTGCACAGCATAGAATTGAGCTGCTAAAGTCGGAAATCACTGACTACTACGGCAATTTCAGAATAAGTACCAAGGATTTAGTCGAGTTGCGTAATCTGGCTGTGGTAGCCGAGTTGATCATTGAATCGGCACTGAAAAGAAGAGGAAAGTAGAGGTCTCCATTTCACGACTGATTATCCTATCGCAGAAATTTCAGATAAAGGCGAAAACACAATAATAAAAGCAAAAACTGATGAAAATGGACACATTGCAGCCTAAAACAATCTATAATTCAATTAGTTATACTAAGAGCCAATAAATAAATCTAACAACATATTATTATACATAGTTTAGCTATAAGCTTTTAATGCTCTTGGCATTTCTTTTGCATTCATCGCTACATGTTTACTATTAATATAATGATATGACGACTTCAATAAAACATATGGCCGACATTACAGACATTAGCGAGTCACCCGGTATTCAAAACTCGAATCTGATGATCTCTTACCCGGAGAACATGACTGATGTGACTAGTATGTCTATTCATGTAATGGGCGTTTTACAAAGTACACTCGAGCTAGAGAGGTTAGTGGAACTTTTTGATGAAGAGCTGGCCGCAATAGTCCCTCATGACCATTTTAGATATGTAAATGTAAATGAAAATATCAAATATGATATTGGTAATGTTGCACTACACAGTTCCAATTATCGTTTGGTTCTATTTGGTAAAAGCCTGGGTCAATTAACTATTTCCAGAAACACCAAATTTGTTGAAGTCGAAATCCAGAAAATTGAAAGTTTAATCTCTGCGCTGATTTATCCATTAAGAAATGCACTACTCTACAAACAAGCTGTAGAGAAAGCCTATATTGATCCGTTAACTGGAGTAAATAATCGCGCCGCTTTTGATAAGTCAATCGAACAAGAAATGGAGTTTTCAGCACGACATAAGCACGATTTAACTTTAATGATGCTAGATTTGGATAAATTCAAAGATATCAATGATAACTACGGACATACTGTTGGCGACGCCATCTTGAGAAGTTTTGCTGATAGCATAATGAAATGTTTGCGTCGAAGTGACATTCTTTTTCGTTATGGTGGTGAAGAATTCTCTGTGCTACTAAGAAATACGGGTACTGAAGGTGCGACATTACTTGCCGAACGCATGAGGAAAAGCGTTGAAGAGATGGAATTTGAATACAATAAGATTAAGGTTAAAGCCACAGTCTCTATTGGCTTAACACAGATGCAAGATGGTGATGATATTATCGGGTTCATTGAACGTGCCGATGAACTGCTTTATACCGCAAAAGATAATGGACGTAACCGCGTAGAATATTAAACAAGACTTTATTCTTGAAAGATCTACTTTTCTTTTTCAAGCATTTTTATAAAAGATTCCTCGTTCAATGTTGTAATTCCTAACTCGATTGCCTTTTCGTACTTACTACCAGCGTTCTCTCCATATACAACATAGTTTGTTTTCTTCGATACACTGCCGGTAACTTTGGCTCCCAACGATATCAGTTTTTGTTTTGCCTCATCACGTGTCATAACTTGCAAGCTACCGGTAAGAACAAAAGACATTCCGCTAAAAATAAGATTTATTTCATCCTCATTATTTTCCCAATAAATACCGGCTAATAATAGACGCTGGATTATTTCTAAATTATGTTTTTGTTGGAAAAAACTATATATATTGAAGGCAACAACTGGGCCTACATCAGATATGGTTTCTAGCTCGCCAGTAGTTGCTTGTTCTATTAATTCTAGCGACTTGTATCTCATGGCGAGTGTACGTGCCGTTGCTTCGCCAACCTCCCGTATGCCCATTGCATATATAAAACGTTCCAATGTTGTCTTCTTGCTCTTTTCAAGAGCAGCCATTAAATTTTCAGCCGACTTTTCTCCCATTCTCTCAAGAGTAACTAATTGTTCCTTTGATAATGAATAAAGATCAGCAACAGTACTAATCAATCCTGACTCGGTTAATTGAATAATCAACTTATCTCCTAGCCCATCTATATTCATTGCCTTGCGCGATGCAAAGTGAATAATGGCCTGGATGTTTTGAGCGGAACAGGAAAGCCCACCTATGCAGCGATACACAGCCTCACCTTCTTGTCGCACTACGTCAGAGCCACAAACAGGACAAACATTTGGCATGTTAAAATCAGAAACATTCGCACGTTTCTCTTTTATAACTGCAACTATTTCCGGGATAACATCGCCCGCACGACGAACATAGACCCAATCACCAATCTTGATATCTTTACGTTTAATTTCATCAATATTATGCAATGTCGCATTCGTTACCGTGACGCCTGCAACATTAACCGGAGATAATCGTGCAACAGGTGTTAATGCACCAGTACGGCCAACTTGAATTTCAATATCTAGTAATTGAGTTATTTCTTCTAAAGGGGGAAATTTATAGGCTATAGCCCAACGCGGCGCTCGTGAGACGAAACCTAGTTCACGTTGTTGTGAAATCTCATTTACTTTAAAAACAACCCCATCAATATCATGCGCTAATTCTGAACGTACAGCTCCAATTTCTGCGTAATAACTCAGGCATGCATCGATACCGTTCAAACGCTTTGTATCAGATGAGACAGGCAGTCCCCATTCTTTTAATTGCCGCAGAATACTTGTGTGGCTGGTTAAATTTGTTTTACCTTTATACTCGCCTATGCCATAGGCAAAGAACGCTAATGGTCGTTGTGCTGTCACTCTTGAATCTAGTTGGCGTAAAGATCCTGCAGCTGCATTACGTGGGTTAGCAAAAACCTTTTCTCCTTTATCACGTTGCCTATCGTTTAATGCTGTAAACCCCTTATGCGTCATAACCACCTCACCTCTTACTTCTATCAAATGAGGGATGTTTTCTCCGAAAAGAGACAGTGGTACTTGCGAGATAGTGCGCACATTGTGTGTAACATCCTCACCTATAGAGCCGTCACCGCGCGTAGCAGCGGTGACTAACAAACCATTCTCATAGAGGATATTGACGGCAAGACCATCAAATTTAGTTTCTCCTGAAAATACTAATGAATTTACGGATAATTTTTCCTTTATCCTTTTATTGAAAGCCCGCATTTCATCTTCATTGAATGCATTTCCTAATGACAACATTGGCGCCAGATGTTTAACTTCTTTCAGTTCCGAAACTGGTGACACACCGACTCTTTGAGTCGGAGAATCAGGAGTAATTAAATCAGAAAAATCTGTTTCTATATCAATCAGCTCTCGCATCAAAATGTCATATTCGTTATCCGTTATTGAAGGATCGTCTAATACGTAATATTGAAAATTATGTTTGTTAATTAATTGACGCAAGGCCTCTGCCCTATGTCTAGCTTGTTCCAGTTGCATCTTCGGTTTAATTATCTGAAAAGGATGCTGCTTTGTCGCGCAGAGTGTTAATAGATGCGGTATTTAAAAGCTCGTTATCAGAGGTACGTACATCACCACCTAATAACTCAGCCATTCGCTGCGTGGTATTTAAATACAATTCAAATACCACGCTAGCATCAATTGATGCAGGTGAGTACATAAAAACGACTACTCCTTTCGTCTTTAAGTCAGCCATACGACCAAGATCAAACGATCCCGGTTCATGCATATTTGCAAGGCTGAACAATGGTTGCCCAGAATGCAAGTTGACCTGGACCAAAGTGATGAAAAATATTCATGTGACCATAGACCATGCCGACTTCATCAGCGACTTTACTGATGGATAGACCGTTAAATAATGTATGTGCGGGGCTGGTAATATACAACACCAATAGATCGTCGCTATCTTGATTAGCTTTTGGAGTGTCCGCTTCCTGCTCAGGTTCTTCAGGAGTGGTTTCATCATCCTGATTCTGGATATCTTCTTCTATAGCAGCAAACACATCATAGTCATTCTTTTTCAGACTGCTCTGCCTCATAATCATTAACACTCATTTCAAGCGGCAGTGACGATTCATCGTCACGCGCCATCATGATTATCTACAAGTTCTGGAGTAACTGACGGTTCTACCGGGTTCTTTTGAACTACATCTTGGTCTCGTGACTTAGTTAACAAACTGCCAAGATCAGCCATTGCAGCAGAATAGTCTTCCGCTTCATTATTTAATGGCGCTAATGGGATGTCAGGGATTTCGTCGACGGCATCAAGGATGTCCGTCTTCTTTTTTGGATTTGCCTTATAAAATATTTCCCATAGATAAATGCCAAGAACTATAAAGCATCCAACTATTAATAATGTTAGGCGCAACTTATCCATAGGCGCTTAAGGCTCACGGTGTTTATTAATTGATTTAGAATAACAGTAGTAACACAGACACTCAAAGCTAAAATAAATCTTTGAAATAGACTAGGCTGTTGCTGCCATCTGAACTGCTTCATCCATATCCACTGATACGAGACGCGACACACCTGCTTCATGCATTGTGACCCCCAGAAGTTGATTCGCTATTTCCATCGTTATTTTATTGTGTGTTATGAAAATAAACTGAACTTCATCAGACATAGATTTAACCAATTCGCTGAATCGTCCCACGTTAGTATCATCAAGCGGAGCATCAACTTCGTCTAAAATACAAAAAGGTGCTGGATTAAGTTTGAATATTCCAAAGACCAGAGCAACAGCAGTAAGCGCTTTTTCCCCACCTGATAATAAGTGAATATTGCTGTTTTTCTTTCCTGGAGGTCTAGCCATTATTGCGACACCGGTTTGTAACAAATCATCACCTGTTAACTCAAGGTAAGCATGCCCACCGCCAAATAGTTTTGGAAACATCTCTTTAACATTTGTATTGAGCGCATCAAAGGTTTCTTTAAATCGAGTTCTTGTTTCTTTGTCAATCTTGCTAATAGCATTCTCAAGAGTAGTTAATGCATCAATTAAATCTTTATGTTGACTATCAAGGTATGTCTTACGCTCCGAATTCTGTGTGTACTCGTCAATGGCTGCAAGATTGATAGGTCCCAATCGTTGAATCTTACGATCCAGAGACTCTAGTTGGTTGCTCCATTCTTCCTGATTGGCGCCCTCTTCCATCGATTCCAATATTTCTTTTACGTTTTGTTCTTCAGCAGTTAATTGTTCTTCAACTGTCTCAAGCCTAACCTGACAGCTGTTGACGCCTAATCGTGCTTTTTCAAGCTCTGTTCGAAGCACCTCTAAACCTTGTTCATGTTTATGCCTATTTTGTTCTGACTCTCTCATATTGCCTTCGATAGTCTGCACATTCGTTCTGGCATCGCCCAGATTTTTTTCAGCATTTATCTTATCTTTTAGACAGGCTTCAATTATTTCTTGTATCTCATCTATTGGTGATTTGTTTTCCAACAAGTTTTTTTCTAACTCAGTAATCCTTGCCGTCAGTTGCGAAACTTGAATATCATTTCGTTTAATTGCCTGTTCATATGATGCGCGCCGAGAGCTATATGACTCAAGCTGCAAGGCAATACCATGACTCTCGTTATGTGTTTCTTGCCACCGCGTCCTTGCTGTATTCAAGGACTCACGATGTTGATCCTTTACGTGAGATAACTCAGCCCGTTGTTCTTGTAGTTGAATCTTATCTTTATCAATCTGCTCCAAACGTTGTTTTATAGAATCAATTTCTGCTTTATCAGTCGTAGTTTGGTCTTGATTTAAATCGCGCTCTTCAACGAACTGTTGATAACGAATTGTTTGTTGTTCCGATTCTGTTTGAGAAGATGCCAGCTTAGATCGAACATTGGAGATCTCTTGTTGTTGATTGCTTAATGACGCTTGCTGTTTATCAAGCGTGAGTTCAGCTTCTTCGAGGGTTTCTTCATTAGTATGCAGTTCACCTTCTATGAAGTTAATTTCTGCTTCACTATTTTCAAGATCTTGCTTTAGTTCAGTGATTTCAGCTTCTCGGTTTAAAACACCAGTACTTGCATCACTGGCATTATTCACAACAACCCAGTCATGACTCATCCAAACGCCTTTTTCCGTTACAACACTCTGTCCTACAGGCAGACTGGATAGCATACTGCTCGCTTCTTCAGGAGAGTCAGCAAGAAAAACATTTTCAAGGACAGATGGAATTCTAATATCAGTTGTAATTTTGTCTATTAGCCGAGGATAGTGATCTGAATCAGTTGTGGCACTAGTGCTCTTTGAATTGATGAGTCCGATCTTGCCCGGTGCCAACTCTAATCTCTCTAAGTAAGCGCCAATATCATCGACACAAATATCATGCAGATGGTTGTCTATAACTGTCTCCAATGCATGCGCCCATTTTGGCTCAACTTTTATAGATTGAGAAAGACGTTGTTGCTGATCTAGATTATGTTCTTGCAGCCAGGCGCTTAATTCATGATTATCATCAACAACAGATTGTTGCAATGTTTCCAAAGAAGCCAAACGACCTTTTAGGTGCTGATATTTTTGGCGAGCAGCATCAAGATTTGTTGATAAGGCTCTGACTTTTTCTCGGTATTCTTTAACAATATTTTGTTTGTCAGAATGTAATTTTAATAGCGCTGCTTGCTTATCTTCTTCTTCTTTTAGTGTATTGACTAAGCTGTTGAATACTATTGTTAAGTTCAGACTCTTCGAACTTTGAGATTTCTCGATCGAGCACTATCCTGCGTTCGGCAAGTTCATCAAGTCCAAACTCAAGATGCTCTAAACGTGTTTTATCAACTTGTTCTTGGCGAGCAAACTCAGAAAATGACTCATTGAAAGTATCCCATTCAGACTTGCCACCCTTGCATCGCTTCTTCAGCGTTGTTAAGGATTTCGTATGCCCTGTTACTTTCGTCTCGTGAGACCGGTAAGTTTTGGTTCGAGATTGCTAGTTCAGCATGAAGTTTCTCATACTCGGACTTGTCTTGTTCATGCTGCCTGCTTGTGTCGGCATGGTTTGCTCTTGCCTTCTCAAGTTCTGATTCGATAGATGTGATTTTTTCCCGAGTATGCTGAAGTTTTTGTTCGTACTGAGATATATCACTACCCACTTTGTAATATTCTGACTGCATATTATTAAAGTTTTGATTGGCCTCGCTCAGACTATCACGCTGCTTTTCTATCTCTGCCTCAGTTTCGCGCACTCTTGCAATAGAAGCCTCTACTGTATTTTCTCTTTTGCCAGACTCTTCTTTCAGCGACTCCATTTCAGAGCTAAGGTCACGCCAATTCAATGCCAGCAATTCAGCACTTAATTTGCGTTGATCTTGCTTCAAATTTTTATAACGTTCCGCGGCTTTGGCTTGTCGTTGCAAATGGTTTAGTTGTTTTTCTAATTCGTCACGAATATCGGTTAATCGCTCAATATTTTCTTTGGTATGCCTAATTCGATTTTCAGTTTCACGACGACGTTCACGATATTTTGATATTCCGGCAGCTTCCTCAATAAATACTCTTAATTCTTCTGGTTTCGCTTCGATCAACCTTGAAATCATGCCCTGCTCAATAATGGCATAACTACGAGGTCCTAGACCCGTTCCAAGAAAAATTGCTGTGATATCTCTGCGTCGACAACGCGTACCATTTAAATAATAGGTTGAAACCGCATCTCGATTAATCTGACGTTTAACTGAAATTTCATTGTAGCTAGCATATTGCCCACCCAATTTGTTCTCAGTATTATCAAAAACCAGCTCAACGGAGGCTTGACTAACGGGCTGCCTGGCACTTGAACCACTAAATATGACGTCTGTTAGTGATTCGCCACGAAGATGTTTCGCAGAACTTTCCCCCATTACCCACGTAACAGCGTCAATGATGTTTGATTTGCCACAACCGTTTGGACCAACCACGCCAACAAGGCTGCCGGGGATGATCAGATTGGTTGGATCTACAAAGGATTTAAAGCCTGAAAGTTTTATATTGCACAATCGCATGGGGCGATACAATACTAGAGATTCAAGTCGCTGTCCAAACCAAAATTAAAACTATAAATAACATTATATAATACTAATAACTTGCTGATATATATAATATAATTACTTATACACGTAATAAGTGACAAGTCATGTAATAACATTTTAAATGAACTATGTTATCGTTCGATTTTTTACTACCAAAGAGAGTTTTTACCGAATGTCTAGCCAAGCTACTGATACACTTGAAACATTTCCAAATCCAAAATCTGAACGTGATTTTACTATCAGGATCGATGTGCCTGAATTTACCTGTTTATGTCCGAAAACAGGCCAACCTGACTTTGCGACACTCGAAATTGAGTATATTCCGGACGAATTATGTGTCGAACTCAAAGCCCTAAAGCTTTACGTCTGGTCCTACCGAGACCAAGGCGCTTTTCATGAGGCCGTTACCAATAAAATTCTGGATGATTTGGTGGCAGCAACATCACCTCGTTATATGAGATTGACAGCAATATTCAATGTTCGTGGTGGTGTATATACCACGGTCGTTGTCGACCATATACAGGATGGATGGGCTCCTAAAACGCCAATCTCTTTGGTTTAACAAGATTTATTGACATGAAACAATTTCAATTGGGCTTTAATTATGTGCTCTCTGGCTTTAAATTGATCCTGAAACCGGGCATTCGCGTTTACGTCGTAATTCCTTTGCTCATAAACACTTTATTATTTGCAACAGCCATCCTTTTTGGCGCAGACTCACTTAATAATTTAATTAATGGGCTTTTGGCCCGCTGGGATTGGCTCGAATATTTAACATGGCTGATCTGGCCAATTTTCGTAATTATCTCATTAGCAATCGTATTCTTTTGTTTTTCAATAATTGCCAATCTTATTGGTGCTCCTTTTAATGGATTTTTAGCAGCTTCAGTAGAACGATCATTAACAGGCAAAGAAATCACATCAATAAATGAGCAGGCTCTGATAAAAGTAGTTGTTGATGCCATTAAGTCTGAATTTCAAAAAGTTTTATATTTCATTATCCGTGCGATACCTCTTTTGATACTATTCATTATACCGATGGTTCAAGTTGCAGCACCTTTAATATGGTTCTTGTTTACAGCATGGATGTTAGCCCTTGAATATGGCGATTACCCTATGGGGAATCATGATATTGACTTTAAGCAGCAACGCGAAAAATTCAGATTAAATCGCCAACTTGCATTTGGTTTTGGTTCTGGTGTCATGCTTTTAACCATGATTCCTGTTATTAATTTTTTAGCTATGCCAGTAGCTGTGGCCGGGGCAACACGCATGTTTGTTGAATCCCCGGAGTTGAAGTTATGAATGATATTTATCATTCATAAATTGCTTCGATACTTGCTTTCTGGTATAGATGCACGCTGATTTTTATTAGCCGGAGACTTGGAATGGCGACCAAGAAGAAAACGAGTAAAAAAACTGCTAAAAAGAAAGTGGCAAAAAAGAAGGTTCCTTTGAAAAAGAAGGTGACCAAGAAAAAAGCCGCCAAGAAGAAAGCAGCTAAGAAAGAAGGTCCGAAAAAGAAGGTGGCTAAGAAACAGCCGCCAAAAAGAAAGTTGCCAAGAAAAAAACAACGGCTAAAAGAGAAAAGGTTGCCAAGAAAAAAACAGTTGTAAAAAAACAATCCGCTAAACCTACCCAAGAAGAAAAATGAAGGAATGGCAAAAGTAACTAAGATCGACACCAAAAAGAGACAAGGTAAGTAAAACAAACAAGAAAACTAAAGTTGCGCCCTATACAGAAAAGAAAGGTGAGGATTATATGGGAGCGGAACAAACAGAACATTTCCGTGAGATACTCAACGCGTGGAAACGCGACCTGATGGAAGAAGTTGACCGGACTGTTCATCATATGCAAGACGAGGCATCAAACTTTCCTGACCCAAGTGACAGAGCATCGCAAGAAGAAGAATTTGCCCTGGAACTTCGCACACGGGATCAGAGAAAGAAAATTAATCCGTAAGATCGATGAAGCAATACTGACGTTAGATAGTGGTGATTACGGCTATTGTGATGTATGTGGCATTGAAATCGGTGTGCGCAGACTTGAGGCAAGGCCAACCGCAACACAATGCATTGATTGTAAGACGCTAGACGAGATTAAAGAACGTCAACTAGGTTGATTTGTTTTAATCTCTGACTCGAATAATAACTCTGAATATCGTGGCCGCTTTGCTCCAACGCCGAGCGGCCCTCTTCATTTCGGTTCCGTCATTGCCGCCTTAGGCAGTTACCTACAAGCTCAGACAACAAAGATGGGCAGTGGCTGGTTCGAATAGAAGACGTCGACCTGCCTCGCACAGTCCCTGGTTCAGACAAGGTCATTCTCAAGCAACTAGAGGCTCTAGGTTTGACTTGGGATGGAGAGATCGTTTATCAAAGCCAACGAACTCTCAACTATACGAGTCCGCACTTGAGACCCTAACGTCACTAGGAGGATGCACGTTTCCCATGCTGCATGTACTCGTAAGGAAATACTGCAAACAGAGCCTTATCCAGGCACATGTCGTAAAGGTGTGGCTGACGGTCTGACGGGCCGTTCGATCCGCATCAAAACTAATAAGCAATGAAACTATACCGGTTGCTGATCTATTGCAAGGGCGAATATACTCAATCGCTAGAATCGGATGTTGGCGACTTTATCGTTAAACGTACGGACGGACTGTATTCGCCTATCATCTGGCTGTCACTGTAGACGATGCCGTAACAGGATATCAATGAAATCGTCAGAGGTGCAGACTTACTTGATTCAACACCAAGACAGATATATTTACAAAAACTACTTGGCGTACATACACCTACCTATCTTCATTTGCCTGTTGCGACAAATAAAGATGGCAGTAAAGTGAGCAAACAATCTCATGCTGCAGAAATCAATCTCAAAGATCCACCCAAAGTAATTTTCGATGCGCTCTGCTTTCTTGGACAATCACCACCGCCTGAAGCCATTGACTCCGACCTTGAGTCATTATTAGATTGGTCCATTAAAAACTGGAATATAAAGACCATTCCCAAACAAAAAGAAATTACAATTTAAAGCGATTAACTATTGTATTTGTCATGACATTGTTTGCGTGCCAGAAATGCATCTCTGGCAATTTGTAGATCGTTCACAAACCATTCCAGCTCATTCATCTTTAAGGCTTGAGGACCATCAACCAAGGCCTTTGTAGAATCAGGGTGAAAATCAGCGAGCACCATGTTTGCTCCAGCAATGACACCTTGTGCGGCAGCATGCATGACATCTAAAATCCCTTCTGGTCCGGCTTCACGCGAACCGACAGAATGTGATGGATCAATGCAAACCGGCATATGTGTATAACGTTTGACCACCGGCACATGGGCAAAGTCAACCAGGTTTCGATGAGGATCTCCCATATTAGTTTTCATACCACGTAAGCAGAAAACGACATTGTGATTACCTTCGCTGGCAAGATATTCTGCTGCATTCAATGACTCTTCCAGGGTGATACCAAATCCTCGCTTGATTAACACCGGGAATTGTCGTTGACGACCTACTGCTTTGAGTAATTCAAAATTCTGGGTATTCCGAGTACCAATCTGCAACATAACCCCAGTTGGGTTTCCCGCTTGTTCTAGCGCCTGACTGATCTCCTCTATATGGATATCATGCGTAATTTCCATCGCTATTACCTTGATATCGTATTTACCTGCCAGCTCAAACACATAAGGCAGGCAGTCTTTTCCATAGCCTTGAAATGAATAAGGATTTGTACGCGGTTTATACGCACCCATCCGCGTGCAGTTTAATCCGAGTTCATTTAACGCTCGCATTACAATTTCAACATGTTCACGTGTATCAACGGCGCAAAGGCCAGCAAACACATGGAATTCGTCTTGCCCAAAGCGGACGCCGTTATAATCAAAATAACTGGCACGGACATCTTCATTATGGCGCCCCAAGACTCTATATTCTCGCGATACGCGAACTACTCTTTCAACCAGGGGGAAATTGCTGATATGCGCATCATCAAGCGGCATGGTGTCGCCAACCAGATAAAACTCTGTCAAACGCTGTTGCTCACCCTTTTCTTCGTGCATGCGAACCGTAATATTCGGTAGATTGTCGAGATAGGCCACCAAATCAGTATATTCGGTGCTAGTCTTATCTGAATCAGGCTTTAGAATAATAATCATTTAATTTAAAGAACTTATATAAGAATAATTGACCAAATCATTACATTTAATAATTGAAAAATAAATAACAATTTAACCGCTTAAATCATATGTTTTTATGGACTTGTCTAAATTGATTAACATAATAATTCCATTGTCTTTCTTAATGTTATTGGTAAGTTTCTCTGCAATTGCTGTAGAAAAAATCGTTATTAATGGTCTTTTTAAAGACAAAGCTATTGTAACAATTGATGGAAAACAACGTGTACTAAAAAAAGGTAAAGTTAGCCCCGAAGGGGCTTTGCTAATCGGAGCTAATAGCAAGCAAGCGATTATTGAAATAGAAGGAAACCAAGAAGTCTATACACTAGGGACACATCTAGGCAGCTAACAGAGCTAACAACAAGCCTACTAGCGGTGAAAAACTAATCATAGCGCCCGATCGCTGGCGGCATGTATAGCCTCTCATGGCAGCATCAATCGGTTCCTCTGTGAGCTTTCGTTATCGACACTGGCGCAAGCGCTGTTTCAATGAACAGCAATATTGCCAAGCGCCTCGGCATAGATTACAAATTAACCGGCAAAAAAGGAATGTCTTATACCGCTTCTGGAAAAGATGAAATATATATCGTTAACCTAAAAAGAGTACGCGTAGGCAATATAGAGTTACGAAATATAGAAGGTGTTGTACACGAAGGGAGTTTCCCCGCAATTACCCTGCTTGGTATGTCTTTCCTTGGCAAGTTAGATATGAAACGTGAAGGACGCATAATGGAGTTAGAGAAAAAGTATTAATAATTAAACAGAACGCTTTAATCGCTCGCTATCCCAAAATATTTCTTTACCACCTTTTTCTTGATTGAGGGCTCTTGCCAGCACAAAAAACAAATCAGATAGACGATTAATATAACGCAATGATTCTGGATTAATATATTCGCTTCTACTCATGGCAACAAGATTGCGCTCCACTCTTCGGCACACACTCCTCGCTAAATGGCAAACTGACGCAGATAGAGAACCACCAGGCAATATAAATTCTTTTAAGGCAGGCAAACCTTCGTTGTAAGTATCGATGAGTTCTTCCAGCCTATCGACACTAACAGGGTCAATGGCCGCATTGCCAGGTATTGCTAGTTCACCACCGATATCAAACAATCGATGCTGGATATTGAGCAAATAGCCAGAGACATCATCGGGAACACCGCTCGCGCCAAGCACACCACATAGACTGTTTAGTTCATCGACATCACCCATGACATCAACACGAATATTTGATTTATCAATGCGTTCGCCATTGGCCAAGTCTGTAGTGCCATCATCGCCTGTGCGAGTATAGATTTTTGACAATCTATTCCCCATTAGAATAGTTTCCTTCTATGTTTTATTTAAGCGGTTTGAGTAATATTCCGCTTTTGCATCCAGACTTGTGAGCCTTCAAAAAAACCAAATAATACTGTCACATAAAAAAGATCACCTAGTAAGGTATTCCCATAAAAAGGAATTGCCATTACAAAACATTCAGCCAATCCAGCTAATGACATTGGGTACAATGTTCCTGACAGCCATGTTCCAAAATTTGAAACAATAAAAAATAATGTTGCTGAAGATAATGCTGCTCCGCCAAGCCTAAGCGATGTGCGTTTATCAGTAAGAAGTAAGCGTCCTATAAAGGCACTTAAGGCAAATCCAAGGTACACAAATAGCATGCCAATTGGCTCGTAAAACCCTACAAAAAAATCACTCAGTAATAATGCGCAAACAGGCAACAGCCATACTCTTTTATCAATGATATAAGCTCCCGCAAAAAGACCGAGAGCACCTATAGGCGTCAAATTTAATGGGTGAGGAATCAACCTGGAGAAGACTGCAAGTAGAACTAATATTAATATAAAAAGATTCTTATGTTTCGTCATTACATAGCTCCATAGGATGAGGTCTAAAATTACTTGTTGATTATAGGAGATAGAGACTTCTAATTGAAGTTATAACTTATGGATACAGTTATATTTCGTTCTGGCAATGGTTGTGCATTATATTTTCCTGCTGTTGTCGTGCTTCTGACAGCGTAATCAAAGGCTTTTTCATCAAGCAAATTATTAAAAGACACATCTGCAGCCCAACCGTGATAATGTCCCTTTAATTTTAAATCTAACACGTCATAGTCAGGTATTTTTTGACCGAAATTGTTATTTTGATCATTATCGAACCGTTTTTCACCTACATATCGCCAGATAGAAGTAACCGTAACCATCGAATTCACATTCCAACTAGCTGACACGCTTCCAGTATGCTTAGGTATCAAGGGAACTTCATTGCCGGCTAAAATGCCTTCATCGAATTCAGAGACAAGATATGCATAATTACCTCGGATTGAAACGACATCAAATGGCATCAATTCAATAGTAGTTTCAATACCTTCGCGTTGTGTTGGGTCAAGATTAACATTTGTTCCAAAAGTGCTTGCTGCTGCATTGAAGTGAATCTCATTTTTTAAATCCATAAGATAAGCAGAAACAGATGCAGATAGTTTTTCTGAATTAAAACTAACTCCAAGATCAAAATGAATTGCTATCTGTGGTTTTAAGAAAGTGAACTTACTAAAACCATCGTAGATATCATCGACATTTCCAAAGCGAACGCTCCTCCCAACACTACTAAAAACTGAAGTATTATTTGTAATTTGATGTCGAACACCGATGTTATACATTTCTTCAGTATTATTCTGAGCGACATCAGCGGCCTTAGTTTCAAAGCCATTAACGCCAGGTGCAGAAGTATTAAGTTCATCTACTGCATTTATACTTACATGCTGAACTCTTGCCCCAAATTCAAAATGAGTTGAATTTGTTATATCAATCAAATTATTGAAATAAAGAGCAAATGTTTTTTGATCTACACCTAATTTATGAATTGGATTATCACTCGTAGCTAAGGTAGGTGATCGATTGGAATCATAGTTATGATAATAAATGTCTGCACCAACTGTTATATGGTGATTCAATTTAGAAAGCTCAGTATCAATATTCAATCTAGGTGTTATTGACCAAATATCAAAGTCTGAGTCAAGTGAGCTTGGGAAGCCACTTTGGTCAAAAAATGCATTTTGGTTTTTAAATCGATAGCCAAAATCTAGAATTGCCTCAACATTATCGTTTATTTGTTGAAGTCCACCTAAGGTTATAAAGTGAGATTCTTCTTTTGCAAAATCTTTAGGTGTGCTTGCGCCTTGTCGATCAGTAACTAATAAATTGACGTTGGTTGTAGGAGATACTTGTCTATTACCTGGAAGACCTAAGTCCTGATTTGATGCTCCGGTTTTAATAAATAGTTCTCCATTACTAATATCTCGTCTAATATCTGCTTGTATATTTCTTTGTATTAATTTGTTGTTATTTCTATAGCCATTCGAATCAATATAGTTTGCTGCAATATTAATTCCGTAATTTTTTGTTCCTAATGCTAAAGTACCTTCGGCTTGACTCGTGGCATAAGAACCGTATGAAGCCTTTGTGGCTCCTGATTTTTCTCCAGCCTGAGCGCGTTTTGTTATTATATTAATGGCACCACCAACCGCACCATCACCATATAATACGCCTCCAGACCCACGAACAATTTCAATTCGCTCGATGTTATGAATAGGTATAGCCGCATAATTAATCGAAGATTGGTCAATGTCATTTAAACGACGACCATCTAAAAGTATCAATGTATTCTGAGTTGAGTTTGCACCAAACCCACGGATATCAATAGTGCTTCTTGCCGCTGAATTTCCAAAAAAACTTCGACTTAATATTCCTGCTTCGAGCGAAAGTAATTCAGGAATTGTCTGTGCCGGTGAGGCTTCTATTTGTTCTGAAGTAATAATCGTAACATTTTTAGGTGTGCTAACAATTTCATCATCTAAGCGTGTTGAAATAACTGTTAAAGGGTCTAATGTTAGATTTTCTGCAATAACAGCGTTTGAAAATATGAGTGAATATATAAGTAACGGTAAAATAAAATTACGCAATTTTATAACTCCCTAGGGTGCCCGCCGCACCTATTGATTATATTTATGCTGGGAGCAACTAAGAGCTAATATGATGTCTACAGAGAATTCTGTATCCATAATGATAGCCTTCACAGCCGCCCGCAGCGTGGTTTAATAAATATCAGGCCGGTCTCCGGGCTTACGAGTAATGCTTTGCATTTATTTATTCGCCTTCCCATATCGTTTTATGACATACGACACAGTGACTTCATGAATAAACTTTAACTCGTCTACCGTTGCGGGGGCAGCGTCGGAATTGTATAAAATACGCACCGACTTCCCGTTTAATACAACTGTGGTGACACAGTTGGCACCTAATACTTTCAATCGCGCAGGATACTGACTATCCTGTGTTAGTCAAATTAATCTTTTTCAATGTTTCACAAAAAACGGCACAAAAATAAATTAAAATAAAAGTCTGCCACTATGTGTTGAAAACTAATGTCCTTAGTTAAACATATATGAATTCTGACGGGGAGTTATCACTACATGCTTGATATATTGACTAAACAACACATCGTAGCCAAAGAAGGCTTTAACCGTTGGTTAATAGCCCCTGCTGCCTTGGGAATCCACCTTTGTATCGGCTCCGTTTATGCATGGAGTCTATTTAACCCTTCTCTTATTAAACGTCTCGGTGTGGTCACCAGTGCAGCGGATGATTGGACTCTTAAAAGTGTTGTTTGGGTATTTACTGTCGCTATTGTCTTTCTTGGTTTATCAGCTGCCGTTGCCGGCAAATGGCTGGAAAAAGTTGGTCCGCGTATGGTCGGCACCGTTGCCGCTTGTTGTTGGGGTGGTGGCTTCATGATTGGCGGTATTGGCATACTCACTGGGCAACTTTGGTTACTTTATCTAGGTTACGGTGTCATTGGTGGCTGTGGCTTAGGCCTCGGTTACGTCTCCCCTGTTAGTACATTGATACGTTGGTTTCCAGATAGACGCGGTATGGCAACCGGTATCGCTATTATGGGCTTTGGTGGTGGCGCCATGATCGCAAAATTCATGATTGAGCCATTTGTTAAAATATTCTATAAAGCACCTGATTATCTCGGAACCGTTGATAGCGTAACGTTAACAACAGATGAATCAGGACGTCGCTTGGCTGAAATCGCCGGCAACCTACAAGAAGTCGTTATTGTTGGTGCGAATGATATTGCCAACATGCTTGTACCCGGAGATGCCGGTGTTTATGTGGTTGGAACCGGTACCGTGGGTGTCGCAGAAGCCTTTTTTACCTTAGGTGCTATCTATTTCGTCATTATGATGTGCGCGGCATTTGGATACCGTGTGCCCCGTGAAGGCTGGAAACCGGCTGGATGGGAACCACCTCCGGAAGATGAACAGCATGCAATGGTTTCACAACATAGTGTTCATATCGATGAAGCGCTTAAGACTCCTCAGTTTTACCAACTCTGGGTCGTGCTCTGTTTTAACGTAACAGCAGGTATTGGTGTGTTAGCTGTTGCCAAGACCATGATTAATGAAATCTTTGGTAGTAACCTTCCCGATATTGTCGATTTTGGCTTCGCATCAACCTACGTCCTTATGATCAGTGTCTTTAATATGTGTGGTCGAATTGTATGGGCGAGCGCCTCTGATTATTTAGGGAGACGTAATACCTATTGGATCTTTTTCACACTCGGCATTATTTTATATTGCTCTATTCCATACACCGCACAACAAGCCAGCATTGACCCTTCAGTTGTCTGGCTAGTTTATTTCTACGCCGCAACGATGATTATCTTCACCATGTACGGCGGTGGTTTCGCCACGATTCCTGCTTATTTAGCAGATATCTTCGGTACCAAGTTTGTTGGCGGTATACATGGTCGACTCCTTACTGCCTGGGCTAGCGCGGGTGTTTTTGGTCCTCTAGCCATTACATCACTTAGAGAAATATCGGTTAAGGACGCTATAAATGACCTAATAACTAAGATAAGCCCAGCTGACTTTCAAGCTACATTCGGTGCTGGTGTGGAACAATTAGATCAATTGGTTGCTGCAAAAACAGTGACAATAAGTAAATTGATGGAAATAGCGCCGACAGGAACAGTCGATCCAACATCGAGTCTCTACAATACAACCATGTATTTAATGGCAGCAATCTTATTTGTTGCATTAATAGCCAATGCGACGATGCGGCCGGTGAATCCCAAACATCACATGAAAGATTAGGAGAAATACAGTGTCTTTTTCATTCAGTAACTCAACAGAAGTATTTATCTTCATTATCCTATGCTCGGTCTATGTGTGCAGCATACTGTGGATATACGGTGATTCGCTGCCACACGCGATATGGGCGCTAAAAGGGGCGATATTACCGCTAATCTTCGTCATCGCAGCCGCGTTAGCATTGACCAAAGGCATGACATGGGCTCTTATTAGGCTTGGCCTATTGGTTACATCGCGTGGTTTATATTACGTCCCAAGACGGCACATGCCATTACTGAATAACTATTTTTTAGCACAAGCACACCACTAATCTTGGAATAGAGAGTGTCATAGTCTATACTTCGCAGCCTTCAAAATACGTTCTGAGGAGCGCTGCGACGACAGTATAACGCTGTTGCCAGGCTCAGTCGTAGCACTAAAAAACCGCGCTCGCTTAATAGTTGAACACTAAGCGAGATGACGGCACTTCAATAAACCGTCAATCGTTTTAATTATCAAATATAATAAAGTGATATGCGAAATGACGGATAAAACAGAACAACTTAAACAACTCATGGCAGACCGCATCCTCGATGTTGGATGGCGCCATGGGTACGATGATACAGTCCTATCAACTGGAAGAAGACGATTATCGTGGTGAACGCTTCAGCGAACATCCCTGTGACTGTAAAAGGGAACAATGATCTCCTGTCGACTGACACGCCCCGATATCATAAAAGCCATCCATGGCGCCTATTTTGATGCTGGCGCGGATATCGTTGAAACCAATACCTTCAACTCGACCTCCATCGCGATGGCCGATTACCAGATGGAAGATCTGGTCTACGAGCTGAACAAAGACGGCGCTGCCCTCGCCCGTTCTGTCGCCGATGAATTCGAAGAGCAAAACCCGGACAGGCCGCGTTTGAAGTTTGTCGCCGGCGTTCTCGGGCCAACAAACCGCACCTGTTCGATATCGCCGGACGTAAACAACCCCGGTTATCGAAATGTCACCTATGAAGAACTGGTCGAGTCCTATACCGAGGCATTACGCGGCTTGATCGATGGTGGTGCCGATCTGATCCTGGTCGAGACGATATTCGATACCTCTGAACGCCAAGGCAGCGCATTATTCGCAATCGATCAGTATCTACGAAGACCACGACAGTCAACCGACCGATCATGATCTCAGGGACGATTACGGATGCCTCAGGACGCACGCTGACGGGACAAACCACCGAGGCCTTCTGGAACTCGGTGAGGCACTCGAAACCACTTACAGTTGGACTAAATTGTGCCTTAGGTCCCAATGACTTACGTCAATATATTGAAGAACTTTCTAGCTTTTCGCAGTGCTATATTAGCGCTCATCCAAATGCTGGATTACCGAATGAATTCGGCGAATACGACCTCGATGCCGACCCTATGGCGGATGCACATACAGGAGTGGGCATGCATCAGGACTACTGAACATCGTCGGGGGTTGCTGTGGCACCTCACCGAGCCCACATCAAGGCCATGGCCAAGGCGGTCGCTGAGCATTACACCGAGGACACTTACCCAGACTTCCCTGTCCATCAGCGACTCAGCGGACTGGAGCCCTTCAATATCACTCCGGAGGTGAATTTCGTGAATGTGGGTGAACGGACCAACGTCGCGGGCTCGCCTACGATTCCTGAAATTGATCAAAGAAGATGAAGACCTGGATGCGGCGCTGGAAGTGGCGCGCCAACAGGTGGAGAACGGCGCGCAGATAATCGACATCTGTATGGATGAAGGCATGCTCGAGTCCGAGCAATTAATGGCCGACTTCCTGAAACTGATCGCCTCTGAACCGGATATCAGCCGCGTCCCGATCATGATCGACTCATCCAAATGGAGTGTCATCGAAGCCGGTCTGCGTTGCGTGCAGGGAAAATGTGCATCGTCAATTCGATCAGCCTGAAAGAAGGCGAAGAGAAATTCATCGAGCACGCCAGACTGGTCAGACGTTACGGCGCTGCTGTCGTGGTCATGGCCTTCGATGAAGTCGGGCCAAGCCGACACGACCGAACGCCGTTTTGAACTGTGCAAACGTTCCTATGACATATTGGTCGACAAGGTTGGGATTTGCACCGGAAGACATCATCTTCGATCCGAATATCCTGACCGTGGCGACAGGCATGGAGGAACACAACAACTACGCGGTCTCCTTCTTTGAGGCCACACGTTTAATCAAAGAACACCTGCCCCATGCTTTAGTCAGTGGTGGACTAAGTAATGTTTCATTTTCATTCCGAGGCAATAACCCGGTGCGTGAAGCCATGCATGCTTCTTTCCTCTATCACGGCATTCAGTCTGGCATGGATATGGCGATTGTTAATGCCGGACAACTCGGTATTTATGATGAGATCCCAAAAGACCTGCTGGAATATATTGAAGATGTTTTATTAAATCGACGAGACGATGCCACTGATCGTCTGGTTGAATTTTCTGAAACAGTTAAAGGTGGTGCTGCGAAAGAAAAGATAGTTGATCTCGAATGGCGTAAAGGCACTGTAGCAGAACGACTAGCACATGCATTAGTTAAAGGCATTGCCGATTACGTTTTAGAGGATACGGAAGAAGCGCGACAACAAGCAGATAAACCAATACACGTTATTGAAGGGCCATTAATGGATGGCATGAATATCGTTGGCGATTTATTTGGTGCGGGCAAGATGTTTCTGCCGCAAGTTGTAAAGAGCGCACGCGTCATGAAAAAAGCAGTCGCCTATTTAATTCCTTATATAGAAGAAGAAAAAGGTGATGGTGAAGTTCAAAGCAACGGCAAGATAATTATGGCAACCGTTAAAGGTGATGTTCACGATATTGGTAAAAATATAGTTGGTGTCGTATTGCAATGTAATAACTTTGAAGTATTCGACCTTGGCGTCATGGTTTCCGCACAAAAGATATTAGATGCAGCAAAAGAACATAATGCAGACATCATTGGCTTGAGCGGACTAATTACACCATCGCTGGATGAAATGGTTCATGTTGCTAAAGAAATGCAACGACAAGAATTCAATTTGCCCTTAATGATTGGCGGCGCAACTACATCGCGAGCACATACCGCAGTGAAAATAGATTTAGGTTATGACCACCCTGTCGTACATGTAAAAGATGCATCGCGGGCAGTAGGAGTCTCGACCAAATTGATCAGTGCCGACATGAAAGCTGACTTTGTTAAAGAGATCAGCGCAGAGTACGACACAATACGAGAACGTCATGCAGGTAAACAACAAAAGATAAAATGGCTAAGCATTGTAGATGCGCGCGAAAATCGCACACCTATTGATTGGGGTAACTATACGCCAACAAAACCTAAACAACTCGGCATTACCGTCTTAGAAGATTACCCCTTAGATGAGTTAGCCGCAGGCATCGACTGGACACCGTTCTTTATTGCATGGGAATTGGCAGGCAAATATCCAAGGATATTAAACGATGAAGTTGTCGGAGAAGAAGCAACCCGATTATTTAACGATGCGAAAGCAATGCTTGAAAAGATCGTTAATGAAAAGTGGTTTTCAGCAAAAGGCGTTTTCGGACTCTTCCCTGCGAATTCAATAGGACATGATGATATTGATGTCTATGTCGATGATGGCCGCGAAGGTTTATTAACGACTATTCATTCATTAAGACAACAAACACAAAAGCCACCAGGTCAACCCAATTTTGCATTGGCTGATTTTATTGCGCCTAAAGAAAGCGGAGTCGAGGACTACTTCGGTGCATTTGCTGTTGCCACTGGGTTTGGTATGGAAGATAGAGTCAAAGCCTTTGAAGCCGACCATGATGACTACAGTGCAATCATGTTAAAGGCATTGGCCGATCGTCTCGCCGAAGCCTTTGCAGAACGTTTACATGAACGTATCAGAAAAGAATTCTGGGGCTATGCTTCAGATGAAGTGCTTAGTAATGAAGATCTAATCAGCGAAGCCTACCAAGGTATCCGCCCTGCCCCCGGCTATCCTGCTTGCCCGGATCATACTGAGAAAGGTTTGCTTTGGGATTTATTAAAAGTTAAAGAGAACACGGGAATAGAAATAACAGAATCATTCGCCATGTATCCTACAGCGGCAGTATCGGGATGGTATTTTTCGCATCCTAATTCAAGATACTTTGGCTTGGGCAAGATCAATAAAGATCAAGTCGAAAGTTATACACATCGAAAAGGAATGGATTTAAAGCAAGTCGAGAGATGGCTTGCCCCCAACCTAGGATATGATCCAGAAACATAAAGTTGCTTGGTTCTGGACTTAAGATGTATGCAATGATATCTATGAAATTAAATGAGTTTGATTCCTGTTAGATAAGGGTGTGTCATTAAAAATATTGCATAAATTACACAGCCACCAATTACTGTAATCACATCTTTCTTTACTGAGACGGCTTCAGGCTTTATCCATTCTCCCTCACGTCGACTGATTAGTATCATTTCCATAATCGCCCAAACACCAAGCCAGCTGAATAATATTAATGAACGGTTATCGCCATTAGCTAGAAGGTGACCAACACTCCACAGTACTAATCCGGTTAATTGTGGATGACGTAGGAATCGTTTTATGTTTGTTGTTTTACGTGCAGCAACAAATAAAATAAATGTCAGTAGCACCAAGAGGAACGTAACATGTCTGCCCCAGCTTTGTGGAAGATAAATATCGACAGGTTCTATACTTCGCCAGCCAAATACGATCAGGACTACTGATGTGACAATCAATATTGCGAATAAGCCTTTGTATGGCCCGATCCCAGTTTTACTTATGATTAATCCCCTTGTGCATTTTGCAACTGAAGGGATAAAGTGGATGCAAGTCCACATCATAAGACCAAGAATTAACAACCACATAATTTACATTCCTCTGTTACTAGATATTTAATTCAATAAGAATAACTACAAACCATTACTTTGAGCGAAAATATAAGGACAGAATTCTTTATTTGCCATATTATCGATATTTCATACTACTATCCGTCATATCGTCATGCAAAACGAAACGATTACAGTCTCGAATACAGAAAGTGGCCAAACAATGGATGTGCTCGTATTTGATAAGCGCGCCAGTCAAATCACTGTTGTTATCGGTGAAGGTGTTCATAGTATGAAATGTGATCTTACGCCGACCAAGAATGAGCAGGCTTATGTTGGGAGTGTTCTAGGCAGAGAGATTATCTATCACTGTAGCCGCGAGCAAGTTCAATCTGAATTAGATGAGATTAATCCAGCACTGAAGAAGTCTCGTTCGTTTAAGAAGTAGCTGCTTCTGCGCATCCATGCGCCCGCAGCATACAAACCGTCCATGGCCATAAAGTCTAGGAAGTTTAAATAGCAAAATTTGACTAAAAGGATACAATATTTTCCTTAATTTTATTGCACTCTTCTTCATCCAGGTAACTTCCTCCTAGACTGTTTTCGTGCATCAAATCCTTAGCTTCTTTTCCAAAATGCGCATCCGCTTTATCAATCAATAAATGTCCTAGCTCATGCGCCAAACGACTTTCTGTTTTACGTGCATCTTGCGTTAGAATAATCACGTGCCCTCTTCCCGCTGTCGTTCTCGGAAATAGTTTTTCAGATAAGGCTGCGCCACCTCGAATAGTCCAGTCATTATTATTTTTAATCTCATCTCTATTTCTTGAGGGGCTATGAGCCTTAGGGACGACGTAGACGTCTAAACAACTATTGCCTTGTGTATGATAGTGCTGGATTAGTTTTTTTAATTCGATCGATGTATCTTGCGCTGCGACATCATTCCATAGCGTTAAAACACCTTCTTGCCACCTACTCGCACTGGCACGGTCTATGTCTTTATATTTTCTAAGCATCGCCTCAGCTCTCTTCACGAGTTCATTTTTCTTTTCAATGCCATAGTAATTCAGCTTTTTATTTATTATATGTATTGATGCTTGCGTTTTTACGCGTATCTTTTCTAATTCATGTAAGCTGTTGCTATCACCTAATCTCTGCTGCTCGGTATCCATCGCAGCAAGCGTCCTTTTAGCATTAACAATCGCAAGACCCGGAGACAACGCTAGCAATGAATAGTATTTTAGACCTGGATTCTGTTTAATTTTCGTAGCGATTGTCTCAATTTCATTGAGATGTTCTTTTGTCTTTCTATCTTTATAGTCTGAGTTTTTTTCATTGAAGCCTTGGTCAAGTGGTTGACTTAAGTTAAGGGCTGCTTCCCAGGTAACGTGCTTTATTGCTTCTTGTTTAAATTTAATTTCAGGACAGCTTTGCTCTTTGTTTTTATCAAAAATTGATTGGGTTCTTGATAACTCTTCATGTAACAGAAATTTCTGCTGTTTATATTGAGCGTCTTCTGAAACATCATCATTTTGTTTAGTGATAATAGTGAAATTGAAACAGATTTCATGTTGAGGTTCCTCAGTCATTACGAGAGGTGTATATCCAATCAAGCAGCCAAACAGCGCAATATGACTGATTCTAAATATGGTCGTGAAATTCATTTTTTATTATTAGTTATGTTTTACTTGTTATTAAACATCATTATTTTAGTAATCATCAAGGTGGTTTCCCACTAAGTGTTTTATCTTTTTAAAATTAAAGCCATAATCATGCCATGCAAATATTGGGCAAATTGAGTCAAACAGACTTCTTAAAAAAACATTGGCAGAAAAAGCCGCTGTTAATCCGGCAGGCATTCCCTGACATTACTTCCCCTATCTCACCAGAAGAACTTGCTGGTTTGGCTTGTGAGGAAGGCATTGAGTCTCGACTCATTCAAGAACAAGGCACAGAGGGGCCATGGGAGCTACGCTACGGGCCCTTTTGAGGAAGAAGATTTTACTTCACTGCCACAGACGCACTGGTCTTTGCTTGTTCAAGCGCTTGATCATCATCTTCCTGAGCTTAGCCAACTCCTGGATGAGTTTAACTTTATCCCTAATTGGCGTGTTGATGATGTCATGGTCAGTTTTGCCCCGGAAGGTGGGAGTGTTGGCCCGCATCTGGATAATTACGATGTCTTTTTATTACAGGTACAGGGTCGTCGTCATTGGCATATTAATGAAGGCGATTATTCTGAAGATGATTTTATTGAAGGTCTGGATCTAAAGATCATCAGTAAGTTTGAATCACAACAGGACTGGATTTTAGAATCTGGTGATATGCTCTATTTACCGCCTGGTGTTGCTCACCATGGTATAGCGCTTGATAACTGCCTCACCTATTCCATTGGTTTTCGGGCCCCTTCTCAGAAAGAATTACTCAGTGCCTATACGGTTAGTTTTAATGAATACGCAAAAGACACCTTTTACACTGATCCTGATCTGAAACTACAAGATGCTTCAGGTGAGATTAAGCCTGAAGATATTCAGTCACTGCAGGATATGTTGCTATCTGCTATCTCTAATAAAACTGAGTTTGCTAATTGGTTTGGTCATTTTATAACCAACAACCTTGATGAGCTTGAGCCAGAATATGATCTACTGGACGAATCTACTTTTAGAAAAACACTGAAGCAAGCTAGTCATTTAAACCGTTACGGTAATATTCGATTCTCTTATATCAACAATAATGACACGGTAACGTTATTCTATTCAGGTCAATCCGTATTATTGTCAATTTCACAGCTTAACTTAATACAATACTTATGCAGCTCTCACCGTCTTGATTGCTCAGAATTACATGGATTTAACGATAAAGAGCTCACGATAGATCTTCTCTATACATTATATAGTGCTGGCTGCTTTTATTTCGATGAGTGATGTAGAAGTACTACAAGTATCATGGCAAGACATGGAGTCTCATTTACGAGATATACGCACCAAGGTTTTTATTGAAGAACAGAATGTCCCTGAAGATTTAGAGTGGGAAGACGCTGATCTTAATGCAGTGCACCTTTTGGTAAAAACAGCAGGACAATATGTCGCTACGGCACGTCTTCTAAACACAGGTCAAATAGGCCGCATGGCTGTTTTAAAACCTTACCGCTTATCAGGCCTTGGTACTACGATGTTAGCAAAGCTCTTATCTATTGCCGAAGAAAAAAATATGCAACGTGTCACTCTGAATGCACAAGTCGATGCAATGGCATTTTATATAAAACAGGGTTTCAAGGTAGAAAGCGATGTTTTTGATGATGCGGGCATACCACATCGCAAGATGAGTAAGTCTTTAATTTAATTGATATGTATCGGTACTAATCCGTCGATATTCTTCAGGCAAGAACATTAACGCATCCGCTTCTATTTTGATATCACGACAGCGTAATGGGACATCGCCTAATTCAAGCGCATCTTCAGACACCCACTCTTCCTGGAATTTTTCAGCCTGACCTGCATCATAGCCTCTCAGATAATCACCGCGTCCAAACACTATCCATCTATTGTGCTTTGCTTCTTGGTAACCATGCCCATACCCCTCCTGATATCCTGTTTGATAATCACTACAACCCGTAGCTAATAAGCAGAATATTAAGCCTGTTTTAATTCTTGAATACATTAGCAATTCAATCCTGCTTTATTGATTGTAATTATCTTTAACATATCAGAAAACCAGTTCTTATAAAGAAACAATCCTAGACGATATTGTTCATTACTGTTTAAACTTGAGCAAGTAATGCATCAGCGCTACTAGCAGCACACGCGAGAATACTCTCTTCTACATTGACTGTAGATACAACACCGTCATCAACAATCATTGAATAACGTTCTGATCGAACGCCAAGCCCAAAGTCAGCAAGATCCAGACTCAGCCCGATTGCATTAGTAAACGCTGCTGTTGGGTCACAAAGCATTTGTATGTTGTCGCCAACACCTTGCGCTTTTGCCCAGGCATCCATTACAAATGGGTCATTGATTGAAATACACACTACAGAATCTACGCCCCTTTCAAGTAACGCATCAGCCACTTTTACAAAACCTGGCAAATGATCCGCAGAGCAAACTGGTGTATATGCGCCGGGCAAACCAAATACTGCTACTTTTTTTCCCTTAAAGATTTCATCACTCGTACTCGTACGAACATCAATCTCAGAATCCGGTCCCATCCACATAAATGAACTTACCGGGATCCTGTCGCCTGCTTTTATCGCCATTATATTTATCTCTAAATTGTTTAACGGGGGATGAGCATATGAGTAATGCTTGTGAATGTCTATGCGTTTTGTCTAAGCCTAAGCTCGCATAACTAATTGAAATATATTCAAATGTAAGATGTTAGTTAATGCTAAACACTAGCTTAAAATTCCATATTTATGTTCTATATAGAATTACATAAACGTCTGGGTTCTTTCACTCGGTAAATCATCTTGTTCAACGCTTAATAACATATCACGCACTAATATGCCGATCTTATGCCTGTCAATATCTCTGACTTCGTTCATACATACACCAATTTCAATATTGTCGAGATCAGGCTTGCTGTCTTTCCATAAGACAATCGATTTTGCACTTATCTTGGTATATTCATCATCTTCAGGAAGGTAGAGTTCCAGTTCAATATTACTACCAACTGGTATGTCTGAAGCAACGCGTAAATTTGCACCACTAGCGGATAAGTTAATCGTTTCCGCAGAAATAAAATCTTTGGATTCGCTCATATGAATTCGAGCTTTGAGATAGATTGCAACTCTGGGATTCCAGCGCACCTCCTTATTACCAAAACCATGTAGCTCACTTTCTTTCGAAGAATACTCCAAAGCAAAAGCGAATTCTCTACATGAGTGATATCGATCACGTGATTTCTTTTCCAACGCTTTTAATATTGCTACGTCAAATTTTTTAGGCAATGTTGGAATATAATGTGAAGGGGCGACTGGAGTTGCTTCAACATGACATCTAAGTAGTTCAGATAAATTTGTAGCATCTCCAAATGGATGATGCCCTGTGACCATCTTATATAGAATCACACCAAGTGAATAGATGTCTGATCTGGCATCCATATATGTGCATTGAATCTGTTCTGGTGCCATGTATGACGGCGTACCGTGAGCGACTTTCTCCAGCAGATTTTGATCTTCTAGCATGGAAGCAATTCCAAAATCCATTATCAGTGCTTCGCCGGCATGTGAAACCCGAATATTACCTGGCTTCAAATCCAGATGCACTATACCTTTACTATGAGCGTAATCCATGCCCCATAATACTTGGTGCATAATTCTTAGAGATTCGTCAATATTTAATGGCTCTCTTTCACGGCTCAACATACGGTCCAGATCTTCACCAATAACCAGACGCATAACAATTAAAACAGATTGTTCGTAATCTAATACATCATAAATAGGGACAATATTGGCATGTTCCGCACGGGCATGTATCCTGGCTTCACGAACAATATGTACCTTTCCTCCAGATTGCTCGCTTAAAGCAGCCGTTGTTGCTTTTATAGCTACATTTCTCAATAGTTGTTTATCAAAGGCTTTATAAACTTCACCATAGGAGCCCGTACCGATTAATTCATGGAATTCGTATCGATCAATTATTTTCCCTGTGAACGATCCATTTTTTGCCATAAAAATAATTATTTTTAATAATAATCAGTATATTAATACATTATCAAATTAACATCGTTCTGTAACAAACGGTAATGAAAGCGTGATAGATAAAATAATTTTGTCACATCATGAGGAACTGTATGATTATCTGGCAAAGAAGGCTATGTTACTTCATATAAAGGCGTAATTAGATATAAAATCATCGCAGATTATTCATTGGGAAATATCATGAAATACGACAACATTCTTCAAACTATCGGAAACACTCCTCACGTTCGCATAAATCATCTTTTTCGTAACGACATTGAAGTATGGATGAAGGTTGAAAGTTTTAACCCTTGCAGCAGTATTAAAGATCGTATTGCAAAGGCAATGATTGAAGATGCTGAAACAAAAGGTTTAATCAATAAAGATACTGTCATTATCGAACCAACCTCAGGTAATACCGGTATAGGACTAGCTCTCGTAGCAGCAGTAAAAGGTTACCGTCTAATACTGACAATGCCAGAATCCATGTCAATTGAACGGCGTAAGTATATGCAAGCGCTCGGTGCAGAATTGGTTTTTAACACCAAAAGAATTGGGAATGGGTGGAACTATCGCCAAGGCAAAAGAATTACTTGCTGAAACCCCAAATGGCTGGATGCCACAACAATTTGAAAATTCAGCAAATGCGCAAGTTCATAGAGAAACGACCGCCCAGGAAATTTTGGCTGATTTCCCCGATGGGATCGATTATATGATTACGGGTGTTGGCACAGGGGGGCACATCACTGGTTGCGCAGAGATATTAAAAGAAAAGTTCTCGAATTTAAAAGTCTTTGCTGTTGAGCCGGAAAAATCTCCCGTCATTAGCGGCGGTGAAAAAGGATTGCATCGATTGCAAGGTATCGGCGCTGGGTTTGTTCCCGATGTACTAAACGTTGATATCCTTGATGGAAACAATACAAGTCTCCGAAGAAGACTCTTTTGATATGGCACGTCGATGCACAAAGGCAGAAGGCATCTTTATTGGGCATATCATCTGGCGCAACATTAGCCGCCGTAAAACAAAAAGAGAATGACATGGCAGCAGGTAGTCGCGTTGTAATTTTTAGTTATGACTCTGGGGAACGTTATCTTTCTATCGAAGATTTATTCTAGATAATTTACAAAGTACATAACGCGTGAATACTGAACCACCAAGTCGAATTTAAAAATAGAAGATTTACATAAGTCTTTTTCTGGAAATACGGTTTTTAAAAGGGATTGATCTAGAACTCTATAGCGGAGAGATGATTGCTATTGTCGGTGGCTCCGGATGCGGCAAAACAGTTCTTTTAAATTCAATATTGGGACAATACTCTATCGATAATGGCTGCATCCAAATATTAGATAGAACACATGACTTATGGAAATTGAAAAATATTAATGATTTTAGTGCGCTTGACATTGATGATATTCATAAACATTGGGGTGTGGTTTTTCAACGAAATGCCCTTTTCTCAGGTTCAGTTTATTTTAATATCGCATTGTGGTTAAAAGAAATAAAGGGATTGGAAGATCATGCCATAGAGACGATTGCAGAACGCGCATTGGCATCAGTTGATCTACCTACGGACAAAAGTTTTATGGAGAAAAGTAGCAATGCACTGTCAGGAGGGATGGCGAAGCGACTTGCAATTGCACGAGCCATATCAATGGATCCCTATGTTTTATTTTATGATGAACCTACGACAGGACTTGATCCGACGAGTTCTACCAACATCCATGATCTGATTTTTAATATTCACAATACCAACATGGATGATGGATCGAAACGTACTTCAATCATAATTACTCACGATAAAGATTTGCTCAGCCGCTTACGACCAAGGACGATCATGCTACATCATGGCAAGATTCACTTTGATGGTGCTTTTGATCAATTTGAAAAATCACAATCTGATGTCATTCGCCCTTACTTTGAGATGATGCCTGTATTACATAAAAAAGATAACGAAGAAACAGAAATAGATGCGAGCCTCTATAAAAGAAAAGGTTTGTTAGTTGAATAACCATCACCCGGCCAGTGCCCATTGCACCTCCTTGTGCAATCATAAATGACTATAAGAACACCCTAGAAAGCACGAAGTTTCATACTGCCTGTAACAGAACTGCAGTATATGAGCCTCTTTTTACGGTTAAATTAAATTATTAATTTGTAGCTAGTTGCACAACTTTCAAGGGGTTTGATGTCCGTGGACAGCGCCGTTCTTACATATCCATATGCCTTCATGCATAAGATCTTTCTTGACCACGTCTCTTCGGCCTCTTTCCTCTCGATCCATATAGTCCATCGATGAATATAAAAAAAAGGCCGGAGGATTATCACCTGCGGCCTTGTTAAGAGTTACTCAAACTTAAACTATCAGATCAAATTATTAACCCACAGACACACAGATTCGTGAAGCTGTTACACATAACCGTGCGATGCCAAATAAAATACTGTTTTTCAGTGTCGTTATTTTCATGGGACTGCGATGTTCTGCCTAATTTTGATAGTCATGAATTCTTAGTCTTAAATATGTCTGTATAAGTTCATATTTATTATTCTACTTATGATTCTGTTTATTTTTATCTTCATTTTGCGGCGCCCCATATTTTTCCCACAGTTCTTTTGCAAGGACACGTCCTTTTTCTCGTTCATCATCGGTCATATATGCTTCAATTTTATCCCGCAATTTTTCTGCCTGCTTATATCCACCAGCGGCAACTATACCTATCCATGCATATGCTTGAATAAAATCTTGTTCCACTTTAATTCCCTCGAAATACATTGCGCCTAGATAATATTGCGCCATTATATTTTTTTGATATGCCGCATCAATAAACCATGCTATTGCTTCTATATTATTTTGTGGAACACCCAAGCCCTCTTGGTACATATTAAGTATATTTTTTTGCGAGTTAAAAATGCCTTGAGCTGCAGCTTTTCGGTACCATCCTATTGCAGCAGTGTAATCTTGTTCTATGCCAAGGCCATTCTCATACATGACACCTAAATCATGCTGAGCGCTGGCAGTCCCTTTCACTGCAGCCTTGCGATACCACTTTGCCGCTTCTGTGTAATCTTGTTTAACGCCTATTCCCTCGTGAAACATATAACCCAAATTTGCTTCAGCTTCAGCATTACCTTGAACTGCAGCATTGCGAGCCCACTTCAATGCAAGCCAATAATCACGCTTAACACCGAGGCCGATAATATATAGTTGTGCCAATCTTATCTGCGATTCAGCTACACCACCTTTTGCAGCCTTCTTATACCAGTCAGCCGCTTGATTATAATCTCGTTCAACACCGAGTCCTCTTTCATATATCAGACCTATATGATTCTGAGCCATGTGATTGCCTGATTCTGCTAGAGGGGTCAGTTTTTTAAGTGCAGTTTCATATTCATGTGCATCAAACGCCTGTATCGCTATATCAAAATCTGATTGCCCACACGCAGACAAGACTAAAATTAATATTAAAAAGACATGATTTTTCATATAACAAATAACACTGCAATAATCGCGGCTACAAAAAGATAATATGTTGTTGGAATAATTGTTTTACGTATCAAGTTACCTTCTTGTCCAGAAAGTCCACATGTGGCAGAGGCGGCAACAATATTATGAATGCAGATCATATTCCCAGCTGCCCCGCCGACAGCTTGCAAAGCCACAATTAGTAACGGTGACAATCCTGTTTTAATTCCCACACTAAATTGAAACAATGAAAAAGTAAGGTTGCTAATGGTGTTGCTGCCCGCAATAAACGCACCTAATGCACCAATCGGCGCGGAAAATATTGGCCATGCTTGACCTGAGAATGATGCTATTGTCTGAGCCAATTCTATTGGCATACTAGCGAGTCCCGCAGAATTAATATCAGATTGAATAAAGATACGAACCATAGGCACAGCAAATATTAAGACTACTGCTGCATTTTTAAATGCTCTTGCAGTGCTGTTAACAGCAGCAAAGATTTCAGCCTTTGACATTCGGTACAATGGAAGACAGATAAGAGCAATGAGGATGAAGATGCTGCCTGGTAAATACAGGAAATTAATTGAAGCACTAATATTAGTGCTTAAGATTGCTGGTATAGATAGTTTAAAACCTGCTAAAAATGACTTAAAGGGCAGTTCTGGTAAGCGCGTAATGACTAACAAAAAACCGATAAGAGCATAAGGTAAACATGCTTTCCAAATTGGTATTTTTTTATTATTTCCATCAACTTCATGAACTGGTTCTGATGCTTTCCAGTTGGCCAACCAATCAGTCTCTGCCGGAAACTGCCATATTTTTTTAGGTTGAAATAAGCCGCGCTTTGCCGCGATTGTCGTTGCAATCAGGGCGACAAGCCCACCAATCAGTGACGGAAATTCTGGACCAAGTACATTTGCAAAGATGGCATAAGGCACAACAAATGTTAAACCGGCGAATAAAGCAAACTTCCAAACATCGAGCCCCTCTCGCCAACTACGGTTTGTGCCAAAGAAGCGAGTTAAGAGAGTGACAACAAATAAGGGTATAACAAAACCAATACATGCATGAATTAATGCTACTTTGCCACCAATTAAAAAAACAAGCTCATCTAATGATCCAATATGATCTTGTGTCGCTATATAGGCATCTACAATGGCTTGCCCAGCCAAACCATCGTGCACACCTATTAATATTGGTGTGCCTGCAGCACCGAAGGATACCGGAGTGCTTTGTATAATTAAGGCACACATCACTGCTGCTAACGGAGGAAATCCCAATACAACTAATAACGGTCCTGCAACAGCAGCAGGCGTACCAAAACCGGATGCCCCCTCAATAAATGCACCAAAGGCCCATGCAATGATGATTACTTGTATTCTTGGATCGGGAGATACTTGCGTAAAAGCATTACGAATTGTTGTAACAGCGCCAGAATTCACTAATATAAACAGTAACAGCAAAGCACCAAAGACAATATAAAGCACCTTTACAGCAATAATTAACCCTTCAATACTAGCAGCAGCTATCGTAATTAGATCGACTTGCCAATAGAATACGGCAAGTAAAACTGTAACGATGAGACCAATAGACATGGTTCGTTTTGCTGACCATTGCCAAATAACTAGCAATAAAAAAACAATAGCAAGTGGTGTAATAGCAATTAGTGCAGACATTAGGGAATTGTACAATTAAACCGAATATTTTTCCGAACTTATGAATAATGCTTCATAGGAACATCAATAATCCATATTATTCTCATCATCAAGCAACAACAAAATAGATTATATTCACTACTAGGACAATTAAAATCAAAATTGTGGTTATTTTGAAGGGACTCTTTTTTTTATTGTCGTTTTAAAAAGTATTGAACTCTGATTGTTAGTATTTTCGTTATCTGAATACAGAATATTCTTTATCCATTGAATTACCCTCTCCACACTGAGCATCAAAAATATCATATTCTGTATGACTACTTAAAGTGGTTTAAGGAAAGCATCACAAATCAGCTGATTTTATTTGCTCCTTCATTTGCAATGCAGCAATTGCATAACCGCCATCAGCTGCATCTACAAAGTGAAAATGCTCGCCTAGTCGATTGTCAATCATGCAGGTCATCAAGGCAGAATTTGAGACATGTATACCGTAGACACATTCTTTATTCGTATATTTTTCTTTTAGATAAGCGGCTAATTCTTCTCTCTGGTTTTTTGTGCCTGAGATTACTTGTCGTAATACACCGTCAAATTTTTTAAAATCAGTATTACTGATTAATTCAGACTTATATGCCCCCAATGGACTCCAGCAACGTTTAATTTAAACGTCATAAATATCCATCCTAAAATATTTTGAATATATAATTTTGCCCAATATTTTAAAACTGAAATCATGCTTTCCTTGTGTGTTCTAACACTGACTTCATTGTTTAATTTTCTTATGCTACTAGTTAAATTTAGACCTCCTTCATAAATCGGCTGGCATTCATCATCAGCCCCGTATATTTGTTGAACCTTGATAATAATATCGCTGTAAATTCTGGATTCTTCTTCTATTGAAGGCGCGAGAACCTTGACGATCAAAGCAATCGTTTCACCGTGTTTGCTTGGTATATTGTCCCAGCGACATTCCAGCCCCGAATAATCAGTAGTCGTCTCCTCGCCAATATCTTCAAAACGAAATTGTCGCCCTTTTTTGTCATCTTTAATTAGATTTTCAGCATACTCTATACCGCCACCAGAGAACGCTGCTTGATTATAATACTCGGACATTTTGTAACGAGAAACATAAACCTCATGGCCTGCATTTCTGACAACATCAATCGGAACAATATCAACCCTAAGGTTAAGACCGAATTGTTTTTCAGCCATATGTTTTGTTGCTATTAAGGCTTGTTTTGTTTTCTCTGAAAGACTAGCAGGGATACATAATGAGGCGCCATCTCCACCGAACATTGAAGGTAATAAGATCGATGGGGAGATATTCCTAATAGCAGTAATTATTGATACTCCCACGATATTAACGGCCTTATATTTTCCTGCTTTTATTACCCCTGTTGAATTTTGGATGTCAGCAGAAACAATAAACCAATCATCAGGTAATTTTGAATACTTTGATAGGTCAGAGACAACTGAAAAATCAGAATGTATTGGGAGTTTCGAATAAAAATCATCTGAAGACATACTAAATTAGTATTGCGAATGAGTTGTCGTTATACCATAAATTGAATAGTAGATCTCCAAGCAAACAACACTGGGAATTCATTATAGTAATTATTAGAATAAAACCATAAACCAAACCCATCAGGCTTTTGATTTAGATCAATCGGCTTGTTTGTATGACTCTTATACTTATGCATATAATAAATATCGCATTAAATTGCGTGATATTGTCATTGATAAAGGTTCAAATTAAAAATAATTCATGCCTATTTTAAAACACATTCGTTTTGGTGCCTTCGTACGCGAGATCACAATGCATCAACAAGAGATTAGCTATAATGATTTGGCTCCAGAAATCAAAAAAGACCAGGATGGCAATGACTTGGCTTATCACCCGGGCAAACTTAAAGTACGCTCGATTGATGTCTATCGCCTGGTACAGCCCTATTTCAAGGTCCGTTTAATCGACCAAATAAAAGCTGTCTTACCATTAGCCATTTACTTGATTTTATTTCAACTTTTTATACTTCGCCAACATGTTACTGACTCATGGGTTATTACTGCTGGTTTAATATCTGTCATTGTTGGCTTAATGTTTTTTATTGAGGGCTTAAAAGTTGGCCTCATGCCTTTTGGTGAAACCATAGGTAATATATTGCCATCAAAAGCAAAATTACTAACGGTATTGCTTATTGCATTTCTGCTCGGCATTGGTGTTACCTTTGCTGAGCCAGCTATCGGCGCACTAAAAACAGCTGGCGCAATAGTTGATGTTGAAAGTGCACCCTATTTATATTCATTATTAAACTCATGGTCAGAAGTGCTAGTGTTAATGGTTGGCATGGGTGTTGGTCTTGCCGCAGTTTTGGGAACGCTCCGGTTTATTTATGGTTGGAGTTTAAAACCACTGATATACATGTCATTGATACCGACCATTGGTTTGACCATCTATATAATGGGCGACAGTGAACTTAGTAAAATATTGGGTCTTGCCTGGGATTGTGGTGCTGTCACTACCGGCCCTGTTACCGTGCCTCTGGTACTCTCACTTGGAATTGGTATTGCAACAGCCGCTGGCAAAGGCCGATCCTCGTTATCCGGGTTTGGCATTGTCACTCTCGCATCATTATTTCCTATCATCGCCGTTCAAATACTGGCTATTTTTGTTTCCTTTGCAGAAACACCCGAAATGATTATTAGTGAGGCTGCCTCTATCAGTAATTTATCATCCACCTTGAGTTGGGTCGAAACAACACCTTACGTTGAATTATTATCCGGTATTCGCGCCATCGTTCCATTAGTATTGTTTTTGATGTTTATACTTATTTATATACTTAAAGAGAAAATCAAACATCCAGGCACCATTGCTTATGGAATTTCCCTGTCTGTAATAGGTATGATAATTTTTAATATCGGTCTGAGCTATGGTTTATCTAAATTAGGAGGTCAATCCGGAGGCCTAGTGCCAGGTGCTTTCACAGAGATTGACCTCGTCAGTGATTCTCCGCTATACAGTCTCGCATTAGGCATATCAATAGCACTTGTTTTTGCATGGGTACTTGGTTTCGGCGCAACATTGGCTGAGCCAGCGCTCAATGCATTAGGTATGACTGTGGAAAATCTGACCAATGGCGCTTTTAGAAAAAAATTATTAATGCATGCTGTTTCGTTTGGTGTTGGATGTGGTATTGCAGTAGGCATCTTTAAAATTATATTTTCCATACCGATTGCCTACATAATTATCCCTGGCTATTTAGTTGCTATCGTTTTGACATACTTTTCAACTGAGGAGTTTGTGAATATTGCCTGGGACAGTGCTGGCGTTACAACAGGCCCGGTAACTGTACCTTTAGTGTTAGCGATGGGATTAGGTTTTGGTGAAGCAGTTGGGGCGATAGAAGGCTTTGGTATTTTATCTATGGCATCAATTGGCCCAATCATTTCAGTTATGGCTACTGGCTTGTGGATACAATGGAAAGTTAACAAACGTCGAGAACGTGAAGATAAATTAGTTGAATCTCTTGAAGGAGTTGACTCATGAGTAAACGCAATATCGTTGTATTAACCGATGTAGCATTAATTACGTGTATTATTCAAAAAGGATCAGCTGATACTATTGTGAAGGCTGCTCAAGATGCAGGGGCACAAGGCGCAACCGTGTTTTATGCAAGAGGCAGTGGTGTCCGAGAAAGACTTGGCGTTTTAGGAATTGCTGTTGAAGTAGAAAAAGAAATCATAAATATCGTCGTTGCCTCAGATCAAATTGATCGTATTTTTGAAAAAATATACCTCGCTGGCAACCTCGACACACCGGGAATGGGATTCATGTATGTCACTCCCTTAGAAAAAGCTGCTACTTATATACCAAAAGAAATAGCAGATAAATTGGCCAGCGATGCTTAAGAAGCCAATAAAAAAATGAACACAGAAACCATGAAAAACATTAACTTATCCAATGATAAATTGATTACTTGTATTTTACCTAAAGGCTTGGCTTTGCCCATCCTGAAAAAATTAAAACATGAAAAAGGCATCGATAGAGCTAATCTTAATTCAGCTAGAGGCATGGGAAAAATAACACCTTTGGCCTACCGTGGCATTGGTGAACAAGCAGAAAAAGACATATTGAATGTTGTAGTCAATCAAAGTGAGGCCGATGATATCTTTTATTACATCTATGAAGAAGCGGACATAAATAGACCGCATGGCGGGATTATATATATACGTCAACTTGGTGCATCAACGCCCTTCACGCTCCCGAATTTACCTGATGAAGAATAAAATTGAAAAGTTAGATTCTATGACACCGGAAGATAACTCCCGCATGGGGATCGTTCAAAGGCGTGCCACCAAAATAGATGGTGCCATGATCAGTAAGTAATTCTTCTTCTCTATGCAATCTGATATTACGTCCATTTGCAAAATAGATAGCTGTTCCATTTGTACTATTATCCCGTAAATGAAAAACGCCATGACGGAATGTGATTTCCGCATGTGACTTCGATGTAAATTTTCCATCTACACAAAGATCATTCGTTTCTCCACGACCAACCCGACAATGGGTATGCCCCGAATCGAGGCGAATCTGTATTCCTCCGTAATCCAAGAGAAGTGCTTTATGATCAGCATCTTCTTCAGCAGAAGGCAACTGACTAATTCTTGTCACCTCTTCCTTTTCTTCCCATGGAAGGCCATAAATTTTTAATTCACCATCCCAAGCATCAGCTTCTACAGAATTAATGAATCGCGCATCATATTTAAGTTCTTCAGGCAAAGCGTCGACACTCTGACTACTGGTAAGAGTTTCATCCTTTTTTGCAAGATGGATAACCTGCTGGGCGATTATAGGCGCTTCACCTATTATCTCCTTACCTCTGTATCGCACCGCACCATAATGCCAACCTATTTTGACATGCACTTCGCCGATACTAAATTGCCCTTGTTCACTTGCCAGTTGTAATGCCTCATGCATAGCAGTTGCTGCCATGGCGGCTCTGACTGCGTTCGGAAATTTACACATGGCCTCGTCGCCTATAGTCTTGACTACGTCACCATCTAGACTGGCCGCCACGTCTGACAATACAGAGATACAAGTTTCTATATTTTGGCGTGCTATTACATCACCATATTTCTCATAGATATGCGTGCTTCCTGAAACATCCGCGTACAATATCGCTAGTTTTTGAATTGTGTCATCCGACATAACAACACCTTCAGATTAATTGACATAAGCAAAGGTTAGCAATAGACAGATTTTGATTTATTGATTCATATCAAAATAGAGATGATTAAACAGTCTCTATTATTTTTTATAATTGCAGTTCGCTTAATTTTTTTGCTTCTAATGTATCAGGATATTGGTTTCGTAATAATAACGCATAGCTGGACACATCATCTATAAAGTTGAGTTCTCTGCATATTTGAATGCCTATCCATAAACTCTTTGGCGTGTGTCTTGCATTTTCCTGATATCGATTAAAATATTGATGAGCGAGTTCATATTCATTTCTATTATAAGAAATATCAGCCATTCTGATTAAGGCATGTGAAAAACGTGGGTTTTTATTTAGTGCTTGTTTTAAATAGTCCTCACCTATTTGTGGTTTATTATCAAATACGCATAACCCTGCATTAGTTAATGCGATTTCTGGTGAGTCGTATAATGGGTTGTTTGCAGCATTCAAAAACTGTGCCTCAGCTTCATCAAACCGACCATTACTACATAACAACAAACCATAATTATTATGAGCTGATGAATTGGTAGAATCCAAGGACAGGGATTTTTTAAAATTCTTCTCTGATTCAACAGGATCCCCCAAGCGCTGATAAAGCAAACCCAAGACATTATATGTTGGCGCATAATCGGACTTGGCCAAAAGTGAACGTTTCAACCTTGTCAGTGCATTTTCATAAGCACCTTGTTGCATGTACTCAACACCAAGGTTCATATTAGCAATAGCTACATCGAGGGCTTGATCATCACGATTTTTTCGTGGGTTATTTAAATCTCTTTCAGCAGAATTGTAGGCTGCATTATTAACTGTTTGACCAACTGCGCCAACCAGAGCCATCGGTCCGCAACCTGACAGGAGGAGCGTTGCTAGAATTAGTGTGATAACACTCAAATATTTCATGTTTTATATTATAAAACTGATTAGTGTAAAATTAACAAACATATCCTAAGCGCATTACTAAACAATAGAAACACTATCGGTCAGGCAATATGACAAAATTTGTATTAAAAATACTGCTTGTTTCAGCCATATTGATTGGTATAGGTTTTTACGTTAATTACCTTTTGACGGGTAACTCGTTAAATTTGGCCTTACAAAATCCCAGTATGCCGAATCTAAATATTTCTAAAATATCTGAATCGGTAGCAAATCTTTTTGATTTGAATGGAGAAGAGTCACCTGATACAAAATATTTATATAAATGGCGTGATGCAAAAGGCATTATTCACTATACAAGTGAAAAGCCAGCTGCTGGCACTACAGTTGAAAAAATTGAATTAAGCAACGAGACAAATATTGTTCCCGCAGCTTCTACTACAATAACAAACCAAAATGAACCTCATACACAGTTGCAACAAACTGTTGATTCCGGTGAACATGGAGTAAATATCCGCTCACCACAAAGTATTGAACAACTTTTTGATCAAGCAAATGACATTAAAAACCTGATTAATGAACAATACGATCAACAAAAAAAATCATCAGAACAGCAATAATTGCTTATTAATCAACTATATCCAGAGTTTTAAAGCATCTGCAAGGTATAATATGCACTATATTAAGGACTTAGGCTTAATAATCTTTAAATAGTCTAAACCATAGACTTAGTAAGCCGATAAGGATAGATATGCTAATAAAGAGTTATTTATGGAACAACTTGCAGAACGCCGAAACAAAACACGCTTAGCGATAGTCGAGGAGGTCTTTGAGCAAAATTCAGGTCGCTCACTTGGACATACGGCCGACTTAAATGCATATGGGATGATGTTGATCGGAAAAAGTGATTTTCCTATTGGAGAAAAAATACGCATTAGTCTCGAAATACCTAATGGATTAAACAGCAAGATAAGAACCTCGCTAACCGCACAATGCAGGTGGTGCGAACCTCATTTAGACACACCCTTTTATAACTCTGGATTTCGCTTTATTTACAGTACAGATTTCGATATAGAATACATTGAGACGTTATTTTTCACTCTCTCTAATTAAAAGACCTCAAGCTCAACAAATGAATTTGATGCATTGCATTTTTTTCAGAACCCATATTGGTATTGTTTTAAAATTCGTATTTTTCCACGCTTTGATCCAGATCAAGGTATTTAAAATATTTTCGACTTAATCTTGTGTTCATTTAGAATTCGCATGGTTTAAGAATTGAAACAATCTATCACATTCAATAAAGAATTAATTAATCGATACAATCTGTTAGGACCTAGATACACATCCTACCCTGCTGCAACTCAATTCAGCGAAGAATTTGGAATCAAGGATTATTGTCAGGTTATTAAAGATTCTAATGAAGATTTATTGCCCAAGCCCTTATCTATCTACATACACTTACCATTTTGTAATACGGTGTGTTTTTATTGTGCCTGTAACAAAATAATAACTGCTAATCGCAACCGCAGCACCCCTTATCTGAAAGACTTACATAAAGAGATTAATCTACAAGGGCCGCTCTTTGACAATGATCGTATCGTAAGCCAACTCCATTGGGGCGGCGGAACACCCACTTTTATTTCACATGACCAAATGACTGATTTGATGAATGTGACACGGAATAATTTTACTTTACTTGATGACGACACTGGAGAATATTCCATTGAAATCGACCCAAGAGAAGTAAAAACAGAAACAATCCATCTATTAAGAAACCTCGGTTTTAATAGAATGAGCATTGGTGTGCAGGACTTTGATCCTCAGGTACAAAATGCTGTTAATCGAAATCAGTCTTATGAACAAACAAATAATGTTTTTAATGAAGCTCGAAAGCATGGGTTCCATTCAATCAATATAGACTTGATATACGGGCTTCCAAAACAAACTCCGCGTACTTTCTGTAACACAATCAGTAAAATTATTGAAATGAACCCTGATCGAATTGCGGTATATAATTATGCTCACCTGCCTCATTTATTCAAAACACAGCGCCAGATAAAAGATGAAGATTTACCAAGCCCCAGTGAAAAACTTGAAATACTTGGTGAATCAATCCAATCACTACAAGACGCTGGCTATGTTTATATCGGCATGGATCATTTTGCAAAACCTGATGATGAATTAGCTATTGCACAACGCAAAGGAAATTTATATCGAAACTTCCAAGGCTATTCCACTAATGCTAATTGTGATGTTATTGGGTTTGGTATTACTGCTATCAGCAAGATAAGTAATTCATACTCGCAAAATATTCGTACGTTAGAGGAATATCACAGCGCCTTAGAAAAAAATAAAACACCTCTACTTCGTGGATACAAATTAAACAATGATGATGAACTTAGAAGAGAAGTGATTACGAAATTAATTTGTCACTTCCAGATCGTGTTTCGTGAGATTGAAGATTTATTCAGAATAGATTTTTCTGATTATTTCTCAACGGAAATAGATTTATTAGCTGACATGCAAAAAGATGAATTATTAATAATTAATAAAGACGCAATTGAAATATTACCTGCAGGCAGGTTCCTGATAAGAAATATCTGTTCTGTTTTCGACATCTATCTTGACAGAGAAAAAAGCAACAACAACTTCTCTAAAATGATCTAACCCATTGACCAAAAAATTAAAAACATGCTTACCATTCCAAAAATAGACAAAGAACAAATCGAACAATTCAAAAAAGATGGCTTTCTAATAATTAAAAATGGTTTTGACCAAAATGAAACCGATATGATTGAATCTTGGGCAACAGAACTCGCTAACATGCCTGAAAAATCTGGTGCTCATTGGGTATATCATGAAACAAGCAAGATTGACCCAGAGATAGAACTTATTAATCGCATAGAAAATATTTCTCCATTTCATCAAGGCTTTGCTGAATTAAGTGATGCGCTTAAATATCCAATGGCTCAATTATTTGATGAGGATACTGCTCTATTTAAAGAAAAAATTAATTTTAAGATGCCTGGCGGCGATGGTTTCAAACCACATCAGGATTCACAAGCTGGCTGGCAAGATTATGCCGATTATTTTATTAGTGTGTTAGTTTGTATAGATGAAGCAACTATAGAAAATGGTTGTTTGCAGATGGTTTCCGGTTTTCAGAATCAAGGCCTCTATCGTGAATGGGAGCCGCTTACAGAACACGATATGGCAGACATGGAATTTGTACACTACCCTACCAAACCCGGTGATATTGTTTTCTTTGATTGTTATACACCTCATGCATCTGAACCAAACTTAACAAACACAACACGACGTCTTTATTTCGCAACATATAATAAATTATCTGAAGGTGAGCATTTGAAAAAATATTATGACGATAAATACAAAAATTTTCCTCCCGACATCGATCGAGAAGTTGGCAAGAAATATGTCTTTCGAGTTTAATTAAGTACATATTTCTACTTTAACGCTAACGCAAACCAAATATTGATTTAATTCAGTTGCTTAGTTGAGACGAGATCAATTACTTTTATTAAGTAGAATCTTTCTATATAAACTGTATTTTATAAAAGCTTATCGAGTAATAAATAATTTATAATTCGTGTTTATTTGATCTAAATCAAATTTCCCAAATTTATTAATTACAATTTTAAGTATGGCGGGTTTTTATTTATCAGAGATGAAAACTACGGAACAAATTCAATATATGCCAGGGTGCGATTCTATATCGCGACATTCATAAAAAAAACGGCGGCGTTTAAAAAACGCCGCCGTTCTTGTTTTTATAGCTTTTGAAAAGCTATTGACTACTTTTCACCATTAGATGTCAAAGCGATCGAGTTCCATCACCTTGGTCCATGCATCAACAAAGTCATTCACAAACTTGTCTTTGCCGTCGTTAGACGCATAGACTTCTGCCAACGCACGTAGCTCGGAGTTGGAACCAAAGATAAGGTCAACCGGTGTCGCAGTCCATTTCGACTTTCCAGTTGCGCGATCTTTACCTTCATAGATGCCTTCTGACTTGGACTTCGACCATACAGTAGACATATCCAGCAGGTTGACGAAGAAGTCATTGTTCAAGGTGCCAGGTTTATTTGTGAACACACCGTGTTTAGCTCCGCCGCTATTGGCATTCAGAGCACGCATACCACCAACCAGTGCCGTCATTTCCGGTGCTGTCAGGGTTAACAGGTCTGCTTTTTCAACCAACATTTCTGCTGGAGAACCGTAACTCATTTCAGTGTAGTAATTACGGAAAGCGTCTGCCTTGGGTTCCAACCATGCAAAAGATTTCACGTCGGTCTGTTTTTGTGACGCATCAGTACGGCCCGGTGTGAAAGAAATTTCAACGCTGTGACCGGCCTTCTTGGCTGCCTGCTTCAACAGCGGCATTACCAGCGACAACAATTACGTCAGCCAGAGAAACCTTCTTACCACCTGAAAGTGATTTGTTAAAATCCTTCTGAACCTTTTCCAGAGTCTTTAACACCTTGGCCAGTTCTTTAGGATTATTCGCAGCCCAATCCTTCTGTGGCGACAGTGCAATTCGCGCACCATTGGCACCACCGCGCATATCAGAACCACGGTATGTAGAAGCCGATGCCCAAGCTGTTCTGACCAATTCAGGAATGCTGAGACCCGACTTAAGAATCAGGGACTTCCAGATTTTTCGGCGTCATCATTACTGATTAACTTGTGATCGACAGCCGGAACCGGGTCTTGCCAAATTAGAACTTCCGCAGGAACTTCTGAACCGACATAGCGCGCACGAGGGCCCAGGTCACGATGTGTCAGTTTGAACCAGGCCTTAGCAAAAGCAAGGTCAAATGCTTTCGGGATTCTTCAGAAATCGCTCGGTAATCTTGCGAAAACCCGGATCTTTTTTCAATGCCATATCGGTTGTGAACATGATCGGCGCATGTCGTTTACCCTCGATATGGGCATCCGGAACCAAGCTTGCCGCTGATTCATCCGTTGGAATCCATTGCGTAGCACCGGCAGGGCTCTTTGTTTGTTTCCACTCAAATCTCATCAGATTATCGAGGTATAGAATAGACCAGGCGGTTGGTGTCGAGGTCCAGGCGCCTTCCAGGCCACTGGTCATAGTGTCTTCAGCATTGCCTTTACCACACTTGTTCTTCCAACCGAAACCTTGCTCTTCGACAGCAGCAGCAGCAGGCTCGGGACCGACACAATCACCGGTCTTGGGCACCATGCGCCTTACCCAAGGTGTGTCCACCAGCGACCAATGCCACGATTTCTTCATCGTTCATCGCCATGCGGCCAAACGATAGGCGCATATGTTCAGCGGCAGCGAGTGGATCGTGACTGCCGCCAGGACCTTCCGGATTGACATAGATCAAACCCATCTGCACGGCAGCCAGCGGTGATTCCAGTTTTTTATCTTTGAAACGCTTATCGGCAGCAAGCCATTTTGTTTCTGCACCCCAGTACAGCAGTGTCTGCTTCCCAGTCGTCAGCACGGCCACCGGCAAAGCCAAGGGTTTCAAAGCCCATGGATTCCAGTGCGCGACGTTACCGGCGAGGATTATCAGGTCGCCCCAGGAAACACTGCGCCCGTATTTACGTTTGACCGGCTCACAATAAGCGACGGGCTTTATCCAGGCTGGCATTGTCCGGCCAGCTGTTCTGTGGTTCGAGACGATGTCTGACCACCCATCAGCACCACCACGACCATCCACCGTGCGGTAGGTACCAGAAGCGTGCCACGCCGAACCGGATCATCAACCCGCCATAGGTGACCCCAATCCGCAGGCCACCAGTCTTGAGACGTGGTCAATGACCTTTTCGATATCGGCCTTCAGGGCTCCTTTAGATCGACACTTTGCTGAACTGCCTGCGGCGTAGTCGAAACTCGTGCACCGTAGGGGTTAGACGCAGGATCATGCGCACGCAGTTGATCGAGGCTGAGTTTGTCCGGCCACCAGAACTTGATTTGTCCATTCGGACATGCCTTCAGTTGAGCCGTCGCAAGCTTAGCTGGCGCAAGGGCAGTTGACTGATACCGCTAATTAGCATGGTAAATTCCAATCATTGTCAGTATATTTATTGTATTTCTTAAGCATATATACCTCCTCCTATTTATTTGTATTTTGTGGAGCAGAATCTATGCCATCTTTTAGAATGAGTCTAATTACTAATTACTATTGAGCTGATAGCTATTATCCATAATGTTCAAAAGGTGTGGTTCTCAAAATCAGATTAATTATGTCTAGGCTATTTCGTGGGCGAATCTGGTTCAGTGCAAACATCAATGTGGTTTATAAGAACCAAATTTATGTACCAATGCTAGTAAAGGTAAGAAAAAGAGCCGGACAACATTGAGGTTTCTACCCTGTTACTTTGAAGCCTTCTTTATCTAATTCAGGTCGACGAGTTAATTTTTATTTATTAAATATCAGGAATCACAACCAAATATGATATATAACATTAGAATAGTTCTACACATTGTTTAGTTCATTTCATGTATCAAAAACAGCGTATTGATATTTTTGAACATATAACGATATTGATCTCACTAACTGGTAATGTATTCTACGAAGCCATTTTCTAACAAGTTCCAGACACCTTTAAAATACATCTTATGATCTCCTCTACTCTCGGCGACAACTCTAAATTACAAGTTGATAACGTAAGTTATGAGATAAATGATAAGTTAATCATTAATGGTATGAGTTTTTCTGTTAAGTCTGGTGAAATGTTATTTATTGAGGGCAGTAATGGTAGTGGAAAAACCACCTTATTACGTATTCTTTCAGGACTGATGCAAGCTGATGAAGGTCAGATAACATGGAACGGCAAGAGTATAGAAGAAGATCGCATTGAATTTAACCAACAGCTCACATATCTCGGGCATAGTACGGGAGTCAAGGCTGAGTTAAGTACATTGGAAAACATTAACTTCTTTTCTTCACTTTCCGGTTTACCCCAAAGAGAGAGCTCTCAAGCTGCAATTGAATGGGTTGGTTTGCAAGGATATGAAGATAGCCCCGGCAGACATTTATCTTATGGCCAACAACGTCGTATTGCATTGACGCGATTATTGATGGAACCATCACAACTCTGGGTGCTTGATGAACCTTTCGCGGGTTTGGACAAGAAGATGATTGGCGCTTTGGAATTACGCTTTAAAGAACATGTTGATAATGGTGGATTACTAGTGTTAACCAGTCATCAACATATTGAGTTAGATCAAGTGAATACCTCGCGTCTTCAGTTAGGATAACATTTCTAATGAACACCCGTAATCCTTTCATTGCCATGCTTTTTCGTGATCTGCGCATTGCCTTTAGACAACGTGCCGAAATCATGTTGCCTGTTATTTTTTTTGTAGTGGTCGTTAGCTTGTTTCCCTTAGCCATCAGCCCCGACCCTACTGTGCTTAAAAGTATTGGCCCCGGCGTAATCTGGATCGCCGCTTTGTTATCAATTTTATTATCATTACAAAGTTTGTTTCGTTCTGATTTTAGCGATGGATCCATGGAGCAAATATTATTGAGTCCATTCCCAGGATCACTATTGATGTTGGCGCGAATTGTCGCGCAGTGGTGTGTAACCGGCTTACCATTGATCATTATTTCACCGCTGCTAGGTCTGCTCTTGCACCTTGATGCGCATGTTATCTGGGTTCTTTTCATATCACTATTATTGGGCGTGCCATATTTGAATATGGTTGGCGCCATTGGTGTCGCCTTGACGATAGGCTTAAGACAAGCAGGGGCTTTGCTCTCGTTACTGGTATTGCCTTTATACGTACCCGTATTAATCTTTGGTAGTAATGCCGTTATTTCTGCTTCGAACGATCTTCCTTATAATGGTCAATTATTATGGTTGGCTGCATTATTAGTTATCGCAACAACATTGAGTCCGTTTGTGATTAGTTTTGCCCTTAGGGTATCCTGCAGTTATAGATAAATATTAGATGCAGCTTTAAAGTTGGAGAAATAAATAGTACATGTCTGTAAAAGATAAAGTTTGGTTGTGGTTTCACCGCATGGCATCACCTGCATATTTTTATAAACTGGCAGGACAGCTTTTGCCCTGGTGTATAGTCGCTACAATTATATTAATGTTAGTCGGTTTGGTTGGTGGTCTGGTATTTGCCCCTGCGGACTACCAACAAGGTGATGGTTTTAGAATAATTTATGTCCACGTACCAGCGGCTTGGATGTCTATGTTTGTGTATATGGTCATGGCAGTGAACAGTGCCATATTTTTAATCTGGCATATAAAGCTCTCTGATATTGTTGCTCGATCAAGCGCCATAATCGGCGCCTCATTTACCTTTCTGGCATTGGTCACCGGTTCTATCTGGGGTAAACCAATGTGGGGCACATGGTGGGTGTGGGATGCACGCTTAACATCTGAATTATTATTATTATTTTTATATCTGGGTTACATCGGTTTACGCTCAGCTATTGATGATCGTCGTGTTGCAGGCAAAGCAGGTTCTATTCTGGCTTTAGTCGGAGCTATAAACATTCCGATCATCCATTATTCAGTTGTCTGGTGGAACACCTTGCATCAAGCACCTAGTGTTTCCAAATTTGACAACCCTTCTATCGAGATAAACATGTTAGTACCTTTATTATGTATGGCGATTGCCTTTAAGTTATTTTACCTCTGCATACTATTAATTAATTCACGTTCTGAATTACTGGAACAGGAAAAACGTAGCAACTGGGTCAAAGAATTGGTGACATCCTCATGATCGAATTTCTAAAAATGGGTGGTTATGCCGCTTATGTCTGGTCATCCTATGGTATTGTTGCCGTCGTACTATTCCTTAATGTTATTTCTTCATGGCGTCGTTATAAAAATTTACTGCGCCGTCTTAAACGAATACATAGTGAAAACAACAATGTCACCTAAGCAAAAACAACGTCTCATTTTAGTTAGTCTCTTGGTAGTTGGCCTTGGTGTCGGTATCGGCCTTGTACTGATGGCACTCAATGAAAATATTAATTTATTCTTCACTCCTTCACAGGTTGTTGCTGGTGAAGTACCACCTGAACAACGTTTTCGCATTGGCGGCATGGTGACAATGGGCAGTGTTGAAAAACTTGATGGTGAACTAACAGTTCTTTTTAAGCTCAATGATTCGGTTAAAGAAGTGCAGCTTAAGTATGCCGGTATCTTGCCTGACTTGTTTCGTGAAGGACAAGGTATAGTCGCGGAAGGAAAATTAAATGAAGAAGGTGTTTTTGTAGCCGACCAAGTACTAGCTAAGCATGACGAAAACTATATGCCACCGGAAGTTGAACATGCGCTGAAAACAAGTGGTGGTGATTACTATGATAATGAGGCAATAGAATGATTCCTGAATTAGGTCACTTTGCATTAATCCTGGCACTTGCTGTCGCATTAGTACAAGCGATAATCCCTGGCATGGGGTTGTTACGTCGACGTGCAGATTGGATGGCCGTTGCTAAACCTGCGGCTCTAATACAATTTGCCTTGGTATTATTTGCCTATGGCATACTGACCTACTCCTTCATCGTGCACGATTTTTCTGTGCTCTATGCAGCAAACACATCTAACTCGGAGTTACCTTTAATTTATCGCATATCAGGCGTATGGGGTGCTCACGAAGGCTCATTGTTATTATGGGTATTAATACTCAGTGCATGGACCGCAGTCTTGGCAATGTACAGCAAACATTACCCCGTCGACATGTGCGCAGGCGTGATTTCGGTATTAGGTTTTATCAGTATAGGTTTTTTGTTATTTAGTTTATTTACATCGAATCCATTTATACGTCACTTCCCTGCCCCTATAGATGGAGGCGATCTAAATCCCTTATTACAAGACCCGGTGATGGCAATACATCCTCCTATGCTTTATATGGGTTATGTAGGTTTTGCCGTACCGTTTGCCTTTGCCATTGTCGCATTGGTGCAAGGTAGACTCGACACAGCGTGGGCACGTTGGGTACGTCCCTGGGCTTTAACAGCTTGGGTCTGTTTAACGGGAGGTATTACTTTAGGAAGCTGGTGGGCCTATTACGAATTGGGTTGGGGTGGCTGGTGGTTTTGGGATCCTGTTGAAAACGCATCGTTCATGCCGTGGTTAACAGGTACTGCATTAATTCATTCGCTCGCTGTAACAGAAAAACGCCATGCCTTGCGCAACTGGACTATTTTGTTAGCAATCATCAGCTTTTCGTTAAGCTTGCTAGGTACATTCCTGGTCCGTTCGGGGGTATTAACATCGGTACATGCCTTCGCATCTGATCCTACTCGAGGTGTTTTTGTATTAGCCTTTCTTGGCTTGGTTGTAGGAATCTCTTTAAGTCTATTTGCATTTCGTGCGTGGCAATTAC
>CALSOP010000003.1 GCA_943788005.1 uncultured Gammaproteobacteria bacterium | reverse complement strand
GTCGAAAGACTTTCTGGAGGCAGGTAAGAAACGTTTATCAGGCGATATCGTACGTGAAGCGACCTCAGATGAAGTCAAAGAACTGCGTGCTGAAACATCTGCGCTGAAAGAAACCTTAGGCGAAGTAGTCATGGAGAATCGGCTGCTTAAAAAAAGCGTGCTCGGGGATGGGGAGGACGATATATGAGGTACTTAGCATCGGATAAAGTCGAGATTATTCAACTGGTACAGAACTCAGATCTGTCGGTTCGACAAACGCTGACTCGGCTGGACATTCATAAGTCCACTTTTTACAACTGGCTCAAACGTTATGAAGAGAATGGCGTTGATGGCTTGGAAGACAAGAAGCCGATTCCCCATGCGGTATGGAATAAAATCACCGAAGACCACTGTGAAGCCGTTATTGAGTTAGCCTTAGAGAAGCCTGATTTGTCTCCACGAGAGTTAGCCGTAAATTACACTGACAACAAGGCTTACTTCGTCTCAGAATCCACGGTGTACAGGCTGCTGAAAGAACAAGACTTAATTACCAGTCCGGCCTATATCCTGATGGAGGCCAGTGATAAGTTTCAACAGCCCACTACGCGCGTGAATGAGATGTGGCAAACGGATTTTACCTATTTCAAGATTATCGGTTGGGGTTGGTATTACTTATCCACGGTATTAGATGATTACTCACGTTACATTATTGCCTGGCGTTTATGTACGGGCATGAGTAGCCGTGATGTCTCTGATACGCTGGATGACGCCTTACGCTTTACGGGACTTGATACAGTAAAGGTAAATCATAAACCGCGTTTACTCAGTGACAATGGCCCGTGTTATATCTCCGGTGAATTAGCCGATTACCTTGAAGAAAACGGTATGACGCACACTCGAGGTCGACCTTATCATCCACAAACACAAGGCAAGATAGAGCGCTGGCATCGTTCAATGAAGAATCAGATATTACTTCACCACTATTATTTCCCCGGGGAACTGGAGGAACAGTTGCAGCGTTTTGTGAGTTATTACAACCATGAGCGTTATCATGAATCACTTGATAACCTGACACCGGCTGATGTCTTTTATGGGCGTGGCGAAGAAATACTAAGTCAACGAGAGCTAATCAAACAAAACACGTTAGCGATGAGACGACAAATGCATTACGATAAACAACAAGTGAAGCACATAACCTATTGATGAACTAATGTGTCTCTTAAATCAAACCGCTACCTGTCCAAAAGGTTTTGACGACGTACACTGGTTGATAGTGTCGCAGAGGTAGTCAATTTGAGTATGTCAGAGGTTGAAACGACACCTAATTTGGGTGAAGACAACGAAAGCTCTAAATACATCCAGGGTCTTTATAGCAATAATAATGAAATTCTTATTCTGGTGGATGTTAATAAATTACTTACTGAAACAGAATGGAATGCGGTGAGTGGATTTTAATATCCATGTAAGAAAATGTCTGAGCTAGGCCCAATTAAACAAGTGGTTAAACCGATAGCGGTAAAACCAGTTAATAAAGATTCTACCAATAAAGAAAATGGTAAGAAGAAGAAAGAAAAAGATCGCCCTGATTCGAGTGTGGCCAAATCAGAAGGGCATGTTGATGAGTATATATAGGAATGACAAAGTCTCTTAGGAAGAGCGATTTAGGTACTAATTGTTAGATCTAGTACCTGTGTCATGAGGGGTGCCAAGGATGGCATACCTCGTTTTTTTATAAATTAATAATGATTAAATATCAGGTGAATAGTAATGAATATCGCACATCTAGAGCTTATTTATAATTTGATGCCGTTAGTCCTCAGTGTCGTGGTTGCGGTATTATTTTTCTCAACGCAGCATCTTCGCAAGAAGACTTTGCATCAATATCAGCGCATCAACCAATTAAACGAAGAAGTAAATGCCTTATTGTCCTGTAGTCGTGGGATCTCTGAAAAACTACATGCTTATCAACATCAATTTCGCAATATAACTGATCGTCAGGATAAGCTCGAAGTCGGTGAGTCGGGTGGGGCAGGTTATAAACAGGCGATTGCCTTATTCAACCGCGGTGCTACAGAGGACGAAATGCTTTCTACCTGTGATTTGAGTCGTGGGGAAATCAACCTCATCGCGCATCTGCAAAAAGCGAAAGCTAAAAACAGTGCTCATTCGTTTTAACTTCTTGCTACTCATTGCAACCATAGGCTTTATTCTTTAATCTTCGCAACCTCAATGAATTAGGAGAGGTGTCCGACAATTTTGTCTGGAACAAAATTGAACAGCGAAACGTAGTGAAGCTAGCCCGAAGGGTGGAGGACAGGATGTCCGGAATAATGGTTTAGGGATAACCGACGGAGTCGGTTTGAGTTCACAGCAAATCGCAAATTCAAAAAGAACTGATTAATTACGGAGAGGTGTCCGAGTGGTTTAAGGAGCACGCCTGGAAAGTGTGTATACGTTAATAGCGTATCGAGGGTTCGAATCCCTCTCTCTCCGCCACGCAGTCTGGTCTTTGCGGAGTGTCTCCGCAGAGGTCTTTTTATTCTTTAAGAATTCAGTAGCTTACAGCATATTGATGGGGTTATTGGCCCCTCATAGCGAACCATAATTTGATATTCACGCAGAATTAATTCAAAAGTCTCTAATCGCAATATTGCTAGTTCGCTGTGAGGTTAATTGTTGCAACGCGTGGTTAAAAATGGTCCGCTTTCGGCCATAAGCGGACTGTACCCCGTCAGCACCATGTGGACCAACTAGCCTGATTGTCTAAGAGATAGTTTTAGTTCATCGTTAACCCAAGAGGAAACGATGATGACAAGTAAAAGAAGTGTAGAACATACTGTGCGCGATATTCGTCGACGCACCCGTAAAAAATATTCAGCAGAAGAAAAAATTCGTATCGTACTTGAAGGCTTACGTGGCGAAGAAAGCATCGCTGAGCTATGTCGCAAGGAAGGACTAAACCCAAATGTTTACTACCGTTGGTCGAAAGACTTTCTGGAGGCAGGTAAGAAACGTTTATCAGGCGATATCGTACGTGAAGCGACCTCAGATGAAGTCAAAAACTGCGTGCTGAAACATCTGCGCTGAAAGAAACCTTAGGCGAAGTAGTCATGGAGAATCGGCTGCTTAAAAAAAGCGTGCTCGGGGATGGGGAGGACGATATATGAGGTACTTAGCATCGGATAAAGTCGAGATTATTCAACTGGTACAGAACTCAGATCTGTCGGTTCGACAAACGCTGACTCGGCTGGACATTCATAAGTCCACTTTTTACAACTGGCTCAAACGTTATGAAGAGAATGGCGTTGATGGCTTGGAAGACAAGAAGCCGATTCCCCATGCGGTATGGAATAAAATCACCGAAGACCACTGTGAAGCCGTTATTGAGTTAGCCTTAGAGAAGCCTGATTTGTCTCCACGAGAGTTAGCCGTAAATTACACTGACAACAAGGCTTACTTCGTCTCAGAATCCACGGTGTACAGGCTGCTGAAAGAACAAGACTTAATTACCAGTCCGGCCTATATCCTGATGGAGGCCAGTGATAAGTTTCAACAGCCCACTACGCGCGTGAATGAGATGTGGCAAACGGATTTTACCTATTTCAAGATTATCGGTTGGGGTTGGTATTACTTATCCACGGTATTAGATGATTACTCACGTTACATTATTGCCTGGCGTTTATGTACGGGCATGAGTAGCCGTGATGTCTCTGATACGCTGGATGACGCCTTACGCTTTACGGGACTTGATACAGTAAAGGTAAATCATAAACCGCGTTTACTCAGTGACAATGGCCCGTGTTATATCTCCGGTGAATTAGCCGATTACCTTGAAGAAAACGGTATGACGCACACTCGAGGTCGACCTTATCATCCACAAACACAAGGCAAGATAGAGCGCTGGCATCGTTCAATGAAGAATCAGATATTACTTCACCACTATTATTTCCCCGGGGAACTGGAGGAACAGTTGCAGCGTTTTGTGAGTTATTACAACCATGAGCGTTATCATGAATCACTTGATAACCTGACACCGGCTGATGTCTTTTATGGGCGTGGCGAAGAAATACTAAGTCAACGAGAGCTAATCAAACAAAACACGTTAGCGATGAGACGACAAATGCATTACGATAAACAACAAGTGAAGCACATAACCTATTGATGAACTAATGTGTCTCTTAAATCAAACCGCTACCTGTCCAAAAGGTTTTGACGACGTACAATTTTAGATTATAAATATAAAACACTTGATAAATAATTAGCCCTTAAGAATAGATTATTATGTTATGAACTTATTAATATAGAAGAATTACAAAATGATAGAAGAATATATGTCTGCTTTCTTAGGTTGGCTTTTAAAGCACAACTTACACATCGTGCTAAGTTTAGTCCTTATAATTATTTTTTCTTTTTTCCGCAGGATAATTAATCCTAAAATAGAAAAATATGTAACACGTGATGATCTCAAAAATGAAACACTGGAGAGTGCAGTATTTAGTTTGAATATATTTTCCTGGCTTATAACATTAGTTTTGCTTTTATTTATCTGGGGATTTGATTTTAAAACATTTTTAGCGCTTTCAACTGGATTGGTAGCACTAACAGGCGCAGCTCTATTTGCAAGTTGGTCAATATTAAGCAATGTCACAGCATTTTTTATTTTATTAGTACACAAGACATACAAGCGAGGTAATTATATCCGTGTAATTGAGGCAGATAATTATATAGAAGGTTATATATCCGAACTTAGTTTGTTTAATACTAAATTGTTAACCGAAGACGAAGAGTTAATTGTATATCCAAATAATTTACTTATTGCAAGACCGACAATTATTAATCCGAAAACAAAGTATTTAGCGATCGGGAAAACAGAAGAATTCAAAGTAAAAGAAGAACTATAGCTGCTCATGATATTGAGTCAGTATTATTGAATAATACTAATGTATCCACATTATAATTAATGTGGCTTCTTGTTTGTAGGCTATAGTTGTTCTTAAACTCTAAATTAAAGGTTTAAATTCTCGAGAATGTGTTCCAGGCGTTTCCTGTCATCAATATCCTGTGAGTGTCTTTTCTTTACTAAAATGATCAAGACATAAATTAATATCGTTATAATGTATTGAGAAGGATATAATCAATCTTATGAGAATGTATGTTTAACGTAGTAGATTGGTATTATGATATATTGATTTTAAACTCTGGCATGATTATTAACACTTAACATGTCATCGAAAAAGAAAAAGATTGCTACAAGGAAAGCCTCAATAGGCAGGCCTGCATTAATGATAATCGGTGGTGCTATTCGGATTAAACTTCGGTAATGTAATCAAATAAATTTGTTGTAATAAATTTAAGCTAATAATCAGTATCTATATGAGGAACTATTTATGAATGACGACGATTATGGAGATATGCTCGCATATTTTAATGGCTTTGATAGTAAAAAAAATGGGGTGTTAGATTTTTCTGAATTGATTAAAGGTCTTGGTTTTAATCTTGACCATGAGCGTTTGAAGGATGGGTTTAATAAAGTTGATACTGATAACAATAATTTAATCGACTTTGAAGAGTTCATTAGTTGGTGGGGCGAACATAAATAGTCTTAAATTGTTTCTAAGATGAAAGCGTTACTTTACCGCTATAGTCTTTCCTAGTTTTAGTAAGTCTGTATCCGATATGTCTTCGGGCACATTCATCCCTTTTGCAAAAGTTTCGCGCGCATCAAGTTTTTCCAACCACCGTTTTATATGTTCATAGTCATCTATATTAATGCCGGCCCAATCTGCTAATTTTACCCATGGGTAATGTGCAATATCAGCAATACTAAGTTCTCCGGCTAAAAAATCATGATTAGCCAGTTGCTTATTTAATAGACTATATAGCCGATTAGTTTCATTTTGGTAACGGCTAGTGGCCTCTGGAATTGCATTGTCCATATATCTATAAAACACATTAGCTTGCCCTTGCATAGGGCCAACGCCACCTACTTGTAAAAACAACCATTGCATGACGTTAAATCGGTTTACAGTATCTGCGGGGAGAAGGCGGCCTGCCTTTTCTGCAAGGTAGATAAGAATTGCCCCTGATTCAAATATCGTAATATCATTTTCATCATGATCGATGATTGCTGGTATTTTTCCATTTGGATTAATCTTTAAGTACCAATCTTCTTTTTGTACATTTTCTGTTAAGTTGATGTCTTTAACTTCGTAATCAAGCGCTAGCTCTTCTAATGCGACTGATATCTTTCTTCCATTAGGTGTTGCGGAGGTGTATAGCGTTATCATTTAAAGTCCTTAACAAGTTTATTTAATCATAAGTAATGAGAGAGTCTTTGGTTAAACTTGTGTGCCAGGGCGTGAAGCGACTTTCTCATACCATTTCAATGTGTTTGTGTTTCCACCGGGAATTTCAAATTCAGCGAACTTTGCAAAATCAATGACTACTAACCCAGTAATGTCGGCCATACTGTAGAAATTGCCAGCAACGTATTCTGATTTGGAAAGTTGTTGTTCAAGGCGTCCAAAGAATATTTTGATGCCATTGCGACCGCGTTCAATTAGCTCTGGAATTATCTTGTCACCTTCGCGACCACCGACACCTCGTGTGGCGAAATCTTCAAAGCCATTGCGAAACGCGTAGATAACGGACTGCATGCCGCTATGCTCCATATGTCGATCGCAAGAAATGACCTGTGCACGTTCTAGTGGAGTAGTACCAAAAAGTGGTGGTTCGGGATGTATATCATTTATATAACTGCAAATGGCAGGGGCCTCGCTTATTACCGTTCCATCATCTAATTCCAGTGCTGGGCATAAGCCCCATATAGTTTTTGATAGATAGCCTTCTTGCAGGTTTTCTCCGCCAAAAAGATCAACTTCTACGGAAGGGATGTCGAGCCCTTTTTCTTTGATAAAAATTCGTGTGCGACGAGGGTTTGGTGCCATGGAACAATCGTAAAATTTCACATCATTCTCCTATTGTCTATGTATGTGTCATGCCAGTTAATCACTCATATAATCTTGAAAATAAGGACCGTTGAGTCCACAATAGTCTACATAATGAACCTAGGAAGACCAAGAGAATTTAATACTGAGCAAGCATTGGAAGCTGCCATGCAACAGTTTTGGTGCGCAGGTTATGAGGCAACATCGCTTCAGGATTTACTTGATGTGATGAATTTGTCAAAAAGCAGCCTGTATCAGGCCTATGGCAGTAAGCATGAATTGTTCTTGCGTAGCATTGATTTCTACCAAAAAGCATCAGTAAATGAACTTCAACAGTGCTTGGATAATTGTCTTACAAGTAAGGCATTTATGAAGAGATTACTGGAAGATGTGATCTCTGAAGCTACGTCAAAAAAGAAAAAAGGTTGTTTGCTTGTTAATACGGTTAATGAGTTATCACACAGAGACAAAGCGGTGTCTAAAGCAGTGTTAAATGGAATTGATAATGTGGCAGGTATTATCAAGCAAGCTATCAAGCGCGGGAAAAAAGAGGGCGCAATCAAATCAACAGTGAGCACTGATACTTTAGTTAACTATATTGTTTCAAACGTTAGTGGGTTAAGGACAATGGTTAAGAGTGGTGTAGATAAGACTGAGTTAACTCCTTTAGTAAACATGATTATGAAAACCGTGTATTAATAAAACTGGTACAGCTAAATTGCTGCACCAGTTTTTAATTTTACGTCAGGGCTGTATCCATAATATTATTGAACGTCGCACTGGGTCGCATTACGGCGCTAGCTTTTTCCATGACGGGCATAAAGTAACCACCGATATCAACGGGCTTACCCTGTACAGCATTGAGTTCTTCAACAATCGCTTGTTCATTTTCTGCCAACGATTTTGCCAATGGCGTAAATTGAGCTTGAAGTTCAGTATCTTCTGTTTGTTCAGTAAGTGCTTGCGCCCAATACATGGCCAGATAGAAATGACTGCCGCGGTTATCCAGTTCGCCGGTTCTCCGAGAAGGTCCTTTATTATTGTCGAGCAATTTTCCGGTTGCCTCATCTAATGTCTTTGCCAGTATCTTGGCTTTGCTGTTACCCGTCTTTATCTCGATGTCCTCCAGCGACACGGCGAGAGCCAGAAATTCACCGAGAGAATCCCAACGCAAATGGTTTTCTTCAACTAACTGCTTAACGTGTTTGGGCGCTGAACCACCGGCGCCTGTCTCAAACAATCCACCGCCCGCCATTAATGGCACAATTGATAACATCTTTGCGCTAGTGCCTAATTCCATAATCGGGAATAGATCAGTGAGATAATCACGTAGAATATTCCCGGTCACAGAGATGGTATCTTTACCACGAATAATGCGTTCAAGGGTATAACGCATAGCGCGTTCCTGAGACATGATCTTGATATCTAGTCCGGTTAAATCATGGTCTTGAAGGTATAATTCCACCTTCCTGGTTAATTCCATTTCATGCGGACGATACTCGTCCAGCCAAAATACAGCAGGCATGCCAGATTGACGGGCACGGTTTACGGCCAGTTTCACCCAGTCTCGAATCGGTGCATCTTTGGTTTGACACATGCGCCAGATATCACCTTCCTCAACATTCTGCTCAATCAGAATATTGCCTTCATCGTCGACAATTCGTGCTACACCATCGGTTTTTATCTCAAAGGTTTTGTCATGCGAGCCATATTCTTCAGCTTTTTGCGCCATTAAACCAACATTAGGTACGGTACCCATAGTAGCTGGGTCGAAGTTGCCATGCGTTTTGCAGAAATTGATCATCTCTTGATATATACGTGCGAAAGTACTTTCAGGGATGACGGCCTTGGTATCTTTTAGTTTGCCATCAGGGCCCCACATCTGTCCGCCAGAGCGGATCATTGCTGGCATTGATGCATCAACGATCACGTCATTAGGAGCATGCAGGTTAGAGATACCCTTAGCTGAATCGACCATAGCCAGTTCGGGACGGTGTTGGTAACAGGCGTGGATATCGTGTTCGATCTCTTCTCGAAAGGAACCTGGCAGGCTTTGAATCTTGTCATAAACGCTGCTAATACCGTTATTCGGATGTACGCCTAGCTTTTCAAATAGGTCACCGTATTTGGTAAATAGATCCTTGTAAAAAACTTTAACAGCATGACCAAAAACGATGGGGTGTGAAATCTTCATCATGGTGGCCTTTACGTGCAAGGAGAACATTACACCGGTTTCCCGCGCATCTTCCATTTGTTCTTCATAGAATTCACAGAGCGCTTTTTTGCTCATATACATGCCGTCGATGATTTCACCTTTTAGCAGAGGTGTTTTCTCCTTCAGAACAATGACTTCCCCCGATTCTGTTACGAGTTCCATCCTAACGTTACAGTCTTTTTTCATGGTCATGCTGATTTCACTACTATAGAAATCGCCGCCATGCATATGTGAAACATGTGTACGAGAAGCAGGACTCCACTTTGCCATTGAATGGGGATGTTTGCGGGCGTTTCGTTTAACGGCATCCGGCGCACGTCGATCCGAGTTACCTTCACGTAATACCGGGTTAACAGCACTTCCTAATGCTTTTGAATAGCGTTCTTGAATTATTTTCTCTTCATCAGATTTGGGTTCTTCCGGGTAATCAGGGATCTTGTAACCTTTTGCTTGAAGTTCAGCGATTGCGGCTATTAATTGTGGTATCGAGGCGCTGATATTGGGAAGCTTGATGATGTTTGTTTCAGGCTCTTGCGTTAATCGGCCTAATTCAGCCAGATTATCCTCAACTTTCTGATCCTCTGTGAGTAAATTAGAAAATTCAGCAAGAATTCTCGCTGCTACCGAGATATCACTTTCTTCTACTTCGATGCCGGCGGCGGCGGTAAATGTTCTTATGACAGGTAGCAATGAGTATGTCGCCAACATTGGTGCTTCGTCAGTCAGTGTGTAAATAATTTTTGAATTTCCGGTACTAATTTTCATTTCTCCTAGTTCAAATCTATGTGGTTTCATTCTTAACTGCTACGTGCGAGCAACCATTATGCCAGAATCCAATAGGCTGTTTTTTTATCTTTATCTGATTGATTTTTTTAAAATTTACACAGTTAGGTACTTTGTCTGTATTTAGGTAAAGCGCTCGAAAATGAATCGGACGTTTAATATCTGTATGATTTATGACTGTATTTGATTTGTCTAGGCCGATTAAAAGTAGAGTTTTGTTTACTAAGATACAACTATCTCCCCATAGGGAAAATTTCGGCAATATTAAGATTGAAAAACTAATTTAACAAAATTAAGCTGCTGCTGGTTTATATATTGTTAACAAACTTATAGAGAGGATCCGATGAAACTTGAACCATTTATGACTTATTACGCAAACCTTTCAGCTGTATTAGATGTGGGAAATGGACCCTTTGGCAAACGAATGATTTTCGAAGTACAAGGTGGTGAGTTTAAAAGCGATAAGCTAAATGGAAGAATTCGTGATGCCAGTTGTGCTGACTGGATGACGATCAGCGATGATGGTTATGGTCATTTGGATGTTCGCGCAACATTCGAAACCGACGATAATGCGATCATCTATGCGCAGTACTCAGGTGTTATTGAACTTACAGAAGGGATTATGGGAGCAGTTGCCGGAGAGTGTGAAACGAATTTTGGAGAGCAAAATTTCTTTACTAACCCACGTATGCAAACGGGTGATGAACGATATAGTTGGGTAAATAATATCTTCTGTGTTGCACGGGGCCGTTTGTTGCCGGGCAGGGTGGAATATGAAGTTTTTCAGTTAGTAAATGAATAATTGAAATAAAAAATTAGCTATAAGGACTTAAATAAACAATAGTTTAACTACGCTATATTATGTGTAGCGCCTAGTAATAATAATTGTCGACAATACTAGGTTGAGTTACGTGTTTATGAAGTTTAAACTGTTGCAATTTGCTACAATTGTCAACAATTATAACGCAGCAAACCAAGGGGAATCTTTGAATGTCTGAAGTAAACCACGTCGGGGAATCATTGAATGTCTGAAGTAAACCACGTCTGGCGACTACGTAAACGTCCTGTCGGCGATATACGTGAGGGTGATTTGAGTTTTGAAGAAGAACCCATTCCTGAGCCTGCAGATGGAGAATGTTTATTCCGTCTAAACTACCTATCACTGGATGCGACTAACCGTATGTGGATGAGTGAGATAGAACAATATATGCCACCAGTTGCCATTGACGACCCGATGCGTGGTGTTGTTTGTGGAACTGTTATTAAAAGCAGAAATACAGCCTTTAAAGAGGGCGATATTGTTAGTGGGCTTGGTACATGGGCTGATTATCAAATTGGTAGCACCGAGACGGTAAGTGTATTGGGCGATACTGGACCTGTCCCGGTAATCGATGCTTTTGGTACTTTCGCAATCGCTGCGCCGACAGCTTATTTCGGTCTGCTCGAGATTACAGAACCCAAAGCGGGAGAGACCGTTGTTGTATCTACTGCTGCTGGTTCAGTTGGCTCGATAGTTGGACAAATTGCCAAGATCAAGGGTTGCCATGTTGTAGGGATCACTGGTACCGATGAAAAGTGTAAATGGATCACTGAAGAGTTAGGCTTCGATGAGGCTATCAATTATAAAACAGAAAATTTATCAGAGGCATTAGATCGCACGTGCCCTAATGGTATAGACGTCTATTTTGAAAATGTGGGTGGCCAGATTCTGGACACTTGCCTCAATCATATGAACATGTACGGCCGCATATCGGTATGTGGACTAATTGCGCACTACAATTCCAGCGAAGAAGTACCTGGACCAAAGAACTATCCGATGATTCTGATGAATCGACTCAAGGTTCAGGGTTTTATCATACTAGATTATATGGACCGTTATCCCGAAGCAATAGCAGCAATTACACAGTGGATGGGTGAAGGCAAAATCAAAGTACAACAGGATGTTGTTGACGGGCTTGAAAATGCTGTTGAGACAGTTAAAAAACTCTATACAGGTGCCAATACTGGCAAGTTAATGGTTCGTGTAAAGGATGTGTGAAACTTGATTTATAATATAAATAATTAATCGAGTGTGTGATTTTTGAACGGTAAAATCAAAAACGTTTGATAATGAAACTCTTACAAAGAGTGAAATATTTTTGATAATGATAGAAAGTATCAATAAAAACAGTTAGATATAGTTAGGATAATAATAATATGAATTTGGCATGATGGATGCTTAAGCTTATGCCAACGAAAGATTGTCGACAATATCCGGTTAAAATAGCAGTTAAAGCACGAAAAAATCTGATTTGAAAGATTATTGTCAACAATCGCAAAATTAAAATTAATTCAATAAATGCAAAACCAAGGAAAATTATTATGGGAATGCTAGTTAATATCGACAACGGTGGAACGTTGACTGATATATGTGTACTGAAAGATAAGAACGTTTATAAGACCAAGACGCTCACTACGCCGTATGACTTAAGTAAGTGTTTTTTTGATGGTCTAAAATCAATCTCAACAGTGATTTATGGCGAAGAAGATGTCGCAAAACTTCTAATGGAAGTTGAGCATATTCGCTATTCAACTACTCAGGGAACTAACGCTATCGTAGAGCGTAAGGGGCCAAAACTAGGGTTGATATTAAATAAAGGTAATGCAGATTTAGCTAAACGTATGCGCAAGCAAGATGAAGATCTGTTCGACTTCCTGGCAGGAGATCGTATCGTTGAGGTTGATCTTGCTGATTTAGGTGATGAAGCAAAGGCAGCAGATACCGCAACGGTAATTACTAGACTTACCGGAATGGGTGCTAATAGGCTCGTGGTTTGTTTTGATGCTGATAATGCAGCCCACTCCGAGGCTCAATTCAAGAGGTTAGCATTTGATGTTTATCCGCGTCACTTATTAGGTGCAGTACCAATACTGTTTGCCAGCGAGTTGGTTGATGATGTTTCAGATGATCGACGTGGTTGGACGGCATTGACTAATTCATTCTTGCATCCTGCTATGGAGAGCTTCCTGTACAATGCAGACAATAGACTACGCGAATATCGTACCAAGAACCCACTGCTTATTTTCCGTAACGATGGTAACGCCTCACGAGTAGCGAAAACGATTGCGCTTAAGACCTATAGCTCTGGCCCTCGAGGCGGAATGGAAGGCGTAAAGACCTTTAGTAAGCAATATAATCTTTCAAACGTGATGACCATGGACGTTGGTGGTACGACCACTGATATTGGTCACCTGGTTGATTTGGAATTAAATGAAGAACGACGCGGCAAAGTTGAAGGTGTGCCTATCTCTTTTGCTCTGTGCGAAATACACAGCCAAGGTGTAGGTGGTAGTTCTATTTTATCTGTTAAAGATGGTGCGATTCAGGTCGGACCTGAAAGTGTTGGCGCAGTGCCAGGACCGGCTAGCTTTGGTCGTGGAGGTAAGAGTTCAACAATTACAGATGTGAATCTGCTTTTAGGTTTACTCGATCCATCAACCTATTTTGGCGGTGGCTTGAAACTCGACATTGATCGCGGCCGTGCAGCTATCGATGAAAATGTTGCATCACCATTGGGCATTTCTGTTGATGAAGCACTGCATAAGCTTAGAGAAGCTTATGAGCAAAAGATTGCAGATGGTATGAAAGACTTTGGTGATGTTGCAAAAGACACCGTGTTACTGGCATTCGGTGGCGCTGGCCCGATGAACGCATGTGGTATAGCAGAGTTAGCGGGCATCAGTACAGTTTATGTGCCTAAGACTGCGGCTGTTTTTAGTGCCTTCGGTATTGGTTCTTGTGATATTGGTCAGAGCTATGCCGTTGTATTGCCTAACAATGACCAAGCTTCACTCAAAGCAGCCCATGCAGATCTTATGGAACGCGCTGAACGCGATATGTTTGCTGAAGGCTACGCTAAAGGTGACTTTGATGTAAACGCGTTATTGGTTAGTGAAACAGGTTCTAAAGAATCTACCCATCAATTAAAAAGCAAAGTGACTCTGCCTAAAGCATTGGAAAAAGCGGATTCAGTCACGCTTGAATTGATCGCGACTAAACGCCTAAAGTCTGAAGATGATAAGCAGGTCAAAATTAAAAAAGGCAAGGCTGCTGCTGCATCAGGCTCACGAACAATTGTTGGTAGTGACCTGAAGAGCCAAGATGTTTCAGTCTATAGCGTGAATGATATGAAGCCAGGCGCACATGCTGCTGGGCCAGCCGTTATTGAAGAAGATTATTTCACGTGCCTTGTGCGTGAAGGTTGGGAATTTGTTGTGACAGAGGCAGGTGATATCTGTCTGACTAAGGGGGCTAAATAATGAAAGTTTTAATGACGGAATATCTTCGTATCGACTTAGATACAGAGAACTGGGAATGTCGTGTTTGTGATCATGTAATCAATTCGGCACGTGGAAATTACAAAGAAGGTTTGCTGGTATATAACCGCGACCCAGCAGATATTCATCCACACATTATCGATCCAGAGAAATATAAATTTACGTTTTGCCCTGATAAAGATTGGGTCAATATTCTGGAATTTTATTGCCCAAGTTGTGGCACGCAGGTCGAAGTTGAAAACACCATGCCGAATCATGAACCGCTCTATGATATGGAAGTTGATGTTGATGCACTCAAAGAACAATGGAGTCATCGTGAAGAAATTACAGAGGCGACGAAAGGGCCTGATGTTTTAGGTGAGGTCGAGCGTACTAGACATCGCCACTAGTTTAAAAAATTACTACAAACAATAAATCAAACTACTACATAGTTATAGGAAAGTAGATTATGAAACGAATATCAGTAGATATCGGCGGCACCTTTACCGATTGCTTTTTGGTTTGGGATAACAAGTACATCGAGACCAAAGCATTAACGACACACCAAAACTTAGCATTAGGCTTTAATGAAGCTGTTGAAAAAGCTTATAGCGAATTGAATCTTACGATGGAAGAAATTCTCTCTGAGGTTGACTCGGTTCGATATGCAACGACCTTAGGCACGAATGCCTTGATTGAACATAATGGTCCGCGTATGGGTATGTTGGTTACAGCAGGTTTTGAAGCAACGGTGCCACTCAGTCGGGCGCGTGGTTATGGTGAAGGTTTGGACAAGTTAGGTAAGGCAAACCTACCTGACGCAAGACGTCCAGAACCATTGGTATTACCCAATATGATAGAAGGTGTGCGTGAACGTTTAGATTTTGAAGGCAAGATTGTAATGCCGCTTGACGAAGATGACGTTCGACACAAGATCAGAACCTTATTTGATAAAGGCGCTCAAGTCATCGTCATCTGTTTTGTTAATTCAGTAGTGAACCCGATGAATGAAAAACGCGTAGAGGAGATTATTCTTGAGGAATATCCTTCTCATCTATTAGGCGCTATTCCTGTGATTCTTTCTCATCGTGTTGCGGGACGTAAAGGTGAATATGTTCGTGCCTCTTCAGCAGTTGTTGATGGTTATTTACATTCGACTATGTATCACGCGATGACGCAGTTGGAACAGAACCTGCGCGCACATGCATATGAGAAACCCATGTTGGTTATTCATAATTCAGGTGGTATGGCACAGTTAAACTCAACTGATGCATTACAAACTATCCACTCTGGACCAGTTTCAGGGATCAGTGCCTCTGAACATTTAGCTAAAGAAGCTGATCTGGGTAGCGTTGTCGCTACCGATATGGGAGGCACCAGTTACGACATTGGTATCGTCGTTGAGGGTGGTATTAAACATTATGACTTCAACCCAGTAATTGATCGTTGGATGGTTTCTGTACCGATGGTTCACTTGGTAACATTGGGAGCAGGTGGTGGTTCAATTGCGTCTTATGACCGTATGTACGATACCGTTGCTGTGGGACCAAAGAGTGCGGGCTCTGATCCGGGTCCAGCTTGTTATGACCGTGGTGGTATGAGCCCAACGGTAACCGATGCCGATCTGGTCTTAGGTTATCTAGATGCGGAAAATTACGCAGGTGGTGATATTCCGCTAAATCCTAAACGTTCAAACTTTGCGATTGAAGAAGCCCTTTGTGATGATCTTGATGTAGAAGTGGTCGAAGCCGCTTTGATGATCAAGGAAAAAGTCGATGCCAATATGGCGAATGGTGTGAACACCGAATTACGTGCCAGAGGCTATGATCCTGAAGAATTTACCATGCTGGCTTATGGCGGTAATGGGCCTTTACATTGTTGTGGTATCGCGAGTCGACTGAACATCAATAAGATATTAGCTACACCAATGAGCTCCGTGTTCTCTGCAGTGGGTGCGGGGAATATGCATCAGATGCATATCCATGAAGCCTCACTGTTTATGGTACTTTATGATTCAAATAACCGAAAAGTATTTGATAACTATCCTCGCTTTAATGACATCGTCACTGAGCTAAGTGAAAAAGGACTAGCTGATCTGTCCAGACAGGGTGCAAATGAAGCCGATATTAAACACACATTAGAGCTTGATATGCGCTACGGAAACCAACTGGTACAAACCACAGTTGTTATACCAAAACATAACGTTGAGTCAGCACTAGATGTATTGAATATCCTAGATCTGTTTTCAACAGATTACGGTAAGCGCTTTGGTGAAGGTAGTCAGGCACCTGAGGCAGGCATACGTATTAATACTATCCGTGTCGCTTCGTATGTAGAGCATGATACGGTTCATTTTAAACATATTAAGCCAGTTGCTGAAAATAAACGTAAAGCACCACCGAAACCGTCATCAACACGTAAGTGTCATTTTGTCGGTGAATCCAAAGCGATTGATACACCAGTCTGGAATAAAGATGATATCCCAGCGGGTACACAAATAGAGGGGCCGGGTATTGTGGCATCTGATGTGACGACCTACCTGATAGAGAAAGGTTGGAATTATGTATCTGCTGAGCAGGGTGCCGTTTGGTTCCTGCGCGACGAAGTAAAGAAATAACGAGGTAATAAAACTATGAACGATAAACTTAGTGCAGAAGCTGTTCTTGAAGATCAGGAATTAATTAAAAAATTTCTAAAGGAAACGACTTTATTCCTCGGGCCTGATCAGGAGATTATGCAGTCGCATGACATCATGCCGATTACAGATTATGAAGCAGAGGCTGTAAAGAAATTTAATGACCCACACCAAATGGCTTCGATACGTGACCGTATGCAATCTGCTTGCGACGAAAGTTATGAAATGCTTGAGCAAATGGGTGCAGCACCGGGTGCAAAATGGGGCGATGTCATCACTGGTATCTACTCAGCCTCGGGCGATTTAACCATCGGTAGTGCAGGTGGTGTACTTATCTTTAATGTTGTAGTTCACCATCCGATTAAATTTATTATTAAGAACTGGATTAATGAACACACAGTTGGTTTGAAGCAAGGTGATGGCTTTATTCACAATGATTCGCGTTACGGTAATGTACATAACACTGATCAAAGTATGATTATGCCTATCTTTCATGAAGGCGAACTCATTGCCTGGGTGGCATCCACTGTACATGAAGGTGAGAACGGTGCTATTGAGCCTGGTGGTATGCCATCAATGGCAGAAACACCGTTTGATGAAGGTCTGAAGATGTCTCCTTTCAGAGTGGTAGAAAACTATGAAATCAAAAGAGATCTACTAACCTTCTTGCAGAATTCAGTACGTGAGCCAAAACTACAATACGAAGATATGAAGGTAAAACTCTTCGCTTGTATGCGACTTGAAAAGCGCCTCAGAGAAATATTGGCAATAGACGGTCCTGAAGCTTTAGCCGCATGTCTACGTAGTACCAATGATAATGTCATGGCTGAAGTACGACGTCGCATCAAGGAATGGCCTGATATGACGGTGCGTACCTACTGTACGATGGACAGCACACTACGTGAAAACGCATTAATTAAATTGAATTGTACCTTGACTAAAAAAGGTGACCGATTGATATTCGATTTGAGGGGATCAAGCCCAGAAATCACTAACCGTGCAATCAATACTGCTATACCCGGTTGTAAGGGAATGATGTCTCAGGCATTTCTCAACCACATTTGGCCAGATTTACCACGTGGCCAGGCGGGTTTCGCCCCTATAGAAGTGATTACACCACCGTATTCTATTGTTAATGCGAGTGTCGATGCGCCAAACTCTCAGAGTTTGATGTCTATCTTTTTATCTTTCACTGTTGCACAACAAGCGACTGCGAAATTTCTATATAGTGTGCCGGTTAAATACACGCGTGTATTAGCGCCTTGGTTTAATATGATCTGTACTTATATTTGGGGTGGTGTCAGCCAACATGGCGAGATGCTCGGTAACCTTTGCGCTGATCTAAATGGTATGGGCGGTGGTGCGCGTATGGACATGGACGGTGAGCATGCTTTGGCACCTATCTTTGCATCCATGGCAGATATTGGTGAGCAAGAGATGAACGAAGAAGACGTACCTTTCTTACAGTTAGTCTCGAAAAAAATGACAACCAATACACAAGCACCTGGTAAGTATCGCGGTGGCATGGGTTATACACAAATGGTTGCTACCAAAGATAGTGATCAGTGGGGTTTTATGACCACATGTGTTGGTTCTAAAGTTCCATCACTATCAGGTCTGTTTGGTGGTTATGCACCTGGCGCATACCCGTTATGTAAAGTAACAGGCGTAGATGTTTATGAAGAGATGCTTAAAAACCCAGAAAAATTTAAACATTCAATAGAAGAAACGATGAATGAACGGCCTTATGAAGGTGCTAACTACACCTCACATCATATGGGCATGGGTTTCTCAATATCGAAACGCGGTGAATTGTATATGATCTCTCAAGGCTCTGGTGGTGGTTATGGTGATCCATTGGAACGCGATCCTGCCTTAGTTATTAAAGATATCGAAGAACGCTTGACGACTCCTGAGTGGGCAAAAAAGCTTTATAAAGTTGAATTTGATGAAGATACATTGGTCGTTGATGAAGAAGGAACCAAAAAACTGCGTGCTGCTTATAGAGAACAGCGTAAGAAACAAGGTGTGCCCTATGCTGAGTTTGTCAAGAAACACGTGAAAGATGTGCCACCAAAAGACATCCCGTTTTATGGTTCATGGAATAGCGATCTGAGTACGGTTTATGCAGGTAGCCCTGATGATAAACGTGATCCTAACAACCCAGGACCAGTTTATTTTGAACATCCCAAAGATGTTGAAATTAGGAAACTCGAGGAAGAGCTTGAAGCCGTTAGAAAGGTAGCAGGTGTAGAAGCTAAGGATAAACGTACCTAAGTATGGCAATAGATTTAGTTAAATATTTATCTGAAGGAGAGGGAACTCAAAAACTTTGGATAGACTTCAATGCCTATACCAAGAAGTTGTTATTGGCAGAGGGAGAGAATCCATGGGCAAACCCGGCGTCTTATATGTCTTTTTATGGACAAGCGCATGGCCTAGTTAATGCAGATGTCGTTGTCATAGATATATGGGATCTTTTTCATCATTGGATGCTCGAAGATGAAGAAGCGATTCCATCGATGGCAGGTAAGAAGCGTATTACTGTTGCAGCTAAGGCTATGTTGGAAGCCTATGCTCCACGTGAATTATTAGCAGAAGTACTGACGGCGATAAGTAATAATTACGGTGGTTCAGTACCTATAGTATTAGTGATGCCTTCACCACGTGCTTTGCTCATCAAGGCTAATAAGGCAGCTAATAGTGTCGATGTTGAGCCGGAAGAGGCTCACATAGATACTGCAGCAATGTATGTAGCTGACTATCTAAGATATTTTAGTGAAGTAGACCTCTCTGGTGTCTTGATGCGAGAAGATTCCGATTCTATGCCCGGGAGTACAGAAGAATTGTCCTGGTATCAACCCATATATAATGTTGCTAAACATTATCGTTGGTCAGTTGGTATGCATCTGCCATTTTCAAATGATGGCTTTAATGTCCCGGATGATGTGAATTTTTCTATCGTTCCGGCTGGCTGTTCTGTGGCTGAAAGTTCTCAGGGTAGAGATATTTCCAAACCATTATGGGAAGCGAAGCAGACTGTTTCTCCAGCTGTAAATGGTTTTAATTATTTAACGATTCCTGAAGACACAACACCTGAGTTAGTTCTTGATACACTTTCAAGTTTAAGAGCTTAGCAGCAGAGCGAGTTCTGCTTGGGAGTTTAAATGCGTATTATCGATTTTCTCGAACGTAGTTCCTCCTTTATTGAAGGCGGTGCAAAATTTATTGATATCGATAATGAGCTGTCACTGAGTTATCAAGAAGTCTTTAATGTGGCACAACACATCGCGGTGCAATTAAAAGAAAAGGGCGTTAAAGAGCAGGATGTTATTGCGACTTATGCGCCAAATTCTGTTGCAGCCTATTGCTGTATTTTTGCTATCTCACAAATAGGCGCAATCTGGTTGCCGCTTAATGTTCGTAATACCCTCGAAGCAAATTTAAAGCTACTCAAAAAATCTGATACAAGATTGCTTTTTGTTGATTCGAACATCCTTGCTTCTAACCCTGAACTTGGTAATCAATACAAAGATGATTGTTGCTTGTCATTTACCGGTAAAGAAATAGCAAAGGTTAATATTGAAACGTTGAGCGACAAAATTGATCAAACACAAGAAGAAAAACTAGCAAAGGGAGACGACCCTGAATTAATTAGTTTGTTTTCTACGGGTGGCACAACAGGTGAATCTAAACTAGCAGAGTGGGGTTATTTAACCTGGCAGTCTATGGTGTCCATTCAGATGGAACTAATGCCAGAACCTGATATTACGTCCACTTATCTCGTTAGTGCGCCAATGACACATGCGGCTGGCGTAGCATCATTTGCACCTATTCTACAAGGTTCAAACATCATTGTTATGGAAGGCATGATTCCAGATGTTTTATTATCCGTTATTGAAAAATATAAAGTTACGCACTTGTTTCTACCGCCAACCGCAATTTATATGTTATTGGCACATGAAGGTGTTAAGAATTATGACTATTCAAGCTTGCGCTATTTTTGGTATGCCGCTGCACCGATGTCAGTAGAAAAGCTTAAAGAAGCGATAGATGTTTTTGGGCCCGTTATGGTTCAAAGTTATGGTCAGGCAGAGTCACCGATGGTTTGTACTTTTCTTTCTGCTGAAGATCATGCTGATGCGGTTGCAACGGGTGATTTTTCCAAGATTCGTTCCTGTGGTAAAGTGGCGCCGCAAATTGAACTTACAATCTTGGATGATGACGCGAATATTCTTCCTGCAGGGGAAGAAGGTGAGATTGCTGTTAAAGGTGATTTACTCATGCGTTGTTATTTCAACAATCCTGATGCAACAAATGAAATTCGTGTGGGTGGTTGGCAAAAAACCGGCGATGTTGGTGTCTTCGATAATGATGGGTATCTATCGATAGTTGACCGTAAACGCGACATGATTATTTCTGGTGGTTTTAATGTCTATCCTGGAGAGATTGAACAACTTATATGGGGGCACCCGTCAATAAAAGATTGTGCCGTTATAGGTATCCCTAATGAAAAATGGGGTGAGCAAGTCACCGCCGTAGTTGAATTAAAGGATCCTGAAGTTAGACTTGATACACAAGAAATTATTGCACTTTGTAAACAGAAGTTAGGTAGTGTTAAATCACCTAAAGAAATATTAATTTGGGATGAATTGCCACGCAGCCCCGTTGGTAAAGTGTTGAAAAAAGAAATTCGTAAATATTTTTGGGACAAGGTCGGTCGCAAAATATAAATTCAAGTTTTAGTCATATCATTATTATTTTTACAATTTTATTCCACGTTTCTATGTGGAGAGGAAAGCTCGATGGATATTAGTATAGTAGGTGCACACAATACAAAATTTGGTGCGTTTGTTAAGCGTGATAGAGAAACAGGTGAAGTAGAAGATCTAAAATCATTTTATGAACTAATTGTAGAAGCTGGCGCAGGTGCGATTGCCGATGCCGGTCTAGAGGCAAAGGACATTGATGCAATCTGGCTAGGTTCATGTTCACCTTCATTGTTTGTTAATCAGGAACATGTTGGTCCTTTAGCGCTGGAAATAGATCCTCAGGGTTTACTTTACAAGCCAACAACAAGAACAGAAGCGGCTTGTGCGACATCTTCAGTAGCTATTTATAACGCAGCCTATGCAGTCGCAAGCGGACGATTTAAAAATGTACTTGCGCTCGGTGTTGAGAAGATGAGTTTACTCGATACGAAAGGCGTAACGCATGCATTGGCGTGTAGTTCATACTGGCCTGATGAAGGTTCTATGGGCGTTACTTTTCCAGGGTTGTTTGGAGAGCTTGCCAAAGCCTATCAAGCAAAACATGGTATGAGTGACGAAGAACTTCGAAGTATGTTCGCCCATGTCGCTGCGCAGAATTATCGCAATGGTATTCAAAATCCTATGGCTCACTTTGGTCCTGGAAGTTTACCGGATAAAAATCAATTAGTGACAGCAGAGGCCATTATGAATTTACCTGATTCTGGTAAAGGTAGTAATCCAATGATTGCTGCACCACTAAGGTTACATGATTGTTCATTAATTTCTGATGGCGCAGCAGCAGTTGTGCTGACATCAACTGATAATGCTAAAGCGAACTTTAAGCATGCTGTTGAACTCTCTGGTATCGGTCATGTGACCCAACGGATGATGATGAGTCAACGCAAGGAAACTCTTCATGAGTTACAAGCGGCTAAGCACGCTGTACAACAAGCTTGTACCGAGGCGGGAGTTAAAGTTACAGATATGGACCTGGCTGAAGTCCACGATTGTTTCACAATCAATCAAATGCTGTGTGCAGAAGCAATGGGTTTATCAGAACAAGGCCGTGCCGGCTATGATTTTATTGATGGAAAATATGATGTCGATAGTGATTGTCCAATAAATCTGTCTGGTGGTCTCAAATCTAAAGGGCATCCCGTTGGTGCAACAGGAGCATCGATGCATGCACTTATGTATAAGCAATTAACCGGCGCACCGATTGGGGTAGCAGCGAAAGGACAGCCGGAGCTTGCAATGACAGTTAACATTGGTGGTTCAGGTGTGACAAACTGTGTATCTGTTATGCGTCGAATACAGTAAGGCTTAACAGGATTATAAAATAATGAGAGGTATTCAATGAAGGCAGCGGTGTTTAAAACTATGGGTCCAGCAGATAAGGTGTTGGAAATTATTGAAGTTGATACACCAAAGCCAGAGCACGGCGAAGTCTTAGTCCGCTTGAGTTGTTCTGCGGTAAATCCTTCTGATGTAAAAAAAACGTGATGGAGGTTTTCCTGACCTTTTAAATGATGGTTTTATTATTCCTCATAGTGACGGTGCTGGAGTTATTGAGGCGGTAGGGCGTGGCGTTCCTGCATCAAGAATTGGTGAGCGGGTATGGGTCTATCAGGCCCAGTATGGTCGGCGTTTCGGTACAGCTGCCGAGTATGTCTCAGTGGACTCTAGCCGTGCAGTTTGGTTGCCCGACAGTGTTGGTTTTGAAGTGGGTGCCTGTATGGGTATACCGGCAATGACTGCTCACCGCTGTGTTTTTGCTGATGGCTCAGTAGATGGACAGACCCTTCTTGTGACTGGTGGTGCAGGGAGAGTAGGTCATTATGCCATTCAATGGGCCAAATATGCCGGTGCAACGGTTATAGCCACCGCTAGTAATCCCGAGGCAGAGGCGCATTGTTATGCTGCCGGTGCCGATGCTGTTTGTCCTCATCAGGGTGAAGAATTACTGAGCACCGTAGCTGATCTGACCGCAGGAAAAGGTGTAGAACATATAGTGGATGGAGAGTTTGGTGGCAACCTGCCCGTATTACTTGATGCCGGCTAGTACAGGCGCAACAATAGCAACCTATGCCTCAATGCGAGTAGCCGAACCTACATTACCCTTTAGACGTATGTTGTTCATGGACCTGACCATACGAACGGTCTTGGTCTATGCCATGCCTGAGTCTGCCAAGGACGATGCTATCGAAGATATCACCGAATTATTGGATGGGGGTATGTTACAACATCGAATTGCGTATCGTGAACCTCTTGAAAATGTTGCTGCCGCGCATCAACGAATTGAAAAAGCTGGTTTTTACGGGGTGGTACTAGTTGATATTGAGTAATGTTTCAGATTACAGATTGAAATGGAACAGATGGAAAACGTAATACAGAATTGAAATGATTTTTATCGTTTTGCAATCAGGATTCTATAACGTTAGCGAGGATTCTCTAAATTATATTTCTTCATCTTACGATATAAAGTTCCTTTCGCTATACCCAGATTTTTTTGCTGCTTGGGTAATGTTGCCACTGAATTCATTAATAGCATTCTCAATTGCTTGTTGTTCGGCAATATCCAGATTCGATAGAGACTGAGAAGATTGGTTTTGATCAGGGGAAAATCCCGCTAACAAGAGATTTCACCGGGTTGATAGCCCGCAGGTAAGTCCTCTGTAGTTAAGGTCTCGTTTGAAGACATATAACACATGCATTCAATTACGTTTACTAACTCTCTAATATTACCCCGGCCATTCCCTGTTTTTTAGAGTGCCGTTATCAAGGAAGCAGATAATCGTTTTGGTACAATTATTTGAGAATCTTGAATTTCTTTTAAGACTATATGCGCGATTTCTTCAATATCGTCTTTTCGTCTGGATAGAGGGGTCAAGCGCGATTGCAACAGTCGACAAACGAAAGAATAAATCTTTTCTAAACAGACCATCAGAGACTTCTCGTTTAAGGTAACAATTTGTAGCAGCAATGAGTCTGAAGTTGACTGGAATTGGTGCAATAGCACCAACACGATGAATCTTTCTTTCTTGTAATACTCTGAGAAAAACCGGTTGAATCTCAAGTGGCATTTCGCCAATCTCATCCAGAAAATAATGTGCCACCGTTAGCAGCTTCAATCTTACCCATCATGCCGCCTCTTTTGGCGCCAGTAAAAGCGCCCTCGACATGACCAAATAATTCACTACTCAAAATATCTTTGGTAAAGGCACCACAGTTCAAGTCAATAAAGGGACCATTAGAGAAATTACTCGCTTCATGTATGGCCCTGGCAAACATTTCTTTTCCGACACCAGTATCGCCCAATAACAGAACGGGAAGCGGAGTGGTGGCAGCTTTACTTGCTTTTGCAATGCTGGCTTTAACAGAGGCACTCTGACCCGATATTTTTTCAAAAGGGTCAGCTTGTGAGTTGCTTTTAATCGTTACGATATTGGAAGGTGCACTTGTTCGTTGTGAGGATCGTTTGTTTGAAGGTAGTTCAATTTTAAAACCTACAATTTCGTTTTTCTCTTTGACAGGTTCAATCCAGTCACTTGACAGCCATAGGCCTGTATCATGAGGATATATAATCTCGTCTCCGCCAAATCGCTCTAGCGACAAGCGAGATTTCATTGAAAGATCATATTCAATACCAAGTGAGCTGAGTATCGAAGAGGCATTTTGAGAGTGGTCAATTAGCCTACCTTGCGAATCAAATAACATTTTTCCGGCATTTCGGTGACTATTTTTAAAATCACACTGGCTATTTTCTTTAATTATATTCCATTGCTCAGATGTGTTTTTGGCGAGCGATAATTGAATCTGGTTGGCCCAGGATACGACTAAGGGCACATGGAATTTATCAAATGTGTGTGATAAACCAGAAACATCGATCACACCGAGCAACTGATTATCGTATGGGTCGCTGATGATTCCAGCGGTACAGGTCCAGGGTTTAAAAACCTTGAATAAAGTGTTCTTCTCCGTGGACTTGCGTCGGCATGGCCCGTTGCCATGGCAGTACCTACAGCATTTGAGCCGGAAACCGTTTCTTTCCAACCGCTACCAGGTACCATCCCAATTCCGATAGCATTTTCAACGCACTTAGGATCTCCAACGACATCAAGGTTAACGCCATTATAGTCAGTCAGTATTAATATTGTCTCAAGATCGCGTAAAAAATACTTTAGTTTGAGCTAGTACTGGGCCGCGCACATTTCATGAGGTCCGTATTTTTCTGGCGAAGAATATGCAGAGTGCCTCCGGTTGCCAATAGCGGTGCTGCAGTTTGTTCAGGATTGACGCCCTCAGATAGACAGCGTTCCCCATGAGCTAGCAATCAGGTCACGTACAGGCAGATCCTTCGACAGACGACCGGAGCAAAGGAAATTATCCCATGCTCGATCAATATCCTTTTGCGAGTAAAAGTGTGTATTGACCTCGGCTTCTTTTAATGGATGACTCATGAAATTTAGTTGTTTAGCGTTGACGATTGAAAATATCTGCTTTTTGTTGGTCTTTTCTTTTTTTAACAGAAATCAATGTTACCTAAGACCCTTGTACGTCGTCAAAACCTTTTGGACAGGTAGCGGTTTGATTTAAGAGACACATTAGTTCATCAATAGGTTATGTGCTTCACTTGTTGTTTATCGTAATGCATTTGTCGTCTCATCGCTAACGTGTTTTGTTTGATTAGCTCTCGTTGACTTAGTATTTCTTCGCCACGCCCATAAAAGACATCAGCCGGTGTCAGGTTATCAAGTGATTCATGATAACGCTCATGGTTGTAATAACTCACAAAACGCTGCAACTGTTCCTCCAGTTCCCCGGGGAAATAATAGTGGTGAAGTAATATCTGATTCTTCATTGAACGATGCCAGCGCTCTATCTTGCCTTGTGTTTGTGGATGATAAGGTCGACCTCGAGTGTGCGTCATACCGTTTTCTTCAAGGTAATCGGCTAATTCACCGGAGATATAACACGGGCCATTGTCACTGAGTAAACGCGGTTTATGATTTACCTTTACTGTATCAAGTCCCGTAAAGCGTAAGGCGTCATCCAGCGTATCAGAGACATCACGGCTACTCATGCCCGTACATAAACGCCAGGCAATAATGTAACGTGAGTAATCATCTAATACCGTGGATAAGTAATACCAACCCCAACCGATAATCTTGAAATAGGTAAAATCCGTTTGCCACATCTCATTCACGCGCGTAGTGGGCTGTTGAAACTTATCACTGGCCTCCATCAGGATATAGGCCGGACTGGTAATTAAGTCTTGTTCTTTCAGCAGCCTGTACACCGTGGATTCTGAGACGAAGTAAGCCTTGTTGTCAGTGTAATTTACGGCTAACTCTCGTGGAGACAAATCAGGCTTCTCTAAGGCTAACTCAATAACGGCTTCACAGTGGTCTTCGGTGATTTTATTCCATACCGCATGGGGAATCGGCTTCTTGTCTTCCAAGCCATCAACGCCATTCTCTTCATAACGTTTGAGCCAGTTGTAAAAAGTGGACTTATGAATGTCCAGCCGAGTCAGCGTTTGTCGAACCGACAGATCTGAGTTCTGTACCAGTTGAATAATCTCGACTTTATCCGATGCTAAGTACCTCATATATCGTCCTCCCCATCCCCGAGCACGCTTTTTTTAAGCAGCCGATTCTCCATGACTACTTCGCCTAAGGTTTCTTTCAGCGCAGATGTTTCAGCACGCAGTTCTTTGACTTCATCTGAGGTCGCTTCACGTACGATATCGCCTGATAAACGTTTCTTACCTGCCTCCAGAAAGTCTTTCGACCAACGGTAGTAAACATTTGGGTTTAGTCCTTCCTTGCGACATAGCTCAGCGATGCTTTCTTCGCCACGTAAGCCTTCAAGTACGATACGAATTTTTTCTTCTGCTGAATATTTTTTACGGGTGCGTCGACGAATATCGCGCACAGTATGTTCTACACTTCTTTTACTTGTCATCATCGTTTCCTCTTGGGTTAACGATGAACTAAAACTATCTCTTAGAGAATCAGGCTAGTTGGTCCACATGGTGCTGACGGGGTACAATATAAATATTACTCACGAATTGAGTAGATGTTAATTTCGATGAGCATTGAAGTTGATTGGGGTATTTTTTATAGGGCTGGAACTCAAGTTGTCATTATGAGCAATGATATATGATGTTTAGCTCTTAAAATGTAGTATTTAGTAGCGTATATTGAAAAAATAAAAACATCCATAATATGACAATGATTCTGTTTTACTAGACATTAGATAGATAGTTAAAAAATAAAGGTATCTGTATGAAAAAATTAAAAAATAGCGCGTCAGAAGCTCTGGAAGGTGTTCTGTTTGATGGTATGACCATCATGGCTGGCGGCTTTGGACTTTGTGGAATCCCAGAGTATCTGATAACTGCATTACGTGATTCAGGTGTGAAAGATATAACTGTAATTTCAAATAACTGCGGTATAGATGACTTTGGTTTGGGAATTTTATTGCAAACACGACAAATCAAGAAAATGATTTCATCTTATGTTGGTGAAAATAAAACATTTGAAAAACAATATATGAGCGGCGAGTTGGAACTGGAATTTAATCCACAAGGTACTTTGGCTGAGCGTTGTCGAGCTGGCGGTGCCGGTATTCCTGGTTTCTATACTAAAACTGGCGTTGGAACTGTAATTGCTGAGGGTAAAGAACATAAGGATTTCGACGGTGTAACCTATATTCTGGAAACTGGTTTGGTTGCGGACCTATCACTGGTTAAGGCATGGAAGGCTGATGATGAAGGTAATCTTGTCTATCGAAAAACAGCCAGAAATTTTAACCCAGTGATGGCAACTGCTGGAAAGGTGACCATTGCTGAAGTTGAAGAGCATGTGCCATCGGGAGATTTTGATCCTGATCATATTCATACACCGGGTATTTATGTGAATGGTTTCATAGTTGGTACTGACCACAAGAAACCGATCGAAATAATGACACTACACGTGAATACGTAGCTTAGTAGAGGATTATAATTATGCCATGGTCTAGAGAAGAAATAGCGCAACGTGCTGCGCAAGAATTACAAGATGGATTTTATGTCAATTTAGGGATAGGGATACCAACCTTAGTTGCTAACTATATTCCCGACAATGTACACGTCATATTAGAAAGTGAAAATGGTATGTTGGGTATGGGCCCGTTTCCATACCCTGATCAAGTCGATCCTGATTTAATAAATGCGGGTAAACAAACACAATCTCTGAATTACCACCAAACTAGTTATTTTTCGAGTGCCGATAGTTTTGCCATGATTCGTGGTGGACATATTAATTTGGCTATCTTAGGTGCTATGCAAGTCGCCCAAAATGGCGATTTAGCAAATTGGATGATACCTGGAAAAATGAATCAAAGGTATGCGGTGGTGCGATGGAGTCTGGTGGCTGGTGTAAATAAGGTCGTCGTTATTATGGATCATACGGCTAAAGACGGTAGTCCTAAGTTGTCTTAAGGCCTGTGACCTTCCTTTGACCGGTTCTGATGTGACTGATATGTTAATAACAAATTTAGCCGTTTTTGATTTTCAGGGAGATAAACCAATCTTGATTGAATTAGCGCCAGGTGTTGAGCTTGATGAAATCAAGGAAAAGGACGGAAGCTGAATTTATTGTCAGTCCAGATTTAAAAACAAATTGATTGATATGTGCGATCTCTTTAACAGGGGCATGTGCTTGTCGAGCGATACAATACGAATGTACTGCTGAACCTGCATTCTCATGGAAATGTCACTGTCGTGATTGTCAACGTGCTAGTGGCAGTATGTTGTGTCCGGTAATGTATGTGCCAAAAACGGCTGTAACGATTACTGGTAAAGCCAAGTTTTATGACGTTAAAGCAGAGAGTGGCAACACAGTAAGTCGTGGGTTTTGCAAGTGACTGTGGTTCTCCCATATTTATTGAAGCAGAACTCGTTCCTGACCTCATGGGTATATGGGCAGGCGAGTCTGGATGACCCTAATCGTTTTTCTGCACAAGTTGAAGTCTGGACTAACAGCGCTCAAGACTGGACATGCCTTGAGCCTGATATTGAAAAGTTCAGTCACGCCCCAACTTCCGATCAGATGGCTAAAAATATTAAGCTAAGTTTCTACTCACCCAAAATATAGGATACTTAAATTATGAAACTAACAAAAATAATGAGTGTTGTACCTGTTACTTCTATTTTCTGTGGGTCAGGGTAGGCTGGTGTGGCGGCGATGATGAAGCTAGCGTAACGTTAGCAGCATCACAGCAAGTCTATTTCAATGCGGTACAGGCAAAAGATTTTTGCCACGGCATACGATATGGTTACTGAGAATATGAGAGACGGGCGTACTAAAGAAAAGTATGTTGAAGAATGGGAAGACGTTATGAAATCAGCTCAAGTTGATATTGTTGATGGCGGCGTTACTGCTATTCAGATAAATGGCGACAAGGCACGTGTGCATGCATGGACTAAGGCAAGTGATGTATTTAATGCTGTTCCTATTATTGAAAATGAAATTGATCACTGGGTGCTTATGGGTGGTGTTTGGAAACTGGATTTAACCGAGGTATTGATGGAAGAAGTAAACGAGATTCCAACCGAATAATCTGAGCACGTGATCCTTGAATAGAACAGTCGTTTTGTTCGATACAAATTTATCTCAATTATAAAGTTCAGAAAAGTAAAGTTGATGGAGGAAATCGATGAAATTATATGACTGTCAAGTTGCGCCCAATCCGCGACGTGTACGTATGTTTTTAGCTGAAAAAGGTATTGAGTTAGAAAAAATAGAAATCGATATTCTTGGTGGTGAAAATCTTCAAGATGAATTTTTGGCCATCAATCCTCGTGGTTTATTACCCGTTCTTGAACTCGATGATGGTACACGTATAGATGAAGCAATGGCTATATGTCGTTATTTTGAAGAAGTACAGCCAGAGCCTGCATTACTAGGACGGGATCTAAAAGAGAAGGCAATTGTTACCATGCGCCAACGGAAGATGGAATTTGATGGCATGATATCGACATCTGAAGTATTTAGAAACCAACATGAACAGTTTTTAAAACGAAGTATTCCTGGTGCTGGCGGTGCCATTATACCGGCTATTCCAGCTTTGATAGATCGTGGTACACAAACGCTGGAACGTTTTTTTTGGTGGTTAGAAAAATATCTTGAAGAAGGGCCATACCTTGCAGGTGAGCAATTCACTATGGTTGATATCACGGCTATTTGTGCAATTGGCTTTGCCGAATGGGTGGAGATTTATATCCCAGATGAGAATATTAAAACAAAAAAATGGTATGAAGAGGTCTCGGCACGGCCAAGTGCAGAAGCTTAATCTTCGCGGTTAGCATGCTGTTATTCAGATAATTCCTTTTGAAGAGTAGAGTCGCTTTGATGTTTCCCATTGGATAACTATTGCTATAGTTGTATGCATATAGTTATATAATCGTTCTAGATAATAAATCTCCAAATAATAGAGAGGCATGCTTTGATTCAGTCATTAGCTAATTTCTTTACTCGCATCATGCAGCGCTGGTTACCCGATGCATTTTTATTCGCAATCATACTTACATTCGTAGTGTTAATTTGTGGTGTTATTGCAGAAGATAAATCAGTCAACCAGATGATTGATTTTTGGGGTGATGGAATCTGGAATCTATTAACCTTTTCTATGCAAGCGCTGCTGACATTAGTTACGGGTTATGTGCTGGCAAAAACACCATTTGTAAAACGTATTTTACAATTAATCAGCGGGGTCGCTAAAACACCTGGTCAAGCAATAATATTAATGACGGTTATAGCGTTACTCTCTGGTTGGGTTAATTGGGGTTTTGGTTTAATTGCCAGTGGTCTTTTTGCAAGAGAAATTGCTCAAAGAGTAAAAGGTGTGCATTACCCATTACTGGTCGCAGCAGCTTACTCAGGCATGTTGATTTGGCATGCGGGTCTATCCGGCTCTATTCCATTAAAGGTTGCGTTTGCCGACGGCGATAGTTTGGGAGAATTGTTAGGTGGGCAATCGATTCCAGTGAGTGAAACTATCTTTAGTTCAGAAGTATTGACGATCTGCGCATTAATAATATTGACTGTGCCAATAGTTTACCGCTTGATGATGCCGGCTGCGGATCAAGTAAAAGAAATACCGGCAGAGTTAAGAGATGAAGAAGTAGAAGAGTCAAAGCCAGCGAGTGATATGTCTCCGGCAGAAAAGCTTGAAAATAGTATGCTGATTTCTTTATTGCTGAGTGGCATGGGACTCTATTATCTAGCGGGTTATTTCATGGATGGCGGTAAACTCGGTTTAAATAGTCTGAACATGATATTCCTGATGCTAGGACTTTTATTGCAAAAGACACCTGCCAATTATTTACGTGCTTTGCATGAGGCGATCAGAAGTACAACAGGGATTGTTTTGCAGTTTCCTCTTTATGCAGGAATTATGGGAATGATGGTGAGTTCAGGACTCGCCGTTTCAATTAGTGAGTGGTTTATTAGTATCTCTACAGTTGATACGTTTACATTATTCACCTTTCTCAGTGCGGGTATCGTTAACTTTTTTGTTCCATCAGGTGGTGGTCAATGGGCGGTTCAAGCTCCAATTGTCATTCCTGCCGCTCAAGCACTCGGTGTTCCCCTAAATCAAGCAGCTATGGCCGTGGCTTTTGGGGATGCATGGACTAACATGGTTCAACCATTTTGGGCGTTGCCGTTGCTGGGCATAGCGGGTTTGGGAATCAAGGATATTATGGGTTATTGCACAGTAATATTATTGTGGTCTGGTTTTGTAACGGGGCTGGCAATGCTTATTTTATTTTAAAAATATTAATCATACTCTCAACTATATTGTCGACAATTATGATATCAAATGTTAAAATAAGCAGTCAAAATTACAATTTAAAGATAAATTGTCAACAATATGGGGTTAAATATTCGTGTCAGAGCTGCTTGAGAATGAACCAGTTATTGCTTCTACTATAGCAGATACCGTTTGTAGTAAATTGCAAAATGCAATTGTAGAAGGAATTATACCTGCTGGATCAAAAATCAGTGAACCAGCTTTGGCAAATGAGTTTGGTATCAGTAGAGGACCATTGCGTGAGGCATTAAGTCGCCTTGAAGCGAGTAATTTAATCGAGCGAAAACCCAATGTTGGAGCACGCGTTGTTACATTGACGCGACAACATTTAGTTGAGATTTATCTTATCCGAGAGTCATTGGAAGGTCTAGCTGCTAGGCAGGCAGCAGAAAATATGAGCGATAAGGACATTAACGAGCTCGATGTGTTGCTCGAAAAACATCAGCAACAAATCAAACAAGATCAGAGCTACTATCAAAAAGAAGGTGATATGGACTTTCATTTTCGAATAATTAAAGGCAGTAAAAACTCCCATTTGATCGACATGTTTTCCAATGACCTTTATCACTTGATACGCCTTTATCGATATCAGTTCGGCATGGTGAGTAAACGTGTTCCTCGCGCATTCGTAGAGCATGGGCAAATCGTTGATGCAATTCGTCAGCATGATGGTGAATTGGCGCAATTTTTAATGTCGAGACATATCCGTAGTTCACGTATCAATGTTGAAAAGATGCTTGATGAACACTTAGCCATCACAGATTAATCAAACAGGAAATCACTTTAATGAGTAATAAATTGGCATCACCTGGGGCGCGGTTTAGGCTTGCCGTTGAAGAAGAAAAACCATTGCAGGTTGTTGGCGCTATAAATGCTTACCATGCACGTTTAGCTGACGCTACTGGTTATCGAGCCTTATATATTTCCGGAGGGGGTGTTGCCGCAGGTTCGTGTGGTATACCTGACTTGGGTATTACTAGTCTGGAGGATGTTTTAATTGATGTTCGCCGCATTACTGATGTAACAGAGTTGCCGGTATTAGTTGATATTGATACTGGTTGGGGTGGAGCATTCAATATAGCAAGAACGATACGTTCAATGATCAAGGCGGGTGCTGGAGCGGTTCATATAGAGGATCAAGTTCAACAAAAACGTTGTGGTCATCGCCCTAATAAAGCAATAGTTACGCAAGCAGAGATGGTCGATAGGATTAAGGCAGCTGTTGACGCCAAGACAGATCCCGATTTCGTTATCATGGCAAGAACGGATGCCTTGTCAGTAGAAGGACTGGATGCCGCGATTGATCGTGCATGCGCCTGTGTTGAAGCAGGTGCGGATATGATCTTTCCCGAGGCGATGACGGAACTGAGTATGTATCAAAAATTCGTTGATGCTGTAGGTGTACCCGTACTTGCCAATATTACCGAATTTGGATCAACTCCCTTATTTACAACTGAAGAATTGGCCTCAGTAAATGTCAGTTTGGCTCTATATCCTCTGTCGGCGTTTCGTGCAATGAATGCCGCAGCACTTAACGTTTATTCAACCTTAAGAGAAGAAGGCACACAAAAAAATGTAGTCGATCTGATGCAGAGTAGGTCAGAACTTTATGATTATCTGGCCTATCACGATTATGAACAAAAACTGGATGAATTATTTTCAGGAGACAATCCATGACTAAGAAAACAATACAAAAACCCAAGCCTAAAAAGTCTGTTGCCTTAAGTGGTACTGCTGCGGGGAACACTGCGTTATGTACCGTTGGCTTAACCGGTAATGACCTTCATTATCGTGGCTACGACATTCTCGATATTGCTGATACTTGCGAGTTTGAAGAAATTGCCTATCTCTTGGTGCATGGCAAATTACCAACGACAGCTGAACTAAGCGCCTATAAAACAAAATTACAATCGTTGCGGGGCTTACCCATCGCTGTGAAGAATTCTCTGGAGCAATTATCACCTTCGGCTCATCCAATGGACGTGCTACGAACGGGTTGTTCTGTGTTAGGTGCGGTAATGCCTGAGAAGGAAGATCATAATTCAGCCGGCGCAAGAGATATTGCAGATAAATTGATGGCGTGCTTTGGTTCTATGTTGCTCTATTGGTACCATTATGCGGTAAACGGCACACGTATTGAAGTTGAGACAGATGATGATTCTATTGGTGGTCATTTCTTAAATTTATTACATGGCAAGAAACCTTCTGCTTCATGGGTCCGTGCTATGCATACGTCATTAAATCTTTATGCTGAACACGAATATAACGCTTCAACATTCACCGGTCGTGTTATAGCTGGTACAGGTTCAGATATGTTTTCCAGTATAACGGGTGCAATTGGCGCATTGCGTGGACCGAAGCATGGTGGTGCGAATGAAGTTGCATTTGATATACAGTCACGTTATGCAAATCCAGATGAAGCTGAAGTTGATATTAAAGAACGCATGGCGCGTAAAGAGATTGTTATTGGCTTTGGACATCCAGTTTATACTACGGGTGACCCACGTAATAAGATGATTAGAGACGTTGCAAAGCGGTTGGGTACTCAAGCTAAAAACCTGAAGATGTATAAAGTTGCTGAACGACTTGAAAAAGTTATGTGGGCAGAAAAGAAAATGTTCCCTAATCTCGATTGGTATTCAGCGGTTTCATATTCATTAATGAATGTTCCGACAGCGATGTTTACTCCGTTATTTGTTATTGCACGCACGTCTGGTTGGGCAGCCCATGTCATTGAACAACGTGAAGACGGCAAGATTATTCGACCTAGCGCAAATTATGTTGGTCCACATAATCAAAAGTTTGTGCCTATCAGTAAACGCAAATAATAAGTTTGTCAGCTTTCGGGTGACGAGTGAATAATTTCGCAAGTTAAACATTCATAAGCCATCAGGTGATTTAAAATCCTGATGGCTTTTGTTTTTATGAACTAGTTTATTTTTTGTAACTATAAAATGGATAATAAACAAAATAAACGTTCTGTTTTTTATATTTCTGATCGCACAGGAAAAACGGCTGAATCACTTGGTCAAAGTTTACTCTCACAATTCGATGGTGTTGAGTTTTCTGATAGAACCTTCGCATTCGTTATCACTGAAATGGAAGCTCATTTTGTGGCAGGTGAGATACAGCGTGAATACGAAGCCAGCGGTGTTCAGCCGATTGTCTTTAGCACACTGGTAAATGATGACATTCAACAGTTTATATCAGCTACCGATGCATGTGTGATTAGTTTATTCAATTCCTTCATAGACCCGCTTGAAAAGGCTTTGCAGGTTAAATCATCACATACTATTGGCAAACCACATGAAGAGTTTGGTGATGAAGATTATAAAGAGCAAATGGATGCGATCGATTTCACACTTAAAAATGATGATGGTATCAGGACAAATCAATTTGATAAGGCCGATGTTATCTTGGTAGGTGTGTCACGCTCTGCAAAAACACCAACTTGTTTATATTTAGCGATGCATTTCTCAATCAAGGCAGCTAATTATCCTTTAACTGATGACGATCTGGATAATGATAAATTACCTGAATTTTTATTACCGTATCTGGATAAGATCGTTGGTCTGACGATCCGTGCCGATCAACTCAGCGCTATTCGCCAGCAACGTCGACCGAATACGACTTATGCCACATTAAAGAAATGTCAAAATGAAGTTAAACATGCGGAAATAATGATGGAAAAAGCGGACATATTTATCCTTGATTCAACGGCTATGTCTATCGAGGAAATAGCAGTAAATTTAGTAAAGGAAAAAGGGTTGCTAAAGAATAACTGATTAAAAATATAATCTTAAAAGTTTATTGAGTAAAAAATATTATGACAAAATTAATTTCTAATGACTACATCATGCCACTGCAAAACTTAGGCATGGCAGATGTTGGACTCGTTGGCGGTAAAAATGCGTCACTAGGGGAAATGATTAGTAATCTTTCGGGTGCTGGTGTAAGCGTGCCGGGAGGTTATGCGACTACAGCCAAGGCCTTTTGGGATTTTCTTGATCATAATGAATTACGTGAGCGTATAGAACTTAGGCTAAAAGGCTTAGATATTGATGATGTTAAACAGTTGACGTCGGCGGGTAAAGAAATCCGTCAATGGATAATTGATGCACCGTTTCAGGTAGAGTTCCAACAGTCTATGGAGGATGCTTATCAAGAAATGAGCGGTGGAGATGATGGTTGCTCTATTGCTGTACGGTCTTCTGCAACTGCTGAAGATTTACCTGACGCTTCTTTTGCAGGCCAGCAAGAGACATTCCTGAATGTGCGAGGTATTGATGATGTACTACTAAAGGTAAAAGAAGTCTTTTCATCTTTATATAATGATCGTGCCATTGCTTACCGCGTACATCAAAACTTTGCTCATGAAGAAGTTGCTCTGTCAGCGGGTCTACAACGCATGGTGCGTAGTGATCTTGGTGTAAGCGGCGTTATGTTTACTCTTGATACAGAGTCTGGTTTTGATGGTGCTGTGTTTATTACTGGTAGCTATGGTTTGGGTGAAACTGTAGTACAAGGTGCGGTAAATCCAGATGAATATTATGTCTATAAAAAATCATTAGCTCAGGATCGGCCGTCCGTATTAAGTCGTAGTGTCGGTAGCAAGGCAATAAAAATGATATACAACGATGATCCTGATAGTGATGATCTGGTAAAAACTGTAAAAGTATCAGCTAAAGAGTCTACGGCATTTTGTTTAAATGATAAGCAGTTGGAAGAACTTGCACGGCAGGCTGTCATAATTGAACAACATTATGGTCGCCCTATGGATATTGAATGGGCTTTGGATGGTGAGGATAAGAAAGTCTACATCGTCCAGGCACGACCTGAGACAGTACAAAGTCGTGAGAATACAAATGTAATTGAACGTTACCAGTTAAATGGAAAAGGAAATTTACTTATTAGTGGTGCTGCAATAGGCCAAAAAATAGGGGCAGGCAAGGCAAAGGTCATCCAAAAATTGGAAGACATGGATGATCTAAAAGATGGCGATGTCTTAGTAACGGAAATGACCGATCCCGATTGGGAACCGGTAATGAAGCGCGCATCTGCGATAGTAACAAATCGTGGTGGGCGAACCTGCCATGCAGCAATTATTGCACGCGAACTAGGTGTCCCCGCTGTCGTTGGTTGTGGTGATGCGACGAAGCAGATTAATTATGATGACGATGTCACCGTGGTCTGTTCAGAAGGAGAGAATGGACATGTTTATGAAGGCAAGTTGGACTTTCAGGTGAACAGGGCCGAATTAGATAACATGCCGCCAGCACCTTTAAAAATAATGATGAATGTGGGTAATCCTGGCAAGGCAATGTCATTCGCATCGATTCCAAATTCCGGTGTTGGGCTGGCGCGCCTGGAATTTATTATAAATAACAAAATCGGCATCCATCCACGTGCTTTACTAGAATACGATGATCAAGAAGCAGCGATAAAAGCAACTATCGATAAACGCATCAAGGCTTACGCAAGTCCTGTCGACTTTTATGTACAAAACCTGGCTGAAGGTATCTCTACGCTGGGTGCTGCATTTGCGCCTAATCCAGTTATCGTACGCTTATCAGATTTTAAATCTAATGAGTACGCCAATTTACTTGGCGGTGAGCGATATGAGCCGAAAGAAGAAAACCCCATGATTGGTTACCGGGGTACATCACGTTATTTGTCAGATGATTTTGAGGCGTGCTTTGAACTGGAATGCCGAGCTTTACGTTATGTGCGAGAAGAGATGGGTTTGAACAATGTCTGGGTTATGGTTCCCTTCGTACGTACTGTAGGACAGGCTAAGCAAGTCGTTGAGTTATTGGCAAAGTATGGTCTGGAAAGAGGAAAAGAAGGCTTAAAGTTGATTATGATGTGTGAAGTACCAAGCAACGCAATCCTGGCAGATCAGTTTCTTGAATATTTTGATGGTTTCTCGATTGGTTCTAATGACATGACACAATTAACCTTAGCACTTGATCGAGATTCTGGTTTAGTTTCCGACCTATTTGATGAACGTGATGAAGCAGTGAAGTTTATGTTAAGTCGTGCCATCAAAGCTTGTAAAAAAGCCGGGAAGTATGTTGGTATTTGTGGCCAAGGCCCTTCTGACCATCCGGATCTTGCAAAATGGTTATTAGATGAAGGGATTGAGAGCATCTCTCTGAATCCTGATACAGTCATTGATACTTGGTTATATCTTGCTGGTGTTGATGCATAAGCGAAAATGAATGAGTTTAATTGATATAAATAAAACATAGATACTAGAATATGTCTGAATATTTAAAAGCTTAAAAACGTTCATTCAAACACATGTCTATATTTATCTCGTAAACTATTTTTTTGAACCTTGCCCATGACATTAATAGGCATCTCGCTTATATCAAAAATTCTTTTTGGTACTTTATAAGTTGCTAACTCTTGCTTGAGAAGACTTTTCAGATTTGATTCATCGAATTTATTATTCTTTTCCTTAACAATAACAGCAATAACACCTTCACCAAAATCTGGGTGCGGGACACCAATGACGGCAGACTCATGAATGCCATCCAAGGTGTTCATGATGTTTTCTATTTCTTTTGGATAAACATTATATCCGCCAGATATTATTAGATCTTTTGAACGGCCTACTATTGTTAAATAACCTTTGTTATCCAGGAAGCCCACGTCACCAGTTTTAAAAAAGCCATCTTTGGTAAATTCCTCTTGCGATTTTTCAGGGTTTCTCCAATACCCTTTAAACACATTGGGTCCTGACACCTGAATATTACCGGTTGCTCCTACCTCTAGAGTTTTGTCATCTTCAGTAGTAATTCGCACATCAATATTGGCTAGAGCTTGTCCAACAGTCCCGGGGATTCGTTCTCCTTTTAATGGATTAGATGCAATCATTACAGTTTCTGTCATGCCATAACGCTCTAATATTCGGTGCCCTGTCTTTGTATAAAAATCATCAGACACTTCTTTCAGTAATGGGGCAGATCCCGAGATAAATAATCGCATATTTTTTAAGGTCGAACTGTCAAGTCCAGGGTGAGATAGTAAACGCGTATAAAATGTTGGGACACCCATCAACACTGTAGCTCGAGGTAAAAATTTAATAATGTCATCAACATTAAACTCAGCTAAGAAAATCATTGGTGTACCACTAAGAAGTGCGCAGTTAAGCGCTACAAAAAGTCCATGCACATGAAAAATGGGCAAGGCATGTAATAAGATATCATCCTTATTAAATCCCCAGCATTGTTTAAGCGTCAACGCATTTGAAGATAAGTTGCCATGGGTAATCATTGCGCCCTTGGGTTTTCCAGTTGTGCCACTTGTATAGAGTATGCAAGCTACATCACCTCCAATAACATCAGCAACTTGTACAGAATGGCTGAAATTGTCGGCGTTCTTAAATAATGACCCTTTACCGTGTTCATCTAGTGTTAATAAGCTTGTTCTATCTCGGGCATGTAAGAGTTTATCCTTGATGATTGGTGAGGCAGGGTCGCAAACCACCATCCCTGGTTCTATATCATCTAGAAAATAGGAAAGTTCTGATGCTGTGTAAGAGTTATTTAAAGGCACAGCTATTGCGCCAAGCTTGAGACAAGCAAGATATAAAAAAATAGCTTCGGGAGATTTTTTTACTTGAAAGATAACTCTATCGCCCTTAACAATGCCAGCATTGGCCATGGTAGATTCAATAAGTAGATGTAAGATTAATTAACTCTTGATAGCTATATTGCTTTCCATCTTTAGTCTCTATAAAAGACTTCGTTAAGTCTTGCGGAAACCGTTCTTTAAAAAGATTGTATAAATTACTCATGAATAGTTCTGGTTGTTGGCGAGGAGATTGTGAATACAGGCAAGTAGCCGTATTTATTATCAATATCTTTTGTTTATAAGGATTAGTGTAGCTTAGTACTTCTAGGTTGTTTTAAAGATTTAATTTTACAATAAAAAAAGGCGAATCCAAAATAGGATTCGCCTTTCTTGGGATCAAAAACTAAGGTTATATATTTAAAAGGTAGCGGAAACACCTACGAAACCACTGATGGGTGCACCAGCACCTTGAAATACTGAACTGGTGAATGCCGCTGTTGCTCCAGATCCATCAAACACTTCATCTGCTTCACCCAATAATCCAAACGTTTCATAGTCTGTATCAAATAAATTATTAACGCGCGCAAAAACAGAGAAGGTTTTATTGATTTTATAAGTGCTATTTAAATTGACAATCGCATAGCCATCGACAGGACCAAGTTCATTGCTCTCGTCACCACGCAAGACTTGAGTGGAGTTATAGATCATATTGGCGCCAACAGAAAAGTTTTCTGTGAAGCTATATAAACCGCCAAGTTTAAATGTATGTTCAGGTATGCCCGGTATCCTATCTCCTGGATTAACCTGAATTTCATTTGCAGTACCATCACCGTTTATATCAGCTGCATTTGGATGGTTTGCACTGATGCCGACAAAAGCATCTTGAAAAGAAGCATCGACATAGCTGTAATTGAGGTACCAATTTAATTTCTTGTTGAATATCCCGTTTAACCCAACTTCTGTACCGACACGTTCAGTATCACCAACATTCCTAAAGAAACCTGTACTTGACGTGGTTCCTCCAGTCGAACCAAAGATAATGTCATCATTATTAGTGCTATGAAAAGCGCTGATACTGTAGCCAATACCATTATTTAAAGCGCCTCTGATACCACCTTCATAACTCTTGGTGACAACTTGTTCCAGTGGTGGATCAGCGAGAAATGCATTGGGTAAATTACAAGGGGCGTCTTCACGAGCACATAACAATTCAATTGGCGTCGGCGCCCGTGCTGATTCGCTATAACTACCATAGATACCAGTATTATTGTCAAAATTATAGGTGATGCCGAATGCAGGGTTGATACGATCAAAATCATGTTCGCCATTTAGTGCGGTTGGGTCATCGGGATTCGCAAGATTATTTTGACTGCTTCTGTCACCCAAGACTATATGTGAATTGTTATAGCGCACTGAAGCAGTGATGGCGAGTTTATCCGTTACCGAAAAAGTATCCGTTGCATAGAGTGACCATGAACGGTTATGGGCTTTAATGCTTGTGCCTTCTCCAGGAACAAAGAGGGAGGTTCTCGATGTGCCGCGATCAGCACTAGCAAGCGTGCAATCTGTGCCATTAACGGTACAGTTGAGAGATGCAATTTCTACGGCCGAAAAGAAATCGATGAGTCCTTGTTGGTAACCTGTGCCAAAAATGAACTGGTTTTTATGACCAAATAAATCATTCAGAAAAGTCGTTTGCAGGTTTGTACCGAAGCCTTCCTGCTCGCGGTTACTGATATTATTGATAGCATTTCGTGAGATGCCACCTACAGTAGCTAAGATAAAAGCACCATTTTGATCTGTAATTGGCGCTGTGAGGTCATCCTCTTCACATAAACGACCAGCATTCGCACCACCACAATCAGTGAATTCTGAACCATCACCATTGAAACTATCAGTTTCATTTTTACGATAAAATGCATTTCCACTTAATTGAATACTATCGTTAACCCATTGTGTTCCTTCCAGATTAACCATCGTCATTTTATTCTCTGTCTGATCAGGAGATGTAAATACAGCCTCTCTATCAAGTTCGAGTAGTTCTACAGGCGATGAGCCATTACCAATTAGATCTGTATCTGCATGGTTAAGCGATAAGTCTAATGTTGTACTTGTTGCACGATAGCTTAATGAACCAAATAAATTTAAAGCATCTGAAGGTGATGCATCGCGCCAACCGTCCTCATCAAAGTAACTCGCGGTAACAAAATAACCCCATTTACCGTTATTACCGCCGGACTCAATGGTTGAAACAATACGGTCGAACGAACCACCATAAGTTTCAATACTATGTCCCGGATGAGTAAAACCATTTTTTGTTGTAATAGAAAGTGAACCCCCGAGTGCATTGAGACCAAATACAGGGTTAGCGCCACCGATTAGATTAATATTCGCTATAGATGATTCCGGGACTAAATCCCAGTTCATGGAATCGCCAAAGGGCTCGTTAATTCGTACACCATTTTGGTAAACAGCCAAGCCTTGAGGTAAACCTAATAATGGCGACAATGAATAACCACGATATGACACATCGGATTGTAAGGGGTTGTTCTGGGCATCATTAATGGTGACACTGCCTAGGTTACGGTTCATGAAGTCTGTCAGGTCGAATGTTTGGCTAGCCTCTAAATCAGCACTTGATGCAGACTGGACATTATAAGGAATTAACTCTTCTGGGAGACCGACACCATGAGTAGGCGTAATGCCGATAACTTCAACGGTTTCTTTTTCTTGAATGTTTTCTTCAGCTAATACGGCTCGCGGTGTAGTTAATACAAGCAGTGATATTGTAGCGGCTGCGATATTTCGACTAGCAGACATGATCGATGTGCCCTCAAATTTTTAAAGTATTTACTGGTAATTTCAATTGGAGGGCAAGAGTATCGATCTAAGCACTTTAATAAAAGAGACTTAGTAATGAAAAACACAGGAAAAATTCCTGAATTTCGTTTGAAATGAGTTTTTAGATGTATTCTTCCAGAATTTCGCGTTCTTCGTCGCTGGTTTTTGCATTTTGAAGGCGATTTTTGATCATATCCTTGTTTATATGTCCGCCTTCAATTAAATCTCTTCTTTCTTCCGGTGAGAGCGAATCCATAAAGAATAAATTACTGGGGGGGTGGTATCCAGCTTCAATAATCACATTCGCTTCATTTGCCATTAATCGATATTTCCCAATATCTTTTTTGAGTCGATCATCCGCGAACGCCTTGTCTGCAATACCGGCTGTGTATATGGAATGTATTTCCATTTTATAGCTGATGATGTGACCGGGATCACCCGTTTTTTCAATTTGATTTTCTATATGCTCAAGTCTTGGTCGTAATAACTCTCGCAAGGTTTCAAGGACTTCTTTGTCTTCAAGTCTTTCAGAGTAGATATCCAGAATATTATCAATCGGTAATTGGGTATAAGTATCAGTAGTGAATAATTCGTTTTGCCGATAGGTCAGTAGTTTATAGGAACGAAACCCAAGCTGTTGTTGGATATCTGTCAATTCACGAATGTGTTTATTAAAGCCTAAAGCGCATACCAGTTGTGAGTGATTGAGTTCGAGTTGTGCCGCAACAATATTGATACGTTTGATGAAGTCTTTTTCCTCGCCTGCATTGGTCTTATAAAATATTCGAACGAGTTCATCATCTGAAGCTGTCAATAATTCTGTAAAACTGGTCATAGTCGTTTAATTAACTCTCACGGTGTAGTTTCATGTAATCATAAAGGATCTTTTTCTCGACATCCGAAATATTTGGATCTTCCAGACGTGTCTCGATTAAAGGTCTTGGAATTAGCCCTTTATTAAGCAATTTTCTCTTTTCCTGTGGCAAAATGGAGTCTCGAAAAAATAACTCACCAATGGGAATAATCTTATTTTCAACTATTAATGTGACTTCATTTAATAGGGCACGGAATCCACTATCGGACAGTTCCAGTCGGTTTTCTACAAAATCAATGCCGACGATACCATCTGAATAAATGGCGCGCATTTCTTCTTTATATTTATCTATGATTAGTGAATTTACCGTTTCATCAATTCTTTTTTCAATTGACGTAAGCCGGTTTAACAACAGATATTCTATAATTTGCTTATTTGCAATGTCATTTTTTACGACTGAATATATAGAAAGAATATTGTCCAGTGTTATTAATTTATAGATGTCTGTTGTAAAGAATTCATTCCGAGAATTCAATAAAGCGTCATAATTATCAAAACCAAGAACAGGAGGTATTTCAGGCAAATTTCGAGTGGACTCATTGAATCCAATGGCACAGATCAATTGAGCCTCGCGTAATTTTAATTTCATCCCGATAGCTTCAGCTTTATCCTCATTGATTTCAGCTGAAACATTGAATTTATAAAGAAGTTGAAGAAGTTCTTCTTCGTTTGAATTTAGAATTTCTTTAAACGAGGCCATACAAATTTATCCCCGCAGTAGAGTTACTGCAATATGCCTTGCAGTATGCCCGTGTTTCGAACCCATGGTTTAGCTTTTTGAATTGCCAAGGGGAGTTCGCTAAAGGCGGTTTCTGCATTTTTATAGGTGTCGTAAAGCCCATATATCGCAGTATACCGAGTTATGCCATTCACACTAACTACGATATAACCTGCTTTTGAATCAAGGCCTGATTGCTTTATATAATTAACAATGTCTTTTTCATTGATAACGCTTGCCAGTTGCAGTGTGTAATTGTCAGAGGCTTGTTGTCTTAACCAATTACTTAAATTCAGTTCGCTGTCTGACGTCGAAGGTTGTTCAACTGATGCTGAAGCCGTGTTTTTTTCAGTAGTTGATTCGACTTTATTACCAGCATCAACGTTTTCAGGCTTTGTCGCAACCGTGGTTTTACTGCTACCCAGTGCTTGCAGTTTTTGCTTTGCTTCTTGTAGGCCTTGATCAGCAGCAAGTTTGTACCATTCCCTTGCTTTGGTGATATCTTTATCGACGCCATATCCATTTTCATGGAATACACCAAGATTAAACTGTGCTTGGGCTATATCCTGTTCAGCAGATTTATTAAACCATTTTAAGGCTGTGGCATAGTCTTTAGTCTTACTTTGACCAAAGGCGTACATGACGGCGAGGCTGTATTGTGCATTACCATGGCCTTGTTCAGCGGCAGCCTCGAATAATTTTGCTGCTTTTACATAATCTTTTGGGATGCCTATCCCACGATAGTGCATTAAGCCCAGATTGAATTGGGAGTCTGCAATGCCAGAGTTGGCCGATTGTTCCCACCATTTGGCGGCTTCAAGGTAATTTTGCTCTACACCCTGTCCCTGAAAGTATTTTACGCCAATATCATGTTGCACTAGTGGCACGCCTTGCTCTGCGGCCATGAGGTACCATTTTATTGATTCGGCAGGACTTTTTTCTACGCCATGACCATAGTCATACATAAGGCCCATAGTAATTTGAGCCTGTGAATCGCCTTGCTCGGCCAAAGGTTTGAGTATCTCTAACGCAAGTGCATAGTCCTTCTTCAAATAAGCCTGCTTGCCTGCTTCATAATCTGCAGCAAAAACTGCAGTAGAACAGAGTAAAAATAAGAAAAGGAGGACAGCGTGTTTATTCGTCCATGAAGTGTTAGCTTTTGAGTGGTATATCAAGTTCGTGCTCATTTATAAGTTATTATTTTCACGCTTATTTATAGTTGAATATTAGGTTATGCCATCGTTTTAGCAAGACTAAAAATTTCTTCTGCATCAAACACTTGGCTATTGCTCTCAAATAGTTTTTCAATACATGCTCGATGTAATGCTAATTTTAACGTACCAAATCCTATTGCGCCCCAAATTATTTTTCCATGGCGTTCCTTGCCTCTATCCATCATATCGGTACCGCCAATACCTATCGGTGGTGTCGCGTTCGCATCAGCCATTAATTCGATTGAGCTATTATTTTCCCAATGTTCAGCTTTGAGTAATTCAGCACCTGCCGCCCCAGTTGCAAAGACAATTTGCGCATCCTCAATCAATTTTCCTCTTGAATCGCAATCAGCAGCCTCGGCAGGTTTAATATCGACATCGAAGCTCTTTTTCATATCGGCACAGGCTTGTTCGGCACGACTTAGTTGACGCGAACTGACTATTACTTCACTGGCACCTTCTTTCGCCAGCATGATAGCGGCACGTTGCCCTACAGGTCCGGTTCCGGCTAATACTACCGCTTTTTTACCTTTAATGGCGCCACTGCTCAATAATTTAGCAACACCGGCAGCTGCGGTTGTATTACTGCCATTACTATCCAGCATGACGGAAACCCGGAAGTCAGCAAAAAAGTTTCTTTGCACGGCTTTAAACAGCTTTTCACCCGCAGCCATATCGCTACCGCCAACGAACAAAGCGGTATTTTTCTTATCTTTGGGTGCGCGGGTAAAAATAGCACCTTCAACCAGTGGTGTGACGTTGTCAGGCGTGACGTTGCCATGTCCGATAACATGGTCGGCACCACCATCATATGCAACAACCGTATCAAACACGGCCGGATGGGCATCGGTATCAAGCTGGAATAGTAATTTTTTCATTATGGTTAATTCCTCTGAATATTGTTCTAAATGAAGTAATGCCTACATAATCAATTACATACGTAGGCAGTGGACTCATTCCCCTCCGAACGGCCCGTATAAAAAGCGCATAAGTTAACCGATGCTGTATCACGCGACAACCGGTGAATCGTCTAAGCGTACATGAAATTATTCAAATCAGAATTTTCAATTTTTGCGATGTCCTTACAAAACTTACCGGTTTTTGTGCTTCTGGCATATAATCGCCGCCTTTTTTAAAAATTCCGGGGGGGATTATGATTAAAGATATGACGATTCAGGCATTCTTGGATGGCTTGGCAAGTAAGACTTCAACGCCAGGTGGTGGTGGTGCGGCGGCTGTCTCTGGTGCGATGGGTGCTGCCCTAATTAGCATGGTGGCAAATTTTACCATTGGTAAAAAAGGCCATGAAGATGCCGAAGAAGAGTGTAAGGAAATACTCGCCAAATCTGAGGAATTAAGAGCAAAATTAACGGATGCTATAAAAGATGATGTCGATGTCTTTGATCGTGTCATGGCTTCTTATGGTATGCCTAAAGAAACAGACGAAGAAAAATCAGTCCGGGCGACAGAAATACAGGCAGCACTTAAAGCAGCAACGGATGTTCCTTTAGAATGCGCCCGACTTTGTCGGGATGTTATTAATCTCAGCCAACCAATCGCGGACAAAGGAAATAATAATGTGATTAGTGATGCAGGTGTTGCTGTATTAGCCGGTTACGCTGGGCTTAGAAGCGCTGCCTTAAATGTTTACATCAATATTGGTGGCATTAAGGACAAAGAATTTGCGGATGATCGCCGCCAGAAGTTAGAAGCGTTACTAAATGATATGGATGTTTTGAAAGAAGAGATCTACGAATTGGTTAAGAGCAAACTCTAAATATAATTATTTCCATGTGCATTGATCTATAGATTAATGCGCATGGAAAAATCAATTGCTCGAATGTGTTTAGTCAATGCGCCAATAGAAATGTAGTCCACACCGGTTTTTGCAATTGCATACAGGTCGTCTTTAATAATATTTCCAGAGGCCTCGAGTTTGGCACGACCTTGATTAATGTTTACCGCCTTTTCTAGTAATGCGAGATCAAAGTTATCCAATAATATTTGATCGGCTTCCGCTGTTAATGCTTCTTCAAGTTCATCTAGGGATTCAACTTCTACTTCCACAGGTAATTTCTTTGCTTTAGCTTGTTTTACCGCTTGCGTAATGCCTCCTGCTGCCATTATATGATTTTCTTTGATTAGGATTGCATCATAGAGTCCAACGCGGTGGTTGGTGCCACCACCACATGCAACAGCATATTTTTGAGCAAGCCGTAAACCAGGAATAGTTTTTCGTGTATCTAATATTTTAGTCTTGGTGTCTTTTATAATTTCAACAAAACTAGCGACTGTTGTTGCCGTAGCAGAAAGTGTCTGTAAAAAATTAATTGCAGTACGTTCACCTGTTAAAAGTGAACGTGCCGAACCATTAAGTGTGCATAATGTTTGTTCAGGGACAACGACATCACCATCTGCAACATTCCAATTTATCGTGGTGGTATGGGGCAATTGATTAAATACTTCATTAAACCACTGGCACCCAGCAATGACGGCATGCTCACGCGTGATTAATGTTGCCGAAGCTAAGGCATCTTCAGGAATTAGCTCCGCAGTAACATCTCCGCTACCGACATCCTCGGCTAATGCCGATTTAACATTTGCGTTTATATCTTTCTGGTTAATGACCATTTTGAATTTTTATTATTAAAATATTGACGTGTTTTACTAAAGACAATGGGGCTAAGCAGTAACAAGGCGACAAGATTGGGTAAGGCCATCAATCCATTGAGTACATCTGCAAACGTCCAGACAATTTCCAATTTTACAACTGCGCCAACAAAGATCGCTATAATCCATACTATTCGATAGTAAATTATAATTGTTGTACCAAACAGATAACTCGCACATCGTTCACCGTAATAACTCCAACCGAGTATGGTGCTGAAGGCAAATAAGATCAGACCAAAACTAACGACATAACTTCCATAACCATATAGGCCACTTGAGAATGCAAGTGATGTCATCGGCGCACCTTGTAGTCCGCTTTCCCATGCTCCAGTAATAATAATGACGAATGCAGTAAGGCTACATAGAATTAGGGTATCAATAAAGGTGCCTAACATAGCTACCATGCCTTGTTTAACCGGGTCATTAGTTTGGGCAGCAGCATGAGCAATTGGTGCACTACCTAGACCTGACTCGTTTGAGAAGATGCCTCTGGCAAAACCCCAGCGTATTGCCATCCAGATGGATGCGCCCAGAAAACCGCCACTTGCAGCAGAGCCGGTAAACGCGCTTTCGATAATGAGTAAAAATGCAGCAGGTAATTTTTCTATATTTAAGAGAATGATTGCCAACGCAGCAACGATATAAATTGCTGCCATGAAAGGCACCAGTTTTGAGGCAACCTGTGCGATACGTTTTACGCCGCCAATAATCACAAAGGAGGCGAGTACAGCCAACACAGTGCCAGTAACCCAGGTCGGGACACTAAAGCTTGAACGAATCTCATCTGCGACAGAGTTGGATTGCACCATATTACCGATCCCAAAAGCAGCAATCATCGCAAAAAAAGCGAACGACGCAGCCATCCAGCGCCAGTTGTCACCCAAACCATTACGGATATAGTACATTGGACCACCGACGTAATTGCCAAGTGCATCGGTCTCTCTGTAACTAACAGCGAGCACAGCTTCGGCGTATTTTGTGGCCATCCCGAAAATCGCAATGACCCACATCCAGAATATTGCGCCAGGCCCGCCAAAATAAATCGCTGTGGCAACACCAGCAATATTGCCAGTACCAACAGTCGCAGAAAGGGCCGTCATCAAGGCTTGAAATGGACTGATATCACCTTTGTTTTTAGATGAACCCTTTCGGCCTTGCCACAAGGTTTGAAATGCGAGGGGTATTTTTCGCCAAGGCATGGCGCGAAGTCCAATCGTCAGATAAATGCCCACGATCGCCAATAGCGGGATGAGCAGGTACTCTCCCCAAATGATGCTGCTTAATGTAGTTAGCTTATCCAGTAACCATTGCATAACGTTGCTATCGTTTCCGTTCGATTGCTTAAGACTATGATTGAAAAGAGGATAGTTTAATCGTTATCACTCAATATTGTCGAATGAGCAGTTGTTCCCCTTGTTGTGCGAAATCGAGATGTCTTAAAAAACTCATTCCCAAGAGCACCTCTTCGCCTTGCATGTAGGGGTTAATATTGGCATTGACACCATGCAATTCTATTTCGCCGATGCTGACACTATCTAATGTCGTAGCGTAAACAACGGTCTGACCATTAGCTGTTTGTACGGGTATTTTTATTCCGGCTTTTAGTCTTAATTTTTGAGCAATCTTTTCAGGAATAGTGATATCAGTTGCACCTGTATCGAGTAAAAACACAACTTCCGTGCTATTGATCATGCCATTAGCAAGATAATGACCGTAGCGATTTCTCTGTAACTGTACTTGTTTATAGTCGTCAGTTTGTGAAGTGGATAAGGCTTTGTTTGGATTGTTTTGCTGGTCGAGATACCGGGAAAAATAGACAGTTAAAATACCGAGAACGACTATCCAGCCTAATACAGTCATGCCTTTTCCAAGGCGTTTTTGAAAATTGTCTTCATTCATACTTCAGATTTTGTCATACATGCCGCTATCAGCACTATAGAAACAATATATTTAGAGTGATGACTTATTAATATGCATAAATTGATACAACATTTCTTGATTATCTTATTGTCATGCTTTTCTCAGACGGGAGCATTTGCTGCAGAAGAATCTACTGAAGATAAAGCTAAGGAACTAAAATTCTATACAGCGGCTAAAGAAGGACGTTTAAGTCAGGTCAAAGCGATGTTATCGAGTGGCTATAATGTAAATGCCAAAAATAAATCTGGACGAACAGCGTCAATGAGTGCGGCCTATAATGGTAATCGGAGCATTGTTCAGGAACTTGTCGTTGAAGGCGTTGATGTGGATTTGGCCGATGAACAGGGCAAAACTGCATTGATGCTGGCAGTCGTGAGTAAGAGAATGGATATTGTTGAAGTGTTATTAAATGCCGGGGCCGACGTGACTCTTGCAGATAAAAAAGAAAAAACAGCCATTACCATGGCTGAAAAAACTAAAAATAAGAAACTTGTGAAATTACTCGAGTCCGCATCCGAATAGCTTAACTTTGGCGCACTATATTTTCAGTCATAAACTAATCGACAACCTGCAAAAATATGCCGCTTGTCAGCTTGATAATAATTCCGAAAACTTGCTCGCTTAATATGCTCTTTTGTATATCGACTCCCACCCTTTACTACATAATGTTGACCATCAAAGTAGGGCGCTGAATAGCCTGCGTAAGGATACGGAGAAAAACCATCATAGGGATGAAATTCATTCCCGCACCATTCCCAGACAGATCCCGTTTGTTCTAATTGATAATTTTTAGCCGCCGCTTCCCATTCGTATTCATGGGGTAACCTTCCGCCAACCCATCTTGCATAAGCCTCAACTTCAAAATAGTTTAAGCCATAAATGGCTTGGTGCTCATCTAGCGAATACGGACCTTGATGGTCGATGCCATACCAATCTCCATTCTTATGTTTTTGCCAATGATATGGATGCGCGGTTTTGTCATTGCTAAACCATTCCCAGCCCTTATCGGACCAAACTTCTTTTGACGAATAAACCGCTGAGTTTATGAAGTTCAAGTAATCACCATTTGATACTGGTGAGCGTGCTATTTTAAAGCTATTCAATTCTACGCTGTGAATTGGATGTTCGTTATCATAAGGCAAATTATTTTCTTTATTACCAATGTTGTAGATGCTGGATTCAATCGTTATAAACTCATTCTGTTGTTGATGAGACTCTAAGGTTCTGGATGGAACAAATTCAGTGTGATTACTTTGAATCTGTATTGCCGTTAGAACCATCATCATGGTTTCAATATGTTGTGAGTAGTGCTGTATTAAAAAATGAATTAAATAATCATTTATTAATAGTTTATGTGAAGTAAGTTGAGTAACTGCTGACTCGAGCAAGCAATAGTTTTCTGCTTGTATGTCTTTAGCCCATGCAATCATCGTATCTTTTTCTGGCAATGCTGAGCCGCGTGATTGTTTAATACTTAATTCAGGAATGTAAAGAGATCTTAAGGCATCATCGATAACTTTTTTTTCTAGTAATTGTTCTTTTATCCAGTAGCTTTCTGTAAAAACGCAATGCCCAAGGTGCCAACCAATGGGGCTTAAGTCGGGGTGAAACTGTTTATGATAATGTTCTTCCGCTTACGGCACTGACGATATCAATAGCTTCGTTTTGTAATAAGCGAAACGTCGCAATCAACCTGCTCATAGACTGTAATCTTCAATTACTCCAGAACGATTAAAACGAATAATGCTATGTTCAGGGAAAGTTACCCATCCATCGTTTGGAGAGAGTGGTTCTGATGCTAGCCAAACATTATCTTCTTTAAAGAGATAATAAAGACTTGGGCAATTAGCATTCAATGCATGTCGACAGGCATACAATGAGTCCTCCATCACTGATGACTATATTTAATAGAGCCGATACCGAGTCACTACATATCGACTTTAAATCCTTCATCGCCGAAATCAGGGCATTGGATATCGACGTTTGATTTTGTAAGTGTAGTTGCAATAAAGCGAACAAATATAATGAGTCTGAATCGCCGGTTATATCTGCGCTGATCGTATTCGGCAATATATCTAAAAAACGTGCTTTAGTTATGTTATTAAATGGCTTCAAGCTACCGTTATGGGTAAAGATCAAATTGTCTTTTATAAAGGGTTGAGTATTAGCTTCACTAATTCCCTGACCCGGTGTAGCGCCACGGACATTTGCTAACCATAGTTGACTACTAAGCGACCGACCTAGGCTATTCAAGTTTGTATCAGACCATATAGGCAAAACATTTTTATAGCGACTGGGAATGTTATTGTCTGCTAGCCATGCAACACCATAGCCATCGGCATTTAATGTGCCGTCTTGCATTTCTTTGGGAGCCCATGATTGCTGGATAAGGCTATGCTCATGTTCCTGCAAAAATGCGGATAGTGATATCTCAGTACCAAGATAGGCGGCTAAGCGGCACATTCAAATTCTCTCTTTAGATTCGTCACGGTTATGTTATTTTAATGCTTAAGCTTAACAGGCCAATACAGGTATTGAAATTGAAGAGATTGAATTATCAGATTGATGAAGATGGTGCATGGTTAGTTGGTGCACGTATTGTTCAATCTCCCAATTGTGACGAACGACCAAACCTAGCAGACATCGACCTATTGGTGATTCACGGTATAAGCTTGCCACCTAACGAGTATGGTGGTGGTTTCATTGACCAGCTATTTACCAATGCATTAATTCCTGAGGCGCACCCGTATTTTGCTGAGATACATGAATTACGTGTGTCGTCCCATGTACTGATCGATCGTAAAGGTGAGGTAACACAATACGTTCCTTTTACTAAACGTGCATGGCATGCCGGAGAATCATCTTTCAACGGCCGTAAGCAATGTAATGATTTTGCTATAGGTATAGAGCTTGAAGGTTGTGATGAAGAAGCTTATTGTGAAATTCAATACACTACTTTAGCAGAGGTAACGGATATGATATGCCAACGCTGGAACAAGATCACAAAAGATCGTATTGTGGGTCATAGTGATATTGCGCCGGGGCGTAAAACTGATCCTGGTCCGGCTTTTGACAAAAACTACTACTTATCCTTACTGACACTATGACATTAATCATTATTCTCATCGCTCTAAGCCTGGATTTTTTTCTGGGCGGATTGGAACGCTTTCGTAATTTTAATTGGTGTATTTCCTTATATTACGGCTTAGAGAAAAGATTAGCGCAATATAAGTTCTGGGACGGGACATTCGGTTTATTGATTGTCTTGTCAGTTGCGCTATCTGGTCTTCTTATCGTGTTGTATCTTACATGCTCATTGCCATGGTTCGTAGAGATAGTGATATCGCTTGTCGTATTGATTTATTGTCTTGCACCAGAAGATCTTGATAACCGGCTTGATGAATATATTACTGCAGTAGACGAGGATAATGTTGGTGCGGCCACTGAATTAGCGGGAGGTTTAATCGATGAAACGCTGCTTAGCGAAAATGATTCAGATGAAATCGCCATCATTAAATCTAGTTTGGTGGAATCACACAAACGTACCTTTGGTGTTATTTTTTGGTTTTTAATCCTTGGTGCCGTTGGTGCATTACTTTATCGATTGGTTAATCAAATAAATGATGAGTTTAGCGAGGTTCGAAGTGGTTTTGCTGATAGTAATTCTATTTTAATGAATATTCTCGAATGGCCATCATCAAGACTAATGGTGCTTGGGCTTGCCCTTGCTGGACATCTTGTGGATGCTCTACCGGGTTGGAGCAAGGCAGAACACTTATCCTTTGCAGTGAATGATCAGGTATTAACCAATGCGGGAATAGGGGCCTTACAATACCGATCAGATGTTGTAGTGCCTGAGAGAGAAAAATCTTATTGGATAGATGAGCTTAAAAGCTTACTCAATAGAACCTTGATTATATGGCTTGCCATATTAGGCATCATGACCTTATCAGGCACTCTGGGTTAATTCGCATTCCTTGATATAGTCTTCCACGCGTTCAAATCTGAAAGTTGTTTTATCATGTACTAACACACAGTCTTGTTCGAACCACACATCTAGAAAATAAGTGGGGTCAGGTACAACTTTCTTTGTATTTACTTTAGTTGCAATATGTAATCATATTGAATACACTCTAAATCATCTATGATTAAAAAGTTTCGCCACAAGGGATTGAAGCGTTTCTTCGATGATCCTCGATATACTGATAAACGCGGTATTAGTGCAGGAATCGCAGATCGTTTAATTGTGATATTGGATGCACTTAATACCATCGAGGATGCTGTGGAAATGGATATCGCAGGCCTGTATTTTCATGGGCTTAAAGGTCAGCGACGAGGTGAGTATAGTGTCCGCGTTTCAGGAAACTGGCGTATCACTTGGCGTATGAATGGCAACGATGTTGCCGATATTAATTTAGAGGATTATCACTAATGTCTCGGAAACCTTCACATCCTGGTGCGTTAATCCGCAATGTTATTTTGCCTGAAACGGGTGTCACGGTTAGTGAACTTGCAAGACGTTGTGGTGTTGCGCGAAATACGATGTCGAAAGTAGTAAACGAACGTGGTGATGTGACTGAAGATATCGCGATTCGTTTGAGTCGCGTATTAGGCAGCACGCCACGTTTTTGGATTGGTATGCAAACCAATCTAAATCTTTGGCAGTTAGAAAACACAAATAAGCGTGAGTACCAAAAGATGGAACGTGTAACTACGTATTAAGGAGTAAGTGGGGCGATTCTGTGCATCCATGCAGTCGTGCGCGGGGATGACAAATCAGAAAAATATTGTCTTTGAAGTTTAAGTAAGTGCCATTCGGGACTGCCCATACTTCTATCGGGTTAGCTTACATTCCTTGATATAGTCATCCACGCGTTCAAACCTGAAAGTAGTTTTATCATGCACTAACACACAGTCTTGTTCGAACCACTCACCCAGAACGAATCTTGTTGCTTGCGTATTGTTAAATTTTATTTCGTGCCTTGCTTGTCGGTGTGTGTGACCGTGGATCAATGTTTCAACGCCGAAGTTTTTCAAAGTATCCAATACTGCTGTTTCAGTGACATCAATTATTTCAGGTGCTTTTTTTTGTACTGCTTCTGCTGCATAACCGCGAACGTCACGTGAAATTTTTGTTCGCAAAGACAACGGCATAATGAAATAGATCCATTTAATAATCGGGTGAGTAATAAACCGGCGCCATTTTTGGTACTTCACATCATCGGTACACAAGGTGTCGCCATGCATTAACAAAACCTTTTTATCATCAAGCATGATTGCAGTTGGATCTTCGATCAAAGTACAGCCCGTTGCGTTAGCAAATTCTTGATTGAGATGAAAGTCACGATTACCGCGCATGATGAACAATTGCGTAGCACTGTTGGCGGAGTAATCGCGTAAAATAGACATGACTTCCTGATTGGGAGGATGGTCATCATCACAACCAATCCAGAAGTCATCAAACAAATCACCCAGTATATAAAGCGCATCAGCCTTTAATGCAGGGCCAGTCATTAATCGTTTGAATAAGGCAATTTTTTCCGGTCGCCGATAACTTAGGTGCAGATCTGAAACAAAGAGTGTTGTCATTAATTAATCAACGATATAAATCCGGGCTTATTCCTCTTAAAGTATGGCTGCCTTTTCAATTTCTACCGTTTCTTCTGGCACATCTTGATGCCCATTGCGTGTGGTCGTTGGTTTTTCTTCGATACTGGTGACGACTTCAATGCCATCGACGACTTTACCAAAGACGCAATAACCCCAACCATCTTGAGTTTCCGACGAGAAATCAAGGAAGGCATTATCATTGGTGTTGATGAAAAACTGCGCTGAGGCTGAATGGGGATCTGAGGTTCTTGCCATGGCGATGCTGCCATACTCATTAGCAAGGCCATTGTTGGCTTCATTCTGGATTGAATCTCGGGTGGATTTAGAATTCATGTCTTTATCCATGCCGCCGCCTTGTACCATGAAATCTTTAATCACACGGTGAAAGATAGTACCGTCAAAATGACCGCTCTCTACATAAGCCAGAAAATTTTCGACTGTTTTCGGGGCCTTTTCAGAATTGAGTTCTAGCGTTATTTCGCCAAGTGTTGTTGTTAACAAAACCTTCATGATTAATCTCCAGTATTAATATTTTGAATGTTAAATTTAATTTTCTGATTATGCCCTGATTGATATGAATGACAAATTCCTTTTGTCGCATTAGGTCCTTTCCGATAAGATGCGCCGTTATTTACAGGATGTAATGTATGTCGCAAGAGGACAGGACGTCCGGAGCGACCATCAGAACTTTTAAATCAACATTATCAATTAAAAAACGTGCTAAAAATTCACAACAGTTTAAGCGGACAAAAAGAAGTCTTCACCCCAATCGAGCCGGGCAAGGTAAGCATGTATGTCTGTGGTATGACCGTTTATGACTTTTGTCATATTGGTCATGCACGTGTCATGGTGGTTTTCGATATGATTGCGCGATACCTCAGGCATAGTGGTCTCGATGTATCGTATGTTCGTAATATCACCGATATCGACGATAAAATCATTGCCCGCGCGAATGAAAACAATGAAACGATTTCTGAATTAACGGAGCGTTTTATTGTTGCAATGAATGAAGATTCCGATGCGCTCGGTGTCCTATCGCCAGACAATGAGCCCAAAGCGACCCTGCACATGCCGCAGATTATCGAGATGATCTCGACATTGATCGATAAAAAGCATGCCTATGTTGGAAACAATGACGTTTATTTTGATGTTAGTTCGTTTGAAAACTATGGCCGCTTATCCGGTAAAAACACCGAAGAGTTACGTGCCGGCGAGCGCGTAGAAGTTCAGCAAGAAAAAGATGACCCACTGGATTTTGTCTTGTGGAAAGCCGCTAAACCCGGCGAACCCAGTTGGGCTTCGCCCTGGGGAGAAGGGCGTCCCGGTTGGCATATCGAATGTTCGGCCATGTCGACGCATTGCCTGGGTAACCACTTTGATATTCATGGCGGTGGTCAGGATTTACAGTTCCCGCACCATGAAAATGAAATCGCGCAATCGGTGTGTTCAACCGGTGAAGAATTTGCCAATGTCTGGATACACAATGGCTTTGTCAGGGTTGATGAAGAAAAAATGTCAAAATCATTGGGCAACTTCTTCACGGTCAGGGAAGTGCTACAAAAATTTCAGCCAGAAGTTATTCGCTTCTTTATCCTGTCTAGCCATTATCGCAGCCCGTTAAATTATTCTATTGATAATCTGGAAGAAGCCAAGTCTGCATTGAATGGTTTGTATACCGCATTAAGAGATGCACCCGTTGATGCGGCTGGCGAACCAATTAAAAAGACTATTGATGAATTCAATGACTGCATGGATGACGATTTCAATACACCAAAGGCGATTGCGTTGTTGCATGAACTGGCACGTGATTTAAATAGAAATTCGGACAAATCCTCAAAAGAGGCAGCAGAACTGACAGTAACATTAAGATACCTTGGGACTGTTTTAGGCTTACTACAGGATGATCCACAAACATTTCTGCAAGCGAAATCGGATTCCAGTACAGATGATCTTGATGAAGTAGCGATTCAAAATTTTATCGATGAGCGCGTTGCTGCTAAAAGCGCTAAAGACTATGAAAAAGCCGATCAAATTCGAGATCATCTACAATCCTTAGGTATTAGTCTGGAAGATACGCCGCAAGGCACGATTTGGCGTCGTAACTAGTTGATATTTTTAGCATAACTTATTTTAAGTTTGGCAATTGACGCGATACAGTGGACTGCGTATCATCCCACGTCCTGTTGAGGCAGGAGAGTTAAACAATCGGGGCATAGCGCAGCCTGGTAGCGCATCTGCTTTGGGAGCAGAGGGTCGGGGGTTCGAATCCCTCTGCCCCGACCATTTAACTTTAATAAATGATACTTGTGTGAAGTTTTGAATGCGCCTGTAGCTCAACCGGATAGAGCACCGGCCTTTAGGCACAAACATTTCGATGTTTGTTATTAGGAGCCTTTATGAGGAAACAAAACTCATAAAGTGGATCGCACTATATCGGGGAAACCTTAACAGCCAGTTTTTTAATTTTGGGCTGATGGCAATCCCGAGGAAACCGATGGTTTACCCATCTATTGGTATGGCATAATGGATTTCATGCACCATACTAAGCAGAAAGGTGACCTGGGTGTTTTGAAGGCTCAGCTCGATTTATTTGAGCAAGGATTCGTTATATTGAATCCTATGACTGAACATGCGCCGTTTGATTTAGTTGCGTATAAAGATAGAAAATTTTTAAGGATTCAAGTTAAGTATAAGTCTGTTGATAAAACGGGCAGCATAACCGTTCATTTTCGCTCTTGTTGGGCTGATAAAAATGGTACTCATATGCAGCCGGTGGATAAGGATGAAGTAGACATCTATTGTGTTTATTGTCCTACTACAGATGAATGTTATTACTTTAATCCGATGGAATTTAGACGTTCAGTTACATTGAGGGTAGAAACGCCTAAGAATAATCAGTCAAAAAATATTAAGTTGGCGGCTGATTATAAGAGGGTTCCGTAGAGACTATACGTGTGACACCTGTGATGGTGAAGAGATAGTCCAGACCACAAACCTGACATTGTCAGGGCGTCGAAAGGCGTAGTTGGTAAGCTAAGCCGGGGGTTAGAGGTTCGAGTCCTCTCAGGCGCGCCAATTAATGAAAACCAAATCATTGTCAGGCGTTAGTGTTTTTTCGATAATAGTTCAATTATGGTGAGCGTAGCTCAGTTGGTAGAGCCCCGGATTGTGATTCCGGTCGTCGTGGGTTCGAGTCCCATCGTTCACCCCATTTAATTTGTTTGTCTTTATCAGGGCCGTTAGCTCAGTTGGTAGAGCAGTTGACTCTTAATCAATTTGTCGTAGGTTCGACCCCTACACGGCCCACCATTTCTTTTAAATTTGCACTATAATCTTTTAACGACACTTATCTTGTAACGCGTAACGTAACGGACTGGAAGTCTTTTTCACTACAGGCAATACCAAAGGAATACAAACTTCACAGGCGACGAAATTGCGTTTACAACTCGCTTGTACCCCGTCAGCACCATGTGGACCAACTAGCCTGATTGTCTAAGAGATAGTTTTAGTTCATCGTTAACCCAAGAGGAAACGATGATGACAAGTAAAAGAAGTGTAGAACATACTGTGCGCGATATTCGTCGACGCACCCGTAAAAAATATTCAGCAGAAGAAAAAATTCGTATCGTACTTGAAGGCTTACGTGGCGAAGAAAGCATCGCTGAGCTATGTCGCAAGGAAGGACTAAACCCAAATGTTTACTACCGTTGGTCGAAAGACTTTCTGGAGGCAGGTAAGAAACGTTTATCAGGCGATATCGTACGTGAAGCGACCTCAGATGAAGTCAAAGAACTGCGTGCTGAAACATCTGCGCTGAAAGAAACCTTAGGCGAAGTAGTCATGGAGAATCGGCTGCTTAAAAAAAGCGTGCTCGGGGATGGGGAGGACGATATATGAGGTACTTAGCATCGGATAAAGTCGAGATTATTCAACTGGTACAGAACTCAGATCTGTCGGTTCGACAAACGCTGACTCGGCTGGACATTCATAAGTCCACTTTTTACAACTGGCTCAAACGTTATGAAGAGAATGGCGTTGATGGCTTGGAAGACAAGAAGCCGATTCCCCATGCGGTATGGAATAAAATCACCGAAGACCACTGTGAAGCCGTTATTGAGTTAGCCTTAGAGAAGCCTGATTTGTCTCCACGAGAGTTAGCCGTAAATTACACTGACAACAAGGCTTACTTCGTCTCAGAATCCACGGTGTACAGGCTGCTGAAAGAACAAGACTTAATTACCAGTCCGGCCTATATCCTGATGGAGGCCAGTGATAAGTTTCAACAGCCCACTACGCGCGTGAATGAGATGTGGCAAACGGATTTTACCTATTTCAAGATTATCGGTTGGGGTTGGTATTACTTATCCACGGTATTAGATGATTACTCACGTTACATTATTGCCTGGCGTTTATGTACGGGCATGAGTAGCCGTGATGTCTCTGATACGCTGGATGACGCCTTACGCTTTACGGGACTTGATACAGTAAAGGTAAATCATAAACCGCGTTTACTCAGTGACAATGGCCCGTGTTATATCTCCGGTGAATTAGCCGATTACCTTGAAGAAAACGGTATGACGCACACTCGAGGTCGACCTTATCATCCACAAACACAAGGCAAGATAGAGCGCTGGCATCGTTCAATGAAGAATCAGATATTACTTCACCACTATTATTTCCCCGGGGAACTGGAGGAACAGTTGCAGCGTTTTGTGAGTTATTACAACCATGAGCGTTATCATGAATCACTTGATAACCTGACACCGGCTGATGTCTTTTATGGGCGTGGCGAAGAAATACTAAGTCAACGAGAGCTAATCAAACAAAACACGTTAGCGATGAGACGACAAATGCATTACGATAAACAACAAGTGAAGCACATAACCTATTGATGAACTAATGTGTCTCTTAAATCAAACCGCTACCTGTCCAAAAGGTTTTGACGACGTACAGAATCTTTCTTACCAATATGACTTTCAATTTCAGGAAATTACAGTTGCTAGTGGACCACAACCAGAAAACGATAAGGACGATATTTTATTGAGTACAGGTGTGCGCTATTTTGAAGCGTCGGGTGTCAGCGGCAATATTGAATACAGCAAACGTTTAATGCGTGCTGACTACGACGAAGATCGGATTAGCTTGACAGTAAGAATCGATTTTTGAAGTATTTGATGAACACGTATCAATAATTTACTTTTAAGCGCATTTCTATTTATTTGCTGGTAATGTTACGATTATATTGAAGATTCTTAGGTAAGAATCATTAAAAAATTATAAATATAATATGCAAATGGAGGCAGCATAAAATATATTAGGTGATTAAAAAATCAATGTCTAAACAGACAGTATTACTTGCTGATGATGATCAAACGACACGTATGGTGTTGTCAGCAATCCTCGAAAGTCAGGGTTATCTCGTCGACACAGCAGAACGCGGTGAAAAATGTCTTTTTCTTGCCCTTGAAAATAACTACGATGCAATTTTAGTGGATATCAATATGCCAGGAATTGGTGGTATTGATTTGTGTAAACGACTTCGCGAACTCGCCCGCTATAAGATGGTGCCCATCATTTTTATTACGTCTATGGATGAGGAATCGAGCCTGACAGAGGCTTTCTCAGCGGGCGCCAGTGATTTCATTACTAAGCCGGTTAACCCCGTCGTATTAGCTGCCCGGTTAAAAAACCATTTAGACAAGAAACAATATTTTGATGAGCTTGAGCGTGTTCGACATTATTTGAATCGTTATATATCGCTAAGAACACAGCGTATGGTCGAGGCGTATTCTTTGACAGGTTTGTTGCCCACTCCCGAGTTGCACCAGGTTTGTGTCATGTTTACTGATATACGTGGTTCGACAGAGATGAGCCGGACGATTGATCTTGATGTGCTGTTTGCTCGCATAAGCCAGACTTTGGGTAGGCAAGTAGACATGGTATCTCAGTTTAATGGTTATATTGATAAGTTTGGCGGTGATGGATTGATGGCTATTTTTGATGGTGCTCAGTCGGCTATTAATGCCAGCAGGTGCGCGCAAATGATCCTTAAGACCGAAAATAAAGAGTCTGATGAGCCTCTACCTATTGGCATTGGCTTACATTATGGCCCTGTTTTAATCGGCAATATTGGTTCTGATGAACATCTCGATTATTCAGCATTGGGAGAAACAGTTAATCTTGCTTCGCGAATTTGTGAACATGCAAAATCAATGCATATCGATATGAGCCAGCAAGTAGTTGATAAACTTAAAGGTATCTCAGATTTTACTTTTGGCGAGATTGACGCTGTTATGTTTCGAGGTTTTAATGACGCGACATTGGTGCATACTTTATTGTCAAATTCAGATAATGTTGCTTATATAAACGACTAACGTGCATTAGTAATATTTATTATTTGATTCTATGGTATTTACAAAGGAACATACGGGAAAATAACTGTCTAAAAATTTATGAAATACCACAGACACATTAAAAGTTTACTAGCGATGTTAATGACAATGGCTTTATTAGTATCCGCCCCTGTCTTTTCTGAAGAAAGTGAAGATGTGAGTATTAAACCACTGGATGGTGAATTGGTGTTACCTGATGATTATAATAAAGCAGATGATAAAAAGTGCATGACGGTCTGTGATCAATGGGGTGAAGACTGTATAATCAATCCAAGAACGGGTACTAGAAAGTGTCGACGAGTTTGTAAATCATTTACCGAAGAATGTTTTTAAAAAAACGGTCATCTATACTAACCCACCTGTAATATTCAGATTTAACTTAACCTAGTTGTGAAATATTTGAATAAATGTGCCTTTATAAGCACTACAGGAACGATTTGTGCGTGGTTTTTGCTATAAACAGTGTATTTGTTATGGTGAGAATAGGCCAAAAATTATAAAATAGGTCAGTACCTTATAAATATTAGTAAGTTATCTAAAATTATTAAGAAATGAGGTGTTAGACTAAATATCATGCGAGAGTGGCGGAATTGGTAGACGCGCTGGTTTTAGGTACCAGTATCGTAAGATGTGAGAGTTCGAGTCTCTCCTTTCGCACCAACACACAATGTTCAATGTGTTTCCCTTTATAAGAATTAATAGGGAAAGGGCATTAACACATTGAATTATCTTAATATTTGAGGTTTTTACAGGATGCAAGTTTCAGTTGAAAGCACAGGCACTATCGGGCGCAAAGTGCGTGTTGAGGTCCCAGAAGATAGGATTAGTTCTGAAGTCAGCGATCGTCTGCAGAAAATGACGAAGACGACCAAGGTCCAGGGATTTCGCCCTGGTAAAGTACCACTAAAAATTGTGCAGGGCAGATATGGCCTGCAGGTACGAAAAGAAGTCATCGGTGAATTGGTGCAATCTAGTCTTTATGAAGCAATTACCCAAGAAGACCTGAAACCCGCTGGACAACCACAGATTGATGAACTTAAAGATGAATCGGGACAGGACTTAGTCTATACCGCATCGTTTGAAGTCTATCCTGAGGTCAAGCTTAAGGATATGGGCGAACTGGAATTCGAAAAACCTACCTGTGCTGTGTCTGATGATGACGTCACCAGTATGATAGAGATGTTACGCAAGCAGCGACGAGAATTAAAAATTGCAGAAAGAGCAGCGCAAAATGGCGATGTTCTAGACATCAACTTCGAAGGGTTCATTGATGGTGAAGCCTTTGAAGGCGGTAAAGCAGAAAATTACGAACTTGAATTAGGTAGCAACAGTTTTATTGCCGGATTTGAAGATGGCCTCGTTGGTGCGTCTGAAGGTGATGATGTTGTGGTTAATGTGAAATTTCCTGATGAATATGGCAATGAAGCGTTAAAAGGCAAAGATGCTGAATTCAAGGTGAAGGTTAATCTGGTTAATGAGACTGTCTTACCCGAAGTAGATGAGACATTTATGCTGGAATTTAACGTAAAAGACGGTAAGGAAGAGACGTTCCGCGATGAAATTAAGCGCAATATGGAGCGTGAGGTTGATTTAACGCTTCGTCGTCAAATCAAGGATGTTGTGATGGATGCTTTGCATGAGGCTAATGAAATTGAACTGCCGCAGGCATTAGTAGCGAATGAAGCGAACCGCGCTAAGCAAGATTTTGAGAACAACCTTAAAAGACAGGGGCATAATGCAGGCGCGATAGGTTCATTGGATGCTTCAGTTTTCACTGAACAGGCAAAAAAACGCGTTACATTGCAATTGATTCTGGGAGAGATAATCAAACAGAACGAATTAAAAGCAGACCCTGCAAAAGTAAAAGAAATGATAGACCAGGTAGCTTCAGGATATGAAGACCCATCAGCGGTGCTTGATTGGTACTATTCAGATCAGAAGAATCTGGCAGAGGTCGAATCTTTGACTTTGGAAGACGATGTAGTGGATTGGGTTTTGGGGCATGCTAAGGTTACTGACAAAGCATGCACATTTGACGAAATAATGAATAAAGGGCAGACTGCTGGCTAAAGTTATAGCAGCTTTTGTCCGATAACGGATGACTATGAACAACACTGAAATTCAGGCACTAAACTTAGTGCCGATGGTAGTCGAGCAAACATCTCGAGGCGAACGAGCCTATGATATTTATTCTCGACTCTTAAAAGAACGAGTTCTCTTTCTTGTAGGGCCTGTTGAAGACAACGTTGCTAACGTGATCGTTGCTCAGCTACTCTATCTTGAATCTGAAAATCCTGACAAGGATATTCATTTCTATATTAATTCCCCTGGTGGTTCTGTAACTGCAGGCATGGCGATATATGACACCATGCAATTCATCAAGCCAAATGTCAGTACCATGTGTATTGGACAAGCGGCCAGTATGGGTTCTTTATTATTGGCAGGTGGTGAAAAAGGTAAACGTTTTTGTCTGCCGCATTCGCGAGTCATGATTCATCAGCCGTTGGGTGGTTTTCAGGGGCAAGCGACAGACATTGATATCCATGCAAAGGAAATACTCTATGTCCGTGAACGCTTAAATGAAATACTTTCAAATCACACCGGACAGACTATCGAGACAATACAAAAAGACACTGAACGTGATAATTTTATGAGTGCAGAAGCAGCAAAAGATTATGGTTTGATAGATGATGTGCTACATGACAGAAGTGTTTTGCCAGAAGCGTATCAAAAAGAATCTGAACAAGAATCAGAATAATAATGTTTGATTGTAATAAAGCCTGGGGTAATAACCTATGACTGATAAAAAACAGGGTAAAAATGGTGATGGCGATCGATTACTGTATTGTTCATTTTGCGGTAAGAGCCAACATGAAGTCCGAAAATTAATAGCAGGCCCATCTGTTTTTATCTGTGATGAATGCGTTGAATTGTGTAATGACATCATCAGAGAGGAGATTCAGGAAAAATCAGTGGCTGGTGTTGGCACAGCACTTCCGACACCCCATGAGATAAACAATATCCTCGACGAATATGTCATTGGTCAGGAGAACGCGAAGAAGATCCTTTCTGTTGCCGTATACAATCATTATAAGCGCCTCGAACAAGGCATCAAAAAATCTGATATAGAGCTGTCTAAAAGTAATGTGCTTTTGGTCGGTCCTACCGGTAGTGGTAAAACACTATTGGCTGAAACAATGGCGCGTTTACTGAACGTCCCCTTTACAATTGCAGATGCAACAACATTAACAGAAGCTGGCTATGTCGGTGAGGATGTTGAAAATATCATCCAAAAGCTACTGCAGAAGTGTGATTATGACGTTGATAAAGCACAGACAGGTATTGTCTATATAGATGAAATTGACAAAATCTCACGCAAATCTGATAACCCATCGATTACTCGAGACGTATCAGGTGAAGGTGTACAGCAAGCATTATTAAAACTTATTGAGGGTACTGTCGCCTCAGTCCCGCCTCAAGGTGGACGTAAACATCCTCAACAAGAATTCCTACAGGTCAACACTGCTAATATATTGTTTATATGTGGGGGTGCCTTTGCAGGATTAGATCGTATTATTCGTGAGCGTTCTGAAAAAGGCGGTATTGGTTTTTCTGCTGAAGTTAAGAGTAAAGAAGACAGAAAGAGTATTAGCGAAGTGCTCCAGACCGTTGAACCCGAAGATCTTATTAAGTATGGATTGATTCCTGAATTTGTAGGCCGACTTCCTGTTGCAGCGACTTTAGGAGAATTAGACGAAGAACAATTGGTGCAAATACTCCTTGAACCAAAAAATGCGATCACTAAGCAATATATCCGTTTATTTGAGATGGAAGGTTGCGAGCTAGAATTCCGTGAAGACGCATTACGCGCTGTTGCTAAAAAATCTATGGAACGCAAAACGGGTGCTCGGGGTCTACGTTCAATAATGGAAAATGTACTATTGGATACGATGTACGATTTACCCTCAACTGACGATGTTGTCAAAGTAGTCATTGATGAAGGCGTTATAAACGGCGAATCTAAACCGCTGATGATCTATGAAGGTGCTGAGATGTCAAAGGTGGCATCTGAATAAGAGGCTGACTATTAGCTTCTTCCTGCCTTAATGCGTTGATAGATCATTATTACCACATGAGCCTATTGAAAAGAGATTGCTGAGTCACAATATTCAAATGACGCTAAACTAAACTCTTAAAGTATTAAATAAATTAAAGGTTTCCCATGACGCAAGAAACAGAATCACTACCAGTATTACCGCTACGTGATGTAGTGGTCTATCCTCATATGGTCATCCCATTGTTCGTTGGTCGTGAAAAATCGATTAAAGCACTTGATAAAGCAATGGAAGGCAACAAACAAATTATACTTGTTGCTCAGAAAAGTGCTGCGGATGATGACCCTGGTCAGGATGAAACCTATGACGTTGGCACCATGGCCAATATTCTACAATTACTCAAATTACCCGATGGCACTATCAAGGTCCTTGTTGAAGGTACGGCAAGAGCAGGCATAAAAAAATACAGTGAACATGATGGTATGTTCGTTGCTGATGTCGAGCTGCTTGAGCCGAAGGTTATAGATGAACAAGAAATGGATGTTCATGCACGTTCGGCAATGAATCAATTCGAGCAGTACGTGAAGCTGAATAAAAAAGTCCCGCCTGAAATAATTTCATCTTTAGCGAGTATTGATGATGCAAGCCGTCTTGCAGACACTATTGCGGCTCATATGTCGATAAAACTTGAAGAAAAACAACAAGTATTGGAAATTATCGACATTAAAGATCGCTTGGAACATCTTATTCATTTGATGGATGCTGAGATAGATTTGCTGCAAGTTGAAAAACGAATTCGTGGCCGCGTTAAATCGCAAATGGAAAAAAGTCAACGCGAGTATTATCTGAATGAACAGATGAAAGCGATTCAGAAAGAGTTAGGCGAGATGGAAGATGTGCCTAACGAAATTGAAGAGCTTGCTGGAAAGATTGAAAAAGCAGGTATGCATAAAGATGCCAAAGAAAAGGCAGAAGCAGAATTAAACAAATTGAGAATGATGTCACCGATGTCTGCCGAGGCAACGGTTGTTCGCAATTATGTTGATTGGTTAGTCGGAGTGCCTTGGAAAAAGCGCAGTAAAGTTTCTCAAGACATTGTTAAAGCAGAAGCTATTCTGGAAGAAGATCATTATGGGCTTGAGAAAGTAAAAGAGCGCATTCTCGAATATCTCGCTGTACAACTTCGTGTTAAAAAGATGAAAGGTCCTATTTTATGTCTTGTCGGTCCTCCCGGTGTAGGTAAGACCTCATTAGGCCGTTCCATTGCCAGAGCAACTAATCGTAAATTTGTTCGTATGTCACTCGGTGGTGTACGTGATGAAGCAGAGATACGCGGGCATCGTCGAACCTATATTGGTTCCATGCCAGGAAAAATTGTTCAAGGAATGTCAAAAGTGGGTAAGAAGAACCCGCTTTTCTTATTGGATGAAATAGACAAAATGGCCATGGATTTCCGTGGTGATCCAGCCTCGGCATTACTTGAAGTGCTCGATCCAGAGCAAAATAATACATTCAATGATCATTATCTTGAAGTCGACTATGACTTGTCGGAGGTAATGTTTGTTACTACAGCAAATAGTTTAAATATCCCGGCTCCATTACTGGATCGAATGGAAGTGATTCGATTATCCGGTTATACCGAAGACGAAAAAGTAAATATCGCCAAGACTTATCTGATACCTAAACAGCTTGAGCGAAACGGTTTGAAAGATGGGGAAGTATCAATAAGAGATAGTGTCGTAAGAGATATTATCCGTTACTACACACGTGAAGCTGGAGTGCGTAATCTTGATCGCGAGATCGCAAATATATGCCGGAAAATTGTTAAGCAGATACTGCTTAAACCAACTGAAAAAAATATTATTATCACTCCGAAAAAACTAGAGGCTTTACTGGGCGTTAAGCGATTCAGGTATGGAAAAGCAGAAGAAGAAAACCGGATTGGACAGGTCACAGGTTTGGCTTGGACTGAAGTTGGTGGCGAACTTTTGACAATCGAAGCTGCAGTAGTCGATGGCAAAGGAAAAATAACGCGTACAGGTAAATTAGGCGAAGTTATGCAGGAGTCGATTGAGGCCGCCATGACTGTAGTGCGAAGTCGCAGTGAAGTATTAGGCATTGAGTCTGAGTTTTATAAAGATCATGATTTTCATATACATGTACCTGAAGGTGCGACACCTAAAGATGGACCGAGTGCTGGTGTAGGTATGTGTACAGCAATGGTCTCTGCATTATGTGGAATCCCGGTTAAATCCAATGTGGCTATGACAGGCGAAATTACACTTCGTGGAGAAGTATTGCCTATTGGTGGATTAAAAGAAAAACTACTTGCAGCTTTACGTGGCGGTATAGACACAGTATTGATACCGTATGAAAACGAGCGGGAATTAGCTGAAATACCTAAGAATATTCAACAGAATATTGATGTTCGTCCGGTTCGGTGGATTGATGAAGTGCTTGAAGTCGCATTGGAACATATGCCGAAACCGCTCGCTAAATTAGAATCGAAGTCTGACATAGTTAAGAAAGATGAAGTAAAGGGAAATGATAAAAACGATCTAATAAGACCGCATTAATAAATATCCCTGACAATTATTTCAAATATTGGGAAAGCATTGCTTGACGGGTATTTCAGCACTTGGTATAAATTCACCGCTAAGAAATACGTGGGCCAAACAAATCAAATCAACCTCGACAGATTCATATCAACTGTTCTTGAGGTATATTATAAACAAGGGGAATTATCACTATGAATAAAGCTGAACTTATCGACGCTGTTGCAGATTCTGCTGATCTATCAAAAGCAGCTGCCGGTAGAGCATTAGATGCTGCAATTGAAGCGGTAACCAAAGCTCTCAAAAAGGGAGACACTGTAACACTAGTCGGATTCGGTACATTCTCAGTCCGCAAACGAGCTGCTCGTACAGGTCGTAACCCTAGAACGGGTGAAGCCATCAAAATCAAAGCTTCTAAAGTTCCTGGTTTTAAGGCTGGAAAAGCTCTTAAGGATGCCATAAACTAGCGCGCTTTAATTGGGGTGCTTAGCTCAGTTGGGAGAGCGACGCCCTTACAAGGCGTAGGTCGGGGGTTCGAACCCCTCAGCACCCACCAGATTTCTTACCTGAAGTGGTAGTTCTGGTGAAAGGAAAAATAATGCAAAGAGTTAAAACTTCTCTGTTTTATAATCACACTTCAAGTTTGTCGGAAAATTCAAATATAATTTTCTTCCGGTAAATTGGTTTTGACTTGTTGAAATACAAGTGGAATATATTGGAGTGGTAGTTCAGTTGGTTAGAATACCGGCCTGTCACGCCGGGGGTCGCGGGTTCGAGTCCCGTCCACTCCGCCAACATTAAATATTTGCGGGCGTATCTTGTAAAATGATACGCCCGTATTTAATTTCAGAAAAAGAAAAGTCGAGTAAATCATCATGTTAGGAATAATAAGAGATAAAGCATCAGGTTGGATAGCCGGTATCATTGTTGGCGCGTTGGTACTTTCCTTTGCTTTTTGGGGCGTTAGCTCTTATTTTGGACAGGGTGGTGATGTTAATGTCGCAACTGTTAATGGCTCCGACATTAATCTCAAATCATTCCAGCAATCTTTCTATACCCTCAGAAAGCAAATGCAATCTATGCTGCAGGATGATGCGCTAACCTTAGAAGAAGAAGCATTTGTTAAAGAAGAAACATTAAAAAGACTGATTGAAACTGAAGTAGTCAATCAACTTATAAAAGATAATGGACTACGTGTAACAAATGACAAGGTAGTCGAAACTATTAAAGAGTTGGAATATTTTAAAGATGATGAAGGTTTTGATCGTGACAAATACGAACGAAGCATCATCAATATGGGTATGGAACCTGCTTATTTTGAAGCACAATTGCGGATGGACTTGTTATCTGAGCAGTTGCAAGCAGGACTGTCTGAAAGCCTTTTTGTATTAGAAACTGAGCTAAATGATGTTGTAAGGTTAAAGTCACAAACACGTGATTTAACATACGGCATCCTCAATCTATCATCATTCATCGATGAAGATGAAGTTGATGATTCAGAAATAAAAGCCTTTTATAAAGCAAACCCACAACGCTTCGTAGAACCTGAAAAAGTTAAAATAGAATACCTTGAACTGGATGTTAATGAATTAGCCAAGTCTATTACCTCTGATGAAGAAAGCCTGAGAAATTATTACAATAATAATAAAGATAAATATGATGTTGTAGAACAACGATCAGTAACTAAATTATTTGTTAAAGCAGACGAAGAATCGTCTGCGGAAGATAAAGTAAAAGCTAAAGAAGTTATTGATGCGGCAATGTTACTGGTCAAAGATGGCAAAAATTTTGAAGAAGTCATAGAAAAATTTACTGAAGAGGGCAAAGGGTCATTAGAATTTAGTGAGCATGCTTTCATGGCAAAAGGGGTGTTGGATAAAGAGCTTGATGCATTTCTTTTTGGTTCTGATGAAGGTGCTATTAGTGAGCCTATTGAAACCAAAAGTGGTTTCAATATTGTTAAAGTGGGTGAAGTTAGAGGCGGGCCCAAGAATGTATATGAAACTGTTGCTGAGCAGGTCGAAGTGGATTATAAAAAATCAGAAGCTGAACTACAGTTTTTTGAATTATCCGATCAGTTAACAAATTTGACTTATGAGCATTCAGATACACTTGAGATTGCTGCTGAAACAGTTGGTCGGGAAGTAATTGAAAGTGATTATTTTAGTAGAAATAGTGCCCCAGAAGGTGTTCTTAGTAATTCTAAAATCATTTCGACTAGTTTTGACCCAGAGTTAATTAGTAACGGTCAAAATAGCGAAGCTATAGAATTAGCTGATAATCATATAGTTGTTTTAAGAGTAATAGATCATAAAGTAGCTACAACGAAAGCACTCGCAGATGTAAGAGAAGATGTTATTTCTAGTATCAGACAGGAACGTGCTGCAGAAAAGATCAAAGAAGCAAACGAGGCTATTACTAAACAACTGAAAGATGGAATCGCACCAGAGTCTTTATCAAACGATACTGAAGTAGAATGGACAACTGTTGAAAAAGTTACTCGTGATGATGTCAACGTTAATAGAGCAGTATTACGTTATGCATTCCAATCGGGTAAGCCAGCTACCGACAAACCAATTATTCTGAGTAATCGTCTCGGCAGTGGTGATTATGCCATTATATTAGTGACTGCAGCGTACGATGGTGAAGTTGTTGAAGATGATGAAGTTAGTAAAAAGTATGATTTAGAATTAAGAAGGAACCGCGGAACTGCCGAATGGCAAGAGTTTTTACAGAACGCTAGAAATAATGCGGATGTAAAAGTATACAAGGATAATATTTAAAAGATTTGTGTGAGAAAATTGATACTGGTTTTTTTTTGTACGTTTTATGAGTTCTCCTTCGGCAGGTAAGGTTCTATTACTGCTGCACCCACGCTATCACCCCAGACGTTAACCGTTGTTCTGAAACGATCTAGAAACCAATCAACGGCAAGTATCATCCCGATGCCTTCAACCGGCAAGTTCACAGCATTGAGCACGATTAACATCGTCACTAATCCTGCCTGAGGAATACCTGCGGCGCCTATAGCAGCCAATGTTGCTGTTATAAATATAATGGCCTGATCACCCAAGCCCATTGGCATATTATAGGCTTGAGCAATATACATGACTGCCACTGATTCGTAGAGCGCGGTACCATCCATATTTATTGTCGCACCAATCGGGAGTACAAACTTTACCGAACGCTTATCAACACCGGCTTCAATGGCACATTCCATTGTCAGTGGCAATGTGGCTGATGAACTAGCAGTGCCAAAAGCAGTGAATAAGGCGCGTAATAATTTTAGTAAATATTCTTTGCCTCGTTTGCTAAATATTATCAAGATGATAAACAATAAGATAAAGTGCAATGTCAGTCCGAGGATAACGGTAAAACAGTAGCTACCGACTGCCAGCAATTCATTTTTTATAGCCACCCCACCACCAGCCTTACCAATTTGTCCTGCGATAAGTGCAAAGATACCAATCGGGGCAAATGCCATAACCCAGATTACTAATTTCATCATGACTTCATTCAAACCATCAAAAAATCGTATTATGGTGACATTCTTTTCCCCTATCGTCGTTAATGCCGCTGCAAATAAGAGGCAGAATACAATAACGGGGAGTAATTGTGTGTTTGCTGCAGCAGAAATAATATTTGGTGAAATTAGAGACTTAATAATATCAACAAAACCGGTTTCTGCCTTGTCCGCAATTGCTTCGGGAACGATGTTACTAAGCTGTTCTATGCCATTGCCTGGTTGGATGAGATTGACAACAAATAGACCAATTAAAACGGCGCACGCAGTTGTGGTTGCGTAATAAAGAAGGGTCGCACCACCCACTTTACCTAATTTACGTATATCTCCTAATGAGGTGACACCACTAATTACGGCTGCGATGATTAAAGGAATAATCATCATCTTTAAGGTATCTAGAAATAGATCCCCTATCCAGGCCACAGAGACCATGGCTGGTCCAAATAACCAGCCACAAATAATTCCAGCGATAGCGCCAATCAGTATTGCAATGATTAGCTTGTTTTCGCTGAAAGACACCTCGTCTGTTTAGCCCATACCGATGGAATTAAATCCGCCATCTACATAGGTGATTTCTCCTGTAATTGCAGAGGCATATTCGGAACATAGGAATGCGGCGACATTTCCGACTTCATCGATATTCACGTTACGTCTTAAGGGAGATACTTTTTCGACATGATTGAGAAAGTCGCGCATACCCTTGATACCAGATGAGGCTAATGTGCGAATAGGGCCTGCTGAGATAGCATTTACCCGTATTCCTTCCGGACCCAGGCTCGAAGCCATATAACGGACATTTGCCTCAAGGCTGGCCTTTGCAAGGCCCATGACATTGTAGTTTGGCATAGCTCTTACGGCACCGATATAGCTGAGGGTTAACATGGCGCCATTCCTGCCTTTCATCATCTCTCTGGCGGCATCGCCAAGCGCTGAAAAACTGTAAGAGCTAATTTCGTGGGCCATCAAGAAACCTTCACGGGTGACGTTTTCCAGATATTCGCCATCCAACTGTTCTTTTGGTGCATAGGCTACGGAATGAATCAAAATATCGAGCCCATCCCAATAATCATCCAAATGCTCAAAAACCGCTGCTATTTGTTTATCATCACCCACATCACAGGGCACGGTAATTTCGGAATTGACCTCAGCAGCATATTTTTCGACTCTGCCACGTAATTTTTCATTTTGATAGGTAAATGCCAGTTCAGCGCCTTCACGGTGCATAGCTTGAGCAATTCCCCAGGCAATAGATCGATCGCTGGCAACACCAACGATTAGAGCGCGTTTATTATCGAGTAGTCCCATCTGTTTATCCTTTTGAAAATTGTTATTTGAATCTTTTGCTTCATTTAATATCAAAGTGTACAGAAAAACGCTCACGTTTATAATGCACCAGTGATGACAAAATATCTAAAAATAATAAATCGAAGCATCTCAGTTTACAGCCTGATATCAAAACTGTTACTTTGTTTGCTGTTACTTTGCACGGGATGTGACAATTCCCCTTGGAATAACCCCTATCCAAATCAGGATTCGGCAAAAAACATCTACTATGATTCATTTTCCGAGCGACCTAAACATCTAGATCCTGTCAGTTCTTATAGTTCGAATGAATATGTCTTTCTGGGGCAAATCTATGAGCCGCCATTACAGTATCATTTTTTTAAACGACCCTATGAATTAATTCCACTTACAGCAACGGGCTTACCAAAGGCGGAGTATTTTGATAAAAATGGAGAGGTTTTAGAAGAAGATGCGAACCCGGAAAATATAGACAGGGTTAAATATAAGATATCAATCAAGCCCGACATTTTATATCAACCGCATCCAGCATTTGCAAAAAATGCGAGTGGTAAATATCTATATCATGATCTGAATGAAAAAAAACTAAACAATATTCATTCAATATCAGATTTCGATACGGTCGGGACACGAAAGTTATTGGCTAAGGATTATGTCTACCAAATTAAACGAATGGTGCATCCAAGTGTACATTCACCAATCGCTGGCTTAATGGCGAAATATATTTTGGGACTAAACGAATTCGGCGAAGAACTTTCAAAGCTTGAAAAAGATAAGTCTGGTTCAAATTATATCGATCTGAATAGTGTTGAGTTGCCAGGCGCAAGAGTTATAGATGATACAACTTTTGAAATAACGCTTAGCCAAAAGTATCCGCAGTTTCTTTATTGGTTATCAATGTCTTTCTTTGCACCTATGCCATGGGAAGCGGATTATTTTTATTCTCAGGAAGGTATGACAGAAAAAAATATAACGCTGGATTGGTATCCTGTTGGCACAGGCCCGTTCATGTTGTCTGAAAACAATCCTAATCTGCGCATGGTGCTTGAACGTAATCCGAATTTTCGCGGTGAGGCTTTTCCATCAGTAGGTGAAAGCGGGGATCAGGAATCAGGATTGCTTGATGATGCGGGTAAAAAAATGCCGTTTATTGATAAGGCAATATATAGTCTGGAAAAAGAATCAATTCCCGCCTGGAATAAATTTCTTCAAGGTTATTATGATACTTCAGGCATTGTCTCCGACAGTTTTGATCAAGCTGTGCAGTTTAGTATACAAGGCGATGCAGAACTGACGAATGAAATGCGTGAGAAAGGCGTGCAATTATCAACGGCAGTAACCACATCGACTTATTATATGGGCTTCAATATGGTAGATGATGTCATCGGCGGTGATAGTGAGCGTGCTCGATTACTCAGACGCGCTATCTCAATCGCAGTAGATTATGAAGAATATATTTCTATTTTTGCCAACGGTAGAGGCCAACCTGCACAAGGACCCATTCCCCCAGGTATATTCGGTAATGTTGAAGGCGAGGAGGGGGTTAACCCCTATGTCTATAAATGGCAGGGAGACAAGCCTGTTCGACATTCGATTGAACATGCAAAAGAATTATTGGCGCAAGCAGGTTATCCAGATGGCCGCGATAAAATAAGTGGTAAACAACTAGTATTAAACCTGGATTCTCCAGCAGCAGGGCCGGGGAGTAAGGCTAGTTTTGATTGGATGCGTAAACAATTTGCAAAGTTGGGCATTAATCTTGTCATTCGCGCAACGGATTACAACCGCTTTCAGGAGAAGATGAGAAAAGGAACTGCACAAATTTTTCAATGGGGCTGGAACGCAGATTATCCGGATCCGGAAAACTTCTTCTTTTTGCTCTATGGGCAAAATGCAAAGATTGATCATAATGGTGAAAATGCAGCAAATTATAAGAACGTTGAGTTTGATAAATTATTTAACCAGATGAAAAGCATGTCTAATAATACTGAACGGCAGGATGTTATTAATAAGATGATTGAAATTGTCAGACGAGATGCGCCCTGGTTATGGGGGTTTCATCCTGTTGGTTTTTCACTGCATCACCAATGGTATAAGAATGCAAAGCCTAACTTGATGGCTAACAACACACTTAAATATAAACGAATTGAACCAAGATTGCGTACAGATAGTCGCTCAGCATGGAATCAACCGATTTGGTGGCCAATTGCCCTGATAGCAATCCTCGCAATCATTTTGTTATTGCCTGCAATCATTTCTTATCGGCGTAAAGAGCGAGAAGCTATCTTATGATTAGTTATATTTTGCGACGCATTGCCTATGCCTTTCCGATATTGGTCGGTGTGAATATTATTACGTTTGTTTTATTTTTTGTTGTGAATACCCCTGATGACATGGCGCGTATGCAATTGGGAATGAAGCGAGTTAGCGAAGCGGCAATCACAAAGTGGAAAGAAGACAGGGGCTATGACAAACCTATTTTATGGAACACAAATGCCGAGTCAGTTGAAAAGATAACGGATACTATTTTCTTTCAAAATTCAGTCAAGTTATTCGTATTTGATTTTGGCCGTTCTGATAGTGGCCGAGATATAGGTCATGATATTAGCCAACGTATGTGGCCAAGCCTTGCGATTACAGTGCCTAGCCTAATATTAGGTTTATTAGCTTATATCTCATTTGGTCTCACACTCGCATTTTTTTCGAGGCAGTTATGTCGACGTCTCCGGGGTCATACTCTGCGTAGTTATGATGTCGATCTCGGGTTTGTTTTATATTATTGGTGGACAATATCTCATCGGTAAATTTTTTCACTTGGTTCCTATTTCCGGCTATGACACCGGGTTTAATGCGATTAAGTTTACAATTTTACCCATACTTGTTGGGCTAATTGGCGGCATTGGTGCTAGTACGCGCTGGTATAGAACTATTTTTCTCGAAGAGATGGGGAAGGATTATGTTCGAACAGCAAAGGCTAAAGGTTTGTCCGAAGTCCGGGTATTATATCAACATGTTCTCATGAATGGATTGATACCGATTCTGACCGGTGCCGTGGTTATATTACCTAGTTTATTTATAGGCAGTTTGATTGTCGAATCATTCTTTGCAATACCGGGACTAGGAAGCTATACCATTGATGCAATTAACCGACAGGACTTTGCCATAGTGCGTTCGATGGTGTTTCTTGGCTCCGTGTTATACATCATGGGCTTAATCCTGACGGACATTTCCTATACCCTAGTCGATCCCAGAGTCAGGTTGAATTAAATATGCCTGTTATTTTTATTACTGACGCTTTTATATTCCTGCTCGTGCTAATGGTTGTTGCTTATGTGCTTTATGCACGACGACATGAGCATCTACGCGCCCCCTGGCATAATGTTGCCTGTCGTCCACTAGCGATGTCTGCGGCAATTATTCTTGCTGTTTATGTCGTTGTTGGTTTATTAGATTCAGTGCACTTTCATCCAAAGCTGGAAGCAACAAAAATAAATGACACGGTGTATTCAACCGAAGTATTAAGTCTATTGGATCTTGTACTTGAAGACCTGCATGAAAATACAGAACGCACCTATTCCGCGCCATTGGCAAGTTATGCTTTCTCTAAGGAAATGATCGACCTGCCAGATGGAAAACAAATCAGAGATTATCCTCGATTAAAATACGGCGGAGCACATCTTGATGCTCCAGTAACAGAGCGTGTACCAGATATCGTTAAACGACTTTTTGTTGGCCTGCTTTGTGGCTTAGTAATCAGCTTGTTTTTATCAAGTTTGATTATTATTCTTTTAAGTAGGGCGCATAAGGTTTCATTCAAGCAGGCTTTACATAAATTATTTAAGAATGATTACTATGTTGCCTGGACTGCCATGATAATTACCGTGAGCCTTATAATTATCGTCGGCAGTTGTGTCTATAACCTATCTCAGTACTACCATGTGTTCGGCACAGATAAGGTGGGACAAGATGTGCTCTATCAAGCAATAAAGAGCATACGCACCGGGCTTGTTATCGGCACCTTGACAACACTCGTAATGTTGCCGTTTGCCATCATGATGGGTTTGATGGCGGGATACTTCCGCGGTTGGATAGATGATGTTATTCAATATCTTTATACAACTTTAAACTCTATACCCGGTGTATTACTTATTGCAGCCTCAATCTTATTATTACAAGTTTATATCGGTAATCATGCCGATGATTTTAATAGCATTGAAGAAAGAGCAGATCTAAGGCTTCTTTTTCTTTGTATTATTTTGGGTATTACGAGTTGGACCGGCTTATGTCGACTATTAAGAGCCGAGACCCTAAAACTACGTGAGATAGATTATGTACAAGCGGCACAGGCCTTTGGCGTTAGTAATCTAAGCATCATGTTGCGACATCTATTACCCAACGTGATGCATATTGTTATGATTTCTATTGTGATCGACTTTAGTGGTTTGGTATTAGCCGAAGCTGTCTTGTCATACATTAATATTGGTGTTGATCCGAGCATGAACAGTTGGGGTAATATGATCAATGGCGCGAGATTGGAGATGGCGCGTGAGCCTATAGTCTGGTGGTCACTTGCAGCAGCTTTTGTGTTTATGTTTGTTCTGGTACTTGCCGCCAATCTATTTTCTGATGCGGTACGTGATGCGTTTGACCCCAGACTACGGCATTAGATATAAGCCTACGTTACTGAAAATGGTAGCAGCATAGATAAATTATTAATTCTGGATAAGTAAAACATTATGACAGATACAAACGCAATATTACCCGCCGACAAACAGCCTGCAATAAAAATTGTTGCTATGCCAAAGGATGCCAATGCGGGAGGCAGTATCTTTGGAGGCTGGATTATGTCTCAGATTGATATCGCCGGAGCAGTACCTGCATTAGAGCGAGCTAAAGGTAGAATAGTGACTGTTGCAGTTAATTCGATTGAATTCCATGAACCGGTCTTTATTGGTGATTTGATTAGTTGTTATGCAGAAGTAATTAACACTGGGCGCACATCAATTACAGTCAAGGTCGAGGTGTATGCCGAGCGACAGCCGTCAAATAAGCAAACGGTTAAAGTAACTCAAGCCGAACTGATTTATGTGGCTCTAGATGAAGACCGTAAGCCGCGCAAACTACCTGACTTGGGAACAGATTAATTATGAGCGAGCCACTACTTAAGGTTAATCAACTTACAACCTCTATCGGGGTGGGTAGCGATAAGGTCAATGTTGTTGATAACGTCAGTTTTGAGATTAATAAAGGTGAGACTTTTGTATTATTAGGTGAGTCGGGTAGTGGCAAATCTATTACAGCATTATCCATTATGCGCTTATTGCCATCTGCGGCGGACATAAATAGTGGTGAAGTTATATTAAACGGACAAAACCTATTCGAATTACCAGAGAGTAAGATGCGCGATGTTCGTGGTTCGAAAATAGGAATGATATTTCAGGAACCCCAATCGTCATTAAACCCGGTACTGACAGCAGGGCAACAAATTAGTGAAACATTGTATCGACACCAAAAGCTTTCCAAGCTGGAGTGTATAAAGCGAAGTATTGAATTATTGGATGCAGTAGGTATCCCTGAACCAAATAGACGCATCAATGAGTATCCGCATCAATTTTCTGGTGGCATGAAACAACGTATCATGATTGCAATGGCGTTGGCAGGTGAACCTGATTTATTAATTGCGGATGAACCGACAACAGCACTAGATGTCACTATTCAAGCGCAAGTTTTAGATCTACTGCGTAAGTTGCAGAAAGATACCGGCATGGCGATTTTATTCATTACACATGATCTGGGTGTGACATCGCAAATGGCAGATCATGTTGCGGTTATGCGCACAGGAAAAATTGTCGAAGCAAAAAATAAAGTGAGTTTGTTTGCCAACCCCGAACATCCTTACACACTACAATTATTTGATGCCATACCCAGTTGGGAAAAACGACTAGCTGAATCTGACACGAGTAAATTTGAAGGAACGGATGAACAATGCTTGCTGAAAGTAAACGATCTTAAAGTCCATTACCCTATAAAGAAGGGCGTCTTTAAGCGCGTTGTTGGTCATGTGCGCGCTGTGGATGGTGTTACATTAAAATTACATGCGGGTGAAACACTGGCGGTGGTTGGTGAATCTGGTTCAGGTAAGACGACGATGGGGAAAGGTATCTTACGTCTATTACAGACAACCGCAGGTGAGGTCTTGTATCAAGATACTGACTTAAGTAGTTTGGATGCTGCCGCGCTGAGACAGAAACGGTCAGAGATACAGATCGTGTTCCAGGATCCATATTCATCAATGAATCCCAGAATGATGATCAAAGATATCGTTCAGGAAGGCATGCTTGCACAAGGCATAGGCAAAACACACCAGGAACGCGATCAGATGACCGCAGAACTATTGGAACAGGTCGGGTTATTACCTGAACATCAATTGCGTTATCCGCATGAATTTTCCGGTGGTCAACGGCAACGAATTTGTATCGCTCGCGCATTAGCTGTTAAGCCAAAACTAATTGTTTGCGATGAACCAACCAGTGCACTTGATGTATCTGTTCAGGCGCAGATTTTGGCGTTGTTGAGAAAGCTACAAAAAGAATACCAACTTGGTTATTTGTTTATTACTCATAATATTAGTGTCGTTGAGTACATAGCTCATACTGTTGCAGTTATGTATCAAGGGAAAATTGTAGAACAAGGTGATGTTGAACAGGTTTTGATGCGTCCACAACACGAATACACAAAAGAATTATTATCAGCCGTACCACGCATAAAAAAACAGGGGCCGATTGAGTTGTATTGATTTAGCAAAATATCTTATTAAAAAATTAATTAGCCACCGAGAAAAACAAATTAATATAACTAAAAGCAATTAACATAAAAAAAAAGACTATATTTTATAGAGCCAGTTTATAGATTATTTTTATTCCAGATTTAAAATATTTTTTTCTCTGTGTCCTCGGTGTTCTTTGTGGCTGCTGTTTGTTTATTATAAGGATTGAATATGGATATTAGATTTATATTATCTACTGCATTACTGCTTTTATCTTTGTCAGCGCATACCGATCAACAATGGCAAGCACTCGGTTATGATAAAGGCACGGGTGCAATTGATAATCGTCCTATGAGCCAGCCAGGCAGAAGTACGATTTATTCCTGCGAATTCAGCGCAATGGGAGGGGCATTAAACCGACCATGGGTTGATAGTAAAGGAATAATCTATTTTGAAAAAAAACCATTTGTAAAAGGCAATAAAACATGGAACTCAAACATCAAATTTGATAAGAGCATTCCAAACATTGCAGTTACAGGCAATGGACTACCTGACCATAAGACCGGAGATTTTCCTATAAATTCTGGATCAACCGCATATCAATATGATCGTAATCCTAATTCGATTAGTTCACAGCGCATTATTTATGCAATTCCATCAGAACCGAAGATTGCTTCTAAACCAACATGTCTTCCTATGGGTACTATTGGTATTGCATTAAGTGGTGGTGTTTTTTTTAACGCACTTGATGCCGATAAACGTGATGCTGTTGCTAATGAAATCTTTGATGTTTGTGAGGGACATCCACAAAGACAAGGGCAATATCATTACCATCATAACTCACCCTGTTTTAACCATGGGAATGGGGATGAGCATTCCCCACTATTAGGCTATGCTCTGGATGGCTTTGGGATTTATGGCTCACGTGGCGATGGAGGAAAAGTGCTTACTAATAATGAATTAGATGAATGTCATGGACATACGAGTACAGCATTAGATAGATTGGGTAAAACTATCAATAAATATCATTATCATATTAACAATGAATTCCCCTACACGCTGGGCTGTTTTAAAGGTGAGGTGGATACATCAATGTTAGAACGCCGCCCCGCACCTGAGGGTGATATGCGTGGTGCTCAAAGAGAGAGGAATAATGATACAAGCACCAGACGTCGCGGCCGGCCCGGTCTTACTGCAGTTGCAAAAAAACTCGGTATTAGTGAACGAGAATTACACACGGCACTAGGACCACCGCCACCGAATTTTAGAAATGCAGCAAAGAAGCTGGGTATTAGTGAGCGAGAGTTGCATGAAGCGATGCGGGCAGCGGGCAGTCCTTAATTAATAAAATTATTGAGAGAATTATTACTATTATTTAAATACTGATATGCGGGTAATGTTTTATACTAACTGTGGAAAAAAAGCACGGATGACTATAGTTTTTTCCTTGTTGATTATTATAGTGATCAGTCCAGCGCTTATAGCAAACCCACTAGATGTGTCTATGCTGGAAAAAATATATAAATTGGATGCCGTTCTAAGTTCTGGGCAATGTCCCAGTGATTTAAAGAAGGTCCTTCGTGCGAGCAATGTCGACTTTGGGTGCGATAGAATAAGAATAGATTATGGCTATCGCTCAAATGAATTAGTGCAATGTAAACTAAGAACAAATTTAGCTAATAAAATTATTCGCGAATACAATGAATTTATTGAACAATGTAAAATTGATAAACAATAATTTTAACTAAGTTTGAAAATTAATACTTATTCTGAAATATAAATCACATGACCATAAAACGCGTACTGATTTTATTGTTACTAATTTACTCATTGCCCACTTTTTCTGAAGAGTTGTCAGATGCCAAGGAAGCCTATGACCGTAATGATGTTGTCACCGCATTTGTCTTGTATGAGAAATTAGCGGCACAAGGGAATGTTGTCGCACAGAATAATATTGCTTATATGCATTACAACGGCATAGGTACACCTCAGGATTACCAAAAGTCATTTAGCATGTACGAAGTGTTAGCTGAACAAGGACTTGTCGCCGCACAAACTACACTTGCAGCAATGTATGTGCAGGGACATGGTGTCTCACAAGATTATTCGAAGGCATTTAACTGGTATAAAAAGGCCGCTGAACAGGGTGATGTTGAGGCTCAATTTAACCTTGGGTTTATGTATAAAAAAGAACGTGGCGTGTCACAAGATTATCATCAAGCTGCTTACTGGTATGAGAAAGCAGCAGAGCAAGGAGATGCTGATGCGCAGGTTAATATTGCTTTTATGTATCTCACTGGGCAGGGTGTAACGCAAAATCATGGACAAGCCTTTTATTGGTATAAAACATCAGCAGAGCAGGGTAATGCAAAGGCACAATATAATATTGGAGTCATGCATTACAAAGGCGAAGGTGTTGTGAAAGACGTTATTGAATCACATAAATGGTTTAATATTTCATCAAAAAATGGATTTAATCGATCTGCCATACAAAGAGATAAAATTGAAAAGAAGATGACAATAAAGCAAATAGAACTTGCACAAAAAATGGCAGATGAATGGACTGAAGATTTTTATAAAAATGACTTGTCAGTAGAATAGTCATTTTTGAGTAGTTTGATCAAGACGGTTAATAGAGTATGCACAGGAGTTTGTTATGAAACTTTACGAATGGGACTTTGCGCCGAATTGCCGACGAGTGAGGATGTATCTTCTCGAAAAGGGTATTGAAGTCGAACGAGAGGAATGTATAACGCCTGAGATTATTCTAAAAGATGATTTTCGTGATCAGTATGCACATCAGATGGTACCTATGTTGGAATTGGATGACGGCACGCAGCTAGGTGAAGGCTTGGCAATTTGGCATTACTTTGAAACACTTCATCCGGAGCCGCCTCTAATGGGTACGACCGCTTTGGAAAAAGCTGTGATCAGCGCATGGGAACGGCGTGCCTACGATGGAGGTATGGTCGCCCATGCGGAAATATTACGTAATACACATCCCGCTTTAGTTGATAGGGGGCTGCCAGGTTATAGAGAGCCAATTCCTCAGATACCTGCTTTAATTGATCGTGGAAAAATACGCGTTACTAGTTTTTATAAAAAATTTAATGATCAACTGGCAGAAAATAAGTATGTAGCAGGCGAGAATTTTTCAGTAGCGGATATTACTACGATATGTGTTGTAGACATGGGCCATGCAATGGAGCTTCAGATTCCAGAAAGCGCACTACATGTAAAGCGTTGGTATGATGAACTACAAGAAAGGGAAAGTGTTCAAAAAAGCAAGGCGACACACATGCCCGATGGCTCCGCAATAGGATAAACAGGAATTAAAAGGAATAAAAATGGAACAAGATTTTGATGAGCTACCGAAAAGTAAATCGCAAATTAAGCGTGAGTTGCACGAATTGCAAGCTCTTGGAAAAAAACTTGTTGAACTGCCTGACAAGCAACTTATCAGTATTCCCATTTCAGATAAACTCAGGGATTCAATCCTTGCAGCCAGAACCATGAAACATGGTGCGTTAAGCCGACAATTTAAATACATAGGTAATTTAATGCCGAACGAAGATGAAGCATCGATTCGCAAAGCATTGGATAAATTACAACAGTCTCATAATGATGTAGTAAATGTTTTTCATGCACTTGAGGAGTGGAGAGATCGCCTCTTGAATGGCGATCAAGCTTTGTTAGATGAGTTGGCATTAAAGTTTGAACAATTTGAACGGCAATATGTTGGTCAACTGATTCGAAACGCAAAAAAAGAACAAACACAGAATAAACCACCTAAGTCTGCACGATTGTTGTTTAAATACTTATCCGAATTACAACAAAATAGTGAGTTTGTGTAACATTAAACAATGATTTTATGCCACATTATTATCAAAAATTGGAGCTGGCTCAAAATCGTAGAATGAGATATCTGCTTTTGGCTTATTTGTTCTCAACTATTGTGGGTTTAGGTATTGGTTTTTATTTCAATTCTTTAATGGGTGTAGTGTGTGCGTTACTTTTAGTCTCTTTCTTGATAGTGAAGTTGACAGAATTAGTGCATAAAAAAATAAAAGCACCTTGCCCACACTGTGACGCTCAAGAATTAACGGAGAGGTTTGAACTTCAATGCCGGCCTGCAAAATTTCAATGCGAAGAATGTAATAGCATCTATATAAAAGGCGTTTTAATTGAAAAATAAAAAATATGTTATTTTCAAAACAGGGGTTAAGCATGTTTGATGAATTATTTTATTCTTTATCTTCAATAATTATTCCTGTCATTGCTGCCGCAATTTACGCTGTTGGATATTATAAATTAAAATGGGAGTTTCTGTGGGTCGGATTCATTGGGGCATGTCTTAGCACTGTATCCGGGTTCAGTTCAATCTATGAGTCTATCAATTACGATAATCCGGAAATGATCGACTATCTTCTCGAGAGCATGTGGGTAGTAGGTTGGGGTCTTGAGGTATTATGTCTTTATCTTGTTATTAAAAAAGTTATTGATACCCAAGAGAAAAACAAAAGATAACAATATGTTTTTTAAATATGTTTGCAAAAGTGAACGAGTCTTTCAATAGTTGTCGGTGTGATGTTGATAATTGATAAAAAAGTTGTTTTTCTGAGTTTTTTACTCAGGACGATTTTGAATCGCAGTTCAAGAGCATTTTTGCTTGATCATACCGAAGTAGATTAATCCCTGATTTTTGCATAGATGTGTTTAATGATGACCCTAAACCATATGCTAATAATCGGCTATAGAATGACATTTGTTTGACGTAGTAAGGCATCGCTTCTTCTAGCGAGATTGAGTTTTCCAGCGACTCTTGAAGAAAAAATATTTGTTCATCCATATGGCGTATGAACCATTCTTGTTGCGAGACTTCTTGGTCTAGCTGAATAGTCCATGTCACATCATTTTGTAAAACACATTCACCAATGAATATCCCTGGTTGCCCGCAGGCCCAAGCATTTTGGGCTGTGCTGAATAATTTGAACTTGTCTCTCGTGTGGTATAGCCAATAACTATTTCCTGCCACTGGTCGAAACTCAAAGTTCGTATTGAGCACAAATAATGAGGTGAATAATTCACTGGAAACTTGGTCAATATTTTTTGGTGGCAATGAAGTTTTGACCTGACTATCTACAAGTGAGTCGAGGACAGTCGACAAGCCTTTCCCTTGGGGATTTGGTTTATTCTGTTTCATGTTCTGGTAATACTAAGGGTTTGTAATCATGTATTCGAATGTCCTCAAAAAATATTATTCTTTGTACAAGACAATTAGACTGATTGTTAAAGATTATTGAGCAATTCAACTCAGCTAAGGCTCTAAGCTTATAAGTATAGCCTTTTGCCGAGGTTCGTAGTTTATTGCTATATTTATCTAGCATATACACTGAGGAGGGACTACGTTCTCTCGGCATCTTAAACTGCAATTAGCTAAGTGCTAATCAGATATTGGTTCCCTCATAGTGACGAATTCTTCTGCCGCAGTTGGGTGTATACCTATCGTCGAATCAAAATTTTGTTTGCTTGCACCGGCTTTCATCGCAATGCCGATACCTTGAATAATCTCACCAGCATCCGGCCCTAGCATATGCACACCAATAACACGGTCCGTTTTTTTATCGACAATCATTTTCATCACTGTTTTTTCATCATTGTCGGACAGAGAGTATTTCATAGGTGTAAACTTGGATTTGTACACATCAATATCGCTGTATATTTCTCTTGCTTGATCTTCAGTCAATCCAACCGTACCAAGGTTTGGTTGACTAAAAACACAGGTAGGGATATCAGAGTAATCAACAGACTTATGTTCATTGGCAAAGAAGCGTTTGGCTAATACCATTCCTTCAGCTAATGCGACGGGTGTCAGATTAACGCGATCAGTAACGTCACCTATGGCATAGATTGAGGGCACATTGGTTTGATAATCATCATTGACCTTGATGGCATTTTTTTCATTCAGTTCGATGCCGACTTTTTCCAAACCCAGATTTTCAGTCATCGGTTTACGACCTGTGGCATACATAATTTGTCCCGCTTCAAGTTGCGTGTCATCTTCAAGCGTTGCGATTAAATTATCATTTGTTTTATTAATCTGTTTTATATTTGAATTAAAATTAATGGTAATGCCTTTCTTCTGCATTTCTTCTGCGAGCGTCGTGCGCAGGTCATGGTCAAAACCGCGTAAGAATAGCGGCCCGCGATAAAGCAGAGTGGTGTCCACCCCCAGACCATTGAAAATACCAGCAAATTCAACGGCGATATAACCGCCACCAACAATAATGATCTTTTTCGGTAGTGATTCAAGAAAGAAGGCTTCGTTTGATGAAATAATATACTCCTTACCGGGAATCTCAGGCACGCTTGGCCAACCGCCCGTAGCGATTAATATTTTCTCAGCGGTGTATTGAGAACCTTTTATTTCAACGGTATGTGCGTCTAATATTGTTGCTCTGCCGTTTATAGTTTCGACACCTGTTCCATCAAGTAGATTTTTATAGACACCGTTTAACCGTTGTATTTCGGTATTTTTATTTTTTATCAAATTTGACCAATCAAATGAGGTATGATCTATATCCCAACCAAAGCCTTTGGCATTGTGTATCTCTTCAGATACATGGGAGGCGTAGACGAAGAGTTTTTTTGGTACACAACCTACATTTACGCAGGTTCCTCCAAGATAACGGTCTTCAGCTATACCCACTCTTGCACCATAGGAAGCCGACATGCGAGCCGCCCGTACGCCGCCGGAGCCAGCACCAATAACAAATAAGTCGTAGTCGTAATTATTCATGATATTGCGTTCTCATTATTTTTGGGGAAGACTAACGTAATTACGCCAACTTCTGTAGTTGAATATTTTAATAAGGATAATAGGCAAATATGATAGAACTTTTTACAGCCGCCACACCAAATGGCCATAAAGTAACGATTGCATTGGAAGAAATGGGATTGGAATACACCACGCATCGTATTGACCTGGGAGCTAAACAACAAAAAGAAGACTGGTATCTTAAATTAAACCCAAATGGACGGATTCCAACGATAGTCGATCGTGATTGTGAAGATTTTGTGGTTTTTGAATCAGGAGCAATATTAGTTTATCTCGCTGAAAAAACAGGACAATTCATGCCTCAGGATACAAAAGGGCGATCTCTAGTTATGCAGTGGCTGATGTTCCAAATGGGTGGTGTAGGGCCTATGCAAGGGCAGGCTAATGTATTTCATCGCTATGCGCCTGAGAAGATTCCCTATGCCATTGAACGTTATCAGAAGGAATGCACACGCTTGTACGAAGTATTAAATGAACGACTTGCAGATAATGAATATCTCGCTGGTGATTATTCAATTGCTGATATTGCAACCTGGCCATGGGTTAGCGGACATAAATGGTCTGGTCTATCAATTGAGGACTTGCCGCATTTAACGCGCTGGTTTGAGCAGATTGCTAAACGTGAGGCCGTTATTGTTGGGAAAGATATACCGGATGAGATGGAGGCCGGTACTGGTAAGTCAAAAGTAGAGGTAATACGCGACTTTGTTATCTAGAGATTAACTGCGCATCCAACGGTGATATTTTCCAACCAGTCTTAATAAGGTTTGTGGTGCATTGGCTTTTTTCCATACACCGGCAGCAAATTTATTCGCCTCTGAAAATGTTGGATAGATATGAATCGTGCCCAGTATCTTGTTCATCCCGAAGCCATTTTTCATGGCAGTAATATATTCGGTTATTAATTCACCAGCATGATCGCCAATAATAGTCACACCTAGTATTTTATCTTTACCTGGAACGGTAAGCACTTTAACAACACCATGATCTTCACCTTCTGTTATGGCGCGATCTAAATCATCAATGCCATAAGAGGTTACTTCATATGGGATACCTTTTTCTTTTGCATCTTGTTCATTCAAACCAACGCGTGCGACTTCGGGATCAGTAAAAGTTGCCCAAGGGATTACAGAATAATCAACTTTAAATGATTTGAATTTCCCAAATAGCGCATTGACTGTGGCATACCAGGCTTGATGTGCCGCAGTGTGAGTAAACTGATAGGGGCCGGCAACATCACCGCAAGCATATATATTTGGTAAAGAAGTTTGTAACTTTTCATTAACACGGATTGTTTTGTTTGGATTCAATTCAACACCAAGTTCTTCCAAACCAAAACCACTCGTATTTGCAGCGCGACCGACGGCAACAAGGATTTCATCAAACTCTATCTCAATAGTTTTGTTGTCATGTTCGCAAATAAGATATTTCCGATTATCTCTAATCACAACTTCTTTCGCGATATGCTCTGTACGAATATCAACTCCTTCTTCTTGAAATCGTTTTGTTACCATAGATGCAATTTCTTCATCTTCTCGGATCATTATCCGCGGTAACATTTCAACTTGTGTTACTTGGCTACCTAAACGTGCAAAGGCCTGAGTCAGTTCGCAACCGATAGGTCCGCCACCCAATACGACTAAATGTTTAGGTAACTCACGAATACCCCAAAGATTATCTGAAGTTAGGTAATCTACTTGGTCGATGCCTTTAATAGGAGGCACAAATGGGCGAGCACCTGTTGCAACGATAATGTTACGCGTGCTTAGTATTTTTCCGTTTACCTCTACGGTCCAGGGGGACTTTATTTTTGCTTGTCCCTGAATACATTCCACACCTAGGTTTTCAAAGCGCTCTACAGAGTCATGAGGTTCTATTTTAGAGATGACCGACTGAACACGCTCCATTACGGCAGAAAAATCGACATTTGACTCAGGTACATTAATACCAAATTCATCGGAGCGTTTGATGAGTGATGCAACCCTGGCAGATTTGATTAATGCTTTGGAAGGGACGCAGCCAGTATTTAAACAATCGCCACCCATCTTATGCTTTTCTATGAGAGTGACTTTTGCATTAACAGCGGCGGCAATGAGTGCTGAGACGAGACCGGCTGAGCCACCACCAATAACGATTAAATTACGATCAAATCTTTTCGGTCTAGTCTGCATCTTTCTCAGCCTCGATAATGTCGAGGCTTTCATGTTTTTTCTTTCGAATGTGGATCAGTGTCTTCTTTGCAATAATCGGAAATATGCCTAATAGGGCAAATGAAAGTAACAGCTCAAGTGACAATACATCGCCAGGGGATTCAATGCGGGCAAGTTGGGTTCCGGCATTTACAAAGATGATGGTCGGAACGAACATACCTATTTGACTGACAACAGCAAAATTAAGCGTTTTGATCGGCGTTAAGGCCATCAATGTATTAACAATAAAAAATGGGAATATCGGCACAAATCGAATAGTGAACAGGTAGAGATCGCCTTCTTCCCTAATGCCTTTATTAATTCGTTTAAGCCGGTGGCTGAATTTGTGTTGAATGTAATCATGAAATAGATATCGAGCAATCAGGAATGCCATAGTTGCTCCGAAGACCGAACCAAAGGACACCAGTATCGTTCCCCAAACAACGCCAAAGATTGCGCCCCCAGCCAATGTCATGATACCTGCTCCCGGTAGTGAAACTCCGGTAATGAGTATGTAACTTATAAAAAAGATTAACCCCGTCTTTACTGGATTCAGATCGTAGTAATCATTGATTACTTGTTGTTGTGATTTTATATAGGCTAGATTGAGATATTGACCAAGATCCAATACGAAGAATAAAGTAACAGCAGTGATAAAGAGGGCGACAAGCGCTATTTTCTTCTTATTCATATCTAGGCTTAGAGGAGGTTATTTGAGTTAGTTCAGTTTACGTTAATAACTCAAAATTAAGAACGAAAAAAGGCCACTGAGTTAGTATTCAGCGACCTTAATAAGGATAAATTGTTGTAACTAAAAGGAGGCGAATAGCATCCCGCCGACAGTACTAGCTTTTTTCTCAGAGACAAAAAGCGATTTAAGGAAATGTAACGGGTTAGATTTCATCTCTTGAAACTGGCGTTCGATTTTCAATTCATATTGTTTTGCAATTGGGTTATCAAACACAAGGTCGTTTAATGAAAGATGCTTACGGATGCGGCTATTACCCTGACCTAATTCTGGAACAAACATCCATTTTGAGTTGTGATTGCGACAACAATAACCGCTGAGGCCGAGATACCAGCATTGATAAACATTCATGATCAAGATCCCTAATTTATTTTGTAATTATTTTTATAGTGCAACTCACATACCGAAATCAGATCATAGGTCATATTTTGATATGGTTCTGTGAATCACATCACACTATATAAACATAAATACAAATAAAATCAATAAGATAGAGTTATAATTTGATGCCCTTAAAAAGCTAAAAAAGCTGATGTTGTGGTGCAGACACAGCAAATATACATATATTGTGTCGTAGGATGATGACATTATTTTTGGATTCCAATCCGTTTAAAAGGTACGATATGAATATCAACAAGGAACGCGGTAATAATTAAAAAAATGATAAAAAAATACGCACTTTATTTTCTCCTCAGCCTATTTTCAGCAGCAGTAACAGCAGATCAGTTTTCTACCCCTACCGATCGTGTTAAAGACTCCGTTGAAAAGGTCATTACAGTTTTAAAAGATAAATCTCATAGTACAGAAGAAAGATGGGCGATGATTGGTTTGGTAATCAATGACAGCTTTGATTTTCGAAGTATGTCGCAAAGTGTTTTAGCGACAAATTGGAAGAAAGCAACACCAGAAGAACGTCAGCAATTTGTGGTTTTCTTTTCTCAATATCTAGAAGATACCTATAGAACAAAAATTGAAGCCTATACGAACCAGAAAGTGGAATATACTGGTGAGACTATCCGTGGTAAACGAGCTGTTGTAGAAACGCTGATTATCACAGATAGTACAGAGATTCCGGTTAACTATAAGTTAAAAAATAACGATGGGAATTGGTTTGCCTATGATGTCGTTATTGAGGGCGTGAGCCTAGTAAGCAATTACCGAAGTACATTTGCAGCAATTGTAAAAAATGACGGAATGGACGGTTTGTTATTGGATATACAGGGTAGAATTAATAAATATAAAGCATCCCAGAAAGAAGTGCCCGCCGCAAAAAATATTAATGAAGATAGTTAAAAACTAATTATCTGATTCGAAAATATATTTGCTGATCAACTCTTCCAGGTTTATCGAAGGCTCTGTTTCGATAATCTCCATTCCCGCTTCAAGGTAGGTGTCACTGCCACCGGCAGAGATCTTAACGAATTTGTCGCCAATAATCCCTGACGTTCGAATAGATGCAATTGAATCTTCCGGGATATTGATATTACGTTGCAAACTAATATCTACATCGGCCAAATAAGTCTCGGGGTTAAAAACAATCTGTTTAACTTTTCCCACTGTGACACCAGCGACTTCAACGTATGCTCCTTCTTTTAAACCTGAGGCCGAAGTAAATCGGGTTTTAATAATATACTCATCATTGTCAAACAGGCCTATGTCTCCCATACGCAAGGCAAGGAAGGATATGGCAATAATTCCAGCAAGCAAAAAGATACCTACAAGTAATTCCGTATGTTGTTTCTTATTCATAAGCGCAGTTTACAGTATCAAGGCACTGAGTAAATAATCACTAAAAAGTACAGCAATAGATGATAATACGACAGCTTCAGTAGTGATGCGACTAACGCCTTCCGATCCATAGGCGCCATGTTTATCCAAGTGTAAATTAAAACCCTTATCACAGGCTATCCATACGATAAGTAATCCAAATACGAGTGATTTAGAAAAACCCATAAAGAGATCCCGGTTTAATACAGTATCTGACATGCCTTGAAAATAAGAGCCTGGGCTGACACCAAATAAGACAACGCCTACAAAGTAGCCACCAAAGATTCCAACTAGAATGAATATTGCCGTTAATATTGGTACGCAAATAATACCGGCGAGAATTCTGGGTGCAAAAAGATACCGATAAGGGTCTATGGCCATGCATTCCAGTGCATCGATTTGGTTGTCTACCCGCATAATTCCTATTTCAGCACACATTGCTGAGCCGGATCTTCCAATAACCATCAACGCAGTGAGCACTGGACCAAGTTCACGAATTAAACTCAAGCCTACTGCTGAGCCAAGTAAGCTCACAGAGCCAAAACGTACTAATGTGTCGTAAAATTGAAGGGCGATGACCATGCCGACAAATAATCCAGCAACAACAATAACTAATAATGAGCGCGCACCTATAAAAGCAATTTGTTTTATTAATGGCTTTAGAGAATAGGGCGGTAACACGATAGTAAGTGTTGTTTCAAATAAAAAAATTCCAGCAATACCAAGTCTTATCAATACAGATTCAATCGATGACAATGCTTGCAGTTTATTTGTGCCCATTGGTAATCAATTTCGAGTTAATTTATTCAGGTAATCATCAGCGTCAATATCATCATTCATTGCTCTGCGTTCGAGCATATTGACGATTCTGGGGTCGGTGGACTTCTTAATCGTTTCTTTATCGCCGGTAATGATTTGTTGGCCATTATCGATAACAGTAATCCTATCGGCTATCTTGAATGCACTTACTAATTCATGTGTCACTACAATGATCGTCATATTTAATGCATCACGTAATTGCAGAATTAAATCATCCAATTCAGCAGAGGTTACTGGATCGAGTCCAGCTGAAGGCTCATCAAAAAAAAGTATTTCCGGATCCATTATGACCGCTCTGGCCAAACCAGCACGTTTCAACATGCCGCCTGATAGTTCTGCCGGCATTAAATCTTCATTATCACTTAAATTCATTAATTCAAGCTTAAGGCGAGACATTATACGGATAGTGTTGTGATCGAGTTTGGTGTGTTCGTGTAGTGGTAATTCGACGTTCTCTTGTAAAGTCATCGAGCTAAACAATGCGCCATTTTGAAAGGCAACGCCAATGTGCTTGCGTAATTCGTAGAGTTCATTGCTTTTTAGGCCAGTTATTTCCTTGCCCAATAATTTTATCGAACCTGATGCAGGATTATTCAGCCCGATCATATGGCGTAGGAGCGTGCTTTTCCCCGAACCACTATGCCCCATAATGACCATCACTTCCTTACGCTCAACATGCAGTGAAATATTAGATAAGATTTGTTTGCTACCGTACCAGGTATCCAGGCCCTTAATTTCAATAACATTTTTAATTTTTGGATCAATCATAGGTTCAGCAGATGGTCTTTATAATGCTCAATAATGCCAGAAAAAAGTGGCAATGAAACTAAATAAAATGAGCCCTGTAAAACTACAGAGAGGAGTTACTGTTTAGGCGACTTGATATCTGATTTGATAATTCTTGAGATTGGGCTAATTCATTTTCGGAAAGTTCTTTTTCCAGCATGTCACGACGGCGTATATCCATCGCATTTCCTTGACTAGCGACAACATTGTACCAAGCCAATGCATGTACTTTATCTTGTTGAATGCCATTACCATCAAGATACATCGTCGCTAAATTTCTTTGGGCAATTGTATAACCTTGTTCAGCTGCTTTTTGGTACCACTCAGCAGCTAGTTTATTATCCTGACGAACACCTTCACCATAAGCATAGGCAACGCCTACTTTATATTGTGCCAACGCATAGCCTTTTTTAGCCGCAGCATAGAATAAATTGAATGCATTACGATCATTTTGTGGTACACCATCACCAAATGCATAAGCTAGGCCTTCTTCATAGTCAGACTTACCTGTCATATCTATAGCTGGTTCACTAGAAATATCTTCTTCAGTTGTATCAGTATTTGTTTTTGTTGCGACATCATCTGTGCCTGTTTCGATCTCTAATCGTTCAGTTGAACGCATTGATTTTTGTAAACTTGCAAGATTATGAGTTGCAGACATGTGACCTTGAACCGCCGCCAAGGCATACCAATCAGCGGCTTGTTGGTCATCTTGTTCAAGACCTTCGCCCATCAAATACAAATTTCCTAGACTATATTGAGCATCTGCATTGCCTTGTTGCGCTGCACGTCTATACCATAAAGCAGATTCGGGAAAATCTTGTTTTACTCCATCGCCAGAATAATAAAGTGTGCCCAACTTGTATTGCGCTTCCGGATCGCCTTGAATTGCTAACGTGCGTAATTTTTCTAATTCCGTTTTTGGATTAATAGACTCAATGCGTTGTTCAACAATACTTATTTCACTATTAGCAACTGTTGGCTGTTCGAGTACTGGTTCTGTCTTCGTTATTTCTTCAGAGATTGTAGTTTTGTTTTCCGTCTCATCTATAACTTCTTTTTCTTTGTCAGAAGAAAACATTTTTCCAAAGAAGCCAAATAATCCTTCAGCTTGTTCTGATTCCTTCTCAACTTCTGCTTCTTCAGTTACTGTAAGGGCTGATTCATCTGTATCGTTCTCTATTTGACTAACAGTTGCTTCTGTTACACTTTCCTCAACAGACTCAGTAGCATTGAGGTTGATGTTGTCATCCTCTTTTAATGCAGTTGACTCCGGTTCACTCTTTCCAAATAAACTCTCAAAAAATTCTGACTGCTCTGAAGATTCAGGCTCCATACTTGTATCTGCAACTACTGTTTGCTTTGCTTCTTCGTCTTTGATTGTGGGTACATCCACAGATGTTTCTGCTTCAGAATTGGTATCAATACGGGTAACTACTTCTGAAGGTTCAGTATCGGAGTATGTTTGTAATGATTCAGTAGAAGGTGCATCACCCGCAGCATAACTTTTTACAGTTGTTGCCTCAGATGAGGTGTCTTCATCAATTACTTGTTCTGTCACTGCGTGCTGTTCTAACTTGTTCTCACGGTTTAAAGCATTAAGTTTTTGAATGTTTTTTAGATTGCTAGCCGCTGCAACATGACCTTGTTCACTTGCTCGTTCATACCATTTAGCCGCTTTCTCATTATTCTGTTCAACGCTCTCACCGAGTAGGAACATGTTGCCAATACTGTACTGAGCATCGACATTGCCTTGATCTGCTGCCTTCTTATACCAACCAAAAGCGTCATCAATACTTTGTTCAACACCTTTGCCGGCGTAGTAGAGTGAACCAAGATGTGATTGTGCCTCATTATCTCCAGCTTCTGCCAATGGCTTAAATTGTTTGAACGCAAGATCAAAATTACCATTTGCTAGTGCGCGTCGTCCTGCATCGACACTGTATTGCGATAAATTATTCTCAGATTCTTGAGTAAGATCAGCTTCTTCTATTACAGGTGTTGGCTCGAAAACTTTGGCATTAACTACATCTTCTTGTTTCTGTGTTTCTTCTTCGGTTCTCTCAGTCTCAGCTTGTTTATCTTCACCAGAGAAAAATTTACCAATCGAAGAAAAGAAACCTTCAGAAGTTTCGGTTTCTTCTTCAACTTGTTTGTCATCGATAGGTTCTGTTAGAAGGGTAGGATCAGCTTCAGCAACGTATTCTTCTACATTTGACTCTGCATCTGACACGTTATTCGGAATAGTCGAGCTAGTAGACAGTTCAATTTGATCATCGATTGTTTCAGTGATGTTGCCTTCGGTTGCAATAGATTCTATTTCTTCTGCTAATACTTCAGCCTCAGTAGTTTCTTCAACCACTTCAATTTCAGCAGGCGTTTCAGGGATTTCCTTGCTTGCTAAGGCATCCTGTTTTTGTAGATTTCTAAGATTGCTAGTTGCTGCGACATGACCTTGTTCGCTTGCCAAGGTATACCATTTAGCCGCTTCTCCATTGTTTTGTTCTATGCCTTCACCGAGCAAGTACATATTACCAATACTATATTGAGCATCTACATTGCCTTGGTCTGCTGCTTTTTTATACCACAAGAAAGCACTGATAAAGTTTTGTTCGACACCATTACCAACATAGTAAAGTGAACCAAGGTGAGATTGTGCTTCGCTGTCACCAGCTTCTGCCAATGGTCTGAATTGCTTTTCTGCTTCTTCGTAATCGTTGTATGACAGTGCGCGTCGACCTGCCTCGACACTGTATTGTGATAATTCATCCTCTACATCTTGTGCAAGCTCAATCTCTTCTATTGCGGGTGTTGGGTCGTCAAGCTTTGCAATTAATCTGTCTTCTTCTTTCTGTGTTTCTTCTTGGAATATTTCAGGCTCAGCTTGTTTTTCTTCACCAGAGAAGAATTTGCCAATTGCAGAAAAGAAACCGCCAGAAGTTTCAGTTTCTTCTTCAACTTGTTCGGCATCGGTAGATTCTGTTAGAAGGGTCGGGTCTTCAGCAGCGACATATTCTTCTGCAGCAGTTTCTTGCGCAATAACTTCTTCGATATCAGCAGGTTCATTTGTTAGAAGGGTCGGGTCTTCAGCAGCGACATATTCTTCTGCAGCGGTTTCTTGCGCAATAACTTCTTCGATATCAACAGGTTCATTTGTTAAAAGGGTGGGGTCTTCAGCAGCGACATATTCTTCTGCAGCAGTTTCTTGCGCAATAACTTCTTCGATATCAGCAGGTTCATTTGTTAGAAGGGTCGGGTCTTCAGCAGCGACATATTCTTCTGCAGCGGTTTCTTGCGCAATAACTTCTTCGATATCAACAGGTTCATTTGTTAAAAGGGTGGGGTCATCTGCAGCGACATATTCTTCTGCAGCAGTTTCTGACGCAATGACTTCAGTGGGAGGCTGATCTTCAGCAATAGACGTAGTTGATTCTATTGCCTCTGGGCTCTCCTCAATACCTTCATTTTTAGTACCGTCATCACTGGAAAATAAATTTCCAATGGCTGTAAATAAGTTTTCAGAAGTTTCGCCTTTTTCTTGAGCTGGTTCAGGTTGAGGTAGACCCATGGCTTTGTGCATTGCAGAGACTTCAGGTTTTTTAGATTCAGCTTCGTCAACAGATGCAAGCTCTGTTGTAGCAACATCAGCTATTTCTGTTCTGAGCGGAGTTTCAATTTCTGCGGCGACTTCCTTTTTGATGTCGGGGACAGGAGTAGCAGTCGCCACTGACTCAACAATCGGTTCTGGAATATCCAATTGCGAACTATCGAGTGTTAGCAGGTCTTTCTTGTCTACACTAAATAGAGGTTTTTTAGTGGGTTCATCGGTACTTGATCCTTCACTTATTTGTTTTGTCTCAGAAGTGGGTGCGCTTGTCTCATTTGATGCAAGTTTTTCTTCCTGAACAGGTAAATCTTCTGCTATTGATTCGGGTAGTTCTTCTTGGGCTATCGGCTCGATCGATTCAGTTGGATAAATTTCAGGTTTTACCTGAATTGTTCGCGTGGCAACATTAGCACCAGCAGAACGTTCAAGGCTTGCCAATTCATTTTGCGCGGCGGCATAACCTTGATCTGCGGATTGTCTAAACCAACGTTTTGCCTGTGCATAGTTTTGTTCAACACCTTTGCCCGATCGGTACATTGTGCCAAGATTGTATTGTGCTGTTGCATCACCACGGTCTGCTGCCATGCGATACCAACGTACTGCTTCAGAATAATCCTGGGTTACGCCTTCGCCAGTGTGGTGCATACTACCCAACTGAACTTGAGCCCTGGCATAACCTTGGTTTGCTGCTTTTGTGAACCAACGCGCCGCTTCTGTCTGATCTTGTGGGACGCCTTCGCCGTAAGCATAGGAAATGCCAAGGCTATATTGAGAAACAACATGTCCTTGTTCACCTGCCCGACGATACCAGATTGCGGCTTCAGTTAGATCTTGTGCTACACCTTCACCAAAGGCATATGAAACAGCAAGATTATATTGAGCATCTCTATTGCCTTGTACTGCCGCTTTTCGATACCAATAGACGGCTTGTTGATAATCTTGAGGGACACCTTCTCCTGCATAGTACATATAACCCAAGTTAGCCTGGGCTTTGTCATCTCCTTTTTCAGCTAATATTGTAAATTCTGCAACAGCAGTTTCATAATCCCCACGGGATAAGGCATTACTGGCGCTATAGAGATCAGCGTTTGCACTATTAAGGCATAAAAGGGAGAGTAGGGCGATTGGTAGGATTCGAGACATTATTTCGGACCCTTATTATTTCGCGAGAAGATTTTCGTAAGTATTTGTTGCAATTGTGATTTCGCGGAATAACCGTTGTGATTTCGTTATACCACCAATTGTAGTGGAAAATTAAGCTAAAAACACTATATATCGTGGATTTGAAAGAAATTATTCTCCTAATCCAATCGTTTTTCTAAGGCATCACAATATGTTTTTAATACTTTTATCCTTGCGTAGCGCTTGTCATTTGCTTCGATAAGATGCCAAGGCGCATATTCAGTGCTGGTGCGGGTGACCATGTCGTCAACCGCTGCTTCATACTGATTCCACATTTTACGGTTACGGTAATCTTCTTCAGTTATCTTGTGTTTTTTGTAACTGATCTTTTCACGCTCTTTAAAACGACGTTCTTGTTCATCTTGATCAATATGCAGCCAATATTTGATGATCAATGTTCCTGCATCGAAAAGTTCTTCTTCAAAATCATTGATCTCAGTATAGGCTCTAAGCCACTCTTCTTTTGATGCAAACCCTTCCACTCGTTCAACTAAAACACGGCCATACCAGCTACGGTCATATATCGTGATATGTCCTGCTTTTGGGACATGTCTCCAAAAACGCCATAAATAATGATGTGCTTTTTCTTCGTCGGTTGGTGCTGCAATAGGAATAACACGATATTGTCTTGCATCAAGTGCATGAGTGATACGCCGAATAGCACCGCCTTTACCGCCAGCATCCCAACCTTCAAAAACCAATGTGGAGGAGCAGTTTTTAAGCCTTGCTTCACGCGCTAGTTGGTTTAGTTTACCTTGATATTTTTCCAGTTTGTTATTGTAGTTTGTTTTGCTGATTGTCTTATTAAGGTTTAATGATTTTAATAGACTGAATTTTTTTTCGACATCTGTAAGTTTACTTTCTTCGGGTTGTTCTTTATTAGCGAGTGATTTTATATGTGAGTCGATGCGCTCGAGTATGTGTTCTGCAACAGTAACGCTACTATGTTTGATATCGGTGCCATCAACGATTAACCACGGACAATGCCCAGTACTTGTTTCACGAACAACACGTTCGGCAATGCTGGTAAATTTATTATAGAGTTTCAGGTGTTTTAGGTCTTTTTTAGTAACACGCCATCTAGTTTCAGGGTCTTTCTGGTATCCCTCAAGTTTCGCTTTTTGACGCTCTTTGCTCATATGTACCCAGCATTTGATGATTAGCATTCCATCGTCAGCCAGTTCACGCTCAATATTTTTAACGTGGATGAGGTTTGCATCCAGATCGGCATAATCATTTTTCCCAGTAACGCACTTTGCAATGGGTTCGCTATACCATGAGCCTATAAAAATACCAATCTCTCCAGTGCCAGGGAGAGCCATCCAGTAGCGCCAATAGGGTGGGCGTTGTCTTTCATCTTCACTGGGTACGCCAAAAGCATGTGTCTGAATGCCTCGTGGGTCCATCCATTCATTGAGCAGATTGATGATTTCGCCTTTGCCGCCTCCATCAACACCTGAGATTAGAATCATTACAGGGAAGTTATCATCGCGGAGTTTGTTTTGAATATCGAGTAGTTTGGTTCTTAGTTCAGGCACACGCTTTTTATATTCAGTTTTACCTAGCGTGTGTCCTATTTCTGCGAGTTCGAACATGCATCTCTTCCTTTATGAATAAATTATTACATTTATTATTTTAAGAGGTATTACTATTCCCGTGTTGATCTAAATCAATCCTTGATTAGGCAAGCAAACCACCAATCAATGCACCAATAATCAATGGGGGGATGTAGAGTACATAGAGTAATAAACCCAAGCCAGCGAGCGTAGCACCAATAACGGGTAAGGTTGTTAGCATAGTGCCAGCAAAGAACAAACCTATTGCAACAAGAAGACCAGGTAACAAAGCGGCCATTAAGCCGGCTAGAACACCTCCCGCTTGTTTCCCACCAACAATACCTGCGATCAATGAACCTAAACCGGGCAACCAAAATAAAAGAAGGGAAATGATGAACATCCAAATCATGCCCATCAGTACACTGCCATTACTACCTTCTGCCATAATTACTCTCCAATTTATTGAATAATATAATGATGATTAAACCTGAGTATCACTGTAGTACAATTTATGCCTGAGACACATAACACTAATCCTACATTAAATTTATTGGGAGAGCAGATCAATGTCAGCCATACCAAGCCCAGCAGCCCAAATGCGTAAATTGATAGAAAAACCTGGAGTAATAAGCACGCTAGGTGCCCATGATGTTCTAACGGCGGTCATGGTCGAACAGTGTGGGTTTGACTCAGTTTTTATAGGTGGATTTGGCACGAGTGCCAGCCTCTATGGATTACCCGATTTAAATTTTCTTGGTATGTCGGAGATGGTCGATGCAACTCGACGTATGGCACATCGCGTCTCAATTCCTGTTATTGCTGATGCTGACACCGGCCACGGTGATTTACATAATGTCATGCGCTGTGTAAATGAATTCGAAGGTTCAGGTGCAGCGGGTATTATCCTAGAAGATCAGGTCTTCCCCAAACGTTGCGGACATTTCGGCGGCAAAGAAGTGATACCCGCAGATGAGATGCTAATGAAATTTAAAGCGGCAGTTGCAGCGAGGCAGGATTCTGATTTTATTTTTATTGCTCGTACAGATTCCAGAGAGACAGACGGACTTGATGATGCTATTGACCGCATTAATCGCTATTGCGATGCCGGTGCCGATGTTGCATTTATAGAAGCACCTTTATCGATCGGTGAATTAGAAGAAATTTGTAAGCGTGTTGAATATCCAAAGCTTGTTAATATGCTGGCATTAGGCAAGACGCCTATTTTAAGTGCAGAAGAACTTGAACAGATGGGTTTTAAAATAGTTGTTGCACCAATAGATTCTGTTTTAATGACAGCACATTGTATGCGCGAGATGGCCGAGGTTTTTAAACGTGAAGGGCATACGCAAAGTCTTGAAGGCAAGATGGTCGGTTTTGATGAGGTGAAAGATATTCTTGGCTTACCCGGATATCTCAATCTAAAAGAAAAATTAAAATAACAAAGCCTGCTGTATCTATTATGAAACGACCTTACTGGATTTGTGCTGTCTATTTTGTGTTGCTGGTTATTGGCATACCTTGGTATTGGCCAGAAGAATCAACTTCATTCGTTTTGGGCCTACCACTCTGGGTTGTAATAGCGATTGCCGTATCAATTTGTGCCTCTATGTTTACCGCATTCTTATTATTACGCTATCCCTGGGACACGGATGTGACGCAAGATGAATAACCAAGTCTTTGACCAAACAGCCTGGGTATTTATCAGTACTTATCTTTGCTCTTTAATATTTGTTGGTTTTCTTGGTTACCGTGCGAGACAAGAGAATACCTTAAAAGATTTTTACCTTGCAGGTAACGGCTTTGGTCTAGTCGTCATTTTCCTTACCTTATACGCGACACAATACAGTGGTAATACTTTGTTTGGTTATTCCGGCAAGGCCTATCGAATTGGATTCGCATGGATAATGTGTATTCATTTTATGACGGCAATAGTGGCCTGCTTTTTAATCTTAGCACCAAGGCTTTATGCCTATGCGAAACAGTATGACTTCATAACACCGACCGATTATCTTCAACACCGTTTTAATTCAAACTGGATTAATGTGATTGCAACGTTAATCCTCGTGGTTGTGCTGAGCAATTATTTATTGGCGCAACTGATGGCGATGGGGCGTGCAATGCAAGGTTTATCGATGGCTGATCCTGATACAGCCTATCGACAAGGTGTCATCTTGTTAACATTGATCATGGTGGTGTATGGCACGCTGGGTGGTATTCGTGCCGTTGCCTGGACAGATGTTATTCAGGGACTGGTGTTGATGGTTGGCTTTAGTCTTTTATTATTTATGTTATATAAACAATTTGGGCCGATTTCACTCGCCACGAATATAATTCAACAGTCGCCTGAAGTTGCAAAGGTCAATGTGCCCGATGCAAACCGCCTACGGGAGTGGCTCAGTTATATCATTATTATTGGACTAGGTTCGACACTTTACCCGCAAGCCATTCAACGTATCTATGCAGCACGTTCTGAGAAAGTCTTAAGGCAAGGTCTGGCACTAATGGCTTTCGCACCATTATTTACATCTTTGATTGCCGTCATTACCGGAATCTATGCCATTGCCTATGTTCCAGGGCTATTAGGTACTGACACCGATCGTGTCTTGGGTATTATCATGTCGATGATTCAACAAAATTCAGTATTGGGTTATTGGCTGGTTGTCATTCTTTATGCTGCAATTCTCGCTGCAATGATGTCGACCGCTGACTCTGCCTTGTTATCTATTTCATCCATGTTAAGTAAAGATATCTATGGACGGTTTATCGATGCAAATGCCAGTGAAGCACGGCTAACCTTTATGGGAAAAATATTTTCCTGGTGTTTGATAATCTTTTTAGTATGGTTAGCTATCTATCTCAGTGATAAAGCCTCATTAATAAAATTATTGGATAGGAAGTTTGATATTCTGATTCAGCTTGTACCTGCATTTATGTTGAGTATTCACTGGCGAGGCATGCAGGCGTTACCCACGTTTATAGGAATCGTTTTTGGCGTGGCTTTGTCTCTATATTTAGCTTTCGGTGGTTTTGATTTTGTGCAGAATGGAAAAATCTATGGTTTTCATCCGGGTTTGATTGGACTGTTATTCAATTTAGCTATAGCTGTTCTGGGCAGTCTCTGGATAAATAAAACTAACAATAGGCTATTGACGACTTAATTAGATTTAAGCGTTTTTGAGCCACTTTCTATTCATTTCAAAATAGGTGAACGAGGCTGTCCATGCAATAAGCACTAGCCCCATTACGCCTTCAACAACTGACATGATGCGACCATGACCTGTTAATACAATATCGCCATAACCAACAGTGGTATAAGTTGTTCCAGAAAAGTAGACAATATCCAGGAATGTGGGTGACTCAACCGAAAAGGTTATGAGTTCCATGCTGTACATTACTTGCCATGCGATAGCGAAGATAACTATTTCTGAAAGGTGCGCTAGTACTGCGAGAAACAAGGCGAGGACGATACTTGCTGGGTGAGCGCCATGGAAATGGCTTAGCAATTTTGTTGTACTTACTAGGGCGGAATAATGTAGACCAATTGCCGAGGCGACAGCCAACGTTGTAATTAGAACAATGTAGAGCATGCTATTTTAAATTGGCTAATCATCTCTAATGGCATATTTTTCCAGTACTTCTAATGGCACGTGCTCTAAGACGGAAGAATCCGTAGAGCGTAAAAGAATTTTGGGGGCTACCCCTTCTTCCAATGCTTCGATCCAGCGAGGCAGACAGATGCACCATCTATCGCCAGCTTTAAGGCCGGGAAAATCATATGCCTCTACTGGTGTGGAAAGGTCATTGCCACTTTTCTTGGAAAATTCCAGAAAGCTATCGGACATTTCGGCACAGACGGTATGCATTCCGACATCATTATCACAAGTCTCACACTTGCCATTACGAAAATAACCGGTATCTAGTTCATCGCAGCAAGGCTCAAGCATAGTACCTAATACGTTTTTTATCATAGATTTAGTTATATCATTTACACATCAATTATACTATTGCGCTATGTGTGGTCGATTCTATTTTAATAGCGATAAGAAAAAAATAGCTAAACAATTTGGCGTTGATAGTTCTATCGAAACCAAGACTAGTTATAACATCACACCTTCCGCTGATTGTATGGTTATCCGATTAAATAATAATTGCAAAGAATTTGCATCCCTTAATTGGGGGTTGGTGCCCTCGTGGACAAAGTCCGATATTAAAATAAAGCCCATCAATGCCAAAGCAGAAACGCTCAGAGAAAAACCGTATTTTCAAACTGCATACAAGAAACAGCGTTGCATCATTCCCGTGTCCGGTTTTTATGAATGGCAGGGAAGCAAAGGCAATAAACAACCCTATGCTATTTATTCTCTAAATGACGACTATTTCGGTTTTGCCGGCTTATGGGAAAAACGAGAAGCGCTGGTGTACGTCGTCAAAACCTTTTGGACAGGTAGCGGTTTGATTTAAGAGACACATTAGTTCATCAATAGGTTATGTGCTTCACTTGTTGTTTATCGTAATGCATTTGTCGTCTCATCGCTAACGTGTTTTGTTTGATTAGCTCTCGTTGACTTAGTATTTCTTCGCCACGCCCATAAAAGACATCAGCCGGTGTCAGGTTATCAAGTGATTCATGATAACGCTCATGGTTGTAATAACTCACAAAACGCTGCAACTGTTCCTCCAGTTCCCCGGGGAAATAATAGTGGTGAAGTAATATCTGATTCTTCATTGAACGATGCCAGCGCTCTATCTTGCCTTGTGTTTGTGGATGATAAGGTCGACCTCGAGTGTGCGTCATACCGTTTTCTTCAAGGTAATCGGCTAATTCACCGGAGATATAACACGGGCCATTGTCACTGAGTAAACGCGGTTTATGATTTACCTTTACTGTATCAAGTCCCGTAAAGCGTAAGGCGTCATCCAGCGTATCAGAGACATCACGGCTACTCATGCCCGTACATAAACGCCAGGCAATAATGTAACGTGAGTAATCATCTAATACCGTGGATAAGTAATACCAACCCCAACCGATAATCTTGAAATAGGTAAAATCCGTTTGCCACATCTCATTCACGCGCGTAGTGGGCTGTTGAAACTTATCACTGGCCTCCATCAGGATATAGGCCGGACTGGTAATTAAGTCTTGTTCTTTCAGCAGCCTGTACACCGTGGATTCTGAGACGAAGTAAGCCTTGTTGTCAGTGTAATTTACGGCTAACTCTCGTGGAGACAAATCAGGCTTCTCTAAGGCTAACTCAATAACGGCTTCACAGTGGTCTTCGGTGATTTTATTCCATACCGCATGGGGAATCGGCTTCTTGTCTTCCAAGCCATCAACGCCATTCTCTTCATAACGTTTGAGCCAGTTGTAAAAAGTGGACTTATGAATGTCCAGCCGAGTCAGCGTTTGTCGAACCGACAGATCTGAGTTCTGTACCAGTTGAATAATCTCGACTTTATCCGATGCTAAGTACCTCATATATCGTCCTCCCCATCCCCGAGCACGCTTTTTTTAAGCAGCCGATTCTCCATGACTACTTCGCCTAAGGTTTCTTTCAGCGCAGATGTTTCAGCACGCAGTTCTTTGACTTCATCTGAGGTCGCTTCACGTACGATATCGCCTGATAAACGTTTCTTACCTGCCTCCAGAAAGTCTTTCGACCAACGGTAGTAAACATTTGGGTTTAGTCCTTCCTTGCGACATAGCTCAGCGATGCTTTCTTCGCCACGTAAGCCTTCAAGTACGATACGAATTTTTTCTTCTGCTGAATATTTTTTACGGGTGCGTCGACGAATATCGCGCACAGTATGTTCTACACTTCTTTTACTTGTCATCATCGTTTCCTCTTGGGTTAACGATGAACTAAAACTATCTCTTAGACAATCAGGCTAGTTGGTCCACATGGTGCTGACGGGGTACAGATGCCATCACTATGATTATGCTAGTTGCTTAGAGGAGGGCGCATCTGATTTGTTAACACGCTGTCAGAGTGTAGCGATGGGGTATCATCTGCAATAAATAAACCAAGCAAAAAAGTGTTGATTTAATTAAGCGGCGATGAGGATTTTTTAGGTGTTCTTGTACTTGATTACTTCCTGATAAATGACCATCCTTCACCGTTACATGAATCGCAATTAGTATCTGTGGCATGGCAAGATTGACATTCTTCCCAATCTTCAACTTTTAATGCCCCCTGCCATGCACCTTTGCATCTTTTGCCATCAATCATTAGTCCACAAGCATAGTTGATCATGCTCGCATTTCTAATATAGGTGTGACATACAGTACATACCGCACATGGTCTTGGAAGTTTTTCACTCAAAATTGTTTGCTCCATTAATGATAAAAATTTTTCTTAGCTATACGATAATGCATAAAATTTCACAGTTTTATCGAATCTCTTTGCAAGCATTTCTGCAAGAGAGTCATCTAAAATTTTTGTATTTCCTACTAATAATCAAGCATACATTGACCTGTTTGGACAACTATAGGAGTAAAAGACGGCGGATTATAGTCTATTGAGTTTCAGGTGACGAGATACAATAGCAATACACCCCATGGAAATACACTTTTTATTCCCTAATAACAACCAAAAGCACTTACTGATGGACACCATTTACACGATAATCTTCCTGCTAGTAGGTTTTTTGTTAACTGATATTACTATCTGTTTTACATCATTCGTCAGATTCTTTTTTCTCTAAGTTTGCATCTTGTATTGTTTGTCTGTGCCCATAGGGCTTCCATGCCGGTGCGATAACATTTGGCATGTCTGATCGGTTTAATAAATTGGCCGGCGCTAATGTGAATTCGCCATAGCGTTCATTGATGTTATCTAATGCTTTATTTAATTGATGATTCTTTATGTCATCATCTTCAAATAAATCAACCTGTCCCTTTTCTGCTCGTGGGTCTAAAGCGGTTAACTGTACTTGATGTACGCCTTCGCCATGCCAGTATTGATACATGACAATTTTACATAGATCGATAAGAGGCTTGCTATCGTTGCTCGGGAATTCTATCTTGAATTTATTGCCCAACCAGCCATGCCTTGTTTTTAAGCCGATATAAAAGCGCTGCGCAGTTAGAGCATGCTTTCGTAAGCGTTGTGCGACTTTTTCAGCCATGTGGATTAGATACATATAGATCGTATCTTTCGCTGTTGTGTTTGGAGGCATCACTTTGCCATGGCCAATAGACTTTGGTGGTTTAATATTATTCTGCACCTTGTCCGGGTCTTTACCTTGGCACATATACCATATCCGTTTGCCGGGGTTGCCAAAGCGCTGACCTAATACGCTAATCGGTAATCGAGCAACATCACCACAAGTAAAGGCACCGCGCTTTGCTAGGAAAGCACCGATACCTTTATTAACACCGCAGAGTTCTGTTACAGGGACGCCTCTTAGTTTTGCCGCTGCTTCCCATGGTGGGATGATGGTGAGGCCATCGGGTTTCATCAGCTTAGCCGCCCACTTGGCAGTGGATTTATCTCCGCTAATGCCGACAGAGCATTTCACTTTCGACACACTGAATACTTTTCGTTTAATCATCATGCCGATCACTTCCGGTGTGGCGTTCCATACTTTTTTGCAACGAGTGAGATCGATAAAGGCTTCATCGACAGAAAAAATCTCTATGTCAGGGGAGATGTCTTGTAGTGAGTCCATAATCCGCGTTGAGACTTTGGCATAGAGCACCGGGTTGGCGGGTATCTGGATAAAGTCGGGACAAAGTCGTTTTGCCTCTTTGACACGCATGCCAGTGCATACACCAAAGGCGCGTGCTTCATAAGAGGAAGTAATAATGCAGGTGCCGGTTAAACCATTGGTTATCCCAATCGGCTTACCCATTAAATCCGGGTTGTGTACTTGTTCGACTGATGCAAAGAAGGCGTTCATATCGGCCAAGGCAATGACCCGCGGCCAGGTTTTTAGTGTCATTATTATTCTCCGCACAGGGTAGGTTGTTGAGCAAGCCTCATCCTTAAGGCTTGTTCAACGAAAGCATCGAATGTGTAATTTCTTAGCTAAATCTGCCTGAGCAGATGCCAGTACGTCCTGTACTAGAAGTGACTGGGGAGTCATGTCTTGAAAACAGTGTGGGGTTTTCAGGGACGAGCCATTATAAGAGAACATTTAGAGAACTTTCAAGTAAAATATTAAATGAGCAGTTCACTCAATAGTTTTAAATTTTAAGTGCTTATTTATGAAGGAAAAACTAGAAGTTATAGGTCAGGAATAATTCAGTATAGTCATCTCGGCTCACAAAAAATGCCAGATCACTGCGTTTTTGATTAAAGAAGAAACGGCCCTGTAGCTCAAGTAGCCAGCTATCACCGAGTCGCCTGCTGGCTTCGATATTGAAGAATTTACCACCGTTGTCTCTGTCCCATACGACACCAACAAGTGCTTCACTTGATTGAACATCATTGAATGCGAGACGCGCACCGATGGCGATATCGTCTTCAAATATGTTCATGGATAATTCATCGCGGTCATCATAGTGATATTCACTGAGCACACCTAGATCGAGAGCGGTATCCATAATACCGACAAAGGTGTACTCAAATCCGCCTGCAAGTGCATTGTAGGTCGTGCCTTGACCGCTGCGATGCAAGGCTTCAAATTTCCACAGCATATTGCCCTTGGTGGTTTGGATATCGACCGAGGTCTGGTTGATGATGTCATAGAACGGAATAATAAAAGGATTACCGCCACTATCGATACTAAACAGTAAGCGTGGTTCTCTGCTAGTGCCATAAAAATGTGCTAGACCAATATCCCAGTCACCAATGTAGTGTGTGTAGCGAGCAGCAAGGTCGATATGTTTTTCTTTTGCGGCAGATTCAAATTGTGAGCGATCTTGTCGCGTCTCTGGAATCGATCTTAATCTACCTGAGGTACCTGGAAAATTTCGTTCACGGAAATAGGGCATGACAAACAGATCGACTGTGCCCCAATCATTGATCAGAGCGAGGTTCATCATTGGTTGACCCAATTTATCTTCGGTATCGAGGTTTTCAACCAGGTCAGTTTGATTGATGATGTCAACCAAGTGTTGAAACTCAGTGACACCCCAAAATACTTTTCTTATTCCGAGACGTAATTCCCAGCGCTCGGCAACTTTTAAATAAGTTAATTCACGAATATCGAAATGTGTTCGTTCGTTATCGTTTTCATCAACACGAACATAAGGCACAAAGGCGATACTTTGATCACCATCATCCCATTCATGAAAATACTCGGGTTCAAATACAAATGAGAAATTGGTGTCGTGGTCTTGTCGTGTGTCTTGTGCTGTTTGGTTAAAGCCTCTGAATTCTAACCCAGCAAAACCACTCCACTCGCCCGCATAGGATAGGGTGCTTGTTGATGCAATTAAAAATAGAAATAAATATTGTTTATATGTTCTCATTCTATTTCCGTTTGTCCTTCTCCCTGTTTGTAGTTTTCCTATCTAGCGCGCTTGAGTGTATTTTTATCAAAATCTCTATCGCTTAAACCATTTTTAAATTTATAATCAGTCCAACTCAGGGTCGTACTCTTGCCGTTTTGATGATTTGTCATTTGCATACTATCGGGGCGCCAATATTGATCAAGATATTGTTTGTAGCCAAGAAACTCTAATGTTTTTAACTGTGAATTTTTTCTATCAAAGAATTCGAGCTGAAGTGGTTGATACATTTCTTTATCCAGCCAGACAATTTGGCGGGTATAGCCGGAGTGTTCATATTGCGGGAAACGTTCGATGACGAAACTATCGCGACCATTAAGCGTCTCGTCACGCAACCATTTGTATTTATACTTTTCTACTTCTTGTGAAGAGAGATCTTCATAGGCGTATTCGCTACCAACAAAGGGACCTGACTTATTAGAAGATGAAATGCGTTTCACGCGTTTTAATGCAGGTAAGTATAGCCACTGATCATCAGGTGTTAATGAATGCGTATGACTAAGAAAAGCAGTGCCCTTAATATCTTTAGGAGCATCAAATGTGATCAAGCTTTTATCACCATCACCCGGCACTTCAAGTGTTGTAATCTGCATAACTCGTACACTTGAGTCACCCTGTTTGTTTTTCAAAAGCATACTCATATTGGCTACTTGATCTGTCCAACCTGTATCACGCTTATCTGCTTCGTTTGCGATAGCTAAACCTTTTTCTTCCGGCGTTTCAGCATAGGCTGTATTAAGCAGCAGTGTTAACAGTATCGGTAGTATCAATATTGTTTTCATTAGTTTTACCCTCAATTTTCATTAGTATGGCTGGTAGGAATAAGAAATCAGCAAATATTGCAAAGGCGATGATAATTGCTGTTAATAATCCCATGCCCGAATTTAGTTCAAAGCTGGACGTAGCCAGGATTAAAAATCCAGCCACAAGTACGATTGATGTTATCAATAATGCACGGCCAACAGTTTTGAAGGCGTAGCGTACGGCATCTTCTGAATTCAAACCCTTTTCACGTCTGGCACGTAGATATTTGCTGAGGAAATGCACGGTGTCATCAACGACAATACCCAGACTCATACTCGTTACAATAGACAGTGACAAACCTATTTCACCAACAGTTAAGCCCCAAAGTCCGAAACCCATAGCGGCAGGAACCAGATTGGGAACCAGGCTTATGACTCCAATTTTAATAGAGCGTAGTGCAAACACTAATACAATGGAGATCAAGATTAATGCGACTGTCGTTCCGATTAGCATACTGACAATGTTACGTTTGCCGATATTCGCAAACATAATAGACGTACCACTACCGTCTGCCTGGGCGATATGCGTCGTATTACCAGCGAGCCATTGTTGTGCTCTACCTTCAAGATCTATCAAGTTATTTGATGATATTGTTTTCAATGTTGCTGTCATACGTGTTGCTGATTTATCGACATTAATCTGGTTATTTAGATCGAGGCCGTAAGGCAGCGACATTTCATAGAGTAATAAATATTGTGCCGCTAAGTTTCGTTCATCAGGAATTTTATAAAATGACTCATCATCTGCATGCATATTTTTATTGAGTCGTTTTGCAATATCGGTATAGATATTCACGTGCAAGGTTTCGGGTTGTTCTCGATACCAATTAGCAAAGTTCTCTATCTCTTCTAAAAATGCAGGGTCGCTGATACCACCTTCATTGCCTGCCTTAAGTGAATATTCGATATTATAAAGGCCAGTAAGGTTATCTGTTGTGAAATCTGAATCCGTTCTGAATGCAACAGACTCGTCGAAGTAATGAACGAATATATCGTTTAGCTCATTACGTGGTAATGCAGCAACTAATAAAACGATTATGCCCATCATTACCCAAAAGATTGAATTTTTCTTGGCAATAACAAACTCAGCGAATTTTGCCATCAACCTGTTATCGTCTTCTTTTATCTCTTTCACTTTAACAGGCAGGAGTGAAATTAGTGCAGGAAGTAATGATACAGAAAGGATGAAAGAAACTATGACACCTATGGAAACGAAGTTACCTAGGTGTCCGAATGGCGGCACATCAGAAAAGTTCATCGTTAAAAAACCTAATGTTGTCGTAACACTTGCTAAAAACACAGGTTGCAGATTTAAACGTAGGCTTTCTAATAAAGCATCATTTTTTGCCATGCCATGTCTCATACTATGAAGAAATGTAACCAATATGTGCACGCAGTTTGCGATTGCAACTGTAAGAATAATTGTTGGCGCGCTAGCCGATGGTGGTGAGAGTGGCATGCCAGCGTAAGCGCCAATGCCCATCGCCGACATGATCGAAAACATAATGACTAGCAAGGTGGCAAATGTTCCAATGAACCCACCAACGAGTAGTGCTAGTAGTAATAACATCACACCAAAGCTGATTGGGACTATCGATGCCATATCATTTTTCGAGGACTCAGAAAACGAATTGTTCATCATTATCATGCCGGTGAGGTAAACATTCACATTCGGGTGCGCTTCACGTATCTCATCCGCAAGGTTTCTGACGTAAGTGACGACTTCTGGCGTTTCAACCATTTCGTTGATGCGGGGTAATTGGACGGTGATATTAATTGCCGTGACATGGCCACTGGTTGAGATTAATCGATGTACTAGCAGGGGTTCAGCTGTAGCTATATTTTTTATTCTGTTTAACTCCTGCTCAGATAAGCTTCCTGCATTTATGACTAAATCACGTACTATCAGATCATCTTCCTCGGCCTCGGTATGTTGAAAGTTAGTTATAGAATCAACACGATTGGAGTAGGGTACTTGCCAGGATTTTTCTGTAGTTTCTTCAATCAGACTCAAGACTTCACGACTAAATACGTTACCGTCTTTAGGCTCGAAGACGATTAGGACATTATCATTTCTGATATAGGTATTTTCGAGCGCTTCAAATGCTAATAATTGAGGGTTATCTTCACTGAAGAATACTCGGTAGCTGGTGGTGAAGTTGAGTAAACGCCCGCCGCTGGCAGCAAGGGCGACAAAGACTAGGCTGAAAAATATAATATACCATCGGTGTTGCAAAACCCATTTTGGGTAAGATGTTTCAATCCAGTTCATATCGACCTCAGTTTATGCCCGTTAATATTAAATATTTTATAAAATATTCACTTTAAATATGGTTTTTTACCGTTTTTTAAGTCCAGTGATTAATAGTTTCACAGCGGATAGCGCCTTTTTCTCAAACTCTTCTTTGGTAAAAAGGTGTGTAAACATTGGCACATCAAATAGGACTAGCATTGAGTGGATTGCAGCAGCCGTATCGATGACATCATCGACGTCAAATTCACCAGTCTGATTTCCATATGCGATTATTTCCGTTATAAGTGCATTTTCGTTGTTTATTTTATTATGAACTAAGTCAGATCTGTTTTTTGTAATTTCCATTACAACTTCATCTATCTTTTTGTTTTCTGATAGCATTTTCTGTGACGCGTGAAGTGTCCCTAGCACATATTTTTCCAGTTTTTCCGCGGCAGTCAGATTCCTATCTCGAATAACAGATTTAAGAATATCAAGCCGTTCGCACATGCAGTCTTTAGCGCACGCTGCAGCAATTTCTTCTTTATTTTTGTAATAACGATAGATGTTTGCCGCTGACATACCTGCATCTTTAGCAATTTCGGCCATTGTCGTCTTGTTATAACCGTATTCACTAAAACGGTTTACGGCTGCTTCAAGGATGATGTCGGCAGGATTAACTTTATTTAACTGTAGGGCAGCATTTTTCATAGGGGAATGATAGATCGTAAATAGTGAATATTCAATTAAATATTCACTATTCAGTGATTGGTTAGTCTTCTGGGCTGAATTTACTCAGTTTCAGCTTTGTTCAAAACAACGCTTTTCTGCCATGCGTAAACGTACATGTTCAATTTCACTACTCGCTAGTTGTGAGCGTTTTTGATCAAGATGGTTTTGGTAAGGGGCATATCCAAAGAAGAAGAGCGCGGGAGATACTACGGCCAATGCATAGCTAGCGACGCGTTGGTCACTATAGTAATTTGTTTTATAGTGAAACGTCTTTTGTTCTAGGGCGGAGGCTTGCATATACAGGTCGTTACAGGATCTATTGTCGTATAGCCCTTCGGTAAACGTTTGTTCTGCACCAGCCAGATTTAATGAATTAGCTTGAATGCTAAATAATGATAAGGATATCAATGATATATATTTTAGAGTCGGCATGCTTGCTTACCATTGTAATTAGTGAACTGAAGACTATATCGGCAGGGCGAAAGAAAAATTTATTATTTATACTGTTCTAAATATTCTTTGCTCAACATTTCAGCGTGTGTTCGCTTGCTTGAGCTCATTTTGTCTATCAGACTTTCGCAGACGTTTTTGCGAGAAATACGCCATTTTCTGCTGCGACTGTATATCAAGCGTAGGCTTGTACATGATCAACATCAACCCCACGGCCATTTAAGTACATATAAGCGAATGTATATAAACTACTTGTAACAACGCAGAGAAATGCATCACCCTATTTTCATTAATTCAATAAGTCGACTTGAATATTAAAAGTTAAACCCAATGTAAATGTAAATTAAATAATAAACTTATATGAATACATTAAAAGAAAAAAGCAAACCAGTACTCGCTATTGTCGGCGTAACCATTTTTATTATGCTGTTTTTAATGTTTTATTGGGATACGGAGTCTGATGTGTTCGATGTTCAGAAACAAAGCCAATATCGAAATCAGGGCAGTACAGATTACGTAACTGGTTTTGTCACGACTGCAACGATGATCGAAGTCGCTGAAACATTGTTATATAAACGTGGTGGTTACCTTAGTAATGACATCATGCCCCCCAGTGTCTTTATGGATAATATTCCTTCTTGGGAGTTTGGTGTCTTAACACAGATACGTGATTTGGCAAGGGCAATGCGTAATGACTTTAGTCGTTCACAGACACAGTCTGTAGAAGACAATGACCTTATGACGGCTGACCCACAGTTTCATTTTGATTCAGAGTCCTGGATTTTACCTGCTACGGAAAGTGAATATCAAAAAGGTATTAATGCACTCGAAAATTATCTAATTCGCTTATCTGATCCGAACGAGCAAGATGCACAATTTTTTGCACGTGCAGACAATCTGCGTGACTGGCTGGCAATCATTGAAAAACGTCTAGGGAGTTTATCGCAACGTTTAAGTGCGAGTGTTGGTCAAGCAAGGGTTAATACAGATCTTGAAGGGGATTTTGAAGCAACACATTCAACAGTCAAACCGGACTTAATGGAAGTTAAAACACCCTGGTTGGAAATAGACGATGTTTTTTATGAAGCGCGAGGAACGTGTTGGGCTTTAATCCATTTTATGCATGCTATTGAATATGATTTACATGATGTATTACAAAAGAAAAATGCATTAGTCAGTCTGCGGCAGATCATTCGTGAGTTAGAAGGGACTCAGGATGCAGTATGGAGTCCGATGATCATGAATGGAACAGGCTTTGGTTTCCTTGCAAATCATTCATTGGTGATGGCATCTTATATCTCACGGGCTAACTCAGCTGTGATTGATCTCAGGAATTTACTAGAGCAAGGCTAAGTTTAATTAAATCAATTTTCTTTTAGAAAAATTGGCAACTATTCGTTGTAATATGCGGAAATATCTTCTTTGAGCTGTAAAAGACTGTTAATTGTAATCGTAGGCTCTATACCCCATGGGTCAAATACCATCTCTTTATTACGCTGAACCCAAACAGCTTTCATTCCTGCTGAGACTGCTCCAATCACATCGAACGGATTGCTTGAAATTAACCATGCGTTTTCTTTTTCTGCGTTAGAGGAGCTTACAAAGTAGTTATATACATCAGGCGATGGCTTAAAGGTTTTTATGCTATCAACGCTAATAATATCCAGGAAATACTCTCTAATATTTGCAGTAGTAAGTAATTTTTCTATTGTCACTATTGGGCCATTTGAAAAGGCATATAAATGATTGTCAGTTTTTTTGAGTCCTTGAAGGGACGTGATGGCATCATCAAATGCGGGTAATGTGCTATAGATATGTAAAAGTTCATTTTTCTCATCATTAGTGAATGGTGTTTTATAAAATAAGCATGAGTAATCCAGAGCATCGCTAATACAAACAGGAAAAACATCATAACTTTGCATTAGTCCCCTGCGAAATGAATATTCTAATTGTTTATCACGCCAGGTTTGTGAAAAGGTTTGTGCCTGAATGCCAATTAACTTTTCCAAGGCTGTAACCACTCCATGTGTGTTAAGCAATGTCCCATAGACATCAAAGGCAAGTGTTATTTTCATTTAATGCATCCTTTAAAACCTTTCTAGTAGCAGAACTATTCCTTCCAGTGAGGTGGATATGTCTTTTCAAAACCTGGAATAGACTCAATTCTTTTGCACCAAGCTCCAATGGCAGGATAGTTATCATCAATCGCTCTCAATTTGCCGCTTACTTCTTCAGTATTTTCTTTTATTGCTGCTCTTGACAAAAAGGGTATCACTGGATAAAGAACAACATCGGCAGCTGTTAGTTTATCGGAAGCGAGATAGTTTTTATTTTCTAAGCTTGTATTCAGGTTAGTTAATTCGTCTTCAATGGCTTCTCTGGCTGTTATAGCGATTTGTTTTTTATCGGATAACTCTCCATAAAATATAGTTCTGGCATAATCTAGAATATTGGGCTCGATATAATTCATGATCTCCATAATTGAGCACCATATTTTGCTGCGCTCAACAGGCTCACTGCCAAATAATACAGGTTCTGGTTTTATATCTTCCAGATAGCGTAATATTGCAATGGATTCATGTACTGTGACAGAACCATCTCGAATTGCAGGGACTTTACCACGCGGGCTAATGGCTAAGTATTCAACTGATTTCAGATCTTCTTCAGTGAAACTCAAACGATTACTCGCATAATCAATTTGTTTTACTTCAAGCGCTAACAATACACGCCAAGCGTAAGGACTGCCGCTACCCCAATAAACTTCCAAAGCCATTATTCCTCTCCAAAACAGTGATTGTTAGGTATTCAATAAAAGAGCCAATACTGTTGTAAAAATTGAAGTGATTATTTAATACTTCAAATGTGTAAGTAATCGGCACCTCTATATTAGCAAGTAAGTATTAATGTGTTGATATCTATTATTGAAGCAATATTGTCAAACCAGCATGACGATATAGGTAAGTGGTTTATTAGAATGAAGACTAACGCTCTATAATAAACTGACCATAAGCTCTCGAACCTTCACCTGTTTCAATAGTTTCAGTCACTTCTAACGTGTTTGTATCAATTACGGATACAGTGCCATCAAACCAGTTGGCGACATATACACTTTGCCCATCCGGGTGGATATTTATTCCTTCTGGAAATTCTCCAACATAGATTTTTTTTATTTCTTTAAAAGTTGTTCTATCAACAACTGATACTGAACTGTCTCTTTTATTAGTCACGAACAAGTGGTTATTGGCTTCATCAATTGAAACTATATAAGGGAAAGTATCAACTGGAAAAGAGTTAATAACTTTTGCCTTCTTGATATCTACTACAGTCACATCTTCTGATTGTACATTTACGATATAAAGTAGCTGTTTAGGATAATCAACGGTAATTCCAAATGGAGCGGTGCCTACTTGAATCTCAGATTGAATTTTTCCAGAGTCAATATTAATAAACATTACAGAATTATCTTTTTTATTTGCAACAAATAAGAGTTTGTCATCACTTGATATGGCGAGGCCGGATGGTGCGTCGCCTACTTTATATTGATTTTTAATTTCAAAGCTTTGGGTGTTAATAGAAAAAACACTATCCATATACCAATCTGCAACGAACAGTGTTTGATTATCATGACTAATAGTTAGAGCAAGAGGAGCTTGGCCGACCGTTATGGTTTTGACAACTTCAAGAGAATCAGTTTCGATAACACTAATTTCTTGATTTCCAGGGTTCGATATATATATATGCTTATTATCAAAGCTGGCCATAACACCGGCTGGTTTATTTCCGACCTGAATTGTTTTTATAACCGATTTACTGCTGGTATCGATTACGGATACTGTATCTTCGAGTTGGTTGGTGATAAAAGCTAAATTTTGGGCCAAGGCAGTATTTGCCAAGGCCCAAAAAGTTAAAATAAATACTATTTTATTTAAATTAACTTTCATAAGGATGTCGTTTACTTGGCTTCAAAAAGCTGTTTCATGCCATGTAGGGTTTTTGTGTGAAACTCTTCAACGGCTGCTTTACATACTGCATCAGTCTGATCAGGTGGCGGTGATTTTCCTTCAAATGCGCTATATGCAGTGCCGCGAATTTTAACCTTTGAACCTGAACCATTTTCACTTACCGATAAAAAAGAACCCATAGATTTGATTGGCATGCCTTTTATAAGTTTGCCTTCCGCCACTCTTAAAGTGGTTAGCATTCGTTTTCGATCCTCCTGAACTTTGGTTAGTTCTTCTTTGATTACTTCGCCATTATCTAGGGTGAGTTCTCTAAAAGCACCTAATCCTTCGCCAGTAGCTGAGCACTCTGTAACCGATTCATTCCAATCTTTTATTGAGCAGAGTTTATTAACCATTGTCCATACTTCATCTGGGCTTGCATTTACTTCTACCTCTATATTAAATTTTAAAGGCGTTGGACCATGAGCAAATACTAATGCCGGGATAAGTAATATGCTTAAGAGGCTTAGCTTAAGGTAATTCATTATGATTGATCTCCGTTGGACTATTTATTTCGAATTATTTTATTGTTTATCTTATTCTATATATGTAGATGACTTCACTCAGGTGAAGTTCACGGAGGCATAGTGTAATAGCTACGAATCAATATGGCTATGTTCTGCTAGATGATTAAAATATAAGGGTTTTCAGACCTCTAGCAACAATTATTAGGATTGAGAGCATCATGTACGCTCTAAGCTATAGTGTATGTAAATAATAACGATTAATAAGATTCTTAATAAAGTGAAAAAATCATCTAGAACAGTACAGTCGGTTTTCTTATGTATCTTACTAAGTCCAATAGTATTGGTCTATTTCTGTGTAAATATGCCTAGAGAATCAATATCAACGGGTTTATCGCCATTAACGAATGAGCAAAGGGAATTGTCTTACAGATTAGAGCAACATGTAATGAAACTGGCTGGTGAAATTGGTGAGCGTAATGATAGTAATCCCATTGCCTATAATAACGCAGCAGATTTCATTGCAGAAACGCTTCAAGAATCAGGGCTGGTGCCTTACGAAGAAGAATTAGGTGATAAATTACAATACAGAAATATTATTGCTGAACATTATGGAATAACTCATCCTGAGGAACTAATCATAGTTGGCGCACATTACGATACTGTCTGGTTATCTTCGGGCGCTGATGATAATGCCTCGGGTGTTGCTGTAATGCTTGAGATAGCACGGCAATTAAAGACGAAACAACTAGCGCGCACAATTCGTTTCGTTGCCTTTGCCAATGAAGAATATCCTCATTTTCTTACAGATAATATGGGTAGCTTATTCCACGCCAAGCGATCATATGAACGAGAGGATAAGATAATTGCGATGTTATCTTTGGAAATGCTAGGTTATTTTTCAGACGAGGTTGATAGTCAAACTTATCCATCCCCACTAAGTTGGTTTTACCCAAACAAGGCAAATTTTATAGCTTTTGTTAGTGACTTTTCATCACGTCATTTGCTGAAAAAGAGCATAGGAATATTTCGTAAATCAATGTCATTTCCATCAGAAGGGCTCACGGCTCCCGTAGCCTTAATCCCCGATGTGAGAAGATCGGATCAAGCTGCATTTTGGCGCTATAACTATCCTGCCTTTATGGTCACTGATACGGCAGCGTATAGATATAATGCATATCATAACGCCAAAGATGCGCCTGATAGACTCGATTATGGCGCTATGACTCGAGTGACGACTGGTTTGATAGCTGTTCTCGAAGAGTTGGCTGGGAATGAACGATGAAAATATTTTTTAATATCACGTAAATACCTTAAACTATCCAGCTTAGAGCGTTAAGTTAGGTCAAAACACCTCGTAAACACGCACAATAATTACAATGTTCTTTATTATATCAATCAATTACTTTTTATATTGCTGCCGTGGGGGGACGCTTTTATGAAAATTATTCTTGCACCAGATTCCTTTAAGGGGAATTTAACCTCGCTACAAGTTGCTGCCGCACTGGAAAAAGGGATTAAAAGAGTCTTGCCAAAAGCAAACTGTATCAAAGTCCCAATGGCAGATGGTGGAGAAGGAACAGTGCAATCATTAGTTGACGCGACTGGTGGAAAATTTATTCGTAAACGTGTCATCGGTCCAGCAGGCAACTCTGTTTCTGCACGATATGGCATGTTAGCCGATGGTGAAACGGCCGTTATTGAAATGGCTGAAGCTTCAGGGTTACCACTTGTTAGTGGAAAACAAATGAACCCACTCAAGACAACAACATTTGGTACCGGCGAACTTATTTTAGATGCTGCCAAGCGAGGTGCGACGAAAATAATTATCGGAATAGGGGGCTCAGCCACGAATGATGGTGGTGTTGGCATGGCGCAAGCATTGGGCGTTCGTTTCATTGATAAAAGCGATAAAGAAATTACTGAGCATGGTGCCGGGGGAATGCTTGACAAAATTGCCAGTATTGATGTCAAAGGCCTCAATCCAACAGTCAAGAGAATAAAAATCATTGTAGCAAGTGATGTTAATAATCCTCTCTGTGGTAAAACCGGAGCATCTAATGTATTTGGCCCACAAAAAGGCGCTACGCCTGCAATGGTTAAAATACTGGATGCCAACCTAAGGCATTTAGGCAAGATAATTAAAACAGACTTGAAAAGTGATGTTGTTAATTTAAAAGGTGCGGGTGCGGCTGGTGGCTTAGGTGCTGGATTGGTCGCATTTACTAAAGCACGAATGAAAAGTGGAATCGATATAGTTCTGGAAGCTACTAACATTGCTCAGCATATGAAAGGTGCTGATCTGGTTATTACAGGGGAGGGTCGTGTCGACTTTCAAACAGCATTTGGTAAGACGCCATCAGGTGTTGCTAAAGCTGCACGAAAGTACGCTGTTCCTACAATTGCTATCGGTGGAAGTATTACTGATGATGCTAATGCTATATTTGCGCATGGAATCGATGGTTTAGAAAGTACCTATGCACGAGAAATGCCATTAGCTGAGGTAATGGCGAACTCAAAAACATACATCGCCAATGCTGCGGAACGTGTTCTTCGTCTTGTTCTAATAGGTAAGAAAGTCGCAGCGAAAAAATCTAAGCGACGCAAATAATATCGTTTCGTATCAACTTAGTTAATTCTGATTAAGATAAATAAATGAACTTCTCAAAGTTTGCATCGCGTTTTGATAGTCAATCCGGCATTGTTCAGCTTATGGATGATCTGGGTAACGCTATGTCTGGCAATAGTGAAGCATTGATGTTGGGGGGAGGTAACCCAAGTCACATCCCAGGAGTGCAACAATATTTTAGAGATTCACTGCATAGATTAATAGATAATCCAGCCTTGTTTTCGCATGCTGTGGGTAATTACGAATTACCACAGGGCAATCAACAATTCATTAATGCCATAGCTGAATTGATGAATAAGCAATATCAATGGGGTATTAAAGCTGAAAATATTGCGTTAACGATTGGCAGTCAGTCAGCATTTTTCTTTTTGTTTAATATGCTGGGTGGTGAAGATCAAGCGGGTATTCATAAACAAATTCTACTACCTATGACGCCAGAATATATAGGTTATTCTGATGTTGGCTTAAGCGATAATATGTTCTATTCCTATAGACCATTGATCGAGAAGCAGAACAATCATTTTTTTAAATACCATGTTAATTTTGATGACATGGTCATACGTGATAATACCGCAGCAATGTGTGTATCACGACCAACCAATCCGACTGGAAATGTCTTGTCAGATAGTGAAGTATCCAGACTTTTGTCAATGGCTGAGACGCATAATATTCCATTAATCATAGATAATGCTTATGGTGAACCTTTTCCAAATATAATTTTTACCGAAACTAATCCCATATGGAATGAAAATGTTATTTATTGCATGAGCCTATCCAAAGTGGGCTTGCCTGGCACTAGAATTGGCATAGTTATCGCGGATGAAGCGGTTATAAATTTGATTAGAAATATGAATGCAGTGATCAATCTGGCCACGGCTAATTTTGGTGCAATGATAACAAAGGATCTGGTTAGTAGCGGTGAGATACTGCGATTGTCACAACTTCAAATAAAGCCTTATTACCAAGCCAAAGTTGCGCACGCTGTTGAGATTATGCACAGAGAATTTGATGGGCTGGATTATTATATTCATAAACCAGAAGGAGCCATATTTTTATGGCTTTGGTTGCCAGGGTTGCCAATAAGTTCTGATAAATTATATGAGCGCTTGAAAGAAAAAGGTGTCATCGTTATTTCCGGTTCGCATTTCTTTCCTGGATTAGAAGAAGATTGGGAACACAAGCATCAATGCATTCGTATTACTTATTCAATGGAAGAAAGCGTTGTTGAACAAGGGATTAAAATAATAGCAAAAGAGCTAAAAAGTATACTTTAGAATAGAACGTTGTTTAACGGCCATCAATTGCATCTAGAATATTCGCGCCAAATGAGATTAGTTTTTCTGTAACTGGTTTTTTACGTTCATACTTGATTTCAAATATGTCAGCGTCACTTGCAGCACTAGATAGATAATCATCGCTGGTTATTAATACGTCGACTAGATTGAGTTCAAGCGCTCTCTTCCCGTACCAATGTTCTCCAGTTGCAATTTTGTGAATATCTACTTGATCTCTATTGTCCTTGACGAAATCCTTGAATAGATGATGTGTGTCTTCCAGTTCTTCTTTAAATTTTTCTCTGTCTGCATCTGTGTTTTCACCAAACATTGTCAAAGTTCTTTTATAGTCCCCTGCAGTTATTTGTTCAAAATCAATATCCATTTTTTTTAATAGTTTGTGAAAGTTTGGAATCTGGGCCAGGACACCGATTGAGCCAATAATTGCAAAAGGCGCAGCAATAATTTTATCGGCAACACATGCCATCATATAGCCACCACTAGCGGCAACTTTATCAACGGCAACTGTAAGCATGATCTCTTTATCACGGATACGCTTCAGCTGTGATGCACCTAAGCCATAACCATGAACTGTTCCACCACCACTTTCGAGGACAACAACGATTTCATCTTTTTTATCAGCAATGGTTAATAAAGCCGTTATTTCTTCTCTTAGAGATGAGACCGTACTAGCTTTGATATCGCCTTTGAAATCCAGTACATAAACCTTCTTTCTTTCATCAGAGACTGCTTTATCTTTTTCTTTATGATCTTGTTTTTGTTTTTTCAGATATTTTTTAAATTCCTTTTTACCTAGTACCTGCGAATTGAGCATAAAGCTCATGGATTCATATTTTTCATTGATATTTTTGATATTAAGATGCTCGTTATCGCCTTTGGCGCGTAAAATAATGAAAATTATTGCACCTAGAGCAAAAAGCAAGATCAATGCTACCGTAAGGAATTTGGCCAGAAACATGCCATATTCAATTAGAAATTCCACCAATTAATACTCCTTGTATGTATATTCTTTAATATTTCAATTGTCTGCATTATAACTATATTTATTGCAAAGCAGCGTATTTTTATACCGCTAGAATTATCATTTACTACCTTTCATGAGGTATTATCGAATTAATTCAATATTGTGGTTGAATATCAATTATGAAATTTATTTTCGGCATTATTGGTGGGTATATTGGAGCGCTTATCGATTCGTTTTCCGGGTTCTTTTTCGGAGCAGCGATTGGGTTTCTATTTGGGTATGTAATAGAACTAAAAAAAGTTCTTCGCACTATTGAAGAGAAAGTGTCTCTGATTCAGTCTAATCTGATCGACAGTAATGTCATGGCAGATGAGACAACCACAGATGGAATTCAAGTAGACAATGTCGACATTGAGGAGATTTCAATCGCAGAAGAGGCTGTCGATCCTGAAGAAGTCACTCAAATCAATGCAACTTATAAAGTTACAGAAGAAGAACCCGAGCCAGAAATAACACCTGAATCGACATCATGGGAAACTACGCATGCAGATGAAGATGGCACTCAAAATCTATTTGATAAGATAATTTCTAATATTCGACAATTTTTTACTACTGGTAATGTTGTCGTTAAAGTTGGCGTTATTATTTTATTTTTCGGTGTTGCATTTTTACTTAAGTATGCAGCTCAACGTAATGCATTCCCGATTGAACTGAGACTTGTTGCTGTTGCAACTGCTGCGATAGGAATGCTGATTTTTGGTTGGCGATTACGCCACACCAAAGTCCAATATGCACTGGTTTTACAAGGTGGCGCAGTAGGCGTGCTTTATTTAACTGTGTTTTCTGCTGCTAAGCTTTATACTGTCTTACCATTAGGGTTAACTTTCTTTGTTATGGTTGCCTTGGTTGTATTTTCCTGTTTGTTAGCAGTATTACAAAATTCACGATCACTCGCCTGTCTTGCAACAATTGGTGGTTTTCTTGCGCCTGTATTAACTTCCAGTGGTGGTGGCAGTCATGTTGCTTTATTTTCATATTATGCAGTTCTGAATGCCGGTGTTTTTGGAATCGCCTGGTTTAAAGCCTGGCGCATCCTGAATTGGTTGGGTTTTGTCTTTACCTTTGTTATCGCATCATTATGGGGGCACGATTCGTATCGCCCAGAGTACTTTAATACAACAGAACCTTTTCTAATTCTTTTCTTTCTGTTTTATGTGCGATTTCAATTCTATTTGCACATAAACAACCACCTCATTTAAAAGGTCTGGTCGATGGCTCACTGGTCTTTGGTGTGCCATTGGTAGGCTTCACTTTGCAAGCTTTATTAGTCCAGAATGATGAGTTTGGTCAGGCTTTTTCTGCGCTAGGTATAAGCGCACTTTATATTATTCTGGCGAGGTGGTTATGGAATAAACAAATTGAAGGCATGCGCTTATTAACGGAATCATTTCTTGCGCTTGGTGTTATCTTTGGCAGTATCGCAATTCCTTTTGCGCTGGATGGTAATTGGACCGCTGCTGCGTGGGCACTCGAAGTGCGCTGGTATTAGCTGGGTCGGCATACGACAACAACGATTATTGCCTCGAATCTTTGGCATTTTGTTACAGTTCGGTGGTGGGTTTATTTTTCTTCTGTCAAATGTCCCTGAGTATGATTCATTGCCCATACTAAATAGCACTTATATGGGGTCGTTCTTATTAAGTTTGGGCGGCTTATTTAGTGCCTTCTTATTTTTTAAACACAAAGAACAGTTAAAGCAGGTCGAACAGCATGTTCACTGGATGTTGTTGATATGGGTATTATCATGGTGGTTTTGTTCAGGTCTTATTGAGATCGATGATCATGTGTCATCACGATATGAAATCAATGCGGCATTATTTTTTATAACATTAAGCATGCTTACTCTTTCTCTCATAGCACGTGTTGTTGACTGGAAAGCCGCAGAATTCCCACCAATCTTACTTCTGCCAGCAATGTACTTTGGTGCTTTAATTCAATTTGTTGATGCACCATCAAGAAACCCTTTAAGTCATTATGGTTTTGTTAGTTGGATAGCTGCGTTTACTATTCAAATGCTCATTTTGTACCGTAGTGAATGGGTGTGGAATAAAAAAGTACTCGCACTGTGGCATTCCTTCTCAATGTATCTTTATGTATTCATTTGTACCTGGATTATTGCAGATTTCGTCAATTATTTATTACCTGGATATCGATTATGGGAAGAAATTATCTGGGGACTAATCCCTGCCTTCGGTGTTATGAAGATGATGTATTTGCGAGACCGTGTGTCATGGCCGGTTATGGATTTTCCACAGAGCTATGTTGGCAAGGGATTATTACCGATCATCATTTATCTAGGCGTATGGATCATATTTGCTTGCCATAACCCAGCTGATCCAAAGCCATTACCGTATTTGCCAATAGTAAACCCTTTGGAGTTAGTTCAATTGTTCAGCATTATAATTACTTTAAACTGGTTATCTTTAATAAAACAGGATGAGATACCAAAGATAAATAGTTTAAATTTATCATATGCCTTTAATCTGGTAGCACTGATTGCCTTTGTATATATAACTTCAGTAGTTGCTCATGCAGTGCATTTTTACGCTGGTGTACGTTTTGATGAATATACCATGTTTAGTTCTGAGGTTTTTCAGGCAAGTATCTCCATCGTTTGGACCTTGCTAGCTTTTATTGTTATGTGCTTTGGAACAAGGAGGCAATTCAGAAAAATTTGGTTTGTTGGTGCTAGCCTCTTGAGTATCGTGGTAATTAAATTGTTTTTAATTGATTTGGCAGATAGTGGTGGTATTGCACGCATTGTTTCATTCTTGACTGTAGGTGTGTTGGTACTAGTAATTGGTTATTTTTCGCCAATACCACCGAAAAAGAAAGCGACCGTAACATGAAATATATACTATTGATTCTACTCATATGTGCAGTAAATGTATTTGCTGTTGAGAATGAATCAATGCATGAATATGCAAGAGGATTTGAGCTAAACATCGAACAGCAATCTGCTATCTACAAGATTGCGTTGCCAGGAGCAGTATACAAAACGGCGACTAAAAAAGACTTGAGTGATATCAGGATCTTTAATCAAGATAATGAGCCTGTTCCTCATGTAATCCAACAATCAAAAATGAAAACAGGGACAAAGATAGGCTCGCTCGAGCTGCCTTTTTTTCCTATAGCTAGCGAGAAGATAAACCTGGCAAGCAGTGCCTTGGATATTACAGTCACAAGCGAAGGGAAGGTTGTTCGTATTCAGAGCGAAGGTGGAGACAGTGAGTTAAATCAAGACACCGTTAAACATTATTTAATCGATGCAAGTCACATCAATACGTCAATTGACTCAATTGACTTTAAACTTAGTGGTCTTGAATCTGGTTATGCAAAGGCATTTAGACTTGATTACAGTAATGATTTGAATCAATGGCTAACACTTGTCGACTACGCTACTTTAACTGAGCTTAAGTATGGTCAACATGCTTTAAAGAATACACGTGTCAATTTACCTCACAAAAATATCAAATATATTCGTTTTACCTGGTTGAATGATGTAGATAGGCTAGCTATTACATCAGTGAAGGCTAATTTTAAAGATGAATATCTGCCAGACAATCAATATTGGTCGACATCAAAATTGATCAATAAGAAGATTGATCAGGCTACCTACGTTTTCGACACAGGTGGGGTTTTCAATATTGAACAAATTGATATTGAGTTGCCAGAAGACAATACATTGATAGACGTCATTATCGAATCACGTGCTGGTAATGATTTACCTTGGGTGAAACGTCTTAATGGTGTCTTTTACAAGCTATATTTTGAAGAGTTGGAGCTTACTGGCAAGCCGGTTACTGTCAGCTCCAATAAGGATCGATACTGGCAAATTAGATTTCAATCAACTGATGGTATAGGGAATGTTGAGCCAGTTTTAAAGTATGCATGGCGGCCGAATTATCTATATTTTTTAGCAAGAGGCAATGCTCCTTATATTTTGGCAGTCGGTAATGCAAATACGAATATAAACAATCATGTTGCTTCCAGATTAATGAATGTTCTTAATCAAGATGTAGGCAATGAAATGGTTGGTCTAGCTAAGGTTGGCAAGGAAATAATTCTGAAAGGTGATTCAGCGTTAGTAATGCAAAAAACATTACCATGGCAAAGAATTGCGCTTTGGGGAATATTGATAGTAGGTGTGATTGTTATTGCAACTATGGTTATTCGCCTTGCCAGGAATATGGAAAAAACTGGCGGAAGCTAAGCGTTGTAGCTTATTTTTGCGACAAAATTTCATCCTCTCGCATATGCAATGCGAGAAAATGAAGCAATAATCCTTAAAATACTGCTGCGATATCAACTGATATCACAGCTGGTTCTTATGTGCTTTATACGGGTGTAACGTTCTCGGCTTGAGGACCTTTTTGACCGGCAGTAACTGTGAACTGTACTTGTTGGCCTTCAGCAAGTGTTTTGAAACCAGAACCACTAATTGCGCTGAAATGTACAAATACATCAGGACCTTGTTCTTGTTCAATAAAACCAAATCCTTTTGAATCATTAAAAAACTTTACTTTACCGGTTACTAAATCAGACATATTTATTACCTATTAAAAATTAAAAAATGCCACACAAAGGCGGATTTGCCGAGAGACAGCTACTGCTTCCGAAATGTATGACGAGATAAAATATAACGTCTTTACGGTAAACATTAACAAAAATTACTTCTTGGCCGATTTCGATTATACCCAAGGAAGGGGGTCAGTCAACGCAGATTTGGGAAATATGCATCTGACAACGCTGATTTTAATAGCTATTTTATTGTGATGTTAGTTCTCAAATATATTTAAGGTTCAAAATCTAGCCACTAATGTAAGGTGTCTGGTAAGAACAGACTTTCTATAGTCGATTCTATCTTTAAATTTTTAATTTTATCTGGATGATATTTTTTCCTGTATTTACTCAAACTAATAACTTTTTCTCTGGTTTTTTCCATGTCTTCAATACTCATGTTGGTCTTAATTGTTTGTAGATGCCTTGTTATCTCATCGAATATCCGGTCTTTTTCTTGTTGCTTGTATAGTAATAATTGACTTTCCTTATTGCGGGCATTGTTTTCATCATTAGGGCTGAAGGTATTATAAATAAAATAATGGCCGGCAATTACAAGCCATGCATAAGCATTTATCGAGTTTTTTTTCACACCATCACCACTCATATAGAGCAAACCAAATCGATACTGTCCTAGTGGATAGCCTTTTTTTGCTGATTTTTGGTAATAACGTGCAGCTTTTTTTAAATTTTGTGAGACTCCTTGGCCTTGCTCATACATTAGGCCTAGTTTGTACATTGCATCAGGTCTCCCATTTTTAGCAGCTTCGGAAAATAGCTCAAATGATTTTTTTAGGTTTTTTTCTACGCCTTGCCCTGAGGCATGCATAGAGCCTAGTGCATACATTGCACGGTGGTCACCACGTTCAGCTAGAGGAAAAAATTCTTTTGCTGCTGCTTCATAGTCGCCACGTAGATAGGCCTGTCCACCTTCTTTGAAATTTGCATGGCTTAGTGATGTGAATAAAAATAACAGGAGAATTAATAAACTGGAGGTCTTCATGTTAAGTGAGATCGAATGACTCAACCGTGCCAGATTCTACCAGGCTATTTTGAACTTCCCCCACAAAGCTTCCTATAGCATAGTCAGTTCCATTAGTGATCGCATCAGTCAGTAACGTAGCATCTTCAATACCTGTTGTAATGATGCGTATTCCTTTAGTTTTTAAATACTGAAGCAAATTTTGTTTTTCATTATTTTCGTCGTCATTTTCCGTGGTCACCTTTTCAGGGCCAAGCATTGCTGTTAACTGTTGTAACTTATCAGCACTAAGCATCAGTATATTAGATGAGGTTAATTGACAATCAGAAGAAATAGTATCAAGTGATTCTATGTTTGATATAGCTACGCGAAAATTATACGACTTGTGTAATGTATCTATTAAGGGTTTTGCACGTTTTTGATGTTTGTTAAAAATATCGATAGGTAGATTAAGAATTATTGATTTTCCAGGGGCATACTTCTTTGTTTGCGATAATATTTTTTGCAGCCAATTAAATAGCGATATATCTGAAAACCAGGCTTCAGTGACACTGACGAGAAAATGATTTTTACATTCGGTTTTACCCGTTTCAGTGATACGTAAAAATATTTGTCTTAAAATCCATTCATTTATTATTTGTTGTAAGGAGATCGAAAATACTGATATATCAACGAGCATTTCATTTAGTTCAAGATCTTCTTCAATAATTGCTTGAAGGCCAGTTTTGTATAGATCTATGTTTGACTCACCACCATCATCAAACAAAGCCATGACAGGTTGATATGTTTGAATTATTCGTTTTTCATCAATTAATTTTTTAATGCGTTCTTCAATTTCCTGAATTGATGGACTGTCAGGTGTAGTAGATGCTACTTCACTCTCTTTTTCATCATCATCTTGAATATTTTCTGTTGTTTGTTGATTGTCAGGTAAGGGCGCTGAATTTGTATTCTTGTTTTCAGTAATTGCTTTTAGCTCGGCCTCCAGTTTTTCTTTTGCTTCTTTAGCTGCTTTCATCTCAGCTTCTGCTTTTTCTTTAGCTTCAGTAATGGCTTTTAGCTCAGCCTCCATTTTTTCTTTTGCTTCTATAGCGAGCTTTGCTTCACGTTTGGCACTGCTTTAGCTTCAGCCTCGGCTTTTTCTTTTGCTTCTAATTCAGCCTGTTCTCTCGCCTCCGCCTCGGCTTTTTCCTTTGCTTCAGTAGCAGCATTTAATGCTGCTTCGGCTCTTGAGTTTGCTTCTTCTGCAGATCTTAATTGTGCTTCAAGTTTATTCTTTGCTTCTTCTGCAGCTTTTAATTCTAGTTGCAGATTTTCTCTTTCTGAATTGATCTGTTGTTCCGATTCAGTTATCGATACTTGAGTAGAATTTATATGAGAATCAGTATTACTGAAATCGGGTAGTGCATCAGTTTCTGTCCAAATGTAATAAGAATTTCCTTCTGTCTCACTTGCCTTTATGGATGCGGCAGTAGCTATTTGAATTAATTGTTCTGCTGATTGTATTAATGGCCAAGTTTTAGTAACCCTATGCTAACCGTGAATTTATATTTTTCATCAGAAAATTTGAATGTGCACTTTGCAAGATGTTTGCACAGCCCCTGCATATTGAACTCAAGTGTTTCTTGATTAACGGGATAGTCAATCTGTACAGCAATAGCTGTATCACTTGTTCTTGTGATGTTTGGATTACAAGCACCTAATTTAAAAACTTCAAAACTATTCTTTCCGATATGATTGACCAGACTATCTCTACCAATAATACCGATTAGCTGTTCCAATTCTTCGATATTGTCTGGTTTAATTAGAACAAGCGCACGCTCTGTTTCATTGCGTGTTATTGCGGTTTCTAGGTTTTCATAAAATACTTCTTTACTGAACGATTTGTTATGTTGAGTAATTTCTTGTTGTTTTTTGCGCTGACGTTTTTTGTCTTCCCACGCATGTATGATTGATTGTTTTAGTTTATCTTTGGTTAGCGATTGTTTTGGTTGATATTCATAGATGCCAGTTTTTAAGTGCTCGTACGGCCACTTCTTCCGTGCCAGCACCGGTGAGCATAATAGTGGCTGGAAAAGAAGGCTTTCTTATGATGTTTATGAAGAATGTCCAGTCCAGTCGTACCAACGATTGATAAATGGTAATCGAGCAATAAAACATCAAATTCTGACCAATTAAAATCATCGCCAGGTGCGCCTTCGAATACTGGATCGTATTCGATGGTTTCGACAGAAGGTAATAACTTACTTATAAAAGTTTTTATTAACTTACGATAGTCAGAATTATCATCAAGTATTAATATTTTTTCTAAACTGGTGTCAGACATTATTTTTTCAATATGTATTTGAAAATATTATTTAAAGTGAAGTTGTTTTTATTGCAGCCGTTGTTAAATATGAGATTATTAATGATTCGTGATATTAGTTTTCAGCATCTTTCAATCGTTTATTTGTTTCGGCTTGACGACGACTGATTACATCCATGAATGCATGTGCGACATGTGGAACATGCTCGAAATAATGAGTGAGATTCTTATATGCAGCTGATAACAACTCAGTTGGAACGACTGCCCTGACAGAGGCTGTTCTAATGCCATCCCTGGAAATAGCCCATTTCACCAATGGGTTCTACTGGGCTGACAAAGGCGATATGAATTTCATTACCATCATTGTCTTTTGTGAAGACTTCCAGTTTCCCTTCGACAAGAATGTATAACGATGGATCGTTTTCACCTTCGAAGATAAATTGTTGATCGGAAGACTAAACTGACTTCAGAAAAATGATTACCAATTCCAGATTAATTCTGTTCGATTAAGTGACTCGAATACCGGGCACAAGCCAAGTCTATCTGCACGTTGTTGACGTAATGCATTTCGCAAGTCTTCTTCGTGAAATCATGTCCAGATCAATTAATAGTTCTCCAATCCGTTTCTGATTCATCCCCTCGACTTTGGCATCACGTTTTTTTTGCATGGCAATTCTGATTGAACCGCGAGAACATGACAAATATTCACCCAATAAGCGTGGACGAGGTTTTCTTGATATCACTTTCTACAGTCATAACCTTCTTTAAGTTCCTAGATAATAAGTAGAAATCTTAGGAGATACAGCAACTAATGGCAAAGATTATTCATTGCAAATTTAAGTGCCAAGTCTCATTTTACATAAATATCGATAATAACCGTTTATTTTCAAGTTGGTTTTGATTATATGCATGGATTATCACAAAAGTAGACTCATAAAATAGATTTCATTATTTCTTAAAGCAAAATAGACTTTATTTTATTTCGACAATCTGATTCAGTACACTCAAGTGTTGTCATTCTGAGGGTTATTTTTATAGTAGTTCATTAAGATGAATTTATGTAGGATTGCATTGACACTAAATAATGATTTTACAATATAACGGACTATTTTAATTTTTCTAAAATAAAGGTTTAAGCAGGTATGAATAGAATTTTGGTGATATTTTTTACAATGTGTATTTCTTGTCAATTGTTTGCCCAGGATTTACCTGGACATCATGTCTTAAAGCAGAACGAATCTGGCGAATATTATGTGATTAATCGTGAGAATATTACCATGATTGAAGCCTCAATTTTAAAAATGGGGTTCAGTGCAAAATGGATTCTTGCTTGTATCAAACATAAGTCTATTGATAGCGATCTAAAACGATGGGTTTTTGTCGATGTAAAAAATGGTGGAACTTTTGATTCTTTGCATCAGGAAAATTGGGCCTATTTTCGTGATGAAGCATATCCAGATTTAAAACAAATTAAATTAACTGATTATAGCGATGAAGCCTGTCCATAACGCTATTAATTGAATTAGCCTAATAATGGAACAAAATTTAGATATTCATTTCTTCAGGGAACGACTTGCTGAAAGACTTTGAGAATTAAATGATCTTGCTGAGACAGGGGATGCTGCAGCTAAACCAGTTGAGTTGGATCAAACTAGAGTTGGCCGACTTTCGAGAATGGATGCAATGCAAGCACAGGCTATGTCGATAGAGACGAAGCGCAGGAGAGAGGGTGAGGCGTAGAGAATTAATGCCGCTTTGGAACGAATTAATAATGGTCACTTTGGAAATTGTCTGGAATGTGATGAGCCAATCTCGACAGCACGATTGAAGTTTGATCCGTCTACCTTGCTTTGTATTAGTTGTGCTACGAATAGAGAATAGCCCTACTCAAACTAAGTAGGGCTATTTTAAAATGCTATTTAAGGAGATGGATGCCAACCTGCGTCAGCCCACAACGACCACTTACTGCAGAGTTGTGGATCATAAAACAAATAGCGTCAGCGATTTCAGTAGGTCTGATTAAACGGCCTAACTGAGTTGTCCGGTAGCACAGTATTTTCGATATATTCTTCGCCCATTGCTCTCACCATAGGTGTATCGGTGAAGCCAGGATGAATAACACCACACCGAACACCATGGAAGATGGCTTCCTTAGTCAATGTTGCTGATGCGCCTTCAATACCTGCTTTGGTTGAGGCATAAGAGACTTGTCCTTTGTTGCCCTGTGAAGAGATTGAACCGATGAATACGACTGTACCTTGCACACCTTCATCCGGATTCCATTTCTTTAGACCACGCTTGAGCGCGATCTTCTGCAATATTGGCGATCATCTCCATTGCCCCAATAAACTGGCGCGATAAGATTAACATCGACCACTTTTTTGAAATTTTCAATAGGGTATATGCTTGCTTTCTTTGTCTCTTTGTCGACTTTAACAGCAAGTGAATCACGTGTAATACCTGCCGCGGGGACACAGATACTGACCATGCCATAGTCTTTTGTCATCGTGGCGATAGACTTCTTCACGAAATTTCTCATCCGTGACATCACCCTGGAAAGGGATAGCAATCTTGGCATCGACTTCGCTATTGACTTGTTCTGCGGCAATTTCAATATCAGGCGTTATATCAACCATGGCGATTGCTTTAACGCCACGTTTTGCCAATTCAAATGAGACAGCACGGCCAATGCCACTCGCGCCACCAGTAACTAATGCAACTCTATCTTTGATTTCCATGTTTACCTCTTAAATGCAATGGACAATGAATTTAGAGCGTATTGTAGACTAATATTTGGTGCGCTGCAATAATAATATTGGCAATATATTGATATACATTTAATTTTCAATGGTTTGCATATAATATGAATTTACAAAAGAGGACATTTAGATTGCTTTATAGAGCATGGCTATGCCGCTAATAAACATTAAAATCAGGGTATATTGTTTGAATCGTTGGCTATCAACCCTGTTTAACTGTTTTCTAGCCAAAATCACACCTACTAGGGCGCCAAGTCCAAGAGCAACACCAAAACCTGCAATTTCTACACTGAGCGCACCAAACGCACCATAGCTGACCAGCTTAGTGAGCTGCATTACCAGTGAATTTATTGCCTTTGTACCTACAAGATCTTCTTTTTCCAGACCATAACTGAGCATAAAGGGGTTATGTACTGGTCCAGTAGCGCCAACCAAGCCTGATAGAAAGGACACAATTAGTCCTAAGGGGAAAAACCAGAGTAATTTCATTTTCATGGTTAACTTCACTTTGCTGAACCTATCCTGCAAGACGTAGGAAATTAAGAACAGACCTAGCAAAATCTGGATAACCTGGATATTGCTTTGCGACAAAGACCAAGAGCCAACTACTGCGCCAATAATGCTGCCTGGCAGTAAAAAGCGTATTACTTGCCAATCAATATTTTTTCGAAATATTAGCGCACGAGACGGATTTGCGATTAATGCAGCAATTGAGATGATCGGTGCGACCATTTGCGCGCCAATTAAGAACGAGATGATCGGAATTAGCAAAGTGGCCGCGCCACCAGCTGCGATGGTACTAAAAAACCATGCAATAAGCCCAAAAATGAATAGGAGCAGGAAAATCATAGGATAAACTTAACAGAATCTATTGAACAAATGCGATATCCTGAACTAAGCATATTTAGTGTAAATAGACAGTTCAAGATAATTATCTAACTGAGGAGGAGTGTTATGAGCTTGTATGTACAGTCTACGAGTTTTGGCAGGGGGTATGCGTGGATCGCAGAAGCATGGCCCTATTTTGCACGTAACCCACTAGGTTGGATTGGTGCGATGGTTGTGTTCTTTATACTCTCTATGGTCGTCGGCATTATTCCTCTGGGGGGTATAGTACTAAATATTTTCTACCCTGTTGTTGTTGGTGGTTTTATGCTCGGGTGTATTGCTCATAAAGAGGGCGGTTCTTTCGAGTTTCAGCATATGTTTGCCGGTTTCAAAGAGCCTTATTTCAAACGTCTGGCCATGCTTGGTCTGTTTTATACTCTCCTTACTTTTGCGGCTATCATTCTGTTAGGTGTCCTCGCTTTTGTGATGTTAGGCGGATTCGAATTTTTTCAAGAAATTGAGCAAGCACAAATTGAAGATGTCTCTGCTTATGCGACTGACATTATGCTGCTTACATTAATAGGGGCAACACTATTCACACCTTGTATTATGGCGATTTGGTTTGCTCCGACTATTATCATATCCAGTGAAGAAATGGCACTTTCGGCGATGCTATTAAGTTTTAATGCTTGTCTAAAGAATATTTTACCGTTTGCCTTGTACGGTATATTGTTTTTATCTTGGTAATTATAGCTTCTATTCCACTCATGCTCGGCTATTTGGTGTTGCTTCCAGTTCTTAGCGCTAGTGTGTTTGTTTCTTATCTGGATTGTTTTAAGAGTGATATAAGCGATGAGCCGACTCAATTATTATCGCGTTAGTCTATTGAACTCCGGACTTAAACTTTAATCAGAGCAAAGCATGATATTTGGATTAAATAATAAATCACAATTCCCCAGTGATGATGCTGCATTACCTGGACGTCAGACATCGATGGTCGTTGATAGTCGACATTTTGTTAACGGCAATACGATTAAACCACCATTTCCTGCAAGTATAGAACAAGCCTTATTCGGGCTTGGGTGTTTTTGGGGGGCTGAAAGAAAATTCTGGGAATTAGAGGGTGTTTATTCAACCGCTGTTGGTTATGCCGGCGGACTTACACCAAATCCGAGCTATGAAGAAGTCTGTAGTGGCATGACAGGGCATAATGAAGTTGTGCTTGTGAACTATATTCCGCAGGAAATTAATTTCAAAGAGCTATTAAGTGTCTTTTGGGAATCCCACAATCCAACACAAGGTATGCGACAGGGGAATGATGCTGGCACACAGTACCGTTCAGGAATTTATGTTTTTAATGAACAACAAAAAGAAATAGCACAATCTTTGCGAGATGATTATCAAGTTAAACTTGAAACAGCAGGTTTTTCTTCAATTACGACTGAAATAATTGATGCGCCAGAATTTTATTATGCAGAGACATACCATCAACAGTATCTAGCAAAAAATCCAGCAGGTTATTGTGGTCTAGGTGGCACTGGCGTTAGTTGTTCTGGCCAATAATTATTTCGCCAATTGTTGGGTGAAAAATAATGATTTATTTTTGATAGGATGGCGAATCTTTTTTTAATTTTTTACTTTGTTTAGCGATTATCTTTTGCTTATTAACAGCAATGCTCGCAGTGGATTTAGTATTAATTGCCATCATTGATCCTGACGACGTCCTTATATAGTTCATATTATATCTCCGGTTCTTTTATTATTAATTTATTGGAAAGCTGCTGGCATAGCGGCTAATCCATTCTTCGGTTAACTTTTCTCTGCTTAAGAAGGGACCTTCTTTATAACGTTTGTCATTTAAATAGAGTTCGATATGACATATTTGTTCAACGATTCTTAATTTTGGACTGTCTTCAGCATCCAACAGCCATATCCCTATCTCAAAATTATTATCAGTTTCCTTGACCATGACTGTCTTGCCTAAAAAGCGATGTGTTTCTTTACGCGTAGGTATCGTTACTTCAATAATGCTGCCTGGTTTTTGGTACTCATTTGATGAGAAGGTCAGACCAATATTTGATGATTGCGAGTCTTCTACTTTTGATCGTTCCCAAAAACGTAAACGTCTAAATTGAAGAGGAAAACGATCAGGGTGTTTGATAAATCCTACTAGTAATTCATTCTCAAAATTTATCGACTGGCCGGATGACATGGGCGGTGGAACAGACCCAACTCCGGGCTGATAAGAAGTACGGCTTAGACTTACATCAGCTAACATGATGATCTCCCAATGAATCAAGTACTTATAGAGTGTAGTTTTATGACATAATTAACTATAAATCAAGTAAAAAATTTAAAAATATCAAGTGTTTATAGATGTTATCTCGTAATAACATTAAAAACTAAATTTATTAATATCTCTTAACCTATTGAAATATATGATATTATGTTATTTATATGAGAGTTTATTAAATTCACTCAATCTAGCTTTTTAACCTAATTCAATGTCTGAATTTTCGTCGATTAAGAACATTTCTACAGTTGGTTCATCTGGTAATGTGATTTTATTCCATGTATCGACAATCAAATAAATTGTGCCTGATATAACAAGCAGCAAAATAATATCGCCAAATAGACGTCTTTTAATGTAGATAGATAGCTCCATAGCAAGATCCTCGTTGTTATTAAGTTAGAACTTACAACAACTAACGCGCTATAGATGAAGTCGTTGACAAAAACATGAACTGTTCACGATCTTTCACAAGAGATTGTGAACTGTGTCAAAATAGCGCATGAAATTAATGAGGAAAAGTACATGAAAGCGATGGTAGGTTTGGTGATTGCCATACTGATAATTTTTATAGCGAATTTGTTCTGGCCATCAAACCAAGCGAGTGAACGCAAGTTGTCATCAAAACAAGACAATACAGAACAGGGTGAAAGTACAGAAGACGCTACTAATAGAGACGCTATTTTATCGGCAGATCTTAATGCGCCGAGCGATGATGAAAAAATAAAGTTGATGACAGCTGAATATGAAATTCTTGAAAAAGAACGAAAAAATCTAAAACGTCGACTCTCTCGCTTAAAACATGATATGTGGGGTCAAAAGTTTGCACCAGAAACCGCTAAGAAAATGAGTGAGATAATGCTGAGTTCACATAAGTTGATAAAAAACCCGGATATGTTGGGCGCTTTCGCAAGTGTTAAAGAGATTCAAGATGAGATAGTAAAGATTAAATTTGCCGAGAGTTCAATCGAACAAGTAAGCGAATTTATAGAAGAAAACAAAAAGGGTAGTGAAACGGTTAAGTGACCAGGATTTATATTAGCTCAGCAATGCAATGACTTGCATCTGGAGCTATGTCAGTAACCATTACCTCTGAAATATTATTTTCTAAATTTAAATCATAAGCATATTTTGATTCAACACGAATAAAGTTATCTGTATAGCCTGACCAGGCATTATTGTCATTACGTGTCTCCCAAAGAACAGAATGCGACTTATTGATCTGTTCATGCAAACAGAATTGACGCATAGATTTTGCCAATATATGAAGTTGCCGGCTACGTTCTTTCTTTATTTCAGAACTGACTTGATTGGCAAATGATGCGGCCTTTGTACCTCCACGTTTGGAATAAGTGAAGATGTGAATGTGTGAAAACAGAGATTCTTCTATAAATTTAATAGAGTCTTGCCACTCTTCATCGGTTTCTCCTGGAAAGCCTACAATAATGTCAGTCGTCAAATTAAAGTTTGGTATCTCGTTTCTTGCTCGTAGTATCAAATCTTTAAAATCATCCGTTTTACAGCGTCTAGCCATCCGTTTTAAAACACTATTGCTCCCGCTTTGCAAGGGAAGATGTAAATGTGGCATCAAACGCCTATTTGAGAATAGCGAAAAGAAATTTTCAGGTAAGTCCCAAGGCTCGACTGACCCAAGCCGAATACGGGGAATTTCCGTCTCAGAAAGAACCGATTTAATTAACTCGTAAAGATTTGAATTGATATCACTGCCATATCCACCTACATGCACACCGGTAAGGATAATTTCTTGTATGCCTTGTTGATGGTATTGATTAATGTCATGAATAATATCTTTTACTGAACGACTGCGTTCATCACCTCTAGCGACTGTAACGATACAAAATGTGCAGCGATAACGGCAACCATCCTGAATTTTGATAAAGGCTCTGTTTCTTCCTCGTTTAAAAATACTTGCTGCACCGGGTTCAGTGGACAAAGCGGGCATAGCTATACTATTCAATTCACTTAATGCTATTTCGACCAATTGATCTTTTTGCTGATTCTTAATGAGAAGATCAATTCCCGGGATATCATCCTGAATCTTTTCCTCAAGGCTTGCGTAACAACCGCTGACGACAAGTTTTGCTCGCGGATTATTACGGTGTGTTCGTCTTATAATTTGTCGTGATTTTTTCACCGCCTCTTGAGTCACGGCACAGGTATTAACGACCAAGACGTCTGCTTCGTCAGCATTTTGAGTCACACTATGGCCATTCTCCTGAAAGCCTTCGGCCCAGGATTCAATCTCTGCTTCATTTAGACGGCAGCCTAGTGTTTTTAGGTGAATTTGCATGGCGCGTACTATATCAGATACGACATTTTTGTATAAACAGGCTTATGGTCAAGTGCCTACTTATGCTTCGCAAGTTCCAAAATAAGCTTTGGCATATCTCTGTGCGTACCGATAAATGTCGATACACTAAAACGACAATCTGGATATTGAGTAGTAGCAGTTTCAATGATGCCTGGAATGTCACGTGTAACATGGTTCCCCGAATTCAAAAAATACGGGGAAAACGGTAATGTTAGATGCGCCATCGATAATGACATTGTCAATACACTGAAGAAGATTAGGTTTTGCCAACTCCAAATAAGCGTATTCAATAATATCGTAATCATCACTAGAATAAGCTTTCACTTCTTTGGTAAGTGCTACGATCTCTTCATTGGATTCATGTCGGCGGCTTCCATGAGCCAAAATAATGAGAGCATTCATTTTATTTGGACTCCCTTAATCTTTCTTTTAAAGAATGCTCAAATTGAATATCAGTATTTCCGCCAAGGCTTTTTGATTGTTCTAACATTTTTTGTGAATTTGAAAAATCATTTTGTAAAAAATAAGACTTTGCCCATGAGTGATAAGCATAGGCTTGCAATGCTTTGTTTGGTGATTGGCTCGACTGCGTATGTAAATCATTTGCGTCACTAAATAATTCTTTTTGTAGTTGGTTTTCTTTAGTTAAAGCACAATTTGTAGTTGTATAGGCATAATCTGACAGGAAACCACTTTCATTTAAGCCTTTCTTATGCGCTTGCATAAACATTGCTACGGCCATGCAGGTTTTTTTTTCATTATTATACAGTAAGCCATAACCAAGATAGATATATGCGTTATCTGGATTTAATAACCATGCTTGATTGAAACGTTGCATCGCGTCATCAAATTTTCCCTGACTATACATTTCGAAACCACGTTCAACATAGCCTTCAGCAGCGTGTTCGCGACTACTAAATGACTGTGTGGATTTTAAGATAAATTCATTATCTTTTTTCAAAAACTCGGGGTTATTTTTTCTGTCTTCACCACCATACATGGGTAGTAAACTACTATCAGTGCTTGCTAGTGAAGAACTTGTGTAGAGTAAAAACAGACTTATTTTTAAAAATAATTGTTTGATCATAATAATGTGAATAAAAATTATTTTCTATGAATGTTGTAAAAGTGTTTCAAGGTGCTTCCCAATACATAATGGTAAAGCCTGCAAATTATAACCGCCTTCGAGTAAAGAAATAATTCGATTTTCACAATGATGATCGGCTTTTTCCATGATACGTTCTGTCATCCAGACAAATGAGTCTGTAGATAGATTTATATTTGCCAAAGGATCAGCTTGGTGCGCATCAAAACCAGCAGAGATCAGAATGAACTCTGGCTTGAAATTGTCTAGTTTGGGCAAGATAGCTTGCATAAAAACTTTATCATAATCCCTGTCGGTAGCACCTATCGGCATTGGACAGTTTAATGTTGTCCCGCTACCTCTACCAATCCCTGTTTCAGAATAGCTTCCAGTGCCCGGATAGAAAGGGTATTGGTGTGTGCTAATGTATAAAACCGATGGGTCTTCTTCAAATAAATGTTGTGTGCCGTTTCCGTGGTGCACGTCCCAATCGATGATAGCAATTTTATCAACGCCATGTGTATTTTGGAGATAACGTGCTAGAACAGCAATATTATTAAATATACAAAAACCCATTGCCATGGACATTTCTGCATGGTGTCCAGGTGGACGAATCAGAGCAAAGGCATTATCGACAGTTTTATTAATTACCTTATCTGCAAGTCGAATCGAGCTGCCTGCTGCAAGCAAAGCTATGTCGAACGACTCGATGCACACACTGACATCCATTGAATCCAGGTGACTGTTGCCAGAACGACAGACTTCTTCAGCACGTCTTACATAATCAGTATCATGGACTCTTATTATCTGTTCTAGTTCTGCTGAGTTTGCCTCAATTTGAGTCAAGGATTCGAACCAAGTCTGAGTTTCAAGGTATTTTAATACTACAGATAAACGCGCACTACATTCCGGGTGTCCATCTCCGGTGTCGTGTTGCAGAAATAGTGCGTCTTGTACAAAGCCTGTCTTCATTTAAATAAAGTTTTAATGCCCGTTACTAAGTGATTCGCTATTATACTTGTTTTAACACAATAACAAGACGCAATCATCCTATGTATAAACCGAAAAAACCCGTGTTTACAAAGCAAAATAAAGCTTTTGGTTCCTGGGAATCAACGATCACAACCGACTTGATGCTGAATAGCAGTGTTGGCTTAGGTGAAATTAGTATTTTTGACGATGATATTTACTGGGTCGAGATGCGTGCCAATGAAGGTGGTCGTTATGTTGTTGTGAAACGAACAACCGATGGACAGGAATCAGATGTCATTCCTGCTGAATATAACGCGCGTACACGTGTGCATGAATACGGTGGTGGTTCATACCTTGTGACAGAACGAGGAGTAATCTTTTCTAACTTCACTGATCAATGTTTGTATTTAGTAGACGCTAAAAACAAATGTAAAAAACTCACTGCTCAAGAAGACTGTCGCTATGCAGATATGATCTACGATAGCCATCGAGAACGATTGATTTGTGTACGAGAAGACCACTCTGACAAAACTAGAGAACCAATCAATACAATAGTTGCTGTGCCATTACTAGAGACTGGAGGCGAAATCATTCTCCAAAGCGGAGCTGATTTCTATTCAAATCCAAGACTGAGTCACGATGGACAGCAATTGTGCTGGATTAGTTGGTTGCACCCCAATATGCCATGGGATAATACCAGTTTATTTGTTGTGGAGATTAATAGTGCAGGTGAATTAGGAGAAGCAAACTTCATTGCCGGAGGTGATGATAATGAGGCGGTTTGCCAACCCTTGTGGAGTCCTGATGACACACTTTACTTTATATCCGATAGAAACAATTGGTGGAATTTATATCGCTTGAATGAAAAGGGTATTGAATGTGTTATAGAACGTGACGCAGAGTTCGCCGTGCCTCAATGGTCATTTCGTGAATGTAATTATGACTTTAGAGATAATAATTCAATCATGGCGGTCTATAGGGAACAAGGCTTGGCATATCTTGCGGTGATCAATGCGGATAAAAAAAATCTTGAGACCTTGTCTCTTCCCTATACCGATATTGAATCGCTAGTCTGTAACCAAGATACCGCCTGTTTTTTGGCAGCATCTCCGAGTGAATTTGCATCGATCATTCAATATGACATTGAACAGCAAAGTTGTAATGTCATTCAAAAATCAAATACCATTCGCCTGGATCAAAAATATATCTCCGTTGGTGAAAGTATCAGCTTCCCTGTTGGTGAAGATAAAAATGCTCATGCTATTTTCTATCGACCACAGAATAGATACTTCACCGGGCTTGATGACGAAAAACCACCATTGATAGTGATGAGCCATGGTGGACCAACTGGAGAATCACACAACGGACTTAAAATGGTGGCACAATTCTTTAGCAGCCGTGGTTTTGCCGTACTTGATGTGAACTACGGTGGCAGCAGTGGTTATGGTCGGGAGTATCGACAACGACTAAACGGTAACTGGGGTATCGTAGATGTTAATGATTGTAGTAAGGCTGCTATGTACGTTGCCGAACAAGGTTGGGTTGATAAAGATCGACTAGCGATTCGTGGTGGTAGTGCAGGAGGGTTTACAACACTAGCCGCGTTAGCATTTACTGATGTCTTTAAGGCTGGCGCTAGTCACTATGGCGTTAGTGATCTTGAAGCCTTGGCAAAAGAAACACATAAGTTTGAATCCCGATATCTGGACACACTCATTGGTGCATATCCCGAACAACAACAGATATACAAAGAACGTTCACCCGTTAATGCGGTAGAAAAATTATCCTGTCCTGTCATTTTTTTTCAGGGTTTGGAAGACAAGATAGTATTACCCAACCAGGCAGAGATGATGGTCGATGCACTAAAAGAAAAAGGAATCCCTGTTGCGTACCTCGCCTACGAGGGTGAACAACATGGCTTTCGACAAGCCAAGAATATTAAACGAACATTAGAGTCAGAATTATATTTCTATTCGACAATATTCAATTTTCAATGTGCGGACAAGATTGAGCCAGTAACCTTTCTTTGATAAGAACCGTCAAGACAACGTGTGATGTTTAGCACTTTCCTTATTGAAAAGCCTGTTGAATGAATACTTAATTTAAATAGTCAATTACCGCTTTCGTATATTCTTTTGTATTTGCCGATCCTTGAAGATCACCCGTACGTGTTTTTGGATCACTTAGGGCTGCTTTAATCGCGTCACGTAAGCGGTCACCTAGTGGTTTTTCTTCTATGTGATCTAGCATCATTGCAGCGGCAAGAAGTAGGGCAGTTGGGTTAGCAATACCCTGTCCAGCAATATCGGGAGCTGTGCCGTGAACGGCTTCAAAGATAGCCGCGTCTTCACCAATATTTCCACCTGGCGCGAGGCCAAGTCCACCAATCAAACCGGCAATTTCATCAGAGAGTATGTCACCAAACATATTAGTGGTTAAGATCATGTCGAATTGCGCTGGATTAGTAACCAGTTGCATAGCAGTGTTATCAACAATGCGATCTTCAATCACTAAACCTGAATATTTCTTTTCCTCACTCACTTGTCTTGCCGTTTCAAGGAATAGCCCTGTCAGTTTTTTTAGGATGTTTGCCTTATGTACAATCGTGATTTTTTTACGATTGTTTTTAATAGCGTAATCAAACGTATATTTTGCAATCTTGCGACAACCTGAGCGAGTAATAATACCTGATGCTTCAGCAACAGCCTTCGGGTCATCGTCAATAGGAATGTAATGCTCAACACCGACATAAAAGCCTTGTGTATTCTCACGAATTAGAACGATATCAATATTGTCATAACGGCGGCGATCATGGAGATAGGATACTGCTGGTCGAACATTCGCATATAATTTAAATTCTTCTCGTAAACGAACATTCGCAGAGCGAAAGCCATCTCCGATAGGCGTGCCCAGAGGTGCTTTCAGTGCAAGCCTTGTTTCACGGATATTATCCATCATTGCTTGAGGCAGGGGATCGCCAAATTCTTCAAAGGCGGATAGTCCTGCTTTAAATCGGTGCCATTCAAACTTTGCACCAAGTGCATCTAGAATTTCTATTGTAGCGTCAAGGATCTCTGGCCCAATGCCGTCGCCCTCAATTAATGTTGCTGGTGTAGTTTTAATGACAACTCTCCCTAAATACTATTGAGTAGTGAAACAAATATGTTTCAGCCAAGGTTATATTGAATGATTTTTACAGATTGTTATTTGTTGCTGCGGTTTTTTTAACATGTACCGTTCTTGTATCAACTGTGTTCTCTTTTGGCGGTGATATTAAGTCATTTAATATCTCTGCAGTTTCATTTAGTAAGATATCTATTGGATCATCTTCTTCGCTTTCTTCATCAGATGCATCCAGTTCTTCTTCTGTATCATCCAGCGGCGGCAATCCTTTTTCAACACGCATGGCATTTTGTATATCTTTTTTTGCAGTTAATAACTCTTCACGTTCCGTCTTGCGTTTGCTTTCCAGTAGTGAGATTTCCTTTTTATCGCTAGCTTCACGCTTTACATTCAAGTCGTCCATTAACAACTGAAATAATTTATTTTCTTTGATTCTTTTCTCGTGTTCTACTTTAGCAATTTCAAATCTATCTATAGGGGCACTAGTTGGATAGTATCGTGCTGGCTTCACTTGGTCCCATGGTAAAGCATTTTCATAAGCACGTTCTCCTTGATCGGAAGAATCTTCTGCTGTTGGAAAAATTATATCGGGTACGACACCTTTATGTTGATTACTGCCACCACTTACACGGAAAAATTGTGCAATTGTTGTTTTTAAACGGCCGTGGTCTTCATCGCTATCTTTAATAAAACGATTCAGGTCTATGACATTTTGCACAGTGCCTTTGCCAAATGTGGGCTCGCCAATAATGATGCCTCTGTGATAATCCTGGATAGCACCGGCAAAAATTTCAGAGGCCGATGCGCTATTACGATCTACCAATACCGCTAATGGTCCGGGGTAGCTAATACCGGGTTCTGGATCGTAATTAATATCAACTCTGCCGGATGCATCCTTGGTTTGAACAACAGGTCCTCTGTCGATAAAAAGGCCGGTTAATTCCAAAGCTTCTGACAATGACCCCCCGCCATTACTACGTAAGTCGATAATTAATCCAGAAATATTTTCCTTAACCATGGATTTAATCAATTTGCGGACATCCCGAGAAGTGCTTTTGTAATCTTTCTTGCCTTCTGCTTGTGCAGCAAAGTCTATATAGAAGGTAGGAAGGTTAATCACGCCAATACGCGTATCTGTGTCGGGCACATCGATAATACTTGAACTGGCGTCTTGTTCCTCAAGCTTTATCTTATCGCGTGTCATCGTTACTATTTTAGATGTGCCTTCAACACCGATATCTTTAGGTAAAACCTCAATTCTTATTATGCTATCTTTAGGACCTCGAATAAGGTCAACCACATCATCCAGACGCCAGCCAATCACGTCGACTATCTTGCCATCCTTATCCTGTCCAACGCCGACAATCCTGTCGTCTGCTTTTAACTCATTACTCAAGTCTGCGGGCCCACCTTTAATGATTTTTACAACTTGCGTGTAATCATTGTCACCACGTAATACAGCGCCGATGCCTTCTAACGATAAGCGCATGCTTATATCGAAGTTTTCTGATGTGCGGGGTGAAAAATAGGCAGTATGTGGTTCTATCGCTGTGGTATAGGCATTAATAAACGACTGAAATACATCATTTGAGTTCAGTTGTAGCGTGCTGCTAAGTATGCGGTTGTAGCGGTCTGTTAAGGTTTCTTTAATTTCATCAGGTTCTTTTTTGGTGAGTTTTAAATTCAACACATCGTTTTTGACACGTTTATGCCAAAGCTTGTCCAGATCATCTTTGTTTGCGAACCAATCATCTTCACGACGATCAAAGCGATAGGTTTCATCAATAGCAAAATCAAAATCGGTGTTAATTGTATTTAGCGCAAACTTTATGCGTTCATCAACACGCTTGCGATAGCGTTTGAATATTTCAAAGGCAGGATCCAAGTCTGATCTGAGAATGGCATCATCAATTTCGTATTTATACTGATCAAACTCATCAATATCTGTTTTTAGAAAATAGGCCTTGTTCTGATCAAGGTTTTCCAGATAGTGCTTGTAAATTAATGCAGAAAGATCGTCGTCGAGCTCGGTTTTTTTGTAATGGTAGGTTGTTAAGATATGCGTTATTAATTCACTTGCCCGTATATGTTTACTCGCTGGTTCTAGTGCTGAGGCAGGTACTGTTTTAATGTCCGCACTGACATTAGAAAAGACTAAGAGCAGTGTGCCGGCAAATAAGAAGAGTTGTCTAATATTTTTCAAGATAAGTAATACTCGGTTTGTCTATTAATGAAGATAGTTATTTATCTACTAATGACTATCAATACAAGTATAAGTGCAATCCAACAGAACTATTAACTTATAAACAGTATGAACGTTCACTAATTGATACCTCATGTCCATATGGGCACGCAATATTTATTCAAATTTGGCCAAATTTTCGCTATTGCTGATTTTATTGATTATATCTTCAATTTTATTGGCTTTCGCTGTGTCACCACCTAAAAACCCAGGTGCTTCCCGGTAGTAATCCATCAGATCCTCAAGGATATCAATGTTTTGACCATCTAGCTCTGCTGCAATTTCAAGGTGAACCAGCGTTTGCTTTGCATAACTGACAGCTTTGAACCAGTTAGTTCTTTCTGCTTCACGGCCATAGCTTTTTGCTAAAACATGATGGTATTCAGCGACTTGCGGCTCTATTTCGACAGCAACCTCAAGTTTTTTTATCGCTTCAATGTACTTTTCGTCTTCAAAATGAGCCAAGCCGCTATTAAATAATTTTTCAGACTCTGCGTTCGCAATAGCGTTTCCGCTGAAAGCGAAAGCGCATAATAGGGCGGTGATAAGCTTGTGTAAGTTGGATTTTATGGACGTTTTCATAGGGATGTAGAGTATAACGCTATTATTTCATTCTAATAAAGTTAAAAATAACATATAAAATCGTTCATAAACATAGAATAACCATCATTTTTTATAATGTCTCTAACATCAAATCCGTTTACTTCAATACAGGTCAAGCTCATCCTTTTTATTGTTATTCCCATCATATTATTTTTTATTTTGGGTGTGTTTTTTACTATTTCAAAAATATCGACGTCTACAGAAGAGCAATTGTCTAAGAATGTCATTATTCAAGCGAAGAATTATGCGGCGATTCTGGAATCTGAATTTAATGCAATAGCCAGTCTGGCAAGTGTTAATGCGGGCATGTTAGAAAATAATGCTAGTTTGAGTGAAGATCTACTCTTATCAGTTTTGAAAAATGCGCTTTTGAGTAAAACCCAAATTTATGGTGTTGGTGTCATCTTTGAAAAGGATGTCTATAAAAAATCATCAATTTATTTTTACAAGAATAGCGAGGGAGAAGTCAGCCCCCTTGCAATAAATGAATCGAGGAATTTAAAAAAAGAGGATTGGTATTTCGAAACAAAAACCACTGATGCAATTAATTGGTCTGAACCTTACATTGATGAAGCATTAGGGAAAAATATAAAAGCGACCGTTGCAGTACCTTTTCACCTTGAAGATAAATTTGCAGGCGTCAGTTTTATCGACATTGATTTAACCAAACTACAAAAGCATTCAGGTCTGGAAACGTTAACGGATAATGCCTTCGTTATTACAAGTAAGAAAGGACGGTTTATTACGCATCCAAATCCAGATTTAATAATGTCTAAAACTTTGCAAGATGTTTCGCGAGAGATTAATGACCCGGGTTTAGTTTTATTGAATAAAGAAGTACGTGAAGGTAAAAGTGGTCAGGTAAGAGTTGAAAAATTATCTGCCGATATTGATGAGCCTTACTGGCTTTTTTATGCGCCAATTAGATCTACTGGGTGGGGTTTTGAAACTGGGTTGCCAGAACGAGAAGTATTAGCTTTCGCAAAGATGCAAATTCAACGCGCAGTGCTTGGTATCAGTATTATTTTAGTTCTCGCGATAATTTGTGTGCTGGTAGTTTCAAATAGTCTAACTCGACCTCTTAAAATATTAACTGATGCGGTCAAACAGCTAGCCGATGGCGATCTGACAACAAGTATTACAGGAATAACAACAAAAGACGAAATAGGGCAGTTGAGTCGAGCATTTAATAATATGACTCTGCAGCTCAGACAACATGTTGATGAATTAAAAAAGCAGTATGCCGCACGAGATGCTGTTGAAAATGAATTAACCATTGCTCGTAGTATTCAATCAACATTAATTCCAAATAAATTTCCAGCATTCCCTGACTATAGTGAATTTGATTTGCATGGGATCAATCATGCTGCAAGTCATGTGGCTGGTGATTTTTTTGATTTTTTTCTGTTGGATTCTTGTCGCTTATTTATCGTTATAGCGGATGTGTTAGGGAAAGGTGTAGGACCTGCGTTATTGATGGCTGTTAGCAGGACGCATATAAGAAACCTTGCAGCTAAAGGTCATAGCCCTGCTCAAATTCTGACAGAATTAAATCAACTATTGATACAAGATCGAGAACAACCGATGTTCGTTACGGTATTTGTTGCAGAGTACAGCATAAGTAGTGGTGATCTGTGTTATGCCAATGGCGGTCATGTTGTACCGTATCTGATTACCAAAGATGGCTCAGTAGAGCAATTTGGTGAACCAACCGGGACAATAGTTGGCATGTTAGAAGATGCAGAGTTTGGAGAAGAAACGATAAAGCTCAAGAAAGATGAAACGATTGTTTTATATACGGATGGAATTTTAGAAGCACGTCTTCCGGAAGGTGAGTTTTTTGGAGAGCAGCACTTTGAAACATTATTATCTGCCAATGCAGAAATGAGTCTTTTTGAACTCTGTGATTCTGCATTGGCAACAGTAAAAGCCTATCAGGCCAATAAATTAAGCGACGACGTCACCGTATTAGCCCTGAGAAAACTTAACTAATTAGCTTATTTAATCTCAATAAGCTCGATATCAAATAATAAGGTTGAGTTAGGACCGATAGCGCCACCAGCGCCACGTTGACCGTAGGCCAAGTCTGAAGGCACGACGATTTGCCATTTAGAACCTGCGGCCATCAACGGCAATGATTCTTGCCAGCCTTTTATTACCTGACCAACACCAAGTTCGACAGGTTCACCACGTGCGTAGGAGCTGTCAAATTCAGTCCCATCAATGAGAGTGCCTCGATAATGAACAAGGACCTTGCTAGCACTAGTAGGTTTTTTTCCAGTGCCTGCGGTTATAACTTTGTATTGCAGACCACTAGCTGTTTCTGTAACGCCTTCTTTTGTTTTGTTTTCAGCTAAGTACTTTTCACCATTGGCCTTGTTTGTAGATGCCTGGTTATTTTGTCTATCTTGTTCCGCTTTCTGAAATTCTTGCATGATAACTTGCATGTCATCTTTACTCAGTTTGAGTTCTGAGCTTGAGAGAACATCTTCGATTGCTTGTAAAAAAGCAGGCGTGTCCAGTTCCATGCCTTGACGGTTGACGTTTTCCCCAAAGACCACGCCCAATGTATAGCTGATTTTTTCCAAGTCGGTTTCTACTTTTGCTGCATGTACATTTAGAAAAGTAAAACTTAAAATTAAAACAAAAGCAGATTTAAATATTTTCATAAGAACCTCAATGTAGATTTAATGTTTTGTAGTGATGGGAAGCGACAACATGTTCCCACAAAATTATGAGTCAGCCAACCCGGTATTAGTTCTATTTTACTTGTTCAAGAAGGTCTTTTGGAAACAGAGTGGATGACTTTGTCGAGAAATTGAGAAGCATTTAACTCTTTAGGGATGGCGTCTGAAAGCATCCGACGATACTGGCGAGCGCCTGACTGGCCTTGATAAAGGCCGGTGATGTGACGGGTTAGGCTTTTAATATTAGAACCACGACCAATTTGGTCAACTGCGTAATCTTTGAATTTGGCCAATATTTCTTCTCGAGTTTGCAATGGTGAGTCGTCCTTATAGAGAAGCTTGTCTGCTTCAACCAACATAAAGGGGTTTTGATAAGCAGCTCTTCCAACCATAACGCCATCAACATGTTCTAGTTGCGATTTGATTTTCGCTAGCTCGGTAAAGCCACCATTGATCGTTATATTTAAAGATGGAAATTGCTGTTTTATTTTATGAACGCGATCATAGTTTAGTGGCGGGATTTCTCTATTTTGTTTAGGACTTAAGCCACTTAAGATCGCTTTTCTCGCATGAATTATGAATGTATTGCAACCTGCTTGACTGATAGTTTTGACGAAGTCTTCCAGAAATTCATATGAGTCTTGATCATCAATACCAATCCTTGTTTTTACTGTGACGGGAATTTCCACAGTAGATTGAATCTTGTTGACGCAATCACTGACGAGTTCTGTGTTTGACATCAAGCAAGCACCAAATTGACCATTCTGTACTCGGTCACTGGGGCAACCAATATTTAGGTTAACTTCATCATAGCCTTCGCTTTCGGCAATATGTGCACATTCAGCAAGATCAGTCGGGTTATTCCCTCCCAATTGTATAGCTAAGGGATGTTCAACTTGGTTGAAATCCAGAAATCGTTTACGGTCTCCGTGTATTAATGCCCCGGTAGTTATCATCTCCGTATAGAGCACAGCATGTTTTGACAACAGACGCATAAAATACCGAAAATGTTTGTCGGTATGATCCATCATCGGTGCAATTGAAAGGCGCCTATCTATTTCGTTTGTGTGCATATCAACTTAGCTAGTGACTATTTTTAGAGATAATTGTCTGGGTAAAAGAAGGACGTAAATAAAAACCACGGGGCAGCGTTAATTTATTTGCACCCGCTTGGTTCTTATCTTTAGTCAAGCTTTTGGAATGGGCAGCTTTGGGTCTGATTTGTAAATACTTTCCCATGGAGGAACTAATCTTATCAATTTCACCCAACACGATCATGTCACAAAGTTCTTGCCAATCATCATGCAATTGTTTTTCTTCCTCTGTACTTGGGCGCCACAATACAGCTGACCCTATCCGCCTCAACGGCACAGGCGTGTTCTTGTTTGCTTCAAAGGGTATCCACAATACTTCAGTTAATTTACATTTTACCAGTGATAACTCCCAGGAAGATAAGGCAACTGGGTCGAGTTGAGTAACACAGATGTATGTTGATTCTTTAGGTTTGCCATTATCATCAATAGGAATTGATTTTAATTCAATCCCCAAATTTACAAAGTCAGGTTCTGGAGCACTAGCGGCATTTGCGCCAAGCGAGAGTTCTAACAAGTTTCCAAACCAACCTTTTGCATGAGTAGTTGACTCTGGAATAGACACATCCATTTTATTTGCAAGTTGTTGAATTGTAAGTCCCGCTATGCTTTTTGCTCTATCTAGCAATTCTAGCCTGCTGACTGGCGGTGAGACACTCATTCAATGGAGTTAATAAAACAGACGCTCAGCAAAGCGCATCAATAATTAAATTCTTTAAAAATTCAAATTTCAGTGGATCATCAATCATATTGTTTTCATTATCTTGTAAATAAAAAATGTCCTCTACACGTTCGCCATAAGTCGCTATTTTTGCATTCAATAACTTTACATCACACAAGTCCATAGCAATGCCTATACGAGATAAGACGCCCGGACGATCTATAGTGCTCACTTCCATGATATTGCGATTGTTTTTTTCATCAGAGTGAAAGGTTACCCGAGTTGGTATAGAAAAACTTTTTAATTGTCTTTTCTCGACCCATTTCCCTTTTTCAGGTATGCCTGATGAAGAATTTAAATCGTTTAAAATACGTTTCTTGATCTCGTTACATCGTTCGTTTGTTTTAATCAGACTTCCATTGTTTTCTAATACTATAAAAGTATCTAGCGTAAAATTTTTACGGTTAGTTATGATTTTTGCATCGACCACATTTAGGCCGAGTTTTTCAATAGACTTAGTCGTGGTTGCAAAAATATGCTTTCTATCTTGCATGTAGACAAAGATAAGGCTACCTCCACGATTTGATTCTTTTTTGATTAAAACAAGAGGGGCGTCTTTATTTACGTGATTAAGTATACCTTCTGTATGCCATGCAATCTCTTCTGACCTATGCCTAAGGAAGTACTCTTCACCGACGGTTTTCCAATGTTCGATGATGCGTTTTTCGCTTAAAGCTTCGTTATTGATCAATCCAAGTGACTCTTGACGGGTATTTTTTATTCGTTCTCTTTTCAGTATAGGTTTTTCATTGCTGCGTCTTAACTCATATAGGGTGTGGTGATAGAGTGTGGTCAGTAATGTGCCTCGCCAATTATTCCAGAGTTCTGGATTAGTGCCGCAAATATCTGCTACTGTCAAAAGATGAAGATAGTCTAGATGATTTTGGTCACGAACTTCATTGGCAAAATTCATTATTACATCAGGGTCATCAATATCTTCACGTTGCGCGGTACTACTCATTATCAGGTGTTTTTCGACTAGCCATGCTACTAGTTTAGAATCGTAATCACTCAGTTGATGCAATTTACAAAACTCAAGTGCATCTTTTGCTCCAAGTTTAGCGTGATTCCCTCCACGACCTTTAGCAATGTCATGAAATAGACCCGCAAGGTAAAGTAATTCAAGTTTCGGTAAGTTTCTTGATAACGCATGACAAAGTGGAAATTTCTCTTTGCAATCATCAGTGCTGAATAATCGCATATTCTGTATGACAGCCAAGGTGTGTTCATCAACAGTAAAAATATGAAATAAATCAAATTGCATCTGTCCTTCGATCGCTGCAAATGCAGGCATATATGCCGCTAAGACGCCATAGCGGTGCATCATTCTAAGTTTGTGTCCTACCTTATTTGGTTGTCTTATGATCTCCATAAACAAGCTTTTGTTTCGTATATCATTTCGAAAATTATCATCTATTAAATGCAGATTACTTCTGATAAGTCGTATTGTGCTAGCGCGCACACCTTTAGTTTTTGTATCTTGCTGACAGAGTAAAAAAATTTCGAACAAAGCAAATGGATAGCGTTTAAAAATATTTTTATTGACGACTTCTATGTAGTCGTTTCTTTTCTGAAAACGAACATTAATAGGAACAATTTTCTCTTTGCGTTTTTTGTAGATTATTTCTTCTTGAAAATGTTGTAGTAGCATTTCATTCAAACGGATGATTTCTCGTATCGCTTTGAAATACATTTTCATGAATTCTTCGATACCTTTATTGTCTTTACTGGAGAATCCCATCAATTCTGCTACAGGCCTTTGAAATTCAAAAAGCAAACGGTCTTCACGTCGGCCTGTTGTCATATGCAAGGCAAATCGAACGCGCCAGAGTAAATTTCGTCCTGCTTCAAGGAGCTTATATTCATCAGAGGTGAGAAATTTGTGCTTTACGAGACTGCTTAGATCAATATTGTCAAAATGACGTTTGGCGACCCAACTAATCATCTGGATATCCCTTAATCCACCTGGTGATTCTTTTACGTTCGGTTCGAGTTTACTTGAAGAGTCATTGTATTTTTCATGACGCATTTTTTGTTCAACTAACTTGGACTCGAAATATTTTCGTGTCGGCCAGATTTTTTTAGGACTTGTTGCATGACGCATTTTTTCATACAGCTTTTCATTACCAAAAAGCAATCTGGACTCCATGATATTTGTCATAACCGTAATGTCATTTTTTGCTTCATACTGACATTCCTTCACTGTCCTGACGCTGTGGCCAACTTCAAGCCCAAAGTCCCATAAAAAGGTAAGAAATGAAGACACTTGTTGTTTGTTGTTCTTGTTTGCCCATCGCTTTTCGAGGATCATAAGATCAATGTCTGATGCGAGTAATAGCTCAGAACGGCCATAGCCGCCTACTGCAACTAAGCAGTAGTCCTCAGAGTCAACAAACTGTTGCCAGGCAATAATGAGCAATTGATCTATGAACCAACTTTGTCTTTTGATGATCAGTTCAATATTTTCGCCAGAATTGAACTGCTCGGCGAGATATTCGTATCCGTCTTTTAAGGTCTTTTTGAAGATTTTTAAAGGTTGGTCTTGCTGTTTCAGTTCTTGCAGGAACAGAGACTTATCAAATAAAAATTTGTCTGCGATAATATTTTTCTTCATTACTTAATATTCTTCATCTGGACGAGCAGTTAGGACTTCATAACCATCGTCTGTAACAAGTACGGTATGTTCCCATTGCGCAGATAAACTTCGATCTCGAGTTACCACTGTCCAATCATCGGATAGTAATTTGACTTCACGCTTGCCTAAATTAATCATTGGTTCGATGGTAATGGTCATACCTGATTCCAGTTTGAAACCAGTGTTCGGTTTGCCGTAATGCACGATTTGCGGGATCTTCATGAAATTCCTTGCCAATACCATGGCCGCAATATTCTCGTACCACCGAGCAGTTATTTTGTTCCGCGTGAGTTTGTATTGCATGACCTATATCCCCTAGACAAACACCCGCACGGACTAGTTGGATACCTTTTTTCATACATTCATAGGTGATATCAACTAGTCGTTTTGCCCGGATAGATGGTTCGCCGATGTAAAACATCTTACTGGTGTCGCCATGATAACCATCTTTGATAACAGTAATGTCTATATTGATGATATCGCCATTTTTGAGTCTTTTTTCGCCTGGTATCCCATGACAAACGACATGGTTAACGGAGGTGCAAATTGATTTCGGGAATCCATGATAATTCAGTGGCGCTGGGATAGCTTGTTGTTCATTTACGATATAATCGTGGCAAATTCGGTCAAGTTCTTCAGTGGTTACACCACTTTGTACTTTTGGGCCAATCATCTCCAATACTTCAGCAGCGAGCCGTCCAGCTACGCGCATTTTTTCAATTTCATCGGCAGTTTTGATAGTTGCAGTCATGATTCAGTAGTCCATTTATGGGCTTTGGTAATTGTTGTTGTATATGTTCTATGGTATAAAGCGTCCGCGATTTTCGCAAATACATTAATTAACCGTCACACGCATGCTTCAACCATATATAGGGTGCCTGTCAGGATTAGATTTTGACAGGTTGGTATATGGGGAATGCGGAGGCTTAACCCTAAACAGGAGAACTTAACATGTCTAACGTCACCATGCGTGAAATGCTGGAGGCTGGTGTTCATTTTGGCCACCAAACCCGATACTGGAACCCCAGTATGGCACCATACTTATTTGGTCAGCGCAATAAAATCCATATTATCAATCTGGAAAAAACGCTCCCTTTATACGAAGAAGCTGTCAATTACGTCAGTAAAATGGCTTCAAAAAAGGGTACGATATTATTTGTCGGTACTAAACGTTCTGCACAATCAATTGTTGCTGAAGAAGCAAAACGCTGCGGTATGCCGTATATCAATCGTCGCTGGTTGGGCGGTTTATTAACTAACTTCAAGACTGTGCGTGGCTCGATTAATCGACTGAAAGAAATTGAAGCGATGCAAACGGATGGCCGTCTAGAACGCATAAATAAAAAAGAACAGCTCATGCTGAGGCGCGAGCTAGAAAAGTTGGAAGCCAATTTATCGGGTATTAAAGATATGAAGGGCATCCCAGACGCAATATTTATTATTGATGTGGGCTACGAAAACATTGCTGTCAGTGAAGCTGTAAAGCTTGGCATACCTGTAGTGGGTGTTGTCGATAGTAACAATAGCCTAAAAGGTGTTGATTATGTAATCCCAGGGAATGATGACGCTATTCGTTCTATATCGCTGTATGCCAAGGGTATAGCTGATGCCATTCTTGATAGCCGCCAGTCTGTTGCGCATTTGGGTGGCTCTGAAAATAGTGATGAGTTAATAGAAATTGATGAATCTGGCGCACCTGTAGAAGCTGTTGAAGAAACCAGTGTTAAGCCAAAAGTCGCTAAAAAAGCAGCTAAGAAAAAAGTAGCAAAGAAGGCTGAAAGTGATGAGGTGAGTGCCGATGGAGTAGAAGAAGCTGATTCAGGTTCTACTGATGCAGACACGACTAAAAAGAAAGTAGCTAAAAAGAAGGTAGCTAAAAAGAAAAAAGTTGCCAAAAAAACTGCTGCAAAGACAGAAGATGAAGAGTAGCGATTAATTCTATTATTCATTGATTTAAAAGAAATTTAGAGGAATATCTGATGCAAATTACTGCCTCGATGGTTAAAGAGCTCCGTGAACGTACTGGTGCGGGGATGATGGATTGTAAAAAGGCTTTGAACGAAGCCGATGGTGATATCGAAGTCGCGATTGAAGAAATGCGTAAGTCTGGTGCAGCAAATGCTGCTAAGAAAGCAGGTCGAATTGCTGCTGAAGGCATAATTTCTGTTACGCAGAGCGATAAAAGTGCCATCATTTTAGAAATTAATTGTGAAACTGATTTCGTAGCAAAAGATGAAAATTTTCTTAACTTTGCGGATAGTGTTATTGAAGCTATCGACACTCATAACCCCGCTGATGTTGAAACGTTAATGGGATTGAGTGCTGGCGAGCGGACAATTGAGGAAGCAAATCAGCAATTGATAGCCAAGATAGGTGAAAAAATAACAGTTAGACGTTTTGAAAAACTATCTTCAGAAGGCCAAATTGGAAATTATTTGCACGGCAATCGCATCGGTGTGATTGTTGAGATTGAGGGTGGTGACGAAGCCTTGGCAAAGGATCTGGCAATGCATATAGCAGCTAGTAAGCCAGTTTGCGTTAGTGAAGATGAAGTGTCGCAAGATATTCTGGATAAGGAAAAAGAAATATTTTCGGCACAGGCTGAGGAAAGCGGCAAACCTCCTGAAATCATAGAGAAAATGGTTACTGGCCGAATCAAGAAATTTCTCAAAGAAATTACCTTGCTCGGACAGCCTTATGTCAAAGATCCAGATCAAACTGTAGAAAAACTTCTAAAATCTGCAAATGCTTCAGTCTTATCATTCCGTCGTTATGAAGTCGGCGAAGGCATTGAAAAGAAAGTCGATAATTTTGCTGAAGAAGTCATGTCCCAGGCGAAGGGAGCTTAGATAATTGTCCTCCCCGTCCAATACATTAAAATATAGGCGGGTATTGCTAAAGCTTAGTGGCGAGGCATTGATGGGGGATGAGTCCTATGGCATTGACCCCAATGTCATTGAACGTATTGCCGGAGAGATCGCGGTTTTATGCCAGCAAGGTGCAGAGATTGCCATTGTTATAGGCGGAGGAAATATCTTTAGAGGGACTGGCTTGGCTGCTGCAGGTATAGATCGTGTAACCGGTGATCATATGGGTATGTTAGCAACAATCATGAATTCGCTTGCCATGCAAGATGCTCTTGAACGTGTTCAGCTACATGCAAGAGTTATGTCGGCTCTAAAGATCAATCAGGTCTGTGAAGACTACATTCGTCGTCGTGCAGTGCGTCATCTAGAAAAAGGGCGTGTTGTGATACTTGCTGCAGGAACCGGCAATCCTTTTTTTACAACAGACTCTGCTGCCAGCTTACGTGCGATTGAGATTGGTGCTGAATTATTGATCAAGGCAACAAAAGTGGATGGTGTGTATTCTGCTGATCCAGTGAAAGATAAAGATGCTGTTCGTTATGATTCGCTGAATTATGATGAAGTGATTGAACGAAAACTCGGTGTTATGGATACCACTGCAGTTGTTCTTTGCAGGGATAATCAAATGCCGTTAAGGGTTTTAGATATGACTAAACCCGGTTCACTATTGAATGCTGCCAGAGGTGAAGACGAAGGAACTCTGGTTAGTAATAACTAGTTTTAGGAGCGAGTAGTATGGTTGAAGATATTATCAGTGATGCAAAAACCAGAATGCTTAAAAGCATCGAGTCACTAAAAGTGGACATGTCTAAGATAAGAACTGGCCGCGCGCATCCGAGTCTATTGGAACAAGTAAAAGTCAAATATTACGGCTCAGACACGCCCTTAAACCAAGTGGCTAGTGTCAATGTTGTTGACGCTAGGACGCTAGGAGTAAACGCCTATGAAAAGTCTAGTATCCCGGATATTGAAAAAGCGATTATGAATGCCAATCTGGGGTTGAATCCAGTGACGGCCGGTGAAGTAATTCGTATTCCTTTGCCACCATTAACAGAAGAACGACGCAAGGACTTGATAAAGGTCGTTCGAGGCGAGGCAGAGCAGGCTCGCGTAGCGATTCGTAATATTAGACGTGATGCCAATTCTTCATGTAAAGAATTGGTCAAAGAAAAAATGATCACAGAAGATGATGATCGAAAAGCGGAAGGTCGTATTCAAAAATTAACGGATGAACATATTGCGACGATTGATAAAAATCTGGAACAAAAAGAAGCAGAAATGCTTGAGATCTAGACCTTTTAATAGTTAAGTGGCATCCAACCTATTTAACAATCAACGATTGTTTCTCATTAGTCAGATAGCGCATTATTAGATGAATGCTAAGTCCACAGTTACTAAGCCTGAGCATGTTGCAATTATTATGGATGGTAACGGCAGATGGGCAAAGTCGAGAGGCCTACCAAGAGTTGCGGGTCATCGCGCCGGTGTTAAAACACTTAGAAATCTGATTGAGCATTCGGTCAAAATCAAATTAGATGCGATTACAGTTTATGCATTTAGTCGAGAAAATTGGCAAAGGCCTGAAAGTGAAGTCGATTTATTAATGGATTTATTTATTTCGGCGTTAAACTCGGAAGTGAAAGACTTACACAAGAATAACGTTAAGTTGAAGTTTATCGGTGACCGCTCAGGATTTAGCCGCAAGTTGCAAAACTCAATAAATGACTCTGAAACATTAACGGCCTCCAATACTGGCTTGTCTCTATGTATTGCGGCTAATTATAGTGGTCGTTGGGATATTGTTCAGGCTGTTCAGGGAATAGCAAAGGAAATTGAATCTAACAAAATCAAGATTGAGGATGTAAATGAAGCGCTGTTCAGTAATAAATTATCATTAGCAGATCACAAAGATCCCGAACTTTTCATTCGCACTGGTGGAGAGCAACGCATCAGTAATTATCTTTTGTGGCAAATAGCGTACTCGGAACTTTATTTTACGGAAACGCTATGGCCGGATTTTGATACAAAGAAATTCGATATTGCAATAGATTGGTTCTCTAAGCGCCAAAGGCGATTTGGCAAAACATCTGAACAAATTGAACAGACACAAAATTCATAATTGTAAGAATGCTTAAACAAAGAATCATTACGGCCGCAATACTGATACCGATTGTAATAGCGGTTATTTTTTTACTCGATACGGTATGGTTTTCTGCTTTGTTTGCTGTGTTTGTGACAATAGGTGCATGGGAGTGGGCTGGTCTTTGCAAAACAAGTAAAAAATATCAATATTTATATAGTTTAATTACGCTGCTGATTTTAGTGGGTTTGTATTCGGCTAGTAATAACAGTCTTTAATAATAGTCTTATATTGAGTGGTGTGGTCTATTGGTTCATTGCTGTCGTTTTGGTGTTTTTATATCAAAAACAGCACAATTTTTTACCAAAATCGCCGCTAGCTCTACTAGTCATCGGACAACTGTTACTAATTCCAATGTGGGTAAGTTTGACCGTTCTAAAATCTTTCCCTGGGAATGGCGCTACATTAATAATGCTTCTCATGGCGCTTATCTGGGGAGCAGACACAGCGGCCTATTTTGTCGGTAAAAAATGGGGTAAACGTCGACTTGCAAATCGTGTCAGCCCCGGAAAAACATGGGAAGGTAGTATTGGCGGAATTGTTGCTGGCATTGCCATAGCACTAGCATATGTTATTGTTTCAGTTGAAATGCTAAATGATGGCATAGCATTAATTGGACTGTCTTTTTTGACAGTTTCAATATCAATAATTGGCGACTTAATGGAAAGCATGGTGAAACGTGAAGCAGATATTAAAGATAGTGGATCTATTTTGCCTGGGCATGGTGGGGTGATGGATAGAATAGATAGTTTGACGGCTGCGGGCCCTGTTTTTGTTTTTGGAATTGTACATTTAGGTATTGGAATATGAAGGGAATTACGGTTCTTGGTTCAACAGGTAGCATCGGTGTTAATACGCTAGATGTTATTTCACGCCACGCTGATAAATATATGATTAAGGCATTAACGGCAAACACTAATGTCGATGTAATTCGCGAGCAGTGCATAAAACATCAACCGGAATTTGCTGTCATGGTAGATGAAGATTCAGCGTTGCGGCTGGAACAAGAGTTAAAAACACAGGCACCAGATATCACGGTATTGAGCGGTGCGGATGGATTGCAGAAAGTGGTGACTCTTGCTGATGTTGATTATGTTATGGCTGCTATTGTAGGCGCGGCAGGGTTATTGCCTACACTTAAGGCAGCAGAAGCGGGGAAACGGGTGTTGCTTGCTAATAAAGAGGCTTTGGTTATGTCAGGTAAATTATTTATGGACACTGTTCAGGAAAATAACGCTGAGCTATTACCCATTGATAGTGAACACAATGCTATTTTTCAATGTATGCCGACTGATTTTAGTAATGAATTTGAAAAGCTGGGTGTCAAGAAGATATTGCTTACTGCTTCAGGTGGGCCATTTAGAACTACTCCCATAGAACATCTTTCTTCTATGACACCAGAGCAAGCTTGTGCACATCCAAATTGGATAATGGGAAGAAAAATATCGGTCGATTCAGCGACGATGATGAATAAAGGATTGGAAGTTATCGAGGCATGTTGGTTGTTCCATACACAGACTGAATTTATACAAGTTGTTATCCATCCTCAGAGCGTTATACATTCTTTAGTCGAGTATAGTGACGGTTCAGTATTGGCACAGTTAGGTAATCCGGATATGCGTACGCCAATCGCATACGGTTTAGCTTGGCCAGAAAGAATTGATGCTGGTGTTGAAAGGCTTGATTTATTTGATATCGCACAGCTTGATTTTGTAAAGCCGGATGAACAACGTTTCCCTTGTTTAAGACTAGCGCGTGAAGCTATGGAACAAGGTGGAACCAGTAGCGCAATTCTCAATGCGGCTAATGAAGTCGCTGTCAATGAGTTCTTGAATAAACGACTTCAGTTCACGAATATTGCCCGTGTTATTGAAACAGTTTTGGAAAGTGTAACGCACAACGAAGCAAATTCTCTTGACGTCATCCTTAAAGATGATAGAGCAGCAAGAGATTGCGCTTTGATGACGATTAGTGATCTGGCTGCATGATTGATATTTTGCAATCTATAGCAGCATTCATTGTTGCTCTGGGCGTGCTAATTACATTTCATGAGTTTGGACATTATTGGGTGGCCAAATGTTTTGATGTAAAAATCCTTCGGTTTTCAATAGGTTTTGGTCGTACCATTTATAAAAAACATTTCGGTCAAGATAATACTGAGTTTGTTATTGCAGCATTACCCTTGGGCGGATATGTGAAAATGTTGGACGAGCGGGAGGGTGAAGTAAAGGAAGAGGAAATACCACGTTCATTTAATTATAAGCCCTTATGGCAACGATTCGCTATTGTTTCAGCGGGCCCTGTTTTTAATTTCATCTTTGCTATTTTTGCTTACTGGGTAATATTCGTTATCGGTGTAAATGGTTTAAAGCCGATCATTGGAGAAGTTGAACCAGCGTCTATTAGTGACAATGCGGGTCTGAAGGCTGGGCAGGAAATAATTTCAGTTAATAGTGTACAAACATTAACTTGGTCTACAGTTATAGACAAATTAGTCAATCATACTGTTAATCGTGAGACTATAAGTTTAGTTGTGATAGACAATACTGGTGTTAAACAATATGCAGAAATTGATCTGTCACAAATTACAATAGATGAGATGGCGGAAGGTAAATTACTTGAAGCTTTGGGCTTGAGTGTTATTGAATTAAAACTTCCTGCAGTCATCGGAGATGTTCTGCCTGGTGGTGCCGCTGAAAAAAGCGGCTTACTCCAGCGTGATGAAATAGTTAGCGTTAATGGAGTTAGTACTCAATCGTGGAGTCAGTGGGTTGAATTTATTCGTGATAACCCGGAGAAAAATCTTAATATCGAGGTGTTGCGAAGCGGTAGCACCATTAATATTGAAGTTATTCCAGATAGTATTCAATCAGAAGGAGAGACTATTGGGCGTATTGGTGCTGCAGCCTATGTTGCAGATGGTTTGTTTGATTCCTATTTTGTAATAGAGTCTTACCCGATGCCGCATGCATTACTAAAGTCAATAAAAAAGACTTGGGAAATGTCAGTGCTAACTCTTCGAGTACTTGGTAGAATGCTGATTGGTGATGCGTCGGTGAAAAACTTGAGTGGTCCGATTAGTATTGCGCAATATGCGGGACAATCCGCTGGAATAGGGTTGCTTGCTTTTTTCAGTTTTATGGCCATAGTGAGCATCAGTTTGGGAGTGCTAAATTTGTTGCCTGTTCCATTACTGGATGGCGGGCACTTAATGTATTACCTTATAGAGGCGGTGATAGGGAAACCGGTTTCTGAGGCGATTCAAATGCTTGGGCAGCAGATAGGAATAGTCTTGTTGCTAGGGTTAATGAGTATTGCTTTTTATAACGATATTATCCGGTTATTAGGATAAAACACTAAAAATAATAAATATCAGTCATATGCGATTCATAGTTAATAATATACTTTATATTTTAGTACTATCATTAGTACTTCTTTCGCAACCGCAGGCAGCGCAAGAGTTTGTGATTCAAGACATTCGTGTTGAAGGGCTGGAGCGAATTACCCCAGGAACAGTTTTTAATTATTTGCCAATGAAGGTTGGTGATACTTTTGATGATTCGCGTTCGTCTGAAGCAGTAAAGGCCCTGTTTAAAACCGGATTTTTCGAGGACGTGAAGCTCGAAAGAGATGGGAATAATCTGATTCTCATTTTTAAAGAACGCCCGTCTATCGGTTCTATTACAATGACGGGTAATGAAGATATTGAGACAGATGAGCTAATGGAAAATCTTAAGCAATTTGGGTTTTCAGAAGGCAGGGTGTTTGTTCAGTCGACGTTAGATTCGGTTGAACAGGAATTACAGCGGCAGTATTACTCAAATGGCAAATACGCAGTCAAAATTAAATCTACAGTAAACAAGCTAGAAAATAACCGTGTCGGGGTTTTGATAGAGGTCTCAGAGGGGCTTGCTGCCAAGATTAAGAAAATAAATATTGTTGGAAACACGGTTTATACTGAAAAGAGATTGTTAAAAGAATTCAAATTAAGTGCCCCAAATTTGTTGTCGTTTTATACAAACAATGATCAATATTCGAAACAAAAGTTATCAGGTGACCTTGAAGCATTACGGTCATACTATTTAGACGGCGGTTATCTTAATTTTAATGTTGATTCGACACAGGTTTCGATTACACCAGATAAAAAAGACATCTATATCACGATCAATATCACTGAAGGTGAACAGTATACTGTCACGGAAGTGAGACTTGCCGGTGATTACATTTTGCCGGAAGAAAGTTTGTTTTGAATTAATATCAATACAATCGGATGAACTTTTTTCTCGTAAGAAAATAACCAATAGCAGTAAGGCCTTGACAGAGCGATTGGGTCAAGAAGGTTATTCTTTTGCCAATGTTAATTCGATACCGGAAATTAATAAAGAAGACAAGACGGTCTCGGTAACTTTTTTTGTGGACCCGGGAAAACGCGTCTATGTTAGACGAATTAATTTTACTGGAAATGCAAAAACAAAAGACGTTGTTTTAAGACGTGAAATGAGGCAGCAGGAAGGCGCGTGGATATCGACTACACAGGTCGAAAGAGGCAAACAACGATTACAAAGAACGGGGTTTTTTGAAGATGTTAATGTAGAAACACCTGCGGTACCGGGTTCTACTGATCAGGTAGATATTAATTATACCGTGGAGGAGCGTTCTGGAGGGCAATTAGGCGCAGGTATAGGCTTTTCACAGGCACAAGGATTAATCTTTAATACATCTATATCTCAAAATAACATCCTTGGTACCGGAAACATGCTTAGTTTTCAGTTCAATAATAGTGATGTTAATACGCGCTACGGTTTAGGCTACTCAAACCCCTATTTTACAGATGATGGTATCGGTGCGGCGTATGATATTTTTTACCGAGAGACCAATGCCGAAGATGCCAACTTGGCCGTTTTTGAAACAAAAGAATTTGGTGCAACTTTTGCGCTTTCTCTTCCTATTAGTGAGTATAATACGATAGGCACATCATTTGGTTATACCAATACAGAGATTAGTACTTCAGCCGGCACGTCATCCCAGATTAATAATTTTATAAATAACAATGGCAGTCAATATGATATTTTAAAATTCAATGTGAATTTTGCATATGACACAAGAAACAAGGCCATTTTGCCAGATAAAGGCGCATTTCAGCGCATAAATGCCGTAATCGCCATACCGAGTTTCGGTAACTCCCTTGAATATTATAAAATTAACTATGAAGCAAAGTGGTTCAAGGATTTATACAATGAAGACTTTGTTCTGGTGCTAGGCGGTAAATTTGGATACGGCGATAGCTATGGCGATACGTCAGGTTTGCCCTTCTTTGAAAATTTTTATGCTGGTGGCCCACGATTCGCTCAGGGGTTATGAAGAAAATACATTAGGACCGAGAGATTCTACCAATAGAGCCCTCGGTGGAGACACCAGAATCCTTTATAATGCCGAGATTATTTTGCCCGTGCCTTTTCTCACCAGCTATAAAAAATCTATTAGGCTGACTACATTTGTCGATGGCGGTAATGTCTTTGGCACTAATGAAGATGTATCATTTGGTGAAATGCGTCATTCAGCCGGGCTAAGTGGCATTTGGATTTCTCCATTTGGTGCTGTTAGTGCTAGCATTGCAATGCCTTTTGGAGACAAAAGTACAGATCAAATACAAAATTTCCAATTCAGTTTTGGGACATCATTTTAGTTATTTTGGAGTTTAAAGTTAATGAATACCTTGTTTAAAGCAATTGTTTCGATCCTAGCTGTCATGGCTTTTACAACATCTGTCGCGTTTGCGGAAGAGACTTATAAAATAGGGGCTGTCAATGCAAACCGAATTTTACAAGAGTCGCCCCAAGCTGAAGCAGCGATAAAAATGCTTGAAAAAGAATTTTCTCCTCGAGACAAAGGCTTAGTTGCAGCTCAAAAAAAGATTAAGGCGCTTGAAGATAAGTTTAATAAAGATCGAGCCATTATGAGTGAGCAAGAGCTTGCAAAACTAGAAAGAGATCTCGTTGCACAAAAGCGGGATCTTAAAAGAGACCAGGATGAGTTTAGAGAAGACCTGAATTTTCGACGCAATGAAGAGTTTGGTAAAATCCAAAAACGGGTTGTAGTAGCGATACAAAAGATCGCAAAAGAAAATAATTATGATGTTATTCTCGGCGAAGGAGTCATATTCGCTAGCTCAAAAGTTGATATAAGTGGATTAGTAATTGATTTCCTTAAAAAGGAAGGTAATGCTGTCTCTGATTAAGACTAATTAGCGAGCAATGTTGTATGTCTGCCATACTTGCAGAATTGTCAAAAGTAAGCGGAGCTAGGTTAGTTGGAGATCCTGAGTGTGTAATTAATGCTGTCAATACATTGGATTTGGCAAGTACTGGTGAAATTACATTTCTATCAAATCGACATTACGCAAACCGACTACTAAAAACAAAGGCTTCAGCAGTTATATTATCTGAGAACGATTTAAAAAACTGCCCTACAAATGCTCTGGTTAGTAATGCTCCCTATCTAGTCTATGCAAAAATTGCAAATTATCTGTACCCGATCAAGCAACATCATGGCGCTATTAATGAGAAAGCGGTTATAGGTCAAAAATGTAATATTGATCATACCTCTACAATCTCCGCGAATGTTGTTATTGGTGACAACGTCACAATTAATGCTGAGACATATATAGGACCAGGCTGTGTCATTGCAGATAATGTCTGTATTGGAGAAAACACGATATTGATTGCAAACATTACCCTATGCCATGATGTCTGTATAGGAAATAATGTTATTCTCCATCCTGGTGTTGTTATTGGCGCTGATGGCTTCGGCCTAGCTCAAGAGAATGGAGAATGGTTAAAGATTCCCCAGATTGGTTCTGTTAACCTTGGCAATAATGTTGAAGTCGGAGCAAATTCAACAATTGACAGAGGTGCAATAGGCAATACCATCATTAGTAATGGCGTTAAGATAGATAATCAAGTACAGATTGGTCATAACGCATTTGTAGGTGAAAATACCGCAATTGCGGGATGTGTGGCGTTGGCAGGAAGCGCTTATATAGGGAAAAGATGCCAAATTGGTGGTGCAAGTAGCATTAATGGTCATATAGAGATTACAGACGATGTTATTATTACTGGTATGTCAGGGGTGGCTAACTCAATTAAAACTCCAGGAGTTTATTCTTCTGCTATTCCAGTTACTGATAATAAAATCTGGAAAAGAAATATAATACGCTTTAAGAATTTGGATCAAATAATAAAAAAAATAATGTTTAAATTAGAATAAAGATGGAATATATATGCAAGACGCTTCAGCCATGGTAGATATAGAAAAAATAAAGACTTTATTACCACACCGGTATCCATTCTTGTTGATTGACCGTGTGCTTGAAGTAGAAAAGGGTCAATATATAAAGGCATTAAAAAATATAACGATCAACGAACCATTTTTTCAAGGACATTTTCCTAGTAAATCGGTCATGCCAGGTGTGTTGATTATTGAAGCATTGGCGCAAGCTGCGGGACTGCTGGGTGCATTAGGTTTTGAAGAAGGTGATATAACCGAGGATAGTTTATTTTACTTGGTCGGCATTGATAAAGTGCGCTTTAGAAAACCAGCTGGACCAGGCGATCAATTAATTTTAGACGTCAAGTTTCTTGCATTAAAAAGAAATATCTGGAAATTTCATGCTTCTGCGTATGTAGATTCACAATTAATAACATCAGCAGAGCTATTAACAACAGTCATGGAATAATTCCATGATAGATGCCACTGCAATTGTTCATCCCGATGCCATACTTGAATCTAATGTAACTATTGGCCCGTATTCGATAATAGGTGAGAATGTATCTATAGGGGCTGATTCTGTTATTGGCTCTCATGTTGTTATCAATGGTCCTACAAAGATTGGACCAAACAACAAGATCTTTCACTTTTGTTCTATCGGTGAAGATCCTCAGGATAAAAAATATATAAAAGAAAAAAACTCGACACTGGAAATAGGTGCCGGGAATACCATTCGAGAATATGTTTCAATAAACCGAGGCACAAATGATGGTGGTGGTAAAACAATTATTGGTGATAATAATTGGATCATGGCATACGTGCATGTTGCACATGATTGTGTTGTTGGTAACGATGCTGTTTTTGCTAATAATGTGACTTTAGCGGGTCATGTGATTATTGACGACTTTGTTATTCTTGGTGGCTTTACTGGGGTACATCAGTTTTGTCGTGTTGGTAGATATAGCTTTTCTGCGATTTCATCGGTGATTGTCAAAGATGTTCCTCCCTATGTTCTAGTGTCCGGCAACTCAGCGAAACCCTCCGGATTAAACCGAGAAGGCTTGAAAAGGCATGGGTTTGATTCCGAAACTATTAATATTCTACGCAAGGCCTATAAGGCAATTTATCGAGATGGGTTGATACTTAAAGATGCTCTTAACGTTCTATCAGACTTAGCTACTGAGTCTGATAAAGTAGAAGTTATGCGCGCATTTATTGCGTCTTCTCAGCGTGGAATTGTTAGATGAATCAGTTTTACATAGCAGCCGTATTAAGATAGTTCAATGGTTCGTATAGGAATTGTCGCGGGTGAAGCATCAGGCGACATGCTTGGTGCAGGTCTGATTAATGAACTAGAAAAAAAAACTGAAGCCTTACTAGTAGAGGGTATTGGCGGACAAAAACTTGTTGCCACAGGTATGAAAGTTTTATTTCCCATGGAACGATTGTCCGTAATGGGCATTACGGAAGTAGCTGGACGATATTTTGAATTAAAAAATATTAGAGACAACCTGCTACAATATTTTATTAATAATCCACCAGATGTTTTTATCGGTATAGATGCACCTGATTTTAATCTTTGGCTAGAAAAAGAGTTGCATAAGGCAGGTATAAAGACGGTTCATTATGTCAGCCCATCAGTATGGGCCTGGCGTGAATATAGAGTAAAGAAAATTCGTATGGCTGCTGATCTGGTATTGTGTCTGTTTCCATTTGAAGCTGCTATATATAATAAATACGGTGTGCCAAATCGTTATGTTGGTCATCCGTTAGCAGACAGTATAACAACCACACCAGATATACCGACAGCCAGATTAGGCTTAAACATTCCGCGAGAAAAAATAGTTGTTGCACTTTTACCTGGCAGTCGCTTATCTGAAATAAAAAGAATTGCAAGCCCACTATTAAAAGCAGCTGTTTTATCTCAAACAACAAACCCTAATCTATATTTTATAAGTGGTTTGATTGATGAAAAGTCACTTAATTATTTTATAGAAATAAAAAATAAAGTTGCGCCAGATTTGGAGATCAATATTAGCGTAGGTAATACTCATCAAATAATGGAAGCCGCGGATTACATTATGCTCGCATCCGGGACTGCAACGCTTGAGGCAATGCTGTTGAAAAAACCAATGGTAGTTGCATATAAACTCTCATTTTTAACGCATCTAATAGTCAAGTTATTAGCAAAGATACCCTATGCCTCTCTACCAAATATTCTCGCAGGTAAAATGCTGGTGCCGGAATGTTTACAATCAAGGTGCACCCCGGAAATATTATCTACCGAATTAAATAAATTATTGGGATCTGATGAACAGACTGATCAAATGAAAATGGAATTTGTTGGTTTATCTGACAAACTTAAAAAGAATGCTGATCTACAAGCAGCTAATGCCATATTTGAATTACTTGAAGGTAATAAAGATGACTGATTATTCTTATATTAACAACCTTGACTTGGTGGCTGGCGTTGATGAAGTTGGCAGAGGACCGCTTGCAGGACCAGTTGTCGCGGCTGCGGTCATATTAGATCCGGATAATATAATCAATGGCTTGAAAGACTCTAAAAAACTGAGCCATAAAAAACGAATGGCCTTGTCTGATGAAATAAAATCTAAATCATTGGCTTGGTCGTTGGGACGGGCAGAAGTTGAAGAGATTGATGAAATAAATATATTGCAAGCTAGTTTACTGGCTATGAAACGTGCCGTAGAAGCGTTAGGAAAAAGACCAGCAATGGTGGTTGTAGATGGTAATTTTACGCCTGTAGTCAATTATAAAACTATCGCCATTGTCAAAGGTGATAGTTTGATTCCCGCAATTAGTGCAGCATCAATTGTCGCTAAAGTGGCGCGGGATAATGAAATGGTTAACTTTGATGAAAAATATCCTGACTATGGTTTTTCATCGCATAAAGGTTATCCCACGAAACAACATATTGAAGCTTTAGCAAGACTAGGAATAACAAAAATACATCGACGTAGTTTTGCTCCAGTTGCTAAATATATAGTGTAATTATTTATTTGTATGAGCTTTGTCCATTTACATCTACATACTGAATTTTCACTAATTGATGGATTGATCAAGATTGATGCTTTGGCTACCAAGGCAGCAGATAGTGGCATGCCAGCAATTGCTGTAACGGAACAGGGAAACACCTTTTCTGCAGTAAAGTTTTATCGTGCGATGCATAAAAGAGGTGTTAAACCACTGATTGGTGCAGAAATAAAAGTTTTGGGCATCAGCCCAGATGGACCATCAAATATTGTTCTTCTTTGTCAGCATATTGAAGGTTTTCAAAACCTGTCTAGATTGATAACACAAAGTTTTACCGAAGGTCAGTTTCGTGGCAATCCATTAGTACAGTTTGATTGGCTTAAAAATTATAATGATGGACTTATCGTTATTGATTGTGCAGATGCTGGTGATTTCTCAAGTTCTACCTTACTTCAAGATAATGTAAAAATTGAAAGCAATATAGAGAAATGGTTGTCGGTCTTTCCAGATAGATATTATTTTGAAGTTCAAAGAGTAGGCAGAAAAGGTCAGGACAACTATATACACGAGGCTATCAATTATGCTGAAAAATATAGTGTTCCTCTTGTCGCTACAAATAACGTTCGCTTTATAGAAGAAGATGATTTTGAGGGGCATGAAGCGCGAGTGTGCATTCAACAAGGATATACCCTAAATGATCCCCGGCGCATCAAACAATACACTGCTCAACAATACCTGCGAACAAATGAAGAAATGCAGGAGTTATTTTCTGATATACCCGAAGCGCTTGAAAACACCGTTAGAATTGCACAACGATGCAATGTCGAATTTACTCTAGGCGAAAATTTCTTGCCACACTTCCCTGTTAATTCAAGTGAGACGCAGGATCAAAGACTGACAAGTGATGCAAAATCTGGATTACAGAAAATCCTTGATGAAAATACGAATATCCCAAAATCAAATCATGAAAAATATTATTTAAGATTGCAACGTGAAATAGATGTTGTAACGGGCATGGGGTTCTCTGGTTATTTTCTTATTGTTGCTGATTTTATTCGTTGGGCTAAAGAAAATGGAATTCCTGTCGGCCCTGGTCGTGGTTCAGGTGCTGGTTCTCTAGTAGCCTACGCAATGGATATCACGGAGTTAGACCCTATTGAGTACGATTTATTATTTGAGAGATTTCTAAATCCTGAACGTGTTTCATTACCCGACTTTGATATTGATTTTTGCATGGACCGTCGTGATGAAGTCATTGAATACGTTGCAATGAAATATGGTCGTGATCATGTTTCACAGATTATTACTTACGGCACCATGGCTGCTAAAGCGGTGATCAGGGATGTTGGAAGAGTACTCGGGTTTCCATATGGGTTTGTAGATCAAATCGCAAAATTAATCCCTTTTGATTTGAACATGACGCTAGAAAGAGCGATGGCAGAAGAAAAGGAACTAAGACGGCGTTATAACGCTGAGGAAGATGTTAAGTCCCTATTTGATTTAGCAAGAAAACTCGAAGGACTCTCTCGAAATGCAGGACGACATGCAGGTGGGCTTGTTATTGCCCCCAAGCCATTATCTGACTATATGCCACTGTATTGTGAAGAGGGCTCTCAGGCAACAGTGACTCAATTTGATATGGGTGATGTTGAGTCTATTGGTCTTGTTAAGTTTGACTTTCTTGGGTTGAGAACATTAACCATAATTAATTGGGCGTTACGAGATGTTAATCGCATAAAAAGACAAAATAATGAAGATGAGATTAATATCCGCAAGATTCCGCTTGATGATCCTGCCACCTATGCATTGATTCAGCGTATGGATACGACAGCCGTATTTCAACTTGAATCTGATGGCATGAAAAAACTGGTTAGTCGACTTAAACCAGATGTGTTTGATGATCTTATTGCACTCGTTGCCTTATTCAGACCCGGTCCATTGCAATCAGGTATGGTTGATGATTTTGTCGATAGAAAACATGGTAGAGCACGTGTGCAGTATATGCATGATGATTTGGAGTTTGCTCTTAAACCAACTTATGGGGTTATTCTTTATCAAGAACAAGTGATGCAAATTGCTCAGGTATTATCTGGCTATTCCTTAGGCGCGGCTGATCTATTACGTCGTGCTATGGGTAAGAAAAAACCAGAAGAAATGGCCAAGCAAAGAAAGATATTTACCGAAGGTGCGGTCAACCAAGGAGTTGATGAAAGACAGGCAACGATGATTTTCGATTTAATGGAAAAATTTGCCGGTTATGGTTTCAATAAATCACACTCTGCAGCCTACGCATTAGTTGCTTACCAGACAGCGTGGTTAAAAGCGCATTATCCTGCTGCATTTATGGCAGCAGTACTTTCTTCCGATATGGATAATACGGATAAGGTTGTAATGCTTTTTGAAGAAACGCGCAGAATGCAGATAGAAGTTGTGTCGCCTTCTGTGAATGCCAGTTTTTATAGTTTTACTATAATCAATGATAAAACGATTCAATACGGTCTAGGCGCAATAAAAGGTGTTGGTGCGGCAGCAATTGATAACCTTATTAGTGAAAGAGAAGAAAACGGTCCGTTTGAAAATTTATTTGATCTTTGTAAGCGGATTGATCTAAGGAAAGCGAATAAGAGGGTGCTTGATGCGTTGATTAAATCCGGTGCCATGGATTCATTGGGAGCAGGCAGAAGCACATTAATTGAGAACCTTGATAAAGCAACATCTTTAGCTGAGCAGCACAATAAAGATTTGGATAGTGGGCAGAATGATATGTTTGGACTTGAAGCTCCGACAAGCCCAAGCGAAGAAGTTGATTCATCTTCCGTCTATGATTTTGTAAAGGACTGGGATGATAAACAACGCGTGATGTATGAAAAAGAAACCTTGGGATTTTATTTGTCAGGACATCCTATTAATAGATACAAACAAGAACTTTCAAAAATAACACGAAAACTTTATGGTATAAAAACAGGAGAAGTAAAAGTAGCTGGTTACATAATGAGTATCCGAAAATCAGGAATGAGAGAAGAGTATGATGTGAAAATTGACGATAACACTTCTCGAAAAGTTGTTGTAGTTAAAACAGATGATTATGAAAAATATCGGAACTATTTAATCAAAGATCATCTTATAATAGTTAAAGGGCACGCTAAAAATGATGAGTACTATGAAGGCGGTATTAAAATTCTTGCAGATAATATATTCACCATTGAAGATATACGTAAATCGGACAACCCTTTTAATCTTTCCAGCTCCTTGAAATTAACTTTATACGAATCGCAAATTAGTAACGGAATAATTAATAATATCAAGACTACTCTGCTTAAATATAATCATGATGTGTCAAATGTAATTGTAAAATATGTGAAAGATGATGCGGTGGGCCTAGTGTCGTTCGGGAAAGAGTGGAATGTCCGGATTAGTGATGACTTGATAGATGAATTAACTAATATACTTGATATTAATCAGGTAGAAATCGAGTATAATCCCAAAGTTAAAAACAATAACAGTTTGATTTAATTATGAATTTTCTAGATTTTGAACAACCAATTGCTGAACTCGAAGCTAAAATTGAAGAATTGCGCTATGTTGGTAATGATAAAGAAATAAATATCAATGAAGAGATTTCAAGACTCAAGAAGCGTAGTGACAAATTAACAGAGTCCATATTTTCTTCATTGACGCCGTGGCAGGTTTCTCAAGTTGCGAGACATCCTCAGCGACCATACACTCAGGATTACATTGATCTTATCTTTACCGATTTCGAAGAATTACATGGTGAACGGTATTTTGCAGATGATCCGGCAATTATTGCTGGTATAGCGAGGTTAGACGGAAAACCGGTTGCTGTCATAGGCCATCAAAAAGGCCGTGATACTAAAGACAGGATTATGCGAAATTATGGCATGCCTAAGCCGGAAGGGTATCGTAAAGCACTGCGCATTATGCAGATGGCAGAACGATTCCACCTGCCGGTCCTGACCTTTATCGATACGCCAGGAGCCTACCCGGGTATTGATGCCGAGGAACGAGGTCAGAGCGAAGCCATCGCCAGAAATTTGATGGTAATGTCAGAATTAAAAACTCCTGTTGTCGCAACAGTGATTGGCGAGGGTGGTTCAGGCGGTGCGCTCGCTATTGGCGTCGGCGATCGTTTATTGATGCTGCAATTTAGTACATATTCTGTGATTTCACCCGAAGGTTGTGCCTCAATCCTTTGGAAAAGTGCCGATAATGCTAAAGAAGCTGCAGAAGCAATGGGCATCACGGCACAAAGGTTGAGTGAGCTTAATTTAGTTGATCGTGTGATTGGTGAACCATTAGGTGGTGCGCATCGTGACTTTAAAAGTATCGCTAATAGCCTGAAACTCGCTTTAATTGAAGAATTAGAACAACTACGATCCTTGCCAACTGAGGAAGTTGTAATACAAAGACAAAATAAAATCAGACAGATTGGTGAATTTAAGCAAAATTAGTTTTTTATTTACATGGACGTAATGTCAGGATTTTGTTCCAGACAAACCCTTAGTACCTGCATCCATGCAGGCAATGTCGCGGGCGCAGGTAGCGCAGGAGCGACAATATATATTTTTGGCAGATGAACAATTCTGTGACGACAAGTCTACTCTCACAATATAGTTTTGATTTAATACTCAATACGTCTCATCAGGCGAAAAAAATTTGGATAGCCTGCAGTGGTGGAATGGATTCCAGTGTTTTACTACATCTGATATTTTTGAATAAAGTGAAGATAGAGCAAGCACTTGAAGTCGTTTATGTGAATCATGGTCTACAAGATGAGAGCGCTGAATGGGGTGATTTTTGTAGAAGTCAATGTGACAGCTATGATCTGTCTTTCACCCAGTTAAATATCAATGAGACAGTGCCAAAGGGTGAGAGTGTTGAAGCTTGGGCAAGAGAAAAACGTTACGAACTGATTGCTCAAGTCATGAACAAGGGTGATTTACTGTTCACTGCGCATCATCAAGATGATCAGGTGGAAACATTCCTCCTGCAAGCGCTACGTGGAGCTGGCCCGCGTGGTTTAGCCTCAATGCCGTTATTTAAAGAGTTTGCTAATGCCATACATGTTCGTCCACTATTAAACTATTGTCGAAAAGAATTACTCGCATACGCGAAGGCGAATAGTCTGACATGGAAAGAGGACTTAAGTAATGCGGATACGAAGTATGATAGGAATTACTTAAGAAATAATATTATTCCAACGTTTGAGAAACGATGGCCTGCTTATCGCGAAACGATTAGTCGTTTAGTAAATCATCAGCAAGATTGTGCATCATTAATGAATGAAGTTGGACTTGAAGACCTGAAATTAGTGATGCATGAAAATAAACTAAGTCTAGAGAATTTAAGAAGCTTAAGTGTTACTAGGCAGAAGAATATAGTCTTTACCTGGCTGCAAGAATTACAATTGGAAACGCCCGCTTCGAAGCATATTAATCAAATCTTTTCAGGTTTGATTAATTCTACGAGTGACAATGCGTCTTGCGTCAATTGGAAGAATGTTGAAGTAAGGAAATATAGAGCATTTTTATATGCATCCAAAAAGGTAGATAAAGGTTTTGATAGGGTTGATTATGCATGGGATCTTGCCCGCCCTTTAGAAATCATGGACGAGACATTAATAGCAAGATCGGAAATTGGAAGCGGGCTATCCAAGGAAAAAATAGACAATGCAAGTATCAGCGTTCAATACAGACATGGTGGTGAGAAGATACAGCCGAATAATAATGTTCATACAAAAACGGTGAAGCAATTATTTCAAGAGCGAGGTGTTTTGCCATGGGTACGAGACAGGTTTCCTTTGGTTTATGTTAATGACACGTTAGCTGCAATACCTGGTGTCTGTGTCGATATAAACTACTCTGCAGAACTTGATGAGCCATCATGGCAGATAGTGTGGTCTGGGTATGATAAAGCTATTCAATCATAGTGGATAATCTATTTTCCCTTGCTTATCAGTGTTTGTCAGAATCGAGGCTAGATGAAAAATTAGTCTTATCAGAACTGGCTGCAAGCAATATTTTATCTGGCAGTACTGAGGTTAGTCCAATTGATAATGATATTAAAATAGTAAAAGCCGGTCGACCAGACAAGCCAACGCTTATTGATCCAAGAGATTTGCCAAGACGTAATATGCAAAATGATGAGGGTAGGGCAGCAATGATACATTCCATTGCGCATATAGAGTTTAATGCAATCAATCTTGCATGGGACTTAATATATCGCTTTCAGGATATGCCTGATGATTTCTATTTTGATTGGACGAGAGTCGCTGCGGAAGAAACTAAACATTTTCAGATGTTACAGAGTCAATTACATACCTTAGGTTATGAGTATGGTGATTTTACCGCACATAATGGTCTTTGGGATATAGCAGACCAGACCTCGCATGATGTATTACTACGATTGGCAGTAGTGCCGCGTATATTGGAAGCACGAGGACTGGATGTAACGCCAGACTTGATTTCTCGATTTCGTCAAATTAATGATGAGTCAACGACTTCTATGCTTGAATTAATTCTTGAAGAAGAAATTGGCCACGTTAAGACAGGAACAAAGTGGTATCGCTACCAATGTGAAAAATTAAAATTGGATCCAGAAGAAAAATTTAAGCAGATAGCTGAACAATTTTTGCCTTCAAATAATACAAAGAAGATAAATTATGAAGCGAGGTTGATGGCCGGATTTAGTCAGTCAGAATTGGATTATCTTGCAGTGAACTAATAGAAATTAAATAGTCATGAATATTATTAATAAAATTAAAACATCATTATTTGGCCTTGATAAGGAAATATCAGTACCGAATGCTCCTATAGAAATGACGATGGGTGAACGTGAAAAAAAAATCTATGATGAAGAGCACTTAAGATTACAAAAGTTATATGAAAAATGGATATGTAAAGATAAATGGTTGCTGCAGAAAGAAGGGATCCCCTTATTATTTGGTATAAATCCAGATACTAAAGAACCTGATGATAACGTTTCAATGAAGATAGATGAATTATGGATGCATGCACAGGAGTGTGTTCACAATAAACTATTATTAGTTTTAAATGCCGACAACTCAGATGATAAATGGGAAGTTTTGCCTATTAATCTATACCGTTGGGCTGTGGTTAGTCGAATATCGGTTCCTGATGAATTTAGTACATTAATAGCCTTTGTTATTCAAACAGTTAAGCCTGAACAGAACAGTCAAAATCAGATTGTTGTGGAACAAGATGCCGTATTACAAAAACATAAAGAAATAGTAATGGGAGCAGCAACTTCATTGTTAGTTAATGCTTCCGCGCAGTGTCAAAATGATAATGGGAAGGTTTCCGCAGAAAATATATCGAAGTTAATTATTGAGAACAAACAAGAATGGTTTGGTCAGGATGAACCATTGCTGGTTGAATCAGTCATGACAGAGCTGATTGATGATTATATTAAGTTAACAAGTCCCATTGTCTGATTAAATAATTAGTGTGTGATTGGGACTTTTGTTTTTTGCATGACGGTTGATTCTTCAAGCGAGTGATCAGAAGGCAATTGTGTGAAATTTAGAAAGACATCTCCGATCTCTATAACATCGCCCTCATGGAGTTCTGTTTTACCGACTTTTTCATTATTGATGTATACCCCGTTCATCGAGTTCATATCTATAATATCAAACGACCCATTATTGTTTCTGTGAATTTCGGCATGACGCCTCGAGAATGAGGTGTCATTCAAGCTTAATTCATTGTCTTTACTTCTGCCAATTCGCCAAATTGTACGTGTTATAGGATACCGTGTATTGGTGCCATCATTAGCAATTAAATAAGCATAGGGCTTATAATTACTATCCGAAACCGTGGGTGCTTCAGAACGTCGATTCCATAATAAAAACAATGTGATTAGAATAAATATAATTATAATGATGAACGCAGAAGGAAGACCATACCAAAGCCACAAGTTGATTGCTTGATTGTCATTTTGTTTAGTTACTATTTGGATTGGTGGATTATTCTCTAGAGTTACTTTGTTAGACGACAGAACTTCTGCGACAGGGATGCTGGGTTGCATCTGCACAGATCTAGTTGTGGCTTTTACTTTCACTGGTACGTTTATATTCTCCACCCCGGACGCACTTTTGAATGAAAGCGTTATTTTGTTAGGTAGCGGGTTGTCTTGGGATAGAGAATCTAAAGCAACAGAAAATTTACCACCATTGTCCAGATTGTTAACCAATGGTTTCAATTTATTAGATGGCAATTCATAGCTCATGTCAGTTTCAAAGTAGTTGCCACCCGTCTCTTCACTCAGTCTTCTGATTGTCTGTAAAGATACGGATAATGAAATTGATCTGGGATATCCTATAGAATTAATTACCACGCCGTATTTTCTTGCAGCCTTGATGACATCTGTATGAAAGTAAGCCTTATCTTCGGCTTGACCATCAGACATTAATACAATTAATTTTCTATTCTCATCAAAGGACCTGAGGTGGTCAATTGCTTTTATAAGGTTGCGATATAGTTCAGTTGTTTTACCTTGTGCTTGTAAAGTGTTAATTGACTTCGAGAATAAGAACCTTGAAGTCCCTATCGGAGATAAGAGCTGTACAGACTTATCAAATGATGCCAGTCCGATTTTATGAGCTGGATTGGTTATAGTTAAAAGTTCTTTAATGTGAGATTTATTTTTTTCGATAACATTCTGTCTGTTAGGATCGCTTGTATCAACGAGAAATAAAATTGCGGTTGTGCTGTTAGCTTCGGAGGGTTGGCTCGTTTTAGTTACTTGAAGATTGTTTCCGTTTGAATTTGCAGATATGTCAGGGGTTGTCTCAGATAATAGCGTTCGATATGCGCAGTTAAGAACAACATCAGACTGTTGGCAACTGACATCAAGGTTATCGGTTAATATATTCCAGGCAGATGCGTATCCGGAATATGCCGATAATGTTAAAAAGAATAATAGAGACGTAATGTTTCTATTCAATTATTCAATGCCTCCTACTTGTCTGGAAAGAGTGGGTCAGGTAAATCATAAAATTCAATATATACTGATTTAACACCACGTCGTTGTTCTTCAACTTGATTCATTGTGTCATCAGGCTCCTTAAACTCACCTAATTGCGCGATATCCTTATCCAGTTTGGCTTTAACATTGACGATTTTTTCATGTAGTTCATTTGAATACTGTAATTCATAGGCGCGTGGTGCGGATGTGCTTGACATATTTTCTATCTCGGCTAACCAAAGATAGATAGAACCTTCTTTCCCTGTTTCCTTATTAGGTTGTTCTACGTGTGCTGAGATCAATCGAAATTGTGAGGGTAAATTCTCAGTTGTGGGCCAACCAAGTAATGGAGGAAATGAATAATAAGTCACTACATAAAATGCAGAGGTGATAATGATGCTCGCTGCCTTAACTTTCCATGACCATTTTGAATAAAGATTTATGCTCAGTAGAAGTAAGCCAATTAAAATATAGGCTGAAATAATGCCAGTTATACCCAATATCACAATAATTTCTCCAACGTTATTATTTTTTAACCAAGTTGAACAAGAGATTTTGGCAGAAAGTTTATGCCGTATACGTCGCCATCACCGCCAATCTTAAATCGTACAGCTGTTTTTTCATCACCTCTTTTTTCAAGGTTCACTGTTCCATAATATACAACTTCCAATTTTGGATTTACTTTGACCAACCTCACATTTACATCTACAGGCGTACCAGTTTCTGATGCATAATAATGGAGGTTGACAATATATTCGCCTTTTACAACACCTCGGAGTGTTACCACTTCCTGATTCAGTGGGTTTTGAACTTCCTCTCCTGCGATGGTGATTGTGTCATTAACCAGACCTCGATCATCGCGATCTAGGTGTAATAATCCTGCTTCAGGTGTTCTAAACCAGAGTATCTGACCTTCAGGGTCTTCCACCCAGACGTCGACATCATCAGGGCTATTGTCTTCCCAAGTGATGGTTAATATGTATTCTGCCTTAGGGTCAATAATGCCTGATTTTGCCTCCGGGTTCATAAACATGATGGCAACCAGAAACAAAAACGTAAACCCTAGAAGTGCATTAAACAGCAGATCCGTGAACGGGTCGGAGCGGAGACGATCTTTAATGCTCATCTTCTAACTAGTTCCCTGTGATCTTTGGAATGACATGGACTTGAGTTAGATGGCGAGTTAACTCAATAAGCTCATCTGCGTGACGATCTAGCATGTGGTATTGAGTGGCAGACAAAATACTACAGGTTAATCCCGCAAGTGTCGTATATAGAGCAGTGCCCATACCATTACTCATGTGCTTCAATATCTTTTGCATACCACTGACATCAAAATCAGCAATGTTGGCAACTGAACCCAGCATAAAAATAAAACCGATAATAGTGCCGAGTAGACCTAGTTTTAACATCATATCGGAAACAAACCAGCCGATTTCTTGAGGGCCTTTTAAACGAGATTCATAAACATCAATTAAATCAGTAGATGAGCCGCCGGAGTCTTCGGTATTGTTTTTATTGTTATAACGGTAATGTAGATCTCTAATATATTCTGTCATGAAGCAATCGGGCAGCTTAATTTTTGAATTAATCATGACTTCTTCGTCATTTATCGTTAAATCGAGCTTATCTTCATTTTTAATAATGCCATCAACTTCGATAGATAAATTTGTTTGTAATGAAAGCGTATAAATTCTTCGCGCGCAATGCAGGGAGACTAACAGGTATGCCAATGCAATTACCCAACAAATATTACTTTGGTCGACGCTAAATAATGAGGAGATGATGCCTTCATTCCAGGCAACAATTAAAGCAAATACGATAAGGCCAGTTAAAATTAGCCAGCGAAGTAAGAGACTATGTTCTGGATGTTCTTTCATTATTAAATAATACCCTTTCTAATTTTGTTCAAGAATAAATGGGTCTTCAGATGCGGCATATTCTACCATTGAGCGTAATATTTTATTAAGGTTTTTAGCTACTTTATCCATTTTTGGGTTGCTTGTCTTAAGCGGTAACAAACGTGTCCCTATAGTGATATACCCATCAGAATCAGTGATTGTTACCTTGTATGGACAATAATTAATATAGCGAGGTTCAATCTTTAGCATTTCTTCAGCGATAGTAAGATTACAAAATAATATGATCTCATTTTGCGGAAAATCGATGCTGCCACGTTTTTTAATAGCACTACCTATATGCAGTCGATTTGTGATGCGAAAATTGTTTTCGGTGATGGCGAATTCAGCGTCCTGAACAACATTCGCAAAAGATTTTTGTGTTGTTTCTTCATAAAGCTGATCCGTCTCATTTGTACAGCCCAGTAGAAATACAAGTAAGCACAGGCTAATAACTTGCATTGACAGTTTGCCAAATGCTATGCGAAACAATAACTTTTGTATGGCAAAAAGGTTAGCGAATAGACATGATTGATATTTATTGAGCACCGGTTGCTTATTCTCTAATGATGACTTGTGTGCCAATGGCGATAAAGTTTTTCAGTTCATTTATTTCTTCATTGGTTAAAGCAATACAGCCTTCAGTCCAATTGAAAGACTCATGAATGTTTAATTTTTCTTCATTAGTAATACCCAAGCCATGTATCCCAATGAAGCCGCCTAATTCAGTATCTTGTGGGGGCGCTTCACGCTTTTTGTATGCAGTAGCTATACGTTTAAAATTATTTGCATCAATAATTTCATTTTTGTAACCGTACCAGGCATCTATCAAGTTTGGGTAATCTAACTGGATGAAGAAATGAAAGCGGCTGCTTTCTTTTACACTAGCTACTCTATATCTACCTAAAGGGGTTTTACTGTCACCACGCAAACGCTTGGTTCCCTTACCGCCTTTGCCACTAGCAATATGATATTTTTTTACTATCTGTCCAGATTTTTCAACAATAAGCTCATTATTTTTCTTTGATACTAATAATTGATACTCATTAGCAGACGCCGAAGTCATTACAGAGAAACTGAGTATGAATAATAAAGTGAGGATAAGATAATGGCGCATTATTATTTTGTTACCTGATTTTTAAACCCTTTTGGATGTTATTAATTTGTTTAAAATCCATATATGGCTGTTATTTAACCAAATGTCATATTGAGATAGTATTATCCTGATATTAATGGCCAAATGCCAGATAGTTCACGGAATCACTATTTAAGACATTAACACTTGGGGTATATCAAATATCATGGAAATTCAGCGTTACAGTACTACGGCCATAATAATCCATTGGCTTATGGCTATTATGATCATTGCCATGATTTGTATGGGTGTTTATATGTCTGATTTGCCTAAAGGCTCAGAAGAACGCACCTGGTTTTTTACCCTGCATAAATCACTTGGTTTGACGTTGGCATTATTAGCTATTGTCAGACTGATTTGGAAACTCATCTCAACATCACCACCTTTGCCAGATATTGTGTCAGCAACACATCAAAAAATGGCAAAAGCAACTCATCATTTATTATATTTAATGATGTTTATACAACCTGTTTCAGGTTATATCTCATCTTCATTTACCAAGTACAATACGAAATTCTGGGGTATCCCGCTTCCAAGGTGGGCTGATAAAAATCCGGAAATGAATGAATTGTTTACCCTGATACATGAAATTAGCGCTATATGTCTAGTCGTATTGTTAGTCATGCATATAGCAGGTGTGGTGTATCACATGAAAAGGAAGGAAACCGAATTGTTTAAGAGGATGTGGTTTTCATAAAGAAAAGTTATATCTGATCTCGGCTGCTTGCTCCGAGCGCAGCTCTACCGCCTACTTCCCTGTAGGCGTAAAAAAAGGGTCTTACGACCCTTTTTTTATTTCAGCTTAGTCAGCAATTACTTGTTGTTGATGTACATCGTTACTTCAAAGCCAAAACGAATGTCGCTGTATTCTGGAGTATCCCATTTCATAGTAACTCTCCTCAAATGTTATTGTTAAAAGAACCCAGCTAGCTGGGACACAAAATGTGTGTGCACCTTTTACTATCCATCAATCGTGCCAATTTAGGAATAATTAAAAATAAGCAATAAAAACAATGATATAAAAAATAACTGTTATTGTTTGGTTGAAAAATATTAGTGGTTTTTGGCTATTATTATCCAATTTTCTGGTTGAAAAGAACCATTATAAGTTATACTCCAACGATGGCATTCAGCAGACCTAAGTCTTTAAAAAAACTATTATTTATACACGAAGTAGCAATTCTATTTCTGGTTGCGGTGACCGGTTTGTTAGGTGGACTGTCAGCCTCTTTCTGGCATCAAAACTCTGCAGAATCGGTACGTATTAACTCCATGTTTTATCTTACAGAACAGATTAGAGGTGAACTATATGCCCAAATTCAGGAGATGATACGTGCTCGCGTTTTAGAAGATTCTCGCGCATTTGAAGCCTATCCCGAATATTCTCGTAGTATCTCCGAGCGTTTTAATGAATTGAGGCAAAACTCTAGATCCAGAGAAACTGACAATGCCATTCAAGCGATGAATCTGTCATATCGTGAAATCCAACGTGATATGAATAATATTTTTGATAATCCATACGTCGCAGATCAGTTTGCAAGAATTCAAATCCTAAACCCAGCCTTCGCCCAACAGATGGTAGGTAAGTTTGAAAATAGATATAGCGCCTTTAAAGAATTATTGACGGACAAACATAAAAAACTAGGTGAGACATTAGCGGTGTGGACTAAATTCGCACCGTTTATCATTCCGATACCATTAATCATCGCATTTATTATTGTTATATATACCAGGCAGGTGATGCGTAAGGGGTTTATTAAGCCGATAGCTAATGTCATGCGTGGCGCAGGAGAGATTAGTCATGGCAATCTCGAATACCATATAAAAGAAGAGGGCGTAGAAGAAGTATCTGATCTGGCCAAAGCTATAAACAAGATGGCGGTAGAACTGGCTGAGAATAGAAATGCATTAATTGAAAATGAAAGGCAAGCGGCATTAGGCGCGTTGGTCCCTGTTGTTGCACACAATATTCGAAATCCACTCGCTAGCATTAGAGCCACAGCGCAATTGCTAGAACATGCTGAAAATCAGGAAGAGATAGATGAATCTAAAGAGGCAATTATTGAAACGATTGATCGATTAGGTCGTTGGGTCAGTTCATTAGTCTCTTATCTGCATCCATTGAAACCAAACTTAATTGAAGCAAAGGCATCTGACCTCGTAGATGCAGCATTAGGCTTGCTAGTTAATAAAATAATGGAAAAGAAAATCGAGGTTATAAAAACGGGTTGGGAAATTTCACAAGAATTAAAAGTTGATCCGGATTTGATGGAACAAGCCTTATACACATTATTAGCGAATGCAGTAGATGCCTCTCCAGTGTCAGGTGAAATTAAGATAAGTCTTTCACATGCCGAAGATTATATCGAAATTCATATTTTGGACAGCGGGCCTGGTTTACCGTTTGAACCTAAGCCGAGCAATTTTGAACCTGGACCATCAACAAAACGGTTTGGTACTGGTTTAGGGATACCCATTGCATTTAAGATCTGTCAAAAGCACGGCTGGAATTTAAGGTTTAATGTCATAGAAGAACGAGGAACCGAAGTGATAATTGCTGCACCCATACATAGTTTAAGCGAGGTAGGCACTAGTGAGTGAACCATTGATTACATCTGCTGAAGTCCCTGTCTTGGAAAAAAAGATCTTATTGGTAGAAGACGAAGCGGTTTTTGCAAAGGCTGTGAAAAAACATTTAGAGCGTGCTGGCTATAAAGTATTTTTAGCGGGCGATCTGGAAATTGCGAGAAGAGAATTTAATGAGCATGCACCTGATCTGATTCTACTCGATATGCGTTTACCAGATGGTTCCGGTCTAGATCTACTTACAGAAGTTAAATCATCAAATGCTAATATTGCCGTGCTCGTTATGTCTGCCTACGGTGAATTAGAAGATGCTGTCTCAGCAATGAAATTAGGGGCTTCAGATTATTTAAAAAAACCAATCGATTTAGATGAGCTACTACTTAATGTAGAAAAAGTATTCGATAAGAATGAATTAACGCAAAAATTAACATACTCTGTAAAACGCGAACAACATGCTACTGAAACTGTTGAGTTTTTAGGTGAATGTAAAAAAATTAATGATGTGCGTGGGCAGGTTGAACGGATATCAAAATTATCTCAATCTGGTTCGATTATTCCACCAACGGTGCTCATATTGGGCGAGACTGGAGCAGGCAAAGATGTTGTTGCTCGCCTATTGCATGCGACCAGTTCTCGATATGAAAAACCATTTGTACACGTTGATTGCGCTTCATTACCAAAAGATCTGATTGAGTCAGAATTGTTTGGGCATGAAAAGGGTGCGTTCACCAATGCGCATGTAGCTCGCACCGGTTTAATCGAAGCTGCAGAAGATGGCGTGTTATTCCTTGATGAAATTGGTGAATTGCCACTAGATCTGCAATCAAAATTATTAGCAGTTCTCGAAAGGCGAACCTTACGTAAGGTAGGAACAACACAGGAACGTCCCGTTGCTGCTTGGATTATTGCAGCAACAAACCGTGACATTGAAACGCTCGCGGAGAAAGGTGAGTTCCGACAGGATCTATACTACCGATTAAATGTTATCTCTCTTTCCATGCCAGCATTGAGAGAGCGAGATGATGATATCTTGTTATTAGCCAATCATTTTGCTGCACAAACTTCGAGACGTTATGGTTTAGAGTTTGAAGGTTTTACTGATGAGGCCAGTGATGTATTACAAGACTATGCTTGGCCAGGTAATGTGCGTGAGATGAAGCATTTAATCGAACGCGCTGTTTTGTTAAATGGCAGCGGCTTGCTCGATGCCGATATTCTTGGTCTTGATAAAAAGGAAAGTGTAAAAGCAAGTGAAAATGAAATGAACGAAGATCTGACCTTAGGTGAAGCAGAATTACATTTGATCAAGCAAGCATTAGAGCGAACAAACCGAAATGTCTCTAAAGCCTCACGAGAACTCGGTATTACTCGTATGGCATTACGTTACCGTATCAAAAAATATAATTTGTAGTTAGTTTAAAGGTATTATGGATGAATATCCGAAATGGAAAAAAAGGGTATTGACCTCAGAATGCAACGACCGCAGCCGACAAAAATCGGAAGTTAAGAGAGAATGACGATCATTCCTAAACAATCAATTCGCTTTGACATCGTATCTGATGTTGTATGTCCATGGTGTATTATTGGTTTCAAACAACTAGAAAAGGCGCTTCTTGCGACTGACTTGACGGCGAATATCATTTGGCATCCATTTGAACTCAATCCGCAGATGGATTCACAAGGAGAAAATCTCCGTGAACATACCGCAGCAAAATATGGAACAACTAGTGAAGGGAGCGTGGAGGCTCGTGCGCGTATTACAGCGCTGGGAGCAGAGCTTGGGTTCGAATTTAATTATGCCGATGACATGCGCATGTACAATACATTTCTGGCTCATCAATTGTTACATTGGGCGGCTACGAAAGGGATGCAGCACGAGCTTAAAATGGAGTTGTTTAATGCGTTTTTTACTCGTCGACTTCATGTTGGCAATCCAGGTGTCTTAGCCGTATCTGCTGGAAATATTGGGCTTAATCCAGAAGAAGCATCAGAAATTTTAGAGGACGGCCGTTTCGCAAAAGACATTAGGGATGAAGAAAAATCTTGGATTGACCGAGGCATTAGCGGTGTACCCGCCATGGTCATAAATCAGCAGCATCTTGTGACCGGTGCACAAGGTGTTGAAAACTATATTTCAATACTTAAGAAAATTAAAGATGAACTTGTAAGGGTTGAGGAGTAAAGTCTTACGAGAGAAGTATTACGTTAAATAACGAAATGCCGAAACCATATAAAAATTTTTAACAGCCTACTACATGCGACCTCAATAACTCAGATTAGAATCTGCTGAACTTGATCGGTAGCGGCACTAATCAATAATCTAGTGTAATTTCATTCTTGGTTTTGTTTTCTGTGTCAGGAAGTTTGCAATGGTTGTTAGTGTTACACGAATAACGCCTTGAATGACAACTTGATGCATTTTATAGAGTGACCAATAAACAAACCTGGCCAGATACACCTTCAATCATGATACGACTGCCTGCTTTTTTACCCAAGCAGATTGCCCATCATGTTGCCAACAGTCGAGTAGCGGATTCAGATTAATCAATGAACCGTAATCAACATAAGTATATGTTGGCAGGGGTTTATTATTCATGCGATTGATTAATCGATTTAAGCAACATAGTTGCTTGCTGATTAGCAGCCTGCGCCCGTGGCGGTACGTTCTGGTCCGTGCCTTTCATGGGGCATGCGGCGCAGTCACCCAATGCAAAAATATTCTTCATCGCGCGTTGTTTCCAATGTTTCTTTCACAACGAGCTGATTAATCCTATTGGTTTCGAGGCCAGCTATTTCTGCTAAGAAGTCAGGCGCCTTAATGCCTGCCGCCCAGACTTTAATTTCAGAGGGGATGAGCCCACCTTTGTCTGTAACATAACCCAATTCAGTCGCTTCAGAAATCCGATGGTTTGTTAAAACTTCAACGTCTATTTTACTGAGTGCATTTGTGGTCTTTTCTGATAGATCTGGCGGCAGGGCAGGTAGTATTCTTTCTGCGGCTTCAATTATCGTGATTTTTACATTTTCTTTAGGGATACCATCAAGACCGAATTCGACTAATTGGTTAATGGCTTCATGCAATTCAGCGGACAACTCAACACCCGTTGCGCCAGCTCCGGCAATGGCAATCTTCAACTGACCTTCACGCAGCCCTGTGGTTTGTGCATGAGCCGTATAAGCATTTCTGAAAAAATGCTGATGGAATAAGTCTGCTTCTACTCGAGTATCTAAAAACATGCAGTGGTCTTTTATACCTTTGATACCAAAGTCATTGGTTATACTGCCAACAGCAAACACCAGAGGTGTCATATTTGAAGGTGCGCCGTGGAATATATTCAACGCCATTAACATCAAGCGTTGGGGTGCAGGCTAATCTCTTGTTTTTGCCTGTCTAGGGTGTCCATGCGACCAAGCCTGAATCTGAAGTGGTTTTTATGAGCCTAATGCCAGATAACTCAACTCGTCATCGTAGGAATTTAAGGTGCCCGCGGCGACTTCATGAAGAAGCGGTTTCCACAAGTGAGTCAATGTGGCATCGACGAGTGTGATCTCGGCTTTTTTCTTTTTCCCTAACTTCTTACCGAGCCTTGCTGCCAATTCAAGACCGCCTGCGCCACCGCCGACTATAACAATTCTATGAAGTGCCTTGTTATTCTCCGCCATACTTGACCTGATCTATATAATAATGGAATTAAACGTTATGATAACCGATGTTGCATCGCACATAAATCAAAAATCATGAGGGTTAGCTAAAGTGGACGAACAGACAAAAATTGAACTTGAAGCTGCGACGTTTCGTCGTTTAGTAGAACATCTAAGAGAGCATACGGATGTACAAAATATTGATCTTATGAACTTAGCCAGTTTTTGCCGCAATTGTTTATCAAAATGGTATTTAGCTGCAGCAGAAGAGAAAGAAATCGAAATGGATTATGACAAAGCTCGAGAAATTGTTTATGGCATGCCGTATTCAGAATGGAAAGAACGTTATCAGAGTGAAGCGAGCGCAGAGCAAAAGGAAAAGTTTGATGAAGTAATGGGTCGTAATGGAGCCGAGGAACAGTAAAAGTATTTATAAATTCAATTCATACAAATATATAGATGTATTCATTCTCAAAACAGTGAGCCAAGAGGCCCACTGTTTTTGGTTTACATAAAGATCAATGTTTAACTCTGTTGATCATTTAACGACAATATCCAAATCAATAATTTATTCATATCAATATCGGACATCGTTTCACTATTTGGTGGCATCGCCAAACCAGTTATTTTCTCTTTCCAGTGAGAACGATATGGACTACTGCCGTACTTAATGGTGCGAACGAGCTCTTCGTAAGTGACATAATGCTCATTGCTATGAAAACGAGTAGAAATGTCATAAAAAGATGGGCCAATAGGTAACTCTTTTGATGAATTATCGCCCGGATTATCAGAATTAATGCTATGGCATGTTATGCAGCCACTATCCATTGCAAGCTTTTCCATCGCAGCATCAGCGATTGCGAAATTACTGAACATTAATGATGCTGTCATTAAAATGGATGAGCAGATGGTGTTACTTTTTTTCATACTAGTGCCTCAAATAAATTTAAAAAGGTAAAGATATTGGATGCTTTAATATTTTTAGCTTTTTAAATGAATCAACAATAAAATGATGCGCTGCAGCAATGAAAAAATCAAGGTGTTTTTTTCTGTCAATTTTGGGTGTGATCTAATGGTATCTCGCGGAAAAAGCCTTAATGACACTAGCTTTTAAGTAACGTAACAAATATTTTTCGCTTAAATTCAGCAGTAATTAATATATAAATATTATCAAAAATTGATCTAGATCATACTTTCCGCTAATCAGTTATTCTGTAGTAAGAAATTAGATATAAAACAGACAAGTGATCAGTAGATAGGTGAAAGAATATAGCCCTGATTATACAATAAACTCAGTAGTCCTTTCTCATCCGTCAGGTGAGATGCACCAACGGCGACAAAGGCATTCCCATAGCCGAATGCTTTTTTTATTCTTTCAAGCATTATTATATTTCGGTCGTATAGTACGCTCTGCATAAAGCGGTCGAAAACTGCTTTGTCATGATGCGGCTGTTTATTGAATGCCACCAATCCGGCAAGATCGCGATTTACATAGATATCGACCAGAGTTTTAGTTTCCCGAATTATTTCATCGTGATTGCAGATGGTATCTTTTAGGATGGTTAACTGGTCATCCATTAGCAAGTCATCTAGCGCTGAAAGTATTTCCCGCATCGACTCCAGAGATTTTACTTTTAGCATATGCTGTTGTGCAAAGCGTAATAGATTGCTCTCAAGAGTAGGCGCCCTAACAGGTTTGGGTCTTCCCATTAGACTAAATGCTGCCCAAGGTTTTAGGTGCTTCAATTTTTCGGGTTCAACGCCATAGCCTGTTATCCGGTTTTTTAATTCATGAAAAAATTCTGCTTCAAGGATGTTGTCCAGTTGTTGGCCATCTTTAAAATACATCATATCTATGAAGGCCTGATTAGCCTCTTCATCTGGAATCGTTTCCAGAATCAATGTTTTGCTTTTAACCAGAGCAAGCCGTACCTCGGGGGGGAATCTACTAACGGCATAATCCTGTGAGTGCATGGTGCCGAACAGGTAATTAAGCTTTCCTTGAGGGGTTTCAACTTTCCAAAGTAAGCCTTCCTTGAATGGGCTAGCTTCATTTGGCGCTGCATTCTCGACAGTTTTCTCTGGGAATGACCTGAATTCTTCGCATTCGTCTGACAAACCAGTCTCTGCAAAGGAAGATGCGGGAATAATCAACAGACAAAGGAGGACAATAACTATATTATTCATAGACATAAAATATTTACTCATTTAACGAAAGTAGCATTTTAAGCTGCTAATAGATGAGAATTAATAATAAACACAAGTAATTCGATTCTCTTTAAATATGCCATTTCAATTAATACGATTTAGCACTATACCTAAGTCTGCGACTCAGTTTATGAAATGTTTTTTTATTTTATTCCTGGTTTGCATGGGCCTACAGGGTTGTGCGAAACACGTCTATCAGGAAGAACCTGTTAATTTTGCAGAGGTGTTCACAGAAATCAATTCCTGGACCATAGATAACCCTGAGCTAAGCCGTTTTCTAAAAGAGAATGGAGTATTGGCTGTTGAATTGAAAAGTAATGCATTTTCTATTAATCGCTTGTTTTTGACTGGCCTATTTTATGACCCAGAAATGCAAGTGGCTTATAAAAAATGGAAACAAGCGAAAATTGTCGTTGACCATAGCGACTATATAATAAATCCACAAATTTCATTACCGTTTGCACATCATAGCGATAATACTGATACATCAAATTTATGGACTATTGGTTCAGTTTTGAGCTTTATTTACGAGCGTAAAAGTAAGCAAGAAGCAAGAAAAGCTAAAGCAGAAGTGAATTTATTAAATGCGAGTCTGAAGATAAACCAACTTGCTTTAGAACGATATGGTTTATTTGAAAAGCGATATCATCAATATATTGTTCAACAGGCGACTATTTCAGAATTAAGAAATGAAATAAACGTCCTAAAGGAATTATTAGCCCAGTTGCAAAACCAATTTGAATTAGGTGCAGTGAGTCAATTTGAATTAAACAGTACAAAGTTAGAATTACAGCAAGGCGTATTTCAGTTGACTGTTCAAGAAAATACTTTGCAAGATCGGGTGGATGAGTTATTGGCTATGACCCACTTAGCATATCCAGAACTAGATGGAATTAATATAGCGACTATATCTCCGCTGTTATTCGCAAATTCGGAATATAAAGAGTCGAAATATATTTCAGCTAAACTTACTGATTTGCAGAAGATTATGTTAGAAAACCATTTAGATATGGCAATTACATTAAATCAATATGCTTTGTCAGAAGCAGACCTCCGACTAAAGATCGAAAAGCAATATCCAGATATCGTGTTATCGCCCGGGTTTATATTTGAACAATCCGATAATATCTGGTCTTTGGGTTCATCATGGATTTTGCCACTTTTTGAAAACACAGAACAAAATATGAATATATTAGCTGCACTTGAAGAACGTAAAATAAAGCAGCAAAAAATAATTGTATTACAGAAAGAATTGATGAGTTCCTTGTATAAAATACATCGCTCAATAATACGCCACAAAAAAGCTCTTCAAGTAAGTGATGAAATTATTGAATCTATAGAACTACGTGCGAACGAAATAAAAACTCAAATAGACATTGGTGGCTTAGATAGTGTTGCATTATTAAGAAATAGGAAAGAATTTTATAAAGCAAGGCAAGAGCAAATTGCGGTTTATAATAATGCTATTAATGCTATGTTGGAAATGGATCACCTGTTACAAAATTCGCATTCCGAATTAAATATAAATGATGTTGTGGCCTCATGGTTAAAACAGATTGAAGAGAGAAGTAATAATGAATTGGTTAATTAAATCCTTCCTTATTTTATTGATTATTAGTTTAGCGATGTTTCTGGCTGTCCGTACTATTGATAAAGACAGTGATCTAATAAGTGACTTAATAGTAAATGATAATGCAGATGAAAATGATGATGAAGAGGATGAAGAAGAAAGAATCTTAATCATTGATGGTTATAAAGCAATAGCACTGGATGAAGAAGTTGCTGATGCGTCAGGGCTGAAGTTTGAGCCGTTAAAAAGTATTTCAATCAGACCAGAGTTTATTGCATATGCAGAAGTTATAGATGTGCAACCGTTGGTCTCTTTGAAGGCAGAGCATCAGAATTTATTAGCAGAACGTAAGGTATTGCAGAATGATTTAAATAATCATAATAAAATCCTGGAGCGCGCAGAGGCATTGCATAAAGCAAAAAGTCTTTCAACGCGTGAACTGGAGAAGCTCCGTTTTGAACGTGATCAAAAATCATCTGAACTAAATGCAGTCAATACACGTGTGAATGGTTTTGTTTTCAAGGCCAAATCTAGTTGGGGTGACAAATTATCTAAGCTTATTTTTGATAAAGAACAGCAGGGTGCGTTCAATGAAATAACTGCGCAACAAAAAGCACTTATATTGTTATCTTTACCCAAAAGTGAATCGCTGGACTACCAGAATCAAGCAGTCTTTGTCAGTGGCTTAAATAAAAGAGAAACAGCGCAAAAGACCCTTTATCTTGAACAAGCAAAAGAGGTTAATAATCCACTTTATGGAGAGAGTTATTTTTATTTACTTGATTCACAGAAAGTGAGATCGAGAATGCGTTTGTTCGCATGGGTAGAGGAGAGTGGCAATATTAGCGAGGGTTATTTTATTACGGATAAAGCTGTTGTTTGGTATGCCAATGAACCGTGGGTATATGTTAAACATGGGGAAGAATTCTTTATTAGAAAACCTCTGGGCAAGGCTAAAAAAATTGATAATGGTTGGTTATTGGAAGACAAACTGCTGATTGGTAATGATTTAGTAGTTACTGAAGGTGGACAGACCTTAATGTCGGAAGAATTCAAGTGGGCTATTCCCGACGAGAATGATGATTAAATATAAAGCATTATCATGTTAGCAACGCTCGTCAGGTTTTCTATTAATTATCGTGGAGTGGTAATAGCGATTGCTATGCTATTAATGATGTATAGCATCTATCAATTATCCCGAGCAGGTCTTGATATCTTTCCTGAGTTTTCTCCGAATCTGATTGTCGTGCAAACAGAAGCGCCTGGCTATTCAACACAACAAGTCGAAATCCTCGTCACCAGACCAATAGAAACAACTTTGTCCGGGCTGATTGGTATCGACCATGTGCGTTCAGAATCTATACAAGGTTTATCTATAGTAAATATTTATTTTGAAGAAGATACGGATATCTATCGTAATCGCCAGCTTGTTTCAGAAAGGCTTGCTGGGTTAATTAATTTATTGCCTGAAGGCGTTGGTCCTGCTGTTCCTGTACCTATGGCATCATCATCGGCAACAATATTAACCATGGGTGTGACATCATCTAGCAAAGACATGATGGAATTACGCAGCATGGTTGATTGGAATCTGGTGCCGACTATATTAAGTGTGCCGGGTGTCGCAGATGTTAATGTCTTTGGTGGCGATATAAAGCAGTTACAAATCCAGATCGATGAAAATAAACTTCGGCAATATGATATAGGAATTAATGAAGTTGCTGATGCAGCGAAACAAGCGACAGGGATATTTGGCGCTGGTTTCATTGAGAATAATAATCAACGCTTGAGTTTAAGTTTAACCGGCTTGCCTGAGGAAATAGATGAACTTGCACAGGTAGTCGTCAAACATATTGATGGCGTAAGTATTACACTTGGTGATGTTGCTAATATTGATTACGGAGCAGAGCCTACCTTTGGCGCTGGGTCCATATTAGGTAAAGAAGGCATTGTTTTAATGGTCATCGGTCAATACGGTGCAAATACATTGAATGTATCGAATGCTGTTGAAGCAGCCATTCAAGATCTCGATAAGATATTTGCTGATAACGATATCAAACTTCATCCTACTTTATTTCGCCCGGCTAATTATATAGAACGTTCGGTGAGTAGTATTACCGGGCATCTATTGATAGGCGGTTTATTTGTTGTTGCGGTACTTGTGATTTTTCTATTCAACTTTAGGACAGCATTTATTTCAGTGATGGCAATTCCTTTGTCATTATTGACGGCCATTCTAGTGTTATTAGAACTTGGCGTGAATTTGAATATTATGGTGATTGGTGGTTTGGCTATAGCATTAGGCGAGGTTGTTGATGATGCAATCATTGACACTGAAAATATATTTCGACGTTTGCGGCAAAATAAACTTTTAAGCAATCCCTTGCCAATGAAAGAAGTTGTTTACAATGCTTCTATGGAAGTGCGAGGTTCAGTTGTTTATGCCAGCTTCATTGTGGCTTTAGTTTTTGTTCCTTTATTGCACCTAAGTGGTATTACCGGACGATTATTTGCTCCATTGGGAATGGCCTACATACTGTCAATCATGATGTCGTTATTAGTTGCATTAACGGTAACGCCTGCATTGTGCTATTTGCTCTTGGCAAAAGACAAACTGAAAAATATTGAGCCACCATTAATCAATATATTGCAGCCGTATTATGCAAAATCACTAACGCTGATCTCTCGTTCACCTTATCTGGTGATTATTTCAACAATACTCTTTTGCTTGTCCGGTTTATCTGTATTGCCGGGTGTTGGCGGGCAATTTATACCTAATCTTAGAGAAGGGCATTATATTGTTCATACTTCAAGTATTTCGGGGACGTCATTACAAGAATCGATTCGTTCAGGGAATCAAGTTTCAAAATTGTTTATGGATATTCCGGGTGTGGTTTCTGTTTCTCTCTGGTCAGGTAGGGCAGAACGTGGTGCAGATACATTTGGAAGTCACTACAGTGAATTTGAAGTTGATTTAGATACCAGCTTAAGCGGTTCAGAACAACAGCAAGTATTAGATAGTATACGAGACACATTGAATAATTTTCCTGGCTTACGCTATGAAGCGCATAATTTTTTATCTGAACGTATACACGAAACTATTTCGGGATATACCACACCGATAGTGGTTAATATCTATGGTAATGATCTTGATGCGCTAGATAAAAAGGCGACGGAAGTTGCTGCAGTAATGAAAACAATCGAAGGTGCAAGCGGAGTGCAAGTTCAGTCATCCTCTCCGACGCCACTATTACAGATTGCATTACGTCTGGATAAATTAAAAGAGCACGGTCTTGCTCCGCTTGAAATTGTGAATAGTGTCAAAACTGCATTCGAAGGTTTATCCGTTGCGAAATATCAGGAAGACAACCGTATTTTCGATGTCGTCGTAAGCCTTCCTGAAAATAAACGACAAACACCTGATGATGTGCGTCATTTGCCCATAAAAACTGCCGGAGGATTGTTGTTGCCCCTGGCAGAATTTGCGGATATTCGACAACAGAGTGGTCGATACAATATTTTGCATCAGGATGGGCAACGACTACAAAGCGTAACTAGCAATGTTGTTAATCGAGACATTGTTAGCTTTATGAATGATCTTGAAGAGACCGTATTTGCACAGGTTGAATTCAGCGCTGAAATTTATCCAGAATTTACCGGCGCTGCAATTGAACAAGCTAAGGCAAAAGAGGAACTGATTGTACTATCGAGTTTAGTGTTGGCAATCGTGATGATGTTAATTTACATCGCCATTGGTAGTTTTAGGCATGTGTTATTGATGTTAATCAATCTACCCTTTGCACTAGTAGGCGGTGTAATAGCGGTATTGATTACCGGTGGTGGGCTTTCTGTTGGTTCTCTTGTGGGGTTTGTTACGCTCTTTGGAATCACCATTAGAAATTCAATCATGCTGGTTTCTCATTATCAGTACTTGGTACAGGAAGAAGGGTTGCCCTGGAATCTTGATGTGGCAATACAAGGGGCAAAGGAAAGGTTGCCTTCCATCTTGATGACGGCATTAGTAACGGCATTGGCAATGTTACCCATAGCCATTAATAGCGATAATCCTGGTCGCGAAATCATGGGGCCGATGGCAGCAATCATTATTGGCGGCTTGGCATCATCAACTATACTTAATCTGCTTATCATGCCGGCCATCATGCTGAAATTTGGCAGATTTAGTAAATAATAAATTCTGATATCTGATTTAAATCAAAGAATTATCGACAGATGACGATAATCTCTAGATGGGCGGATAGATAGTTGCTTAAACAGAAAATTAACAATTGTTGCTCAAAAATAAGGTTTTCTGTATTTTCTTTTTAATAAACAGGATGACTAAAATTCGATAATTGATTGAATTAAAACTGTTTTTTAAATAAAATCATTTTTGTCATAAATGGCACATGCTTTTCAAAGACTAAAAAATCATATGAAAATTTTAATAATCGATGATTCCAGTGATTTCAGGGCCTTACTCAGGCTATATCTGAATAAAGAGCTGAAAGATGTAGAAATCATCGAATATGATTTTGATAATCTGGGCAAACCCCCCGACAACTTTCAGTGGTTCCAATACGATGTATTATTTTTGGACTATAAACTGGGCCCAGTTGAAGATGGTTTAAAGTGGCTTAAAGAGTTTAGAAATAAGCCCGGTTTTCCTCCGACGATTGTCCTTACTGCTGAAGGTGATGAATATATCGCTGTTAAAGCGATAAAATTAGGCGCAGCGGATTATATCAATAAGGTTGATATCAAGCCTAAGCGCATTGCTGAAATGGTTGATGAAGCTACTGAATTTTCAAAACGGTCAAATACAGATCAAGAAAATGAGATAAATGACGCCACTCAGATTATCAGAAAGGCACATAAGAAAGATGCGGTTCCGGATACCGGCTTAGATATTGGTTATAAATTTGTCCGTATGATTGGTGAAGGGGCTATGTCAAAAGTTTATTTGGCAGAACGTGTGACAGACAAAATGACGGTTGTTTTAAAAGTGCTTGATTTGACGCGAGTACATGAACCTAAGCTAGTGAAGCGCTTTATTCAGGAAGCAAATTTAATAGCCAGTTTAAACTCACCCTTCGTCGTTAAGATTCATGAGCATGGAATAACTGAAGAGTACGGCTATATCGCAATGGAATTCTTTTCTCGTGGTGATTTAAAACAACGCTCCGAGTTAGGTCTAAATCATGAAATAGCTATTATCTATGCCACTCATATTACTTATGGACTTGCACAGATCCATGCTATCAATGTTGTGCATAGAGATCTTAAACCGGCCAATATTATGTTTCGTGGCGATGACAGTCTTGCGCTAGCAGATTTTGGTATTTCAAAAAAGATAGATGAGGTGAATGACATTACGACAATGGGGCAGATATTAGGCACTCCCCATTATATGAGTCCTGAACAAGGCGAGGGTGGTGATATTGATACACGCTCAGACATGTACAGTGTCGGCGTGATATTATATGAGTTACTTACGGGAGATAAGCCTTTTACCGCAGCAACCGCTGCTTCGCTAATCTACCAGCACATTCATGCCCCCATTCCAAGACTTCCAAGCAAGTTGAAACAATATCAGGACATTATCGATTCTCTATTAGCAAAGAAACCGGGTAATCGAATTCAAACCGCGAACGAATTAATTAAGTTATTGGAAGCGTTTCAATAAGACAGTTACTTAACTGTCCTGTGTTTTTGTTGTTTTATTCTTCAAGTGCTTCAGCCACCAACTAGCTTGCTCTTCTGTTGATTTGTCAGATAATGCATGGGTAAAAGCGCGTGTTGCTTTATCCATGTTTTTAGAATGGTATTGTGCAATACCTAGGAGAAGATTAACTTTGGATAATAAAACCTTGTTTTCAGGTGCGAACTCAACATCAAGTACATCGATTACCTTTTTCCATTCTTCTGCTTCAATATAGAGTTGGCCTAAACGAAGCCGAGTATGGTCATCATTAAACTTTTTGATGATTTCTTTAAATACAGGTTCAGCTTTCTGATTTTCCTGAGCAAGTAGCCAACTGTCAGCGAGTAGCGTCAACATTTTAATGTCTGGGTTGATATCACCGATTGCCATTTCCTTTTCAAGGATGGTAGCGGCCTTGTATGGCATTTCCAAATATAGGTAGTTGCTGATTAATCGGTTGATGTCATCTTTTTTCAGTAAGCCTTTCGCATAGGCCAGTTCATATATAGCTAATGCTTTCTTATCCTGTTTCAGGCGTTGGTAGATCTCGGCTAGTTGTAACCAATAATTAGTTTTCTTGGGGTGCTTATTGATGATTGTTTCAAGTAGTGCGGCAGATTTTTTATATTCTTTTATCTCATAATAACCAGCTAACAATAGCTCATACCAGCTTAGTGGCGGCTTGTTGGATAGAGCTAGAGCCTTCTCCACATGAATAATTAGTTGTTTATAGTCTTTCAGATAATAATAAGCCGTTGCAGCTAATATATGTGCGTCTCCAGTTGCTTTGGGTTCATTAGCAAACCATTTCGATAAGTATTTTAAACCCTCTTTTGTCTTATCTATATGAATTAGTAACTGCGCGGTAGAGTAGTTTAAGCCATGGGTAACATCTGCCGGTAAAGCATCAAGAGATAATGCTTTGATAAAATGTTTTGCAGCATCACTGAACTCGCCAATATTACTTTTGGCAAAGCCCATGGTTTGATAGGCAACGGCTGAATCATAAGCTTTAAGATTGTTTGATGAGATTAATTTTTTTAGTCTTTCAATAGCCTTGCCATTTTGTCCTTCATCGATTTGTTTATGGATTCCTATTAGTTCAGCATGCACATTAGGTTCTAATTGATAAGTCTTTTTCTTTTCTTCAGCAAGGAGAGAAGCGCAAAAGAGCACGAGCATAACGAATAAAATGCTTTTTGATAATGGTCTTTGTGGAAGTATTATCATCGTTTTAATTTAAATTTGACGTCTTGACGTGCACGTTTTTCTGTAGGCTTACCATCAACGATATCCGGGTTGTATTTCCATTTAGATATTGCTTTTAAAACAGCGCTGTCAAAAATTTTAGGTGGTTTAGCTTTTACAATTACAGCATTTTTAACTGAGCCATCAATAGCGATTGTGAATTCGACAGTAACAACACCTTGAATACCACTACGCAAAGCACGCAGGGGATAAACAGGTGGGACTCTTAAAGTGGGCACTACATTGGTATCAATTTTAGGTCTTGATGGCTTACTGCGAGGCTTCGGTTTTATTGTGCTTTTCGCAAAGTCACCAAGATAAGGAGTGCCAGATAGCGATAAAGGCATGTTTATATCAGGCGGAGATAATTCCGTTTGCATGGTTTGAGGTTTTTCAATTTGGGGCTCAACCATTTCTGGAGGAGGAGGTTCTTCTTCCGGTGGCGGTGGTTCTATCTCTTCAATTTCTTTTTTTGGTTTAGGTGGTTCAGGTTTTTGTTCTAGACGTATGAATTCAACAAGGTTGATATCAGACAAGTTTAACTCAAGTGCATGTTCGTTGCTTACCAGTTGCTGAATCAAGATGAAAATCGCTATGTTTAAAACGATTGCAATAATAATTACTGATGGGATCTTCACGGTATCCAGAATATTCAGTTTTGAGAATTGCATGATTCACACAATGATAAGTATTAATTACTCATTTGATGCTGCGATAGACACATTGGACACGCCAGCCAGACGAACTTGATCAAGTACTTCAACCGTGGTCCCTGTGCGCGCATTTTGATCGGCAAGAATGATAACAGTTCCTTCTGGATTTTGAGCATGGAGGTGTTCCACATGGGCACGAACTGCACGCATATCAACCTTTTGACTGTCAATCCAGATTTCTCCGTCTTTACTGACGCCAATGATCATACTGCCTTGTTCTTCTCTGACAGCAGTTTGTGCTGTTGGTCGATCAACATCAATACCTGATTCTTTAGTGAAAGATGCAGTAACCAGAAAAAATATCAACAAGATAAACACCATGTCGATAAGCGGTGTTAGGTTGACGCTTTCGGCAGCAGATTCTTGCTTAGTGTGAGTATGTCTCATAATTAGTTGTGTGTTAGTAACTCTTTAGCCATTAGTTCTTTAGTTTTAGTCCGCTTGTAGAGATCGGCGCTAAAGTATATGCCGATGATAGAAGTCACCAATCCTGCTGTTGTCGGTAACAGTGCTCTGGATATTCCTTCTGCCATACCTCGTGCATTGCCATTGCCAAAGACGTTTAAGACTTCGAATATGGCGATCATACCGGTGACAGTACCCAGTAGACCAAGTAGCGGTAATATTCCTGTCAAAGCCTGTATGGGGATCAGATTATGTTTTAATTCGATTGAAATTTCGCTTAATAAACCATCTCTTATTTTAAGTGCAAACCATGAAGACCTTTCACGTCGTCTTTGCCATTGTTGAACAATAGCTTCAAGCCGTACTGGGTAAACTTTATATAAAAAATAATACCGCTCAATGATTAATGCCCAGAGAAATATAGACAAAACAAAAACGCCAGTAAAGACGGGGCCGCCTTTAGCGAAGAAGTCCCTCATGATATCTATCTGGTCAAACATTTTTTTTGATACGATTTATCTCAGCAAGTAGTGCAACGAAAGCTGTACTCTTCTCATCTAAAATTTGAATTAAAGCATTACTTTTAGAAGATAGAAAACTGTGAGATAACAACAAGGGGATAGCAACCAGCAGACCCATAACAGTAGTTACTAAGGCTTGTGAAATACCACCAGACATTACACGCGGATCGCCAGTCCCATAGAGTGTTATAGATTGAAATGTTTCAATGATACCCGTCACCGTTCCAAGTAAACCGAGCAGGGGAGATACTGCCGCAAGTAATGCAAGAGCTCCCAGACCACGTTGAATCCTGGGCATTTCTTTTAATATAGCTTCGTCTAGCTTCAGTCCCAGTGTTTCTGTATCAATATCAGGGTTCTTTTCATAGACCTTCATAATACGTCCTAAAGGATTATCACCAGCTTTTTTACTCTTGAGTTGTTTTTTAACCTTACGACTAGTTGTTACTAATAGTATTAAACGTTCTAAAGATATTAAAACACCTATCAGGCCAATGAATATAATGACGTAACCAACAAGACCACCTTGTTCAATTCGATTTTTAAGATCGGGTACTTGGACCAGAAGCGCGAGCATGGCGCCACGAGTTGGATCGATGGGGAATGCATGAATCCCTGAACTAGCAGTTTCGAGATTTTGTGCCATATCTAAAAAGCGTTGACCTGGTTGTCTACCAGGTTCTATTAATTTTCCTGTGTCAGGCAAATTTCTTAAAAATCGACCGGCGGATACAGCATTAAAAACACCAATACGGGTTACATTTTGTTCTATTTCATTGCCTGCTGCGGTGACAATCTTTCCAGGGAAGGTCACAATTTTTCCAGATTCGACCATTTCATCCATAGCCAATATCCAGAGCTCTTCCAGTTCCTCTAAAGAAGGTAATTCTTTACGATTAGCTAAGACATCAAGTATCTCATCGCGGTTGGGTTTTTGTGCAGATACGAGAGATGTATCGATAATTACATCTAAATCTCCCGCTATTTGCTTGACGATGCCATCAAGTTCACCGAGAGCGCCCATTTTCTCTTTTAAGACTGCATTTTGACGGGTAATCTCAAGGTCATAAGTATCATAATTGTTTCTTAGTGTTGCGCTGCGAGCTTCTTCTTTCGCCAGTGTTTTTAGCGCTAAATCTAATAATCCTTTTTGCTTGCTGTGAGCACTTTTGAATTTCGATTCTCTTTTAGCAAGCACCTCTTTTTCCTGAGAGCGCTCTTTTTTCACCTGTTCTAATAATGATTGTAAATCATTGGGTTCTTCAGCAGAAACAGGTGCCAGGAAGATGAATAAGCTTAAAAACAATAATCTGTTCATTATTCTTTCCCTGCCAAATTGATCGGCAGTTTAACCAATTCAGGTGGTGCCTGTTTTTTTGCAATTTGTATACCCTGCTTAATGGAACGGTCATATTCAGAGGAAACTTTTTCCCAAGACTTTGTTTCCTTGTTCCACATGCCACTCATTTTACCGTCCAGTGTTTGGAAGCTAATCAACAAGCGACCAACTCGTAAGACATCAACTGTAAACTCCTGGGAATCTATTTTCACAGTGTCAGAATAAGTTTCTATTGTGCGGCCATATTCCATTTCTATTTGATAGGCTTCCATAATGCGGCGATATTTATCTGGCAGGGTTACATCAGGTCGATCCATAATGCTTTTCAAGTCGGCTACGCGCTGTTGACGTTCTTGAGTTAAGAAGGGAAGATCAAGCTCAACGAATTTTTCTAATGTATCGATCATCTTAATCATCAAAGGCACAATGTTTCGCTGAGTTTCTTCGACATTGTCAAGTTGACGTTTAATAGCATTCAAGGAAACTTTTTGTTGCTTAATTAATTTTGATAATTGACCATTATATGTACCAAGGCTGTCAGTCTTACGTATTGCATCACGGTATTCCTGAACCAAGTCTTTGGTCTGAGTTACCAGAGTGTCCACTTTGTTCTGTGATTTTACGACATCTTTTTGAGCCTGCAGCTTAGTATCTACTGCTGAATCCAGAGTGGTAGTTTCCGCACTGGCAACATTTGAAAGCGTAAGCCCCAAGATAAGGGGTAAAATAAATAATTTGATGTGCATGTCCATCAGGAATTTTTCCTAATTCATTAAATAGTTACTGAATAGTTAATAGCTGTATTGTAAATTGACAATTTACCCTAAGAATATAACTTTTAATATAGTTAGTTCAATTAGAATATATATGACTATCAGTTAGATCGGCTTTATTTCTAAAATCTTTAATCAAGAGGTTGAATTTCAATGAGCCTTAGAATCAGGCTTAATTTGCTGATAACCCTGTTATTTATCAGCCTATTCATTTGTAGTAGTTTTTATATTATTACAAATGCGCGTATTGCCGTTCAACATGAAGTTGAATCGACTGCAAATCTTGCTCTGCAATTGATTCAGGTCGCATTTACTTCGACATCTTTGGAGGCGAACGAACAAAAGCAAATACAAGTGTTACGCAAGCTTTCCGAGCTAGATCTAACACGGCATCTTCATATTGATATATACAATCCAAATGATGTCCTGACTCCTGCTGAAGAATTTGCTGTCTTGAAGGATATTAAAGCGCCAAATTGGTTTGTTAACCTTGTCGAGCCACCTCCAACCGAAATTAGACATTGGTTATATAATCCGGTTGAACAACCCAAAGGAATAATCATTCGCGCGGATCCCGCTGATGAAATTGATGAAAACTGGACTGAAGTTCGGAGTATATTAATATTTTTATTAGCATTTATTGTTTTGGCTAATATTTTATTATATCTGGCTATTGGGAAATATCTGGCTCCTATTGACATAATACTGTCAGGTTTATCCGATATTGAAAAAGGAAATTATCAATTAGAATTGCCACGTTTTCGCCTGCCTGAACTAGATCGGATTTCTCAACAATTTAATCATATGGCCAAAGTTTTATTGGAGAGTAAGGCGAAAAACCAGTCATTGACTCAGCGTTCACTTGAAATTCAGGAAGAAGAACGTCGGCATCTCGCACAGGAACTACACGATGAACTAGGCCAGACCATTGCGGCTATCAAAGCTGTTGCAGCGGCTATCATGAATGATAAGAATCCTGATAAGAACCACATCAATTCAAGTGTGAAAACAATAATCGAATATTCAGATCATATTTATCAAGTTGCAAAAAACATGATGCATCGATTACGGCCATCGGTTTTAGATGAATTTGGGTTAGTAAAGGCATTGCAATCGATGATTGATGATTGGAATAGCCGACAAGATGATATCTTTTGTCATTTTTCGTTTTCAGATATCCCAAATGATTTAACAGAGTTATTGAATATTAGTCTCTTTAGAATTGTTCAGGAGAGTTTGACCAATGCTTTAAAACATTCGTCTGCTAGCAAAATACTAATAACCATGAATAAAGTTGTTTCTTCTAACTCAGAATACATCATCCTGAATATTCAGGATGATGGTGTCGGTTTAAATAAAGATAAACTAATGACGGGTTTAGGCTTGCCCGGGATGAAAGAAAGAGTCGAAATGAACCATGGGACATTCGACCTGATTAGTGAACCTAATAATGGCTTATCGATCAAAATAAGTATTCCAATCAAATCATAAGAGATGTTTTATGAGTAGTACAATAAATGTAATGTTAGTTGATGATCATGCAGTGGTTCGCGCTGGCTATAATATGTTATTAAAAAACGCATCTGAGATAACGGTTGTAGCAGAAGCAAGCAGCGGGGAGGAAGCTTATCAATTGTATAGTGCACATATGCCAGATGTGGTTGTTATGGATCTATCTTTACCAGGCATAGGCGGTATAGAGGCGATAAAGCGTATTTGTTCTCGCGACAATAAGGCAACAATTCTTGTGTTTAGCATGCATGAAGAAGTTATCTTTGTAGAGCAAGCATTACAAGCAGGCGCCAGTGGTTACATCACTAAAAGCACCGATCCACAATTACTTGTTGACGCAATAATACGACTTTCAAAAGGTGAGAAGTACATAGATGCAGAGCTAGCACAAAGATTAGCTTATGAGAAATCTAGAGGACAAGACTCCTTGCTTTCTGATCTGTCTACGCGTGAATTTGAGATTTTCTGTATGTTGGCGGAAGGTTCTAATACCAGTGAAATTGCGAAACGACTGTGTCTAAGTTATAAAACAGTCGCGAATTATAGTACCCAAATAAAAAGTAAGCTTAACGTTTCAACCATTGCAGATATTGCACGGCTTGCAATCAGATATAACATCATACAAGCGTGAAATTTGGGGCAGCTAAAATGCCACCCCATTATTATTCATCTAGTCGTTGATAACGACACCCCAAGGAAACTCACCAACTTCGACAGTTTTAATGACTTCGTTATTGCGGGTATCAATGACCGAGACAGTGCCGCTTACACCGTCAGTCGAAAATACCTGTTCACCATTTTTACTGATAGCCAGACCCCAAACGCGTTTTCCTACTGGAATGCCAGTAATTATTTCTAGGGTTTTAGCATCCATGACGACAACTTTATTCGCTCTTCCACCAGCGACATAGATGACGGACTCATCCTTACTTAAGACAACATCTTTAGGTTTCGATTTACTATCACCAGCGCTACCTCTTTTCAGAATCTCTCCTGTATTCATGTCGACTTTAACAACTTCGCCACTAATCTCGGCTGTTGCATAGGCAATGTCACCTGACTGAGTAAACGTAGCAGCTCGTGGACGTGAACCGACAAGAATATTCTTCTCAATTGTATTGTCAGACGCTTTAATAACATGCAGCATATTAGTCGATTCACTGGTTACGATAACGCGTTTACCATCAGGTGAAATAGCAACGCCTTCTGGTTCTAGACCGACATTGATTTCCGCTACTTGCGCTCCCGTTTTTGGGTCAAACACACTTGCTTTTGCATCATCTTCGTTTGAAATATAGATGTTGCCATTAGGGTGAACAGCGAATGTTTCTGGATCAGATCCAGCTTCGAATTCTCTTAGAATTTTGAGTGAGACAGGGTCAATGACTTTTATTTTATTTTCTTCACTTACTGCAACATAAAGTTCATTCCCATCTGGAGAGAGGCCAATTCCACGAGGACGCTCCCCTACATCAATAGTTGCTTCGACATCTAATGTGCTGCCGTTAATAACAGAAACAGAGTCGCCTCGCTCATTTGTGATAAAGATACGCCCAGTCGGTGCAGCACTAACTGAATTACAAACAAAGGCGAAAAATATTATTGGTGCCAAATACATTTTCATTTAAAAACTCCTGACTAGTGTTAATTTCATATGATAGGTAGACTACTTTTCACAGCTTAATATCCCTAAGCTGTCTAATGTTGGTGGTTTGGCAATGCCTCGTACCGGTGCTTCTGCAACAATTTTATTGTTTTCAACCAATAAAATAGGTTGTCGTAATTGCCCCGTTTCTCTGAAACTCATAACGCTTCCTTTTTGCCCATCGAAAGCAAGATCTGTTTTAAGATAATTTAGCATCTTTGCCGGGTCATTTATTTTTGTTCTTGCAACGGCATCAGATGTCATCTTAACTGCTGCCCAACCAGCCCATGAATTATCATCCATTAATTTTTTCTGATTCTTTTTAAAACGTTTATTGAGATCGCGTGCAGCGAATTTTACAAAGTCCGGATGCCAAGCTTGAGCATTCACAGTAGAATCGGGTTTCTTCTTTTGCCATTGATTCTTGGCATCTGTCTCCATAGCGTTACTTGGAATTACATGTAGCGTATTCTTTATGCAAGTTGATCTTAGTTGGTCATCCTTAATAGATAAGTTAAAGACAGCTATATTTGGCAGAGTATCAGCAAGCTTTGTATAGGAATCAGTATCGACTGCTGTAAGGACTGCGATGTAATTAGAAAAGTCGTGTGTATTTGCATCCTCTGCAGATATTAGATCTAATTCGTATATTTGATTGAGAAATTGGCCTTGTAGGTTAGCTTCGCTAAGACCTTGTTGTGCACCAAGCAATGCAGAATGATCTTTTTGCCCTATGTAAGCGAATTTTACTTGGACGTTTTCCGCAAGAGCAATATTAGAAGCTAATAGTATTGCAATAAAGCTTGATTTTATAATTACGATGTAATTTTTCAACATGAAAAGTTGCCTGTAATGAGAGGTTAGTGTTTATATTTTGCCATATGTAAATAGCTGAAGTAACTGAATAGTTCGACAATACAATATAGGATAAATTCCATTCAAAATAGATAGGAAAATTGCCTGAATGTTAAAGATTTTTCAGTATGACTTTTTGTAAGACTGTATTTGTCATTGCCAATTTTTACGTCGGCGATAGATCGTCGCGCGGTCTATGTTTAGAATTCTGGCGGCCTTGCTGATATTACCACTTGTTTGTTCGAGTGTTTTTCTGATTAATTCATCCTCGTTTGAACGCAGGCTAGTTGAGTCATGATGTATTTTCTTCCCGTCTATAATCATAATAAAACAACCTAAGCGTTCACCATTTTCAATAATCGGTGTAAATCGAAAACGAGCGCTATTATTCAACGTTTTTTCCAACTCAATTTCACATTCCATTTCAACGCCATTAGTAATACACGCATTGATATAGTATGTCAGGCTGGGTAAATATAAATGAATAGACTGATTTATCATACAAGATGGAGTGTTTAGTATGGTATCGGCATGTGAGTTCATATCAATGACAAAACCGTATTCATCAACAGAAATACTGGCGTCATTTGGCCATTTCATTTGCAACCTTCTATAGGCTTGGCGTAACTTTTCACGCTTGGTTAGTTGTAAAACAGATAAATCAGACTCAATTGAATGAGCAATCGATATAGCTAATGCCATAGCTTCGACACAGATTTTGTTCGCAGGCCCAGTGATATCAACTACACCCAGCACAGAATGATCGCTTGGATTATGAATCGGTGCGCCATAGCATACCCAAGGTTTCCAACCCTGGCAGTAATGTTCCGTTCCCATAACAACTTCTGGTTTGCCAACTGATAATGTTGTGCCTATGCCATTAGGACCGACTGCGTCTGTATGCCATTCCCCACCGGGTCTAAAATTAACTCTTTCCAGGTGATCCTGTATATGTTTATGAAAAACTGAATATAAAATACATCCTGTATTATCCGCTAGAACAAGAGTATGTCCCGTGTCTTCAACTGTATTAGACATCCTATTAAATACATTCACTCCGGAAATCCCAAAGTTTTCAGTATGGAGTTTGGCTTCGATTTCTTCTTTGGATATTACAGAACGTGCCCGACTACCGAGAGGGTCAATACCTAATTCATGACAACGAAGCCAGCTGTCTGCAATGACAGGGCGAAGTCGTTTATGGTTTAACTCACCAGTACTAACAAACTTTTCCCATGCATTTCTCACTTCATACTGTGAAGCGCTAGCATTTAGCGGGATTGCTGCTTTAATTGTTTCTACTTGAGACATTGTATTTAGTTTGCGGTTAGCTACATCGTCATTAAGTTTGTGAATTATTATCTAAATATAACGTAAATTCAGCTTTGTATATATATGTGTGTGAAGTGCGGCAAACTTCTATCGCATATATATTAAATTCGGTTCTTTTAGAATCTAGTGATTTAGCAAAAATTTGAAAGTTGTCGCATTTTGCAACAGATTAATTTATATAGATAAATATCTTATTCCGAGCTTTCTATAGGGGTGCTATCACTAGAAATAGTGGTTATAATTCTTTGGTGTAAAACAGTATTAATTGTTATTTATAATCACATAAAGTTATCTAGATATTGGATCTTTAAGAATTCAAATCAAGAAATAACATCAACGAGGGGTATACAAAATGCTCAGATCTTTGCAGATCGAACCAGAAAAATGCACTGGTTGTCTACAATGCGAAATGGCTTGTTCCTATCAAGCTGAAGGAGTTTTTAATCCTTCAAAATCGCGTATAAAAATATTTACTTTCCATGATGAAGGACGCTTTGTCCCTTATACGTGCACGCAATGTACAGAAGCTTGGTGTCTGCATGCCTGTCCTGTTGAAGCCATTGTTATAAATGAAGCTACCGGGGCAAAAGAAGTCATTGATGACATCTGCGTTGGTTGTAAGGTCTGCACCATTGCCTGCCCATTTGGTACTGTCAACTACAACCAAGAGACGGCTGTAGTTCAAAAATGTGATTTATGTGGCGGTGACCCTGAATGTGCAAAGGCTTGTCCTACACAGGCGATAACCTATGTAGATTCCGATCATAGTGGTTTGGAAAGAATGCGTGCTCATGCAGCACAAAATCTTCCACAAGATAACGCATAGACGTAGGAGAATACGAAATGGCTTGGACTAGAAATGTACTACGTGTGAATTTAACAAACGGTTCGATTACGACCGAACCACTTAATATGCAATGGGCTAACGATTATTTAGGTCAGCGTGGCTTAGCAACAAAATATTTGGTTGAAGAGACAGACCCAACCTGTGATGCCTTGAGTCCTGATAACAAGATGATCATGACCACAGGTCCATTGACCGGAACCATGGTGTCGACTGCAGGACGATATTCAGTAGTAACCAAGAGTCCGTTAACAGGTTGTATTGCTTGTTCTAACTCAGGCGGCTATTTCGGTAACGAGATGAAAAATGCAGGTTGGGACATGGTTATTTTGGAAGGCAAGTCGCCAAAACCTGTTTATTTATATATAGAAAATGATAAAGCTGAGTTACTCCCTGCAGATGATCTTTGGGGTAAGTCAGCTTGGGAAACAGACGAACAGATTCATGCCAAACATCAGGACCCACTAGTGCGCATCGCAGTAGTTGGACGTGCAGCTGAAAAAGGTTGTTTGTTTTCTGCCATCGTCAACGATCTGCATAGAGCAGCGGGACGTTCTGGTGTGGGTACCGTCATGGCGTCAAAGAACCTCAAGGCAGTTGCTATTCGTGGAACCCGGGGTGTTGGAAATATCAGTGACCCGACAAAATTCTTCAAAGCGTCTGAGGATGGTAAGAAAGTATTGGCGGAAAATGCGGTTACCGGTGAAGGCTTACCAGCACTCGGAACACAGGTGTTGATGAATGTAATTAACGAGGTCGGCGCATTGCCGACACGTAATCATCGAGAGGTGCAGTTTGAAGGTGCGAGTAAAATCTCAGGTGAAGCCATGCTGGAAGTTCGTGAAAGTGACGGTAAGGCTAATCTGACGACAAACGGTGCATGCTTTGGTTGTACCATTGCCTGTCAGCGTATTTCTACCGTAGACAAAGACCATTTTTCAGTAAAAGACAAGCCTCAATATCATGGTAATTCTGGGGGACTTGAGTTTGAGAATGCATGGTCTTTGGGGTCTGATTGCGGGGTTGATGACCTTGATGCAATTACGGCTGCGAATTTCTTATGTAATGAGGACGCCGTTGACCCGATATCACTGGGTGCGACGATAGCCGCGGCTATGGAGTTGTTTGAAGAAGGAGCTATTACAGTAAAAGACACCGGTGGCATGGAACTGAAGTTTGGTTCTGCCGAAGCGTTACTCTGGGCAACAGAGGTCACTGTGAGAGGCGAGGGTTTTGGTAAAGAGCTTGGGCAGGGTTCTAAAAGACTGTGTGAAAAATACGGTCGTCCTGAGCTATCTATGACTGTAAAAGGTCAGGAATTTCCTGCTTATGACCCACGTGGCATACAAGGTATTGGTTTGGCTTACGCTACTTCTAACCGCGGCGCGTGTCATCTTCGAGGATATACTGTTGCATCAGAAATATTAGGTATTCCTGAGAAGACTGATCCACTGGCTACAGATGGTAAAGCAGGGTTGGTCAAGGCCTTTCAAGATGCAACAGCGGTTGTAGATTCTGCCGGGATCTGTGCGTTTACAACATTTGCCTGGACACTTGAAGATATTGCACCGCAAATAGATGCAGCCTGCGAAGGCGATTGGAGCGCAGAGCGATGTTTGGTCGTTGGTGAACGTATTTGGACGATGGAACGTGATTATAATTTAGCGGCTGGTATTACAGGAAAGGACGATACATTACCTAAGCGGCTCCTCAAAGACGCTGCAAAAACAGGTCCTGCAGAAGGCAGAGCTAATGATTTACATAAAATGTTACCAGAATACTATGAGGTACGAGGTTGGACACTTGATGGTGTGCCGACAGATGAAACCCGTTCTCGCCTGGGTCTGTAGTTTAGAACTGTAGATTCTGGTTTATAGTCGGTTAAAACATTAGAGGGGTAAAGACATGAAGCATGTGATTGTAGGCGCAGGTCCATCAGGTGTTATAGCAGCAGAGACATTACGTAAAGTTGACCCAACATCAAGCATAATTTTGATTGGGGATGAACCTGAACCACCATATTCTCGGATGGCGTTGCCATATTATTTAATCGATAAGATTAAAGAAGAAGGTACCTATCTCAGAAAATCGTCATCACATTTTGGTAATAAAGATATCGATATTATTAGAGACAGAGTAAGTACTATCGATCCAAAAAATAAATCATTGAATCTTGAACACCATGATGTGATCAATTACGACAAGCTGTTAATTGCTACTGGCTCACACCCAATTACACCACCTATCGAAGGTATGGACTTACCCGGTATTCATTCTTGCTGGACGCTTGAGGATGGCAGAAATATCGTCAATAAAGCCAAGCCTGGTTCTAATGTCGTTTTAATGGGAGCCGGTTTTATTGGTTGTATTATTTTGGAATCCTTAGCGCTTCGAAAAGTAAATCTAACTGTAATTGAAATGGGTGACAGAATGGTTCCCAGGATGATGGACCAAACTGCTGGCAATATGATCAAGAGTTGGTGTCAGGATAAGGGTGTCTCCGTACATACTTCAACGCGCGTTGATGCAATCGAGAAGGGTAGTGGCGATTCACTTAAAGTTAAACTTGATAATGGTGAAGTTCTTGATGCTGATTTGGTTATTTCTGCAACAGGTGTTGCCGCTAATATTCAATTCTTAGACGGGAGTGGGCTGGAAACAGATGAAGGCGTGTTAGTTAATGACCGTCTGCAATCAAATATTGCTGATATATATGCTGCAGGCGATGTTTGCCAAGGCAAAGATTTTTCTACGGGTGAGTATAGTGTACAGGCTATACAGCCTACCGCCGCAGATCATGGACGTATTGCTGCCATGAATATGGCTGGTAAAGATACCGTTCATCAGGGATGTGTAAATATGAATGTGTTGGATACGATGGGCCTGATATCAAGTTCTTATGGTTTATGGATGGGTATTGACGGCGGTGAATCCGCAAAACTATGTGATAACGATCGCTATCGCTATTTGAGCCTTTCTTTTGAGGACGATGTCATGGTTGGAGCACAAGCTGTTGGATTGACCCAACATGTAGGCGTACTAAGAGGGTTGATACAAACCAAGCTGAATTTAGGTAAGTGGAAGGACCATTTAATAAAAGATCCGACACGAATAATGGAAGCCTATCTGGCAAATACTCAAGCAATAGGTCATAACGCTGGGGTCATTTAACTCGTTAATGGAAATCACATTAAAGTTATATGCGGGTCTAAGTCAGTATTTGCCTGAAAACGCAGTAAAACATGCTACAAAACTAGATGTTCCTGCTTCAGAAACGGCTTATTCAATTCTTGAGAAATTTAACGTTCCTAAAGAGTCGGCACATCTAGTGTTACTAAACGGTGTTTATCTTGACCCTAATGAGAGAGAAAATTCTACATTTAGCGACGGTGACACGCTCGCCGTATGGCCCCCTGTAGCAGGCGGTTAAAGTAAATCTAAACTGTTTCTCGTTTTATCATTATAGATATGAGATTCATTAAACCATAATGGTAAGGTATGAATGCAATGTCGGATTTGATTGAATTGAAACGAGATATGGCGGTGACTCATAATGAGTTTTATCGATTAATTACTAAAACAATAAGTAATAGTGATCTTTTAAATTTTGATAAAGTTAATTCATCAGTTAGTTTTCCGTTCTCAAAAGGCGAAATAAGTATTTCTTTAGAAGAACAAAAAGTTAGACAGATAGCTTCAATGAAGATTGATCATACGCCGATGAACTTCAAGTTCATGAACCTAAGCAAGATTGAAATGCAAACGTATATACAAAAGTTTGATATAACTTTCCAGAAGGGCGGTGGTTGAGTTATGAATGTTATGCCCGCAATAAAAAAATAAGAATAAACTCAGTATCTAGTTTTTGAAAGATTTCAGTTCTAGAACTGTATTTCCGCCTATAAAGATTGGCGTATTAAAAATATCAATCATGTCACCATCAAGTTCACGACGTATTTGTTTGATTAAGCCTACGCCTGGTGCATACCATTCCTCAACATACATGGGTATTTCTTTTTCTCCGGTTACTGAATCGGTATAGGTTGTAAAAGAACCTTCTCCGGCAACTTTAATGCAGTTTTCAAATGTGCCTGCTGGAACTGTGACTGTTTCAGTCATTGATTCTATCTGGTAATTTATTGGAACCTGTGCATCTTTACCAACGCGAACGCGGTAAGGGTAAACTCGCAGCAAGATTAATGGTCGACTTATCTCACGCCAACCTGTACCAACCTCTAAAGGTAGTTTTAACACGTAACGCTTATCCCTATCCATACGCGGTTTTGATTCAACCACAGTACGTAAGGCTTCACGGTAAACACCTGATTCATCATGGTTATGATAATAATCAATGTTAGAGCTTGTTCGTCGGACAAAGAATGATTTTTTACCTGATTTCTTGATGCCTAAATTAGTAATGGTTAATTCTGTTTTAATAGTTTCAAGTTCACCGTCGTAATCTGTAGTTGATTTGTATGTCCAACTCCAGCCTTTATTGAGTGGAAAATATTCACTACCTACCGGTTTATCAGAACAACTGACTAGCGAAAAAACCAGTAACAAGGTTAGTAGTATGCAATTAATTTTTTTCATGTTTAAAACGTCTTGTGTTTATATGAGGTTACTTTTCAGGGACTTCAGGATCAGGCAGGTCAAAAAATTCAATCTCTTCACGTGTCTCACCATATTTTGATAAGTCCTTTGCAATCTCATCTGTTGTTTCGCCTTCTACTTTTTTGCCTAGTTGTATATTACCTCGTCGTTGTTCTTTTAAAGCGGCATCTAGCGCTGAGTGTAAGTCAAGATCGTATGGCAGTTCATAGGCACGTGGCTCGGCAGCCGGAGCATTATCAACAAATGCCGTTGCCCATATATGAATGCGACCGGGTGTACCTTCTTCTTCATCGGGTTCCGTTATAGATGAAGCCATTAATTGAAATTGTTCAGGTAGGGTTTGTTGTGTAGGCCAACCGAGCATACCCTGAAGGCTATAGAAGGTGAGGTAGTAAAATCCACTGACAGCAAGTATAAAGGCAAACTTTATCCATACAGGTAAACGCGTAAGTAAAAATATTGCTAACACTAAAGCCGCTAATGCGACATATGTTAGTGTGAGCCCTAATACAGCCTGATTCATAATTTGTTAACCTCAACAATGGATTTAAATAATGTATTAACATTAGTAACGTTTCCATCTGCATCAATGGTGAAACGCACTGCTGTTTTTTCATCGCCTTTATTTTCTAATATTAGTGTTCCGTAATAAACCACTTCTAACTGTGGGTTTACTTTTACGGCACGGACCTCAACATTTGCTTGTCTTAACGACTTACTGTTGTAGTAATGGACATTAAATATATATTCTCCTGGTACATTGCCGCGGATGGTAACTACTTCCTGATTTAGAGGATTAATAATTTCAACGCCATTAACTATAATACTATCTTTAGCAATACCACGATCATCACGGTCGAGATGGATTAATCCAACCTCAGAATTTCGAAACCAAACTACGCCACCTTTGGGGCCTTTGACCCAAGTATCCACATCATCTGGACTACTGTCGTCCCATTTGATTGTAACAATAAACTCAGCTTTGGGATCAATAATACCCTTCTTAGCCGGTGGGTTTAAAAATAAGATCGTGATCAAAAATAGCAAGGTGAATGCTAATAATGAATTAAATAACAGATCAGTAAACGGATCTTGCTCGAATTGTCGAGTTGAACGTCTAATACCCATTAATTAAGCCTTTTTGTGTTGCTCGGGTATTAGTTCAGTCTCCATGTAATGCACAGTTCTCGCTACGACTTCGTCAGCGCCTCGATCTAATAGTAAATATTGAAAACTGAGTAACATACTTCCCAATAAGCCAACCAAAGTTGTATTGAGGGCTACCCCCATACCTGCAGTCATAGAAGTGAGAATGCCTTGAACATCGGCAATATCAAAAGATTTTAGTGTAGATAGCGGACCGAGCATGAGTACAAAACCAATCACAGTACCTAATAAACCCAACTTCACCAACAAACTGGTAAAAAACCAACCTATCTCGTGCTGAGCGTGCGCTTGATCTGCAAATACATCCGCGAGTAAAGCGTTATCAGCAGACTGTTCGCCATTCAATGTTTGCCCTTCCAGACTCTTCGTAATTGTTTTTAAGAATTGAGAGGGCAGTGAATCATCGCTTTCCCAGGATATTATTTTGCCTTCTATATCTGCAATAGCGTTGAGTTGGTTGGATAAATAATTTGCCCGTATTCCGCAATGAATGGTCCCGCCTATAAAAAATAAAGCGATCAGAAATGTGATTTTTGTTGGGTCATTGATAAATATTTGGATCAGGATGTGAAGCTGCCAACTGAACCAAAGTAGAAATATCATAACGCCAGCATAGATAGTCCATTGTAATATTAATCGAGATTTATAGGTTTTTGTGAGCATGGCTGATTCAGGTGACCTTGGTAATTGTAGTGAAGACTCGTACTTTTATAATTATTATTGAAAATCATTATTGAATAGGTATTCAAGATAACAATAAAGACTAGATAATATTATTTCAATGCCTTTTTTATTCCAATCGGTAGAGTTTGATTTGAACCATTGCATCATAACTTCTTTTCGTATGATGAATACTAGATTTGTCATCTATTTTACCTGCAAAATAGCGCAGAGTAGCCTATCTCAAGTTTTACGAAATCAAGTTCATAAAAATTATTGTTCTTTAGGCTAATATTTGACCGTTGTTCGACCGAACGGACGAAAATCATACGCTTATTTACTTCGCTATGACAAGCAAACGTTCTAAATATTGCTATAAAATACAATCACATAAGCTGTGGTGATGGTGTTTTATAATTTAGGCACAACTCTTGCTCATATAAGCGCGGAAACATAATAAATAATCTGGTTTGTTTGCCAAGGCGGCTTACAAACCAATTTCTAGGAGGAAGAAATTTTGAGTTCAGATAATCCTATAGAAGTACTGGGAATTGATGCCGGCGGCACCATGACAGATACTTTTTTCGTCGCGGCCGATGGCCAATTCATTGTAGGCAAGGCGCAAAGTAGTATTGATGAAGCTACAGCCGTTGTTGATTCAAGTAAGGACGCCCTTGAAGGGTCAGGTCGTGGTCTTGAAGAAGTCTACGGACAAATGTCCACATGTGTATATTCTGGTACAGCTATGCTGAACAGAGTGGTCTCACGTACAGGTATCCGTACCGCATTGATTTGTAGTAGAGGTTTTGAAGATAACCATCGTATGGGCCGTGCTCTACAATGTTATCTTGGATACGCGTTCGAAGATCGTCTTCATTTGAATTCGCATCGCTATGATGATCCATTGGTTGCTATTCAAGATACTCGTGGTGTTACCGAGCGTATCGATTGCCAAGGCACTGTCGTGATTCCAGTACGTGTTGAAGAAGCAGTTATAGCGGCACAAGAATTACTAGCAACAGATATTAAAGCTATTGTAATCAGCTTCTTAAACTCACATGCTAATCACTCACATGAAGAAGCTGTTAGAGATGCTGTCATTGCAGAAGTTAAAGCCTCAGGTAAAGACATTCCTGTATTTGCATCTTGTGACTATTATCCAAGTCGTAAAGAAAGCCATCGTACCAACACCACAATCCTCGAAGCCTATGCTGCTGAGCCTTCACGTATCACGTTGAAGAACCTAAGCGACAAAATGGCAGGTCTAGGTGGTAAATTTGATGTCCGCGTAATGGCGAGTCACGGTGGTACTATCAGCTGGAAAGCAAAAGAATTGGCTCGTACGCTAGTTTCTGGCCCAATCGGTGGTGTAATCGGTTCAGCTTATCTTGGTAAGCAACTTGGTTATGAAAACATTGCTTGTTCAGATATCGGTGGAACAAGCTTCGATATGGCATTAATTGTAAAGGGTGCCTTTGCAATTGGCCGAGATAAAGATATGGCCCGTTTGGTATTATCATTGCCACTAGTAGGCATGGATACCGTTGGTGCAGGCGCAGGTAGTTATGTCCGTATTGACCCATACTCAGACGCTATTAAGCTTGGACCAGACAGTGCTGGTTACCGCGTAGGTACTTGTTGGGAAGAGGGTGGTGTTGAAACGGTTTCTGTAACCGATTGTCACCTTATGCTGGGTTATTTAAACCCTGACAATTTCTTGGGCGGTGCATTAGAACTTAATGTTGATAAAGCACGTCAGTGTATTAAAGACCAAATTGCAGATAAATTAGGCATGACTGTTGAAGACGCCTCTGCTGGTGTTATCGAGTTGCTTGATGCCTCTCTAAAACAACATCTTGGTGATATGATCTCAAGTAAAGGTTATACCCCGACTGACTTTGTTTGTTTCTCCTACGGTGGTGCTGGTCCAGTACACGCTTATGGTTATACACAAGGTTTAGGCTTCCAAGAAACAATCGTACCTGCATGGGCAGCTGGTTTCTCAGCATTTGGTTGTGCGGCTGCAGAATTTGAATATCGTTATGACATGAGTGTCGATATTGCAATGCCACCAGATAGTGAAGACGCTGCGAAAGATGAAGCTTGTAATACTTTACAGGCGGCTTGGGACGAATTGTCAGTTAAGGTTCTTGAAGAATTTAAGATTAATGGCTATGGCGCAGATCAAGTAACGCTTGTTCCTGGTTTTAGTATGCAATACATGGGGCAGTTGAACGACCTTGAAATTGTATCACCACAGAAAAAAGTCAGTGGAGCTAAAGATTGGCCTTCTCTAACGGATGCTTTCGAAGAAACCTTTGGTCGTGTGTATGCAACAGCGGCACAATCACCTGAGTTAGGCTACGGTGTTACGACTGCGATCATGCATGGCACGGTTGAAGTTATGAAACCGGCTATTCCTTCTCAGCCTGATGCAGGACCTACACCTTCTGCTGAAGCTAACTTGGGTAAACGTAAGTTCTATTTCAAGAAAGAATGGCATGAAGCTGATTTGTTTCTGATGGAAGCAATTATGCCTGGAAATAAAATGCCTGGACCCTGTGTTATTGAGTCCGATGCTACAACCTTTGTGGTACCGCCTGGTTTCGAAACATTTATGGATGAGCACAGACTTTTCCATCTGATCGAAGTATAGGTTCAAGTTTTAATACTTAACATTGATTTAAGAAAGAGGAATAAAATATGAATAAACCAGAATCAATATCAGGTGGTTCTACAACAAGAAAGTCTATCTTATATAACGGTAAGACCCTTGCGCAGAATCGTGCTGATATGTACAACACATCAAAAGAAACCGGGCATTATGACGGTTTGAAAGAGCTTAAACTGAAGAAATCAGACCCGATTACTTTCGAGAAGATATTTTCTAAATTACGTGCAGGTGTTGTAAACGCACGTGAAACGGCTAAAAAGATCGCTGCATCGCCTATCGTTGAGCAAGAAGGTGAGCTTTGTTTCACTCTGTACAACACCGCTGGTGATTGTGTCTGTACTTCTACAGGTATCATCATTCACGTGGGCACGATGGGAATGTGCATCAAGTACATGATTGAAAATAACTGGGAAGAAGATCCTACAGTCAACCCTGGTGATATGTTCACCAACAACGATTGCCAAATCGGTAACGTACACCCTTGTGATATCGCGACTATCGTACCTATCTTCCATGAAGGTAAATTGGTAGCTTGGGTTGGTGGTGTGACTCACGTAATCGATACCGGTGCTGCTGGCCCAGGCTCTATGTCAAACGGTCAAGTACAACGTTTTGGTGATGGTGTTCAAATCACCTGTCGTAAAACGGGTATCAATGATAAGCCTATGCGTGACTGGCAGCATGAAGTACAGCGAAATGTACGTACTCCAAAATACTGGATTCTTGATGAAAGAACTCGTATTGCTGGTGACCATATGATTCGTGATATCGTCGAAGAAGTGATTGCTGATGTGGGTGTTGAAACCTTCTTACAGTTCACCTCTGAAATCATCGAAGATGGTCGTCGTGGTCTCGTTAAACGTATCAACGATATTCTTATCCCTGGTAAGTACAATACCGTTGCGTTTGTTGACGTACCTTACATGCATGAAGATGTACATGTGCCATCTCCATTTGCAAAGGTCGACACCATCATGCACGCACCTTGTACCATTACTGTTAAACCTGAAGCGACATGGCGTCTTGATTTTGAAGGCTGTAGTCGTTGGGGTTGGCATACGTATAACGCAAACCCAACCGCATTTACTAGTGGTATCTGGGTGATGATGACGCAGACTGTTGTACCAACAGAACGTATTAATGATGGCTCACTCTTCGCTTCTGAATTCCGTCTACCTAAAGGTACCTGGACTAATCCAAACGATCGACGAACTGCACATGCTGATGCTTGGCATTTCTTGGTATCTTCTTGGAGCTCTTTATGGAGAGCAGTTAGCCGTGGTTATTTCTCACGCGGTTATCTAGAAGAAGTGAACGCTGGTAACTCTAATCCATGTAACTGGATGCAGGGTGGTGGTTTCAACCAGGAAGAAGAAATTCACGCTGTGAATAGCTTCGAAACTGCAGCTTGTGGTACCGGCGCTTGTGCTATGAAAGATGGTCTTAACCATGCAGCTGCTATCTGGAATCCAGAAGGCGACATGGGTGACTGTGAGATTTGGGAATTAGCAGAACCATTACTGTATATGGGTCGTGCAATCAAATCTAACACGGGTGGCTATGGTAAGTATCGTGGCGGTATGGGTTTTGAAACCCTGCGTATGGTACATAACTCTGCTGACTGGTGTATGTTCTTCATGGGTAACGGCTACATGAACAGTGACTGGGGTCTACATGGTGGTTATCCATCAGCAACCGGTTATCGTTTTGAAGCTCACAATACTGGCTTACATAAGCGTATTGCTGAAGGTAAATCATTGCCAATGGGCCATGATTGGAATCCTGACGAACCAGATTATGAGAATCATCTGGAGCCAGGTGCAATCGTTAAACGTGATAGTCAATGTATTACGACTGAAGCAATTTTCGAGAACGGCGATCTTTACTTGAACTACCTCCGTGGTGGCCCAGGTTTTGGTGATCCATTAGACCGTACCATAGAAAATATTGAGAAAGATTTGAATGATGTTGTTCTTCTAGAAGAATACGCAATCAAAATCTATGGTGCTAAGTTCACGAAGGATGCTGAAGGTTATTACACTGTTGATGCTGATGCGACTAGAGCTCGCCAAGCAGAAATGCGCAAAGAGCGTCTTTCTCGTGGTACTCCTGTCAAAGAATGGATGAAAGGCGAACGCCAAAACATCCTTGATAAGAAAGCATCAGTTCAAGTTCAACAAATGTTTGCGTCATCTTTTGAGTTGTCACAGCCTTTTCTGGATAAGTTCCGAGCATTCTGGAGCCTGCCAAGTGATTGGTTAGTAACAGAGAAAGAATTGGGTGTTCCTGCATTTGGTGCTAAGCATCATATGGACTTAAGTCAAATGCCAGACGTTAAGACGGTTGTCTTGGTCGAGGAATAAAACATTCTGCGTTTGTGGGCGTTTGATACGCCCACATGCTTGAACAATAAATTATTAGAGGTTTTAAAATGTCTACAACATATACAAAAAAGCAGGTTGCCGAATTAATCGACGGTGTACTTGATTGGGAAACGGTCCGACGTATGTTATTCATGCCGAAGGATCCATTGCGATTCTCTATGTACATAGAGGTTCTACAAGAAAGAGCAAAATGGGAAGATAAAATTGTCCTACCATTAGCGCCACACTTGTACATCGTCGAAGATAAAAACGGTGATATCGTTAATAAATGTGACTGTGGCTATGTCTTCGGTCCTTATACGGAAAACTGGAAGTTAAATGCACTTATCTATGTTCGTGATAGTGTCGAAAAATTTAACCAGGTTTATCCTAAATTGATGTCTCCTGATGCGGAATGGCAGGTTTATCGTGAGTACTATTGCCCAGAGTGTGCGTGTCAACATGATGTTGAAGCGCCAGTACCTTGGTATCCAGTAATCCATGATTTTGAACCTGATATTGCAGAATTCTACAAATGGGTAGGATTAAAAGTACCTAAGGGAATAGCTGCTTAATTTAGTAAACTTAAGCACTTTGTAAAGTAAAAGCCACCTGTTAGAAATAACAGGTGGCTTTTTTTATCTCTATTACTCGTGCCGTTAAGACTTTAAATTTGATCCTTCCATGTCTTATAAACCTGCGGCAGTCATGAAGTTTATTGTTACGGTTTTTTATCTGTTGCATTTTGCAACATCTTAATCTTAAACAATAAATTTACTGTGATTTAACAATTCTTTTATATTGTTAGAACTCCAAATAAGTGTTAATTTTGCTAGTTATCAGTAGTTCTAAAATAAACCGTCCGATTTTGATGAGACGGCTTAAATTCGAACGGTTATAAATATTTATAAATAACATTAATAAATGTCTATAACTGACTGTAATCAGAGATAATAGAGTTAGTTATCTAAGCAATTACTCTGATGGCGCATGCATTGCATGTAAGCAAATTGGTTTATAGTCTAGAGATTAAGAGATTAAACTTTAGATTATTACTAAACTTAATCGTTTTAATGTTTTACCCATGGCTGCGGATAACAGCCAGTTCATAACAACACAAAGAGGGGTGTAAATATGAAGTATATCTCAGGTGCCTGTGATTCAGGCTTTCTTAAATCTATAACAATAGCTGGCGCATTAATCGCGTTGCCTATGAGTAGCTCTGCTGCTGGTGTTACTGCTGAAGACATTATTAATGACGCTACGACAACAGGTGACGTTGTATCTTATGGTATGGGTACACAAGGTCAACGCTGGAGCCCACTAGCTAAAATTAATGACAAAAACATTAGTTCATTAGCACCCGCATATACCTTCTCCTTTGGTGGAGAAAAAATGCGTGGTCAAGAAGCTCAACCATTAGTACATAATGGCGTAATCTACACAACAGCTTCTTACAACCGTGTTTTCGCTATCAATGCTGAAACAGGCATGCAAATCTGGAAGTACGAACATCGTTTACCAGAAGGCATTCTGCCATGCTGTGACGTTGTTAATCGTGGTGGTGCGTTATTCGACAATCTATTCATCTTTGGTACTTTAGATGCACAACTTGTTGCATTAGATACTGCGACTGGTGAAATTGTTTGGAAGCAGTCTCTAGGTGACTTCAAAGCGGGCCATTCATCAACTGCAGCACCTATCATTGCTGAAGATAAGGTCATCATCGGTGTTGCTGGTGGTGAATTCGGTATCGTTGGTATGTTGAGGGGATTTGATGCTAAAACCGGTAAGCTGGTTTGGGAACGACCAACAATTGAAGGTCATATAGGTACATTAAACGGTAAGCCAAACGGTATGACGGGTAAACTGAATGCAACATGGCCTGGCGATCTTTGGAAAGTAGGTGGTGGTGCACCATGGAATTCAGGTACCTACGATCATGAAACTAAAACGATCATGTGGGGCACGGGTAATCCAGCGCCTTGGAATTCACACATGCGTCCTGGTGACAATCTGTATGCTATTTCAACAATCGCAGTTGACCCAGATACCGGTAAGATTAAATGGCATTTTCAATACACGCCTAATGAAGCATGGGACTATGATGGTACTAACCACACTGTCGCATTCAACAAGGGTGATAAAAAACTGGCATCACATGCTGACAGAAATGGCTTCTTCTACACGCTTGATAGAACGAATGGTAAGTTGGTAAATGCATTTCCATTTGTTGAAGGTCACAGTTGGGCTACATCAATCGATTTGAAGACGGGTCGTCCTATCGAAGCGGGCAAACGTCCTGGCAATCCTGCTGAAAGTGCCGATGGCAAGAAAGGTTCGGTTATTACTGTTTCTCCTTCTTTCCTAGGTGGTACAAACTGGATGGGTATGGCGTATGGCCAAAACACTGGTTTGTTCTACATCCCGGCTAACGAAATGGGCATGGATCTTTGGAATGAACCAGTTACTTATAAGAAGGGTGCTGCGTACATGGGTGCTGGCTTCAGTATCAAACCATTGTTCGATGATTATATCGGTGTTTTGCGCGCTTATGATCCTATGACCGGCAAGAAGGCTTTCGAAGTTAAGAACAAAGGTCCTCTCTGGGGTGGTGTAATGGCTACAGCTGGTAATCTTGTATTCTACGGAACACCAGAAGGTCATTTTAAAGCTATCCATTCTAAAACAGGTAAAGAGCTTTGGTCATATAATACCGGTTCAGGTATTGTAGGTTCACCAATTACTTGGGAGCAAGGCGGCGAGCAGTTCGTAGCTGTTCCATCTGGTTGGGGTGCAGCCGTACCGCTATGGGGTGGTGAAGTTGCTAAGCAAATAGAAGGTATTAATCAGGGCGCAAGCTTAGTTGTATTCAAGCTCTATTAATAACTTTTAAGTTTAATATTATTGGGTAGTGTAAGTAGTCGCCTAATAAGTTTAACTATAACAAGGTCAACGTAATGTTGGCCTTGTTACTTATAATCATTATAAATTTTGTTATTCTTTGATTTTATCTAGAGATGTCGTGTTCAATTGTTGTTCTTTAGCGGAACAAATTAATGAACTCTATTACGACATGTAAGGTCGAAAAGTAATAACTTATGAAAACTGTTAAGGGTGTTAGTCAATGAAAAATAGAAAATATTTATCCATTACAGTGCTGCTTGCCTGTTTAATGTCATTCTTTTCAATACAGGTATTTGCTCACGGGGATGTAGCTCCTCAGCCTATAAATATTGACGGATTAGAAGATCTCGGTGACGAATGGCTAGAAAGAAACCCATACTCTGGTAATGAAACGGCTATAAAAGTAGGTGAAGCTGCCTATGGTCAGAATTGCGCACGATGCCATGGCCTTGGCGGTATATCAGGTGGTATAAATCCTGATCTGAGAAAGATGAAGCATGACGCTGAAGATGATGCTTGGTTTGTTATGCGAGTTCGTAAAGGCGCTGTTAGAAATGGTATCACCTATATGCCTGTGTTTGCAGAAACCGATGGCGGACCGTTTAGCCAAGAAGCACTCTGGGCTATTTGGGCATGGATAGAAACAATTGCAATTAAGAAGTAATAATGATGTTTAAAATAAAATTGGTCCGCTTATCTGTATTTATAATTTATTGTGCATGCTTATTCACTGGGCAAGTTCATGCTGAGACTGAAGCAGGAATTACCAGTGGCATTCTGAAGTTTGCTGCATACGATAATTTCCCACCTTATTCATATCAAGCCGCAAATGGCAAAGCCGAAGGTATTGATGTTGATATCGCCAGAGCATTAGCCGAAAAGTTGGGACTTAAAGCGAATATTCGTTTAGTTTTTGCAGATGAATCATTGGAAGATGATTTAAGAGTCTATGTTTGGAAAGGGCATCATGTCACTGGTCCACCAGCTGATGTTATGTTGCATATTCCATACGATGAAAATCTTATGAAAAGGGAAGATAAAATTAGTTTCATTGCACCTTATTTTGAAGATCAGGTGGTGGTTGCCGCCGACCCGGAACAACTTGGTAGCAATCCACAAATAACCGCTTTTTTCTCCAATAAAATTGGTGTTGAACGCGTCACAATGGCAGATGGTTATTTATTAGGCGCGTATAGAGGGCAAATTAGAAATAATGTACTTCATTACCACTCAATTCCCGAGGCAATTCAGGCCCTATTAAAGAAGGATGTAACAGCGGTGATGGGTATGCGTACTGAAATAGAATCAGCACTGGACGATTCAAAAAATAAATATCAAATTGGTCTAATGCAGATGCCTGGTATCGCGAAGGCTTCTTGGGATCAGGGGTTAGCTGTTAAAGCAAGTAATCAAGCTTTGTCTAAATCACTACAGGATGCCATGACTAGTTTAATCAATGATGGAACGATTAAGAATATATTCAATAAATATAATGCTAGTTATCACATTCCAGCAGCAAAAATAAATTACCCACAGGAATAGTGTTGCTAGACTATGGGTGGTGTTTACTGACGGTCTGTAGAAACAGAAAAAAGCTTGTTTTACATTAATAATAGGAATGTGTTACTGCATTTAAGCGAACTCATATGGAAGATTAGAAGTAGCTGCCTCAGTAATTTAAGTCCTTCCAGTGAAAGCCCAACCGGGCTATCATTAACAAAGGCATAGTTTTAAAATATATAGTCCTTTCCCTTTGTCTAGATTTCAATGCAGGCTGTGATGTGCTTGATTAAGGTAGTTTCAAGGAGTACGATTATCGTACGTTTTGACACTTTAGTTGAGCAGACAAAGATCTGCATGTATAAGCATAATCAGTGTTTCAGGAATCTAACTAACTTGTCATCAAATTAACATGGTTTAAACGCGTGCAATATATTAGTAAATTAAGGCGAATTACTCATGAAGAATTTTTATAAAGCGACGCCATTTAACATCAACCCAGGAAAAGTAGATTTGGCCTGGGATAGATATGTTAATTGCGGCGAACTCCCCAAAAATTCGATTCGTAAAATTATAAGTGATTCATGGGCAAGGTGTCTGGAAGATGGTGTAGATCCCTCAAGCAGTAAAACTCGTTTAAGCGTTAACGACAAGACCTACCAAACACTTCTTAAAGACAATGCACAATTGGTGGAAGCGGCTAAACCGGTAATGGAACATGCGCGTGACTTACTCGCAGGTTCCGGATCTATGATGATTTTGGCCGATAGAAATGGCATATGTCTACATGTTGAGGGTGATCGAAAAACGGTTGAAGATGGTCATGATATTCGATTGGCTGTCAGAGCAAACTGGAGCGAACGTGCCGCCGGCACAAATGCAATAGGCACTGTTCTATCCGTTGGAATGCCAATACAAATTAATACCTCAGAGCACTTTTGCGAAGGAATAAAGTCCTGGACTTGCACTGCAATGGTGATCAGAGATCCTGGAAGCCAAGAAATAATAGGTGCCTTGGATCTGTCAGGGTTAACAAGCGATTTTAGTTACCATACTCAAGCATTGGTTGTCGAAGCTGCCGGTAGGATAGAAAGTAGACTTGTAGGTATAAAATTAGAGGAAAAAAATCGTTTGTTAAATGCGGCAGTCTCGATTTTTTCTTCACCGACAAATGATGCTTTGATGCTACTGGATAATTACGGTTATTTGGTTAAAGCCAACGAGAATGTTGCTTCAAATCTAGCATCGCGCGGCGTTGACTTAAAGAATAACGGGAAGAATTTTATTCATGATATTAATAACAGCGAGTCTAAAATGCTTGAAGCAGAATGGCTGCGAAATGAATGGATTGAACCTGTTATGGAAGGGCAGGATCAACTAGGTAGCATGCTAATAATTCCCTCGCCACATACGGTATTTGTGGGGTCATCAAAAAATACAATTAGTAGCAAACCATCATTGAATGATGATAGAAAATATTTTGAGGATATTGTCGGTTCTAGTAGTGCACTGAAAAAAACAATACACAAAGCTCAACGCCTCGCTACTCTCCCAGTGCCAATATTAATTCAGGGAGAAACTGGTGTTGGTAAGGAAATGTTTGCCAAAGCTATCCATGCTGCAGGACCTAATAGTAAAGGACCACTGATAACTCTGAACTGTGGTGGATTGTCTCGAGATTTAATTACCAGTGAGTTATTTGGTTATGTCGAGGGTGCTTTTACCGGCGCTGTACGAGGTGGGAAGAAGGGAAAGATAGAAGCAGCAGACGGAGGCACGCTTTTCCTGGACGAGATTGGCGAATTACCATTAGATATTCAGGCTAATTTTTTGCGCGTACTACAAGAAGGTGAGATCTGCCGTCTTGGAGATCATCAGCAGCGTAAGGTAAATTTCCGTGTGCTTGTGGCAACAAATCGTGATTTAAATCTTGATGTGAAAGAAGGGCTTTTCCGTATGGATTTATTTTATCGTATCTCAGTAATAACGCTTTCTATTCCTAGCCTTCGTGAGCGTGAGAATGACATTGAAATGTTAATACATTCCTTTGCTAAGGAAATAGCGAAGCGGGATGGTGTGGAAGAAAAACAGTTTGCCTCGGATTTTATCAAAACACTAAAAAGTTATGAATGGCCAGGTAATATTCGAGAGTTACGCAATATTGTAGAGTGTTCAGTCTTAATGTGCCAAACAGATACAGTGACACTTGAAGATTTACCCGGTGAATTTCAAGATCAACCGATAGAGAATGGTAGTAACGCTTCTCTAAAGGATGTGATTTTGAATGACAGCAATATTTCTCTTGAAGATGCGGAGCGGCTTATCATTAGCTCTGCAATAAAGTCTAATAACGGAAATCTTACAAAGACTGCTAATCACCTAGGAATGGCAAAGAGCACTTTGTACTTAAAGCTAAAAAAACATGGGCTAGATAGAAACTCAAAAGTTGTTCAAAGTTAGAGGTTGATCGATAACACAAACCCTATCTTTTATTGTTCATCAATAATGACAAGAAGCTTAGTCTTTGTAGCGCGCATATCATCTAGTTTTCAACTCCTAGTTATAATATGAAACTCTTAACAATATTGGTTTACTAACACAGAATGGCGAACTCAACACTATTAAAGAAACATTCGATGATTAAACAAATTATGTCATTAAAGACCGGTATTAAATTTATTCTTAGCCTCTGGCTCTTAACAATGGCTCATCTTACATATAGCCAACCTTTAGTGGATCCACTTGATTCCCCCAGTTGGAATCTTGTGCATAAACTTATTTTATCTAATGAAACCGTTATATTTGATGACAGGGTCAAGGTCGTCGTCCCAGATATGGCTGAAGACCCGATGAATGTGCCTGTTTCAGTTAATGTTGATGGTATTGGTGAAATTGAAGAGATCAGATTGTTTGCTGATCTGAACCCTATCAAGGAAATCTTGAACTTTCATCCTGGCAAAATAGAGCCGTTCATAGCTTTTCGGTTTAAAGTTCAAAACTCAACCCCAGTTCGTGCAGCAGCGAGAACAAAAGATGGTGTATGGCATGTCGGCGGGAGTTGGTTAGATGCTACTGGCGGCGGTTGTACCGCACCCAGCCTTGGTCGTGCTTTAGACAATTGGGTAGATACCTTAGGTGATGTTAAATCACGTCTTTGGTCTAGAGCAGATCGCCCCGACAGGCTGCGTTTTCGAATTATGCATCCTATGGATACCGGACTCGCACCGGGTATTCCGGAGTTTTATATCGAAACGCTGGAATTAAAAGATAAGCATGGTGAATTGATAGCACATATTGAATCCTATCAACCAGTAAGTGAAAATCCGTTTTTCAGTGTAGATCTTGATAGCAAGCTATTCCAAGGGATTGTTCTGTCTGGTCGTGATAATAACGGCAACCTGATAAATCAAGTATTACAATAATTCTGATTTTTTTAGATTGTTAAGCATTACCGCGCAATACTATTCGAGCTACAACAAAATGAATATTTCAAGTAATCTTTCTTCGTACAGACAAATGCATATTTATTATATAAGACGACTATTTAAAACAAGCCTACTTGTGCTAGTGCTGAGTTTATTTAATTTACAATTAATCAATGCGAGTGAACTTGATTATAAATTGGTAGCTGAACCAGTAGGAAAGGGCACTTATGTCTTTATCGGTTCGACCAAGTACTTTTCAAAAAAGAATGGCGGAAATATAGCTAATGCTGCTTATGTCGTTACTAACAGTGGTGTAATAGTCATTGATACTGGGTCATCGTATCAGTATGGCAAACAGATGCGCAAATACATCGAGTCCACCACCGGCCTCTCTATCATTAAAGTATTTAATACGCACCATCACCCCGATCACTTTCTGGGTAATCAGGCGTTCAAAGACGTTTCGATTGCCAGCTTGCAAGGAATAGTAAATGCTATAGATTCACAAGGGGAGGCGCTTAATACCAACCTATATGCTTTAGTCGGTGATTGGATGAAAGAAACCGTTGCCTATTCACCAACTGAAGTTGTTACGCCTGGAAAGATCACCATTGGTGGCCATGATATAGAAATAATTGCACTCGATGGTCACACTGATTCCGATATGGCGATTTACGATCACACTACAGGTGTATTGTTCGCGGGGGATTTAATCTTTCATGATAGAACCCCAGCAGTCGCAAATGCCAATATTCAAAACTGGCTAAACAGTATCCGCCAGTTACAAGAATTGGATTACACATATTTGATAGCGGGCCATGGACCGGTGACGACTGATCAACATGCGATGATTCAGACGCATGATTATCTTTCCTGGTTACACGAGACCTTACAATCTGCTTTGGACAAGGGTTTAGACATCAGCGAGGCATTAGAATTGGAATTGCCCAAAAGATTCCAAGCTTTGGATATTCTTCATGAAGAGTATAAACGTGGGGTGCTGCAACTCTACCCAAGTATGGAACAAGCTTACTTTGAGTGAATGTTAATAAATCAGGATTGTTATCCCAAAGTGATTCAGAGTTGTTAGAAATTTATTCGATATATAATATGTGGCATTAAAAATTCGTAAATTCCATCCATTCTTTCTGAAAATTCCCCACCGTAACTTTTCGCCGATATATTTCGGCTACATAAACCCGCATAAATTGCTGTTAATAAGTGCCACTAAAATACTCTAAATCATATTCAAAAAAGCCTATATATTATTGAAATATAACGCAATATATAAAATGTTGCTATTATGCAACAAAAGTCGGTCATAAATATAGTTGTTGAAAAATTTAGGACGATTAAATAAAGCTCCAAGCTAATTAAAATAAGCTCTTTAAGATGATTGTTGTTATAAAACAACGTTATTTTGTGGTTATAGGTATTTGTTGTTTTTATATCAATAAATGTTTGCAACGCATGGAATTCTGTAGTATTTTCTCACATGTCTTATTAATGGCTTTCCAGCTGTATCTAAGACGTAGCTTCAAAAGACTTGTTGAACTAAGAATTAGGGGAAACGAGGCTGGGGAGGCCAATTTTTATCTCTAGAGATGTAAATAAAATAAATTGTATTTTCTTAAGGAGGAATACAAAGTGAATAAAACTAAACTATTAAAAAGAGCCAGTTTTGTTGCCATGACAGCAATGCTGCCTTTTTCACAAGTTGCTACAGCAGGAGAAGTTAATATCTCAGGTTGGGTCAACGAAGAAATGTTTGCCTATGACGATGGCAACAGTAGCGACATAATTGCTGCTGAAGCTAATGGTATTACTCTTGGAACGCGTCTTCAGTTCGCTGGTACGCAAGAGTTGCCTAACAGCGGTTTAACTGCTGGTTTCGAATTCTCAGTTGAGCCAGGTGGTCTTACACCTCTCTTGTCTATTACTCAGGCAAATGGTGGCGACAATAACACGGCATTTACTTCAGTTAACTTACTTTCCAGCAGCATCAATCTTTCTGGTGGTTTCGGTAAAGTGACCTTAGGTACTCAGTCAATGCCTACTGATAACATCGGCGTATTATCAGATCCTTCACTAACCCTATGGGCTAGCGTATCACCAGTGTTCCGTGGTAACGGCTTGACCATTCAAGGTTTGGGTGCGGGTGCAGCCAATACAACTTGGGCTTCTAACTTACAGTGTGTAACCACACCTGGCTTAGGTATTGGTTTTGACTGTAACGGTGTCTACCGTACTGGTCTTCGTTATGACCTTCCAGCGTTCATGGGTATTAAGGTTGCCGTTGGTTATGCTAACGACGACATCTATGATATCTCTTTGAATCACTCTGGCTCAATTGCTGGTTTGAATACCGTTATCGGTATGGGTTATGCAATCAACCAAGGCGGTGGCGGTTCTAATCTTGCTGACGGTACAAACGAAACTGAAGTCTTCCAGGTTCAAGCTGGTTTGATGGATCCTGGTACAGGTATCTTTGGTTCGGTTGCTTACATGAACGACCAAGGTGATGGCGGTACAGGTACAACTGGTACTGGCGGTGTTACTGGTGATGATATCGATTCATACTTCATCAAAGTTGGTGTTAAGCGTGACTTCAATTCTTTAGGGCCTACAGCAATATCCATGATCTATGGTTCATATAATGACGGTATGGGTGCTGGTGATGTGGGCTTGACTGGTTCTGAAGTTGAACGTATTGGCGTATCTATCACGCAATACTTTGGTGCTGGTTTTCAAATCTACGGTACTTGGGAACAGCTTGATCTAGACGTTGATTGTGGTGGTACAGCAGCTCAAGCAACGACTTGTACAACCAACTACGGTGGTGCAGACGAGCTAGACATGTTTGCACTAGGCGCAACGTACTTCTTCTAAAACTGTAGTGTATTAAGAAGATTAAGCGTTAAGCTTTTAAGTAATATAGAAAAGGCCTCCTCGGAGGCCTTTTTTTATTTATAGATTTAATTATGTGCGTTTTGTGGACGATTGCATGAACCTTTAGGTATCTCCGCTTGAGATGTGTGCAATAGCTACGATGATATGGATGTTAAGCGATAGAGTCGAGACTGGAACGGAGATCGGGAGTGGCACAGGGCTAATTTATGACCTGTTCGGGTGACACCAACAGTGTGCGTTTCATCGGTGTCATGAATATATTTTCCTGCTAAAGTCGAGGACGGATACAAGCGGCTATGCGATCAATTAATACTTTTTCATTAATTGGCTGTTTGTTGTAAACTTCCCGCCTATTTGAAACTCTAAAACTAGCAACTCAGGCAATTATCACATCCGAATATGAAAATCATTAAAAATCGATTAATTACATTATGCTTTCTACATCTGCTTATTATTACAAATACGGTATTTGCCGTTAGTTTTTTTGACGATGATGAAGACATTATTTGGCAGGGGGCGGCTAATAATTACTTTAAGTATGATGAGCAAGATAGTTCCAAGTATGGCAAAAATGAGCACCCAGTTGCGCTTGAAGAAAAAGAAATCATTGATGCATTAACGGCGTTAGAGTACACAGAGACGAATGTTTTAAATGTAGAGTCAGTTGTCTCAGTTTTTTCCTATTCACAAGTACGTCTTCTTGCCGAATATTTATCTAAAGGATTGTCTAAGGCAACACCCGATCAAGATATTATTTTTGTTATCGGTGGTAAGAAATCAAAATTAATTGTTTTGAAAACAAAAACCTTTCTCACTGGCCGGGCATTTTACAAGGACAATAAATTAAATATCATTATCGGTGAGTTTGATTTTGCTAGAAACCAGGCATTCGAAGCTGTGCTAGATCCTGGAGATACTGGAGAAATTGCATATAACTTCAGTTTTGGCAGCAGGACAAGTAAGTCTAAAAATTTCGAGGAAAACATTAACAGTATTTCAGGTGTGGTTCAAAAAGATATTAAAGGGAAAACGCGACAAGACTGGTTTGAAATAGATATCAAGATTGCCGCCGAAGCATATCTAGCTAAAAAGCAAGAAAAAGAGAGTCCACAATTATATCAAGATCGTGCCTTACAGGTTGAAGCTGCAAAGATGGCTCGGCAAAGACGTGAAATGCGAGCGGAGATGGCGCGCATGAGAAAAGATATGGAACAACGCAATAATAACACCTCCTCTGCTAAAAGCATCGAAGAGCGAATGACCACTTTAGATAAGTTGCTTGAGAAAGAATTAATATCCCAAGAAGAATACACTGTGAAAAGAAAAGAAATTCTTAATGATATTTAAGCGTTTAATTATTCATTCTGATTGAGTTGAAAACACTTTATCCAGAAATAAGGCCGTTTGATTCAGGCTATCTAACATCAAATTCATCCCACCGGATCTATTATGAGCAGGTCGGCAATGTAAATGCGCCCGCTGTGGTTTTTCTGCATGGTGGCCCTGGATCTGGTTGTAATGAGAACCATCGCCGTTATTTTGATCCAGATAAATACAGAATTATTTTATTCGATCAACGTGGCAGTAATCGGTCGACTCCAAATGGTTGTGTTGAAAATAATACAACACAAGATATTCTTAATGATGTTGACTCCATACGAAAAACATTGGGCATTGATAAATGGATTGTGTTCGGTGGTTCATGGGGTGCAACTTTGGCTTTGCTTTATGCGGAGCAATACCCACAGCATGTAACTGGAGTTATATTGCGAGGCACATTTCTGGCAAGACAGTGTGATTTTGACTGGTTTGCGAAATCGGGTGTAAATAAAATATTTCCAGATCATTGGCAGGAATTTGTGACACTCTTTGATGAGAATGAAAAGAAAAACTTATTAGATGCTTTGTACCAACGTGTTTTTTCAGATAATCAAGAAATACAACAAGAAGCCGCGAAGGCATGGGCTTTATGGGCGGGAAGGGTTGTTACCCATGGTTTTGTTAACGATTACGTACTTGATGCAGAAGATGTAAATAAGTTGATTAACGAAGCCAGGATTGAAATGCATTACGCTAAAAATAAATATTTTATTAGCGAGAATGAAATTATAGATAATATCTCGCAGGTACCCGATGTCCCAATCAGCATAATTCATGGACGTAAGGATTTAACCTGTCTTCCAGAATCATCTTGGCTTATACATCGAGCATTAGCAGGTTCAAGCCTGGTTATTGTCTCTGATGCGGGTCATCTAGCAGGTGAGCCTGCAATGATAGATGCGCTAATAACAGCAACAGATTATATGATTGGTGATATTGAATGAGTATTCTGCATCGTGACGGGCCTTTAATCATGGGTATTCTTAATGCTACTCCGGATAGCTTTTCTGATGGAGGGCAGTTCAACAATATTGAAGCTGCAATTAATCATGGTAAAAAGATGATTGATGAAGGTGCTGATATTATCGATATAGGTGGTGAATCTACGAGGCCTGGGTCTCAGCGTGTTAGTGTAAAAGATCAGCTCCAAAGAGTAGTGCCTATTATAAATGCGATTAGCGAGACACTGCCTGATCATGTCGAGATTAGTATCGATACTACGCGAGCTAAAGTAGCAGAAGCAGCACTTAGCTCAGGTGCTACTATTGTTAATGATGTTTCAGGTGGTAATGACGACCCTGATATTATTGATCTTTGTGCAGATAAGAAAAGTCCCTACATCATTATGCATATGTTAGGTTCGCCAGAAACCATGCAATCTGCTCCAGTCTATGACAATGTTGTTGAAGAAATAAAAAGATTTTTAGAAAATAGAATTGAAGATTGTGTGAAAGCAGGCATTGATAAAAATAATATTGTTATCGATCCAGGTATTGGTTTTGGCAAGACACGTGAACACAATTTAATATTGTTAAAAAATTTAAAATCATTTGTAGATACTGGTTGTCCAGTTTTACTAGGAACTAGTAGAAAACGCTTTATGGGTAGTATTTGCTCAGTCAATACAGCCGATGAGTTGATAGGCGCGACAGCTGCAACAACAGCATTGGGTGTTCAAGTCGGCGTTAAGCTATTTCGTGTTCATGATGTAAAACCGAACAGGCAAGCAGCCGATGTTGCCTGGTCGATTTTGAATAGTTAAAATAAGGTAAGCTAATTCTAAGTTGTCGGCTCAGTTTCTTTCGCTCCAAACTTCTTAGAGTTTTTCATGTTTCTGAATACAAGTGGTTTTTCTTCAGTTGTTTTCGTCGACTCTTCTTTCGCTAGTTTACCTATACGTTCAACATCATCGAGTAACGCCTGATGATTTGGTGATTTATCACAAACTGGATCGGTATTCGCTGCATCACCAGTCATCATAAATGCCTGACAACGGCATCCTCCAAAATCCTTTTCTTTTTCATCGCATGAGCGGCAAGGTTCTTTCATCCATTCAAAACCACGAAAATGATTAAAGCCGGGTGAATCTTTCCAGGCTTCTTCGACACTGACATCTTTTACGTTTGGAAAATCGATTGGTAATTGACCTGCCTCATGACAGGGAAGTGCAGTACCATCGGGTGCAATAGTTAAAAAGATAGCCCCCCACCCATTCATACAAGGCTTAGGACGATTTTCAAAATAATCAGGAATTACATAGATGATCCTAGACTTACCTTTCATTCGTTCCTGATATTCTTTAGCGACGATCTCAGCTTTAGCTAATTGTTCTCGAGTAGGTAGGAGTTGATCGACATTGATTCGTGACCAGCCATAATACTGAGTACTGGCTAATTCAACATAATCGGCCTCAAGCTCAACAGTCATTTCAAGGATATCGCGGATCTGATCGATATTTTTACGATGAATAACAATGTTTAGAACCATAGGGTATTCGTATGCTTTGACCATACGCGCCATTTCTTTTTTATGTTGAAAGGTCTTGGTGCCGCCGAGGAAGTTATTTAATTCTTCATCACTGGCTTGGAAGCTGATTTGAATATGATCCAGACCAGCATCCTTTAAGCGCTTAACACGTGCTTCATCCATGCCAACGCCTGATGTGATCAAATTAGTGTAATAGCCTAAGTGTCTCGCTTCCTGAACAAGTTCTTCAAGATCGGGACGTACTAGCGGTTCACCACCTGAAAAACCAATTTGGGCAGCGCCCATCTTGCGCGCTTGTTGCATTACACGAACCCATTCTTCAGTTGAGAGTTCGTTTTGATACTTCGCTATCTCAAGTGGGTTTGAACAGTATGGGCATTGCAGTGGGCAGCGATAGGTTAGCTCCGCGAGCAGCCATAAAGGCGGTTTCACATCACTTTTTGTTTCTGATCCAGCCGGTGTCATAGGCGACCTCCAGGAATTTTATGACGTCATCTTCCAGATTGTTCTCTGAAAATGTGGTTTCTAAATCTTTAATTATTGTATCAATGGATTGTTTGCCATCTATACGTTTCATGATCTCTCCGGCACTTCCACTAAGTTTAACCATGCCTTCCGGGTAGAGGACAACATAACAATCTTGTACTTCTTCCCACTGGAAACGGAATGTTGGTGCGACTTCCGGTATATCAACTCTATCTATGGTCATATCAACAGCCTTAACAATTATGAAAGGGTGGTTTTTTTTCTATGTAGGCCATCCACATGCAATCGAGCATAGTCCATAAAATATCCAGTTTTAATTGTAGAATTTCAAGAGCACGTTCTTGCTCTTCACGAGTCTTGAAATAATCTAATGTAATATGCAAACCATGTTCAACATCACGGCGTGCTTCACTAAGTCGTTTCCTAAAATAGATATAGCCGTTTGCATCAATCCAAGGATATATTTCTGGCCAGTTATCGAGCCTCTTCTGATGAATCTTCGGTGCAAATAGCTCGGTCAATGAAGAACAAGCGGCCTCTTGCCAAGTAGCGCGTCGAGCAAAGTTTAAATAGGCATCGATTGCAAAACGAACACCGGGGAGCACATGTTGATAAGACGTTGTTTCTTCGCGACTCAAGCCAACTGCTTCAGCAAGTTGTAACCAGGCTTCTATGCCTCCTTCTTCTCCCTCAACGCCATCGTGATCGATAATTCGCTGAACCCATTGTCTACGTACATCACGCTCCGGACAATTAGCCATGATGGCAGCATCTTTAATAGGAATTGTTGTTTGATAATAAAAACGATTAGCAACCCAACCCTGTACGGCTTCTTTGTCAAGACCACCTTCATTCATCAGATGATGAAATTCGTGATTAATATGATAATACTTTTCCTTTGCACGGAGCTGTGCCTCAAATTCTTCATGCGTCCAAGGAGTTCTTTCTTCTGCCATTTATTATATCCCCAAATTTTATATATGAATGTCCATTCCATCGAACGAAACTTCTATCCCAGCATCATCGAGTTGTTTTCGCTCCGGTGAATCTTCATCTAATATTGGATTAGTATTATTGATATGGATCAATATCTTGCGAGGTTTTTCTAGGCTGCTTAAAGTATCTTTAATACCGCCTTTACTGGATTGGTCCAGGTGCCCCATCTCGCTGGCTAATTTGTCGCTGATACCATGTCGTGACATTTCATCATTTGTCCAAACCGTGCCATCAACCAAGACGACATCGGCGTTTGCCATGTAGTCATAAACATGGTCTTCAATAACACCTAGGCCGGGTGCATAGAAAAGGTTCTTGCCGGTGGATGTATCTTCGACTTTATAACCGACGTTATCGCCAGGAACAGTGTTATGTCGGTGTGGAGAATAGGGCGGTGCCTCACTTTTTAATGGCACTGCAGTAAAAACGAGATTGTCGGCCTTAGGAATAGTAAACGAGTCTTGTTCGGTGCTGACTTCATGCCAATTGACACCGCGAAAATGACCAAGAATATTAAATATTGGATAACCTGTAGTCATATCTTCATAAACACTTTCTGTACAGTAGACGTCCCAAGGCTTGTCATGTTCGCGAAGGATGATTAATCCAGTTGAGTGATCAATTTGACCATCACAAAGAATTATCGAACAAATGCCGGTATCACGAACTTTTCGAGCTGGTTGTAATGGTGGAAAAGATTCAATCTGTGCTCGAATATCAGGTGAGGCATTAAATAACACCCAATCTTCACCATTGCCACTAACAGTAATGGATGATTGCGTTCTTGCCGAGCTTTTTATTGTGCCTGATCGTAATCGTTTGCAATTGTCGCAATTGCAGTTCCATTGAGGAAAACCGCCACCAGCGCCAGTGCCTAATAAATGTATGTGCATAGTCTTTAAATAATTTTTATTTTATAAATGTATTGGGGGTGATAAGCGCGTTGGTTAATCAGCGCAAGTATTAAAGCCGCGCAAATATAACATGATAAAAGATACTAGTTTGCCAATATCTAAAGGTGCTTATATAACGAATATTTCAGAAATTTAATTTTGACCAAGTTTATTTGTTATTAATATACATTGTCACTTCGAAGCCAAAACGGATATCGTTATATTCAGGTGTAGACCATTTCATTGTAGTTCTCCTAAAGAATTTAAGTTTTAATATATTAACTAGAGCTATATTCGTGCCAGAATAGACTAAGCATTAATAAGTAAAAATAAATTGAATAAAAACAGATAGATAAAATAAATATTTAAAGTAAAATATAGAAAGATTAAACTTGTTTCTTATGCATGAGTGGATGTTTTTATTCGTTTGTTATGGTTCATAATAACCATATTTTTAAATAAAAATAGTACTCTCAAATCAAGCCACAGCTGCTTATAATGCATCGCAATGCATGAATCTAATCAAGAACATATCCTGTTTCTCACTGGCAAACTTGCACAAAAGCGTCTGCAACGAATCCTCGAGGAAATGGGCCCTACTGAATTCACATATGAGATTAGGAATATTGGTGTCAGCGTTGCTGCATTAATGACGGCACAAATGCTCACTCGGCGTCTGACCGATTTGGATGGAGTAAATCGTATTATTGTACCGGGCCTATGCCGTGGGGATTTATCTGTTACTTCAGAGTCACTAAGCGTTGAGTGTGTACGAGGACCAATAGATTTAAAAGACCTTCCGGTCTTTTTTGGACGCGATTGTAAGCCAATTGATCTCAGCCAGTATGATGTTGAGATATTTGCTGAGATTGTTGATGCACCGATGGTAACAATCGAGGATATCCTTAAACGGGCAGAAAAATATCGGCGAGATGGTGCAAACGTCATTGATGTAGGCTGCTTACCCGATACACCGTTTCCTCATTTGGAAGAAACGGTACAAAGTTTACATGATGCTGGTTTTAAAGTGAGTGTCGATTCGCTTGAAGAGGATGATTTATTACGTGGTGGGCGGGCAGGGGCAGACTATTTACTCAGTCTAAAAGAAAGTACCCTATGGATAGCTGATAAGGTAGAGTCAGTCCCTATATTAATACCAGAAACGCATGGTGACATGGCTTCCTTATACCGTGCTATTGAAAAGTTTTCCGAGAATGGCAGGCTTTTTTACGCCGATGCGATTTTAGATCCCATCCATTTTGGTTTTACTGAATCCATTATTCGCTATCATGAATTACGTCAGAATTGTCCTGATATTAAAATCATGATGGGTGTCGGTAATCTTACAGAGTTAACGGAAGCCGATACGACTGGCATCAATGCAATATTATTTGGTTTGATTTCTGAAATGCAGCTGGATGCTGTATTAGCGACGGAGGTTAGTCCGCATTGTCGCTCAGCTGTCCGAGAGGCAGATATGGCACGCCGTATGATGTACGCTGCTAGGCGAGATAGTAGTTTGCCCAAAGGTTTGGATAGTTCATTATTAGGCATGCATGCGCGTAAGCCCTTTCCGTATAATGCTCAAGAAATCAAAGAGATATCACAAGACGTGAAAGATCCAAGCTATCGTATTCAGGTGAGTGAAGCCGGTATACATGTATATAATCGAGATGGTATTAATATAGATGAAAATCCTTTTGAGTTGTTTCCAAAACTGGATTTATTACAGGACGATGCACCACATGCCTTCTACATGGGTGTAGAGTTAGGCAAAGCTCAAGTCGCCTGGCAATTAGGCAAAAATTATATGCAGGATGAAGAGCTTGATTGGGGTGTTTCTGTTGATAAAAAAACAGAGCAACAAAAAGATGATGATTCGCGTGCTGCACATTCTATGAAAGAGTTGCGCAACGAGGCAACAGGATATAAAAAAGAAGGAAGTACATTGAAAGCCAGCCGCAAGAAAAATAAAGAAAAAAAATGATTCAAGAAATTATAGTTACCACGACTAATGAAGATGGATCTACCCATATTGCGCCAATGGGTATTAGAGAGGAGTCTAGCCTGATTGTTATAGCGCCATTTAAACCTTCAGCAACCTTAGAAAACATACAGCGTAATAAATCGGCCGTAATCAATCGGGTTGATGATGTTCGTGTTTTCGCAGGATGCCTGACAGGCAGAAAAAATTGGCCATTAACTCCGACCGAGAAAATAAAGGAACATCGCTTAGAGGTGGCGTTGAGCCATGTAGAACTGAGTCTAGAGAGATTTGAAGATGACGAATTAAGGCCTCGGTTTTATTGTAAACAGATAGTTGAAGTGAGTCATAAGCCATTCCAGGGGTTTAATCGTGCTCAGTCTGCGGTATTAGAAGCGGCAATATTAGTTAGCCGCTTACATATGTTGACGAAAGACAAAATAGAGCAGGAAATAGAATACTTAATGATTGCTATCGACAAGACTGCTGGAGAAAATGAGAGAATTGCATGGGCTTGGTTAATGGAAAGAATTGAGTCATATAGAGAAGAATCTACAAAGGAACAAATAGTATGACAGGTATGCTTGCAAGTGTGACTACTGTAAAGGAAGCGCAGCTTGTGTTAAATGGTGGCGTCGACATTATTGATTTGAAAAATCCTGAGCAAGGTGCGTTAGGCGCACTTAATACGCATGTTGTTTCGGCCATTGTTGAATCTTTAGCTGGAGCAAGTATAACCAGTGCAACCATTGGTGATATTGAGCCAAATGATGCATCGCTATATGACTTGATAGTTAGTATGGCAAAAACTGGTGTTGATTATGTCAAAGTAGGTTTATTTGATGATAATGCTACTGAACTCTTTCTTGATGCTTTAAACAGAGCGTCAGAACATAAAATAAAAGTAATTGTTGTTCTGTTTGCAGAAAATTATTCTAGCTTAACTTCTTTGGATGCTTTAATGAAAAGCAGTATTAGTGGTGTCATGTTGGATACGAAAAATAAATCAGATAATAATTTACTTTCTTTGCTAACCTGCCAACAGCTAGATGAATTTATCCGACTAGCAAGATCACATGATTTAGTGACCGGGCTTGCTGGTTCATTGCGATATGAAGACATAAATACATTACTAGATATTGAAGCAGATTATTTAGGTTTTCGTGGTGCACTTTGTACTGAAAACGATAGAGTTAAATCAATAGAGGCAAAGAATATTTCCAAGATAAGAAAAGCAATTACACAAAAAATGCCATCATTTATGGTGATGTAAAATATAGAGATGAGGTGTTAATCAATGGCTCAATGGCGTAAACAAGGAAAAGACGAAAAATACACTGAAGAAGAAATAGAAGCACGTTTAAAGGACGAATTACCAGCATGGCATTTTGAAGGTGGTTGGATACGGCGAAAATATAAAACCAGTGGCTGGAAAGCAACTTTGATGGTTGTGAATACGGTAGGCCATCTAGCAGAGGCTGCTTGGCATCATCCGGACTTAACAGTTTCATATGCCTTTGTTACGGTAAAGCTAATGAATCACGCGGCAAAAGGTGTCACAGACAAAGATTTTGAATTGGCCTTGAAGATCGAAGAAGTAATTCAATGGCAACCAGGTAAAGAAGAGGATGGTGCGTTAGATGGGACGCCGGAAGATCCGAGGTTTAAATACATCAAATACGACTGATGTCTAATTAATTAGGCCATCAGTCGCAAAGATAATAAAGTAAATTTCTTACCCTATCTCACCGCGCTCAAAATTGTATTCTGTGATAGCACCTACGTTATTGATCATAAATGTGCAGTTGCTGTTAAACGTAACTGCTGATTTAGTGAACTTTATAGCCTTAGCGCCGCCTGTTAAGTCTACTTCGTCTTCTGGCACGCCGAAATGTGCAACTGCTTTTTCTATGTGTCTGCCAACGAAGTGATCCAATATATTAATAAATTCAACTTCAGTACGAGGGTACTTGAGAATACCGTGACTTCTATTGGTTTGTGAATCGGTTTTATACGTACCCATTTTTAAATTACTCCATACATAATTTCTAACATAAATAAGTGCCAAGTGTTAATACCTAGCTATTAGTTGTGCGTAAGTATACTCAAGGTGTTAGGTATTGTCGTGCTTTTGAAAAAAACTTTCAATTACAATATGTTATTGTGATTTAGGCGTGTATATTCATTGCCAAAATTTAAACACAGAGGAAATGACATTTTTTTATCGTTTCCAATGCCCTGATTTGCCACCCGATTTTTCAGATAATTGGACATCGGAGATAGTCATACCTCGGTCAACTGCTTTGCACATATCATAAATTGTCAAAAGGGTAACTTGAACGGCGGTTAGCGCTTCCATCTCTACCCCTGTTTTGCCTTCTGTTTCAGCACGACATTCGCAAAGAATAGAAGAACTTTCTTCATCAACGATTAAATCAATGTTTATGTGGGTGAGTGAAAGAGGATGGCACAGCGGTATCAGCTCAGAAGTCTTTTTTGCTCCCATAATCCCCGCTGTTCTTGCTATGCCTAGGACATCACCTTTTTTATGACCGCCTTCTATGATTAATGCTAATGTTTCTTTTTGCATAGAAATGAGACCAACCGCAATCGCAATGCGGTGTGTGACGGATTTTTCTCCAATATCAACCATGTGAGCTGCACCATGATCGTTAAAATGCGTTAATTTAGACATATCATTATTATCTCTTTGATATAATCCATTAATACTACTCAAAAAAAGACTTTAATCAATCATATGCAAGTATCTGTTAAATATTTTGCCAGCCTCCGAGAAGTGATAGGCGAAGCTAATTCTGTCATTGATATTGAAGAGGGCACATCAGTTAGTTCACTGTGGCAAACGATCGTTCAAAGAAAGAATATAGAGTTTGAGAACGTCATGATGGCAGTAAATTTGGAATATGTTAAATCAGAATATCAACTTAAATCGGGGGACGAGGTGGCCTTTTTTCCACCGGTTACTGGAGGCTGATCTATGTTGATTGAGATACGAAAAAAGCCGTTTAATGCCTATGCGGAAATGCAATATTACCTGGATAGTCTAAATATAGTTGGAAAGTACGGTGCGACGGCAAACTTTGTCGGTTCAATGCGTGATTTTAATGAAGACAAACAAAGTAACGCACATGACTCTGGAACATTATCCGGGTATGACAGAAAAACATCTCGAAACTATAGGCAAAGAATCAATAGAAAAATGGAATCTGCTTGATGTCTTAATATTGCACCGAATCGGTAAGGTGAAAATAGGTGAAGATATTGTTTTAGTCGCGACATGGTCTGCGCATCGCAAGGATGCCTTTGAGAGCTGTCGTGCAATAATGGAACAATTAAAATCCGGTGCGCCATTCTGGAAAAAAGAAGAAACAAACTCAGGCGCAAAATGGGTTGAAAAAAACACACCCGGTTATTAAATTCATATGACAACAAATAAACAACCTGATTTTCTAATTATTGGGGCAGGGATTGTCGGGCTCACAATAGCTCTGGAAATCAACAAGCAGTTCCCAGACGCAAAAATTTCTATTATTGAAAAAGAAAACCAACCGGGCATACATTCGAGTGGACGAAATAGTGGGGTGTTGCATGCTGGTTTTTACTACACAGCAGATTCGTTAAAAGCTAAATTATGTCGAGATGGTAATTTTTCCTGGCGACAATATTGCGAAGAAAATAATCTAACACTCAATCAATGTGGCAAATTAGTTGTTGCTCGAAATGAAGAAGAACTCAATGGCCTAGACGAATTAGCGCGACGTGCAGAAGTCAATAGTGTTGAATTAAAAATGATATCAGCCGCAGACGCTGCTGAAATTGAACCTCAAGCCTACACCTATGGACGAGCACTTTGGTCGCCCACCACAGCAACGGTAAACCCTAAAGAAATAGTCGATTCAGTCCAAAATAAGATTAAGAGTAAAGGAATATCAATACTCAATAACACAGCATATTTAAAACGATCTGGTCGTGAAGTTATCACTTCAAATGGAAATTTTTCACCGGGATATCTAATTAATGCGGCGGGTTTGTATGCAGATAAGATTGCCTTGGATTATGGGTTCTCACAAGACTATAAAATATTGCCTTTCAAGGGTTTGTATCTTTATGCAAAGGATGATGGATTAAAGTTGAAAACTAATGTTTATCCCGTGCCTGATTTACGTAATCCATTTTTAGGTGTTCATTTTACGGTAACAGCAGAGAACAAAACAAAGATTGGACCAACAGCAATCCCTGCTTTTTGGAGAGAAAATTATACGGGGTGGGATAAATTTAATTTGGAAGAACTAGTCGATATAATAGGTATTGATGCCAGTTTGTTTTTAGCAAATAATTTTGGTTTTAGAAAATTGGCATTTAAGGAAATGCAAAAATATTCAAAAAAGAAACTCGTGCAATTAGCTGGAACGCTACTAAATAGTATTGAGAAAAATGATTTTATTAAATGGGGCACGCCAGGGATTCGAGCGCAATTAATAAATACAAAAACGAAACAACTGGAAATGGATTTTAAGTATGAAGGCGATGATAAATCATTTCATGTATTGAATGCCGTTTCGCCTGCATTTACCTGTGCGTTACCATTCAGCGAATATTTGGTAGCGAAAATAAGAGAGAAGCTTAATTAGTACTTTGTTGATCCTCAGATATCAAAGGCTGAGGCAATTCTTTATGGTCATGCAGTGTTGCACCATCTTCTACAAACTGCATGATAGGATCCCAATCATGAACATCTTTCTTGACTAGAGAAGGAGGGTATATTTCATGAATGCCAATACCTTGTTTGGCGGCACTGACATAGTTCTGTGTATCTCTTAAGTTACTAATGAATGGAAAGTCGACTTGTTGTAAAAATTTATTCAGTTGTTCCAGTATTTTTGTGTTCTTCTTCACTCTATTCGCGATAACAGTAACTTTTACATCAAGCGTTCTGATCTTTACGCTAAGTAATAAATTAGCGATGAGTTGTGTAGTAGCATGAATATCACCATCTGAAGGGATGACTGGTATTAAGATGTAATCGCTATTTGATACGAAGTCGTTCAATTCGAGCCCTCTGATTCCCGCAGGTGTATCTATGACTAAGCGGTCCGTGCCTGCTGGAACACGCATCTGCCAACTTCTGGTCATCCCAGGATTTTGTTGCGTAGCATCGATACCATGGATGGCTGGAAATGATTGTGGGCGTTGTTTCAACCAGCGAATGGCAGTGCCTTGAGGATCATAATCTATCAGGGTAGTACGTAAGTTATTAGCAGAAAATATGCTGGCGATATTAGTCGCTAAAATAGATTTTCCGCTTCCTCCCTTGGAATTTAGTACCGTGATGCGCTTGATACTATAGCCTGAATTACTAATAACTCTCATATCTCCATCGACCTTCTTCAACAGATATATTAAGTTTCAAATGAAAATGATTGTTTTACAAGGATTATTTTAAATATAATATAAATTACTTGAAGTGATTCTTGGCTTAGAGTCAAAGTTTGAGAGGTTTCTGGTCACTCAAAAGGAAGGGCCGACCATAGCGTTCTTTATGCCATCGCAGTAGTCTTGCCTGAACGTAGGTGGCGATTAGATAGTGCTTGGGGGGACGGCTAAACAATCCCATGAAAAGGTTGTACGTCAACCAGATCACCGGGTTTTACACCGTTGTTTTCCAAAGTTAATACAATAAAACAGTTCGCATCACCCATTGAGCGAAGTATACCGGAACCTTGGGCCCCCGTTTTGCGAACTGTCATGCGACCGGTTTCGTCTTGTTCGAGTATGCCGCGTTGATATTCAACTCGACCTGGGCGTTTCTTTAACTTTGATGTGCAGGGTACTTTCATCATGACTGGCATCGTTGAACTTTCACCGAGCATTTTTTTCAATGCTGGTTGTACGAATTGATAAAACGTGACCATGACAGATACCGGATTGCCAGGTAAACCAAAAAAGTAAGTTGAGTCGAGTTTTCCGAAGGTGAGGGGGCGGCCAGGCTTCATAGCGACCTTCCAGAAGGCTACTTGACCTCGTTTTAATAATGTTTCTTTTACGTAATCAGCTTCACCAACAGATACGCCTCCGGATGTAATTAAAACATCGGCATTGCTGCTTGCTTCCAGGAAAGCCTTGTCCATTAATTCACGGTCATCTTTTACGACGCCCATGTCGATGATATCGGCGCCAAGTCGTGTCAGCATTCCATAAAGAGTGTATCGATTACTATCATAGATCGCGCCGTTATCCAGTTTCTCACCAACAGAACGTAATTCATCCCCGGTAGAAAAGAATGCAACCTTGAGTTTGCGAGTGACGTTAACTTCAGCAAGGCCTAATGAAGCTAACAAGCCAATATCTGCGGGTGTGAGCTTGATTCCTTTCTTAAGAACAAGATCCCCAATAGCAAGGTCTTCACCTGCCTGACGCACATTACTTCGGGGCTTTGTATTAATGCCAATTTCAATTTGATCGCCCTGAACATTAACAATCTCTTGCATAACAACAGTATCAGAACCTTCTGGCATAATTGCTCCAGTCATTATGCGTACGCACTCACCCTTTTTTAAAATTTTACTTAAAGGTTTTCCGGCAAAACTGGCGCCAATCAGTTTTAAAGATTTTTTTCCTTCTGAGGGCAAGTCTTCAGCATTAATAGCATAACCATCCATTGCAGAATTACAGCCGGTGGGCACGTTGATTTCAGAAATAATATTACTTGCAAGTACTCGACTCAATGCTTCTCGGATGGGTACTGACTCTGCTTCAGTGATTGCAGAGATGGTGTCGAATATTCTCCTCAGTGCTTCATCAGGCAAGATAGAGTTTGGGTCATAATCGTCCATGCAACTGTAATCTTTATTGATGTCATTTTCTGTCATTATGAATCCTGTAAGTTATTAATAACTGTATTCTGTTTTTAAACTGAAGGTTTTAATTATGAATTGTATGATCGCTGCATGATTATTTAAATCAAGAATCGGCAGGTCTAACTCTCCAGTAATCTTAGTATCTGTCGCAACCGCAATAACACTCTCATCTGCTCTACAGAGCAAAGGGTTGCCCAGGCTTGGACGGTATAATTCAATCTTAGGGATTGACTCGGGTTTGAATCCCTCAACCAAAATGAGGTCCAGTTTTTCCTGATCCAAATGCGCAATATATTCTTGTAAACGTATTATTTTATCGGTTTCACTTTGTTCTACCATTAGTGCCCAACGCTCTTTTGAGCCGATCAACATCTGGCTTGCACCTGCTTTTCTTATTTTATAACTGTCTTTGCTGGCTTGATCGATCTCAAAGGTGTGATGAGCATGTTTAATAACACCAACCTCTATGCCCTGTTGTTTTAGCAAGGGTATTAAGTTTACTAATAAGGTCGTTTTGCCCGTTCCACTATATGCTGCAAAACCTAATACAGGCACGTCAGATTCTATTTTCATATTCAATGGTCTCTTAATTTTGACAATGCACTCTCAACATCTTCTTGGGTGTTGATGTTATCAAATGTTTCGGGCTTATCTGAAAAGTCTGCAATGGCAAAATTATGTTGTTTAAACCAGCGATCGATTTTTCTGTCACCTGCAGCTAAATAATCTGTTAGCGATTGTAGCAGTGTCTTTTTTAGCATGCAGAAAACAGGTTGAATGCGTTCGCCATCATGGGCAACGCTAATTTCAGTTGATTTGTTATCAAGCGCATCGGCTAATCGTTGTACCAAATCAAGAGGTATGAAAGGGGAGTCGCAAGGAGCAGTAACCATGTAGTCAGTGTTTATTGTTTTTAGCGCACTTGCCATTCCTGCTAGTGGACCACAATAACCGGATAATTCATCCGCAACTAATTCAAGACCGTATTGCGAATAGCTATCGTGATTTCGGTTTGCATTAATAAGCAATTTGGCAGTTTGCGGCTTAAGTACATCGATAATAATCTCAACCATGGGTTTATCATCAAGCATCACAAGTCCCTTATCTTGTCCACCCATACGCCGAGCTTGTCCGCCTGCGAGAATAACGCCTGTAACATCTGATTTAATATTCATTATTCTTTTCAATTAAAATATCTGTTTGCATGATGTTGCGGAAATATAAAATAGTCTTACTTTATTATATTAGCGACTTCTCGTTTTGGAGGAAGTTCGACATTAAATTCAATATTTTCTGCTCCATTATAAATCAGAAAATGTTTACTCTTGGCTCTGGAGAGTAATGTGATATTCATGTCACGCGCCAGATTTAAACCCATCTTAGTGATGCCTGAGCGAGACAATAATACAGGGATCTCCATTTGTGCCACCTTGATAACCATTTCAGAGGTTAATCTGCCAGTGGTATAAAAGATTTTGTCGTTGCCAGAAATGCCCTCTAACCACATCTTGCCTGCAATAGCATCAACGGCATTGTGACGACCAACATCTTCAATGAATATTAATGGTTCGGTATCATGGCAAAGTGCACAGCCGTGTACGGCACCGGCATTTTTATAGACATCGTTATAGGCATTTAGATTTTTTAATAGCTCATAAAGTCGGGACTGTTTAATTTTAATACCTTGAATATCAAGCCCATCTAAATGCTCCATGATATCTCCGAAAACAGTACCCTGACCGCAACCTGTAGTGACGATCCTTGGACCTAGTTTATCTTTCCAATCGTCACGGTTTTCAAATGTTGTGATTGCAACAGCATTGACCTCCCAGTCAACTTGTATTGATTTTATTTCAGACAGTTTTTTTATTAGACCCTGGTTTTTTAGATAACCCAATGCCAGCATTTCTGGTTGAGTACCTAAGGTCATTAATGTGACAATTTCATAACTATCTATATAGATAGTTAGCGCGCGTTCTTCCGCAACATGGAGCTCACGCGTATTCTGATATTCATCTATGGCAAGTACGGCTTGAGTGGGTGAGAGTCCGGCGTCAGTTAGCTCCGGACGATATTTACTGGACATTACTAACCTCCAGTAACATTCATATGTCGGAATATGATGGGTTTTTCAGTTAAATTAAAATCATGACCTTTAGGCTTAATAAGCATGGAATCCCTAATAGCCTGTTTGAGTTTGTCCATATCGTCTGGGTAGGTGCGTAGCGTTTTACGTAGATCTACAGAATGCTCCTGACCTAGACAGAGTAGTAATCGCCCTTCACAGGTTAGTCTCACCCGGTTACATAGCTCACAAAAATTATGGCTATGTGGTGAAATAAAACCAACACGTGTGCCCGTCTCTGTTAATTTATAATACTTTGATGGGCCACCCGTCGTCTCAGTCGTCGGTATCAATGTGAAAACTTTTTCCAAATCATTTCTGATATCATCACTGGAATAAAAAACTTCAGCTCGGTCATGATCTCCTATAACACCCAATGGCATTTCTTCAATAAAACTGATATCCATATCTCGGTCGCTTGCGTACCGGACAAGATCAATGATTTCATCATCATTTCTATTTTTTAATATGACGGTATTTAGTTTTATTTTTTCAAATCCAACAGCAAGCGCGGCATCAATTCCAGCGATTACTTTATTTAATTCGCCGACGCGTGTAATTCGGTTGAATTTTTCTGCATCAAGCGAATCCAGACTTATGTTTATGCGTTTAACGCCCGCGTCTTTTAATGGTTGAGCTAATTTTGTAAGCTGAGAACCATTTGTAGTTAAAACTAATTCATCCAGACCGGATAATTGGCCGATGTCTTCAAATAACTGAATGACGTTACGACGAATGAGAGGTTCGCCACCGGTAATTCGAATTTTTTTGACGCCGAGTTCAGTAAATGCTTGTGCTATTTGTGATATTTCTTCTAACGTTAAAAGTTGTGCGCGAGGCACAAATTGCATTTCATCATCCATACAATAGACACAGCGAAAGTCACAGCGGTCAGTCACGGAGATACGTACATAATCGACAACACGATTAAATTTATCGATTAATACTTCTTGTTGATTATTGGTTTTAACGTCCATTTCTACAAATTTAGCAATTATTGTATTTTATCAATTCTACTTCATGAAAAGGAATTATGGCTAATTATAGCCTACTCGAATGTTGAAACATATTTAATTAACAGCGAACTACTTTGTAGAAACTGAATAATTTAAGATACTGTGGGATTATGCAACATAGCATCAATTACCAGCTATTATAGGGGTGGGTAACAAGACAGATATTGTAATAACGAGGGTCTTCTGTGACCTCTGCGCCTAGCCAACTAGGTAGGGCAAATGACTCATCAATGCTTGTCAATTCTAACTCAGCGACAACTAACCCTTCATTTTCTCCGGCAAAGACATCAACTTCCCATACATGCCCTTGGTGATTAACGTGATAGCGTGTTTTGTCGATATAAGGACTATCACATAATGCTGTGAGCATTTCATTCGCTTCTTTCAGTGGTATGGCGTACTCGTATTCACTGCGCTGGGCACCAAGGGTTTTACTCTTTATATTGATGTTGGCAGTATCACCATTAATACGGATGCGGACTGAGCTTTTTTCATTGCCGCCCATATATCCTTGAGTTATTTGGATACCTTCATCTGCATCATGACGCCATTCATCACTAGAGATAAGAAATTTACGTTCTATTTCGATTGGCATAGTAAAGTTGTGTTACTCGAATTTTAAGTGTTTATTAGCCAGATAAATTATGCCTAATACAGGTAAGCCCAGTAAAGATGCAAACAAGAAGAAGTTTGTATAACCGATATTTTCTACGATTGAACCTGAATAACCTCCAATAATTTTTGGGAATAGTGTCATTAGAGAACTAAATATGGCGTATTGCATAGCGGTGAAGGAAATATTTGTTAGTCGAGAAAGAAAAGCGACAAAAGCTGCGCTGGCAATTCCGGCGGACAAATTGTCTGCAGAGATAACAAGATAAAGTAACTGGATATCGTATCCTTTAACAGCGAGAAGCATGAATAACAAGTTTGTTAAAACGGTTAGTAATGCACCTAGAAACAAGACCTTCATCACGCCGAATCGGATTGATAAAATACCGCCTAAAAAACCTCCAGCGATAGTCATAAACAGTCCAAATGTCTTAACTACAGAGGCAATCTCTTTTTTACTGTATCCGAGATCTTGAAAAAATATATTTGAGATCACACCGAGGACAATGTCAGATATTCGATAAAGACCGATCAATACCAGTAGCAATATTGCGAGTTTAATGCCGTAACGCTGAAAAAATTCCAGGACAGGCGCTACATAACTTTCGACTACAATTTTCTTTTCAATAAATTTAAATTTTATGAGCGCGAATACAATCGATAAAAATATTAGTACTCCAAGAAAAAGACGAAAGAACTCCACGCAAAAATTTGAGAGTATTTTATTGTTGAATAGTTCTGTCAGATTGTTTTTCCAGGGTGCAGCAAATTCAGAACTAAGGTGAAATGATATTACAAAGCCGACAACTGCGAGAATAAACACCAAAAGAAACTTAATGTAGGTGACATTAGAATATTTATATTCAGTTATTCGATTTCTTTCAGGTTCTTTTATACAAAATGTCGTAATAATACCGATTAGCATTGCAACAGCCATGCAACTGTATGTGACTTGCCATGCTCGATAATCGTATGAACCCATTTCCGAACCCAAGGAACTGGCAATATATAAACTGCCTGCACCAGAGACCAACATGCCTATACGATAACCTGCTATATAGGTTGCTGACATCAATGCTTGAAATTCGGAGGAAGCGGATTCAATTCTGTAAGCATCAATAACAATGTCCTGGGTAGCGGCAGAAAAACCCAACATGACACAAGCCAGCGCCATTATTTTCAGATATGACTCACTATGAGACGGATCAATAAAGGCCATTGATAAGATTGAAACAATGATTGCAATTTGCGATAGCAGCATCCAGGCTCTTCTTCTTCCCAACCATTGGGTCAAAAAAGGAATAGGGAGTTTGTCAGCTATCGGAGCCCAGACAAATTTGAAGGAATAACCTAATGCAGCCCAACTGAAGAACGTAACTGCTGATCTTTCAATACCTGCCTCTCTTAACCAAAGACCTAAAGAAGAAAATATTAGCAGTAGTGGAATGCCAGCAGAAAAACCAAAGAACAGCATGGTAACCACTCTTGGGTGCAAGAATGCCTGAAAACTGTTTTTCCAATTCCCCATGACAGATTGATTAAGCGCTTAATTATAGTCAGAAGGAGCAGATTATATCATTGAAGGGGAGCTTTAAATTGAGTTTTGTTTATATACTTAGTTTATTTAAATTAAAGATAGCTGATTAAATGTTGCGGAATCTAACTTATCTGCCTAGTTGATAACCATAGTTTCTATTTCTATTTTGTCTTTTTGAGTTTCTACCGTTGTTAAAACCTTGTTGATAGGAATCTTGCTTGCGCTGATAGTTGTTGTGCCGAGAATTGGAGTGGTTATTCTGATATTTGTTACGATAGTAAGTAGCACGATCATAGGCATGTTTATTACCATGACGACGGTATAGATCGGAAAGGTTATTATATCGATGGTTTGAATAGGAATTATTGTATTTGTTATAACGGCTATTATGCCGCTGATAATTTTTCTGTGGATTGTAATTATGTTTATAGTGGCTATAACCAGGCACACCCAGAAATATTTTTATTTCTGCCTGTGAACTTAGTGGTAATAATAATAAAATTATAGAATTAATTATTGTTCGATAGGGTATTGACATATAAGCCTCCAACTACGGGTATCTAAACTATTAGAGGGACTTAAATAGGAATGGTTGCAAAAATAAACTCTCCCAGACTAGAAATTCATTATTGCACTCAATGCCGCTTTATTCTCAGAGCAAATTGGGTAGCTCAGGAACTGTTAATGACATTTGGTGAAAAGCTAGGTGAACTTGCACTAGTGCCATCGTCGGGTGGTGTTTTTACTGTTTTGTTGGATGGAGACGAAGTATTCTCCAGAAAAAAGGAAGCAAGGTTCCCTGAATCTAAAGAGTTAAAACAATTAATTCGTGACAGAATTGAGCCAGATATGTCGCTTGGGCATAGCGACAATTAACGCTTTTAAATCAGGATAATAGAATTAACGTATTTCTCTGACAACACGGATGCCTATATGGTCGTAGGCTTTATCAGATTTGAATTTATCCCGTTTTGCATTACGTATTGATTGTGGAGGTGTGCTGTATGCGCCGCCTCTAACGACACGATAAGAACAATCGCCGCCTTCCCATACATCCGCATATTCCGGAGCGCCTTTATAATTGTCGTGCCAGCAGTCATGGACCCATTCGGCCACATTGCCGGATGTGTCATAAAGTCCAAATGCATTGGCCTCAAAGCTCCCAATCTTTGTTGGTTTTCGTGGATCAAGGTTGGTGCCACAGCCGAAGCAATGAGCGCGATTTGGCTCTTCGTCATAGCCCCACCAATATGTGGTTTTTTTACCTGTTGAAGCCAGATATTCCCACTCTGCTTCATTTGCCAATCGATATTTTTGACCGGTTTCTTCTGAGAGCCATTTTGTGTAGTAATAGGCATCATCCCAAGAGACAAAAATAACAGGATGTGTTTCTCTATCTAGATAGAGTGAATCAGGTGTCTTTTTACCTTTAGCTTTGGCAAACAGATCATATTGCGCAAATGTAATCTCATATTGACTAACAGCGAATTGTTCCACAGTGACATCATGCCGCGGTCGTTCATCTGAATTTTTGGAACTAGTACTACCCATGGCGAATTTTCCTGCGGGTATCACGACCATCAATGGCCCCTTGCCACCTGATTTCAAGCTATCTTGAATCGTTTTGCCTACAGTGGCAGCCACCTTTTCTGGGGCAGGTTCTGCAACTGGCGTAGTAGTTTCTGCAGTTTCTTCTGTGACAGCCTCTTGCTCTGCTAAGGCAACAGGCATTTCATCTTCTTCATCAACTACGGGTGCATCAATGTCTTGTTCGTCAGTAGCTTCGAATTCGGCTTCCATTTCTTGCTCTGCGACCGTTGGTTCAGATTGCTGAACTGGTTTTTTGCCCATCATAGTGAAGGCAACACCGCCAATAACCAGAATAACTGCGGCAGCAATACCAATCATCAAGCCCGTTTTACTTTTTGCTTCCTCATCAATACTATCTGCTTCAGGCTCAGCAAATACCGGTTGTCCGACTTGTTGCTGTGGTTCTGATTCTGGCTCTATTTCTTCCGTTGAGACTTCGGCAACAGACATTTCTGCTGTAGATTCACCTACATCTTCAGTTACTGTTTCTGATACTACTGGCGCTGCTTCCGCAGTGTCTTTTACGTTTACAACAACGGCAGTGGTATTGTCCTGACGCGGCATATTGGCTTCTTCAACTGCCGTCATTAATGCATCAGCGCATTCCTTGGTGGATTCAGACCATTCAGAATATTGAATAATCTTACCGGCGCTCAAGGTATCAAGTCCGTCGCTGCATAAAATAATGCGATCGCCGGCTTGAAGTTCGAAAGGGTTGGCAGGGACATCTATTTCATTGATATCTTCACCGGTGATGGCACTCATCAGCATATTTCGAGATAGACCTGGCTCTGCTTCTACCGGTGTGCCATCGGCTTCCATTCTGTCCAGAAAACCACCATAACTATGATCAGCATTCTTTTTGTTAATTCTCTGTCTCGTACCAAGTAACAATGGCTGTCGCCAACGCTGGCCCACCACATTTTCCCATCTTCAAGAATGGCAGCGACCATGGTGCAGCCCATACCGGATAATGCCGGGGTTTCTGCTACGGTTTCCTTGATTGAATTGTTGGCCTTGATTACGGCTTGTTCGAGAATTTCAGAAGGATTTTCAGATGGATAATTTGCGGAAACATGTTTGTTAAAGGCTTGTACAGCCATATTACTTGCGACGTTGCCTGCAGCATGTCCACCCATGCCGTCAGCAATAACAACCAATGCGCTAGGTTTACCGTTGGCATCGGTTAAATTTGTGATAAGGAAAGCATCTTCTTGATAGTCTCTTGCGCCATCAATTTGTGATCCGGCTAATTCAAATTCAAGTGCCATACGCTAAGAAAACCCCATTCGTGAAAAGTAATATAATCAATTTTATTGTTTATTATGTGTAGTACTTAACGCAGAAAATACTGTCTGAATTAATTTAATATTTTATGGATGAATATCCTACCAGTCCAACAATAAATTACAAATAAATACTTGATTCGATTCGATAAATTGGGATTAGCTCGATATTAATGCAGAGTCTTAATTTTGCTGTAAAAAGACATAAAATAGGAATGGCATGACATCTTTGGAATTAAAAAATATCTATGATCGCTTAGCTAAAACGCGCTCATCAGAACGATTTCGTTTAAAACGTGACTTTGATCGTCTAAAAAAACGTAATCTTAAGAAAAATCCTGAGTGGGACGCTCTTATACGAGATATAGAATTATCAGTTCAGAATAAAATCGATAGAATAAACCGTCTCCCAAAATGCAATTTTGATGATAATTTGCCTATAAATCAGCATGTTGGTGAAATATCTGCAGCCATATTAAACAATCCTGTCACAATTATTTGTGGTGAAACGGGTTCAGGTAAAACAACCCAGCTACCAAAACTCTGCCTTACATTAGGCCGTGGGATCGGCGGGGTAATAGGGCATACGCAACCGAGGCGATTGGCTGCAAGAACCGTCGCAAAACGGATTGCCGAGGAGCTAGATAGCGATCTAGGAAGCGATGTTGGCTTCAAGATTAGACATCAGGATGTGACTAGTAAGCTTTCCTATATCAAGTTGATGACTGACGGTATTTTGCTTGCTGAGTTGCAACAGGATAGATATTTAAATCAATACGATACCTTGATCATCGATGAAGCCCACGAGCGTAGTCTGAACATCGATTTTATTCTCGGTTATATAAAGCAACTCTTACCGAAAAGACCTGATCTGAAAGTAGTCATCACTTCTGCCACGATAGACGTCACCCGTTTTTCAGAACATTTTAATAATGCGCCTATTATTGAAGTCTCCGGTAGAACCTGGCCTGTTGATGTCTTGTATCGGCCAATTGAAGAAACTGCTGAAGATGAAGATCCTGTCAGTCGAGAAGAGGTCATCTTACAAGCAATTCGAGAACTCACCTCATATGATATGGGCGATATCTTGATATTTATGGAAGGAGAAGGAGAAATCCATGAAACAGATAAATTTCTTCGTAAACAAAACTTGCGCGATACGGATATTTTACCGCTTTATGCACGTTTGAGTTCCTCGAGACAAAATAAGATCTTTGCTCCTCATAAACGCCGACATATTGTGCTGGCAACAAATATTGCAGAAACATCGCTAACTATTCCGGGAATACGCTATGTAATTGATACCGGTATGGCACGCATGAGTCGTTATAGTTATCGCAGCAAGGTTCAGCGTCTGCCAATAGAAAGGGTATCCATGGCAGCAGCTAATCAGCGCAAAGGGCGCTGCGGCAGGACTAGCGAAGGAATATGTATTCGTTTGTATAGTGAAGAAGACTTCTCTTCACGTGCAGAATATACAGAGCCTGAAATCTTGCGTACCAACCTTGCATCAGTGATCTTACAGATGAAGGCGTTAAAAATTGGAGATATAGAGCAATATCCATTTATAAATCCCCCTGACAAGAAATTTATCAATGATGGGATGCACTTATTGCGTGAGATCAATGCGCTCGATAAGGAAGAAGGGCTGACACCAGTTGGCAGGAAGTTGGTGAGGTTCCCCCTAGACCCACGGCATGCCAGAATTTTATTGGCAGCGCATGATTTTAATTGCTTACATGAAATATTAATTATCGTCAGTGCATTAAGCATTCAAGATCCAAGAGAACGACCAATTGATAAACAGCAAAAGGCAGATGGGTCGCATCAGCAGTTTAGCGATGATGATTCAGACTTTTTATGGTTTCTAAACCTTTGGAGCTTTTACCAAAAGCAAATCAAGCAACTTTCACAAAATAAACTTAGAAAACTTTGCCAAACGAACTTCTTGTCTTATATGAAGATGCGAGAATGGATTGATATCCACAGGCAGTTACGCCATGTATGTACGGAGATGAAATTGACGCTGAACACTGAGCCTGCCAGCTATGAAAATATACATTGTGCAATATTGAGTGGTATGGCGAGTCACGTCGCTTTCTTATCCGATAAACATGAATATACCGGTGCGCGTGATATAAAATTAAATCTGTTTCCAGCATCGGGGCAGTTTCATAAAAAACCAAAATGGGTAGTTGCGGCTGACTTGGTTGAGACCTCTCGATTATATGCTCGAAACGTTGCGCGAATTGATTCCGCATGGCTGATTAATGTCGCAAAACATTTGTTAAAACATAGCTATTCTGATGCACATTGGGATAGCAAGAGCTCACGTGTCGTTGCCTTAGAAAAAATCAGTTTATATGGCATGACTCTGGTCGCTGGCAAAAGAATTAATTATGGTGCTGTCAATCCTGTTGAATCTAAAACCTTGTTTATAAGAAATGGGTTGATAGAAGGTGATTTAGAATCAAGCGCAAGTTTTTTTAAACAAAATAATAATGTAATCGAGGAAGTCAGGCATCTTGAAGTAAAATCACGTCGCCCAGATATTCTGAATGAAGAAGCCATCTTTGAGTTTTATAATAAGTCATTGCCAGCACATGTATATGATGGGCAATCATTTGCGGCATGGTCGAAAAAACTAAATAACGAAGAAAAGCAAAGACTTTGTCTGACTAAAGAGTTGATAGTAAATCGCGAGACAGATGATATTACTGAATTTACTTATCCGGATAATGTTGAATTCAATGGTATGCAGTTGCCGCTGGAGTATAAATTTCTTCCAGGCGCTATAGAAGATGGACTTAGTGTTGATATACCGCTGGAGGTATTAAATCAATTCGATCAAAACCAGATGGATTATCTAGTGCCGGGATTGATAGAAGAAAAAATAACCTTGTTATTAAAATCTTTACCTAAACCTATTCGCAAAAAATTAGTTCCTATCCCAGAAACAGCTGCAGAATGTGTAAGCAACATTAATAACCATTCAATTTCATTAAAACAAAATCTTGTTTCATATTTATTCAAAACGCGCGCAGTTGATATCGGAATCGATGATTTTACAGAAGGTGTTCTGCCTGAGCACCTTAGAACAAATTACCGAATTGTAGGTGCTGAAAATAAATTGATAGCCGAAGGTGATGATATTGCCGAACTGAAAAGCAAGCTGGCAACACAAATAGAACATGCCTTTACTGATTTATATCAGGACGCATTTGGCAATCAAGAGATAAGCTCATGGGATTTTGGTGATTTGCCAGTAGAACAAAAAGTGTCATCTAAAAAAAATACAATAACAAGTTACCCCTCGCTATTAGAAGAAGATGGTAAAGTCTATCGTTATGCCTTCGACAACCTTCGGGCTGCTGAGTATTACCTGAAGTTTGGCTTGCGAGGATTATTGAAAAAATCGTTATACAAAGAAATTAAATATCTGCGTAAAAACTTGAGAGGCATTGATAAATTGGCGTTGCTATATACGCGTTTTGGCAATAAAGAAGAGTTGGTTGAATCAATTATCAACCTTGCATTGGACGAAACATTTTTATATGAAAAGAAAATGATTCGTAAGCAAGATGATTTTTTAGCTACCTTGGAGCAGAGTAGATCAGAATTAACAGGAAATGCAGATAGAATTTGTGTGATCTTGGAAAAAATACTGGAAATGAATTTGCAAGTTCAGACATCACTTTCCGATGCAGAGATGTTGAAATATAGTCACGCAGTCAAAGACATCGAAGAACAGTTGGAATATATGATTTTTCACGGTTTTATCGAAGATATTGCCTCCGAATATTTAAAACAGTATCCGCGTTATTTAGAAGCAATAATTAAACGCATGGAAAGACTTGAGTATGGGGTTGATAAAGATAGCCAGTCTACTAAGCAAATTCGCCCACATTGGGACAGAATAAAAAAACTGGTGGACCATGCATATGAAACAGACGGGAATACAACCGCATTTGACGAATATCGTTGGATGTGTGAAGAATTACGCATATCGCTATTTGCGCAAGGACTAAAAACCAGAATGCCAGTATCATTGAAACGAATGGATAAGGCGTGGGCAAGATGTCAGATAGAAAATTAAATATTGGACTACTATAAATGACTGAACAATCGATTCAATTTTCAATATTTTTGATCTTTACCGGAGCTGCAATCTTTGCCACGTTTGCCCTATATGCAAGGCAAGCAATGATCGTTGCCTAAATCGCACTTGGCTTAATTCTGGGCCCATTTGGGATGGGCTTTATCACTGATTCAGAATTAATCAGTGATATTTCTAATATTGGGATTATCTTTCTCTTGTATTTATTGGGTCTTGATTTATTGCCACAACAATTATGGCAAATGCTACGTGAAGCAACAGTAGTGACATTGCTTAGTTCAGCAATATTTTGTCTGATCGGCTTTATGATTGGTTTCATCTTTGGCTACGAATTATTACAAGCGATGCTGATAGGTGCTGTTATGATGTTCTCCAGCACGATTATTGGCTTGAAATTATTGCCAACGACAACGTTGCACCATCAACATACCGGTCAGATCATTATCAGTATTCTATTGATACAGGATTTAATCGCGATTGTGATTCTCTTGTTATTGCAAGGGTATGGTAAAGGCGGAAACCTCGTAGTAGATATTGCGATGCAATTAATTTATTTGCCTATCCTGGTGGGCATTGTTTATTTAATAGAGAGGTTTGTACTCATCAAGTTGATACAACGTTTTGATGAAATACATGAATACATATTTTTATTAGCGATAGCCTGGTGCCTTGGCATAGCGGAATTGGCTCATTATGTTGGTTTGTCGCATGAAATCGGTGCGTTTGTCGCAGGCGTAACGTTAGCCTCTAGTCCAATTGCATTGTTTATTACTGAACGTTTGAAGCCGTTGCGTGATTTTTTTCTGATCATCTTTTTCTTTTCCTTAGGAGCAGGGTTTAATTTATCAGTAGTTAATGAAATATTTATACCTGGCACAATCCTGGCTGTCCTTGTGCTTATCTGTAAGCCGCTTGTTTTTGGTTGGTTGTTACGCAGAGAGGGGGAAAAGAAATATGTGTCTTTCGAAACAGGTTTTAGATTAGGGCAGATCAGTGAGTTCTCATTATTAATCGCAGTACTTGCAGTCAACTCGGGTTTTATCGATGAAAAGACATCCTACTTGATCCAGTTTTCTACATTACTAACGTTCATTGTATCGTCGTATATCATTGTTATGAAGTATCCAACGCCAATATCAGTCAGGGATCGACTGCGACGAGATTAAACAAGGTTTTGACTAGTGGATAATAAACAAATAAAGATATTCGCAACGATTCTTACTTCTGTAATCATTATCGCGGGCGCATTTATAACGGCAGATTACTTTGAGTTGTTTGGAGCAAAAATAGAGAAAAGACTCAATTTTTCTGAAATTCGATTTCGTACTTTAGACAAAGAGTCCGGCGCTATAGTGACGGATGTCGGTGTGCGTTGTTTCCAAAAAAATAACATGAATGCCTGTACCAGAAAAGAAAGTCATCAGTTTGGTGTTGTGTCAGTAAACATACCCGTACAACGTGCAGTTAAAAAAACGTTGTTATTCAAAAAAGCAGAAGAAATATATAAGTCGATTGATCCTAAGATAAATATTATGTTGTTACATCAGAATTATTATAATCCAACAGTAACCTTAATGATGGAAGATGTGTATTCAAATAAGATAAGTCAACAGACAGTAGAAATGCAGCCCAGAGTATGGGCTAAATCCACACAAGAATCAGAAGAAGAATCAGATGAGTGATGCACTAAATTATTTATTAAAGGTCCGCAAAGATGCCGTCGAACCTTATTTCAAGGCTCTAAAAGAAGGCGGCAAACACCTTGATATTAAAACGCGGTCGTTATTGTCGGTTATTACCAAAGTCGATGCCCAAACTGAAGCAGGTCTAAAGCAATACCTTGTTCGCGCATTAAGAGAAGGTAATAGTGCCGATGAGATATTAGATGCCATGTTGGTATGTCTACCGACATTGGGTATGAGCAAGATTATTTGGGCGGTCGATATTATATTGCAAATGAATATCCCGGATTTTAATCCCGAATTGCTCGGTGAAGAAAAACAGTGGTATAGACTAACCGCGGTTAGTGAAATAGAAGAGGGTGTTTCTAGACATGACTACGAAGGCCGCGCTTGTTTTATAAAAAAAATAGGTGATGGATATCAGGTCTTTGATAGTCGTTGTCCGCATCAGGCCGCTGATATTCCCTTGTCTGCACTTGAAAATGGAACATTAACTTGCTCGAGGCATCAATGGAAATTCAACGTAAATACTGGCGAGTGTATAGAAAACGGAAGTCGTCCACTTAATAAGATCGAATACAAAATCGAAGATAAATTTATTTATGTTCATTCATAGAATAATTTATTTACACTAGGCTTTTTCAGGGAAAATAATATGTCTAAATTATTGTATATAGAAACTTCTCCAAGAAAAGACAGATCAGCGTCAATTGACGTCGCTCAATCATTTCTTTCCGCATATGAAGATAACGATTCTGATAATCAAGTTGAGACTTTGGATCTATGGGATTTTAAGTTGCCTGAATTTGATGGGGATACAATCAATGCAAAATACCGAGTTATGCATGGAGAAGCCCCAAGTCCTGAAGAGCAAGCGGCATGGGAAACGATTACAAAAATAACGGATCAATTTAAAGCTGCAGATAGTTACTTAATCAGTACGCCCATGTGGAATTTTTCTATTCCTTATAAGTTAAAGCACTATATAGATATTATTAGCCAACCCGGGCTTACATGGAGTTTCACACCAGAAGAAGGTTACCAAGGCTTAGTAACGGGAAAATCTGCCACATTAATATTAGCGCGTGGTGGCGAATATAGTAGTAGTGCTGAAGTTGCTGCTATGGATTTTCAACGAACATATCTAGAAATGATTCTTGGTTTTATTGGGATTAATGATATCAATACGATACTCGTTGAACCGACTTTGACAGATGTAGAATCAAAAGCAGGAGTCATTGTATCAGCGAAAGACCAAGCAACTTCTATTGCTAGTAGGGTTCAAATAAAACAATCACATCAATTCCTTATTAAATTACAAGTGTATTAACTTAACAAGTCTAGTGTTTTTTTTATAATTAGTTTTTCTTGGTTCTTGTCACTAGATGGGTTGAATCTATATTGATTATGTAATTTAATTAATCCCATATATTGTTCTGCTTTCGTCTCAGATAGTATCCGCTTTATCCACTTGGTTAATGTTTCTCCGGCTTTTCTTGTATCCGC
>CALSOP010000002.1 GCA_943788005.1 uncultured Gammaproteobacteria bacterium | reverse complement strand
CCGCAAAAACAACGGCAGAAACACGTAATGCAATCCATAATATTTTACATGGCAAAGATAAGCGCCTGATCGTAATTGCTGGCCCTTGTTCAATACATGATATTGATGCTGCAAAGGAATATGCAGATAAATTAAAACCACTTATTGAGCAATACTCCGATGAGTTGCTAATTATTATGCGTGTCTATTTTGAAAAACCACGCACAACAGTTGGCTGGAAAGGTCTGATTAATGACCCTGACCTAGATGATAGTTTTAATATCAATAAAGGCTTACGTGTCGCAAGACAACTATTACTAGATCTAAACAATAAGGGCGTGCCTGCAGGAACAGAATTTCTGGACTTGATTACCCCGCAATATGTCACTGATTTAATCAGTTGGGGAGCAATCGGTGCTAGAACGACGGAAAGCCAAGTTCACCGTGAATTAGCATCTGGTTTATCGTGTCCAGTTGGATTCAAAAATGGGACGTACGGCACAACCAAGATTGCAGTCGATGCCATTGGTTCATCAACCCGTCCGCATAACTTTTTATCACTCACAAAAGAAGGCCATGCAGCTATATTCTCAACAACAGGAAATCCTGATTGTCATATTATTTTACGTGGCGGCAAGGAACCTAATTATGATGCTGAAAGTGTTAACAATGTATCAAAAGAACTAGAAGCTGCGAATCTTCCGGCAAATATAATGATTGATCTGAGTCATGCTAATAGCCGAAAGCAACATGATGCTCAAATACAGGTTGGAGAAGATGTCGCTAAGCAAATCGCTAACGGTGATAAACGCATTATTGGCACTATGATTGAAAGTCACCTGGTGGCAGGTAGGCAAGACGTTACTCCAAACAAAGAACTTGTTTATGGGCAAAGTATAACCGATGCCTGCCTTGGTTGGGATAATAGCGTTGAACTAATAAAAACATTAGCACACGCGAGTAAGACACGACGTAATAGTTAGCCCACTACTTATTAAACTATTTAACGCCCCGAGACTTGTTTAAATATCACTGAAGAGAAATAAGCACAACAAGCAGTTAATACAATAACCGAGCCCGTCGGCAAGTCAGGGCCAAAGGATATTGCAACACCGGCAACACTTATTACAGCGCAAATTACGGCGGATAATAAAAACATCTTATGTAATGAAGTCACATACTGATTTGCTATAGCAGCGGGCAATGTTAGCAATGCTATGACCATAATCAGTCCAACAAGCTGGATCAATATTACTATTGTTATAGAAATTAAACACAATAGTAATATATAGAAGAACTCTGTATTTATGCCTCGCAATCGCGCAAATTCTTCATCAAATACGCTGACCAGAAAATGCTTGTAATAGACGAACACAAAAGCCAGCACAACGATGTCTAACAAAAACATTAATGATAAATCACTACGTGTTATTAATAATATATTGCCAAACAAATAACTCATTAAATCTACGTTATACCCAGGTGTTCTTGACAAAAACAAAATACCAATCGCCATGCCGGCAGACCAAAATGCCGCGATTAATACATCTTCGTGTTCTTTCCAACGCAGATTAATCCAGCCGATCATAATACTAGAAACCAATGCCGCAATGATTGCGCCCATTATTGGCGAGGCATTATAAAAATAGGCCATGCCCATGCCTGCCAGTACAGAATGCGCTATACCACCTGTCAGGAAACTAATTTGCTTTACAACAACATAACTACCTATCACTCCGCAACCAATGCTGGCTAGCAGACAGGCAAAGATAGCATTTTGTAAAAATGTGTACTCTGTTAATGCTGTTATAAATTCATTCATGATTTAATGATGGTGATGAATCATCTTTACTGGCGCATCATATAATTCTTCTATCATCTTCCCGCTAATTGATTCTGTATTATGACAAACTAGCGTCCGGTTCAAACAAGCAACTCGATTAACATAGCCAGAGATAAATGCTATGTCATGTGACACAACAATTATGGTCATATGTTCACTATAATTTTTTAACAAGGAAAAAATATCTTCTTCAATACGCATATCAACATTAGCTGTCGGTTCATCTAATATTAGAATCTCTGGTTGACATACCAATGCTCGCGCAATTAAAACTCGCTGTAATTGACCGCCGGACAATTCTCCAACCTGACGCTTTTCTATCTCCTCGATCTCAAGTTTTTGCATGACCTGCTTCGCTAATTCAATCTCTTTTCTACTGTAACGAAAAAATTTTGATGAAGCAGTTATATGGCCCATCATCACAACTTCGCCAACGGTAACAGGAAAATCCCGGGAAAATGTACTATGCTGCGGCACATAACCAATGTGATTTCTTTGAGCTTTGCCGTCGTGATTAAATTTTGAGATCGTGCCTTTATCAGGCTCCAGTAAGCCGAGTATCAATTTCAAAAGTGTACTTTTACCACTGGCATTAGGCCCAATAATGCCAATAAACTCATCTTCGTGGATCTTAAGAGAAATATTCTCCAGCACAGGGACTGATCCGTAATTAAAACTAACATCATCAATATCTATAACAACATTAGTCATGTGTTAATCCTTTTACAATGTTTTCAGTAACCCTATTCATATTATCAATATAGTTGAAAGCAAGAGGATCCAGCATCATAACTTCTGCATTTAATTCATTTGCGACAACCTTTGCTGCCCTATCATTAAACTGTGGCTGAACAAATATAGTCTTAACATTTCTTTCCTTTGCTGTTTTAATTAAATCCACCAATGAACTTGCTTGAATCTCTTTTCCTTCTCGCTCTATTGAGATTTGTGTGAAACCATATTCATCAGCAAAGTAACTCCATGATGGGTGTGACACAATCAAGGTTCTGCTATTTAAGTTTTTTGTTTTTAGTTTTATAACTTCATCTAACCTTAAAAGACTTTCTTTAAATGATCCTTCTGTCGCTTCATATGCGGCGCTGTGTTTATTATCTATTTTAATTAATGAATTTTTAATTAATTCAGCAATCTTGATGACATTTTTTGGGCTAGTCCAAACGTGCGGGTCATAATCCGTATTATGCTCATGAGAATGATCATGACCCTTCAAATTTGAAATTGATTCACAGCATTCAACAATTATTAAGTTTTGATTATTCAGTTTTATTTTATCTAACCATGCAGATTCAAATGGAACTCCGATTCTGAAATAAATATCTGCTTTATACAAAGCTGCCATTTGTTGAGGCGTTGGTTCATAGGTGGCAGGATTTTGCCCAGGCCCTACCATGACACGCACATCGACAAGATCATTACCAATTTGCTGAACAAAATACTGCTGCGGCAAGATGCTTACGAATACAATAATTTTGTTTTCAGCATGGACATTCGTCAACCAGACACATTGTAAAGACAATAATATTAGTAAAGCTTTTAAGAAATTAATCATGGCTTATCTTTTTAACCCTCGGCATTCCTGGCAATAGCCTTTTATTTCAACCATTTCGTCATTAATCTCAAACCCAAAATGTTTTGCTTTTTTTTGTAACAAATCTCGAATCTCATCATCATCAAGCTCAGCTACCGAACCACAATCATGGCAAATGAAAAACTGCCCCTTATGAATATCTTTGGGGTTGCCACATCCTACATAAGCATTTAACGACTCAATTTTATGGACCAGCCCTTCATCCTGTAAGAAATCCAACGCACGGTATACCGTTGGTGGAGCTGATGACGACTTTGACTGTTTCAATTTGTCGAGAATGTCATAAGCTTTTACTGGTTCATGATTTTGCCAAATCAATTCGAGCACACGCTGCCTTATTGGTGTCAATCGTATACCAGCAGCATCACAGTGCTTTTTTGCTGCGGCTATTGCTGATTGCAAACACTCTTGGTGTTTATGCGAGATTGGCTTAAATGGGCTTATTAATTTACTTTTACTCACAACTTTTAATCAATTAATTGATACTTAAAATGTTATGTTATAATATAACACTCATGCTTATAAATAAAGCTCATACATGTTGAAAAATTTAACCATTAAATCTTTGGTTTTATTTGTATTGCTGTCCCAATTAGTGACAGTTGCACATGCGCTCGAGCACGAATCGGTACACGATGAAAATGAGCAATGTTTTATTTGTATACATAATACAGACCTACATAACGCACTTTTTAACTCATCCACATTTAATGAACGCGAGACGACTGTTTTTGAAAGAATACATTATCAAAGACATGATATTAGCCTTGCGGCTATCAGCCTACACAAAAACCGCAGTCCTCCGGTAACCCTCTAATAACTAACGATTATTTTTATTGGCTCGTACTACGCGAGCCAGATATTTCTTGTTATTGAGGATAGGTAATATGAATTTACGCTGCACAGTGATTATCGCACTGTTTACAACATCACAACTGGTCTGTTCCGAAGAGATCACAACCTTGGACGACTATACAATTACAGCCAGACCTATTGGTTTACAAAGTATTGAACACATCGCCCAGCCTATTACTGTCCTTAGGGATGATGATTTAGCTGAAAAACAATCTACTACTATTGGTGAAACGCTTGCCAATATCCCTGGTGTAACAACGAACCGATTCAGTCCGCTTGCCAGTCGACCTATCATTCGCGGTTTAGGTGGCTCACGCGTGCAGCTATTAGAGAATGGTGTTGGTTCGATGGATGTATCGACAGTCAGCGTTGACCATGCAGTCACTATTGATCCTATTCATGCTGAACAAATCGAGATTTTTCGTGGTCCATCTACCTTGCTTTATGGAAGTGAAGCCTCCGGCGGACTGGTCAATGTCGTTACAAATCGCATTCCTGAATATGTACCTGATTCTTTCAATGCAAAAGCCTCTTCAAGCTTTAATACTAACTCTGTAGAAAAATTACTTTCTTTTAAAGCTGAAGGTGGTCAAGAAAAGATGGCTTTTCATATCGATGGCACCAATCGCGACGCTGAAAATTATTCGGCAAAGAATGGACAGATCCTTAATAGCTTTTATGATTCCAAAAATATTAATCTAGGTACATCGTTCATCGATGACTGGGGTTTCATCGGCATCTCATATGGACGTTTTGATTCGACCCACGGTGTACCACTTAACCCAGATGACCCGGCAGAACTGCCTTTTATCGAGACCGAACAGAATCGCACGACCCTTTCTGGTCAAATTAATAAGCCATTCAGCGGCATCAGGACTATCAATATGCAACTTGGCTATAACGATTATCAGCATACTGAATTTGAAGATGCCACAACACCGGGAACAGTATTTAACAATGAACAACTTGATGGCCGTGTCGTATTCCAACATGAAAATATTGGCGTGTTCAATGGCGTTATCGGCACGCAGTTTGGTTATCGTGATGTAAGTGCCGTAGGCGATGAAGCGTTCTTACCAAAGACTCACTCAGAGACCTTTGCAATCTTCGTTTTGGAAGAAACTGATGTTACTGAGTCACTTCATTTTGAGATAGGTGGTCGTTATGAACGCCAAAGAAATGCGCCAGATAATGCTGCGGTGATTAGTAATGATATGTATAGCATCTCCTCCGGTATTCATTGGCACATTTTAGAGGAAACTGCACTAGGACTAAATATTAGTCGCAGTCAACGTGCACCAGCAGTTGAAGAACTATTCGCAAACGGGCCACATGTAGCAACCGGTACATTCGAAATTGGTCAGGCAGGATTAGATATTGAAACAGCAAACAGCATTGATCTTTCTTTAGCTCGAGAAAAAGGTTTTCTACAATGGAACCTGAGTTTATTCGTTAACTACATTGAAGATTTCATTTTCTTACAAGGTCTTGATAGAAATAATGATGGACTTGTCGATGGAGTTGATGACTCTGGAACTGCGCCTGGTGAATTTACATTAGTCCAATTCCAACAAGATAATGTCGTTTTTTATGGTTTTGAAGTTGCTGCGAATTTTAATCTTTACTCTGGCAATTATGGCCAGCTAGATTTTAATCTTTTTGGTGACTATGTCCGAGCTGAACGTTCGAATGGCGACAATTTACCGCGCATTTCACCTGCAAAGATTGGTAGCACGCTTAGTTACAGATATAGCGATTTTAGTGCGGGACTGAATCTTATTAACAATCTTGCACAGAATGATAATGGTTTATTAGAAACAGACACGGGCGGTTATTCTATATTAAACCTGAACATGAACTACAATGTCTTTACAGGTAAACGTGACCTAAACATTTTTGCAAAAGCAGCAAACTTGTTGGATGAAGATGGCCGTCTGCATACATCATTCATAAAAGATCGAGCACCAATTATGGGCAGGGCCTTAATAGTTGGGTTCCAGGCAAGTTTTTAATACAATGGATAGAATACCACTCATACATGATGAACGACTTGGCTAAATCAGAATCAGAGAACCAAACAGCATTTGATCAATATCTTGATGCAAAAGGGCTCAATTGCCCTTTGCCTATTCTCAAAAGCAAGTTACTACTGAATAAAATGCAAGCAGGTGAAATTCTGTTCGTGGAAGCTACGGATCCACATTCTCAAGTCGATTTTGAAGCATACTGTGCACGTACCGATCATGAGATTATTAACTCAACACTTTCTGAAGGTGTTTATAGTTTCACTATTAAGCGCGCCAAAAACCCTAAGAAGATCTAAATTCTTACGCTTACACTTTTTCACCGATATAATGTGATTTTGTGAACTAGATCACAGTTTTTGTAATTAGATCAACACTCATAAAATATACCCATTTTAGGGTAAAGTCTTTCTTATATAATTCGTATAGTATGTGCTAAGTAACTAAAATGTCTAAATTTATCTTTGGAGGGACGATGTCAGGAGAAAGGATACTCATCGTAGATGACGATCAGACTACAGCTAGCGTCATGCAACTGTATCTGGAGAATTTTGGCTTCATTGTGCCCGACGTTGCCTGTTCCGGTGCAGAAGCAATAGAAAAAACAAAAAAATTAAAGCCTGATCTGGTTTTAATGGATATTCGCCTTGGTAAGGGCCTGGACGGTATTGAAACTGCAGAAGTCATCATGCAAAAACTTCAGGTACCGGTTATCTATGTTACAGCTTATAGTGATGAAGATACGCTTGAGCGTGCGCAAATGACGAACCCATATGGTTTTATCAATAAACCACTGCGCGATATTGATCTAAAGACAACGGTTCGTTTTGCCCTTGACAAGAATAAGAATAATCCCACTAAAAAAGAACCGCCTGTGCTAGATGAAATTCTGCATCAGGTCTACGATTTAACCCCCGCTGAATCTCGTGTCGTATCTCAATTACTTGATAATCCGGATATTGAGTCGACAGCAGAATCATTACACATCAGTGTTTCAACAGTTCGCACCCATCTGAAGCATATTTACCGAAAAACCAAAACAAATCGTCAATCTGCTTTATTTCATAAAATCATTACCGGTCCAGTAGCAATGATCATGCGCTCGGAACATCCTGAGAAGAATTAAATAAGTACATTTAGCTGCTACAAACGACGTGAGTTAACCTCTCATAATTAGTCTTTTAGCTAATTCATTACATAATGATAAAAATCTAAAAATCATTATATCTCAAACATTATCTAAAGTTTTTTACTTAGAAGTCGTTATATCATCTGGAGATAAAACATAAATTTTAGGGTGTAAATATGATTCAATTACCTTCTTTAGATTCAGATAACTTATTGTCTTTACTGCATTTAATACCTGTTGGTATCTTTCTAGTCAATTCTGATAATCGAATAATTTGGGTCAATAAAACACTCTGTGATCAGGTTGGTCTAGAAGCCAGACAACTAGTCGGCCATTTGCGCACAGAACTCCCCGGCACAAATATATTCCCGATATCGGAAAGAATCGCCCGTGAACACATCAACAACCCAAGCAATGACACATTATTCAATTTCAATTATATTTCGAAACGCCTACAAGCAGAGTTTGGTGAAGTCACCGAGATAGGATGCCTTGTTAATTTTACAAACTTATCTGATGACCAGATCCAGTTTGGATTCGAGCAAGTTGAAGAACACACAGGGCTGTATACACGCCATGGTATTTTGAAAAAACTTTCTTTGCATGTTTCGCGTAGTCGGCGCTATTTCAATCCACTATCAATTATTATGCTAAGAACGCAACCCGACATTGATGTCGAAAACGATAGCATTAATCATGCGATAGCAATGATTCTAAAAGACAAGCTTAGATGGGTTGATGATGTTGGCCACTGGAATATGTCTGACTTTCTGCTGATATTGCCTGAAACTGGAGAAGAAGCAGCAAACAAACTTGCCAGAAAGATAAAGTTTCAATTGAGCCGGTTCAAACTACCGGAAAACCATAAAAAAATTCAGACATCTATTGCGGTTTCATCCTGGCGCAAAGGAGAAGATGAATCGTCTCTATTAAAACGTGTTATCGATAATTTAAATGAGCACAACTATAAAGTGCCTTCGACCTCAAGAATTTCATAATCGTGTGTGATTTCAGCTGTTGCGCCAAGCATAATTGAAGCGGAGCAATATTTTTCAGCTGACAATGAAACCGCTCGCTCCACTTGTTTTTCTTTTAGATTAGTACCCGAAATTTTGAAATGAATGTGAATCTTGGTAAAGACCTTAGGTTCACTATCAGCTCGCTCTGAACTGATCACAACATCACAAGCACTGACATTCTGGCGTGCTTTTTTCAGGATAGAGATAACATCATAGCTACTGCAACCTCCTGTACCCATTAACAACATCTCCATTGGCCGTGGCCCAAGATCACGACCTCCACCTTCGGCCGGCCCATCCATAACCACCTTATGCCCTGAACTCGACTCTCCTACAAAAGCAGCATTACCAGCCCAGCTTACTTTAATCTCCAATTTAACTCTCCAAGCATTTGATTTTCTGGAAAAAGAGTAACATAGTTCATACTTTCATAGCAGTGATGATTCTGTAGAGGAATATAGATATGGCGACTTCAACATCTTTGGAACGAGACACTTTAACGGCTCGATTCCTTGAACATTGCCACCAAAAAACCTACGCCGCTAAACAACTCATTATAAAAGAAGGTGACCCTTCTAATGACTTGTATTTCATCATTAATGGTTCGGTAACCGTTATGGTCGAGGATAGCAAAGGGCATGAGATTGTATTGGCTTACCTGAATGCTGGGGAATTTTTTGGCGAAATTGGACTATTTAATGACGAACTAAGCCGAAGCGCCTTTGTTAGAGCAAAAACAAAGTCAGATATTGCCAAGATCAGCTACGAAAAAGTAAAAAGCCTGCATAATATTTTTCCAGACCTTCTTTTTTCAATCGCCGCTCAAATGGCTATCAGGTTGCGCAGAACCAGCCGTAAAGTCAGTGATCTCGCCTTTACAGACGTAAAGGGGCGTGTGGCAAGGACTTTACTAGACCTCTGCAAAGAACCTGATGCAATGACCCACCCTGATGGCATGCAAATACGTATAACTCGTCAAGAGTTAGGTCGTATCGTAGGTTGCTCTCGAGAAATGGTTGGCCGGGTCTTGAAAAGCCTGGAAGAAGATCACCTGATCTCTGTTTCCGGAAAAACCATGGTGATCTTTGGAACCCGTTGACTAAAGAGGATGAAAGAGATAATCGAAGGACTCCGCTAATCTCATTCTTGACAATCCCGCCCAGAGAAAAGACAATCCCGTTCCTTCTTTAGTATCTTAAGGAAGGAAATCAGTAACCGAATAATGGCTATGTAGCTCAGATGGTTAGAGCACAGCACTCATAACGCTGGGGTCGGTGGTTCAATTCCACCCATAGCCACCAATACAATCAATAAGTTAGCCTGATTCCACTCCTTTCCTGCAATACCCGAAAATCAATATGGTGCACTGGTGGTGCAAGGTGTCTGCATTTCGCAATCTTTTATAGTGTCAGACAAAACCTGTAATGAAGGGGGGTAGGGGGGTCTTTTAGACGCAAGCAATGACCAATATTCCACGTCCACATTTTTCGAGCTTAAAATATCAAGCGATACTTGATAGCATCAAGGAAAAGGAGTTTTGATATGGACATATTAAGTGAAAATAGTTTTGTAGGTGCCTTAGCTTCCGGAATACTCCTGATAATAATTATTAGTATTTGGAATCTGTGCTTAAAAAAATATCGTGCAAACCAAGTATACAAAATATTGAAAGCCGGACTCCAGCAGAGGAATAAAGATTTCCTACCTACCACTTATCTTTCTGCTGAGACAGGATATACACAATCTCAGATAGAAGAGTATTGTAGTCATCACAAAAACATAAGACGCAATGAAAAAGAATTAGCGTCATGGCGAATAATTCAAATAATATGAAAAGATTACTCGTGCTAACTATCGTAATGGTTTTATCGTTACCTGCTCATTAAAGCATATGTTTGTCTCAGGTTAGATACTAAATATCCAGAGTGTTCACCTTGCTGTTTATAATATCCTTTTTAAAAACAAGTACTAAAAAAACGAGAATAATATGATGGAATTCATTACTACAGTTTTTTATATAATTGTAATTATTTGGGGTCTCGCTGCTTTACCCAAAGCCATTGAGGAGATTAAAGAAATGCTCAATAAAAAATAAGTTTTGAGTAAATAAACGTCCGTTTTGGGTCGTTCTTATCATCATTCATATTTCGGCCATAAGCAGCTCGTAAACAAAAGTGGAATATTTCATCTGACACCACTTATTCTGACGCTGGAAAAATTTGGCTGCAATCATGGAACTTCATGTATTTGAAAAAGCCCAGACATATCCACCTGCTTTTGGCCTTATCCCCTTGCAAACCATGCTGATATTTGAGCCATTTATTTTCATTTTTCTTGAAGCGTCTGAAATAGAAATAAATGTCCTCAATATTTCGCTCGACTCTGGGTCAATCATATTCACTGCTTTCCGTTTTGCCTGCGTCGATTTCTCAATACCACATTTAGGACAGCCAGTTTTGCAACTTCCACTTATTCCACCAGTTCTTTTACCAATCGCTGCTTCATAAACATTTCCACAGTCGGAACACTCCCACCATGCTTTATGGCCTGCTCCCGGTTGAAAATGCTCAGGTAATTGATTTCTGTTTTTGCTTGAGTGCCACTCCCTCGCAATTTCAGGATACAAGTATTTTAAAGATTTTGTTTTTAGGTCTGTTTTATATCGTAATATTTCAGGCCTATCCCTTGCGACATTAATGTCTATTGGACAACCTAACATCCATGTTTTTGAGTAATTAATTCGCTTAAGCAATTCACCAAGAATTTTCTCTAAATTTGTAGGCTCATATAGCCTTTCCATACCGAACATATCATCAGCTATATTTGATGTGAACTCAGGCATCTTCTCCCTTAGCCTGATTAGCTTTATCCCATTCTCTTTACAGAGTTGGTATTTTCGTTCTTCTCTTTTTATCGTGTTTTTTTTGTGCCATGCTTCACCATCATATTCAATAGCTAATTTAATTGATGGGATGTAAATATCTAATTCCATTCGCCCGAGAAATTCAGCCGAATAACGATTCAAAGCATCAGGGTAGAGTTGCTTGATGTAAAAATAAGTGGCCTGTTCTGCAAAGGATGTCTGTCGGCCATCATTGCATTTAGAACATTCGGTTCCATGGGCTCTATGAAGCATTGTTGCTTCGTACTCATGATTATTGGGGCATAGCCACCATACTTTCTTTCCGCTACCATAAGTAATGTCTTCAGGTGTTAGTTCCTTATTTTTAGTTGGGTGCCACTCCATAGATAGATATGGGTGAGTAGTTGCTAGATCATTTTTTCCCGCAACGACTATCTTATTCGCGCATAAAGGACACCCTCGGCCTAGTGAAGTTCGATTGTTAATTTTAGCGGACCAACTGTGCCCACATGTAGAACACAACCACCACGCGTATTGATTGCTAGCGGACTTGAAATTGCTAGCTAATTTGTCTCTATTTTTTTCTTTATCCCACTCTTTTGATATTTCAGGGAAATTCAATTCGAGATTTTTCTTTTCAAGGCGTTTTGCTTCTTTACATTGCCTACAACCACTGTAGATTTTAATACTTTTAGTAGTCTCTACTCCGCATATATGACAACGCCAGTTCGCTTCATATCTGGAATTCTTGGAGAACATTTTTGGTGTTAATCTTCCATTTTCATCTGGAGACCAGTCTTTCGCAATATCTGAGTGTGTCTTGAAAATACTCTCATTAATGTTGAAACTTAACCTCTTTGTCGATGAGCACTTGCGACAGCCGGTTTTGTTAATAGCACGTTGATAAATTGCCGTTTTCCACTTGTTGTTGCAGAGATGACAAATCCAAGCGGCTCTTTTGTTACTTCCGACTAAAAGATCAGCAGGATTTAGATCTTGATTTTCATCAAGATCCCAATCTTTCATCAATTCTGATTCATTAATCAAATACTGCTTAGTCGTCACAAAATGAGTGCTCTTTATACTCGAAGCTGTTTATAAACACCTTTCATCAAAATACTGAAAAATTAATATAGTTATTACAAAAGTACAAAGGAATAACCAAAAGACTGCTTTGGGTAGGTTGTTGAATAAAGACATTATACTGAATTTCGGAAAGCAGACATAAATTTACCGGAAATTTACTTTATTTAGAGTAGTTGTTGTGTATGCGTATTTACTCAATACAGATGATTTAATTTTGAGAAAATTCATCTAGACTAAATAAGTTATTAACGTGAACAAGGATGCTCACATGATTGCAGATTCCCTTGCCCTTACCCTTCGCTTAATTGAGCAATACCAGAAAGATTGTCCAATAATCTATAGTCCCATTAAGACTAAATTAAATTGTCTTACAGATCATATGCGTTTAGTAATCAATTACCTTGATCCCTTAACTGAGAATGATCTGAATATATCACTACCAAAAACAGCAGAAGAAATGAAGCGGACTACATCCATTATTAATAATTAAAAACAATTAGTTATCATTCAAATTGGGTGGGTTATTAGAGGGTGGGTGTACTCTATATGGATATATGTTTGCCCTCACCCTCCCACGCTGAATATTCTGTTAAGCATTAATGCTGAGAATAGACTGTTATTTTTCCACAACATATATATTCGCAGACCTCTAGTTGTAAACCCATTCTATGATTCCGAAGAACTGTTAATATAGTATGTAAAAAGAGAAGGGGCTTAATTATGAACAAAAAGATAACTCTCATTATATTACCATTGTTAGTATTGTACTTTGCATGGCCTTTTTATTCTGCAAATGCTTTGTTTAACGCAATCTATGAGCAAGATTCTGAATCTGTTAATGATAAAATTGATTTCCCTTCTCTTAGGTCTTCATTAAAAGAACAGCTAAATGCAAACATGTTAAACACTATAAGCACAGGGGAAATGAAAGATAATCCATTTTCAGGACTAGCTTTAGCATTTGTCCCTAAACTGATTGATTCAGCGGTAGATGCTTATGTGACTCCAGCCGGTTTAAAAAACATGATTAGCGAACAAGAAGGAGAAGCAAACGAGCCCCTTTCTTTTGATGATGTTAGCTATGCTTTTTTTAAAAACCCAACTAAATTCAAGATCACAGCTAATGATGTTGATATGACGTTTAGACTTACAGACTGGACATGGAAGTTAACTGATCTCATTATTCCAGTAGATGAACTGAATAAATAAAAATAAACATTTTAGTAGTCCCACGTCCACACACTCACGCACTGAATATTCTGATACTATTATTGAATTCTAAGACGTTCAATTTTTAAAGGGGGGTGATATGTTTTATACGATTTTCGGACGAATTGTTTCTGGTTTAACACTCGTTTATGTGTACCCCGTCAGCACCATGTGGACCAACTAGCCTGATTGTCTAAGAGATAGTTTTAGTTCATCGTTAACCCAAGAGGAAACGATGATGACAAGTAAAAGAAGTGTAGAACATACTGTGCGCGATATTCGTCGACGCACCCGTAAAAAATATTCAGCAGAAGAAAAAATTCGTATCGTACTTGAAGGCTTACGTGGCGAAGAAAGCATCGCTGAGCTATGTCGCAAGGAAGGACTAAACCCAAATGTTTACTACCGTTGGTCGAAAGACTTTCTGGAGGCAGGTAAGAAACGTTTATCAGGCGATATCGTACGTGAAGCGACCTCAGATGAAGTCAAAGAACTGCGTGCTGAAACATCTGCGCTGAAAGAAACCTTAGGCGAAGTAGTCATGGAGAATCGGCTGCTTAAAAAAAGCGTGCTCGGGGATGGGGAGGACGATATATGAGGTACTTAGCATCGGATAAAGTCGAGATTATTCAACTGGTACAGAACTCAGATCTGTCGGTTCGACAAACGCTGACTCGGCTGGACATTCATAAGTCCACTTTTTACAACTGGCTCAAACGTTATGAAGAGAATGGCGTTGATGGCTTGGAAGACAAGAAGCCGATTCCCCATGCGGTATGGAATAAAATCACCGAAGACCACTGTGAAGCCGTTATTGAGTTAGCCTTAGAGAAGCCTGATTTGTCTCCACGAGAGTTAGCCGTAAATTACACTGACAACAAGGCTTACTTCGTCTCAGAATCCACGGTGTACAGGCTGCTGAAAGAACAAGACTTAATTACCAGTCCGGCCTATATCCTGATGGAGGCCAGTGATAAGTTTCAACAGCCCACTACGCGCGTGAATGAGATGTGGCAAACGGATTTTACCTATTTCAAGATTATCGGTTGGGGTTGGTATTACTTATCCACGGTATTAGATGATTACTCACGTTACATTATTGCCTGGCGTTTATGTACGGGCATGAGTAGCCGTGATGTCTCTGATACGCTGGATGACGCCTTACGCTTTACGGGACTTGATACAGTAAAGGTAAATCATAAACCGCGTTTACTCAGTGACAATGGCCCGTGTTATATCTCCGGTGAATTAGCCGATTACCTTGAAGAAAACGGTATGACGCACACTCGAGGTCGACCTTATCATCCACAAACACAAGGCAAGATAGAGCGCTGGCATCGTTCAATGAAGAATCAGATATTACTTCACCACTATTATTTCCCCGGGGAACTGGAGGAACAGTTGCAGCGTTTTGTGAGTTATTACAACCATGAGCGTTATCATGAATCACTTGATAACCTGACACCGGCTGATGTCTTTTATGGGCGTGGCGAAGAAATACTAAGTCAACGAGAGCTAATCAAACAAAACACGTTAGCGATGAGACGACAAATGCATTACGATAAACAACAAGTGAAGCACATAACCTATTGATGAACTAATGTGTCTCTTAAATCAAACCGCTACCTGTCCAAAAGGTTTTGACGACGTACAAGCATTCTAGCGATTTCGACAGCAATTAATCCCGTACGGCACATGTGACCGACAGTGTAAGGGTCTCGCTTTTCTATAGTGGAACCTAATGCCTTTGCCGTATTTCTCAACGCCGTAATCTGTTCATTTTTAAGTTCGACGATAGACGTATTATCGACAAATTCTGCAAGCCTATAGACGACACCATCAATGGTTAAAATTATGGGGGATACCGTTGTGTATAAGATCTTTGAATGCTTGTTGAGTAAACGCAAACGATAACGATTAGGATTGTTTTCTTTGATACGACTGGCAACCATTTTCTGGTCACCGGGACAAACTATACTAATAGCCTCTTGGCCATATATTTCACTTTTATCATAATCGACCAATTTGAGAAAATCATCATTGGCTGCAACAATTTTCCCATCCACTGTTACAACAAATGCACCAATGATAAATGGCATGCTGTTTGCCATGCTTTCAACACCACCTCTTCTGAATATATTTTTTATAAACTCATGAAGTTCATCAGCGTAGATATTTTTTTCATTTTGAATGAAATTTTCATCAGTATCAGAAAAGCGATCATTCACTAATCTTAAATTTGTTTGCTTATCCATAAAAACACCTCTATTCCATTAGTTTTGAATCTCAACTTATTTAAAAACTTATATCAATATTGAAAACAGTCTTCTAAATAAGGCGACAAAACAAGCAACACTTTAGCAATGAAGGTTTATTGAATTAATAATATCCTTCATATTGAGATTACTTCACATTAAACCCTAAATTAAACCTTAATCTTTTAAATCTCTTTGAACCCGTTTGATGTTATTTTTTTATGTTTGTTATGCTCTGCCTAGTAATAAAATACTAAATGAACAAACACGTGATTATTTTAAGTATAGGATAGAATCAGCCTTTTGCTGCCTTAATGAGATACATTCCTGTTTAAATCAAGGTATTTTGCAAAAATGTGTATTCCATCACATTCTTCAAAAGCTCTAATAATTGGATAAATTTGTTTTTTATCGAGCTGTTTACTTAAAATGACTTTATTTCATGCGAAACTTGGTGCTTTTACCTAAGAACTGAATAATAACGTTACAAGATTACAAACTCGTAATTAGTGCCCTGAGCTTTCAAGTAATGTTTCAGATAATTTCAGCTTTGCTCTCTTTAAATAGTAAAAAGCCAGAATCAAGTAATCATCTTATTAACATTCGATATTTCACTACACGACAAACTGCGCAACGCCATCACGAAACGACCAATCGATATCATGGTTTTCGACAATTGTGATTAAAACATTTGCAGGATCAATTCCTGGGTCTTTAGAAAGGTTCTCAACTGCTTTTGCATAAAATGCTTGTTTTGATTTATTTGATCGACCTGCCCTCATGATTAAGTGCATCATAACCCTGTCACCAGTACGTTCTTGTAGTTGTAAACAATGTGGTTCACATTCATGAATTATCTGATAACGGTCATCATCAGGAAAACCCATGGTTTCTATTACTGCTGAATTAATCCCATCAGCAACAGCTTTTATGTACTCGGGTGATTTACCCTTCAAAATTGAAATATTTACTAGCGGCATAGTGTTTACCTATCTGTCGGTTCATTTAATGAATGTATTGAAAATATATTTATATCTTTCGTAAGGGTCAAACTTTATATCAATGTGACTGTGGCAAGCTATGTTCTTTCGCCAGTTCTACGGCGCGCTTCATTTGATTTGGGAATAATTTATGCTCTTCGGCCAACCCTTGCATTCTTTTAGATGCATTAATGTTTCCATTTTGGTTCGCCAAGTAGAACCACATATAAGCAGCCACATAATCCTTACTAACACCTTCTCCATTTTCATACATGACACCTAGATTATATTGCGCGTCTGGGAATCCATTTGTTGCTGCTTTTTCAAACCACCCCTTTGCTAACTTATAATCTCGCTGAACGCCTAATCCAAGGTAATGATGAATAGCAATATAATTCTGAGCTTTTAAATCACCCTCTTTTGCTAACGGTTGCCATAGACTAAATGCCTTTTTATATTTGCCTTGATCAAATAATTCTTTTGGGTCACTTGTACCTGAACAAGCAACGAACAAAATTAATATTACAAATATAAATAAGAATCTCATACATATTGCAATAATACTTTGCTAAATTTATTCACAGCTATTTATGCTTTAGACAAGGCTTGTTCAATATCAGCAAGTAGATCATCAATATGTTCTATCCCTACCGAGAGTCTGACGAGGTCATCTGAGACACCTGCTTTTATCATTTCTTCTGACGATAGCTGTCTATGCGTTGTAGTCGCAGGATGGCAGGCTAAAGATTTAGCGTCGCCGATATTGACGAGACGTGTAAACAATCCTAAGGCATCAATAAATTTACCGCCAGCTTTAGCACCACCTTCTATACCAAAACTTAATATACTAGCTGCTCGACCACCGCAGTACTTCTCTAATAAATTGTAATCTGGATGATCTGGTAAACCAGCATATCTCACCCAGCTTACTTTCTTATGCTCTGTTAAATAGTTAGCCACTTTGATCGCATTTTCACAATGTCGATCCATCCTTACCGGCAATGTTTCAATACCTTGCATAATCATGAAGCTATTCATCGGTGATATAGCTGCGCCCATATTTCTTAACGGTACAACACGTGCCCGACCTATGTAGGCAGCGGGGCCTAAGGCCTCGGTATAAACGACACCATGATATGATGGGTCCGGTTCGTTCAAACGTTTAAAACGTTCCTTATGCTCAGCCCACGGAAATTTACCTGAATCAACAATGATGCCTCCAATATTACTACCATGACCGCCCATGTATTTAGTCAGGGAGTGAACGACTATATCGCAGCCATGTTCAAAGGGTCTGCATAAGTAAGGTGTTGCAACGGTATTATCGACAATAACCGGCACACCATGCGCATGGGCTATTTCTGCAATCTTTCCTAGGTCAGCAACATTACCAGCAGGATTACCAATAGATTCGCAAAAAACGGCTTTAGTTCTGTCATCAATCAAAGATGCAATTTGGTCATATGCACCCGCATCAATAAAACGTGTCTCAATTCCCATCTGCGGAAACGTGTGTGCAAATAGATTATAGGTGCCTCCATATAAACTACTGGTAGATATTATATTATCTCCCGTTTCAGTTATCGTTTGTATTGCATAGGTGATTGCGGCCATACCTGATGCTACAGTTAAACCGGCTATCCCTCCCTCCATCTCAGCGACACGCTGATCTAGCACAGCAGTAGTCGGGTTCATCATCCGCGTATAAATATTGCCTTCGACCTTTAAGTCGAATAGATCCGCTGCATGCTGTGTACTATCAAACGCATATGATGTTGTTTGATAAATTGGCACAGCGACAGCTTTTGTTGTTGGTTCCGGAGAGTAACCGCCATGGACTGCTATTGTTTCAATTTTCATAATTATTTCTTCTTGTTTTTAATAAGTATTGCGAAAACGTATAAACAACATAAACCAAACATTTAATATTCTGACTTAGCCAGAGAAGCATGATGTCGAATAAAGTTTATATTTTTAATTATTTTTTATTTTTCTTCTTGTCCTTTTTCTTATTCTTTTTATCTTTTTTCTTCTTGTCTTTTTTATCTTTAGTGTTTTTATTTTTCTTGTTATTTTTGCCAGCCTTTTTAGGCTTCGATTTTAATTTATCCGAAGGATTTTTTTTAGCTGGCTTTGAGATGCTTGGCCCATTAATTATACTTTTTGCTTCATTAATTGTGGTTGTAGCGCGACCGGGATTAAAACCTGGAGCAAGAGACAGATTTGTAACGCCAAACTTTACTAGCTCAGCAGCCGTTGTCACATTCTTAGTCTTCAAGTATTCAGTAGTTTTCGGGCCTATGCCTATGACCTTGTTAACTGGAATTGTCATATTTGATTCTCCTTATTATCTATACTTTCGCAAACACACTCTTAAGTATATCAATAAAAACATAATGATCTGTTACAAGTGTCCTCCATTAACTCGTCTGCTCAATATGCACTGTCTGCCTGGGATATGGTAATGAAATATTTTCTGCGCATAGAGCAGAATAGATCGATTTATTAATCACATACTTAAGTTGAAAATAGGCCCTTGTAGGAATCCAGTAACGTATCCCGAGTTCTATACCATAATCTGAAAAATTCTCTATTCCGATTTGCACGTCAGGATCAGAAACAACTTCAGGGTTTTTATTAATCTCATTAAGAATAATGAGAATTACTTTGTCGGGATCATCGTCATAACTAATAGTTAGTTTTTGTTCAACAATTAAATTTTCTGCGGAGTTATAGATAATCTTTCCTATAACCTGATTATTCGGAACGGTTATCTGTTCACCATCTTCATTGCTTAATAAGGTATAGGCTAATTTAATTTCCTCTACGATACCAATAACACTATCGATGCGAATAGTATCCCCAACGACAAATGGTCGTGTAAGAATTATCGTTAATCCTGCACCATAATTTGATATGGGACCCTGCAATGCCAGAGTACTACCAAAGACAACTGCACCAAGAGCCGCAATAAATGGCGCAATCGTAATACCAAACTTTCCGAGCGCGATAATAATTACAAAGGCAAGAAGGATTATTTTGGCCACACCTGCAAAGAACTTTGATAGTGTGATATCAAGATTCATGCGAGTGCATAATTTTAAAACAAGGGAGGCAACCCATTTTGCTATTTGCCATCCGATGATGAGGATAATCAGTGCTGCAAAAAACTGGAACCCGTAATTTACAGCAATCTCACTGGCAAGATCGGCCGCTTTTTGTAGTGCTTGTATTTCTTCTTCCATTATTGATACACCGGGTTACTTTTACCCCTAGAATACCAGTATCGATGAACTTTTAAAGCTAATCCATACTTCTGCACCTAGAGTCAGGCTCAATTCCTCTAGTGCTTTATGCGTCACTATAGCCTGAAATTCTTCATCGGATTCTATGCTAACTTTCACCTGCCCATTAACCTCAGCCATTCCTGTGACCTTTCCCTGAAAACTATTTTGCATACTTGAATCAATTTTATTTCTTGATATGACAATCTGTTTTGGATCTATAGCAATATGTTCTGCGTTATTTATATCCTCGGGAATAATTATTAGCTGCTTACCTGTATTAAAAGCATTATTTTCAAAATCAATACAGCCACTAAAAAGGTTAATCATTTGGTACTCAAAGACCTTTCCTTTTATTACACTATAAACATCATCTGCGAGCCATTGTGCCTGATATTGATTATGAGTTGTAAGAATTATCGTTTTCTCCAGCTCATCTTTCAATTTCAAAACAATTTGTTCTAATTCATCTATTGAATCTTTATCGAGATGTGTAAACGGTTCATCAAATATCAAAACATCAGGGTCAAGCGCGAGCACTTGTCCTATAGCAACTTTTTGTGCCTCACCACCAGATAAATTTCGCGCATTTCTATTCGATAATTTATTAATACCTAACAGTTGCATTACTTCAGAAACCTTCTTTGCTCGAAGAGCTTTATTAATTTTTTTTAGCTTTAAACCAAGTTCAATATTTTTAAATACAGTCCCTCGCAATAGATACGGGCTCTGTTGCACATAACCCACCGTCTTTCTGAATTTTTCAAAATTATCTAGAGCTAATTCTTTTTCATTATAAATAAGAGTCCCTGCATGAGGAAATTTAAGAAATGAAAGTATGTTAAGTAAACTCGTTTTTCCTGAGCCATTGGGACCGACAATAGCGATGATATTAGATTTATCTATATCCACACAGACATCAACAAGATTAAAGTCAGTGCCGTAATTAAACGTAATGTTTTTTAATTGATACAGGCTTTTCATTTTATCTTCAGCTGGAATTGTTGGAGCAAGCTATTAATAATGAAAGCAACAAATAGCAACATGAAACCAAGTGCCAGCGCAAATTCAAAATCACCTTTGCTAGTCTCTAAGGCTATCGCAGTTGTCATCGTACGCGTATAACCATGAATATTTCCACCCAACATCATAGCAATGCCTACTTCACCAATCGCCCGTCCAAATCCAGTTACTACAGCAGCAATTAAGGCAAATCGGACTTCACTCATATAGATGATGCTTCTCTGTAAATAATTTGCTCCAAGTGAAGTACACGTCATAGCTAATCTGGGGTCAGCGCCGTTAACCGCGGCTATACTTAGATTCCAGATAACCGGAATGATTAATACACATTGACCGATAACTATTGCTGTTGAGGTATATAATAAACTCATACTACCTAACAACCCTTGCCGGTTTAAGATCCCATATAACAACAAACCAACAACAACTGTAGGTAACGCCATTAAAGTATTAAGGCATGTCAATAAGAACGTTTTTCCAGTGAAATTATTCAGTGCTACAAAGACACCAAGTGGAATACTTATCAATGTCGCGATTAATACAGCTATCAATGAAACTTTTAATGAGGTCCAGACAACATGAAATAATGGTTTATCAAAATTGACAATGAGATTAAAAGAAGAAATCGTCGCATCCAGAAAAAAATTTCTACTAACATGTATTGTGTTTACTTCTAACGCAGTATTTTCTGTAACTGTCTCGGGGTAAAATAATTGCTCACCATTTGATTTAAACTCAGCAATAATTTTTTGTGCTTTATCACCAACAATAAAATTAATATATTTTTCTGCTAGTTCACTATTAATGTGAGGATGACGACCAGGATTAACTGCAATTACATGATATGGATTATCAAGAGTTGGGGCGCCTTGAGAATACATTTCTAAATCTATTTTATCTTTAAATGCTAAATAGGTGCCACGATCAGTCAAGGTGTAGGCATCTTGCTCATTTGCTAATAATAGTACAGAACCCATGCCCATTCCCGCTTGCACATACCAATCACCATTCGGTGTCTGTTTATTCTCTTTCCAAATGGATAACTCTTTCTTGTGCGTCCCCGAGTCATCGGCTCTTGAAATAAATACACTTCTAGCAGTGTATATATTATTGAATGCATCAAATATAGAACTGGTATCATTTATACCTGCTGGGTTTCCAGCTGGACCGACTAGAATAAATTCATTATGCATAACGGGGTGTCGCTTAAGCCCGTAACCGGATCTGACGAATTGTTTTTCATCTTCTGGCGCATGCGTTAGCAACACATCAACATCGCCCTGTTTTCCCAAACGTAAAGCTTGCCCGGAACCAACAGTGATAGTATTAATCTTTATATTGCTTTCACTTTCAAAAGCAGGGTTTAACAGAGAGATCAGACCTGAATTTTCAGTCGTCGTGGTTATCGCGAGACGCAAAATATCTGTCTCCGCTTTAGCCAGAGAAAAAATAAAACATAATATCAATGTTATGTTGAGTTTTTGAATAACGCGCATCGTCTTAATTACATAATAATGTTTATGTCGCAGCTTGACTTAAAATTTATTGTAATTATGCTTTAAGTAGATAAGGAAACAAGCACATCCAGATGAAGATTGAATTTGAAACAGATATTAATGGTTATCAAGAAGCCCGTAAATTTAAATTACTGGTAGACTCTATCCTTAAACATGAGAAATTGGATCCATCACTCAATTCACTCAATTCACTCGCTTCATCAATACAGTCACAATTGCAGGAATTTTTATCTAATCCTGAATTCTCGAATTTTAAAGATGGTGCAGATGATGAATTGTTTACCTCTAGGCATGATGAGTCAGAACATTCGGGCTTTGTAAAAGCTATTCGCGACCTTATGGGTCCAAGTAAACGTGAGATTGAATTAAGTAAACAAAGACAGGCATTGATTGAGCGTGCGGAACACGCCGAGATCTCCGCTTTTGAGTCCTTGGCTGAGACCGCAGAAATTGGCCGTGAACGGGATGAACTCCGTGCAAAACTCAAACAATTAACAAACGAGACAGATTAGTCCTACAGATGGCATCAATAGTCGTCAAAGCCCCGTTTTTTCTCACTTATTGTCACATTTTGGCTGGAAATAAACCTTTAGAACGTGTAATTTAGCCAACCCTTTTCTGCGATACACTAGAAAACTCATGAGCCAGAAGTTATACATCAAAACCTTGGGTTGTCAGATGAATGAGTATGATTCAGCTAGAATGCTGGATTCTCTGGAAGAGGCTCATAATATGATCCGTACTGATGATCCCTCAGAGGCAGATTTGATCCTGCTAAATACATGCTCGATCAGAGAAAAAGCACAAGAAAAGGTCTTTTCTCAGCTAGGTCGTTGGCGGCCTTTTAAGAAAACCAACCCGAATCTGGTTATTGGCGTTGGCGGCTGCGTCGCAAGTCAGGAAGGCGCCGCTATTATGGACCGAGCACCATTCGTGGATATTGTATTTGGACCACAGACATTACATCGACTACCAAAAATGTATTCTGATGTAGTAGAAAACCGAAAATCTATTGTAGATATTTCTTTTCCTGAGATTGAAAAATTCGACAATCTGCCTAGCCCAAAAGCTGAAGGACCAAGCGCCTTTGTTTCGATTATGGAAGGCTGTAGTAAGTATTGCAGTTTTTGTGTCGTACCCTACACACGTGGAGAAGAAGTTAGTCGACCGTTTGATGATGTAATCACTGAAGTTGTCGAATTAGCAGAACAAGGCGTACGCGAAGTAAACCTTCTTGGACAAAATGTTAATGCTTATCGCGGTGTTATGCATGATGGTCATATCGCGGATCTCGCGTTACTCATTGAGTATGTCGCTGCAATTGATGGCATTAATCGAATTCGATTTACCACATCACATCCATTGGAGTTTTCAGATAGCCTCATAGAAGTTTATGGCCGAGTACCAGAACTGGTGAGCCATTTACATCTTCCTGTGCAAAGCGGCTCTGATCGAATCCTTGCGCTTATGAAACGCGGTCATACACGACTAGAATATAAAAACAAAATAAAACGTCTGCGTGCAATAAGACCAAACCTGAGTATGTCATCTGATTTTATCATCGGTTTCCCAGGTGAGACTGACAACGACTTCGAAGAAACAATGAATCTGATAAATGATATCGGCTTTGATCATTCATTTAGTTTTATCTATAGCGCTAGACCTGGCACACCCGCATCAAGTCTGCCCGATGACACACCAATGCAAACCAAAAAAGAGCGTCTATCAATATTACAAACGCGCATAAGCCAAAGAGCAGCTGAAATCAGCTCGGCGATGGTCGGCACAATTCAAACTATTCTGGTCGAAGGGCTATCAAAAAAAGATACAGAACAACTTCGAGGCAGGACTGAAAATAATCGTGTCGTAAACTTTAAAGGTTCGCAGGATCTTATAGGCCAGTTTATTGATGTTGAAATTACTGAAGCTCTACCAAATTCATTACGTGGCTCTTTAACTGATCCCGAAATGCTTGACCAGGCGGCTAATCTCTAATCAATCAATAATTAGACAATTATCAATATCACACCTTCAAACGATTTATTCCTGGAACCTGCCGACAACCAACGTTTGTCAAACCTGTGCGGGCCTATGGATCGGCATATACGCCAAGTCGAACGTTATATGGGCGTAGAAATAAACAATCGCGGCAATAGTTTCCATGTTAGCGGCAGCCAAAAATCAGTTCAACTCACTCAGCAACTGCTTATACAAATGTACGCCACTACAGAGTCCGAACCATTATCATCCGAAGGTGTACATCTTCATTTGCAAAGCATGCAGATGGAAGACGAATTGGCAGAAGACCTTGCAGATGAAGTTTCTATTAAAACAAAACGTGGCATGATCCGGGGTCGAACAACCAATCAAAAACGCTACCTGTCAAACATTCAAGAAAATGATATTAATTTCGGCATCGGCCCTGCTGGTACAGGAAAGACTTATCTGGCTGTTGCCTGTGCGGTTGCAGCCATGGAACAAGATCGTGCTCGAAGATTGGTACTGGTAAGGCCGGCTGTAGAAGCGGGAGAAAAACTGGGCTTCTTGCCAGGAGATTTGGTGCAAAAAGTCGATCCCTATTTGCGACCATTATATGACGCATTGTACGAGATGTTAGGCTTTGAAAAAGTTGCCAAATTAATAGAAAGAAATGTAATAGAAGTTGCACCATTGGCTTTCATGCGGGGTCGTACACTTAACGAGGCATTTATCATTCTCGATGAAGCCCAGAACACGACAGTAGAACAAATGAAGATGTTTCTAACTCGAATTGGATTCAATTCAACAGCGATAATCACCGGAGACATAACACAAGTTGATCTGCCAACAGGAAAACAATCAGGCCTTCGACACGTTGTTGATATCTTAAATGATGAAACGGGCATAAGTTTTACTTTTTTTAAATCTAAAGATGTCGTTCGTCACCCATTAGTTGCAAGAATCTTAAATGCCTATGACAGACATGAACAAGGCAAATCTGATAATCAAGTTTAATTATTAATGACTACTATGAATGAAATGATAGAAATTCAAAATGCTTCTAACATGAATTCACTTCCTGCTAACAAGCTAATTACAGAATGGGTAGAACAGGCGCTTGACGAGAAACATCAAGAAGCTGAAATAACGCTCCGCATTGTTGATGAAGAAGAAGGTCTGGCGCTAAACAAGGAATGGCGTAAAAAAGAAACGGCGACGAATGTACTATCTTTCCCAGTAGGCGAAATACTGGAACAAGCACCAAATCTTTTAGGCGATATTGTTATTTGTGCTCCAATTGTAGAACAAGAAGCTAACCAGCAAGGTAAAATTTTTGACGCACACTGGGCACATCTGGTAATACATGGTGTATTGCATTTGCAAGGCTATGACCATGAATCAGATGAACAAGCCGACATTATGGAATCAAAAGAAATTCGAATATTGAAAAAGATAGGTTATGCAAACCCGTATGAAACAAAGTAAGTATCATGAAAAACGATAAACCAGTTATTTATAAAAAATGGTTAAAGCACTTAGCCAGCTTGTTTTCCAGGGAACCAGAAGATCGCGATGCCTTAATTGAGATTTTAAGAAATTCTGAACATCGAAATCTACTTGATGCTGATGCATTGTTGATGATTGAAGGGGCATTACATGTCTCAGAGATTCAAGTACGCGACATTATGATTCAGCGCGTGCAAATGATCGTTATTGAGAATGATGCTGCACCTGAGGACATACTTTCTATAGTAGTAGAATCAGGGCATTCACGTTTCCCAGTAGTTGGGGATAACAATGACGAAATAGTCGGCATATTACTAGCTAAGGATCTTTTGCATTATTATGCAAACCCTGAAAAAGAATTTGATATTAAAGACCTGATGCGGGCAACAGTATTCATACCTGAGAGCAAACGATTGAATGTCTTATTACGTGAGTTTCGTACCAGCCGTAATCATATGGCGATTGTAATTGATGAATATACCGGTGTTGCAGGTCTGGTTACTATTGAAGATGTCATTGAAGAAATCATAGGCGAGATTGAAGATGAACATGACTTTGAAGAAGATGAGACTAATATTAACACGCACGACAATGATCGCTATACCGTTAAAGCCTTAACTACGATCGATGAATTTAACGGTTATTTTGAAACAGACATTAATGATGATGAATACGAAACAGTTGGCGGCCTAGTCATTAACGCTTTTGGACACTTACCAAAACGTGGTGAAAGCATAGACTTTATGGACTTCAATATTAAAGTTTTAAGAGCCGATAAACGACGTGTGCATCTGTTGCTTTTTACTCGTCTAATTCCAGAAGAAGACCCTGACGATTCTTCTGAAACAGAATAGTCAAAAGTCTATCTGTTAGACACAAGTCTTCTGTAATGAGATTTTTACAACAAAAAAACTTCGTATCAAGACTTTCTGCTCTAGTCGCAGGTGCGCTTATTCCTTTTGCATTTGCACCCTATAATCTTTATTTCATTAGTATATTTTCGCTCAGTGTTCTTTTCTATATTTGGTCAATCACCAATTCAACACGCGAATCATTTATTCTTGGCTACCTGTTTGGCTTTGCCATGTTTGGAGTCGGCGTAAACTGGTTACATATCAGTATCAACTTGTTTGGTGGCGTTAATATTGTTGGGGCACTTTTATTTACCTACATCTTTATCGCATATATCTCACTATACCCGGCTTTGTGTGGCTATTTAGCAACTCGCTTCTTTAAGCATGCCAGAATTATTGCCTTACCTGCGCTATGGTTATTAACTGAGTGGTGCCGCGGATGGATGTTGACTGGATTCCCTTGGCTAAATATCGGTTCAAGTCAAACTGATAGCGTTTTAATGGCTTTCGCTCCAGTGCTTGGTGAATACGGCATTACATTTTTTGTCTGTTTATCTGCAATGGCAATAAGCACATTGATTAATGCTGACAGCAAGCGAAGAGTGATTGGCGGATTATTACTAATACTTATCAGTTTATCTTCTATTATACTAAATAATATTAATTGGACTTACGATTTAAAAAAAGACATAGACATAGTTCTAGTCCAAGGCGCAATACCACAGGAACAAAAGTGGAAACCAGAGCAACGTCAAAAAACCTATGAAATTTATTCTGATTTAAGTAAACCCTTCTGGACATCAGACCTTATAATCTGGCCTGAGACTGCGATACCTTCTCTATATCATCTAGCTGATGATTTTATTATTCCAATTTCTAGTGAACAACTATCTAGCGATGCTATGTTCATGAGTGGGCTAGCGTATAAAGATCCGAAGTCTAATAATTACTTTAACAGTGTTTTATTGATAGATAATAAGCACCGTTTTTATCACAAAAACCATCTAGTTCCTTTTGGTGAATATTTGCCGTTTAAATCTTTTCTCGGTGAGATACTACGCTTCCTAAAGATACCCATGTCTGATTTTTCCTCAGGCAATCCTGATCAAAAACTATTTGAAACTGACAAGGGCATCTTTGGCATGAGCATTTGTTATGAAGATGCCTACGGATCAGAAGTAAGAAAAGCATTACCTGATGCTAATATATTGATCAACGTTAGTAATGATGCCTGGTTTGGTGATTCATTCGCACCGCATCAGCACTTGCAAATGGCAAGAATTCGCGCAATAGAAAATGGTCGCTATATGTTACGTTCAACCAATACCGGAATTTCTGCTGTCATTGATAATAATGGCAAGATTATTTCTCGCTCACCGCAATTTAAACCACATGCATTATCTGCAACGGTAAAACTATTTTCTGGTGAAACACCATATAGTAAATTTGGAAATATCCCGATATTAATCCTTTGCATATTAGGCTTATTTTTGAGCTTTATGCTTAGACCAAAACTTAATCCCACTATCAAGAATCACTAGACTGTCTAGCTGACTTCATTTGTTCAAGTCGTGCTTTTAACTCAGGTTCTTTGTCAGCCATTGATAACACATCTTTACGGCTTAAGCGCAAAAGGGTTGTTGATTTTACCGATTTAACATTAGCCGTTCTCACCTGTGTACCTAACAATGCCATTTCACCAAAGAAATCACCATCTCGTAATTCAGCAATGGGGGCATGCTCATGACCACCTTTATATACCGAAACCAGACCATGAGTAATAATATAGAGTGAATCACCCTTTTCACCTTCGCCAATTACTTGATCGCCAGCCAGAAAGGTCATTGCCTTTGCATGCTTTGATAAACGCTCCAGCAAATCAATCGATAGACCATTTAACAGAGGTACCATACCAATCAAGTCATGAGGCTTTAACTTGGGCGCTGGGTCAGAAATTGGTTGCAAGGCATCAATTGCCGCATGTATTCGTCGGTCTATATTAGAGAATACTTTGGAACCAATTTCGCCATTATGATGCGCTTCTTCTGTGAAAAATTCGGCTGTTACTAATGCGACCTTGGCAAACAATCTCGTTTCAAACCGTAAGTAAAACTCAGGGAAATCTTCAGCTACCTTTTCCAATCGGCCTTTTCGACGCATGGCACGTTGCTTATATTTATCAATAATCTGGTTTTTAAGTTCTACACCAAAGTCATCAATATGATTAATTTGTTCAATAACTTTTTCACATATCAATACACCAGCAATATCGCGCTGCAAACTCTGTGAAAAACGGAGGTACTGGTAACGGGCCAACATGCCTGCAGCAAAATCATGTTCACGCAATTGTTTAATTAATGTATTTTCAAGCCGAACAAATAGATTAGGTTTATTATTTTCCACAACTGGTATTTCTACACTAGGATCAATCGCCCAGTTTTCACGGTCACGCTGCATAGAGTTCTTTATATTCATGTAGGTGTAATATTGTAAAAATCCAATATCGTAAAGAGTCTTAAGTTCCTGCATTTCAATCCGTAACGCTGTTATATAAGCATGACGCGTTTCAATATGACTACTCGACTCGTCTTCACTAATGTTAAATATCTGTTGTGTCTTTTTCTGGATTAGTTGTTGGGTACTACGTGATATTAAATTTGCCTTGTAAAATGATTCTAATATCTCTTCTGAATGATGCTGCGACTGTATCAGTCCGTGTTTTAATTCAGCGACTTCTTCGCCGGTGAATTTATCAAAACCCAATTTCTGCATTAGGGGACGAATAGTTGGTGCATTTATCAATAATGAAAATAAAACAACACCCAGTGTTATATAAAGAATCGTATCGCGACCCGGCATATCTAATGGGATAGACAGCACAATTGCGATTGCAAGCCCACCCTTCAAACCACCCCACCACATGATATGCCGTTCACCTAACGAAACATGTGGCAACTTAAACATTTTTATTGTTGCCGGCACCATACTATAGATCCCTGCTGCTCGAGAACCCAACACCAATACAATAGCAATCGCAATACTGTCGAGGTGAGAATATAATTGGGATATATCGACAGACAGACCTACTAATAAGAATAAAAGTGAATTACAAATTAATGCCAGAACATCCCATGTTTCATCAACTGTTTCTCGCTCGCTCTGTGGAATTCGACTCACACCGAATATACCCAAGGCAATCGCTGCGGCGACAACAGCCATAACACCAGAAACATGCATGATATGTTCTGCTATAGCAAAGCTACTGTAGGCCAGTACTATCGACATAATTAAATAAGAACTCATGCCTGCCTTAATTCGATACAACAATTCACTCAAAATGATACCAATTACGCCTCCGACAAATAGTCCTCCAAAAAACACTCTAAAAAACTCAAGCACGGCAAAACCAGCATCAGATGCTGAAAATTGTTCTGTGATAGCCAAACCAAGAATAATATTGAAGAATACAATTGCCGTCGCATCATTTAATAATGATTCACCTTCAACGAGTATAGTTAATCGTTGAGGCGCACCGAGTTCCTTAAACAGTGCGATAACAGCTACTGGGTCAGTCGCCGATATTAGAGCTCCAAATAACAAAGCATGAAAAATATTAAAATCCTGAATCACCCAGAGACCAACACCAATCAATCCTGCCGAAATAAGCATAGCCGGAATCGCTAGCACCAGTACCGGAACTATATCTTTCATCAATAGACGTGCGTCCATATTTAACGCCGACTCAAAAATCAAGGCAGGTAGAAACAAGAATAAAACCAGATCTGGAGTTAACTGAAATTCAAGTAATAATTCAAGCTCTGGATTATGACGTGAAATTGAACCGAGGATAATCCCAAGAATAACCAGAAAGACTGTATAAGGCACAGGAATATTTTTGCAGATGGCTGCTGCAATCATCGCAATGGTCAAAAGACCCATTACAACTAAAATAACTTCAGATAATGGCATGGCTATTCCCCTTACTTCTAATGTATATCAAGATTGAGGATCGCGCAAAGTCTAGTTGCCGATTGAAGCCGTATCCTCAGAATATCGATCCAGCAGAATTACTAAAGCTAAACCAATAATCATCATGATGATTGAAATAAATATTTGATTACTAAACCCTTCAGGGATGTAAGGTACTGAAGAAACCAGTCTTTCTTTATTTCGGACAAGTTCATACAAACGTGTTTGAAAAGGCCAAATCACATATAAAGAGGCGATCAATAAACCAGTAATAAAAAGAATGGTCTGCTGATAGAATTTTTTTAATACATATGAAAGAAGTCGGCTGAATAAAACAACCCCGGTAATTATACCCAGCATAAAAGGCAGTATAATTGAAAAATCAAAATGGCCTATCGCATTAAAAATATAGGCATATTTCTTTAACATTAATAATATAAATGAGCCTGATATTCCAGGTAATATCATTGCTGATATTGCAATAGCACCACATAAGAAAATAAACCAGGTATCGTCCGGTGTTGATGCTGGAACCATCGTGACAACAAAACCACCAAATGAAATACCAATTATTAAAAAAAGAGCACGTTTAAACAATAAGTACGAACCAAGATGACGAAACAAGAGAACGATTGAACCCAGCACAAGCCCAAAGAACAGACCGTAAATAATTTCTGGTTGAGTACGAATTAATGTAGGTAACGGCACTATGCGAGTAAAAAACAATAATGCACTAACAGCGCCTATTCCTAATGGGATTAAAAAGCTAAAATGAGGCCGATTGAGTATACCTTTTACATTTATAGTAACGATCATTCTCAGCCATTCACTATCGAATGATTTAATCGCATTGATTAATTGTGGGTAGATACCCAGAATGAAAGCCATTGTCCCACCACTTACGCCAGGAACAACATCGGCAGATCCAACGCAAAACCCTTTCGCAATTAATTTTAATCTGGATTTAATCATCGAATTTAAAAACAACTATTTAGTATGATATTGCTTACTTAATTCATGCACAGCATTGATAAAGGCACCTGCATTTTCCGGATCGATATCTGGCGTTATACCATGCCCTAGGTTAAAAACATGCCCAGAACCTTCACCATAACTTTCAAGTATCGATGCAACTTCATTACGAATTACTTCAGGATTAGATTTAAGAATCGCTGGATCCATATTGCCCTGCAGTGCAACACGGTAGCCGATTTTTGATCGAACCTGACCAATCTCCTGCATCCAATCAAGCCCAACAGCATCACAACCGGTATTGGCTATATCTTCAATCCAACCAGAAGCACCTTTTGTAAACAAGATAACAGGGATTTTCTCTCCATCGTGCTCTCGCTGTAATTCGTCGAGGATTTGTTTCATGTAGGCAAGAGAAAATTCATGATAGGCCGGCGTCGACAAGACACCACCCCACGTATCAAAGATCTGAATTGCTTGTGCACCTGCATTTATCTGTGCGTTCAAATATTGACTGACAGCCTTGGCAACATGGCTAAGTAAAAGATGCAGGCTATCCGGTTCCTGATAAAGCATCTTTTTTATTTTACCAAAGTCTTTACTCGATCCACCTTCAATCATATAGGTTGCCAATGTCCACGGACTACCAGCAAAACCTATTAATGGCACACTGCCATCCAATTCCTTGCGAATCAAACGTACAGCATCCATGACATAACCGAGATCTTCTTCAGGATCAGGCATGGGTAGATTTTTAATATCTGCTAGCGAGGAAATTGGATTATCAAATTTAGGGCCTACTGATTCTATTAATTTCAATCCAAGACCCATAGCATCAGGGATCGTCAAGATGTCTGAAAATAATATTGCAGCATCCAAAGGGTAACGCTCTAGCGGTTGCAAGGTGACCTCACAAGCAAGATCTGGTGTTTGGCATAATGTAACAAAATCACCCGCCTTTTCTCGAGTTGCCCGATACTCTGGTAAGTAACGCCCTGCTTGGCGCATCATCCATACTGGAGTCTTATCAACGGGTTGTCGTAATAACGCTTTTATAAATCGATCATTTTTTAATTTGCTGGGCATGACAACTATCTTTATGTTTTTCAAAGGGAAATGATACTAACATAGAGGCTAGGTATTCACTCAGAAATAATACCCAAAATCTATGGGTAGATTATACCTGAATGGGATTTTGAAAAGAGATACTTTTTCGTGCTTTAATCAGCGCATCAAGATTTCTTGGACTTATTTTTCTTTATATTCCGTATGGCTTTTTCAGTCGCTTTCTTGATATTGAGAAGTTGCTTTTTCTCCCACTTCTCTCCTGTAGCCAATATTTTATGAATCTTTTTTTCGCTGATCTTCACCAACTTCTTTTCCCGTTTGAGCGCTGCATTTAATTGACTTTTTAGTACTGCAATTTCATCCTGCGCAGCCTTCTTTGCCAATTTCAATTCTTCGCCTGCAGCATCTTTCACATGCTTAAGCGCTTCTTTACTTGCATCAAGATCTTGCTTAAGTCTATCTGACAAGGCTTGACGACTATTTGCGGCGGCAGCTCTTTTTGAAGGCGATGTTTTTTTACGGATGGTCTTTTTTTTAGCAACCGGTTTTTTTCTGATTACGGTTTTCTTCTTGATTACTTCATTTTCTTCTTCCACCATAACAAGTTCTCCAGTTAGCGAGTTAATAATCATTCACAATTACATAATAGTAAATAAACAATATTTATTTTTGATCTGTATCAACTTGTTTTAAATATTTAATAAACAAAACACTCTCAATACTTGGTCAAACATGAAGTATAGGACATAATTAAACAATAAATTTACATGAAGAGAGACCCGATGATTATTCCCGTTAGTGAACTAGTTGAAAGAGCCAAATCACACTGCGATTGCATGGATCCAGTCGCTGCAAAAATGTTTTATGACCGACATGAAGGCACCGTCATTATTGATGTGCGCGAACCCGGTGAAACCGAAGAATCGAAACTGAACGATTCAAGCAATATTCCTCGTGGTCTTCTGGAAATGAAAATAGCTAATGTTTGCCCAGAAGAGAACACCCCGATATTGCTGCATTGTGCTGCTGGTGGCCGCGCTTCCCTATCAGCCCATACATTAGAAATGATGGGTTATTCTAACGTTCATGTTATTGATGCAAAATTTGATGCTATAAAGTCTGCTTTTGATTTAGATAGCTAAACAGGCACTCTATCTTCCTGTTGTCATCTTAATAATCGTTCTATCACGCTTAATATGATGATGATATAACGCAGCTGATACGTGTCCGAGGATAAGCAGCCAGACGATCAATGATCCCATGATGTCCTTATGGAAAAAATCAATTGGCTTTTCAAATTCTTTAAAACTCAGACCCATCCAGTCTGCAACGACTGTTTGAAAGACTACTGTATTTTCAAACTTTGGAATATCGAATAAAAAGAAATACTCTGTATTAACCCCGGTGCCAATATAGCCGGTCAACGGCATGCTAATCATCATGGCATATAAAATATAATGTCCAACATGTGCGGCCAGATGTTTGTACCCCGTCAGCACCATGTGGACCAACTAGCCTGATTGTCTAAGAGATAGTTTTAGTTCATCGTTAACCCAAGAGGAAACGATGATGACAAGTAAAAGAAGTGTAGAACATACTGTGCGCGATATTCGTCGACGCACCCGTAAAAAATATTCAGCAGAAGAAAAAATTCGTATCGTACTTGAAGGCTTACGTGGCGAAGAAAGCATCGCTGAGCTATGTCGCAAGGAAGGACTAAACCCAAATGTTTACTACCGTTGGTCGAAAGACTTTCTGGAGGCAGGTAAGAAACGTTTATCAGGCGATATCGTACGTGAAGCGACCTCAGATGAAGTCAAAGAACTGCGTGCTGAAACATCTGCGCTGAAAGAAACCTTAGGCGAAGTAGTCATGGAGAATCGGCTGCTTAAAAAAAGCGTGCTCGGGGATGGGGGAGGACGATATATGAGGTACTTAGCATCGGATAAAGTCGAGATTATTCAACTGGTACAGAACTCAGATCTGTCGGTTCGACAAACGCTGACTCGGCTGGACATTCATAAGTCCACTTTTTACAACTGGCTCAAACGTTATGAAGAGAATGGCGTTGATGGCTTGGAAGACAAGAAGCCGATTCCCCATGCGGTATGGAATAAAATCACCGAAGACCACTGTGAAGCCGTTATTGAGTTAGCCTTAGAGAAGCCTGATTTGTCTCCACGAGAGTTAGCCGTAAATTACACTGACAACAAGGCTTACTTCGTCTCAGAATCCACGGTGTACAGGCTGCTGAAAGAACAAGACTTAATTACCAGTCCGGCCTATATCCTGATGGAGGCCAGTGATAAGTTTCAACAGCCCACTACGCGCGTGAATGAGATGTGGCAAACGGATTTTACCTATTTCAAGATTATCGGTTGGGGTTGGTATTACTTATCCACGGTATTAGATGATTACTCACGTTACATTATTGCCTGGCGTTTATGTACGGGCATGAGTAGCCGTGATGTCTCTGATACGCTGGATGACGCCTTACGCTTTACGGGACTTGATACAGTAAAGGTAAATCATAAACCGCGTTTACTCAGTGACAATGGCCCGTGTTATATCTCCGGTGAATTAGCCGATTACCTTGAAGAAAACGGTATGACGCACACTCGAGGTCGACCTTATCATCCACAAACACAAGGCAAGATAGAGCGCTGGCATCGTTCAATGAAGAATCAGATATTACTTCACCACTATTATTTCCCCGGGGAACTGGAGGAACAGTTGCAGCGTTTTGTGAGTTATTACAACCATGAGCGTTATCATGAATCACTTGATAACCTGACACCGGCTGATGTCTTTTATGGGCGTGGCGAAGAAATACTAAGTCAACGAGAGCTAATCAAACAAAACACGTTAGCGATGAGACGACAAATGCATTACGATAAACAACAAGTGAAGCACATAACCTATTGATGAACTAATGTGTCTCTTAAATCAAACCGCTACCTGTCCAAAAGGTTTTGACGACGTACAGCTCGGCGTCATGAATGGCAGTGAAGTAACACAACCCTATGCACATCATCTTATATACCTCTTTCTTGGCGGGTTTCTAATCGCAGTCACTATTGAGAAATGGAATCTACATCGCCGAATTGCCTTATACACAATTCGATTTGTCGGTATAACACCCAATAGAATAATCCTTGGTTTTATGATTGCATCAGCAGGGCTGTCAATGTGGATCAGTAATACTGCTGCTACCATGATGATGCTTACAATAGGCATTGCTGTTTTAAAGCAGGTCATAGATGAAATTCATTCTGACCCTGATATTCAAGTTGATACAAGTCCGGAACATTTCCATTTTGGTATAGCATTGATGCTTGGCATTGCCTACGCCGCCTCAATCGGTGGTATTGCAACGCTTATTGGAACACCACCCAACGCCATCCTTGCTGGCTTGATTGAAACTCAATTCGGGCAAAGTATTAGTTTTCTGAATTGGATGATGTTCGCACTACCCTTGTCGATCATCATGTTAATCATCACCTGGTATTACATTACTCATATTGCTTACCCAAGTGAGATTGATCATTTGCCAGGCGGAAAGGAAACAATACAACGTGAACTCACCGAATTGGGGCCGATGTCTACAGAAGAGAAATCCGTACTATTTATTTTTTGTAGTGTCGCCATTTTATGGATGGTTCGAGGTTTAGTCGATACGGAACAATTCAAAACAGTAAAAGATTCAACAATTGCGATGGGAGGGGCACTATTACTATTCATCATCCCTTCAAATTTAAAAAAGCATGAATTCCTTTTGGATTGGCAAACGGCTATAAAAATTCCTTGGGATATTCTTATACTTTTTGGTGGTGGCTTTGCGCTTGCAAAAGGATTTAATGATAGCGGATTGACACAAACTATTGCCGACCAACTGAGCATACTACAAGGCAGCAATCTATTTTTAATCATTGCAATAGTAACCATCCTTGTTATTTTCCTAACTGAGATCACATCCAATACAGCAACAGCGTCAATGATATTACCTATTATCGCTGCACTCGCTGTCGCTATGCATATACATCCTTATAGCTTAATGATCGCCGTCGCCCTAGCCGCTTCTTTTGCCTTTATGTTGCCTGTAGCAACCCCACCAAACGCTATCGTATTTAGTAGCCGTTACGTTACTATCCAACAAATGGCAAAAACAGGGATATGGGTCAATCTCGTTGGTGCAATTATAATTACTTTGTTTATCATGTTTTTTCTTCCGTTTGTTTGGGATATTGATATTAAAACCCTTCCCACAGATATGGATATTATCGATACAGTAAATACAGAAGAGATAACATCCAAGGTGAAAAACTAATGGAAGAAATGGAAGCTGCAATTAATTCCGCCACATCAGATGCGACAAAAATCTGGATGGACTGGATGATGATCATCTTTTTATCCTCATTGATTTTTGTTTATAGACAGCTATCAGCAAGATTTATTTTCGCTTCCTTAATATTATCCATGCCTATCGCTATCTGGATATTTGAAGCAACAAAATCACCTCACCTTATAGGTGTTGCCCATATAGTAGTTTGGCTGCCCCTATCAATTTACCTAGTGAAAAACGAGATCGTCGGCAAGATTGAAAGTCTAAAATCGCCGTATGGCATCTACCTGATCTTGTTATTGTCGACGATTGTCATATCTCTCTTCTTCGATATAAGAGATGCCATCCTCATTGCATTGGATATGAAAGACCCATTTATATAATTATTAGCATAGTCGTTACCTGCTTATCACATCAACAATAGGCTCATCTTCTTTCATTGCGGCTAACACAATATGATCAAATCTATCCGTCATCGTTAATGCTAGATGCGCAGCTTCCCTTGCTGATGTTTCTTGTTCACTATAATCAACCATATTAATTAACGGGATTACTTTTGCGGAACCTGTATTCTTAAGTGAGCCATCGCTAGATGAAAGCAAACGCGCAATATGTTCAGGCTTAATCTCATCATGCTCGTTTAATCCGGTAATTTTTGAAATCTGATCTACACGATGGACAATCTTATCGGTCAATGTCATGCCGATTACTTTTACAGAAACAACCGGGATAACCGTATCAGCAAATTCAGGCGTGACCGGCTCATGCTCCGCAGGACCTTTCATAAGTCGCCCACGTGCACCGTCGGCTTTGACCACAATCAATTCAAAACGATTCTCATCCTTAATCGCTTGTAGTAACTGCATACTAATGCCAGCACGCCTTCCAAATCGTTCTGATGGTTTGGCAAATGCAATGGCTTTTGAAACAGCATCATTCTGGATGGCTTCTAAAATATCGTCTTCAGCGCCAATATAGTTGGTAGCATCTAAAGTCTTCGGGAAATATTCAATATGTGCGGTTGCGGTTATGCCCACTCGACCGGCATGCGCTTTGGCCAAATGGAACATCGTGGTTTTTTTGCCGCCGGCACCGACACAGCAGACAACGCCATTATTTGCATTAAAAACATCAAGTAATTCTGAGGACATTATTTATTTTCATGTTATGACTGAAACCACATCATATTACACGTCTACGATAGACAATACTTGAAATAGCTTACATATAAGCTTTACCACTTATATGGAAACACCATCGGCACTTTCTCCTTATAACTTTTGTAGGTATCACCGAAAAACGTAAGTAGATCGCGTTCTTCAAACTGTAATGCGATAAAGATATAAGCTGTCGTTGCAACAGAAAATAACAGGTGTCCTGTAGTCATTGTCGGCGTTGCCCAGAATGCGACAATAAAACCCAGCATTAGTGGATGACGGCATAATTTATATAAACCAATCATCCTAAACTCTAAATGACTATATTCCTGACCTTTGAAGTTAATATAAACTTGGCGTAAGCCAAACAGATCAAAATGGTTAGTCATTGTACCCCGTCAGCACCATGTGGACCAACTAGCCTGATTGTCTAAGAGATAGTTTTAGTTCATCGTTAACCCAAGAGGAAACGATGATGACAAGTAAAAGAAGTGTAGAACATACTGTGCGCGATATTCGTCGACGCACCCGTAAAAAATATTCAGCAGAAGAAAAAATTCGTATCGTACTTGAAGGCTTACGTGGCGAAGAAAGCATCGCTGAGCTATGTCGCAAGGAAGGACTAAACCCAAATGTTTACTACCGTTGGTCGAAAGACTTTCTGGAGGCAGGTAAGAAACGTTTATCAGGCGATATCGTACGTGAAGCGACCTCAGATGAAGTCAAAGAACTGCGTGCTGAAACATCTGCGCTGAAAGAAACCTTAGGCGAAGTAGTCATGGAGAATCGGCTGCTTAAAAAAAGCGTGCTCGGGGATGGGGAGGACGATATATGAGGTACTTAGCATCGGATAAAGTCGAGATTATTCAACTGGTACAGAACTCAGATCTGTCGGTTCGACAAACGCTGACTCGGCTGGACATTCATAAGTCCACTTTTTACAACTGGCTCAAACGTTATGAAGAGAATGGCGTTGATGGCTTGGAAGACAAGAAGCCGATTCCCCATGCGGTATGGAATAAAATCACCGAAGACCACTGTGAAGCCGTTATTGAGTTAGCCTTAGAGAAGCCTGATTTGTCTCCACGAGAGTTAGCCGTAAATTACACTGACAACAAGGCTTACTTCGTCTCAGAATCCACGGTGTACAGGCTGCTGAAAGAACAAGACTTAATTACCAGTCCGGCCTATATCCTGATGGAGGCCAGTGATAAGTTTCAACAGCCCACTACGCGCGTGAATGAGATGTGGCAAACGGATTTTACCTATTTCAAGATTATCGGTTGGGGTTGGTATTACTTATCCACGGTATTAGATGATTACTCACGTTACATTATTGCCTGGCGTTTATGTACGGGCATGAGTAGCCGTGATGTCTCTGATACGCTGGATGACGCCTTACGCTTTACGGGACTTGATACAGTAAAGGTAAATCATAAACCGCGTTTACTCAGTGACAATGGCCCGTGTTATATCTCCGGTGAATTAGCCGATTACCTTGAAGAAAACGGTATGACGCACACTCGAGGTCGACCTTATCATCCACAAACACAAGGCAAGATAGAGCGCTGGCATCGTTCAATGAAGAATCAGATATTACTTCACCACTATTATTTCCCCGGGGAACTGGAGGAACAGTTGCAGCGTTTTGTGAGTTATTACAACCATGAGCGTTATCATGAATCACTTGATAACCTGACACCGGCTGATGTCTTTTATGGGCGTGGCGAAGAAATACTAAGTCAACGAGAGCTAATCAAACAAAACACGTTAGCGATGAGACGACAAATGCATTACGATAAACAACAAGTGAAGCACATAACCTATTGATGAACTAATGTGTCTCTTAAATCAAACCGCTACCTGTCCAAAAGGTTTTGACGACGTACAGTCAACGAGAGCTAATCAAACAAAACACGTTAGCGATGAGACGACAAATGCATTACGATAAACAACAAGTGAAGCACATAACCTATTGATGAACTAATGTGTCTCTTAAATCAAACCGCTACCTGTCCAAAAGGTTTTGACGACGTACAACTGTTCTACCAAACAATGATATCCCTACATAGCCTCTTACCTTTAAGGTCCCATCATCATTTAGTGATAGTTTGCACTTATAGGTTTTGCCAGTATTAGGATCATAGATAGTACCACCGCTCCATAAGTTCTCTTCTTGATAGCTAAAACCTTTAAGAATAGTCAAGCCCTCCAACAACCTGTCTCTTAACTTTTGGTCTGGGTTCTTAGTATCTTTACGCCCATTATGTATTGGATCAGGCGTACCAATTATAGTGCCAACATATTTAGTCTTCGCTAAAGTAATCTCTATAATTCCATCACCCTCAGCATTAATCCAATTGCCAATAATCGCCTGTTCATTTGCAAATACTGACTGCATCATAATTAAGCTGATTGTAAAACCTTTAATTATGTTTAAAACCATATATAAGCACCTTAAATTTTTATCTATTTTAAAATTATTTAATTATTTTGAACAAAGTAAATAATCATCTGAACTGTTTAAACATAAGTATTGGCAACTACTTTTGAATATTAATTACGTTGGTGAAATTCTATGCAACTGTCATTTTTAACTAGATTCAATCCTTTTGATATCGATCAATATCTCAACTGCTCAAACTCATACTATATAAACAAATGATATCAATATCGGGTAAGGAATAATTATGATCTATCAAGTAAAAGGCGACATTATACTCACCAAGGCACAGGCAATAGCGCATGGGGTTGCACCAAACGATCCAATGAATCAGGGTCTCGCCCTCACGCTACATGAAAACTACCCTTCTATGCATAAGGATTTTCATCATTGGTGTCATCAGAATCACCCTAAACCCGGAGAAGCGTGGATGTGGGGTGGCGCAGACAACGTCCGTATCATCAATCTCCTGACCCAGGAAGGTGGATATGATCATGGCTCTAAACCCGGTAAGGCTACTGTCAGCAACATCAATCATGCCTTACGTTCATTGCTTAAGATTATCAAAAAAGAAAAGATAAGCTCACTTGCTATACCGCGACTTGCCACAGGTGTCGGCGGTCTTGAATGGGATGATGTCTCGCCATTAATAGAAGAACGTCTAGGTTCACTCGACATTCCAGTTTATGTTTATTCAGAATTTCATGTCGGCATGCAGGCCAAAGAACCCTAAGGAAGCATTAAGAGGTTGCAAGCTCTTAAATCACTTTAGTTTTGCTTACGCTGGAAGACCCAGTCTGTTTCATTGGACTCTGATTTATAGAACTTATAGCCATCAACATTAAAGGCTTTAATTGCTTCCGGGTCCGTTAATTTATTCTTGATTATATAGGCACTCATAAGCCCGCGCGCCTTCTTGGCAAAGAAGCTGATTATCTTATATTGGCCTTTACTGTAGTCTTTGAAAATAGGAACAATAATCTCAGCGTTGATATCTCTTGCATGGACCGACTTAAAGTATTCATTTGATGCGAGGTTAATTAATGCCTTACTTTTGCTGGCTTTAATATCCTTATTAATTTGATCGGTGATTTTTGTATCCCAGAACTCATACAAATCTTTGCCCCTCTTATTTTCAAACCTAGTCCCCATTTCCAATCGATAGGCCTGAATCAAATCCAGCGGTCTCAATACACCATAAAGCCCGGACAAAATTCGTAGATGGGTTTGCGCAAACTTGAGGTCCTGTTTACTAAATGATTCTGCATCGAGACCCGTATAGACATCGCCCTTGAAAGCCAATAATGCCTGCTTGGCATTGTTCAGGGTAAACGGCGTTTTCCAATCATTAAAACGCACATAATTAAGTGTCCCGAGTTTGTCACTGATCTTCATCAATGATGAAACCTCATGCGGCGCCAGTTTTTTCAGTTCGGAAACCAATTGCCGAGAGTCTTTCAAAAATTCAGCTTGTGTATGGTCTTTTGTAATTGGAGAGGTCTCAAAATCCAATGTCTTCGCGGGAGATATAACTATCAGCATTAAACTAAAAATTCCTCAGATAATATTATGATTCTAGGTGTTAACACACAACCGAGATAGTAACCCACCCAATATTAATAATAAATTTCTAATCACTTCCGGACTAATACACTAGCCTTTATAGTGTATTATTAGAGCTAAAAAAGCGAACATACAACAACATATTATTCAAAGGCTTAAATAATGGAAAAACAATACCTGCTGCACATGATCACCCCCGAAAAAAACTTGAGTGCCTTTGATGTCAACATGGCATTCGATGCCGGCTGGAATGCGATGCCTTACCTGGGCGTTGAAATAGACGAAGTTGCTACCATCGTACAAGACACCATCTTTTCAAGAGGTCCCAAAAGTCTAAAACGGACGGGGATCTTTATCGGCGGCAGAGATATGCACATGGCGATGGATATGTTCAACGCCGCGAAAGAAGCCATGGTGCCACCATTTGAAATATCGATACTTACCGATCCTAGCGGCGCATTTACGACTTCTGCCGCAATGGTCGCCACCGTTTCGCATCAGCTTAAAATCAGACATGACGAAGACCTGAAAGGACAAAATGTACTGGTTCTTGGTGGTACCGGCCCAGTCGGAGCTTCTGCCGCAGTGTTAGCGGCAAAATTAGGCGCCAAAGTTACAATACTTGGACGTGCTGTAGATAAAGCCAATCTGGTAGCCGAGTTTTGTAATACTCGATATGGCACCGTCGTTGAAGGCGTGAAAGGTGATGCCAATGATCATGTTGACGAACTGATACAAGATGCTGATCTAATATTTGCTACAGCCAAAGCGGGAATACAAGTACTCAACGAACAACAAGTCGCAGCCGCAGGCAAACTCAAAATAGCGGCAGACCTGAATGCTGTCCCACCAGCAGGTATCGCAGGGATTAGTCTGCATGATAATGGTGTTGCCTTAAAAGGTAGTAAAAGCAATGCTGTTGGCATCGGTCCACTTGCCATCGGTAATATCAAATACCAGACACAGCAAGGATTATTAATAAAAATGTATAGCATGGGCGTGCCGCTCTACTTCCATTTTGAAGATGCATTTGAAGTCGCCATGGAAATAGTAAGCTGATACGAACCATTTCTATGAATATCATGCTTAAAATAATGCTGTCATGAGCAACATCGTCATTAATTGGAAAGAATATTCCGAAAACGACTGTAAGGGCGAAGATATGTGGGGTCATTACAATACGCCCAATGGCGACCTCTATGTCGTTGCCGATGGCGCTTCAAGTCATGATGGCGATAAAACAGGCGGCGATGTTGCACGCTATATCGATACAAGATTAAAACAAGAAGCTGCAAACATTACTCGTACTAAACACATAAAAGAACTAATTCACTCAATTAATGCTGATTCGACAACAATAAATGACGGTGCTTATGCTGCCATCGGTGGCATTTTGCATAGAGCAGACAGGATGTTTGCATTCAGTGCTGGCGATGTTTCTATACTGGCAAAAAAACCTTCGGGGAAATTACTGCAGGCATTACCTTTAGATTTAAATATGCAAAGCGATGATGCAGAAAAAACAGCATTGACTGAGATAGGTACCTTCGTCAATGGCAGGGAAATCACAGCTGAAAACTACATATTAAGAGCCAAACAATACACACAGCATGGACTCTATAATGCTATAGGCATTGGCGACTCATTCTTCTTAAATGAAAAATATTTTTATACTAAAGATGATGCTGTATTACTGATTGCGTCAGATGGCATAACCGACCCTTTTATGGAACCGCAGCGAGAAGTCGGCGAAATTCCACAAGCTAATGCACCAAAGCTCTATGAGCTACTCAATTCGAATGAAAATGCAGAAACCGCCGTAGAATCCCTCAAAGATCTTATTTGGGATACACAAGTTAAAGAAAAGAAAAAGATAAAGTCGGATGATAGAACCGGCATCTTCATCTACATGAATGAAGAAAAATAAGTCTGACGCTAAAAAATCATCATATTAAACCTACCCTAAATTAATAGAAAAACTCTATACAACTATCTACCCAATACTGAGCACTTGTTTAATAAATATTCAATATAATCAATATTTTATAAATTTATCCGCTAGTAAATGTAACTAAAGTTAAGCCCTGATATTGCCGATATTGTTTATATCGAAAATAACCAAAGCAATATGACCATGGGATTACATAACTTACAAAGCAACCAGGTGGTGGAGCCAGTTTCCATCCTTTCCGAGCTCCATGGCCACACAAACATGTCCGATAAATTGCCGGTCTTACTGGAATTTATCAAACAACGTCACCGCTTTATCAATCGTATCGCCGTGGCACGTTATGACGAAACCACGGACATATTAAAAACCTATGTGCATGCAACCGATGGCAAAAACCCACTGCCACTTTACCAGGCTAAACTATCTGAATCCGAATCACTGACTGAGATAATGACGCAACGCAAACCGCGCATCCTCAATAACATGAACCCATTGCGTTCTGTCAATTCCGAACATTCAAAAAAAGTCACCGAGATCGGTTTCAAATCCAGCTATACCGTACCCCTGTTTCAGGCCGACCAATTTCTGGGTTTTGTCTTTTTTAATTCGAACATACTTGATGCCATGCAACGCAATGTCGTCACTGATTTAACTGTGGTTGCACACCTGATCAATGTGCTCATTATTAATGAACTAACCTTTATCAAAACCACCAAGGGCGTCAGTCATTCTATAGCCACACTTGCCAGCTACCGTGACCTGGAAACAGGACAACACCTGATTCGTGTATCTCATTTTTCGCGCATCATTGCTCGTGGCATAGCACAAGAACACGGCCTGAGTGATGAGTATGTCGAACAACTCTTTACCTTCGCGCCCTTGCATGACATCGGCAAGATTGCTGTCGAAGATGCCATATTGTGTAAACCTGCCAAACTGACCGAAAAAGAATATACAAAGATGCAGACACACACGATCAAGGGTCGCGAGATTATTATTAGCCTGCAACAAAACCTTGATCTGTTGTCACCACAAAGCTGTGAGATACTAGAGAATATCGTCTGCCATCATCATGAAGCCTGGGACGGAAGTGGTTACCCGGATAAGCTTGCCGGTTTAGCGATCCCGCTAGAAGCACGAATCATTACCGTCGCCGATGTGTTTGATGCCTTAACCAGTCGGCGCGTCTACAAGGAAAGGTGGCCCTTCGACAAGGCCGTGGATTATTTGCTCGAAAAGAGAGGCGTTCAGTTTGATCCAGAATGCGTCGACAAATTTCTTGAAAATCCGGAAGAACTTAAGACCATCATCGAAAACTTCGATGAAAAAGTTGATTACGAATAAAGCCGTTTAGACATACTTGGGTAAATCACACTTCCGCTTATTTTCCTAACGCATACAACGTTATGGCTGTCTGATAGTTCAACACCATGTTTGTTGCTCTTCAGGTCGCTCAAGAAGCTCCCGCACATTGGCTTCTATAATTCGATAACCAACATTACCCGTCAGGCGCTGTCTGTCCTCGTTAAAGGTTAATGTCGGGCTGGCACGAACATGCTTATCAAGCGCTCTTTGCATATGATCACTTAAAACCGCATAGGCCTTTCCATTAGAAATATTAAATTCAAATTCTGCTAGAGGCAGGCCTTGTTCCTCAATGATTTCTCTAATGATCGCTATGTCTGAGATGTCTTTCGCCTCAGAGAAAAATGATTGTCGCATTTGCCATGCGAGCTGAGCGAATGTGCCCGTCTCTAACTTACCATTTTCTTCTGCTAGCTGCGCTGCACATAAATATAAGTGACACGGCATCGAAGACTGCGGTGCATCCTTCATCCAAACATCCTCATGCACCTCCAGATGGCCAAACTCTTGAACAATCTTTTGCACATGTTGACTGTATGCTTCGCGACCACCCTTGCTTTCCCATGCCGTATCAAGCTTTGCCACTGCATTACCAAACACTGAGAAAAACAGATATTCAAAATCGACACTCTCACCATAATTATCGATCAGCTCATTAATGCGTATCTGCGACACATAGGCCCAGACACAAAGCACATCAGAAAAATGTTTAATCTGTATTTGCTTCATTGTTATATTTCTACTGAGATGTCATTTAACGATGGATGACGACAAAGGGACAATTATTAACGCTCTCCTTTATAAATCATTTCTTATGCGTCTCTTCAGTGAGATCGGTATACGGATATTTAGACGAACCATAACGCAGCACCAGTGTTGTCAATGCCAGTATTAATACCGCACCAGTGATATACAGCACACCCGCATCGGGCACATGATGAATGGAGATGTGACCGATTAACATTCGGGTTAAGCCAGTAATAGCAACATAGATCAGATAACGCACCGGCATATGGTTTGTTTTAAAGTAAATCCCAACCATTGCCAACAATTCAAGATAGATAAAAAGCAGCAGGATGTCCTCGATGGAATGGTGCCCCTTTATGGCCATGTCAAAAAAGGTCGACACGCCTGACCAGACAATCGCAGCCCCAATAAAAAATAAGGTTAAGGCATGAAACCAATCCACCAAGAGGTTGCCAATGATATCGGCGTTCATCTTTAATTTTTTGTCAAATTGTTCAAGTTTTTCAAGGTCAGCCACGGGATGATTCCTGTTTTTTATCGTTACATTGATTATCGTTAAAAACACCGCTTCATGCGAATCTTATCGGCATTAATATCCAAGTGCACCAATAATACAGCAAACTTATATTGCGCCGCAGCAGTCACTGTCCTTACAACACTTAAACACTACTACCGTTAGTTTCAGCTAAATTGATACATCACCTGTCTTTAGTACAGCCCCACCGCCTTTAACTGATGCATCAAAGTTACATAGAGATCTCTGGTGAGAAAATAAGACCATATCGTTATGCCAATAATAATGACCGTCAGAATGATTTTGGTAACTGTTTTGTAGACTGGGTGTAACCACACCAAAGGCAAGGCAAGCGGACCAACGGAGAGAAGCGCGATAACAACTGTAGCTGTTGAAAAATACCACTTTGTTTTTGGCTGGCGCGAATCAACAAGAAACTCACCGCAAAAACGGCACTTTATAGCCTCATCTTGAATTTCCTCTGCACAGAAAGGACATTTCTTCATAACGTCTAATATAATACCGTGTTTCGCGGGTAGACAGTTACGACATCCCGCCTGCAAATACGAACCCGCTCCAATTAAAAGACTACCCTAAATGAGTAATAAAAAATGAAGTATTTCCTGCCCCATACAGAGGATCCATTAACCCATTAATAGGACTAATATAACCATAATTAGCACATCATATTAATTACATAGGCTGCAATTAAATGACTCCATTTTTCTATACTTATATCCTCCTATGGGTAACAGCATGTGTTACTGCATTAATCTTGATGTACCAGAACCACAAGTCGATTATTTTATTTCAAAAGAACTATAGGGACTTTCTAAAGATTAAATGGAAACTAACCACCTTTATCATTGCCACGTCTGCATTTGTAATTCTGACGCCATATGCAGGTATTCCGACGTGGGATTACTTCAACGCGGTGTTCATGTCGATACTGACATTCATCAGCGCCCCCTGGTCAATAGGTACATTGTTCCGCTTTATTAAGCGACAGGAAAAACTCAAGATTGCCTACATTACCGTTTGTGCATGGATGTTCTCTACCAGTTGGTCTTATGATATCTATCTGGTATTCCGTGATGGCGCCTATCCCAATACATGGCTACCGAATATCTTTGCTTCAGGCGTTATATATGCCTCTGCCGGACTGTTCTGGAATCTCGAATATAGAGAGGGGCGCGGCGTTATCTTTGGCTTCATGGAAAACGATTGGCCCAACACCAATAGCGCAACAGGATTCAACAAAATACTATTTTACGCCATGCCCTTCATGATCCTCGCTGCAGCTGTATTTGTACCCTTCTTCATCTGAGCCCATTCACAAAGTTGTAACTTCACACTCTCTCGACCTACCCTGACTTAGTTATAAATTACTAGTTAATATCTACCTCATACAGAGGATTTAATGCGCTATTAATGTCGTTATTATGGTCTTAATCCGCACTCCTTATTAATTGGGGAATTAATAAGGATTAATACGTCTTGTTTCTACCTGAATATTTTTATCGACAGTCAGCTTTTTTCCTTGTAAAAAGTTGTCTTTTTTCTGAAATTATAATCTTGTACTCAGGAGTTAAACTCACAATGTCTGACACATTTGTTATGAAAACTGGCGAGGCGACTGTGCTTGCTTCTCACGATCAATGCACTGATGCCATGCCGGAAATTACCATTGGCGATATCGGTGGCCCGGTGGGTCATGCGTTTGCCAATCTGATGGGGCAAACCGAAGGACATTCGCGCATGTTTGCGATTCGCGCCACGAACCAGCAGGTTAAACCGGCGACGATGATGGTATCTAAATGCACAATTAAATCTGTCGATTATGTGAATTTACTTGGCGGCCCGATCCAGTCTGCTATTGCTGATGCAGTATTGGATTCGGTGATTGATGGCGTGATTGATCCATCACTGGCAAACAAGATTTGTATTGTTGCCATGGTTTGGCTGGAGCCTAAAATCCTAAAACAGGAGTTTATTGATCGCAAGGATTTATACCGCACTAATTATGAAGCGATGAAACTGGCTGTTTCCCGTGCAATGAACGACGAACCGAGCATCGAGGAATTGATCGCCAATCGTCACAAGATTCATCACGAAATGTACAACCCGGAAACCGGCGAATCGATCTGGTAGGCATTTTTTACTGCCCGTAACACCCTGTTACGGGCAGCTTTCCTGAGCTTCTTTTATACTCCTTTATAAGTCACTGTATTTTATAGAAATATTAGTAATTATTTATATTGTTTTTAGTGGATTTTTACGTAAAATTCGCTGTACTTTAATAATCCTTGGGGATTTTATGTTTTACCGCTAAATAGGCATCACTCTCTAGGGTAGTCTTCTAAGAGTTGGTGTATTGGCATCTCTTACTAACTTTTTGGAGGACGGCGTTAATGACGCAAGACACTGTCGTTACGTTTATTGAAACACAATCGGATTGGCCTACTCATCATCAAGAGAAAGATGGCCAGACAATCACTCAAGATCATTTCATCCAGCGTGATGGAATTGAATATGCTGGCACTCACCTGATATTGGATTTATGGGGCGCGAGTAATCTTGATAATCTTACCTTGATGGAAGATGCCATGAAGGCGGCGGTTGCAGCGGCTGATGCCACATTACTTCATATTCATCTTCATCATTTCACACCTAACTATGGTATTTCAGGCGTCGCTGTACTGGCGGAATCGCACATAAGTGTTCACACTTGGCCTGAACGGAGCTTCGCGGCTTTTGATATTTTCATGTGTGGCGCTGCCAAACCTGAAAAAACCATTCCTGTTTTAAAAGAAGCATTCAAACCTACGCAATTGAATGTGAATGAAATGCTTCGTGGAATCAATACGACTAATAACACCTGATAAAACATCATGAAATATTTTAAAGAGACTTTGTACGACGCCATCTGTCAGGAGTTTCGCGTTGATAAAATGTACTTTGAACAAAAAACGGATCATCAGCATTTAATGATCTTTCATAATGCCATGTTGGGTCGCGTGATGACACTTGATGGCATCGTGCAGACTACTGAAGCTGATGAGTTTATGTATCATGAAATGCTAACGCATGTGCCTATACTGGCCCATGGTGCTGTTAAGAAGTTGCTGATTATTGGTGGCGGTGATGGTGGTATTTTGCGTGAAGTACTAAAACATGACGCCATCGATGTAACACAGGTTGAAATTGATAAAGCGGTTATTGATATGGCCGTTGAGTATTTACCCAAGCATTCTGATTCTGCATATGATAATCCAAGAGCCAACATCATTATTGATGATGGTATGGCATTTGTTAAAGACTGTTCAGAAAAGTTTGATGTGATTATTGTTGATGGTACTGATCCGATTGGCCCTGGCGAAGTATTGTTCACTGAAGATTTTTATGCGCATTGCAAAAACTGTCTTAACGAAGATGGTGTTATTGTCACACAAAACGGCGTTCCATTTTTACAAATCGAAGAAGTCAAAAACACGCATCAACGATTAGGCCAACATTTCACTGACGCCACATTTTATACTGTTGCAGTACCTACTTATTACGGTGGACTCATGACGCTAGCCTGGGCAAGTAATAATGTTGAACTACGACAAGTCTCTCTTGAAATACTTGAACAACGTTTTAAAGAAGCCAAGCTGAATACCCGTTATTATAATCCAGCGATACATCTTGCTTCGTTCGCTTTACCACAATATATTGTTAATCAACTCGATTAAATGACTGGCTCGACTAATTGACTACTACAGCAAGAACGGTTATCTACGGCGCAAGCGAGGATGATTGTCGATTCTATCAATCGTCAGTAGAAAAGCACGGCTCTCCTCTACTGCTTTTTGATTCTTCAAAATTAAAACAACAGTATCGTTCGCTACAACAAGCATTACCGAATGTTGATTTATTTTATGCAATTAAAGCCTTGCCTCAAATTGATGTATTGAAAGTGATAGATGAATTGGATGCCGGGTTTGATGTCGCTTCTTCCGGCGAGCTCGACATATTACTTGGTTTAAAGGTAGGTGGAAGACGCACAATTCACACACATCCTATTAAAAGTGATAAAGACATTCGTGATGCACTACGCTTTGGTTCTACGACCTTTGTCATCGACAATCTGGATGAATTAAAAAAACTTCAGCCCTATCGCGGACGTATTGGTATTTTACTTCGAGTAAGTTTTCGCAGTGAAAATGCGAAAGTGGATCTTTCAAAAAAGTTTGGTTGTACTGAAGATGAAGTTGCCAACATAATTTTTCAAGCTGAACAACTAGGTTTACATATTAAGGGTTTATCCTTTCATGTTGGGTCACAAGTTGAAACGTCCGACAAACATGTCGCTGCTATTCAGAGTTGTCGCGACATGATGCTGGAATTAAATCAGAAAGCAAAAGCACCATTATCCATTCTTGATATAGGCGGCGGTTTTCCTGGTAACTATGCCTTGCAATCAATCGATATCATGAAATTTTGTCAGCCTATTAGAGACGCATTAGCCAGCTTACCGGAAGACTGGCATATCTATGCCGAACCGGGTCGTTATCTGATTGCGCCAGCTGTGACTTGCGTAACAACAATCATTGGGAAATCCATGCGCTATGGTATGCCTTGGTATTATCTGGATGATGGTGTTTACGGCTCATTCAGTGGCAAAATATTTGATCACGCGGAGTATCCCTTACAGGTTCTTAAAGAGGGTGAAACGTCACCTAGCGTACTGGCAGGACCGACGTGTGACAGTATTGATATTATTGATGAGCAGATTGAACTGCCAGAATTAAAGATCGGCGATTTCATCATCGGCCATCAAATGGGCGCTTATACCGCCGCTACACGAACCCGATTTAATTTACTCAAAGAAGCTAAATTTATCGTATTGTGATTTTAAATCGTTCATAAAAAATGCCGCGATATACGCGGCATTTAATTTAGACTGCAGGAAGGTCGCTCGGTAATTGTTCCTGCATTACTCTGCCACCTCAATATTTAAACAGGTGCAGGTAAATCACTGCTCCCCATTAAATATTCGTCTACGGCTTTTGCCGCACTTCTGCCTTCAGCAATCGCCCATACAATCAAACTCTGACCATGTTGCATATCGCCAGCAACAAACACACCTTCTACATTCGTTTGCCAGTTTTCTTGCCAGACATTAGTACGGTCATTTAAATCAATACCGAGTTGTTCGACCAAACCTTCCTTTTCTGCGCCGGTGAAACCCATTGCCAGAAAAACAAAATCTGCTTTGAGCATTTCTTTGCTGTTCGGGACGTCATTGAACTGCATGCGCCCAGCTTCGCGTTGTATCTCAACCTTGGTGAGCTCCAACTCAGTTACGTTACCGTCAGCATCACCATGAAATCTTTTCGTTTGCACAGAATAAACGCGCTCGCCACCTTCTTCGTGGGCTGACGCAGTGCGGTAGATGAACGGCCATTGTGGCCAGGGGTTATCATCTGCGCGTGATCTTGGTGGCTTCGGCATGATTTCCAGTGAAGTCACTGAAGCTGCGCCTTGTCTATGCGAAGTACCGATACAATCCGCACCGGTATCACCACCACCGATGATGATCACGTGTTTCCCTTTTACATTGATCAATTCATCTTCTGGAATGGTATCGCCCATGCAGAGCTTATTTGCCTGTGGCAGGAATTCCATTGCTTGGTAGATACCTTTTAACTTACGTCCGGGGATCGGCAAGTCGCGTCGTTGACTGGCGCCACCGCTTAAAACTAATGCATCAAACTCTTTCTTTAATTCTGTCGCATCGATATCAATACCGATATGGCTATTTGGTTTGAAGGTCACGCCTTCTGCTGCCATCTGTTCCATGCGCCTATCAAGACGACTCTTTTCCATCTTGAATTCAGGGATACCGTAGCGCATTAAACCACCGATACGATCATCTCGTTCAAACAAGGTGACGTCATGTCCGGCGCGCGCGAGTTGCTGCGCCGCGGCCATACCTGCCGGACCGGAACCAATCACACCGACTTTCTTGCCGGTTTTCTTTTCCGGGATTTCCGGTTTAATCCAACCGTTCTCCCAGGCCTTATCGATAATGGACAGCTCGACGGCTTTAATGGTCACCGGGTCATCGTTGATACCAAGCACGCAGGCGCCTTCGCACGGCGCCGGGCATAACGTGCCGGTGAATTCCGGGAAGTTGTTCGTGGCATGCAAGCGCTTGATCGCATCTTGCCATTGATCGCGATAGACCAGATCGTTCCAGTCCGGGATCATGTTGCCCAACGGGCAACCTTGATGGCAGAACGGAATACCGCAGTCCATACAACGTGAGGCCTGTTCTTTTAATGGTGCAACCGGCCAGGGTTGCATGACCTGTTTCCAGTCTTGTACACGTTCTGCTACAGGTCGGTAAGGTTGTTTCGCCCTACCGTGTTCCATAAACCCAGTTGGTTTACCCATTGGCTGCCTCCATAATGGCTTCTTCTTCAGACAGGCCTTTTTCTTTACCACGTTTAATAGCTTCTAATACGCGTTTGTATTGTTTCGGCATGACTTTTACAAATTTAGTTTGGTATTCGTTCCAGTTGTCTAAAATCTTTTCAGCAACGGTACTTTGTGTGTATTGCACATGTTTGGTCAGCAGACCTTTAACTAGCTGAACATCTTCTGCACTTTCTATCGCTTCGAGATTAACCATGCCTTTATTGCAATGAATCTCAAAGTCGCCGTCTTCATCGAGCACATAAGCGATGCCGCCTGACATACCCGCTGCGAAGTTGCGTCCGGTCTTACCGATAATAACAACACGTCCACCGGTCATATATTCACAACCATGGTCACCGACACCTTCAACTACTGTATTGACACCACTATTACGTACACAGAAGCGTTCGCCAGCAAGACCTCGGAAATAGGCCTCGCCTTGAGTTGCACCATAGAGCACAACATTTCCGACTAAGGTATTTTCTTCTGCGACAAAGGATGATTTGCGTGGTGGATAGACAATAATCTTACCACCAGAAAGTCCTTTGCCGATGTAATCATTCGAATCACCTTCCAGGGTCATGGTCACACCTTTGGGCACAAAAGCACCAAAGCTCATGCCGGCCGATCCATTGAAATGAATGTTGACCGTGTCTTCAGGCAAACCTTCCGCGCCGTAGCGCTGTGGTGATGTTGTAACCGAGGATCGTGCCTACGGTGTACGATCGGTGTTCTAGAACCGGCAGGATAATGTCGACAGGCTTTTTGCTATCCAACGCCTCCTTACATCAATGGCACCATTGCTTGGTCATGTCGAGATGACTGTTCCAGTCCGTGGTCCTGTTCATTCACACAATGAAATCGCATCGCCTGGACGCGGAGCCGGCTTGTGCAAAAGGATATGTTGGAGAAATCGAGGCCAGCCGCCTTCCAGTGATCGACGGCTTTCCTGGTTTCTAGTCTATCGACTTGGCCGACCATTTCGTCGACGGTTCTGATAACCCAGCTCAGCCATGTACTCGCGTGACTTCTTCAGCAATGTACTTAAAGAAGTTTTCGACAAACTCCGGGCTGACCGCCAAATTTCTTTCGTGAGCTCAGGGATTCTGTGTGGCAACCCCAACCGGACAGGTATTTAAATGACAGACGCGCATCATGATACAACCTGATACAACGAGCGGCGCGGTTGAGAATCCGAATTCTTCTGCACCGAGTAAAGCCGCGATAACAACATCGCGTCCGGTCTTTAACTGCCCATCGGTTTGCACAACGATACGATCACGCAGGCCGTTCATGACTAAGACTTGCTGCGTCTCGGCTACGCCCAATTCCCAAGGCAAGCCAGCATGTTTAAGTGAGCTCATCGGAGACGCGCCGGTTCCACCGTCATAACCTGAAACTAAAACCACATCGGAATGCGCTTTAGCCACACCGGCAGCAACCGTACCGACACCGACTTCAGCAACTAACTTCACATGGATACGTGCCTTTGGATTGGCATTCTTTAAGTCATGAATCAACTGCGCCAAATCTTCTATCGAATAAATATCATGATGCGGTGGTGGTGAGATCAATTCTACCCATGGGGTGGAATGTCTGACTTCTGCGATCCAGGGATAGACCTTTGAACCTGGCAACTGTCCACCTTCGCCCGGTTTCGCGCCTTGCGCCATCTTGATCTGGATATCATCGGCATTGGCCAAGTATTCACTGGTCACGCCAAAACGACCGGAAGCTACCTGCTTGATAGAACTGCGTCTTAGATCGCCATTCGCATCTGGCGTAAAACGATCCGGATTTTCACCACCTTCGCCGGTGTTTGATTTACCACCGATTCGGTTCATTGCTATTGCTAAGGTTTCATGTGCTTCTTTACTGATTGAACCAAAAGACATCGCGCCGGTTGAAAAACGCTTCATGATGTTTTCAATCGGTTCGACTTCATCTAACGGGATGGATTTATTGTCTTGCTTGAACTCAAACAGGCCTCTCAAGGTAGCGAGGTTTTCACTCTGATTATTTACGAGTTCGGTATATTCCTTAAAGATGTTGTACTGACCAGTGCGGGTAGCATGCTGAAGTTTGAAGACGGTGTTGGGGTTGAATAGATGATACTCACCGTCACGTCGCCATTGGTACTCGCCGCCCCATTCCAAATCAGGCTCTTTCACATCACGATCCGGAAAGGCGTTGTGATGCCGTTGATTCATTTCTTCAGCAACAACATCGATACCGATGCCGCCGATACGAGATGCCGTCCAGGTAAAATATTTATCAACAAATTCTTTATTAAGACCGATTGCTTCGAATACCTGTGCACCACAATATGACTGTACGGTGGAGATACCCATCTTCGCCATAGTCTTGATCAGGCCTTTATTGACCGCCTTGATGAAATTCTTCACGGCGACTGCATGTTCCATCTCAGGCAAGCGTCCATTACCAATCATGTCACCCAAAGATTCGAATGCAAGGTAAGGGTTCACTGCGCCTACACCGTAGCCTAACAGTACTGCAAAGTGATGTACTTCTCTAGGGCTCTCCAGATTCAAGCACCAGCCCAACACGGGTGCGTTTCCCGTTGCGAATCAAATGATGATGCACACCAGCGGTTGCGAGTAAGGCAGGAATAGCTGTCTTCGTTGCATCGATAGCACGATCGGAAAGTATGACATTGCTATAGCCGTCTTCGATAGCTTGATCGACTTCAAGGTAGACCGCTTCCAATGCCTTATCCAAACCGGCGCCACCTTCAGCAACTGGATAAAGAATATCGACTGTCTTGGTTTTAAAACCAGGTAGATTTACGTCGCGTATCTTTGCCAGTTCTTCATTGGTAATAACCGGTGAGTTGATCTTGATACGTCGACAACTTTCAGGCGTTGGTTCTAATAAGTTACCTTCCGGTCCGATAGTCGTTGCAACCTGTGTCACTAACTTTTCGCGAATGCCATCCAGCGGTGGATTGGTTACTTGTGCAAACAATTGTTTGAAATAGTCATATAGCAAACGTGAGCGATTTGATAAAACCGCCAGCGCAGCATCGGTACCCATTGAGCCAGTCGGCTCCATACCTTTTGCCGCCATGGGTCCCATCAACAATCTTAGATCTTCGTGCGTATAACCGAAGGCCTGTTGGCGTTGTAATAAGGTATCGGGATTTGAACCGTGTATCTGTTTAGGGTTCGGTAGATTCTCAACCGGTAAAAGATTGTTTTTTAACCATTCGGCATAGGGATGTTCGCTGGTAAATTGTTTCTTTAATTCTTCATCATCAATGATGCGTCCCTGTTTGGTATCGACCATAAAGATACGACCCGGATGCAGGCGATCTTTTATCTTTACATTTTCAGGTGCGACATCTAGCACACCTACTTCGGAGGCCATAATAACGATATCATCATGCGTCACATAGTAACGTGATGGGCGCAGGCCGTTTCGATCCAGAACTGCACCAATTACTTCACCATCGGTAAAGGAGAGTGACGCAGGACCATCCCATGGCTCCATTAGATTGGCATGATATTCATAGAATGCCTTCCGTTCATCATCCATAGTCTCGTGACCAGACCAGGCCTCAGGGATCATCATCAAAACTGCGAGCGGCAATGGACGTCCGGACATGTGCAGGAATTCCATTACATTATCGAAGGTCGCAGAGTCGCTGCCGCCTTCAATACAGATAGGGAACAGTTTCTTTAAATCATCACCAAACAAATCGGACTCGCACAATGCTTCGCGTGCACGCATCCAGTTGGCATTACCACGTGCGGTATTAATTTCACCGTTATGCGCAACATACCGAAACGGATGTGCCAGGCGCCAGGCTGGGAAGGTATTGGTTGAGAAACGTTGATGGACTAGTGCTAATGCAGACTCTACATCAGGGTCGGATAATTCGGGAAACATGGGTTCAATTTGAGAACCGGTAAGCATGCCTTTATAAACAAAGGTACGATAGGACAAGGACGGCACATAGAACATATTCTGTTCAGACAATCCTGAATTCCAGATCTCGTTTTCGGCACGCTTGCGAATCACATACAGCTTACGATCAAACGCGGCTGAATCTAGCGCTTCACTCTTTGCGATAAAAATTTGTTTGAAGGTCGGCTCGCCATCTACCGCTGTAGGACCTAAAGATGAATCATCAATAGGAACTTCACGCCAACCTAATAATTGTTGACCTTCTTCTTTTATAATTCTTTCAAAGATTTCCTGACATTGTACCGATTGAGCTGCTTCGGTTGGCAGAAATACCATGCCGGCGCCGTAACTATCGGTATCAGGTAGTTCGATATTAATCTCAGCACAGACGCGCTGGAAGAATTTATGTGGCTTTTGTATCAATATACCAACACCATCACCGGTATTTTCTTCACAGCCACAGGCACCACGATGAATTAAATTTCTAAGGATAGTTAATGCATCATCGATTATTTTATGGGACTTCTGTCCTTTCATATGCGCAACAAAACCGAGGCCGCAGGCATCGTGTTCTGTTGAAGGGTCGTATAAACCCTGTTGCTCTGGTGCTTGCTTCATACTGAAATCACTCAATTATTTATTTGTTGGTTTTCTATTCACTTGATTCACATCGTGGATAGTATTGTCATTTAGAGATAGCTAGGGATATGCATTCAAGATAATCCCAGAATTTCTTTATTATTATTATTTTCTTATAGCCTCCCCCCACCTGACTGAAAGGGGGAACGAATTATAATAAAGAGCCTTCTTTATGTCACGGTGCAACATAAATAGCAGATGATTTATATTTATATCGAAAATAAGGGAAATAAGAGGAAATTAACGATATTTATCGTATTATAGAGGAATATAAGAGAATATATAGCTTTAGAATGGGCATACAGATTTATACAAATATCGTTTTTATTTGCTATTTCAACAGATCTTTAATGCTTCCGACGGTTCTGGGCCACGGCGCCATCAACTTCGCTTTTGTGGGTAGTTTATCTATAGCGGCAACGGCATCATCCCGATTGTCATATAGCCCATAGACCAGCACATGCCATTCCTTACCGTTATTTGAAGCGTTGAAAGGAATTATCTTGTCATCGCCATTTTTAAACGATTTTAGGTAAAGGTTTATAGTTTCTTTTTCATATGCCCCAATTAACTGCAATACATATTTGTTGGAGTCTTGTTTTATTAACCAATTGATATCATGAACAACAGACTCTGCTGGTTTCACGACAGGTCCAGGTTCAGGTTCAATTATAGTTTCCGCAATCTGTTCAACCTGTGCAGGCGCTTCACTCTCAATAGTCACTTGTTCACTTTCTTTATCAGGAATTATTTCTGTAAAATCTGATTCTTTAGCAACTATTCGTCCCTCTGAATTATAAACAGTTACTTCACTTTCATTTTTTAGATCATCTATCATCTCGGGTATGACTGGCGGAGATAGATCTTCTATAGTCACTGGCTCTGTTTCGGGTGCCGGCTCAGGAATTGAAGGCTTCTTCAAACTTAATACTTCTGACTGACCATTCTTTTCCTTGTTTACTTTGGGTAAATTTAATTTAATCGTTTGAGTTTCGACTTCTTCATTATCTGTCTTATGTAATAGCGTCGCTATACCAGTCGACAGGATTAATAAAAAAATCCCAATTATCAAGATTGATTTATTCTTTAGCAGGAATACTTTGATATTCAATGATGATGGTTTGTCTTCGTTCGGAACTGCTTTCTTTGCCGGGTCATTCAGATATTGCTCACATAAGGCATTAATCCTCCCCGGCATTCCATGTGAGATCCGATGAATTTGTTTAATCGTTTTATCATCAAACAAGTTTAAATGTGTCGTAGCGCCTTCTGGATATTTATAGTGAATATATTGTTCAGTTTGTTTCTCACTCAAGCCTGGCATTTCTATTATATGTAAGCTCCGCGTATCATCATGATTAATCCCTGGTTCTTCCAGTTGCTTTAAGAATGATGGATCACAAAATAAACAAAGATGCAGAACAGCGGCTGAATTCGAACTTACTAATATATCGAGTAATTGATTTATTAAATCATCGCTAAAGAGATCAACATTATCGATTAACAAAACCGGGATTTGCTGTTTGTTTTGGCAGCGCTCTAGCCACTGGTTTAATGAGGCTTGGTCGTAGGTTGTATTTTGCGGCTCATCATTACTATCACTCTCAATAATTGCCTTACAAATATCATTGCTGCTTGTATGCGTATTTGCAGTCAGTTTTCTTATAATTAAGTTCGTCTCTTCCTGTCTAGATAACTCTTCACACAGGGTCGTCTTGCCTGACTCATGTTCTCCTTTGACGATGACTAGATGGTTACTATACTCAAGCAAATGCAATATCAGCTCAACACGATGAGTCAACTCTGGCGTTATAAAGTTGAGATTGGTTTTTTGATTTTGATTTTGATTTGTCATAAGCCTGATAAACTATTTCATCTATGAAATTAATACTTATAAATCATCTTCAATTATACGATATTTCTAATTCTATCCGCTTCAGAAAATGCAAAACGGTCTGTCATCCCTGCAATATAATCAGCAACAACTCTCGCGACTACATTCTTATTTTCAAAATCTTTAGCCTCATTTAAAGAAGATTGTAATTCGTTAGTCAGTAAATCTGAATCTTCCATATAAGCATTAAATAAGAAACTAACTGTTTCTTTTGCTTTATTAGCCATACTCATGACTCGTTCATGCTGATATAAGTTTACTCGCAAGTACTTTTTTAAGGCCTTATGCATAGACTCTGTAGCATCACTCATTTTAATTAGCGATTTGCCACACTCTCTGACTTGTTCAATGTCGCTAGGCTTAATTTCATCTATCATATTTTCACTAGTCTTGATCAAATCGCTTACAACATAATTTATCATTCTTCTGATAATTTCATGTCGTAATCGACTATCCGTTAAGCCTGTCCATTTATGTGTAACGCTTTCATGGTGGACTATTGAATAATTCACAATTTCTCAGCGCTTCAATATTAAGCAACTCTGCTCGCAAACCGTCATCTATATCGTGGTTGTTATAGGCAATCTCATCAGCTATGTTTGCTATTTGCGCTTCGATGCCAGGCTTTTCATTGTTAATAAAACGTTCGCCTAACTCTCCCAGCGTTAAAGCATTATTCCGTGAACAATGCTTTAAAATACCTTCCCGTGTTTCAAATGTTAGATTCAAACCAGGAAAACTTGCATAACGTTTCTCTAAATGGTCAACAATTCTAATAGATTGCAGGTTATGTTCGAAACCACCATATTCCTTCATGCATGCATTAAGCGCATCCTGACCTGCATGTCCAAACGGAGTATGCCCAAGATCATGTGCTAGGCATATTGCTTCTGTTAAATCTTCATTAACGTTCAACGCCCGTGCTATTGTTCTACCAATTTGAGCGACTTCAATAGAATGTGTTAGGCGAGTACGAAACATATCGCCTTCATGATTTACAAAGACCTGTGTTTTATATTCAAGACGTCTAAATGCAGAGGAGTGAATGATGCGATCACGGTCACGTTGATACTGATTACGATAAGCAGCTCCATCGTCCTTATAAATTCGCCCTTTCGATCTTTCCGAGTGTGCGGCATAAACTGCCAGGTCATTTACCACCGTTAACTCTCTCATTCTAAAAAATGATTTATCGTTTCCGTCAATGCCTGTTCAGTATAGTCAGACGTGATAACTGCTTCACCTATATCATTCAGTAATATTAGATACAAAACTCCATCTCTGGATTTTTTATCGACTTTCATATTTTCAAGCATTTGATCTAAGCTTGATACCTTTTGGGATTTTTGTAGGTAAATTTGCCCGAAGTAATAATGCTTTTATTCTGTCAACCTGCTCTTGTTCCAGCAATCTAAGGCGCATTGACAAATCAGCTGCCATCAACATACCACAACCAACTGCTTCACCATGCAACCAATCCTTATAGGATAACGCTGTTTCAATAGCATGCCCGAATGTATGTCCCAGATTCAAAGTTGCGCGGACACCAGACTCTCTTTCATCTTGAGCAACAACTTCAGCCTTGTTCATGCATGAACGTTCAATAATATAGGTCAGTGCTTCATTTTCTCTTTTTATTACTAGCTCAATATTCTCTTCAAGCCATTCATAAAATGATATGTCTCTTATCAAACCATATTTAATCACTTCCGCAAGTCCTGCAGAAAATTCTCTTTCAGGCAGCGTAGACAAAACATTAGTATCGGCTAGAACAGCACATGGCTGGTAAAAGGCACCAATCATATTTTTACCTAGTGGATGATTCACTGCGGTCTTACCACCAACCGATGAATCAACCTGTGCAAGAAGTGTCGTGGGTATTTGTATAAATTTAACGCCTCTTTGATAACATGCGGCTGCGAAGCCAGTTAAATCTCCAATTACTCCACCACCTAGCGCAATCAATATGCACGTGCGACTATATTTTTTTTCCATCAAACATGTGATGATTTGATTCAGACTATCTAGTGATTTTGTACTTTCTCCGTCAGGCAATATCAATACCTCATGACTTGCATTGCTTAAACTTTCTTCGAGTCGTTTTAAATACAATGGGGCAACATTTTCATTTGTTACGATTAAAACCTGGTTACTTGTAATATGTTTATCCATTAATATCTGATCAGACAGAACTGCCTCACCAATATAAATTGGATATTTACGGTCGCCTAGATCAACTTCAATGGTTTTCATCTTTATTTATCCGCTCTAAAATATTTTGAATTATTTGCTTAATACTCTTTTTTTCAGAGTCTATTATTTCATCTGCCATTTCAATATAAGCAGGTTCTCTTTCAGTTAGAATTTTTCTTATTTGCTCTAAGCGGTTAGAACCCTGCAACAATGGTCTGCGTTTATCATCTGCTGTTCTTTTAAACAGCATTTCCGGACTAGATTTTAAATAAATAATATACCCGTTATTCTTGATAGCTTCTCTATTTTCAGGTTGTGTCATTGCCCCGCCACCCGTAGACAATACTATATTATTCATTTGAGACAATTCACGTAAGACTTGAGTTTCGCGTCGCCTAAAACCCTCTTCGCCTTCAATTTCAAATATTAATGATATTTTTACCCCAGTTCGCTTTTCAATCTCATGATCTGAGTCAAAAAAACTAACTGATAGCTTTTTGGCTAATTGCCGACCTATGGTGGTTTTACCTGCCCCCATAGGTCCAATTAATATAATGTTATTAGGACGGGTCACGATTTATGATCAACTAAGTCTATATATAAATGGCTAACTTGTTTTGATGAACAGATTATATAAAAACAAAAAGGGATGATACCCGTAATGGGTACATCCCTTTAATAGTGCAACGATTATTATTGTTATTAAATCGTAAGACTATCTTTCAATATTTTAGGCGTTATAAATATCAGCAATTCACTTTTCTCTATATTTATATCTGTTCGTTTAAACAGAAACCCAACATAAGGCAGGTCACCAAAGAATGGGGTTCTATCAACCGACTTTCTATCAGATGATGAATATACACCACCCAAAACGACAGTCTCGCCATTTTGCACCAGTACCTGTGTTGTAGACACTTCGAGTATTAATTGCCGGTACTCCTAATACAGTAGTACCGCTAACAGTATCCTGGTTTACCTCTAGATCCATTATGATGCGATCGTCCGGCGTTATCTGAGGTGTGACTCGTAGACTTAACACAGCATCCTGAAACGAGACGCTTGTAGCACCACTCGAAGAGGCTTCCTGATAAGGAATCTGAACACCAGACTCGATAATAGCTTCATTTTGATTTGATGTAATTACACGTGGGCTGGCAATATCTTCACCTCTACCTTCAGCTATAAGCGCAGAGAGTTCTAATTGTAGTAAGTATGAACCTACTTTACCTATAGCTAATGCAAGTGATGTCGCATCTGCAGGTATTGCTGGCAAATCAACAATAAAGTTTTCATTATCAGCCGTTGTAAACGAAGTCCCGGAACCAAAATTTGTATTACCCGGGTTACCACCACCTATCAACACCTGTGCATTCCTCGGATTATCACCAATTGAATTTCTATTTTCACCGGATTGTTTCGTGTTTTTACTATAACCAAATCGAACACCAATATCTTTTGCAAAAGATTCATCCGCATTAACTATGCGTGATTCAATCAAGACTTGCCTGACTGCTACATCAAGCTCTGATATCAAGCCTCTTATTGACTGCAAGCTACTCGCTACATCTTGAACAATAAGTGTGTTGGTTCTTGCGTCGATTGAGACGTTACCGCGTTCTGAGAGCAGGTTGTTCTCTTCTGCCTGAATTAAACCCATTAAATCAGCCGCATCTGCATAGTTTATCTGTACAAATTCTGTTCGTAATGGGGCCAGTTCTTCAACTTGACGGCTTGCCTCAAGCTCCAGTCGTTCACGCGCTGCAAGTTCCTCTGATGGCGCAACCATAATAACATTGCCGTCTTTACGCATGCCTAATCCACGTGATTTAAGAATGATGTCCAGTGCTTGATCCCAAGGCACATTCTTCAACCTAAGAGTAACATTACCACTAACGGCATCACTGGTTACCATGTTAAGACCCGTAAAATCTGCAATTAACTGTAGTACTGCTCTAACTTCAATACTTTGAAAATTTAATGATAAACGCTCACCTGTATATCCAAATTTGTCTTTAGTTTGTTCCTCTTTTTCTTCTTTTGTTATTGGCTTGAATTCAATCGTGTATTGATCTTCAGATTGATAAGCCAAATGATCGTAATCCTCTGATACAGCAGTGATGGTCATCTTGACATTATTCCCACTGGCAACCGTGTCAATTTCTTTTACAGGCGTAGCAAAATCAATAACATCTAATTTTCTATCTAGATTTGCAGGCAATTGAGCATCAAGAAAACTTATAACAACTTTACCCGCTTCAACTCCCATATCGATGGGTATGGACGGATCAGATAATTTAACAATTACCCTTCCTTCCCCATCCTCACCTCTTCGAAAATCAACAGCTTCAATACTGCCTACGCTTGATGAAGATAATGTATTTGAATTAGATGCTGCTGAACTGCCAACGCCACTATCCAGATTTAGAATAACCACATTACCTTGAACGTCTACATTGTACGAAACTGAACGAGTTAAGTTAATTACAACTCTCGTGCGTCCTGCCGCTTCAACAGCACTTAAACTGTTCGCCATACCTAATCCAATCGTTTGCGATTTTTCAATCAGGTTTAAGGTTGTGTTTGGAAAATCAATAGCAATCCTAGCTGGATTATCAATAGTAAAATTTAAAGGATCAGCAGGCAGACCTTCGGACAGCATGAGTTTAATTTGTACGCGCTCACCTGGTAATGATGCAAAACTGACATCGTCTAATGAAACTGCATAGGCGGTTGCACTCATTAATGTTAGCGCCGCTAGACTGGTCATGCGTGTTAAAACTTGTAATTTAGTTATCATGGTTTTGTAACCTTTGAAATTAAATGTAATTCTTTTTTTGGTAATCATTTTTAATACCTCGTAATCTGATTACTCTTCTATCAGAGCAAGTGCTGCTTCTCGTTCTTCCCATCGACCACCGCTATCCTGAACTATCTCTCTGAGTTCAATCCGATCTTCATAGATGTTAATGATCTTACCTATGTTTACGCCAAGGTAATTACCAACACTCACACGATGAACAACCCCATCAGGGTCTAGAACAATTCCCCAATTATTATCATTGTTATCAAGTGTTCCAACCATACGCAAACTATCTAGCTCAAACTGCTCAAGTTCTTCTCGGTTTCGGTTACGAATTTCGCGTTCCATTTCTTCTGTTAGACCATCATCAACAACACCCGCTTCAACTTCTGGTTTGTCAATCACAAAGAATTGTTTAAAAGGATTCCGTGCGTTTGCTAGTCCTGACTGGTAGGAATATGCCTCGTAAGGCTTTATCTCTGGGAGTGGTTCTATACGGCCTCCGGGTCTGGCCATGATATCTGAGACTTCTCTTTCGAGGTCACTGATATCTCGCGAGACACAACCAGATATAACTATGAAAGATAGTAAGCAAAATAATGCTTTTAAGAATTTATTGATTTGAATACGAGATTTCATATTTAATTCTCTTCACTCTCTTCTTCAAGTGCGCGATATGTTTTTGCAATTGCTGTCATCTCAAGTGGTGGGACGCCATCTACAACGTCTCCGCCTGAAGATTTAATAGCGATATTATGAGTAGTCACAATCCTTGGCAGTGCAGCTATACCACTGACGAACTCACCAAACTGATGATAATTTCCAACAACTGTTATATTGATTGGTAGCTCAGCGTAGAATTCTTTTGGCGCTTCGCCTGTTGGCTCAAACAATTTAAATTCCAGTCCAGATGCTAAGCCTGTTTGGGAAATATCAATTAATAGACCTGCAACCTCAGTTTTATTAGGAAGCTGACGAACCATATCGCCAAAATTCTGTTCCATTTCTTTCATTTGCTCTTTTAGAGCAGTTAGGTTTGCTGCTTTCTTTTGCTTTGCATCCAGAACTTCAATTTGGTCTTTCTCTTTTTGCTGTAGACCAGCCAATGCTTCACGCTGCTCTGTTATATCGAAATGCCATCCCGCATAGATTATCCCGACAAACACCACTGCAAAGGCAATGATCTTAATTGGCAAGGGCCAAACACCTGGGTTGCTTGGATCTAGATTATTGATGTCATCAATAAGGCTCATGAGTCTTCAGTCTCCTCAGCTTTAGGAACAACTTGCGAGAAAATCAAGGTAAAACTATTGAAGGTCTTACCTCCGTCACTAGCCGCGGCTTCCTTAACAATCTTCAAATCAGGATTTGCCAGCCAGTCGGAACTTTCAAGCTTTCTCATAAATGATGAGACACGAGCATTAGATTGCGCTAATCCATTTATAGTTATACTTGTTCCACTTTGACTAATGTCAGAGATAGTCACACCATCGGGCAAACTATTAACCATTTCATCAAAAAGACGAACAATTAACGGACGATTACCTTGTAATTGCTCAATCGCTCGCATGCGCGACACAATCGCTCTTTTTCTTTTTCAAGCTGTTTAATTTCTTCTATTTTTTTATCAACAAGTTCAATATTTTTTTCGATATGCCCTATTCGGGTATTCTGCACTTCTATCAGTTGCACATGATAATAATGACCAGCTCCCCAAACGATTAGTGCTAATACTGCAACAGTCACAACCGCCATTATGAATTGAGTCTGTAGCTTCCTTACGTTTTGCTTCACGCCATGGGAGTAAATTGATCGTTGACATTAGCCATCCCCCCTTAAGGCAAGACCGCAAGCAATCATCATCGCTGGCGCATCATTCGTAAGGTTGTTTGTTGGAATTTTTGACGCTACGGCCATATTTGCAAAAGGATTTGCAATCATTGTTTTAACGCCTAGCTTAGACTCTACTAATTCGGCTATACCTGGTATGGAAGAACAACCGCCTGCAAGAATAAGAACGTCTACATCGCTAATTTGGCTTGATGCATAAAAGAATTGTAGAGCACGCCCAATTTGTGAAGCCATATTGTCTTTAAATGGCTCCAGGACTTCAGGCTCATAATTATCCGGCAGCCCGCCCTGTCTCTTAGCTAAACCTGCCTCTTCGTAAGACAAGCCATATCGTCGTTGAATATCTTCGGTTAATTGTGCGCCGCCAAATGCTTCTTCACGTGAGTAGATGATCTTCATATTCTCCATGACGCTAAAAGTAGTGACAGCAGAACCTACATCAGCCACAGCTATTGCATCTTTAGATGTGCCAGCTGGAAAATCTTTACTCATTAAATCTATGGTGTTTTCAATAGCGAAGGCCTCTATATCAACGACCTTGGCAGTAAGCCCGCCTAACTCTATTGAAGCAACAACATTGTCTACAACTTCCGTACGTGATGCGGCAAGCAAGACATCCACTCTGTCTGTACCTTCTTGAGATTCGCCAATTACCTCAAAATCCATTGCTACTTCTTCTAATGGGAACGGGATATATTGATCGGCCTCAACTTGAATTTGACTCTCCATCTCATCGTCTGACAGACCTGCCGGCATACTGATAACTTTTGTGATTACAGATGAGCCCGCGACACAAACTGCAGCTAGTTTTAGTGCGCGTGCCTGACTTTCTTAACAGCACGCGCAACAGCCTCGCCGACTTGCTCAATATCGTTTATAGTCTTATCTGAGACAGAATTGGGTGGAAGAGCCTCAACTGCATAACTTTCCACACGGAATTTACTGCCGCTGCGGCTAAGTTCAAGCAACTTTATTGCAGTTGCGCTTATGTCGACACCTAATATTGGAACTGACTTTTTATTAAACGAAAACACTATTTTTTCCTTTTGAAGTAATTAGTTATATGCCATATGTGTAATACAACATTAACTTACTTCGGCTACTATAGCCAAGAGAAATTTAAAAAACAATCAGGTTTTTGGGGTTTTTTAACGTAATGCATTCAATTTTACATTTACGTGAAAAAAACAGAACATATAGCGCAATTGAGATATCATTTACACAAGATGTTGCGTTTTTTCTTTAATTTTCTCCTTTCAATAATGGTTTTAGGCATAATTACTGTCGTAATTGTGTCCTGGTATGTGCTGCCTGGTCTGCCTGATATCGACACTTTGAAGGATGTAAAACTGCAAGTGCCTCTCCGTGTTTACAGTGCAGGACTTTATCTTTAATTGCAGAGTTTGGCGAAAAAAGACGAGCCCCAATAGATATCACTGAAGTTCAACCAAAATTGACACAAGCATTTCTAGCTGCAGAAGATGACCGTTTTTATGTGCACCCTGGCGTTGATTGGCAAGGTATTGCAAGAGCCGTTTATTCATTAGTCAAAACTGGATCAAAAAAACAAGGTGGCAGCACAATAACCATGCAGGTTGCCAGAAACTTTTTCCTAAGCCGTGAAAAAACCTACTTAAGAAAACTTAATGAAATTTTTCTCGCATTTAAAATTGAGCAAGAGCTAAGTAAAGACGCGATTCTGGAACTGTATCTTAACAAAATATATTTAGGGCAAAGAGCGTACGGCGTTGCTGCCGCTGCTCAGGTTTATTACGGTGTTGATATCAACTCATTAAGCTTGCCTCAAATTGCAATGATCGCCGGACTACCAAAAGCGCCTTCGACAACAAACCCTATAACTAACCCCGAGCGTGCTTTAATACGCAGAAACTATGTATTACAAAGAATGTTATTGCTTTCATATATTACTGAAGATGAATATGAGCTTGCTTTGAATGCACCCATTAGTGCCTCATTGCATTCTGCTTCAATTGAGCTTGAAGCACCCTATATAGCAGAGATGGTCAGGAGCGATCTAACTGATCAACAAGGTGACGCGGCATATAGTAATGGCCTAACAGTAACAACTACTATTCGCGACAAAAACCAAAATGCTGCCAACTCAGCATTGAGAAATAATTTGCTCGCATATGATAAGCGGCATGGATATCGAGGTCATGAACATCATATAGAAGACATACAAAACAAGACTGAAAAAGAAATTGAAGCTTTGCTTAAGAGCTTTCCAACTCTGGGAAACTTGTATCCGGGGCTGGTGACTCATGTCAATGAACAGTCTGTTAGTGCGTACATTACAGGCATAGGCCAGGTTGAGATAAATTGGCAAGGTCTCGAGTGGGCACGAAAATATATTTCGGAGAATCGTCGTGGCAGCAAGCTCAAAACAGCAGCCGAGGTTCTATCACCCGGTGATGTTATACGCTTAATCGAAACTGAAACTGGTGACTGGGCTCTTTCACAAATACCTAATGTCGAGGGAGGGCTGGTATCGCTTTCACCTAATGATGGAGCCGTCTTGGCCCTGGTGGGAGGGTTGATTTCTATAAAAATAAATTTAACCGTATAACTCAGGCAAGACGGCAGCCTGGTTCGGGCTTCAAACCATTCATATATTCCTCAGCAATTGAATCTGGTATGACAGCTGCAACAATTATTAATGATGCTCCTATTGTATTTGATGATCCTGGTATTGAAGATGACTGGCGCCCTGAAAATTACAGTCGGAAAAGCTATGGGCCTACCCGATTGAAAGTTGCGTTGACGCATTCTCGCAACCTTGTATCGATAAGATTATTACATGCTATAGGTGTCCCGTTTGCGCTTGAGCACATTCAAAAGTTTGGCTTCGATATAGACAAACTTCCTCATAACCTTTCTTTGTCACTCGGTAGCGCTGAAATAACGCCATGGGAAATGGCACGTGGATATAGTGTATTTGCTAATGGTGGGTATTTAATTAACCCATACTATCTAAATCAGATTAAAGACTACAATGATGAAGTTATATTTCAGGCAAAACCATTAGTGGTCTGTCGTAAGTGTGTTGAAGATGAACCAAACACATCGCTTGAGACAACAGAACAAAATACTCTTTCAGAAGCGAAAGAGGGCGAGAACGAATTAATTGTTACTGGGCCAGCAGAAGAATTAATTACTGAAAAACTATATGCGCCTCTCGTAGTTAATCCCCAGAACATTTGGATCATGAATTCTATAACAAGAAATGTAATAAAGAATGGTACCGGCCGACGCGCACTCCAATTAAAGCGTACAGACCTTTCTGGAAAGACAGGCACAACAAATGATCAACATGATGCCTGGTTTTCTGGTTTTAACTCGGAAATTGTCACTATCTGCTGGGTTGGCTTCGACAAGTTTAAACCTTTAGGAAGCAGAGAAACGGGGGCGAGTGCAGCACTGCCTATGTGGATTGAATATATGAGAGTCGCTCTTGAAGGCATGCCTGAATCAATCATGGAACGACCAGAGGGCCTTGTAAATGTCCGTATAGATCCGGAAACCGGACAACTAGCCCATGCCAGTAATCCTGATGCAATTTTTGAAGTGTTTAGGTTGGAACACGCACCAAAATCAATAACAGAAACAAATCAACCTGATGTCTTCATACAAACAAATGAAGCTGCATCTACTCCAGAACAACTATTCTAATAAAACCGTAATAAAAAAATGCGTCTTACCTCTGACGACCGCATAAGAAAAAATATTGCTCACGAAGCTGCCAAACTTGTTGCACGGGAGGGACTGGATGATTTTTTATTAGCCAAGAAAAAAGCCGCGCAACAATTAAACGTCAACAATAAGCGATTATTACCCAGCAATAGTGAAGTTGAAGTTGCCCTGATTGAGTATCAATCACTTTTTCATAGTGAGGAACAACAGCAGACGGTTCTTGAGTACAGAAAAATAGCCTATAAAACCATGCAGATGCTTGCGGAATTCAAACCATTGCTTGTTGGATCAGTACTGAGTGGCACGGCGAATGAAAGTTCTGAAATTATAATTCATGTTTTTTCCGACTCACCTGAGATTATTTCTCTTTATCTTGAGAACAATAATATTCCAATATCACTCTGTGAACGGCGATTGAAAACTGAAAATAAAAATCATGCCTATTTCACGGCATTGAAGTTCATTGCTGGTAATATAAATATTGTTTTACTAGTCTTACCACACACCTTACAAAGAAACGCTCCCATAGATCCAATAACACAACATCGAATGAAACGCGCAACTATAAACGTATGTAAAAAGGCTAATTGATGATCAGTAAGCATGCATCAGACACATGACAGCGCATACATTGATATTGCATGTAGCCATAGCAACACCTTTAAGACGTTTGTTTGATTATCTGCCAGATGATGCATCAAATTTAAAAAACCTACAGTCCGGGCTTCGTGTTTCCGTATCGTTTGGACGACGCAAGGATATAACCGGTGTTGTGGTATCGACAAGTAATAAAAGCGAATTTCCCAAAACATAAATTAAAAAAAATCAACCATGTGATTGATGAATATCCTGTATTCAACGATAAACATTTGAAGCTGCTTAAGTGGGCAAGCAATTATTACCATTACCCAATTGGAGAAGTTGTATTTTTCAGCGCTACCCACGTCATTAAGAAAAAATAAATCAATAACTGAATATGCTGAAAAAACCTGGTCCTTAACAGAAAAAGGGACTGCTATTGAAGCTCAACCTTATTAAGACAAGCGCCTAAACAAGCACAACTATTAAATTATCTACAGCAAAGAAAATCACCTGCTAATGAGTCCGAGATCAACTCGATTTATTCAAGGTCAAAACCATCACTCCTTTCGCTTGAGGAAAAAGGCTTAATCACAAGAAGCACTGAAGAAGCTCCTGACAGTGCTATTAAAATAAACAGGAGCCCTTTCAAGCTTAAATAAAGATCAAAATTCTGCAACGAATGAAATACTAAAATCTATAGATACTGCTTCTATATTCTTACTAGATGGTTTAACAGGAAGTGGCAAGACTGAAGTCTACATGACACTGATGGATGCGGTCATTAGCGCTGGCAAACAGTGTCTGATTTTATTACCTGAAATTGGACTAACGCCCCAACAGATACAGCGATTTAAAGATCGCTTTGAAGTTAATATTGCCATACAACATTCGGGGTTATCGGATACTGAACGCACTCAGCATTGGCTAGCGGCAAAATCGGGTAAAGCAAAAATAATCATAGGAACACGATCTGCTATCTGGACACCGCTTGCAAATCCAGGCTTATATATTATCGACGAAGAACACGACCTATCTTATAAACAGCAGGACGGTTTTCGTTATTCGGCCAGAGATATGCTTGTCACGCGTGCGTCTCAGCGACAAGGTCCCGGTAATCCTTGGCTCAGCAACACCCTCATTAGAAACACTATATAACGTTAAAAAAGAACGCTACAAACACTTGATTTTATCTGCTCGAGCAGCCAATGCAAAACCGCCAAAATATCGCTTACTGGATATCCGCGGCAAAAAAATGCACGGCCCATTATCACAAACTCTGGTAGATGAGATCACCGAACATTTAAATAATAAGAACCAAGTACTCTTGTTTTTAAACCGTAGAGGTTACGCAGTGCACCTTTATTTGTCACAGTTGTGGTTGGAAAGCTGAATGCTACACGATGTGAGTTACCTTATACCTATCACAAGAATATAAACCGCCTTGTTTGTCATCATTGCGGTGTAACCAAGCAGCATATTGAACAATGCCCTGAATGTGATGAAACATTATTGCTTATGGGGCATGGGACAGAGCGTATCGAAGAAGTGCTCGCAACTTTATTTCCGCAGGCGGCCATATCTAGAATTGATCGCGACACAACACGTAAGAAAAATGCCATGCATGATTATCTGGAGAAAATACAATCTGGCGAAATTGATATAATGATTGGCACACAAATGCTAGCAAAAGGCCATCACTTCCCAAATGTCACGCTCACCGGCATCGTCGACGCGGATCGAGGCTTATTTTCAACGGACTTTCGGGCTAGCGAGAGATTAGCGCAACTTTTTATGCAGGTCAGTGGTCGAACTGGCAGAGGCGTTAAAGAAGGAACTGTTATTGTGCAGACCTACAACCCTGAACATCCACTTTTTGAACAACTGATACAACATGGATATAACTATTTTTGCAACTCTCTCTTAGAAGAAAGAAATCATTCATCATTACCGCCGTATTCATATATGGTTTTCTTAAGGACTGAAGCACATAATAGTAATGACGCAAAACAATTTATAAATGAAGCCGCAATGCAATTAAACCAGCTTACCGATAACAAATTATTATTATTCGGACCAATTCCTGCACTAATTGAAAAACGCAGTGGCCGCTACCGCTATCAATTAATTATCCAGTCGCAAAGCAGAAAAGCATTACACATGCATTTGGATGATTGGTTAGACAAGCTTGAAAGTAGTAAACGTGCAAAAAAAGTACGTTGGTCATTAGACGTAGATCCACAAGACATGGCTTAGCTAATCATTATGAAAAATAATTACTTGTTTATTCTTATTCTGACTTCTTTGACGTGGAGTTCAGTGTTCTCGTCAACCGGACTGGACGTAAAAATTAGTAATGATATCGATTTTGTCGATGTTAAACACAAAGGTAAGGCCGTCCGAATTCAAAGGCATCAATCTTCCGATAACATCATCAACCCAAATTACGCGAAGACATCCAGAAAATGCCCGCCATTTTGTATCCAGCCTGGAAAACTTGCTGAGGGCGTAGAAACCATTGGTGAATTAGAAATTCTGGATTATTTGGTACGCAGCTCAAATGGCGACAATTCTATTTTGGTTATTGATTCACGCACTGAAGGGTGGGTAGAGAAAGGCACTATCCCGGGATCGATAAACATCCCATGGATCCTTTTAAAACAAGAGGCTGGCGCTGACCCATTTCAAATCGCAGACATATTAGAAAATAGATTTGGCGCGGTTAGTATTGAAGGTCTGTGGGATTTTTCCAATGCCAAGACCCTCGTTCTGTTCTGTAACGGCCAGTGGTGTGGGCAATCGCCTTCTAATATTAAAACTCTGCTGAGATTTGGCTATCCACCTCATAAACTTAAATGGTACCGCGGCGGCATGCAAAACTGGGAGAGTCTTGGGTTGACAGTCGTCAAATAAACTCCTGCTCTACCTTCTCCTAAGCCATTAAACACTCTAGAATGTGTGACTTTTTTGAGACAGCCTAAATTGAAAAAGCAAATTCAAGAGTTACTCCTCCAATCTTTAGCGATACTAGAGTCAAAAGAAATAATACCTGCAAGTAATGATCTTGTAATTAAGATTGAAAATTCTCGTGGCTCAGAGCATGGTGATTTTGCTTCTAATATCGCAATGACTTTAGCAAAAACGGCCAAGACTAATCCGCGTCAGTTAGCACAAAATATAATAGACCAACTTCCCGAGTCTGACGTTTTAGAACGAGTTGAAATTGCAGGCCCGGGATTCATTAACTTTTATCTAAAACAAAATGCTCATCAAGCAACTGTAGTTGAAATTTTAAAGAACGGTCACCAATACGGTAACTCTAAAGTTGGAGCAAACACACCGACCTTAATTGAATTCGTTTCAGCAAATCCAACCGGGCCATTACATATTGGTCATGGACGTGGTGCTGCCTATGGCGCTGCAGTCGCTAGTCTGCTTAAAAAAACCGGGTTTGATGTCAGTTGTGAATACTATATAAACGATGCAGGCCGACAGATGGATATACTGGCTATTAGTGTCTGGTTACGCTATTTACAACACATTGGTACAGAGATTCCTTTTCCGGAGAATGCTTATCAAGGTGATTATATAATTGATATCGCTATAAAGTTACATGAAGAACATACTGATAAATTTGTTCTTCCAACTGACAGCATCATGCCGTTGTTTGAAGAAGAAGAACCCGAATTAAAGATCGATGGCCTTATAAAATATTGCATAGATAATCTCGGCGAAAAAAACTATCGTATGGTGTTTGACGCAGGCCTCGACTCAATACTCGTCACAATTAAAAATGACCTTGTCGATTTTGGCGTTGAATTTAATCACTGGTTTTCAGAACGTTCCTTAGTAGAAGACAACACCGTCAATCAATGCATTGCAAAATTAATTGAAAATGATTGGGTCTATGAAAAAGATGGCGCCCAATGGTTTCGTTCCTGCAAACTTGGTGATGAAAAAGATCGCGTATTAATCAGAGAGAATGGGCAAGCTACCTATTTTGCATCTGATATCGCCTATCATCTCTCAAAGGTAGAACGTGGTTTTGAAAAGATCATTGATGTTTGGGGTGCTGACCATCACGGTTATATTGCCAGAGTAAAGGCAGCCATGGAGGCACTTGAACTCTCACCTGAAAAGCTGGAGATACTATTAGTCCAATTTGCAACACTGTATCGTGGTAAAGAAAAACTACAAATGTCTACTCGCTCAGGAGAATTTATCACTCTTAAGCAACTTCAAGGTGAAGTGGGCAAAGACGCGGCTCGCTTTTTTTATATTATGCGAAAAAGTGAACAGCATCTTGATTTTGATCTCGAACTGGCCAAATCGGAATCAAATGACAATCCAGTTTATTATATACAATATGCTCATGCTCGAATCTGTAGTGTTTTTAGACAATTACCAGAAAAGGGTATTAATTATCAGCAAGCTGAAGCTTTGAAGAACGTTTCAAGCCTCAATGAGCCACACGAAATCAAGTTGCTTGCGACCCTTGCTAGATATCCCGATGTGATAGAAAATGCAGCCATTACATACGAACCACACCAGTTGGCTTATTATCTTAAGGATCTGGCAAATGATTTTCATACTTACTACAACGCCAATCAATTTATAGTTGATGATAATGTGATCAGAAATGCACGACTCACCTTGATAGAGGCTACTAAACAAGTAATACAAAATGGATTGTCTCTTTTAGGCGTGAACGCACCAGAGGTAATGTAGTGCCAAGAGATTATAAAAATATTAAGCAGAAAAAACCGGCCCCACTTACACAACGTTTCAGTGGTGCACTTTCATTTCTAACTGGACTAAGTCTGGGTTTATTTATTGCTGTAATCGTTTACTTTCATGAGCACAATGCTTCTATTGAAAAAAATAACCCCTTGCTTGTGAATGAACCTGTTATAGATGATGCAAGTGTCACAGATAATAAAAACGAGGACATAGCTCAACTTCCCGAACCACAATTTGATTTCTATAAAATATTGCCTAATAAAGAGGTTAATATTTCAGAATGGGAATCAGTCGAGGAAGATTCTACAAGCACACAAAAAGATGATCAGCCGGTAATGTTTGTTCTACAAGTCGGCTCCTTCAAACAATTTGGTGCCGCTGATGAAATTAAGGCCAAACTGGCAATGATGGGCGTCACTGCCGATATTCAACGCGTGGTCATTAATGGCCAGGATGTGCGCCATCGCGTTAGAATTGGTCCTTATAAAAACACGAATAAATTACAACAAGCACGTGACCGATTATTAGCTAATGACCTAGATTTCATGTTATTGAAGCTCAAGATGGAAGATATATAAAAAGCCGTTACTATCTTTCATCTTATCTCTCTGCTTTAATTAAGAATCTATTGGTTACAAGGTAAGAAACGACCATGTCAGCAATCCCTGAAAAGATTGGGAAATATAGAATTATAGAAGAGGTTGGCCGCGGCAGTATGGGCTCAGTCTATTCAGCCCACGATCCCTTTGCTGATAAAAAAGTAGCGATAAAGCTTGCCCATTCTCAATATGTAAAAGAAGAGGAGACCGGCGAACGCTTCAAAAAGCTCTTTTTTAATGAGGCACAAGCTGCAGGTGTATTAAATCACCCAAGCATATTAAAAATATTTGATGCTGATATAGACGGAGATAATTGTTATCTCGTCATGGAATATATACATAACGCCAAGACACTAGGAGGCTACTGTAAACCTGACACATTGCTTCCTATCCGAGAAGTGGTCGGCATCATTTACAAAGTTGCCAAGGCACTCGACTATGCTCACAGGCAAGGCATCATTCACCGAGATATAAAACCAGAAAACATTCTGCAAACTTCAACCTTGGATATTAAAATCGCCGATTTTAGTATTGCCATGATCATTCGTGAAGATTTCCTTGAAACTCAATTTCATGGCTTTTTAGGTTCCCCACTTTATATGTCACCTGAACAAATCAATGAATGGCAAATATCGACCAATACCGATATTTTTTCATTGGGCATCATCATGTACGAGATGCTAACCGGTCATCACCCGTTTAAAGCGAATAACCTTAGCGCAATCAGTAAAAAAATAACCTCAGAGAAAACACCGCCATTAAGTGAATTTCGCAACGACGTACCAGAAGGATTGGAATATGCCTTAAAGCGTATGCTGAAAAAAAGTCCCGATAAACGCTATAACATGGGCTTAGATCTCGCCGCTGATTTAGCATTAATATATGAAGATCTCGATGATGTTGAAAATCAGGATTCATTACGTGAAAAATTTGAATCTATACAGAATCTGGGGTTCTTCGATGGCTTCACTGATGCCGACATATGGGAACTCATTCGCGCTTGCGATTGGCATAAATATGATAGTAATAGTCACATTATTCGGGAAGGGGAGGAAGATCACTCTTTCTATATTATCTTGTCAGGCGTAGTTACTGTTGAAAAAAATGGTCAACAAATCGATTCTCTTCAGGAAGGCAATTGTTTTGGTGAAATGGGATATTTAACAAAGGCAAAACGTTCCGCATCTGTGATTGCAAAAAGCGATGTTTCATTAATACAAGTCAATGCGTCAACTTTAGATCGGGCCGCTGAAGAAACACAGCTTCGATTTTTAAAAATATTTGTAAAAACTTTAATTGGCCGCCTTGCAGATACAACTTCGATTCTGACTCAGGCTAGTAGCAGGAGTTAGTGAACTGCCTATGGAGCGGGTGATGGAAATCGAGCCCACGTATTCAGCTTGGGAAGCTGATGTTCTACCATTGAACTACACCCGCTATTTGGTCCAAATTATTACGAAAATCTAAATATAATAAATGCTAAAGCTGCGATTTGCCGTTTTCGGGCATGATATGAACCCAGATCTTATCCTTCTGCCAAGCCAGCTTACTAGATAGCGATTAAAGTGTATGGCGCGAACAGTATTTTAGTGTACTATTTACACTGAAAATACGAGCTAAACCAATGATAATTCTGGGAATAAGATAATCAGCGAAAAAGGCTGTAATAGCTGAAAAGCAGATGTAAATAATAAAAATCAATGAGTTAGTATAACTATATAAGTTTACTTCTAAAATATTAAAAAGGGATATAGGCTGAATCTTAAAATGAGTGATTCTAAACAAACAGTAGTAGTAGACGATAATGCTACTGTGCGGGCACTTTTTGGCCGTAGCATGGAAGAATTGGCTCTTGATTTAATCAGTTTTGGCTCTGCTGAAGCGGCTATGGAGTATCTTACAGATAATAAACCAAGCCTGTTATTCCTCGACATTATCATGCCTGACAAGGACGGCTTAACTTTCTTATCAGAATTAAGGAAATTGCCGCTGCACCGTGATACGGCTGTAATAATGATTACTTCAAAAGATTATGCACAGGATAGAACCGTTGCTAATGAGCTCGGGGCGTTAGATTTTATTATCAAACCGATGCCAATGCGGGCAATTACCGATATAATCACCAATTATATTAATAAAGAAAATCCTTACAATTAGTAAAATATAACGCATGGCAAAGTCCTATCTCCGATTTTGGGGCGTACGAGGGTCGTATGCTGCACCCTTTCCAACGCATTTAAAAGTTGGGGGCAACACATCGTGTGTTGAGGTAAATGTAGATGGTCATGTACTTATCTGTGATGCGGGTACTGGTATAATCCCACTCGGCGACCGGCTCGCAAAAGAAGCCAAGAACAAAGAGTTATTAATTGTTTTAACACATTATCACTGGGATCATATTTGCGGCCTGCCATTCTTTGTGCCTGCTTTTATACCTGACTGGAATATAAATTTTTTCGGCCCAGGTGAATCAATACAGGAAATGAAACAAAAGCTTGATTCCCAAATGCAAGCGCCCTACTTCCCGGTGGGTACCGAAACCTGGATGGCCAAAATTAACTATATTAATCCACGGGAAACAAAATTAAGCACTGGCCCGATCGATATAAGCTATTACAGCGTTCACCATCCTGGCGTTACCTATGGTTATAAAATAAAAGCCGGTAATAAGACCATTATTTATGTCTCTGATAATGAATGCCAGTTTCTCGATAAATCAATCAAGCAAAAAATGACTGAGTTCAGCGAAGAAGAACAGAAAATGTTCGTGGATATGAATCGAGAAGAATACGAATACGAGTTAAAAACAATACACGGCGCAGACATCCTGATTCACGACGCACAATATACGCCTGAAGATTATGAGACCAAACGCGGCTGGGGTCACTCGTGCTATGTCGATGTAGTTAATTATGCCATTGACGCAGAAGTTAAGGAATTATATCTCTACCACCATGACCCATATAATGATGATGATGCTATCGAGAAAATATTTGAAAAATGCAAGGACATAATCAAAGAGCGAGGCGCATCTCTAGTATGTAAAGTTGCTAGAGAAGGTTTGGAGATCGACCTCGATTCGTAAGTTCTTAATGTACTCTTCTGATTAATAACATCACATTATATGGAAGTTACTCTCAATGGTGACCCTTGCACGATAGAGCAAAATATTACCTTAGCAAAATTAGTATCAGCTCTAAATCTGGAAGGTAAATTCGCAATCGAAATAAACCAACACATCATCCCCAGAAGCGAATACTCACATACACCAATTCATCCAAACGATAATATTGAAATAGTTCAAGCCATTGGTGGTGGATAAATATAAATGACTAGCACAGACACAATCTCAATTGCGGGCACTGATTATTATTCCAGATTATTAGTTGGAACAGGCAAATATAAAGATCTGGATGAGACAAAGAGTGCAATCGAGACCAGCGGAGCACAAATTGTAACCGTTGCTATTCGCAGGTCCAATATTGGACAAAATAAAGATGAACCAAACCTCTTGGATATTATTTCACCTGACAAATATACCATCTTGCCTAACACCGCCGGCTGTTACGATGTCGAATCGGCCGTTAGAACTTGCCGACTAGCTAGAGAACTATTAGATGGACATGATTTAGTAAAACTCGAAGTCCTTGGAGATGAAAAAACATTATTCCCAGATGTACCGCAAACTCTTGAAGCAGCAAAGCAGCTTATTGATGATAACTTCAAGGTGATGGTCTATACGTCTGACGATCCGATAATGGCTAAAAGATTTGAAGAAATGGGCTGTGTGGCTGTAATGCCACTAGCGGCGCCGATCGGTTCCGGATTAGGCATTCGCAATCCATATAACATTCGCACAATTGTTGAGAATGCCAATGTCCCTATTCTGGTAGACGCTGGTGTCGGCACCGCTTCAGATGCTGCTATTGCCATGGAATTGGGCTGTGATGGAGTTTTAATGAATACAGCTATTGCTGAAGCAAAGAACCCGATATTAATGGCAAGCGCAATGAAAAAAGCCATTGAAGCTGGTCGCGAAGCTTATTTAGCGGGAAGAATGCCAAGACGCGCTTATGCCAGTGCTTCATCACCAGTCGATGGGCACTTTTTTTAATTTATTTATATAGAATAGTATTCTTCGCAGCACTGCTGATTTCTCCTTGAAAGAAGAGCCAACAAAACAAAAAACCATCCGCAGTTATGTTAAACGTGAAGGCAGGTTAACTAACGCGCAACAATATGCGCTGGATATCTATTGGGAAAAGCATGGCGTTAACTTCAACGCCGATACTCTCGATCTTCAATCCTTGTATAAACGTCGCGCTCCGCTCATCCTGGATATAGGTGTTGGCACTGGTGACTCAACACTTAATCATGCTCAAAAACATCCGGAAAACAACTATCTTGCTATCGAGGTTCACCGACCAGGTGTTGGCCAACTATTAAATAATATTGAGTCGAATAACTTAACAAATATTAAAATTAGCAATAATGACGTCATCGATGTGCTACAAAACCAGATCCCGGATCGCTCTATAAGCCAGATATTTATTTTCTTTGCGGACCCATGGCCCAAGACGAAACATCAGAAACGAAGGCTTATTAATAAACAGTTGATCGAATTGATAAAGCGGAAAATTGCAATACATGGGCGTTTGCATATAGCAACAGATTGGCAAGATTACGCTAAACACATTCAGAAGCTATGCCATTCGGATCCTACGCTTATTAATTTATCGGGTAACAAATTATTTTCTTCGCCAAGACCAAACTGGCGTATTAGAACGCGTTATGAGGCTCGGGGCTTGAGACTTAAGCATAATGTCTGGGACTTTTGTTACGGGTTTAATCTAAAACGTTAAAAGACAATATCCTGAAAGGAATGAATTACCTCAAACTCTGCTGTTTCCTGTTCAGGGTTTTGGCTATCTGGTTTTGCGATGGTGAATAAATTTTTAATGCCGAATTCTCTAGCTGCCCTTAGTACCGTTAAATTGTCATCAATCAATAGTGTTTCATCACAGTTAAATGGCACCTCTAATTGTAATTTCTCCCAAAAAGACTGCTCCTCTTTTGCATGGCCAATAGTATGAGCACTTATAATGCGATCAAAGAAAACATCAATGCTGGTTTTTTCAATCTTCATCTTGATAAGGTCTTCGTGTGCATTGGTCACCATTACTACAGAGTAGCCTGATTCATTCAACCGCTGTAGAAACATCTGTGCATGCGGCCGATATTTAATTAAATGTTCAACATCAGCCTTCAGCTCTAATACATTAAATTTTAATCGTTCCGTCCAAAAGTCCAGGCAATACCAGGAAAGTGTTCCGGCCTCTTTTGCATACCAGGCTTTAAGTTGTGCCTTTGCAGTTATAGCATCCATGTTATTTAACGAACCCCAGTGAACCGGCAAATACTCTTGCCAAAAGTAATTATCAAAATTTAAATCAAGCAGGGTACCGTCCATGTCTAACAATACGGTCTTAATAGGTTTCCAGCTAATGTTGGCTTTCATGTTGTTTTAAGATAGGTAGAATAAGTCTCAGAAGTTACAAGGATAACAAAGCAGACCAAATGAATAAAATTAAACATCACGAACTAGAAGAACTTACTGCTGAAATTTTAAAGATCTCCTATGAAGCAGGAGAAAGGATATTAGACGTCTATGAGACAGATTTTTTAGTAGAGAATAAAGAAGATAATTCTCCACTGACGGCAGCCGACATGGCGGCGCATAATACGATTTGTGAACAATTAACAAAATTAACGCCATCTATTCCTATACTTTCGGAAGAATCGTCACATATCAGTTTTAGCGATCGTCAAAGATGGGAGCAATATTGGCTGGTTGATCCCCTGGATGGAACCCGCGAGTTCATTAAGCGTAATGGCGAATTTTCGGTAAACATTGCTTTAATAGAAGGCCGTAGCTCAATTCTGGGCGTCATCCATATTCCCGTTACCGATATTAGTTACAGCGCGTCAATCAATAATGGCGCCTATAAACATGAATCCAATGGAGATAAATCGAAAATTTTTGTAAAAAGAACCAACGCTAATGCAATAACCATAGCAGGAAGCCGTTCTCATGGTAATCAACGTCTACAAGACTTTATTGACAGTTTAACTGATCCGGAAGTGCTCTCAGTCGGAAGCTCATTAAAATTTTGTCTAGTTGCGGAGGGCACAGCCGATATATACCCACGCTTTGGACCAACTTCCGAATGGGACACAGCAGCAGCACAAGCTATTGTTGAAGAGGCAGGAGGAATGATAGTAGATACAAATTACAAACGCCTTGTATACAACACCAAAGAATCATTACTAAACCCGGCATTTCTTGTTATTGCAGATAAGCAATTTGACTGGGCTCATTATTTAGAAAATGAGCGAAACTCTTAAAATTAGAGACTGAATAATTTTAGAGAGATTGAATTTTGTTGAGGGAAATTAACGGGAAAAAGCTTCTTTAAGCTTACTTAACTGCATCAATTTCAAGAGTAACGCCTACTAAGGCTGCTTCAGATGTTACAACATTGATCTCATCGGCATACTTAATCCGTTCTGCTAATGATACATCTATTTGTCTAATATAGTCTGTAATGCTATTAACCCTGTCTCTTACCAAAAATTCCAATAACGATTTATCAATCGTTGATGAAGCCGTTGCAACTAATTGAGAGAATAAACTTTTGTAATAAGTTGTCGTCACTAAAGAGTCATCTGCTTCTGATTCAACAGCTGCCTTTTCTTTCAACTTAACCATGACTTCTTTATCAAGCCGTTTTCCTGCAAGTTCATCTATTGCATCTCTTACCTTAGGTTCTGAGTAATTAAGTGTGAACGCTTCATTTTCTGTAGCTTTACTAATATCATCAAGCACGATCGCTCTACCTAAGGCTTGACTGTCTTGTTTAGCATCATATGCACCACTAATGACTAATATTAATGCGGGTCTCTGTAATAATGCCTTGCTAAGCGCTGTTAATTTTTCTGCTCCCGGTGGCATTACCTCAGATTGACCGGGTTCAAAGTTTATAACTTTTAATTTCTCTCCATCAATATCAAACAATGAGCCAATGAATGTGAATGGCGCTGTGACAATACCACCTATCAAATTTCCAATAGCTTTTTGAACCACTGATTTAATTTCGAACTCGGGATTATCCAGGTCGCCTTTAATGGGTAGCTTTAAATCAATCTTGCCTTCTCCATCTTGCAGTAAACTGATCGCCATATCCAAAGGCAGATCCATAGCATCGGGGCTGCTCACCTTCTCTCCTAGCACAAGACTTTCTAATATAATGTTATTACTACCACTCAGCTTATTGCTTGCAAGTTTGTAATCGAGCGTTAAAGATAAGCTCCCAGACTTTATACGACGGCCAGCAAATTTAGCTGTGTATGGAGAGAGACTATTGGTGCTTATATTACGAAACTGCATATTGACCTCACTCTGTTTACGATAATCAAACGGTTGCAGTTCACCTGTTATCGAAATAGAGCCAAACTCATTTACACGTCCATTCAGATTCAATAATGTATAACGCTCTGGCGCTGAATTTAATCCCGTAGCTACCCCATTCAATTCATCCATAGCAACTGAAAACTTTGGCGTCATACTTAAATCTGCAAAATCCATATTGCCTTGTTCTATCTCTAGGCTTTTCAGGTCAAAAGAAGTTGGTGTGTTAGAGTCTGTTTTCTGGCTATCTGTCGCATCACTTACATCTTCCTTGTTACTAAACGCACCTACCATATTTAAATTTTTCTGCTCGTCGATATGCACATTAATGTACGGTTGACTCAATTTTATTTTATCTGCCCGAACATCCAATGGCGAAGTCGTCATTCCAAAATCAACAATGCGTAATTTGTTAAAGGCAATTAAACGCGCATCGTTTCGCCGATCATTTAATAAAAAGTTTTCTAACTCGACTTCTGCTTTCTCAATCAGTAGACCAGTTTCTAGATCATTATTACTTACCGCTCCTTTAAATGTTAATTCCCCCGATTTAACAGAGACATTTGTGTCGCGCTCTACGTAAGGACTTAAGTATGCTAAAGCGATATTACCAAGCGAAACATTTAGATTAACATTTGCAGTATCTGTATCGACCCAACCAGCTAAAGATAATTTACCATTATCATTTACATTCGCATTTACATTAAGTGGGCTACGTGTTTGGCCAGCATTATTAACATCTTCCATTTCTAATCTGACATCATTGATGTAATGCTGAACACCATCTTTGACAGTATTGTCTGTTAAATGAATATCGATATCTTTAGTTACAATCTTAGCTAAACTAAAGTGAAGCGTATTTTTTTCACTTGCCTTTTCATCTTCATCTGTTGGCTCACTTGAAGAAAATAATTGCTGCGCATTCAATACACCTTCTGAGTCAATGGCTAAATCAATGCTTGCATCTAACAATGAAACAACACCCATTGCTAAACTGTTTTGTGTTAAATCATATTCAGTTGTTATTAATTCGACTTCGTTTACCGACAAGAATTCTACTTGTGTCTCAACATCAAACGAATTAAGTAAAGCTAGTGTTGTATTGTTAATTTTAAAACTACCCAACTTAACATTTAACTTAGGTGACTCGTCAGTATTTTCCCGTCCTTGTTCATCTGCCTCGTTACTTTCAAGATTGATTTCAGGAGGCTTAAACCTACCCTTTGCATCAACTCCCAGAACAATACTGTTTTCGTTTAACTCGACATTATCTATAGCAACTTGTTTAACCTGATTGTCGTAAGCAATGTTACTTATTATTAATTGTCCAAGATGATAAAAAGGCGTTGTTTTATTTCTTAGCAACAGATCTAGGCCATTAATATCAACTGTAGCCAGTTTCAGTTTTATTTTGTCAATATTGAAATCAAAGTCTGCGATGGATAAAGTAGAGACATCTAACAACGTTTGTTCTTTTGACTTTATATTTAAACCTGAAAACAACGTGTTTTTTACAAACACAGATAAACTTTCGCTAGCATAGCTAAGGTCATTTAATGTCAATTCATTCAACGATGTTGATACTTGCGTTTCTCTCTCAGTAATCAATATGTCTTTTACGCTAACATCAGTTTTATCTATGTTAAATAATACATTGCCTTCTGCATTTGTAGTCAGCTTATAATCGCCATCGACAGCTACATTGCCTTGGAGAATATCTACGGGCAATAGATCATTGCTCCAGCTATCGATACTTTTAGCAGATAAACCATCAACTTTAATTTGACCAACTGACGACAAAGGAAATAACGTCAGGGTGCCACTAAGATTAACTTTTGTCTTCTCATCCAGATCAAGACTTACCTGATACTTGCCCGCATCTTGTTTGAATGTACTAATGCTCGAAAAACCCAGATTAATATCCTGAATTGTTGACTTAACCGGTTCTGCTTGCGCATTATCAATAAGCAAAATACTACCTTGTGTAATATGCGTAGACACGAATACAAAGTTTAAAATCGGCTCAGCATCGTCGCCATCTTCATTATTGGGGAATGACTGTAATAACCGATCTAAATTAAGACTACCTGTTTTATCTCTAATTAATTCAAGGTGTGGAGAATTAAACCGTAATGCAGATATGATGAGCGTCTTATCCAGCAGCTTATTAACATTTATATCAATGAACAAACCTGAAACACTGACAATATTAGTCTGATCGTTTTCTTTCAACGTAATATTCTTAACATCAAGTTTAAAGTTAAACGGGTTGAATTTAATCTGATCTATAACGAGTTCGCGCTGTAAGTCTGTCACAACATAATCGGTCAGTGCATTTTTAAGATACCAAGGTAATACCAGATAACCCAATGCAGCGTAGCTCGCTACAATTGAGACGAGTACACCAAGGCTTATTGTGATTTTTCTGTTAATTTGAATAGACATCTATAATTTACAAGTCAATGTTGGTTAGGGACAGAACCGAACTGCCGACACAGATATTTGAATCCACAGTTTACGTCGTTTTCTGTAGAAAATCCCTTTGCCTTACTGATTAACTTAATTTGAGAGATTGCCGACACAGGGGTTTCAGTTGAAGGCACGACACACACCTCTGGTAGTTAACCTCAATAACATCATATTTTTTTTACTCTCTCATCCGGGGACAATTTGCCAAACGAATCATCCCCAAAATTACCCAATGAATTGGATACGGCTTGTAGCAAAATTTTTGCTCCTTCAATGAATAACTGAAATCTAACAACGAAACTACGCTTAAATTCTGAGAAAACCCCAAATCTGACCATCTCAGTGGAATTAAGTATTCATTTTAGCGATAATCGCTAATGTATATCCTTAACTACCGACTTTAAGAGCTCTAGTAGCAATAAAGTCAATCCATGGGATACGCCTTCTTAAACATAGGATCTAATGTGAAAAAGTTCTTTATATATTTCGGACTAGGACTCGTTGTTGCGGGAATAGTCATTTCCATATATGTCTTGATCCCATCACAATTTGAAGTCTTTGATAACAGGCTTCGAGACATGCTCTTTATCAACCGCGGCACCATTGAACCTACAAGACAAGTTGTAATTGTTGATATTGATGAACGTTCACTCAAAGAAATTGGGCAGTTTCCATGGAAACGTAGTGATGTCGCTAAAATGGTTACTAATTTAAGTGAAGCTGGAGTTAGCGCCATTGGCTTCGATATCATGTTTCCAGAACCTGATAAATCATCTCCACATCGCGTCATCTCTGAGCTTGGTATCGCAGATATCGTGCCAAAAAATAAACAAATTAACTATGATGAGCTCTTGGCTAATGCAGTAGGGAAAACACCAACCGTCCTTGCTTACACGTTTGATTTTGAGGGGAAAGAAATTTATAAGAACAAAGAGGCGCCAAAAATACCAGCAACCTTTGCTAAAAGAAACAATGGAGAACAAGAATATCTCCGAGAAGCTGATGGAGTCATCACCAATATTCCTATAATACAGAATGCCTCCCGTACGAGTGGTTTCATAAACGTCTGGCCTGATAGTGATGGCGTAATCCGCTCTGTCCCACTTGCAGTTGTATATGGTTCTAAAGTATACCCATCACTTGCATTGGAACTTGTACGTATGGTGTACCAAGAAGAAAATATTACGGTCAATTATGATGAATTGGGTGTGACCTCAATTAGTCTTTCTGGATTGGATATACCGACTGATATAAAAGGACAAATTGCTGTTAATTACAGAGGCCCATCTTCTACTTTTGATTACATTTCCGCGGTTGATGTCATCAAAGGACAATTCAACACATCAGATATAGAAGATAAGATTGTACTTATTGGTACTTCAGCAGCTGGGCTTCTTGATTTAAGAAGCATGCCTCTTGATTCAATTTATCCGGGAGTGGAAGCGCATGCGAATGTAATAGACAACATCCTTGAGGGTGATTTCATTCATAGACCCGCTTTCGTAGCTGGTATTGATACAATCCTCATTATACTCCTAGCAATTATTATAGTCATGGCTATTGGATACAGTAGCGCGCTAGTTTTTCCATTTATCATTGCGGTTACAGCAATTTTATTGTTCTACTTATTTAACCATCTACTTTTTACTGAAGGGATTATTCTTAGTATTTTCTATCCGCTCTTCACTTTGATCTTTGCTGCGTTGGCATCAATTATTACGGGCTATTTCTTTGAAACCAGGCAAAAAAATCTTATCAGAGGCAAGTTTGCTTCTAAAGTATCCCCACAGGTCATGGAAGACATCATCAAAAATGCCGCTAATGGTGAAGATACTTTTATCGCCAAAGAACATGAAATTGCCGTTACATTCTCTGATGTTCGTAACTTCACTAATATTTCTGAAGCAGCGGGTGATGCGAATACATTGATTCAGTTTTTAAATCAATATATGGACGAGATGACAAACATCATCACTAAGCATGAAGGAACAGTCGACAAGTTTATTGGTGATGCAATTATGTCATACTGGAATGCCCCTGCAGTTGTTAAAGACTATGTAGAGAAGTCAGTTGACGCAACACTGGACCAAATACATGCTGTCGCACCTCTCAATGTCATAGTCAAAGAAGATGAACGTTTCACTAATATCTGCAAGATGTCAGAAGGAATGGGCGTTGAACCAATTGAGATAGGCATTGGTATTAACATAGGTGTAGCAACAGTTGGCGAAATGGGTAGCAGTGGACGAAGTGACTACACGGTAATCGGCGATCCTATTAATTTGGGCGCACGCCTTGAAGCACTATGTAAATATTACAACTCCATGTGCAACATATCTAATCATGTCAAAGAAAAAATCCCACAAGATAAATATATCTTTCGGTTTCTGGATCTGGTTACTGTTAAGGGACAGTCGATTCCTGTTGAGATATGGCAAATAGTCGACTACGCAGATCTATCTAAGACCCAATGGGACACGCCACTCTATTTGGCACGTTCAGTTTCATATGATGTAGATGCTGCAGGTAATACGGCTATCTTAAGTTCCGATGGCGATACAAGTGGTGCAGTAGAAAAACAACGACTATTGGATGAGTTGGAATATTACAATAGCGGCATCGCAGCTTATAAAGAAGCAAGGTTTGAAGATGCGTTAAAAATCTTCAGGGATATTCAAGATAATTGGCCTGATAAGACCAATAAAAATATCTACAACATCTATATTGAGCGATGTGAACACTATATTGAAGAGCCTCCTGGTGACGATTTTAATGGCGTCTTCGTACATAAAACAAAGGGCTAAAGCTACAGAACAAGGTCTATAACTCACGCCAGACTTGTCTTTTATCCAAACGGATAATTGTAAAACTTCGATATAGTATTCTAAATACTTCTCTGAAATGCTAGAAATGGTGGCCAGGGACAGAATCGAACTGCCGACACGAGGATTTTCAGTCCTCTTAGCTATTTCTAATTTAATTGATTTAATTCAATTAGATATGACTAATATGATACGGCAATTATATTAATAATAGACAGATAGTAGACGATTGATATTAAATTAATACTCAGTTTCGTCGTCACAAGAAGCTTTCTGAGAAATCAACTTCTTATCATTACTGATAGAACAATTAGCCCAAAAGAACTCGTTAGCACTATTAACCTTGATGTCCACTTATCTATTCCTTTATTCCTAAGAAACTCACTGTACCCGCCAAGCAGCAAGACTATTACGTATATAAGACCAACAACCGTTCCTAAGCCAATCAATATTATTACAGGGAGCATAATCAGAAGACCGGCAGTCTTATCGACGTTTTTTCGAACGATAATCCCAATAATTATTGTCCCCCAAATAAATGAAATAACATACTTCTCTGGGATTTTATTTAATAACCACAGTGAGTAGTCAGAAAACCCCTCTGACAAACTTATAGTTAAATCATAAGCTTTTTCTATTGCGTCTTTTTCATCCATAAGAATAACTATCCATCGATTAATAGGGGGGAGGGGCATGCTTACATGAGTGATGTGACATGCTAATAACTCACTCCTACTTGAAAGCCAAATATGAAAAGAATGTCGAAGTTACTAAACACTTTAATCTTCTTGATCTTTTTTGGCAGATCTTGCAAACGCCTCACCTATTAGCTCTTGCCCTTCTAATTCAGTTCCTTCTTCTAACAGTGTAATTAATCCCTCTTTAACTCGAGATGACATTTCTTGATTGTCTCCTTCAAAGAAGTGACCCGTTTCGTCAATAGTAGAGTCAATAAACATAAGCCATGCTTCTAACTCCATGGGCTTTATACCTAAACGGTTTGCAACTGCATCATTATCCATTTGCCTTACGGAATAATTAGGCAAGTTTGAATCCCATTTATCCATTAGTCTTTCATTTTCTTTGGTACTATTCTCTTCACTACATTCTTTTGCCCAATCAAACATTGTCACCAGTTTATTTGCTGTAAATAGTTTTAACTGTTTAAGTAATTTATTTTGCTTCATCGAATTCTTTGCTGACGCTGGTGAAACTCCAGCCTGTTGCTGTTTTACGTCAGGAGGTATTTTTATTGCTGTTTTAGTTTCTAACTCAGCATTAACAGATAAGCTAAGAATGTTCGCGCCTTGTGCAATGTTGTCACCTACATTTACAAATACTTCTTTTATAGTTCCTGCATGCGTTGATGGGATTTCTATGGTCGCTTTATCAGTTTCCAACGTAATCAATGCTTGTTCTTGAGTAATAGTGTCGCCTGCTTGAATCAGCACTTCTGTTACTTCAACTGCATCAAAATCACCAAGGTCAGGGACTTTCACTTTTATAATGCCACTCATTTTGGTTATTTAAATATTAATTATCTAATAATGGGTCATCTTCTTTTATTGCATCAACTTTATTTTGAACAGCATTTTTAAAACTTTCTATAAATTCGTCTTCTTGACCTGAGAAAGACCATGTAGTGCTGAACATATTTTCTTCGATAAAATCATTCAGCTTGCCTCTTTTTAGCAAGTAAGCTGTTACTGTCACTTCATCGTAATTCTTCTTTTCAAACCACCGGAATAATTTCTTGGCTTTCTTGTACTGAACCGTTGACAGTTCTGGTTCACCTTCTTGTACATATTTATGAGTCTTAAGTAATACGTTTTCTAATTCTTCCATTTGCTCTGATGTGGATTTTATTACAGTAAAATAGTAAACCACTATAACTGCAGAAAAAAACAATAATGCTGCCAATAACGCTAGAACTTCATTTTCATGCTTTACAGCAAACACACCAAATGAAAATGCATAGTTCAAAAAGATACCAACAGATGAAAGCCTTATGCCTATCCAGTTATTCTTATATGCTTTGTATGCTCCCATAACTGAGAAATACAATCCTATTAGTGGTATTAGTCCTATCCACTCAAAGAAGATAGAGACAATACCCAAACAAAAACCTATAGTGGCTTGTCTATTATTGAAGCTCTCATTAATAGAAACCACGCCTTCTTGGGCATTATCTTTATTGCTATCATTCATGTTTATAACTCACTATATGATAAATACTTATTCCAAATATTAACTTATGGTACAAGCACTAAGAATTTCATTGGTAATCATGTGATAACTAATTCCTCTTGAGTGCTTAATTTTCATTAGCTTCATCCTTGTCTGAGATTTCTATACCTTGCGCTTTAATTAACATATTGGATGTAAAAAACAATATCGCGGCACACAAAATATCAATGGCAGCCCATATCTCTCTAGGGAAATTAATCATAAATACTGGGTTAAACAATAAGCTTAGAATTAAGAATACAACAAACAACTTATTATTATTATTTTGATATGACAAAACTGATGCCCAAATAAATACAACCGTAGACAACAATTTAAGCAACATATAATACCCATAAGGCAATGGTGCTAATGCTATTAAAAGCATCATTATCAGAATATTAATTAAAATCTTAGGCATAGTTATTGACGCTCTTGATAATCAACAATGATATTAATTTAATCCAATAGCAAAATAAGAATACTTTTTAAATATCTTTAAATGAATCTATGTAATCTAGTTCTTCATTCATTAAGTATTTCTTAAAGTTGTCATCACATTGATTAACGCCGCTAAACATTTCTGCATCAGAATATCCGGCTTTTAAACCTACTTCGAAAGGATCTACATCTCTCTTAAGATGTTGTTCTCCTGATTTTGCGTACATATCTAAAAACGATATTTGAGTTTTGAAGATTCTGTGAAGTTTTTTAGGCATTACTCCATTACAAATATATTTAATATACTTTTCTGCCCTATCACCGGAAAGGCCGCTTGTAACAAACCCCATTCGGGTAAAACCAATGATGTATCCTGTAGTAAACACGCTGGCAAGATTTTTTCTTGTTTCATCTTCATTAACCTCCATTGCCTTATATAGTTGTCGATGCAATTCGACACCAATTTTATCTGCAACCCTTTTCTCTTCCTTATTACCAAATAAACCAAACATCAACCTCTCCTGAAAAAACAGTAAATATCGTTTAAATACATGTATTTACACAACTTCTTCACTAGTAATGATATGCAGTATCTGTATTAATATTATCTATCTATATCCATAAAGATATAGATAATTACATACTGATAAATATTTAATTAATTATTAGCAATATTTCTTATATATCAATTACCTATTAATATTTGTATTAGTATTTAACTATATTCTTACTACGGATAGTTATCTTCCGTGGGTATCTCCCACTCTCATTCCACTGAGTTTTTCTTTTATCTTGTTGCTCTCCAATCTTATCTTCCGCTAAGTTCTCTAGCATTTCCAACAGACTGCTATCATCCGTTACCTTCAACTCGTCTTTCTTCTTTCCATAAAATTCACCTCCTTCTTCAAATCGAGCATCTGTCCTCTTCAATTTGACTGTGATGCCTTTAGTTTCTATCTTGTTATCCTTCAGCACTCTATTCAGCTCTTTTTCCATTATCTTCTCTAACTCTATATCTAATGCTGCTCTGACAATAAAGCTGTCGTGCATAACGAGAGGAGGCACCCCAACAACAGGATAAAACTCCTCGCCTATTTTATACCCCTCAATAAAATACCTTATAACCCCTTCAGCTACCTGAGAATCATAGTATTGAAGTGTTCTACCTATCCCTGAATAGAAATACGTCTTAATCTTTTCATGCTTTACTTCGAAGCTCTTTATTGCTGATTTAAGGTCTACACCTTCAGGATAATCATATGGCTTTAAATTAATCTCTTGCTGAACTGCTTTCCTAGCATCTTCAATATCACTAGAATTAACTATTGTTAACAACATGAACTTAAACAAGTTTCTATAGATTTTATCTTCTGGATATCCTGCTATTTCATATGGGTCTTCGCTAGTCTCACCAAAATAATCTATTCCCTCCATAGCGTATAGAATAACGATGTGCATGGCACTGTAATCAATCTCAATGGTTGGCTTGCCTTGAATGATTATGTTCTTTCTCAGTTGACTAGGAATCCATTGCCACCAACCACCATAAAACCTACCGCCCTGCTTCCATGATTGATTATTAAACACTCTTCTGACAAATGTCTGGTTAAGATCAATATTGACCTTGGCTTTCCTTTTCTTTCCTATCTTTTTCCTTTTCCTACTCCTTTTAACAACAGCAATATATTTGTACGCCAAAATATCAATGTAAGTATTATTTAGAAGTTGATTATATTTAACCAACAGTTTCCTCATAGACTCAGTATTTCTAGTGTCTTTATAAGGCGCATCAATCTTATTTTTATTCCTAAGGATGATGCACTCTTGCTCACAGTTTGTTTCAATCATGGATTCTTTAACGCCACGTCTCTGCAAGAAATCTATCAATTTCTTATTTGCCTTAACTCTAGATATCCTTCTCTTCCCTCCAGAACGTCTATCAAAAAAACCCGTGATGTTTTCAACGTATAAAAACTCATCAAGACTATCAGCACATCTCGCGAGTGACGCTCTATTTATGCGATGAGGGTTAAGCTTCTTGTCTCGCTTGAAATATGGTGAACCTCGACGATATTTTAAATACCCTGTTTCGTCTTGAAGGTATCGAAGATATAAGTCTAGAACGATAATCTTGAGGTTTCTTTTATTGTAGCTAGGGTTGCCTTTAATCTTTTTCTTCTTATCTAGTATTTCATAGAGTTCATTAATTGCCGCATCAACTTCTTCAGCAGTTGATGTCGTATGCCAGTTAAAGGAACGAGCGTTTTCTAGTGGATTACTCAATTTAGTTTTCTCCATTTCCAAGGCTCCATAATATCAACTTCAGGCAAACCCCATAGACCAACCTTCTCTTTTCTTGCTTGCTTCTCTATATCTAACAACTTCTTGTCCTTAACATACTTCCTATAAACCCATGCAGCACCAACTCTAATTAACTCTGCGTTAACATGCTTCCCATCAATATATATGTCAGCAACGTAACGACCATAACGGTCAACAGTTTCTATCTTAGCTTTGATGTGCCTACCAAAGACCATATCAGATAATGCTTGTTTAGCTTTATTGCCATAGGGTTGGCGTTTCTCAGGCGTGTCAATTTGTGCGAGCCGTATCTTGTATTGAGTTTTAATTAACAGAAGCGTTAACGTGTCACCATCAGTTATCTTTATAACCTCTCCATGGTAAGCAGCGCCTTTGTGTAATTTGGGTTGTTCGTCTGCTAATAATGTCTGTGAAAGCAGAACGATTAAAGCGATGACTATGTATTTCATTCTTTGCCAAGCCAGTCCTGCATGCTAACCCAACCTTTATCTTTATATGCTGAGCGTGGGTCTTTGGGTATGTTTTCAGGTTTTCTTTCGAGCTTTTTTATATTTCCATCTTTATATTTATTCCATTCGGAAGTGCTCTTCAGCTTTAAACAATGCACAAAACCTTTGGCATCATCGTAAGATAGAAAATCATCTTTTTTACTTTTATTTGATGTGTTTTTTGTGCCAATCCAGTCACCCCATGACATCCACCCTTTGTCTTTATATGAGCTTGCAGGCGTACTTGGTATGTCATCTGGTCTATTTCCAGATTTAGAATACTCTTGCCATTCTTTTTGATTTTTCAAATGAAGAGTGTGGACAAAACTACGGGCTTTTTTAAAACTTCTCCAGTGCTGTTTGCCATCAGCGATCCGTCCCGTTCCCAGCCAGTCTCCGTAACTTACCCACTCATGCTTTTCCGTATATATCTTCTCAGGTGTTGCAGGTATGTCTTTAGGCTTGTCTCCTGACTTACAGTAATCTTGCCACTCAGAAACGTTCTCGAGGCCTAAGTTTTGAACAAAGTTCTTGGCCTCGTTAAAATTACACCATTCGTTTTTAGGCTTTATCTTGACTGCTTCATAACCTAACCAGTCTTGCCAGTCACTCCAATCTTCTTTATATACCTCATAAGGCTTGGCTGGAATATCGAAAGGCCTACTATCTTTACAATATGCTCTCCACTCTGCCGCAGAAGCAAGGCTTAAACTCCTCGCAAACTCTCTAGCTTCACTAAACTCACGCCAACCACCCTGCTTATTTTTAGTGCCTAACCAATCATACCAAGCTACCCAGCCCTTATCCTTATATGTATTTTGAGGTGATGCCGGTATATCGCTAGGCCGCTCTTTTGTTTTCGCCCATGCAATCCATTTTGCCGCGGTAAGTATATTTTTATTCCTCGCAAACTCCCTAGCCTCAGTAAATTCACGCCATTCTTTTAATTTGTCTGCTACCCTTCCCGTGCCTAACCAATCTCCTATGCTAATCCACCCTTTGTCTTTATAGACTGCCATAGGGTTTGCAGGAATATCTATTGGCTTGCTTTTTAAGTTGAGCAGCTCTCCCTTTGTGTATTTTCGCCAGTCACCTTCGTGCTTCAAATTTAACTTATGTACGATTTCTCTAGCCTCAGTAAATTCACGCCAAGAAAAATGCTTGCTACTCCTACGCTGCTTAGTGCCAAACCAATCTCCATAACCAATCCACCCAAAATTCTTATAAACTCTTTCAGGGTTAGTAGGTATGTCGTAAGGTTTTTCAGGTTTCTCACTGAATTCTTTATTCAGATATTTTCTCCATTGATTCTGACCACTAAGATTTAACTGCTGTACAAAATATCTAGCTTCCTCAAAAGGTCGCCAAGACAATTTAGCAAGTCGATTCCATGCCTTGTCTTTTATGCTATCAACGAAGTTCTGAAGCTCGATATCTCGTGGGTCAGCTATTTCAATATCAACGATATCTATTTTCTTTGAGGACTTCTTTCCTTGGTTGACTGTCCTGAAGTATTCAATGATGCGGTCATCGTTAGAAGCCATCGCCCTAAGAACCATAAGAATCTCTTGATATGCTTCATCAGTATTATCAGGGTCTTCAGGGTCAACGATGACTGGAACTACTATATAGCCTTTCTTCTTTCCTTCGGCTGGCCTTAAAGCTCTTCCTGCTGCTTGAACAATATCAACCGTACTTCGTTTTGGGTCAGTGAAAAGAATCACGTCTATCTTAGGTATATCTACACCTTCAGTTAAACATCTGGCATTAGTTACAACAGCCTTCTTTGAATCGGCAAACCTATTTAACTCAACATTTCTTTTAGCTGTGCTGACATTAGACGAGACATGATAAGTATCCGTCTTTCCGTAACCTTTAACTGACTCATCAAACCTTTCGACAGACTCAGAGAACGCTTTCGCTTTAGCAATTGAGTTATGAAATGTTAATGCATGATTGGCTTTGTACTTCTTCATCACCTTTTTAAGGGCAATAAGCGAAGCTAATGTCTTTGCCTCTGTCTCTGAATCCCACTTGCCTTTGTCAGGCTTAACGAGAAAGTTTTGGTCAACAAGTTGCTGAATGTCCGAACGAGTTATTATTGTTGTTACTATTTTATAATCACAAAGTATTGGGTTTTTCTCATCTAACGCCTCCTTAAACGTCATTTTATCGAAGGTGTCACCATAAACATTTATATCGTCCATGCTGTCGACGTTATCGCTGTCGCCTCGGTACTGACGCTCAGTAGCAGTCATAAATACTCTTCGCTGAATCTTTATATTCTTCTCGTAGAGCAGTCTTGAGAACAGCTTATCTTTTAATCCAACTGTCTTATGCGCTTCATCAAAGATACCAAGGTCAAACGTATGTACGTCGTCAAAACCTTTTGGACAGGTAGCGGTTTGATTTAAGAGACACATTAGTTCATCAATAGGTTATGTGCTTCACTTGTTGTTTATCGTAATGCATTTGTCGTCTCATCGCTAACGTGTTTTGTTTGATTAGCTCTCGTTGACTTAGTATTTCTTCGCCACGCCCATAAAAGACATCAGCCGGTGTCAGGTTATCAAGTGATTCATGATAACGCTCATGGTTGTAATAACTCACAAAACGCTGCAACTGTTCCTCCAGTTCCCCGGGGAAATAATAGTGGTGAAGTAATATCTGATTCTTCATTGAACGATGCCAGCGCTCTATCTTGCCTTGTGTTTGTGGATGATAAGGTCGACCTCGAGTGTGCGTCATACCGTTTTCTTCAAGGTAATCGGCTAATTCACCGGAGATATAACACGGGCCATTGTCACTGAGTAAACGCGGTTTATGATTTACCTTTACTGTATCAAGTCCCGTAAAGCGTAAGGCGTCATCCAGCGTATCAGAGACATCACGGCTACTCATGCCCGTACATAAACGCCAGGCAATAATGTAACGTGAGTAATCATCTAATACCGTGGATAAGTAATACCAACCCCAACCGATAATCTTGAAATAGGTAAAATCCGTTTGCCACATCTCATTCACGCGCGTAGTGGGCTGTTGAAACTTATCACTGGCCTCCATCAGGATATAGGCCGGACTGGCAATTAAGTCTTGTTCTTTCAGCAGCCTGTACACCGTGGATTCTGAGACGAAGTAAGCCTTGTTGTCAGTGTAATTTACGGCTAACTCTCGTGGAGACAAATCAGGCTTCTCTAAGGCTAACTCAATAACGGCTTCACAGTGGTCTTCGGTGATTTTATTCCATACCGCATGGGGAATCGGCTTCTTGTCTTCCAAGCCATCAACGCCATTCTCTTCATAACGTTTGAGCCAGTTGTAAAAAGTGGACTTATGAATGTCCAGCCGAGTCAGCGTTTGTCGAACCGACAGATCTGAGTTCTGTACCAGTTGAATAATCTCGACTTTATCCGATGCTAAGTACCTCATATATCGTCCTCCCCATCCCCGAGCACGCTTTTTTTAAGCAGCCGATTCTCCATGACTACTTCGCCTAAGGTTTCTTTCAGCGCAGATGTTTCAGCACGCAGTTCTTTGACTTCATCTGAGGTCGCTTCACGTACGATATCGCCTGATAAACGTTTCTTACCTGCCTCCAGAAAGTCTTTCGACCAACGGTAGTAAACATTTGGGTTTAGTCCTTCCTTGCGACATAGCTCAGCGATGCTTTCTTCGCCACGTAAGCCTTCAAGTACGATACGAATTTTTTCTTCTGCTGAATATTTTTTACGGGTGCGTCGACGAATATCGCGCACAGTATGTTCTACACTTCTTTTACTTGTCATCATCGTTTCCTCTTGGGTTAACGATGAACTAAAACTATCTCTTAGACAATCAGGCTAGTTGGTCCACATGGTGCTGACGGGGTACAGGGCTAGATAAACCTATCTCATGGGACACATCCAAAACACTCTTACCTTTAGCTAATATCTCTTTAGCATTGTCAAAAGTCAGATACTGTATAAAGGATTTTGGTGTCACACCGACCCAAGCTGTAAATTTACGCTGAAAATGATGTGGACTTAAATCAACAACAGAGGCCATTTTTTCTAGCGAAGGTTGCTCTGCATAGTGCTGACTCAAGTAATTAATTACCTCAGCCATTTGCCTGTAATCATTCGATTTAACACTCATAGAGAGAATTTAGCATGACAAACTTGATCTACCCACCCGGATCTTGCTGTTATAATGAACGTATGAACCCACGCGCACTAATCACTCTGTTTTTGGCATTTGCCAATGAATTAAAATACAAAAACCTGTTTTTGATAGTTATCGGTTTATTTGCCCTCGACCTCTTTATACCCGATTTCATTCCTTTAATAGACGAAATCATCCTAGGGCTACTAGCCATTATTCTTGCTAATTGGAAAGGTGAGAGAAAACAGGAAAAGGAAGGCAATCTTATTGAAGGCGAGATTGTAGACGAGGAAGATAAATAACAGAATACTGAGACTATTTTTCAGGCATAAACTCAGGCGGCACATCGTCAGCCCATTCGACCTGATAACGCACACTATCATCCTTAATTATCTTCTCTAGTTGTGCGCTCGTTACAACACCGTTTAAGCGTAATACCAAATCACCTTTAGGGTTATAAAAGAATGTTAACGGAATCATGTTAACTTCCTTGCCAACTACTTCGCCTGCCAACTTGGCGTTGACCATCATCAATGGGTACTCAATAAAATAATCTAAAGCGAATTCATTAAGCTCTTCCTTGTCTGGGAAATCAAAGGTAGGCCAATCTAGTGTGAGCCCAATAACCATGGCATCTTTATCTTGATGGAGATCATGGAAATCAATCAATGCGTCTAGTTCTGCCCTGCAGTAGGGACAGTCGGTTCCCCACACGTTAACAACAACCCATTTTCCCTTACCAATATAATTACTTAAGGAATGTTTCTTCCCGTCCATTCCTTCAAGTAAGGCATCTAGTGTTGCAGCATGTATAGAACAGGATAGCGCCAGAATGATTAATGCTGTAGCTAAACGAATCATCTTGTTAAACATGTTAATTAGATAACGATTGTGGTTAGAGTCGCTAGTTTACCATAATGATTAATATCTTCTATACACACACAAAAGGACGGAGGAGAGGATCCTCCGTCTAGGTATAGGGGAAATTATTAATCGAATCAAATATTATTATTTTACAAACTGTACCCCGTCAGCACCATGTGGACCAACTAGCCTGTGTACGTCGTCAAAACCTTTTGGACAGGTAGCGGTTTGATTTAAGAGACACATTAGTTCATCAATAGGTTATGTGCTTCACTTGTTGTTTATCGTAATGCATTTGTCGTCTCATCGCTAACGTGTTTTGTTTGATTAGCTCTCGTTGACTTAGTATTTCTTCGCCACGCCCATAAAAGACATCAGCCGGTGTCAGGTTATCAAGTGATTCATGATAACGCTCATGGTTGTAATAACTCACAAAACGCTGCAACTGTTCCTCCAGTTCCCCGGGGAAATAATAGTGGTGAAGTAATATCTGATTCTTCATTGAACGATGCCAGCGCTCTATCTTGCCTTGTGTTTGTGGATGATAAGGTCGACCTCGAGTGTGCGTCATACCGTTTTCTTCAAGGTAATCGGCTAATTCACCGGAGATATAACACGGGCCATTGTCACTGAGTAAACGCGGTTTATGATTTACCTTTACTGTATCAAGTCCCGTAAAGCGTAAGGCGTCATCCAGCGTATCAGAGACATCACGGCTACTCATGCCCGTACATAAACGCCAGGCAATAATGTAACGTGAGTAATCATCTAATACCGTGGATAAGTAATACCAACCCCAACCGATAATCTTGAAATAGGTAAAATCCGTTTGCCACATCTCATTCACGCGCGTAGTGGGCTGTTGAAACTTATCACTGGCCTCCATCAGGATATAGGCCGGACTGGCAATTAAGTCTTGTTCTTTCAGCAGCCTGTACACCGTGGATTCTGAGACGAAGTAAGCCTTGTTGTCAGTGTAATTTACGGCTAACTCTCGTGGAGACAAATCAGGCTTCTCTAAGGCTAACTCAATAACGGCTTCACAGTGGTCTTCGGTGATTTTATTCCATACCGCATGGGGAATCGGCTTCTTGTCTTCCAAGCCATCAACGCCATTCTCTTCATAACGTTTGAGCCAGTTGTAAAAAGTGGACTTATGAATGTCCAGCCGAGTCAGCGTTTGTCGAACCGACAGATCTGAGTTCTGTACCAGTTGAATAATCTCGACTTTATCCGATGCTAAGTACCTCATATATCGTCCTCCCCATCCCCGAGCACGCTTTTTTTAAGCAGCCGATTCTCCATGACTACTTCGCCTAAGGTTTCTTTCAGCGCAGATGTTTCAGCACGCAGTTCTTTGACTTCATCTGAGGTCGCTTCACGTACGATATCGCCTGATAAACGTTTCTTACCTGCCTCCAGAAAGTCTTTCGACCAACGGTAGTAAACATTTGGGTTTAGTCCTTCCTTGCGACATAGCTCAGCGATGCTTTCTTCGCCACGTAAGCCTTCAAGTACGATACGAATTTTTTCTTCTGCTGAATATTTTTTACGGGTGCGTCGACGAATATCGCGCACAGTATGTTCTACACTTCTTTTACTTGTCATCATCGTTTCCTCTTGGGTTAACGATGAACTAAAACTATCTCTTAGACAATCAGGCTAGTTGGTCCACATGGTGCTGACGGGGGTACAAGGAAAATAAAAATCATTCCTTCACGTAAATTGCAAAATATGTAATTGTTGGACTGCCAATACCTAAGCAACCGGGTTGTTGAGCCTGAAATACTGAATGTAGTTTGTATCCCGACTGTGATTGAGATGTAAAAAGATTTCCAAGAGTTTTTATATCACTATTCGAAAATTCTGCTCCAATAGCTTCTATCTTATATTCCATACTATATTCTCCTTATTAATCATGGAAAATCTATGCCGCCAGCACTAGGGCGACAACGGATTAGTCTATTTATCGTTGCATATAATCCACTTATAAACCCTCTCTTTCTAAAAGCTAGTTCAGCATAATGCGAACAACTTGGCTCGAAGACACAGCGGTTGCCCAATTTAGGTGAAATAACTCTACGATACCAGCGGATATTTTTAACAATAATTTTTAACCACACAGGATTATTTGGAATCCTCAGTGTTCTAATTGCATCATCACTATCAGTGCTGCCTTTTAGTATGCGTTCAATAGTGGGTATTTTCGAAGGATCCACATTACATTCATAAGTATTTCCATCAACTATTATTTTTTTCATGGTTCGTTTGTTCGTAGATATTCGTCTAATTTCTATTCTATTTGTTGAGCACTTAGCGGTATGAAATGTCCTATTAATTTGATAATTATTACGAGCGAAATAAAATCAGTATTGGTTTATATCGGGATCTTTAGTCCGACCACGCGTGAAAAATCTTAATAGAAGAACAGATATTATAGATAAAGCAGCATACCAATATAGAATATCGTGCCAAGATTCTAGATTTAAATAATTGTATACGAATTCATTATTCATGCTGAGTTCGTATAAAAATTCACTACTATTAATAGCAACTAATCCAGATGTAAAAAAACAAGCAATTCCAAATGGAATTAAGATGTAGTTAAGTCCAATAAGTAAATCAGCTATTATTAGAATAATTCCCAATATGATCCAGATTTTCGGGACAAAAGACCAGTGGTTGAGCAATGCCAAAAAGTCAAAAGCATTATCCATATCTAGTTTTTATCCCTATTTAAGAATTGTGTAATTAAGTCCAATGACCCTAATGCTTTAGTTATATCAGTTGGCATGATAACAGTTTTTGAATTACTAGATTTTGCTATTTCACCCATTGCGATTACTTGCTGAGAAAGAATTTCAAAATCAATAGCAGGTTGTCCATTATCAGATATGGCAGCTGCAATAACTCTAGTTTGTTCTGCTTGAGCACTTGCCTTAGCTTTGATAGCAAATGCTTCTGCTTCAGCAGTTATGCGTATAGCCTCTGCTTCTTTCTCTGCTTGATATAATCTTGCTTCAGCTGATAATTCAACAGATTTTTTTTCGCCTTCTGCTTCAGCAACAACGGCTCTTCTTTGGCGTTCGGCATTCAATTGTTGCCTTTGTGCATCTTTCGTTTGACTGTCAACATTAATGTCTGTGATTTCTGTTCTGGTGATTTCAATACCCCAAATCATCGCAGCATCTTTTAGGTTTTTTGAAATTTCTGAGTTCATTGACTCACGACTTGATTGCAATTCATCTAGTTCGAGTTTTCCAGCTGCAGATCTAACTATTGACGTTGCCGCTGTGTGGATAGCTAATTCATCATCTTCAATTCTATATACTGATTTAGCAGCATCTATAACTCTGAAAAAAACTGTTGTCTCAAGATCTACTTCAACATTATCTTTTGTGATCACAGATATTTTAAAAGCCGGTAACTGACGTTCTAAAATACTAATTTTATGTCTTACAATATCGATGAAGGGAATTAATAAGTTAAGCCCAGGGCTCAATGATTTCGTATATTTCCCAAATCTTTCAATTACGTAAATTTCTGATTGAGGTACTACTGTGATACCTTTCAACACAGTAACGACTGAAAAGCCAAGTATGAATATTGTGAGGACTATTTCGACTGACATGACTATCTCCTTAGGAGGCTATTTAATATACACGACATTATCTTTTTCATATAGTGAGAATTAACTATTTGATGATGTTCGCGTCACAGAGATCATTGATGTGATTGAAGGGGATCGTCTTGATCGACGTATTAATCCGAATAGAAAACATCATATTTTTAAAAAAACATATTATTTGTAATTAGATGTTGCTGTTTCAATTTTAGATATTCTTTCTTCTAGTATTTTAATTTATTTTTTCTAATTGCTCAATTTTTTGTTTTAACTGCATGTTCATGTTTTTATTTACATCTTTGTTGCTGTTTTTCTTGGGGTTGGTTCTTATGAAGTGACGATACTCCCAAGGAGCTCTTATTTTTGATTTGTCAGCACCCCAAAGTCCAAGCTTATTTTCTTTTGCATAACTCTCTAGCTTGATAAGTTCAGGTTCATCTGAGTATTTTCTATTGTACATCGTGCCAGACGTTCTTTAGCTTAGTGCGGTATATAGGGTCTATCTGTAAGAATAACTCAGTGAACAGTTCAAAAGCATTGCCTCTTTGCTTAGAGTTTAAAGGCATCAACATAGAGACAAAACTATTCCATGAGTTTGTCTTCTTAATTATATTAAGATTCACGTGAATAACATACCTTTGTCAAATTAATGTCATTTATTATACTTGTGCACCTGCTAATTTGAAGCCAGTTTATTCAGCCTCGGGATCATCAAGATAGTGCCAAGGAACGCCATCTACTACATACATAGCGTCATCAATATACTTCCAATCGACATCTATTTTAGCTTTGTTCATCTCAATAAATGATTTACTAAATAATACATTCATTAGTGATCTCTCGTAACCATCTACAAAATACCCTTCATAGTCTCTTTCAGCCAATGTTAACCAATCACCTTCTCCTGTACCTTGCCCATCGTCTCTAGTCCAATCATGATCAGCAGCAATCAAATCATAGAGTTTGTTTGCTTCCGAAGTATATTTACTAGCAGATGATTTTATATAGTGCTTGCCCGTTACTGTTTTAGGGCTATGGTTAAGCAGTCTACTAATAATACTTTCACTTACTTTTAGTTCGCCCTCTAAAAGGGTTGCAAAGGTTCTTCTCAAATCATGATGGGAAAACTCTATGCCTGTTTTCTTAGTGACTTTTAAAACTTGCTTTCTAACTATCCCTATATGATTACTATTGTCTCTATTAGAAAACACATAATCTTTATTTACTTTTCTATGCTCTCTAACTTTTAACAAAGCATATAAAAACTTACCCATTGGTATTATATGAGTTCGACTACTTTTATTCTGGGTGATAGTGATAGTCTTTTCTTTAAAGTCTAAGTCAGTCCATCTAATTGTTTTAGACTCTTGGTCTCTAAAACCTGTAAACAACTGTAGAAGCAATAAATCTCTTGCGTCCTCAGTACACTCCGTCATAAAGGCTCGTATAAGATTGAAGAGTTGCTCTCGTTCAACATACCTCTCTTTAGGTTTTACAGATCTATCTATGCGCTTCTCTTTAAGTACATCAACTGGATTTTCTAGGATTAGTGGTTCACCACTGATTATCTCGGCTTTCCCATACGTCAAAATAGAACCCAAGTATCTCATTGCTTTTGCTGCTTGGGCTTTATGCCCTTCTTTAAACGCAATTCTTTTATAGCACTGCTCTACTGACTGTCTAGAGATAACTCTGACAGGTTTATCTAACCAATCAGCGAAACAACTGCATAGTACTTTTCGATAATCAGGCTCAGACTTGAGCTGTCTCGCTTCAAAGAAGCTTGTCATTAAATCTCTTAGAGTGACTGAAAGGGCTTCTTCTTTTGCCTTGCTTGCGAACAACTTATCTCTTTGTTCTTTTTCTAGCAGAAGTGGATCTATTCCATCCCTTAAAAGATTTAATGCTTTTCTTGCTCTGCTTTTAGCTTCATGGATATCCATGCTTGGGTAACGTCCAAGTGTCACTCGCTTAGTTTTGCCTTGTTTTATTCTGCCCTCAGCAAAATAAACAATATAGTTTTTGGGAGTAACTTTGACACCGAAACCTGTTAATGACGTATCTCTAATGAAAAGATCCTTAGCAGAGTCATTCTGTATTGCATCTAAATGCTTCTGTGAGAGCTTCTTATGCATCTTTAGTGAGGTTTCAACGTTTTATGGATGAAACCATAGGATAAATCCCATGATCCGCTAAAACAAGCTAAAATAGACGCTTAGTAGACGCTAATTCTGGTTTTTAGCTTCGATTTCTATAGAAGAGCTTCTCTAAGAAGCTTGAAAACAGTGAGTTTTACAAGGAATAATGGTGGCCAGGGACAGAATCGAACTGCCGACACGAGGATTTTCAGTCCTCTGCTCTACCGACTGAGCTACCTGGCCATTTTATACGGTGAACAAAAAAGATGCGTATTAAACCGGTCTGAAAGGGTTTCGTCAAGCTGTGGTTTATTCCTCTGGGGCATTGAATTCTTTCGGTACTTCTGAACCACCACCAAAGAAGTATTTCTCCATCTCTTCTTCAAGGAATTTTCGTGCTTTAGGCTCTATCGGCGTCAATCTGTTCTCATTAATCAAAATGGTCTGATGTCCCAACCACATCTTCCAAGCCTCTTGAGACACCTGCTCATAGATACGTTTTCCTAGGTCTCCTGGGTAAGGCAAGGTAGCTAGACCCTCAGCCTCTTTATTTAGTTTGATACAATTTACACTACGACTCATCTAAAACGACCCTCTTACTGTTAATATCTTTAAGTATGGACACTACCGGTGCAGGGAAACCTAACTGCTGTTCAGCATCTAGATTTAACCAAGTTGATAGTTTTGCATCATTTATCCTGTTTGTCTGTCCTTTTAGCTTGATATGAATCGGTTTTATCATCAGGTGAAAATGGCTAAACGTATGCTTAAAACTTTTAAATTCACTTTTATGTTTTACCTTATACCCGTATTTTTCTAAAAGTGACATTTCGATAGGTTTATCTGTTGAAAATTCCGGAAAACACCAAAGGCTACCCCAGATTCCGGCCGGTGGTCGTTGCTCAAGTAAAATCTCGCCACTATTATTTTCAATGATAGCGAATATTGTCTCTCGTTTGGGCATGGTAGATTTGGGTTTAGAGCCTGGAAAATCATGTTGCCTGTCTGTTTTTAAGGCAAAACAATCATTACTTAGTGGGCAACGCTGGCAGTCTGGCTTACGTCTAATGCAAAGTGTCGCACCCAAATCCATAATAGCCTGCGTATAACTACTAATAAGCTCGTCTGGAGTATGTTGTTCGGCATAAGACCAAAGAGTAGCTTCAACCTCACTTTTACCCGGCCAGCCTTCAACACCATGATAACGACTCAAAACTCGCTTCACATTGCCATCGAGAATAGGATGTCTTTGTTCATTTGCTAGAGACAGTATCGCGCCAGCAGTAGAACGCCCTACGCCAGGCAGGTTGATTAAATCGTCGAGAGATGAAGGAAATTGCCCCTTATGCTGATCAACAATGGTTTTTGCTGCCTTATGCATATTTCTGGCGCGCGCGTAATAACCAAGACCGGTCCAATGATGCAAAACATCATCCTGCTTGGCATTGGCCAAAGCGGCTATATTTGGAAAGCTTTCAATAAATCGATTGAAATATGGAATCACGGTTACAACCTGGGTCTGTTGCAACATGATTTCAGATACCCAAACACGATAAGGCGTGCGTTCAAGCTGCCAAGGCAAATCATGCCGACCATGTTGACTAAACCAGGCTAATAGCCGATCTGCAAATTGATCGTCGGACATAATTTTATTAACTAAAACAATTTATCAAATAACTTTTTAGCGCCTTTATTAATTAAATCATCCACCGGGTCTACTGGTTGGGCTGGCTGTGGTTCTGCTTCAGGCGCTGGCGCTGGTTCTGCTACTTGCTGCTCTGCTGTAACAGGTGCTGCTTGTTGTGGCGCAGGCGCTGCTTCTTTCTTAAGCCCAGGGATTTTAATACCCAACTTGTCCAATTTGTCACCAATGGCTTCTTGTACCTTATCTTGTACGGCGCCTTTCAACACTGCCTTAGCGATATCACCCACATCAGGTATACATTTTTTATCGGCGACCTTTCCACTACATTTAATTGCCAGACCATAACCACCAAGATTATATCTCTCATCTCCAGATGTAGCGCTGGCAGCATCGACTTCCGTTTTCAAATTATATTTCCAGGTCTCATCGTTAAGGTTAATCAACATTCCTCGACCTGTAACATTAAAGCCGGACGCAGCCATTAATAAATCGTCGTTATCAACAATGCCATTTTTTATATCTAATGTAGCCGTTAGTGCATTGAACACAGTGTCACCTTTCGTATTGAATGAGCTAAAACGTTTAGACTCTATCATCACTTCAAGTTGTCGTAGTGTATTAGCAATATCCACTCCTTTTAATACACCGTTATTAAATGCTATATCGCCAGTTCCCGATAATCTGCTCTTCAATACATTCGTATCCGCACCGGATGAATTTAATGCGAGTTTAATATTTGCCTCACCTAACAGGTCTGCTTTACCTGTCACATCTGTCAATAACGGTTCCGTCTGCACGCCTGTAAGACTGGTGTTAATTGTTAGCTTTGGTTCCTTTCCTTTCGCATCAAGGTAAATATCGCCAGCATAAACTCCTTCATAGAGTTTGGCAGCGATAGGATTTAATTTAATATCACCTTGATCAGCGCGAATACTTAATTCCATGTCTGTGAGTTTTGCATTTGATATAACAAACTCGCCCATTACAAAATCACCTTTAATCTTAATCGCGCGTAAGGTTTCGACTGGTATTTTTGTTGCAACACCAGCGGCAACTGTCTCGGGTGTCGCTGCTTTAGTTTTTTTCTTATCGGTCACTGGCGGTAGATAACGATCAGCATTTAATTTATCGACACCTAGACCAAACTCAATATCCAAAGGCGACATACTCTTAAGGTTGATGTCGCCTTGTAGGCGCGTTTCATCTAACTCTGCCTTCAAGCCTTTTAGGTTAATACTGCCACCAGTCCCACTAAATGAGGCGGATAATGCAACACGCTTCAATACTTTTGGATCTGCTGTTATTGGTACTTCCTGATTTAAAGTTTTCATGAATTGACGTAAGTCAAAGGGCGCTATTGCAATATCGCCGGACAATGCCGGTTCAGTCTTAAAATGCGTCGCCTTGATGTCTCCTTTCATATCAAGCCCAAGACCAGAAACACTCAAGCCACTTAGCTCGAATATTTCTTTTTCAAGATTGATACTTGAATCGGCTTTTACCGATAGATTTACGGGTGAATTAGGTATTTTCTTTCCCGAAAATACGATATCAAGTGAGAGCGGCTTCAGACTTAAATTTGTCGTATTACCATTTATACCTGTGTTCAGGTCGATAGTTTGTAGCACTTCGGCAAGATCAGCCTGTCCAATCGCTCTTAATAAAGGCTTGGGAGTCTTACTGCTAATTGAAAACTTACCACCCATATTGCCGCTACTTTTTTGAATATTATCGCCTTTTAGATTTCCACTAACCGTAAAACCAAGCGCATTCGCTGCTAGTGAAGGTAAATCTACCTTGCCCGATTTCATGTCGGCATTAAAACGAGTGTCGATATTAAACTTCTTGTCTTTTATCTTTCCCAAATCATCTGCGAGCGCAGGCAAACCACTGTCTTTTGGCTGAAAAGCGCTTGCGATTTGTATTAATAAAGGCAGATCGGGGCCATTTGCTTTTAATTCACCACTGATAGAAGGTGCATCACTGCTGACTTGCTTGGCATTCAATTTTGCTGTCGTTGTCAGACCTAGTGCCTTAATCGATAAGTTCGGAATGTCTACAGCACCGGTTTTTAAATCCGCATCGAAATCAGCTGATATATCAAATGCCTTTGGTGCAGCGCTAAGCTGCTTGGACAGTATTTTTAAATCTTGTGTACCATCGCCTGTAAACTGTACTGCAATTTTAATTAATGTAGGTAAGTCAGGTCCGCTTGCCTTTAGTTTGCCTTTAGCAGCAGGTGTGTCTGATTTCACATTGCGCGCCGTTACTTCAGCCATAATCTTATTGCCCAGCACAGCAAGATCCAGCTTTGAGATATCAATATCATTCCTATTCATGTCGGCATTAAATGTCGTACTCAAATTAAATGTCTTGTCTGACATTTTTGCCAACTGACTGGCAAGTGGTTCAATTTCAAGTATCTTGAACAGCTGCGGCAGGTCTTTCCCTGCTACATCAACATTGCCGTTGATTTGTGGTTTACCCGACAGTATCTCCGCTGCATCAATCTGACCTTTAATTTCAGTATCGAATGCACTGAAGATAAGATCTTTGATCTGTGCAGTTTCTTTATTCACATCCACATTAATTTCAGAGCTCAACTTTATGACTGCCGCCCCACCGGGTATTTCTTTTCCTTTGACGTTTGCTTCCAATAGCATCGGTTTTAAGGTCAAGACATCACCACCCTCTGCATAAGCGACTGTGCCTTTAAACTGAATCGCAGATGACAACGCAGGTTTTGAAGCTGCGGCATTTAATGATGCGGTAATATCAATAGGCTCACCCAGTTTTAATTCACCTGTGGCTATATTTGCATCGGAAATTTTGTATTCCACTTTTTGCTGCATATCGTTCCAATGTATATTGGCATCCTTAATATCAATGCCGCCTAAGACCAGCGCAGCTAATGGCATACCCTCATCATCACTGGCGTGTTCTTTTGCTTTAGGTTTGATCAAGTCGTCCCAATTGGTCACGCCTTCTGCATTTTTAGCTAAATTGATATTTGCGCCATGCAGTACCAACGTATCCATTTCTAATTCTTTGCGCAGTAGCGGCATCAATTTTGCGCGAACCTTGATGGTCTTTGTTTGTAGAAAAGGCGCTTCACCAAAACCTTTGGCATTACTCAAACTCACACCTTCGACATCAAGCCCTAACCAAGGATAAAACGTCAGACCGATATTACCGTCGATGCGTAAATCGCGACCGGTCTCGTCCTTTACCTTACTCGCGATTGTGTCTTTGTAATCATTTGGATCGATGTAGGCCAATGTAATGGCAACTGCACCTATAGCAATAATGCCTAACACGCCAAGGCCAAGAATCAGTTTAATCAGAAATTTCATTTCACTTTACCTGTGTCATTAATTTAGTTTTTTTCTAAGACGCCTAATCGCCGCCTTAACTTGTCTTGGTGCCGTACCACCGACATGGTTTCGGGCTGACACCGATCCTTCTAGTTCTAATACCGTATAGACATCATCTTTGATTACCTTACTGAATTGTTGCAGTTCAGGCAGCGTTAACCCGGACAATTCCTTATCATGCTGAATTGCAAACTGAACGGTTTTACCTACGACTTCATGCGCATCTCTGAAGGGCAGACCTTTGACCACTAAATAATCTGCGAGATCCGTTGCCGTAGCAAAACCCGCTGCCGCTGCCCTATACATCGTTTCATGGTTTACTTTAATTGTCGGAATCAAACCAGCATAGGCAATTAGAGACATCTTTACCGTATCAATCGCATCGAACAAACTTTCTTTGTCCTCTTGATTATCACGGTTATAAGCGAGCGGTTGAGCCTTCATCAAGGTAAGTAAAGCCATCAAGTCACCATAAACTCGACCCGTCTTACCTCTGACTAACTCGGGAATATCGGGGTTCTTCTTTTGTGGCATAATAGATGAACCCGTACACCAGGCATCACCTAGATCGATAAAACCACTGGCCTGAGACATCCAAATTACCAGCTCTTCTGAAAACCGGGATAAATGCATCATGATCAAACTCGCAGCCGCAGTAAGCTCTATTGCAAAATCACGGTCACTGACTGAGTCCAGTGAGTTTTGTGTGATGCCATCAAAGCCAACTCTTTGGCAACCATATTCCGATCAATTGGATAGCTCGTTCCAGCGAGTGCCGCAGATCCAAGGGGCAGTAAATTCAGTCTTTTTCGACAATCATGTAGACGCGATCGATCTCGCAATAGCATTTCGGCCCAAGCCAGCAAATGATGCCCAAAGGTGACCGGCTGTGCAGATTGCAGGTGAGTAAAACCGGGCATAATAGTATCAATATGATCATCGGCTAAGGTTAATAATGCATTCAATACCGCATTAATTTGATCGCAAATCAGATCAATCTCATCACGACAATACAAACGGATATCGGTCGCAACTTGATCGTTTCTTGAGCGTCCAGTATGTAACTTTTTACCCACATCGCCGATATTCGCTACCAAAGCCGTCTCAATGTTCATATGAACGTCTTCAAGGGTAGTTAACCATTGAAACGCGCCGCCTTTGATATCTTTCTCAATCTTCTTCAAGCCGCGGATAATCTGAGCACTTTCCTTTCCAGAGATAACGCCAACCATACCCAGCATACGCACGTGAGCTATTGAACCCATGATGTCATAATGGGCCAATCGCTGGTCATAAGAGACAGATTCGGTGAATTGTTCAACAAATTTATCTGTTGGGGCCGTGAATCGCCCGCCCCAGGGTTTTTCTGTATTTTTTGAGCTCATTTTCAGTGGTAGTGTGTTTATTTACTAATGGACAGTATAACTTATGGTTAACGTGAATATTACATGAGTACACATTAAAAATGCCAAATCTTCACAAGCAAAATAAAACCAGCTTTCTGCCTGACTTTTGCAGCGCGTACGTCTTATTCATCGTCGTTCTCAGCTCGGAGTTACTCGCAATCATTTTAACTCTAGCATTGCCGCTATACACAAAAGATTTGATGTTTAATCTGGCAATGAATTCACTCTTCGTGCAGTGGATTGCCTTAACCTGTGTTGGCACTCTTTGTATATCCCGACGATTCATTGCTACGCTCTCAGAAAGACAGGCCGCTACTGTTAGTTACTTATTAATACTATTGGTTTCATTCATCATCACAGAATTAGCTTGGTGGTCATTGTATGTATATCCCGATAGAGGCAATCCTGATCAGAAATTGCACATCCTCTTTTTAATACGCTCATTAGGAATCTCTGCAATTGTTGGGGCGATCGTATTACGCTATTTGTATGTTCAACATCAGTGGCGTAAGGATATCGAGACTGCTGCCCTGTCTCGTTTTCAAGCCTTGCAGTCCCGGATACGCCCTCATTTCTTGTTCAATTGCATGAATACCATTGCCAGTTTGACGCGCAAGTCTCCCGATCTTGCTGAGCAATCAGTAGAAGATTTGGCTGATCTGTTTCGTGCAAGCTTACTTGAACCAACCGAGCTATATAAAATCGCAGATGAATGGAAACTCTGTCAACATTACCTTCGGATCGAAGGCCACCGTTTGGGCGAACGATTAAACGTTGAATGGGATATTGGTTCACTACCTGATAATGCTTTAGTCCCTCCATTAAGCTTACAACCCTTGCTCGAAAATTCTATTTATCATGGGATAGAACGATTGTCCGAAGGCGGGACAATAAAAATCTGTGGTAAATTTGAAGAGGAAAAACTTATTATCGTCTTCTCAAACCCGATACCTGACGAAAATGTTGAGGACACTCATAAAGGCAATAAACATGCGCAGGATAATATTCGCCAACGGTTGATTACCATTTTTGGCGTAGAAAGTGATTTAATTATTGAAAATGAACAACAGCAATACACTGTAAAACTTACTTTACCTTACAAACGTCATGAAAATATTGATAGTTGATGATGAAGCTTTAGCAAGAGAAAGACTTCACGATCTTGTGATCGAGCTATTTCCGGACACTATTACCATTGAAGCAATAAATGGAATTGATGCGTTAGAAAAGATTTCTGAGCATACACCAGAAATAATCTTGTTAGATATCCGTATGCCAGGCATGGATGGACTAGAACTTGCGAACCACTTGTTAAAGCTGGAATCACCTCCAGCGATAGTATTTACTACCGCCTATCAAGATCATACCTTGAGTGCGTTTGATGCTAATGCTGTTGATTACTTACTAAAGCCTATCAGAAAAGAACGACTTAAAATTGCTATTCAACGAGCTGCTACTGTTAGCCAGTCTAAACTAGCTTTATTGGATAAGGGTGCAGAAGAAACTTCTGCACGTACACACCTCAGCGCGATGGTTCAAGGCAGTATTCAATTGATTGCTGTCGAAAATATTTATTTTCTTAAAGCAGATCAAAAATATGTCACTGCTGTCTGGCCAGGAGGAGAAATACTTATTAATGAACCTCTGGTTACACTGGAGGCAGAGTTCTCAGATCATTTTATCCGAGTCCATAGAAATGCGCTGGTTGCGATTGATCATATCGAAGCACTCAAGAAAACAACTGAAGGTCAGCACGTCGTTAAACTGGCAGATATGCCAATTGAGCTGTCAGTAAGTCGACGACACTTTAGTGACGTTAAAAGAATAATCAAACAGCATTGACGATTTCGCGCGCCGCTGCCAACAAGGCTAAACGCGCTATGACACCATAGGTATAAAAACGGTTTTGGTGACAATACGGTTCCTGACTTGGATCTGGAAGTATACAACAATCTTCAAATGCCAATGGTTCAAAACGCATGCCAGGCGCATTCAGGTTTTGACTTGCTGAACGCTTTGCATGAACACGATAAAAACCGCCCACAACTTGATGTCCCAACATATAGACCACTGGCTCAGCAACGGTTTCTTCTTCGCCCCAGGTTTCATTCGTATACACACCTTCCTGAATTATAACCTGACTGACTTTTTGTCCCTCTTTGGTGGTTGCCATTTTCGTGCGTTCTTTACGGTTTAATGCCGCTATTTCATCTGAACTTCGGATCGTCATCACACCCATGCCATAAGTGCCTGCATCCGCCTTCATCATAACAAAAGGCTCACAATCTAATTCATGTTCATCATATTTAGCTTGAATAGCCTTCAACAAAGAATCTACATTTTTTGATAGGCAGTCAACACCTTCACGCTTCATGAAATCTACTTCACCGCAATTACGAAACATGGGATCTATTAGCCACGGATCAACATCAATTAATTCGGAAAATTCCTGTGTGACTTGCTGGTAAAACTTAAAGTGATTTGATTTTAAACGAGATGACCACCCCAGGCTTGTTGGCGGTGTAATAATTTGTTCTACACCTTCCAATATTTCAGGTTTTCCTGTTGCCAGATCATTATTTAATAAAATAAGATCCGGATTAAAATCGCCAACAAGTATGCGATCTTGATCGCGCTTAATGGGCTCTAGCAAAACTGAGCGTGATGACTCAAGATCAATTCGCATCGGCTCATCCAAATCAGACATTAAACTACCAATACGAACTTCAAAACCTGCCTTCTCGATCATTGATTGCAGACTGGCAATATTCTCCATGTAAAATAAATTACGCGTATGGTTTTCTGGGATGATTAATATTTTGTCGATTGGTTTTTCTATTGCCGCAATTGCCATCTGAACAGCATGAATACATAAGGCTTCAAATGAAGGATTTAGATTATTAAACCCTGCTGGAAATAAATTTGTGTCTACCGGTGCAATTTTATAACCCGCATTGCGTAAATCAACAGAGGCATAAAATGGCGCCTGTGTCTCGCGCCAGGCATTTCTGAACCAGGCTTCAATAGGAATTTGATTATCGAGCATCTGCCTTTCCAATTTCTGAAAGGGCCCTGTCAAAGCGGTTGTTAGATGTGGAACTGTCACAGTTTCATTTAAAGTCATGATAGGTTTTAGAATTCTTATCGATTATACAGCCTGATGATTATATATGGGTATTGGATACATTTAATTCAAGTCTCCCCAAAGCTGCTGGGCATTACTCACCGCACTGATAACAGCAGTCTCAGTTCTTAATATTCTCGGGCCTAGATTTATAGGATCACAACCATTTTCTTGTGCCAGCTCAACTTCGGCATCACTGAAACCGCCTTCTGGGCCAATCATCAAAGTTAACTCATTGTCAGGAAGGCTAATGTTTGCCATAGATTGCAAACTCTCAGGATGCAATATCAATCGAATCTTTGATGCGTCTAGGCGCACCCATTCGACAAATGACACCGGTTTTTGAATTTGCGTTAAATAACTTCTGCCACATTGCTCAGTTGCACTGATTATTATGTTTTGCCAATGCGCCAATTTATTATGCACACGATCATCCTGTATTTTCACATTACTAAACTCAGAGGTAACAGGGATTATATTCTTTACGCCAAGTTCAACCGCCTTTTGAATAGAAAAATCCATATGCTGCCCCCTCGCTACGGCGAGGCACAGATTGATGGTTAAAGGTGATTCATTCGCTACTTGTATGGATTCTGCAATTTCGATCTGTGCGTTTTTTTTACCAATTTCAATAACCTTTGACTGATAATCATCGCCAGAACCATTAAATAACTTTATTGAATCGCCAATACGCATCCTGAGCACATTGGAAATATGATGCGCTTTATCACGAGGCAAGTTAATGGTTTCACCTGTTGTTAATGGCATATCAATATAAAGCCGTGGGACTCGCATCGTTTTCTGTAATATTGTTCCGTATGGTTATTAATGTCTTTTAAATTGGGAAAGAAAATTAAAAACGCTCCAGAGATTAATCATCTTTCTGTTATGATAATACTTATCAAACGAATCAGCTTACAAATTCTTTTATGCAACACGCTAAATATTCACTTGGACAGATTATTCATCATCGAAAATTCGACTATAGGGGTGTAATATTTGATATAGATGCTGCCTTTAGTGGAACAGACGCATGGTATGAGACCGTAGCAAAATCAAAGCCTCCGAAAGATGAACCTTGGTATCATGTCTTGGTAGATAATTCACAACAAACCACATATGTTGCGGAAAGGAATATTGAGACTACTAATTCAGCATTACCGATAAATCACCCTCTAATTAATCACTATTTTAAAAAATTTGTCGATGGCCATTATTCTCATAATAATACCAACAACTAGTTCAAGCCATGATTAAAAACATTAAAACCTATTTTGAAGCGTTACTAAAAAATGAGTCAAAAGACGAGTCATCACATACAAAAACCATTGAATTAGCAACGGCTGTATTAATGATAGAAATTAGTCTGGCCGATGAGCACATTAAGGATGAAGAAAGAAACGTTATAAAAACCGTATTATCTGATCACTTCAAGCTAAGTGATGAGGATATTAATGAATTAATCGCATTGGCCGAAAATGAGGTTAATCATGCCGTGTCCCTTTATGAGTTCACCCGGCTTTTGAACGATAAACTAACTATGACAGACAAAATAAATATCATAGAAAGTTTATGGCATGTTGCTTATGCCGACTCGGTGCTTGATAAATATGAAGAATACTACATCAGAAAAATTGCGGACTTACTTTACATCTCACATTCAGATTATATCCAGACGAAACTAAAAGCAGCAGATTAAGCCGAGTAAACTTATATTCAAGACTTGGCTTCTAGCAGCAACTGGATCAATTGGTCTTCAAGTTCAATACGCGTAACTAATTCTTCGCAAAGTGCGGACAGATCTTCTGGGAAATGGTCGAGCCCATGTTCATTGTTTTCAGGATTGTATTTTTCATCAAAGGCCAGAGCAATTTGTGTAACTTGTTCTATTCGCGGATATATCTGAACTGCCAATTTAGATACTGGTTTTCGGCGTTCCTTGCCCTCAGCGATTCTTTCGTATAGACCAAAATGTCCAGCAGCAATATAGTCCACTAGTACTTGATTAAACTCTTCAAGGTCAGCGACAGACTTGAGATCTGCTGCTGTGAATCTTCGGTATCTACCAATTCAACTTTTTTCGGTTTATCTTTGACAAATTTTTGTTGCATTTCTAAGGATTTGGCAAGTTTATCTTTAGCTTTTTGCTGATCCTCTTCCGCTAAAATAAATGCCCTTCGTCTTAATTGTTCGCGCACTTCGTCATCAACTTCAATGGCCGTGTCATCCATGAGACGCCCATTATCAAAGACAAAAACTCGCGGCCCAGGTGAAGCGCTTCTATACCACATTGGCGGCTTTCCGGATAATTGAGTAGACCCTGTATCTGCGTCAAGCCACTGATACATTCGCGCAGAGATGCCCTGGCTAAAAACGAGCAATAACACGACAAAGAGTCTCATTATGGGCATTTTAATTTTCATATTCTAAGTATATTCTAAATACATTAGTTTTCTACGTGGTACTCATACATTAGCACCAATACAGTTTAGATACGCATTTTCAAGATCGTTTGCATTAAATTCTTCACAACATTGCGAAGGTGAGCCGTTAAAGCATATTTTACCACCGTGCAAAACAATTATCCGATCACAAATACTTTCCACGTCTGCTAATAAATGCGTGCTAAAAAAAAGCGTCTTTCCTGTTTCTTTTAAACTTACCAGATGTCGTTTCAGATACGCACGCGCTTTTGGATCAAGACCGCTCATCGGTTCATCAAAAAGCAACATCGGTCTTTGACTCAAAAAACAAGATGCGAGTCCCAGTTTTTGTGACATCCCTTTTGAATACTGTCGTACTGATTTTTTTAATGCGGTAATATCCAGATCAAGAACCTGAAACAATTCTTCTATAGCAGCGCCCTCTAATTCCACCTGATTTAATTCGGCCATATAAGAAAGAAAATCTTTTCCCGTTAAATAATAGGGAGGAATAAATTTTTCTGGTAAGAAAGAGAGTGATTCACGCGATGATGTTTCTCTATGCGATTTTCCAAAGATCTCAATATTTCCAGAATCTATAGAAACAAAATCTAATATCGCTTTAATTAATGTCGTCTTACCGGCACCATTAACACCAACAAGCCCAACATATTCACCTTCGTAGACGGTTAGGTTGATGTTATCCAGGACGGCATTGCTAGCATAGCGTTGATTTACTTGTTCAACTTTAAGTCCAATTTTAGTCATTCATCTTACCGTCGCTATTGTTCATGCCCTACTTTGTCGCTTGCGCCTCATTCTCTCGCCCATTAATGAACCCGTAATACTACCGGCATGCAGATGCTTATGATTTGCCTAAAGTACCTCCTGCATCCATGCAGTCGTGCAAAACCTATAAACATCACATCACTGTAAATAAAAATGCCCGCAAAGCGCGGGCATTAATTAAGTCGAGTTTAGTATTTGATCTAATATACAAAAACCTGTGGACAATCTTGAAAATCATCGAAAATATCATAGATATCAGTAGCATTGGTTGGCATGACATTAGCACCTGCTGCGTTGGCCGGAGCATTTGCGGTAGAGTTTGTCGCACAAGTTGCAAACGATGGCAAAAACTCTATTGCATCAAAGGTTGTTCCACCGCCTGCAGCACCAGCTGTATTGGTAAGTCTTAACACACCGGTGTTCGGTAGGCCATCATCAACCTTAACATCCAACTCTCGGGCAATCGTAACCGGCACATTTCGGCCCATGTGTAGATTCAAACGGATAGAGGCAGTTCCGGTATAACCCGCATTTCGTGTCAAAATCAATGCTCCGTTAAACGCATTCAAAGGTCCGACTTGACTGGCAGTATAAGCACCTTCACTTGCTGGGATAGCTGTAGCTGGGGTAAAACCACCACCCAAAAAGTTAGATTTCGCCAATTGCTCCCAAACGGCTGCGGCTTCTTCAAGCGTATTATCTAATTGGCCGTTACCATCTGTAGTTGAAGCTGCAACTGGCAAGTTAATCGTGACACCCATCGCCTGACTTGCATTAGCAGCAATAAAATCGCCTGGCACTTGGCGATAACGATCTATGAAACCATAGTACGCTGCCTGTATACCTGAATTCTGATCTGCCAAATTTCGCACACGTGCGCTATTAATTAATTCCTGACCTTTAAGGATGCCGCCGAGTAATAATCCAATAATGACCAGGACGATTGCGATTTCGACTAATGTAAAACCTTTCTGTTTATTAATATTCATTACTTCTTCTCCGTTTAAGCTATGTCTGCTTTTCATAATCATAATGCAGAGATCATGCCAACACTATATCCTATTGTTTTTATTATAAATTTAATAATAATCTCATGTAAAACATTAACAGTATTGTTGATATATCATCAATACTGTTGAGAATTCGACGATCTTCATTTGCTCGTTTACTATAGGCCATCATTAATTTGGTAATAACATGTGTGACTGGATAAGATTAGATCTTTTCCATGCAAACTCATGTTTACTTAAATCAATAGCAAAATATCATTAATCATAAAAACAACCCATAAATCAAATGAAGATACCTGAAATAACGAAACATGTTCTAATAAAGATATCTGTCATCTTCAGTGTATTTATGATCTTCCTTTCAGACGCAATTGGTCTTATAGAAATTACCATTGCTCAGGACCCTATTATCAATATTAGCAGCAAACTCCTAAATCAATCAGGCAACTATAACCTTGCATTAGGCAAGCTAATGCAGACAAAAGAATTCATATTTTTGCTTATAGCCGGTCTAATATTGTCGAGCATGCTGCCGCTATTATCTCCCGTAAAGGCATTTTTGCTTACTTTTGTAACAATTCTTATATCAGCGGCAATAGGCTATTCAAGCCCCAATGTTGGATTAATACCAATAGAATATTGTGTATTAACTATCCTGGTTATCTACATGACAAACGTATTGGTCAGTTACTTCATGGAAATACAATCCAAACAACGGCTAATAGAAACCTTTGGTCAATATATCCCACCGCAATTAGTCAGTGAATTAAGTCGCTTACCCAATGGGCTTTCTACAGAAGGGGAATCAAAAATATTAACTGTTTTCTTTTGTGACTTGCAAAACTTTACCAATATTTCTGAAGAACTAAATCCAAAACAATTGAATAAGTTACTAAACGAATATTTTACCTCTATGACTGAGATCTTATTTAAACATGGCGGAACCATAGATAAATATATTGGTGATGCAATAATGGCATTCTGGAATGCGCCGACAGAGCAAGCTGAACACGCACAACGTTCGGTTGAGGCTGCGCTTGAAATGAGTCAAGCCATACAAACGCTTGCAGAAAAATTTATCAGTCATGGCTGGCCTCGACTTTCCATGGGCATTGGCATTAATACCGGCAGAGCCAACGTTGGCAATATGGGCTCAAAATATCGCATGACTTATACTGCTATTGGCGATGCGGTTAACCTTGCCTCTCGCATTGAATCTCTGACACGCACCTATCGTGTTCCTATATTAATAAGTGAACACACGCATAAGCAGTTAAAAGGAATCACTTGCCGAGAACTTGACCAGGTTCGGGTACGCGGCAAACACCAACTCACTCGGATTTATCAACCATTATGTTATGACAATGAAGTCGATGCCGCATTAAAAGAGAAACTTATTATCCACACAGAAGCGATGGCGCTCTATTACTCAGGAAAGGATAAGAATGCATGTAGATTGTTTAAAGAACTTTATGAAAAAGATAAGAATGACAAATATTATAAAGCCATGGTTAAAAAAATTATGGGCTTATGATTTTATTGCAGTGGTTCCCGTTCTTGATTCTGGCGCTCTTCGATTTCTGTTAAGCGTTGAGTTAAAAAATTTACTTGATGTGCATCTTTCAACTCACCACTTTCAAGTAAACCGCCTATTAGTACCTTTGCGCTTTCTAGTTCCCCCATATCTTCCAGAACAAAAATTTCCATTTGTTTTGCCCAATACGGGACATTGTCTCCAGTAGCATATTGCCGAATTAGTTTTGCACATTCCAAAGCTAATTGCTGATCTTTAATTCTATGTTTTGCGATATAAACCGCATGCGCCATAAACTGCCAACGTTCACTTGGGTTTTCAATGAATTTTTTACTTATATAATCTATCATCAATCTTTGCTTTTTTTCATCTGAAACTTCAGCATAAAACCTAATCGCAGCTAAAAGCGGATACTGGATTTTTATTATCAAGATCTAAAATTAAATCTAGCCATTCACTTACTCTCTGATAATTCAATTCCCCTTAATGGAATACTAATCCCGGGCTGATTATCAAACGCTTGTAGCCACAACATCACCCCCTTTGCTGCTGGAACCAAATCATCAAGACTAACAAGTCTTACCAGTGACACCTTTGGCGGGACGGGCAAATCATCTCGTTTAATTTCGAGATTAGTGAATGACCAATGCCAATAACATTGCAGAAATAAACTTAATAATAGGACAGGCCATACGCTGGCAGGGACAAAAGATATATTTCGTGTATTTTTTACGAAAAGTTTCATCGAAAAGATATTCTTATAATTCCTTTCTGTATAAATCAAATAGCGCTATCGATGAAATAAAAACGATATAAATTATTGTTTGGCCCAAGACAAAACCCACATCGCCAAATACATCAACTTCATAAATAAGCCATTCAGTTTGAGTAAACATATATAGATCAGGAATTACATAAGCAATAACGTCTAATAATCCACTCATGAATTTATGGCTAATTGAGCCAAGCGCAAGAGCTGGGGAATTACTAATTAATAGAATGGCCTCAATTGATCGTGACAAAATATAAAAACCGATAACAACACTAAAAGAAATAGTAATGCTGCTGAATGAAAATAGGCATAACAAGCTTAAAGCAATGATTATTAGAAGTTCACAAAACAACGAAAACGACCACAAAAGCACCATATTAACCGGGGCAAACAAACATAAGCATGCAGCAATCATTAAAACAACAATTAAAGATATACCCGAAAATCCGATAAACTTACCAAAATAATAGGATGAACGAGGCACAGGGTGAGACAAGATTAATTCGAAACCTTTATCATTAAACTCCCGAATCATGCTCGTTATAACAAATAAGCCTATTGTGAATACCGAAAATAAACGTAAGGCAGAAGCAAGCAGTGCCGCTTGTGTCATCGCGCCCTCTGTTATCGCAAGTTCACCAATAAACAAAGCCGCAAAAAATAGGCCGGCAACTCCACCAAAAATAAACAGAAGAAATTTATCCCTGATTGCCTCCCATATGGAGAACTTCGCTATAGTACATAATAGATTGTGATTCATGGCAAAAGGCTATTCTTTACTACTCCGGTCTGAGCTAATATAACAAAAAACTGACATCACAAGGCTATTTGTGTCTACATTTCTAAATAAAATTTTCATGAGAAAAGAACTCATCATCCTCGTGATGATGTTAGAGCTGCTACATCTCTCTATCTGGTTTGATTTTGGTAGCTTAATGTCACGCTCTCTTATGCTCAGCCACCTTGGGCTTTTCTTATTATGGCAACCGGTATGGCGCGGAGATGAAAAGCTCAGCATTAGAAACACCGTGTTATTTATTGTTTTTACTTTATCGATCACCTTTTGGTTAAACTTTTGGTTGCTATTTGCCTGGTTAATTCTGTTAATTGGATTTATAAGCGGCCGCGTCACCTTAAATAGAAGCGAAAGCACAATATATATTATTGCGATTGGATTCCTTGTTTTAGAGCTGTTATTTGGTTGTGTTCCAGAATTGGCAGATATTAAAATTGAAAAAGCTTATCTATTTGAAATGGCAATTCCAATTCTACCTATCTTAATTCTATTTCTTCCTACTGATAAATCGCAACACACTATTCAGATAGTAGATTTTATTCATGCAATAACAGCTTCGATGCTAACCAGTCTTGTAGCATTAGGAAGTTTGCTCAACATGTTTTTAAGTGACACTTCTTATTTTGTTTCATTGGCTGGGACTTCTATTGCTATAGGTGGCTTCATAATATGTATTAGTTGGTTATTAACCTCGCAATCGCGATTCAGCGGCATTACTCAATTATGGTCAAACTATATGCTTAATATAGGAACACCCTTTGAAGAGTGGTTATCTGATTTATCTGAAATTAACGAACAGGATCTCTCGCCAGAGGATTTCCTACAAAAAGCAATGGAGAAACTAGTTCAATTTTTATGGATTTCTGGTGTTAAATGGAAACTTAATGAAACCATAAGTGACATTGGTGAAGCGACAAACAACGAAGTTGAAATTGAACACAAAGACTTCAAAGTATACATCTATACCTATAGCCCCCGCCGGCGTTTCACTTAAATTACACAGTCACCTATTAATTAAGTTACTGCATAATTTTTACCAAAATAAACAACGCGAACTTGAGCTAACCAGACAAGCACACCTAAAGGCAATTTACCAGACTGGCGCACGTATAACTCATGACATAAAAAACTTATTACAATCACTGCAAGCAATCACAAGCATAGTCACTCATGATACAGATGGTTCTAACATGCTGGTATCTCAGCAAGTATTAAAAAAGCAGCTACCTCATTTAACACAACGCCTGCAATTAGCTCTGGATAAATTACAAACACCACAAGTTCAGGATGACAAAGAAATTTATCTTAAGGATTGGTGGGACGATCTACAAAAGAGAAATACACACAACAAGATGCAGTTTCAAGCTGACATTCATGGCGATCCAACCGTTCCAGTTGATCTATTTGATAGTGTTGTCGATAACCTACTAGAAAACATTCAAACAAAGCAATTTGACGAACCGGATATTGAAACCACTATCACCTTAGCCTGTAACCACGATGTGATTATCGTCACCGTTTGTGATTCAGGAAGCATGATTCCGGACAGTGTTTCCAGCCAGTTGCTCAACAACCCAGTCTCATCTGACAATGGCTTAGGCATTGGCCTTTACCAAGCCAACAAACATGCCGAAATGTTTGGCTACAGTTTAAAATTAATTATTAATCAAGCTGGCAGGGTTTGTTTTGAACTATCATCAAACTGTACGTCGTCAAAACCTTTTGGACAGGTAGCGGTTTGATTTAAGAGACACATTAGTTCATCAATAGGTTATGTGCTTCACTTGTTGTTTATCGTAATGCATTTGTCGTCTCATCGCTAACGTGTTTTGTTTGATTAGCTCTCGTTGACTTAGTATTTCTTCGCCACGCCCATAAAAGACATCAGCCGGTGTCAGGTTATCAAGTGATTCATGATAACGCTCATGGTTGTAATAACTCACAAAACGCTGCAACTGTTCCTCCAGTTCCCCGGGGAAATAATAGTGGTGAAGTAATATCTGATTCTTCATTGAACGATGCCAGCGCTCTATCTTGCCTTGTGTTTGTGGATGATAAGGTCGACCTCGAGTGTGCGTCATACCGTTTTCTTCAAGGTAATCGGCTAATTCACCGGAGATATAACACGGGCCATTGTCACTGAGTAAACGCGGTTTATGATTTACCTTTACTGTATCAAGTCCCGTAAAGCGTAAGGCGTCATCCAGCGTATCAGAGACATCACGGCTACTCATGCCCGTACATAAACGCCAGGCAATAATGTAACGTGAGTAATCATCTAATACCGTGGATAAGTAATACCAACCCCAACCGATAATCTTGAAATAGGTAAAATCCGTTTGCCACATCTCATTCACGCGCGTAGTGGGCTGTTGAAACTTATCACTGGCCTCCATCAGGATATAGGCCGGACTGGCAATTAAGTCTTGTTCTTTCAGCAGCCTGTACACCGTGGATTCTGAGACGAAGTAAGCCTTGTTGTCAGTGTAATTTACGGCTAACTCTCGTGGAGACAAATCAGGCTTCTCTAAGGCTAACTCAATAACGGCTTCACAGTGGTCTTCGGTGATTTTATTCCATACCGCATGGGGAATCGGCTTCTTGTCTTCCAAGCCATCAACGCCATTCTCTTCATAACGTTTGAGCCAGTTGTAAAAAGTGGACTTATGAATGTCCAGCCGAGTCAGCGTTTGTCGAACCGACAGATCTGAGTTCTGTACCAGTTGAATAATCTCGACTTTATCCGATGCTAAGTACCTCATATATCGTCCTCCCCATCCCCGAGCACGCTTTTTTTAAGCAGCCGATTCTCCATGACTACTTCGCCTAAGGTTTCTTTCAGCGCAGATGTTTCAGCACGCAGTTCTTTGACTTCATCTGAGGTCGCTTCACGTACGATATCGCCTGATAAACGTTTCTTACCTGCCTCCAGAAAGTCTTTCGACCAACGGTAGTAAACATTTGGGTTTAGTCCTTCCTTGCGACATAGCTCAGCGATGCTTTCTTCGCCGCGTAAGCCTTCAAGTACGATACGAATTTTTTCTTCTGCTGAATATTTTTTACGGGTGCGTCGACGAATATCGCGCACAGTATGTTCTACACTTCTTTTACTTGTCATCATCGTTTCCTCTTGGGTTAACGATGAACTAAAACTATCTCTTAGACAATCAGGCTAGTTGGTCCACATGGTGCTGACGGGGTACAATCATTACGTCTAGTTCGGGCTGTCCAAAGATGACGATCTGCAAAAGTTTATTTTGCGCCGTTTCAAGATTGCTGAGTAAACGTATCTCTTCAAGAGTAGCAATCGGCATACTTTGCGCTTCTTCTACAAAGACAACGATTTGTTTATTTTCCGCATGACGTTCAAGAAGGTAATTTTGCAATGAGTTCATTACCTTTAAGCGGGAGTCATCAGGGCGTACTTTTAGATGAAGCTCAAAAGCGATTGCGTGCAATATATTGTCTGGCGATAAGCTCGGATTTGCCAGATACACTATCTCAATATTTTTCGGTAATTCCTTTTCCAGCATTCGGCATAGCGTCGTCTTACCACTGCCCACTTCACCTACCAACTTAACTATGCCTTCCCCACTAACAATGGCATAAATCAAAGCATCCAGGATAGCACCACGATCACCGCCGGGAAAAAACAAACTCGTGTCCGGAGTTATCTTGAAGGGTGGTTGCTTTAGATTAAAATAATCGTAATACATCTTTTTTACCGTGCAATCAATCCGTGTCTAGTTTTATGTTTAATCGCTGAATTCTACTGTACAGTGTAGTACGATTTATACCTAGTAAACGCGCCGCTTTGCTCAAATTTCCATTGCATTTCGATAAAGCATGATTAATATATTTTCGCTCCCAAACTGAGATTTGTTCATCCAGATGGAAATTTTTATCATCTAAGCCCTGAGCAATTAAATCATCTCCGTTATTCAAGTCATCCACATTTTGATTAAAGTCCGTTTCCAGTTCATCTTTCAAAGATTTTGCAGATATTGTTTTGCCTGAATACTTAGCCGATAAGCGAATTGCTATATTACGTAATTCTCTGATATTTCCCGGAAAAGAATACTTCTTCAATAATTCACTTGCTGTTTCATCTAACTCAACAGCTGGGTTACCGGCAGCATACATCTTCCTGAAATATTCCATCAGATTAAGTACATCTTGCTCACGCTCTCTTAATGCAGGCACATGAATCGTCAAGACACAGAGGCGATGATAAAGATCTTGGCGAAAACCACCCGACCTGACTTCTTCTTTTAAATCACGATTTGTTGCCGCTACTATTCTTGCCTTGGATATGCGCGATTTAGTCTCACCAATGCGATAAAACTCACCATTTTCGAGAACTCTTAATAACTTCGATTGTAAAGACAGAGGCAACTCACCTATTTCGTCCAGAAATAGTGTGCCTTCACCGGCATCCTCAAAAAAACCTGCTCGTTCAGAAGCGGCACCAGTGAACGCGCCTTTTGCATGACCAAACAATTGGGCCTCTAATAATTCAGGAGTGAAAGCAGCACAATTGATTGTCATGAAAGGGGCATTTTTACGACTACTTGAATTATGCAGCTCTTCAGCAACTAACTCCTTGCCTGTACCTGACTCACCTTCCACAAGAACCGGGAAAGGCGTATCTGCAAATTGGTTGATTAAATCACGTAATGTTTTAAGCGCCGCGCTGTCACCTAAAAGTTTAGTGTCGCTAACGGGAGATTCTTTCTCTGAAGACTCTGCTTGCAACATCATCATTTGGTGTCCCAGCCTAGCCTTTAATAAAGACATGTCACATGGCTTTGGGATAAAATCCACCGCGCCCAAAGTTAATGCGTGGTGAATATTCACTTCTTCATCTTGCCCTGATAGAACAAGAATTTTAAAACTGTCATTAACCGCCATCAACTCTTCAATCAGTTTAAATCCTTCCTCTGGTGAATGTGGCTTTGGAGGCAAACCAAGATCAACCAGAGCCAGTGAAGGCTTGACGGATAGGTCTTGAAGCTGCGCCTTTACTTGTTGACGAGACTCCGCGGTAATTAGGTCAAAATCTTTTTCCAGAACGATAGAAAGTGCATCGACAATGATGGAATCATCATCCACGAATAAGAGCAAAGGCTTTTCTGTATTTGCTAATCTATTTATTTTTTAACTGTCGACGACAAAGCATTGATTCCTAAATACTTTCACAGTCAAACATACAGCCAAAAAGAGCTTACAGCAAGTACAAATAAGCGTCCTTGGCAAAAAGGAGAGATTAAAAAAACCTAAAAGAACAGAAGGTAAAATAGTATTGAAACCAGCGCTACCCATTAACTCTTTGATCTATACCAAGATTTCGCCAGATAGCGACACTTGCAGCAGATTGATTCATGGTGTAGAAATGAAGCCCTGGGGCTCCGTTAGTAAGTAATTGCTCACAAAGCTCGGTGGTGACATCAATACCGAACTTACGAATCGAAACTCGATCATCACCAAACTCTTGAAGCCGCTTCAATATCCAGCGTGGGATTTCTGCACCACAACCCTCAGAAAATCGGAGTAAGTTGAGTGCAATTAATAATCGGCATCACACCTGCCACGATTGGCACATCTACGCCTAATTTTTCACAATTATCGACAAAACGATAATAGGCAAAAGGATTGTAAAAATACTGAGTAATTGCACCGTTTGCACCAGCATCAATTTTCTTTTTAAAGTTTTCCATATCCGACTGTGCATTGGATGCCTGGGGATGAAACTCTGGATAGGCTGCAACCTCGATATGAAAATGATCACCCGTTTCCTTCCTGATAAATTCTACCAGTTCATTAGCGTATCTAAACTGGCCATAGCCAGCTGAGCCAGAAGGCAGATCGCCACGCAGAGCCACAATCCGCTTGATTCCATTTTCAATATATTTATCGAGGATGGCTTTGATATCATCGTTCTGACTACCAATACATGAAATATGTGGTGCCGCTTCAATTCCTGTCTTCGTATGAATATCCATCACCGTATCAAAGGTCATGTCGCGTGTGCTACCACCTGCTCCAAATGTTACCGAAAAGAAGTCCGGCTTCATCTCAGCCAACTCAGCCTGTGTAGTTTGTAATTTACCGATTGCCTCCGGTGTCCTTGCCGGAAAAAATTCAAAGCTGAACTTGGGTTTGTATTGTTTTTGCGATTCCATTTATTGAATCCTGTTCTGCGTTTCTAAAAAAATAATTGAACTACCACGCCCCCTCTAAAAGGGACGGGCAATGCTATTAGTAACGATAATGTTCAGGTTTATAAGGCCCATTCAACCGGTACGCTAATATAGTCTGCTTGTTCTTGAGTTAGCGTTGTCAATTTTGCACCAATTCTATCGAGATGAAGCCTCGCGACCTTTTCATCAAGGTGTTTAGGTAAAACATAAACATCTTTGCCATAGTTTTCGCCACGAACGAACAAGCTCAATTTGCGCTAACACCTGGTTGGTGAATGAATTAGACATAACAAAACTCGGGTGCCCTGTAGCACAACCCAGATTAACCAAACGCCCTTTAGCAAGTAGTATAATACGTTTCCCATCAGGGAATATGACATGATCAACCTGCGGCTTAATCTCTTCCCATTCGTACTTCTCGAGACTGGCAATATCAATTTCATTATCAAAATGACCGATGTTACAAACAATAGCCTGATCTTTCATTTTGACTAAATTGTCATGGCGAATAATGTTGAAGTTTCCGGTGGTTGTAACAAAGATATCGATTTGTCAACAACATCTTCTAATCTGACAACACGATACCCTTCCATCGAAGCCTGTAAGGCGCATATTGGATCAATTTCAGTAATCCAGACCGTCGCACCCAAGCCACGTAGGGACTGTGCACTTCCCTTACCAACATCACCATAACCCAAGACCAATGCGACCTTACCAGCAATCATTACATCGGTTGCACGCTTGATCCCATCAACCAGAGATTCACGACATCCGTACAAATTATCAAATTTGGATTTAGTAACCGAGTCATTAACATTGATCGCAGGAAAAGGTAATTCACCTTTCTTTTGCATTTGATACAGACGTTGTACGCCAGTTGTAGTCTCTTCGGTTACACCTTGAATACAGGCCAAAGTCCGAGAATAAAAGGTACTGTCTGTAGCTAGTTTAGCTTTTATAGCGGCAAATAAAAATGTCTCTTCTTCAGAGCCAGGGTTGTCGAGAACAGATAAGTCGCTTTCAGCTTTGGTCCCAAGGATCAATAACATGGTCGCATCGCCACCGTCGTCAAGGATCATGTTCGGAGAACCACCGTCCGACCAAGTCATGATGCGGTGGGTATAATCCCAGTACTCTTCAAGCGTTTCGCCCTTATAGGCAAAAACGGGAATATTCTGATCCGCGATTGCTGCTGCGGCATGATCTTGTGTAGAAAAAATGTTGCAAGATACCCATCGAACTTCCGCGCCCAATGCGATAAGTGTCTCTATCAGCACTGCGGTTTGAATGGTCATATGCAATGAACCTGCAATGCGTGCACCTTTTAAAGGCTTTTCCGTTTTGTATTCTTCTCGGATAGAGACCAGAGCCAGGCATTTCAGTTTCAGCGATACGAATTTCTTTATGGCCCCAATCAGCCAAAGAAATGTCAGCAACGTGGTAATCGGGTGTATACAGAGGTAGCATCTACGCTCATATTGTTTCTCCTATTAAAAACAATTAAGCGAGCGCCGTTGCAAATGTGCCGTGTTTGTCTGAGCCTAGCGGATTAGGAATCCGTCGCAACGCTCCTCAGATCTACGGTTGTAAAATCGAAGCGGGAGTATAGTACTACCCGCTTCTAGATTCAAAGACCTTATCGTCAAATAATTAAGAATGCTTTAATTATTGTCTATGACAAAGCGTCCTTTAATGCATCTGCCCTATCCGTTTTTTCCCATGGCAAATCAATATCACTACGACCAAAATGCCCGTAAGCAGCCGTTTGACGATAGATTGGTCGTAAAAGATCCAGCATATTGATAATGCCTTTTGGACGAAGGTCAAAAACTTCTCTAATAGCATCAATCAATTTAGCCTCTTCAACCTTACCTGCACCAAATGTCTCAATACTAATTGAAGTGGGCTCAGCAACCCCGATTGCATAAGATAATTGTAATTCACAGCGATCCGCAAGACCTGCAGCAACAACATTTTTAGCCACATAACGTGCAGCATAAGCAGCTGAGCGATCTACTTTGGAAGGGTCTTTGCCAGAAAAGGCGCCGCCACCATGACGTGCCATGCCGCCATAAGTATCAACAATAATCTTGCGTCCAGTTAAACCACAATCACCCACAGGTCCACCAATAACGAAACGTCCTGTAGGATTAACAAGATAGCGTGTTTTATCAGTGATCATATTCTCTGGTAATACCGGCTTGATTATCTCTTCGATAACGGCCTGCTCAAGATCTTTATGCTCAACATCAGGGTCATGCTGCGTAGATAACACGACCGTATCAATAGATTTAGGCTTACCATCTTCATAAACAACGGTGACCTGTGATTTCGCATCTGGTCTTAACCAGGCTAATTTGCCTGCTTTACGGACCTCGGCCTGTTTCTTAACCAACAAGTGAGAATAAGTAATCGGGAAAGGCATCAAAACATCCGTCTCATTACAAGCGTAACCGAACATCAAGCCCTGGTCGCCCGCGCCCTGATTTAAATCCAGGCCTTCGCCTTCATTCACGCCTTGAGCAATATCCGGTGACTGTTTATCGATGGAAACCAATACCGCACAAGACTCCCAATCAAAACCCATGTCTGAATGATCATAGCCAATTTCACGGATTGTCTGGCGAGCAACGTCTTGCATATCAACATAGGTTGATGTCGTAATCTCCCCGGAAAGCACAACCATCCCTGTGTTGACCATTGTCTCACAAGCGATGCGTGCCTTATTATCATCAGTGAAAATTGCATCGACGACAGCATCTGAGATCTGATCTGCGACTTTGTCCGGGTGTCCTTCAGAAACTGATTCTGAAGTGAATAAGTAATTGTCTGCCATATTTATTCCGTAAGCGTTGTAATTAGAATTTTTAACCGCGCGAATTCTATCCTCATTGGGACGTTATCGCACTAAATATGACGATATTTTTATAAACGCGGTAATATTTACTACATAAATATTGATATAGGCGACCTAATTATGGTGTTGATGGAGACCCCGATTTGTAACTTTGGGGAAAAAGCGATCGAATTTAATCTGATTGGCACAGATGGAAAGGAATGGTCTTTGGCCGACTGTGCCGGCGAGAAAGGTACGCTGATTATGTTTATTTGTAATCACTGTCCTTACGTAAAGGCGATACAGACAAGACTTGTTGATGATGTATTGAAACTAATGGATGCCGGGATTAATAGTGTCGCCATCATGTCAAACGACCCTGACGATTACCCGGAAGATTCTTTCGAGAACATGCAAAAAGTGGCAGCTGAGTATAATTATCTGTTCCCTTATTTATTCGATGAATCTCAGGAAGTCGCCAAGGCTTATGGTGCTATTTGTACGCCAGACTTTTTTGGCTATAACGCATCTCTAGAACTGCAATACCGAGGCAGGCTTGATGATAGCGGCATGAAAACACCCTCGAAAACCAGCAAACATGACCTCCTTGAGGCCATGATCGAAGTTGCCAACACTGGAAATGGGCCAAAACATCAAATTCCTAGCATGGGTTGCTCTATAAAGTGGAAAAATAGTGCTTAGGATCTTGCTCCAAAGTGGCAGTTAAGCGACAATGTGCGGCTTGATTTTAGGTAAAAACCTGCCTGTATCATCGCACTATATTTAGCGGTAATTAAGCTCTGCAAATGATCGTCGTCGTCAACTGATGGCACAACATCAGGCTTTGAATGCAGCAATAATTAACAATCATTATTTTAGGCTTAATTGCCACTTTGGGGGATCTACTATGCTGACAAGGCATGAACTTGCCAATGCGATTCGTGCTTTAAGTATGGATGCAGTACAACGAGCTAACTCTGGGCACCCAGGCGCTCCAATGGGTATGGCAGATATCGCCGAAGTCCTGTGGAATGATTTTCTGAAACATAATCCGGCAAATCCAGACTGGGACAACCGAGATCGCTTTGTTATGTCGAATGGTCACGGCTCAATGCTAGTATACTCTTTATTGCATCTGTCAGGTTATGACTTAACAATTGATGAACTTAAAAATTTCCGCCAGTTACATTCAAAGACACCCGGCCACCCTGAATATGGTTACGCACCAGGTGTAGAAACCACGACTGGCCCTCTTGGGCAAGGGATTACTAATGCTGTCGGCATGGCAATCGCAGAGTCCGTATTGGCCGCAAAATTTAATAAAGATGGTTTTAATATTGTCGATCATCACACCTACGTTACTGTTGGCGATGGTTGTTTAATGGAAGGCATATCACATGAAGCATGCTCGCTTGCTGGCACATTAGGTCTTGGCAAGTTAATCACCCTCTATGACAGCAATCAAATCTCTATCGATGGTGATATTGAAGGCTGGTTTGCCGAAGATGTTGCTGCACGTTATGAAGCTTACGGCTGGCATGTTATTCGTGATATTGATGGTCACAATCCGGATGCAATCAAGAAAGCTATTGAAAGCGCAAAAGCCAATGAATCACAACCCAGTATGTTGGTTTGCAAAACTACTATCGGTTGCGGTTCACCGAACAAAGAAGGTAAAGCAGCCAGCCATGGTGCTCCGTTAGGCGATGAAGAAATAAAACTTACCCGAGAAAACCTCGGCTGGAAACATGACGCCTTTATTATCCCCGATGAGCATTATGATGCCTGGAATGCAAAACAACGAGGCAATGAGCTGGAATCGGCATGGAATGAAAAATTATCCGCCTATGCCTCAGCATATCCCGAGCTGGCTGCTGAATATAAACGCCGCATGCGTGGCGATCTACCTAATAACTGGCATAACGTTGTTAATGACTATGTAAATGCAACAAATGAAAAAGGCGAATCAATTGCATCTCGTAAGGCGTCACAAAATTCTATTGAAGCATTGGCGCAGCATTTGCCGGAATTGATCGGTGGTTCAGCTGATCTGGCTTGTTCGAATTTGACCAGTTGGTCAGGTACCGTTGCTATTAGCAATGCAAACAAAAATGGCAATACCATTAATTATGGTGTGCGAGAGTTCGCAATGTCTGCCATCAATACAGGCATATCACTACATGGTGGGTTTATCCCTTACTCGGCTACATTCTTAATGTTCTCCGAGTACGCAAGAAATGCCTTGCGCATGTCGGCTTTAATGAAGAAACAGAATATCTTTATCTACACACATGATTCAATCGGCCTCGGTGAAGATGGCCCAACCCATCAAGCAGTTGAACAAGCAGCAACACTGCGTTTGATGCCGAACATGTCATTATGGCGTCCTTGTGATGCGGTAGAAACGGCTATCGCGTGGCAAGCTGCGATTGAACGTCGCGATGGCCCAACAAGTTTGTTGTTTTCTCGCCAGAGTCTTGCACACATGCAACGTGATGAGGCGCAGATTAGCAACATTAAACGCGGTGGCTATATTTTGTTAGATGCCGAAGGAGAGCCTGATGCCATTATTATAGCGACGGGTTCTGAAGTGGAAATGGCCATGAACACGGCAATCAAATTAAATGCGGAAGGCAAAAAGATTCGTGTGGTCTCAATGCCCTCCACCAATCTATTCGACCAACAAGACGATGCTTATAAAGAAACTGTATTACCTAATAACTGTCGTATGCGTGTCGCTGTTGAAGCAGGTGTCACAGAATATTGGCGTAAGTATATCGGCCTGGATGGCGTCGCACTCGGGGTCGATACTTTTGGTGAATCCGCTCCGGCAAATGAAGTGTATAAATATTTTGGACTGACCGAAGAAAACCTGATTAAAACGGTAAATGAATTAATTAAATAGCAACAGATTAAAAATAAATCACATAAAAAAGAATGGAGTATAAGAATGGCAATTAAGGTAGGTATCAATGGCTATGGGCGTATCGGCCGCAATATCTTGCGCGCATTATATGAGTCCGAACGAACGGATGAGATCCAAATCGTAGCAATTAATGATTTGGGCGATGCGAATACCAATGCGCACCTTACCCAATACGATACTGCACATGGAAAGTTTCCAGGCACCGTTGTTGTTGAAGGCGAAGACATGATCATTAATGGTGACAAGGTCCGTGTTTTGTCTGAACGTGATCCTGCAAAATTGCCTTGGGGTGAATTGGGCGTTGATGTTGTGCATGAATCAACTGGCTTCTTTGCTAGTAAAGCAAAGGCATGCGCCCACCTCGAAGGTGGGGCAAAGAAAGTCATCATCTCAGCTCCGGGTGGCAATGATGTTGATGCCACCATCGTTTATGGTGTTAATCACGACGTACTTAAATCCAGCGACACTGTTATCTCGAATGCATCTTGTACAACAAATTGTCTCGCGCCTGTAGCAAAAGTAATACATGAAAATATCGGCATGGTTGCTGGCATCATGACAACCATTCATGCCTATACAAACGATCAGGTACTAACAGATGTATATCACTCAGATTTACGTCGTGCCCGCTCTGCGACCATGTCCATGATACCAACCAAAACCGGAGCTGCCGCCGCTGTTGGTTTAGTACTCCCCGAGCTCAATGGAAAGCTTGATGGTTATTCAATGCGTGTTCCGACAATCAATGTCTCTGTAATTGATTTAAGTTTCACGGCCGCCCGAGAGACTAACATCGATGAAATAAATCAATTGATGAAACAGGCTGCAGAAGGCCCATTGAAAGGTGTGCTTGCCTATAATGAAGCTCCCCTCGTTTCTGTCGACTTTAATCATGACCCGGCATCAGCAACTTTTGATGCTACTTTGACTAAAGTTATTGAAGGAACTCTTGTGAAAGTAACGGCTTGGTACGACAATGAATGGGGCTTTTCAAACAGAATGCTAGATACCACATTGCCTTAATGAATGCTAAATAAACGAGTAAATACGTGACCATACTAGTAAAAATTGCTGATCTGGATCTATCGGGCAAAACGGTACTTATCCGCGAGGATTATAATGTCCCGATAAAAGATGGCGTAGTTACAAGTGACGTACGTATTCGGGCAACATTACCTACTTTGACTCAGGCATTAGAAGCGGGCGCGAAGATAATATTAGTGTCCCATCTGGGTCGCCCTGTTGCCGGTGAATACGACGAAGCGTTTTCACTTGCGCCGGTTGCAAAATCCTTAAGTGATTTTCTTGAGATTGATGTCCCCCTTATAAAGGACTGGACCAATGGCATTGATATGACAGACCACCAGGTCGTTCTTTGTGAGAACGTTCGCTTTGAGAAGGGCGAGACAAAAAATGATGATGAACTTGCTCGCAAAATGGGCCAGCTTTGTCAGGTCTATATTAACGATGCTTTTGCAACTGCGCATCGCGCACAAGCATCAACTCATGGCGTTGCAAAATATGCGGCTATCTCCGCCGCAGGGCCATTGCTCATTAATGAGCTGAAGGCATTGACCAAAGCTCTCAGAGAACCTGCCACACCACTTCTTGCTATCGTCGGTGGCGCAAAAGTGTCAAGCAAACTCACTATACTGGAAACGCTCTCAGAAAAAGTTGACCAATTAATCGTTGGCGGCGGAATTGTTAATACATTTTTAAAAGCAGCTGGTTATGAAGTTGGTAAATCTCTTTATGAGGCTGATCTGGTTGAAGTCGCAAGCAGGCTAATGAAACAAGCTGAAGCAAATGGCTGTGAAATTCCACTGCCGATCGATGTCATCTGTGGCAAGGAATTTGATGAAGAGACTCCTGCCGTAACAAAAGCTATTAGTGATGTAGAAGCAGATGACATGATTATGGATGTTGGCCCAGAGACTTCGCAACAACTAAACAAAATGATAGCGCAAGCAAATACAATAGTCTGGAATGGGCCACTTGGCGTATTTGAGTTTGAACAGTTCAGTCAAGGCACGAGGAGTCTTGCAAAAGCAATCGCTGAAAGTAGCGCATACTCCATTGCCGGCGGTGGCGACACCATTGCTGCAATTTCTAAATTTAATATTGAAGATAAAATTTCATATATATCAACAGGTGGTGGCGCCTTTCTTGAATTTCTTGAAGGCAAAAAACTTCCAGCTATTGAAATATTGGAAGAAGCGGCTCGCGCCTGGGAAGCAATGGAACGAGCGAGAGAATTGTAAACTCCATCGTTTGCTAAACCGGCGAGAAACATCGACATCCCCCTGATTACAAAAACAGACAAAACACTACGGATAACCAGATCTTAATGAGAAGAACTAAAATTATTGCAACCCTCGGGCCCGCGACAGATCAGCCAGGCATGTTAGAAAAACTGCTTGTCGCAGGGGTTGATGTTTTTAGACTTAATTACTCACATCAAACGCACGTTGAACATGAAAAACGAATGAAAGAGATTCGTCGTCTTTCACAACAACATAAGCACGCTGTTGCAGTTATAGCAGACTTACAAGGACCAAAAATTCGCATTGAGCGATTTAAGGATGGAAAAGTCCAATTGCGCGAAGGCGCAAAATTTAACATCAATACTGAACTTGGCAGTGATGACGGCGATGAAACACAGGTAGGTGTTAGTTATAAAAAACTATCCACTGATGTGAAAGCCGGAGACAAATTAATGGTCGATGATGGCAGGGTTGTATTAGAAGTGGACTCTGTCGACAAGCATATTATTAATTGCGAAGTTATCACTGGCGGCGTACTCAGCAATAACAAAGGTATTAATCTGCAAGGCGGCGGTTTGTCTGCAAGCGCCGTTACAGAAAAAGATATCGAAGACATGAAGCATGCGACCAAGGTAAAGGCCGACTATATTGCGATCTCTTTTCCAAGAGATGCCGACGATATCAGGCTAGCGCGCAAAATGATGGAGGAATGCGGTTGTAAAGCACAACTAATATCAAAGATAGAACGTGCTGAAGCACTTAACCACGTTGAAGAAATGATTGAAGCATCCGACGCCATAATGATTGCACGTGGCGACCTTGGGGTAGAGATTGGCGATGCATCCTTACCGCCTGTGCAAAAAAGCCTAATAAAAATGGCTAGAGACATGGATCGCGCCGTCATCACGGCGACACAGATGATGGAGTCCATGATCGAAAATAAAATACCAACACGTGCTGAAGTATTTGATGTCGCTAACGCCGTTATTGATGGAACTGATGCAGTAATGTTATCTGGAGAAACAAGTGTAGGCCGCTACCCGGATAAAGTTGTAGAGGCTATGTCGAGTATTTGTGAAGAAGCAGAAAAACAACGTAGCGTTCGCGTATCTGATCATCGTATTAATCAACGTTTTGAAACGATTTCTGAAGCCATCGCCATGTCCAGCATGTATTCAGCTAACCACATTGGCGCCAAGGCAATCTGCACTCTGACAGAAACCGGTGGCACCTGCTTATGGATGTCGCGCATTAGTTCTGGCATTCCGATTTTTGCCTTTGCCAGACACACATCAACTCGCAGACGTGTGGCATTATATCGTGGCGTCTATCCAATGAAGTTTGATATAACCCATACCGATCCTCTGGAAGCCAACAAACAAATGATAGACCAACTCATAGCCGAAGGAGCCGTAAAAGATGGCGACTTTGTTATTATTACAAAAGGCGATCTCCGTGGCAGACGTGGCGGCACCAACAACATGAAGATTATTCAAGTGGGACAAGCACTGGAACACACACTTTAATTTTTTAACACATAAAAACATATCAATTAGCGTTAACGAGGACTATAAAATGAGCGCAGCAGAACTTGAAGCAACAGCAAAGGCAATGGTTGCAAAAGGCAAGGGCATACTTGCAATTGACGAAAGCACCCCAACTATTAAAAAGCGATTCGACACGATAAATTTTGAATCAACTGAAGAAAATCGACGCGCATACCGGGACTTATTAATCACTAACCCTGGCGGCAAGGAATTTATTAGCGGCATGATTCTTTATGATGAAACCATTCGTCAGGCTACCAGTGATGGCACTCCCTTCGCTAAAGCGTTAATTGATCAAGGCATCATGCCAGGCATCAAGGTTGACACTGGAGCGAAGGACTTTGCCTTGCATTCAGGCGAAAAAATAACCGAGGGACTTGATGGTCTGCGTGACAGATTAGCTGAGTATAAATCGATTGGTGCAAAATTCGCCAAATGGCGTGCGGTCATAACCATTGGCAACAATATTCCCAGTCAAGCCTGTATCGAAGCAAACGTTCATGCGCTTGCGCGTTATGCGGGACTCTGTCAGGAAGCCGGCATTGTACCTATGGTAGAGCCTGAAGTCCTGATGGATGCTGATAACACAATTGAGCGTTGTTATGAAGTTACTGAGATGACTCTGTCGGCATTGTTTAGTGCACTTAAAAGTCAGGATGTGAGTATCGAGCACACCATACTCAAAACTAATATGGTTATTTCTGGAAAGCAATGTTCAACACAAGCGAACGTCCAGGAAGTAGCTGATCAAACGGTGCGTTGCCTAGTAAAGAATGTGCCCGCTGAATTACCTGGCATTGTTTTTCTTTCTGGCGGGCAGAGCGCCGAACTAGCAACCGCTCATCTCAATGCCATGAATGTAAGCAATCCGGACTTGCCATGGCCACTTAGCTTTTCATACGGACGCGCACTACAAGAACCTTGCCTAAACGCATGGGGAGGCAAAGAATCAAATCTCAAAGCAGCGCAGAAGGCTTTATTGCATCGCTCAAAATGCAATAGTCTGGCTTGTAGTGGTGCATATAACGCTGACATGGAAAGTGCTGCGTAGAGTTTGTTTATGTCTATTGACGACTTAACTAAAGAGGCTAAAGTTGCCTATCAAGCATTTCAGGATATGAGTCTAAGCAAGGAAGCTTATTTTCATTTCCTGCAAGATATCGATATAAAATATAAACAAGGCGGCGCAGCAAGCATCGCTGAAAACCTGCAACTGGAAAAGTTACTCAGCGCACATGACAAGAATGTCATCGCATTCAATAAAGCAATGGTCGCTGTCGAAGATGTTGAAGCAAGAAACGCATTAATAAAAATGATGTCTTAGAAAAGATAAAGGCCACCATCTGAGTCTTCTTCAGATGATGGCCTGTTTGATTAAATAGACTTAGCGTCGAAAGCCATATTCAAGAACATAGTACTCAGGGTTTAAATCAGCTAAAGGTCCCCGCAGTTTTGCCAGCTCTTCCTCAGCACCATGAACCTCAAGTCTGACAAGTTCACAAATTTTAAATGCCTCTCCTAGTAAAGGCCCGGCATTTTCAAGATGCGCAAGTACAGCTTCTCCATCGGCATACCCTTCTCGGCAATAGACAACATCGTCTTTAATACTAAAACCATAATAAAGACAATTCGGCTCATTCTTCTCGGTTATTTCCATGAACTGTTCACATAAACCTCTAAATTCATCAAGCTTACCTTCCGCAACCTTAAAATAAGGCACCAACGTACAACATGTATCTTCTGTCGCCATCATTCACTCCTATATATTTGCCGATGTTAAATTAATTTACCTTGACCCTATCTTTGCCAAAAAATTCCGGTGCCTGCACAGAAATAATTTTAAGCGGAATATCTGAAATCACCTTTACCGCATGCGGTGTTCCCTTCGTCACTCTTATATAATCACCCGCAACAATTTCCATGCTTTGATCGCCTAGCTGGAAAAGCCCTTTTCCTTCTAGTACATAAATCGTTTCCGAATGTTCAACGTGTTTATGTAGTGGCACCGAGTTTTTTACAAAAATAACAAAGTCTGTTGAATAAGAGTCACTAGCAAGCTTAACAACGTGAATATTTTCAAGGCCCTCTGGCGGCATAATGTCTGACAACACCAGCCTTTCCGCATAACTTTGCCCGGACAAGATCAAGCTTACTAAAAATAACACGCACTTTAATTTCATACTGATTTTTCCTCTATCGCGTTAAGAGCGACGATCTTAACCTTCTGGATATAGCACCAACAAAACGCAGCCTGATTCTGATTTTGGAGCGTGCGAAGTTCCCGTCGGGAAGTGCAGGAAACTACCCGCATGAAAATCTTCTCGGCCATCATTAAAGACCCCAGAGATAACAAAGACTTGCTCTGGACCATCTTCATGCACATCTACACCCGGGAATACTGCGCCAGCCTCGAATTCATAAACTAATGCTCGTTTACCATTTTCGCCTTCCCAAAGGACTCGTTCTGTTATGCCTTCTGCACATTCCGTCGCATCAATATTATTCCAATCTGCTACTACTGCCCCTGCAAAATTTAATTCCTCATTCATTTTACTATTCCTATATTATTTTTTTTAGTCACTTCCTACTAAAAATAAGATAACACCTAATACGTTACCTGTATGACAATCATCTAGCTATCACATAAACCATGTAAGCAAAAAGTATTACATACAAATTTTCATAATAAAACATTGCCCATAAAAAAGGTGAACGCCTATTAAGCCTTGTAATACTTTGTTAGTAGTTTATCCAGATTATTTGCAAAGGTTTGTCTGTCACTTTTGCTTAATGCTGCTGGGCCACCTGTCTGAACACCACTACTGCGTAAAGTATCCATAAAGTCTCTCATGCTCAAGCGTGCTTTTATATTATCTGTCGTATAAAGCTCTCCACGCGGGTTAAGCGCAATACCTCCTTTCTCAATTGCCTCTGCTGCCAAAGGAATGTCTGCGGTAACAACAAGATCACCTGCATCAAGCCTTTTAACTATTTCATTATCTGCAACATCAAAACCAGAGGGAACAAGTACAAATTTAATATAGGGCGACGCAGGTATCTGCATGGATTGGTTGGCCACTAAAGTCACATGAATACCAACTCGATCTGCTGCTTTAAACAGTATGTCCTTTATTACTACTGGACAGGCATCGGCGTCGACCCAAATTTTCATTTAATTTCCTTTGAATATTTCGAGGATGTACATAAACTCTGATCAGCTCTCTTTATGTCTGAATTGCACTTATTCTTCTTAACCATAAGTCTATGCATGCAGCAATAATAACCGTTCCATATTCCAACACGACGACCCAAAGAGGTATTTCAAAAAACGCGACCTCTGTAGAATTCAAATTAATTCCAATGGAGTAAGACAACAAAACAGTCGCTGAGAATGTCCAACTCCATAAAGCAGGGAACAGTACAGCAAATGGTAATAACCAGATCAGATACCAAGCATTAACAACAGGCGCAACTAATAGAAAAAGACCAAAGACGATATCGCCGCGAGGAATCTTCCAAGCAGATGCTTTTTGGTGTTGCCAAAACAACGCAGCGTAAATCAAAATAAAAACCGAGCCTAATATAAACTTCACTGACAGCGAATCAAGCCACTGACGTAACAAGGAATAGATTGAGCTGTTAAAGTGCCATTCGCGGGCAAAGACAAGCAGACCAGCCATATCCGAACCTCCTTGCCATACAAAAGGTCCATACAATGCTAGTAACACCAATCCAAATAAGCACCAGTAGCGAAAGGCCAAACGCCACAATACAAACGGCGCCATTAACAATGCAAAAACTTTGGCGCCCACACTTAATGCCAAAACACTGACTGCAATAGCAAGCTTATTTTTTTGCCGAAAGTACAACGCAAACATCATTAATATGGCACCAACAATATCAGGATGTGCGGTAAAAGCTAGTTCCTTAATGACTAGTGGCGACCAGGCATAGAGCAACACCCAGCGTATATTAGCCAAGCGTAACAACAGCAGGATCATAGCCATGTCTGTCAATGAGTAGAGGATTTGCAGCACCCAAACCTTGGATGAAGCGATAAGATGAGCCAACAAAAAAGTATATTGTAAAGTGGGTCCGTAAATTGTAGGCACATCTGGGTAGTTAACCTGCGCTAACAAAGCATAAAATTTAGCTGGAATTTTGGCATCGCCAAAAAAAGCCGAAGGTGCTATGCCATAGGGAGAGCCTGTTTCATAGAAACGATAGCCATCCCAGAGATAACGAAAAAAATCATCCTCCCATAAGGGATCTCCAAAAACACCAATAAGCCGAAAACACGCCGCCCAACATAATAACTTCAACGGGGTTATTGCCTTCTCATCAGCACCTTGAAAAGCGATGAGCGTTGCTAGCAGGCAAGTGCCAAGTAGTACGTAGTAAATAGATAAAGTAAGTGATTCCGGATGTAATGAGAACCAAGCCAAGGCACTGTATGCAATTGCACAAACTAGCCCAGAGCCATCGACCTGCCATGACAGAGGCACATGCCTGCTGCTTGAATTCAAAGCTATATTCATATCAAACCCATTATATTACACAGTGAACTCAATAATATTTTTGGCAAACCATCAGGAAACAACAAAGGGCGACGATACTTAATCCTCACATTAAATTTAGTAATAACATTGTTATAGAACCTTTTTATTAAACCACACTCTATAATGAAGTAATGTATGCACGGGCCGCCAAAAAAAATTAACACTACAGTGAGAACTATGATGACAACCCGAACCTACGGAATCTTGGCTACGCTTGTAATAAGCTCATTCATATTTACTTCTCTCAGGGTGTTTGCATCTATAAATTTTCCTGAAGAATCCGCCAACGACCCCTATCATGTTGGCAAAATCATCTATCATCGCAAACTAGCTTGTCCCAACTGCCCCATGTCAAAAACTATTATAGACACATCAATGTATAAATCAGTTATTGAACGACTCAATACCGACAAGGAACTGATGACCGCGTTAAATGAAGAAGAGCGGACAGCAGTAACATATTATTTAGAAACACTGTTCACTCCGCGCTAAAGGACACTGGTGTGTACCAAAATAAACGCATTGCCGCCATTATCCCAGCTAGAGACGAAGCACAGGCCATTAAAAAAGTCATCAATAGCCTTTGGACTTTAAAGGATGCAAGAGGTATCAATATTGTCGACGATATCGTGGTTTGTGATAATGGATCTACCGACAAGACAGCTGAAATTTCCCAAGAAGCAGGTGCATACGTAGTCAGTCAATCGCGGCCAGGATACGGTATTGCATGTTTAACTGCTCTCGCAGAAACCGAAAAGGCCGATATTCTATTATTCATCGATGGTGACAATGCATTTCGTGCGCATCAAGCAATGCCGCTTATAAACAGTATTGCTGAAGGTGCTGACCTGTCCATAGGCTCACGTAAACTGGGTTCCGTAGAAAGAAATGCGCTTACTGCTCCACAACGTTTTGGTAACTGTTTGGCCAGTAGTCTCATCCGTATTATATGGGGAGAAACCGTAACCGATTTGGGCCCGTTTCGTGCTGTCTCACAAGAAGCATTACAACACCTGGCCATGGAAGATGAAACATATGGCTGGACCATCGAGATGCAAATTAAGGCAATTCAATTAGGCATGACGATTGAAGAACACCCTGTAGACACTTATCGTCGTCTTGGCCATTCAAAGATTAGTGGTACGGTAAAGGGGACGGTTGGTGCAGCTATCGGTATTTTATCAATGATTGCACGACTACGCTGGCGGCAGTACCGGCAACTGGACAAATACAATATTGCTTCAGTAGAAAAACAGCAATCTCAGCTTGAAGCAAAAATAATAAACAAACTCGCATGAGTATAAATTACTAAGCAGGAAGTATTAATGAACCTTACACTTGTTAACCTATTAAACCCTCACAAACTGCTACTGATAACTAGCCTAGTCTTATTTACCTTAATATCACAGCTAGCTATTGCCGCGCCTGAGAACAGTCCCCTTGATTTTTGGAATGTTAGTAACGAAAACAACACAGAATCGATTGACCATAGTAATTGGCAAGCCGTACTTGGTGCTTATCTTGATAACAAACATTCGAGCGGGATCAACCGTTTTAATTATGCTGCCGTTTCATCTAAAGACAGAAAGACTCTGGACAAATACCTGCAACAAATGCAACAACTTAATCCACGCGATTTTAATCGCGCTGAACAAAAAGCCTATTGGATTAATCTATACAACGCGCTCACTATAGAATTAATACTGAAAAACTATCCTGTTAAGTCTATTACGAAGTTGGGTGAGGGACTATTCAGCTTTGGTCCATGGGACGATAACATGGTAAAAATCCAAGGACAGGATCTATCGCTTAACAACATCGAGCACGGAATATTAAGACCTTTCTTCGATGATAACCGTATTCATTATGCAGTAAATTGCGCCAGCATAAGTTGCCCCAATCTGTCTGCTAAAGCATTTACTGCGAGCAATACAGATCAACTTCTTGAGCAAGGAGCCAGGCAATATATCAATCACTCTCGTGGCGTAAGCTTTGAAAACGGCGAACTTAAAGTATCCAGTATTTATCATTGGTACAAAGATGATTTTGGTGGAAATGATGAATCCTTGATTAAACATTTTATTCGTTACGCCGAACCTCGGCTAGCCAAACAACTGCAAAACTATCAAGATGATATAGAACATGATTACGACTGGAAGCTTAATAAACCCTGAGTGCGATTAAACCTATAAGCAAACTAACTCGCATAATTTTAAAATGGAACAAGCCAATGAAACTTATCGCATCAACACTCACAGCATTAATTCTGGTAACAGTGAATGCCTGGGCAGAAGCACCAAACGAGACAACGATTGACTGGAAATTAGCAGAAGAAGTTAAAAGCTTAGTCGAACTAAAACTTGACCCTCAATTGGGTGAAGTAACCTATGGACCTAATTTTGCGCTCTCAGATAAATTGCTCATGGAAAAGTATTCTGAAATTTATCTGACCATGTCTATTAACCCGAAAAATGAAGAATTCTATACACTCTTTGTTACCACGCATGATAATGATCAAGACTGGCATTCTTATGATTTGGCAACAAAGAAAGACGGCGAAAAACTAGACATAAAAACAATCGCCAAAAATGAGAATGTTTTAGTAAATAATGTTGACTACAAACACGAAGAACGACTGATTATAAGTATGTCCTTTATAGATTTTGTTGACGGCTTCGACTTTGGAATGGAACTAACAATTAGTGGCAATCAAGAAGAAAAGCTTATGCTCCCTGCCACATACTTCCGCGCAATGATGCAAAGCATGCCGCAATGATGCGAAGCATGTAATAAAGAAGATCATCTCAAAAACAGATTAAAATATTCTTACTTTAAGTCATTCATCGTGCTTATCAATAGCTTCTCTGGTCGCTGCTGCAGACTCCATCATCATTCCTTCAACTTCTTTAGCTTTATCGATAGTATCAGTTTGTTCTTTCCAGACATGATCTTTTTGACTGCTGTTGCTGCTCTCATCTGAACAGCCGAAAAAAATAAGACACGAAACCATTATACAAAGTAATTTATTCAAGGAACCCATATTATCACCCCTTTATTTAACTGCTGATCACCAAATCTTTAACAGGCACAAACTGATCGCCCTGTTTGCCGAACAAATTCCCACTATCAATATCAAAGTACCATCCATGTATAAATAAGTTTCCCGCATCATAACGCTCTTTTATCCAGGGAAAGGTCATTAAATTATTAAGCGATATTTGTATCGATGCCTTTTCACACCTAACACATTGAGCATCAAAGTCTTCATTCGCATGGCCATTGACAACCTCTTCCCTTGCCGCCTTGGCAATCTCCATCCATGGATCAATGAATCCATATTCATGACCAAGGTGATCCCCTTCCATTAAACTTTTTATGCCTCCACACTGACTATGGCCAAAAATAATAATGTGTTTTACATCCAGGTGTTTTATTGCAAACTCCATTGCCGCACTGGTGCCGTGAGATTTACCATCCACCTCGTTAACCGGAACTAGATTTGCAACATTACGAATTACGAATATATCACCAGGCACGGTATCCATAACCTGAGCGGGATGTACCCGTGAATCACAACAAGAAACAACTAAAAACTTTGGTGATTGGCCTTGCTCAAACAGGCTGTTATATATTTCGGGTTGTTCCTGAAAATATTTTTTATGAAACCGTTGGTAGCCATCAATTAGATTTTTTACTTCTTGCATATCATGAATCTCTACACGTACTACGAAATAAGTTTATCGCGCGCTTCTTCATATTTTGCAGCGGTGTTTCTTATAACCTTATCAGGCAAACTTGGTCCAGGCGCAGTTTTATCCCAATCCAGTGTTTCCAAATAATCGCGGATGTATTGCTTATCAAAACTTGGTGGACTGGTCCCGAGCTGGTATGACTCTTCCGGCCAAAAACGAGATGAATCTGGTGTTAGCACTTCATCGATTAAAATGAGCTGATTATTCTCATCAAGCCCAAATTCAAACTTGGTATCAGCAATAATAATATTTCTTTCTCGCGCATATTCGGCAGCTTCAGAATAAATTTTTAAACTAACATCCCTTACTTGCTCTGCCAGATCTCGGCCTATCAAATCTACTGTCTTCTCAAAATCAATATTCTCATCATGCTCACCTACGTCGGCTTTAGTCGCTGGCGTAAAAATTGGCTCCGGTAATTTTTGTGCTTGCTGCAAACCTGATGGCAGACTTATCCCGCAAACTTCACCAGTAGCCTGATAATCCTTCCAACCAGAACCAATCAGGTAACCACGAATGACTGCTTCTACGGGCAATGCCTTTAGCTTTCGAACTACGATAGATCTTGGCTCTAATATCTCAAGATCTTCATTCTCTTTAATAACGTCCTTTACGGCGATACCAGTTAGATGGTTAGGAATAATATCTTTACAACGATCAAACCAAAAATTGGAGACCTCGGTCAAAATGCTTCCCTTGCCTGGTATGGGGTCGGGCAAAATCACATCGAAGGCTGAAAGTCGATCGCTGGTAACAATCAACATATGCTGATCGTCGATGCCGTAAATATCCCTGACTTTGCCATTACTGATAAGAGGCAAACTTTTAATATGGGAACGATAAAGTACGTCTGAATTAGGCTTCATATCTAGATTGATTGATTCACTGTAAAAGACATCTATTCTCCCATACTCCTTCTATTTCGGCTATTGCTTGCCAGAACAAGCTGGTGTGCGAAGAAAAATTTAGATAGTAATTTCTATCTTATTTTCGTTTCGCCCAGGAATCACGCAAGGTCACTGTTCTATTAAAAACCGGTTTACCATCAAGGCTATCCTTATTATCAACACAGAAATATCCTGTTCTTTCAAATTGAAATATGTCTTCTTTTTGTGCCTCTGCTAATGAAGGCTCAAGGTAGGCTGCTTTTATAAGTTTAATAGAATCACTATTAAGAAATTCTTTCCAGTCTTGCTCATGTTTGTTGCTATCCGGTTTAGGATCGTTGAACAGACGATCATACAGTCGCACTTCTGTTTGTAAGGCGTGCTCAACTGATACCCAGTGAATCGTTCCCTTAACCTTACGACCATCCGGCGCGTTACCGCCTTTGGTCTCGGGATCGTAACTACAACGTAACTCAACAACGTTTCCTGCATCATCTTTAATGACTTCATTGCAAGTAATGAAGTAAGCATAGCGTAACCGTACTTCACGACCAGGACCCAGACGATAGAATTTTTTAGGCGGATCTTCCATAAAGTCACTCTGCTCTATGTAAATAACTTTTGAAAATGGTAATTGACGTTGGCCCATATCAGGATTATTTGGATGATAAGGAGCGTCTAGAGATTCTGTTTCTTCCTCCGGGTAATTTTCAATCACAACCTTAAGCGGATCTAAAACACCCAGCACACGCCGGGTTCGTTTATCGAGGTCTTCACGAACACAGTTCTCCAACACACCGACATCAATGACGGTATCTGTTTTGGTAACGCCAATACGACCACAAAAGTCACGAATTGATTCAGGCGTATAACCACGCCGGCGCATGCCGACTATAGTTGGCATGCGTGGGTCATCCCAGCCGGACACATGTCCATCAGTCACCAACTCATTTAATTTACGCTTACTGGTTACCGTATAGTTTAAATTCAAGCGGGCAAACTCAATCTGTTGTGGATGGCATGGCACGGGCAGTTGATCAAGAAACCAATCATACAAAGGACGGTGATCTTCAAACTCGAGTGTGCATAGAGAATGCGTAATACCTTCCAACGCATCAGAGACACAATGTGTGTAATCGTACATCGGGTAGATGCACCAATCATTGCCAGTTCGATGATGCGCAACTTTTCTGATCCTATATATAGCTGGATCACGCATATTCATATTGGGTGATGCCATGTCGATCTTTGCGCGCAACAGACATTCGCCTTCATCAAACTCAGCCGCACGCATGCGGCCAAATAAATCGAGATTCTCTTCAACACTTCTATCACGATAAGGACTCGGTTTACCAGGCTCAGTCAAAGTACCCCGATACTCTCTTGTCTCATCAGTATTTAAATGACAAACATAGGCCTTGTCATCACGAATGAGTTGCTTTGCAAACTCAAATAATTTTTCATAGTAATCGGACGCATAAAAAAGTCGGTCTTCCCAATCAAAGCCCAACCACTTAACATCATTTTGAATCGAGTCAGTATATTCAACATCCTCTTTCTCAGGGTTAGTATCATCAAACCGTAGGTTACAAACACCCCCCTCATAGTCTTGAGCGACGCCAAAGTTCAAGCAGATAGATTTTGCATGACCGATATGTAGATAACCATTAGGCTCCGGTGGAAACCGTGTATGTACGCGACTTTCATTTTTATTATTCTTTAAATCATCATTGATGATATTACGAATAAAGTTACTTGGCTCTGGATTAGAATTTTCAGACATGAACTATCCTGTCGTTATAAGAATTAATATTAATGTGTTATGCATTCATTCAAACGGGTACTTCTAAAAATAGTGATTTTTTCGTAAGAGCAAGGAAGCACCGCGCGGAGAACCACAATGTATAAGTCAATACATGAGGATTCGAGCACGGAGCTGACGTAGCTATCGCGTAAAAAGTGCATTTTTAGGAGTGCCCGCGTACTGTTTCAGGCAAATCGCCAGTCAGCCCCATCGCCCTCTTTAATATTGCGTGCTTAACAATGGGAAGACTATCAACGGTATCCAAACCAAAATTGCGCAGCCATTGTACAGATTGATGCTGGTTTTCAAAGAGGTGTTTAAAACTATCCATTAAATACATCATATTCCTGTTTTCACCCTTACGTCTGCGCTCATAGCGACGTAATACCTGCAAACGACCAGGGTCTCTGCCACGCTGAGAAGCATCTATCATTTCTTCTGCCAGACTCGCTGCATCCAACAGGCCCAGATTAGCACCTAAACCCGCCAGAGGATGAACGGTATGAGCGCTATCTCCAATCAGCGCGAGCCTGGGTTTGGTGTAACTGTCTGCCTGAGCACGACTCAATGGAAACACCGCTCTCTCGGTACTTTCCTTAATATCACCCAACTCATGAGCAAAGGCTTCAGCCAATTCAAAATGGAATGCTGATTTATCAAGTTCTTTAAGGCGCTGTATATGATCAGGGCTGCTGGACCAAACGATTGCGGACTGATGCGGATCACGCATTGGCAAGAATGCCAAGGGGCCACGCTTCAAAAATCTTTGCCGCGCTATCTCACTATGCGCGAATTCTGTTGTCACAATACAACCCAATGCAGACTGCTTGTAATCATGTTTCTGATAATGAATATTGGCCAAGCTTCTTAACTTTGAGTTATGTCCATCGGCAGCAACAACAAGCCTCGAACTAAACTGAAGACCATCTTCTGTACCGAGAACAATTGTATCCGCCTCATCTTTTATATAAGCAGGAGAGACGGACCAGAGACAACGCACGTTATCCAATTCAAGCAACTTTTCTTGTAAGGCATCAACAATAGCTTGATGCGAAATGATATAGCCCATCGTTGGCTGGCAGATTGAGGCGCTATCAAAATTAATCTCACCCAGACCATTCTCGTCCCAAACATGCATCTTTCGAAAACAGGCAATGTCTTCTTTTTGTAAACGGTGCCATGCACCAGCTTTTTTAAGTATCTGTTCAGAAGCCAGCGTAATCGCAAAAACGCGCGCGTCGACTTTCTTAAGTGAATTTACTTGCCTGACACCAGCATCTAGCAATATAACCTTGAGCCCTGCTTGACCTAATATACAGGCAAAAGAACCACCAATAATGCCACCACCAACAACTATAACGTCAGCATCAATCTTGTCGTCAATCGCTGTCATGCCTGTTGCCCTCTGACAGCTCGAGGTTGTAAACCAGCAATGCCCATTGCTTGCTTAATAAATGTTTCCTTAACGATTGGCAGAGTATCAATCATCAACATGGCTAGATTTCTAGCGGGGATTAGCAATGGGTTTTTATTATAAAAACTACTTGCTAGTCGATTTGTAAATCGCATCACACGCTGTTGATCTGGAAGTCTCAAGCTAATGTAATTCTCTAATATACTGATATCGTCAATATCAAGTCCTTTTTCAATCGCCGCAAAGACACACTCCGCTAGGCCAGCAACATCACGCAGCCCTAGATTAAAACCCTGTGCAGAATTAGGGTGTATAGAATGCGCCGCATTACCCAATAAAATCAGTTGCTGCTGATATTGTTCAACAGCTTCAATAAACATTATTGGATAAGAACGACGTTGCCCAATTTGTTTGATCTTACCTAGACGACGTCCAAACTCGGTTTCAACAGCATCAATAAATTGCGTATCAGCTATCGACATATATTGAGCTGCATTTTCAGTCGCTACGGTAAACACCAACACTGAGCGATTCTTATCTATGGGTAAAAGCGCTACCGGTCCATGATGGGTAAATCGTTCATACGCCGTCGCCTGGTTTGGCTTTTGTGTCGTTACATTGGCAACAATGGCCGTTTGTTTAAAATCATGCTCTTTTACATTGATAGCTGCTAAACGCCTTACCAAAGATTGACTACCATCTGCACCGACTAATAGTCCGGAGGTAATCAATTCACTACGGCCTGAACAAGATATCTCAATCGACATAGCTTCTTCGCTTTGCTTAAAAGACTTTAGTTCTGCCGGACAAATTAGCGATATATTTTCAAACGATAACATTTGTTTATGCAGAGCTTGTCCAAGTGACCGCGCAACAACTACGTAGCCTAGATCATTGTTATTCGTCTGCGCGGCATCCATGTGGGTAAAACCAAACCGGCCTTGTTCAGAGATATGTATTTTTTTAATCGGATTTATAGCGGGCAACACATTTTGCCATACGCCGATATGTTCCAGTATTCGCCTCGATGAAGGTGATAGGGTAAGTCCCCTATCATCATAACTTGGCTGGTAGTCATTCTTTAAAGTAACAGCTTCTATGATAGCAATGCGCAAACCCGAAGGCGCCAAAGCACAAGCTAAACTAGCGCCCACCATGCCTGCGCCAATTATAACAACATCGTAATCACGCGACATTGGCCATCAATTCCTCTATTTCGTCGACTTGCTTTGGTGCATCTTTGCTTAATACTTCATAACCTTCTTTCGTTACCAGAACATCATCCTCAATTCTGATACCGATGTTCCACCACTTCTTGGGAAGACCTCGCATTCCTGCGGGCAAGTATAGCCCTGGCTCTACCGTCATGACCATGCCCGGCTCCAGCATGCGCCATTCACCATCAAGTTTATAATCACCCACATCATGAACATCCATCCCAATCCAATGACCAGTGCGATGCATATAGTATTTGGTATAGTCCTGATCCTTAATAAGCTCCTCAGGATCACCCTTCAAGATCCCTAACTCCACCATGCCTTCTGTTAGCACTCTAACCGCAGCATCATGTGGATCATTCCAGTGGTTACCCGGCTTTACTTCTTCTATCGCAGCAAGTTGTGCCGCTAATACCAATTCATAAGCTTGGCGTTGTGCTGTAGAAAATCTTCCGCTAGCGGGGAACGTTCGGGTAACATCACTTGCATAACCATGAAACTCAGCGCCAGCATCGATTAATAATAAATCGCCATCATTGATCTCATCCTGGTTTTCTGTGTAATGTAAAATACAGCCATTAGCCCCCGAACCAACAATAGAAGGATAAGCCGCCGCACGCGCACCATTGCGAATAAACTCATGAATCAATTCGGCTTCAATCTGATATTCATGCATTCCCGGTTTGCAATTCTGCATCGCACGTTGATGTGCCTTTGAGGATATTTTGGCCGCTTGACGCATTAACTTTATCTCTAACCTGCTTTTATAAAGTCGCATATCATGCAAAAAATGATTTAAGGAAATAAATTCGTCCGGCGCAACGACACCGGTTCTCGCCTTGTCCCTGATTTGCTTAACCCATGCCATGACCCGCTGATCAAAATTTTGATCACTGCCCATATTATAAAAAATTCGTTCATGGCCCTCGATCAAGCCGGGCAAAATGTCATCCATATCCTCGATTGGAAAGGCATCATCAGCACCATAAATTTCCATAGCACCTTCAAGTCCGGCTCGCCGTCCATGCCAAGTCTCCATCTCTTCATCACTTTCACGGCAAAATAGAATAAATTCTCCATCCGCACGATCCGGAATCAATACTGCAACGGCCTCTGGCTCTGGATACGCTGTTAAATAGTAAAAATCACTGTCTGGACGGAATGGAAATTCGACATCGCGATTGCGGATATAGACTGATGCAGTAGGAATGATTGCAATACTGTCTGACCCGATCATATCCATCAGGCGCTTTCTTCGGCGCAGGCACTCTTTCTTATCCATTAATGGAGCACCTCTGATTTTTCACCATCTTCATCGGGATGATGCCATTCCTGGTGCAACATAATGACTCCAACTCTAATATATTCGACTATTTCAAAAAGTGCGCCCTCAGCACCTTCATCCTCTTCAACTGACGTTTCCATGCGTGATATAGAGACGACATCTTTAATAAACTCATCACATTCATCTATTAATTTTGGTTTATCGCCTGCGCCGCCTATACCTAAGCCACTCACAAATCCAGCGCACCATTCTGCTAACGCGCTAGAACGCTCACTAATTGGCGACTCATCATCTGGAAGAAAAAGCGCGAAAGTGAGCTCATCCGACAGTATTTCTTCACAAACCTCATCAGCAAGCTGAGAAAGAATGGCAAAACACGATTCCAAATCAGCATCCTCATCAATCCCAGCCAATAAGTAATCTCGCCATACATCAACAGTAATGGTATTACTGGCGCAAAAATAGCCGCACAGGAATCCATGGCTCTCAGAGGCAAGAACACCTGCATGCAAGGCCATCAATTCAGCATTTACTTCATCATAATTCACTGTAGTCGTCATTTTCTTGGTAATTTCTTCAATATTTAAGTAATTTTCACTAGACAATAATAACAGGAAGCAGCCCTTAGCATCTTCTATTTGTCATCACCTGTTGACCCGCTAATTCAGGCATTCTATATTGATGTTACTATGATAAATCAACAATAAAGCCGGTTCACGCAGGAACGGGTATCAGGAAGCTATCATGAGCAACAACGACATTGAAAATACGGACCTCGGAGCCCTAGAAGCTCGGGTTGATGAACTAATTGGCACTGTAAGCCAGCTAAAATCAGAGAACTCAGCACTTCGTAACCAACAAGACAGCCTGGTAAACGAACGCGCCGTTTTGATAGAGAAAACCGAACAGGCCAGAACCCGAATCGAATCGATGATATCTCGCTTGCGATCAATGGAAACACGTGCATGAGCAAAGACACCTCACCAATAAGAGTCACTATCCTCGATAAAGAATATCTGATCGGCTGTGAAGAAGAAGAAAAAGAATCACTACGACAATCTGTAGATTACCTGAATCAACAAATGGCCGAAATGAAAAGCGGCGGAGGTGTAATCGGTGCAGAACGAATTGCAGTCATGACAGCATTAAATATCACCAATGAATTGCTGGCATACAAAAAAGAAAACCAGGACTATACTTTTAAAATAGACAGTACTTTAAAGCGTTTACAAAACAAAATTAATGACGCCTTAACAAGAGATAAACAGCTGGATATGGTTGATAGTGATATCCCAGTTTCTGAACCGATCTCTCAAGGCGGATAGAAATCAAATATGGGTATCTTCTGTGATGCTCGTTATCATTCTCGTGGTAACTTGAGCCGATAAGATATAACACAGGGATTCTGAAAGCAGCGTTGTTGTGCAGTCCATCCACGTGGAAAGCCTGATACGCTACCTAAGACACCCACTTGAACCTCTGGTTCAAGTTCAACGTCTGAAACGACATTATGGTTGATACCCCCTTTCTTTTTTATTTTTTTTAAATAAATTTTATTAGGCTAGAGTAGTTTTTAGTTCTACATCTCCGTTATAGATTTGATTTCGTCTGAAGACGAGCCACTTTTTTTTGCGTGGCCAAAAAGAACTAACGAAGAAAAAAGCCACCCTTTCAGACTAGGCAAAATAAGCCCAACGTTTTGGCTGTCCCAAGCCTGCAGTGACGACAAGAGGCGCTTGTTAGGCATGCTTCGTTGAACTACGTCAACCACTCTTCTATTATTTTTCTATCGGGCACAGACCCTGAGTGCATCAGTTGGTTATCTACAACGACTGCCGGCGTGCTCATTACATTATGTTTGAGCATGACTTCGGGACTGGACTCCTTGACTATGTGTACTGGAATTCCACAATCATTGGCAACACCCTGGATAAACTCAGCGGTCTTAACGCATTTTGCACACCCACTGCCAAGCACTTTAATTTCTTTCACAAATCCCCCTCATAACACATAGATTATATTTATTAGCCACCCGATAAGAGTGAATGACATTAGTAACAGTATAAAAATAATAGTAAGTAACTTCCATGTCATTACCTGCTTTAACAAGATGAATTCAGGAAAACTCGCTGCAACAGTACTCATACAAAATGCCAATGTTGTCCCGAGTGGAAGCCCTTTGAGGATTAAACTTTCCATTACCGGAATAACGCCGGTGGCATTTGAATAGAGCGGGATTCCAGCAAGGACTGCTATAGGCACAGACCACCATTGGCCACTACCCAAATTAGCTTCAAACCATGAGTCGGGTACATAGCCGTGTAATGCTGCGCCTAACCCGACACCAACAAAGACCCACTTCCAAACACGATTTAAAATATCGAATAACTCTATTTTAGCGAAATTATGGCGCTCTCTAAATGAAAGCTTAGAATCAATGTTGTGTTCGCTATTAGAAACATTCGCCGTTTGATATGCCTTCAGCGCGAATGGTTGTAAAAGTTGTTCAGCGCGAATAAAGTCAAGGAAAATTCCACCGGCTATACCTACAGCCATTCCAACTGCTACATAAATAATAGTTATTTCCCATCCCACCAAACTCAACAACAGCAATACTGCTACCTCATTAATGAGAGGCGAAGTTAATAGAAATGACATTGTAATGCCGACAGGTATACCTGCTGATGTGAAGCCAAGAAAGACGGGTATGCTGGAGCAGGAACAAAAGGGCGTTATAGCTCCAAATGTTGACCCCATTAGATAGCCAAAAAATTTATTATTTTTTGCTAAATAATCACGCACCTTCTCAATATTTAGTGATGCGCGAAGAAGTGCAATAACATAAATCATCAAGACCAGCAGGAAAAATATCTTTGTTGTATCTTCTATAAAGAAGTGAAGTGCTCCCCCCAGTTTTGAGTCTGGCACCAAACCAAACAAAGAGTAAGCCAACCAATCTGCTAATTTTGTGAAAATGGAGAACATAAACCCTCGGGTAATTGCCTGACTATATTTTTAAGGGGCACTTTGTCCGCTTTGACTTGTTATATTATGTTTTATCATTCGGCCAGAAGCGGTAGTCATCGTGATGGTTATGTTGTGCCTAAAGACATAGACACTGTAGATAAAGCCACATTATGCAACCACACCAAATATTCGACCTACGCCTGCTGTTAGTGCCATCGCAAGCGCACCCCAGAAAGTAACTCTGGTGGCACCTACGGTAATTGACGCGCCGCCTGCGCGCGCTGCAATACCACCAAGAAGGGCGAGAAAAACCAGAGAGAACACCGCGACAGCAGGAATAAGTTGGCTACTTGATACAACCCACGCCACCAACAATGGAAGTGCGGCGCCGACTGTAAAGGTGCCTGCCGAAGAGAACGCCGCTTGAGTGGGCTGGGCGCTAACACTCTCCGAAATTCCTATTTCATCTCTGGCATGTGCTCCAAGTGCATCGTGAGCCATTAACTGCTCTGCAACTTGCTTAGCCAGTACTGACTCTAGCCCTCTGCCTTCATATATTTTAGCGAGCTCCTCTTTTTCAAACTCATAGTTTTGTTCTAGCGCTTTTTTCTCAAGTGCGAGATCTGCATTTTCAGTATCTAACTGAGAGCTAACCGAAACGTATTCACCAGCAGCCATAGACATCGCGCCTGCAACTAAACCAGCAACTCCGGCGAGAAGAATACCTTCACGGGCGGCACTCGCAGCTGCAACACCAATAATAAGACTTGCAGTAGATACTATTCCGTCATTTGCACCAAGTACTGCTGCCCGTAACCACCCTACGCGATGTGATCTATGTATTTCGCTATGACTCATAAGATTTCTCGATAATTCTTGTTACAGCTAACAGTCTGTTTATAAGGAAACCCATATGACTATCGCTAGTTTAGCTTTTGTTAAAGTGTCTACTTTGGGTCGGTTGCTGAATATTAACATTTTAACCAATCACTAAAAGCTGACATATCTAATATCACTTTGAATAGATTCTATTTATAGAAAAGAGATGATGTTTAAATCATTCAAACCTACTTCAAATGGGGTAGGCTTTATAAAACCCGTTGTGCTTTGCCGAGGACGTGGGCTGTTATCGGGGCAATTGTGCAGGGCGCAAAATTGAGCGCATTCATTCAGGGACGAATGTATGCGCGACCCGAATAACAGGACGCCGACGAGGGGAGCCTTTAGGCCAAAGCATTCGGGTGCCCTTCTCTTTGGTTACTTAATCTCTTGGGCATGCAAGAGAAAGTAACTCGCCATCAGGTGAAAACCAAACTCAAAAAACATAATGAATTTTAATATTCAACTGGATCCCCGTTGGCACGGAAATCACAAACTAACAACTAAAACTCTAAATCATAATCCGTGATCAACGGAGCATGATCCGAAAATCGTTCATCCTTATAAATCGATACAGATTTAATCTTATCTTTTAAACCCGGTGTCACCACTTGATAATCAATCCGCCATCCAACATTTTTAGCCCATGCCTGTCCGCGATTTGACCACCAAGTGTATTGATCGGGCTCTTGGTTTATCTCACGAAATGAATCGACCATGCCTACCGAGCCAAACAACTCATCCATCCATGCACGTTCTTCTGGTAGAAAACCGGAATTCTTTAAATTACCTTTCCAGTTTTTAAGATCGATCTCTTTATGTGCAATATTCCAGTCTCCGCAAATAATATATTCGCGTTTTTGTCTACGCATCTTTTTTAAAATTGGCGTAAACCGATCGAGAAAATCAAACTTAATTATCTGTCGCTCTTCTTTTGATGATCCTGATGGTAGATACAATGAAATAATACTGAGTTTGCCAAAATCAAATTGCAAAAAACGACCTTCGGTATCAGGCACCGACCAACCGAGTTTATTGATTATTTTATCCGGTTCTTTTTTACTATAGATGGCCGTTCCACTATAACCTTTTTTTTCAGCATCATTAAAACTGGCGTAATAACCTTTAGGCTGCAATATCTCATCAACTAATTGATCAATTTGTGCCTTGGTCTCCTGAATACAGATAACGTCTGCTTGTTGTTTCTGTATCCAGTCAAAAAATCCTTTTCTATGTGCGGCACGGATACCGTTGGCATTAACACTGATAACTTTCACTACTACCCCCTGTTTATTTTGCAATGTATCATACGGCTACATAAAGGCAGTTGGTAGCGTCGAACAGAGACCAACACCTTTTTCGCAAATGAATTTATGAACAAAGGTCGATTAATGGAACAATATCAAAAAGAATTTATCGAGTTTGCTATAGATAAAGAAGTGCTACGATTTGGTGAATTCACACTGAAGTCAGGTCGTGTTAGCCCGTATTTTTTTAATAGCGGCTTATTTAACGATGGCAAGAGTCTGTCTGAGCTGGGTAAATATTATGCCTCTGCTGTAAAACATGCAGCCGTGCAGTTCGATATGATTTATGGCCCAGCCTATAAAGGCATCCCACTGGCATCAACGATGGCAATTGCCTTTCAGGAAGAACATCAAGAGAACTACCCATTTTGTTTTAACAGAAAAGAAGTTAAGGATCATGGTGAAGGCGGCATCACCTTTGGTGCAGATATTAATGGACGTGTATTAATAATCGATGATGTTATATCTGCAGGCACTTCGATTCGAGAATCTAAAGCGCTAATTAGCGCCAAAGGGGCTAGTACTGTAGCTGCCGTAGTCGCAGTTGATCGCCAGGAACGTGGCGAAGGTCCGTTATCTGCCATTCAGGAGGTGGAACAACTACACAATATTCAGGTCATAAGTATTGTCAGTCTAGACAATATTATTACTTTTCTGGCTGAACATGGTGAAATGCCCGAACATCTTGATGCTATAAACAGCTATAAACAGGAATATGGTTCAGTACAAGCATGATCTCAAGTAAGAGGCGTACTATAATCGCAGTTCATGCGAAAAAATTTAAATGTCAGGAGGAATTATGAGAAACAATTATTTAGCACTATGATCGTCATGTTTGCGCTAAGTGGATTGACTCTCTCTGGGACAGCACAGGCCAGAATGAAGTGTTGGACCAACAATGAAGGCGTAAGAGAATGTGGTAACAGCATTCCACCTGAGTTTGCACAAAAAGAACACCAGGAACTTGGCAAAGGCGGGATTGTCCGGGAAAAAACCGAACGCGCCAAAACAGATGAGGAACTGGCTGAAGCAAGACGCCTGGAAAAAGAACAGGCCGAGCAAGCAAAACTTAACGCTGAAAAGAAAAAGCAAGATCAAATACTTTTAGCAACATTTAGTAATGTCAGCGATATCGAAAGAGCACGTGATGAACGAGTTACTGCCTTGGAAGCAACTATAAAACTGACTCAAGCACGAAATGATAAAATACAGCTTGATCTTGATAAACGTATTCAAACAGCAGCTGATGCTGAGAGGAGTGGCAAAGTTCCACCAGAAGCATTACTAGAAGATATCGAGTCACTAAATCGACAAATTAGTAATAACGATAAATTTATTGAAGGAAAACGTATCGAGCAAGAAGAGATTAAAAGCTCGCATGCAGCAGATATCAAACACTTCAAAGAGTTGAAAGGAATAGAATAACTATCTAAATAAACCAGCTTTCAATGCAACCCACTGATCATCCCAATGTTCAGTGGGTTTTTTTGTGAATGAACTACGCACAAATTGCGACATTTTGCCTTCGGTGTAAGTCAACATTTGATTGGCCGCCGCCTCCAGATTGCTGATTGCTCTTGGTCCCTCACCCAAATTAGCTTCGCGTAAAATCTGTCGTATTTGTGTCTCCAGTCGTTCAAAGAACTGTACGACTCGAGCATGCAAGCGTTCGTTCTCTCCAAGTAACGCATCACCAATCAAAATACGCGTAATACCAGGGTTCCTTTCGGAAAAGCCCAGCATTAATTGAATGATCTTTTCACAACGCACCGTCACATCTGATTCATTACTGATAATTTTGTTAACCAGCCCAAAGACCGACTCTTCTGCAAAATCAATCAAGGCTTCAAACATTTTTGCCTTGCTCGCAAAATGTCGATATAAAGCGGCCTCTGAGACGCCTACTGCACCAGCAAGGCTTGCCGTAGTAATTCGCAAACCCGGGTTTGTTTCCAGTTCGTGAGCCAATACTTCGAGGATCTGTTGACGTCTGTTAGGCTTGGTGTTCGTTGTCATTATGCCCTCATTATTAGATCGCTGCGCGCTTATGTCCGTGAATTAAAGTTCCAACTCCTACATCTGTAAGAATCTCCAACAAAACAGCATGCTCAACACGACCATCAATAATATGTGATGATTTTACACCCGCATGCACTGCGTCTAATGCTGAACGTATTTTGGGTAACATGCCCCCATGTATGACGCCTTTTTGAATTAAGTTATCCACCTCTTCCGCAGACAATCCAGTCAACACATTGCCATCCGCGTCGAGTAATCCTGCTGTATTGGTTAGCATGATCAATTTTTCAGCACCCAGGACTTCCGCCATTTTGCCAGCAACGAGGTCTGCATTAATATTGTATGACTGCCCTGCTTCATCGACGCCTACTGGTGCAATGACCGGAATAAAATCACCTTTTATTAACAAGTCAACAACTGCTGTATCAATACTATCGACCTCACCAACATGACCTATATCAATAATTTCAGGCGCTTCAAGCTCTGGACTGTTTCGTTTACACACCATTTTTTTTGCACGAATAAGTTCGCCGTCCTTACCACTTAAACCAACAGCATTGCCACCATGGCGATTGATTAGATTTACAATCTCTTTATTGACCAAGCCACCTAAAACCATTTCCACTATATCCATGGTCTCGTTATCTGTAACACGCATGCCATCAACAAATTCAGTCTTCTTGCCTAGCTTTTCCAATAGCTTACCTATTTGTGGCCCGCCACCATGAACCAATACCGGGTTCATGCCGACCAGTTTCATCAACACCACATCTCGGGCAAAGCCTGATTTAAGTTGGTCATCAGACATGGCATTGCCACCATATTTGATGACTATCGTTTTGCCGCTGAATCGCTTTATATAAGGCAAAGCCTCTGTTAAAACTTCTGCAATATAAGCCGGGTTTTTATGTGATTCTGACATTGTTTATTATTTAGTAAGCACTAATTCTGAATGTAAAAGGCTGTCGCGTAGCAATACGTTAAAATGGTAAATCAACAGGTATGATTTCTTGAATCGCGGCACGAAACTCTGACTTAATCCGTTCGAGCGCGGCCTCATTCTCTCCTTCAAACCTCAAGATAATATTAGGTGATGTATTCGAAGGTCTGGCTAATCCCCAGCCGTCACTGTACTCAATACGTAGCCCATCAAGATCACTAATCTCTACGCCGGGCACAGCCATTTTTTCAACAAGCTCTTCCATAAAGCCTGCATGTTGATCTTCAGTCAATGCCATTCTTAACTCAGGCGTTGAGACACCTTCGGGTAATTCAGAAAACAATTCGGTTGGCGTTTGTTTGGCGTTAGTAAAAATTTCTATAAAACGCGCAGCAGTATAAAGTGCGTCATCAAAACCATACCAACGTTCTTTAAAAAAGATATGACCGCTGAGTTCGCCTGCCAACGGTGCATCGACTTCCTTCATCTTGTTTTTGATAAAGGAGTGTCCTGTCTTCCACATCATTGGCACACCGCCATTTGATTCAATTATTGATTTAAGATAGCGACTACATTTAACATCAAAGATAATATTAGCGCCTTGATTGCGCGATAGAACGTCTTTAGCTAACAGCATAAGCTGACGATCTGGCCAAATAATATTCCCTTCACCATCAACCAGACCCAGTCGATCGCCATCACCATCAAAAGCAAAACCAACATCAGCGCCTTCAGCCTTAACTTTATCAACAAGATCTTTCAGGTTTTCCGGCTGGCTAGGATCAGGATGGTGATTTGGAAACTTACCGTCTATATCACAATAGAGTTCTATAACGTCGTGCCCAATAGCATTCAGTAATTGCGGAGCCAATGTGCCCGCCACACCATTGCCACAATCAACAACAATCTTTAATGAAGAACCTAATGCAACAGGAATATCTTCTGTTATTCGTCGAACATAATCAGCAGAGATATCAGCATGACGAACATCGCCTTGACCAACAGCATGCTCGCCAGAAATAGTACGGTTCTGGATATCCTTTATGTCATCGCCACTAAGTGTATTACCGCCTAACATAATTTTGAGCCCATTATATTCTGCGGCATTATGACTGCCGGTGACCATCACGCCACTACCCGTTTCAAGGTGGTATGTAGCGAAGTAGAGTACTGGTGTTGGTACCATACCAATATCAATCACATCTCTACCCGTGCTTGTTAGACCTTTAATCAACGCCTCACATAATTCTGGGCTTGAATCTCTACCATCTCTAGCAACGACAATACCTTGTTGGCCACGCTCATGCGCCATCGTCCCAATCGCTCTGGCAATCTCATAAACGGCAGCCTCAGTTAATGTCTCACCAACAACGCCACGGATATCATAAGCACGAAAAATTACCGGGGCTATTTGTGGCTGCTCTGGCTCACTTGGCGCGCTTTCTTGTTCTGGCTCAGCAGTGATGTCGAATGTGTCGGCCTGGTCTGTTGTCTCAGATGCTGAGGCTTCTGGCTCGCTTGGAGGCATAACAATCATCGTCGCGTCGTCCGTATTAATCCCTTGAGACAGTGGCTTTAGATTTGCCGTGATTCTATCCGCTTTAGGTAGATGAGGAATCAATTGCTCGACACCGGCATGTGCACCTTCGGCAATAGCACGAACCGCACCCTCATAGGTAAGTAGATCGCCTACATCCTCCGAGGATGAAGATCCTTTTTTAATCACGACAAAATATACGCCTGCGCCAATAAGCAATAATGCAAGAACGATTAATATTATTGGTATAATAGATGAGGAAGCTCCGCCCTCTGACATTATTGGCGAACTACCAGACCAATAAGCAATTATCCAACGCGTATCATTCACACTAACTGTTGTTGCCGCGCCTTGTCTTTGGCTCTCATCACCAATCTTTGCCAAGACCAAAGTCTTTCCAGCGGCACGCTGAGTTAACTCGGCATAGCCATTGTCTAAATCAATGCCATTTAAAAGATCATTGAGCAAACTGACGTTCAGACTCAAGTGCAATAAACCAATCAACTCAAACGCATTGTTGACGACGCGCTCAATCATGACGACATGCTGGTTGATAGCACCGAACAAATGAACTTCCGTATTTATCTGGCTGGTTGTCTCTGCCTTGTTAAGCATATCTAACGAGGCGTAACTTAGCGGCGGCACCTCGGAATCATCTTGCGAATATGAACCTGGGTTTAAATAACGTAGCTTTAAAGCTTGATCGAATAACGGTTCTTTTTCTGCTGCGACAGCTCTTAAGGTCGCAGCATCGGCATCTTGTTGAAATAATTCAATTGTTTGTGCATCCTTTGCCAAAGCAGAAAGCTTCTCTTTTAACTGCCCCAGGTTTTGTTGAACATTTGTTGCAATATTTCTTGCCGCAACATCTCTCGCTTGAAGTTCTTCTTTTTCAGAACTGGCAGACAGACTTGAGAACATTTTCCAAGCGCCGCCAGCCACAAGAAAAAACACCAGAACGGATACAGAGATAATCACTGCCTTTCTGACAGTGCGTCGACTAAACCGACGATTAGTAACCGGACCATCAACCATTAATCTTCTCCCCTAAATCCTGCGACACGCCTGTGTGACCAAAACCACCGTCACCTCTCATTGTCTCTGTAAATGAATCAACAAATTCAAAATCTGCTTGTACGACTGGTACTATAACCATTTGTGCAATCCGATCACCGGGGTTTATAGTGAATTCTGTATCGCCTCTATTCCAGCACGAAACAAAAATCTCTCCCTGATAATCTGAATCGATTAAACCCGTCAGATTTCCAAGAACAATACCATGTTTATGGCCTAGCCCGGAGCGCGGTAACAATACTGCTGCATAGCCGTTATCCGCAATATGAATAGCAAAACCAGCAGGGATTAACACTGTTTCCCCGGCGCCTATTTGCAAGGCAACATCTAAACACGCACACAGGTCGAGGCCGGCAGAGCCTGCTGTAGCATATCCCGGCATAGGAAAGTCACTACCTAGGCGTTTATCAATGAGTTTTATTAATATTTTTTTCATTATATTGATCAGCAATAAGAGTTATCAATGTTCTCGCAAGTCTGATTTTCGGTGCTTTTTGTAATTGTTTATGTTCTGCACCCCAAAATACCGTCAAAGCATTCATCTCCGAATCAAAACCGAGGTCTTCCCCCACTTGGTTCGCCGCAATCATATCAAGTTTTTTGGTGCGCAATTTTGTTTGGGCATTTAATTCCAGGTTTTCTGTCTCCGCAGCAAAACCCACTGTAAATGGCGGACTATTTAAGGCGGCTACTTCTGCAAGAATATCAGGATTTTTCTGCAGACTTAATTCATATGAATCGCTGGATTTTTTTATTTTTTGCTCCGCGATAGTTCGTAAGCTGTAATCTGCTACTGCAGCAGCCGAGACAAATATATCCGTACTACTCATTTTTTGCATTACAGCGCTATACATTTCTGCAGCCGATGTCACATTTATCAATTCGGCGCGATCTGGCGCTGACAAATTAACCGGGCCGGAAATAAGAGAGACCTCTGCACCTGCCTCAATTCCCGCCATGGCAACCGCATAACCCATTCGTCCGGAACTACGATTGCTAATATAACGCACGGGATCAATAGCCTCTCTTGTCGGCCCCGCAGTAACCAACAGCCGAGACCCACTCAAAATATTTGTTTCAAATGATTTCGCAGCAAGAGATGCTATTTCTTCCGGCTCTAACATCCGCCCGGGTCCAGTCTCACCACACGCTTGATCACCTTCTGCAGGACCAATTACAGAGATTCCTCTCTCCTCTATTGTTCCCAGATTCTCCTGTGTCGCTGAATTTAGCCACATTTGTTGATTCATGGCTGGAGCGAGCATCACCGGACTACCTGTAGCCAGACATAAAGTGCTTAAGAGGTCTTCTGCAAAGCCATTCGCATACCTGGCTATAAAATTGGCGCTGGCAGGAGCGATTAAAACTAAATCTGCCCACCTGGCCAAATCAATATGACCCATTGCTGATTCAGCCTCCAAATCCAGTAATTCTGTATGCACTGGCTTGCCTGATAAAGCCTGCATGGTTAATGGCGTAATAAATTCACAGGCATTTCGTGTCATGACGACACGCACTTCTGCACCATGTTGGCGCAATATTCGTAATAGCAAAGCTGCCTTATAGGCTGCGATACCACCTGTGACGCCTAATAAGATTCGTTTTCCAGTTAATTGATACATATATTTTTGATTTTACATTATTATTGTTTCAAGTGGCGTACAGATTAAGCATGTACTCACACACCATAGACACATTATAAATAACAAGGAGCGTTATGATGTCGATTTCTAGCTGGCCGATCAATGAAAGACCCCGAGAAAAACTATTAGAAAAAGGGCCTACTGCTCTGTCGGATGCCGAGATTCTATCCATTTTCCTCAGAACGGGACGCGAAGGTCTATCTGCTCTGGATCTTGCACGAGAGCTCTTAGACAAACACCAGGGACTGCGACGACTCATCGATACCGATCAGAAAGAACTTTTTGAAACAAAAGGCTTCGGCGCTGTTAAATACGTGCAAATAATAGCCGCATTAGAGCTAGGCCGGCGTTACTTGCAAGCAGAATTAGAATCCGGTGATGCCTTTACCAGCCCGGAACAAACACGAGATTTTCTGATATTGAAGCTCCGCGCCTATCCCTATGAGGTATTTGCCTGCCTTTACCTTGATAACCGACACCGATTACTGAGTTTCAATGAGCTTTTCCGGGGAACCATTGATAGCGCTCAAGTCCATGCTCGAGAGGTCGTCCGCTCAGCCTTGAAATACAATGCGGCAGCGGTGATTTTGGCTCATAATCACCCGTCTGGCGAAGCAGAACCCAGTCAATCGGATATTAACTTAACCCAACAGCTAAAGAAGGCACTGGATTTGGTTGATGTCCGGGTGCTGGATCATCTGATTATTGGTAATGGTGCTGCGAGTTCATTTGCCGAACGCGGCCTGCTATAAAACAATTTAGTGATCGAATAGCAACCAAACGCTTGGATTCGGGATTTAATACATGTACAATCCGCGCTCTTTTTTTATTGTGAATGACGAGAAAAACCATGTCACGAGTATGTGAAGTAACGGGCAAAGCCCCAATGGTCGGGAATAACGTTTCCCATGCCAATAACAAGACGAAACGTCGTTTTCTGCCAAACTTGCAGTCACGTCGATTTTGGATAGAAAGCGAAAGTCGCTGGGTCAGATTACGTGTCAGCAAAAAAGGCTTACGTATTATAGACAAGAAAGGCATCGAAGAAGTCCTGGCTGATATAAAAGCCCGTAACAAAGCAGCCGCCTGAGGGAAATAATTATGCGCGATAAAATAAAACTCGTCTCATCTGCAGAAACTGGTCACTACTACACAACGACCAAGAACAAACGCACCATGCCAGACAAGATGGAAATTAAGAAATACGACCCGGTTGTCCGGAAACATGTGATCTATAAAGAAGCCAAGATTAAATAAAAAAACCCGCTTAGAGCGGGTTTTTTTATGTTCATGGATAACTGTATGTCTCGTGAGGACAGGAGTCCGAAGAGGCGATTTATTATTAAATTCAAGCTGGAATGGGCTGCAAAGTATAAGCGCGTATATTCCTCGAAAACTCTTCCAACGCCTCTATCCCTGTTGCTTCTGCCTGACGACACCATTCCTGTAGGTTTTGCACCAGAGATTCACGCGTTGCGGTCTTCTCTAACCAAATTTCTTGCAAACGCAGCTTAAATTCATAAACCTCATTTAGTGTGTCGCTATGGGCAAGAATACTCTCTAAACGCTGGCGCGCTTTTGAATCAAGCAGGCTATCCGCTCGGCTCATCAGCTTCTTACCTCGGCGTAATAACTTCTTCCCTGTCACATTGGCCTTACGCAGTTCATCTTTATAGACATCGCCTATTACTTCATGTGCATAATCCGACATTACATGCCATCGATTAGAAATAACCGCACTAACAGTATCATAATCAATCAACGGGTTTTCATTGTTAAGCCGTGGCTTCGGCGCAAGCTTCTTTACCTTTGCCAATCCCGCCAATTTTAGCATTCGAATATATTGCCAGCCAAGATCAAACTCCCAGCGTTTATTAGAAAACTTTGCCGAGCTGGCAAAGGCATGGTGGTTATTATGCAGCTCTTCGCCGCCGATAAAGACACCCAAAGGGATAATATTGGTTGATGCATCAGCAGACTCAAAATTTCTGTAACCGTACCAATGACCAACACCATTGATCACTCCCGCCGCAAAAAAGGGAATCCAGATCATCTGGATTGCCCATATAGAGACGCCTAACACACCAAACAATGAGAAATTGATGAAAAGCAAACACACGACACCGAGAAAGGTAAATTTGCTATACAGATTGCGCTCTATCCAATCATCCGGGGTCTCATGCCCATATCTATCCAGAGTCCCATGCTTCTTTGTCTCGCGACGATATAGCTCGACCCCATCCCACAGGACTTTATTAATACCATGGATTACCGGGCTATGAGGATCATCTTCAGTATCTACCTTCGCATGATGTTTACGATGTACTGCAACCCACTCTTTTGTCCCCATAGCTGTCGTTAACCACAACCAAAAACGAAAAAAATGGCTTATCAGTGGATGTAATTCCAAGGCATGATGCGCTTGGTAGCGATGCAGATAAATCGTTACAGAGGCGATTGTAATATGTGTCACACCAAGCACTATCAGGATGTAACCCCACCAGGGCAAGCTAATCAAGCCGTTAAACATATCTCATTACCTCATCTTATTATTTAGAATAATCTCAAAATCATTTACTTTTATACTCACTAACAATCCTAGTGTAGCTGACAAACCCATCCTTATCGTTATTTAGTCTAGTAGTAATCATTTTCGATCCGCCCCCTGACAGATACATTTCGGAAAGATGCTTGCAAGTTATGACGTAATAAGAATAATAGCTGCGCAATGGAGAGTGAAATACTTATATCAGTTCAAGAGCTTTCACGCTTTTATGGTCAACAAAAAGCCATAGAGAATGTCAGCTTTAATGTTCACCGTGGCGAAATCCTTGGGTTTCTGGGCCCCAACGGTGCTGGCAAGTCAACCACGATGCAAATAATATGCGGCGTCCTCGCTGCCAACCATGGTTCCGTTAGTATTGCCGGGCATGATATTCATGAAGCGCCGCGGCTAGCAAAAAAGCATATCGGATTTTTACCAGAACAACCGCCTCTGTATAACGACCTGACCGTCAATGAATATTTAGATTATGCGGCAAAACTTCGCGGCATAAAAAAAGAGGACTTAACCGAGTCAATTAATTTAAGTAAAGAACGCTGTGGCCTGGAAAATGTTGGCTCACGCCTGATCCAAAACCTGTCCAAGGGCTATAAACAGCGAGTCGGCATTGCTCAGGCGATTATCCATTCACCTTCGGTTATCATCCTTGACGAACCTACTTCCGGGCTAGACCCCATTCAGATTCGCGAAATAAGAGAATTGATGCGCGAATTGGGCGAAGATCATAGCGTTATACTCTCCACGCATATACTTTCGGAAATACAGAGTCTCTGCGATCGAGTGTTGATCATAAACCAGGGCCATATAGTTTTAGATCAACCACTGGATCAATTAGAAAATAGTTCTGACAAACCAGACAGCATTGAGATTAGCTTACGCAATCCACCCGCGCTGGAATCATTGCTTGGCATCGAAGGTGTTGCCTCTGTTGAAAGCATCAACGATGACACTTTACGCATTAACCTTAATTCTGAATCAAACGTGATTGATGCCATTGTAGAAAAAGCGGCGTCAGATAACTGGGGTTTATTCAAACTTAACCCAGGAGATACCACGCTTGAAGCGATATTTATGCGACTGACACATGGCGATAATGAACAGCCAGAAAAAGAAGATGATGCAGCATGATCAATAATATAAGTTTAATCGCTGCCAATGAATTACGGCGCCTGTTTAAATCACCATTGGCTTGGATCATTCTCTCAGTAGTACAGTTTCTAATCGCGATCTTCTTTTATTTATTACTATCGCAATACATGCAACCATCCGCATCCGCATCAGGCTTAACCGATGTCGTTGTCTCCGGCATGTATCAAATTTCCGGCGTTGTTATGTTGCTGGTTTCTCCATTGTTAACCATGCGCTTAATTACCGAAGAACGTCGACTAGGCACGATTAAATTACTAATTTCCTCACCCATAAGCATTACTGAATTGGTGCTCGGCAAGTATGTTGGAATAACCCTATTCTATTGTTTGATGTTATTCATGATCAGTTTAATGCCGGCATCACTAATGTTCGGCACACAACTCGATCTGGGACAAATCGCATCCGGTTTAATAGGCGTGTTGTTATTAATGTCCGCGTTTGCATCAATTGGTTTATTTATTTCATCATTAACAAACTCACCAACTATTGCGGCTATAAGTACCTTTGGTGTTTTGTTTTTACTTTGGATAATAAACATCGCCGGGACTAATGCCTCGGAAGGGATGGCAGAAGTTTTTGCCTATATGTCGCTACTCAAGCACTACACCAGTTTATTAACCGGCGTTTTCAATTCAACTGATGTCTTGTTTTATATTATTGTTTCCGCCTTTTTTATCATCCTGAGCATCTGGCGTCTGGATGCGGAACGGACCTATGGTTAATTTAAGATGTTTGTAACCTCTAAAACAAGACTCCAAAACCGCCTCAATAGTATTGTTATGTTCTGTTTATTGAGCATAAGCGTAGGACTGTTGGCATGGTTGAGTCATAAACACTCAATAGAATATGACTGGACTGCTAACGGCCGACACACTCTGTCTGAAGCAAGTCGGGATCTATTGGCACAAATGCCGGATAAGATTGAGATCACATCTTATGCAAGAGAAAACTCACAACTGCGTGACGCAATTAGAAAATTCGTTGGAAAATATCAACGTCATAAACCAGACATCGTATTGCGTTTTGTTAACCCGGATGCGGTTCCCGATGAAGTGCGCAATCTTGGTATTAGTATTGATGGCGAGATTATTGTTCGTTATCAAGATCGAAGTGAACATGTCAAGTCTGATAAAGAACAAGTCTTTACTAATGCCCTGCAACGACTAGCACGCAATCAGGAACGATGGATCGCCTTTGTTGAAGGTCATGGTGAACGTAACGCCTTGGGTGATGCGAACCATGATATGGGAGATTGGGTTAAGCAATTATTTAATCAAGGCTATCGCGTACAACCAATCAACCTTAGTGAAACACAGGCAATTCCCGATAACACGGGTATTTTGGTCATCGCCGGGCCACGCATTGATTATCTTCCCGGCGAAGTGGAGATCATCATTAATTATATTAATGACGGTGGTAATTTATTATGGCTACAAGATCCTGGTCCTCTTTATAAGCTCGACGCATTAGCGGAAGGTCTTGCGCTAAAGTTTTATGAAGGCGCTATAATTGATTATGCTGGGCAATTGATCGGCATCAATGACCCTTCTATTTCGCTGGTTACTAAAACTTTATATTCACCCCATGCACTGACAGAAGGCTTTGAATTCACAACTTTATTCCCTATGGCAGGCGCTATAGAGTTGTTAGAGACCGACATTTGGACAGCTAAGCCAATTTTAACTACGGGCGATCATACCTGGAACGAAACAGGTAAATTGGAAGGCGGCGTTGAGTTTAATGAAGGCAGCGACAAACAGGGACCTTTAACTATTGGCATAAGCCTGGAACGCGAACTTGAATCGCAACAAGGTGAAGAACTGGTTACCAAACAACAACGAGTTGTTGTTACTGGCGATGGTGATTTTCTTTCTAACACCTATCTTGCTAACAGCGGCAATAATGAACTCGGCACACGAATAATAAACTGGTTAAGTAGTGACGATGAATTTATAGCTATCCCACCAAAGATATCAAACGACACACAATTAAATGTTTCGCCCACCGTGCTCGGCATTATCGGCATTGGATTTTTGTTTATACTACCTGCAGCATTGATCGCTATTGGCATAGCCATTGGTCTACGGCGAAAAAAGCAATAACGTGGGCAAACGACTTTGGATTAACTTAGGCCTGCTTGTCTTTATTGTTTTATTGTCTGCCGTTCTTTTCATGCCAGAAGACAAGGCCAATCAAGTTCGACCCCGACTAACGACAATAGAACAAGAAGATATCGTCAAGATAGAAGTACTAAGAAAAAATCTCGACAACTTTGAATTTAGTAAACAAGGTGAAGCCTGGTATATGCTTTCGCCGTTAAAGTTTCTCGCTAACAACTCACGCATCAATGCAATGCTACATCTTTTAAAGGCAGAGTCCCACGGCAAGTTAAACCCAGATGAAGTTGATTTAGCACGCTTTCATCTAATTGATCCAATAATCACCTTAAAACTTGATGATCATGTTTTTCAATTTGGAAATACTGACGCCATCGATCAACGCCGCTATGTTTTATTTGATGGAAAAATACATTTAGTAAATGACTCGCTTTATGCGCAGCTAACGACAAACGCAGCGTTCTTTGCAGACCCTAAAATATTACCGCTTGATGTAGATATTAACGCAATACAGTTCCCGGATAACAAAATTGAGCTCATTGGTGATGATTGGCAAACACGAAAATTGATGGACATAAAGCCGGAGCAATTAAAACGAATTGTATTTGCCTGGAAGAATGCCGTTGCAATATCAGTAAGCAAATATGAAACGCCTGAGACAGAACTACCGATAGTCGTTTCTTCTTCGAGCGGAATCACTATCAGATTTATTGTTGTATCAACCGAGCCACATTTGATACTTGGCAGAAAAGATGTCGGCATTCAATATCACCTCGGCAGTGATGAAGCAGATAAATTATTATTAAAAGAAAATACCGCAACAACTATGGAAAAACAGCAACAATAAACTCACCAGGTTAACCATTTCAAAACAAACGGATTATTTCTCCTGACAAAAACTCGCCTTAGTTCATCGCCCAGCAATATAAAAATTGCAAACGGGACACTGAGCATTAGGTGCCATGCTTCTAAAGGTGCTGTATTAAAAAACACATTACACCAGGGCACATAACTTATCAGACCGAGTAAGACTAACTCTGTAAAAATACCAAGCAACACTAAACGATTTTTCAAAAAACCAACTGTTATTAAACTTTGGCGTCGAGTACGACAAATAATGACGTCGGAAACCTGACAAATAATAATAGACGCAAAGAATGCCGTAATAGCTGTTTGATAGATGGGATCATTAACCGCCAGATCCTGACCCCATTGCCAGCCATTAGAATAGAGCACCACAAAATAACTAAAAAAACCTGCTGTTGCTTGTATCATCCCGACAACGCCATAACTCATAAAAAGCAGATTTCGGGTTAATAATCTTTCGTTTCTTGATCGTGGTGGTTTTTTCATCACGTCTGTTTCCGGGCGTTCAGCACCCAGACCTAGCGCTGGCAACAAGTCTGTTCCAAGATCAATAGCTAGGATCAAAATAACGGTCAATGGCAATGGAATATCAAGCATTACATAAGCTATAAAGGGGGTAATCTGTGGAATATTACTCGTTAAAATATAGGCAATGAATTTTTTAATGTTTTCAAAAATAGTTCGTCCTTCTTCTATCGCCGAGACAATGGTTGCAAAATTATCATCCATCAAAACCATGTCACTCGCCTCTTTGGCAACATCAGTCCCGATGATCCCCATCGCTACGCCCATATCAGCATTTTTCAAAGCCGGGGCATCATTAACACCATCGCCGGTAACCGTGACAATTTCTTTCTTGGCTTGTAAAGCCCTGACTATCTGTAATTTTTGCTCTGGCGATATGCGGGCAAAGATCAATTCTTTCTCATCTAAGACCTTACTCAGATTTGTCGCATCCATTTCTGCAAGTTCATGACCTTGTATTACCTGTCCATCACCGGTAAATAACCCAATATCACGCCCTATAGTTTCGGCAGTTGGCCCATAATCTCCGGTCATCATAAATACCCGGATACCCGCTGTACGGCATTTAGCTAGAGCGTCACGAACTTCTGGACGGGGCGGATCCAGCATGCCAACAATACAAACAAACAAAAACCCGCCTTCAACAATCTCATCATTATTTGTTTCTCGATAAGCAACTGCGAGACCACGCTCACCTTTAGCTGCAAGATTATTATATTTATTTAGCAATTCTTGCCGGAGGTCATTATCAAGCTTGTGTACATTGTCTCCTTCTAAAACCCGATCACACATAGCCAGAACCACTTCCGGAGCTCCCTTTAGATATGCCTGATTATTTTCCAACAGCGGATCGTGATTAATTGTAATCATATATCTTGTAGAGGATTCAAACGGTTTTTCAGTGACTCGCCTCTGTTCCTGAAGCCCGGTAATTAATTGATGCTTGTTCGCAAATAACAAGAGAGCCCCTTCTGTCGACTCGCCAATATAGCCGCCATTGGCTAATTTCGCGTTATTACAGAGGTTCATTATTTTGCATGCAAGACTAAAACTCGGGTGTGCTGTATCGATCTGTTCTGCTTGATATTCTTCATCAAAAAAAATCAACGTGTTCACACTAATCTTATTTTGAGTGAGTGTTCCTGTCTTATCAGTGCAGATAACGGTTGAACTGCCCAATGTTTCCACGCTTTCCAGATTCTTTATCAGCGCATTTTTACGCGCCATGCGTTTGCTTGCCATTGCCAGTGCCAAAGTAACCGTTGGCAATAAACCTTCTGGCACATTGGCTACAATAATGCCGATGGCGAAGATCAAACTGCTTATCGATCCTTTACCTATAATAATACTGACAATAAAAAACAGAACGCCAAGAAAGATTGCGATTGAACTGATAATGCGAATAAAATATTTCAGTTCTTTACCTATCGGTGTTTCAACTACAGAGGTCTCTTTCGTGAGTTGAACAATCTTGCCAAACTGCGTATCCATCCCCGTTGCACATATCAATATCAGGCCAACACCACTTTCAACCAAGGAGCCTGAAAACACCATATTATGGCTTTCCAGTAAATTCTCTGCATGATGATGGCTATCCAATAGCACCGCTTCACTCTCGCCCGTCAAGCTACTTTGATTTACGCGCAATAAATGATCTTCGAGTAAGCGTCCGTCAGCCGGGACACGATCGCCCTCACCTAAACGAACAATATCACCGGGGACGATCATGCTTGCCTCTATCTCAACCTCAACCCCATCTCGAAAAACACGCACCATGGTCGGCATCATTTTGCGAAAGCTTTCCATGATTTTTTCACTTTGATGCTCTTGTATATAGGTAAACGTTGCATTCAAAATAGTAACGCCGAACAAAGCAATGGCGATATAAAGATTCCCCAAGCCAGGGTCAAGCTGTTCAGCTAACAAGGCTAGACCACTACCCACAATCAGTAATAATGCAAAGAAATTCTTGAATTGATATAAAAATTTAATTATCTCGGGGACATCCTGTTTTACGCGTAATTCATTTGTTCCATATATTTTTAATCGTTTTTGAGCGCTTTCAGAAGATAAGCCATTGCCATCGACCTCATAATGACTATAGAGGTCATTAACTGAACATTGATGGTACTGCAGATTATTTTTTATTATTGGAGTGTCCATACTAATGCTATTCTAACCTGACTTAATGACACTTCAAATGCGTTGAATCAATAAAGTAAAAGATCATGCCTGAACTACCCGAAGTTGAAACGACACGTAAAGGTATTGCGCCTTTCGTTGTCGGTGAGACTGTAAAAGATATCATCATCCGCGAGCGCCAATTACGTTGGCCGATACCGGTAAGCTTGAAGCGATCATTAAAAAACCAAGTCATTAGAAAGCTGCATCGCCGCGCAAAATATTTACTCTTTTATACTGAAAATGGGTGCATGATATTACACCTTGGCATGTCTGGCAGTTTAAGAGTCATTAAGGATAGTCAAGCCCCTGAAAAACATGATCACGTCGATATTATTTTTGAGTCCGGGCAGACGCTGCGTTTTAGAGACCCAAGAAAGTTTGGTTCAATACTCTGGACTAAAGATGACCCAATGGAGCATAAGCTGATCAGTCATCTAGGCCCCGAGCCATTAAGCGATATATTTCAGGCTGATTACTTATATGCCCGATCGAGAAAACGAACTAAGGCTATTAAAACATTTATAATGGATAGTTGTATCGTTGTTGGCGTAGGCAACATCTATGCAAGTGAAGCCCTCTTTCATGCAGGTATTAAACCAACACAGAAAGCGGGGAAAATTTCAAAGGCAAGATATGAAAAACTCGTTGTTGAAATAAAGAATGTCTTGTCACATGCCATTAAAAAAGGCGGCACTACTTTGCGCGACTTTATCAACGGCGAAGGCAAGCCAGGTTATTTTAAAAATGAATTACAAGTTTACGATAGAGCAGGAGATCCCTGTAATTGTTGTAAGACGCCTATTAAAGTAATTCGCCTGGGACAACGTTCAACATTTTATTGCACAAAGTGCCAACACTGAATGTTTAAAATAATAATATATTTTTTACTCAACAGTATTTGTTTATCATTTCCATTAATTGCAGCTGCACAAGATAAAAATGAAAATGACAAACTATCCTGCACAGCCAGGCATTTAGATACTGACAAAGAGGTTGAAGTTAAAATTGTTTCGAGCATTCCCGGGAAGAAAATTGCGACAGCCCAATGGCCACTGGGCTACCCCACTATCGCTATAGACAATAGCGCGTTCGCTAAACTGCCTAAAAATGCAAAACATTTTATATACTATCATGAGTGTGCTCATTTGAAGCTCATGAGCAATAATGAGCATGAGGTTGATTGTGAAAGTATCAATTTACTTGTTACGAGAAGCCATTACTCTGAGATGCAGGTAAGAAAACTGGTTCAAGCTTTAAAACAGGAATTTGGCTGGAGTAAACGCTGGAGCAATTTGCTTGATTGTAAAAATACCGGTTAAATTAAACTTACTGGAAATATTTATGTCTACTGGAGTTGGGCAAATTCTTCGCATTTTGTACAATTTGCGAAAAATAACGGACAACGTGACTTCAATTATAAAAAGAAGATAAATTATGATAAATCAACGCACTATTACATCATCGCTACTCAATATGAGTAATTTAAGTATATTTATTCTTGTAGTAACACTGCTTTTCCTTCCTATCGTAAATGCTTTCGCTGTAGCCCTGACTCTAGACCAACATGACGACCTGGATTCATTGACTATATTGGGCTTATTGGCCGCCGCTGAAGCAGACATTGAGGCGGGGCGTCACATCGAGCCTGTCGGAAAAAATGCCTATGAGAAGGTAAAAAAAATACTGGAAGAAGACGAAAATAACCTCGGGGCGGCCCGAATTTTGGCCAAAATCTTAAAAATAAATATTGAAGGATTACAGACATCGCTTAACGTCGGAGATTCTATAGGAGCAAAAGAATATCTAAAAATAATACGAAAGATTAATCCGGAGGCCATAGCAATATCTGATGCTGAGAAAAGGCTTGATGATGACCTGAGTGCAATCCACGAGGAAGTGGGCAAAACGGAACAACACAATTTAGCTGGCGACATGGTAAAAATTCCTGGCGGATCCTACCTAATGGGCACCTTAGAAGGCAGAAAAGATGAAAAGCCACAACATATTGTTACCGTCTCATCTTTTGAAATCGGAAAATACGAGGTTACTGTCGGCCAATTCAAAAAATTCATCGAGGCAACAGGATATCTTACCGATGCAGAGACAAATGCCGGAATACATAAAGGTTGTTTTGGCGACGGAGGCGGTGTTGATTTTGGCCAGAAAGAAGGGTTGACCTGGCGCAATCCTAGTTACGCTCAGTCAGACGATCACCCTGTGGTCTGTGTCAGTTTGAACGATGCACATGCCTATATTGATTGGCTAAATAAGGAAACCGGCAGTAACTACAGTTTACCTTCAGAAGCACAGTGGGAGTATGCCGCACGTTCTGGTAGCACGACTGATTATCATTTTGGCAACTCAAAATCAGACCTATGCCTTTATGCCAATGTCTATGATGAAGTTGCTAAAGACATCAATCATTATGGCTGGAGGAATGCACCCTGTAGCGATGGCGAAGCAAAATCATCCAAAGTAGGACAATATAAAGCAAGCCCTTTTGGTCTGCATGACATGCACGGCAACGTCTGGGAGTGGGCGGAGGACTGTTGGAAAGCTGGTTACCATGATGCCCCTAGCAATGGCTCAGTATATAAAGATAACGAATGCGAATATCGCGTAACGCGCGGTGGCTCCTGGTACAATATTCCGTTGGGAGTTCGCTCAGCAAACCGCTATTGGTACGAACCGACCTATCGTAGCTTTAATCTGGGATTTCGTCTGTTCAGAGATACGAGTATGGTTGTAACTCTAAATACGCAGCAAAATTAAGGATAATAAAAAACTTCAGCGCTACCTTCTCCACGAGGATCGCTAGCAGCAAAAAACAAATCTTTCTTTTTCCAAATCATAATTGCCTGCATATTGCCATAGCGACGGTTTTTTTCTTTAAGCACATGGCCTTTATCTTTAAGCGCGGTTTGTTCAAGATCACTTAAACCGCCCTGTTCGTATTGCACTTGGTCAGGAAGGTATTGATGATGATAGCGCGGTAAACTCACCCACGATTTAGGTGCATTTCCTTCTGCAAAATCCAACACACCCAACAACACCATACTAATAATACGACTACCACCTGGCGTACCTAGCACAGCAATTCGATCGTCTGTTTCAAGAAAGGTTGGCGTCATACTGGACAATGGACGTTTACCTGGGGCAATGGCATTGGCATGATCGCCGACTAATCCATAGGCATTAGCCGTTAGTGGCTTCACAGAAAAGTCATCCATCTCATTATTCAGAAGTACGCCGGTGCCTTTAGCAACAAACCCGGATCCAAATGGCAGGTTAATGCTTAAGGTTGCAGAGACTCGATTTCCTTCAGGATCAACGACTGAAAAGTGTGTCGTATCAGTGCCTATCTGATCTATTGTTGCAATATTACTAAGTTCGCTACTAGGAGTTGCACGTTCTGAATTAATTGTTAAGGCTAGACCTCCCGCATAATTTTTATCTAACAAACGATCGACAGGAATATCAATAAAATCAGGATCACCTAAGTAGGCTGCGCGATCGCGATAAGAACGGCGCATAGCTTCAATAACAATATGTTTACGTGTTATCGAATCAAGCTTTTCTAAATTAAATTGCTCCAGTATATTCAGCGCTTGCCCCATAACAATGCCGCCAGAAGAAGGTGGTGACGCAGAAGTAACCTTGATCCCATTGTAATTTACTACGATCGGTTCTCGTTCAATGATCTGATACTTCTCCAGATCACCCGGCTCCCAAATGCCACCATTCTCTCTAACACTGGAAACCAACTGCTTAGCAACAGGGCCTTGATAAAACCCCTTACGACCGTTGTTTGCTAACGTAATTAGCGTATTCGCCAAATCTTTTTGAACAATCAACGCGCCTATAGCAGGGACGTCATATTTATTGAGAAATATTTGTGCCGCATCAGGATACTGCTTTATGACCTCTTTCCTGTAGCCCATCAATTTCTGATAACGCTCCGTTACAGCAAAACCTTCTTGTGCTTGTTTGATTGCTGGCGCAAGAACTTGTTTTAACGACAAACGACCATAGTTTTTCACAAGATGTTCTATGCCTGCAGGAACGCCGGGTATGCCTGCAGCCATAGGGCCGTTCAATGACAGTCCTTTAACAACATTTCCCGCTTTATCCAGATACATATCATGGGTACTGCGCATAGGCGCCTTCTCTCGCCCATCGATCATGGTCTGCTTCTTATCAGATGATCGATGCACCAACCAAAAGGCACCTCCACCTAAGCCAGAACTATAAGGCTCAACAACAGCTAATGATGCTGTTATCGCAGCAGCCGCATCAAAGGCATTGCCGCCTTGTCTTAATATATCAATGCCAGCTTGTGTTGCTAAGGGATGCGCGCTTGCAATCGCAGCTTGCTTTGGTTCTGCAAAGACATAAGAAGAAGTAAAAATTAATACGCAGAGAAATGAAGACAGTGTCTTAATGTTTTTTATCATGGTGATATTTTAAAAAATCAGGAAAATTTATCTTTTAGTGCGGCAACTACGATTGGGTCAACAAATATACCAACATCCCCATCCAGAGACGCTATCTCTCGCACCAAACTTGATGTTGTACAAGCTAGATTTTCTGCTGGGGTTAAAAACACAGTTTCAATATCAGGGTTTAATTGTCTATTCATGCCTGCCATCTGAAACTCATAATCGAAATCGGATACGGCGCGTATACCTCGTACAATAACACTCGCATTTTTTTCACGCGCAAGATCCGTCGCCAAAGCCCGGAATGGAATCACTTCAATATTATTTATGCCCGCTAAGACTTTCCTTGCTAATTCAACACGCTTGTCAATGGTGAACAGTGTTTTCTTACTCGTCGTGTCAGCAACAGCAATGATGACATTATCAAACAAATTAGCCGCACGCCGGGTGATGTCTGCATGCCCTTTTGTGATTGGATCAAATGTGCCTGGATAAATTGCCGTTACCATTTCAGCTCCCCATTAAACATATTATTAGAACCATATTTAAAAAAGTACATTTTAATCAGGTTCTATAAGCATTGATTGTACATTACCTGTCTTTGTTTGTTTCCGGATTTCCCAGCCTTTCGGTAATGCTAAATCTTTTTCTGATTCAATATAAACCAGACCTTTAGGGTTCAACAACGATTCTTCACTAATTGCTTCACAACACTGCTCGATATAGCCCTCCCCAAAAGGAGGATCAAGAAAGATGATATCAAACTCTTTAATGCCTTGCCTGAGCCAGCTTGCTGCATCGGCGAGTTGGATTGTATGGCCTTCACTGCCCAGTGTTTCTGCATGCTGTTTTAGGGATTCGACAATCTTTGGGTTGGATTCGATCAGAAAAACCTCTGCCGCACCCCGCGACAATGCTTCAAAGGCAAGCGCGCCTGTTCCGGCAAAGAGATCCAGACAACGCGCACCAACAATCTCTTGTTGCAACCAATTGAAAAGCGTTTCGCGAACTCGATCAGGCGTTGGACGCAAACCTGGCGAATGGATTACATCAAGTTTTCTTCCTCGCCACTTGCCGGCAATAATACGGATCTTGCCGGGCGCCCCCATGATTTAAGGCCCTTCTTTGGGTTCTTCAGCTGGAGTCCCCACCATTACAGTGACTAACTTATCTGGTGTTACTCGTCGTGTAAAAGCATCTTTTATTTGAGCAATCGTTACAGCATCAACATTTGCATTGAAAGTATCAAGATAATCTAGTGATAACTTGTAATAACCGATAACAACGACGTAGTTCAGGATCTTGCTATTACTATCTATGCGCAATGGATAACCACCAGTAATATTTTTCTTGGAAGCGACTAACTCTTCTTCAGTTGGGCCAGTTTCTATGTAACGATTAATATTTTCCATTAAAACAGACAAGGCCTCATCAACTTGTTCGGTCTTGGTTTGCAAGCCTGCAATGAAAGGACCTTCGAATCGCATCGGTGAAAAATAACTATAGGCACTATAAGACAGCCCGCGTTTTTCACGCACCTCGGCAAACAAGCGCGACACCATGCCGCCGCCACCTAATACATGATTGCCAACATAAAGCGGAAAATAATCCGGATCGCCACGCTTAACACCCGGCTGACCAACAAGGATATGAGTTTGTGCTGAAGGATGTTCAATAAATACTTTATTGGCCTTTTCCAATGCACTGACGTTCGCCAATGCCTTGGCTTTCTCACCTTGTTCAAGTCCGCTGGTAACATCTTCAGCAATCTTCTCTGCCTGTTTTCTATCTACAGCACCAACGATTGCAACCATAGCGTTTTTAGTAACATAGTATTGTTTATAAAATGTCTCGATGTCTTTGCGCTTAATCGCTGCGACAGATTCTTCCGTGCCTGAACTTGGTTGAGCATAAGGATGAGATTGATAGACTGCACTCATAAAAGCATCTCTCGCCAAGGCGCCCGGGTTTTGTTGTTTAGCTTGTAAACCAATCAATGTCTGAGCGCGTCTTCTCTCTAAAGCATCTTCGGGAAAATCTGGTTTTGAAATAACTTTTTTAAAATTTTCAAGTGCAGCGGACAACAACGATTCGTCTGTTAAAGATCGTAGTTGCACTGACGCAGAGTCATATCCTGCATTTGAACCAAACACAGCACCTAGTGACTCAAAACCCTTGCTGATTGCATCAGCATCCATGCCTGCAGCACCTTGATCTAATAGACCGCTTGTTAGTGCGGCAACACCAGGCATTTGTCCATCACGGCTGCTACCAGCATCAAACACTACCTGCATATCAACCATAGGTAATTCAGGAGCGTGCACATAATAAACTTCCGCGCCACTACTAGTCTTCCATGTCTCAATCTTCGGTGAAGCTTGAACAGACCAACTTGTAAACAACATTGCACATACAATAATTTTCATAGTGTTTTTAATGAGCATGAGGATTACCTCCTCGTGGACGTCGTGGTTGTCCATCCATGGGCAGTGGATCAAGCTCCGCGACTGTAAGTCGATCATCAACTAAATATTTTTTTGCTACTGACATAACTTGCTCCGCTGTTACTCCCTTTATGCTTTCAACATAGACATCCGCAAGACGCCAGGACAAACCCACAGTTTCTAATGTGCCCAAGATCATTGCTTGATAAAAAACAGAATCTTTTTCATACACATCGCTAGAAATAACTTGCGCCTTAACGCGTTGCAATTCTTCTTTTGTAACGGGGTTGTTTTGTAAATCTTTTACCTCATTGCGTAAAGCCATCTCAAGCTCTTGCACAGTCTTACCTTTGGAAGGCGTGCCTGATAAGGTAAATAAGTTATCCAAACGTGAAACCATTCGATAACCAGCGCTCGCACCGGCGGCAATTTCACTTCCACGAACCAGGCGACTGGCAATACGTGCACTACTACCGCCATCAAGAATCCCTGCCAACACTTCTAACGCATATGGTTCCCAATCATGGTTTTCTTGTTTTTCACTCCCCGGTTTAACAACTGGTGTTTTAAACGCCATCATTAAATAAGGCAATTCTGCTGGGCGTTTTACCGTAACGCGTTTTGCGCCTTTTTGATCGACTTCATCTAGAGACTTTACAGTAATCGCCTCACCCTTTGGCAATGGTCCAAAGTATTTTTTGGCTAATGCATAAACCTCATCTGGATTAACATCACCGGCAATCACCAAAGTCGCATTATTGGGCGCATACCATTTTTGATACCAAGCGCTTAGATCTTCTATGGTCATATTATCGAGATCTTGCATCCAACCAATCACTGGATAGCGATAAGGGCTGGTTTGAAATGCCGTTGCCATAGCGACCTCATAAGCATAAGACTGCGGTTTATCTTCCGTGCGCCAGCGGCGTTCTTCTTTGACAACCTCTATCTCTTTGGCAAATTCCTCTTTAGGCAAGGTCAAGAAGCGCATGCGATCTGCTTCTAGCTTAAAACTGATTTCCAGACGTGATTTTTCTAGCGTTTGAAAATAAGCCGTGTAATCCGGGCCGGTAAAAGCATTATCGCTGCCGCCATTCTCAGAAATGATACGAGAGAACTCCCCACTAGGAAATTTTTCTGTACCCTTGAACATCATATGCTCAAGTGCATGGGATATTCCGGTAATGCCATCATGTTCATAGCTTCCACCGACCTTATACCAGACCTGTGTTACGACAATAGGCGCACGATGGTCTTCTTTTACCAACAGCTTAAGACCGTTTTCCAATTGAAATTCGGTAACTTTTGCATTGGCTATACCAGGAATTATTAAGATCAGTCCTAGCAAAACAGTTTTCAGAGAACGACAAGAATTTTTCATTTTCATATTTATCATTAAATTAGGAATTAAATTTTATGGTGCACGCTATATAGAGCGTATTTCTCTTTATGAGTTCGATATAACTTAATGGTAGGATACCGCAACTCACTTATAGCATACTAAAATAATTTACTTTCTGTGTTTGGTTTAAAAAGAAAAAGCGGCGTTAAAAAACCTGAGGAATCATCAAATGAGAGCGCAACCCTCTCGGATCGTCTAAAACGTACCCGCACCGGCCTTTTCGGAGGACTTTTCAGTCGCAACAAAACCGTTATTGATAATGCCACGCTGGAAGAGCTTGAGGATCGCCTATTATTAGCAGACATCGGCATTAAGACGACTGATCAGGTCATCCAATTATTAAAAGCCGAATCGAAAAAGAATTCTACGGAAAACCCACTCGAATTATTAAAACAAGTCTTATTGCCCACACTCAAATTAGTCGAAAAAGCGCTCATCATTCCAGATATCCCAAATAAGCCCTATTTGATACTGGTCGTTGGCGTTAATGGCGTAGGCAAAACAACCACCATTGGCAAACTAGCCAAACGCTTACAGGGTGAAGGAAGAAGTGTCATGTTGGCAGCTGGGGATACCTTTCGTGCAGCAGCCATTGAACAACTCCAGGTGTGGGGTGATCGCAACGAAATTAAGGTGATCGCCCAAACACACGGCTCGGATTCTGGTGCCGTTATCTTTGATGCCTTGAAGTCTGCTCGGTCAAACAATATTGACGTACTGATCGCTGATACCGCTGGCCGTTTACACAATAAAGATCACCTGATGCAAGAAATGAAAAAGATCCATCGTATCGGCAACAAATTTGATACCGACTTACAAAGCGAAGTTTTATTGGTACTAGATGCCGGAACCGGACAAAATGCTTTGATACAGGCAAAACAATTCAACGAGATGATTGGTATTGATGGCATCGTTTTAACTAAGCTTGATGGGACTGCAAAAGGCGGCATTGTTTTTTCTCTTGCAGATGAATTAAATATTCCCATCCGATTTATTGGTGTTGGTGAACAAGTTGAAGACTTAATGCCCTTCGACGCTGCTGAATTCATCGACGCCTTACTTGCAGCAGACACATGATTCGATTTACCAATGTCCATATGAATTATCCTGGCGGCAATGAAGCCCTGCGTAATATCAATCTGCATATTGAACAAGGCGCAATGGTATACATCACCGGCCGATCCGGCGCAGGCAAAAGCACACTACTACGTTTAATTGCCTTAATTGATCGACACACTCGCGGACAGATTATTATTAACGGTCAAAACCTTGAGCGTGTACGTAATCGACGCATACCAATCTTCAGACGGCATATCGGTTTTATGTTCCAAGATCATCGTCTGTTAAATGATAGAACCGTATTCGATAATGTCGCCTTACCGTTAGTTATTGCTGGCTATCGACATCAAGAGATCCGTAAGCGCGTACAAGCCGCGTTAGACAAAGTCAGTTTGCTGCAGAAAGTGAATAGTTACCCTATGGCGCTATCAGGAGGCGAACAACAACGCGTCGGTGTTGCGCGCGCAGTGGTACATCGCCCTGCTATATTACTGGCAGATGAGCCAACAGGTAATCTCGATCCTGCGCTATCATTGGATACTATGAAGCTATTCGAGCAGTTCAATCAAGTTGGCGTTACCGTGCTTATTGCCAGTCATGACCTTGATATGATCAGACGCATGTCAAAACGTATCATCACCTTAAAGGCCGGTCGCGTATTACCTCTTGGCGGGACACCCACAGAATCATGAAGCAGGTCAACCGCAAAAAAAACACACGGCCGAAGAAAACTTTCAAGAGCGAGCTTAAGCGTCGCTTTGATATGTGGTTATTACAACACGCACAGGCATTTATCTTTAGCCTCGGGCAATACATAAAATACCCTGTCAGCAATATATTAACCACAGCGGTTATTGGTATATCACTCGCGCTACCTGCCAGTTTTTATCTATTACTCGACAATGTACGTTACGTCTCATCAAGTTGGGACGGTTCCGTACAGATCACATTGTTTCTTCAAACTAATGTTGATGAGGCGCGTGCTGCAGAATTTGCAAATATTCTTTCCGATAGTAACAACATCAACGAAACTGTTTTAATAAAACGCGCAGATGCACTAGCGGAGTATCAAAAACTGTCTGGCTTTGCCGAGGCACTCAACACACTAGATGAAAACCCGCTACCGAATGTTGTGCTCGTTAAGCCAAATCTAGATAGCAGTAATGAAGCAGAAACCGAGACATTGATAAAAGAACTGGAAGCAATGCCAGAGGTAGATAGCGCACAATATGATAGCCGCTGGTTAAAACGCTTACTTTATCTATTGGATATTGTTAACCGCCTTATTGTGATTCTGTCAACACTGCTCGCGATAGCAGTATTGCTCATAATAGGCAATACAATTCGGCTTTCGATACACAACCGACGATCAGAGATCGAAATCACCAAACTCTTTGGCGGAACCGACAGCTTCATACAGCGCCCGTTTCTGTATAGTGGGCTTTGGTACGGTGTCTTTGGCGGTATCATCGCCTGGTTACTCATCACGATATCCATGCAGATGCTACATGGCCCGGTCAAACAACTAGCCAATCTTTATGCCAGTGACTTCCAATTGATAGGCCTTGGTTTCGGTAATTCAGTGATCCTGCTCGCGTGTGGGATCGCACTTGGATTATTGGGCTCATGGATAGCGGTTAAACGTCATTTACGCTCGATCGAGCCTGTGTAGAGACCCAAAACAAAAAAATAACTCTATATATTTCAATTAATTACATTAATCATTAAATTGAACCTTTCTAAATATTAGCACTCTATGTTTTGGAGTGCTAAAATTAACACAACAGCAATGGGAAGAGGTTCGATGAATCAATTAACAAACTTACAATTCGCATTACCGACAGGGTCGATAGAGAGCTATATCTCGTCAGTCAATCAGGTACCCATCTTGTCCCTGGATGAAGAGCAGATCTTGGCTCGACGCCTCAGAGATGAAGGCGATATCGAAGCTGCACGTAGTCTGGTCATGTCTCACCTCCGCTTCGTGGTAAAAATTGCACGAGGTTATAGCGGCTATGGTTTACCACAAGCTGACCTGATTCAAGAAGGCAACGTGGGATTAATGAAAGCCGTAAAACGTTTCGATCCTGATGTTGGTGTTCGACTCGTCTCCTTTGCCGTACATTGGGTACGTGCAGAGATGCATGAATTCATTCTTAAGAACTGGCGCATCGTTAAAGTCGCGACCACTAAGGCGCAACGCAAATTATTCTTTAACCTTCGTTCTTCCAAGAAACGTCTTGGCTGGTTAAACCAAAACGAAGTGAATGAAGTCGCTGAAACACTCGGCGTCAAACCCAGCGATGTCATGGAAATGGAAAAACGCATGGGCAACTACGATGCGCCCTTCGATGGACTGGCTGGCGATGATGACGACGAATCAGTCTATACACCATCATATTTTCTGGAGAACAAAGCAGCAGGGCCGGAAGAGTTGATTGAAACTGCACAGCTTGATGATGAAAGTCAGGCGTCATTACATAAAGCACTCGCCCTACTCGATGATCGCAGTAAAGATATCATCGCCAAACGCTGGTTAGCAGAAGACAAAGCAACCTTGCATGAACTCGCCGAAGTACACAGCGTCTCCGCAGAACGCATAAGGCAGATCGAAAACAACGCAATGAAAAAATTGCGCGAGACAATAGCTGCTTAAACCCAAACAACTTGATAAATGACGGATCAAGGATACTTAATGAAAACAAGAATGGCTCCGAAAGGGGCCATTTTTTTGGGCGTATTATATCTACAATAACTAAAGTGTATCTGGTCGCAGCATCCACTGAACCTGCCAATGCTCTTCGCCATCCTGTTGAAGGCAAACAACGCTTCCTGGTTTAAACGCTACAATATCCGCGTCTTCATTTCCGGTAACCAGATAGGACACCATTTTTGCCATGAATGGCAAGTGACCGACAACCATCGTGTCGTGTTTGAATTTGTGCGCCCTGATTGAGAAGCCCTGTACTGGATCATTTGGATTGATACCATCAGTAACTTCTACTTCACCGCTGATCAACAGCGCTTCTCCAAGAATTTCCGCTGTTTGATGGGCTCGCATCTTACTACTGTGCAGAACCTTATTTACTGTAAGCCCCGAAACTCTCAAGGACTCTGCAAGTTGCTTAACATCATTTTCTCCATGCGCACTTAGGGGACGACCCGGGTCAACGTCTTTTGACACAGACTCTCCATGCTGAACTAAATAAAGTTTCATATGATAATTATAGATAGAAATTCAGACTATTCACTACGCTTTCTACGATTAAAGAATAAATACTTCAACATCTCTTGCGATAGATCAACTTAGGACATGTATTCAAGTTTATTATGTACATAAGCCACTTTGATAATATGAGGCACGTATGTTAAATATCAACTTGAATGAAGATGAAGGCATTGTGCTTCTTGAGCCTAACGGCGCATTATCGGAAGAAGACTTCAAGGCTGCTGCTAGCATCGTTGATCCTTATCTCGAAAAATCTGGCACGCTTAATGGCGTGTTAATCCATGTTAAATCGTTTCCGGGCTGGGATTCATTTGCTGCCCTGATAAGACACTTACGTTTTGTTAAGGATCATCACCAAAAAATTGCTTGTGTTGCATTTGCCACTGATTCACCTATCGGTGAATTAGCAGAACATGTTGCCAGTCATTTCGTCAACGCGGAGATAAAACACTTTGACTTTGATGAATTAAATGAGGCTAATAACTGGATTAAAACCTCTGCTCAAGAATAACTGGAAGCGCTAAAGAGAACCGACAAGGACTGTTCCCTACATCAATGTAGGTCATTTATTTTCTTTATGGCATATAAAAATAAAAGCAAGAACAAAAGTTTAAACTCATACACTGAGTCGCACCCCAAGAACATAAAAATAAGCCGGCTTGCGTAAACCTTACTTTACAGACGACCAATTACGAAAAACAAAGTAAGATATCTCGCTATGAAGAAAACAACATCTGTTACCCACGCTGTTGAGGCTATCCCACAGGAGGCCAGCATAATGATTGGCGGCTTTATGGGCGTCGGAACACCTGAACATTTAATCGACGAAATGGTACGGCAACACAAGGGCGGGTTGACTGTCATTGCTAACGATACTGCCAGACCTGGAGTTGGGATTGGCAAACTAATCGATGCCCGTCTGGTAAAGCACGTCACCGCTTCCCATATTGGCACAAACCCGGAAACTCAGCGACAGATGATTGCAGAGGAGTTGACAGTAGAACTGGTCCCCCAAGGAACCCTAGTCGAGCAAATTCGTTGCGGTGGCTTCGGTCTGGGTGGCGTGCTGACCCCAACCGCTGTGGGCACTCTTGCGGCTGAAGGCAAACGGATCCTGGAAATCGAAGGCAAACAATTCTTGCTGGAACTTCCGCTTAAAGCGGATTTTGCCTTGATAAAGGCGCAACAGTGCGACTACTTCGGGAACTTACAATACCGACTCACCGCTCAGAACTTTAACCCGGTAATGGCAATGGCCGCAGCGACTGTATTCGTTGAAGCTGTAGAGCTGGTTCCTGTTGGCTGCATCGCACCCGACGATGTACATACACCCGGCACTTTAGTCGATTACATCGTCAAGACAGGGGTGGCCGCATGAACGGCAAGCAATTGATCGCTCGTCGAGTCGCCCGTGAAATTCAGCCGGGCAGCCTGGTGAACCTTGGTATAGGCTTGCCCACAATGGTCGCGCAATATGTGCCCGAAGAGGACAACGTCTTCTTTCAGTCCGAGAACGGCATCATCGGCAGCGGCGGCCTACCGGACGGCATGGAAAACACCTCTCTCAGCGATGCCGGCGGCGGCATGATTGGTGCGCTACCGGGCGCTGCTGCCTTTGACAGCGCCTTCTCCTTTGGGCTAATTCGGGGAGGACATCTTGATATGACTGTATTGGGGGGGCTTCAAGTCGATAGTCAGGGTCGTCTCGCAAACTGGATTATACCTGGTGAGCGCGTACCGGGCATGGGTGGCGCCATGGATTTAGTCACAAGTGCTCGTAAAGTAATCGTCGCTATGATCCACACGGCGAAAGGTACAGCAAAGATTGTAGAGAAGCTCAACCTGCCCATGACCTCCGACAGGCGCGTCGATCTCATCATCACCGAGCTTGCCGTTATAAGGCCTAGCGAACAAGGTCTGATTCTTGAAGAGGTAGCGCCGGGCGTAAACGCTGCACAAGTACAAGATCAAACCGAAGCAAAACTTATCGTATCTGATTCGGTTACAACAATGGAGCTGAAGCCGACATAAGCAATCTAGTTTTAATCAGACAGGCACCAAACAATAAACGTTACAGTTAATTTAGAACCCACCGCTAGAATAATTAATGTTCATATGCAACAAGACTCCTCATGGCAAGCCTTAAGCAAACCCGGCGAAGCGACCGAGTACTTTGATTTACACACAAACACGCCTTTGCAAAGCGGCGTTCCCGGTTTCAATATTAGTAACGCCTGTTGGCTGGCAGAGATATCGCGCTTAACTTATCAGCCTGACTTTCATCTCAATAAAAAAAATAAGCTGGGTCGTTTTGACTATAAAGAAATTGGCTTTATTAATAAGGCCGAGACCTCAACGCATGTTTCTCTATTAAAGGTCAAAGGCATTAACAGTGATGGCTATCCACAACCGTGCCTTGTAGTTGCCTTTCGTGGTACCGACGATCTTGTCGACTGGAACAATAATATTAAATCCATGCAAACACCTTTCAAAGAATGCGGACTTATTCATGCAGGATTTAATATCGCCTATCAAAGCATTAAAGAAGAATTATTTTTTTATCTGGAAGCTCTCTCACTACCCATCTTCATTACCGGGCATAGTCTTGGCGCTGCATTGGCCACTGTATTAACGGCTGAGATAATGGATCAGCCTGATTTTGATTCTTGTTATACCTTTGGCTCTCCTCGTGTTGGTGATGCGGCATTTGCAAATGCTTTAAACGACAAACCTATTTATCGCATTATTAATAACTGCGACATCATCACCACCGTGCCGATTAGTATTCCGAACATTGATTATAAGCATTGTGGCACGACACAATTATTAAATAACATGGGCATACTTATCGAAGGCCTTTCGGAAGCAGATATTTTAAGCTATCAAAAAAACAAAATGCTTAATTTAAAGGACTATGCCTTACAGGAGATGCTCTCGAAAAATATCATGGACATTAAAAGCAACCTTCCGCCCGTTCTTGCTGATCATGCACCTATAAATTATGTATTGGCACTGGAGAATATCATCAAGCCGTAGCACAACAATATGACCCCCTTGCTTAGCAATTCCTCGACTGCTCGCTCCAGACGCAGTTCTACTACCAGCACCCATGCAGGCTCTTGTTTGTATTCTTTCCAACATCCATGTTGTAGAGTGAGAATTCAGCCTTAAAAGTCGCTAAAATATCGAACCATCAAGTTTTACCGAGGAGCAATGCCATGGCCAAAAACAATCATAGATTTACACTCTCACATAAATTTGACGCCCCTGTGGAAAAGGTATTCGACGCATGGACTATTCCAGACAAACTCGAAAAATGGCTACCTTCAAAGGGTTATTCGATGAAATTCACCAAATCCGACATTACCCCCGGCGGCGTTAGTCATTATTGTATGACTTCAAAAAGTGGTCTTGAGATGTGGAGCATGATTTTTTACAAAGAGATGATTCCTCCGGCCAAGCTTTCTTATACGCAAGTCTATTCCAATGAACAGGGAGGCATTGAGCCTCACCCAATGATCAAAAACTTTCCTGTCGAAATACTCAGTACCGTTATGTTAGATGAGAAAAATGGCAAAACGACTCTTGATCTTACTTGGGAACCAATCAACGCAAGCACGGAAGAAATCACCCGGTTTTCTGATGAAACCTTTGAATTGAGTCAGGAATGGGGTGGAACTTTTGCCCAACTGGAAGACTATCTCGCTGGCAGTTAAAAACCTCGTACATCCTGCATTAATATGCTTTTAGCTTTACAATAACAAGACATCTACAATATTTATTACACAAATCGAGGATAAAAAATAATGGTTAAGCTATACGGATTAGGTCTGTCATTCCCAGTAAACCGGGTACGCATGTGTTTGAATGCAATGGGACTGGAATACGAGTTTGTAGTCATAAACCCACTGGCAGGCGAGACACAAACAGAGGAATACCTAAAGATGAATCCTTCCGGCAAGATCCCGGCAATTGATGACGATGGTTTTTATCTGTTTGAGAGTAATGCCATCATGAAATATCTTTGTCGTAAACATAACTCTGATTTTTATCCTACTGACATTGTCGAACAAGCACATGTTGATAAGTGGTTAGATTTTATCGGCGCGCACCTTAATAATGGTCTCGCCAAAGTATTCTTTAATAAGATCGTTGCCGGATTAATCGATGTCGAAGCCGATGAAAAATCTATGCAAGAAGGCTATGTATTCATTAAACGCTTTATGACTGTTATCGAAAAACAATTAGGGGCCACCCCATATCTTGCAGGCGACAAGATGACGATAGCTGACATTGCCCTGCTTGCCACCGTGGATCCGTTTGAAGTCGTCGACATCAATCTTTCTGATTACCCAAACGTTGCGACGTGGGCAAGCAAGTTAATGAAAGAGTCTTTTTACAGAAAGGTCCATGGGTCTTACAAAGAAACGCTTGATGCAATGATGGCAGGTTAAACTTTAACAATGAGGTTATTTAGCGGATTATTCTTGCTGATTTTTTCGTCTTCAGCAATTGCAGCAGGGAAATCCGTTGTTTATAAGGTTAATGGCGCGACCTTTGAAGGTTATTACACCTCACCCGCTGCTGACGCACCTTTAGTTTTGCTTTTACACGATTGGGACGGGCTAACCGATTACGAGGTTAAACGTGCTGAGATGCTGGCCGAATTAGGCTATGCCGTTTTTGCGGCCGATCTATTTGGTGCGGGCATACGCCCAACGGAAGTAAAAGATAAACGCCAACACACCGGCGCTTTGTATAAAGACCGTGAAAGAATGCGCACCTTATTACACGGAGCATTGTCTACAGCAAAAACCAATGGCGCCAATATCGATAACGCAATAACAGCTGGCTACTGTTTCGGTGGTGCGGCTGTACTTGAGTTTGCACGCTCTGGTGCTGACCTAAAAGGCTTTGTTACTTTTCATGGCGGCTTGAGTACACCTCCGGGACAGGATTATTCAAACACAAAAGGCAAACTGCTTATCATGCATGGTAGCGCTGACACGGCTATCACCATGAACGACTTTGCAAAACTTGGTGAACAGTTGGAACAAGCTAAAGTTTCACATGAAATGATTACCTACGGTGGCGCACCCCACGCCTTTACTGTGTTTGGATCAGATCGTTATCGAGAAGATGCGGACAAACAATCCTGGCAACGCTTTACAAAGTTTCTTGCAGAAACACTAATCAAATAAAATCGGTCTTTATGATTCTAGCTTGCCGGTATCGTATGACCGAATCGACTCTTCCACCAGCGTATTGTTAGGGGTACTGAGATATTCAAAAAGAAGGTCGTCATCATCAAGGTATAAAATGCTTCGGTGCTGATAATGTGATGTTGAACAAACGCGATATCCAATACCACAAAAGCCAATTCTGCTCGACCTAACATACCGAAGCCAATCATTAAGCTAGCCGGCCAATCAAAATTACCCGTATATCTTGCTGCCAAGCTCGCTGATAGCACTTGGCCAACAAATAAGCCAACAAATAGAATTAGTGCATAAGGCAACACTGTCATAAAAATATCACCGTCAAAGACCAAATGGGTTCCTAAGGTGACGAAAAACACCGGGCCAATCCAGGTGAAGGCAACATTATCAACAATCTCTTGTGCTTGTTGATGAAAGTCGACGTTACGATGCTCGTGAAAGGCGAAGTATTCTCGTTGAATAATCAGGCCGGCCATATAAGCCCCTACTGCCGGATGGAAACCAAATTCATGCGCCAAGATGCCGACCAATACGGCGATCAGTAACAATGCCAATACCGTATATTGGCCTTCCGCCATCGCCAGAATGCGTCGCAAATTAAAACTGCCTACAAACGGGATGTTTCTCGCAAAACCATCGCTCTTCGGAAATAACCAGGCACCAATAAAGGTGACCACTAAAAAGAATGATACTGCTTTTCCTACAACGAGCAATATGCCGTCCAGACTAACAGAGGCTTCGCCAGTAGCTATCGGCACCATAATAGCAACCAAAGCCAGCGAGGCAATGTCGTCTAATACGGCCGAGGTCATAATACCGGTGGCTGCCGAACTTTTACTTAAACCTTCTGTTTTAAGTGAAACCATTGTCAGTGAGACTGCGGTCGCCGTCATCGCAAGGCCACATAAAAGTGCAGCATTAGTATCCTGCCAAAAGTATATCGCAGCAAAATAAGCGACCAAAAATGGCGCCAAGGCACCAAAAAAAGCTATGCCCCAACTGCGTTTAATGCTGGCAAGAAAATTATCGGTATCTTCCTCAAAACCGAGCGCGAACATAATAATAATAATTCCCAATTCTGCAAAATCGGTAATGAATACCGGCATTACCTTGGGTAACAAGCCAATATTTACCATGGTTGCGCCACAGAACAAGTACCAAAGCACGGGTGTTAAACGTGTTCGAAACGCCAAAAATGAAGCCACAAAAACACTTACCCAAATAATGGCAAGAATACTAATATCGTGCATGGGATCCATGACTATTCTTCCACCTTAGTTATCACCAATATAATAAATATAATTCACACATAAATATCAAAGATTGATATTTCTCAAATAAAACTAAATATTATGGCGAGACCTTGTAGATAACAAGCCTATTTTTGTGCTTAAAAATGTCCATCGATGCATTATGATGATAATGTTTTAGACTATGGATCCAGATATTTTCAATAACGATTTTTATATCAGACACGCTCAGCTTCTTTGTTCGAGTTATAAACACTGGACAGGTAAATCACTCACGGTGGGTAATCGAGAACCTGACGAATTAATCACAGCATTATTTGAAACACCTTTCGCAATAGTTTCACATGGCTCTGAAAGTGATCCTGTATTTAACTTCGGCAATAAAGTCGCACTAGATTTATTTGAGGTTGAATGGGAAGAGTTTATACAGCTTCCTTCTCGTTATTCGGTAGAAACGACCAATAGAAAACAACGTGAAGAATTAATGCAACGAGTTAGTAATGATGGACATATGCTTGACTATTCTGGCGTGAGGATATCAGCTACTGGGAAGCGTTTTAAAATTGAAGGCGCGACCATCTGGAATATCATTGACGGGAACGGCCATTATCTTGGACAAGCTGCCATGTTTAAAAACTGGATAGCTATAAATTATACATAATATAGACTAAGCCTTCTTCATATATGTGTGATAAAACAAGCATGGCACATCATTTTATGGGCACGATGCCGAGAATTGTTTTTGCAGTTGCGCCTATTGGTGGTTTTGTTTTATGGCGACTAACCATTTACCAAGCGCCGATTGATCCGCATAAACCGATTATTACTTATCTTGTAATCGTAATACTTTTTATTGATTACGTTTCTGAAGACTATCTAACGAGCTTTGAAGTTGCTGTAACGGACATTTTTGGTCTCCATCTTCATAAAGAGCACTCTCTTAGTATCGCGGCTTTCTTAGCTCCTGCAATATGGATAGCCGGTGCTGTTTTATTATTGAAACGACTAAAATTTAAATGACAATATGTCCATAGACCGTATTCTATTAACACAACAATCTGTAATTAATACTATCGATAATTTACAAGATCGTTTAAACAAAACAGTAAGCTCGGATGAAGATATACACCAAGTCCGTGTTGATATTAAACATTTGCGTAGTTGGCTTAGGCTATTACAAATTGAGACAGCAGATATACATTGGAAAACAATGGATGCCCGTTTGGCAAAAATAGCTAAATCACTAAGCATTGCACGTGATTCTCATGTCATTAATAAGACCCTGTCCGTGCTTGAGATAAGCGCAATAACAAAAAAGGAGCGACTGGCAATAAGCCGCTTAAAGGAAAAACAGAATGTCGAGCTTGTGCAAGGTCAAATTGATTGGAATATGACACGTCAAATACTCTTGGAGGAGTTGATAGCGTTTAAATATATTTTTATAAGTTTTGAATCAATGCATGCTGTTAACAAGGGATTAAAGCATACCTATAAAAAAGCTATCAAAAATGGGCAGAAGGCGTTTTTTAAAAGCAAGAGCATCGACGATCTGCACGGATTTAGAAAATGGGCTAAATACCTAAATTACCAATTAGACTATATAAGTAAAGTGAGCTCAGGTTATTGCAATCAAACAAAACTCTCTCTCCATGAACTAGGTGAACTATTAGGAACAGCAAATGATTTAAATATGATTTACAATTTATTAGCGCAAACTTCATACGAAGAGGATAGCATCAGGGATCTTGAAGTTATAACCGGCTTACTTAATAAACATCTTAATCAAATCCTTAAGAACTCAAAACATATATATAAGTCCGCTTTCAGTTTATCGCCTAAAATTTTTATCAGGAAAATTAACAATAAATTAGATAATAAAAAACAGAGAATGGCTATGCATAGCAAATAAGTATACAGTGGCAATTCAGCGTAGCGTTTAGAATTCAGACTTTGCATCTACGCATCATCAATCCTACAGGTGTTTATGTCTCCGTTACGTGTTAGTTATCAAACTATTGAATTCGGTGATGTTGATATTCATTTACGTACCCTGCGTGATAAGCAAGAATTTCTTGATGCTAAGGGCATCGCTGAAAAGCTCGGCATTTCTTCCGCACAGTGGTCACTGTTCGGCGTTGTCTGGCCGGCTAGTGAAGTATTAGCAAACTTCATGTCAGACTTTGCAATCAAAGATAAACACATTCTAGAGATTGGGTGCGGTATAGGCCTCACTAGCTTAATGCTTAATCAACGCAACGCTGATATTACTGCGACAGACTATCATCCTGAAGCCGGGAGCTTTCTCGAACAAAATGTTATCTTGAATAAAGGAAGAGCAATTCCTTTCGTGCAAACAGGCTGGGCTGATGATCTTAGTGCGCTAGGTAAGTTTGATCTTATTCTGGGCAGTGATCTTTTGTATGAAGACGAACATGCTGATTTATTATCCCAATTTATTCATCAACACTCTAAACCGCACTGTGAAGTAATCATCGTTGATCCGGGTAGAGGTCGACATGCTAGTTTTAGTAAAATGATGGTGAGGTTAGGTTACACACACCACCAATCTAAACCAATACATACAGATTATCTAACGAATGAGTTCAAAGGTCAGATTCTGTCATACGCTCGATAATTAATTACTGCAAGATTAACCATTGACTATTTTTAACCACAAGGACCGAAATGTGCCGGCAGTGTCATTTTTACTTTGACCATGCAGTAATTCTTGGACTTCTTTTAATCTCCTGTCTCTCCCACAACCATGCCGATAATATTTATAACGCACTGGGTTCTTAATATAATAGTCTTGGTGATAATCTTCTGCAGCATAAAATTCTTTTGCTGGCAATATTTCTGTGACGACCGTTGCTTTGCCTTTTAGTTTTTCTTGTAACAAAGCTTTGCTCTTTGTCGCTAATTCTTTTTCATTATCGTTCATGGTGAAAATGGCTGCGCGGTATTGTGTACCTTTATCACAAAACTGTCCGCGAGCATCAAACGGATCAATATTCTTCCAATAAACACCCAGCAATTGTTGAAAACTAACCTTTGTTGGATCGTACTCTATCTGCACAGCTTCATAGTGACCTGTTGTACCTGATGAAGTCTGTTTATAAGTTGGGTTTTCAGTATGTCCTCCGGTATAGCCAGATGTTGAGCTAATAACTCCTTCTAGCTTATCGAAAGGCTTTTCCATACACCAGAAACAACCCCCAGCAAAGATGGCAACATCATTAGCCGCGAAAGAGGTAGGTTGGATGCCGCATAAAACTAGAGCGAGAATAATTCTGGGCATGGCTAAGCTCGTAATTCAGGCAGTGATTGATCGACAGAAATGAACTTGAGAGCAAGACCATTGTTACAATAACGTAGACCCGTTGGTTGTGGGCCATCTTCAAAAATATGGCCTTGGTGTCCACCACAACGAATACAGTGATACTCCTTTCTTGGCCAGATCAATTTTAGATCTAGTTTTGTCCCTACCCGCCCGGCAATGGCATCATAAAAGCTAGGCCAACCAGTACCACTTTCATACTTTTTATCAAATTCAAATAAAGGTAAATAGCAGGCGGCGCAAATAAACGTGCCGTCTTCTTTAATATGATTTAATGGGCTTGAAAAGGAAGGCTCTGTTCCTTCTTCAAACAGAATATTAAACTCTTTGTTTGAAATTATTTTGCGCCACTCTTGATGACCTTTTTTCAGGGAACTCAGATTAATATTTTTATTGATTGGATGTGCCAAAACGCTCGGCCCCATCAGCATGAGTGCGCCAGCAATACTTCCGGCTTGCATGATAAATTGTCTACGCTGCATGTTATGTCTCCTGATAATAACACTCTGACCACAGCTCAGGACCTCAGTTCATTCTTTCAAATAATCAATTTGATGTGAAACGCATTAACAACACGGCGCTAGGCTTAAATAACACTCGCCAGCAAAGGGATATAATGATCGATCAACAAAGCTGCAAACATTATCATCAGGTAGACAATGGAAAAGGAAAACGTTTGCATCGCTAAACGATCAGCATGATCAAATTGCATGCGAATAGCGTAATAGAGAAAGCCTACGCCGAGCAAAACGGCACTAACAAGATAAAACAAACCTGACATACCGACTAAATATGGCAACAACGTTACGATAAACAGTATGATGGTATATAACAATATATGTAGTCGCGTGAACTCAACACCATGCGTGACAGGCAACATTGGTATATTAACTTTGGCGTATTCTTCACGGCGATAAATTGCTAAGGCCCAGAAATGAGGCGGCGTCCAGGCAAAAATAATAAGAAATAATAATAATGAATTCGGATCCAGTGTCCCAGTAACGGCGGTCCAGCCCAAGACCGGGGGTGCGGCACCAGCAGCACCACCAATAACAATATTCTGAGGTGTCGCACGCTTCAGATACATAGAGTAAATAAAACCATAGCCAATCAACGAAAGCGCTGTCAAGCCAGCTGTAAGTGGGTTGACCAGGAACGCCAACACACCCATGGAAATAGTACCCAGGAACCAAGCAAAGATGACCGCATTCACCAGACTGACTTTACCCTCAGGTAATGGTCGGCGATTAGTTCGCGCCATGATCGAGTCAATCTTATGGTCGACAACATGGTTAATGGCAGCGGCAGAGCAAGCAGCAAAGCCAATACCGATAGTCCCGTAAATTAGAACATCCCAAGGCACCATGGCAGTTGTAGCCATAAACATACCAACAATCGCTGTGAAAACGATAAGCGACACTACCTTTAGCTTACAAAGAGCTAGGTAGTCTTGCCAACTAACGGCAGAGGTGTCTGTAAGTGTCTGATCTTCCAAGGGAGAACTCCTGATTATTTTTTAACTGGCAGACATTGGTGTAACAGTGTTACCAGAGACAACAATAATAACGCAGCTACCCCATTGTGCGCCACTGCTACTGATAGTGGGAGATAGAATTTGATGTTTGCGATGCCCAAGGACACTTGTGCAAATAAAATTATCAAGATGATTAGTGCCGTTAGTTTGATGTTTTTAGTGCCAGATCTCATCGTCTGAACAGCAACTGTTAAAATGGTGAAAAAAGTAATGAGCGCACCAATTCGATGGGCCATGTGGATAGCTGTTCTTGCGCGTGCCATGCAACACGCCTCCCTCATAATCTATGCCCAAACCACGCCACAATATAAATCCCTCGCTGAAGTCCATGTTCGGCCACCAAACACCCTGACAGGTCGGAAAATCCGGGCAGGCCAGCGCAGCATAATTTGTACTTGTCCATCCACCCAACAAAATTTGAAAGCCTAAGACTGTCAGCCCGACAATTACGAGCGGCAATAACTTTCGATTGTCAATAATAGTGTCTGTATTTTGGTGTGATTGTTGCCGTAAAACTGTCCAATATAATAAGGACAAAATAGACAGCCCGCCCAGCAGGTGCGACAAAACGATAATGGGCTTCAGCAATCAGCGTGACGGTCCACATGCCCAGCATGCCCTGGAAAATAACTAACAACAGCAATCCTGATGTAAACACCCGCATTTTCGATAATGACGATTTCGTCCATGACATGATGGCGATAATTAAAATCAACAAGCCTAATGAACTTGCCGCATAACGATGAGCCATTTCAGTCCATGCCTTGCCAAGTTCTAACGGGCGTTCTGGATACGTCTCATTTAGGCGATCTGATTTATCAGGAACAATTAAGTTACCATAACAACCCGGCCAGTCTGGGCAGCCTAATCCAGCGTCTGATAAACGAGTATAGGCACCGACCACGATTACTAAAAATGCTAAAGCACAAGCAATCCGCAGAAGGAGCAGAATAATCTTATTATCGTTCATTTTTAATATTCCCTATTCATCCTATGCGAGATCCACGTAATAATTTCTTCAAATCATTATGAATATCGCGCGGATTAACACCCGGGCTATAGCTCATCATTAAATTACCAAGAGGATCTATAATGTAAATACGCTCCGCTTTTAAAGGATCGTCCGCATCATTCAATCTAAATTTAAGCAACAATTTATCCACATTGATTAAATCAGTATTTATAATTTGTTGCCCTTTAAATTTTATCAGCTTTTCTTTTACTTCATTCCTTGCTTGATTGGTTAAAAGCAGCACTTTTTGAACGCGCAATGAATGCTTATCCATGGAGGCGTGTATCTGGCGTATAAGATATATATTATCCATACACGCTTGGTCACAAACATCGGCAATATAAACTAAATTCCATTCACCATATAAACTATCTTTTCTCTGATCGTTAAATGGATCAATCAAGGCTAAATCGCCGACGGGCCTAACAGGCACAACCAAGTCACCTTTGTTTGACATGCCCCTCATCTCAATAAAATCGGTATAATTAAAAACATACCAGGATAAAATCAATGGGCTAACAAACATAAGGACAACCATTACAATAGTTAGCCTGTTACTTTTCTTTATGTTTTTAATATCTTCACTCATACAACTTGCCCTGATTCTTTTTTCGCTTTATATTTAATAACAAATAAATTACTAATAACGCTGCTGCAAAGGCGAACCATTGAAAAGCATAACCATTATGCACATTTTCACCCGAGCCCGGTGTTGACCATTGGCGATGATAACCATGTTCCGACTCCGACGACAACCTAGCGATGTAAGGCAAAAGTTTTGTATTAGTCAAATCAGCCAGTTCATCAAGATCTACTTTCTGTACTCTAAAAATACCTTTACCCATTATTTCTGGCGGCAGGTCTTTTAATACGAGACCTGTTTTAGGTATTTCTTTGATAACTGCTTTAATACTTACAAATCCTTCAACCATATTTAGTTTCGGACTTATCTTTCGATCTGGGTTTGCAGCTAACCAGCCACGGTTAATTAAAACTGAGTGTTTACTATCAATTAGGCTAAAAGCTGTATAAACATAGTATCCTGCTTTCGTATTTTGAATCTGATTGTCTAAAAGAATCTGAAAACTTTCTAAAAACTTCCCCTTTACTATCACCGGCCGCCACAAAAGACTTTCCGTATCTAATAAATCGTTATTATTCTGATTTAAATCTAGTACATTCCCAGACTGTCTGTTCTCAAATTCAACATGAAGATTTCTTTTTTGTTCAGCCCGATCTAATTGCCAACAACCTAGAAAAACAAACAAACCAAACAGCAGCAAAGTCAATAAACTGGTAATTATTCGCGGACTAAAACACCACTGTCCAAAATTTATTTTCATATGCTAAATGTATGCTGGTTATACTGGTAGAATATCTACATAACAAACCGAGACAACAACAATGGCCATTCTGCTTTTTAAAATATACATTGCAATATTATTTCTCTCGATTGGCGCTTCTTTATTAGCCGGTGGCTTTTACCTAGTCAAAGATGACTCAAAATCAAAACGCCTAGTCACTACGCTTACTTTCCGAGTCACACTTTCAATACTACTATTTGTATCACTGTTTGTAGGCTTCAGGTTTGGCTGGATTCAACCACACAGCGCTGGTTTTTAGCTTAACCTCAAGCAGTTACACTTTTTAAAGCCCAAACTAAAAAAGGCGCTGCTTTAGCAGCGCCTCCGTATACTAACTATCTGCTTATCTATATCCAATAAACAAAGACATATAACCCCAGCCAAACCACATCAACAAAGTGCCAATACCAGGCAACACCTTCAAAGGCAAAGTGATCTTTCGATGAAAAATGACCCTTCATTGATCTGAACAAAATGACCAAGAGCATAGTTGCGCCCATGGTCACATGAAAACCGTGAAAACCAGTCAACATAAAAAATGTTGAGCCGTAAACACCCGATTTCATTGTCAGATCTAGTTCGTGATAAGCATGTCCGTATTCAACCATTTGAAAATAAACGAATACAAAACCTAATAGAACGGTCGCGGCCAACCACCAACACAAAGGAGCGCGATGATCTTTCTTCAAAGCATGATGCGCTAAAGTAACCGTTACTCCACTAGAGAGAAGCAGTATTGTATTTACTAGAGGAACATCAAACGCAGGAATGACTTCTTTAATAGCGATGTATTTTGAATCTGCATTTGCCAATGACATGTCAGGCGTCGACAACAAAGGCCATATCGCCTGGAAATCCGGCCATAAAAACATATGTGTCGCAAAACCGGCGCCTTCACCGCCGAGCCATGGCACAGACAAGACCCTGATATAAAAAAGTGCTCCAAAGAATGCTGCGAAGAACATTACTTCAGAAAAAATAAACCAACTCATTCCCCAGCGAAAGCTAATATCAACTTGCTTGTTATAACTTCCTGACAGACTTTCACCGATAACATCTGAAAACCAGCCATAAAACATATAAATGACAGCAGCTAGACCAAGGAACAATACGTAAGTGCCTGGCCCTGATCCATTCAAAAACATACCGCCGCCAATGAAGGTAATGAACAATGCCAGCGTTCCTACTATAGGCCAACGACTTGGTTCCGGGATAAAATATGTGTCTTGAGAGTTAGACATAACTATTCCTCATTTCTATTATTTATTGTTTTACTAACCTTGCGTGCTTATCGTTCTGTCAGTTTTAATTACTGTAGTCGCAACATCGTTACTGTCAGGCGACTTAAAAAAAGTATATGACAACGTCATTGTTGAAATATCCTGCGGCAATTCAGAGCCAATAACATAACGCACAATCATTTCTTTACGTTCGCCTGGTTCTAGCAATTGCGTTGTAAAACAGAAACATTCTGTTTTATCAAAATATAGCGACGCCAATGCTGGCATTACGCTTGGAATCGCCTGTCCGACAACTGGTTTGTTTGAAGTGTTCTCAACGATAAAGACCGCCTCGGCTATCGCGCCAGGGTGCACCTTCATCTTGAACTCCTCTGCTTCAAACTTCCAGGGCAATGCCGGATTAACATTGGTATCAAACTCAACCGTCACCAACCGATCCATATCCACATGCCGAGCTTCTGCTTCTACCTGAGAAACTTCCCCGGTTTTGCCATTAAGGCCCGTGACATCACACAAGACATCGTAAATAGGCACTAACGCATAACCAAACCCAAACATACAAGCGGCAAAAGCGAAAAGCTTCTTTGCTGAAACTGCTGTCTTTTGTGCCATATCTACATGTATGTCAAGATTATGCCAACGTAAAAACCAACCGCAACTAATCCAAGAACGATAACCAGTCGCATGTTCTTTGCTGCTAATTCCTTTTCTGCAGATGTTTTATCATCGTCACGCATTATCACAGTGCTTAACCCTTAATATCTATGAATGAGCCGTTGCGTCCGTCACTTCTGGCGGAGTAGTAAAGCTATGGAATGGGGGTGGCGACGACAAGGTAAACTCTAAACCATGCGCTCCTTCCCAGACCTCATCTGTTGCTTTTTCACCACCACGAATACACTTGATTACGACCCAAACAAGTATCAACTGACTCAATCCGAAAGCAAACCCGCCAATACTGATAATCATATTCCAGTCAGTAAACTGCGTACTGTAATCAGGGATACGTCGAGGCATTCCTGCTAAGCCAATGAAATGCATTGGGAAAAACAATATGTTGACAGAAATGGTCGATGTCCAGAAGTGCCACTTACCAAGCGTCTCGTCATACATATGGCCAGTCCATTTTGGCAACCAGTAATAGACACCGCCAACTATGCCGAAGACAATACCTGGCACCAAGACATAATGAAAATGTGCCACAATGAAATAAGTGTCGTGATACTGAAAGTCTACCGGGGTTATTCCCATCATCAAACCAGAGAAACCACCCAGAGTGAACATGAACAGAACACCAATAGAAAACAACATTGGCGTTTCAAAGGTCATAGAGCCTTTCCACATGGTTGCCGTCCAGTTAAAGACTTTAACCCCTGTTGGAACTGCAATCGCCATGGTGGCATACATGAAAAACAACTCGCCTGCTAAAGGCATACCAACGGTGAACATATGGTGCGCCCATACAAAGAAAGACAAAAATGCAATTGATGCTGTCGCATAGACCATAGACGCATAACCAAACAATGGCTTGCGTGCAAAGGTTGGAATAATCTGCGAGATAATACCGAACGAAGGCAACACCAAAATATAGACTTCCGGATGACCAAAAAACCAGAACACATGCTGGAACAATACTGGGTCGCCACCACCGGCAGCATCAAAGAACGCGGTGCCGAAAAATTTATCGGTCAACAACATCGTTACTGCACCTGCCAGTACTGGCATCGCGGCGATCAACAAAAATGCGGTTATAATCCAGGTCCAAACAAATAAAGGCAATCTCATGAAGGTCATGCCTGGCGCACGCATATTAAACACGGTCGCAATAATATTGATTGCACCCATAATCGATGAGATACCCAGAAAATGCACGGCGAAAATCAAGAACGGGAACCCATCGCCTAACTGCAACACTAATGGAGGGTACATAGTCCAACCACCAGCTGGTGCGCCGCCTTGCATAAAAAAGGTAGATAACAACAGCGTGAACGCAAATGGCAGGATCCAGAAACTCATATTATTCATACGTGGCATCGCCATATCCGGCGCACCAATCATCATTGGTATCATCCAGTTAGCTAAACCAACGCCAGCCGGCATTACAGCGCCGAAAATCATGACTAGCGCATGTACTGTTGTCATTGAATTGAAGAACTGGGGATCGACAAACTGAAGCCCCGGTTGAAATAATTCAGCACGAATAACCATCGCCATGGCGCCGCCGATAAAAAACATAATCAGGGCAAACACCAAATACATGGTGCCGATGTCCTTATGATTAGTGGAAAACAGCCAACGGCCTATGCCGGTCGGCTTATGATCGTGATGATCGTTATGATCGTCGTGGATGACTGCTTCACTCATGTGTCTATCCTCTATTAACTATCTATTAGTTTATTAAGATTAAAAATAATTTGATTATCTTGCAGCCTTCACGTCCGCCGGCTGCACGATATCTTTTGCCGTATTGTCCCAGGAATTTCGCTCATGGGTAATAACGGCGGCAATATCTGTATCGTTCAATTGTTCCTTAAACGCAGGCATCAAGTTTTTGCCATTTAAAATTAGATTAATCATGTCTTTCGCAGGGCCATTAACAATCGCACTACCATTTAATGCCGGGAACAATCCTTCGACGCCATTACCGTTGGCCTGATGACATGATGCGCAGTTTGCAGAGTAAATAGATTTGCCCTTTTCTAATAATTCATCCTTGGACCACTCTCGATTCGCACCATCTGCTGCAGCGAGCTGTATAGCTTTTTGTTCCTCTACCCAAACTGCATATTCTTCTTTAGAAACGGCATGTACCACGATGGGCATAAAACCATGGTCTTTACCGCACAACTCTGTGCACTTGCCCCTGTAGATCCCCGGCTCCTCGATATAGGTCCAGTTGTCATTGATAAACCCCGGAATAGCATCACGCTTCCAGCCAAGAGCAGGCACCCACCAAGAGTGTATTACATCCGCTGCGGTAGTAAGGATTCTTATTTTTGTATCTACCGGAAGCACAATCGGATTATCTACGTTTTTAAGGTAATTATCGATCGTGGCCGGATCTATACCTGAGTCTCTTTGACGGGCACTATTGTCTTCTTCGGCTAAAGCGCTAAAGAAGCTTATACCTTCATCAAGATAATCATATTTCCACTTCCACTGGTAGCCGGTAACCTTCAAGGTCATTTCCGCATCGCTAGTTTTTTCCATGAAAACCAGCGTTTTAGTGGCAGGAATCGCCATGCCGACTAAAATCAATATCGGAATAATCGTCCATATGATTTCAGCAGTGGTGCTGTGATGAAATTGTGCGGCAACTGCGCCCTTTGATTTTCTGTGATGAAAGATAGACCAGGCCATGACACTGAAAACAGCAATACCAATCACCGTAACAATATACAGAATGGTCATATGCAATTCGTAGACCTTGTGACTGGTTGGCGTAACGCCTTCAGTCAAGTTAAGCGGAAATTCGGCCAAAACAGCCCCGCTCACTAGGAACAATGAAACTGCAATTAACCCAAGCACAGTTTGTTTTAATTTATCGACTGACATACAACAATCCTCAGCATTGATGATTTTTATTTTTAATAACTAATTCTTAAAATATTACTTTTACAATTCTTTTGCTAGTCCACAACCCTATGTAGCTCTACCAAACAACTTATAATGATTCGACGATAATGACATATCACTTATCAAGCTGAAAGCATTGTATTTCTTAAGCTAAAAGATTACATCGTCTTCTCAAACACCATGGTTAACATGCTATCTTTGGCTTATATTTATTAGGCTTTATCGCAAACACCGATCCTACGATCCATAACCCAATGATTTCTATCCCCTTCTTGGTGCGACAATATGCCCTAAATTAGGCACTCGTTGCAACCTTAAGCTTATATTTTCTAGAATCTCAGCCCAATATAAATGATGGATCTATTTTTTCACCCATTTCTTTTGAATCTAAAGCATTTATATTGTCTAGATTCGCAATATTTTGACATCCCAATTCCTTGTTTAATAATTCGACTGTGTCATCCCTGTGTTGATAATTTATATCTAACTGATTACTTACCCAGCCACATAAATTTATCCCGTCAGCCCTGATTGCCTCAGCGGTTAATATTGCATGATTAATACAGCCTAAACGCAGGCCAACCACCAGAATAACGGACAACTCTAGCCCACGTACCAGTTCGGCAGACCCGATTTTGTCAGATAGTGGCACGCGCCAACCACCAATGCCCTCTACAACGACAATGTCACATATTGACGCTAACTGATTATAACTAGTGACGACCTGCTCAAGTTCGACAACTTCGCCAGCTTCCTTGGCTGCAAAGTTAGGCGAGACAGGCTTTTCAAAAACGAATGGGTTTACATGCTCATATTTCACAAGCTCACTACAGTGCTGCAAGATTAATCTAGCATCTTCATTCATTAACATGCCGTTAATATAAGTGCCGCCGCTCGCTACAGGCTTCATGCCATTGGTTTTATATCCTCGCTTCTTAAATGCCTCCATCAAAGCAAGTGTAAACCAGGTTTTTCCTACACCAGTATCTGTCCCAGTAATAAAAAGGCCTTTGCTCATGTTTATTTTAGTTTACTGGTCCTAAGTTCCTGCTTCAGCTGCTCTAAAGATATTGAGTGAGAGCCATCACTTGCACCGTCACTATTCGCCTGATCTGGCCGCCAAGCGTGTCCGTAGACAACTTCATAGGTAGCAGGCAATTTATCATTTGACCGAAATGTTTCGTAATGACGGATAACATTATTTAAACGCTGTTTACCGGTTAGCGTTTTACGACGGCCTTTATTTACATTGTGCGCGCCAATATTTTTTAACTCGCGCATAAGCTGTTTGCAATCATTGTAGGTTAAAACAATATGCTCAACACTCAGCACCGGGGCATCCATTCCATTTCGAATCAATGAATCACCAATATCGTGCATATCTACAAAGGCGTTTACGTGAATATCGTTATCGACCTGTTGCCAACATTCACGCAATTCTTTCAATGTGTCTGGGCCAAAACTTGCGAATAAAAAAACACCCCCTGGTTTAAGCACCCGTTTAACCTCGGCAAACACCAGATCCAGATCGCTGCACCATTGCAACATCAAACTACTAAAAACCAGATCAAACTGCTGGTCTTGTATCGGCATTTGACTTGCATCTGCACAGAGAAAGTGATTTTTTGAAAAATATTTCGGAGACTTTTTACGCGCCGCTTTTAACATCTCTCCAGAAATGTCGCTTTGATAATATTGTGCTTTTTTAAACCTTTGTTTTAATTTTCTCGACCCGTAACCCGTCCCTGAACCTATATCCAAAATAGATGCTGGGTTTATTTTAATCAGATCAAACGACTCGATTAAACGATCAACAACGGTTTGCTGTAATAAGGATACTGTGTCGTATTGCTTTGCCGCGCCGTCAAAAGCATGCGCAACATTTCGTCTATCGATCTTATATAAATAATTATCTGAGTTGAGCACTTATAAACCCGTCTATTAAATTAATTGTTTCTTGTGGCTTAGCAATAAAAGGAGCGTGACCACTATCATTTATAATCACACATTCTATTTTTGGATTTGCTTGTTTTAATTGTTCAATAATATCAGGCCTTATAAGCGCATCATGTTCGGCAAACACATATTGAATTGGCATATCTAAGACCGCGAACTCTTTTCTCTGATCTTGCTCTAATAATTCATTCAACCATGAAGAAAGTGTTGGGCTGTATACTTCATTAGCAAGACTTGGTTTTATTGTCGCAATCAAATTTTTTACATTTTTTTCGCCGTGCGCAATCAAGCCGGCAAAATATTCGATAGTCTTTTCAGGATCGCGCAATAAATTTCTTTGCAGATCTAGGATCGATCTTTTATCAAGCACATTATTCCAATCCGTCTTGTTGATAAAACATGGTGAACTTGCTATGTAAACTATCGCTTTAATATTATCGCATTGACCCGCCAAACGAGTAGCAACCAGGCCGCCAAAAGACCAGGCAATGATTACAGTATTATCTTTAATCATTTCTTTTAAGCGCGACGCCAGGGCATCAACATCAGCTGCTTTTGCATCTTTCGCAACAGTATAGAGACATACAACGTCAACATGATCAAAACTATGAAGCCTATCAACAAAACCATTCCAAATTGATTTGTTTACACCCCAGCCATGCAAAAGCACACAGTTGAGTTCTTCTTGATTACTCATTTAAATTATTTTTTATTTCCTGCACAAGAGACGCTACCTGTATCTTGTTGTGGCCTGCTGTGAAACTTAATCTCAGCCGAGAAGTATTTTTAGAAACTGTTGGCGGGCGTATTGCTGCTGCTAAAATATTATTTTTAAATAACGCATCACTTAAGCCTACTGTTTTATCTGCACTACCAACTATAAAAGGTTGTATGTGAGAACAGGATACACTTGCACCTAAATTTGCCTCTTGCATTAACTCTTTAAATAAATAAATTAAACTACAAAGGGTTTTTCTATGTTCGTCGGCGTTTGACACCAACTCGATAGCTTGTGTCATTGCTACCGCTATAGAAGGCAACATCGCTGTAGTATAAATGTAGGTTCTTGCCTTTTGTATAAATGCATCAACATATATCGCACTACCCGAAATAAAAGCACCACATCCACCAAATGATTTGCCGAATGTTCCAATCAATAATGGCACTTGAGATTGATCTAGGTCTTGTAGCTCTAACAGACCAGCCCCTGTATCGCCCAAAACCCCAAGGCCATGGGCATCATCAATTATTAAAACTGCATTATACGTTTTACATAAACTTGCTATTTCAGCAGCGGGTGCATAATCACCATCCATGCTAAACACGCCGTCAGTCATTACCACTAAGTTATTTTGTTTATGTTTTTCTAATAATGTTTTGAGATGGTCTATATCACTATGACGATAACGAACAAGCTTTCCGTCAGATAATCGAGCTGCATCTATTAGTGAGGCATGATTGAGTTTGTCTTGTAAGATAATTGTATTTGAATCAATTAATACAGACGCTATCGCAAGATTTGCCATATAGCCTGAACTAAAAACTAGGGCTGCGTCTCTGTTTAAAAATTCTGTTAATTTATTTTCTAGCAACTCGTGTGCAACTGAATGGCCCACTACTAATTGTGATGAACCAGATCCCAGGCCATACTCATTGACCGCCTCAACCATCGCCGCCTTCAAAATATCGCTGTTAGCTAAACCTAAATAATCATTACTACTAAAGTTTAAAAACTCTTCACCGTTAATTAAAACCAAGGGTCCTTGAGCTGAACTTATCGACCGCCTGTTTCTATACAAGTTATCACGCTTGCGATTATTAATTTCGCTGACCAGATCCACTTTATTGTAAAACGTTAATTATAATACAGATTAATGTCGACTTGATTGAACGCCTAGACGCTCGAACAATTTTTGATCTTCTACTAATTGTGGATTATTAGTAGTAAGCAGTTTTTCTCCATAAAAAATAGAATTGGCTCCAGCTAATAAACATAAAGCCTGCATCTCTTGCGTCATTTCACTTCGACCAGCAGATAAGCGCACGTATGAAGCGGGCATCATTATTCTTGCACTTGCAATAACTCGCACAAAATCTATAGGGTCAACATCATCTGTTTCATCTAAAGGCGTTCCTTCAACTTGCACCAACATGTTTATGGGAACGCTTTCTGGTTGTACATCCATATTAGCCAAACTCATCAATAAACCAGCGCGATCATTTTCTTCTTCACCCATGCCGATAATTCCGCCACAACACACATTGATGCCAGCGTCTCTAACATGTTCAATAGTATCTAAGCGCTCTTGATAATTACGAGTACTAATTATTTTTGAATAAAACTCCGGGGAGCTATCTAGATTGTGATTATAGTAATCTAGGCCTGCTGATTTTAGTTCTTGCGCTTGACCTTTTTCCAACATGCCAAGAGTCACACATGTTTCCATGCCAGTTTTCTTAACCGCCTCGACCATGGCAATCACTTTTTCCAAATCGCGTTGTTTTGGTTGCCTCCATGCTGCACCCATACAAAAACGTGTCGCACCACTTGCTTTTGCCGCTTTTGCCTGTTCAAGAACAGCATCTACTTCAAGTAATTTTTCTGCATTAACACCGGCATCATAATGAGCACTTTGTGGACAATATGCACAATCTTCTGGACAGCCACCGGTTTTAATATTCATCAAGGTGCTTAATTGAACAATATTTGGATCGAAATTTTCCCTATGAACTTGTTGTGCTTGATAAATTAAATCATTAAATGGTTTTGTCATTAATGATATGACTTCTGCCTTGGTCCAATCTTTTCTAATTTTTATATCCTGATTCATAAATAACTTGTCCGTTTCATTAGTCTTCTAAGCTTTTTAAAAGCTCAACACAAAAGCGAGAACGTGCAACAATAACGTTTAGAAATTTATTGTAAACTTTTTATTTTAATTTAGGTTAACAAATCAGCATGGACGCTAATTTTCGATATCTGCAAGGCGCTTGTTTTTTCTGCCTGGCCAAAACCAACAAGACGTGGTGCGACCACTGCGAATATAATTTTATCCTTGATCAAACGCGGTGTCCGATCTGCGCAAGGAATTCTAGCTCGAGAAACCCCTGTGGATCTTGCCTTAAGCATCAACCTTTCTTTACAAACACAGAAGTATTGTTTAATTATCAATACCCTGGGGATCACTTAATAAAGGCTTTTAAATATAATAACCGCCCGGAACTGGCCAACATCTTTGCTGAAAAACTGACGCATAAATTAAAAAACGCTGATTTTCGACCAGGGATGCTGATTCCTGTACCCCTACACAAACATAGACAACGGGAACGCGGCTATAATCAGTCTCTAGAGTTCGCCTCGAGCCTAGGAAAACTGCTTCGAATTACGGTTAATTCGAGCCTGTGTCGGCGCATTATAGATACGCAACAACAAAGCTCACTACCTATGAACACCCGCAAAAACAACGTAAAAGGTGCCTTCAAATTGAGTCACATCAATCCTTTTGATTATGTCGTTATTGTTGATGACGTGATTACAACAGGATCGACCGTAAATGAAATTGCTACTTTACTTAAGAAGTCAGGCTGTCGTCGAGTTGATGTCTGGGCAATTGCGAGAACGCAATTTTAAGTATCAAGATTCTCTGCTATCAAGGCGTTTCGTTCAATAAACTCACGTCGTGGCTCTACTTGATCGCCCATCAAGGTCGTAAACACCTCATCAGCTCCGATGACATCTTCAATTTTTACTTGTAACAGGCTGCGTGTTGTGGAATCCATCGTTGTTTCCCAAAGCTGGTCAGGGTTCATCTCTCCCAGCCCTTTATAACGCTGAATTGACAAACCTTGCTCTGCTTCCTTTAACAACCAATCAAACGCCGACTTTAATGAAGTAATCACTTGCTTACGCTCATTGCGTTGTATATAGGCGCTTTCACTCAATATTGTGCGCTGTTCGAGCGCGGAGAGCTTTTTATAGTCTTCTGAAGAAAAGAATTCTGGCGCAAACACATTGCTTGACTCTAGGCCGTGAATCGAAACCGTAACCTTGGCGCCGAAATTATCATCACTCGATGAAAACGATTCAAAATTGTACTCAGTGACATTAGCATCGTCGCTATTCAATTCCGTAACTAAACCATCAAACCATTTTTTTACTAAGGCTTCATCTTCACAGTCTGATTCCGTTATCAAAGGCATATAGCGTATCGCATCGACAATCGTAGGATGGTAACGTTTACAAAGCCGATTGTAGGAGCGATTCATAGTGATATAGCAATCCACCATATCTTTAAGCGCCTCGTTTTCAATTGGCGCCTGCCCCTCTTCCACAATAAGCTGACTATTCTCTAACGCCAACTCGAGCAAGTATGCTTCTCGCTCTGTTTCATCTTTAAGATAACGCTCTTGCTTGCCTTTTTTCACTTTATAAAGAGGCGGTTGTGCAATGTAGATATGGCCTCGCTCTATCAACTCAAGCATTTGACGATAAAAGAATGTAAGCAACAAGGTGCGGATATGAGCACCATCAACATCAGCATCCGTCATAATTATAATACGATGATATCTTAATTTTTCTGGATCAAACTCTTCACGACCTATACCGCAGCCTAAGGCCGTAATAAGCGTGCCAACCTCTACTGAGGAAAGCATTTTATCGAAACGCGCCTTTTCAACGTTTAAAATCTTTCCTTTCAGCGGCAATATTGCTTGATTCTTGCGATCACGGCCTTGTTTCGCAGAACCACCAGCGGAATCACCCTCCACCAGGAAAAGCTCTGATAAGGCAGGATCTTTCTCCTGACAATCAGCGAGCTTTCCAGGCAAGCCTGCAATATCAAGCGCTGTTTTTCTTCGTGTTAGTTCCCGAGCCTTTCGAGCAGCCTCTCGCGCACTAGCAGCTTCAATAACTTTAGCGCTGATAGCTTTTGCCTCAGCAGGTTTTTCTAATAAAAACTCCTGTATTTTTTCCGAAACGCACGACTCTACCGCAGACTTAACTTCACTAGAAACAAGCTTATCCTTTGTTTGAGATGAAAATTTTGGGTCGGGCAGCTTAATTGATAACACCGCTGTTAACCCCTCCCTGACATCTTCTCCGGTAATAGTGACCTTCGCCTTCGCAGCCATACCTTGCTTGTCCATATGTTGATTAAAGCTTCGCGTTAATGCGGCTCGAAAACCTGAGAGATGCGTTCCACCGTCTTTTTGCGGGATATTGTTTGTAAAACAGAATATATTTTCTTGATAAGAGTCGTTCCACTGCATGGCCAATTCAACACTGACCTCTTCTTTATTGGCTACAATATCAATCACTGTTTCATGCAACGGCGTTTTATTACGATTCAAATGTTTAACAAAGGCGCTTATTCCGCCCTTATACTCGAAGATATCCGTTTTGCCACTTCGCTCATCTAACAACTCAATACGCACGCCAGAATTTAAGAAAGACAACTCTCGCAAGCGCTTCGCGAGTATGTCGTAGTGAAACTCCAGAAGCTTAAAAATAGCAACGTTGGGTAAAAATGTAACTTCCGTACCTGTTTTATCCGACACTTCACCTTTTTCTAATGGTGATACAGGATCACCATTTTGATACGTCTGATGATGAACATACCCATCGCGATAAATTTTTAAATCCAATCTTTCCGAAAGGGCATTTACAACAGAGACACCAACACCATGCAAACCGCCAGACACTTTATAGGAATTATCATCAAACTTACCACCAGCATGTAAGACGGTCATAATCACTTCCGCTGCCGATCTTCCTTCTTCTTCATGGATGCCGACCGGAATCCCACGGCCGTTATCAGTGACTGAGATTGATTCATTAGAATGAATCGTTATTTTTATAAGGTCACAATGCCCAGCCAAAGCTTCATCAATACTATTATCGACGACCTCAAACACCATATGATGCAAACCGGTGCCGTCTTCTGTGTCGCCGATATACATTCCAGGGCGCTTTCTGACGGCTTCTAAGCCTTTTAAGACTTTAATTTTCGACGAATCGTAAGTGTTTTCTTCAGACATAACTCTCTCTCATTAACAATCGGGCTATTCTAGCATTTTCTGTATCTTTCCGTGTTCCACGTGAAACATACTATTAAGTTCGTTTTCTTGTCCTACCCACTCCGGGCGACTCAATGATGAAACAAAGGTTTGAGCATTATTAGCTAGCAATAAGCCTAGCATTTTCCTCGAAGACTCCTGATCGAGTTCGGCGTCAAGATCATCGACCAACACCATAGCGTCTTTACCGAGCTCTTTTAATTTATCTACTTGTGACGAGACAAGAGCAGCGCTAAAAAGCTTTGTTTGGCCTCGAGACAAATGTTTAGCAACATTATAGTCTTCATAACTAAATGAAATATCAGCGCGATGGGGCCCCAAATTCGTATACCCTCTTTTTTCATCTTCATTTCTACCAGCTGCTAACAAGTCTGACAGGTTTTGCCCCTTGTAACTCTCATTTAAATAATTAATCTTTACCGCACCTGTTAATACATGCGGCGCATGTTTTTCATTTAATAATTTGTTTAAATTTGAAATATACCTGCACCTCATATCATCAATCTTTACAGTCTCTTCTCCCATTAGCCTTTCCCAGCCTGATATTTCTGAAGAATTTGCCCACCGTTCTGTCTTAAGGAGCGCATTTCTGTGGCGTAAAGCGCGGTGATATCCCTTCCAAACAACCATATATTTTGGTTCCACGTGAAACAAAGACCAATCTAGCCAATGTCTACGATCTTTTGGAGTACCAGTAAATAAAACGTGATGGTTAGGAGTTAATATATATACAGGTAATAATCTTGCTTGTTCTGATGCTGTTTGTATCGATTCGCCATCAAACTTTATTTTAGTGATGCCATGGCCTTTTTCTACTCCTACCGAAAAAGTGTTTCCTTGTTTTTTTCCACGGGCATAAACTTGTAGCTTTGTCTCCCCACGGCTAATAACGTCGTTTATCCTCTTACTTCTAAATGACTTTATCCGAGACAATAGGTAAATACTTTCCAGAATGGACGTTTTTCCGCTGGCGTTTGGCCCATAAAAGAAATTAAGTTTTTGACTAGGTTCTATACTAAATTCACCGAGGTTGCGAATTGAGCAGGCATTAAGCTGTTCAATATAGAGCATTGCTTAGAGCCGCATAGGCATCACAACATACTGACAACTTGAGTCATCCTCTGGCAATAATAAACAACTGCTGTTTGGGTCAAGAACGCTTAATTTCACCTTTTCGCTTTTAATAATTGACAAGGTGTCTAGTAAATAAGAAACATTAAAACCAATTTCTATTTCCGCTCCACTGTAATCCACTTCTAACTCCTCTTCTGCCTCTTCTTGCTCTGGATTATGAGCTAGAGCTCGCAAGCTATTTGAATCAAATATAATTCTAACGCCTCGGTATTTTTCATTGGAAAGAATGGAAGCACGAGTCAGACTGTTTCTTAATTCTTCTCTATTAGCCATGACTGGTGTTTCGCTTAGCTCTGGAATTACTCGCTGGTAGTCAGGAAAGCGACCATCTATTAGTTTGCTTGTAAAACAAGAGTTTTCATTTTTTACTCTAATATGATTTGTGCTTATTTGAATTTCAATTTCACTATTATTGTCTTGAAGAAGACGGGTTAGTTCTGTAATCCCTTTTCTTGGAACTATTATTTGTATCGGATCATCAATTTCTAATTGTATTTCTGACTCATCTAGTGCTAAACGATGTCCGTCTGTTGCGACTGTTCTAATCTTGTTGTTAGAAATTTCCAAAAGTAGACCATTTAAATAATAGCGCACATCTTGCTGTGCCATAGCAAACTGTGTGTTCTCCAATAATTTCTCAAGTTTCTTTTGCTTTATATTAAAACTAGCCACAGTTTCAGTAATATCAATAACAGGGTATTCCTGTGCTGGCAATGAAGCGAGTGTGAAACGGCTTTTACCAGATTTTATAAGTACTCGATCATTTTTTACTTCGAATTGCAGTTTTGCTTCTTGCGGTAATGCTCGGCAAATATCGAGTAGCTTTCTTGCTGGTAATGTTAATTCACCTGTCTGCTCTAACTGCACATCTATCGCTACTATAAGCTCTACTTCCATGTCTGTTGCCGTAATCGTTAGCGTATCAGATTCTATATTCATCAATATATTTGAAAGAATAGGTAGCGTTTGACGACGGTCGACAACTCCACTAACCGTCTGTAATACAGGTAGCAGTGCATCTCTATTAATATTAAATTTCATATATATACCTATTATTGTTACTACTAGTAAATTTAAATAATGTTGATAAAGTTAATTTTCTAATAAAATCAGTTAGTTAAAGTATTTTGTTTGTTGGTTGCTTGCTGTGGATAATATGCTTGTTTTTGTTAATGAAATGTTAATTATTTAAAAAAATCATTTTTTTATCAACTTATCCACAAGTCGTTATCAGCTTGTTAGGGTGTTTGTTAAATTCACATAATCTTCTTCAATTCTATGTTCTGTTTTTCTCAACTCTTTTATTTTTCTGCAAGCATGTAAAACAGTGGTATGGTCTCGGCCGCCAAAAGCATCTCCAATCTCAGGTAGGCTATGGTTGGTCAACTCTTTTGATATTGCCATTGCAACTTGTCTAGGTCTGGCAATTGATCTGTTGCGCCGCTTAGACAATAAATCGGCCACTCTTATTTTGTAGTATTCTGCAGTTGTTTTTTGTATGTTCTCCATAGTGACTTGCTTATCTTGAATGATAAGCAAGTCTCTCAATGAAGACTGGGTAAACTCTAGCGTAACAGGGTTTCCCGTTAGATTAGAATTTGCGATTACACGATTCAGAGCTCCTTCAAGTTCGCGAACGTTCGAACGAAACCGCTTTGCGATAAAAAAAGACACTTCATCAGGTATCTCCTTTTGTACTAATAGGGCTTTTTTGCGAATAATGGCGACGCGTGTTTCAAGCTCTGGGGGCTCTATGGCTACAGTTAGGCCCCAACCGAAACGAGATTTCAGCCTCTCTTCCAAACCATTAACTTCTTTTGGGTATCGATCGCACGTCAAAACAATTTGGTGCTGTCCTTCGAGTAGAGCGTTAAATGTATGAAAGAATTCTTCTTGAGAGCGCTCTTTTTTAGCAAAGAACTGGATATCATCGATTAATAGAGCATCTAAGGATCGATAATGACGTTTAAATTCATTGATTGCATTGTGTTGCAACGCTCTTACCATATCGGCAACAAATCTTTCAGAGTGCAAGTAGGCTATATTAGCGCTTGGCTTCTGTTCCAGGATGGCGGCGCCAACAGCGTGCATTAGATGTGTTTTACCTAATCCAACACCACCATAAATAAACAAAGGGTTGTATGCGTTGCCCGGGTTTTCAGAAACCTGGATAGAGGCAGCTCTGGCGAGCTGATTCGATTTACCCTCAACAAAATTATTAAACGTAAAATGAGAATTTAGGTTGCTAGAATGCTTAACTGGTTTTGTTTGAGACTTATCAATTGATAAGCCTGCGCCTGGCGAACTTGTTTTTTTGCTTTTTGACTGGGCTTCGTTGCTATTGCGACTACCAATTTCTAGTTTTAGTGAAATACCCTCACCGTTTAGTTGTTCGCCGGTCAACAATTCTTCTATACGTGTTAGGTAGCGCTCACTTATCCAATCGAGCACAAATCTATTCGGCGCAAGCAGATGTACGGCATTTTCGCTCTCAATTGCGTGTAATGGGCGTATCCAGGTGTTGAATTGCTGAGGTGATAGTTCGCCCTCAAGCCTTTCTAGGCAACGTTTCCATGGGGAAATTCCCACTAATAAACCCTCGATGAATTTCTGGTAATGAAGAGAAGGGAGAAGTGTATACCTGATTAAAATAGTTATCCACAATAACAAAGTCACGATGTTTTGCAGGTTGTAATTGACTTATTTATAGTTGTAACAGTAACATATGCGCCCTTTTAAATAGCGCCATTAAAGTAATCGAAGGCATGAGTATATGAAAAGAACGTTCCAACCAAGTAAGATAAAGCGAAAAAGAAACCATGGCTTTCGTGCACGCATGCAAAGCCGCTCAGGAAGATTGATCATAAAGGCGCGACGAAGCAAGGGCAGAAAAAGGCTTTCAGCGTAGTTATATTAAAGAGTGTCTTCTTTCGAGAGTCGTTTTCGAGCTTGTAACAGATTAAAACGTCCGGAAGAATTCAAGCTTGTGTTTTCTTCAAAGCATCGTTCCAGCGATAATTCATTTTTGTTTCTGGCTAGACAAAACAACCTTAATCAAGCGCGTTTAGGCTTGGCTGTACCCAAGAAACACATATCAAACTCTGTTGATCGAAATAAAATAAAGCGAATCATTAGAGAAAGTTTTCGACTGAGGCAAAAACAGCTTGAAGGAAAGGATGTGGTTGTTGTGGTGAAAGGTGCTGTAAATTGCAAAAGCAAGTCGATTGATGCAGGACTGATTAAACATTGGGATAAAATGAGCAAATGAAGCAGGCTCTAATAAAGTTAATTATTATCTATCAGCGTTATATTAGCCCATATAGCGCTCCTTGTTGTAGGTTTTACCCAAGCTGCTCCGAGTATATGGTCGATGCTCTTGCCGAGCACGGGGCCCAAAAAGGACTTGCTTTAGGTGTTCAGCGAATTTGTCGTTGTCACCCGTTTCATGAAGGCGGCTTTGATCCTGTACCTCAAAAAATAATGAAGAATAATTAATGGAAACGACACGTTTTATTTTATTAATCGCACTAGGTTTAGTGCTAACCATGATTTGGCAATCTTGGCATGAAGATTACACTGATTTGTCTGTTCCGACACAGCTAGATAGGCAAGAACAAATTTTAGAGTCAGCAACGAACGCAGACGTAGAAGATTTACCAATGGCTCCGATGCCAGCTTTGAAAAGTGAAGCGCCTTCGCTAGTGTCAGACGAAAACTCTAGAGAGTTTGTAAACGGCGAGGTTGTTCATGTAAAAACAGACCTATTAGATCTCGAGATAAATACACGTGGCGGAACAATACAGCACTTGGAACTATTAAAATATCCGCTCTCCAAAAAACAACAAGATGAAAAAGTAGTTTTGCTAGACAATGCTGAAGAATATTTTTATATCATTCAGGGTGGTTTGCTTAGTAAAAATAACGCTGCTAATCATAAAACTATCTATACCGCTCAGAACAAAAATTATTCTTTAGCTGGTAACGATAGCGTCTCCGTTCCACTGTATTGGGAATCAGAAAACGGCCTGAAAATTATAAAAACATTTACCTTTTATAAAGGCAAATATGTTGCCGAGATAAATTATGAGATTCAAAATGGTACCGGCGCCGACTGGACTGGCAGCCTTTATGGGCAGATAAATCGGACAGAGCCAAAAGAAAAAGGTTCTCGTTTTATCTATACCTATACTGGAGCGGTTATTTCTTCTCCTGAAAAACGCTACGAAAAAATAGACTTTGGCGATATTGAAGACGATAAGTTATCTACAGATATAACAAATGGCTGGATCGCCATGCTGGAACATTATTTTATTTCTGCACTAATTCCAGGCTCAAAAGAAGACCAATACCACTATTACACCTTAAACCCAGATAAAAGCAGTTATGTTATAGGCGCAATTTCTCCGGCCAAAACAGTATCAATAGGTGCAAGTGAGAAATTAAATCACCGCTTGTTTTTCGGTCCAAAGCTTCAAAAAGAAATGGAAGAAGTAGCAGAAGGACTCAATTTAACAGTTGATTACGGGGTTTTCTGGTTTCTAGCCAAGCCTCTTTATTGGGCTTTAGATTATATTCATGGTTATACCAATAACTGGGGTTGGGCAATTATATTAGTAACCCTTCTATTGAAAATTATCTTCTATAAATTGTCTGCTGCTGGATATCGTTCGATGGCTAACATGCGGAAGGTTCAGCCACGACTTCTTTCAATCAGGGAAAGATATAAAGGCGATCGTGCTCGGCTCAATCAAGCAATGATGGATATTTATAAAGAAGAAAAAATAAATCCATTAGGCGGCTGTTTCCCTATATTAATACAAATACCAGTATTTATTTCTCTATATTGGTGCTTATTAGAAAGCGTAGAGCTAAGGCAGGCCGATTTTATTTTATGGATACATGATTTGTCGATTCCTGATCCTTATTTTGTTTTGCCTTTGTTAATGGGAATAACGATGTTTGTGCAGCAAAAATTAAATCCGGCGCCGATGGATCCTGTTCAGGCTAAAGTTATGTCTGTCTTGCCAGTAGTGTTCACGGTTTTCTTTGCTTTCTTTCCTTCTGGTTTAGTTTTGTATTGGGTCGTAAATAATACGCTTTCCATCGCACAGCAGTGGATGATTACCCGTAACATTGAGAATGCAGCCTCTAATAAATAATGTGGTTGAGCGGTTTGCGCTATGCCTAAAAACAGTGACACGATAACAGCGATTGCTACACCCCCGGGCCGAGGCGGTATAGGCATAGTCCGTGTATCAGGAAATAAAACCAAAGATATTTTCAAGGCCTTAACTGGCTCCTCTCCAAAAGTGCGTTTAGCAGAATTTGTTTCTTTTAAGTCTTCCGATCAAAAAATAATCGACAAAGGCATAGTCCTGTATTTTAAAGCGCCCGCTTCATATACGGGCGAAGACGTTATGGAATGTCATGCACATGGTAGCCGTATTGTTCTTGGTATGTTGTTAGAGGAAATAATTTCGTTGGGCGCCAGATCGGCCATGCCGGGTGAGTTTACAGAGAGAGCATTTTTAAATAATAAAATTGATCTGGTGCAGGCAGAAGCCATTGCTGATTTGATAGACAGCAATTCTAAGAAAGCAGCTCGCAGTGCCCTGCAGTCTTTAGATGGTGTTTTCTCAAATAGTATTTATCAATTGAGAAACCGTGTTTTTAATGCAAAGGCCTTAATTGAAGCGGCTTTAGATTTTCCTGAAGAGGAAGGCATAGATATTGATGTTACCCCCGCAGCAAAGGATATTCGCGAATGCCTTCAGCTTCTTAATGCTCTTTTAATCAAGGCAGAATCAGGCCGAGTTCTTGATCAAAACCCTGCGGTTGTTATTGTAGGACGACCAAACGCAGGGAAGTCCAGTATCATAAACAACCTGTCTGGTATTGATTCTGCTATTGTTTCAAAAATACCAGGCACGACTAGAGATATAATCAAAGAAAAAGTATTAATAGGCGATTATGCTGTCACGCTAATCGATACAGCCGGCATCCGTGAAACAAGAGACGAGATTGAAATAGCTGGGGTTGAGAAGACACATAATGCGCTTCGTGTCGCAGATGTTATTCTTCATATACAGGATCAATCAGATGATTCGACGAACCAGTAGATAATTTGTTTGAAACAACAAGCCTAACCGCAAAGACTATTGTCGTGCGAAATAAAATCGATCTTTGCAAAAATAATAATTTTGTGGATTCTGAAAAAGAGGTTTATGTTTCGGCCAAGACCAACGCAGGCATGGATAAGCTTACCGAGGCAATATGCCAAACACTTGATATAGTGGGAAACGAAGAAGACTTAATTTTCTCCCGACAACGGCACCTGGATGCTTTGTGCTTGGTAAGCAATAGTTTGCAACGCGTTCTTGCTGATATCGAAGGGGCTTGGGTTTAGAGGTGCAAGCAGAATCTCTGAGGTATTGTTTGTCCTGTTTTGATGAGTTAACGGGCAGGACGACAAGTGATGATGTGCTAGGCGCAGTTTTTTCTCAATTTTGTATTGGTAAATAATTAATAAGAGGAATTGTTTGTGAGTATACAAATCGATATTTCAGTTGGAGAGTTATTAGACAAAATAACAATACTTCAAATTAAACAGGAAAGAATGGATGATGCTGCAAAATTAGAAAATGTAAAAAAAGAACTTCATGTTTTACAGGGGCAGTGGGAGTCTTCTTCTTATGCTAGAATTAATCTTGATGATCAAATAGGTGAATTAAAAAAAATTAACGAAAACTTATGGGACATAGAAGACAAAATAAGACTCAAGGAAAATACACAGGAATTTGATGAAGAATTTATCGCATTAGCCCGATCTGTTTATGTTACAAATGATGTGCGCGCTGATATAAAGCGAAACATTAACAGGAAAACCGGATCAGAATTAGTCGAAGAAAAGTCATACCATGATTACACAAGCAACAAAGAATAATCAATCTGAAAACAAAGCCTAACAATGTTTTTTATGATCTTGTCTAAATCACATGACTGTGAATAAAATACTTTTTATAGGTCTGAGCAATGTTGGTGATGTTATTATGACGACGCCTGTTTTAAAGTCATTACACACAAAATTCCCTTCCGCATCATTTGATATAGTCGCAGATAAGCGCTCCATGAATTTATATGGAAACTACCCTTTCTTAAATAGTCTTTATTTGAAAGATAAAAATAAACCCCTGCGTGGCGTGCCAGCATTATTGTCTGAACTATGGAAAAACTCATACGACATTATCGTTGATGTCAGATCTGATGGCCTTGCATATTTGTTACGAGGAAAAAAAAGATACACAAAGTTTTTCGCCAAAAGTTATGGGCCTCATGCCGTAGAAGAAATTATGGGCGTTATTCATAGTTTGTATGGGGAACAAGCGATTCCAGACACTGAAATATGGTTGTCTGATGCCAATCGAGAATATGCCAGTAAGCAATTATCTGTTTTCGACAATAAAGAGAAATTACTGTCCCTGTCTGTTGGCGATAGTCGTAAGCCAGAAAAGACACTTGCTACTGAAAATTTTATTAAGCTGTTACGCACCCACAAAAAAGATTTTTCGGGCGTTATATTTCTGGGCAACGAATTTGAATCAGAAGTGACAGAAAGAGTTTGTAAAGAGATAGAAATTCCCCACATTAATACATTAGGCAATAGTTTATTAGATGCTGCTGCTTTGATAGAAAAAACATGTCTTTACATAGGCCCGGATTCTGGCCTTGGGCATATTGCTAGTGCAGTAAAAACTAGGACTATAAGTTTTTTCAGCGTTATGAGTCCAGAACGTTTCCGCCCATGGGGAAACAAAACTACGTGTATCGCCGCGCATAATAATGATGCACGTAATATATCTGCGGCGGAAGTCAGCGATATTATAAACAGGGACATATTATGAATGAAGTGTTACGCATATTAGACCGAATATTAAAAAAAAGAGGTTATACAATAAAAAAACATCAGGAATTCAACCTGTCCCCGCTTAAAAGTTTTAAAGGTTTTGAAGATCAGAAAAGTGTTTATGATAACTTTAACGCATACAAAAATAATACGGAATGCAACCTAGGATCGCTCACGGTTTTTTTACGTACGAGCATCAATGAAGAAAGAGCTAAAGGCAAGCGGAGTGAGCTGACCGGCGTTGATCTAGAAGAGCATTTATTGAAATGCATAAATTCATTAATCGTTTCTATTCACCATGCGAGTATTAATGACCGAAATATAAAGTTCGTAATATTTGACGATCGGTCGGATGTTGGTGTTCTAGAAAAAATTAAACAGCTATGTAAGAAACTAACATGTAACTGGGAAATTATAACAACAGACAAGCCTGGTCAGGGCGAATCGTTATATCAAAACTTTGAATATGCAAAATTTAATGATGAATTAGTTTATTTTTGTGAAGATGATTATCTTCATTCCAAAACTGCGGTTCTAGAGATGATTGATTTTTATTTAAGAATATATAGTCAGACAAAAGCTCATCTGGTATTACATCCTCAAGAACACGAAAATGTATTTAGACAATTTAATTATCCATCATATATTCTTTATTCTGAGACAAGGCGCTGGAGAACTATATGTCATGCAACACATGTTTTTTTTACTCATACAGAAGTCGTAAAAAAATATTGGAGCTATTTTGAAAACACTAAATACGTAGGGGTAAAAAACAAACGACATTTAGGCTCTGAAAAAGAAACAACCGATCATTTGTTTAAACATATACCAGGTTTTTCGCCCATACCCGCAGTGGCAGCACACTTGCAGACAGAGCATTGTTTGCCGCCATTTTTTAACTGGCATGAGCTTTGGGAAGAACAAGAAGGTTGCTTATAGAAAAGTTAAACAATAACAAAAAAGCGCCCGTCAAATTATATTTTTAAAAGAATTATAAACCTCATCAGGCTTTATGTTAGTCATACAAATATTGTCAGAGCAGGCAGTTTTCAAGCAAAAACTACAAGGCAATACTTTTTCTATAACAACAGAACTCTTATTGTTTGGCCACCATTTATTTGATAAATCCCGTGTTGAAAAAAGGGCGATTGTTTTAAGTTTTGCAGCATCACACAAATGCATCGCCCCTGTGTCGAGGCTTATAGCAACTGAAGACTTGGTCAATACATAGTGCAGTTCTGGAATTGATAAGTTGCCGCAGAGATTAATCGTATTTTTTGTTTGTGATACTATTTTATCGGCTTCAATTTTTTCATCAGCCCCGCCTAAGATTAATATTTTATGTTGCGCTCCTATTAAATTCGCCAATGTTGCCCAATTAGTTAGTGGCCACTTTTTGGGTTGTATTTTGCCACCAATTAAAAAAAGGACAGGTTGTTCAAGCGAAAGCAAATCTTTTATATTCGGGTCTTGCGGTTCCTGAGAGCTAATAGGGTAATTTGATTGTCCAGAAATGCCATGTTCTTGAAGAATATTAATAAATCTATCGGTTTCTGTTGGTGTTGTAAGGCGTTCCTTTTGTAGACGCATAAATGATTTTATTCGCCCACAATCCCACCCAAACGCACTTCCTATGTTTAAATAAAAACGAACTAGAAACATATTTCTGGAGGACTTATATATGCCTATGTTTTGGGGTATTTGTATAAACAAGTCATATTTTTGTTTTTTTAAAAGTTTTAATGTTTCTTTGCGCTGATCTTTTTTTACAGTGTAGAGATTGTTTATCAAGTCTTTATTTAAGCCGAGATCTTTAAAGGAAACATTGCCGTTATTAGTTGATAACAAATCAATTTGTGCTTTTGGGTGTTTTTGTCTTATCAAACTCAGTGCTGGCAGAGCAACAATTGAATCGCCAAATGCGCCATCTCGATTTATTAATATTTTTTTATATTCATTTTTGCTTGTGAAAAGCAAGTTTGATAAAACACTAATTATAGTCAAGCGCATAAAACGGACGCTGTTTATATATAGCAAGCCTATTTTTTCAATAAGGGTCATATTAATTTATGTTTCTTAAGCTTATTTAATACCTTTTCAACAGAGATGTTTGAAATTTCTGAAGGCTTAAACTCAAGATCGTTGCGTGCTATCTGTTTAGTGGCGCTTATGACATTATTAAACTGTCCTAATGCATGAGTCCTGCGCGGGTATGTAGGCCCAAAAAGGCCAAATACAGGTATCTGTGAGCAAGATAATATGTGCATAGGAGCTGAATCATTAGTGACGGCAAATTTCGCGTGTTTACCCAGTTCAACAAGCTCGAAAATGCTGAATTGATTAGTTGCATCTATGTGTGTATCCGCACTTAAAGCACGATTTAATTCAATATCATCATTGCCGCCTATCCATACAATCTTATATAAACCACTTAAATTAGACGCCAATTCTTTAAAATAAGGCCACCTCTTTTCCGTGTGTAAAGGGCTGGAGCCTGCGTGAAATAGAGCAAAAGGCCTCCCAAATAAATCGTGTTTTGTTAACCACTCTTTAACCTTGTCAATCGTTGATTTAGAAACTGGTAAATACGGCGAGGCGTTGGCAGGTGCAATATTTGCGCTTTCAATTATTTGGTTTAACCGATCAAAAGAATGGCATTCACCTAAATAAGTATTTACTGGGTGAACAGTGTATGGATAGCACGGGTGATTTCCTGCTATAAATGAAGCGCCTGAGAAGACACAATATACTCTTGTTCGGTCGTTTGACTGCAAATCATATATTACATCAAACTTGTTTTTTCTTATCCAGAATATAGATTTTAATTTATTTAAGGCTCCTTTGCGTTCAAAAGAATTTATCTTCAACGATCCAAAGTGTGAGAATAGTGGTGTAAAGCTAGGGCTTGTTAGCAAGTGGACTTCGTCAGACAGGTGATGATCTAATATTTGTTTAATAATGGCGGTAGAAATAATGGCATCTCCCAAAGCGCCTAGTTTTATTATTAGTATTTTCACGATTCGCTAATGTGATTATGTATATTACGCATTAATATTTAACTTCGTAAGATATAGTGCCAGCACCAGCCAGACCATGTAATTTCGTAAAGCGACATATGCGCGTTAATTTTTAAGTACCTTTCATTAGAATTGATTTACTTATAGCGCTCTACAATAATGTTAAACAACCCGCATATATAACCAATTACGCTGGCAAATTTAACGATACTCTTTTCGAATCTTCCTTGATTGAAAGTCACAACAAAAATTATAAAAGACAGCATGGCGCCAATAGTTTTGCCTAAAATCTTTATTAAGAAATGTAACCAGCTTTTTAAAATGCCATTTCTAAATCTATATTGTACTACGTTGTTAATTCCGCCGGTAAAATGTCGATAGAATAAATATTTGTTTGAAGCTCTTTCTTTTACGATTGTTTCAAAGATAATTGCTTCATTAGTCCAAACATGTGAGTTTCCTTTGGCTGAAGATTTTTCGAAGAAATCAAAGTCTTCACCACCACAAAAATTCAATCTTAGATCGAAAGAGAGCTTATCTTGTTCGATTAGCTTTTTCTTAAATAAGACATTGTTAGTTGATACTTTTCGCGGCATGCTCCCTGTTTTATATTTACCTTCAGTGGTTGAAATAGCCGTCCCTTCCTCAGTTAAAGCAATGACGGGCCCGGTAGCCACGTCTGCAGAATATTTTAACAACGCGTTAAAAAGTACTAATAACCAATCTGATTTTGGGAATTCATCATCATCTATAAAAGCTATAAAGTCAGCTTGCGCATTTATTGCTTCTTTAAGTAAACGGTTCCTGGCAGAAGCAATTCCTCGTGAAGTTTCAACATGATAGGAAATATTATGCAGATGAGAAATGTTTAAATTCTGAATAATGCTTCTGGCGGATTTTCCCTGATCATTATCTACAACAATTAATATAAGCCTATGTTGTTCTGGGATTACAAGTTTTGCGATAGCATTTAAACAGTTTTGCAACAAAATAGGCCGTTTATAGGTGGCAATGCATAGGGCTATGATAGGCTGGACAGAGGTATTCATGGTTGTTTTTTAGCTATGCTTTTTTCATAAAGGCCTATTGTTTTTGCTATCATTGCTTGTCGAGTAAACGGGTTGTCTTTGCTTATAGTCGATGATGTTTTATGAAGGGACAGTATTTTTGCTGAAGCTGCGGCAATATCATTGGGCGGCGTCAGGCCGCTTGGGAATAAAGATTTAAGCACTTCTGAAGCGCCGCCATGGTCATATGCGACTACAGGAGTGCCGAGGCTAAGCGATTCTAACGCGGTTCTTCCAAAAGCCTCAGGCTCTTTAGCTAGCGACAGAACCACATCTGAAATGGCCATAATTTCTTTCAAATCATCTCTGTGCCCAATAAAACTTATATCATTTTCAAGATTGAATTCGGCAACCTGTCTTTTTAAAGACTCTAGAAATTTAATACGCTTCGCATGTGGCCCTCCTGCGATTAAACCGTGCACGGGAAGCCCTGATTGTTTTAAAGCATCGACTATTAATAAGAAATCTTCCTGCCCTTTCCAGCGAGTAATACGTGCTGGAAGTGTGATGACGAATTTGTTTTTTAAATCACTGTGATTTATTGCCCAATCTTTTTTCCAATTATCATCCGGCACATAATCAAAGGGGAATTCTTCTGCATCGATGCCTCTATGGATTATAGTTAGTTTATCTTCATCAACGCCTTTATAGTTGTTTAAAACATAATCCTTAATGAATTGTGAAATGACAATAACATCATCCCCTTTAGTCATGATTTTGCTGTATGCATTGACAGAATAGGGCCCGTGGACGGTGCAGATAAATTTTGGCCTCTGGTGTTTTTTCATTCCTTTTAAAGCAAGATAACAAACCCACGCAGGCATTCTTGAGCGGACATGAAGAATGTCCACAGACTCTTTGATTAGTAAATTTCTAAGCTTTGTTGCCAAGAGAAATGTTAACAGCGACTTTTTCCCTATAGGCCAATTGATATGTTGGCTACCTTTTGAAACTAATCGATCTACTAGCCGGCCACCTTCTGAAATAACGATAGAGCGATGGCCTGCTTTAATCAGGCCAGAGGCTATTTCTAGAGTTCCTCTTTCAACCCCGCCCACTTCCAGAGCTGGCAGAACCTGTACAACTGTTAACGCCATGTAGTGTTGTCCATTATATGTGCTGGATGTATGCTTTTAATGAGGTTTTGAATGCAAAATCTGTTTTTACAATATTCAAACCATGTTTATTAAAAAGCTTGTTTAAGGTGGTTTTGTTAAAATAATATAAGTGTTCCGAAGGTTTAATTTCTTTCCAGTCAGACAAAGGCTTCGTTACTCGGCGGTGTCCGATATCTGGGGTGATAATATGTATTACACCTTTTGCCGCAAGGATTCGTTTTAACTCATTAACAAGTAAATTCAAGTCAGGGACATGCTCTATAACGTCGTATAAGGAAATCACGTCGAAATATTGATCAGGGTAAGACTGATCTTCGATGATGCCGGCCACAATATTATTGAGCTGAAGGTTTGTTTTGCCATAATTAATTCCCCAAGGCTCAATATCAATTCCAAAAGCATCAAAGCCGCTATCTATCGCGCTCCGCACAACAAAACCTGCTGAACAGCCTATATCTAGCCAGCGGCCAGTCGACACATACCTGTTTTTTATAAGCCTAACTCTTCGCAATGAACGTTTTAATTTAGTCGTAGCTTTTTTAGCGTAGTCTCGGCTATAGTCATTTCCGTAAGTTTCCTTGATTTTCTCGTAATTTGGTCTTGGGTTTATCAAAATCAACGAACATTTGTCGCATTTGACAAACGGCTCAGTATTTTTTTTAAAAAGATGGGTGAACGATTCGCTTTCACAGACCGGGCAAGCAATAGTTTCCCAACTAATATTTTCATTTGAGGTCATCTGTTTTATATTTTATTTCTGCTAATTAACCGCGACACGCTTATTATTAAATTCAATTTTATTTGTATTAGTAATTTTGAAGACATATTTGGGAGCGAGGATGTTATCTAGATTTATCCAAATATTCCACGGCTACGCAATAATTCAGCGCAGCGTTGAGCTTCATTTAAGATAGGCCTGTTTGATTTTAACGCGGGCTTTGTATTTTTTTCATTAAAGATTGTCAAATATCCTTCTTTAACAAGGGCGTTTATGCTTACTTCTAATCGACTATTTTTCTTTTTAGGCAGGTTAATTAGGCCAACGGTAGCACCAGAAGAAAGAGATTCGTAGATCATAGAAATACTATCCCTTGTAACCCAGATATAGCTGCTATTAACAATAAGCTTCTGAATGTCGGCGCCGTTCGTTCCGGAACAGCTTAAAGTGCTTACATTTTCAAATGAATGTTTGTTTATATCGTTTAGGACTGACGTGGGCGTGCGGGGTGAATCAGCGACAATCCAATTGATATCAGGACTATTAGTTACGACAGTGTTAATTTGATCAATTATTGACTTATTATCCCAGTGGTAATGTTTAGATATACCGCCAAGCAGAATCAAGCCCTGGTCTGGTGATTTATTCTTATTAAATTGTATTGGGTTTAATGCCCCGGTTGTTGTAACAACATTGCCTTTTTCTGAAATCAGGTCATGTTTGGGGATGATGCAAATATCAAATAATGGCAAAGGCAAGCTAGGCTTCATTAATACAATGATTTTCCCTCCGCGTGCATTTCGTGCAGCTAACATTGAAAAATGAGTCCCATGCCCCGCGCCAATTATGAGATCAGGGTCTGGTAAAGATTCGCCTGCGGGAAATGTGTTTGATAAAAAGCGACCAAGACTACTAAAAATAGAGCTAGTCTGTATATCAAAGCAGGAAACTGTAGTTAATCTTCCGATAGCATCGCATAACCCGATGCTTTGAGAGTCATGGCCGGGTTTTCTGTCAGTAAATCTCCAGATATTCAACGCCATGCTTGCCTGTAATGATTAAATCAACTATTCCTCAAGGATAAACTCGGTGCCGCAATATGGACATTTAGATTTCCCCGTTTCTTCAATAGGAAGAAAAACACGCGGATGTTGATTCCACAGACTCATTTCAGGCAAAGGGCAATGTAAAGGCAATTGATCTTTCTTTATATTAAATACAGATTCGTTACTGGTAGTAACGGCTGCTGATTCTTGGACTGATTCATTCATAGCTTTACCTCGTTATACATAGCTCAACCAATTTTGATATTCGCTCAGCTTGCCTTCAACGCAGTCAAAATATCGTTTTTGTAATTTTTCTGTGATGGGCCCTCTTTTGCCGCTTCCGATTTGTCGATTATCAAGTTCACGGATCGGCGTCACTTCAGCAGCGGTTCCGGTAAAGAACGCTTCTTCAGCAACATACACTTCATCGCGGGTTATCCTTTTTTCTTTTACGAGAATATTGTTTTCTTGGGCAAACTGCATAATCGTCTCACGAGTTATGCCTTCCAGAGCAGAGGTCAAGTCAGGGGTATACATTATCCCGTTTCGCACGATAAAAATATTTTCGCCACTCCCTTCAGCGACATAGCCCTCATTATCCAGCAAAAGCGCTTCATCGTAACCATCAGCAAGCGCCTCCTGCAAGGCAAGCATAGAGTTCATATAATTACCGTTTGCCTTTGCTTTACACATGGTGATATTGACATGATGACGCGTAAAAGAGGATGTTTTGATTCGAATTCCTTTTTCCAGCCCCTCATTGCCGAGATAAGAGCCCCAGGCCCAGGCAGCAACCATGACATGAACCTTAAGATTATCAGCCCTTAAGCCCATGCCTTCCGATCCATAAAAACACATCGGACGGATATAGGCGGACTCCAGGTTATTATTTTTTACAGAATCAAGACATGCTTTATTGATGGCTTCCTTATCGTAAGGCATGGGCATGTTTAATATGTGAGCTGAACGAAACAGTCGGTTTGTGTGATCTTCAAGTCGAAAAATAGCGGTCCCTGAGTCTGTTTTATAGGCTCGAACGCCCTCGAACACGCCCATTCCGTAGTGAAGGGTGTGTGTTAGCACATGTGTTTTTGCCTCTCTCCACGGCACAAATTCGCCATCTAGCCAAATTACGCCATCACGATCATCCATACTCATTATTTTTTACCGAAGTTTTAATAAATACTGTAAGTTATTATTCTTGTTGTAAAGCCAGCTAATGGTAATGCGCTAGTCAAACGCAATCAATAAGTCTTTGACTTAACTATTGAAAGATTTCGATTTAGTAATCATTTTTAGGATGATTTAAGCTGTAAAGTATTCAAACAAACAATAATGGGTAAATAGAAATGCTTAAAAAAGTCAGCCCGCCAGAGGCATATAAGATCCTCGAACAGCAAAATAACGCAGTGTTAATAGATGTTAGAAGCACGATGGAGTATAGCTTTGTTGGCCATCCAATAAACGCGCTTCATAGACCACTTAAAGAGCCACCTGATTGGGATTTACAAGCAGGTTTTATTGAAAAGCTTAGGGCTGATTTGGCTGCGCGTCAGCCAAATAGGGATATATTAGATGATGTGCCGGTGTTGATGCTTTGTCGAAGCGGTCAACGGTCAGAGCTTGCTGGAGAAATGTTGCTCAAGGAAGGGTTTACCAATGTATACAATGTGCTCGAAGGGTTTGAAGGAGACAAAGACGAAAATGGACATAGAAACACAATCAACGGTTGGCGTTTCCATGGCTTGCCGTGGGAACAGTCATAATTATTCTAGCTGCTTGATTCTAAAATGCAGATAGGGACGAAATAGTTGCATCCGTTTAAACCTTTAATAGATCTTGTCAAAAACATCTTGGCTGGTACCCGCGCAGCCATGTTTATGCCCGTACATCTCTGGCAATTTAAAAGTGGTTATTTGCAGGTTTGTTTACTCTTGGTCGTGTCCTTAGGCTTGTCATTTATCCACGATTATTATGATACGGCGCCTGATCATTTCTTTAATCCCTATGGACTAAGTTATCAGGCGTTGCTCTATTTATTGTTCTTTTTTAGTTTGAGCCTTATCGCAGTTTGTAATTCGAGACAACAGGACTTGGCAAAACTGGCGGTTTTGTTTTTATCAATAGTTCCAGTAATTTGGTTGGGGACAATTTGTACGCTGACGATTGCAAAAGAACAAACCTATTTTGATCCGTTTTACTCAAACTGGGCCGTCTTTATTATTTACTCATTATGGTACCTGGTAGTCTCTGCTCGCCTTTTTAAGCGATTTTTCTATCTACGTTTTCCATTAACACTGGTTTATACACTCCTATACGCAGCAATCAATTTTGCACCGCTGTTTCTTCTGCCTACCGAACCGCTTTGGTATCCTAAGCAAAAAGATAATACACAAGTTGGTACCGCGCCTAATATTGATATTGAATCGGTTTATTATTCACAAAATAATTTATTAGAAAAATTAAGCGCGGATCTTGTCGAAGGCAAACAAGCGCAGACAGATTTATTTTTTATTGGGTTTGCTGGCGATGCAGATGAAGATGTTTTTATGAATGAAGCTATAGCCGCACAGGAGATTGTTAAAAATTATTTTGACGCCTATGGCCGTTCAATGATTTTGATTAACAACAGCAACACAGTTGACAATATTCCTTTGGCTAACGAACATAATTTAAAATACAGTATTAATAAAGTTGGTAAATTAATGAATAAAGAGGAAGACATCCTCTTTTTATTTTTGACATCACATGGATCAGAAGATCACTTTCTCTCTGCAAACTTTCCACCATTTAAATTGAACAATATTAATGCAGGCCATATTAAGCAAGCACTGGATAATTCAGGGATTAAGTGGCGCATAATAATTATCTCTGCCTGTTATTCCGGAGGGTTTATAGAGCCACTAGCAGGGCCGTCAACTTTGTTGATTACAGCCGCAAGCGCGGAGCGAAATTCTTTTGGTTGCGGACATGACGGAAAATATACCTATTTTGGAGATGCTTATTTTGAGAAAGGACTGAAGCAATCTAGATCCTTTGTTAAAGCTTTTGATCAGGCATCAAAAATAATTTTCACCAAAGAAGAAGAGGAAGGATTTAAAAACTCCGAGCCACAGATCAGTGTTGGAGTTGAGATAAAAATCAAACTGATAGACTTTGAAAAAGAGCTTGAGGCGAAGAGCAGATTAAACTGGGCAAGCACTGCGGAGGGTTAATCACCCTGAGCTTTTTCATTAGTTGTGTCTGACATGTTTTTTTTGTCTTCATAGTATCGGCTGACAATAAGTCCGCTCTCGAAAAGCAACCAGATTGGTACCGCTAACAAAATTTGAGATATCACATCTGGCGGCGTCAATAGCATCCCGATAAAAAATGCCAGCACAATTATATAAGGACGATTAGCGGCCAGTTTATCAACGCTAACAAAACCGGTTCTAGTCAATAAGAATGTTGCAACTGGAATTTCAAAAGAAACACCAAAGGCAAAGAAAAGCTTAATAATAAAATTTAAATAATGATTTATGTCCGTCATGATTTGTACGCCTTCCGGTGCGGTAGCTGTTAGAAAGGAGAACAACACGGGAAAGACGATGTAGTAAGCAAATGCTACTCCTATATAGAAAAGCAAGCTGCTGCTAATCAACAAAGGTACTGTAAATTTCTTTTCGTTTGCATAAAGGCCAGGAGAAATAAAAGACCAGGCTTGATAAAGAATGTAAGGGATTGTTATAAAAATCGCACAGAACAAAGTAAGTTTAAACGGAGCAAAAAAAGGCGATGCTACTTCTGTCGCTATCATGTGGCTGCCTTCAGGCAGTTCCGCTATCAATGGTGTCGCGATGTAGCCATATATCTGATTTGAAAAAGGAAGCAATATCAACAGTATTACAAAAACGCATATTACAGCGCGTAGCGCACAAGACCTTAATTCTATCAGGTGAGAAATTAACGGTTGTTCAGTGTCTGAGTTAACGTCCGTCATGACAAAAAAGTGATGCGTTTATTTTTCTGCTTCATTGTCTTTATCGTCATCAGGCTGTCCTAGAATAATGCGATCCGGTGCCTGCTTCATCAGGTCATCAATACGATTAATGTCTTTCTGAAGATCGTCCACTTGCTCAAACTCAAGTTCCTTCTCAAGCTCATTTTTGGCATTGTTGATAAAGCGTCGTATTTTGTTAACAAAGCGGCCCGCGTCATGGGCGAATTTTGGTAGTCGTTCTGGGCCAATAACTATTAAGGCAATGATTGCAATTATAGCCAGTTCCCAAAAGCCGATGTCAAACATGCCGGTATTGTTAAGGTAGGGTGATCAGTGATCAGGTTTTTGAAGTGTCTTCACTCTGTGATTCAACCTCGCCTTCTATGACTTGCCCTTGTGAGGGGGTTTCAGAAGGCTCTACTATTTTTTCTTTTTCTTCAGGTTCCTTTACCGCGCTTCTGAAGCTTTTTAGTGCGCTACCCAAATCACCACCCATATTGCGTAGTTTTTTTGTGCCAAATAGAAGCGCAACGATTAATAGAATTATTAATAATTCGGGTATACCAAAGCCCATGCTTATTCTCTCCAAACAAATGATAGTTTCTTTAATGATAGTTGACCCGAATTCAAACCGACAAGCAAGCTTGATCAGGGGACTGAAAAGGGAAACTAACCTTTACGGTTGGCTTTTTCTTCTAATCCAGACAAACCAAAACGCGACTCAAGCTCAGCTAAAATATCGGCATGATCAAGCCCATGATGCTTCAGCAGCACAAGCGTGTGGAACCACAAGTCGGCAACTTCGTGAATGATAGCAGCATTATCACCTGATTTAGATGCAATTATAGTCTCAGTCGCTTCTTCGCCAACCTTTTTCAGAATACTATCGACGCCATCATTGAACAGCTTGGCGGTGTATGACTCATCAGGACTGGCTTGTTTACGTTGATCCAGTATTTCTGAAAGCGAATTTAGAATGTCTTGTTTCATTGTCGGCCCGCTATTTATAGATATCCTGTGGATTTTTTAATATGTCTTCGGTCGTTTGCCACTGTTCGTCGACAAGAGACATAAAAAAGCAATGGTGTCTGCCGGTATGACAGGCGATACCGCCCTCTTGTTTGACAGTAAGTAATAATGTGTCGAAATCACAATCAAGCTGTATCGATTCAACATTTTGATAATGCCCGGACGACTCCCCTTTCGTCCAAAGGGATTGACGAGAACGTGACCAATAAACGGCTTTCCTGCTTTCAGCGGTCTTTTCTAACGATTCGCGGTTCATCCAGGCATGCATAAGTACTTGAAGCGATCCTGTCTCCTGTACAACGACAGGAACCAAGCCATCACTATTCCATTTGATCTTGTCTAGCCATGAACTCATATTTGATACCGGATGTGTTACAAACGAACCTCAATATTTCTTTTGGACATGCATTGTTTGGCTTCAGCAACAGTATGCTCGCCAAAGTGAAAGATGCTGGCTGCGAGAACAGCGTTCGCCTTTCCGTAGAGTACGCCCTCCGCGAGATGTTCCAGGTTACCTACACCACCAGAGGCGATTACCGGAATATTGACAGCATCACTGACTGCCTTAGTAAGCTCGATATCGAAACCATCTCTGGTGCCATCACGATCCATGCTGGTTAGCAAGATTTCCCCGGCGCCATATTCGGCCATTTTTTTTGCCCAGTCTACGACATCTAGCCCAGTTGTCTTGCGTCCGCCGTGAGTGAATACTTCCCAACTATTTTCCTCCTCGCCTGTACGAACGCTTTTGGCGTCAATTGCGACAACTATGCACTGTGACCCAAATTGTGTGGCAGCGCGTCGTACGAATTCAGGGTCATGAACCGCAGCAGTATTTATGCTGACTTTGTCAGCGCCAGCTATAAGCATGCGCTTAATATCATCAACAGATCGAATTCCGCCGCCAACGGTTAACGGTATAAAGACTTGGCTCGCGACCTCCTCAACGACATGTACTATGGTGTCTCGGTCATCGCTGCTAGCGGTAATATCAAGAAAGGTGATTTCATCAGCGCCTTGAAGATCATAGCGTTTGGCCACCTCTACAGGATCGCCTGCATCGCGGATATCGACAAATTGAACGCCTTTAACTACCCGGCCTTTATCTACATCAAGGCAAGGTATGATGCGTTTTGCGAGGCCCATTAATTTGATTTATCGGCGCAGAGTTTGTCTGCTAATTTTTGTGCTTCTGCAAAATCAAGGGTGCCTTCATAAATAGCGCGGCCGGTAATGACGCCAAAGATACCTTCTTCGCTTACATCACACAGAGTGCGTATGTCGTCAAGGTTGCTGACACCGCCAGATGCAATAACAGGGATGGTGATATTGCTGCAAAGATCGACGGTCGCTTCGACATTCACGTTATTTAACATGCCGTCACGGCCTATATCGGTAAATATGATTGCGGCAACGCCGTCATCTTCAAAACGTTGCGCCATGTCATTCGCATCGTGATGAGATAGTTTTGACCAACCGTTAGTTGCTAGCTTTCCATTCTTTGCATCAAGCCCGACAATGATGTGGCCTGGAAACTCAAGACAAACGTCTGATACAAAATGTGGTGTTGTAACAGCGCGCGTACCGATAATGACATAAGAAACACCCACATCTAAATAAGTCTGAATGGTATCTTCGTCGCGAATTCCACCGCCTACTTGTATAGGTACGTCGGGGTGTGCTTCAACCATTGCGTGGATAACATCGGCGTTGCTTGGTACACCATGAACAGCGCCATCAAGATCAACAATATGCAGGCGCCTTGCCCCAGCCTCGATCCACTTATCGGCCATTGCTACCGGGTCATCAGAATATATGGTTTCCTGGTCCATCTGTCCTTGGCTGAGACGGACACATTTTCCGTTTTTAATATCTATGGCGGGAATAATTAACATAATAAGTTGTTTCGATGAAACTCGATGAGTTATGGAGTGATGCGTTTATTTTAAGTTATTTTTTAAAATTATTGATTCTAATAAATATATTAGCATATAAGCGCCAATGTCATAATGTGAATTATAAGACGATCACTGATACAGAATAAAGTAATTGATCTTGCTTTTAATGCGCCTCATCCCAATTATTTCCATAGCCAATATCGACTTCTAGTGGCACGCTTAATAGTTCGTTCTTCGACATGCGGGCATTAATTTCATCAATAAAGGGCTCAAGCTCATTGTTTGCTACTTCAAAAACTAATTCATCATGAACCTGCATGATCATTATTGCGTCTATAGTCGACTCTTGTAGCCAGTTGTCTATGTTAATCATGGCGAGTTTTATGATATCGGCTGCTGTGCCCTGCATTGGGGCGTTAATTGCTGTTCGTTCAGCGTATTGCCGCCGTGCCGCATTACGTGCATTGATTTCCGGTAAATACAGTCTCCGTTGGTAGACAGTCTCAACAAAGCCATCTTCCTTGGCCTTTTCTCGGGTGTTATCCATAAAAATCTTCACCCCTGGGTAGCGACTGAAATAGAGTTCAACATATTGCTGAGCCTCAGTTCGGCTAACGCCAAGTTGCTTAGCAAGGCCAAATGCTGACATGCCGTAGATCAAGCCAAAGTTGATCGCCTTAGCAGCTCGACGTTGATCGTTATCTACTTCATCAATTGCTAAAGAGAAGACTTCTGCAGCGGTTGTCTTGTGAATGTCCAGGCCTTTAGCAAAAGCGTCAAGCAGGCCCTTGTCGCCAGACAGGTGCGCCATGATACGTAATTCTATTTGAGAATAATCGGCGGCAACCATGGTGTAGCCTGCTGGTGCGATAAACGCTTGTCGAATCTTCCTGCCTTCCGGTGTACGAATAGGAATGTTTTGTAGATTAGGGTTGGATGACGAGAGCCTGCCGGTCGCAGCCACGGCTTGGTGATATGAAGTATGAACGCGGCCGGTTTTGGGGTTGACCATCTGTGGTAATTTATCTGTATAGGTTGAACAAAGCTTGCTCATGCTCCGGTAATCCAGAATCAGTTGGGGTAATTTATAATCTTCGGCCAACTCTTGTAATACAGACTCGGCTGTCGACGGCTGTCCTTTTGGGGTTTTAGCCAGTATTGGGAGCTCCATTTTCTCATATAAGATAGTCTGAATTTGTTTTGGCGAGCTTATATTAAATGTCTCTCCGGCAAGATTATGTGCCTCGATCTCAATCTCTTGCATGCGCCTTGTTAAGTCGTGTGCCTGCTGCATCAACATGTCTGAGTCAATGACTACGCCATTACGTTCGATTCGTGCTAGCACTGTCAAAAGCGGTATTTCGATGTTGTTATAGACTTGCTTAAGTTGTATGTGTTCTTCCAGATCAGAACTTAAAACACGATGGAGTTTTAATACGATATCAGCGTCTTCAGCGGCATACGGTGCAGCGACTTCTATGCTGACCTGGTTAAAAGGGATTTGTTTAGCTCCTTTGCCAGCAACATCCTCATAATGAATGGTTTCAATATTTAAATAATTTAATGCCAAGGTGTCCATGTCATGACGACTGGCGGTGCTGTTTACGACATAAGAAGCCAACATAGTGTCATGTTCTATGCCTCGTAGCGTGATGTCATAATTGGCAAAAACTTCCAGATCATATTTCAGGTTTTGCCCTACCTTTTTTATATCTTCGTTTTCCAGTAACGGTTTAAGTTTTTCAAGCGTGCTGGTTAATGGCAACTGTTCCGGTGCGCCGGCATAATCATGTTGAAGCGGAACATAGGCGGCATGATTTTCATCAACTGCAAATGAAACGCCTACGATCTCTGCTTGCATGTAGTCCAGGCTGGTCGTCTCTGTATCGATAGAGATCAATGCCGCCTTTTCTAGCTTTGATAGCCACTGATCCAGTTGTGCTGTTGATAGTATTGTTTCGTATACTGGATCAGCTTTAGCCTCTGAGCTTGAAGTTGCGGTAGTCGTTATCTTGGATGTTTCAGGCTTGTTGTCTACGGACATCTCTTCGCTGTCTTCTTCAAGCTGAGACAGCCATGATCTAAAGTTCCAGCGTTTATACATCTCTTTTAAGGCAGAATTGTCTGGTGCGCTTATGACTAGTTGTTCAGGTGTAAAATCTAGCTCAACATCATACTTAAGCGTAACCAGTTCCCGGCTTAGAGGTAGTTGCGGCATGAACTCCCTCAGGTTTTCACCAACCTTGCCTTTTATTTCGTCGGCATGGGCGATGACTTCATCCAGTGAGCCATATTGGTTTAACCACTTTACGGCAGTCTTTGGCCCAACTTTAGGTACTCCCGGTACGTTGTCTGCGGTATCGCCCATTAGTGATAGATAATCGATGATTTGTTCTGGCTGGACACCAAACTTTTCTTCAACGCCAGCAGGATCCAGATAGACATCGCTCATTGTATTGATCAAGTGAATGCGATCGTTAACCATTTGTGCAAGATCTTTGTCGCCGGTAGAAACAACCGTTTTGATGCCCTTGCTTGCGGCCTGTCTGGACAAGGTAGCGATCACGTCATCGGCTTCAACGCCATCGATCATTAAGAGAGGGACGCCCATTGCGCGGATCAGATCATGTAAAGGCTGAATCTGGCAAACAAGGTCGTCCGGCATGGGTGGCCGATTCGCTTTATAGTCGGCATAAAGGTCATTGCGAAATGTCTTGCCCTTGGCATCGAAAATAATGGCAAAGTAATCTGGCCCGCCTTCTGTTAAGTGTTTTTGCATCATGTTGATGACGCCATAGATAGCGTTAGTTGGCTCGCCCTCAGCATTGGTCAGGTCTCTTATAGCGTGGTAGGCACGAAATAGATAATAAGATCCATCAACAAGGACCATTGTATGTTCAGACATAGAGTATCGATTTTTAGAGTGATTGAGGTTTTAAGAGGTTAAATTATGACAGTTTCAAGGAAAAATCTCAGACTTTTGCAGGGGCTAATATCTAAAATTCAATATGAATATCGATCTACTTCATCTAAGCAGATTGAGGTGGTAAAGTAGCTTCCCAATACCTGTAAAGGAAAGGCAGAATGAATAAGTTTTTAATCTCATTAACACTCTTCATAGCGTCAACGGCTGTAATGGCGGGTAATTCAAACCCGGGTGGTCTAGAGCCAGTCCCTGAGCCGCCAGAGCTGCCTGATCCACTCGAAACGGGTGAAAATATTGAGCCTGAAGTAACCATCATCCGTAAAAAAGATGCCGTGATTGAGGAATATCGGGTTAATGGCCAGCTTTATATGGTTAAGGTAACCCCCGCTTTTGGTCCCGTATACTATATAAAGGATCTTGATGGAGACGGGCAGATGGATCATCGGTACGAGTTAGAAGATCCAGCGGTTCCTGAATGGGTCCTGTTTACCTGGTAATTTGATTCTGGTTTATTTGAGCAACAAGTCACAGCTTACTAATCTTTGTTAGTTCTCTTTGAGAACAAACAGACAACTCCTGACGCATTAAAAAGTACTATGTCGGTTTATACAAATGTTTTGCCGCATGAACTCGATGAGTTCCTTGAAAATTATTCGCTCGGACAATTACAGCAGTTCGCGGGTATCAGTGACGGTATAGAAAATACCAACTACTTTGTAACGACTAGCAAAGGCCAATATGTACTGACCTTGTTTGAAGAGCTCTCTCTCGAAGAGCTGCCCTACTTTCTTGAGCTGATGGCGTTTCTTGCAGAAGCAAACATTCCGACTGCCCATCCTGTTAAAGATAATCAGGGAAACTATCTCCGTGTTTTAAATGGCAAGCCGGCGGCATTGGTGAAAAGGCTTAATGGTGCCAGTATCGATATTCCCAATGAAAAGCAATGCCGCGCGATAGGTGTGCATATGGCGCGCATGCATGTTGCGAGTAGCGGATTCAATCTTAAGCGGCAGGCCTCTCGCGGGAATGATTGGCGAATACAAACCGCCGAGCGGGTGATGCCGAAATTAAAAAAGGAAGAACAGTCCTTGCTGCAACAAGAGCTTGCCTATCATGATGCGACCCAATTAGGTAAGTTGCCGACCTCGGTAATCCATGCCGATCTGTTTCGAGACAACGCGTTATTCATTGGCGATGAGCTTACCGGAATGATCGATTTTTATTATGCCTACAATGGATGCTCCCTTTATGATTTGGCGGTAACTATAAATGACTGGTGCATGAATGGAGATGTAAAACGTAACAAACAAAATTCCGCAGCGCTTTTGCAAGCCTATCAAACAGTACGATCCATAGAGCAACACGAACGCGATGCATGGCAGGTTGTTTTGCGTGCTGCTGCATTACGGTTTTGGTTATCTCGATTACAAGACAAGCATTTTCCTCGTGATGGTGAGATGACGCATATTAAAGATCCGGATGTGTTTAAAAAAATCATTGAGCATCGTGTTAATCATCCTGATGAGTTGATGGAGATGTGGCAACCCTGATCAATTTGCTGACCGTTGTTATGTTATGAGTGCTTCTCATTCTGTTTTTACCTACGGTACCTTACAAATACCCGAAGTGATGAAGCTCGTCACGGGTTTAAACCTTCCCTTTGTGCCCGCAAGATTAAATGGTTATCAATGTTTAAAGATCAAAAATAGAACATACCCGGGGATTATAAAAAATCCATCTCAATTTATAGATGGCATCTTATATAAGGAAGTCAGTGCTCATGCATTAGTCTTGCTCGATCAGTTTGAAGATATTTTATATGAACGTCTTTTGGTTGATGTTGTTGGTGAAACGCAACAAGCGTTTGTTTATGTAATTAAAGATGAATACAGTCATCGTCTTGATGAACAAGCATGGTCGCTTGAAGAATTTAAGCGGAAGTATTTAAATAAATATTTAAGGGATATAACAAGTTGGTAATACTTTTTTAAGTTGGTTTTACATTTACACGGCAAAACTAATTTAAAATATAACTACTATCTCAGAAAAGTCTGATAAGCAGGATTATCAGACTCATCCCAATAAGGAATCCCTAATTTATCAACAAATTTTTGAAACTCTTCTTGTTCATTTTCTTTAACTTGAAAGCCCATCAATACTCGACCATAAGCTGCACCATGGTTTCGGTAATGAAACAAACTGATATTCCAGCGTTCTCCCATTTCGGTTAAAAAATGTAACAGCGCACCGGATCGTTCCGGGAATTCAAAGCGATAGATAATTTCATCGCCCGCTTGAGGCGCATGGCCGCCGACCATGTGGCGAATGTGCATCTTGGCGACAACATCGTTACTGAGATCGACAACGTTATAACCTTTTTCTTTAAGGTGATTGATTAGTTTGTTCTTTTCTTCGACGCCTTGTTTTAATTGAACGCCAGCAAATACATAGGCGTCGCTATTATCGCTATAGCGATAATTAAATTCAGTGATCAAACGCGGGCCAAGGTCGTGACAAAGATGCCGAAAGCTACCGGGACGTTCCGGGATCATTATTGAGATTAAGGCTTCTTTGTTTTCACCTAAGGCAGTCAACTCTGCGATATGACGCAGGCGATCAAAATTAACATTGGCGCCACTAAAGATGGCAACCAATTCTTTATCGCTTATTTTTTCTCTGGCGACATACTGTTTTAAACCGGCAAGTGCTAATGCGCCAGCGGGTTCCGGGATTGAGCGTGTATCCTCGAAGATATCTTTTACTGACGCGCAAATCTCATCGATGCTGACTAATAAGATCTCATCAACCAGTTCTTTTGTGATTCGGTAGTTTTCCTCTCCGGCTTGTTTAACCGCAGCTCCATCAGCAAAGATACCAATTTTATCTAATACAACACGTTCGCCGGCTTCCAGGGCATGATGCATGCAAGGTGCTTCATCGGGTTCAACACCAATGATTTTTATATCGGGATAATTCGCATGAGTATAGGCTGCGATACCTGCAATCAAACCGCCGCCGCCGATGGGCACAAAAATAATATCTGGTCTAGTGGGGTGTTGCTCTATCAGTTCTACGCCTACCGTTGCTTGCCCAGCAATGATCAAGGGATGATCATAAGGTGGGATATAACACATGCCTTTTTCATCCGACATGTTGATTGCATAGTCTTTGGCATCATCGTAAGTATTGCCATGCAAGATCACATCAGCGCCCATGCGTTTGACGGAATTGACCTTGATATCAGGCGTTGTCTTTGGCATAACGATGATCGACTTCATCTTCAGACCTTGTGTCGCCATAGCTACGCCTTGGGCATGGTTGCCAGCAGAGGCAGTAATCACACCACGTTCACGATCCCCTTCGGATAATGAAGCGATCATATTGTAGGCGCCGCGCAGCTTATATGAAAAAACCGGCTGCTGATCCTCACGTTTTAACCAAATGTTATTCTTATGCCGGAGTGATAGTTGCGGCGCGTGATCCAGATCTGTCCGCTTGGCAACGGCATAGATACGTCGACTGGCCTCTTCAATTAGATTATTGTATTCATCAAACATGTTCATAAGATAACATTTACTTCACCACAAACATATTTTTCTGCGGAGCAAACTATGTCGCAAGACGATAAGAAAAGAGAGGTTGCTAAAGCGGCCATCGCTTACATTGAAGACGATACTATCGTCGGAGTAGGAACAGGTAGTACGGTTAATTTTTTTATCGAAGAACTTGCCAAAATAAAAGGCCGAATCGATGGCGCGGTTTCCAGTTCGGATGCCAGCGAAAAATTATTAAGACAGCATAATATCCCGGTGCTTGCGCTTAACAGCGTTATAGAAATTCCGGTCTATGTCGATGGTGCAGATGAAGCGACAAAGCACCGTCATTTAATCAAGGGTGGTGGCGGTGCATTAACCAGAGAAAAGATCGTCGCGGCGGCTAGTAAGCAATTCGTCTGCATTATTGATGACAGCAAAATGGTGCCAACATTAGGGGCATTTCCTTTGCCGGTTGAGGTGATTCCTATGGCTCAAAGTTATGTTGCTCGACAGATTGCAAAACTTGGTGGCCAACCTATATTACGCGAAGGATTTACAACTGATAACGGCAATATCATTATAGATGTGCACAAGATGAAGATTGAAAACCCGCTTGAACTTGAGCAGGACCTCAATCAGATAGTTGGCGTGGTAACAAATGGTCTGTTTGCTCACCGACCTGCGGATATTTTACTTATAGCAAGTGACAATGGTGTTAATACTCAATAAAATTGAGATGCTTGTCGCTTAAATAATACATAATGTTGGCTTAATGGACATGGTTTGGCTTAGAATAGATCTAATAATAACAATGTCTTTCAAATATTAGAGGGAATCAATAGATGCTTTTTACATTGTCTATATCTTGTCGGTGGTTGTTTTAATTTTGCACTTTACTGGCTTTCTTGCGCGAAGAAATATGGATTGGGTGGTGCTTCTTGCAGCCGTTGCAATCTTTGCTGTTAATATCCTCGATTTTCTCAAGATAATCTAGCGTTAGCGGCCCAGTCCTTATTGGCCAGTCATAAATGATTGGACTGCTACAACGTGTTACCCAAGCCCAAGCCACCATCAATGGTGATACCGTTGCCTCAATCAATACTGGACTGCTCGTGTTGGTTGGTGTCGAAAAGAATGATTCCGAAAAACAAGCCGAACGACTAATTGAAAAGCTAATCAATTATCGGGTTTTTCCTGATGATCAGGACAAAATGAATCTGAGTTTGCAGGAGATCAAGGGCGGTTTATTGCTTGTCCCTCAATTCACACTGGCAGCTGAAACACAAAAGGGATTACGTCCAAGCTTTTCTAATGCCGCCGTGCCTGAGTTGGGAAAACAGCTATTTGAGTACCTAATTACTCATGCTCGCCAACAATTTGCAATCGTTGAGGCGGGCGTCTTTGGCGCCAATATGCAGGTAAATTTAACCAATGATGGGCCTGTAACGTTTTGGCTGAAGGTTTAATCAGTCACTACTTCATCAGGAACAAAGCTATTAAGATTGAAATCACTACCACCACTATCCCAATAATTTTTTGCTTGCCCTGAATTATATTGTCTTCAAACCGGTTTTTATAAAAATAACGTAACGATAGAAATATAATAATCGCTGTAAACGAACTTAATAAACCAATAAGTTCGTTTCTCAAATCTTCAACCAATCTTTAGGTTTCAAAAAGACATCATAAAGCTCTGCTTCAGGAGTGCCGCGAGCAGGCTGCCAATTATATTCCCAACGCACGAGTGGCGGTAAAGACATCAAGATAGATTCTGTACGACCGCCCGACTGTAAGCCAAATAAGGTTCCGCGATCATGAATCAAATTGAATTCAACATAACGACCACGGCGATAAAGCTGAAAGTCGCGTTCACGTTCATTAAACGGAATATCCGTGCGCTTAATCACTATAGGAAGATAAGCCTTTAAAAAATGATCGCCAACACTCTGCATAAACTTAAAACAGGACTCAAAACCCCATTCATTTAGATCATCATAAAATAAACCACCTATACCTCTTTGCTCATCGCGATGTTTGAGGTAAAAGTATTCATCACACCATTGTTTATATTTGGCGTAAGTATCTTCGTCGCCAAAACCTTCACAAGCTGCTTTGGCCTTTTTGTGCCAATATTGAGCATCTTCTTCAAAACCATAATATGGTGTCAGATCGAAACCGCCGCCGAACCACCAAATGGGTTCTTCGCCCTCTTTCTCGGCAACAAAAAACCGTATATTCATATGTGTGGTCGGTACATATGGGTTTAAGGGATGGATCACCAAAGAATTTCCTAAGGCCTGAAATGATCGGCCTGCTAATTCAGGCCTATGCGCGGTTGCTGATGGAGGTAAATTGTCACCATGGACATGGGAAAAATTGATGCCACCTTGCTCAAAAATCTTGCCCCTTTGCATCACTCGACTGCGACCGCCGCCGCCGCCTTCACGATCCCAGTTATCCTCTTTTAGCTCTAAGGTCTTGTCTAGTTGTATCATTGCATTGCAGATACGATCCTGCTGGGAATATAAATAACGTTTAATGCTATCAATATCGATCATTTTTCTATCCGTTCATTGGTAATAATGTCTTTAGGGCGCTATCCTATCACGCTAAATTTTTCAGGTGGTAGTTCAATGAGCAATCGTACCGCGACAGTTAAGCGCGACACAAAAGAAACACAAATCGAAGTTTCCTTAAATCTAGATGGTGAAGGGAAGTCCGATCTGAATATTGGCGTGCCATTTCTGGAACACATGATCGACCAAATCGCGCGGCATGGAATGTTTGATATCAGCATTAAAGCCAATGGCGATCTCGACATCGATGCTCACCACACGGTTGAAGATGTGGGCATAACGCTCGGCCAGGCATTTACAAAAGCACTCGCAGACAAAAAAGGCATACGTCGCTATGCGCATGCCTATGTGCCGCTTGATGAGGCCCTGTCTCGCGTAGTGATCGATTGTTCTGGCCGCCCCGGTCTCGAATATAATGTTAATTATCCACGTGCACGCGTAGGTGATTTTGATGTCGATTTAATATTTGAATTCTTTCAGGGTTTTATTAATCACGCGATGATGTCATTACACATCGATAACCTTCGTGGTCGCAACTCACACCATATCGCTGAGACAATCTTCAAGGCCTTTGGTCGAGCACTGCGTGTTGCTGTAGAACAGGATCCGCGGATGGAAGGGATATTGCCCTCCACTAAAGGCGCCTTATAAGGACAGTTTTTATAATGCGCTTTTTTTGCGATTGCTGTGTCAGCACCGTGCTCAAATCCTCATGTATTAATTTATACATTCCGGTTTTGCGCGCGCTGCTTCCTTACACTCACAAAAAAATCACTATTATTAAAACTATCCTTCTTCATATGTACCATGTCTAAGATCATTGTCCTTGATTACGGCAGCAGTAATCTACGTTCTGTTGCAAAAGCACTCGAAACTGTCGCTAACAGCGATCAATCTATCGTCATCAGCAATAAGCCCGATGAAATATTGAAAGCAGATAAAGTTGTTTTTCCTGGTCAGGGTGCCATAGGTCAATGTATGGCTCATCTCAAAGAGCAAGAACTGGATCAGGTCATTCGAGAATGCATTCTAAATAAACCTTTCCTTGGTATTTGCCTTGGCCTGCAATCACTGATGGGTCACAGTGACGAGGATGGTGGCGTAAACGGCTTAGGTATTTTGCCCGGTAATGTTATTCGTTTTACTGATAATCAAATCGATGAGAATGGTGATGCTTATAAAATTCCATCTATGGGCTGGAATCAGGTTATACAAGAGAAACCACATCCACTATGGGAAGGCATCGAGGATGGGAGTCGGTTTTATTTTGTACACAGCTATTATGTGAAACCAGAACTTGATTCCGATATCGCCGGGTCTACGGATTACATCAGTCGCTATACATCTGCGGTTGCAAGGGATAATTTATTCGCAACGCAGTTTCATCCTGAAAAAAGCCAACACGATGGCTTAAGACTATTAAAAAACTTTCTTAACTGGCGGGTTTAGGTTTTCGCTTAGGCGGCCTTTTTTTATCTGATTTTACGCGTTTCTTTTCTTTCTTTTTTACAGGCCTGTCTGATTCACTTGTCTTATCATTCATTCGTGAAATATTAAGCTGTTGTCCTGAGACCCAGACTTTTTTCATTGCCTTAAATAAATCATTCGGCATACCCATAGGCAGATCTACGGTTGAGTAATTCTCATGAATAGTGACGTTCTTGATGTATTGGCTATCAACACCCGCTTCATTCGCAATAGCGCCGACAATATTGTTGACCTTCACTTCATGCTCATCGCCGACTTCTAGGCGAAAACGCTCCATATCGCGATCGGGCCTTGATTCTCTCGGTGTTCGTTGTTTTTCGGCGCCGCGTGGTTTGTCTCGGCGTCCTTCTCGATGTGGTTTATCTCTCTCACGATCGTTACGTGGCGACCTGTCACGTTGCTGTTCCTTTTGCGGCTTCATCAAAAACGGTTCACCGCCTTGTGCAATCTTTGCTAATGCTGTGGCGATATCCATTGCAGAACGACCTGATTCAAGTTGGTATTCTTCAATGATTGTGTGAAACAGTTGTGTGTCGGTACTGTCTAAAGTATCAGTAATACTTTGTTTGAAACGTACAATGCGTTCTTGGTTGATTGTCTCAACCGTTGGCATATGCATGCGTTCGATCTTCTTACCGGTCACTCTTTCAATCATACTCAACAATCGTTGTTCACGACCTGTCACAAATAAAATTGCTTCGCCGGCACGGCCCGCTCTTCCGGTGCGTCCGATGCGATGGGTATACGCTTCTGGATCACTAGGTATATCATAGTTGATAACGTGACTGATACGTTCAACATCCAGTCCGCGGGCAGCGACATCGGTTGCAATAAGCATATCAATCTTGCCAGATTTTAATTTATTGATAGTTTGCTCGCGCAACTTCTGCGTAATATCACCATTCAGCGCAGTACAGGCATATCCACGTGCTGACAATTTTTCAGTTAGCTCCATGGTTTCAATCTTGGTGCGCACAAATATAAGAATCGCACTAAAGGTCATGCTTTCAAGAATGGTGGTTAGCGCTTCAAGCTTTTGTCTGCCATTCACCATCAAGTAACGCTGGCGAATCGTATCTGCCGTAATGCTTTTTGTTTTGATGGTGATTTGTTCAGGATTGTTTAAATATTTTTTAGATATTTTTCGAATCTCAGACGGCATAGTTGCCGAAAATAAAGCAATCTGACGTTTGCTTGGTAATTGCTCAAGCACCCACTCAACATCATCAATAAAACCCATGCGTAACATTTCATCGGCTTCGTCCAATACCAAACAGGTTAATTTATCTAACTTCAAAGTACCGCGGCGCATATGGTCCATCACGCGTCCGGGTGTTCCCACTACCACATGCACACCGCGCTTGAGTTGGCGTAACTGCACGCCGTATTCCTGACCGCCATAGATAGGCAAGACATGGAAGCCCTTAAGAAAGGACGCATATGTTTGAAAGGCCTCAGCGACCTGAATCGCTAACTCACGTGTCGGTGCCAGAACTAAAACTTGAGGCGTCGTTAATTTCAGGTCAATCTTTGATAATAACGGTAAAGCAAATGCAGCCGTTTTACCCGTGCCCGTTTGTGCCTGCCCGATTACGTCTCTACCATCCATGACATGTGGAATAATTTCAGCCTGAATTGGCGAAGGCGTTTCATAACCCACTTTATTGAGCGCTTTCATCATTGGCGCTGAGAGTGACAGATCGTCAAAAGACAAAGTGGTGGAGTCGTCAGTATTGCTCATGGGGGGTTACCTTCAGATATGGAACGAGAGTCATGCTTGCTGTCACTATTATGACACATAGGACGACAAGAAGCCGCGAGTATACGGTCTTATAAGCCGGTTACAAGCCAAATATTAATCATATGCACACTAAAAACGGTCGTCTTCTATATGAATCCCTAAATCACTATACTTAACTCGCTGAAAACCATCCTTTCGTTTTTTTACAAAATGCGACTAGAGCAAGCATCAAAGGCACTTCGATTAATACGCCAACGACTGTAGCTAGTGCAGCGCCAGATGATAGACCAAACAACATAACTGCTGTCGCTATAGCAACTTCAAAATGATTAGACGCACCTATCATTGCCGTAGGCGCTGCATTTTCATAAGTAAATCGCATGGCATGGGCAGTGCCATAGGTAATTGCGAAGATGAATACCGTCTGAATAAACAGGGGGATCGCTATCCAGAGAATTGTTAAGGGATTAGCGATAATAACGTCGCCCTTGAAGGAGAATAGTAATATAAGCGTTAATAATAATGCCGTAATAGTCACTGGCGTCAGCAGATGCAAGAATTTCTCTTCAAACCAAGCTTTACCTTTATTCGAGATAATCCATTTTCTCGAGAAAAACCCCGCTACCAATGGTAGTGCAACGTAGACCCCTATAGACAAGAGTAATGCTTGCCAAGGCACCGGTAATTTACCTACCCCAAGTAAAAAACCACCTAACACACCAAATAGGACAAGCATGATTAAAGAATTAACCGCCACCATAACTAGTGTATGACCATCATTACCTTTGGCTAAATATCCCCAGACCAAAACCATCGCCGTACAAGGAGCGATGCCTAACAAGATACAGCCAGCCAGATAACTACGCCAAAGTGGAACAGCGAGTACTTTGACACCATCTTGCATCACAACCGTGCCTGAACCGTATTCAGCACCAATGGGCAAATCGAGGCCAAATGGCATCTTCACAAAATCCAGTGCTTCAGCGCCGATCAGTCCTTTAAAGAGTATGCCAAGAAATACATAAGCAATTAGATACATTGTAAAAGGTTTGATCGCCCAGTTAACAAATAAGGTCAGACCAACGGGTTTAATACTCTTTCCCGCTTTAACAACTTCTGCGAAATCTATTTTCACCATGATCGGGTACATCATAAAAAATAAACAGATAGCGATAGGAATGGAGATTATCGGCGCGCCATTAATAACAATACTCATGCTATCAAGTGTTTTAGCAAACGTTGGGGCGAATTGTCCCAATAGAATACCAATGACAATACACAGGCCAACCCAAAGCGTTAGGTAACGCTCAAATACACCCATATCATGTTTCTTTTCGGTCATGTGGTTTATCCCTCACTTGTGAAGATTAGGTAATTATTCATGCGCAGATACGATTTTCTGGGCGATTAGACATATTTTTTATTTTCTTAAGATCAGCTCTATGCTGTTTGTCGTTCAAACTTCCTTTTAGTAAGGCCTGCAACAACTCATTTGCCCATAAGGGCAAGTCTGAATTAATGCTGTAATAAACCCATTGACCGGCGCGCCTATCGATAACAACCCACATGTCTCTTAATGAAGCCAGATGTCGGGAAATTTTCGGTTGTATCAGATCTAATGCGTAGGTTAATTCACATACGCAAAGTTCTCCTTCTTGCATTAACAGCATCACACTGCGCAAACGAGTTTGGTCTGATAATGATTTTAATAATATTTCAGGCGTCATTTTCATTTGATAAATATACGTCTAGACATATATATGATCAACCATATATTATTTAAATTCAGCAATTTGAAAATAATCATGTCGAAAAAAATATTTAACGTCTTGTTTCTTTGTACAGGCAACTCTGCTCGTAGCATTATGGCGGAAGCACTATTGCGGCGGTTAGGAGCAGGTCGATTCAGGGCATTTAGCGCGGGCAGCATCCCAAGAGGCAAAGTAAACCCTTTTGCGATTGAATTATTGAAAGCGAACAATTACAAAACTGATGCGTTCAGAAGTAAGAGCTGGGATGAGTTTTCAGGTGATGACGCACCGTTATTGGACTTTGCCTTTACCGTTTGTGGACGTGCTGCAAATGAAACCTGTCCAATATGGAACGGACAAGCGATGTCAGCACATTGGGGCATAGAAGATCCGGACCAGCCGGATTTAAGCGATGATGAACAACGAAGATTATTTCAGAAAGCTTACCAGGCACTGGAACATCGACTGAAATTATTTACTCGTTTGCCATTAGATAATCCTGACAAATCAGAGTTGCAGAAGGAATTGGATAAGATTGGAAACGCATTCCCGGAACAAGCCTGAAACAATAAACTATTCTTCTCTTTGGACAGCCCTATAACCAATATCTTTTCTGTAGAATATCCCTTCATAGTTAATTTGTTTTAGTGCTTTATATGCTTCTGTTTGTGCTTCAGTTACTGATTCACCTAAGCCGGTTACACAAAGTACGCGCCCACCTGCAGTAACAATATCATCGTTATTATTAGCAGTCCCCGCATGAAAAACTTTTACGTTTTCATTATTCGCGTTATCTAAACCGGTTATTACATCCCCCTTGCTGGCGCTGGCCGGGTAACCTGCTGATGCCGTGACTACGCCCAACGCGGCACGTTCATCCCATTCGGCGTTACACTCGTTTAAGTTACCTTTTATTGCAGCAAGGCAAAGCTCTACCAGATCACTTTTTAATCGCATCATGATGGGTTGTGTTTCGGGATCGCCGAAGCGGCAATTAAACTCTAGTGTCTTGGGTGTTCCGTCTTTCGTAATCATGATTCCTGCATACAGAAACCCAGTATAGGTTCTGCCTTCACTTTCCATGCCTTCTACAGTTGGCACGATGACTTCTTGCATGATGCGATCATGCATAGCTGCATCAACAACCGGAGCAGGCGAATATGCGCCCATGCCGCCGGTATTTGGTCCGGTATCACCTTCATCACGCGCTTTATGATCTTGGGAGCTAGCAAGGGGCAATATATTTTTGCCATCGACCATGGCAATAAAACTAGCCTCTTCGCCTTGGAGAAATTCTTCTACCACAACACGATGACCCGCTTCACCAAACTTGTTACCAGACAACATATCTTCAATGGTGCTTATTGCTTCATCTTCGGTCGTTGCTATAACAACTCCTTTTCCCGCAGCTAAGCCATCTGCTTTTATTACGATAGGAATCGATTTTGACTTTACGTATGAAACAGCAGGTTCGATTTCTGTAAAAACATCGTAGTCTGCTGTCGGTATTTTATATTTCTTTAAGAAGTCTTTAGTGAATGATTTTGAGCCTTCAAGGATCGCTGCGGCTTTAGTTGGCCCAAAACAAGGCAGTCCTGCTCTTTGAAACTCATCGACGATACCTGCAACCAGAGGAACCTCCGGGCCAATGATCGTCAAACTAATTTTTTCATTTTCGGCAAATGTCTTTAATGCAGGAATATCTTCTGCGCTAATCGCAACATTTTCAATCTTGTTCTCAATTGAGGTGCCTGCATTACCGGGCGCTACATAAACCAAATCAACTTGACCAGACTGCGCCGCCTTCCATGCCAGGGCATGTTCACGACCACCACCACCTACGATAAGTACTTTCATCAATGTAAAAAGTGTCTGATACCAGTAAACACCATGGCTATATCATGTTCGTCCGCTGCAGCAATAACTTCATCATCACGCATGGAGCCACCTGGCTGAATGACTGCCTTAACGCCAACCTCAGCGGCTGAATCCAGGCCATCACGAAATGGGAAGAAGGCATCTGACGCCATTACCGAACCTGCCACTTCCAACTTTTCGTCTGCCGCTTTTATTGCAGCAATGCGTGCACTATAGACTCGGCTCATCTGTCCGGCTCCAATACCTATAGTTTGGTTATTCTTTGCGTAGATGATTGCATTTGATTTAACGTATTTAACAACATGCCAGGCGAAAATTAGATCGCTAATTTCCTGTCCGCTTGGCGCTCTCTTCGTCACCACTTTAAGGCCTTCTTTTGTTATTATGCCCTGGTCGTTGTCCTGCACTAACAAACCGCCGCTAACGCGTTTCATGTTCAGTTGTTGAATTACGCCTTCTCGCTTTCCCGCTTCTAATAAGCGCACACCTTTCTTGCTGGCTATTATTTCAATGCATGCAGGCGCAATGCTTGGTGCAATAATGACTTCTACAAACTGTCTTTCAACTATCGCTTTTGCTGTTTCAGCATCTAGCTCTTTATTGAAAGCAATGATGCCACCAAAGGCTGAGGTGGGGTCAGTAGCATAAGCTCGTTCGTAGGCTTCGAGCACAGAACTGCCAATGGCAACGCCGCAAGGATTTGCATGTTTAACTATTACACACGCTGTTTCCTTGAATGACAGCACGCATTCCAATGCAGCATCTGTATCAGCAATATTATTATAGGAAAGTTCTTTGCCCTGAATTTGTTTCGCGCTAGCCAATGTGCCTGCTGGCGGATTTGGCTCGGTATAAAACGCTGCTGATTGATGTGGATTTTCTCCATAGCGTAATTCTTGTCGTTTTTTAAATTGCGTAGAGTACGTAAGCGGGAAATCTATAGGCTGTTTTGCTTCATCAAGTGCGCCCAGGTAATTTGAGACATTTGCATCGTAGTTTGCTGTGTGCGCGAATACTTTTTGTGCCAAGCGAAATCGGGTTTCATCACTTACGCTCGCATTGTTTTCTTTGATTTCTTTTAACACAACATCGTAATCTGCTACATCAACAATAACGGTGACCGAAGCATGATTTTTTGCCGCTGATCGCAACATAGCAGGACCGCCAATATCAATATTTTCTATCGCATCTGTCAAAGTACAATCGGGCTTGCTTACTGTTTGCTCAAAAGGATATAAATTCACAACGACCAGATCGATGCCATCAATATCGTGCTCTTGCATAACCGCATCATCCGTTCCACGCCTGCCTAATAAACCGCCATGAATTCGGGGATGAAGCGTTTTGACCCGACCATCCATCATCTCGGGAAAACCGGTGTAGTCTGAGACCTCAACCACATCAATATTATTGTCAGCTAATAATTTTGCTGTCCCGCCTGTCGAGAGTATACCAATGCCAAGTTCATTTAACCCCTTACATAGTTCAACAACTCCAGACTTATCAGATACGCTGACCAGCGCACGTTTTACTGTTGGCATAACACAAATTTCCTCTCGGTAGCACCCATTCGAATGAATGGAGGTGGTTAATATATTAATCCAATCCGTACTTTTTTAATCGACTACGTAAGGTCACTCTATTTAGACCAAGTATTTTCGCGGCATGGGTTATATTTCCCTGCGTATATTTCATAACGACATCGAAGAATGGTTTTTCCACTTCTTCTAAGAACAATCCATGAAGATTACTTGCTTCATGCCCATCAAGATCTTCAAAATAGGCTTCCATAGCTCTTTGTACGTTATCTGCCAAACACTTTTCTGGTGTTTCACCGCGGTCATGTGCCGTTTGTTTTCTTAGTTTTGTTTTTATCATGCTGCTAATGTTTCTTGCCCTTCAAAATAATTTTTTATAACGTCTAGCTGTTCCTTTGGTTCTTCAATACGATTAATTACGCCGCGGAATGCATTCGCGTTATGTTGTTGCTTGCAATACCAGGCGATGTGTTTACGCGCAATGCGAACGCCTTGAACTTCCCCATAAAACCGATGCAGATGTTGTACATGACTGATCAATGTACGACTTACTTCTATTGAGCTGGGTGAGCCGAGTGTTTCGCCGGTTTCCAGATAATGATTTATCTCGCGAAATATCCATGGATTTCCCTGTGCTGCTCGCCCAATCATTATGCCATCGACCGCATAAGTCTTTAGTATTTCAGCCGCTATCTCAGGCGTTGTAATATCCCCATTAGCTATTACCGGAATATTTACGCGAGTCTTTATTTCTCCCGCAGTCTCATGTTCAGCAACGCCTGTAAACGCACACGCCCGAGTACGGCCATGGACGGTAAGCGCCTGAATACCTGAAGATTCAGCGATATTAGCGATGTTTAAGGCATTACGATTTTCTTTATCCCAACCGGTTCTTATCTTCAGCGTCACCGGGACAGAAACTGCGTTCACAACTGACTCAAGGATATCTGCAACGAGCTGCTCGTCTCTTAATAATGCTGAACCAGCCATTAGATTGCACACTTTCTTTGCAGGACAACCCATATTGATATCAATTATCTCTGCACCATGTTGAACATTAAACACCGCCGCTTCTGCCATTTGTTTTGGTACTGCCCCAGCAATTTGTACTGCTCTTGGCTCTGGCTCGCCTTTATTCATTAAACGAAGCTGTGTCTTTCTTGTATGGAATAAAGCAGGGTTTGATGTGATCATTTCCGAGATGACAAGGCCTGCACCCAGTTCCCGACACAGAAGTCGGAAAGGCTGATCAGTAACGCCTGCCATGGGAGCAAGCAGCAGATTATTTTTAAGTCTATGGGACCCTATAAACATGAAACAACTACGCTATAAATTACAAGAATGGGTAAAACGAATTATTTTTATGACTTATGATAACGGTTAATTTTTATCTATGAAAGCAGCTTATTTTTGCTGAACAAAATCAGTTACTTTTCAAAGGAACCTAAATTCAAAACTAACTGCACCCGCAGTTGGACCGCTTACTTCAAGCACAAAATGTACCGGAATATTGATTGGCATACCTTCATCCAGATCAATACTTTCATCAAGATAATCACTAGGGATAAATTTTCTATGACCTAATAAAGCACCGGAAGTATCAAACAGAGTAAGTTGAACTCGCGGGTATGGTTGGCGAACAGACAGCTCATTATTAATTGTAGCGTTAACCAATAATGTATCTTGATAGTTCGGATGCAAGCGCACATCACGATTCACTAACTTTATGGCCTGGGTATCTCGATGACGTAAAATTCTACAATCAAGTTCATTGCAAACTTGCTTAATAAAGGGTGTTAATTGCGGGTATTTCATCGAAACCAGATCACGATTAAACCAGACTAACTGCAAGGTAATGCCCATCAGCGCTACAAAACAAGCGCTAGACCAAAAAAAGGTCGGTATCCACCGTCGTTTTCTCGGTTCTTCTGATAAAACTTCATCTGCATCAGGAAAATGATAATGCGTTTCTCTGTCTTCTGATTCAATCAGGCCCAGCACATCTTCCTCGTGCTCTTCGTCCTTAATTTGTGCTTTATTTGCTTCAACAGCCACATCAGCACCAATTTCATGTATGGCCGTGTCGAACTCAAGTTCACTATTTTCTGTATTGCTTGAAATGATTAGATCTTCATCAGGCTGAAGTTCTTCGTGCTGTTCTGGCTCTGAAATTATTGCCGGATCACCGCCCGCGTTTATTTTTTCACTATTACCTTCATCAATTGTATTTAGATAAACCATTATCTGGAGGACTTACTATTTCAGGTTCATCATAATTTGGGATATCGAATTCTGGCTCTTTTTCAAGTAGTTGCTCACTATCACCTTCGCCAAGCGAGCTTAATACATTGTTCTCAGGCTCAATAAGTTCTGATTCATCATGCTTTGGGCTATTAGTCTCGGGCTCTATTACTCGTTCTTGCTCAGGTTCAGGCTGAATAATTTTGCTGATCGTTTCATTTGATAATGGCTCATCGTGCAAATGATCCAGAGCATTGAACAGTGCATTACAAAAACCACAACGAACCTGTCCGGAAGCAGCAGCAATATGTTCTGCATAAAGTCGAAATTGTTTTGAGCATTTAGGACAAATTGTAAACATTACTTTTTAATACCATGTAAGCGCGCCCACTCTGAATTAAAGACAGGTTCATCCATATTAAAACATGCGCTATACGCGTCCAAGCATTCTTCCGCTTGGACATGAAGTAATCCGGACAAAATGATATCCCCTTCAGCCCTGGTTATTTCAGAAAATTTACTAACTAATTCTTTCAAGGGGTTCATCAATATATTTGCAATCAAGATATCTGCAACAGGAAGGGCGACATCATCAACATGGTTTACTACGATTTTTTCGGTCAGCTTGTTTCTGTCTATATTGCCTTTCGCAGCTTGTAGAGCCTGATTGTCTATATCAACTGCATACACTTCTCTTGCGCCCAGAAGAGCGGCAACCATTGCCAGAATTCCTGAGCCACAGCCATAATCAATCACTACCTTATTTGACAGATCGTTCTCAGCTAGCCATTCGATACATAATGAAGTTGTTGGATGTGCGCCGGTACCAAAGGCTAATCCAGGATCAAGGATCAAAGTTGGAATATTATTATCAGGTTGATCACACCAGCTTAGAGAAATACAAACCCGATCTGAAAAGTACAATGGTTGGTGCTCAGCTTTAAACTCGCCAACCCAATCTTTATCTTTCAATAATTCAATTTTATGTTGATAAATATTGTCAGCGCCAATACGGTCACGCAAACAAACCAGCATAATATCGAGATCAGAATCAGGGTGAAGCAAAGCCATCACACGCGTCTTCTGCCAGAGCTTTTTGTTATTATTTTCGCTCTGGTTTTCTTCCGTTTTCTCGTCTTGACCTTGAGTATCGAACAAAGGCTCAGCACTAGACGCTGTTAACGAAACAGAGACAGCGCCAAATTGTTCTAGTAATTCCGAGAGCTCTTCAGCTTGAGTTTGATTTGTTTCAAGTTCAAGTTGAAGCCAGGCCATTATTTGATTCCGAGTTTACTCTCCAGATAATGAATATCTGTGCCGCCCGCCATAAAAGCTGTGTCCTGAATCAGATCCTGGTGTAAAGGAATATTGGTCTTAATACCATCGATAACGATCTCTGATAAGGCCATTGATAATCGTGCTATTGCTAATTCTCTGGTTTCGGCATGGGCAATTAATTTGCCGATCATAGAATCATAATGAGGTGGAACCTTATATCCCTGATAAACATGGGTGTCCACGCGAATACCAAAACCACCTGGCGCATGATAATGCTCGATGGTACCAGGAGATGGCATAAAATTTACCGGATCTTCGGCATTAAGACGGCATTCGATCGCGTGTCCATTTATCTTAATGTCATCTTGCTTATAATTTAATGGCTCGCCATTAGCGATATGTAATTGCTCTTTAACAATATCAACACCGGTAATCATCTCTGTTACCGGATGTTCTACTTGAACTCGAGTATTCATCTCGATGAAATAAAACTCACCATTTTCATAGAGAAACTCAAATGTACCTGCGCCACGATAGGAGATTGCTTTACACGCTTCAACACAACGTTCGCCGATTTTCTTTCTGGTTGCCGCGTCTAATCCGGGAGCGGGTGCTTCTTCTATCACCTTTTGATGTCGTCGTTGCATGGAACAGTCACGCTCACCGAGATAAATAACATTGCCATGCTCATCTGCAAGAATCTGAATTTCTATATGACGCGGATGCTCAAGAAACTTTTCCATGTAGACCATATCATTACCAAATGCAGAAGCCGCTTCGGCACGTGTTAATGTTATTGACTTGATTAAGCTTGCCTCACTATGGACAACGCGCATGCCTCGGCCACCACCACCACCTGAAGCCTTGATGATAACGGGATAACCTATTTCTTTTGCCGTCTTTTTTAACTTAACCGGGTCGTCACCTAAGGGACCATCGGAACCGGGCACACAAGGGATGCCGGCTTTCTTCATTGCCTTGATTGCAGAAACCTTGTCTCCCATTAAGCGAATCGTTTCTGCCTTCGGGCCAATAAATACAAAACCGCTTTGTTCTACCCGTTCGGCAAAGTCTGCATTCTCCGAGAGAAAACCATAACCCGGATGTATTGCGACAGCATCGGTAACCTCTGCCGCGCTGATAACAGCTGGTATGTTTAGATAACTATCTATCGAGGCAGCAGGTCCGATACAAACAGATTCATCGGAAAGGAAAACGTGCTTCTGATCATGATCTGCCTCTGAATAGACGGCAACTGTTTTAATGCCTAGTTCTTTACATGCTCGGAGAATTCGAAGCGCTATCTCGCCCCGGTTTGCAATAACAACTTTTTCTAACATGAATAAAAATGCTCTATTAAATTCTTTTATGAAAAACCCGTTTTAAGGGTGTGCTTATGACTTAAGAAGGGTCAATAATGAATAGTGGCTGGCCATACTCGACTGCTTCACCATTCTCGACTAATGTCCTGACCAACTTGCCGCTCGCATCAGATTCGATTTGATTCATGATCTTCATCGCTTCGATGATGCAGAGGATCTCACCTGCCTTGACATTTTGTCCTCTACTAACAAACTCTGGTTCCTCAGGTGATGGAGACAGGTAAAAAATACCCACCATCGGCGAGGTAACAACATGGCCTTGGTCTGCATAATTGTCGCTTGGCGTGCTTTCATCTGCAGCTAGATTCGATTTTTTTGGTTCATTCGTTTGTAAAACAGGCGCTGTTTGAGCCTGAGGTAAATTAACCATTGTTTGAGCAGGGGCAATTGTTGAGCCACGACTTATACGTACGGACTCTTCACCTTCATGAATTTCAATTTCTGCTATGCCAGACTCTTCTAGTAGTTCGATTAATTTTTTTACTTTTCTGATATCCATTCTAAATTTACTTCTATTTATTGTTGTAAGTGACGCTCTGCACCTAGCAGAGCAAGTTCATAACCATAGGCACCAAGACCACTAATAACCGCAACAGCGATATCGGATAAAAATGAGTGTTGTCTAAATTCCTCGCGTGAAAATACGTTTGAAAGGTGAATCTCGATAAAAGGCAGCTGTGTTCCCAACATAGCATCACGTATCGCAATACTGGTATGGGTGAAAGCGCCTGGGTTGATTAAAATAAAGTCAATGCCTGACTTTTTAGCTGCATGAATCTGGTCAATCAACGCATGTTCTGCGTTACTTTGAAATGTTGATAGTTCATGACCCTTATTCTTGGCCAAATCGCTCAATTTCGCATCGATCTCGGCTAAGGTTGTGGTGCCATAAACTTCAGGCTCACGCTCTCCTAAAAGGTTGAGATTTGGACCATGTAATACAAGAAACTTCAAAACATTCCCCTAAAAAGTACGTTTTAACGATTTTAGACGCTTTTTTATGGATGTTAACAGTATTTTAAAGGGAATACGAACCTGTTATTAAGAATTTTCGTGTTTAAAGGAGAGTTTTTATGACCAATTCGGCATCACTTTTTGATAGGGGCCCGCGTCTTGTAAAAACAATTTCACCGCGGGTATCAATGATAACAGTGTATGGCAAGGCGCCAATATCGTTGCCCAGTCGTTTTGCGGCCTGGATTACTTCATCTCCACCCACTAGAGAAGGATAGTTAACATTAAACTCTTCCATAAAGCCACGGACTTCTTCGGCTTGTTGTAATGCGATCCCAATAAACTGTAATCCTTTGCTTTGGTAGTGCTGTTGAAGTTCGACAAAGGCAGGGATTTCTTCACGGCATGGCGCACACCAGGTAGCCCAAAAGTTTAAAACTATTACTTTGTTTTTCCATTCGGATAAACTGCGTAGCTCACCATTTGAGTCAGATAAACTGAAGTCTTCAACTGTTGTACCAATGACGCTCTCAGGTGCAATCGGATTATGTACCGTCTTCACCACCTCAGATTTCTTGTCGTTCTTAAAATATTGATGCAACTGGTAACCACCAAAAGCTGACATTAGTGCGACAATAAGCACAGCAAATATTAATTGCCATTGCTTCATAAGGAAATCACTTCGGTAAGATGCTCTAGGAAGGGTTTGGCCTTAACGAAGCCGACGAGACGATGAGACTTTATCTCTGTGCTGTTTGTATTAAAAAATAGAATTGCCGGCGGGCCAAAAAGATCAAACTGTTTTAAAAATGCTTTATCGAGCTCGTTGTTTTTAGTGACATCAACCTTTAACAAGACAAACTGTTTTAAGCCTTCACGCACAGAAGGATCACTAAAGGTATAGGTTTCCATTTCTTTGCAGACGACACACCAGTCTGCATAGAAGTCCAGTATGACAGGCTTGCCCTCACTCTTTGCTTGTTGTAATTCCTTATCGAGCTCCTCAAGACTGACGACATAATTAAATGGTAAAGTTTCTACAGTTGTTTGATAAGATTGTTGAGGAAATGGTTTTAAGACGGTTCCGCCACCATTTGCGGCAGCGACTATTAAGATAACACCATAAACCAACATGATTAACCCCAGTGCTTTCCATAAACGCTGCCATTGTGTGGTTGTATTCTCTATACGATCCAGCGTCCCGATAAAAACCGCTGTGGATATAAATAAAGTAGCCCAAAGAATTAAAACGATTGATTCCGGGAGTACGCGTTCCAGAAACCATATCGCAACACCCAACATAACAACACCAAAGAGTCGCTTGATGGATTCCATCCAGGCCCCTGCGCGTGGTAACAACTCACCAGAGGTAGCACCAATAATTAATAACGGCACTCCAAAGCCGAGTCCCATTGCAAACAAGGCAAAGCCACCTAACAGTGCATCGCCTGTTTGGCTGATATAGAACAAAGCGCCTGCTAATGGTGGCGCAACACAGGGCCCCACAATGATTGCCGATAATACGCCCATGACAGCAGCGCCTTTTAAGGTGCCGTGGTTAGCTTCTGCGGGCTTGGGCGATAGCTTACTGTGCCAACTTGATGGTAATTGCAATTCATAAAACCCAAACATGGACAGGGCAAGAAAAACAAATACACCGCTAAATAAACTTAACACCCAAACATTTTGCGAAGCGGCTTGCAGGTTAAGGCTAAATAAGCCAGCGATCATGCCGAGTACGGCATAGGTTAATGCCATAGCAATGACATAACTTAATGAAAGTGTGATGCCCCTTGTTCGAGTAATTCGACTTCCCTCTCCAACAATAATGCCCGACAGAATAGGGATCATTGGGAAAACACAGGGTGTTAAAGAAAGCAATAAGCCAAAACCGAAAAAAGAAATAATATTAAATAACAGGTTTTTATCTTTTAATTTTTTCGTGATCGCATCTTGTTCAGAGAGTAATGTTTCATTAGTTGAGCTATTTTCACTCGCTTGTAAATTAAACGATGCGGGCAAAGAAACAGCTAACGATTTTTTAATCGGTGGATAACAAACAGAGTCTTCTTTGCAGCCTTGATAGGCAACATTAAGTTTGAATTCTTTGAGATTAGTACTGCTTAACGTAATCGGTCCAGATGCGTTGTTCTGACCGTAATAGACTTCGACCTGCCCAAATGCAGGATCTTCTTTTACTTTCCCGGCTGGAAAATGAAGCTTATTAAAGCTTATGTCCGGATTATCAGTCGCTGCCGAAAATTTATTCTTATAAAGATAGTATCCCGGTTCAATATCCCAGTTTAAATACAACTGCCCATCAGGTAGAACTTCAGCGCTAACAAGAAAGGCTATCTCTGGATCCAGAATTTCATCAGAAGAGGCTGACTCTTGAAATGAAAATAGATCGCTTAATTTGTTCTTTATCTCACCAGCATTGGCTGACAGTGAACATAGAACAAATATAAAAAATAAGGCGTTACGAATTGGAATCATGATTTTCCGGTAGTTGAGCTAATCCAGTTCAGGTATTCAGCTGAGCCTGTGAGAATAGGGACAGCAATAATTTCCGGAAGTTCGTATGGGTGTAGTTTTTTGAGCCGCTTTTCAAGTGCTTCATATTCATTGGACGTCGTTTTTATGACAAGCAAGAGCTCATTTGCCTTGTCTACTTTGCCCACCCATGAAAAAAAAGACTGCACACCAGGCACAATATTCACGCAGGCAGCGAGTTTTTCAGTGACCAAATCCTGGGCGATTTTTTTCGCTGTGATTGAGCCTGGACAGGTGCTCAGCACCAATAGGTGTTCTGTCTTTTTAGTCATGATATTACGTAATACAATTCAGTTTTAGTCTTGTAAATTAGTATTCTGCCCATACATCAATAATAATGCCACATTAGCCATTCAAATTAAGCGTTGGAGCTTCACCTTTTGTTTAAAATATTATTTTTCATGTTCTTGGTTATACCACTCATCGAGATTGCGATATTAATCGAGATTGGCAAAGTGTTCGGCGTGGCCTATACCATCATACTCGTTATCGGAACTGCTGCGCTTGGTGCCGCGCTATTACGCCAACAGGGGCTTTCTACAATCGCAAAGGTTCAGATGAATATGGATCAGGGAAACCTGCCTGCAACGGAGTTAATTGAAGGTCTGATGCTGCTCGTCGCTGGCGCGTTACTTTTAACACCCGGTTTCTTTACCGATGTATTTGGCTTTTTGGTGTTAATTCCTGCACTACGTCATCGAATCGCTCAAACTTTCCTTGCCAGCTTCATTCAATCTCAAATTGATATCCGACAAACAAATACTGATAACGGCAACATAATCGAAGGCGAACACTGGGAATCTGATTCAAAGTAGGTTCGTAGCGTGAACACCAAGCAACGATCTAAAATCATCGCGAAATTTACGGATATAATAAATGAGGATCGTGTTGCTTTATTAAAAGAAATTCTACAACAACGGACTCGCTATCTAACAGTTGTACTTGATGACATATATCTTCCGCAAAACGCTAGCGCCATAATACGCACCAGTGAATGTCTCGGCATACAAAGTCTTCACTCAATTCAAGAACGAAATAAACACAAAATAAATCGAGACGTAGTTAAAGGCGCTGCAAAATGGATCGATCTCGATTGTTATTCTGAAAGCATCGGTCGCAAAGTATGTTTAGAAAACTTGAAACAACAAGATTATAAAATCGTCGCCATGACACTTAGCGAAGATTGCATTCCTTTAGAAGAACTCCCCGTAGATAAGAAGCTGGCGCTATGTTTTGGCTGTGAAGAGACAGGCTTAAGCCAAGAGCTTGAGGACAAGGCCGACTATAAAGTACAAATTCCATTACACGGCTTCACACAAAGCTACAACGTTTCCGTCAGTGCTGGCATCTGCCTTTATTATTTAGCCAACAAAATAAAAGACACCGAACAAGACTGGCAATTGAATCAAGAAGAAAAAGAGAACCTACTTATAGACTGGCTAAGTAAATCGACGCCAACAGGTAGTAGTTTATTAGAGAAATATAAGGAAGAATCTATCCGTCAACGTTCTTGTTCATCACAATAATCACTTAATATGGGCTAATTAGTAGAGCAGAAGTTTCAAATAGTATAGGGGGGTCAGCACCACGAACCGAGCAATATATCCCCACGGCTTCCAGCTTACATTAGCCGCACATTTCCATACCGATATCGTGGACCATATGTAATATAAAATTACGAGTATCACCATAGAAATAAATATTGGCGTTGTAAAGCTTGATGGAGCAGCAATAGAGACTACAACGACTAAATACAAAGTTAAACTATTGAAGCTTAATCCTTCGACAAAATAAACCCAGAATACAACGGCTAATCTTTTCTCCGCAAACCACATTCAATTAACAAGATAAGTGTTCATGCTTTGAAATCAGAAATTAATGTTTAGTGTAGTGCTGATCTACAGTCTTTATGCATAACACACTAAGCTTCCTTAATGCGTAAACAGACAAACAAAATGCTAAAGCTTGTGTTGCTAATACGTATCCCCAACCATAAAAGGAGTTATTAAACCAACTGCCTGCCTGCAACAAAAATGAAAATGGGGCGCTAGCTAAACCAAGGATGCCATAGACAAGAATTATAAGAACAAGGTAATGCGCAAATCGCTTATTATTTTTTGGTAAGAAAAAGAATGGCAAAATGATAGGCCAAATTAATAATAATATTCGTATTGCGCCTATACTTATAAGCCCTTCCCAACCACTTGAAGCATAGCTAATGCCCGGAATGATCGCGAAAATTAAAAGAAAACTATTTCTCACTATTAGTTACCTGCATTATTTATAGATGCGTATTGTTAAAAACCTTTTTCTTTTTTTATGACTTCGTACGCCTTTCTAATCTCATGTGTACGATCTGCTGCTACCTTCATCATTTCTTCAGGTAGTCCTTTTGCAACCAGTTTGTCCGGATGATGTTGGCTTAATAGGCGTCGATAAGCTTTTTTTATCTCACTGGTACTCGCTGATTTATCTATATCTAGTACTAAATAGGCCTGTTTTAACGATGGGGCTCCATCATTACGCCCTGATTTTGATGAGCCACTACCAGTACCTCCAATCATGGCACAAAGATGCTCGAACTCATGACGAGAGATATTAAGTAATTGGCAAATATTTAATAAGACTTTACGTTCTGCTGGATCCACAACGCCATCGGCATAAGCCGCCATGATCTGCACTTCGATAAACATACGTAACAAGTTTGGCCGAAAACCTATCTCTTGCTTAAATTGTTTAATAACATCGTTTAATGGGAAAGAGTCTTTCTTGCCTTCATTAAACAAACCAATGGCTGCTTTTCTTTGCGCCTCATCCATGTCCATCTGCTGCATGACATGTCTGGCTAATGCTATTTCGTCGTCAGTAACTTGCCCGTCTGCTTTACAGACATGACCCATGACGGAAAATGTCGCGGTATAGAACATGGTTTGAGCACGTTCTTGACGACCAAAGCCCGTTTGATTGCCAGGCTGTGACAAACCTTTATCAAAGTTGTGTCCCATTGCAGCGCCTAAAACAGCTCCTATAGGACCACCTAGCATCATGCCAAAGGCGCCACCGAGTATTTTTCCCCACCAACTCATATGTTCAATTTCACCAATCTGTAATAAAAGTAATATATGTTACTACTATTCGTTATAATCCTGCTTTTTATCGATCGCAGCGCTATTAATTTGTATTAACTCTATCTTAACGGTAATCAACATGGCTTCAAATAATAATAAGAAAACAAAACCAGATTCTAAAAAATCAATGGCTGAAAGGGCTGATAAACACATTTGTTATGAAGAGTCCGTACAATGTGTAGAGTCTGAAATTGATTTTGTTGATGCAACGTTTACCAAGCTGCGAAAACGCCAAGCTAAAACCTTAAGAGAAGATTTTTGCGGCACAACGAATACCTCCTGCGAATGGATAAAACGACGTAAGACCAATACTGCTATATGTGTCGACCTTGATAAAGAGGTATTAGAGTGGGGGAAAAAGAACAAGATCTCCAAATTAACGCCGGACCAGGCAAAGCGTATTACTGTTGTTAACGATAATGTACTAACGATAAAAACCAAACCAGTCGAAATCGTATTAGCCATGAATTTTAGCTACTGGTTATTAAAGGAACGCCAACTAACCATTGAATATTTTAAGAACATTTATAATTCCTTGGCAAAAGACGGCATATTCTTTCTCGATGCGTATGGTGGCTATGAAGCCTTTCAGGAAATGAAAGAAAAAACCAAAAATGAATACTGTACTTATATCTGGGATCAACATAAATACAGCCCGGTGACAGGTATTGCTAAAAATTATATTCACTTTAAGTTTAAAGACGGCTCTAAAATGCTGAAGGCTTTTGAATATGAATGGCGTGTATGGACACTACCAGAAATAACCGAGATGCTAACCGTAGCTGGATTTAAGCCAACTATCTATTGGGAACAAGCTGATGAAGACGGCGAAGGTAACGGTGTCTTTGTTCCTGAGACCGAGGGTGAAGCTGACGCTGGCTGGATTGCTTATTTGGTTGCTGAAAAGTAAGCCTGTACTCGTGCGAACATGGCAAACAAGAGAGTTAAGTTAATTTTTTTGGTTGTACAAATTCTATTAGATTGCCTTTATCCTTCTCGGGATCAAAGTGACTGTCCTTGTATTCAAAAATCGCCAAATTTGCCGTTGTCATAACGATATGTCCTGAAATTGTATTTATTGATCTACTCAATAGATCATTTACTAGATAGTCCATGCCGGGATTATGGGCAACCAGCATCAAGCTACTTACATCATTTTTATAAAGCTGCACAGCTTCTATTAAGGTACCGAGGCTGGCAAGGTAAAGATCCTCGTCAAGATCAATCTTCACTTGGGAATGCCCGAATTGTTCACTGACGATTTCAATTGTTTGTCTTGCTCGAATTGCAGGAGAAGAGACTATTTTCTCAGGCAAGAAATTGTTTTCCGCCATCCATGCTCCAATTCGTTTAGCATTTTTCTCGCCACGATGATTGATAGGTCTGTCATAATCAGACGTGCCAAGGCCAGACCAGTCTGACTTCGCGTGACGCATGAGATATAAATAAAAACTCATAATAATATTCTCAAAAAATAATTATCAAAGTATGCTACATTTTCATCTTAATTCTATCTTATTTATCAAACGGTCAAGATAATCATTGCTCACTAAATATTTCACAGTTGAACCTGCTCTTGTCCGACACTAACGAAACTTACGCCGCTGTTGATCTTGGATCAAATAGTTTTCATATGATTGTTGCCAATATTGTTGATGGCCGAGCATTGGTTGTTGATCGTATAAAAGAAATGGTTCGGCTAGCGGGTGGACTTGATGCAAACAATCGATTGACTGATGAAGCAATGGAAACGGCACTACAATGCCTGGAAAAATTTGGCCAGCGTATAAAAACCATCCCAAGCTCCAATATTCGTGCCGTAGGTACCAACACCCTACGTCAGGCCAGAAATGGAGTTGAATTTCTATCTCAAGCAAATGCCGCGTTAGGGCACAAGATAGAGATAATCTCCGGCCGTGAGGAAGCACGTTTGGTTTATGTTGGCGTGGCAAATACAATATTCAATGACACAGATAAACGTTTGGTCGTAGATATTGGTGGTGGTAGCACTGAACTTATCATTGGCAAAGGCTTTGATGCCGATATCACTGAAAGTTTGTTCATGGGCTGCGTTAATATCAGCCAACGTTTTTTTAATGATGGCGAGATAACTACCAAGCGTTTACGTAAAGCCCATATTGCCGCTCTACAAGAACTGGAAAATGTACAAGGCATCTATCATCACTATGGTTGGGACAAGTCCATAGGCACCTCTGGGACCATCCGATCAATACTTGATGTCATTACTGCCAAGGGTTGGAATGACTCTGTCATATGCCCTGAATCTTTATCTGAATTAAGAAAGGCGCTTATTTCTTTTGGACATATCAATAAAATTGATTTCGAAGCTCTTCCTGATAATCGCAAGCCTGTTTTTGTTGGTGGTGTCGTTGTGCTGTCCGCTGTATTTGAAGCACTGGAAATTAAATCCATGGAATATTCGGATGGTGCATTGCGAGAAGGCTTGTTGTACGACCAGATTGGCCGCCAGCATGATAGTGATGTTCGTGATAAAACCGTAAGTCGATTGATGGCTCGATATAGCGTTGATATTGAACACGCCGAGCGTGTTGAAAAGATAACCAAGCATTTGTTCAAAAAAGCCAAGGCCGAATGGCAATTAGAGAAAAGGGAAGATTTAAAAATGATTCGCTGGGCAGCGCGATTACATGAGGTCGGTTTAGCAATAGCACACAATCAATATCACAAACACGGAGCTTATCTTTTAAGTAATTCTGATATGCCCGGATTTTCACGACAGGAACAAGTTTTATTAAGTATTCTTGTTCGCTTACATCGCCGAAAAATTGCGTTAGATTTGTTTGATCAGGTGACGGATGATGTTAAAAATAAATTGATAAAATCAGTTATCATTTTACGTCTGGCGATAGTTTTAAATCGAAGTCGAAACGCGATAAAGATACCTGAAATTGATATCAAAATTAAAGGGGAAAAGATCGAGCTGATTTTTCAGGATAACTGGCTTATAGATCATCCCTTGACTGAAGCAGACCTTGAAACAGAAAAGAATTATCTTTCTGTAACAGATTACAAATTAATTTTTAACTAACTTCATTAGCAATACTGATCCAGCAACACCTGTTGTGCTGACCTCGGTTTTGCATTACCTGTTTTTGCATGTCGATAACTGCCATCGGCTTGTAATATCCAGGCTTGCGAATTATCTGAAAGGTAATTCAATAAACCTAGCTGAATAATTTGATCACGAGGCCGTTTTTCTTCTATAGGAAAACATGCTTCTACACGATGAAAAAGATTTCTGGGCATCCAGTCAGCACTGGAACAATAAAGGTCTGGATCGCCATCATTATGAAAATAAAAGACACGTGTATGCTCAAGAAAACGACCAATAATGGAACGTACCTGAATATTGTCAGAGATACCTTTTATACCGGGTCGTAAGCAACAAATGCCACGGATGATCAGATCAACTTTTACACCTGCCATAGAAGCTTCATATAAGGCTCGAATAATCTCTGGATCTACCAACGCATTCATTTTAGCAATGACTCGCGCCTCCTTGCCTGCCCTGGCATTCACTATTTCCTGATTAATGAAATCCAGTATCCCCTTATGTAAGGTGAATGGTGACTGTAATAACTTCTTTAATTTTGTTGCTCGACCCAGCCCGGTCATCTGATGAAAAAGCTTGTTAACATCTTCAGCAACGGCTTGATCTGCAGTTAATAGACCATAGTCTGTATATAATCTGGCAGTTCGGGCATGGTAATTTCCGGTACCCAGATGGACATAACGACGCAGCGAACGTCCTTCTCTACGGACAACCATTATCATTTTGGCATGGGTCTTATAACCAACAACACCATAAACAACATGTGCGCCTGATTCCTGAAGATCATTCGCCAGTTCAATATTGGCCTCCTCATCGAAGCGTGCACGTAATTCAATGACAACCGTAACTTCTTTTCCTGCGCGTGCGGCATCTTTTAATGCTGATACGATAGCCGAGTCACCACCAGTTCGATACAAAGTTTGTTTTATCGATAAAACTGCAGGGTCATTTGCAGCTTGCCTTAGAAAATCGATCACCGGAGCAAAAGACTGGAATGGATGTAAGAGCAGAATATCGCCATTGTGTAAGGTGTCAAAAATATTGTTCGTCTTTAAAAGACGTGGCGGTATATCTGGCGTGAAACCCGGGTAGACTGAATCAGGACGGTCAACCAAATCATGAAGCTGTAGTAATCGATTTAGATTAACCGGGCCATTAACTTTATAAAGCGCATCTTCAGTTAATTTAAATTGATCAAGCAGAAAATGGATGATCTCTTCCGGACAATTATCTGCAACCTCCAGACGAACAGCATCATTATAACGCCGCGAGGGTAACTCGCCTTCCAAAGCGCGCAAAAGATCATCAATCTCCTCATCATCGACAAATAGATCGCTATTACGTGTAACACGGAATTGAAAACAACCTTTTACCTTCATGCCTGGAAATAATTCACCAACATGAGCATGCAACACTGACGATAATAAAATAAAATCGTGTGTTCTGGTTGAATGTTCTTTAGGAACTTCAATGACGCGTGGTAGCGATCTTGGCGCCTGTACTATTGCATAACCACCTTCACGACCGAAGGCATCTTTACCTTCAAGCGTTACGATAAAATACAAATTTTTATTTAATACACGCGGAAATGGATGCGAAGGATCCAAGCCTATAGGGCTTAATATGGGTATCAGCTCTCGATTAAAATAACGCTTCACCCATCGCGATAATTTTGGTTTCCATTGAGCGCGGCGCAGAATGCGAATCTTTTCTTTGGTCAACTCTGGAATAAGCACTTCATTGAGAATTTTATATTGTTCGTCTACGAGCTCATGGGCTACTTCACTAATCTTTTTCAAGACTTCAATCGGCGTCAGGTTATCTTCACCTGTTTGTACTGATCCATACTTGACCTGCTGGTTTAGACCAGAGACGCGAATTTCAAAAAATTCATCCAGATTGGTGCTGGCAATACAAAGAAAGCGTAAGCGTTCAAGTAATGGATTATTCTCATCCTTGGCTTGCTCAAATACACGTCGGTTGAATTCCAGAAGACTCAACTCGCGATTTATATAAAGCTCAGGTTGTTTTAAATTACTCGTATCCATTGCGCCTTCTGTTTTATTATTTTTAATGACCATAGTAGTAGATTATCACTTACTTTTTTATATAAATTAATGTAAATCAAGTATATACAATGATTTTTAATGCTTATGCAGGTTTAATTCTTATTTAAGAAAATTGACTCTATACAATAACACTGGATACAGCATACAATCTCGCAACAATATAGATATAACTTTTTATATTACATCTTTGTGAAATGTTAAGAACAAATAATCATTTAGTAAAGTTAAGCATAATGAGTATCAACTTCAGAAATTTGACTCAAATGTATAGGGTGCATTATTAATGGCTCAATCTAACTATTTTTCTCGAATCTTTGGTAGTTCCCCGGTAACCCCTTTACAAAAACATATTGATATCGTGGTCTTGTGCGTAGAAGAGCTCATTCCTTATTTTGAGTCTGTTATAAATAATGATTGGGAACAGGCAACAGATACACAAGCGAAGCTCGTGCAGTTAGAACACGACGCAGATGAGATAAAGAATGAACTCCGCCTGCATCTCCCGACTAGCCTTTTTATGCCCATCGATAGAAGAGATGTGCTAGAGGTTCTGGAAATGCAAGACCATATTGCAAATAAGGCCAAAGATATAGCCGGTTTAACACTAGGCCGTAAAATGTCTTTGCCAAAATCTATTAGCGGCGGCTATATGGAGTTTTTAAAACGCTGTATTGATGCGACTCGACAAGCACAAGTTGCAATCAATGAGCTAGACGAGTTGGTCGTCACCGGGTTTCGAGGCGATGAAGCGGTTCGTGTACAGAAGATGATTGAAGAGTTACACGTCATTGAAGGTGAGACAGATGAGATTCAAATTAAATTACGCGCAGATCTCTATAAGACCGAACAAGAACTACCACCCATAGACGTGATGTTTCTCTACAAGATCATAGAGTGGACCGGGGATCTCGCTGATTCAGCGCAGAGCACAGGCAATCGCCTGCAATTAATGCTAGCTAAATAATAATAATCACAATGGAACATACAACAATATATCTTATATTGGCTGGCTGCTTCGGCCTATTCATGGCTTGGGGTATTGGAGCGAATGACGTTGCTAACGCCATGGCGACTTCAGTTGGTTCAAAGGCATTAACTCTAAAGCGCGCTGTCATTGTTGCTGCCATTTTTGAATTCGCCGGCGCGTTTCTGGCAGGTGGCCAGGTAACCTCTACTATTCGCAAAGGCATCATCGATGCGGAACTGCTCTCTGGCACACCCGAGCTTCTTGTTTTCGGTATGCTTGCAGCGTTATTGGCTGCTGGGTTGTGGTTATTGGTCGCCACTAAATATGGATTACCAGTATCAACAACACATTCTATTGTTGGCGCGATTGTTGGTTTTGCTGCCGTAGGTATCGGCATAGAAGCGGTTAAATGGGGCAAGGTGGGATCTATAGCTGCTAGCTGGGTTGTCTCTCCGATTATTGCTGGAACTTTAGCCTATGTTCTATTTCGTAGTGTGCAAAAGTTAATACTTGATACCACAGATCCGATGAAAAACGCTATCCACTATGTTCCTGTCTACATTTTTATCACTGGAACAATGATTTCTCTAGTTACGATGTTTAAAGGCTTAAAGCATATCGGTTTAGATTTATCTACAGGCGAATGTTACGCCGTCAGTATTATCATCGGCCTCCTTTGTGCAATCATTGGTGCATTCCTAATTAGAAGAATTGACTTCGATAAAGAAAATAACGCATCTTACCAATTCCAAAATGTTGAGCTGGTATTTGGTGTATTAATGATCTTCACCGCTTGTGCCATGGCCTTTGCTCATGGATCTAATGATGTTGCTAATGCGGTAGGACCTGTTGCCGCTATTGTTAGTATTGTGACAAATGATGGCGCGATTGCACAAAAATCCGCAATGCCGATCTGGATATTGCTACTCGGCGGAGTGGGAATAGTTATCGGACTGCTTATGTACGGCCATAAGGTGATTGCCACTGTTGGATCAAGCATCACAGACCTTACGCCAAGCCGCGGCTTTTGTGCAGAATTAGCAGCGTCTACCACTGTTGTACTTGCTTCCGGCACAGGTATCCCGATTTCAACGACCCATACATTAGTCGGTGCGGTATTAGGCGTTGGTTTTGCGCGAGGTATCTCTGCCTTAAACTTGCGTGTGATTGGTTCGATATTTATGTCTTGGATTATTACCCTGCCCGCAGGAGGGATACTGGCGATAATCTTTTTCTATATTTTATCAGCCATCTTTGGGTAAAATTGAGCGTTTTCTATTGCTTGATATTCTTACTAATTATCAAAGACTATTTCTTCCATATATTTAATGCTCGTATGTCGGACATCTTTACCTTCCACAAGATAAATAATATTCTCACAAATATTGCGTGAGTGATCACCAATACGTTCCAACGCACGAGCAACCCAAACAGCATCCAATGCGCCGCTGATATTCCTGGGATCTTCCATCATATACGTGATCAATTGTCTTAAGATTGCCACATACTGATCATCTGACTCCAGTTCTTTTCCTGCAACTTCCACAGCTTTTTTTGAGTCCATACGCGCAAAGGCATCTAACGCTTCGTGTAATAATTGGCTTACTAGGTTACCCATCGCGTTAATACCAACATAATAAGATTTAGGACCCTGTTTGTCGGTTAACTCCAGTCCCATTTTTGCTATCTTTTCTGCCTCATCACCAACACGCTCAAGATCAGTGATCGTTTTTGTTATTGCCATTACCAGGCGTAAATCGCTTGCAGCGGGTTGACGTCTGGCCAAAATTTTAGTGCATTCTTGATCTATTGAAACATCATATGAATTTACCTGAACTTCCGTTTCAATAACTGTCGTGCCTAGATCTATATCACCATCAATGAGTGATTTAATGGCATTATTAAGTTGTTGCTCGACCAAGCCGCCCATAGCGAGTACCTTTCCGCGAACATTTTCCAGTTCATCGTCGAACTGTTTTGAAATATGTTGATTTACTACGCCATTAGCCATTATTATTTTCCTCTCGTATCATCATCCATAACGCCCCGTAATATAATCCTCAGTCATCTTTTCATTCGGATTAGTAAATAAGGTACTGGTATCATTGAACTCGATCATCTCGCCCATATACATATAGGCAGTGTAGTCCGATACTCGAGCAGCTTGTTGCATATTGTGTGTGACAATCACAATCGTATACTTGTCTTTTAATTCATAGATCAATTCTTCAATCTTCAAGGTCGAGATTGGATCTAATGCTGATGCTGGTTCATCCAACAGGATAACTTCTGGTTCAATTGCAATTGCACGAGCAATTACCAAACGTTGTTGCTGACCTCCAGATAGACCCATGGCCAGATCATCAAGACGATCTTTAACTTCATCCCAAAGTGCTGCGCCACGTAATGATTTCTCAACAACGGTATCGATAGTACGACGATCTTTTATGCCTTGGATGCGGAGACCATACGCTACATTTTCGTAAATAGACTTTGGAAAAGGATTTGGTTTTTGGAAAACCATACCAACGCGGCGACGTAGATCGGCAACATTAATTCCTTTATCAAATATTTTTTTTCCTTCAAGCTTGATAGTGCCATCAATAGTAACGCCATCAATAAGATCATTCATGCGGTTAAAACAACGCAACAAGGTAGACTTGCCACAACCACTCGGACCAATAAACGCGGTTACCTTTTTCTCAGGTATGGTTAAACTGATATTTTTAAGCGCTTGCGCCCCACTATAAAATAGATTGAAGTCATTAACTTCAATACATACTTTCTCATCAGCAAGTTTCGCATCCACACCTGGCTTAACGATACTGCTCATATCGATAGCATGGGTCGTTGTAGTTGTATTAGGTTCGGTCACTGCTACTTCCTCTGAGTCTGCTGCATTTGTTTCAGCTAAATTAAGATTGTTCTGCTGCACGGTATTTCTCCCTAAGACTATTACGAATTCGTATAGCTGTCAGGTTTAAGATGATAATTAATACTACGAGTAAAAAAGCAGTGGCATAGACTAACGGCCTTGCTGCCTCAACATTCGGACTTTGAAAACCAACATCATAGATATGGAAACCCAAATGCATGAACTTTCTATCAAGGTGTAGGAATGGCGCATTACCATCTAGGCCAAGTGAAGGTGCTAATTTCACCACACCAACCAGCATCAGTGGTGCTACCTCACCTGCGGCTCTGGCAACTGCCAGAATCAAACCTGTGATCATGGCAGAGGCCGTCATCGGCAGTACTGTACGCCACATAGTCTCTGCCTTGGTGGCACCTAAGGCTAAACTACCTTCGCGAATCGCTCGTGGCACGCGAGATAAGCCTTCTTCGGTAGCAACAATAACAACCGGCACCGTTAATATAGCCAATGTTAAAGAAGCCCAAAGTAAACCGGGGGTACCAAAAGTCGGAGCCGGCAATGCTTCCGGAAATAAGAGCTGATCGATTGAGCCGCCAAGAAAATAGACGAAGAAACCAAGACCGAACACACCATAAACAACAGAGGGCACGCCTGCCAGATTATTAACTGCGATTCGAATAAGTCGAGTTATTGGTCCTTGGTTCGCATATTCACGCAGATAAACGGCCGCTATGACCCCAAAGGGTGTGACTAGCACAGCCATGATCATGACCATTAATACCGTGCCAAATATTGCTGGAAAGATACCGCCTTCGGTGTTCGCTTCGCGTGGGTCGGCGGATAAAAACTCCCACAGTTTTTCAAAGTAAAAACCCAGTTTTGCAAACTGTCCCATTGCATTGGGTTGGTAAGCGCGGACCACCTTTGATAAGCCCACTTTAATTTCTTTTCCAGCTGCTGTTTTTGCAATAAAGCTGGAACTGTTTAAAACGTTATAGAGTTCTTCTAACTTGTTGGTGTAACTATTATATTCAGTCTGTAAAATCTCACGTTTATCAACAAGCGCTTTAATCTTGTCAGGTGTATTTTCTTCTTTTAATTCAAGACCGCGTTCTTTTAGTCGTAAACGCTCCATCTTGTAGTTGATAGCACCAATCAGATTTTTTTCGATGTGCCTTATCTGATCAAAGATCTCATTGTTTTTTGAAATGGTCTCTTGAAACTTCTCCCAAAGGAGCTTGCTGCTATTAAATTGCTGACCGTCTATTTCGAGACCCGTTAGAAATCCATAAAGATTTCCCCATTCATGACGTTCTACAACCATTGCATTTTCAGGCAAGCTACTATTTTTAATGCCCGCATCAAGTATCCAGCGAAAATCTAAACCTGATACATCTCTATTACCGGTCTTTATCAAATTACGTTTTATTATTTCTCCTTTATATGCAGGATTCCCTGCACGCGAACGGGATACACTTTCTTCATCAACCATTTCTCCCATTAAACGAACGGGCGTTTCAGAAGGTGTCGCATAATAGTCAAATACATGAATATCAGCAGGCCAAAAGTGACCTAGGCCTCTAACAGCGATTAAGGTGATTAAGCCAACGACCATAACGACGGAGATGGAAACCGCTCCGGCATTTAACCAAACAAACGGCGTTCCGGAATCAAACCAATTTTTTATGCGTAAATTCATTAGAGTGAACTGTATTTTGTGCGTAATCGTTGCCGAACTACTTCGGCAATCGTATTAAAAAAGAATGTAACGGCGAACAACACCAAAGCACCTAAAAATAAAATGCGGTAATGTGTACTATCAACTTCAGTTTCTGGCATCTCTACTGCAATGTTTGCCGATAGAGCCCGAAAGCCTTCAAAGATACTCATGTCCATGATCGCTGTATTGCCCGTTGCCATAACGACGATCATGGTTTCGCCAACAGCACGACCAAGACCAATCATAACGGCTGAAAAGATACCTGGACTTGCAGTTAATATAATCACTCGCACCATGGTTTGCCATGATGTAGCGCCTAACGCCAATGAACCGGTGGTTAATTGTTTTGGAACACTATAAATAGCATCTTCACTAATAGAGAAGATAGTAGGGATGACGGCAAAGCCCATGGCAAACCCAACCACCATAGAGTTTCTTTGATCATAGGTGATCCCCATTTCCGTACTTAACCATAAAGGCATATTCCCGCCAAAGAAAACATTTTCTATCGGCGCACTAATCTGAATTGAAAAAGCTACAGCGATGATAATGACAGGAATCAATAAGGCGGCTTCCCAACCATCTGGCACCTTATGTCTAATATGATTTGGAACAAATTCCCAGCCAGCTGCGGCTAACAAAATACTAAGCGAAACAAAACAGATCATCACAAACATGCCCGGCAAATGCTGCTCGACAAATGGTGCCAGCCATAACCCCGCAAGGAACCCCAATATAACCGTAGGTAAGGCTTCCATGATTTCAATGGTCGGCTTAACAACTTGCCGCATCTTTGGCGCCATGAAATAGGCGGTAAACATCGCTCCCATAATAGCTAGCGGTATCGCAAACATCATGGCATAGAAAGCTGCCTTGAACGTGCCATAGGCTAAAGGCGTTAAACTAAACTTTGGCTCAAAGTCGCTGCTGGCAGAAGACGACTGCCAAATATATTCAGGCTTATCACGACTTTCATACCAGACTTTGCCCCAGATTGATTGCCATGAAATCTCAGGGTGCTCATTATGCAAGTACCAAAACTGAAGCACACCTTTATCATTTTGCAGCAAAGCAGCATTAGCTCTCGGTGCAACAGTAATTGACTTTAATGCATGATCGTCTATCTGTTTGAGCAATACCGTGCGATGTGCTGTTGTATGGTAAATGCCCATCTCACCGCTTTCATCAATGGCGATAAATCCTTTACGTGAATATTCAGGCGCAATGGCGGTAATAGGCGACTTCTGTTTATTGAATGTCCTGATTTTCTGTAAGGTGTAGTTATTGTCAGCATCGCGTACGGGGAACCATTGTGCTATTTGGCCACTAGAATCACCAACCAATATAGAAATGCCTCCGGCAAGAAATTCAATAGCCGTGATCATGATCCCATCATCAACCGCTTTAACTTTCTGTACTAAGCGAGGTTCTGATTTATTGCTGATATCGTAGTAGTGGATATTACCTAAACTGTCGGCGACATACATTTCTCGTTGCTCAATATCAATCCTTAACGCAATAACATCATCTGCATCGAGTGTAATGAGGCTCTCTTCGCGCGTTATCTCGATCTCATCACTCAACATGGACTCTTCTTTTATAAGGTTAAGAACCTTTATTGTTGAGTCAGCACCATGAGCAACGATAGTGGCTTCCTCACTGTCGTATTGAACGCTGAGGTGAATAACATCATCGCCCACTTCAGTTATCTGAATAGGTTCACTACCAAACGGAAAAAATATACTGGGTGTTATCAAACGAACGTCATCAGGAAAAGATACCGTATAGTTGTGTTGAAAGAACATTACGCGTCCATCAGACAGGCCTAAGCCAATCATCCTCTCAGTTTGATCGCCATTGGATACCGCTGTTATAGAAACATCATCAGAGAGCCCAAGATCAACGCTGCTGCGGATTTCACCGTTAGCAGTGTTAAAGAAAACAACTTGACCCAGATTGTTAATTCTAAGGCCTATTTCGCGTTGTTCTTCCATCGCAACGTAGAGTGTTTCACTCTCACTGCCACCCGGCACGGAGTACGTGGCAATTTGTTCAATCTCTGCGGATTTGAACATGGGAACAACTACATAAAGTAAATAAAATGCGATAAGCACGATTGCTGCAATTACACTGACTCCACCAAACGCCATCAAATAGCGCGTAGCAACATCTTTAATATGGCGCCATTTACGATAACTCCGGGCAGATGAGGAATTAAAATCGTGGTCTAAAACGTCAGCCGTTGTTTCATTAGAATTCATGGGTGACATTCTAGGATTGGATTGTGACAGTTCTGTTACAAGACCAATATAAAGTGATAAAAGATGTGGTTTAGGGGAAAAGCGGCATAGCGGCGAGATTAACGCTTGAACTAACAGGTGTACAATTTTTGCGCATTCTGTTTGAGTGATTGGCTAGTCACGCACGGGTGTTGAGCTCTTTTATAGTTGGTGAAACAATGAGTCGGCTACGGATTCATCTCATTAAATTGGGTTATGAAACTGTAGGCAAACTGTGAATCGTCCTGGAATGACTTTAGGGTAAGGTTTTCCTTAATATAATCATCGTACCTTGGAAAGTCCCCAGCCTTATTCATATCATAGAACCCCATTGTCCAATTCTCGAAATTCCTTTCCTTAATATCGCCGGAGACAATTGTGACAATATCTTTGTGGCGCTCATCTTTTTTTATCGCATCGTATAATTCCAGCACAGTCTTCTTTTCCCCTTCAAGCATTTGCATAAAATTACCTTCCTTATACAAAAGCATTCCAGTTATCCCGAGTCTAGAATTATTTTCACGGGCTTTCTCTAGAAGAAGCAACAGTTCATCATCATGCATCAGCTTTATGGCCGAGCTAACATAGATCAGATAAAACATTATTTAGCTCTCCGAGCCCTTATTTATTGAGTCTAACTAGAATTTATAGGGCACTTTAATTACCGTAATATAATATATTTAAAGATCTCGTCGTTTCGATAAGATATGTAATGAAACAATTATAGTTACGCTATATTCAAAGTATCCACATGAAGTATTGTAAATACAAATGTTGCGGTTGTATATTTAATGTCGAGATTCGTGTGAGACGTCGTACTTTGACTCATCGGTAACTGCTCCTGCGTTACTCTGCCTTCTACATCCCGGTAGGTGTCTCGCGACATGCATTACATCCTGTAATTAAAAACCCCGCCGAAGCGGGGGGTGTATTACTGAAAGGGAAAGAACTTACTTATTTTGCAAATTTAGCTAATTCTTTTGCCGCAACCTTAGCAGGAAGCGGGATATACCCATCTTTTACGACAACAAGTTGGCCAGTCTTTGACAAAACCATTTTAATGAACTCACTTTCAAGGGGTGGAAGTGGTTTGTTTGGTTTTTTGTTGACATAAACATACAAGAAGCGACCTAATGGATACTTCCCTGCCGATGCATTGATTGGTGTTGCTTCAATAAATTTTCCGCCTTCTTTTTTGCTTAGCGGTACAGCCTTAACACCAGACGTCTTATAACCTATGCCAGAATAACCCAGACCGTTAAGAGACTTGGTTATACCTTGAACAACTGAAGCAGAACCTGGCTGCTCATTAACACTGTCTTTATAGTCACCTTTACATAGTGCTTTCTTTTTAAAATATCCATATGTCCCAGAAACTGAGTTACGACCATACAGTTGAACCGGACGATTTGCCCAGTCACCTGTTAAACCAAGCTGACCCCATGTAGTAATATCATTTTCGTATCCACACTTACGGGTTGCAGAAAACATTGCATCAACTTGAGGAATCGACAGGCCTTCAATGGGGTTATCTTTGTTAACATAAACCGCAAGCGCATCAATTGCGACGGCTACTGCAGTTGGTTTATATCCATGCTTACTTTCAAAAGAAGCGAGTTCCTTGTCCTTCATCTTGCGACTCATCGGACCAAAGTTTGACGTGCCTTCGGTTAAGGCAGGTGGTGCAGTTGAAGATCCTGCCGCTTGAATCTGTACATTTACATTTGGGTATAGACGCTTAAATTCCTCTGCCCAAAAGGTCATTAAGTTAGCCAAGGTATCTGAGCCCACACTACTAATGTTGCCTGATACACCACTGGCCTTAGTGTAGTCTGCAAGGCTAGCATCAACCTTGTCTTCTGCCATAGATGACAACGGTATTGAAACTGAGGCCGCCAAAATAATTGCAGAGAGTCTCTTAATCTTCATTTGTATTTATCTCCTTGAGAGAATGATCATTGTTCTGTGACTTCTAAAAATCGATGGAAGGATTATCAGTTAGACAAATGACAACGAAGTGAAAATAGTATTACAGTTTTATGACAAGCTTTTATTAAGCTTGGTATCTATTCAGGCGCTTAGAGAATTCTTAGTCTTATTGTCTGCATGAATGATATGTGATTTAGGAAAATCGCAGCGAAATAAACTACCTTTATTAAGATCGCTATTAATAAATAATTTGCCATCATATCTAGCCAATGCATGCTTAACGATAGCAAGCCCAAGACCGGTGCCGCCTTTCTCTCGTGAACGACCGGCATCGATTCGGTAAAAACGTTCGGTTAACCGTGGGATATGTTCAGGCGCAAAACCCAAGCCATTATCGCGCACACTAAAATGCGCGCCTGCTTCATCTTCATACCAATTTAACTCAATGCGCCCACGCTCAGGTGTATATTGAACAGCGTTAAATACCAGATTTGAAAATATACTATGAATTTCCTGCTGGTTTGCCTTTAGATACAAATCTTGATCGGCATTAAGCGTAATATCGTGATTCATAAATCCGCTTAATGACTTTGCATCATTGCTAACTCCCAAAAGCATGTCTGGTATAGGAATCACATCATGTTCAATTTTTACCGTCTTAGCCTCCAGACTGGATAGCTGCATGAGGTCTTCAATTAAGCGTTGCATGCGGATAGATTGTGAACGCATTTGCTGCATATAGTTAACCCATTCTTCAGGACATTGAGGATCATCGACAAAACCTTCAAGGTAGCCTGAAATAACAGTTAAAGGTGTTCGCAACTCATGTGAAGCGTTTGCGATAAAATCCTTTCGCATTTGGTTTGTTCGCGAGATCTCGGTGATATCTCTGGCAACCAGTAATTTCTGTGTGTCACCATAAGGCGAAACGCGTATCTCAAGCACGAGTTTTAAGTTTACGGGAGACGTTATTTGTAAACCTTTCTCTAATTCTGAATTACTTGAATTAAGGTATCTAACTAATTTTGGATAACGCACAAGGTTGGATAGTCGTAGGCCTGCATCTTTTGGCCATAACACACCAATATAGTCTTGTGCTTTTGTATTGGCCCATTCGATTTCACCATGTTCACCCAAAATAATAACAGCATCGGGTAGCGCCCCCGTCCCTTCCTGAAAGCGTTTTAAATATCGAGAAAGCTTTTTTTTACGAGACTTATTTCTATCACGAAGATAATCAATTTCGCGGCAGGTTTCATCAACGATTCCTGTTTGCGAAGGACTGCTGGCTTCCTTTCGTTTCTTTAGCCAAAAAAGTATTTTTGAAAATTCCCTGTATTGCCACCAGATAAATAACAATAGACCGGCTATCAGGCTAAGGGAGTAGTGGCCGGAAATAATGCCCACAAGGCTACTAAGAAAAAGAACCCCGATGAAACGCCAGATGTCGTGCTTCATAATATTGAACCATTAGCGGGCTGAAAAACGATAGCCAACGCTGCGGACGGTTTGGATAAATTTATCAAACTCAAATGGCTCCAATGTCTTCCTGAGTCGGCGAATATGGACATCGACTGTTCGTTCCTCGACGTAGACATTCTCACCCCAAACATGATCCAGTAATTGAGAGCGACTATACACCCGTTCAGGATGGGTGATAAAGAAATGAAGTAATTTAAATTCGGTCGGACTTATCTCAAGATCTTGCTCATTAGCTGTGACACGATAGGTATCTGGATCTAGTAATAATCCTCTGACCTCTATAACCCCGTCTTCATTATCGGCAGAATAACGCCTTAATACTGCCTTCACCCGCGCAACAAGTTCTTTGGTAGAGAAGGGTTTAGTGATGTAGTCATCTGCACCAGAATCAAGCGCTTTAACCTTATCTGCTTCCTCGCCTTTTGCAGTTAACATTATAATCGGAATATCTCGTGTTTCCGGGACACTGCGTAGGCGCCGGGCATAATCAATCCCGCTCATGCCAGGTAACATCCAGTCGAGCAATATCAAACTTGGGCGATTAGTCTCAACGCTTGCTCTTGCCTGATCAATATCAGCGGCTTCATCACAACTGAAGCCTTCTTTCATCAAAGAGTAGCCAAGCATATCTCGAATAGCCGCTTCGTCTTCAACAATCAGGATCTTGTCTTTTTTTATACTCAATTCAGTTTCATGCATGCAGCGTATTAGAAATCATGAATATTACAGCTTCATGACAATAAAGACCTTATTAATAAAACAAGAACAACTAAATTACAGCATGAAAGACAGAATTAACGATTGAAATGGTAGCGATTGTAATCAGATCATTTGCAGCAAGATCAATCTCGGCGATGGCAACCAATAAAGCTATGTTTTTTTATAAATCCTTGTGATCAAAGGCGATATTACTTCTGAAGAATATAAATCGTTTGAAAGTACTGCTAATGCTCTGAACGCACGAACGATGCGAGCTTTTGAGAATCTTATTACTTTTTCCATCACAAAAAACCAAGCTGATCTAGAAGTCCAGCTGGTCAAATTACTCAGGCTGGCAGTCTAACGAGTCTGTGAGGCCTGCCAGCCTGATATGAGGTTTTAGAAGGATACGTCGTACTGTACGCGAAACCGGTTGTCATTAACCTCACGGTTTGCAACAACGTCTTCCAAAGACAGGTACGAGAAGTCGGCTGTAATCTTGCTGTTATGACCGGCAAAAAACCAGTTTGCGCCGAGTGTAATCTCTTCACGCGTGTTGTTGACCAGAACATTACCCGCGTTAGGCTCATCTACGAAGGCATAGCGAGCCGCAAGCTCGAGTTGCTTAGGTATAGCTGGAACGAGGTGGTGGAAAAAGTAACCGGATTGCACGTAAGCGCCTTCCATATCGCTATTGGTGTTATTAACGGTATCGTCAACTTCTTTCCAATGATACTCCTGTTGGATGGATAATCCTTTCCACTTGAATGCAAATCCCTGCGTATATTGCTCGACTTCGAATTGCCCATTGGATGCAGTAGCCGGGCTAGCGAAACCACTAAGATTGCCGCAGCCACTGGATGACCAACGGGTGCAACGACCTGTGTTTGTCGCTGCGCCAAAGGAGAGGCTTCCGGTGGGTAGTTCCGTATATTCTACGTCCGTTTGTCTCGTTTTAAGATCGCGACCAAGGAAGTTCCATTGCAGTCGACCCGCCCACATCAAATCTTCATCATCGTTACGTACACCACGTCCCTCACCAGTAAAAGCGCCGACGTAGTAACGTAAATCAGCAGGTGTTTCTTTGAACAAACGACCACGTAGTTGTACGCCAACCTGGCGGTCGATTGTGAATTGTCGATTGACTATAGAACGCTCGACAAACTGCTGGCGACCAGAGGAATCAACACGTTCTCGGTTGTAATCGATTTTCCACTGACCAACTCGAAGAGCCAACTCATCCCATTTATCCACCGTAATACGCCAATCGATAACGCGGGAACTCGAGCTAGAACTGCTGTCACTAGTACTACGAGTTGGTTCAAGGTCGACCTCGAAATAATAGCCAAGCCAAGGCCGATATCCGTGGCCACCGATCTTCATACGCAGACGACGGGCTTCGAAAGTGTTTTGTGTATCAGCTGCGAAATTACCGAGACTGCGAGGGTCACTTCTGTACGGGCTGGTATAACGTAGTTGCGCACGCCAACCTAGGTTCGTCTGCCAGTTGCCATCGCGCGATTCGAAACGGAAGCCTTTACTACCGTGGCTGACTTTCACGGGGGACTCTTGCTCTACCTTCTTTGCGACCTGATCCGTGATGGTTTTTTCCATTTTAGCATCAATATGCTTATCGAGTTTTTGATCCATTGCCTCACTGACTTTGCGATCAACGATTTCTTCCACTTTAGCTTCTGTAGCAGCAGTTTCTACACCGAAATCCTTGCTACTTAGGCTAGGTTTCTGCATCAACTCTTTATATTGGTCCTGGGTGATGGCGCCATTGTCCAATAGAATATCAAGGAGTGCCTTATCAGCAGCATATGCAGAAAAACTTACTACTGCGATGATAAAAACAGCGCTTATGCGAAAAAACTTCGTATATATTCGGAACGATTTCATATGTAAATCCTACAGTTAATTGATTTTGTTAAAATAATGTATGGTAAAAGTCTTTTGACCATTTCTACTTATCTCCCTTAGTTAAATAACGCGAGTCAGTTTTATTTCTATGAAATAACTTTCATGGCATTCTCGTGTGCTTACATGACAATCTAGCGTCAAAAATATTACATTTTTATGACCGTTTGCTTAGAGCGGAATGATGAGTAAAGATCCACTAATATCACAATGACAGGGCGCCATTGATCTTCACTGGGGCTGAAGCTGACCTCAAGGTATGGCTGTTCGCTATACAAAGAGCAACGCGAGAGGCTTTAGAGCGTAGCGAGCTAGCCCGCCCGGCCCCTATAATGGTGAGAATAATTACAAGACTTAACGTATTATATTTGGATGCAGGACAAGAAGCTTAGTCGCACACAGTTATGAAACCTACTTTAAGGCAATTGGAATATTTTCTCGCTATTATTAAATATGGCAGTATCCGTCGAGCGGCAGATGCATTGGGTATTAGCCAGCCAACATTAAGTGCTCAGTTAGCGAAACTTGAAGAGATATTTAAATTAAATTTATTCGAACGTATTCGTAGCGGCACTATACTGTCTCCATCTGGACAACATATATTACCTTATGTCCAAATTATGATTGAAGACATGAATAATTTAATGGGCGCAGTAGAAATTGCAAAAAGCGGTAGTAAGGGTGTTTATCGTCTTGGTGTGACTTCCACGTTAGGCTCGTATTTACTCGCTTATCTGTTACCTGAAATTCACCAGCAATATCCTCATCTTAAATTTATTGTTCGTGAAGATGCGCCAAACATTCTGGTAGAAGGATTGACAGAAGGTCGTCATGATTTGGTTTTGATTCCCTTGCCTCTGAATAATGATAATTTTCATATTGAGACTTTAATTCGTGAGGAGTTATTTATTGTGATGGCCAATGATCATCCATTGGCGGCTAAAAGCAGTATAACTGCCGATGATTTAGCCGGAGAAAAAGTTGTCAATATGGAAAATAATCACCTTTACTCAAAGCAAATAGATGAGCTTTGTACTCGCTTTGGTTTAGCCCCCTTAAAAGATTATCAGGGAACGAGTTTAGACGCTTTGCGTGCTATGGTTTCTACAGGTGTTGGAATTGCTTTCTTTCCATCACTATATGTCCATTCAGAGATTAAAGCTGAGTCAAATTTACACGTGATGAAAATTAAAGGGGAGTCTATTTATCGAATGCACGCTATTGCATGGCGTCATAGCTCACCCGCACGAAATTATTTCAGAGGGTTTTCTGTAGTATTTAAAGAGCTGATTAAGAAAAAACTCGGCGATGTTGTAGAAGTAATGTAATCAGAACATCTTGTTAAGTGTTTAGTAATATCTTCTTTAACTACATTGACTCTGCTATTTCATCGATATTCGGTTTTCAGCAATTGAGTTTTTATAAAAGGGACAACCTGACAACACTAAGGCTAGTGGTTTCATATGTACTGCAAAGGGCGCTGCAATACTTAAGGCACTTAAACCCAGTATGTTGCGACCGGCACGTTTCATTACCGCAACTTCCATCTCACCTAAATTGCAGTTCTCTCCGATACTAAAAGATTCTATCTTGTACAGATCCATCGTTTCATATTTACCATTTGCGAGCCGTGCGGCTATTTTACCCGTTTTCTCAACCTTGCCGGACTCTGAAATTTTTTCGAATAATTCACGGTTCAGTGTAATCATTCCTGCCCCAGTATCGACTAAAAATTGAGAGCGAATATCAGAGTTGATTACTGCTTCTATATATAGACTGCCAGACTGTGATTTATCGATGGGTACGTTTACATCAGTTGCTTGAGCGGATGTATGCATAAGTACTAGTAGACAGGAAAGCAGTAATTTTATTTTCATGTTGTCTTAAGTTCCAAATAGTCTAATCGTTTCTAAATTGCAGCTGATTCATCTGTAAATTGAGTATTTATAATTATGTATGAGCATAAAACACGCCAAGTTAGAATTAAGCCTTTAACCTATTGTTTAGTATAGAAATTAACTATTTTTAATTGTTATGATAGGTATAAAAAACCACATATTTGCACTAAATTAGTGCATGTCTGCACTATATAAATCGTCATATACAAAGATAACGAGTTAAAGATAACGAAGGTATATAGATAAAAGCTATATCAATGTCTTGCAAATTTAGTTGGTTTTTAATCTAGAATCAGAGCCATTAAAAGATTAGAAACAATTTACAAAGAAAATAAATATAGAGGATGAAATAAAATGAAAAAATTGAGTTTATTCGCATTGAGTTTAGTGTTTTTGTCAATGTCTGCATTCGCAGATAATAGCGATGTTGCTAAGAATAATTCTTATGAGACAGTTAAGGTTGTGAAGGTTGATAGAACTGGCAAGCCACCTTTTAAACGTACCATACAAAATATTAGGGTGACTGATGTAGCTTTATTAGAAGAGTCTAAAAACACGCTTGTAAACCCTAAAGTAAGAGCGGCAATTAAACACAGAAAATAATCCCCCCTTTTTTTAATTTAGTTTTAATCAAGTCTAATAATTTTGTGTGTTGATCGGGCTTCTTGAGATAAGAAGCCCGAATATAACTTATTTAGTCTGACAAAAATTAGCTCTCTTCATACATAGCAGCAACATTCGTATTAGGAGCAAAACAGCAAGAGCAATCACAGCCGAGTTGTAAATCTGAACCCTAGTGCGTCAACCATTCTTCGTATACAAATGCAGCTGTGGCCCGAGCTTCAACCTATTTTTATTCAGTTCTCAGCTAATAATTACAGCGCTTTTTCCGAGGCCATCAATCGTCCCTAGCAGTAAAAAAATATTAGATTTATTATTCAATAAAAGAAAAGCTTGATTGCATTCCAATAAAGGTAATGTGGTTGACAGCATTATCTGCGCTTCTTTGGCCTGCTACGTACTGATTTTGATAGCCCACCTCAAAAGCCAAGTTTCTCGATACTTTATAATTTAATCCAATAAAAAGACGATTTTGATTGAATCCTGACTGAGGTCCACCATCAGTATCATTTAAATGTATAAACACCTCTTCATTGATAGCTAAAGATAGATTGTCATGTATTCCATTCAAAGGGTAAGTGAAGCGGGCAAAATATCTAAAGCGCAGGGATGTGTCATTAACGCCCTCGATAAAGCGTTGCTCGAAGCGCAGACGATGCACAAGTACAGAGGCACCAATCAAAGACTGTTTTGCTAATAATTCTTGAAATGAACGATGCTCAACTCTATCCGGATCATAAGTAGGAATAATTGCATAACCTTGATAGATGCCAAGATTTGAATTAAGTTGATAACCCAACGCCCCTCTAATCAATACTGTATCTATACTCCCATTATCACCTCCGGGAACATCCTCAACAGTAAATCGTGGCTGAATATCTAAGAACCCTCGATATTGCTCAGTAAATTGAAACCGGTTAAGCGACATAGTCCATAAGCTTGACTTGGTTTCTGTATCCGCCAAAACAATTGCGGGAGACAACAAAACTGCACCTAAGAAACACAAATAATGCGCCTGGTTACGTGATGCGAAATTTATCAACCACGAAGTTACAAATTTCATATGGCGCTGCCTTTTACGAAGATGACCAAGTTTTCGGTGCTGTTCATTTAAATAGAAAAGCGCTTTATGGGAGCATCCATAAAGCGCTTTCGTATAAGTATTGTCGCTCAAGTATTTCTATTCGAGCATGTTTGAGTCTAATTACTATACTGTTTAGTTAGTTATTTTATTGACCAAGAAATGATACGCCGCCACCATTTCCGGGGGAGACTCCTCAAGCGCCATCCCTTTAATAGAGAAGTCGCCAATTTTGCCCATAGCAAGACCCGATCCGAGTGCGCTTCCATTTCTTACCATGCCACGTTTTACATTGAACAGCGCATTACCACTGCTATCTTTAATAACGCCATTGTCTACATGGCCAAGTGTGTTGCCTTCTCCTTTGGCTGCGCCATCTCTAATAGTGCTACCAAGAATATTGCCTCGTATGTTGCCTTCGCCAATCGCTTCCCCGTCTCGAATAATACCATTGTCATAATTACTCATTTTAAGTCTCCTCTTTCGTTTGAACTTAACTGTAAATTTATAAATATTTTTATAGTGTATGGCTTAGCTTTGTATTTATTTTGGTAATTCTGTAAATGCTGCTTCCAACGCCTGTTCTCGAGTAGCGTAGTGATCCGACTCGGGAACATGTTTGTCAGCCTCAAGCGCTTTCAAAACACCTATAACCGCGTCATTCATGCCGCATTTGTAAACTTTACGTTTTGAGTGTTTAGCGTCACCGGTAATGGTTTCGATTGCTAATGCGGCAGACACATCAAGAGAGGGCATTCGTGTAAAATCGAGAATAAAAGCCTTTGATCCCCCTTCTAGATGGGAGCGTGCGTGGTGACCTAAATCAGCTGCGGCACCAAAACTGAGGGGCCCATCAAAATCGAAGATAGTAATAAGATCGCCGGCTTTTTCGAGGATTTCTTTTTCTCGATCGGTCGCGGTATGGAGTATTAGATCCGTCTGTTTTAAGCGTTCCATTTGCGTTCTTGCAATTTGTCTAACAAAAGCGATGGAAGCGAGTACTACGCCAACGGCTACTGCGGTAATAAGGTCAACAAAAATAGTCAGCCCTAATACAATGATCATCAAGGCTAGGTCCCAAGCCGGCCCTTTGTGAGAATTTTTTATATAGTTCCAATCGATGATATCCAGACCAACCTTAACTAAAATACCCGCGAGAACAGCATTGGGTATGTATGCGGCTTGAGCCCCAAGCCCTAGCACCACGGCCAGTAGAAAAAACGCGTGTATCATGCCTGATATTCTGGTTCGACCACCGGTTCTGATATTAACAACAGTTCGCATGGTTGCGCCTGCACCTGCTGCGCCACCGAATAAGCCGGCAAATGTATTCCCAATACCTTGACCAATGAGCTCCTTATTCGAGTCATGTCTGGATCGAGTCATATTGTCGGCGACCAATGACGTGAGAAGACTATCTATAGCGCCAAGTAGCGCGAGCACAAATGCCGCTTCAATGATGATAAATAGAGATACTGTCGTGATTTGCGGTAGATGGATTTGTGGCAATCCGCTAGGGATATCCCCGAGAATGGGAATCGCGCCCGCGCCGATGAACAAACTCAACGTCGTGCCTATTATCAATGCAGCCAATGGACCGGGAACGTATTTGCCCAACTTTGCAGGCCATTTCAATGCGATAAGTAACGTCAGAGCGCCAAGAAAAAGCGTCATGATATTCATATCACTGGCTGCTGTTGGTGCATGGAGCAGCGCATCGACTGTTCCCGCCGGCGTATCATGCCCAAGTAAAGGGCTTATCTGCAGGATTATAATGATACCGCCTATGCCACTCATAAAGCCGCTAATAACCGGGTAAGGCACTAACCTTATGTAGTCCCCAAGTTTGAATACGCCCATGAAAATCTGGAAAACACCGGCCAACATAATCGCAGTAAAGATCAGGGCTATATTGCCGTCCAGATCCGGGTGCGCTGCAATACTGGCCGCGAGTCCAGCGACAACGACGGTCATCGGTCCGGTTGGGCCTGATATCTGTGATTCTGTTCCGCCAAATAGTGCGGCAAAAAAACCAACAAAAATTGCACCGTATAAACCGGCAATAGGACCAAGCCCTGAAGCTACACCCATAGCTAATGCAAGTGGCAGAGCGACGACACCAGCCGTTAAACCCCCATAGATGTCACCACGTAGATGGGAAGTGTTTAATTTAATCATGTAATAGTATGTCCGTTACTTAAATATATGTATAAAAAATAATAATTTAGATCACTCACTATTTATTTTTAGCCTTGTAAAATCTATCGTAGTAGCTTTGAATTGAGGTGAATTCCTGCTGTATTGGATCGTAACAACTGACCTCCCCATTAGGGATATCGTAAACCCAGCCATGAATATCCAGCTCATCAGATGCCATTTTGGAAGCCACAGAAGGATGCGTTGCCAGATGTTTTATTTGCATTAATACATTTTCCTGTGTCATCTCCGCCAAATGTTCATGACTTAATTCACCGTTTCTGGCCTTCACAATCTCCAGCGCTGCTGAACAGTTGGACAGCCAATTTGAAACATGCGGGAGAGTGGCAACGCTTTCAGGGTTCATCGCGCCTTTCATGGCGCCACAATCGGTGTGTCCACAAATGACAATATGTTTAACACCTAAAACCATCACCGCAAATTCTATGGATGCTGTCATTCCTCCCGTAGCTAACGAGTGTGGCGGGACGATATTTCCTGCATTACGACAAATGAATAGATCGCCGGGATCTGTTTGTGTAATTAAGTTAGGATCTATTCGAGAATCCGAGCAAGTAATGAAGAGCGTTTCGGGCTCTTGCTTGTTAGCGAGCTCTTTAAAAAGAGCCTTGTTCTTTTGAAAATCGGTTTTTTGAAATTCTGCTAGTCCGGCTATTAATTTTTCCATTCTCTGTGCCTTTGTCCTCGTTTAGTAAATGTGTAATAGGCCTAATAGCTTTGCCTTAATTGGGTGCAACTATATATATAAAGTTTTATTAAATTTTTGTTATTTATGATAGGAAATTCCTTTCATGCAAGCAGGCCCAAGGTTAATATAGTTTGCATGGATGAATTGAATATCACTCTGAAGCAACTTCGGTACTATCTAATTGCGGCAAAACATAAAAGCTTACGCCAAGCAGCAAGAGAGCTAAAAATATCTCAACCTTCTCTTAGTGCGCAGATAAAAGGACTGGAAGAATCGCTTGGCGTGGATTTATTCGAGCGGAACAGAGGCGGTGTTTTACTAACACCTATAGGAAGAGAATTAACCGGTGAAGCGAATCAGGCTATAAATGCGGCTGAATCAATAATTGCTGCTGCGAACTATGTGAAAAACGGTCCCTCAGGTACTTTTCGACTCGGCGCAAGCCCTTCATTGGGGCCCTATAGTTTGCCGAGAGTTTTACCATCGATACGTAAAGAATTTAGCGGTGTCAAATTTTTCGTGCGTGAGGAAGTGCCCGCTTTGCTTTATGAAGGCCTGCTCGTCGGTAAGTATGATTTGATATTAACAATATTACCTGTTGACGATCATGCTATAACAGTTAAGCCTTTGTTTAGAGAACCTATCTATCTAGTTGTTCATTCTGAACATCAATTGGCTAAAGGCAAAACAATAACAGCACAACAACTTGAAGGCCTGGAAGTGCTGACTATTGAAGAGCATCATCTTTTTTATGCGCAAGTAGAAGAACTGTGTAAAAAATTTAATGCTAAATTACTGAGAGATTATGAAGGAACGAGTCTTGACTCAATCAGGCAAATGGTTCAAATGGGTATGGGGGTCGCCTTTCTCCCAGCCTTGTATGTACGTTCAGAAATAAAAAGTAAAGATAAGCTGCGGGTACTTGAGATAGAAGACGAGTTCATTTACCGTGACAATGCGTTATGTTGGCGCAACACATCCCCGCTTAGGTCCTTCTACCGAAGCTTGAGTGTATTTTTTCAGAATACTCTTGCGGAAGAATTCGAAGACGAAATAATCCTACTATCATAAATAACCCAAAACAATGAGCCTTTGTCTTTCATAAATTCCCTAATACAGATAATTGTCGAGGAATCTTAACCGGTGGTATATTTATAAGTGTTAATTGAATAACACATTTAAGTAATATAAGGAGATTCATATGAAACTGTTAAATTCACTGCTACTCACTCTGGTTCTTTCATTACCCATTATTGGTTTTAGTGCAGACTCTATTAATATCAATACCGCTGACAAGGAAACCTTGATGTCAGTCATCAAAGGTGTTGGAGATAAGAAAGCCGAAGCAATTATTGCTTATCGAGAAGAGAATGGCTCTTTTAAATCAATTGATGAACTGACTAATGTAAAAGGCATTGGTCAGGCGATGATTGATAAACACAGAGAAATGTTAAGCACTTCCGAATAGCCTCTGACGCACCCTCCGAGCGAAATCGAATCGAGGCCTCTTTGGAGGCCTTTTTTATCTCTAGGGATGGAGTGTATATCGCGAGAGGACAGGAAGTCCGATTAACTATCACTACTCATCGATGTACGTCGTCAAAACCTTTTGGACAGGTAGCGGTTTGATTTAAGAGACACATTAGTTCATCAATAGGTTATGTGCTTCACTTGTTGTTTATCGTAATGCATTTGTCGTCTCATCGCTAACGTGTTTTGTTTGATTAGCTCTCGTTGACTTAGTATTTCTTCGCCACGCCCATAAAAGACATCAGCCGGTGTCAGGTTATCAAGTGATTCATGATAACGCTCATGGTTGTAATAACTCACAAAACGCTGCAACTGTTCCTCCAGTTCCCCGGGGAAATAATAGTGGTGAAGTAATATCTGATTCTTCATTGAACGATGCCAGCGCTCTATCTTGCCTTGTGTTTGTGGATGATAAGGTCGACCTCGAGTGTGCGTCATACCGTTTTCTTCAAGGTAATCGGCTAATTCACCGGAGATATAACACGGGCCATTGTCACTGAGTAAACGCGGTTTATGATTTACCTTTACTGTATCAAGTCCCGTAAAGCGTAAGGCGTCATCCAGCGTATCAGAGACATCACGGCTACTCATGCCCGTACATAAACGCCAGGCAATAATGTAACGTGAGTAATCATCTAATACCGTGGATAAGTAATACCAACCCCAACCGATAATCTTGAAATAGGTAAAATCCGTTTGCCACATCTCATTCACGCGCGTAGTGGGCTGTTGAAACTTATCACTGGCCTCCATCAGGATATAGGCCGGACTGGTAATTAAGTCTTGTTCTTTCAGCAGCCTGTACACCGTGGATTCTGAGACGAAGTAAGCCTTGTTGTCAGTGTAATTTACGGCTAACTCTCGTGGAGACAAATCAGGCTTCTCTAAGGCTAACTCAATAACGGCTTCACAGTGGTCTTCGGTGATTTTATTCCATACCGCATGGGGAATCGGCTTCTTGTCTTCCAAGCCATCAACGCCATTCTCTTCATAACGTTTGAGCCAGTTGTAAAAAGTGGACTTATGAATGTCCAGCCGAGTCAGCGTTTGTCGAACCGACAGATCTGAGTTCTGTACCAGTTGAATAATCTCGACTTTATCCGATGCTAAGTACCTCATATATCGTCCTCCCCATCCCCGAGCACGCTTTTTTTAAGCAGCCGATTCTCCATGACTACTTCGCCTAAGGTTTCTTTCAGCGCAGATGTTTCAGCACGCAGTTCTTTGACTTCATCTGAGGTCGCTTCACGTACGATATCGCCTGATAAACGTTTCTTACCTGCCTCCAGAAAGTCTTTCGACCAACGGTAGTAAACATTTGGGTTTAGTCCTTCCTTGCGACATAGCTCAGCGATGCTTTCTTCGCCACGTAAGCCTTCAAGTACGATACGAATTTTTTCTTCTGCTGAATATTTTTTACGGGTGCGTCGACGAATATCGCGCACAGTATGTTCTACACTTCTTTTACTTGTCATCATCGTTTCCTCTTGGGTTAACGATGAACTAAAACTATCTCTTAGACAATCAGGCTAGTTGGTCCACATGGTGCTGACGGGGTACACTCGCCTGGCGGCTCGTGAAGCAGAGTTTGACGTATTACTGACAAAGTTGGGTATTGCACAAAAAGCCATGATTGCTTATTGGCGTTGGGTTGCATTAGGGCAAAAAATACAGGTATACAGTAATCTGCTATCTATCGCACTGGAACGGGAAATAGGCTTGAAAAAGGAAGTTGAGCAGGGTGCTCGCGCAGCGATTGTTTTGACAGAAAGCCTGCAGAACATTACCCAAAGAAAGTCATTATTAGCAAATGCTGAGCGCGATTTTGCAATCGCTGCAAATGAACTGAGCCTATTTTATCGCGATGACACAGGCAGCCCGGCCATTGTCTCAGAGAAGGATTTACCTGATTACGATCCAGTCATAAACCCTATTGATAAATTCTATGAACTACAGGATTTGAATGCTTTATATGCGTCAAGGCCGGAACTAAAACAACTTAGAAATAGCATTACTCGGGCAATGCGTCGTATTGAGATCAATCAAAACTCTTTGCTACCGAGACTGGATTTGGACTTTGGGATCTCTCAGCCTCTAGGGACAATCGGAGAAGGTGGTTTTTCTCGTGATGAAACCGATGTGATAATTGGGCTTAAATTTACAGTCCCACTTGAACAGCGTGCAGCGCGAGGTGCATTGGCTGAGAATGAGGCAAAACTAGATGCGCTAAAACAAGAAGAAAGACTGATGCAAGATCAAATACAGCTTGAGGTACGGAACATTCTTATTGATCTTAGAACTGCTGAAAAGCTTCTTTTGCTTGCGAAAGACGAGGTAAATCAATCAGAAGCATTACGCAAAGCAGAAATACGACGTTTTAAGAAAGGCGCTAGTGACTTTTTTCTGGTAAACATTAGAGAAAATACTGCGGCCGAAGCTAAAGTGCGCTTTTTCCTCGCAGGGCTTCAACGTGAAGTAGCACAGACTAACTTTGATGCCGCAACGGCTAACCTGGAAAAACTGGGCATTAGTGAAAGTATTAATAATAATTAATCATTTTTAATAATTACTTTATTTGTTTCGGTAAAAGCTAAACAATTTAATTCTTAACCAATGAAGTTGTAAGCAAGTTTCTTGTTCGTTTGGCCTACCCTATGTATGCTTGCTGCATTTTATAAATGAACAAAATCAAAACATGGACAATGAATACAATCCCGGGAAAATAGAATCCGGCGTACAAAAGAAATGGGAAGACAGCAACGCTTTCCACGTGACGGAAGATCCGAATAAAGAAAAGTTTTATTGTCTTTCTATGTTCCCTTATCCCAGTGGCAAATTACACATGGGACATGTTCGAAATTACGCTATTGGCGATGTCATCAGTCGTTATCAACGCATGCAAGGCAAGAATGTCATGCAGCCTATGGGTTGGGATGCATTTGGTTTGCCTGCTGAAGGCGCGGCCATTAAAAATAATGTGCCACCGGCAAAATGGACGTATGAGAACATCGATTACATGCGTGGACAATTAAAGCGTCTGGGTTTTGCTTATGACTGGGATCGTGAGTTGGCAACCTGCAGCCCTGAGTATTATCGATGGGAGCAGTGGTTCTTTACACAACTCTATGAAAAAGGTTTAGTTTACAAAAAGACATCCATCGTAAATTGGGACCCGGTTGATCAAACCGTATTAGCAAATGAACAGGTTATTGAAGGCAAGGGCTGGCGCTCAGGTGCAGTAGTTGAGCGTAGAGAAATACCGCAATGGTTTTTACGGATCACTGACTATGCGGATGAGTTATTGGCCGATTTGGAAAAGCTACCGGGTTGGCCCGATGCCGTTCGTACTATGCAAGCAAATTGGATTGGTCGTTCTGAAGGTCTCGAGGTTGATTTTAAAGTAGAGGATTCAGAAGATGCCTTGCGCATCTATACAACACGGCCTGACACCATCATGGGCATTACTTACATGGCAGTAGCAGCGGAACATCCACTAGCCAAAGCTGCATCTGAAAATGATGCGGTCCTACGAGCCTTTATTCAAGAATGCAAAAGTGGCGGCACGACGGAAGTTGAAATGGAGACCATGGAAAAGAAGGGTTTGCCGCTTAATATTAATGTCCGACATCCCATCACTGATGAACTCATTCCATTATGGGTATCAAACTTTGTCTTAATGGGTTACGGCACGGGCGCCGTTATGGCCGTTCCTGGACATGACCAACGTGACTGGGAATTTGCCCATAAATATGACCTGCCGATCAAGCAAGTCATTGTGCCGTCAGATGGTTCGGATCACGATTTAAGCGAATCCGCCTTTACTGATAAAGGACTATTAAATAATTCAGCTCAATTTGATGGGTTAAATTCAGCTGATGCGTTCAACGCTATTGCTGATTTCGTAGAAAAAAATAGATGCGGTAATCGCAAGGTTAATTATCGGCTCAGAGATTGGGGTATATCTCGCCAACGTTATTGGGGCTGTCCCATCCCAATCATAAATAATAAAAATGGTGAGGCACTAGCCGTTCCAGCAGATCAATTACCCGTTGTCTTGCCAGTAGACATCGAATTTGAAGGCATCAGTTCGCCTATAAAATCCATGTCGGAATTTATTAATATCGATGCGCCCGATGGTAGCGGACCAGGCGAAAGAGAAACAGATACTTTTGATACCTTTTTTGAATCGTCATGGTATTTCGCGCGATATTGTTGCCCGGATAATGATCAAGCTATGTTAGATGAACGTGCTGATTACTGGCTCCCGGTCGATCAATATATCGGAGGTATTGAACATGCCATTTTGCACCTGCTGTATGCCAGATTCTTTACCAAGCTGATGCGTGATTTGGGTTTGTTAAAAAGTGATGAGCCTTTTACCAATTTACTGACACAGGGCATGGTTCTTAAAGATGGCTCCAAGATGTCAAAATCAAAGGGCAATACTGTCGACCCACAACCGCTTATAGATGAATACGGAGCTGACACAGTTCGCTTATTTATGATGTTCGCGTCGCCACCTGAGCAAAGTCTGGAATGGTCGGATACTGGCGTTGAAGGCTCTTTTCGTTTTCTAAAACGATTATGGAAATTATCCAGCGCTCACATCAATGATGGCAAAACAGGTGTTCTTGAAAAAAGTTCGATGACTAATAGTCAGCGAGAGTTACGCCGCAAGATCCACTTGACCATCGATAAGGTTAACGACGATATCGGCCGACGTTATACTTTTAATACTGCAATCGCTGCGGTCATGGAAATGATCAACGCTTTGTCGCGCGCTGAGCTAAAAGAGTCTAATGACCATGCCATCATGCGCGAAGGTATAGAGACAGCCGTATTACTGCTATCACCAATAGTTCCCCACATTACAGACGCACTCTGGAAGGCCCTGGGTCATGAAGAAGCGCTAATCGATGCTGCCTGGCCAAAATCTGATCCTGAGGCACTTGAGCAGAATGAAATTGAAATGGTGGTACAGGTTAATGGCAAGCTTCGCAGCAAGATCACAGTCGCGAAAACCGCTGATCAAAAACAAATTGAAGCCTTGGCTATGACGGATGAAAAAATCCAACAGCATATTGAAGGCAAAACTGTCAGAAAAACCATCGTAATCCCCGGACGTTTAGTGAACATCGTGGTGTCATAGGGTAATATGCAGGAAATTATGAAATAAGCCATCTGGACGAGGACATTTAATGAAAACACGCCTGATATTAATATGCCTGCTGTTATTAACCACAGCGTGTGGATTTCATCTGCGTGGATCACAGATAAGCAAGTTTGATATCAACAATCTCTATATCAACCCGTCCAGTGCGCCACGACTCACCAAAGAAGTTAAATCTCAATTAGCAGGTTCAGGTGGTTCATTAGCCAGTTCGGTTGACAGTGCCTCTTACATCATCACCTTAAAAGAGGAGCGCTTTGAAAAATCTGTGCTTAGTGTTTCTGCAGATACCGGTAAGGTCCAGGAGTTTCAAATTGTCCTTACTGCCAAGATGGATGCCGCACATCCTGATGGACGTAGCATTGTAGAAAATGACCGAGTCAGAGTAACTAACAATTTCACTTTTGACGAGAATGCAGTGTTGGGTAAATTTTCAGAAGAAGGCGTCCTTGAAGACGACTTGATTCGCAGCGCCGCAAATAAGGTTCTGCGACGACTACAAGCTTTATTGCCTGCCAGTAAGTAAGCCCGAATAAAATGCGACTGCGGCCCGAACAACTTGAGATGCACTTGCAACGCTCAACGTTGTCACCGATCTATTTTGTTAGCGGCGACGAGCCGCTACAAAAACTGGAATGTATCGACCAAATACGAATAGCCGGTCGTGCTCAAGGCTATGATGAACGACTGGTATTTAATGTCGACAAGTCCTTTGATTGGGATTCAATCAATCAGGCAACCGGTAACTTATCATTATTTTCCAATCGTCGAATTATTGAGTTGCGTATGGTGTCGCCCAAACCCGGCAAAGAAGGTGGTCGTGTTTTATTAGAATATGCTGAACAGTTAGATGAAGATAATTTACTGATCATCAGTTCTGAGAAAATGGACAAAAGTGTACAGAATACTAAATGGTTTAAAGCAGTTGAAAAGGTAAGCGCCGTCATTCAAGTCTGGCCGATTAATCCAGCGCAATTACCCGGCTGGATACAATCACGTGTTCAGGCCAAACAAAAACGTCTCTCGCTTGATGCTGCAAGGTTAATCGCACAGCGCGTAGAGGGTAATTTGCTTGCAGCAAAACAAGAAATTGAAAAACTGGTGCTGCTCGTCGATAAAGACGATATCGATATTGAAGATGTCATTAATGCCGTTGCCGACAGTTCACGTTTTGATGTTTTCGACATGATTGAAAGTGCGTTCCTTGGTAATTCAGACCGAACCTTAATGATGTTAAATGGTTTGAAAAATGAAGGCACTGAGCCGATGGCTCTGTTTGGCGCCCTGATGTGGGAGTTTCGTCGTCTGTGCACCATTGCTCATCAACACGAGTCTGGAACAAGTCTGGACAGACTTTTTAATTCTTACCGAATATGGGATCAAAAGAAACGGCCGATGAATGCGGTTTTAAAACGTCATTCAAGTAAATCTTTGGATCAGCTATTAAATTATTGTGCGGCAATCGATAAGAACTTAAAAAGCAGTCAAAAATTACAAGCATGGGATCAATTTAATACATTGTTATTGGCAATTGCTGGTATTAATACGACTAAATTTCAACACGTATAATCAACGCAAACAAAGAAAGTAAAGAAATGGATATAAAACAATACATGCAAGGCCTTGGTCAGCTCGCCAGAGCATCGGCCGGGCTAATGGCACGCGCAACAACGGCACAAAAAAATAACGCATTAATCGCTATTGCTGAAAATATACAAAAACATCGTGCTGTTTTGACCAAGGCAAATGAAGAAGACTTAACTCTCGCTAAAGAAAAGAATCTTGAATCTGCATTGGTTGACCGTCTTGAGCTAACAGATAGTCGCATCAATGATATGACTGATGGCTTGAATCAGATCGCGTCCCTTTCTGATCCAATCGGTACCATAACTGATCTAGCCATGCGTCCAACCGGTATTCAGGTAGGCAATATGCGCGTGCCTTTAGGCGTTGTTGGAATAATTTATGAATCACGCCCAAATGTGACGGCAGACGCGGCGGGTCTTTGTCTGAAATCAGGCAACGCAACAATCTTGCGCGGCGGTTCAGAGGCCTTAAATTCAAATCAGGCCATCGCTAAGTGTATTCATATGGGATTGGTTGCCGCCGACTTACCGCAAGAAGCCGTGCAAGTTATTTCTACGATAGACCGCGCAGCCGTTGGCGAATTACTCACTATGCCAGAATACGTTGATGTTATCGTGCCACGTGGCGGCAAAAGTCTGATTGAACGCGTCAGTGCTGAAGCCCGTATGCCTGTCATAAAACATCTGGACGGCATCTGCCATGTCTATATCGATAGCGATGCGGATATTGAAAAAGCCGTGAGTATCGCCTTGAATGCGAAGACCCAACGTTACGGCACCTGTAACACCATGGAGTGTTTACTGGTCGCGCGTTCTGTTGCTCCTGAAGTATTGGATAGATTAGCACCTCTTTATAAAGAGGCCGGTGTTGAGATCCGCGGCTGTGAAGATTCAGCCAAAATACTTGGCAATATTAAAATCGCCACTGATGAAGACTACGGTACTGAATATCTGGCACCTATCATGTCGTTAAAGATTGTCGCGGATGTTGATGAAGCCATGCAACATATTGCGAAGTTTGGGTCACAACATACCGACGCTATTGTGACTGAAAGTATTACAAAATCACGCCGGTTTTTAAGAGAGGTTGACTCAAGCTCAGTCATGGTCAATGCTTCAACCCGTTTTGCTGATGGTTTTGAATACGGCCTCGGCGCGGAAATCGGGATCAGTACCGATAAATTTCATGCACGTGGGCCGGTCGGACTAGAAGGACTCACCTCAAAAAAATACATCGTACTCGGGGATGGGCATATACGAACGTAAATAATGCATGTTGATTATTACGTTATTTCTTACCATACTTAATCCAATGTCTGTATTCTTTTGCACATGCCATTAATCGGTATCTTGGGTGGCACATTTGATCCGATCCATAATGGACATATACGGCTCGCACTCGAAGCCAAAGAACAACTTAGTCTCGATCAGGTGAGATTAATACCGTTAAATTTTCCACCACATCGTTCCACACCTGTTGCTAGCGCTGACCACAGGCGTGCCATGATAGAGTTGGCGATTAGCAATGAAGAAAACCTTTGTATTGATGTACGTGAAATAGACAGCAATGAAATCTCATATTCGATCAATACGCTTCAATCATTACGACAAGAGTTTGCTGATGATGCATTATGTTTAATTCTCGGCAGAGATGCCTTCAATAAGATTGATAGCTGGAAGGACTGGGAAGAACTCTTGGATTATGCACATATCATTGTCGCAAATCGTCCGGGCGAATCAGATAAAGTGGAATCACAAGATCTTGAACAATGGATTAAACAACATCAGTCTAATCGATTTTCATCGCTAAAAGAAAATCTATCAGGCGCCATCTATTTTATCGATATACCCATGCTCGATATTTCATCGAGCATGATTAGACAGAAAAACAATCAACATGAAACTATCGACGAATTTTTACCACCATCAACACTAAGTTATATTAAAGACAATCACCTTTACCTGGATACTGCATGAATATTAAAAAAATTATAGACGTAATTCTCAAAACATTAGATGACGCCAAGGCACTCGATGTCATCGTCTTCGAAGTAAGCAAGCTTACCAGCATCTCTGATTACATGATTATCGCCAGCGGGCGCTCAAGTCGTCAGGTAAACTCAATGGCTGAAAAAGTTGTCGAAGCAGCAAAAGAAAATGGCTTAAAGCCATTAGGCACGGAAGGAAAGAAAGAAGGTGATTGGGTGTTAGTCGATCTAGGCGATATCATCGTTCATATCATGCATCCCGACACGCGCGAGTACTACCAACTTGAGAAACTGTGGAGCGCAGAAACGTTAGAAGCAGAACAAGCCGAAAATAACTAATCAAGATAGTTTCTTAAAATAAAACATTAGCCACGGAGCACACAGAGAAAGGCTAGTGCAAAAAACTAAATGAAAAAACGTTTTCTACAATGATCTTTTGTTCTTCTCTGGGACCTCTGTGGCAGGTCAATTATGCAAATTAATCTCGTCGCTGTCGGTAAACGCATGCCCGCATGGATCGAAACCGCTGTTAAGGAATACTCTAAACGCTTACCGAAAAACATCCAGTTTAAATTAATTGAAATTACACCTGCAGTTCGCGGAAAAAATAATAACGTTGATAACTACAAACAAAAAGAGCAAGAAAATATAGAGGCAGCACTGTCTCCTAAAAGCATTATTATTGCACTAGATGAACGAGGTAAGACAATCAACAGCCAACAACTCGCTGAACAACTACAAACATGGAATGACGAGCAGCAACACATCAGCGTCATCATCGGCGGCGCAGATGGTTTAAGTGAACCATTAAGGAAGAAAGCTAATCAAATATGGTCATTATCGACAATGACGTTGCCACATGGATTAGTTAGAGTGATGGTAGTTGAGCAGATCTATAGAGCGTGGACGATCACTCAAAATCATCCCTACCATAGAGAGTAAAGTTTAAGTATGCGCAACATAAGAACCCTCAAAGATAACATAGTCGTCGTTATTAAATTCAATACGCGACTCTAATCTAATTCTGGCGACACCCTTCCGTTTAAACATCTTTATAAATTTATCTTTTTGTTCAACAGATTCAAAAGAACATGTAGCAGAAAGGTTTGACTCAACGGGTTTATTAAACTTGGTGTTGCTCTCCTGAATAACAATGTGCCCCACTAAGTCATGTTCTTTTAAAAGTAAATAAAGCAATCCCCAGCCTGATAAAACAGATACAGAATAAAGACTGCCACCAAACGCGGTGCATTTATGATTCAGGTTATTCTTAAGCGGTGCCTGTAGTGTTAAAGAATTACCTGTGTATTCTGTAACCGTTATACCAATCTCTTTCGTTAACGGAATTTCAGAATGTAGAACATCTTCCAGTGATTTAATCATTTATTTATGTGACTTCTAATATCGATCATAGTTAGACATTCATAAATAACAGTCTTACTTCATCGACTTGAAAGCATCTAATGCACGCACTCGTGACTGTTTTAAGTTAACAATAGGCGCGGGGTAATTTTCGCCTAATGTAACCCCTGCTTTTTGCAGAATCTTCTCAGGGGCTTCCCATGGGTTGAAAAGATATTTACTAGGCATTTCTTTTAACTCTGGAACAAATCGCTTTGTATACTCACCATCAGGATCAAACTTTTGGCCTTGTGTGCAGGGATTAAATATTCGAAAGTAGGGCGCTGCATCTGCACCACACCCGGCGATCCATTGCCAACCCGCACTATTGTTTGCCAAGTTCGCGTCTAATAAACAATCCCAAAACCATTTTTCGCCATGATGCCAGTGCAACAATAGATTTTTTACTAAAAACGAGCCTACAACCATACGCACGCGGTTATGCATATAACCGGTTTGCCAAAGTTCTCGCATGCCGGCATCTACTAATGGGTGACCAGTTTCGCCTTTTTGCCAGCATCGCAAGTGCTTTGTATTTTGTAACCATGGAAAATTATCAAACTTAGTTTGCAGATTATTGCGTGGTAGCTCGGGAAAATGATAGAGAAGACTGTGAGAAAACTCTCTCCAACCGATTTCACTTAAAAAGTGATCTAAATCATCAGTTTCTTCATTCAACTTAGCAGCATACCAAACTTGATTTGGAGAGATCTCTCCAAAATGAAGATGTGGAGACAGGCGAGAAACACTATTTAATGATGGGAAATCTCTGCCTTGCTTATAGTTTTCTAAACGATTATAGATAAATTTTTCTAATTTATATTGTGCACTTATTTCGCCTATATCCCAATGAGGCTCTAACTGCTTATTCCAGTTAATAGCAGGCAATAATTTTAAATCGGCAATTGTTAATTTATTTAAAAGGCCATCATACAAGCCTAAATACTTAGGTTCAGATAATGGGGTTCTAGGTGCTATAGCACTTAAACAACCTTTACGATAATAAGGCGTAAATACTTTATAGGGTGTACCATCTTTTTTAAGAACATCCCATGGTTCCCAAAGCAACGAACCATTAAAGCTTTTAGCTTTAATATTCCGCGCTTCTAACACTTTTTTTATCTTCTTGTCCCGACGAATTCTCCATGGCTCATAACAACGGTTCCAATACACACCTTCAATATTATTTTCTTCGGCTAAATCAATAAGGATTTTTTCTGGATCACCAATATAAACAGAAAGCTTGCCGTTTAATGATTTATTCAATGCTTGTAAGGAGTAATGTAGCCACCAACGACTCGCCCCACCCAATTTATGTTCACCAGCATTATTATCATCTAGAATATAAATTGGTAGTACGGACCCTTGTTGAGCAGCTTCAGTCAAAGAAGGGTTGTCATAAAGTCTTAGGTCTTGTCTGAACCAATGGATAACAATATTTTTATTCAATGAATGTAATCCATGTTTTATTATTTCATTCGATTAATATAATTTTCTATGAACGGAATTCAAAGAAAAAAGTGTTTTTTAATTCTACCAAGATATTTTAAATTAAGCTGTTTGCCGCTTAAGGATTAAATCAATGTTAAAAAGTTATTATGAACAAGACTAGTGTGAGCATGCTTACAAATACGCCCCAAGCTCTACTTGGGGCGTCAATTAAAGATACAAATAAAAATTACATGCCTAATGCTTTTGCTACACCTGCTCCATAAGCTGGATCAGCTTTTGTACAGTTATCAATATGACGTTTTTTTACATCATCAAAAACATCAGCCATTGCATCACCGGTGTTGTTAAACAGCGTTTGCTGCTGCTCCGATGCCATCAGACGGAACAAGGCTCCTGGTTGTGAGTAGTAGTCATCATCATCTTCACGATGATTCCAATGATCCGCTGCGCCAGACAATGAAAGTGGTGGCTCAGAAAAATCAGGTTGTTCAGCCCACTCACCTTTACTGTTTGGTTCATAACCAATGGTCCCACCCTGATTGCCATCAACCCGCATAGCGCCATCACGATGGTAGCTATTTACTGGACAACGTGGAGCATTAACCGGAATCTGATTATGGTTCACACCCAGGCGATAGCGTTGAGCATCACCATAAGAGAATAATCTGCCTTGTAGCATTTTATCAGGAGAGAAACTGATACCCGGAACCACGCTGGCCGGGTTGAATGCTGATTGTTCAACTTCGGCAAAGAAGTTTTCAGGGTTTCTGTTCAGTTCCATCGTACCGACTTCAATCTTCGGGTAATCGCCATGTGGCCACACCTTGGTTAAATCAAACGGGTTAAACGGACAATTCTCTGCCTGCTCATCTGTCATAACCTGAATCTTTAAAGTCCATGATGGGTTATCACCATTCTCAATCGACTCATAGAGATCTTTTTGATGACTCTCACGGTCTTGACCTATCAGCACTTCAGATTCTTCTCCAGTTAGGTTTTCGATACCTTGGTTACAATCGAAGTGAAACTTAACCCAGACGCGTTCGTTATCGGCATTGATCATACTAAAGGTATGACTACCAAAACCGTGCATATGACGATAGGTTCTTGGTATACCACGTTCACTCATAACGATGGTCACTTGATGTAAGGCTTCAGGCAGTGATGTCCAGAAATCCCAGTTGTTTTGTGCGCTACGCATATTGGTGCGCGGATCACGCTTAACTGCGTGGTTCAAATCAGGGAATTTCAATGGATCACGTAAAAAGAATACCGGCGTATTATTACCGACCAGATCCCAGTTACCTTCTTCGGTATAAAACTTAACCGCAAAACCACGAATATCACGTTCAGCATCCGCCGCACCGCGCTCACCCGCAACAGTCGTGAAACGAGCAAATAGATCGGTCTTTTTACCGACATCTGAGAAGATCTTGGCACGTGTGTATTTTGTAATATCGTTTGTGACGGTGAATGTACCGTAGGCGCCAGAGCCCTTGGCATGCATGCGTCGTTCAGGAATGACTTCACGATCGAAGTGAGCCAGCTTTTCTAGAAACCAGACATCTTGTAATAATTGTGGTCCGCGTGGCCCAGCCGTCATAACGTTTTGATTATCAGCGACCGGACATCCCGCCGCTGTTGTAAGTTTCTTATGCATTAATAATCTCCATGGTTGTTATCAGGCAGGAATATTACAGAAAGGGATGCCATATTAATAATTGATTGTTTGTTTCATATTGATAGAAAAATACTATTAGATTTTAATAGCCAGATTAATTGATGAAACATCAAATTCTACGCTAGCAAATGTGGTCCAACATCATCGATTGATCGACATCCGGTTTGGCCAAGCACACGGTCTATTTCACTAGTAAGTATAGAAAGTGCGTGGCTCACGCCCGCTTCTCCTCCCGCAGCCAAGCCAAATAATGTTGCCCTTCCAATCATTACTGCATCGGCCCCCATAGCTACTGCTTTCACGATATCGGTGCCGCGATAAAAGCCACTATCAATCAACACCGTCATCTGATCTCCAACCGCTTGTGCTATATCGGGCAAGACTTCAATCGTCGATACTGCGCTGTCGAGTTGCCTACCACCATGATTGGAGACGACTATCCCATCACAACCTGATCTAGCCGCACGTTTGGCGTCGGCAACATTTAAGACGCCCTTTAAGATTAACTTTCTAGGCCACAATTCACGTAGCCATTCAACATCTTCCCAAGAGATCTTTGCATCAAACAATTTTGGTACAAATGCTACACCGCCTTGGGCAGTCCGACCCTCTGGCGGCATAAAATCAATGATATTTTCAAATCGAGGAACGCCATGTGGAATTAACACATCTAACAACCATTTGGGATGCCTTGCTACATCAATCATATTTCGTAAATTGAGCTTTGCAGGCTTTCGATAATTTCGCTGATCCCACTCACGATATCCGAACACATTAGCATCAGAAGTGAAGACTAATGCTTCATATCCTGCTTTATCGGCACGCGAGATAATATTACGCGTCAGTTCACGATCACTCATTACATAGAGCTGCATCCATAGGCGTCCACCAACTTCTGTTGCAACATCTTCAAGACGCGCATTTGATAGGGTGCTTAGATTAAATGGGATACCTAGCTTTTCAGCAGCACGGGCAAGTGCTATATCACCTCGGTTAGATAACATGCCATTGAGTCCCGTCGGCGCAATCAATAATGGCGCGTTTATTTCTTGCCCAAATAAGTTAGTGCGTAAATGTCGAGAACTAGTGTCGACCAAAGTGCTCGGCACTAACCGGATAGAATCCAGCGCTTCGCTATTCCATTGCAGTGTTCTTTCCGTCTCTGAACCGCCCTCTACATATTCCAAAGCAAAATTTGGTACACAACGACGGGCAACAAGATGCAGCTCTTCAATAGAGAGTGTTCGACGAAAATCTTTTCCTGAATAGTATTTACGCTTTATTGTCATTTTTAAATATAACGCCTGTTTATTGGTGTTTAGACTAAGCCATTCTTATGCGAACGACATTCATTACTTCCATATCAAAACCGGCGACATTTTCTACGCCGGCATAATAAGTTAAGTTTACCCGCGCGCCTTTGAGATTGCGGTAGCCTTTTTTGCGTTTGAATCTAAACGGCACATCGTAACCCTCAAGCGTGATGGTGTTGATAATCCAGTCGGTATTTTTTTCTTCTCTTTGCACGTGCGAGTTAACTTTCATCATTTCCGAATGAATTAACTCTCGATTTTTATTTAATAACTTATCGACCGGTGATTTCATGCTGTTCAAACATTTCAAACTATATTTAAATGATTATCACACTGTCCTGTCTGCAACGAAAGACACAAATAAATATCCTTGCTTGTGCAATGATAGGTGCGGGATAATCCGTCTCTTTTTTATGGCATAAAAATAACATGTGGTTCAAAAACCTTCGAATATATCGCTTTACCAAAGACATTGACCTGACGCCTGACACGCTGGAAATCGCCCTGCATCAACAAGATTTCACGCCTTGTACAAATATGGATTTTTCCCGCTACGGCTGGGTACCACCCTTAGGCAAGGATAGCGAGCAATATACACACAGTTGTGGTGGCTACACTATGATCTGTGCGCGTAAACAGGAAAAGATATTACCGCCAGCGGCTATCAATGAGATGGTTGAGGAAAAAGTCATCGATTTTGAAGCGGCTCAGGCTCGCAGTGTTTATCGAAATGAAAAACGCACGATCAAGGAAGATGTGATACATACATTGCTGCCACGTGCGCTAACACGATCGTATCTCGTTTATGCTTACTTTGACCAAAAAAATAAATTGTTGATTATTGATTCTGCCAGCTCAAATAAAGCGGAAGAATTTATGGATCACCTACGTGCGACTTTAGGCAGTTTGCCGGTGGTGCCGCTAAAGTGCCATGGTGATGCTGCAAACGTCATGACCCATTGGCTACAAGACAAGTCCCCCGATAATTTTGAGCTTGATAATGAATGTGAGTTACAAAACCCACGCGAAAGTAAAAATATTGTCCGTTGCAAAAATCAGGAACTGGAAAGCGCTGAGATAATGAGCCATTTAAAAGCAGGTAAAAGAGTTATTCAGCTTGCTTTGATCTGGCGCGATGCGATTCGCTTTGTCTTTGCTGATGATTTCTCGATTAAACGCTTACGCTTTGAAGACATAATTCAGGAACAGGCCGAGGATGATAATAATGATAGGGCAACGCAGTTTGATCAGGACTTTGCCGTGATGACCTTGCAAATTCACGAATTCATAAAAGAATTGCTCGAAGAGTTTGGTGGGCTGGAGAAATCTGACTAGGCTGACCTCCATGAAAATATATCTTGCCTCAAGATCACCTCGCCGGAGTGAATTGCTTAATCAAATTGGGATGGATTTCGAGATCGTTGATATTGATATTGATGAGAGCTGGAATGGCAAAGAAAAACCCGAGCTTTACGTTAGACGCATCGCTTTGGAAAAAGCTCGCGCAGGTAATGCGTTCAGCGATGAAGATTACCCTGTTTTAGCTGCTGATACGGCTGTTGTTTTAGAAAAAGAGATACTGGGAAAGGCCGAGAATAAGAAAGACGCTGAAACAATGCTTAAAAAGTTGTCTGGTAAAACTCACACGGTGCTTTCTGCAGTAAGTTTGATTCACTCAGAGGAGAAAACGCTATTAAGCACCAGCAAGGTTACCTTTAAGGAATTATCATTAAGCGAAATAATAGATTATTGCGGCACAGATGAACCGATTGGCAAAGCCGGAGGTTACGCTATTCAGGGTAAAGCAGCCGTATTTATAAAAAGACTGGAAGGAAGTTATAGCGGCGTCATGGGCTTGCCTCTCTATGAAACCATGAACTTATTGTTACAAACCTCAAAAACATAACATTTCACAGCGCATATTCTCTGATCAGCTCGCAGCATTCTTCAAAACTTCGCAAAAAGTATATCGGGCACAATATTTGCAATTACATCAACATGGAAAAATATAATACATATAAACGCCCCTTTTTTGTGTCAGCCGCTACTGTTGCAGGCAATCTTGTCTCTGTCATGCATATCGCAAAGGAGATTTCTCTTGCGGCAAAAAATGCCAAGGCTATTGCAGAACGTGCCGGTGAAAAGGCAAATGGTTTCCGGCCAATAACGGACTACATAGACGAGATGGGCTACGAAACGATGTCGCTGGTCAATGCCATAAATAAAGAAGCGTTGGAGGTGTCACGGATTGCCGTAAATGAACTGCGCGCAAAAGAAGTCTATCAAAAACTACTGTCGGCCAAAGAATATATTGGTGAAGACGTCCCGGTATCAGTAGAAAAGTTAATACAAGAAGCATCAGAAAGATTATCGGAACACACAATAGAATTAGAAAAAGATAAGGCCAGACTTATTCATTTATTAGAGGAAATTAAAAACCAGATGCGCGCTTCAGCAGTGATTTCGACCTGCTCCAGAGTGGAAGCAACACAGGCTGAAGAGTATGAAACCAGTTTACAGGTAGTGTCTGAAAATGTAGACGCTGCGTCGAAAAAAATTACCATGATTGTTAACGACTGCGACGACTTATTGGCGCACCATTGATGTGTGAGGAATAATAGAATGAAAGACACTATATTGTTTGATGATGGTTATAAATGGATCTTCTTTGGACGTGACGCGGACAAGCCTGAAAAGATCATTGATACAAATCAATACCTGGTTAAGGACGGGAATCGTTGTTTGTTGCTTGATCCTGGTGGCATAGAGACCTTCTCCGCGATGTTGGCGTCAGTAACCCGACATGTTCGTCTGGAAGATATCACTGAAATTTTTGCCTCACATCAAGATCCGGACATTATTTCTTCCTTAGGTCTATGGGATAAGGCATTGCCGCATACCCGTTTACATGCCCCTTGGTTATGGGAAGGGTTTATTCGTCATTTCGGTTGTAACAATATTCAATATGTAGGTATTCCAGATGAAGGCTCTGAACTTGTCTTAAACAAAACCAAGCTGGTTTTTATTCCTGCGCATTATTTGCACGCTTCGGGTAATTATCACGTTTATGATGCAAAAGCTAAAATACTAATGAGTGGCGATGTTGGCGCGGCACTTGAACCACCCGAATCGGGAATGTTTGTTGAAGACTTCAAGGCCCATACTGAAAATATGACACTTTTCCATCAACGCTGGATGCCTTCTAACGAAGCGAAAAATGATTGGATTGCGCGGGTTCGAAAGCTGGATATAGACATGATGGCGCCACAACATGGCCGGATATTTAAAGGCGACGATGTAAAGCGTTTCCTCGATTGGTTTGAAGCACTTGATGTTGGTATAGCAATAAAGAAGCTTGATGAAGCTAAAGCTGCTTAACACATCGGCGATTTAAAGAGACTGTCTTAAGCAATAGCCATAATAATGGTCAACAATGTAATAATAAATTGTTGACCAATCCGGTCTGCCCGCATCATCAGAAGGCCACCACATCTTTCTGTTGCGCCAATAATCATGATAATGATCTGCACAAAGAGCAAGCATGTAATCGGTCATGCCTTTTTTTATTCCATTATTGGCTTCTCGTTTGAAATAATCATCAAGTACAAGTAAGTAGGCATCGCCTAACATTGGTTTGTTATCTTCTTCCACCGTTAAACGGTCAAGCGCTGCTGCAAAGCGATCACCCAACATCACAATACGCTCTGCGTGTTGTTCGCCTTCCAACATATCAGCGGCACGTTCGCAGCTTTCTTGTTTGCATTGTCGTTGGTGAAATTCGCGCAATGATTCAGCTGAGACATTTGAACAAATGAAGATAGAGGATAATAAAATTATTATTTTCCGTTGAAGAACGTTGCTCTTGTGCATCCATGCACCCGCAACGTACAGTTCATCCATGAACATGAAAAAATGCGCCATAGGGTTACCCATGGCGTATTACTTTAAATGAAGAACTACTATTAGATCAATGGAATGATGGATAATGCAACAATATTAATGATCTTGATCAAAGGGTTAATCGCAGGACCCGCTGTATCTTTATACGGATCATCTACGGTATCACCCGTTACTGCTGCCATATGGGCTTCTGAACCCTTGCCGCCACAGTTTCCGTCTTCGATGTATTTCTTCGCGTTATCCCATGCGTCACCACCGGCGCAAGCACTGGCAATAATGATGGCACGACCATTTCCTTAATCGCTGATGCAGTAAGTAGATCAACTGCACGCGAGTAATCAGGTTTGCCGATACCTTTCATAATGCCCGGGATTTCGTTGAACTGTCTGCGCACTTCCAACACAACAGATACTGCTGTTCTACCCACTGATTCCATGCCCATTGCAGCAAACAGAAAAGCAATCATGCCGCCAATGAACAGGCCGATAATTACCGTCGGATTAGACAAAGAGAGCTCCGACGCTTTACCTGCCATTTCCAGACCATGCGTATAATCAGCAAAAAGAACCAATGCGGCTAACGCTGCAGACCCGATTGCGTAACCTTTAGTGGTGTTACCTACTGCATCAAGTGGATCAGTAATGTTACGGAATTTCTCGTCTGGATTCTGTTCCACTTCGAATCTCGCAGAGAATTATGACAATTCCCTACCATTAAAAAAGGGAGTCAATTGACTCCCTTTTTTCGAACAATTTTAACTCTTCTTACATCAAGATGCCGCCGTACTGTACGAAGAATGGAGCAAATACTAAGCTAAGAATTGCAGATAGCTTGATAAGAATGTTCAGTGAAGGACCTGAAGTATCTTTCATCGGATCACCAACCGTATCACCAACAACAGCTGCAGTGTGCTCATCAGAGCCCTTGCCACCGTGGTTACCTGCTTCGATATATTTCTTAGCATTATCCCAAGCGCCGCCACTGTTAGAGGAAGAGATCGCAAGTACACCACCGGTGACCAATGAACCGATCAACATAGCGGCAACTGCCTCAACACCGAACAGATAGCCAACGACGATTGGCGAACCCATGATCAACACACCAGGAGCTATCATTTCTTTTAGAGCCGCCTGCGTTGAGATGGCTACGCATTTCGCATAGTCAGGAGTACCTGTGCCTTCCATGATGCCTGGAATCGTCTTGAACTGATGACGCACTTCTTCGATCATCGCGAATGCCGCTATACCAACTGACTTCATAGTCATGGCAGAGAACAAGAAAGGCAAAACTGCACCAACAAACAAGAAAGTGAAAACCAGAGGCTCCAACAAGCTCATGGAGATAGGCTCACCGCGCAATGTTTCGGCAGTCGTAATAAAGGCCGCGAACAAAGCTAGAGAAGTCAATATTGCAGCACCGATGGCAAATCCTTTACCAATCGCTGCAGTAGTATTGCCAGCAGAGTCTAAGATGTCAGTTCTACGTCTAACTTCTGACTCTAGGCCCACCATCTCAGCAATACCGCCGGCGTTGTCTGCAACAGGCCCGTAAGCATCAATAGTAAGAGTGAGCACCAAGCTACCCAGCATACCTAGAGAGGCAATAGCGATGCCGTACATGCCTGCGAGCTCCCAAGAGATGAAGATGCTTATCGCGATGGCAATATAAGGAAGCACTGTACTCTTATAGCCGAGTGCAAGGCCGTAGATGATGTTAGTAGCAACACCAGTCTCACAAGACTTTGCGACTTCTTTTACGGGGCCGAATTTTTCAGAAGTGTAGTAGCCAGTTAATAAGCCAACCGCCAAGCCTGAAACCAATCCAGCCAAGAAGCAGAGGTAAACACCGAGATTGGTATAGTCAGCGCCGTTCAATTCGAATTGCTCTGGAATCAGAGCAATAGTAACGAAGTACATAACCACTGCCATAATGGCGCTGGATATAATTAGTAGCTTCATCAGCGCTGGCGCCACGTCGTCTTCAGTCTTTACGCCAACTAAGAGTTTAGTGAGCAAGGCTATTGGAATACCTACAGCACTGATCAAAATTGGGAACAGCATTGCATCTGGGTTGCCGGCAAAAACTACCGCACTTATAACCATTGCAGCACAGGTGCTTTCTGCACAAGAACCGAAAAGGTCAGCGCCCATGCCAGCAACATCACCCACGTTGTCGCCAACGTTGTCTGCGATCACGGCAGGGTTACGGGGATCATCCTCTGGGATGCCCTGCTCAACCTTACCTACCAGGTCAGCACCAACGTCTGCAGCCTTAGTGAAGATACCGCCGCCAACTCGTGCAAATAAAGCGATTGTAGAACCACCTAGTCCAAAGCCAGCAATCACTTCCATAAGGATGTGGTTATTCTCAGGACCAAGGTCAGCAAGCAAGGTGCTCATCACCACATAGATGATAACCAGTCCGAGGGTCGCTAGTCCTACAAGGGCAAATCCCATTACCGCACCAGAGTTAATGGCCACATCGTAAGCTGCGGAAATGTCTTTCTTCGCAGAAACCGTAGTTCGAGCGTTGCCTTGAGTCGCTACCTTCATGCCGATATAGCCAGAAGCGATGGATATCGCGCCACCAAAGAGGAAAGCGATAGCGGTATAGATACCCTCATGAATATCAGGGGTATGAGTATCGTTGATCAGAATGGCGATAATGGCGGCAAATACCACCATGAATATCGTCAGGACTTTGTATTCCTGCTTCAAGAAAGCCATGGCTCCTTCGGCAATAGCGCCGTGGATGAAGGTTAGCTTCTTTGCCTGAGCTTCATCCAGCCCAAGATCAAGTGGTATACTTACAACCTTCTTCATGTAAAAGAAGGCTATTCCCAAGCCCATCAGCGACAGGATTGTAGTTACCCATATTGTTATGCCTGACATATAAATTCCCCTAACTTCTATAAGTTATTGATTTGAAGGACAAAAGAGCAAAAGAATCACCGGCAATGTCCCCTCTGCCTTGCCGGTGCCAAAAAGTGGTGCAGATTGTACTTGCATATCCGGCAAGTGCAAAATCTTACACACCCTTTTTTGCAATAATTTCTTGAGGTGTTGCAATTAGAAACAGTAATTTCTGAATTATGTCTACTAATCACGGTTTTCCGCCTATTGCAGCTCCTGATACAAAGATCCTGATACTAGGGTCCATGCCAGGACAAAAGTCGCTTGTGGAAAACCAATACTATGCGCACCCACGTAATAGTTTTTGGCCCATTATGCTCAAGTTACTTAAAACAGGTAATGAGCTGACTTATGACGAACGCAAAACGCTATTATTAAAAAATAATATTGCGTTATGGGATGTCTTAAAAAGTTGTTGTCGCGAAGGTAGTCTTGATTCTGATATTGATCAATCCACCATAGAGACGAATGATTTTAAAGAATTCTTCTCAAAGCATAAGGACGTTAACGCTGTTTTCTTTAATGGCGCAAAAGCCGAGCAACTCTTTAAGAAGAATAGTTTAAAGACTCTGGATCAAGCACAGCAAAACCTGTCCTTTTTCAGACTGCCATCCACCAGCCCTGCGCATGCAGCACTTACATTCGAACAAAAATTATTGCAATGGGAAGTAATAAAACGTTTTTTATAGAAATAGAGTGGCCGACAAAACTCAAAAGACTAAACGGGGATAAATAATCTAATCGTGAACTAATGTGTTTTAAGAGCTTGTTGTTGTTTCCAATTAAACCAACCCTGTGGCGATATTTTATTCATTAATCTATCAATCGGAGACATAACCAGCAGATTAAAAGCGCCATGTAATTTACCCGTCCAGGTTTGACTGGTACAGCGTAATGAAATCGCATAACTAGGTTCATCGTAGACAAAATGGTGCCAATAACCGCTAGGGATATACAATGTTTCTCCTCTTTCAAGCACCACCTTATAGCCTTCCACATTCTTTAAGCCAGGAAACTGCTTGAAATCTGGTTTCTCAACATCAACATAGCTTCTACAAGTAAATGGATAGCCATGTAGATTCTTTCCTTGCTCATAAGGGAACAGATAAACCGTTTTTTTACCGTAGAGGGCTGTGTGAAGCACATGTGACATGTCGATATCAAAGTGCATCTGGGTTACTGAACCCTTACAACCAAAAAACATAAAAACAAAATTTCGTGATATGCCCTTTAATATCGAGGGAAAGGTGATGTCGTCGACTAATTCCGGGATCTCAGATTTGATATTATAGAGAAACATTCGCAGGTCTTGCTCTTTAGTTACAACCGCATCGATATAGTCCCTAAAGGAGATGCTCTTTGACTTTGACATGTAATTCTTGCCGGCAGAGACGAAACTTGAGTCATAGACTTTAACTTGTTTATCGCCGTGCTGTTTTTTGAAGAATTCAGGGCTCCATTTATCTAATGCAGGCCAGGCTTTTGCCATGTCCTGAATCACCAACGGCCGGAGCGGCTTGAAATAGGATTTTGAGAATTCTGTGGACTCAATATTAGAAACCTTATCAATCGGCTTCAAATCAAGTTTAGACTCAGGAAGGTCAGAGCCCACCAAATTATTATCTGGCGAGGAACTCACTATAGGTATGAAGAATGTCTGCTTGTTCCCAGTGCAGGAAATGCCCAGCGCCAGGGATCATCTTGAATTCACAATCAGGAATTCGGGAAGAGGCTTTTTCTATATCGCCCGGATCTAAAATCGCATCAAACTCGCCACTCAATATAAGAGTAGACGCAGTGATATTTCCTAGATCGATAAAATCTTCGATATCTGATGCCTGTTCAACAAATTCACAATGGTCATAGAAGCTAAGGAATTGTTCACGACTCATGCCACGAAACTGCTCGATAATCTGCTTTTTATGGGTATCAGGGATGTGCTGACCAAATTTTTCTATCATCAAAGGCGCTATATCATCGCTATTGTTAGTATCGAACAGCTCTTTTCCTTCTTTGATTACTTCGATCACTGCCTTATTAGGTTTTGCACCAAAACTGCCCAAGATCATTTTATCTACTAATTCGGGATAACGTGCGGCTAATGCAACGGAGATGATCGTTCCCCATGAAGCAGCCGCTAAAATTACCGTGCCATTTCTGTTGGTTTCATTGATTACGTTATGTAATACATCAATCTGTTCGTCAAATGTTATACCTGGTGCGCCAGAGAGTACTTTTCCACGCCCTTGGCCCGGCAAGTCAAACACAACAACGGAATAATCAGAAACAAAGTGACTGACGAATGATCGCCATGCTGCCATCGTCTGTTTTGCCCCGCTAATACAGACGATAGTCTTCTCTGCTTCACCATAAATGCGGTAAGGCACTAGAAATCGCCCGAGGCTTAATTCTCCTTTTACAATCTTCATACTTTTAAATTATTAATTCGTGTGGTTTTGAGTTTAACTTGGCAGGAAAACTTCTAACGTACATAAGACGATGGTTTAACTACATGGTTCATTTATAGGCATTATAAAGAAAGTTTCCTAAAAGTCTCTACTCTTTTTGGAACTAGTTAGCAATTGTTAATTTAAGAGAGGCCTCTTGAGTATATCGTTTTTACCAGATTAATAGCTTCACACAAGCTACAAACTCTTTGATTAGATTAAAATTCAGGGGGTTATGTCTTCATTTCTGACTATATTGATCCTAATAAACGAAGGGATTTAGGGTTGCAATTATACTGCTTAGCTAGCGAAATATAAATTATTGGTGCATTTCGTCTTGGACAATCGGGTTTAAATAATTTCGCCTATTTATCCAACATCAGCTCTGATATTTTCAATGCCTGTAATCGAGTTTGCGTTATTTGATTGTCGGGCAATAGTTTGGCTACACCAATTTGACGTAATACGTTCTCTACCGATGGGCACATGCCACATAGAACAACATAATCATTGTCGCTTTGTGCTTTGAGTATAACTTCTTCTATTGCCATCGACGCGGTGCTATCAATAAACGGCACATCTGAAAAATCGATTATCAACACATCTTGCTCGCGGTCAGCGTTTAGTCTCTGAACGATGCCCTTGGCGGAGCCAAAGCTCATTGGCCCTTCAATATGAAACAGGACAATGTGTCCGTCTGCTCTCTCAAGGATTTCAGCTTCTATTTCTGTCAATTCATTCCAGTCGTCGGGGTTTCCAACAATTTTCATACTCCCAGCTTGCGAATCAGACATACGCTTAACAAAGAGTAGGCTAGCCATAACTGTTCCAACGGCAACGGCAGTAATGAGGTCGACCAATACAGTTAATAGAAAAGTGGTCAGCATTATCAACATGCCGGAACGAGGCGCACTCCGAATCCGACTTAAGTATTTCCAGTCAACGATATCGAACCCCACTTTAATCAATATCCCTGCAAGCACGGCATGCGGTATATGTTCTGCAAGTGCGCCTAGGCCCAAGACCATTAATAATAAAACAAGGGCATGCAATGCACCTGAAATTGGAGTTCGCCCGCCCGCCCGGACATTAACGACAGTGCGCATAGTTGCGCCTGCACCCGGCAAACCACCAAACAAGCCGCTGACAATATTGCCTATACCTTGACCGAATAATTCACGATCAGACTTATGGTGTGTGCGCGTAATGCTATCCGCTATCAATGATGTTAATAAAGAATCAATGGAACCGAGAAAGGCAAGTACCAATGAATACTTTACAATCACCGCAAATTCTTCAATAGAAAAAACCGGAAGTTGAATACTGGGAAGGCCACTAGGTATCTCACCAATGATGCTTACATCTCTCAGAAAAAAGTAGCTAAGCACCGTGCCTAATAACAGTGCGAGTAATGGCCCGGGTATATAACGATTTATACGGTGGGGAATAAAACAGACTGTCGCAAGAGCAACGACGCCAAGCATTAAGGCGCTCGAATGAATCTGACTCAATAATTTTGGTAGCGCCAAGATCGATTTTAATGGCCCACCAGCACCAACCTCTCCAACAAAAGGTGCCAATTGCAAAATAATAATGATGCAACCAATTCCACTCATAAAACCGGAGATGACCGGATAAGGTACTAGGTTGATATAACGACCAAACTTAAGCACGCTAAAGAGTATTTGAAACGCGCCGCCCAGCATAACGATGGTGAAAGCTATTGCTGGATTATGTACAAAATGTATAACAATCGCTGTCATAACAACGGTCATCGGACCCGTTGGACCCGATACTTGCGCTGGAGTGCCACCGAAAATTGCAGCAAAGAAACCAACAATGATCGCACCGTACATTCCGGCCAAAGGACCAACGCCGGACGTAACGCCGAAGGCAAGTGCAAGCGGAAGTGCAACTACCGCAGCTGTAAGCCCACCGTAGATATCGCCTCGCAGGTTATTGAGTGAAAAGCCGTGGATAAAATGTATCATGGTCTAGGTTTGAAAATTTTTGATGCGAAGAACACACAATATCATTTAATAAACAGACAGAGTGCACATGTGTATTAATTTTGTTACTCATTAAATTCGTGGGTTTTCTCTAGCATTGCATCTGCATTTATATAATCTGGATTGATCCTTAGCTGTTTTTCTCCATTGTCCAAAAGTAGGCCAGGAAAACTATTTAAACCCAAACCTCGCGACTGTTTTATTTCTTCATGTAATGTTTCATTTATCTCCAATGACTTAATATCCTGGGCAAATCTGTCTTTATCTAACCCCAGTTCATCAGACAACTCGATTAAGGTTGAGTAATCAGACGGATTTCGTGCATGTAAGTAATATGCCTGCTGAATCGCAAAAGTCATTTCAGCATCAAACTCCTGACCTTGATTACGTGCTGCAATCACAGCACGACAGGAAGGATAAGTGCTACGCCGTGGCTCACAATCAACCCAAAAGTCATGATTAAATTGTGTTGCGGGGACTTGCTTCTCAATAGCTTGCCAGTGGCCCTGAACAAGCTGTCGTGTTTCATCTGGCATGGGTTCTTCACTATCGGGCGCTAAACCACCCAGGATACGAACGACTACTATTTCATCTGGCAGGCCTTTAGATAAAGAAAGCAATGATGGTCTGAATGCCCAGCACCAGCTGCACATAGGATCATGGGCATAATAAAGTTTGACCGACACGATTGGCTTGCTTAATAAATCAGAGTTTAAATTCTGTATTTAATATTTTTTCTACAGGATTATTTTTAAGCGTCACATATTTTGGCAAACCCTTTTCATACGGCGGATAATCTTCTCCCTCAATTAAAGGACTTAGATATTGGCGACAAGCCTCGGTGATACCAAAACCATCCTCGGTAATAAAATCTTTTGGCATCATCTTTTCAACATTCGCAACATCTTCCAGCTTTGCTTTGCCTATTTCCCAAACATAAGGCTCATCCGATATGCGATGCACTGTTGGCATGACTGCATTCTCTCCGGCAATAGCCATTTCAACTGCCGCCTTACCTAATGCATAGGCTTGTTCGACGTCCGTCTTTGAAGCGATATGTCGTGCGGCGCGCTGAAGATAATCTGCAACTGCCCAATGATATTTATAACCTAATGCATCTTTAATCATATTAGCGACAACTGGAGCAGCACCACCTAACTGGGCATGACCAAAGGCATCCTGGGTTCCTTGTTCAGCCAGAAACTTACCATCTGGCCAATGTGCACCCTCGGAAACTACGATTGAGCAATACCCTTGGGTTTCAACCTTTTCTTTAACTTTACTAATGAATGCGTCCTGATTAAATTCGACTTCAGGGAATAAAATCAAGATTGGAATATCGTTATCTTCATCAGCCGCCAAACCGCCAGCGGCTGCAATCCAGCCAGCATGACGTCCCATTACTTCGAGGACAAACACCTTGGTTGAAGTCTTGGCCATTGAACAAACATCATAGGAGGCCTCACGGGTAGAGATCGCAATATATTTAGCAACGGAGCCAAAACCTGGGCATACATCTGTAATAGGCAAATCATTATCGACGGTTTTTGGCACATGTATGGCCTGAATAGGAAACCCCATCTTTTCAGATATCTGCGAGACTTTATGACAAGTATCTGCTGAGTCACCACCGCCATTGTAGAAGAAGTAGGCAATATTATGTGCCTTGAACACCTCGATTAGGCGTTCATACTCAGCTTTGCTCTCTTCCAGTCCTTTCAATTTAAAACGACAAGAACCAAATGCTCCTGAAGGCGTATAGCGTAATCCTGCTATATCAGCATCAGACTCCAGACTGGTGTCAATTAAGTCTTCGGTTAATGCACCAATAATACCGTTACGCCCAGCATAGACATTAGCGATCTTTGCTGGATGTTGCCTTGCGGTTTCTATAACGCCACATGCACTGGCATTGATTACCGCTGTAACACCCCCAGACTGCGCATAAAAAGCATTTTTGGCCGCTGCCATAAAGTATTTCTCCCTAATTATGAATTAAATATGAAACCGAACTGCATGAGCCCGGGTCTATATTAGTTATGCTAAACTGCTAATAATAAAGCAAACAAAAGATAATGTGTTGTATTTGATATCATCAAAATAAATTTTAAATGACTTTTTTAAAGCCCTGCCGACAAATAATTAACAAGATATTTATTTTCTTTCTTGTGTTATTGCCTTTTCTTGCAATCGCCGAAGGTCTACCTGATTTTGGTGATTCTGCTGGCAGCGTAGTCTCACCAGAATATGAACGTCGGCTCGGCAAAATATTTTTAAATCAGGTGCGTCATTTCGCCAGTGTGAGCAAAGATCCTGAGGTTGAGTCTTATATCCAATCGCTCGGATATAAATTGGCTTCTCATAGTGATAATAATGAGCAGCCGTTTACTTTTTTTGTGGTTAATGACACGGGCATCAACGCCTTTGCAGGACCTGGTGGCATAATCGGTATGAATAGTGGTGTAATTTTAAATTCCAGTAACGAAAGTGAGTTAGCTGCCGTAATGGCGCATGAAATATCACATGTCACCCAACGACATCTTGCGCGTCAATTCGAAGAAGCAAGCAAGTACAGTTTGATTCAAACTGCAGCGTTAATTGGAGCGATCCTTATTGGTATGCAAAACTCAGAGGCCGGTGCCGCAGCTATTGCTGGCGTAGGCGGCTTGGCGGCACAAAGCCAAGCCAACTTTACACGTGCCAATGAGCAAGAAGCTGATCGCATAGGGATGCAACTATTAGCAAGAGCTGGTTATGACCCAAGGGGCATGCCTTCCTTCTTTGAAAAATTACAACAACTTTCAAGATACTCTCAAAGTGCGGCGCCAGAATTCGTGCGCACACATCCTTTAACAACATCTCGAATTTCTGATTCACGTGCACGCGCAGAAGAATTTCCAAAGGATGAGTTCACGAATACACATTCCTACGATCTGATTCGATATAAGCTTTTCGTACAAACATCAAAAACACCAAAGGAATCAGCCAAAGTTTTACTACAAGCGCTTAATGAAAATAAAGGCTCAGCAAAGGAAAGTTTACCAATTAGATATGGGCTAGCTTATGCCTATATAGGTAATTTGGAGTTTGCTCGTGCAAAACAACAAGTCGATTATCTTTTAAAAGATGATCCTGATGATGTTGCCTATTTATTGTTAGCGGCAAAGCTTGAGACGGCTCAATCAAACTACAATGGCGCATTTGCTGTATTCAATAAAGCCTATGGCCTTTATCCCGATTATAGACCGGTCGTGATGGCTTATAGCAAAGCATTGCTTGATGTAAATAATGGAAAAGCAGCCAGAGATGTTTTAAAAAACTATGAACGCCATCATCAACATGATCTGGAAAGTTACAGCCTGCTCGGACAAGCAGAGGCTATGCTAGGCAATGAAATCGAAACTGCAATTATCCAATCAGAATATTATTATCTTGCAGCGCAAACACGACTCGCTTTGGATAAACTCACATTCATAAAGCAACAATATAAAATTGATTATTATCAAGAGCAACGCATTAACGCACGTATGGAAGAATTTAAATATGAGCTTGAGCTTGAAGAAGGCCTCAGGTAATCACTAAATTTTAAAAAGCTTATGTTACGCAGAGACACATTTAAATATTTAGCATCAGGAGCAATGGTTCTAGTTTCAGGTTTATTGAAACCCATAGCTGCCCTTGCTAAATGGAATGAGGCTGCCTTTTCTGCGGTCGATTATGACGAAGCCATTGCCACTTATTATCCAAATCAAAAAATAAAAGAATCTGAACAGATCAGCATCGGGGTACACGCTGTTGTAGAAAATGGCGCCGTAGTTCCGATCAAGGTTAAAACGGATTTACCAAATATAGAATCTATTGCCATTTTTGTTGATAAAAACCCTAACCCATTAATTGCAAACTTTGATCTTTCCCCTAGTTGCGTGGGTTTTATATCAACGCGAATAAAAATACAGCAAGCATCGAATATCATCGTGATGGTAAAAAGTGATGGCATGATATTCAGTGCGCGTACATTCATAGAAGTACATGAAGGAGGCTGTGGCTAAATGGCATCAACCATACGTCTAAAAACAAAAACCAACGATGGTGTCACAACAGTACGCGCCATCATTAGACACCCTATGGAAACTGGCTTTCGAATTGATAGCGAAACCAGCGAGCTGGTGCCGGTACATTACATTAATGAAGTTATAGTTAAACATAATGGCAACGTAGTTATGTCATGTGACTGGAGTCGGGCTGTTTCAAAAAACCCCTATTTATCTTTTATGTTCAAAGGCGCTGATGCTGGTGACAAGCTTGAGCTAACCTGGCGTGATAATGAAAACAATTCCGATTCGATTGAAACACGAATTGAATAGTTCACTTCCAAAATAACATTGCTCTAAATCCATGCGTGCGATAATAATATTCTGTTTATTTGTTGTGCTTACGTTTTTTGTCGGCGCAGTAATCGCTTATCCATTAAAACTTTTGCTAGATCCTGTGCTGGGTCTGGCCTTTCGTAAGTATTTGACATACGCCACACTGATCAGCGGTTTGATTATAAGCGGTGTTTATTTACAACTATACAACTCACTCTCACTCAAGGCGTTTGGCTATAGCGGAAAACTTTTCAAGTTTTTGAATGGTATGCTTAATGGTTTTGTCTACGGCATGATTATTATGTTAATAATTGAGGTTTTATTATTAGTTCTTGGTATTCATGAGATTGATACGAGCCGCAGTGTTTCAATGGCTCTGGTGATGGAGCGTCTTACAAAGGCTTTGCTTGCTGGCTTATTAATTGGCCTTGTTGAAGAGTCAATTTTCAGAGGCGCATTATTTACTGGCTTATACAAACAGACAGGTGCGGTAATTACAGTGTTCTTTTCGAGCCTGGTTTATTCAACAGTACACTTTATTAGATATCGTGATCTGCCCACAGATACTGATATCAGCTGGTTAACCGGAATCAGTATGATGCCTGAAGCATTCCGACGCTTTCATGAGTGGTCTATTGTAGATTACTTTTTAACGTTATTTATTTTTGGTGTGTTGCTCGGCTTGTTGCGATTAAAACATCGTAGCATTGCTGCCTGTATAGGCGTTCATGCGGGCATAGTGATGTTAATCAAGCTCTCGGATTACTTTACAAACCGTACTCATAACAGCAGTTTTGATTATCTCGTAAGCCAATACAATTCAACTTTTGGCTGGATAAGCTTTGTCGTTATCTTACTGTGTACGATTTTCTATTTCGTGAAGCTTAATTCTGGTGCACCAAATAAAACCAGCATTTAATTTATACTCTGCTCACAGATAAAGCAGCGCAAAACCCATGCTTGCTACTTGGGGGCACGATTAGATGCAATCAGCTCTGACAGGCATAGTCCATACAAACCGACAGCATCTTTAGGTTCGATAGCATCATCTTTATTTTGCGAAATTAACCCGGCCGCAAGAATTGCAGCAATGATATGATCTTCGTTCATCAGCAGCTTCCTCTTTTATTGAATGACTAACAACAAACTGTATGTGTTATTGAAGATATATTATAAACATAAACTATTATAGTTTTCACTGCTCTGATGATTTCGGTAACTAATAATTTCTTACTTTATGACATCTGGGTGAAATAATATTTCACCATTCACCTTAAAATTTCTAATTAAGTCCTGGCCTTCATTACTACGAATAAAGGCAGAATATTTTCTCGCCATTTCAATTTTTGTATGAGGATGTTTTTCAGGGTTTACCATAATCACATGATAAGGATTAAAGAGTCCTGGATCGTTTTCAAATACTACTCTTAATTTCAACTTATCTTTATAAGCCAGATAGGTGCCCCTATCGGTCAACGTATACGCTTCTTTATCATCAGCTATTCTTAACACGACGCCCATTCCTTGGCCAACTGCAAGATACCAATCACCAGAGACTTCTTTTCCTGTCATTTTCCAAAGACGCTTCTCTTTTTTATGTGTACCAGAATCATCACCACGTGAAACAAAAACATGTTTTGCTTCAATCAGTTTTGACATTGCATCGACAATATTATTTGCATTTTTAAGACCGGCCGGATCAGTATCCGGGCCGACGAGGACAAAATCATTATGCATAACTGGTTCTCGTTCAATTCCCGATCCCTCGGCAACAAATTCCTTTTCTGCTCCTGGCGCATGCACAAAAATCAGATCAACATCACCATTTTTACCTAAACGAATAGCCTTCCCTGTACCTACCGAAATAACATCTAGCTTCACATTATATTTATTTTCAAAGGGCGGGTTTAATACAGCCAACAAGCCTGAGTTGTCAGTGCTAGTTGTTGTTGCCATCTTAAGCCTTACTTCTTCTGCAGAGACAGCCCCGGATAATAAAATCAGACACGTGAGTAATAATTGAAATATTGTTTTCATGTTCATTTTTATAACCTTTGTTAATTAATTTAAAACCAAAAAACAGCCTGTGAATATAAATAAGTTGCATCACTCTTACCCGCACCATCCATTACATCACCGGCAAATAAATGTGCTGCGCCGGCTTCTATCCGAATATTTTTCGGCAACACTTCCCAACGCACTCGCGTCTCAATCTGCGTCCCGATATAGTTGTCTGATTGACCTGTAGCATTGGAAATTCGCGCCGTTGTCCACGCATCGTTATCAGAGGCTAGCCAATAACCACGTAGTGCAAGAAAACTAGTAACGTTAGAGGCGGGTTTTAATTTTAAGCGTACGCCCGGTGTGCTCAGGTTAGCTCTAGCAAAGGGACCATAAATACCGGTTGGGCCAAAATCAAAACGTCGCGCTCCATAAAGAGTATCAAAACGGTTATTGTCACCATCATTTGGATCATCATCTCCGCTAGCATAATCATATTGAAGGATTAATCTCGGCGACCACCTTGCATCAAAACTATATCCAATTTCAGCATGATGAAAGTAGGCGAAGTGATCCAGCTCGGTTGGTGAAGTCGTTGATGAACGAGATTCGCCAAATTGAAAGATCGATTCAACTTGATAATCAAACTGACTCTTTTTCGGTTTTCTATAGAGCCGTAAACCTGGTGTGTACAAGTCTCGATCACGTGTGTTTAACACTCCCGCCACATCTTCTTCATTCAAACCCAGGAAATAAAATTCAAGCTGGTCGCCCCATGGCAATTTATCTGGAGCATAATAGATACCCCAAAAACGAACCTCTTCATGTTCCTTGTCAAATCTCGCTTCATTGTCCAAGGCGCTACCACTGAACAAACGCTGTACGGGTAGAGTATAAAAAAATCGAAACTTCTGTTTGTCAGCGCCTTGCCAATGCCAATCAATACCAGTAAACCCATTTATCGTATTTCGGAAACGATTCCTTGCCACTAAACGACGGCTGCCCATGTCCATAGTGATTCGGCCGCCGCGGGCCATACTTTTGCTTCCTTGCCCTAACACATTATCCAACGGCACTTCGACATAGGCCTGCAAGAGCTCTAATGGATTAACAACGCTACCAGATAAAGGCGTGCCCGAGTCCGCTAATTCAACTCGCGAATCCAGCATTTCAGCGGCAAACTTAATATGCTTAAAATCAAGTTTAGCCAAAACAACTGTTCGAAATACCAGCGCCTGATCGCCACCATTTTGATTGCCTCGATACTGTTCATCAACATTTTCAAACCGTGTTCGATGGTGTCCTGAAATTGAAAAAACTTCCGGCAAGTTTAACGCGCTATTCAAACGCCATGGCTTGTCACCACTGACCGCAAACACAGATGAACAATAAAAAAGATACGACAGGACATACAAGATTAATTTATGATTTTTCATAATGCCTCGAAAGGAATATATGCAAATATTTACATATATTTGTATTTATTTATTTTATAGTTATATTTAATCGGCTTTATAGCATCATATTTGTATTGTACAAATATGCTTTTTATTACATATAAAACAGGCTGGCTTATGCGAATTGAATTTAATGTCCAGTGGCAAACTACCGGTGCCAATCAGGAACTGAACCAACGCTTGCTACCGTTGCTTGAAGAAATACATCAATGCGGGTCACTGCAGGCAGCTGCAAAGGAAATCAAAGTTTCATATCGTACTGCCTGGGAGCTTATACGCTACTGGGATGAGGCCTTTCATACGCCATTGTGTATTAAGGAACGCGGACGCGGTTCAAAGCTCAGTCCACTCGGACAAAAGCTTATAGAAACAAAACGAAACATAGATGCTGACTACTCAAAGACACTGCTACCCATCGCAGACAAGCTAAATAATGAAATCAAAGCATTAATTGGTCAAAATGTCAGCGCTAAAAAGTGCATAGCATCTTGTAGCCATGATTTGGCCATTAACCATCTACAGTCCATTTGTAAAAGGACGGGACAATACCCTATAGAATTTCAATCGCGGGGTAGTCTTGAAAACCTGAAGCTATTAAATAAACGCCAAATAGACATTGCCGGGTTTCATTTTCCAGAAGGTGCGCTAATAGAAAATCTCGCCCCTACGTATTCACAGTGGTTAGATGACGAGAAACATGTATTGCTACAACTGGCATCACGTGAACAAGGCTTGATTGTTAAGCCCTCAATAGCAGAGCATGTTACGTCAATTAACGATCTCACCCGTCGTTCCTTGAGGTTTGTTAATCGACAACCAGGATCGGGTACTCGGGCAATCTTTGATGAATTAATCAAACAAAATGGAATAAATAAAAAAGATATTAATGGTTATCAAAACGAAGAGTTTACGCATTCTGCTGTAGCCGCCTTAATATCCAGCGGTCATGCTGATGTTGGCTTTGGTTTAAAAGCCGCAGCAACTCAATTCGAGCTATCATTTCTGCCAATGATTACTGAAAGTTATGTCCTGGCCATGCAAAGGTCTTTAGGAAAAGAAATATTAAGTGAAATTCGCTCAATAATGAAAGACAAAAAACTTAAAGGCAAAATCAATAAATTACCCGGCTATAGTACAAAACTAACAGGCAAAGTTATTCACGCGCACAAGCTATTGTCGATACCAAATGCTTAAGAGACAATGAAATGGTGGGCCGTGGGCGATTCGAACGCCCGACCAATGGATTAAAAATCCACTGCTCTACCGGCTGAGCTAACGGCCCGGTGTGATATTTCAGAATATTGCAAAGGTAAAGATCAGAAGCCCTCTGCAGCAAAGGCGGCGATGATACCCAAGAAATGGCTGTGCGTAAAACATAAACTGTATCAAGGTTGGCAAGATCTTGATATTAGTTGGTCATAGCCCCATTTTCTGCTGTATTCTAGTGAATATTAATTTTGGAGGTTTTAATCAGTGCCTATTTATGAATATCGATGCAATCATTGTGAGCATCGCTTGGAAAAACTACAAAAAATCAGTGACGATCCCGCTAAAACTTGCCCTGAGTGTGGGGAAGACAGCCTTCAGAAACTAGTTTCAGCTGCGGCATTCAAATTAAAAGGCACAGGCTGGTATGAAACCGATTTTAAAGACAAAAAACCAAGCAAAGACGCTAAAACTAGCAACGGCAATAAACCAGACAGTAAGAAAACAGACGGTTCAGACACTAAAAAGACAGGCGACAGCAGTAAATCATCTGTAAAAAAAGAATCGCCAAAGCCCTCGGCCAATACTAGTTAAAATTCCCCGATAAATGGGCACGCTTAGGAAATACATTATTGCCGGCCTTTTAGTCTGGCTGCCGCTTGCCGCAACAGTCGTCATTGTGAAGCTAGTCGTCGATTTACTCGACAATATCATTCTCTTATTGCCACCTGAGTACCAACCGGCAACAGTGCTAGGCTTTTCTGTCCCCGGATTTGGCATAGTCCTAGCCATCAGTATTCTCTTAGTCACCGGAATGCTCGCTGCTAATTTATTCGGCCGGCGTTTAGTTGAGTTTTGGGAGGCTATCCTCAATCGTATTCCATTAGTAAGGTCGATTTATAATAGTGTAAAACAAATCTCCACCACTATTTTGGATTCTAATGGCAAATCTTTTCGTAAAGTCGTTATGCTTCAATACCCTAGAAAAGGAATATGGAGCATTGGTTTTTTAACCAACGAGGATGTTAGTACCGATATAGATGGGCTTAATGAAGACTTAGTCGCTGTATTTGTGCCCACGACACCCAACCCAACTTCTGGGTTTATCATGATGGCGCCTCGCGATGACGTCACCGAACTTGATATGTCCGTAGAAGAAGGCTTTAAATTTATCATCTCGATGGGCGTAATTATCCCCGATGGCCCAATTAGAACCGAATTAACACGTAAATAAGGATGCCTCTGAAAATAGTGATTTTTTCGTTAGAGTAAGGACCTCGGTATCCCCTTGAGGGGTGAGTAGCGCGCGCAGAACCGCAATATATATACAATACATGAGGAGAGCCTGCCCCGCTCTTCGGGTATTTGAGCACGAAATGACGCTGCTATAGTGAAAAAAGTGCATTTTCAGAGGCATCCTTGTTGCGTAATTGACTGCTGGCTCGTACTATTCCGCCCCTTGTTCAGGCCAGATGGAATATACACATGCGCAGTGATTATTGCGGAAAACTAAATAGCAGCCATATCGACCAAGAAGTTGAGCTTTGCGGTTGGGTACATCGTCGTCGTGACCACGGTGGCGTCATTTTTATCGATCTTCGTGATCGCGAAGGCATAGCTCAGATCGTATTTGATCCAGACCGTGCAGAGCCATTTGCAATTGCTGATTCTGTCCGCAATGAATTCGTCATTCGTATCACCGGTAAAATCCGTAACAGGCCAGAAGGTACTGTTAATCCTGATATGCCCACAGGCGAAGTTGAAATCTTGGGCCATACCATAGAGATCCTGAATAAGGCTAAAACACCTCCTTTCCAGTTGGATGATGAAAATGTCCATGACGATGTCAAATTAAAATATCGCTATGTCGATCTGCGTCGTCCTGCAATGCAAAACAACCTCCGGTTGCGATCACAGGTCGTTAAAGAAATGCGGGATTTCCTAGACGATAGAGGGTTTCTCGATATCGAAACACCGATGCTGACTAAAGCAACCCCAGAAGGTGCGCGGGATTATCTAGTGCCCAGCCGCACACATCCGGGAAATTTCTTTGCCCTGCCACAATCGCCGCAGTTATTTAAACAATTATTAATGATGTCCGGCATGGATCGCTATTATCAGATAGTGCGTTGTTTTCGTGATGAAGATTTGCGTGCTGATCGTCAGCCCGAATTCACGCAGTTAGATATCGAGACCTCATTCATGAACGAGAACGAAATAACAGGCATGATGGAAGAGATGATCCATTCGCTCTTTAAAAAGATAATGAATATCGATCTGCCTTCACCTTTTCCACGCATGACCTATGCTGAGGCGATGGAACGATTTGGTAGTGATAGACCTGATCTTAGAAACCCGCTTGAATTAATCGATGTCAGCGATTTAATGAAGGCTGTCGAATTCAAAGTCTTCTCTGGCCCAGCAAACATGGAAGATGGTCGTGTTGCAACACTACATGTGCCTGGCGGCAGTAAGCTCTCTCGTAAACAGATCGATGATTACACAAATTATATCGCACAGTTTGGTGCCAGAGGCCTTGCTTACATCAAAGTAAACGACGTAGCGGCAGGTGCAGAAGGTTTACAATCACCTATTCTTAAATTTTTGCCAGATGAAGTTGCGGCAAAGATCGTCGAACGCACTAATGCCACTGACGGTGATTTAATCTTCTTTGGTGCAGATAAAACCAAGGTTGTTAATGACGCACTTGGCGCGCTTCGAAATAAGTTGGGTCACGACCTTGATTTGCTCCAGAGCGAATGGGCACCTATGTGGGTTATCGACTTTCCAATGTTTGACTATAACGAAGATGAAAAACGTTGGGACTCATTACATCACCCCTTCACCGCACCCAATACAACCGATATTGATGCGATTAAACAAAATCCAGGAAAAACGTTATCACGCGCTTATGACTTGGTGCTTAACGGCACAGAGCTAGGTGGCGGTTCTATTCGTATCCACAATGCTGAAATGCAATCTGCAGTATTGGAATTGCTGGGTATTGGTGAAGAAGAAGCTCAGGAAAAATTTGGCTTTCTATTAGAAGCGTTAGGTTACGGTTGTCCGCCACATGGTGGTATCGCTTTTGGTCTAGATCGTACTGTTATGCTGATGTCAGGGAGTGATTCAATTCGCGATGTGATTGCCTTTCCAAAAACGCAAAGCGCGAGCTGTCCGCTTACTTCAGCACCATCGAAGGCCAACCCAAGGCAATTGAAAGAATTAGGAATTAAATTGGCAAAACCAAACAAACCAGAATAATTCCAAACCAACTACAATAGCGCCTTTGCTTGTTTAACGAGATTACGTGAGCCAAAGTTTTGAGTATGACCTCTGAAACCACAATCAATCGTTCTTACAGTCTGCCAAAAGAGCAGATTCCTGTCACGGTCGTTGAAGAGATCAGCGATGACGAACGTGCTGTATTAACTCAAAAAATCAAATCACAGCTTAAACAACGAAACGCAGTATTAGTTGCGCACTATTACACTGAGCCTGATCTGCAAATCCTGGCCGATGAAACCGGCGGTTATGTTTCCGACTCACTGGATATGGCTCGATTTGGTCATGAATCGGATGCAAAAACCCTCGTCGTTTGTGGCGTGAAATTTATGGGTGAGACAGCAAAAATACTTAATCCTGAAAAACGCATTTTAATGCCGGATTTAAATGCCAACTGTTCATTAGACCTTGGTTGCCCAGGAGATGAGTTCTCCGCCTTTTGTGATGCGCATCCAGATCATACCGTTGTCGTTTATGCCAATACCAGTGCTGCAGTCAAGGCCCGTGCAGACTGGATGGTCACTTCAGGTAGCGCCGTAGACGTTATTAAACATCTCGCAGCAGAAGGTAAAAAAATAATTTGGGCGCCAGATAAATACCTTGGCGATTATGTCCAGAAAGAAACGGGGGCAGACATGATGATCTGGCAAGGTGCTTGTATCGTCCATGAAGAATTCAAGGGAAAAGAACTGGAAGCATTAAGAGAGCATCATCCCGATGCAAAAGTACTCGTCCATCCCGAATCACCAGCTTCTGTTATTGCGCAGGCGGATCTGGTTAGTTCCACCACAGGTATCATTAAGGCCGTAACCGAGATGGATGCGAAAGAATTTATTGTGGCGACGGATAACGGCATTTTCCATAAGATGAAGCAGGCTGCTCCCGATAAAATATTAATAGAAGCCCCAACCGCAGGGAAAAGCGCAACCTGTATTAGTTGTGCACACTGTCCCTGGATGGCGATGAATAGTCTTCGCAAATTGTCTCAGGTTTTAGAATCCGGGGAAAATGAAGTATTCGTAGAAGTTGATATCGCCCAGCGAGCTCAACGCTCTATCCAACGCTTGCTTGATTTTACCAAGGAACAGAAGAAGCTGGCGGGGGACGCTTAATTAGCACTAAACGCCCCCAGCATCAAAATATTACAATAACCAAGCACTCTAAACTATTTGCGTCGAGTTTCTGGATGCAGACTCTTGCCGAGTATATGTTCGCTGGCATGCACAACATGACTGCCTGAACCTACAATTAATGGATCTGGCTGATGCACTACATGAGGATCCTTATCAGGATAAGGCAGATTCCAGAGGAAATGCCGCATACAGTTCAAACGCGCGCGTTTTTTATCATCTGACTTAACAATATGCCAAGGCGCATCTGCCGTATCTGTGTAAAAAAACATAGCCTCTTTGGCCTCAGTGTAATCATCCCAACGGTCAACGGAGGCCTTATCAATTGGTGACAGTTTCCACTGTTTAAGTGGGTCGCCACTACGAGAAGCAAAACGACGAGCCTGCTCCTCACGGGTAATTGAAAACCAGTACTTGAACATGCGGACACCACTACGTACAAACATTTGCTCTAGTTGAGGCGTTTGACGCATGAATTCAAGATATTCTGTGGGTTTACAAAACCCCATTACGCGCTCGACGCCAGCCCGGTTGTACCAAGAGCGATCAAACAGCACAATCTCTCCTGTTGTTGGCAAATTATTAATATAACGTTGGAAATACCATTGACCGCTTTCTTCTGCCGTGGGTTTTTCTAGCGCCACAACACGTGCACTTCGCGGGTTCATATGTTCCATATAACGCTTAATGGTGCCCCCTTTTCCTGCGGCATCGCGTCCTTCAAATAATAAAACTATCTTTTGCCCTGACTCTTTCACCCATTGCTGAGCTTTAATCAATTCAACCTGCAGCATTGCTTTTTGTTTTTCATAAGCCGCTCTGCCCATTTTGGAGCTATAAGGGTATTCGCCTGTCTCAAATGCCCGGCGAATCTCATCAGGGTTATGGCGTTTTTCAGCAAGCTCATGTAAAACCGCGCCGGTACGCGCACGGGAAACACTTTTCTTGGGTTTCTTAGTGTTTGTCACTTTTTCAGCGCTTGCCAGAGTTTCATTTTCTTGTTTAATTTTTGCTTTCCCGTTTGCCATAACCAATTCCTCTTCCAATTTATAAAATATTTAAAAATTCATCGATGAATAATACTTCGATCCGAAGGTCCGAAAATTGATCTAGAACAAAACTAGACAATTCATTGTGTAATTATGTTTTATTCGACCTAAAGCTACCAGACGCGTCTTGGGCATATTGAACATGAATGTTAGAATCTCTTTCTACAAAAAACTCAATCAGCACGGAATTTATTAATGGCAGGTCATAGTAAGTGGGCTAACATCCAGCACCGCAAAGGCAAACAAGATGCCAAACGCGGCAAACTTTTCACAAAACTCATTCGCGAAGTCACCATCGCTGCAAAGCTGGGCGGTGGCGATCCTGATGCTAACCCCAGACTACGAGCGGCAATTGATACCGCTAAATCCCTAAGCATGCCCAAAGATACCATCGAACGGGCTGTCAGTCGCGGGGCGGGGGATAGCGAAAGCGATAATGTAGAAGAACTTCGATATGAAGGTTATGGCCCAGGCGGTGTTGCTGTTTTAGTCGAAACCATGACCGATAATAAAAACCGAACCGTCTCTGAAGTTCGTCATGCCTTTTCCAAGCACGGAGGCAATCTGGGTACTGACGGTTCCGTCGCCTATCTCTTTACAAAAGTGGGGCTAATCTCATTTGCTAGCGGCCTTGATGAAGACACCGTCATGGAAGTTGCATTAGATGGCGGGGCAGATGACATTATTACGAATGACGATGGGTCCATTGAGGTGATTACTGAACCAGATAGTTTTGTTGACACCAAAGACGCCCTAATAGCAGGTGGTTTAGAACCAGAAAATGCAGAAATCACTATGCGTGCCTCGACCTCATGCGACCTTGATAAAAAAGGCGCAGAAAGCATGTTAAAACTGCTGGATGTACTGGAAGATCTGGATGATGTCCAAAAGGTTTATTCAAATGCAGAGATACCTGATGAAGTGCTGGCTGAGTTAAATTGATTCGCATTTTAGGAATAGACCCCGGCTCAATTAACACAGGTTATGGGATTATAGACTCGCAAGGAAACCACGCTAAACACATTGGCAATGGTGTCATCAAAATCAGCGGCGAAACACTTGCCGATAAACTAAGAATGATTCATGAAGGTATTGTAAATGTAATTCATGAATATCAACCCGCAGAAGTATCAATTGAAAAAATATTCATGAACCGTAATGCGGATTCTGCGATTAAACTTGGTCAGGCACGCGGTGTGGCTATTGCAGCTAGTGCAATACAGGATTTGCCGGTTTATGAATATACGGCCAATCAAGTTAAACAAGCCACTGTTGGTAAAGGACATGCCGCAAAAGAACAGGTGCAGCACATGATTAAAATTCTGCTATGCCTAGATAAAAAACCCAAAGCCGATGCGGCTGATGCATTAGCGATTGCGCTTTGCCATGCAAACTCACGTGAAGGCTTGTTACGCATGCAAGGCGTGGCGGGCATACGCTATGGAAGACTACAATGATCGGCTTTCTGCGTGGCATCATCATAAAAAAACAGCCGCCGCTGTTGTTATTGGATGTCCAGGGTGTCGGTTATGAAATTGAAGCACCGATGACAACATTTTATGCGCTGCCTGAAGTTAAAAATGAAGTTGAGATATTCACTCATCTAGTTATCCGAGATGATGCCCATTTACTGTTTGGTTTTGCGACTGAAGATGAACGCCACTTGTTTCGCACCTTGATAAAGGTAAATGGCGTTGGCGCTAAAATGGGGCTGACTATCTTGTCTGGCATTGAGGCAGATGAGTTTGCCCAATGTGTGCAGAATAATGATTCTGCAAGACTTACTAAATTACCGGGGGTCGGTAAAAAGACAGCTGAGCGTTTAATCGTTGAGATGCGTGATCGTCTTGATGGGCTGCCAACAATGTCAGTTTCACGAAATAGCGACACCCCGAGCATTGCGAATGATCCAGTCAATGAGGCAGTTAGCGCATTGATCGGTCTGGGCTACAAGCCGCCAGAGGCCAGTCGTTTCGTACTCGCCGTAGCTAGTGATGACATGAGTAGTGAAGAACTAATACGCGAGGCATTAAAAAGCTCGGTTAAAAAATAAATCGGATTAAAGTTGATCAAGAGTAATATTCAGTAGATTGCCCTTTTCTAGGCACAACTTTGTCATTTTTTGAGTTTTAAATAGAGATCATTAACCCGACTGGCGTAATGATCCGTTTACAGGGAAAATAGGCACCCGACATGGTCGAACCAAACGAAGTTATTTCACCCCAAAACTCAGCCGAAGACGATGTTGCTGATAATGCTTTACGCCCAAAGTACCTGCAAGATTATCTCGGGCAAATATCTGTGCATGAACAAATGGAGATTTTTATTGGCGCTGCCAGGCAACGTGCAGAATCGCTAGACCATGTATTAATCTTTGGTCCGCCCGGCTTGGGTAAAACGACACTAGCTCATATCATTGCCAATGAGATGAATGTCAATATGCGGCAGACTTCTGGTCCCGTATTAGAACGGCCAGGAGATCTGGCTGCCTTGTTAACCAACCTTGAGCCCAATGATGTGTTATTCATAGATGAGATACATCGATTAAGTCCCGTCGTCGAAGAGGTGTTATATCCAGCGATGGAAGACTATCAAATCGACATCATGATTGGTGAAGGTCCCGCCGCAAGAGCGATTAAGTTAGACGTGCCGCCATTTACCTTAGTCGGCGCAACGACGCGTGCCGGATTATTAACGTCGCCTTTACGCGACCGTTTTGGCATCGTGCAACGACTAGAATTCTATTCTGTACAAGAGTTAAGCGAAATCGTCAGGCGCTCGGCGAGAATTCTTGAAGTTGAAATTGATAGTAAGGGCGCTGGAGAAATTGCAGCACGATCTCGCGGCACTCCTCGGATTGCAAACCGTTTACTCCGACGCGTACGTGATTACGCTCAGGTAAAAGCGGACGGCAAAATAAACGACGACATATCCTCGCGAGCATTAGATATGTTAAATGTAGATGCGCATGGTTTTGACATGATGGATCGTAAGTTATTGTTAGCGATACTACAAAAATTTGATGGTGGCCCAGTAGGTGTTGATAGCTTGGCCGCCGCAATTAGTGAAGAACGTGACACGATTGAAGATGTCCTTGAACCTTATTTAATCCAACAGGGTTTTTTGATGAGGACTGCCAGAGGCAGAATGGCGACAAAAACGGCTTGGTTGCATTTTGGCATGGAGATGCCTAAAGACTCACCTCAATATACAGATTTATTTAAAGATGCTGAAGAAGAGGACCAGTAAACGATATGCCTGGTAAATTTAATTGGCAGGTACGCGTCTATTATGAAGATACCGACGCTGCGGGCATCGTATTTTATGCAAACTATTTACGCTACATGGAACGCGCGCGCACTGAATGGTTAAGAAGTGTTGGCTATGAACATGAGATGCTTAAGAATACACATGGTATTTTATTCGCTGTAAAAAATGTAAGTATAGAATATGTTAAACCGGCATGTTTAGACGACCTGTTGACGGTCTCATCGTCTTTATTAAAAAAACGCGGTGCAAGCTTGATCTTTAAACAAGCAATAAAAAATAAGAACAACGAATTGTTAATAGAAGCAGAGGTGAAAGTTGCCTGCCTGAACGCAATAACATTAAAAGCATCGGCAATGCCTGAAAAATTACTTATGGAGTTAGCTTAACTAATGACACCTGATCATTCATTCATTGATTTAATCCTGAACGCTAGTCTTCTAGTTCAATTTGTTATGTTAATACTTGTATTAGCATCGTTGGTTTCTTGGACCATGATATTTAATAAACGACTCTTGCTTAAACGGGCAAGAAATGATGCCGATTTATTTGAAGAACGTTTCTGGTCTGTTGAAGATCTCAGCCCCTTGTATACACGTGTCTCCGCAAAACGTTATGAGCCGAGTGGTATGGAAAAGATATTTGAAGCGGGCTTCAAAGAATTCGCGCGTTCTCGTAATCAGGATAAAATTGACCCGGAAAACATTGTAGATAGTTCGCAGCGCGCCATGCGTATAGCCATGAATAAAGAAATGGATCATCTTGAAACAAACCTTTCTTTCCTCGCAACGGTTGGCTCAACCAGTCCGTACATCGGTCTATTTGGGACCGTCTGGGGAATCATGAACAGTTTTCAGGCGCTTGGTACAGTTCAACAAGCGACTATATCTATGGTGGCGCCGGGTATTAGTGAAGCCTTGATTGCAACAGCAATGGGCTTGTTTGCTGCAATACCGGCTGTTATTGCCTATAACCGATACTCCTATGATGTTGAGCGATTGATTAATCGTTATGACAACTTTATGGAAGAGTTTGCGTCAATCTTGAATAGGCATGCGCATAGTTAATAAAAACCCATGAGACAACGAATTAAAAAACGGCCGATGTCTGAGATCAATGTTGTTCCCTACATTGATGTTATGTTGGTGTTATTGATTATTTTCATGGTGACAGCACCATTGCTAAGTCAGGGTGTAAAAGTAGATCTACCACAGGCGCCATCATCACCATTGCTACCTAATGAGAAAGAACCCGTAATTGTAAATGTTGATAAAGATGGAAATTATTTTATTAACTATGGCGAAGATCAAGACAAACCCATAGCTGCAGACGTATTATTAAATCGTGTGAGTGCCTTATTAAAATACCAGCCTGGTATACCAGTCCTTATCGGCGGTGATACAAATGTTGCCTACGGTCATGTTGTTCAAGTTATGACCTTGCTCCAGCAGGCCGGTGTGCCGTCTGTTGGCATGATCACTGATCCTCCTGAAAATTAATATGCAAGCAAACTGGTTTCTGACTTCCAGGTCATTAGTACTATCAATTATTCTGCATCTTGTTTTAGGTGCAGTCTTGGTATTCAGTTTTGAGTTCTCACCGAAACCTACACCGCCACCAAAACCTATTGTTAATATTGTCAAAGCGGCGGCGGTTGACAAAAAACAAGTTGAGTTAGAACTCAAGCGTTTAAAAAAACAGGACGATGAAAAAATAGCAAAAGAGATAAAACGCCAGAAGGATCTTGAGAAAAAAGCAGATGATGCAAAGAAAAAACGACTGGCAGAAGAAAAAAAGCTGAAAGATATAAAAAAGAAAAAAGAACAGGAAACCAATAAACGGAAAATAGAAGAAGCGCGTATTAAAAAGCTGGAAAAAGAAAAAAAGGAACTTGAGAAAAAAACAAAACTCGAAGAAGAAAAGAAAAAGAAAGTTGAAGAAGAGACCAGGAAAATAGAAGCTGAAAAGAAAAAGCAGGAAGCCGATCAAAAGAAAAAAGAAGAAGATAAACGGAAAGCGGCAGAAGAGAAAAAACGTAAAGAACAAGAAAAGGCATTACAAGATCAGCTTGATGCCGAGTTAGAGGTAGAACAACAAGAACGCGATCTGACGACGATTCAAAAATATCAGGGACTAATAATAAGAGCAGTTGAAAATAATTTTAATAAACTCAATCTGCCTGATGGTCTGTCGTGCATTATCCTGATTCGGATGCTTGAAGGTGGTAAAGTTGTTGAAGCTTCTATTGTAAAATCCAGTGGCAATGATTTATTTGATACCCGTGCTCAAAAATCTGTTTATTTAGCATCACCATTGCCAGTTCCTGAAGAGATTCGTTTATTTGAAAAAATGCGCAATATTCGATTTACATTTGAGCCATAGGAAAATACCTAGATTATGAAAGCCATGTTTAAACTATTAATTGCTGGTTTGATGTTTGTATCGTTACAAGCACAAGCGGTGCTTGATATTAAAATCACTCAGGGAATTGAGCAGGCGTTACCAATCGCCATAGTACCTTTTAGTTGGTCACAAGCTGGTAGTGTAGCTCCTGTCGATTTAACTAAAGTAATTACTGATGATCTGAAAAGAAGCGGCCGTTTTGATGTCATGGATGATCTTGATCTGCCACAACGCCCGACTGAGTTTGATGCTATCAATTTTAATGACTGGCGCAAATTGGGTATGGAAAATATCCTTATTGGCAATCTAACTCAAACAGAGAACGGTGATTACGATGTTAGCTTTCGATTGATCGATGTTTACCGTGGAAAACAAATAGCCGGGTTTAGAATTCCAGCCAAACCAAATTTATTACGCCGAGTTGCTCACCAAATAAGCGATATCGTTTTTGAAAAACTCACGGGCACAGCAGGTGCGTTTGATACGCGCGTTGCCTATATAACAGTAAAAAAGGTTAAAAATAAAAAGATTCACACGCTGCAAATCGCTGATGCGGATGGTTACAATGCACAGATATTACTCGAATCTCCGGAGCCATTACTGTCTCCTGCTTGGTCTCCCAATGGAAAGAAAATCGCCTATGTGTCCTTTGAAGGAAGGAACTCAGCAATTTATGTTCAAGATATTTTGACGGGTAAACGCGAGCGAGTTGCGGCATTTGAAGGAATCAACAGCGCGCCAGACTGGTCCCCTGAGGGATCGCGATTAGCAATGACTTTGTCTAAAGATGGAAATACTGAAATCTACATAATGAGTTTGCACTCAAAGTCTTTAACACGCATGACCAATCATAGTGGTATCGATACAGAGCCAACATGGTCTCCCGACGGACGAAAATTGGCATTTACATCTGACCGCAGTGGTGGTCCACAAATCTATGAGATGGATATACGCGGCGGCCGACCCAAACGTGTCAGCTTTGAAGGCAATTACAATGTACGTCCTGCCTATTCGCCAGACGGTAAATTTATTACTCTAGTACACGCGGTTAATGGTTCGTATCATATCGGCCTACTTGATCTTAGTAATGGCTACATAAACACATTAACCAATGCAAAATTGGATGAATCACCGAGTTTTGCACCGAATGGAGGCATGATTATTTATGCAACAACCGGTGTGCGTGGTGCACAATTAGCCGCCGTTTCGACTGATGGACGAATTCATCAACGTCTTGGTTTACAGCAGGGTGATGTTCGTGAGCCCGCATGGGGTCCGTTTTTGAAATAAATCATCTGGCTTATGCAGATACACTATTGAATGTTATGCTATTTATATAACAGCATTGTTAAATGCTGATAAGGAGAAAAGATATGACTATACGTTTATTACTGGTAATCAGTCTTACAGCACTGCTATTTGGCTGTAGTTCAGACAAGGTTAAAGATGATGCGCCTGCAGCTGTCGAAGACCTCACTAGTCAGCAAGCAAATACGGGTGGGACTGAAGATAGTAACGCGCAAGCGTATGGCACAGATGATAGTTCAACTTCAGGCTTTAGCCAGTTAGATGACCCACAAAGCCCACTCTCTGTTCGAGTTATTTACTTTGAGTATGACAGCAGTGAAATACGTTCAGAATACCGTTCTGCTATTGAGGCACATGCTGCTTACCTTAGCCAAAATGCAGATACCACGATTACCCTTGAAGGGCATGCCGACGAACGTGGTTCACGTGAATACAACCTGGCTCTTGGTGAACGTCGTGCACAATCTATCAAACAGCAAATGTTGTTATTGGGTGCCTCGTCAAGCCAGATTAGATTAGTCAGTTATGGTGAAGAGCGACCTGAAGTCGATGGTCACGATGAAGCTTCCTGGCAACAAAATCGCCGTGTTGAAATTTTATATTAGGAATTTTATAAATGGATTTTAGTATGCGACTATTTGTTCTAAGCCTTGTTTTAATCACAGCCGTCTCCGCTGAGGAAGCAAGGACTTCGGGAGATAAGGCTCCAGTGTATGAACCTATTACACAAGATCTTAGCGGACGCCTTGCTAGAGTTGAAAAGATTCTCGATAACCGTGCACTTCTCGATATGCTCGAGTTGCTTGAATCGCTGAAGACAGAAGTTAATTCCTTGCGTGGCGACATCGAAGTACAAACACATACTGTTGAACAGCTTAAACAAAAGCAACGTGAACTCTACACAGATATAGATCGTCGCTTACAACGACTTGAGTTAAATAAGTCCACAGTAAGCTCATCAACCGATCTGGAAGTACTAGATACTGTCGTCAATCAGGATGATACCGTTACGGAGACTCCCAGCGGAGAACAAGGCCTTGTTGTTGAGACCGATAGTGAACTCATCAACAATAACAATGAAGAGGCCATTGCTGAAAAAAAACCAGTCGACCCACAAAAAGCGGAAGCAGTATATCAACGTGCATTCAAGCTGCTAAAAGAATCTCAGTATGATCAGGCAGAAAAAGCATTTAAAGAATTTTTAAAGGACTACCCTGATACTGCCTTTTCTGACAATGCACAGTATTGGCTAGGTGAAACCAACTACGTCATGCAAAAGTACGACATTGCCATAAATGAGTATCAGACTTTACTAAACACATTCCCGGATAGTAAAAAGGTTTCTCACGCTTTACTAAAAATTGGTTACAGTTACGCAGAACTTGGTAACGCCTCCGATGCTGAAAAAACCTTAACTGAAGTAATGAAACAATATCCAGGGACTACTGCTGCACGACTCGCAGATGAACGTTTACGAAAAATAAGTGCTGCCAAAGAGTCCAACACTTGAAATGGATTCTGATACACGGGCTGGTTCATTAGCACGACAAAACGCGCAAGCTGAGTGTCGTATTAATGAAATATTTTTCTCATTGCAAGGTGAGTCAATAAAGGTTGGTCTGCCAACCATATTTATACGGCTAACTGGTTGTCCACTTCGTTGCAGCTATTGCGATACCGCCTATGCATTTCATGATGGCGAAAAGATGTCGGTTGATGCCATCATCCAGGATATCAGCCAATACCGCACAAAACATGTCACTGTTACTGGCGGCGAACCACTTGCGCAAAAATCATGTTATGAGCTATTAGCAAGATTATGTGACGAAGGATATCAAGTCTCATTAGAAACCAGCGGTGCAATTGATGTTGCTAACGTTGATGACCGCGTCATGAAGATAATGGATCTTAAAACACCCAGCTCTACAGAAGAGTCTAAGAATAATTTTGATAACCTCACTTATATAACAACTAAAGATCAATTAAAATTTGTTATCGGTGATCGACCCGATTATGAATGGTCAGTTAAAAAAATGAATGAACTTAAATTAACAGATCTTTGCGAAGTACTATTTTCGCCGGAGCACGAGGCGCTAAGTCCAACCGATTTAGCCAATTGGATACTGGAAGATAAATTGAATGTTCGCATGCAGGTGCAACTACATAAATACCTTTGGGGCAATGTTCCTGGTAAATAAACTGAGAATGGATCTTTTCCCCGCTAACTTCGTTATAGCGTTTTTTCCAAGGCTCATTTACTATAATGTAAATTGTGCTTCTCAAAAACACTATGCTTCGTGATCAGAAAAAATCTCTAATTCTCAATTTTATTAAACTAAATTATATTATTTAAGAATAGTGACAGATTTCAATAAAGCGATTGTCCTGGTATCCGGCGGCTTGGATTCAACTGCGACACTCGCTATCGCAAAAAACCTTGGTTTTGAATGCTATGCATTAAGCTTTGATTATGGCCAACGTCATATTGCAGAACTACACGCTGCTAGTCGCGTCGCAAAATCATTTGCTGCTAAAGATCACAAGATCATCCGTATAGATCTTGGGCAGATTGGTGGTTCTGCATTAACAGATAATGCGATCGACGTGCCTGAGTCTCCCTCAGAAGGCATCCCGGTAACTTATGTGCCTGCTCGTAATACACTTTTCCTGTCTTATGCATTGGCTTGGGCAGAGGTACTCAACGCGAATGATATCTTTATCGGGGTCAATGCTGTTGATTACTCCGGCTACCCAGATTGTAGACCAGAATATATTCAAGCCTATGAACATCTCGCCACACTTGCGACTAAAGCAGGTGTTGAGGGTGCTTCATTTAAAATACACACCCCACTAATCGACTTGAGCAAAGCGGACATTATTAAACAGGGTGTTCAATTAGGTGTTGATTACGCTATGACAGTCTCTTGCTATCAAGCGGATGAAGCTGGGCGCGCTTGCGGCGTTTGTGATTCCTGCCGTTTTAGAAAAGAAGGTTTTAAGTCGGCAAAACTTACTGATCCAACTCATTATCAACGCTGATACTTCCTTAAATTACGAACAGTGCAAAAAAACTGTTATTTATACTAGAATGAGCGTTCACTAATTAATCTAATGATAGGAGCTCAGTTATGAGTACAAATCATGGCCGCTGTGATTGCGGGGAATTAGAATATGAGTTTCAAGACGAACCTATGAATACGGTTTTTTGTTATTGTAAAACCTGTCAATTACATACGAATTCTGACAAGTGGTTTGGCGTTTGGGTCGCTGAGGACAAGTTCAAATTTGTTAAAGGTTCGCCATCCAGCTTTACGGCACTTGGTGATTCTGGCAAGGAGACACACCGTTTGTTTTGTAGCAACTGTGCAACACCAATAGGTCTTAAGTGTGATGGTTTTGATATGTATTCATTATCGGCTAGCACGATTGACGGTGGCGATAAGCTATTACCCAAGATGCTTATTTATACTTCTGTAGCACCTGACTGGGCTACTTTTCCTGAAGGAATTCCAAAGTATGATATTCTCCCGCCAAGTGATTAAGTCATACTTTGTAGTATTTTAATATTCTATCTAATTCAATACCGTAAGCAATTATTCAAATCACCCCATTTATTGGAGTGGCTCATATGGAATCTACATGATAAAAAAATCAATAACATATACGGACCTGATAGAAGATTTCGCTAACAGAAATATACCTATCGACACACCTGGGTTTTACGATCATCCCAATTTTATGAAGATTGAGGAAAAGAATGCCAGTTACCTAAGTAACTACGCAAAGTTCGTTGATTATCGACCAAGAGAACAATCTTATGATGACTATGTAAAATCTGTTGTACCGCTTGTTGCAAAGATATTTCATAAGAAGCTCATAGAACATGGTGGTTTAAAACCTGACACTAGCGTAGTTGCCTTGATTTCCAAGGCCCTAGAAAAAATGAATATCTGGAATTATGTTGTTAAAGGATCGATGACAATAAATTTTCCTGCGGAATCTGAAATCGATACGCGATACTTTTGGTCTTTAGATCACGATGGTTTCACAACTGCACACGTTTGGCTGGTAGTGCCACCATTCTATGTCGTCGATGTAACCCTATCGTTACACTCTTTCTCTGAAGCTGAAACAAACTATGTTGCACCGTTTATTTGCGCTGAAGCAAATAAAATTATTGAAGCTGAAATAGAGGATGTTATTTCTGAGGGGTATTGTGCACACTTGCAAAACATTAATGTACCACGTTCGGATTATTTTACTGTTATAAGTCCGCAAACAGAAAAATTCATCAGCGTATTTCCTGCTCGAGAAGTGCCCTTGGAAAGCACAAAAATTAAATACATCCCCGTATCAGTATCCGCGCCTGATGTGCCTTTTGAGCAAATGACATCGATTAAGTTTGAGGGACAAACGGCACTCGAGCTATATGAAAATGAAATACAAGGACTAGTAGGTTAATCATAATTTAAGTCGGAATTTATTCGCATGACTAATAAAGAAAAACTCATCGAGTTTCTTGTAAAAGAGTTTCCTCAAAATAAATGTATTGTTGAGGAGATCGGCAAGAAAACTGCAACCATAAGACACAAAATAGGTATTGATGAACTGCGTCCGGGCGGTACTGTTTCTGGGCCAGTGTTAATGACCGTTGCGGATGTTGCGCTTTATGTCGCTATTCTTGGAGAGATTGGTATCGTTCCACTTGCCGTAACAACAAGCCTTAACATTAACTTTCTCAGAAAACCTTCGCCAGATGATGACATTATTGGAGTATGTAAAATAATAAAGCTTGGTCGGACATTAGCTGTTGGTGAAGTATCACTCTATTCCGAAGGGAATGAAGAACCTGTTGCGCATGCTGTTGGGACATATTCCATCCCACTTACACAAAAAAGATAACTTTAAGAAAATTAATAAATTTTCAAACTAAAAGCCAGTTTATTTAAAAGAATAAGTGTGGATTAGTTTAACCTGGTGGATTGATTCATAGTAATAGTTGGCGATAGGGCTGCTAGTTTTTGTGTTTCAATTAATCGGATGTAATTAAAATAACGTGTGCGGATTTCCCTAACGTAGACAACTGTTTGACCGCATTGGCAATAAGGCACCTGCTCGCCATTTTTGCTATAAGATTTCCCCAACCCCATCATGGCCACTTCAACATTATCAAACCATTTATTTTTATCTAAACTCATCTTTTCTGCGAGTTGACGTGCTCGTTTTACCCTGCCATAACCGGCATTGTAAGACGCGAGTGTAAACCACATCCTGTCTTGCAAAAGTATAGAGTCTTCGAACTTGGTTCTTAAATAATTTAAATATCGAACACCACCATCGATACTGCTTTCTGGGTTGTTTATATCGCTAACACCCATCAGTTCAGCTGTCGCGGGGATCATCTGCATCAATCCTTGTGCACCGGCATATGAATTAGCCTTCGGGTTGAACTGACTTTCTTGAAACATCAATGCTGTTATTAAACGCCAGTCGAAACCATACTCAGCAGAATACTGCTGTGTCATGTCATCGTAAGGCGATAAAGATGTGACTTGAGTTAATCTGTTCTTCCCGGTATTTTTTATTTGCGGTTGTTCAAAATATTTTGCGTGTAGGACATTATACTTTTCACTGCGAAATCCCTTTTCAAGAAAATTATTCAAAGAGTCAAAGATCTGTTGATCATCTGCTCTTACTGCCCATCGATGTGCTTGAGGTTCAGATAAAATAAACTGCGATTTAATTCCCACGCTTGCTGCTTTTTCTGTTGTAATCTGGTGATTGCCGACAACGGTCAAGTCATACATGCCAAGCGCGACCATTAGCATAGTGCCTTCAAGGTTGACGCCATCATCTGCTTTAACTAACTCGAATTCCAAACCCTGATCTTTAAGGTTTTGCATAAAATCCCAGTATGGGCTGTCTTGTGCCAGAGTAATTCTTCTTCCAGCAAGTTCACGCAGATCTATAATTGATTCTTCATTCTCACGTCCAATTAATACCGGGCTTGCATAATTATACGGCGCTGTGTATTGCACCAATTTATTTTCATTAATAATGCTGCTCGGTAATGATGCAGCTATGACATCGCCCTTCCCGCTTTTAAGTAGTTCAAACATCTCTTCCTGAGTACTTGCTAAAACAACATCCAAACGCAACCTGTAACGTGAAGCAAATTGTTTCAATAGTTCATATTCAAACCCATATAATTTGCCATTGAGTAGATAGTAATGAGATGGGGTTGCATAAGTAATAACACGCAATACGCCTCTATCTTTGATAGAAGGAAAATCTTCAAAATAAACCGATGCGATATCGTGAGTCAGGTGTTGTTGATTTAGGTATTGATTTAATGTTTTATGTAACTCTTCTGCATCACTATTCACCGCCCAGGCCATTCTTTTTTGCTCAGACAAACTAAAGTTAGCTTGAAGCTCAGAGTTTGAGGGTAAATATTTATCAAGAAATAAACTGTCAGCAACTACTAAATCATACTGAGCTGTTTTTACGCGTTGCATGATCTCATCATGAGAAACAGTTGAAGGTATCTCTTGCAGCACCATGCCAACCTGTGTCTTCGATAACTCAAGTAACTTATCCCAAACGGGCGAATTTTTATACGCTGCAACCTGCCGACCAGCAAGATCTTCGTTTCGAGTAATACGACTGTTATCAGCACGTTCAACTATCTTAAAAGTAGCGTTTGCCCAGACATGGGTAAAGTTGATCTCATCTTGAATACGAGCAGACAGGCTTTGATCTTGTGCAGCAATAATATCGCCTTTACCTTTTATGAGTTCAGGCAATAACTCCCATCGGTTTTCTACATATATCCAGCTTAGCTTTAGGTCATTTAGATTCGCAAATTCTTCTATCAACTGCCGTTCTGTTTGACTAATGACACATTCGTTAGTGTTTTGATGGAGCAGAACCCGGAGTACTTTACGTTCCTTAATGGCAGACAGATTATGGTTATCAGGTAAGACGTTAGTCGCATCTGAATTCTCAAGCTTCGAGACAGGAGCATCACAAAAACTTTGGTACGACGTTTTATCATCAAGATTGCTGGCAAATAGTTTGATGGGAAATAAAAACGTAAAAACAATGACAAGGACTCTTGAATAAGAGTTTGTAGTAAACGGGTGATTAATTTTCATTAAATACATACTCGACCTCATCAAACTGGCTTAAGCAGCTGAAAATTCGCGCGAATAATACCCTGTTCCAAGTGATTATTCTATATATAGTGGTAAAAATATTTAGAGCTACAAGATGTAGGAAATCAACCCTATAGATTCGAAGAAAATTAACACAGACAATGTTGCGTTGCAACATTCGCGATAGATTTTATAGAAAAGATTTAAATCGGAATGCTTTTGAGTTAAGTACCAACAATAGTTAGTTAGCATTTACTTTCTATTTATGTCTTATAATTGACTTCGATTAAGCGTTCGGGTGTTCCGATATCACTCCAATAACCGGTGAAATATTGGCCGCTTAGTTTGTTTTCCTGTGCTGATTGACGTAACAAAGGTGCTAGTGGCAATTTGCCGTGAGCACAATCTTTAAAGAAATGCGGAGAATAAACGCCTATGCCGCTATAAGTCAGTCTCTGAGAACCCTCATTTTCTAGCCGACCATTCATAAGAGCAAAGTCCCCATCAGGATTGTGTGGCGGGTTATCGACCAGCACCAAATGCGCATGTGAATCCAACTGTTCAGGTAAGCCTTGATAATCGAAATCACTATATATATCGGCATTGGTTACGATGAATGGTTGATTACCCAATAATGGCAAGGCTTTTACAATGCCGCCTGCGGTCTCTAGCGGTTCATCGCCTTCCTCGGAATAGAGTATTGAAACACCAAGGCTTTCGCCTGTTCCAAGATGAGATTGAATTTGATCTCCCAAGCGACCAGTATTTATGACTACCCTCTCTATCCCTGCTAAACCAAGGGCCTCAATCTGGTGAACGATAAGTGGTTTGCCTGCAACCTCTAATAAAGGCTTTGGTACAGTATCGGTCAGTGGACGCATACGTTCTCCTCTGCCTGCGGCTAGGATCATGGCAATCATTTTTCCAGCTCCGGCAATACTGAGGTTTCTATGAGCTGACACAAAGGTGACAATTCTTTATAGCTAGAGTTGAGGTCCACTATATAAGACAAGGTTCTGGGGATGTCTTTTAAAAAGCCATGCTTATCATCTCTATGCGACAAACGTGCAAAGATGCCACTAGCCTTGAGATGTCGTTGTACACCCATTAGGTCAAACCAACGCTGAAACTGTTTTCGATCGATATCTAACTTACTATCATGCATAGCAAGTTCGTTTATATAGAAGTTAACCCAGCCATTGATCTCATCTTTTGTCCATTTGATATAACAGTCTTTTAATAAAGACACTAAATCATAAGTAATAGGGCCAATAACAGCGTCCTGAAAATCGATCACGCCTGGATTGTTGTGCTTGGTCAACATCAGGTTTCTGGAATGAAAGTCTCTATGTACAAAGACTTGTGGTTGCTCTAATGCATTTGTTACTAATACATCAAGCAAGGCATCTATCGCACTGCTTTGATCAGTATCTAATGCAATCCCTAGATGCTTATCCAGTAACCAATCCGTGAACAGACTCATCTCACGACGTAACAGGGTATCGTTATACCTGTTTAGTCCTTTAGTAAGGCTACCTAGCTGCATTGAGAGAATAGTCTGGATAGCATCGGAATATAGATTGTTCGCGGTCAATTTAGTGAGTTTGTTTAAATAGTGATCATCACCAAAGTCACTAAGCAATATAAAGCCTTGTTCCAGATCCATATTATGTATGGTGGGTACGTTGACGTTACACGCATGTAATATATTGCTTACTCTGATGAATGGTTTGCAATCCTCTTGATCTGGAGGCGCATCCATAACAATAAATGTGTTGTTCTCTATAGACAAACGATAGTAATAACGAAAACTGGCATCTTCTGATGCGGGCTTTAGAATAAAATCACTGGTATCAAGAGTCTCTTTTAACCACTGCTGTAAAAATTCAAAACGTTGGGACATAAATAAGGTATTTCAAAATTTGATCGTATACAGTCTATGTTTTTTTAAGAATAAGGTAAAAACTTGCTTGCGTTATTTTTCAGCGCAGACTTAATCTGGCATCATCTTGTTAACTTAATTGTGGGGAATAACTAGCCTATGCTGGTTTCATGTATATTTGTCTTGATTGGACTTGCGCTGCTTATTTATGGCGCTGATATGTTCGTCAATGGCGCATCAAGTATTGCACGCCAGCTCGGTATGCCGCCACTAATCATTGGTTTAACTATCGTCGGTTTTGCCACCTCAGCGCCTGAAATACTCGTTGGCTCTGTTTCCGCATTACAAGACAAGACCGCCATTGCTATTGGCAATGCCCTGGGATCAAATATCACCAATATCGGTCTAGTTTTAGGTATAAGCGTATTAATGCTGCCCATTACTGTCGCATCAGGCACGATAAAAAGAGAGTATGGGTTGATGTGCATCGCTCTCATTCTCGCGTTGTTGCTGATGCTTGATGGTCACCTGAGTCGAATAGATGCCATTATATTACTTGTCGCTCTAATTGGATCCATAGGCTGGATCGTCTGGATAGCAAAAAAATCATCTGCCAATGACCCGCTTATCGGTGAGTTTGAACAGGAATTAAGCGAAGTCAATCCCGACCCAACAAAGATAGCCGTGGTTAAACTGTTAATAGGGCTGATATTGCTCGTCGGGGGAGCAGATTTACTGGTTCGTGGCGCAGTATTTATTGCTGAATCCTACGGGGTATCTGATCTAGTTATTGGCTTAACTATCGTCGCGATTGGTACCAGCTTGCCAGAACTTGCTGCATCCATTGCCAGTATTCTAAAAAAGGAAGCCGATATTGCCATTGGGAATATCATTGGTTCAAATATGTTTAATATCCTTGCCGTTTTAGGTATTCCCGCATTAATCAACCCTGATTATTTTGCCAGCGAAGTATTAACTCGGGATTATCCGGCCATGGTCGGTCTATCATTATTGTTAGGCGCTATGATATTTATATCAAGCAAGGGTAAACTGGTTAGGACAGAAGGAGCAATACTGTTAGCCTGCTTTATGGGGTACCAGTATGTCCTGTTTTCACAAAGTATTATGACGACCTAGATTATGAATGATATTAGCCCTGATAAATATATAGCGCTCGGAAAAGCAGTCATTGAGACCGAGCAGCAAGCACTTACAGAATTGATAGATCGTATTGATGATAAGTTTGTAACTGCTTGTAATATATTGCTTCAGTGTGAAGGACGCGTTGTTGTCATTGGCATGGGCAAATCGGGCCATATTGGCAACAAGATAGCGGCAACATTAGCAAGCACAGGAACGCCAGCCTTCTTTGTTCACCCCGGTGAAGCCAGTCATGGTGATCTGGGTATGATAACTAACAAAGATGTTGTGATGGTGTTATCTAATTCAGGGGAGACGGATGAAGTTGTCGCTCTATTACCAGTCATTAAAAGGTTAAATACCCCCATGATTGCGTTAACCGGGAGACCGGGTTCAACACTAGCAAATACTGCTACAGTCAATATCGATGTAAGCGTCAGTAAAGAGGCTTGTCCTCTTGGTCTGGCACCAACCTCTAGCACTACAGCAACACTTGCTATGGGTGACGCAATTTCAATAGCGTTACTTGAGGCGCGTGGATTTAATGAAAATGATTTTGCCTTATCTCACCCGGGCGGCACATTAGGACGACGCTTGCTTTTACACGTCGGTGATATCATGCATACCGATGATGAAATACCAAGAGTCTCAGAGTCGGCGTTACTAAGCGATGCATTAATTGAGATGACACAAAAAGGCCTTGGCGTTACAACTATTGTCGATGGTAATGACAGTATATTAGGTATCTTTACCGATGGTGATTTGCGTCGAACACTTGATTCAAGCATCGATATTAATAGTTGTCTGGTAAAAGACGTTATGACTAAAAATGGGAAAAACATAAAAGCCAATTCGCTTGCTGCTTCTGCACTGGCACTTATGGAAAAACACAGTATCAATGCACTGGTTGTTGTCGATGATCAAGAAAGGTTGATTGGAATATTAAACATGCATGATTTGTTACGAGCACGGGTTGTTTAAAGAAGATGGATAAAAAATTAATCCTTGAAAAGGCTGCCAACATCAAATTGGTTGTATTTGATGTTGATGGTGTATTAACCGATGGCAAACTTATTCTCGGCGAGAGTGGCAATGAATATAAATCATTTCATGTTCGCGATGGCCATGGGCTGGTTATGTTATTAGAGACTGGTTGCAAGATAGCTGTTATCACAGCACGTTCATCTAATATCGTTGCGGAACGAATGCAGTCTCTAGGTATCAAATATGTTTTCCAAGGTGAAAAAGATAAGGGGTCAAGGTTGCTGAAACTTATTGAAGAGCTCGGTCTTGAACGAGAACAAGTTGCTTATGTGGGCGATGATGTGATCGACTTGCCGGCCATGATTCATGTCGGATTGCCAATTGCCGTCGCTGACGCACATATTGAAGTCAAGAATAACGCTGCATGGATAACGGATAATCTAGGTGGACAAGGCGCCGCAAGAGAAGTGTGTGAATTAATAATGCGCGCCCAGAATAAATATGATGATCGAATTAAAAGATATCTCTCTGCGTAATTCGTTATGACTTTGGATAAGTTAAATTAATGTTCAGTGATAGATGGAAGTTGATATCTGTACTGATTCTTGTCGCAGCATTCAGTTATTGGGCTTTGGAGAAGCTAACTGAAGATAGTGCAGCAAAATTAAATAAACTAGCGCATTATCCTGACTATTACATGGAAAATTTCACCACCTTAACGATGAATCAGGATGGCACACCAAAGAATCGGCTGAACGCTGTCTATATGGCTCATTACCCTGATGATAATACGAGTGAATTACATAAACCCGAACTTGAGATATTCCGTATAGACAGACCGCCTATTATGGTCACAGCGGATAATGGCTGGGTGACATCTAATAATGACGTTATTTTATTAAGTGGAAATGTTTATCTACACCAAAATGATGAGTTTGGTAATCTCAAAGTTGAATTGATCGCCGAAGATGCGCGTGTGTTAGTCGATCAAAAATATGCAGAAACTGATAAAGCTGCTACCTTAATCACTAAACGTTCCGTAACAAATTCAATTGGGATGCGCGCTTATCTTCAAGAACAACGAATGGAGTTTCTTAGTAATGTACAAACGACAATTGAACCAAGACAAGCAGTTCAGTAAGCTAATTCTAGCTATAATCATTGCCTCGATGATGAATTGTGCATTTGCACTATCAACGGACAAGCAACAAGATATCGAGATAGAAGCCGACACGGCAGAGATGGATGATATAAAGGGCATTACTATTTATCGGGGTAATGTCATTGTCGATCAAGGCAGCATCCATATGACCGGAGATATCATGACTGTTTACAATGACGCCAATGGCGAGACAGAGCTTGTCATTATGGAAGGCAAGAAGGCAACCTATCGCCAACTACCCGATGATAGTAAAATATATGATGAAGCCGAGGCATTGCAAATGGAGTATTATGCCTTAAAGGATTATGTCATCTTGATCGATGAAGCGCTGGTAACTCAGGAAGGGCTGCGTTTTAGTGGTAGTCGTATCGAATATGACACGATACTCAGTCAGGTGAAAGCCAAGGGCTCTACCAAAACAACCAAGGCCAAGGATGATGGCAGCAAGAAAAAGACGGACGGCCGTGTGAAAATAACAATTAAAAAGAAGAAAGATAAAAAAGAAGAGTAATATTAAAATGAGACAGGAACACATGCATTCAATAAACCTTGATGCGCACTGCAAATAAGTACTCTTAAGAAATAATAAAAGAAATTTCTTGGCTAATATCTTCCTAAGCATATCGCTATGAGTATTTTATCTGTACGTCATCTCTCAAAGTCGTATCGATCAAGAAAGGTCGTGTCGGACGTAAGTCTTTCTGTCCAAAGCGGCGAGACTATTGGCCTGCTTGGCCCAAACGGTGCTGGGAAAACAACCAGTTTTTATATGATTGTGGGCCTGGTGCCATCAGATAGCGGCACTATACATCTCGATAATAAAGAGATAAGCAGACTCAGCATAGATCAAAGATCTCATCTCGGCCTGGGCTACTTGCCACAGGAAGCTTCAGTGTTCAGAAAATTGACAGTTGAAGATAATATTATGGCAATACTCGAAACCCGCATGCCAAATGATCGACGTAAGGCAAAGCAAAGGCTTGAGCTGCTATTACAGGAATTTCATATAGCCCATCTACGAGACAACTTGGGAATGAGTCTGTCAGGCGGAGAACGACGGCGTCTGGAGATAGCAAGGGCGCTTGCCTCAGAGCCCCGTTTTTTGTTGCTAGATGAGCCTTTCGCAGGCATAGACCCTATATCTATCAATGATATACAACGTTTGATCCACCGGCTTTGTGAGCATGGTATAGGCATACTAATCACCGATCATAACGTTCGAGAAACACTAGGAACCTGTGATCGAGCGTATATTGTCAACGATGGCAAGATTCTTGCCGAAGGATCACCGGAAGAAATATTAAATAATGAACAAGTCAGGGATGTATATTTAGGAGATCAATTTTCACTTTAAACTTATTGCCTATCAGTAATAATTCAAACCGATAGATTTTAAGTTACACTTATTAATATGAAGCCCTCATTACAATTAAGAATCGGCCAAAGCCTGACGATGACACCCCAGTTGCAACAAGCGATTCGCTTGTTGCAACTATCCAGTGTCGAGCTTCAAGCTGAAGTTCAAGATGCCCTCGAATCCAACATGATGCTGGAAATGGACGAGGGTGAATCAGAGCAAAAGACTTCTGAAGAAGCAGCAACTAAAACGACCGAAACAAAAAAAGATTCTACAGATAATGTTACGGACTTGAATCAAGAGACTATGCCTGACGAGCTTCCAGTAGACAGTGGCTGGGATGATGTCTATGACAATACGCCTAATTATGCCAAAGCGAATAATGATAAAGGTAACTATGATGGTTTTGAAAATCAGGATTCCAGTAAAAATACCTTACGCGAACACCTCGAATGGCAACTAAATCTGGCACAAATAACGGATAGCGACAAAGTCATCGCGTTGACCATTATCGATTCACTTGACGATGATGGATATCTAGCGGGTACTTTGGAAGATATACTGGCGGCTGTTGATGACGATCTGGAAGATGTTGGTATTGAGGAAGTGGAGGCTGTATTAAGAATGATTCAGTCCATGGGGCCAACTGGTGTCGGGTCAAGAGACCTTAAAGAATGCCTCTGCTTACAATTAAAACAATGTGACGTAGATACATTTCGACTGGAAGAAGCTAAAACACTTATCAACAATCATTTGGATCTACTTGCTGCGCACGATTACAACCAGATTATGCGAAAAATGAAACTGGATCAGGAAGAGCTAACCCAAGTCGTCAGCCTTATACAGTCCATGAATCCCCGGCCTGGCAATGAAGTCAGCGACGCTCATACTGAATATGTCGTGCCTGATGTTTATGTCAAAAAAGTAAAGGGCATATGGAAAGTTGACTTAAACACAGACGGTATTCCCAGTCTCCGAATTAATTCCGCTTACGCTCATATGATTCGCCGGGCGGACAATAGTGAAGATAACACTTCACTTAAGTCTCATTTACAAGAAGCACGCTGGTTTATAAAAAGTATACGCAGCCGCAGCGAAACATTATTACGCGTAGCAACCTGCATCGTAGAGCGACAACGGGCGTTTCTTGAACATGGCGAAGAAGCGATGAAGCCTCTAGTATTGCATGATGTTGCAGAAATTCTCGGTATGCATGAATCTACTATCTCCCGAGTTACAACACGCAAATATATGCATACACCGCGCGGGATTTTTGAACTCAAATATTTTTTCTCCAGTCATGTTGGTACTAATTATGGTGGTGTCTGTTCATCCACAGCTATACGTGCATTGATTAAAAAATTGATAAGTGCTGAAACACCTAATAAACCACTCAGTGATAGTAAAATTGCTGCAGTACTAGAAGATCAGGGGATTAATGTTGCAAGAAGGACTGTTGCAAAATATAGAGAAGCGATGGCCATACCACCATCAAACGAACGTAAAAGACTTGCTTAGATAATAATAAAATATTGCCAGGAGTAAATTATGCAAATTAGTATTACCGGTCATCATATTGACATTACCGACTCACTAAAATCATACGTCGATACTAAATTTGAACGCTTGGAACGACATTTCGAACATATCACCAATATTCATGTCATTTTAAGCGTAGAAAAAGAGCGCCAAAAAGCTGAAGCAACTGTTCATGTCAATCGAGGCAACCTGTTTGCCGAAAATGTACAGGAAGATATGTATGCGGCGATAGATGGATTGACCGATAAACTGGACAGACAGCTAAAGAAACACAAAGAAAAATTAACCGATCATCACCGTGGGGAAGGTGGCTTAAAAGATCAAGACATCGAATAGACTTCAGCCCTTTAAATTTATTAGTAATAATTGTATTAGAATGAATATTTCAGATATTTTATCGCCTGATTGTGTCGCCCTAAATATGGATTGCCATAGTAAAAAAGATGCATTGGATACACTAGCAAAGACTATCGCAGATTCTGATGCCGCTACATCTCAAACAGAAGTTTTTGATTGTTTGTGTGCTAGGGAAAGATTGGGTAGTACAGGTCTTGGTAATGGCATTGCTATTCCGCATGGTCGCCTGAAAAACAGTAAAAAAACAATCGCGGCATTTTTACAGCTTGATGATGGTATTGATTATGATGCGGTGGATAAAGCACCCGTCGACTTAATTTTTGCGTTGATAGTTCCAGAAGATTCGACCGATGAACATCTACAAACTTTGGCAACATTGGCAGAGATGTTCAGCAATAAAGAAATAATAAGTAAACTTAGACAATCTCGTTCTTTGGCGGAAATCTTTTCAATATTAACAGGCTGACAGTATGCCAGGACTCACAAACGAATTAAGCATCGAAGACCTCTATACTATACATCATGAGAAACTAGAGCTTGAGTGGGTAGCCGGACAGCAAGGAGCCAAACACGCCATCATTCGTGACGAACAACTGCTGCCAATAAAAACAACATCTAAAAAGAAAACTAGTAAAAAATCACATGCGACCGAAGAAGAGACCCCTCGTAGCCTCTCACTGGTTGGGCATTTAAACCTTATTCACCCGCATCAGATACAAATTATTGGCAATATGGAAATCAAATATCTCGAAGGTTTGAGAGATATTTCCATGCAGGATGCCGTCGCTCAGATCTTCAGTAGCCAACCTGCTTGCGTCATTATTGCCGATGGTTGTGATGTGCCAACTTTGCTCAAACGCAAAAGTAATGAACACTGTATCCCATTATTTTCCACACCAACAAACGGTAGCAGACTCTCCGATGTACTGCGTTATTTTCTAAGCAATCTATTTGCAGATATGCTTACCCTGCATGGGGTATACATGGAAGTCATGGCTATAGGTGTACTAATAACAGGGCCGAGCGGAATTGGAAAAAGTGAACTGGCACTGGAATTAATATCACGAGGCCATAGGCTAATTGCCGATGATGCACCTCTGTTTTCCAGAATCACCCCCGACATTATCGATGGTACATGCCCGGAAACATTGCAGGATTTTCTTGAAGTGAGGGGTCTTGGCATTATCAATGTGCGAGAGTTGTTTGGCGACAGTGCGATCAAAAAGAATAAATACCTTAAGTTGATCGTGCAGCTACAACCGATGGATAATAAAAATTTACTGGCACTTGATCGGCTTGAGGGAAGTTATAACACACGAAATATTCTGGACATGGAGATTCCGGAAATTACTCTGCCTGTTGCGCCGGGCCGTAACCTCGCCATACTGATGGAGTGTGCGGCACGGAATCACATATTACGCGTCAGTGGTTATAATGCATCAGAGATATTTGCAAAAAGACAAACCAGCCATATAGCTTCAGGCAAAAAATAAATGAAAGAAGTAGATCGTCGACTCATTATCGTTAGCGGTTTATCCGGTGCAGGCAAAACCGTTGTATTAAATTCGCTTGAAGATCTTTCTTATTACACTATCGACAACTTGCCTATCAGTTTGCTTAGTGAACTAATTACCCAGTTTTCTAAAGAAGATAGTGATCTTCCCAAGCTTATAGCAATCGGCATAGATGCACGTAATAAAAAAAGCGAGCTCGACTATCTTCCAGAAAGGATCAAGTCTCTTTTAGATAAAAAGATATCAACTGAATTAATTTACATCGATGCTAATGATGAAGTCTTAACAAAACGATTTAGCGAAACTCGACGTAAACATCCATTGTCTTCCGATAAAGTTTCTTTGCTTGATGCAATTCATCAAGAGCGAGAGATCACGCTCGAAATTGCGCAAGCATCGGACCTTCGTGTTGATACGAGTTTTATGCAATTAAATGAATTGCGCGATATTGTTCGCGAGCGTATTGCTCGTAGAGAAAAAGCCCTTCTATCGCTACAAATTATTTCTTTCGGTTATAAAAACGGAATCCCTAAAGATTCAGACTTCGTGTTCGATTTAAGATGCCTGCCAAACCCATACTGGAAAAAACATTTAAGGCAATACTCAGGTAAAGATCAACCGATCATTGAGTTTTTGTCAAAACAAGACAGCGTTATGCAAATGTTAAATGATCTCGAAGGTTTTCTGGAACGTTGGATACCCCAATTTGAAACGGATAATCGCAGCTATCTAAGCATTGCCTGCGGTTGTACAGGTGGGCATCATCGATCTGTATTTATAGCCGAACATCTAGCGAAAAAATTTACGCAACAAGGAAAACAGGTCATTATGAGACACAGGGACCTTTAATATGAGTGTAGGCGTCTTAATTATTTCACACAACGGAATCGGCGCTGCCTTGTTTGGCACCGCTAACTTTATGATTAAAGATAGTCCGCTTGACGTTAAACTGCTGTCGGCTAACCGAGAAAGTGATGTTGATGATTTATACGAGTCAGCAATATTATTAATAAAGGAGCTCGATAATGGTGATGGCGTGCTCGTTTTAACGGATCTGTATGGTTCGACACCTAGCAACATCGCAAACAGCCTGCATGAATACGCAAACATAAATATTATCTCTGGTTTAAATCTGTCGATGCTGATCCGACTCTTTAATTACCCTGATTTAAATCTTGCAGACTTAACAGAGAAAGCCTACAGCGGTGGTATTGATGGCATCACTATTAATCAGACAAATGGAAAGTCATGAATCATAAAACAATTACCATAATAAATAAGTTGGGCTTACATGCACGCGCTGCAGCTAAATTTGTTCAAGTTGCTTCGGGTTTCCACGCTGAGATTAATGTCCACTCTGGACATCGTGAAGTCAGCGGCAAAAGCATTATGGGAATCATGATGTTGGCTGCAGGAAAAGGTGCCGAGATTGAAGTTAAGACTATAGGCCCGGATGAAGACGAGGCCATGGCTGCAATAGAAGCCCTGATAAAAAATAAGTTCGGCGAGGACGAATGACGATATCGATTCAAGGTGTCAGTGTATCTCGAGGGATTGCTATCGGGCAGATTCATATAGTTCAACATGATCAGCTCGATGTCCGTGAATACAGCATTCGCAACTCGCAGCTTGAGGATGAACTGTCACGCTTTAATAATGCGATAGCCGATGCACGTCAGCAATTACGTGCCATCCGCGGTCATATTCCTGTTTCAACATCAGTTGATATTTCTGCATTTATAGATACCCATTTGTTAATGCTGGAAGATATAACGCTAACAGAAGAACCAAAACGAATTATTAAGGAACGTTTATGCAATGCTGAATGGGCATTAAAATTACAACGTGATGCTTTGGTTAATGTCTTTAATGAAATGGCCGATGCCTATCTCAGCACCCGTCGCGATGATGTTGATCATGTTGTAAATAGAATTCTACGTGTTTTATTAAAACAAAAGCCTTTATTACACGAAGTTCCTGATGACCATTTGAAAAACAGAATTATTATGGCCGACGACCTAACGCCGGCTGATACTGTATTGATGCAACATTATGGTATCGCAGCTTTTGCTACAGAATTCGGTGGCCCAACATCACACACGGCAATTCTGGCGAGGAGTCTGGGTATCCCTGCGATCGTCGGTTTACACAGTGCTCGCCGTTTTGTTAAAAATGATGACCTGGTTATTATTGATGGTAGTACAGGTATGCTACTGGTAGATCCTGACAAGTCTACTAAAAGCTTTTACGAAAAAAGACAGCGAGAAGTAAAACGCTACTATTCATCACTGGGCAAACTTAAGAACGCCCCGACAGAATCAAAAGACGGTATACCGATAATCCTTACTGCTAATATTGAATTGCCCAAAGATTTTGAAACCGTAAGAGATGTTGGTGCGAAAGGTGTTGGTCTCTACCGTACAGAGTTTCTCTATATGAACAGAGAATCACCGCCAGACGAAGAAGAACATTTTGAAACATATCTAAACGTGCTTAAAGCCTTGCGTGGTTTGCCGTTAACAATACGAACACTTGATCTAGGCGCTGATAAACAAGTTGATGGTGCTGGTAGCCAAATCGGCCAAGTCAGATCCAATCCTGCGCTGGGTTTACGTGCAATACGTTTATGTTTAAAGGAACCAGGTTTATTCCGCCCACAATTACGCGCAATATTAAGAGCTTCCGCCCACGGCCCGGTAAAAATAATGATCCCGATGCTGACAAATATTGAAGAAATGCAACAAGTCTTGCAAATGCTTGAAGATATAAAGTCAGACCTCGATAATAATTCTATCGATTATGACTCTGATATAAAGGTTGGTGGCATGATTGAAGTACCCGCAGCAGCCATATGCGCTGACATATTTGCTAAAAAACTCGACTTTCTTTCTATTGGCACAAACGACTTAATCCAATACACCATGGCGATAGATCGGGTTAATGACGAAGTTAATTATTTATATGATCCTTTGCATCCCGCTGTATTAAGGTTAATAACATCTATAATTAAGGCCGGAAAGAAAGCCAACATACCTGTCTCAATGTGCGGCGAAATGGCAGGCGAAAGAGAACACACACAATTATTATTGGGTTTGGGCCTTAGAGAGTTTAGCGTGCATACCGCATCTTTATTAGAAATTAAAAAAATAATAAATAACACCAATATCGACGAACTGAGCAGTTTAATTAAAAAAGTTCACAATACCTCATCTGGAGCAGAGGTAAATTTATTGCTCCAACGTTTAAATACCGATCAGATATAAATATTTTTTCTCCTGCTAACAAACAGACTTTTTAGCATTGAACTGCTAGCACTGATAGACTCACGTTCACAAACTCTAAGTAAAACTTATGGACGATACTACTCAACAAGATCCTGAATTATCTGCTGTCGACTCATTACATGAGGCGTTGGAACAGGACGATATTGAGCTTGCGCGCGACATAGTTGCAACACTACATTCATCCGAGATTGCAGATGTTATCGAAAGCATGCCGAGTCGTGATCGCGATAACGCCTGGCAATTAATCGATCCTGAGCTGGAAGGTGATGTACTCTCGCATATGCAGGATGCAGTACGAGCAGAGTTTCTCGAACAAATGCATCCGGACAAACTGGCTGATGCAACCAGAAACCTTGATGCGGATGATGTTGCAGACATATTGCAAGATCTCCCAGAGGATGTTGCCGATACCGTCCTACGTTCAATGGATGAACAAAATTTGCAACGCCTGTCTTCAATCCTCACCTATCCGGAAGATACCGCCGGTGGCTTGATGAATATTGATGTTGTGTCCGTACGCGCGAACGTTTCGTTGGATGCCGTTGCGCGTTATTTACGTTTGTTGGGGGAAATACCAGCAAAAACAGATAACCTAATGGTAGTTGATCGTGAAAATAATTATTTAGGTGTACTGCCATTAACTGAGTTATTGGTCAGAGGTCCGGAAACAACTGTGGGTGCATGGATGGAAGAGGAGGCCTATCTTTCTGCTAACACGCCTAAATCAGAAGTCGCAAAACTTTTCGAGCAACGCGATTTAGTATCTGCCGCTGTAATAGATGATGAAGGCCATTTACTCGGACGTATTACCATCGATGACGTCGTCGATGTTATCCAAGAAGCCGCTGAACAAGCTGTAAGGAGCATGGCTGGCTTGGGTGAAGATGATATGTTTTCACCAGTATTCGTTACCACTAAACGTCGTGCAATATGGTTAGGTATAAATCTACTTACCGCTTTCCTGGCATCATGGGTGATTGGTCGTTTTGAAGACACCATCCATGAGCTCGTCGCGCTCGCTGTTCTTATGCCGGTTGTCGCCGGCATGGGTGGTATCGCTGGCAGCCAAACTTTGACCATTGCTATTCGAGGTATCGCACTCGGACAAATCGTTAAAACCAATATCAAGCCACTACTCATTAAAGAACTCACCGTAGGTACACTAAACGGCATATTGTGGTCATGTGTCGTCGCCACGATAGTTATTCTTTGGTTTGATAATCTATTCCTTGGGCTCGTTATTGGCGTATCAATGGTTATCAACCTCATCATTGCTGCCCTTGCAGGCGCGTTGATACCATTAGTACTAAAACGTTTTGGTATAGATCCAGCAATAGCCGGTGGAGTGATCTTGACTACTATTACTGATGTTGTTGGGTTTATGACGTTCTTAGGGTTAGCGACTATTTTTCTTGTTGCATAGGCAACGGCTTTTTATCTTTTGCTAACCATCAAGCAAGCAGTTTTTTTTAACTCTGCTTTTCGTCCTTACGACGCCTTACTTTTCTTCAAAGAAAAGTAAGCAAAAGAACCGTTCCCTAATGTCATGGCCTAGCGGCTTCCTTCGCAAGTAATCAGTTACTACGGGTCGCGCATTTATTCAGGGACGAATGTATGCGAGACCCGAATAACAGTACGCCGATTAGGAGAGCCGCTAGGCCAAAGCATTAGGGAAAAGAATTTTTGGTTACCTTTGCATCTGCAAAAGTTACTCGCCATAAAGACGAAAAGCAACGTTAAGAAAAAACTAAAAAGGTAAGCTTTTAATCGTTTTGCCGAAAACGATAAATTGCAATCTCGCCTAATAAATTAGGGAACAACTTCATCCCAAGGCTACTCTGATGTTCGTGGTCGACTGTTGCGCGATCCAGTATCTCAATATTATTTACAGCACATAGATTTTCAAAATCGGTTAACGTGCACAGATGAATATTGGGTGTGTTATACCATTCATAGGGCAATGTTTTAGATTTTGGCATATGTCCGGCTAACGCGAGTTGTATACGGTTTTTCCAATGACCCATGTTGGGAAAGGTGACAATCGCTTCGCGGCCTACACGTGTCATTTCTTTTAATAGTCTGTCTGGATAGCGAATCGCTTGCAGCGTTTGTGTCATGATCACATAGTCAAACGTGTCTTTCTTAAATTCAGACAAGCCTTTATCCAGATCGGTTTGTATAACGTCAACGCCTTTATGAATACATTGGACAATATTTTCTTCGTCTATCTCAAGGCCGTAACCTTTAACCTCTTGGTGTTCTTGTAGATGGGCCATTAATGTGCCATCACCACAGCCCAAATCAAGGACGCGTGAACGGGGCTTGATCCATTCAGCAATGAGAGACTGATCAGTCCTTAAGCTCATGAGATTCCAAGTCCTTCTGCAATTCGGTCGAGTGCAGTGCTTAAAACTTGATGGTAGCGCGGTATAGGCATTAGGAAAGAATCGTGTCCCTGTTTTGATTGGATTTCGATATAGCTGACGCACTTATCTGCATCAAGTAAGGCACTGACAATTTCTTGTGACCGTTCAGGTGAAAAGCGCCAGTCACTACTAAATGAGATAACCAGAAATTCTGCCGTAGCCGGCGCCATTGCTTTGGCCAAGCTGCCATCGGTATCACTGGCGGGATCAAAATAATCCAGCACCTTGGTTAATAGTAGATAACTGTTTGCATCGAATCGACCAACAAAAGATCGGCCTTGATAACGTAAGTAACTTTCAATCTGAAATTCCGCATCATAACCGAACTTAAGTTTGCCATCACGAAGTTCGCGGCCAAATTTTTCATCAAGAGCATCGTCTGATAAATAAGTGATATGTCCGAGCATTCTCGCCAGCATTAATCCAAGTTCAGGTTTATTATCGTTTTCATAATAGTGCCCATCATTGAAATTTTGGTCAGATCGTATTGCCTGACGTGCGACTTCATTAAATGCGATGTTTTGTGTAGATAATTTAGGTGCTGCCGCGATGACGAAGGTATGTTTGAGTCGGTCTGGGTAGGCAATCGACCATTCTAAACATTGCATACCACCTAGACTGCCACCAATAATAACAGCCCAGACATCAATGCCAAGTTTGTCGGCGAGCATGGCCTGCGTTTTAACCCAGTCTTTCACTGTAACGAGTGGAAAGTCGGGTCCATAGGGCTTGCCAGTTTCAGGGTTAGTGGTCAGTGGTCCAGTTGATCCACTACAGCCGCCAATATTATTTGGGCTAACAACAAAAAAGCGATTAGTATCTATTGCCCTGTTGGGCCCTATGGCGTTATCCCACCAGCCCGGTTTCTTATCCTGCGGTGTGTGGTAACCGGCAACGTGATGATCGCCGCTTAGTGCATGGCAGATCAATATCGCATTAGAACGTTCTTTATTTAATTCACCATAGGTCTCATAAACAATATCAAAGCTTTGCAATTTACTGCCCGAAGCCAGCTCTAGCGTCTCACTAAAGTGCGCTGTCTTTGGTTCAACCAATCCGACATTATCAACAGGTCTTGTGCCTTCTTGCATGTGTATTATTTACTATTAAAGTTAAATAGAATGTTCTTAAAACAAGTTACGTTATAAAGGTCACATATTAGAGCTAAATTTGATCAGGTGCTATCTGATAAATCATTAAACCAGTCGGGTAGTTGTGTGGGCCGTTTGATTATCATTTGCTTATCTCGATGTTTCAGCCCGCTAATTAGTTCAATGTCAGATTGTTTCATGCTGAATTCATTAGCCAAGTAATTAATGATGTGTTGATTAGCCTTGTTGTCGACGGGCGGCGCATTGATTTTTAATTTTAATCGGCCACCATGCAGTCCAGTAATGGTATTTTCTTTTGCGCGTGTTTGAACATGGAGCTTAAGTATTAAATCTTTCCCGCGCCATTCATAGAAGTTCACACTGTTAGTAGGACAATCTTGCGCCTAGATCCATGAGCGGCGAAACCAATAATATGATCATCAGCTGCATAACAATGATGGCAATCATCGGTGAAAAATCAAATCCACCGGCTGGAGGAATCAATCGGCGTGCCGGTTTTAAAATAGGCTCACTTAATTGGTACATGATGACAGTAATTGGATTATAAGCGCCTGGATTAACCCAACTGATCACAATCTGGATAATGATGATAAACATGTGAACGTAGATGACCGTTTTTAATAAGTTGGCGATGATCAAGACAATTAATCCTGGTGGCGCCGGGATATGGCCATTGCTGACTAACGCGATCATTATTATTTCTAAGCCTTGCAAAAAGAACAGCAGAATAATTGAAGGCCAATCAATACCGAGGTAACCCGGGATAATTCGACGCAATGGTTTTATTGGGGGGTTAGTTATCTTGACTAGAAATTGAGACAACGGATTATAAAAATCCGCTCTAACCCGTGCTAGCAAGTAGCGTAATAATACTGCCAAAATATAGAGACCAAAAACGATCTCTATTAGATAAAGAGCAGCCTGTGCAAAATAATTGCCACCCATACTCATTCACCTAATAACTTTGAAAGTTCGATTGAGCGTTTCTTAGCTGCGCTCATCGCTTCGTGCACCAATTCTTCTAACTTGCCCTGTTGGAATGTATTCAAGGCCTGCTCTGTTGTGCCACCGGGAGAGGTAACTTGCTTTCGTAATTCTGTAAGGTCAGAGGCAGATAATAATGCCATCTTGGCTGCGCCTAGCGCTGTCTCTATGGTTAATAACCTTGCATCCTCATTGCTTAGCCCCATCTCTATGGCAGCTTTTTCCATTGCTTCCATAAAATAGAAGAAATACGCTGGGCCGCTGCCGGATAATGCCGTCACTGTATCCATCAGGTCTTCCGTCTCTAGCCAGATGGCTGTGCCAACAGATCGCATCATGGCTTCAGCAGTGTTTTTCTGTGTATCAGACGCGTGCTCATTGGCAAATAACGCGGCGGCACCAGCCTGGATCAAGGAGGGTGTATTGGGCATAACCCGGATAACCGCTGTTGGTTCTCCGAGCCATTCTGTGAGGGAGTTGAGTCTTACCCCTGCAGCGATAGAGATTAGCATCTTCGAGCTTCCCTTCACGGCATTGGCCAGGCTACTGACCACCTGCTGCATCACTTGTGGTTTCACTGCGAGGACAATGACATCTGCATTGGCTACGGCCTCTTCGTTATTCTCCAAAGTGGTAATACCAAATTGCTGAGTAATGTTTTGACGTTGTTCCGCATCAGGATCCGTCGCCAATAGGCGTTCTGTTTTAACGCCATTATTGATTAGCCCGCCGATCAGGCTGCGAGACATGTTGCCGCAACCGATGAATGTTATATTGCAATTTTCCATTTAACTAAATCAGTTTTATGTTTTGATATTAATTATGCCAGTTTATCAATTTGTTTGTTTTGTTGCATTGCGTGAGCCAAACAGCGCAGTACCAATTCGGACAATCGTAGCGCCCTCTGCAATTGCCGCCGTCATATCTTGAGTTGTTCCAATAGAAAGCGTATCTAGCTCAGGTCTGGATAGGCTCAACTCCTCTAATTTTCGTTTCAAAATCGAAAAAGGGATTCTTTGTTCATCGAAGTTGCTTGCTGGGGCAGGTAGTGACATCAATCCGCGTACTTTTAATCGCTTAAATTGCTCAAGTTCCGCTATAAAATCGTCGGTATTGTCTAATGTGATGCCTGCCTTGCTATCTTCGCCACTGATATTGATTTGTACGCATATATTTAATGGCGCCAAATCCTTCGGCCGCATTTCATTCAGACGACGAGCGATCTTGAGTCTGTCAATGGTATGCACCCAATCAAAATGGCAAGCAATTTGGCTGGTTTTATTTGATTGGATCGGGCCGATAAAATGCCAAATCAGGTCTGGATGGTCAATCGCGTTAATCTTTTCTACAGCTTCCTGACAGTAATTTTCACCGAAATGGTGCTGACCACCATTAACAGCGGCCATAATCTCATCAGCACTTCGTGTTTTACTCACTGCTAGCAAGCAAACTGATGATTCACGACGTTTAAATCGTTTTTCTGCTACGCTTATCTGATTACGTATATGGTTAAGATTTTCGATAATTTTCATAAAAAAGAGGCTATTACGGTAGTCTATAATTTAAAATATCAGTAAGATTGATAATGTATGTATGGTGGAACAATAATAATAGTCTCAGTTTTATGTTTTCACCCAGTTTGCATGTAAAAATCTAAGAATAATATTGCAACATGCTTGGTCAATTATGTCATTACCTAGTGGGAGGAATTAATGGGTATCGGTGAGCTCTTAGCCTTCGGTGTAAAAAATGGTAGTTCGGATCTGCATCTATCGGCAGGAGAACCCCCGATGATACGTGTTGATGGGGATATGCGTCGCATCAATGTCCCGACCATGGATCACAAAGATGTCCATGCCATGGTTTATGACATCATGAATGATAAACAGCGTAAAGACTATGAAGAGCTTCTGGAATGTGACTTTTCTTTTGAAATTCCTGGGCTGGCACGTTTTCGTGTTAATGCTTTTAATCAAAATCGTGGTTCAGGTGCTGTATTTCGAACTATTCCCTCTGAAATCCTTTCGCTCGAACAACTCGGTGCCCCTCCTATCTTTAAAGATATCTCAGATACGCCTCGTGGTGTGGTGCTGGTGACAGGACCAACTGGTTCGGGTAAATCAACAACGCTGGCGGCAATGGTGAACCACAAGAATGAATCCGAATACGGGCATATTCTTACCGTTGAAGACCCCATCGAATTTGTGCACGTCAGTAAAAAATGCCTGATCAACCAGCGTGAAGTGCATCGAGACACACTCGGGTTTAACGAAGCATTGCGTTCAGCACTGCGTGAAGATCCCGATGTGATACTGGTTGGCGAAATGCGAGACTTGGAAACTATTAGATTGGCTTTGTCTGCTGCTGAAACAGGTCATTTGGTATTTGGTACTTTACACACCAGTTCTGCCGCAAAGACCATTGACCGTGTTGTCGATGTTTTCCCAGCAGCGGAAAAAGATATGATTCGTGCGATGTTATCAGAGTCACTAAAATCTGTAATTTCACAAACGTTATTGAAAAAACAAGGTGGTGGTCGAGTTGCGGCACACGAGATCATGATGGGCACGCCTGCTATTCGTAACTTGATTCGTGAAAACAAGATCGCACAGATGTATTCAGCGATTCAAACAGGGCAACAGTTTGGCATGAAGACATTAGATCAGGATCTACAGCAACTCGTGCAGAAGAATGTGGTGACTCGTCAGGAAGCTCTGTCGAAATGCGCAAATAAAGATAATTTCTAAAACAGTTATTAAGTAATTCCTGATTCAGGAGAGGTCGAATGGAAAGAGAACAGGCGATAAAATTTATGCGCGATCTTCTCAAGCTTTTGGTTGATAAGGGCGGTTCGGATCTGTTCATCACGGTTGGTTTCCCACCTGCGATGAAAATACATGGCAAGATGACCCCAGTGTCCAAGACCGAGCTCACGCCGGATAACACCAAAGCATTGGTATACGCGGTCATGAATGACAAGCAGTTAAAGGAATATGAGGCCACCAAGGAATGTAATTTCGCAATCGCGCCTGTGGGTATCGGTCGTTTCCGAGCCAATGCCTTTATTCAGCAAAATTTTTGTGGCCTTGTTTGTCGCGTTATCGAAACCGACGTGCCGAATCTGGATAAACTAGGTCTGCCAGAAGTATTGAAAGATGTGGTAATGACCAAGAATGGACTGGTAATTATGGTCGGTGGTAATGGCTCTGGTAAATCGACGTCACTAGCAGCTATGCTTGATTATCGTAATGCGAATACCTATGGGCATATTATTACGATTGAGGATCCTATCGAGTACGTTCATCCACATAAAAACTGCATCATTATGCAGCGTGAAGTGGGTGTGGATTGTGACGATTGGGAAATAGCGCTGAAGAATACCCTACGTCAGGCACCGGATGTAATTTTACTTGGCGAAATACGAGACAAAGACACCATGGAATTTGGCATCGCCTATGCGGAAACAGGACACTTGGCTATGGCTACTTTACATGCGAATAGTTCTAATCAGGCATTGGATCGTATTATTAACTTTTTCTCAGAAGAACGTAAAATGCAATTGTTGATGGATTTATCTCTCAATTTGAAAGCGGTTATCTCACAACGTTTATTAAAAACAGTCGATGGTAAAGGGCGCGCCGCCGCGATTGAAATCTTGCTCAATTCTCCTTTGATCTCAGATTTAATCCTTAAAGGTGAAGTACATGAGATTAAGGCAATCATGGCCAAATCAAATGAACTGGGCATGAAAACCTTTGATCAGGCACTGTTTGATTTATTTGAAGCAGATAAGATCACGCTTGAAGATGCTTTGCGCTCGGCTGATTCGATGAATGAGTTACGTCTACGAATTAAATTAGAAGGAAAAGCTGCTAAGGGTGGCGATGCATTAGACGGATTAGAACATCTCAGTCTCGAAGAGTCTGAGGAAGAATCGGGCATGATGCGTTAGCCCGTTGGATTATATTGATACTTTGTTGAACAAATAATAAATAAAGGCAGCGTTAATACCCCATGGATATAACACCTTATTTGAAACTGATGGTTGAAAAAGATGCCACGGATCTTTTTCTTACAACCGATTCTCCAGTTAAAGTGAAGATGGAAGGTAAGGCGACTTCAGTTGGTAAAACAATATTAACAGGTGAGCTAACGAAGGCTGCCGCTTATGGCATTATGAATGAAAAACAAATCGCCGATTTTGAAGATAGACTCGAATGTGATTTTGCTATTCCCTTAGCCGACCAAGCGCGTTTTCGCGTGAATGTTTTTCGTCAGCGTGGTGAGGTTGGCATGGTCTTGCGCCGCATCCCAAATGAAATCCCTACAATCTCTCAACTTGGAGTGCCTGATGTATTAAATGAGTTGATCATGAACAAGCGTGGACTCATTCTAATGGTTGGAGCAACCGGTTCAGGTAAGTCAACGACCTTGGCAGCGATGATTAACCATCGAAATGAGAATATGGCTGACCATATATTAACGATTGAAGATCCGGTTGAATTTAGTCATCCGAATATCAAGGCAATCGTTAATCAACGCGAAGTCGGTGTCGATACTCATTCATATGCAAATGCATTAAAGGCATCCTTGCGTGAAGCTCCTGATGTCATTCTGATAGGTGAAATTCGAGACCATGTGACGATGGAAGCGGCTTTAGAGCTTGCTAATACCGGACACTTAGCTATCTCAACATTACATGCTAATAATGCAAATCAGGCCATGGAACGTGTTATTAATATGTTTCCTCAGGAGGCGCATAAGCAATTGTTCATGGACCTATCGATGAATATTCGAGCAGTTGTTTCGCAACGATTGGTGTTAGGAATTGATGGTAAGCGCTGTGCAGCAATTGAGATCTTGATTAACACGCCGCATATTCAGGAATTGATACTCAAAGGCGATATTGATGAGCTTAAGGTCGCAATGGCCGAGAGTGGTCAAAGAGGTATGCAGACGTTTGATGATGCGCTATTAACCCTATATAAGGAAGGACGTATCGAACTTGAAGAGGCATTGAACAATGCGGATTCCAGAACCAACCTAGAGAACAAAATCAGTTTTGGATAATAAAATATAAAAATTAACTATATAAAAAGGGGCTATATGCCCCTTTTTGCTTTAATAAAACTAAAAAGTTGCCGATAGAATGCATATAGGTTTCGTTAATACAGGATTTTGAGGTTTCTATTGAGAGAGTTTATCCGACATCCTACATCAGTACCTTTCCAGCTAGATGAGTTGGATAGTGAGGTTAAGCATGGCATTAATACATTAAATAATGTCAGTTTTGGTGGTATCGCTTGTATAAGTTCTGCACCTATTAAAGAAGGCACGACGGTTAAAATGAGAATCGAATGTGTCAATCCGAATTTTGAAATAACCGGCAAAGCTGTTTGGTGTCGTTTAAAAAATGATCTATATGAAATTGGAATAGAATTTATTGTTAGCAAGGATCAAGTATTTCATCTACGCATGATCGAGCAGATATGCCATATAGAACATTATCGACATGAAGTTTTGGAGAATGAAGGTAGAGAAATCGACAGCGAAGAAGCTGCAAGAGAATGGATAGAGAGATATGCAGGTAATTTTCCAGCGGCATGAACGAACAACATTATGGATAAGAAAAATAATATACCTCTGACAGGGTTTCAGGTGCTCAATAGCGCTTCATTAAATAAAGGTACTGCCTTTACTGAAGAGGAGCGTGAGCAATATAACTTGCGCGGACTACTGCCACCAAAGGTTGTCTCATCTGAAACTCAATTAAAAAGAACACTCAATAATCTACGCCGGACGCATGATGATATAGAAAAATATATTTTCCTAACTGCATTGCAGTCACGCAACGAACGCTTGTTTTATAAACTAGTGATAAATCATATCGAAGAAGTTATGCCTTTAATCTATACGCCGACGGTTGGTCAGGCGTGTAAGGAATATGCGCATTTGTACCGTAGGCCTAGGGGTATGTATATCACCGCAAATGATAAAGGTGAGATCAAAGAGATACTCGAAAATTGGCCTTTTAAGGATATCAAAGTCATCGTGGTCACGGATGGAGAACGTATACTTGGCTTAGGTGACTTGGGCGCTAATGGTATTGGGATTCCAATTGGCAAACTAGCTTTGTATGTCGCCTGTGCCGGTATTCCGCCACACCAATGTTTGCCTATTATGCTCGATGTCGGCACCAACAATGTTGAGTATTTGCACGATGACTTCTATCTTGGCTTAGCACAAAGCCGAATTAAAGGTGATGAATATAATGACTTAGTCGATGAATTTATTCAGGGTGTAAAAGAAGTGTTTCCGCAAGCCTTGATTCAGTTTGAAGATTTTCTAACGCCTAATGCCTATACACTATTAAATAAATACCGTAATGAGGTCCTTTGTTTTAATGATGATATTCAAGGTACAGCAGGTGTAGCTCTAGCTGGTGTTTATGCCAGCACCCGTATCTCAGGATTAAACTTCAAAGACATGAAGATTATGTTTCTGGGTGCAGGTTCGGCCGCTACCGGCATAGCAGACCTCATATGTTACGCATTGCAACAAGAGGGCTTGTCAGAAAGTGAGGCCCGAAAAAGATTATGGTTTGTTGATGTAGAAGGCCTTGTCGTAAAAGAGCGCAAAGGATTAATGTCGCATAACGAACCTTATATGCATGAGCATGAACAGATCGGGTTTATCGATGCGATAAATGACATCAAGCCAAATGTATTGATAGGTGCTACAGGCGCGCCGAATACATTTACGCGCGGTGTCATAGAAGCAATGTCGAGTGTCAACGAACGACCAACTATCTTTGCGCTATCGAATCCGACTTCGCGTGCTGAATGTACCGCGCTAGAAGCATATGAATGGAGTTGTGGCAAAGTCATATTTGCCAGTGGTAGTCCGTTCCCTGCTCTCGACTATGAAGGTAAAAAGTATACCCCGGGACAGGGCAATAATGTCTATATTTTTCCAGGGATTGGTCTAGGCACGATAATCAGCAAAGCAGCGGTTATTACAGAGGATATGTTTTTGGTTGCGGCACGAACGCTGGCAGACCAGGTTAGTCAGGATGATCTTGATAAAGGCATGATCTATCCACCACTGAATAGCATACGCGAAGTCTCATACAATATAGCTTTGGCAGTTGCCGAAGATGCTTATGAAACAAAGGTTACACTGACAGAAAGACCTGATGATTTGGAAGAGAGGATTAGGAACTATATGTATGACCCAGATTATTAGCAGCAAGTGATCTGTTATATTAATTTCGAATAGTTTATATAGACTAACTATATGAACAGGTTTAAATCACGACGGCAGTTTTTACAGTTTGCCATGCTTGGATTAAGCAGCATGACAATTCCCTCCTTGGTTAAAGCAGACAGTCATGACTCTATTAGTCTAAGCAAAGAAACTTGGCTTGATAAAAACCTCAATATCGAAATACCGAACGGTAGTGTTATTCGTCAGGTTGCACAATCAAGTCTCCCGGTTTTAAATGATGAAAAATTTCATTGGCATAGTGCCCCCGATGGTGGTGCCTGTTTCGCAACAGAAGATAACGGTTGGATCTATGTCTCTAACAGCGAAATGAAAAAAAAGAAAGGCGGTGTTGGTGCAATAAGGTTTAATAAACAAGGCAACATTGTAGATGCCTACTCTATATTAAATAACACATCGCGTAATTGTGCAGGCGGTAGAACGCCATGGGATACATGGCTATCTTGTGAAGAATCAGGTGATCATGGACAGGTCTATGAATGTGACCCTGCGGGAAAACAAGCAGCGATAGTACGACCAGCAATGGGGAGTTTTAATCATGAAGCAGCGGCGGTAGAGCCTTATAGTGGATATGTTTATATGACTGAAGACCGCAGTGATGGCTGCTTCTATCGCTTCAAGCCAAGCAGTAAAAATGATTTGTCCGAAGGGATTCTTGAAGTTGCCATCCCAAATAAAAATGTATTGTCCTGGAAAACAATTGACGATCCTTTAGCACAAACAAAACCAATACGTTATCAAGTTATGGAAGCTGCACGTTTCAAAGGTGGTGAAGGGGTTGTCTATCATAATAGGCAGATATTTTTTACAACAAAGATCGATAACGTCGTCTGGTCATACCATACACAAACTTACTTGATCTCCAAGGTCTACGATGCAGCTGATTATCAATTACCTTTACTGTACGGCGTTGATAATATCGAAGTCTCTCAGTCAGGAGAGCTCTTGATCGCAGAAGACGGCGGCAATATGCAGATCATTGCCTTGGATCATAACTACGAACCGCATGTGCTAGTTGATGTCCACGGACAAGAACAATCCGAAATTACTGGTCCTGCCTTTTCACCAGATGGTAAACGTTTGTACTTCTCTTCACAGAGAGGGAAAACAGGTAAGCATAAAGACGGTATAACGTATGAGATTACGTTTTCGGCTTAATATAATGATCGTCGCTCCGGACGTCCTCGGTAACTGTTCCTGACATTACTCTACCTCCTACATCGATGTAGTCGTGTCTTCTCGCGACATAATCGCCAGGGATGGCGGAAATATCGAAAATGCACGAGCATTTTTTCGATGACACTCCTTCCATGGAGATAAAAAAAGCCCGGATAAACCGGGCTTTTATAATTACAATTTTAAACGAGTTATAGACTGCCTTCGTTTTCAGAAAGGTAAGCAGCAACACCTTCAGGACTTGCTTGCATCCCTTTATCACCTTTATTCCAACCAGCAGGACAAACTTCACCATGCTCTTCATGGAATAACAATGCGTCAACCATACGAATCATTTCATCAACGTCACGACCTAAAGGTAGATCATTAACAACCTGATGTCTTACTACACCATTGGTGTCAATAAGGAACGATCCGCGATAAGCAACAGCACCGTCTGGAGTTTCAACGTCATAATCTTTACAAATTCCGTGCGTCAAATCAGCAACCAGAGGATAAGCAACTTCACCAATACCGCCGTTATTAACGGGGGTATTACGCCATGCGTTGTGGGTGAAATGTGAGTCAATAGAAACACCAATAACCTGAGTATTACGTTTTTCGAATTCAGGGATACGCTTACTAAAAGCGATTAACTCAGATGGGCAAACAAAAGTAAAATCCAAAGGATAAAAGAAGATAACAGCATTTTTACCTTTGATTTGTTCTTTCAAGTTAAATGCATCAACGATAGTGCCATCAGCTAATACAGCTGGTGCAGTGAAATCTGGTGCTTCGCGACCTACTAATACAGACATTGCTAATACTCCTTAATGATTGATTTTATGGTATTAATTGTTAAATCTTGTGAAATTTTTTGATGAACCGATTTATCAATGCAACTTCACGTCATGGACAACGCGGGATTATGGCAGAAATCGAATGTATTTAGAATAGGTCTAATTACAATGTACAGATTTTGTCCATTACAAAACTCTCAATTGAAGACGATGCCTATCGTAACTGACTATCTTTGCTGCCCCGGCGGTTGATACCTGTGAAAGCGACCTTCTTCTTATCTAGCTCAGATTGGCAATTAACACAGAAACGAACACCCGGAATGGCGTCTCGACGCGCTTGCGGTATTTCAGCATCACATTCTTCACAATGCGTTAAGCTCTCGCCCACAGGCATTTCGCTACGCGCTTGTTTGATGGCGTCTTTGATGCTTGCATCGATTTGTTCTTGAACGGCTCCTTCAGGAGCCCAGCCGGTTGCCATGTTTTTTCCTGTATTGAGGTGTTTTCTTGTAATCGGATTATTAAAAGTAGGCTAAATGTAGGGTTTGTGCAAGTTGCACCAGGTTTTTTTGCTTGTTTGGGTGTTGATTTCGCTTTTTTTGGCGAGTTCGCTGCTCCTCCGCATTCATGCGAACGCAGCATTAAGTGCACCCATGTATCAAACTTTTAATTTTCTTTTTTAGTATTAGCTGAATAATTCCAGTACTTTTTATTTATCAACGTTTCCTTGGAAAGAAAAAATTATTACCATAAAAAGTATGTCGTGGTAAAAGATCGGGGCCTTCATATACACTTTTGACATCGGATACTGAATAGACTGCAGTACTATCTAGTTCTTCAATTAATTTGATGAGGCTCGGAACATTACGCCGTTTTTCGATAATAAACATTAATTCAATCAGTTTGTCATGACCCATGTCGCCATCAACTGATACTACCTGAAATCCTTTAGCGCGTAATTTTTCTGCCAAAATATCTCGATTGAATGAAAGGCAGCGAATGAGTTCATTGCCAATGGCGAAATGATTTTCAATCAGCATGCCGACATAATTACCTACCGAAAAGCCACCGGCATAAGCTAATGCTAGGTACCATTGATCGAGATGTTTAAAAACCTGACCTGCCGCAATTAACCAAATGATTATTTCAAAAAAACCAATGAAAGCCGCTAGAAATTTGTTGCCACGAAACACGTGAATAGTACGAATGGTACCAAGAGATACATCTGTGACTCTGGCAAGAAAAATGATTACGGCTAATAAATAAGGCATTTGTGATAATGAATCATACATAGAATGGCGGGCTACTCAGAGGAGGGTTGGCTACCCTACTGTAATTCACGCAATCCCACAATGTTTCCAAATGCAATATTACAAAAAATTGACAGATTTATTTAACCGGGTGTTAGTTACAATCGTTGGCCAAATATATGCAATCAAAAGGTTGATTATTTATACATTCTTACTTTAATAAAAATCCACGATCTTTTAGATAAGCTTTCATGTGTGGTCTGGCTTCTTTTATTAACATGTCTGCGATTTGTTCGCTCCATGTCGTTTCTTTTGTGCCACCAGTTCTGCTCCGATAATATTCGCGGACTTGTTCATCGTATTTGGAAATGGTTTTTGTGTCGCTGTCATCTTGATAGTAATCTGTTTTTAAGACAACGGATAAAGGGAGCCTCGGTTTTGTTTCTGGGTCTTGTGCGGGATAGCCGAGGCACATGCCGAATACCGGGTAGACTAGTGTTGGTAGTTCAAGTAATTCGGAAACTTCTGCAATGTTGTTACGGATGCCTCCGATATAAACGCCTTGTATACCCAGAGATTGTGCAGCGGTTATGACGTTTTGAGCAAACAATGCGACGTCTACGGTCGCTGTAATAAATTGTTCTGTGTAGCCTGATTCCATTTTACTGTTGTGCATATCACAGACTAATTTATGTCGATTCATGTCAGCACAAAACACTAGGAATTTTGCAGCGCTTGCGACATAGGATTGGCTACCAGCTAAGTCGACCAGAAGATTTCGTTTGTTCTTATCTTCGACTTGAATGACAGTGCAGGCTTGGATAAAGCTGGATGTTGCCGCTGCCTGGCCGCATTTAATAAATTCATCAAGAGTGTCTTGAGAAATATTTTGATCAGTAAATTTACGTACCGAACTACGTGACTGTAATAGATTGATTACTTCGTTCATTAGATTATTTATTAAATAGAATTGGTGACTCGATATAATTCGTGTCCACTATCATAATACTTTTTTTCAAATGGACTTATAAAATCAGTTACTTTGATATTATCTAGTAGTACTTTTTTATTTGTAGCTATTTCCAATGCCTGTTTGAACTCTTCTGCGTATATCTGCCAATTGGTTCTTAATTCAATATGGTCACATAGACTGATCATTTCTGGAAAGACAGGATGCCCATGCCAGCGGCGTTTTAATTGGTCTTTTTTCGGCCAGGGATTGGGATAAAGTAAATAGTGTTTTTTTATGATCCAATCGCTTTCTTTGATCATGCGCCAAATATCAATAACATCAGCTCTTGCAAGAACTAGATTGCCTTGAAGATAAACTGAATCTTGTGTGATTAATTTTTCTAAACGTTTTTCTGATTTATCGATGCCAATAACCAATGCATCAGGGTTTAATTTAGCTAATTGCTGGCTACTCTCTCCAGTGCCGCAGCCTGAATCTAAAATGATTGGTTTGCCTACTTGTTTTTGTGCTGCATCAAGTTGATGAAATATGTCGCCGGTGAAAGGTCTATAGGGTTTCCTATAAGGATTGGTGAAATATTTTTTTATGCTACTTTCTAGATCTTTATGAACGCCTGATTGATTGCTGGTAACGATGCTTGACTTAATGGTCATGAATCGTGCCCGTTATTACTGAAATTGGATGACGGTCTCTGCTTCGAAGACGGGTCCATCGACGCAGACACGTTTCATAGCTGGGCCTTTGTCTGTTTCTATGAGTACGGTACAACCAGCACAACCACCAACGGCACAAGCCATGTATTCCTCTAAAGAGACCTGACAAGGTAAGTTATATTCTTTTGCCAGTTGTGCGACGGCCTTTAACATCGGCGTAGGTCCACAGGTGAATATTTCGACTTCTTTACGTTCATCTTCATCAAGCTTGTCTAACCAATGACGTGTTAAGTCTGTAACGTAACCGTTAAAACAACCTGGATAATCTTGCAGACTGGTCAAGCGTGAAGGTATTCCCCAGTCATCTAATAAAGGCATAGACGCAATCACATCAGCTGGCATTTCTTTGACCATGATCTGTGATGGGCGGCTTTTAAAAGGGAAAGGAATTTCAGAGCCCATGATGACCAGTGGGCTAATATCCTTTGCTGTATTTTTAATATGTTCTGCCAGGAACACCATTGGTGGAATGCCTACGCCACCACCGATTAACAATGGTCGTTTTTTGTAGCCTTCCATTTTAAAAGATTGGCCAATCGGGCCAATCAAATCAATTTTGTCGCCAATATTTCTTCTAGATAATAAATCTGTACCTTGTCCATGTACTTTATAAAGCACATCGATGGTTTTGCTTTTCGGACTGCTGCGCATGATCGACATTGGTCGACGCATATATAAAGCCGGGTCGCATTGCATGTGTATAAAATGCCCAGGTTTGGCATGCGCCGCTGTTTCTGGTGCTTGCAGGCGCATATGATATTGCCCGTCGGCATACTCGTCTTGCGACAATAGTTCTGCTTGCTCTACATAGAGCGTGTTACGTGTTGCGGGATGTGTCATTTGTAATCCTGGTTCATAAATTAGATCTTAACTAATGCCACAAAGGACACGGAGCACACAGATAAAGACGAAGAATTAATTAAAAACACAAAGAAAATATTTTATTTATTGAAAGCTAATAGTGTCTAAAACTACATGCCCTTGTGTTTTGATTATTTCTTTCTTTCTGTATCTTCTGTGGCTAAATAATAAAAATTAATCTCGTTCAAATACCACTTCACCATTAAATAAAGTATGGGTAACCTGTCCCGGTAATTCCCATCCTTTGAAAGGTGTGTTCTTGCCGGCACTGAGCAGTGAGGCTGTATCTACACTATTACTCGAGTCTAAATCGAGTATGCATATGTCTGCATCACTTCCAACTGATAGTGAGCCTTTATCAAGGCCGAGTATATTTGCTGGTTGCGAAGTTAATGCTGCGATCGCCTGTTCCAGTTTTATTTCTTTACGATTAACCAGATGTAACATTAGTGGCAATAAGTGTTCAATCGTTGAGGCCCCTGCTTCGGTTTGGCTAAACGGAGCTGCTTTAGCATCGGCATCATGTGGCTGATGATCAGAACAGACTGCTGCAATAACGCCGTTGTTAATGCCTTCTACTAATCCTTTTCGATCACGTTCGTTACGTAACGGAGGTTGTAAGTGAGCATCACTGTTGTAATCGGCAATATCCATTTCTGTTAGATGTAAGTTACATATGCCTACATCAGCGGTAACCGGCAGGCCTTGTTCTTGTGCAGTGGCAATCATGCTAACGCTGCGCGCACTTGATAGTCGGCAGAAGTGTGCTTTTACTTGTGTTTGTTCAACTAATAACAGAGCACGACTGAGTGCGACTGTTTCAGCGGTTTCAGGTATGCCAGGAAGGCCAAGCCGAGTACTGACCGGACCTTCATGTACAACACCGTTGTTCTTTAATGAGTAATCTTCAGCGAAAAAGAAAACAGTCAGTCCGCAACTATGAGCGTATTCGAATGCACGTCTTAACACCTCGGTGCTTTCAATCGGTGCGAGGCCATTGCTTACGCCTATGCAGCCTGCCCGTCTTAGCGTATCCATTTCGGCAAGGTGTTCACCCTTCAAGCCAAGTGTCAGCGCCGCTAGAGGATAAACATTGCCTCGGTTGGCATCTCGTGTACGTTGACGAATCAGATCAACAACAGCTGTCGTATCTATAACTGGGTTTGTATCTGGTGGACAGCAGATAGAGGTAATGCCGCTGCTATTAGCCGCTTGGCACTCAGACTGAAATGTTCCTTTGTATGCATAGCCGGGCTCACGTAAGCGAGCGCAGAGATCAACCAGGCCAGGCAAGACGACCTTGTCTTTCGCATCTATTTGAAGGTCGCTTTCAAAACCCTCGGGTTTCTTTTTGATGCCGACAACTTTTCCATCAGCGATGAAGAGATCTTGTTTGCCATCTAATTTGTTAGCAGGGTCTAAAAGCCTGCCTTTCTCAATAATGATACGCATTATGACACCTCGCCCGAATCTTCCGGACTACGCCCCATAGTCATCGCCATGACTGCCATACGCACGGCAATGCCATGACTGACTTGTTGCAATATGACAGAATGTTCGCCATCGGCGACATCGGAAGCTATTTCTACTCCGCGATTAATTGGGCCAGGATGCATAACGATGACATCTGATTTTGCTTTTTCCAGCCGTTTGCTGGTTAGGCCATAGCGTTGAAAGTATTCATTTTCACTCGGTAACAAAGCGCCACGCATGCGTTCTTTTTGCAGACGTAACATCATTACTACATCTGCTCCGTTCAGACCTTCATCCATATCATGAAAAATCTGCACTCCCAGATTCTCAACATCTTTTGGGATCAACGTCTGCGGCGCAATAATGCGTATTTCAAGTACTCCGAGTGTGCTTAAGGCGTGTATTTCAGAGCGTGCAACGCGTGAATGCAAGATGTCTCCAACGATTGCGACTCGCAAATTATCAAAGGTTTTTTTATGTCGGCGTATGGTAAACATGTCCAGCATTGCTTGAGTTGGATGGGCATGACGGCCATCACCGGCATTGATAACGCTAATGTGAGGTGCGACTTGCGTGGCGATGTAATGTGCGGCACCGCTATTGGCATGGCGTACAACAAACATATCGCAATGCATTGCTTCGAGTGTGTGTAATGTATCGCTAAGCGTCTCGCCTTTGCTAGTAGCCGATGTAGAGATATTTAAATTAAGAATATCGGCAGATAATCTTTTTGCTGCGAGTTCGAAGGTAGTTCTTGTTCGTGTGCTCGGTTCAAAGAATAAGTTGGCGATGGTTTTTCCACGGAGCAAGGGGACTTTTTTAACAGCTCTTTCGCCCACACTGGCAAAGGATTCGGCGCGATCAAGAATATTCTGGAGTAATGCTTGGCTAAGACCTTCAGTCGTTAGAAAATGCTTCAGGTTGCCGTTTTTGTCGAGTTGAATTTTGTTTCCAGTCATCCCGTATTTTGCATTCCAGTATTTCTAACAATATCTATTGATATCGTCAGTGGCTCCGGGCCAAGGAGCTTAACATGTTCCCCTGTATTCAGAGCAATAGTTTTTCCAATTATATCTGCCTGTATTGGTAGTTCTCTGGTGCTGTTGCGGTCAATTAATACCGCCAGAGTTATACTTGCAGGTCGACCATAATCAAAAATTTCATTCATAGCCGCTCTAATAGTACGCCCTGTGTAGAGTACGTCGTCAACGAGAATAATATGTCGATCATTCACATCTACGGGTAATTGGCTGGGACTCACTTCCGGATGCATACCGAGGGTGCTAAAGTCATCGCGATAGAATGCGATGTTTAACTCTCCCAGAGGATCAGTGTATTCGAGTTGTTGATGTAGTCGATTGGCTACCCATGCCCCGCCGGTTTTAATGCCGATCATTAATGGTGCAGAGTAGTTATTGAAATTGGTATGAGACTCGATGGCGGTCGCCATCTCGCTAATTAATTGCTTAACATCCGTCTCATCTGACATGGGGCGCTAGTGTTCCCTATTTACCTCGGTTTGTCGATGATTCTGATCAATATTTTCTCTTAACCATGTCTCTAGAATGAGTCTGGCAGCAACGGCATCCAAATCGCGGGTGGATTTTAATTCTCGTCTGGCTTCATAGGAGGAAAGCTGCTCTTCAATCAGTTCGACAGGAAGTTTAAAACGACCTTCTAATTGCCGTCCAAATTTCTCTGCAGCATCCGTCATTTCTTGTCTCTCACCATCAAGTGTAAAGGGATGGCCGACAATTAATTTATCTGGCCGCCATTCTTCGATGAGATGCTCGATCTTTTCCCAATTTGGCTTTTTGTTTACAACTTTAATGATTTCAAGCGCGGTAGCCGTAGCTGTAATCGTTTGACCAACTGCTAATCCTATGCGTTTTTTGCCGTAATCGAAGCAAAGCAGCGTCTGATTTTTCACGCGTGACCAATATCGAGGGATAATTTTTCAATATCAATACCCATGTGATCGACTGCGGTGTTCCAACATTGACCGAAAGGTGTTTTGAATATGATCTCACTATTGGCTGGGCCAGATAGCCAGGCATTTTCCATAATTTCTTGTTCGAGTTGTCCTTCGGTCCAACCTGCGTAGCCTAATGCAATAAGTGATTCTGAGGGGCCCTCTCCAGCAGCTATAGCTTCGAGAATATCTTTCGAGGTTGTTACACACAGCTCATCAGAAACAATGATTGATGAATCCCACTCTTTATTTGTTTGGTGCAAGATAAATCCTCGGTCAGTATGGACTGGGCCGCCATGAAAGATGGTCCTGTTCTTGGTTTCCTGATTCTCGGTGAGAATATCCATTTGTTCGAAGATTTCACCGAGATCGATATCCAAGGGTTTATTAATGACTATGCCCATAGCGCCTTCTTCATTATGGGCACAGATATAGGTCACAGATTTTTCAAAGTTGGGGTCTTTGAGGCTGGGCATTGCTATTAAAAAATGACTGGTTAGATTTGTTTGCTGCATAATAAATAGTATTAGCAGTTATCCTGATTTTCTCAAGTACTGTCTTTATCTAAATCCTTTATTATTTATAAATTGCCAAGTACGCATAATATGTAAAATATCTGTTTCGTCCTTGATATGCTGTGGGAAGGCTCCATAGGGCGCGGCAAGTTCTACAATTCTAATTGCTGCATCATCTAGGACTTTTTCGCCAGAAGATCGGCGGATTGTAATTTCATTGATGGAGCCATCCGGGTTCAAGGCGACATCCAGTACCAAACTACCTGATAAGCCCTGTTTGCGTGCCTGTTCCGGGTAGTTAATATTGCCGACACGCTCTACTTTTGAGCGCCAGGCTTCCATATAGGCCGCATATTTGTATTCCTTTGTCGTCGCTGAGATAAATTTGCGTCTGGGACGTTTTGCTTTTGCCTCCATTTTTCGTCGAATCTCTGCGCTAAATGAGGCTATCTTGAAGCTGTTAGTTAATAACTCTGTGGCTGAGGGCGTTCTGGGCTTTTTAATCGTCTTTTTGACGCGAGTCTTTTCTTTTTCAGGTGCACTTTGTGTTTCGGTTGTTTTTATATCCTGGGTTTCAGCGACCTGTTTTACTTTACTCGGTGTGTCCACTTTTTCAGCTAGTGAGTCCGGGCTCTTAACATCTTCTACGGTGATCTTTTCAACGACATCCTTCTTAACTGGAGCAGGATCAGGAACTTCAGCCTCAGCTGATGCAGGTTCGGGTGGTTGGGGTGGTTCTGCCTCAATTGGCGGTGGCGTTGTTATCTCAGGTTTGGGGTCTGGAAAAGGCGCTGGCATTGGTGCCGCTGGATTCGCCACTTCTTCAACGTTACCACCGCCCTCAAGATTGGCCTGAGCCAACATATCCGCCTCTTTGGGTTCAACGCTCTTTTGTTGAACCAGCACGATTTCCATTGAATCGAAACGCGCACGCGACCGGTCTTCCTCAATAAAAGTGATACCGAGGATAATCAAGGCATGGATTAAAATGGCGAGACTTAAGGTCAAGCCAAATCGATCTAGCGGGGTAATTATGGGTCCAACGGATTGTGCTGCTGCCACGTCTAAAGTTGCTTACCGATAGGTGAGTGAGTTATTACAATTAACAATGTTAATGTGCCTGTTTGTATTTTTCCAAAACGTCCATCAGCTGCCCACTGATATCGATATTATACAGGCTATCCAATTCACGAATACAGGTTGGGCTGGTGACGTTGATCTCTGTTAAATAATCACCAATAACATCCAGTCCGACAAAGAATAGACCCCATCTCACGCAGTTTTGAGCCAACTTGCTGGCAAATCCAGCGATCACGTTCTGATAGTTCAACACCCTTGCCATGTTCCTCCGCGCGCGAGATTGCCCCTGAATTCACCCTCAGCAGGGATTCTTGCGAGGGCGTACGGGCACAGGTTCACCGTTGATTAACAATATCCGTTTATCACCTGCTGAGATTTCAGGCAGATATTTTTGCGCCATAACATAACTTGTTTCATTTTTGGTGATGGTTTCCAGAATGACCTTAGTATTTGGATCTGAGGCATTAACTCGAAAAATACCTTGTCCGCCCATTCCATCTAGTGGCTTTATAATAGTATTCTCATGTTGGGCGACAAAATCGAGTAAGACCCCCATGTCACGACTAACTTGGGTGGGTGCGATACAGTCTGGGAAGTGTGTAATAAAAAATTTTTCATTAACATTTCTCAGTGCTGCAGGGCTATTTACGACCATGCTGCCAAGTCGTTCGGCATGTTCCAGAATGTAGGTAGAGTAGATATATTCGAGATCAAAAGGCGGATCCTTACGCATTAATATTATGTCAAGACTAGACAGTTCCTGCGTTCTTGCGTCTGATAAGGTAAACCACTGTTGAGGATTCTCTGCTACCTTGAGTGATTGTAAATTAGCCATTGGCACATCATTATTAATAAACAGATCTTTTTGCTCCATATAGTGAATGTCCCAGCCACGCTTCTGTGCGGCCAGCAGCATGGCAAATGAGCTGTCTTTTTTAATATTAATCCCGCTGATGGGATCCATGACGATACCGAGTTTCATTGAATTCTATTTCTGTTAAATGAAGCAACTATAAATTGCTTTCTGAAAAATATCCAAAGTGTATGATAATAAAACCAATTAACACACTATTTGATATATAACGCACTGTGAAGATACTAAAAATAGCGACACGTAACAGTCCGCTTGCCCTATGGCAGGCTGAGCACGTCAAACAACAGTTAATAGAACTCCACCCTGATTTGAGTGTTGAGTTGGTAAGTATGACAACAGAAGGCGATCGGTTTCTTGATGCGCCACTGATTGCTGTTGGTGGCAAAGGACTATTTATTAAGGAGCTCGAACAGGCGTTATTAAATGGGGAAGCCGATATCGCGGTACATTCCATGAAGGATGTGACCATCGACTTGCCAGACGAGCTTGTCATGCCTGTGATCTTGAAACGCGAAGACGTGAGAGATGTGTTTATTTCTAACAACTATAAGCAGATCGAAGATCTTCCCGATGGTGCTGTTTTAGGTACTTCAAGCCTGCGCCGTCAATCACAAATAAAAGCGCTTCGCCCCGGGATAGAATTAAAAGACCTGCGTGGAAACGTGGGAACGCGTTTGCGTAAACTGGATGATGGTGAATATGATGCAATTATGCTCGCCGCTGCCGGTATCATTCGGCTTGGACTAAAAGAACGTATAACTCAATTAATACCTGAATCAGTATTGCTGCCAGCCATTGGACAGGGTGCTATTGGTATTGAATGCCGTGCCGGCGATACTGATGTCCATGAATTGATTGCACCACTTAACGATCGCGAAACATCACTTTGTGTTGAAACAGAACGCGCCTTTAGTCGACGTCTTTTCGGTGGTTGTCAATTACCCATTGCGGGACAGGCTTCGATCAAGGGAAATGAGATAAACTTGGTTGGATTGGTTGCAAGAATAGATGGTAGTGAAGTGATAAAATCCGAACTTAGTGGTGATATAGAAAAGTGTGATGATACCGGGACGACATTAGCAGAGAATTTATTAGAACGCGGTGCTGATGAGATATTAAAAGAACTCATACACTAGTCGTGAGTCTGAAATTAGATAAAAAACGAATATTAGTAACTAGGCCAAAGCATCAGGCCAACCATTTATGTGAAATAATCACTGCAAATGGCGGAGAAGCTATTGCTTATCCAACCATCGAGATTCAACCTGTTAAATTTCCTGACAGAATACTTGTTAAGGGCAGTGTGTTCTCTGAATTCGATTTTATCGTGTTTGTTAGTCGTAATGCTGTAAAGATGGCTTTTGATAATTATTTGAGCGTTGCTGATCTGCCAGCGCACATTAAGCTCTTTGCTATAGGTGCCGGGACAGCAGAAATGCTAGCCAGCTTGAATATTATGAATGTAATTCATGCTGGTGTGCAGGCCGACAGTGAAGCATTATTGTGCTTGCCAGAAATGCAGCAAGAAACGATATCGGATAAAAAAGTACTGATAATCCGGGGTGTTGGTGGTCGTGAATATTTAGCGGATAATTTAACGAAACGTGGCGCATCAGTTGACTATGCTGAGGTATATAAACGTTGTTTACCTGAATATGATGTTAAGGATAGTCATAAAATATGGCAAGATATAAGGCCTGATGCGATTGTTGTCACTAGTAATGACGGCCTTAATAATCTGGTGCACCTGACAGCAGAGATTGATCAGCCACAATTATTTACTACGCCTTTAGTTTTAATGTCGGCTCGAAGTGATAATCTTGCTAAAGAATTAGGTTTTGTCTCAGTTACGGGCATTGCCGTAGATAAAAATGATGAAGGTCTCTTGTCAGCACTTTTAGACCTTCTAGGAGAATAGGAATTAATGAGTGAAGAAATAGAAGGCAAGGCATTGGAAACAGAAAAAGACAATGAGTCGGAAATAGCCGAAGAAGTTAAACCTAAAAAAAGTGGTAATAAAATTTATTTAATTTTACTACTACTTTTTGTTGCTATTTTCTCCGGTGCATTTTATTACGGTCATCAACAAATGGTCATGCTTGAAGAAAAGTTGGCGTCAACAAACTCTATCGAAGAACGCGTTCTTTCCGACGTCGATAATCGTATTAAACAATCGAGTTCTACTTTTATTGATTTCAGAAAAAAACTGGATGAATTGGCAACGAACCAGGAGGTGCTGATAGAAGCGGTTAACCAGCCAGTCGAGCAGCAGATTCATATCAATGAAGATTATGCGCTTGCGGAAGTTGAGCATCTATTAATTATCGCCAGTTACAACCTTCAACTCGATCACGATATAGCAACTGCGTTGGCGGCTATGGAAGCGGCAGACGCGAGATTAAAAGGCCTACGTGATCCGATGGTCTTGGGTGTGCGCGAGCAGTTGATCGCAGATATGAATGAGCTTAAATCATCAAATCAGGCAGACCTGAGTGGTTTAGGGCTGTTTTTATCTGATCTGATCAACCGTGTAGATCAGCTTCCTCTTAAAGAAAATGTTGTCGTGCAGAAACCAGAGATAATTGTTGAACAAAACAAAGAGCAATTAGCAGGAATAAAAAATTTCTTTGTGCTGGTTTGGGAAGAGTTGAAAAGTCTGGTTGTAATAACGCGTGATACAGAAGTCAATAAAGCCCGCTTATTACCAGATGAAATATATTTTCTGCGGGCAAACTTAAAACTCGAGTTAGCCAATGCTCGGTTTGCTGTATTTAATCGTGACACAAATAATTTACACGCCTCTATAGGCCATATAGATACTTGGTTACATGATTATTTTGATTTGTCTGATGCGTCCGCTCAAAATATTTATGATTCATTAAAAAAGATGAAAGATGTGGAGCTTGAATTCCCACGTATGGATATTAGTTCATCACTTGAGTCGGTTCGTGCACTCATGCGTTCTCAAGGTGAGACTAGTGGCGCAATTAATAATAATGAGTTAGAGCCGATACAATGAAATTATTGCTGTTAAGTCTGCTAGCTTTATTGCTCGCTATTGTGATTGGATCATTGGCTGGTTCTGATACCGGATACGTCATGATGACCATCTCGGGTTGGACAATACAAACTAAAGCAACCTTATTTGTTATTGTTTTGTTTCTCAGTTTCCTGGTTCTTTATTTTACCGTGCGCAGCTTGGTACGGTTTTTTGAAATACCAACGGAGATAAAAACTTGGCGTCAGCATCGACATCAACGACGTGCTGAAAAATATTTGACGCAAGGTTTAATCAATATGACAGAAGGCCGCTGGAAGCAGGCCGAACGTGATTTTTGTAAAGCTGCTCCGTACAGTCGAGAACCTTATGTTAATTATCTTTGTGCCGCACGTGCAGCACAGGAATTACATGCGGTTGATCGTCGTGATGAATATTTACGTTTGGCCTATCACAACAATCCCGATGCGAGCCTTGCAGTAGGTATCACACAAGCAGAACTACAATTAAGCGAACAGCAAACAGAACAGGCGCTAGCAACTTTAAAGCACCTGCAAACCAAGCAGCCAAATCAGAACCAGGTCAAACAATTATTATTAGAAACTTATACTGACCTAAATGATTGGCAATCAGTATTGAATATAATTCCTTCTATTGAAAAAACCAGTCTCTATCCACGTGAACAGATTCAGGCAAAACAACTTGATGCCTATGCGGGTTTGTTAAAAGAAGCTGGCAATAGAAAAGATAAACAAACGTTAAACACAATATGGGCTAATATTCCCCGTAAATTAAAACAACATTTTTATCTCATAGAAGTGTATGTTACAGAACGCCTTAAGTTTGATGATACTGCGGATTGTGAATTGTTATTAAAGTCTGCACTAAAAGGTCATTGGGATCATTTATTAGTGCGTTTATATGGGCTTGTGGTTGCCTCTGATCTGGTAAAGCAGCAGGCTACAGCTGAATCTTGGTTGAATAATCATTCGCGTGACGCCGTCTTGTTGTTAACACTTGGGCGTATCTGTATGCGCAATCAATTGTGGGGCAAAGCAAGGGATTACTTGGGAGAAAGCATTGATGTTCAAGCAAACCCTGAAGCGTATTATGAATTTGCCCGACTACACGAACAAGAGGGTAACCGTGAGGCAGCGGCTGAATGTTATGAAAAGGGCCTCACTCTTGCGACGGGAATGTCGGCCGTTAGTTAGTAGCAAATTCAAATGAGTCAGAAAATAATCGGTCTCTATTTAAACCATTAGCCGGGAATGACTCTACAATTGCATTGATCATTGGCGGTGGTCCGCAGGCGTAGATATCGTAACCTGATAAGTCGGCATGATCTTTCAGTACAGCATCATGAACAAACCCTGTTTTACCCGCCCAGCCATTCAATTTATCAACCTCTGATAATACGGGATGATATTGAACATGTTCATGATTGCTTGACCATGCTTCAGCCATATCATTGAGGTAAAGGTCGGCAACTGTGCGCGCACCCCAGTAAAACTGGATAGGCTGTTTTTTATTGTTTTTGAGTGAATATTCAATCAGGCTTTTAACGGGAGCAAAACCAGTACCCCCAGCAATCATAATAATTGGTCTGTCCGAATCATGCAGGGTAAATTGACCTAATGGTCCCTCAATACGCAATAGTGTTTTTTCAGTCAGATCTTTAAAGGCATATTCAGAAAATAAGCCACCATCATAGTGGCGGATATGTAACTCCAGATTTTGATCTTGATCTGGTGAGTTGGCCAATGAGAATGAACGCCGTTTGCCGTCTTGCATAAGGATATCGATATACTGACCAGCAAGAAATTGTAATCGTTCTGTTTTAGGCAGATCGAGTATCAATCGCATAACATCATCATTAAGTTTTTCACATTTAGTGACTCGACAGGGGAACTGACGGGTTTTTATATCAGCGGCAGTCTCGACTGTTCGAGCCTTGATAGTCAGATCACAATTTGTTTTAGCCTGACACAGGAAGGCATAACCTTGTTCAAGGTCCTTTTCTTTTAGTCCTTCAGGCGTTCCTTCAGGATAAGAAACTACACCCGAAACTATCTTGGCTTTACATGAGCCACAAACACCATTGCGACAACCATAGGGTAAACCATGCCCTTGTCGCAAGGCTGCTTCAAGAACGGTTTCATGTTCTTCAACATCGAAAACAATGTCTTGATCTGAAAGTTGGGCTTTATATGACATAACAAACTTTATGCTGACAGCAACTAATGCTGTAACGCGGTGAGATTAATTATTAGGCTTACTTTTACTGCTGTTTAACCAACGAAGCAAAGGTTCCCATTGTTCGCGGTCATAATATGTTTTTGAAGGAGGTAATTCAAATATACTTAAACCTCGTTCCGCTGCATGAATATAATTCTGACTCTGTCTCAGCATGGTCATAAAGGGTAAACGTTTGCCATCAGGTAATTTTAGTTTATCCAGATAATATTCAAGCTTTGCGGCTATTAAGGTGTCTTCCCTTACACGATTGGCAACCGTTGCAATCTTGATTTTGTTATTGATGGAACCTTTTAGTGAAAACAGCTCCTCAAGAAATCGCTCAGCTGCACGTATGTCTATTGGCGAAGCAATGACGGGCATTACCATGGTCTGCGCCTGACTAAGAAATTTGCTAAGTCTTTTGTCGGTAACGCCAGCAGGTGTGTCCATAATCAGGATCTCTGTATCCTGTGGGACCTGTAAACTACCTTTTTCTAATACGGCATTATTTATAGGGCTATGCTTATCTGACCTTACGTTTAACCAGTCCTGGCTCGAACCCTGAGGATCACAATCTGCCAGCGTTACTTTTTTGCCACTAATAGAAAAATAGCTGGCGATGTTGGTGGCCAGAGTACTTTTGCCACTCCCGCCTTTAGGATTTAGAACCAGTATGGTGCGCATGAGTCTATTAAAACATTGTTATCAAATGATTGTAAATCAACATTTATGTTCAAATGAAAGTGCCCTTTTGTGTATATAACTTAGTTATTAAGGGGGTAAGTATTAATTGCATAGCAAAAACCATCTTACCAGCAGGCACGACAATTGTTTCTGGACTCGACATCATTGAGCCTTCAAGCATCTCTAACAGGTAACGAAAATCGACCTCGATTTTTTCCTGATTACGTATATGAATTACGCTGAAGCTCTCATCATTACTGGGTATGTAGTCTGCCGCAAATGGATTAGACGTGTCTATCGTAGGTACGCGTTGGAAGTTAATGTCGGTACGAGAGAACTGGGGGGTAATGTAATGCATATAGTCGTGCATACGATCCAGGATTAGCTTGGTCGCGTCTTCCGTTGAATAGCCCCTGAGCGCCCGGTCTCTATGGATCTTTTGCATCCATTCAAGGTTAATAATGGGTGTGAATCCTATTAGCAGATCAACATGTTGGGTTACATCGACGTCATCGGTGACCAGACCTCCATGTAGTCCCTCATAAAAAAGCAAGTCAGAATCTTCTTCAATGGGTTCCCAAGGGGTTATCGAGCCAGGCGGTAAGCCGTGCTGTGATGCCTCTTTTACATCATGAATGTAAAACCGACGTTTACCGGTTCCTTGTTCGCCATATTCTCTGAATAAGGCTTCTAGTTCGTAGAAAATGTTACCTTCCGGGCCAAAGTGAGTCAGGTTCTCCCCTTTGGACGCGGCTTCTGCACTCAGCTTTTCCATCTCCGCGCGATCATATCGATGAAAACAATCACCCTCGATGTAAGCGGGATTAATACCGATCTTGCGAAACATGGTTTCAAACGCATCTCTGGCAATACTAGTGCCGGCCCCGGATGAGCCCGTTACGGCAATAATTGGATGTTTCTGTGACATGGTGTTTAGATTATCCTCAGAAGAACTCAGCTTCTATCTATTATTCGAATTTTTAAACCGGCTAGTCTCAACGCTGTGGCGGGTTTACTATCGCAATGCATTGCACAATTCCACTCTCACGGGCATTATAAGCCATATAACACGCTGATTTACAAGGGGAATAGTTTGGGCTCGTCAATGAATACTGATATTATCTTATATCGTAGGCTGTTAAGCCATGTTGTTCCCTATTGGCGCGTATTTTTATTATCTATCATCAGCATGATCGTGCTCGCAGCGACTGATCCAGCTATTCCTGCCTTGATGCAGCCGCTGTTGAATGGTGCTTTTATAGATAAGGATCCCAATACGATTGCGCTCATGCCCTTTTTGTTTGTTGGCTTATTTGTTATTCGCGGTTTGGCTGCCTACGTCAGTGGCATGTCCTTAAACTGGGTTGCTAATAAAGTAATCATGGATCTCCGCCAATTGATGTTTGACCGATTGATTGATTACCCCACCTCTTTTTTTGACGCTAATCGTTCTGGCAGCTTAATGTCGCGGTTTACCTATGATGTTACCCAGATAAAAGACGCGTCGGCTAATGCTATTTCAACCTTGGTTCGAGACTCCATATCAGTATTAGGTCTATTGGCATGGATGTTTTATATCGACTGGTCACTGGCTTTGATTTGCATGATCGGGGCTCCAGTTATTGCCATTATCGTCTCTATTATCCGGCGCCGTTTGCGTAAGATGAGTCGCAAAGTACAGGACACAATGGGTGATATTCACCATGTCCTTGCAGAATGTTTCGATGCACAAAAAGTAATTAAGCTACATGGTGGTCAGGACGTTGAAAAACAACGTTTCTTTAAAACTATTAATGCGCATCGCCGCTTTTCCATGAAGTTTTTAAGTGCGTCTGTTGCAACCGGTCCGGCAATACAAATATTCACCGCTTTTCTTCTAGCCATTATAATTTATGTCGCGACTCAACAGGCAAACGCAGATAGTTTACTTGTTGGTGATTTCGTTTCATTTTTTACCGCAATAGCGATGATATTAGGTCCGCTTAAACGGTTGGCGGGTGTTAATGAGCATATCCAAAAAGGATTGGCCGCAAGTGAAAGTGTATTCAATATACTTGATACAGATATTGAGCCTGAATCTGGTGATAAGACATTAACGGATGTAAGAGGGAAACTAGAATTTAAAAATGTTTCATACCGTTATGCGGAAGTAGAAACAGCGGCACTTGATTCGATAAGTCTGGTTATTAAACCGGGAGAAACTGTCGCTCTGGTTGGTGAATCAGGCAGTGGCAAGACGACACTGGCTAATCTAATCCCAAGATTTTATGAGTTGGATGAGGGCACAATATCCTATGATGATATTGATATAAGAGAGTTGTCATTATTATCACTACGAAAAAATATCGCCTACGTTAGTCAGGATGTTGTGCTATTTAACGATAGTGTTAGAAATAACATTGCCTATGGCGATTTGAATGATGCGACAGATGAAGCTATTTGGACAGCGGCGGAAGCGGCTTGTGCAACAGAGTTTATTAATGAATTACCTGAAAAGATGGATACTATCGTTGGTGAAGATGGTACGCGTTTGTCGGGTGGGCAACGTCAACGACTCGCTATTGCCCGTGCCTTGCTGAAAGATGCAAAATTATTAATATTAGATGAAGCAACATCTTCACTAGACACACGTTCAGAGCGGCATATTCAATCTGCTTTAGAAAATGTTAAAAAAGGTCGTACATCGTTAATCATCGCGCATCGCTTATCCACTATTGAGAACGCAGATCATATTATCGTCTTAGATAAAGGACATATCGTTGAAGAAGGTAAGCATGATGATTTATTAAAACTACAAAATCATTATGCGAGATTGCATCAAGTGCAATTTCGAGATAAGGAGGATATGAGTAGTTAAATGTGGATCGTCGTTTGATTTACTTTTTATCATTAGTTTTGTCATTGAGAGGCGAGCTCGCTGTTCTTTCTCATCCATGCGATCGCAGCATAAGTATATCCATATACAAAACTTTCTCTTAATTGCTCAAAAAAGAAGTCACCAAGAAAAACGACTTACAAGGATGTAAAAGTGTCGCGAGAGGACAGGAGTCCGTAGCGACTGGCACCCTAATGTCCTTGCCCTGCGGACACCCTCAGCATTTCTCTATTTCAATGGCACGCGTATAGGGGACGTCACTGTCGCCAATACGCTCTCGCAACATCCGCGTTGCTCAACCATTTAAATAGAAGAATGTTTCGATAAGACATAACGGGATCGATCAAACCTACCCCATTTGAAGTATATTAAAAGAGCTTAACAATCATCTTTATTTAGTAGATTTATACAACACAAACTGAACAAGGTTATGTCCGCTTTTCGTTGTTTGCTTAAATGTTAATATGTAGCTAACGAACCAAAACGGACATTATTGTATTAATCAATACTCTTAAATTAATTACCTAAATTATGCTATCTATATTTACACAACCTCTAAGTAAAGTTTGATTATGTTAACGATTGCTTATGTTAGTAAAGAATCATGGCCAATGACTAAGCCAGAACTATTGTTATTACTTCAACAATGTAGAAATCTGAATGTCCAACACGGAATAACTGGTCTATTAGCTTATGAAGGCGGATATTTTATTCAGGTAATTGAAGGCGAAGAAGATAAGATTGAAAAGTTATATTCTAATATCAAGAATGACCGCCGCAACAAAAATGTCACTACACTCATGCATAAGGAGATAAATAATAGAGTTTTTAAGGGTTGGTCTATGGGGTTTGTAAACGTGACTGAACAAGAACAAGAAAGCTTGCCTGCGTTTTCAAAGTTCTTTGAATCAGGTTTTGAGTTTGACAATTTTACCCAACAACATACCGAAATATTTGAATTGCTACTCGAGTTTAAAAATAATAGCTTACTTGAAAAAATCGTAGAGTATTAACAGAGAGTCCGCTTCTGGCCGAATGAAGAGTGACAGTAAAACCCGTCCAAAGCAGATGTAGCAAGTCTATTGGTAAAATATATTTGAAATTAATGTGCCAGAAAACTTAAAAGCAGGTTTTAAATACAAACTTTATCGCGCCCTGAATGCTTTGCCTTGTACATCGCTTTATCAGCAGCTTCGATAAGTTGATGTGGGTCATCATGGATTTTCATTTCGGCAACACCGATTGAAATCGTCACGCCTGGTAATGGCTGATCATCTTTGTCTGTTATATTGGTTTGTTTGATTGCTTCGCGCAGACGCTCGGCAACTGCTACAGTGGCTTTGATGTCCATGCCGGGCAAGAGAGCAAATAATTCTTCGCCGCCATAACGGGTCACCAAATCTTCCGGTCGTAAATATTGAATGATGGTTTGTGATACGGTGCGTAGGGCGATATCACCTGCAAGGTGACCATTTTTGTCGTTGTAATTTTTGAAACTATCGATATCAATCATCATGACAGATAGTGCTTCATTATTTTTATGGCAGCGTTGCATGACGCGTGATTGCATATTATCCAGCCAACGACGGTTATAAAGACTGGTTAGCGCATCTACTGTCGCGTGATGTTCGTATTCTTTTAGTAAGCCTTTTATTTTATTAATAACTGAATTGCCATGTCGTAAGCGTTGTGACAGAACGACGAGTAAGTTATTTGCGATCGCATGTGAGCTACCGATTAAGGACCACATGACTTCTTCATCGATAACAAGCACACGCGATTCTTTAACAGCAGACACATAAGCCGATGCAGGTTGGTGATCAATGATTGAAATTTCGCCGATGCTTTGTCCTGGCTTAAGCACTGTTACTGGATCTGCACAATCTGGAGTCAGGTGAACGTTGAATTTTCCAGATAGAATTAAATAAACATTGGTATTGATTTCTCCGGCTTTTATTAACGTTTCACGATCAGCAATGTTTCTGATATTACAATCAGAGAGGAGTGGCATGATTGAGCTGAAGTCCACATCATTAAATAATTCTTGCTCGCCAATATCGAGATCTGATAGTGACGATGCCTTACTGTCGATGTTGTTGTTTAGCTCGTAGTTATCTTTTTCGGGCTGAAAGATTTTATTGCCGCCTTAAATTGTAATAGGTTTTTATTGTTCGAATAATATCGAATGCTTATATATAAATCCGTTATTTTTTTTATTTCACTTTCAATATCTTGTCGTGATTTTGATACACGTTTTGCAAAATCAATTGGGCCTTCATACGCTTTTCTAGGTGTTCCGGTCTTGGCCAATTTCTTACAGAAAATATCATAATACATTTTTGCAGGTTCAGTTGATTTTGGTGTTTTGTTAAATACATAAGCTGCAATAACAGCAATAATAGTGCCAAGGAAAATAAAAAGTGTAAACGTCAGTTGTTTCCAATCAATTGAGCTAAACCCAAATTTTTTCATAAAAAGTTTTTGTCGATCCGGACCATAACCTAATACCCACTGAGCCCATTGATAATTGACCATGTCGACAGTATTGCGCAGCCGTTGCCAAAGACGCATCGCTGTTTCATTATTCTCCAGACCAAGCGGCATATTAATAATAGCTTCAGGAATAACATTCTCTATGCCTTCATTTATTCGTGTTGGCGATGCAATAGCGGTAGGATCAACGCGAATCCAGCCCTTGTTTTCAAGCCATACTTCTGTCCAAGCATGTGCGTCATACTGTCTTACAATTAAATAATTTCCTACCGGATTAATCTCGCCTCCCTGATATCCGGTTACAACGCGTGCCGGAATTCCTGCCGCACGCATCAGGATAGTAAATGCAGACGCAAAATGCTCGCAAAAACCCTGGCGCTTATCGAATAGAAATTCGTCGACCATGTCTTCGATCATTAATGGCGGTTGCAGAGTATAAATAAAATCACCTTGTTTTAGCCAATCGAGTGCGGCATCAAGAATTAAAGCGGGTTCTTTAAATTCGTCACGTAATTTTGACGCAAACTCACGAGTTTTGGGGTGGTTGAGTTCCGGTAAACGTAGGCCTCGACCCAGTTCACTGTCACTTTTTGACCCAAGCGTATAAGTGCTGTAGGAAGTTAATGTAAATGCCTTTCTCGCTTGTAGTGGTTTGCGAGTTTTTAATTGATAGTCGTGTGTCAGGTAGGTATTTTCTGGTGGCGTTGAAACCATTTCAAGACCAAATAACCATCTTTTATTTGTCGGTTCTATGGTGACGTCATAACGCAATGCCTCGCCTGCAAATTCAATTGGTGCCGGTTCTCTGCCCGATGCTGATTTTCCTGTGATCCATTTACGCCCATCTGTCTGCCAGAGGACTGGACCACGCCAATAAAGTGAAGACTGTTCCGGGATCTCGTTTTCAAAAGTAACACGAAAAGCCACTTCCCTTGATTGCACAAGTTTACTAATAGAGCCCGGCGACATTTGGTCATCGATACCGGTGGTACCAGTGTGAGCGTCTTTAGGTAGACCCCATAGAGGACCATTTATACGCGGAAACAAAATGAACAATACCAATAAGATTGGTATTGACTGTATCAATAGTGTCGATGAAAGTTTAAAACGTTGGAGCAGGGTGAGCTTTTCCTCGGTATCATTAAAATTAATTAACCCGGCAGTCATAACAATGATCACAACCATCATATATACCGCTGTTGGAATCGTCTGGCTGTAAAAGAAGTTTGTGATGATCAGAAAATAACCAAGATAGGTACAGATGTAATAATCTCGCTTAGATTTGCTTTCAAAAACTTTAAACGCTGCCAGCATCACTAATAATGCGACACCGACATCACGCCCAGCCAGAGTCCCATAATTTCCATAGATACTAAAGACACCGCCAAGCATTAAGACCAAGCGGACTATATTGATGTTGGTTTTTTTATTTTTCCAGAACAAGGGTAAGCGTAGCGGGATATAAATACGGGCTAGCAACAAACCGATATGTAATATTGGGATCCAGATCGGTAAGCGTTGCCAATGTGGAAAACTGGCTGAGGCAACCCCAATAGCTAGCCACAATACGTCATTAATATTTAGCTCACGTTTAGTCATTTCTGTTTTCCGTAACGTGCTAAAGTTTCAAGGCAATATTTCTTGTGATGAGCGCCCAGGCCGGGGCCAATTATTTTTTCGGGGATCTCTAAGCCGTATTGAATCGAAAATTCTTCGGCAAGTAATACCCAATAACATAATTGAGATAATCGTGACTCTAGATCGTTAATGTATGAAACAGCATCCCAGTTCAGAATTAATGTTTGTGAACTTTTGCCACTAAATTGCTTTACTAATAAGCCTTGCTCTCTTGCAAATGCCTTCCATGCTATAGAGTTAACTGGGTCGCCAGGTCGGTATTTTCTAAAACCGGAAAAATCATCTGTGCCTGATTGCATTCCATAGTCAACGTTTTCTTTATGTAATACATTCTGTGGTAATTGCTTACTACCTTTGGGAGCTGGATAAACCAGACAATAAAATTCAGGTTCGAAATATGCCCATGCGCTAAACAGACCTAAAGGGAAATTAGTTGATAGCTTCAGCCGTTCTAACTTTAATATGCCACGTTCAGTAGTCATTACAGGGTAGTAACTTGTTAACGGCTTGCCTGCTTTAACGCTAACTGAAACGATATGACGTGGTTCCCTTTTACGGAATAATAACTTTTTGGTTTTATATGATTCTATCTGTATAGAGTATCTTGCCAAACTCAGGCGGTTATCAATTTGTATGGGGAATAGAGCTTGTTGCTCAGCAAAGACCGGTTTTGGTGTAGTCGATGACAGTATTAAGCCAGCTAAATTACGATAAGTGTGAATCATACAAACCAACCCAAGACTAGCCAGTAAAAAACAAAGCATATACGCCATACTGTTGTTGTAGTTTATAGCGCCTAACAACATAACGACTAGCATCAATGCATATAGCCATCCCTGGAGTGTCGGGAATATGTACACACGTTGGCGTTTAAGTTGATTTGATAAAACTCCGGACCTGCCGGAAGGATCTACAGGTAAACGTTCTAATACAACCGACATAGACTTTTAAGGAATGGGAACGTTCTGAATTAAATGTTCTGCCGGTTGTAATGCCTGTTTTTCTGAAGCTTCATGAACGAACTGAAGACGATGGCCAATGACACTGGGTAAGATGGCCTGTATGTCTTCTGGCAAAACATGCTGATGTGAATGGATAAGTGCCCACGCCTTTGCAGCGCTTAGTACCGCAATACCTGCCGCGGAGATAGACCATGTAAGTAGATGCCTGAGCTACGACTGAATTCGAGTAGGTCTTGCAGGTAGTCAAGTATGGCGTCCGCAGCATGTATCTGTTCTAGTTGCTTTTGTATTGGTATTAAATCATTGCCGGATATTATAGCCTGGATATTTTCCAGTAGCTCTTTCCGGTCCTTGCCATTTAACAATTCACGTTCTGCAGCATTGTCTGGATAACCTAACTCTATGCGCATGAGGAAACGATCCAGTTGCGATTCAGGTAATGGGTAAGTACCAACCTGATTCTGTGGATTTTGTGTGGCAATGACAAAAAATGGTTCGGGTAATGATCTAGTATCGTTATCGATAGTTACTTGATACTCTGCCATGGCTTCTAGCAAAGCGCTTTGTGTTCTCGGCGTTGCACGATTGATTTCATCTGCAAGCAGAACATTCGAAAAAACAGGCCCCGGATGGAAATCAAACTTACTGGTATCGCGGTTATAAACTGAAACGCCGAGGATATCTGCTGGCAACAAGTCGCTGGTGAATTGAATACGTTGGTAATTCAAGCCCAATACCTTAGCAAGTGTGTGCGCTAGTGTGGTTTTTCCAACACCAGGTGTGTCTTCTATTAGTAAATGGCCTTTGGCAATCAGGCAAGCCAACGCAAGTCTAATGGCAGTGCTCTTGCCGAGGATTATTTTGCCAATAGCATCAATGACATCATCAAGCTTGGCAGTATTAGCTGACGATGAATTGATGTCTTCATTGATGTTCATGGTTTACACTTATTCTCCCGCAACAGTCATCGCCTCGATCATGACTGAACCTGTCAATACATTCCCTCGTGGGTCGACATCATTACCGATACTGGTAATGTTCTTATACATATCGATTAAATTCCCGGCAACAGTGATCTCCTCAACAGGATAAACTAACTCACCATTCTCAACCCAGAAACCGGATGCGCCGCGCGAATAATCTCCGGTCACCTGATTAACGCCAAAGCCAATCATGTCGGTTATCAATAAACCGGTATTCATTTCTTTAATCATATTGTCTAGATCATTTTGACCAGACTCAATAACAAGGTTATGTACACCGCCCGCATTACCCGTGGTTTGTAATCCAAGCTTACGCGCAGAGTAACCACTCAAGACATAATCCTGAAGTATGCCGTCTTTAATAATGTCGCGTGCCTTGGTCGCGACGCCGTCATTATCAAACGGGGCACTACCCAACGCTTTTTTCATATGTGGCTGTTCACGTATATTGATATGGTCTGCGAATACTTGTTCGCCTTTTTTATCCAGCAAAAAACTGGCTCGACGATAAAGACTGCCACCAGCGATCGCTGTGATGAATGCTGAGAAAAGACCCGATGCGACGGGTGCTTCAAAGATAACCGGAACCTGCCGGGTAGAGAGTTTACGAGAGCCTAATCGGGAAACGGTCCTTCTTACCGCCTCTTTACTAATATCATTGATGGATTCCAAATCATTAAAGTCGCGTGTCTTGCTATACCAGCCATCACGTTGCATACCATTTTTATCTTCGGCGATGACAGTGCAGTCGATGGTGTGGCTCGACCAGTTCCAGCCATCGATAAAGCCATTGGTATTCCCATAGAGATTGATACCGGAATAGGTGCTGACCACAGAACCATCAGAGTTAGATATTCGTTTGTCGCAGGCAAATGCGGCTTGTTCACATTCAATGGCCAGATCAATAGCGGCTTCAGGTGAAATAGACCACGGGATGATACAAATCAAGATCAGGGACTTCTGTTGCCATGAGTTCGGGCTCTACTCAGGCCGGCACAATCGTCACGGCTGGCATGTTGTGCAATTCGGATTGCTGCTTGCACAGACTCTTTCAGTGCGGCCCTCACTAAAGTCGGAGCTGCTGGCATTGCCCTTTTGCCCGTCGATATAGACAGTAATCCCGAGGCCCTTATCGCGCTCGTATTCGAGCTTGTCGATCTCGCCTTTACGAACATTGGCAGATAAGCCAGAACCAGCACCAATATCGGCCTCTGCCGAAGTGGCGCCCAATGCCTTCGCCTGAGTTAAAACGGAATCAATGATGCGGATGAGTTCATCACGGTTATCAGATAACGCGCTTGAGTTGATAGCTTCCATAATTATTTATTATTTAATACTTTGTAAAGTGAGTATTCTAACATTCAGTTCGATTCATTTAGCAGTTTAATTCAATAGTCTGATGGTTTTGCGTACAATCCGTTCCATGGATATTTCTCACGTGCTCGACCCCCTGAATACCGATCAACGCGAAGCCGTCGGCGCGCCAGCTGGCAATATGTTGGTACTAGCGGGTGCCGGTAGTGGCAAAACCCGGGTCTTAGTGCATCGGATTGCCTGGTATATCGAAACGGGATCAGGCCAGCCCATACAGTATTATGGCGGTGACCTTCACGAATAAAGCCGCGGCAGAGATGCGCACTCGAATTGAAAATTTACTAGGCCAATCAATTAGAGGCATGTGGGTCGGGACTTTCCACAGTTTGGCGCATCGTTTATTGCGCGCACATTGGCAAGAAGCGGGTTTGCCGCAGAGCTTTCAGATCATAGACAGCGAAGATCAATATCCGCATGATCCGCCGTTTGATACGGTCGATGATGATAGATGAGTCGCAATACCCGCCGAGGGAAGCGCAGTGGTATATCAATGCGCGTAAGGATGAGGGTCTTCGACCAGAGCATATCGATGACCATGGCGATGTGACCATTGCGCAGATGGTGCAGATCTATAAAGCCTACCAAGATGCGTGTGAACGATCGGGCCTGGTTGATTTTGCAGAATTATTATTACGCACCTTTGAGTTGTTTCGTGAGCAAGGCGCTGTCCGTGAACATTATCAACACCGGTTTAAGCATGTCCTGGTCGACGAGTTTCAAGATACCAATACGCTGCAATACAGCTGGCTGAGACTGTTGGTGGGCAAAGGCAGCACCTTATTTGCGGTCGGTGATGACGATCAATCGATCTACAGTTGGCGCGGCGCCCGCGTTGAAAACATGCAGGCCTTCGAACGGGACTTTGATAACACGAAGTTAATAAAACTTGAGCAGAATTATCGTTCAACAGCAACCATCTTAAAGGCGGCTAATAAGCTGATCGCAAATAATAATGCGCGATTAGGTAAAGACCTATGGACCGATGGTGAAGACGGTGATCGCATTGGCGTCTACATGGCCTATAACGAAACCGATGAAGCACGTTACGTCATAGATCAAATTCGCCAGGCACCGGATCAGGGTAAAGCGTTCAATGATTACGCCATTTTATATCGAGTCAGTGCTCAATCGCGCGTCATAGAAGAAGCACTAATGCAGGCGCGCATCCCATATCGTGTTTATGGTGGCATGCGATTCTATGAACGTGCCGAGATAAAAGACGCGCTCGCCTATGTGCGTCTTGCACGTTTTAAAGATGATGATGCCTCGTTTGAACGGATCATCAATACCCCGACACGCGGCATTGGTAATCGGACAGTTGAAGAACTGCGGGATACAGCAAGAAGAGATAAGTGCTCTTTGTGGAGAGCAGCACAACATATTGTTGAGCATAAGTTAATGAGTGCGCGCGCTTTAAATGCCCTTGAAAGCTTTGTTAACCTCATTCAGAAAATGACTGCTGCTGAATCTGAAGCGACTCTAAATGAACATGTCGATCAGGTTATTCAATTAAGCGGCTTAATCGAACATTTTAAAAAAGAAAAAGGTGAAAAAGGGCTGGCGCGAGTTGAGAACCTTGAAGAACTGGTAACTGCAGCAGGAGAGTTTGAAATAGGTGATGATGAGGAACTTGCCGAGATGGATGCCTTATCCGCCTTTATGGCTCATGCGGCATTAGAGTCTGGCGAAACACAGGCAGGCGATAGCTCTGATTGTGTGCATATGATGACCTTACATTCTGCAAAAGGTTTAGAGTTCCCCGACGTATATCTTGTCGGCATGGAAGAAGGTTTATTTCCACATCAGCGCAGTAGTGAAGATTTGATGCAATTGGAAGAAGAACGTCGACTTTGTTATGTCGGTATTACACGTGCAAAACAAACACTAACATTAACCCATGCACAACATCGTCGGATGCACGGTTCTGATTACTATCCATCGCCGTCACGTTTTATAGATGAAATACCTTCCGAATTACTTAACGACATACGACTCGGAGGCAGTGTTACAGAATCATTATTTAGTAAGAGTGAAGTCGCAGTTTCGGCTTCAAGCGGCGATGGTTCTTTATCGCTTGGTCAGCGTGTTTCACATGCCAAGTTTGGCGAAGGTATTGTACTTAACCTTGAGGGCAGTGGTGGCCATATGCGTATCCAGGTTAACTTTGAACAAGCTGGCAGTAAGTGGTTGGTTGCCTCATACGCAAATTTGTCACCAGCTTGACTACAGCATGCTGTTTAATATAAACACTCAATAATAATTAATTAGAGAAGGGAAAAAGATGGCGGCAGAGATAGAAAGCATTATTGAACATTTTAAGTCTTATTTTGAAGGGCATGACTTTGAATTGATGACTTGGGATACCGGGCCTATTAAAAAAATCATTCCTGAGTTTCAAGTAGTAAAATTTTCGCCAGGCAAGAAATGTGACCAGTGGGTTTACTGTTCGGTGGGTACATCGAAGATTAATCATGAAACAGCAGGTCGATACGAGTTCATTGTTATCTCACCTATTGAGACAGAGCGCATAGTTCAAATGCTGGCGATGGTGACCTATTTCCATTCGCAACATGGGCTTGAATATACCGATACTGTACCTATCGGCGAACCTTGGTTAGAAGGGTCTCTTTGTGAGAACTGGTTAGTTTCATTGCCCTACTCGTTTGATCCTTCGATTGAATTAATTCCGGCTAATCGTACTCGTGTCGCTTGCTTAATACCTATAAGCGATGCTGAACGTGAATATATAGCAGAGAATGGCCTGGAGTTACTTGAGCAACAATTTGATGAAGTAAAATTAAAGTATTGGGAAATAGATAGAGCCTCTGTAGTTTGAAATTGTTATCAACAGATTGCATGACTAGCAGACAGAATTTACTAAAGGTAAAAATTACTTATGAATAAACGCAATATTATTTTTTATGTACTACTCACGTTAGCATTGACGGCTTGCGGTGGTGCATCTGAGTCTGCAGTTAATAGTGAGGCTAGTGTTGATCCTTCTAAAAAGTTTAAGTGGAAGATGGTGACGACTTGGCCGGCTAATTTTCCGATATTTCAGGAAGGTGCAGAACGATTTGCTGATGATGTGCGTACCATGAGTAATGATCGTTTGGATATTCATGTCTATGCCGGCGGTGAGTTGGTTCCTGCACTGCAAGTATTTGATGCAGTCTCAAATGGTGTGGTGGAGATGGGTCATGGCTCACCCTATTATTGGGCGGGGAAGGTGCCTGAGGCGCAATTTTTTTCATCTGTGCCATTTGGAATGACGGCAAAGGGAATGAATGCCTGGTTATATAATGCGGGTGGTCTGGAACTCTGGAACGAGATCTACAAGCCATTTAACTTAATGGCCTTCCCAATGGGTAATACCGGGGTGCAAATGGGGGGGTGGTTTAACAAGCAGATCAATTCAATGGCCGACATTAAGGGGTTACGTATGCGTATCCCGGGTCTGGGTGGCAAGGCATTTAAAAAGGCAGGTGGTAACCCAGTCTTAATGGCGGGGAGCGAGGTTTATACGGCCTTGGAACGTGGGACGATTGATGCCACAGAATGGGTAGGCCCGTTTCATGATACGCGACTGGGCCTCAACCGTGCCGCTAACTATTATTATTATCCTGGCTGGCATGAGCCGGGCACGGTCTTTGAGCTGATGATCAATGAATCAAAATGGTCTTTACTACCAAAGGATCTGCAGAAGATTGTCGAGACTGCCGCCGCGGCTACCAGTGAATGGATCTATGCGCAGATGGAATATCACAACCAGCAGGCATTAACTGAGCTTAAGACGAAACAAAACGTTCAGATCCTTGAATTTCCTGAAGAGGTATTATCTAGCTTTAAACAACTGACTAAACAAACGCTTGATGAGGAGGCTGCCGCTAGTCCAGCATTCAAACGAGTTTATGATGCGTATGAGAATTTTCGCGCCAACTATGCGGGTTGGGATGAATTATCCGAAGAATCTTATCAAGCGAGTTTAAGGCTGGAATGAAATAAAGAAGGGAGCCGATGGCTCCCTTTTTATTACAGTGGTTCACGGCTTCTAACTTACTCAGAAGTAGGCGCTTTATATTAGTCAGGAGCAAGAATCCTGACCCCCCCTATCCATGGAGATAAAGCTTACTTTACTTGTTGCACCATATAATCTACTGCAGCCTTCACTTCGTCATCGCTTAGTTTCATGTTGCCACCTTTGCCCGGCATCATACCCAAATCACCCACAAAGCCATTGATTGCGTGGTCGTAAAGAGTGTCGTTACCTTTTTCAATACGTGCAGCCCAAGCAGTTGCATCGCCAGTCTGTGGAATCATCGATGCGAGTGCAGCAACACCATGACAATTGACACACAAGCCTTCATAAACTGTCTTGCCTGCATCAGCCGTTGGCGCTGCAGCAGCCTCAGTTGATGCACCTGCAGAGGCTGCGTCAACCTGCCCCACCATATAATCAACCGCTGCTTTAACTTCATCATCGGTGAGTTTTGGGTTACTGCCTCTGGCAGGCATCATGCCCATTTCGCCAACAAAACCGTTAATAGCATGGTCATATAGGACTTCATTGCCTTGCTCGACTCTTGTCGACCAAGCTGTTGCGTCTCCTGTTTGTGGGATCATGGCAGCCATTGCCGGGATACCATGACAATTGACACATAGACCGTCATAGATAGTTTTGCCAACATCGCCACTAGCCACCTCACTAACTGCTGCAGCTTCTTCTTCTGCGACTTCAACTTCCTCGCCAACAGCTGTGACTTGTCCTACAGGTTTAGTCACTTCGGCTACTTTTACTGAGCGCATTTTGGCCTCTGCCTCATCGTCTGAAGCTGCAAACTGTGCGACAACGAAAAATACCACCATCATTACGGCGATAACGCCAAGTGCCAGTGAAAAATTTCTGAAAAATATTTGATCTTGTTCTTTACTCATCATTTATCCCCAAGGGTATGTTCCAAATTTTTGGTATTTTCTATATTTAAGGGGCAAAAGTATACCTATACCCGTGATACTTGGAAATACGGGATTTAGAGTGTGTCTGTTTTTATTCAGAGCGCAGCTTGCCTGTTCCCGACGCAAGCTAAGTACCTACATCCATGTAGGCAAGGCGTGATGACACGCATGGCACTCCCTGAAAGGAGGAAATCCAACAGCAGGCGCTTTAGGCGACACTGCTCTGGATAAAAACAGACACACTCTAAATCCCGTATTTCCAATTATCACTGGTATATTGACTGTATCCGAGGGAACACTCAGCATTTGAGGAATATCAGACGGCTACTTTTAATTGGGGTATTGGTAATAAGGATAAGGCTTCGATATAGAGGTCTTTTGCCTGATTGCGGACATGATCATAGTCGAAACGGTCAATACTCGATTGGATTAGTGTTTCATCATCGATCATATTAGGAAATTCATCCTCATCAGGCCGTAATCGTCCGGCACAATAAACAATAGCCGCTTCCTGTTTACATTCAGGCGCTATCTCGGGACAATTTTGGTAACGAATCCCGCTAATAATTGAATTGGGGATAGACCACCCCTCAAGTATATCTGCACCGAGCTCGGCATAATCAAAACCAAAAGTAGATCGCTCAAACAAGTGAATGGGAAAACCGCTCTTCCTATGTTGAGTCATTACTTTTTGCATCAAAATCGGGTCACGAATGCCCATAACCATATGGCCGATGTTAGATAGTAAGCCCAAAATGAATAATCTGTCGGGGTCATGAATTTTCAATTCTTTTGCGCATGACTTTGCTACAACACCGCGCATGATGGAGTCTTGCCAAAAGCTGGGGACATCAAAATTCACACCGACCATAGATTGAAATACATGAGAGAGGGTAATAGCTAACACAGTGTCATGGATAGTCTTTGTTCCCAATAATGAAACGGCCCTATTTAAGCTGTCAATATCAGCTACCTGTCCATAAAAAGGGCTGTTGGCAATTTTCAAAAGCCTTGTTGATACAGCCGGGTCAATTGAAATGACCTCAGTCAGTTTTTTCATATCGCTTTCCGGGTCTTCGATCGTTTCCTTAATTGCGATGTATATATCAGGCAGGGTAATTAAGTTTGAAACATCGACCAGATAATCTTGTGTATTTGGCACTTGTGGCACCTCCATGTTTATCGTTATTTGTAGCTAGTTAATGCTGAATTTATATTCAGGATCTGTACCAACTAAATGAAGTTTTTGAAAAAATAGATAGATTTAGAAGAAAATGCTGGTTACACAGGTTCCTAAACGTGGTCTGTACAGAAGAGAGAGACATTAATTACGGGAGTGATACAAGACGTGAACTGGAATTAAATGAACAAAAAATACGATGACCGCTTTAAACACGATGCTGGCTTGACAGTCCTGCATGCATATTTAAGATAATCTGGGTATTCATTTAATAAATTTCACATGGTCATCACATGACTTGTTGTGTAATGTTTTATTTTTAACATAGCAGTGGTTTAAGTCATGTCCGCAAATAATCAGGGCCATCTACTTCTTATAGAAGACCATTATGATATTGCTGAAATGGTATGTGAGTATCTTGAGCGATGCGATTACGTCATGGATCACGCTGCCGATGGCATAACTGGTTTACACCTTGCAGTAAGTAATGACTATGATGCCATTATCCTTGACCTTATGTTGCCTGGTCTGGATGGTATTGCGCTATTAGAAAAAGTACGCAATGAAGCAAAAGGTGTTGTGCCTGTATTGATATTGACCGCCAGAGATACATTACAAGATAAGGTTGCTGGGCTGGATGCAGGAGCTGACGACTATCTGGTCAAGCCATTTGAGATTAAGGAACTGGAAGCAAGAGTAAGGGCCATGATACGCCGACAACGTGGTTTGGTCAGTCCAGAGAAGTTACAAGTCGCTGATCTCGTATTCGATTCCGGCACCATGGAAGTCTCCCGTGCTAATACTCCAATTAAACTGACACCGATTGGCATTAAAATTCTGAAGATTCTTATGCATGCTTCACCACGTGTTGTTAGTAGGCGCGAAATAGAACGCCAAGTTTGGGGCGATATTTTACCTGATAGCGATACTCTACGTAGCCACATCTATAATCTAAGAAAATCAATTGATAAGCCATTTGAAAAACAATTAATGGAGACTATGCAAAATACAGGCTTCAGACTGGTTGACCCTGATGACAACTAACAAAGGAATCAATCAACGCTTATTACAGGCATTTTTAGTGCAGGCTGCGCTGATAAGTGTAATTGCCCTATTAGGTGTATACGCTGCTCGTTTTGTTATTGGGGATATCTTGATTCAACGTGCTTTGGACGACGAAGCATCCCATTACTGGGCGATGTACGACAAAGATAATGCTAGCCCGAGGCCTAATACATTCAACTTAACGGGTTATATAAAATCGATTGATGTAGATATTCCTGCTGAGTTTTTAAAGTTTGATCAGGGTTTACACAAGCTGACCGATAGTAATTCGGATCTTTATATTGTGCATGTCTCAGAACATAAAGGTGAAATTCTTTATCTCGAGTTTGATGGTGAGCAGGTCAGTGAATTGGCTTTGTTTTTTGGTATATTTCCACTTGCTCTTTTTCTTATCGTTATCTACCTCTCTGGCTGGGTGTCATACCGTTTTTTATCACAGGCAGTCTCGCCAATAATTAAAATGGCCAAAACGCTTGAGGAATTAGATCCATTAAGCGATGAGTTTTCTGAAAATCTTAAAAAAGCCTTGCCAGAAAATGTTGATCAAGAAGTTGCTGTTTTATCTCAGGCACTTTCGGATTTGTCTGAGAGGATCGAATCGTTTGTTGTCCGCGAACGAAACTTTACCCGTGATGCAAGCCATGAATTACGTAGCCCAATAACAGTGATTAAGATTGCCACAGATTTTTTATTGGAGGATGAGACGCTAAATGAGTCCCAGCTTAGGCCCTTACAGCGTATAAAGAATAATGCTGCAGACATGGAAGAATTAATTGAGGCTCTGTTGATACTTGCCAGAGAGTCTGACAGTGCATTATCTTTCGAACCAGTCTGTATCAATGATGTTGTGTCAGAAGAAGTTGAAAGAACAAGCAGTCTGCTTGTGAATAAACCGGTAAATGTTTCCATTGTAGAAAACAACAAACTGTATGTGATCGGATCAGATAAGGTGCTGTCGGTAATGATCGGTAATCTAATCCGCAATGCGTTTTCCTATACGGATGAAGGCAGCGTCACTATCACTATTTCTGCGAAACACTTGATCATTGAGGACAGCGGTATCGGGATCGCAGAAGAAGACGTTGAAAAAATGTTTAAACCATTTCAAAGAGGCAATAATAAACAACGTGGCGGCTATGGAGTAGGTTTAACTATCGTTAAAATGTTGTCCGAGCGGTTTCACTGGTCCATCGATGTTGATAGCCAATTAGGCTCTGGTACGAGAGTAAAAGTCAATTTCCCGGAAGCTTCAGCAGAATAAAGCTATCGCTTTTAGCTTCTTCACATAATCTTCACGTCTGCTCCACTGCCTCTTCACAGTGAAGTTTATACAGTGTTAAGAAATAAGGTACATTTATGACCGAAAAATCACAAATAACGCGCAATCCATCCATTTTCCAAAAGTTTTGGTGTTGGATATTTAATGATGCTTCTTTGTATGAAGGATTAAGCGATGAAGAAAAGCACCAGATCGATAGTTTTCGATTAGTGGTGTTTATCTTTATGCATATTGCTTGCTTGAGTGTTTTCTATGTGGGTATTAGTTGGGTTGCTGTTGTCCTGATGTTGGCATTGTATTTTGTCAGAATGTTCTTTATTACTGCGTTCTATCATCGATATTTTTCCCATCGTACATATGCTGTTTCGCGCCCGGTTCAATTCTTGATGGCATTTTCCGGTTGTACCGCTGGGCAGCGAGGCCCGCTATGGTGGGCAGGTCATCATCGGGGTCATCATATAAATTCAGACACAGAGATTGACCCGCATTCGCCAAAGAATGGGTTTCTGAATAGCCATATGCTCTGGTTTCTTCGTCGTGGTAATTTTTCATTACATGATCAGCGTATAAAAGATTTACTCAAATACCCTGAGCTCAAGTTATTGGAAAAGTTTGATTGGGTGCCTTTCCTGCTGTTATTTCCTGGGTGTTATTTTCTGGGTCAAATTTTGACGGCATATTTTCCTGCTTTAAATACAAATGGTCTGCAACTTTTGGTTTGGGGCGGGCTTGTTTCAACAGTTGTTCTCTATCATGCAACTTACACTATTAATTCTTTAGCACATGTTTTTGGTAAGCGTCGCTTTGATACGAATGATGATAGTCGTAACAATGTCTGGTTAGCCTTTTTAACACTGGGAGAAGGTTGGCATAATAATCATCATCGTTATCCGGCTGCGACGCGACAAGGTTTTTACCGTGGCGAATTAGATATCAGTTTTATGTTGATTAAGATGCTTGCTGCAATTGGGCTGGCTAAAGATCTCAAGCCTGTACCGGCACATATACTGGAAGAAGGTCGACGACAATGAAGATTGCAATCATTGGCACTGGTATCTCTGGCCTGACAGCCGCATATATGTTACATCGTGAACATGATGTGCATGTATTCGAAGCTAATAATTATATTGGCGGGCATACCAATACAATTCTTGTCAAAGAAGGTAACAATAAAATACCCGTTGATACTGGTTTCATAGTTTTCAACAAAAGTAACTACCCAAATCTTTGCAGGTTGTTTGATGTCTTGGATATAGAGAGTCGAGAGTCAGACATGAGTTTCAGCGTTCATTGCGAAAAGACGGGTTTAGAATACAACGGCAGTGATCTTAACCGTGTTTTTAGCCAGCGTAGAAATATTGTTAACCCAACATTTTGGCGAATGTTGAAAGACATCATGCGATTTAATGATGAATCACCTGCTGCATTACGTAATGGTATTGATGACACCGTAACCGTTGCTGAATTTGCAGAGAAGAATAAATACTCTAAGAAGTTTATTGAATATTATTTGATTCCTCTTGGTGCTTCTTTATGGTCCAGTCCAGCAGCACAGTTTCGTCGTTTTCCTATCAAGTTTGTCCTGGAATTTCTGGATAATCATTGCATGTTACAAGTTAATGATCGTCCTCAATGGCGAACAGTGGTAGGAGGGTCTTATCAATATATCGAACCACTGACAAATGGTTTTCGTGAAAAGATATATCTAAATAAAGGTGTTAGCAGTGTAACTCGAAAAACTAATCAGGTTGAATTGGTATTGAGCGATGGCACAATTGAATTGTTTGACGAGGTTGTCATGGCAACGCATGCTGATACCAGTCGTCGTCTCGTAAAAAATATTGAGGCTGAAGAACATGACATATTAGAGCTTTTCAAGTATCAATATAATGAAGCCATCTTGCATACCGATACTAGTGTTCTGCCAGACAATAAACGAGCCTGGGCAAGTTGGAACTATCGAATACCCGCAACTGAAAATAATCATGCTGCTGTAACATACAATATGAATATGCTACAGGGCATTGAGAGCGAGAAGACCTATAATGTTTCACTCAACCAATCGGATCAGATTGATCCGGATAAAATAATACGGCGCATCAATTATCACCACCCAATATTTCAGCCTGGTAGAGATTCCGCACAATTACAACATGATAAGTTAATCCGACGACGTGGTATTTCCTATTGTGGTGCTTATTGGGGTTACGGCTTTCATGAAGATGGTGTGCGTAGTGCATTAGATGTGTGTGCTACTTATGATCAGGTGCTAGCAGCATGAATAGTTGCATCTATGAAGGGCTGGTGTCTCATAATCGCTTATCACCGCATAATCATTATTTTCGCTACACCTTATACATGATGTATCTCGATTTAGCCGAGTTGCCAGAGCTGTTCAATGTTAATCCACTATGGTCTTCGAAGCGCCCTGCTTTGGCTTGGTTTAGACGAAAAGATCATGTTGGTGATAGCAATGTACCGTTAGACGAAAGTGTACGTCAGATCATCAAGGAAAAAACAGGGCAAGAACATTCAGGGGCTATTCGGCTACTAACCCACCTGCGTTATTTTGGTTACTGCATGAACCCGGTAAGTTTTTATTATTGTTGGAATGATGAGGATACAGAGCTCGAATATATCGTTGCCGAGGTACACAACACACCATGGGGAGAAACACACTGTTATGTGCTTGATAGATCTGAATTAGCAGATGATTCAGATGCCTATAAATTTTTAAAATCATTTCATGTCTCACCATTTATGGAAATGGAGCATGTTTACGAATGGCATTTACCTAAACCAAAAGAAAACCTGATGGTTAATATGAATAGTTTTCAGAATGAGGAAAAAGTTTTTAACGCTACAATGAATTTAAAAAGACAAGCGATTACAGGGCTTCAACTTAATCGGGTCCTGTTTGTGTATCCTTTAATGACGTTAAAAGTAATTAGCACTATCTATTGGCAGGCGATGAAATTGTGGTTCAAAAAAACACCCTTCTACACTCACCCAAAACATTTAACGCAAGAGATAACTAGATGAGATCAACGACACTAAAAGCAGATGAATTTAAAGCAACAGGCACGGCAAATATTTTTGTCATGGTTGCCAAAAGAATAATACGTCAAAAAATCAGTAGCCTGTCCTCTGGTTGTATTGCCATCAAAGATGAACTTGATGTATGGCAAACCGATTACGCTCGGGAGCCGGATTTCACATTAGAAATTCACGATCTGCGTTTCTATTTGGACGTGCTGTTGGCAGGCAGTAATGGTGCGGCAAGTGCTTACCGAGATGGTTATTGGTCTTGTGATAATTTAGTCGGTCTATTTCAGTTGATGGTAAGAAATCTTGATAACACAGATCAACTTGAAAATGGATTGGCTGCTCTTGGCAATTGGTGGTTACGACGTAGACATAAAGCGAGAAGTAATACGCGTCAAGGTAGCCAGAAAAATATTCATGCGCACTACGATCTCGGTAATGACATGTTTCAATTATTTCTGGATAAGACGATGACCTACTCTTCAGGGGTATTCCTTAATGATCAATCAACGCTTGAAGAAGCATCAATAGAAAAGCTTGATCGAATCTGTCGAAAGCTCGATCTGCAAGCGCACCATAAATTAATTGAGATAGGTAGTGGTTGGGGTAGTTTTTCGATTCATGCAGCCAAAAACTATGGTTGCCATGTCACAACAATTACTATTTCAAAAGAACAATACAGTCTTGCTAAAGAACGAATAGCGGAGCAAGGGTTGACCGATCTTATCGATATAAGATTATGTGATTATCGCGATCTAACGGGCAAGTTCGACAAACTTGTTTCTATAGAGATGATTGAAGCTGTTGGTGATGAGTTTTTGCCTGCTTATTTCTCAAGTTGTGCTTCGCTTCTAAAAGATGATGGCCAAATGTTGATTCAGGCTATAACGATGCCAGATCAGCGATATAAACAATATTTAAAGAGTTCTGATTTTATCCAACAGTTTATTTTTCCTGGCAGTTGTGTCCCTTCCTTGACTGCGATGATTGACTCGGTGACAAAAGCGACTGACTTACGAGTCAATCAAGTCGAAGACTTTGGACTGGATTACGCAACGACATTACGTGTTTGGCGAGAAAATTTTAATGCAAGACTCGATGAAGTGAAACACCAGGGTTATGGTGATGATTTTATTCGGTTATGGGAGTACTACCTTTGTTACTGTGAGGCAGGTTTTCTTGAACGTTATACCGGTGTAGTGCACATGTTGATGAATAAACCTGCTTATGGCAGAAACGCGATCAGTTCAACAAATTAAGTTTAATTTGAACCTATGAAATTAACTAACTTCATTCTGTTTCAACTAGCTTGGTTTGTGACGATCATTTCAGCTGCCAAAGGTGTGCCCTATATTGGTGTTGCTTATACGATGATATGGATGCTTTTTCATTTATCCATAATGGATGAGATGCGAAATACTGAAATAAAATTATTTTTATTTACAGCATTCTTAGGTTATCTCTTAGATTCAATATTAGTCGTGACTGGATTCATCGCCTTTCCCGAAAACACTATGCTGGGTGGTCCTTCTCCTCTTTGGATGGTCTGCCTTTGGATAAATCTTGCTGCTACTATTAATCTTTCTTTATCATGGTTAAAACGCCGTTATCTGCTTGCTGGTGCGATGTCAGCGATTGCTGGTCCGTTGGCTTATGTTGCAGGTGAAAAGTTGGGTGCAATTACGCTACTCGGAAACACTTCTATTTTTGTTGTTTCGATCATGTGGTGTGTTGCTATGCCCATATTAATATGGGCTTCAGATATTTTTACCAGACAACAATTGATCCAAGAACAAATGAGCATTCTAGGCTGGGAGAAATCTAAATGACATTAGCATCAATATTCTTAATTGCTTGGGCTTTTAGTGCGTTTGTGATGTTGCTGCTGTGGATGATGCAATATAAAACAGAGAATGCGGGCATTGTCGATGTCGCTTGGTCATTTTTAACGCCAGTGGTTGGTGTCTGGTTAATACTCATGGATCAAATCGAAAATGACGCTCGCCAGTGGTTGATTGTTGGGCTCGCTCTTTTCTGGGGTTTTCGCCTAGGCGCTTTCTTATATAACCGGGTCATGAATGAAGTTGAAGATGGTCGCTATCGATACATGCGCGAATACTGTGGCAAGCATGCGCAAGTTGTGATGTTCATTTTCTTTCAAGTACAAGCGACGTGGACAATATTGTTTGCATTACCATTTTGGGCCGCAGCGAGAAATAGTAATCCTGAAGTTGGCCTATTAGATGTTCTAGGCGTATTGGTATGGATGATTGCTATCGCCGGTGAAGTTATAAGCGACCAGCAATTACACCATTTTAGAATGAACCCTGTTAATAAAGGCATTGTTTGTAATATTGGACTGTGGCGTTATTCACGCCATCCCAATTATTTTTTCGAATGGTTGCAATGGTGGGCTTTTGTCTTGATAGGCTACGGTAGTGATTACTGGTGGTTAACCTGGACCGGACTGATTGTTATCTATGTATTTATCACACGTATTACTGGTGTGCCTTATACCGAGCAGCAATCTATACGCAGTCGTGGCGATGCATACAGGGAGTATCAGAAAACGACAAGTATGTTCTTCCCCTTACCACCGAAGGTATTATCATGACAACTGCGGTTAAAAAAAATCGATTTATTTCGATGCCAGCAGTTATTGCCTACGCTGGTTTCTTAATTATGTTACTAGTTGTCTATTATGCATTAGTCTACGGCGACTTTTTTATAGAAGGTGCTGTCTTAGTCGATATGGCATGGGGGATGGTGACGTTAGTTGATCTTTATTTAGGTTTATTGTTGTTTTCATTTTGGGTTCTATGCCGTGAAGAAAATAAAACAACCGCATTATCATGGTCTGTACTGATTTTATTACTTGGTAATATGCTGTCTTGTCTTTATGTCCTAAAATCATTTTATGAAGCGGAGGGTAGTATGACAAGGTTCTGGTTGGGCAAGCGGACTAATAGCAGTTAAATGTATGTTTAGGATAGTTCTATTAACTGTTCTCTGGTTATGGGTATCTTCCGCTGTTGCTAAAGATGCGATGACTCGAGTGGGGCATGCCTATGACAGCATCACTAATCAATTACTTTATACCGAGAACCATCACGAGAAATACAGTGACGGGGTGTTACAGCGCTCGGAAGTGATTTATAAGGACCCTGCGGAAAATATCTTTGCTAGTAAGGTTGCCGATTTTAGTAATAGTCAATTTATGCCTGAGTTTACATTAGAAAATACACTCACCGGACATGAAGAAAAAACGCGCTTTATTGGTAATAAGTACGAAGTTATTTTTAGTGAATCAAAAAATAAAACCCGGAAAGAATCACAAATAAACTATAAAGATGGTGCGATTAGCGATGCTGGTTTTGATAATTTTATTATAGAGCATTGGGATCAAATTGTTGCCGGTAAGAAATTCAAGCGCGATTTTCTTGTGCCAAGCATGCAGGACTTTTTAAGTTTCAGAATATATCAAGATGCTATCGTGAATAAAGAAGGCCAATCTTTAAGATTGATAAATATTGAGCCAGACAGTTTCTTTGTCCGCGTTATTGCTGGCACATTGAAGCTTTATTATGATAGTGGTAAGCCAGCTTTACGGATTTTCGAAGGCGTTTCAAATATGCGTGATAGTGAAGGTGATAATTATACTGTGCTTATAAAATATGAAGATGTTGAATCACAAGTACTGAGTGTTAATAAATAGGTCTCTTTTTAATATTTGTACCATGCAATTATCAGAGTTTCTGAAGAGATGAAGAAAATAAACTTGATCATTGGGTGTGGGTACTTGGGAAGAAGCCTGCTTAAAATTTTACATGACGAAAGTAACTATGTTGTAAACAGATCAGAACAGCATAACGCAATAAATTCAGTTGAGGATAATCACCAGATCATTTTAAATATTAATGATAAACAGACCTGGCGTAACCTGGATGTGCTTTCTAAAAAAACAAGTATTAGAATTTATTTTATGGTGCCTCCAAGCCAAATAGATCGAACCGCCTTCCCCGGGTTTATCGAACGACTAAATAAACTCGATGTTCAAAAAGCTGTCTTAGTTTCATCAACGGTTGTTTATGGCAATAAAGACAGAGTTGTTGATGCCGATAGTGATGTTCATATAGATAGCGAAAGAGCTGAGCGACAAAGCTTTATAGAACAAGATTGGTTAGCTGCTGTAAAAAAAGGAAGCATTATTCGTTTCGCAGGAATTTATGGCCCTGAGCGCGTGATTGGAAAAAACGGAATATTAAAAGGTGATACGATTAATGGTGATCCTAACGGTTGGCTTAATTTGATCCATGTTGATGATGGAGCAGAATTACTAAAGCGTATAGGCGCGATGGACGACTCTGAACCAATTGAACTAGCGTGTGATGGCCATCCAATAAAACGTGGCGAGTATTATTCATTTTTAGCGAAACAGCTAAATCAATTAGAACCAATTTTTTCTCATCACAGTAATGATCGTGGCATGGGTCGAAGGTGTGATAACAGCGTTACGATCTCACGCTCTGGTTGGCAGCCGAAGCATGTAGATTTTCGCAAAGCAGTTTCTAACTTGATAAAACAGAATGAAAATTAATCGTATACTTGTTTTTCAACATTTACGAATAGAACACCCTGGCATTTTTCGCGACTTTTTTAAAGAAGACAATGTTGAGTCGACTATTATAGAGCTTGACGAAGGTGAGCAGATCCCTGATTTAAAAGACTACGATGCACTGTGGGTGATGGGTGGCCCGATGGATGTATGGGAAGAAGCAGAATACCCTTGGTTAATCGATGAAAAAGCGGCTATCCGAAAAGCCGTGAATGAATTGAAGATGCCTTATGTGGGTATATGTCTTGGCCATCAATTATTGGCTGATGCACTTGGTGCTGAAGTTGGCCTGGGAGATCATGCCGAGATTGGTATTATGGAAATTCATAAAACTGACTCGGGCAAACAAAGTCCCTATTTAAAAAACATGCCGGACAAGATGAATTGTTTGCAGTGGCATAGTGCTGAAGTAAAGAGCGCACCACCCGGAATGGATATATTAAGTTATTCGGATAAATGTGCTATTCAATCCTTATCGTTGGGAGTACAAGTATTTACCATGCAATACCATCAGGAAATCATTGCTTCAACAGTATCAGATTGGAGCGCTATTTTAGCTTATAACGACGCGTTGGAAAAAAGTCTGGGTGAAAACGCTGTCAACAAACTAGAACAAGAAACGCTGGAAAACATGACTTATTTTAATAAAACAGCAAGGAAAATATACGAGAACTGGAAATTAGCGGTATTAAATTATTCATGCCATGAATAATACAAATGATGTGGAATCACCTTGTGTAAGAAATTGTTGTTTGAATGAAGATGATGTTTGCATGGGATGTTTTAGAACAATTGCAGAAATTATCGGCTGGGGCCAAGCGAATAGTAAAGAACGTAAAACCATCCTGCAAATAGCTAAACAACGGGAAACTGGAATTGGCAGTAATAAACCAATTATCGAATGATTAAAAAAACGTATCACATAGAATTCGTTTTCGTTTGGCCATAGAGGCAGATAAGTACCTTGCTTATTACAAAGGGATAGCACGAGATATTGTGGTGCGTTCAGAAGACAATCTGAATTTAAAATTTCCAGCTGATGCAATTCGAAAATTTCTTACGCACGAGGGCATCTTTGGTTATTTGAAATTCAGTTTGATGAAAATAATAAGCTGATCAAAATCATTCAGGTAAACTAAAATCGCTATTCGTACTGATACGAAAAGTGTAAGAGTATTACTATTTAATTTGTTTATTTAATGATTTGTCTTTCTTACGTGATTCCGTAGCAAGGTCTTTCTTATATTCGAACAGTTTATCCATCAACTTTGTATTACTCGTTGCGAGGATCTCTACGGCTAATAGACCGGCATTTTTACCCGCACCAATTGCGACTGTTGCAACAGGAACGCCACCTGGCATTTGTACGATTGATAATAATGAATCCATACCACTTAATGCTTCAGTTTTAACTGGGACACCAATGACGGGTAAGGGTGTGTGACTGGCAACCATACCGGGTAAATGTGCTGCGCCTCCGGCGCCGGCAATTATTACCTTCAAGCCTTTCTTATAAGCGTTCTTTGCATACCTAGCCATGTCATCGGGTGTACGGTGTGCTGAGACGACGTGTACTTCATGGGCAACTAAAAACTGTTCACAGATGTCTGCAGCTGCTTTTAAGGTTGGCCAGTCTGAATCACTGCCCATGATAATGCCGACGAGTGGTTTGGTTTGCGCTTTCATTTTTGTGCTCCGAAACGAATACATGATGCAGCCTTTGATGCAATTTGTTCAGCTTCATTAATATCTGAACCTAACGCGGTGATATGTCCCATTTTGCGCCCTATGTTTGTTGCTGTCTTTCCATATACATGTATATGGGCTCCCTTCACTGCTAGGGCTTGTTCAATGCCAACCGGGTAGCCTGTGCCCTGCTCTTCGCCGAGCATGTTTATCATCACCGCTGCTGGCGCAATCATTTCAGTTGAACCGAGCGGTAGCCCGAGGATAGCCCTTACATGGTTCTCAAACTGTGAACATTCACAAGCTTCAATCGTGTAGTGCCCGGAATTATGTACTCTTGGCGCCATTTCGTTAAGAATAATCTGGTTTTCTTTGGTGAGAAACATTTCGACGCCGATGGTACCTACGCCATCGATAGTTGTAACTGCCTTGCGTGCGAGTTCAATCGCTGTATCGGCTAGTTCATCACCGATACGGGCAGGTGCACGTACGATATGGCAGATGTGATCTTTCTGTACGGATTCAACCACGGGATAATTGACCATTTCGCCATTCGAGCCACGCGTTACCATTACTGCTAATTCACCAGCGAAATTGCAAAATCCTTCAACGTAGAGTTCTCGATTATTGCCATCGAGTTTTGTCCAGGCATCCCCAATATCTGCTGCACTATTTAAAGTGGCGTTTCCTTTTCCGTCATAACCATTGCGTCTTGTCTTTAAGACTAGCGGCCAGCCAAGTCGATTAGCGCGTTGTATGATTTCTTCCTGTGAATTGACGGCTGCAAAGGGTGTCACCGCTATCCCTGCATCACTTAAAGCCTGCTTTTGAATTAGTTTATCTTGTACCAGCCCAATCGTTGTCGAGCTTGGGTACAGTTGATGGCCTGCTTGTTCTATGGCTTTTAAACTATTTGCATCGACAAATTCATTTTCTAAGGATACTACGTCAACTTTGTCTGCGAGATTAAGCAAATTGGCTGGGTCGTCCCAGTCGCCATATAAAATATCTGCGGCAAGACATGAAGCTGGTGTGTTTTCAGTTCTTTCCAGGATAACGATCTCGCAACCTAGTTCCATCGCGGGTTGCGCCGTCATCTTTGCCAGCTGACCACCACCAACGATTCCAATTCGATGTCCGCTCGCAATATGCTTATTGCTGGTTTTGTTATGAGTATTTGTCATGCGTTTTTCTTATTACACGCCCTTAAAAAAGTCGGCGAATTTAGCATAATCTACGTAGTAAATCTGTAATTCTGTTAATAGTTGCCGAAATTGCTGCATAGATTGTGGATTCTGTATGGTCATGGTGGCTATTAAAAAGGTTGTAATATGGTTATTTAAAACCAGTTAATTGGTTATTAACAACCAAATTAACCAATAAAATGGACTTGATTAAACCAGATAAATGACAGTAAGTATTTGAATATTATATATAAAATTAATTATTTAAGAAACTGGCACATGATCTGCTCTATATAAGACAAGAAAAAACTTTATAAACAAACTTATAACTTAATACGAGGATATAACAATGAACTGGCAAACACCTGAATACAACGACATTCGTTTTGGTTTTGAAGTAACAATGTATATTAACAACAAATAAGACCCTCTTTAATCTTATTTAACACACTTAATACGAGGATATAACAATGAACTGGCAAACACCTGAATACAGCGACATTCGTTTTGGTTTTGAAGTAACAATGTACATCAACAACAAGTAAGACTTCCTTCTCGGAATAATAAAAAAGGGACCGTAAGGTCCCTTTTTTATTGCCTAACTTTTAATTAATTTAGATTAGGCGCAGTTGGTCTTCACTAATACAGCAATTACGCCCGCTATTTTTTGCTTTATATAAGGCCTTGTCTGCTCTTTTGAATATCGTGTCCAGATTATCCGTGCCCTTGAATTCAGCGAGGCCGCAGGAAATGGTTATTGGCACTGTTTTATCCCCATACTGGAATGAACAGCCTTCTATGCCTTCTCTTAATGATTCTGCGACAGTTATTGCAGCTGATAGATCAGTTTCTGGTAAGATTAAAGCGAACTCTTCACCGCCATATCGGCAAAAAAAGTCACTGCCACGAACTTTTGAAATGCATTTTCCTGCGACAGTTCGCAAAACAATATCTCCCGCTTTATGGCCATAAGTGTCATTTACATTTTTAAACTTATCTATATCGACCAGACATAGTGTTAATTTATTGTTGTATCGTTGCCAACGTCGATACTCATGGCTAATACGTTCATCAAAGGCCATACGATTTGGTATTTTTGTTAATGCATCAGTGTAGGCTTTGCTTATCTCTACCTCAATGCACTTTCTGAGTTTTTCAGTTTCGGACTCCATGTTGTTGAGTCGGTCTGTCAGTTCCTTATGGCTATTGTCAGATGTTTTTTTCCGGGTTTGTTCAACACTGATAAACTGGTCCATGTTGTTTTGTATGACTTCAATTCGGCTATTGATGGTATTTTTGATATTCTCAAGCGAATCTGCTTCATCAACACCTGTTTGAATTAAGTTGATTTGCTTTCCCATCTCGGTGTTGAGTGATAATGAATTCGAAAATGATTCGTTCTCAAGGGTTTCTATGTCAGCTACCTGTAAGGTAATCTCATTTAATTGCTGAGTTACTTTTTTCAAAAAGCCTTCAGTCTCTATCAGCTCAGCCTGAATTTCCATGTAGGCATTGCTTATCGTCAATGCTATGCGGCGTAGTAAATTGCCAATGTCCGCCCCGTCGCTTCGTTGTTCAAGCTGTTGCTTTAGAGTGTCGAGCTTTGCCTGTGATTTGCCCGGGATGGTTATCCAGTCAAGCATAGTAACCAGGTGGCTAACAGTAAAGTCAGACTCTTTCTCTGTTATAGCAGGTGTTGATGTGCTACTGCCTGACTGGTTTGATTGTAAATTAATTTTTTCTATACATTGATTGATTACTTTTAATTTTTCTTGTTCATTTTTTAACGTTATGGATTTTTTACATAGATTAGCAAGTGAAGCCTCTGTCTCCTGATGCTCGGATAGTTTTTTTAAGAACACCTTAAACGTGTCTGGTTTTTGTTTATCCTTTGCCGATGATTTATTTATATTAGTAACGACATCATTTATTGATTTTAATCGGCTTATGGGTTCAATGGAGTTGTCCTGAATGTCATTGTTGATATCAGCGACTGCCTCTGAATATTGACCAAATTGATTGTCGTTGGATAGCAATTGAATTACGTTTGTAACTAATTGATTTGTTCTTGATGCATCGGCATCTTTATCCTTCTTCAGTGACAGGACGGACAGCACAATTTGCTCAATTTCTTCTTGCGGGAGGTTGTTGCCAGATTGTTTTAAAGTCTCTTTGAGGTCAAACAGCTTTTTATCGAGAATGTCATTTGAGCCTTGGTAGGCGAAGGTCAACCTTAATACGGTTTTTAGTAATTCTTGCTGCTGTTGCTCCCATTCCTTTTCTTTAACATCCAGCTCTTTCAGGCTCTGAACGTATTGTTTTTTCCAGTCTGTATCAGGGTCGATAGCTTTTTCTTGTGACAGCATTGATTGTATCCGGCAATTAAATAAAACATGGTGCGGGCGTTACAATCGATGGTATTTATCATTCCTGCCATTCAGACAGGAATGATTGACTCTGAATCTTTAGTTTACTCGTTTGTTGTGCTCGCCCTTTCTTTATCGACGAGTTGATCAATAACCTTTAGTACATTTTCAAAACTGCCAGCAGTGGAACCACTAACCATATATTTGCCATTGACTATGACGGCTGGGACACCCGTGAGCTTGTATCGTTGTCCCATGACAAAAGCTTGTTTAACTTTGGTCTGAACCTCATCAGATTCATATGCTTTAGTGAATTCGCTCTTATCGACACCATGTTTTACAAAGAAACTTTTGATTGCATCATCATCATGTATTTTTTTCTTTTGTTTGTGTATGGCATCAAATAATGGTGAGTGGATGGAGTCCAAAGCACCTAATTTTTCTGCAGTAAAATAAGCCTTGGCATGCGGGATCCAGTTTTTGCGAAAAATACCCGGCATCCGTCTAAATTCGACATCATCAGGTTTGGATGCTAGCCATTTGCTTATATGTGGCTCAAAATCGAAACAGTGCGGGCATGCGTACCAAAATACTTCGACTACCTCTATTTTGTCTCCTGACTGGGTTGGCTGTGCTGGAGAGATGGTCACATAGCCGTCGCCATCTGCGTATGATTGGTTGCTAATCAGGAGAAATAAAAATATCGAAAGAGTCGTAACTATTTTTTTCATGGTAATCCTTAAATTTATTATATTTAGGGCGTGGTTAACCCAGCCTTATAGCTATAGACACCTAAATTCCGGTTTTACTTCAGTAAAAGTAAGAATTTTTAATGGAGGCCCTGAATATATTGAGATACAGCCTCAATTTGTAGGTTTGTCATTGGTCCTGTGATGGTACGCATCATATTATTAGGGTCGTTACTACGATCTTCAGCCTTGAACATTTTAAGTTGGATAGCAGTATATTCAGCATGCTGGCCACGTAAGGCGGGATACAGAGCAGTTGGGTTACCAGCGCCATTAGGCCCATGACATGCCATACAGGCCGGAACGCCCGTTGTGTAGTCCCCAGCTCGATAGATAAGCTCCCCTGTTTCAATTAGTTCAGGTTCAGCAGTGCCTAAGGTTGTTTTTTGACTAGCAAAATAAGCACCGAGATCGAGCATGTCTTGATCGCTTAGTGGTGCCACCATCGCTGTCATCTGGGCGTTAACACGGTTTCCTTTTTTGAAATCATTTAACTGTTTTACGATGTATGTAGCATGCTGCCCGGCCAGTTTTGGCCAAACAGGGTTTACACTGTTGCCATCGACACTATGACAGGCAGCACAAGTTTGTGAGAGAGACTTGCCATTTTCAGGATCGCCCCCCGCAGCATAGGTATAAGCAGAGGTAAGCGTTAACAGACAAATAACAAATAAATAATTTTTCATAATTCCAGATCCTTTAAGACAACATATATGCCGGGTAGTAATAATAAACTCATAGTATGATTATTTTTCAGAACAATGTCCTGATTACGAAGGTTAATTCAAAACCCAATAATCTTCAAAAACATAAGCCACTTATTTTAATGGTTAAATAAAATTTAGCAGTTCAATTAGAGATGAATATAAAAACAAAACAAATAATACCAAATGGTTGGTTCAGCCGCTTTGAATTTATTAAGGGTGTTGCTGCATTTAATCAACTTCCGGAGGATAGTGGTGTTGAGGTTGCCTTTTCAGGCCGATCTAACGTTGGAAAATCGAGCGTCTTAAATAAGATTACCAATCGGCGTTCTCTAGCCAGAACCAGTAAATCGCCCGGTAGAACCAGAGAATTAAATTATTTTGCCTATGATGAATCAAGACATATCGTTGATTTGCCGGGATATGGCTACGCGAAGGTAGACGAAACAATGAGGAATACCTGGGCAAAATTACTCGAACGGTATTTACGAGAAAGAAATTCCCTGAAAGGGGTGTTCTTGATTATGGATATTCGGCATCCAATGGGGAAATTTGATCAAATAATGCTCGATTACTGTAAGAGCTGTGAGCTGCCATTACACATCCTATTGAACAAGTCAGATAAGTTATCTAAAAGCGCTGCAAACAAGACCACAATGGATGTCAGTCGTGAATTGGCAGATATCAATGGCAGTGTGCAGCAATTCTCTGCTTTGAAGGGGGTGGGGCTAGATGAGGCGCGTCAAAAAACTCGCTGATTGGTTATTTTAAAAGTGATTTTTTCAACATAAAAAAATGCCCCGGGCGATCTTTTTAGGGGAAAGTATGCATCCGGGGCCAGAAAATCCCGGCTGGGGAGAACCGGGTTAATTTTCCCTTCTAAGGGAAGAAAAGAAGGAAAAATATGCTCTTAAATGCTTAGAGCCTAGGTATTACGTAGAGTTCCCGGCAATAAGGTTTTGTCAACGAAATTTTTCTCTTTATGCACAGTTATTTTTTGGTGGTCCACTAGTATCACTTAAGCGACACTCGATCTCCTCTGAAGGCAAATAGGAATGGTGTAACTTATTGTATAATATAAATAAATAGGATGCCGGTTAGTTTTTATCAGTTTTGGCAGAGATGAGTTAACCATGGTCTTTTTGACGTTATTTTCGCACTACATCCACAGAGTTATCCACAGAAAATGTGGATAAGAAATTAACCCTGAATAGTAGCAATTACTTAGCTTAACTAAGCTAGAAATGACCTGAAGTGTTGTAACTAAGAATCCAGCAAGTTTAAGCTGAAAAGTCTATTTAAGGACTTTTATCAGTGTCCCTTTGTCAGGTTCACCTGTTGGATATTTTGCATTTAAAAGTCGAAGTTGTGATTCTGCATGGCTCTCTAGTGGAGATTGTTTGGCCAAGCTACTAAATTTCGTTTTGCTATTCGCTTTTACAATGTTGATTCGTATTGGTTTTGCCAAAACTGCTTCATCCGTTGTTAAAGGATGGAAGCTTTTTGCGGTTGCAAGTATCGCATCGTCATACTTAGCTAGATTATTACCTTTGGCCATTCCGGCAATTATGTAGGCTCGTTGTTCAAAATAGATGACAGTGAACCGCGTAGGAATACTCCCTTGCTTATTGGTGATAACCGAAATGCCAGTATGGGCAGAGAGACCATTTATATTTAATGGCGATTCATTTTCGAGATTATTCAATCCCATGCGCTGTATCATAAAATTTCTTGGTGATAGTTTATTGTCTGCATTTTCAGCACTGATTTGCATCAAGGCATTGCCATCAGCAGCAGCTAGCAAGATCTGATTTGGAAGATTGGTCATATTCCATTTTTGTGGGAAGCGCATGGCAAATCCCATGCCTTCATGGTAGAAATTACGGCCACGTAAAATACCTTCTTGAGGACTATCGCCAAATATCAGGTTATCAATGAGTGAAATGTATTCATCTCGTCCGATAAAGTTTACCGTTCCGGATTTGTTAAGTCCTTTAGCCATGCCAATGACTTCCTGGAGTCGTGTGTCACTATCCGGATGTGTAGAAAATACACCATGGTAGGCTCTGGGTTCTCGCCCTTCGGCTTGGGCTTGTTCTCTGTCAAATACTTCCTGATTTTTTAATACGCGGATGACGTCGAGCATTGCTTCCGGGTTGTAGTTTGTTCGGGCGAGATATTCAGCGCCAAGGCGATCAGCTTCTAGTTCATGAGTACGTCCATAGCCACGTAGTAATGCCCCGCCAGCGAATTGCACTAATTGGCTCGACGCTTGAGTCATGCCGGGTACAAATATCGAAGTTAATGCAGCCCCGATGTTTGTTAGTTGGGTTGCGCTATGTTGTCGTACCGAGTGTCTGGCTGTGACATGTCCTATTTCATGGCCAAGTACCGCAGCTAGTTCCGCCTCAGAATTTAAATAGGCCATTAGTCCACGAGTTATGTATATGTACCCACCTGGTAAGGCGAAGGCGTTGACTTCTTTGCTATCGAGCACAGTAAAACTATAAGACAGGTTTGAGCGGTGGCTCTTTGCGGCAAGTTTTACACCAATATTTTGAACGTAATTCTGTAAAGCGGGATTATCGTAGATAGTATATTGTTTAAGAACATCTGCATTAGTCTTACGGCCCAAGGCCAGCTCGTCAGTTTCACTCAGTAGTACCAAGTCTTGCTTTCCAGTGACAGGATTAACGGCACATGAGCTTATTGAGAGTAAGGACAAAAAATATAGGGTAAATAGATATTTCATTTTCATGATTTTAAGACAGGCAGTGAATTAATTCAGTTCAATTTTCAGTTTTGGTGATTTTTAAATCTAGGTTGTGACGCAGTCGCATCGTTGACCTTTATGCTGATATAACCAACCACTAGCTTCTATGGTTTGAGTTTTCAATGAAAGTAATTTCGATTTATTAAAGTATTTTAAGTCATCATTCTTTATCCGAAGAGCGACATTGTGTCCTAGGTTTATCCAGACAGATGATCTGCTAGTTGAGACTTGTCGCACTTTCCCTGAGATGAAATAAAATCCTTTTTCGTCGCCGCTGAGTGATTTAACGCTGCGAGTTTTATAACGTGGTAATGCCCACAGGCCCAATCGTTGATCTTTAGCAAATTGACTTGCTTCATTATAGCAATCAGCAAAAGAGAGATTAGGTGGAATTCGTAGGGGCATTGCTAGGCCAGACTTAAGTAATTGGCTTTGTAAGTTTATGCCATCAGCATATATATGCGCCAGAGTCCTGCCGTGCCTATCAAGGCGTTCTTTCCCATAAAGAAGATGAATGAACAGTGTATCGCCAAGCATTTTTTTAAGCGCATTATGTGCGCTGACTGCGCCCGCTTCAGAGGGACTATTATTGTGGTTCAACTCGGGTGTATTTATACCAATTAATCGGATGTGTCGTTTATCTTTTAAAACAACAGTATCGCCATCAATGACATAGTCAATTATTGCTTTTTCGTCAAAGTGGGTACTTACACAACCTTGATTTGGGTTCTCTTTTGAGAGACATGTCGGGCTAAATAGGATTAAAAATGCAGGAATAAAAAAACGCCCTAGAAGGGCGTTTTTAGATATTTGGTAATACTTCTCTAAAACAATATTACATACCATATTTTTTGCGGAATTTATCAACTCGACCTGCTGTATCCAGCATTTTCTGTTTACCGGTATAAAATGGATGGCATTCAGAGCAAACGTCAAGATGGAGCTCCCCGGTGTGCGTTGAACGAGTCTTGAATGCGTTGCCACAACTGCATTTAACGTCAACTTCATCATATGTTGGGTGTATGTCTGTTTTCATGTTTTTTTACTCAATTCGTCTAATCTTCAATCTGGGGCGGGGAGTTTATGCGAAAGCCGAGCATTCCGCAATCCTGTGTGATACTGGATTTTAACCTTTTTACTTATTTAACCTGTCTTTTAAGTCAATTATCGTAGCCGATTGCTTGATCTGGTTCGACGTGTCTCGATTGTGGCTTGCATCGGTTAATTGTTGTAAATGGTCGACTAAGCCATCTTCTCCGATTGTCTTGTCCCACATCATTTGAGATATCTTTAAGCAAGAGGCCATTGGATTTGTTGAAGTAGCGCGAATCTGGTCGATTTGCCATTGAAGACCTTGCATGCGACGTCTGATCTTTGGCGAAGACGTATCAATGACGTCTTGTATCATTTGCTGACGCTTATTTTCAAAAGCGTCAGGATTTTCCTTAGCGAGCTTTGCCCACTCATCGAAATCAAACTCTGCGCCGCTATTCATGTATTGCATAAATTTACTGTATTATTAAGCAGTTGTATTTAGAACTAGCCGATAATCTAGAGTCTTTTATAACGCTAAAGCTCAAATTCTGCAACCACAGGCGTGTGATCTGAGGGCCGCTCTAGCTTGCGGGGCTCTTTATCGATATAAGACGCGCGACAACTTTTTGCTAAGTTCTCTGAGGCAAGGATAAGGTCAATCCTTAGGCCGCGATCGCGTCTGAATCCGGCTGCGCGATAATCCCACCAGGAAAAACTTTTTTCTGCTTGAGCAAATGAACGAAAACAATCGCTGAAACCACTAGCTAATATTCTCTTTAACTCATCTCGTTCAGGCTGGCTTACCAGATTGCACCCTTCCCATTCTTCTGGTGCATGTACATCTCGATCTTCAGGTGCAATATTAAAATCGCCTAAGATGATGACAGACTCATTTTTTGACTGAAGTTGTTTAATAAAAGGATGCAGCTTTGAAAACCATTCAAGCTTATAGCGGTATTTGTCTGAATCCACTTCTGATCCATTAGGAACATATAGGTTTAAAACGGTAATGCCTTGGGTTTTAATAGCCAAGACTCGTTTTTGTACATCATCATAGTCAGGTATAGCTGTTGCTATGATTTCAATAGGCGATTTACATATGGTCGTAACGCCGTTATAGGTTTTCTGGCCAACAAAACTGACGTGATAACCCGCTTCCTTTATTGCTTCTTCCGGAAAGTTTTCATCGGTAGTTTTCGTTTCTTGTATAGCGAGAACATCAGGGTTTTCCGATTCTAGCCACTGCAAAACATGCGGCAGTCTGACTTTAAGGGAATTGACATTCCAGGTGGCTATCTTGAACACGATTTATAGTGGGAGTTAAAGGTTATTAAAATTAGTTTAGAAAAAAACGAATTAAACGCGAAAACCGCCATGTCTGCGTCGATTATAAAAGTCCAGTATAAAAATACCTCCCGCTATACCGATCGCAAAGACGATAAGCAGTGTCACTATTATCTGTTTCATGCCGCCTATAGTAGTATAACTTTCACTCAAGGATGCGGAATTTGCTTCTACTTCAATTCCAGATGATTCGAGTTGTGAGATTAGGTGTCGGTTTTCCTGTTTTAACGTTTCAATATCAGCGAGTAATTTCCCTGAGTTATCTATATCTGCAACATTTGTTTTAAGAGCGGCGAGTTGTGCTTCCAAGTCACCTGCTTTCAAACGTTCCGAGTTTAATTGTTGTTCAAGCTCTTTTTGAGCTTCTGACCCATTGCTAGGTGTTGTTTTCGTTTTTAGTTGTGCTATCTCTTGTTTCAAAGCTTCGTTGCTTTTTTCCAGTTCTGTGATGCGCGATTTACCGGGTTTTTCCACAACGACATATTTGCTATTTATCCAACCCTTGGTTCCCCCGGCTTCTTGAACATGAATCAAATCATTCTCACGTTCGATGACAGATAATGATGTGCCACTAGGCACAAGTTTAATAATAGGGCTATCGATGGTGCGATCTTCATGTAAACCAATATTTAGTTCATCTATCACATAGACTGTCTCGGCATGCACAATAGTTGTGAGTAGGCAAAGTATGCCGAGTAGTGCGTATTTAACTCTGAAGTTATGCATTATTTATCCTTAAGCTGTAATTCCCGAATGTCTTAATAAAGGTTCAATACTCGGTTTTCGTCCACGAAATTCAACAAATAAATCCATTGGCTCACGACTGCCACCCTGTTCAAGAATCGATTGAAGAAATTCTTTACCAGTTGTTTTGTCAAAGATACCCCTTTCCTCGAATTTGGAAAAGGCATCAGCCGATAAAACTTCGGCCCATTTATAACTATAGTAACCGGCTGCATAACCGCCGGCAAAGATATGGGCAAAACTATGCTGGAAACGATTGAAGTCTGGTGCTCGAACGACAGCGACCTTTTCGCGAACCTCATTAAGCAAATCTTGTATCTGAAGTGATTGATTTGTTGCGAATTCCATGTGCAGACGATAGTCAAACAAAGAAAATTCCAGCTGTCTAACCATTTGCATGCCGGCCTGGAATGTTCTTGCCCGGGTCATTTTTTCGAATAATTCGTCATTAAGTAGTTCACCGGTATCAACATGTCTGGCAAAAAGGTCGAGAGCCTCTTTTTCCCAGCACCAGTTCTCCATGAATTGACTTGGTAATTCGACCGCATCCCAAGGCACTCCGTTGATCCCAGATACGGCACTATATTCAACTCGTGTCATCATGTGATGTAGGCCATGACCAAATTCATGAAATAACGTGGTTACTTCATCATGCGTTAGTAAAGCGGGCTTTTCACCGACGGGAGGTGTGAAATTACAAGTTAAGTAGGCCACCGGGTTTTGGATGCCCGCGTTTGATTTTTTTCTGACGATGCATTCATCCATCCATGCCCCACCTCGTTTATGTTGACGGGCATAGAGATCCAGATAAAAACTGCCACTTATTTCGCCTTTGGGGTCAAGAATATCAAAAAACATGACGTCCTCATGCCAGACTTGAACTCCATGGCGTTGTTTGATGGTGACGTCATAGAGCTTTGCAGTAATTGCAAATAGACCTTCTAAAGTCTGATGTACAGGGAAATATGGGCGTAACATTTCTTGTGAGATATCGAATTTTTTCTGTCTCAGTTTTTCTGAATAATAAGCGATATCCCAAGCTTCAAGTTGAGGCACGTTTGCTGTTTCGTTGGCAAATTGTGTTAACTCTGCAAACTCTTGTTCTGCATAGGACTTTGTTCGTTCCGCAAGATCATTTAAAAACCCTAAGACTTCGTCAGGGTTTTCTGCCATCTTTGTTGCGAGTGAATAATGTGCGTAACTTTCAAATCCAAGTAGCTTGGCTTTTTCTGTTCGATACTTAAGGATTTCGCGCATGATTTCGCTATTATCAAATTGACCGGCCAGTGGGCCTTTATCAGAAGCGCGAGTCGCATAAGCTTCGTATATTTCTCGTCTTAAAGCGGCATTATCAGCATATTGCATTACCGGCATATAAGATGGGAACTCAAGCGTAAATAACCACCCTTCTTGATCTTCATTTTTTGCAGTTTGTGCAGCTAGAGCGAGACATGACTCAGGTAAACCCGTGAGTTCATCTTTATCAGTAATTAGTTTTTTCCAGGCTTGTGTTGCATCGAGTAAGTTTTCTTCAAACTTAGTTTGCAGCTTTGATAATTGTTGCTGGATTACTTTGTAGCGCTCTTTTGATTTGTTATCCAGAGCAATACCAGAGAGCTGAAAGTCGCGCAAAGCATTAGTGATAATTTTCTGTTGCGCAGTCGTTAAAGCGTTAAATGAGTCGGCCTGTGCAATTTGCTCATATGCATGAAACAGCGCTTCATTTTGACCCATCTCGGTAGAGTAGTCAGAGAGCTTGGCTATACAGGCATTATAAGCTTCTCGGAGTTGATCATTATCAGCAACCGAGTGCAGATGGCTGGCGGGTGACCAGGCGCGATTTAAACGGTCATCCATGTCTTCCAGTTTTTGCAGGAGGTTATCCCAACTATAATTTGTGTGGTTATCTAATAGTGATTGAATAGTACTTCTGTTTTCCGACAGTAATTGATCGATAGCAGGTTCAATATACGATGCGTTGATATTTTCGAAGGGAGGAAGGCCTTCTGTCTGTATAAGTGGGTTTTTCATATGCGTTGATATTGGTTTAATAGTTATTATTTCAAGGTGTTAGTGATCGAATGCTAAGCTGCCAGTCGAATGCTTATTAGCCAGGTTGAGAGACTACCGCATAGTATAAACAGGCTGAGTGATAAAACAGAATAAATATGCAGCCGATGAATGAGATCATTTTCTTCTATAGCTGACAGGATAAATGGTCGACGACTATCATTTGTTTTATTCATGATATTCACTGGCGGCAAAGTTTTTTGTTCTCCATGTTTTTCAACGATGTGGTCATAGGCTGCTTGTCTGACTTTTTGCCATTCTTGTATATCAATCTCACCATTTTTATCCGCATCAAATCTTTTTATTAATGCCTCTGAGTCTGTTTTCCATTCACGTATTAATTCACGAACATCTTCGTTTATGTCGAACTTGGTGCCAGCACCACCGACAGTTTTATAAAGACCTATGGCATAGAGGCTCTCATCAGTATGTAAACGTTCCTCGGTATATCGATAACGTCGATGACGACCAAGTCCTGAGAAGAAAGACTGTTTTTTATTAGCTGTTACTGGACTGCCTAATGGATTAGCTTCAGCGCCATGCCATATATCTTTGTTTGTAGATGTTACATGAGCGCCCTCAGGATCGATGATACATTGTCCCGTATCATCTTTGATCAAGAACAGTTCTTCGCTGGTGCCACTCTTAATGGTGACCCATTTGCTATTTTTTCCGGACTGTCTGTGTTCATCAACACTATATTTATACCAGGTACAAATTGTTCCCGTTAGTGGCGCAACAATGGGTTGACCTTCCATCAACTGGCCATATCCGATTAATTCAACATATCCTTGTGCCGCGGAGCGTATTTTTGACGTAGGTGTGTCTTCGATGATGCGCTTACGATGTAGCGTAATAAAGGAAATCAAAAAACCAACAATTGCCGCGATTAACAGGCCAATTGCCCATAGCCAGAAATCATCGGCAGGTCCAGATTTAGCCCAATGCTTAAGAGCGATAAACAGGTCACTCATATACAGCTACTAACTAAATAGCGCTTTTACGTCGACGTCTTTTATTTCTTCTTCACTAAAGATGAGTAAGTCACGCGCAGGAAAGACCATCAGTCCTAGCGATGATGACATCTGGGAATTGTTCTATGCGTACATTATTAGCGTTGACTGATTCATTATAAAATTCACGTCGGTCGGCAATCGTGTCTTCCAATCCTGATATTCGTTGTTGTAGATGTTTGAAAGTTTCATTGGCCTTCAGATCAGGGTAGGCTTCTGCCACGGCAAACAAACTGCCCAAACCCATTCTAAGTTGGCCTTCAGCAGGGCCTAATGCTGCAACGTCGCCACGTTCTCTAGCGGATGACACCGCAGAGCGTGCCTGCATAACTTTTTCCAGCGTCTCTTGTTCAAACCCCATGTATTGTTTGCAAGTTTCGACGAGCTTGGGTAGTTCGTCATGACGTTGCTTTAATAACACATCGATATTTGACCAGGCTTTGGAGACGCCATGTTTCAAAGAAACTAAATTGTTGTATATAGTGACAAGATACATAACCAATGCGGCGAGGATACCCAAAAAGATAATACTGGAAACGTCCATTACACTCCTCCTTCGATTGTTTGTCTTAAACAGTAAGTCATTACATTAAGTAATGAGGTTGACATATAAAGTAATGTAAATAGTATTAATTATCAATTTAGATCAATGATTTAAATAGATATAAGCAGGTTTTTCTATTGTATCATTGAGTCTATAATCCTAAAAAAACACCATTAAAGGAAACACATGCATGCAAGGCGATAAACAAGTAATTAAGCATCTTAATCAAGTTTTACAAAATGAATTAACAGCGATTAATCAATATTTTCTGCATGCTCGCATGTATAAAAACTTTGGTTTAACTGAACTCGATGAATATGAGTACAAAGAGTCTCTGGATGAGATGAAGCATGCGGATCAACTGATTGAACGCATACTTTTTTTAGAAGGATTACCGAGCATGCAAAACTTGGGCAAACTGCGTATAGGGGAATCACCGAAAGAGATGATTGAAGCCGACCTTGCATTAGAGATGGATGCACTGCCTGATTTAAAAGAAGCTATTAATTATTGTGAATCGACAAAAGATTACATTTCCAGAGAACTCTTTGAGTCGATATTAGAAAGTGAAGAGGAGCATGTTGATTGGTTGGAGACACAATTAGAGTTGATTTCTAAAGTTGGCTTGGAAAATTATCTACAATCAAAAATGTAACTAATTGAAAACCCTGAAGATTAAAAAACCAGGGTTTTTTATTAATTTCTATTTGATAATAGTTCTCATTCCTACTAGAATTACTATTACTGTTTAACTAAGAATTATAAATATCTTTAATTATGTATGTTTGTGTTTGCAACGCGGTAACCGAGACCGACATCAAAAAAGCTGTAAGAGAGGGTGCAAACTGTTTGCATCAGCTTGAAAGTAAGCTTGGTGTTGGTAATAAGTGCGGTTCGTGTGCCTGTGATGCCTCTGCGTGTTTGGATCGCGCAATGGAATCGCAAATGCACTCTACTAATCCTTTCAGTATTTAGAGCACATTTAATCCCTTTGCTGTTTAATTTTTTGAAACGGTTACGGTCTTTAAATGTTAATGATTCTCATTATCGTTATTCAGGTTTGTTACTAAACTGAGCAATTACACGCATTAATCTTTTTTGGGGAATATGTTATGAACTTTTTTAAGACACCATCTCGTAATGGCTTGGTGATCAGTATTTTATTTTTTTCTTTTCAATCGTTTGTAATGGCGGAAGAAACCGAAATATTATCCCAAGTAAGCATTATCGGTGATCCATCCGCTGTATATACTATTCCCGGTTCAGCACATTACATCGATTATGAATCAATTAGAGAGTTTTCATACGACGATATCAACCGTACTCTTCGTCAAGTACCTGGTGTCTACATCCGTGAAGAAGGTGGTTATGGTTTATTCCCCAATATTAGTTTGCGAGGAGTTGATACATCACGCAGTGCAAAAGTAACGCTCATGGAAGATGGCGTGCTCGCTGCTCCCGCACCGTATGCAGCACCTTCAGCCTATTATTCTCCAACGACTGGCCGTATGAGTGGCCTCGAAATTTTAAAAGGAAGTAGTCAAATCAAATACGGGCCACATACAACGGGTGGCGCTATCAATTACCTATCCACACCAATACCATCTGAACAACGTACTTTCTTACGTGCGCAGTATGGTGAAGACAACGAATACCGTACACATGCGTTTCATGGTAATACTGTGGAGACTGCAGCAGGTCGATTTGGCTTTCTAGTCGAAGGTTACTTCAGAGGCGTTGATGGTTTTAAAACCATTGATGCTGCTCCCGGTTTTATCGACAGGGACGATACTGGTTTTCAAAATATTGAACCAATGATCAAGCTTGCATGGGAGCCTGCAACAAATATATATCAACGTTTAGAAGTTAAATATGGCTTTACAGATTCTGAGGCAGACGAAACATACCTAGGCTTGAGTACTGCAGATTTTCGGGTCGATCCTTACAGGCGCTATTCAGCATCTCGTTTCGACAAAATCGACCGCGAGCAACATCGTAGCTACCTACGTTATTTTATTTCACCGACAGATAATTTTGACTTGGTTACAACGGCTTACTACAACAAGTTTGCGCGTAATTGGTACAAATTAAATGATATTCGTGCTGCTGCAGGCGGCTTAGCAGCTAATGATAGTTTGTCTACGGCCTTAGCGGGCAATCAAAACGGTACTGGACTGCAATGTTTGCAAGGGAATCTAGCTTGTGGTTTACGTGTACGAGCTAATAATCGCGAATATTATTCAACCGGAATACAAAGTGAAGCGAATCTTCGTTTTGATACTGCTGTGTTAAAGCACGAGCTGACTTTGGGTGTGCGTTACCATAGAGATCAAGAAGATCGCTTCCAACAAAATGATGTTTACAATCAGGACGCAACGGGTGCTATTACCAGCGTGACATTTGGTGCGCTCGGTTCGCAGGCAGATAGAGAAGATGAAGTAACCGCATTGGCGTTCTATATGGAAGACCGAGTTGAACTCGGTGATTGGTGGTTTACGCCGGGTATTCGCTATGAATATCTCGATCTAGAACGCGTTGATTATAATGCGGGTACAACTAAAGATGATGACTTGGACTTATTGGGTGGAGGTATAGGTATCGGCTATAATATTACTAGTGAATTTCAAGCCTTCGGTGGCGTTCACTTTGGTTTTTCACCGCCTTCACCGGGCGGTGCAATCAACAATAACCTCGAGGAAGAGACCAGTACTAGCTATGAAATTGGACTTCGATATGCCAGTAGTAACCAAGTACTTACTGCTGAAGCCGTTGGTTTCTTGACCGAATTTGAAGATTTAATTGTGGTTAATAATATCGGTGGTACTGGTACTGGCAATGACGAAAATTTTGGTGAAGTTGAGTCCTTAGGCCTCGAATTATCCGGCCAGTTTGATTTAGGTTTGGCGAGAGATTGGTCTTTTAGTAACCCATATTTCGTCGCGTTTACCTATACCGATGCCGAACAGCAAAATAACTCTAGCTCAACCGATGCCGAGTCCATTTTTAGTTTTGGTAGCGCAGGCAATAAAGTGCCCTATATTCCGGAGTATCAGCTGACTGTTGGTAGTTCCGTTAAGTTTTCTCGCTGGGGTGCTTCTGTCAGAGCTAGCTTTGTAGATGAAACCTTTACCAGTGCAAGTAACGTTAGTGGTGAAGTAAACGGTCTAGGTGCTGCAGATGCACGTTTTGGACAGACTGATTCTTATCAGATTGTTGATATTGCCGCCTATTATGACGTCAAAAGTGATGTGCAAATATTTGCCGGCATACAGAATTTATTTGAAGAAGAATACATTGTTTCTCGACAACCGCATGGACCACGACCTGGGGCACCACGAACTTGGTATATTGGTTTTCAGGTAGAAATGTAGTCAATTATTTACTAGCGCTTTTTAGCCTGCATGAATAAGCAAAAATAATTACTAAGTCAGATTTAAAATATGAAAAGTCTGCTTAATACTCTCATGCTAAAAACGTTGCACAATATATATTTTAATAGGTTATAAGTTTACAAATACATGTAATTCATAATCATTTATAATATTGTAATTATTAACAAACCTGACGCATCATGAATAAATTATTATTTATCGGTCTCTTATTTGTACAGCAATTATCATTTGCTGCTGAAGTCAATATCTATTCCGCACGTAAAGAGGCATTAATAAAACCGTTACTGGATCATTTCAATAAAGAAACAGGGATTGCGGTAAATATTGTTACCGGGAAGGCTGATACTTTACTCAAACGTCTGGAAGTTGAAGGCAGAAACACACCAGCTGATCTTTTGTTAACCGTTGATGTTGCGCGCTTGATAAGAGCAAAAGAGAAAGGCTTGTTTCAACAAATTGATTCTGAATTATTGAATAAAATAATCCCTGAAAACTATCGCGATGATGATAAGCAGTGGTTTGGGCTGTCATTGCGTTCACGAGTAATTATTTATGCGCCAGATCGCGTTAATGAAGGTGATCTGGATAGTTATATAGACCTCGCAGATAAAAAATGGGCAAATCGTATCTGTGTGCGCTCATCATCAAATGTTTATAACCAATCTTTAGTCGCAGCGATGATAGCTAATTACGGTCTTGAAAAAGCAGAACGCTGGGCGACAGGTTTGGTGGGCAATTTTGCAAGACCACCAAAAGGTGGTGATCGTGATCAAATTAAAGCCGTCGCTGCCGGAGTATGTGACGTTGCCTTAGTAAATAATTATTACCTTGCTGGCATGCTTGAATCCAGTCAAAAGAGCGAAGTCGTAGCGGCAAATAAAATTAAATTATTCTGGCCTAATCAGGATGGTCGCGGTGCACATATGAATGTTAGTGGCGCGGGCGTATTAAAACCAGCAAAACATAAAAAAGAAGCCATACAATTGCTAGAGTTTCTTGTTAGCGATTATGCGCAACAATGGTATGCCGATACCAATCATGAATATTCAATAAACCCTGAAATTGAAAGTGGCTCGGTTTTAAAAAGCTGGGGTAAATTTAAAGCAGACGATCTTAACCTTAGTTTATTAGGTAAACATAACACCGATGCGGTACTGTTAATGGACCGAGTCGGCTGGAAGTAAGCAGAGACTCAGATGCTTGCAACTCGTGCTGCTCAAGCATTACCCAATGTCTCAGCCTTTAAAACAAGTTTACTCAAAGTAACTAAATGGAACTCTGTTTTAGTTTTTCTTTCATTACTGTTTAGCATTCCACTTGCTGTTGTATTTGGTTCTCTATTTTTTCCAGAGTATGAAGTATGGGAGCATCTAAGAGCGACCGTACTAACTGACTATATTGGAAACTCATTAGCACTGTTGGTCGGTGTTGGGTTCTTTAGTTTATTGCTCGGCGTTTTACCTGCATGGATGGTGACTATGTATCGGTTTCCTTTGAGTCGCCAGCTTGAATGGGCACTGTTATTACCTATGTCTATGCCAGCCTATATTATTGCCTATAGTTATACTGGTGCTTTGGATGTGGCTGGCCCATTGCAAACGATGCTTCGAGAGTTTACCGGTTGGCAGTATCGTGATTATTGGTTCCCGGAAGTTCGTTCCTTAGGTGGTGCTATAGCGATGTTATCTCTGGTTCTGTATCCGTATATTTATTTATTGGCGCGCGCCGCATTTATTGAGCAATCGGTTTGTGTATTGGAGGTGTCTCGCACATTAGGATGCAATGCTTTCGATGCCTTCAGGCGTGTTGCCTTGCCATTAGCACGACCCGCCATAATGGTCGGTCTCTCTTTGGTTGTTATGGAGACCTTGGCGGATTACGGTACGGTTCAATACTTTGGTGTATCTGCATTTACGACCGGTATTTTCAGGACGTGGTTTGGCTTGGGTAATAGTCTCGCTGCTGCACAACTATCCGCATTGTTGTTAGTATTTGTTGCCGTTTTTTTGTATCTTGAAAAGCGATCTCGAAAACAAGCACGATATCACCACACCGGCAGTACTTATAGTTCCTTGATGCAGCAACGCTTAACAAAAGGGCAGGGCTTTATAGCTTTAGTTATTTGTGTGATGCCGTTAGTGTTTGGTTTTATTGTTCCAGTTTCTCTTTTAATCAACTGGGCCATGGATACCTACGCAGAGGTGCTTGGCAAGGATTTTTATCTATTATTATTTCATAGTTTGTTATTGGCTTTTGTTACCTCTGTATTAGCCTTGGCTATTGCGTTGTTCATGGCGTATTCAAATAGAAACAATCAGTCATTACTGAATCGAATAATGGTACGGTTTGTCAGTATGGGTTATGCGATCCCCGGTACTGTTATAGCCGTGGGAGTTTTAATCCCGTTCGCCTGGTTCGATAATTCATTAGATGCCTTGTTAATGGAAAGCTTAAACATCAGCAGTGGTTTATTGATCAGTGGCACGGTATTTACACTTGTCTTCGCCTATTTAGTTCGTTTTTTAGCGGTGTCTATTAATACTGTTGAGGCAGCTTTGGTTAAAATAAAGCCGGTCATGGATGAAGTCGCAAAGACAACCGGTATGCGTGCTGGAACTATTGTAAAACGCATTCATATACCAATGATGCGTGGCAGTTTATTAACCGCGTTATTGTTAGTTTTTGTTGATGTGCTTAAAGAATTGCCCGCGACACTTATATTAAGGCCTTTTAATTTTAATACGCTTGCGGTTCGCACCTATGAACTTGCCAATGAAGAACTATTGGCCGAAGCTGCGGTGCCGGCGTTAGCGATAGTGATTGCAGGCATTATCCCGGTTATTATTATTAGCAATTCAATTTCACGATCACGCCCTGGCCATGAATAACGCAATCGAAATAAAAGATGTTTCATTATCAATAGAAGGACGATCCATATTGGAAGATATCTCCTTTGGTGTTAATGAGGCCGGGATCGCCTGTCTGCTTGGGCCTAGTGGTTGTGGCAAGACGACCTTGTTACGTTGCATTGCAGGTTTTGAAAGACAATATAAAGGTCAAGTATGGATCAAAGGTGTCAGGGTCAGTAATCCGACGCACCATCTCCCGGTAGAACAACGGCACATCGGCATGGTGTTTCAGGACTATGCTTTATTTCCACATATGACTGTTAGAGACAATATTGTTTTTGGCTTGAAGAATCTGAACATAAAGATGGTATCGCAAAGATTGGAAGAATTAGTGACGTTACTTTCTTTAGAGAAGCACATAAATAAATATCCGCATAGTTTATCCGGAGGACAACAGCAACGTGTTGCCTTGGCGCGTGCAATGGCGCCTCGCCCAGGGGTGTTGTTATTAGATGAGCCATTCGCTAGCCTCGATATAGAATTACGCGAACAAATAGCACGCGAGTTACGGCAGATATTAAAACACGATGGCATTACAACAATAATGGTTAGCCATAATCAGCTTGAAGCATTTGCTATGGCAGACGTCGTTGGCGTCATGAATGACGGTCAATTATTGCAATGGGATACTGCATTTGATCTCTACCATGAGCCGGAGACGGCAATGGTGGCAGACTTTATTGGGGAAGGTGTCTTTATCACAGGTGAGGTTATCAATGATAAAGAAGTTAAAACAGAAATTGGTATTATTCAAAGCACTGTTGCTCATGAGACCGGTATAGGTAAGAAAGTACGTGTTCTGATCAGGCCTGATGATGTTTTGCATGATGATGACAGCACTATGACAGCGCGAGTCATCGACAAGGCATTCAGGGGTGCTGAATTTCTATACACGCTTGAACTAGAAAGTGGATTGCGTGTCTTGAGTCTCGTACCAAGTCATCATGATCATCCAATGAATGAACCTATCGGTATACGCTTGGAAATAGATCATCTGGTTATTTTTCCTGAGAAATAGAAGTGTACTTAGGGTAGCGGTTAGTCCTTTCCTGTCTTAAACTAGTAAGATATAGCAGTTCAATTTAATATTAATCATAATAAAAACGAGTGGTCAAAACTGATGCATAGTGTTCCTGCTGATTTAAAATATACGATTACACATACATGGGTAGAAGATATGGGTGAAAATACCTATCGGGTTGGTATAACAGACTTTGCCCAAGATGAACTAGGTGACATTGTTTTTGTTGAGATGCCAGAAATAGATCGTGAATATGGGCAGACCGACGAATGTGCTGTAGTAGAATCGGTTAAATCAACATCCGATATCTATTGTCCATTAAGCGGTATTATTCTGGAGGTTAATCCGGCATTGGAAGATGCACCGGAATTAATTAATTCGGAGCCGTATAGTGATGGCTGGATATTTATAATCAAAACAAATGACGAATCTGAACTGGAAGAACTAGTCGATGCGGATGCTTATGCGGAGTTAGCGGAAGAGGTTTTATAAGATGGCGATAATAACATTACAAGGTAATGAAACTCATACCAATGGTGAACTCCCAAAAACTGGAGATGATGCGCCTGACTTTTCTTTAGTCACGGCTGAACTTGGCGATGTTTCACTTGCGACATATAAGGGCAAGAAAAAATTACTTAGCATCGTGCCTAGTTTAGACACGCCAGTTTGTGCCACATCAACAAAGAAGTTTAACGACGCAGCAAAAGAAAAATCAGATGTTGTTTTTCTAATGATTGCTTCTGACTTGCCTTTTGCCATGTCACGTTTTTGTAAGGCTGAAGGGGTGGACAATGTTATTGCACTATCGATGATGCGTTCGCGAAAGTTCGCCAAGGATTATGGTGTGTTGATTGAAGATGGACCTTTGGCCGGGATCACTGCCCGGGCAATTGTGGTGATAGATGAGAATGAAAAGGTTATCCATTCAGAGCTAGTGCCAGAGATTGCGCAAGAACCAAATTATGATGCGGCACTCGCAACGTTATAAATAAAAATTATCACTAATAAGACAGGGAAGTAACCAAGGTTATGGCCTCGCAAGGAACAAGCGGTTTGACGAGGTTAGTAAAAGCAACGCAATTTTCCTGGAAAGGCTTGAAGGCCACTTTTGCTAACGAACAGGCCTTCAGACAGGAAGTTTATCTAAGCATCGTATTAATTCCTCTAGCTTTATACCTTGGTGAAAATGGACTTGAACGCGCACTTCTTGTCAGTGTTGTTCTATTAATATTAGTCATTGAATTAATAAACTCAGGCATAGAAGCGATTGTCGATCGGATTAGTACGGAATATCATGAATTATCTGGCCGAGCAAAAGATATTGGTTCAGCTGCGGTATTACTTTCTTTAATTAATGCCGCCATAGTTTGGGCCTTGGTTATTATAAAATAATGTGTTTTAGAAACGATTTTTTAGTATTAATTGTATTGTTTTTTTCAAGCTCGGCTATCGCAGATAATTCTCCGGCCGATAAACCACCACACGAATCCTGGACTTTTAGCTTTGGTTATGAAAACGACCTATTTGCAGATACCGATCGTTTTTATACTAACGGCATACAACTCAATTGGATTTCGCCAGAACTAAAATGGTTTGAAGATTTAGAATGGTTCAAGCAAGACACTTTTCTAGGTCGACAGGCCAGAAATTTTATCGATATATTACCGTTTAGTAGCGATCCTGATCGACAACGACATCTGTCATTTTCATTGGGACAAAAAATGTTTACCCCTCAAGATATTGTCAGTAGTGGCTTAGTGGTTAATGAACGACCCTATGCTGGCTGGTTATATGGGGACATTGCGTTTCATAGTAAAAACCAAAGGCGACTCGATACTTTCGAGATTCAATTAGGCATCATTGGTGATATTTCTTTGGCAGAAGAGGCGCAGGACTTGGTGCATTCTATACGCGGGATCGATAAAGCCAATGGCTGGGACAATCAACTCGAGAACGAAGTCGGTCTGGCACTTATTTATGATCGTAAACAACGGTTGATAAGACGCACGGACATGGTCGGTTTATTAGGCTTTGATACGATCATGCACGGCGGTGTTGCTCTGGGTAATGTGCTTACACATTTGAATACAGGTGCCGAGTTTCGTTTTGGCTGGAATATACCAACAGACTTTGGTTCAGCCTTGATACGACCTGCGGGTAATACCAATGCACCAACTGATGCAACTGACCCACGTTATCAGTTTGGGAAAAATGCATTGAGCTTCTATATTTTTGCTGCCGTAAATGGTCGTTGGGTATTACGTGATATATTTCTCGATGGGAATACATTCGAAGATAGTCATAGTATTGATAAGAAATCCCTGGTTGGAGAGTTTGTCATTGGTTCCAGTGTGGTCATAAAGAATTTTAAAATCTCTTATGCTCAAATATTTCGTTCAAAGGAATTTAAAGGACAAGCAAATGGACAGAGTTTTGGGTCGATATCACTGTCTTATACGTACTAAATTAAATGTAAAGAATGTTAGTCAGATAGTTGATAAGCTTGAGTGATTAGACTTTATTCTGTTATATAACAAAATAAGATAATGGCAGTGCGGCGTGTTTTCGAAAAAATTGCAACTGAAAGCTACTTTAAAAATTCTGGAGGAAGGGCATGACGGCGAATACTTATTATAACCAAGAAGGACATGGTCCATATAAATTAATGGACATTGGCACATTAGAGTTGGAAGAGGGTGGTTCAATCTCAAACTGCCAACTCGCCGTTGCCACACATGGCACGCTTAATGCCGAAAAGGATAATGCCATCCTTGTTCCAACTTGGTATTCAGGAACCAGCAAGATAATAGAAGATGTCTATATCGGTTCCGGTCGAGCACTGGATCCAGATAAATACTTCATTGTAGTAGTTAACCAAATTGGTAGTGGTCTTTCGACTTCGCCACACAATTCTGATGGAGCATCATTTCCCAAGGTGCGTATTGGTGATGACGTACGTGCTCAACACACACTACTTACTGAAAAATTTGGTATCGACAGCCTGGCTCTTGTAGTTGGCGGTTCAATGGGTGCACAACAAACTTATGAATGGGCTGTGCGTTACCCTGATATGGTAAAGCGTGCAGCACCGATCGCTGGTACGGCAAAAAATACTGAACATGATTTTGTCTACACTGAGACTCTTATTGAGGCCATCATCTCCGATCCAAAATTCAATAATGGTAATTATGCAGATTCAACGGAAGTGGCTGCCGGGTTGAGAAGGCATGCCAAGTTGTGGACGGTGATGGGTTGGAGTACGGAGTTTTTTCGTCAGAATCGTCACCAAGCGCTGGGTTTCGAATCAATGCGAGCGTTTGTTGATGAATTCATGACCGGTTATTTTGGACCGATGGATCCGAATGATCTGCTTTGTATGGCCTGGAAATGGCAGCGTGGAGATGTAAGCAGACATACTGATGGCGATTTGGCTGCGGCGTTAGGTCTTATAACTGCGAAGACATATGTTATGCCGATCAGTCATGATATGTTTTTCCCACCTACAGACTGTGAAGTTGAGCAAAAACTCATACCTAACAGCGAGCTCAAAGTCATCAGCAGTATAGATGGTCATCTAGCATTGTTTGGAACCGACCCTGATTGTCAGGCGCAAATCGATACTGTGCTAAAGGAACTGTTGGCAACGTAAGTTCGTTGTCGGTAGATATGGTTTCTATCATTATTTGATTGAAACTTGGTTGCTAACGGGACGTTACATGGATAAAGTTAATTTTCCTTTAGCTTTATATCCTCTTGGAGAAAATTATGTCAGCCAATGCGAATGAGATTATCAATGATGAAATATTATTGATCGATATCGATGCCGGTATTGCTAAGCTCACATTGAATCGGCCGAAGCAATACAATGCCTTGTCGGGTGATATGTTGACGGCTTTACAAAATGCGCTCGATAACATTGCACAAGATAATTCAATTCGAGTCGTTATTATTGCTGCGAACGGTAAGGCCTTTTGTGCGGGACATGATTTAAAAGAGGTGCGTTCCACTGACGATCCTGAATTTCATAAAGTCTTATTCACTCAATGCAGTAACTTTATGCAATCGATTATCCAGCTTCCTCAGCCTGTTATCGCTGAAGTTAACGGCATAGCAACTGCCGCAGGTTGCCAACTGGTTGCAGCATGTGATCTTGCAATAGCAGAAGAGGGTGCGCGTTTTGCTGTTTCTGGAATTAATGTGGGCCTGTTTTGTTCTACACCTGCAGTGGCGCTCAGTCGCAATATGCATCGTAAGCAGGCTATGAAGATGTTGCTAACCGGTGAATTTATCGACGCAAAGACGGCACAGCAATTTGGATTGATCAATGAAGTAGTCCCTATTGAAGAGCTGACCACAAAGACAAAAGAACTTGCTGAGATTATTTCCAACAAGTCTGCATTGGCAATCGGACTTGGTAAAAAACTGTTTTATCAACAATTAAATATGGATCTTAGTTCTGCGTATGGTGCTGCTAATCAAACTATAGTTTGTAATATAGATAGCCATGATGCCAGGGAAGGAATAGACGCGTTCATAGAAAAGCGTAAACCAAAATGGAATCAGTAAAAATTAAATAAACAGGTCGTTTTTAAATGAACCCTGATCATATTTACGAAGCGGGACTTAATAAGAATCGCGCAAACTATACACCTCTCTCACCATTAAGCTTTCTGGAAAGGACAGCTTCAATCTATCCAAATCACGATTCTATCGTTTATGGTGATCTCCGCTACCACTGGTCAGAGACCTATAGCCGTTGTCGTCGTCTAGCCTCAGCGTTGAAGAACAGGGGAATAAGTAAAGGCGATACGGTTGCCGTTATGTTACCTAATGTGCCTGCGATGTATGAAGCCAGTTTTGGCGTTGCTATGGCTGGTGGTGTGTTGAATGCACTTAATATACGTTTAAATGCAGATTCAATTGCTTTTATGCTTGAACATGCAGAGGCAAAAATTCTCTTAACAGATCGAGAATTTTACAACGTAATCAGTGAAGCTTTAGCTAAGCTTGAAAACAAACCGCTTGTTATTGATGTCGATGACCCTTTTTATGAAGGCGGTATGTTTATCGGTGAGCTTGAATATGAGGAACTGCTCAAAGAAGGTTCTTCTGGGTTTGCATGGGAACTACCCGAGGATGAATGGGGTGCGATAAGCTTGAATTACACTTCAGGCACCACAGGTAATCCTAAAGGTGTGGTCTACCATCATCGTGGTGCTTATTTGAATGCAGTATCGAATAGTATGTTTTGGCAAATGCCACAACACCCGGTTTATCTTTGGACCTTACCGATGTTTCATTGCAACGGTTGGTGTTTCCCTTGGACGATTGCAGCGATTGCAGGTACAAATGTTTGTCTACGTAAGGTACAGATAGAAACAGTTTATGATCTTATAAAAAAGGAAAAAGTTGATCATCTTTGTGGTGCGCCGATTGTTTTAAACATGATGGCGAATGCCGATGTTGAATTTACACAGGGTATAGATCATAAAGTTAATGTGATGACAGCGGGTGCCGCTCCACCTGCCGCTGTTTTGGAAGCCATGCAGAAGCTAGGTTTTAATGTCACGCATGTTTATGGGCTAACAGAAACCTATGGCCCTGCGGCTGGTTGTGTTTGGCAAGATGAGTGGAATGAGCTAAATATATCCGAGCAATCTGATTTTAAATCCAGGCAGGGCGTCCGCTACCCAATGTTAGAAGGTTTGATGGTAGCTGATCCAGATACCGTTGAACCAGTACCAAAGGATGGTACAACAATTGGTGAGATCATGTTTCGAGGTAATATTGTTATGAAGGGTTATTTAAAAAACCCCACTACGACGGAAAAATCTTTAATGGGAGGATGGTTCCATAGTGGTGATTTAGCGGTATGGCATGAAGACGGTTATATTGAGATTAAAGATCGTTCTAAGGATATTATTATTTCAGGTGGAGAAAATATCTCAAGTATTGAAGTTGAAGGTATTTTATATCGACATCCGAAAGTCCTGGAAGCCGCTGTAGTTGCTCGAGATGATAAGAAATGGGGAGAAACACCCTGTGCCTTCGTCACAATAAAAGAAGGTGAGGAATTAAGCGTTGAAGAGCTTCTCGGTTATTGTCGAGAGAATATAGAGCATTTCAAAGCACCAAAGACGGTTGTGTTCGGGCCTTTACCAAAGACATCTACGGGTAAGATTCAAAAATTTAAATTAAGAAAACAGGCAAATGAGATTACTGATTGAAATTTTTTCAATCAATTACAAACAGGACAAGCGGGATCCTTTTTCAAGATAGCTTGATTTAGATCCATATAAAGTGAATCGAGCAACAGTAATTTACCTTGTAAGGTTTCACCGATACCCATTATCAACTTCATTGTTTCGTTTGCCTGAATACTGCCAATGATACCGAGTAAGGGTGCAATTACCCCATTGGCGGTGCAAGTCTCCGAGGTAGCAACATCTTCTCCGTATAAACATCGATAGCAAGGTGATGTGTCATCTTTAGGATTGAATACGGTAACCTGACCTTCGAATCGAATAGCGGCACCAGACACGAGTGGTGTTTTAGTTTTTACTGAGGCTTCATTCAATGCGAAACGTGTTTGAAAATTATCAGAGGCATCGACGATCACATCTGCCTTATTAGCTTCGTCTAATAGTTCGTCACCTTCCAGAGCATGATCAATGCACTCAATATTTATTTCCGGATTGATTGCTTGAAGGTGTTCTTTTGCAGATTTAATCTTTAATCGACCAATGTCCGGGGTTGAATGAACGATCTGTCGTTGCAGATTGCTGATGTCAACTTTATCAAAATCAACCAGTATTAATTGACCGACACCGGCGCTGGCTAAATAAATTGATACAGGCGAACCAAGGCCGCCAAGACCGATGATCAATACACGCGAATCATGGAGTCGTTCCTGACCTGCTGCATCGATTTCAGGCAACATCATTTGTCGGCTGTAGCGTAGTAGTTGTTCGTCGTTCATGTTCCGGACTTTTATTGTTGTAAACTCAAGTATAGGCTTTGAATATAATAACCCCAACCAGCAGTTTGTTTATGGTGGTCGCGTCGATTTTTTTCACAATAACATTTCAATGAAGATATAAAATGACCTCTAATCGCTACAGTCTCAAGTTCTTTTTCGTCTGAATCTGATTTATTCATGATAACCATTGCCCGAGACTGACTCTATCTAAATTACTATAGTCTTTTAATGTTGAAATTGTACTGAAATTATTCTCTTCAAGTAACTGTCTTATCGCTTTACCCTGTTGGAAACCATGCTCAAGTAATAACCAACCATTCGTATTAAGGTGTTTTTTTGCTCCAGTAATAATTATGTATAAATCATCTAGTCCTTCTTTTCCTGATACTAGAGCCGATTCTGGTTCGAAACGAACATCACCTTGCACGAGATGTGGATCATCATTACTAATATAGGGTGGATTACTGACGATTAAATCGTAGGTATCGATGTTTTTTATATCAAACCAATTTGCCTTTACAAAAGTAATATTATTTAAGTGGTGCGATTCGGCATTCAATTGTGCAACTTGGAGTGCACTGTGTTTTATGTCAGTCGCAGTAATATTTGCCAATTGTCGATCGGATGCAATTGCGATACTAATCGCGCCCGTACCCGTTCCTAATTCAAGAATAGAACATGGAGTTTCATTAGGGATGCAATTTAATGCTGCTTGAACAAGTATTTCAGTTTCGGGGCGTGGAATAAGTGTGTCAGTAGTCACCTTTAGCTCCAGTGACCAGAATTCTTTTTTCTGAATCAAATGTGCAATTGGATGACCCTGCGCGCGTAACGCAACTAATTCATCGAATGATCGTATCTCTTTACTGGATAAGCTTTGTTCAGGGTATGTGTAAAGGTGGGTGCGTTCACATTTTAAAACTGAACAAAGCAAAACCTCTGCATCTAGCCTCGCACTGTCAGATTTTACAAGTTTCTGTTGAGCATTTTTTACGGCATCAACTATTTGCATAACATCTTAATCAATCGTCAGTTAGTCATTTATTGATGCCAGTAGATCGGCTTGATATTCACTAATTAAGGGATCAATGATCATGTCGACATTGCCCTGTAAGAATTCATCGAGGCGATATAGTGTTAAGTTAATTCGATGGTCAGTAACTCGGCCTTGTGGGAAATTGTAAGTGCGAATACGCTCGGACCGATCGCCGCTGCCCACCAAGTTGCGTCTGTTTTCAGCTTCTTCACTTTGTTGTTTATCACGCTCGCTACTGAGTAGCTTGGCTTGTAATACGGACATCGCGCGCGCTTTGTTTTTATGTTGTGAACGTTCATCCTGACATTCAATAACCGTATTGGTAGGTATATGTGTAATACGAATTGCTGAGTCAGTTTTATTGACGTGTTGTCCGCCAGCACCAGATGCACGAAAGGTATCGATACGCAGGTCTGCAGTGTTAATGGTTATTTCACTAACTTCATCCGCTTCAGGTAAAACAGCAACCGTACATGCTGAAGTATGGATGCGCCCTTGTGATTCAGTTTCAGGTACTCGTTGTACACGATGTGCACCAGATTCAAATTTCAATCTTGAATAAGCGCCTTCACCAATTATACGCATGATGACTTCTTTATAGCCTTCAAGATCACTCTCGGCTGCGCTGATATGTTCTATCCTCCAACCTCTTGATTCTGCATAACGTGAATACATACGCATTAAATCGCCAGCAAACAATGCTGCTTCCTCACCACCGGTACCGGCGCGTATTTCAAGAAATATATTACTGTTATCGGCAGGATCTTTTGGTAGTAGTAATACTTGAAGTTCAGCTTCAAGTCGTTGATATGTTGCATCGGCTTCTTTAAGCTCTTCTGTTGCAAGTTCCTGCATCTCCTTGTCACTATCTTTTAACATCTCTTTTGCGTTTTCGATTTCTTCAACTGTCTTTCGGTAATTGTTAAAACAACTGACAATAGGACGCACCTCAGCATACTCTTGTGATAATTCACGAAATTTATTTTGGTTATTAATAACATCGGGATCAGATAGTAAACCGTCCAGCTCTTCCTGGCGTTCTAGTAGTTTTTCAAGTTTTAAATGTAATGATTCTTTCATGATTTTTTAATAAAAATATTTTGGGATCGTGCCTGATTAGGCGATTAACTTATTCAGTAGCGGTGACAGCTACTGTTTTTTGTCTTTATATTCGGAGCTTTCTCTTAAACTGTATAGCTCTTCTGCAGCTTGAAGCAAATCATCTCTGTTTTGGGCGCTTGCATTTCTCAATTTTGAACTGGGACATGAATTAATTTATTGGTAAGATTGCGTGCTGTTTCCAACAAGATCGTCTCTGGATCAGCACCATTACGCAACTTAGATAATCCTTTTTGAATAACATCTTCCTGAATTTGTTCAGCTTGTCCACGCAATGCCCGGATTGTTGAAACGGCATCGAGCGAACTCAGCCAGTCCATAAATTCTTGTGCCTGTGTATCAATAATTTTTTCTGCTTGTTTGGCTGCATCTTGACGATTTTTTAAATTTTCTTGGACCATGTCTTTTAGATCGTCGACGCTATATAAATAAATATCGTCCATGTCGCCTACTTCAACCTCTATATCGCGGGGTACGGCGATATCAACCATGAACATAGGTTTATGCTTCCTGGTTTTTATTGCGCTTTCAACTGCACCTTTACCAAGGATCGGTAATGGACTAGCCGTCGATGAGATGACGATGTCCGCTTCTGCCAGATGCGTCGGTATATCGCCAATCTGAATGGCGTAGCCAGAGTATTCACTTGCCAGACGTTGTGATCGCTCTAATGTACGATTAGCTATGATCATTCGGCTTAAGCCATTGTCGTGTAGATGCTTTGCAGCGAGTTCAATGGTTTCGCCGGCACCAATCAATAATGCTGTTTGATCTTTCAAATCACCGAAGATTTGCTGTGCCAGACGCACGGCCGCGTAAGCCACAGAGACAGGGTGGTTCCCAATAGCAGTATTACTTCGAACTTCTTTGGCAACGTGAAATGAATGTTGAAACAGTCGATTTAACTGGTGACCAATGCTGCCAGCACTAATAGCTTTATGATAGGCGTCTTTTAGTTGCCCTAAAACCTGCGGTTCACCCAATATCATTGAATCAAGACCACTAGCGACACGTAATACATGGCGCACAGCATTGTGATCAGGATGCTTATATAAAAAAGGCTGCAGTTGATCCTGTTTCATTCCATGAAAATTGTGTAACCACTCTATCGGGTTGTGATTATTTTGTTGGTCTACACTGCAATAAATCTCAGTACGATTGCAGGTGGAAAGAATAGCCGCTTCATGCACCCCGTTTTGGTGCTTCAACTCGTTCAGGGCATCAGTGACGATATCATTACCAAAGCTAACCTTTTCCCGAACTTCAATCGGTGCTGTCGAGTGGTTAATTCCGTAGGCAATAAGTGTCATGGTATTGGCAATTAAATGATATCTATATGAAAATTCTGTGCCATGATGTGGCCGAATACAAGGAAAATAAGGCTAAATATTGATTTCAATGACTAATACATCAAATATAAATCATATGACCCAACTGAACAAATAGCCCAGTACCGAATCAATTATAATATGTTTATCTTTTCAATAAGCGATAAACCAGGCGTAGTATTATTTTTAGCCCCGATCTGACAAAATGATATAACAAAATAGAACTATAAATAGCAAATATGTCTCGATACTCAATATATAAGACTTTACTCAAATTACCGGTATTTCTACTGGTTTTCATAGTGGTTGCCTGTAGTACAGTGCCTCAAGAAGAGGTCAGCTTGGAAAACGTAGAGTCGGCAACAGAAGTAAAAGCAGTTGCTACTAAGCCAGAACCTGAACCAATACCCGAACGAGTATTACCAGAACGCCCAAAGATTGAACTCACCGAAGATATTCTTTTTAAAATACTGCTTGCTGAAATAGCCGGACAACGTGGAAAAATAGATGTTGCTGTTGATAATTACCTCGATTTAGCCAAATCTACCCGAGATCCCGTGGTCATTGAACGAGCAACCCGAATCTCAGTTTATGCACGTAATAATGAGTCTGCTTATGAAGCGGCCAGTCTTTGGGTTGAGGTTGATCCAAAGAACCCTGATGCTCATCAGGTTTTAACGGTAATGACCTTGCGTGAAGGTAATATTGATAAGGCCTTATATCATCTTGAGATTATTCTGGAGAACTCACAAGGTCAGTTTGACCAAAAACTGTGGATGATTGCTAATTTCCTTGGTCGCGAGGACGATCAAGCTGCGGTTTTAGAATTGATGGAACGCTTGATGGAAAACCACATGGATGATGCTGAGGCCATGTTTGCTTTTGCCCATGTGACTGCGCGAATGGGTGACATGGAACGTTCTCAGGATTTACTGGAGCGTGTGCTTGAATTGAAACCAGATAACAATGCAGCAGCAATGACATACCTCGCATTATTGCAAAAGAAAGGCGAGTCAAATAAAGCATTGGAGTGGATCGAGTCTGCCCTTGAGGGTAAGGAAGATGATTTTAACATGCGGATGGCTTATGCGCGTTTATTGACAGAGGCAAAGCGGTTTGATGATGCTCGCCGTCAGTTTGAAATTCTTTCTGTTCAAGCACCAAACAATGTCGATGTGCTCTACGCACTTGGCTTACTTTATTTACAGACCAATCGGCTTGATCAGGCTGAGAAATACTTTCTACGTTTAACGGAATTAAAAAAACGGGTTTTTGATGCTAATTATTATTTAGCGCGTATCGCCGAAGAAAGAGAACAGTTAGATAAGGCGAGTGATTTATATCAAGGTGTACATGGTGGTGAAAACTATCTTGATGCAAGGATTCGTTTAAGCCTAATTCTTGCCAAGCAAGGTGACGTTGATAAAGCATTGAGTAACATTCGTGCCATTCAGAAAGCCAAAGGCTCTAGCCGGCTTATATTGATACAGGCCGAAGGTGAAATACTTATCAATGCCAAGCGTTATCAGGAAGCAATGGATTTTTTTAATGGGGCTATAGAAGAAAAGAGTCATGCAGACATACTCTATTCTCGCGCAATGCTTGCTGAAAAAATGGGACGTATGGATTTATTGGAAGCCGATCTCAAAACTATTCTTGAAGAAGATGCGAATAATGCCACCGCATTAAATGCCTTGGGTTACACTCTTGCGGATCGTACGGATCGTTATGAAGAAGCCTATGGTTATATACAACGTGCTTATGAGCTAAGCCCAAGCGACTTTTATATATTGGATAGCATGGGTTGGGTTTTATATCGCCTTGGACGTCTGGATGAAGCGGTTGTGTATTTACAAAAGGCGCTTGAATTGAGAAACGATCCTGAAATAGCGGCACACCTTGGTGAAGTTCTCTGGGTCAGGGGAGATAGGCAGGCAGCAAAAGATATTTGGGACACGGCACTCAAAGATACACCGACTGATGATCGCTTGTTAGACGTCATAAAACGATTTAAACCGTGATTCGATTATTACCACTTTTACTAGCAGTTTCTCTGCTAGGCTGCGTGTAGTACTGCACCAAAAATTGATAAAGACTTAAAACCGCAATTATGGCTTGAGCATCAAATTGCAATCAATGGTATTACTGCCTGGAATATCAATGGACGTTTGGGAGTAAAAAACGAGAAAGACAGTGGCACCGCCACTTTGCTGTGGGAGCAATCCTATGCCGATTATGAATTGCGAGTTATCGCGCCACTAGGTCAAGGTACATATATTTTAAAAGGTACTCGAGATGGAGTCGTTATGCATGGACCTAAAAATAAAATAACGACAGCCAACACAGCAGAACAATTACTCTATGAGGCGTTGGGCTGGAAGATACATATCAATGGATTAAAGTATTGGATACGCGGGGTTCCTGAACCTTATATGACCTACAGTGAACTTTTACTTGATGAAAAAGGACGGCTCACAAATATGAAGCAGTCTGGTTTCAACGTAAGTGTTCTGCGCTATACCGAGCAGAATGGTATTTCTCTACCAGAAAAATTATCCATTAAGAGGTGATGAAATTCAACTTAAGTTAGTCATTAAAGAGTGGAAGACATAGTCAGATGTTAAGTTCGTCATGGCCGGCACCGGCAAAGTTAAATCTTTTTTTACATATAACGGGTCAACGGCCAGATGGTTACCATCTGTTACAAACCGTATTTCAGTTTATTGAGCTGGCTGATGAGATTGATTTTACAATTTTGGGCTCATGATAAGGTTGAGCGTAGTTCAACCCTGGAGGATGTTGCCGCTACGGATGATTTAGTTGTTAAAGCAGCTCATGCCTTGAAGGAAAAAACAGGCTGTAAACTCGGTGTTGATATTAAGGTAGATAAAAAAATCCCCACTGGCGGTGGTTTAGGCGGTGGAAGTTCCGATGCAGCTACGACGCTGGTTGCTTTGAATGAATTATGGCGCTGTGGATTATCGACCAGAGAACTGGCCACTATTGGCCTTTCGCTCGGGGCGGATGTGCCCGTATTCATTCACTCTCATGCGGCCTGGGCCGAAGGTGTTGGCGAGGATCTGACGCCAATTGAGCCAGAAGAAAGCGTTTATCTTGTCGTCCACCCGGGTTGTGGTGTTGCTACAGCAAAAGTATTTAGCGCAGATGATTTGACACGGAATACATCGACAATCACAATACGCGACTTCCTCGAAAGAGGAGGCATAAATGATTGTGAATCTGTAGTGCGAAAACACTACAAAGAGGTGGCAAATGCGCTAGATTGGTTATCTGGGTTTGCACCTGCGAGGTTAACAGGGACGGGCGCTTGTTTATTTGCGCCATTCACAGACTTTGAGGCAGCGACTGCCGTGAAAGAACAATTGCCTGATAATTGGCAAGGCTATGTTGTAAAGGGGATGAATACATCTCCATTATTGGAACGATTGGCGACTGAACGATCCAGAGCTTAATTACAGTTCATTCGTAAAAAGATATTAGAAACGATTAATTGGGGTATGGCCAAGTTGGTTAAGGCACATGGTTTTGATCCATGCATTCCGAGGTTCGAGTCCTCGTACCCCAGCCATTTTTTTAAATAGCCTGGAGAACGCAAGTTCATGACCACCTCCAATATGATGTTGTTCAGTGGTAATGCAAACCCAAAATTAGCGCTCAAGGCAGCGGAATATCTAAATATTCCCTTGGGCAAGATATCGGTTGGCAAATTCAGCGATGGTGAAGTCATGGTTGAGATCAATGAGAATGTCCGTGGTCGAGATGTCTATATCATGCAGCCGGTCTGTGCGCCGACGAATGATAATTTGATGGAATTATTGGTCATGGCCGATGCCTTCCGGCGTGCATCAGCAGCCCGAGTTAACGCTGTTATTCCATATCTGGGTTATGCACGTCAGGATCGACGTTCACGCTCATCACGGGTACCGATAACCGCCAAAGTAGTTGCCAATATGATCGCTGTGGCAGGGATAGACAGGGTGTTAACCGTCGATTTACACGCCGATCAGATTCAGGGCTTTTTTGATATCCCATTGGATAATGTCTATGGTTCGCCAGTCTTGTTGGGTGATGTCTGGAAGCATAAATACCCTGATTTAATGGTCGTTTCTCCCGATGTCGGTGGTGTGGTGCGTGCCCGAGCCTTGGCGAAACGTCTGGATGACACGGATCTGGCGATTATTGATAAACGACGTCCAAATCCGAACGAATCAGAGATTATGAACATCATCGGCGACGTCGATGGCCGTACCTGCGTGATTATTGACGATTTGGTCGATACAGCAGGCACATTATGCAATGCAGCAGGGGCTCTGAAGGATTTTGGAGCGGTAAAAGTGGTTGCTTACTGTACCCACCCCGTGCTTTCCGGCAATGCAATTAAAAATATAGAGAATTCAAGACTTGATGAATTGGTAGTAACAGATACAATCCCGCTTCGCTCAGAGGCTGCTACCTGTGATCGTATTCGACAACTCAGCGTGGCAGCAATGCTGGCTGAGAGTATGCGTCGTATTGCAGAAGGTGAATCCCTGAGCTCAATGTTTCTGGATTAACCTAGATGTAAAAAATTCTTCTGATTGGTCGCGTTCAGGAGGTAATCAATAACCCTTAAATATTAAGGAGTAGTAAAAAATGAATGAATTTGAACTCATCGCCGAAGCACGGACAGATGTAGGGAAAGGTGCGAGCCGCCGCCTACGCCGTGACGGCAAATTGCCCGGTATTGTTTACGGTACCGACAAAGATCCAAGCATGATATCGCTGCAACACAATGCAGTTATGCATAATCTTGAGCATGAAGCTTTCTATTCTCATATCTTGACACTCAAGACGGGAGATGCAACTGAAAGTGTTGTTTTGAAAGATCTGCAACGCCATCCATACAAACGAACCTTGCTGCACATCGATTTATTACGCATTACAGAAAATGAAGAGCTGACTATGCGTATACCTTTACATTACATTAATGAAGAAAAGTGTACTGGTGTTAAAAATGAAGGTGGTGTTATTAGCCATTTGATGTCAGATATGGAAATTGTTTGTTTACCGAAAAATTTGCCGGAATACATTGAAGTCGACATGTTAGAGGTCAAACTGGGTGATACTGTACATCTTAGCGATCTAAAACTTCCAGAAGGCGTGCAAATAGCCGATCTCTTGCATGGCCATGAAGAAGATCAACCAGTTGCTTCTGTACAGGCACCTAAAGTAATGGCATCTGATGAAGCAGAAGATGCAGCTGCAGAAGAGGCCGCAGAGGCGGCGGCAGACGCAGCACCAGAAGAAGGCGCTAAAGACGGCGACGACTGAGTCTGAGTGCCGGCTTCCGTAAAATTAATTGTGGGCCTGGGTAATCCGGGCCCAGAATATTTGATGACTCGGCATAATGCCGGTTTTTGGTTTGTCGATGCCTTGGCAAACAAACTTTCCCTAAACTTTTCTCCCGATAAAAAGTTTCAAGCTGAAGTGTGTCGATATCAAAGTGGTTCGACAGATTGCTGGCTATGTAAACCACAGACCTACATGAATGACAGTGGCGCGGCTGTGCAGGCATTGATGAATTATTACAAGCTAGCAATCGATCAAGTCATGGTAGTTCATGATGAAATTGATTTGATGCCCGGAACGACACGATTGAAAAAAGGTGGCGGTCACGGTGGACATAATGGTTTGCGCGATATTATTCAACGCACCGGCAGCAGCGAATTTTTACGACTGAGGATTGGTGTTGGCCATCCCGGCAGTAAAGACAAGGTTGTGCCGTATGTTCTTGGTCGTGCGAGCGTGGATGAGGAAAATCAAATAATAGACTCTTTTTCTCTGGCTTTAGAAAGGAGTGATCAGTTCTTTGAGGACAATCTCAATAAATTGATGACAGAACTGAATAAGAAAATTAAACCTGAAGCCGACTCACCCTCTTAAAATTACGGAATACACTATGGGATTTAAATGTGGCATTGTTGGTCTGCCGAATGTGGGGAAATCAACACTCTTTAATGCATTAACCAATTCAGCGATAGACGCGGAAAATTATCCTTTCTGTACCATCGATCCACACGTTGGTGTTGTTGCTATGCCTGATGCACGATTAGATCAATTAGCAGATATTGCGAATCCTCAAAAGATTGTACCAACGACTATGGAATTTGTTGATATAGCTGGCTTAGTCGAAGGCGCCTCAAAAGGTGAAGGCCTTGGCAATAAATTTCTTGCTAACATTCGTGAAACCCATGCCATTGCCCAAGTAGTGCGGTGTTTTGATGACGATAATATTGTGCATGTCGCGGGCAAAGTTGATCCTCTATCAGATATTGAAGTGATTAACACAGAACTATGTCTCGCAGATCAAGAATCGGTAAGCAAGGCCTTACAGAAAGCTACTAAATTAGGGCGTAGTGGCGATAAAACAGCAAAGCAGGAGGAGCAACAACTTGAAGCCATAATGGCACATCTTGATCAAGGTTTACCTGTACGTTCAATGGAATTATCTGAAGATGCTTTAGAAGCCATTAAACATTTACAATTGCTGACGTTAAAACCAACTTTGTATATTGCTAATGTTGAAGAAGATGGCTTGCATTCAAATCCGTGGTTAGAAAAATTACAAGTGCTTGCGGATAAAGAAGATGCACAATTGATTCCGGTGTGTGCTTCTATTGAGGCGGAGGTCTCTCAATTAGACGATAACGAAAAACAAGAGTTTCTGGAAGCGCTTGGGATGGAAGAGCCGGGACTTAATCGTATTATTCGTGCAGGTTATAAATTGCTTAGTTTACAAACCTATTTTACGGTGGGACCGAAAGAAGTACGTGCATGGACTATTGCTATAGGCGCGACCGCGCCAAAGGCTGCTGCAGTGATACATACCGATTTTGAGCGCGGGTTTATTCGTGCCGAAGTAACAGGCTTTGATGATTATATTGAAAATAATGGAGAACAAGGTGCCAAGGATGCGGGTAAATGGCGTTCAGAGGGAAAAGAATATATCGTAAAAGACGGTGATGTGATTTTATTCAGGTTTAACGTTTAATTCATAAAAGTTTGTTTTATGGGCTCACAGAAAACGCGTCAAGATATTATTACTATAGCCTGCGACTTTAACACGAGTGGTTTAAGTGCAGGTAAATCAGGCAACTTGAGTGTGCGCCGTGAAGATGGATTCTTAATCACACCAACAGGTATTTCATACGATCAGTTAATTCCTGACAATATAGTTCATTGCGATCAAAATGGACGCGTTATATCGGGTGATTTTATTCCCTCCAGTGAATGGCCGTTTCATGCCGCCATATACGAAGCGCGTGAAGAAGTTAATGCAGTGGTTCATGTTCACTCACCGTATGCAACAGCATTAGCGTGCACCAGAAAACCAATCCCAGCATTTCATTATATGATTGCAGTAGCAGGTGGTAACACAATCCCCTGTGCAGATTACGCGACTTTTGGAAGTAGCGATCTTTCAAAAAATATTGTTACGGCATTAGCAGGACACACAGCCTGTTTGATGGCGAACCATGGCATGGTCGCAGTGGGTGATTCGCTAGTCTCTGCCTATAATTTAACGCATGAGGTCGAAGCATTAGCTAAACGTTATTGCATCAGTTTGCAGTGCGGTGGACCAGTATTTATTGATGATATTGAGATGGAAACAATCGTTGAAAAATTTAAAATCTACGGTAAACAGAACAAAGATAATTAAGTGAATACGCTTTCCCCCTTTCATCTAACAATCCCAATAGATGATATAGAGTCAACACGAAAATTTTATACTGAGACCCTTGGTTGTTCAGTTGGACGTGAAGCTAATAGCTGGATTGATTTTAATTTTTTCGGACATCAAGTCTCTGCTCATGTGAAACCGGAAGTTTTAACTGAGTTGAAAACAAACCCTGTTGATGGTGAATCCGTGCCAGTCCGACATTTTGGCATTGTTTTGGAATGGGCTGCATGGCACCAATTTGTTGAGCGCTTAAATAAGCAAACCGTTGATTATTTAATCAAGCCAACAATAAGGTTTGCCGGTGAAGTTGGTGAGCAGGCTACTTTTTTTATTATTGATCCTAGTGGTAATGCACTAGAATTCAAATCTTTCAAAGATAGAAACCAATTGTTTATTTCAACTCACAATCAATGAATAAGAAAGCTACATTAAAGTTACCGGAAAAACCAGGCAAGCCTAACCCATCGGAGTGTTGTGATAGTGGTTGTGAAAACTGTGTGTTCGTTTATTACGAAAAAGCAGTTAAAGGCTGGGAAGCTGAGGTTGAGAAAATAAAAAAAGCAGCAGGGGTCTAGATAAAGTTTGTAATTTTATATTGATTTCAACGCCACCAAACAAAGCTGGTGGCGTTGATGAATGCCAGTTTAACGTTTAACTTTATAGGCATACATGATGTTGTCATTCATCATCGGAATAAACATCAAGTCCTTCTCGATAATAAATTCATGATCAGCACTACCTTGTTTTAGTGAAAGTATTTCTTTTGCTTCACCAGTACTTGAAATATGAAACAGTTTGCCGTTCATCCAGTCGGTGACGTAGAAGCCACCATCTTTATCGACTTCAACACCATCCATATTGCCGACAGCAGAACCGTCACCAATTGAGGTGATTGATTTATCCTTAATAGAGATACGTTTTAAGTGGCCAGGAACAGCAGTTGCAAAGCCATCGGTCATTACGCCCCAGGCGCCGAGAATGACATCATCGCCCACCACATCTAGGCCATTAGGCGCTTCCAGGTCAGCAGATTCTATCCAAATGCTAAGCGTACTTCCTGATAATAAATAAATTCGGTTGGCTAACATATCCGACATATAAATATCACCGTTTGGAGCAGCAGCCAAGTCATTCGTGAATTTAGGATCTTCGACCGTATATCTATCAGTGATGCGACCATGGTTAACATCTATAGCAACGAGTGCATCAATGTCAGCGGTGTATAGCGTACGTCCTGAAAGCGCGAGGCCTTTTGGGCCATCTAAACCAGTCACCCATTTTTCATTGATAATTCTGCCGTCCATAGAAACGATAGAAATATAACCATTCCCATCTTTATCAAGTGGACCGCCATTAACATTGGAAACATATAGATGATTAAGTACAGGATCATAAACAACTGATTCCGGGTTGCCTAAACCACTTACTTCCCACATCAGTTCAAGCTCATGTCCATCGGCAACTGAGGTGTTAATAAAAGAAAATGATAAGGCTAAGGCTATTACGCTTATTTTTAAACTGTGAGTAAACATTTTAAAGTGCTCCATATTGAAATGATGGTTTTCCACCAGGTTAGGTAAATTAATTAGTAAAAAAAAGTTTCTTGAGTTCTTCTCCAGGCTTGTCTGCTTTCATAAAGGCTTCACCAACAAGAAAGGCATTAACGTTGTTTTTACGCATTAAACTGACATCATCCTTTGTATGAATACCACTTTCCGTAACAACGGTGCGATCATGGAACACATCTACCAAGAGGCCTAGGCTTGTATCAAGATCCGTTTCAAAGGTATGCAAGTTTCGGTTATTAATACCAATCAGAGGTGTGCGTAACATCATGCCGCGTTCGAGCTCTACACGGTCGTGTACTTCTACCAGAACATCCAACCCAACCTCATTGGCAGTACCGACAAGATCTTGCATCTGCATATCTGATAATGCAGAAACAATAATCAGGATAGCATCAGCACCAATAACTCTTGCTTCGTATACTTGATAAGGATCAATTATAAAATCTTTACGTATGATTGGTAATTCACAAGCGGCATGGGCCTGTTTTAAATAATCGTCAGAGCCTTGAAAGTATTGTATATCAGTTAATACTGATAAACAACTGGCACCTGCTTCTGCAAAACTCTCGGCAATGGCATCAGGATGAAAATCTTTGCGGATAATGCCGCGACTGGGAGAGGCTTTTTTTATTTCAGCAATAACACCTGGCTTACCTTCTGAAATGGTTCTAAGCAAACTATCAGTGAAGCCACGTGTAGCTTCGCAATCAGCCGCCCGATGTTTTTGGTCTTGTAAAGATGACGTTCTTTTGACGTGCTCTACATACTCAGCTTTATAATTGAGTATGTCTTTTAAGATATCAGGTGTATCAGCTTGCATAATTTTTATTTTTTAAATGATTGGCTGTGTTGAATAAGTTGTTCGAGTTTTTGTTTTGCGGCACCAGAAGCGATAGTTGATAGTGCCTTTGATACGCCTTCTTGTATTGAATCGGCAAGGCCTGCTACATAAATAGCTGCGCCAGCATTAAGGCAAACGATATCTTTTGCCGCTCCATCGTTATTATCCAATACTGATTGCATTCTGCTTAAACTATCCTCAACACCATTAACTGCTAATGCTGAGATGTGTTGTCTATTCATGCCGAAATCTTCCGGACTAATTTCGTAGTTTTCAATCTTACCGCCTTTTAATTCTGCAATACATGATTTAGCTGAAATACTGATTTCATCAAGGCCGTCTTCTGCGTGAACAACGATGACATGTTCACTACCGAGTTGCTTCAAAGTTTCTGCAAGTGGGTTGAGCCAATCATTACTAAACACACCTATCACTTGATTAGGCGCGCCGGCGGGATTAGTTAATGGTCCGAGGACATTAAATAGAGTTCGAATGCCCAACTCGCGACGCGGGCCAATGGCATGTTTCATAGCGCTGTGATGCATTGGTGCAAACATAAAACCTATGCCTACACTTTCGATACAGCTAACAACCTGTTCAGAATTTAATTGAAGGTTCACGCCTGCAGCTTCAAGAACATCGGCACTTCCAGACTTACTGGAAACAGAACGATTACCATGTTTGGCAACTTTGGCACCACTAGCGGCAACAACAAAGGCAGAGGTTGTTGAGATATTAAAGGTATTGGCGCCATCGCCACCTGTTCCACAGGTATCAACCAGATTTGTTTTATCAACATTTACTTTTTCAGCAAGCTCGCGCATGACTTCAGCCGCAGCAGTAATCTCATCGACACTTTCGCCTTTTAAACGCAGCGCAACCAACAAACCGCCGATCTGTGCCGCCGTAGCTTCACCTTGCATAATAGTCTGCATGACGGAATGCATGTCAGCACGGTTTAAATCTTTACCGGCAATGACATTATTGAGTGCTGCTTGAATATCCATTTTTAGTTTATCTAGGAAATATGAAGGAAGTTTGACAACAATTCATGGCCAAATGACGTAAGGATTGATTCCGGGTGAAATTGCACGCCCGATATAGCAAGTTCTTTATGTCGTAGTCCCATGATTTCATCCATAGACCCGTCCTTGTTTTGTGTCCATGCGGTAATCTCAAAGCAATCGGGTAACGATTCTTTTTCAACGACCAGAGAATGATAGCGTGTTGCTGTAAAAGGGGTTTCAAAACCTTTAAATACATCGGTATTGTTGTGATAAATATCTGACGTTTTGCCATGCATAATATCATGTGCATGGACAACTTTGCCGCCAAAGGCCTGGCCGATACTCTGGTGACCAAGACAAACACCTAGCAATGGAATTTGCCCCTTGAAATGATTAATCACATCAATGGATATGCCAGCTTCATTAGGGGTACATGGCCCTGGTGAAACAACGATATGATTAGGCGCCAACTTTTCTATTTCGGCTATTGAGATTTTATCATTACGATAGACCTGCACCTCTTGTCCTAGCTCACCAAAATACTGAACCAGGTTGTAGGTAAAGGAATCATAATTGTCGATCATTAATAACATGGTCTTACCTTATTATGTCAGGCCTTTTTCTGCCAGACTAACGGCCCTGAAAATAGCACGGCCTTTGTTCATGGTTTCATCCCATTCGTTGCGGGGTACTGAGTCGGCGACAATGCCTGCGCCTGCTTGTATATGCAAGATCTTATCTTTAATGACGGCAGTACGTATAGCGATCGCGGTATCCATATTACCATTCCATGATAAATAACCTACCGCACCAGAATAGACACCACGTTTTACCGGTTCCAGTTCATCGATAATCTCCATAGCGCGAATTTTTGGTGCGCCGGAGACAGTGCCGGCAGGGAAGGTGGCGCGTAAGACATCAATAGCACTCATGCCCTCGATTAATTTTCCAGTAACGTTTGAGACGATATGCATGACATGAGAGTAACGCTCAATGATCATTTTGTCGGTCAATTCCACACTGCCCATTTCAGCAACACGACCAGCATCGTTACGACCTAAATCGATTAACATTAAATGTTCAGCTAATTCTTTTGGATCGGCTAATAACTCTTTTTCAAGCGCTATATCTTCTGTTTCGGTCTTTCCCCGTGGGCGTGTGCCGGCTATCGGCCTAACGGTAACCATGTCATCCTCAAGACGCACTAATATTTCTGGGGACGAGCCGACAATTTGAAAATCATCCAAGTCAAGAAAATACATATACGGTGAAGGATTGAGGCAACGCAAGGCGCGATATAAATCAATTGGATTTGATTTAAAAGGTATAGAGAGGCGTTGTGACAAGACAACCTGCATGCAATCACCGTCAACAATATATTCTTTTATTCTATCAACAGCAGCTTCATAAGCTTTTTGAGTGAAGCCGGAAATAAAATCATTTTCATTGACGGTGCGAGATTCTTTCGATTCTGTTTTGTCGATATGTTTATTGGCTAGTGTTTCGACGAGTTCGTTCAGGCGTTGGTTTGCCATTGAAAAAGCGTCGGCGATAATCGGATCTGCATGAACAATAATAAAAAGCTTGCCACCAAGATTATCGAACACAACAACTTCATCAGATACCATTAGTAAAACATCTGGTGAACCGATGGGATCGTCTTTATCATTTTTATCGTTGTTATTTAACAGGCGCGGCTCAATGTAGCGAATTGTCTCATAACCAAAGTAACCGACAAGACCGCCATTAAATCGCGGCATACCGTCAATTTCAGCAACCTTATACTTTTTCTGAATGCGCTCGATTTCTGCTAATGGGTCATCGACATTGTATTCTTCAATAACATTGTCATTTTCTTTTATCGTAATTTTATTGCCATTTGCCGTAATAATTCTTTTTGCGGGCAAGCCAATAATGGAATAGCGACCCCATTTCTCTCCGCCTTGCACCGATTCAAATAAATAGGAATAGGGTGCGGCACATAATTTCATGTAAGTGCTAAGAGGCGTATCAAGGTCGGCCAATACCTCGCGCATTAAAGGGATACGGTTATATCCTTGAGTCGCGAGCTGATTAAATTCGGTTTCGTTGATCATAATCATTAATGAAACAACTGTGGCAAGTCTGCTAATGAATCTACGACGCCGTCCGGGTTTGTGTCACGAATATCATTGCCATGGTTATAACCATAACTGACACAAACGATTTGGAAATCAGCCGCACGTGCTGCTTTAACATCACTGACTGAATCTCCAATCATTAAAGAGTTTTTTGGATCGATTTCGAAAAACGAAGCTGCATGTAATAATGGCAAAGGGTCCGGTTTCTTTTTAGGTAGTGTATCGCCGGCAATAATAATACTCATGTCATCTATCAATCCGAGTTTTTCCAGAATTGGCCCAACAAATTGTCCGCTCTTGTTTGTGACACAGCCGAGTTTAATGTTTCTTTCTTTTAGATAATCGATACCTTCACGAACACCAGGGTAACAGACGCTCATTACGCACATGTTTTTACTGTAGGTATCCATAAAGCTTGTATAAGCGTTATCAAATAGTTGAGGCTCTGCCTCACCATCAATGTCATTGGTGATTGCACGGTGCAAGAGTTTTTCAACTCCATTACCTACCCAATTGCGGATACTATTAATTTCTCTTTCAGCGATTGAAAATTCTACTAACGTTTTATTAACTGAATTGGCGAGATCAGGTATTGAATCGACCAAAGTGCCGTCAAGGTCAAGCAAAACTAGTTCAGGTGTATTGATAGACATAATGTAATTGGCGCAAGGTAAAAATGAATAAATCGATTTTAGACTAGCTATTGGCTTGGGCTAGTTGTTCTCGCATTGCTATAATGGTTTTTTGGTAATCATCACTACCGAAAATAGCTGAGCCAGCAACAAAGGTGTCTGCGCCTGCTTTGGCGATTTCGCGGATGTTATCAATTTTAACGCCACCATCTATTTCGAGTCGGATATCTCTACCAGAATCATCAATCAATTTTCTTGCTGTTCTCAGTTTATCCAAGGCCGAGTTAATAAAAGATTGTCCACCAAATCCAGGGTTTACCGACATCAACAGAATCATATCCACCTTATCCATGACATGTTTCAGCACATCAAGTGGTGTGGCTGGGTTAAAAACCAGGCCTGACTTACAACCATTATCACGAATTAACTGCAAGCTCCGGTCTACATGTTCCGAAGCTTCAGGGTGAAAGGTAATATAACTGGCACCCGCAGCCGCAAAATCGGGAATAATGCGGTCGACTGGCTTGATCATTAAATGCACGTCTAGCGTAGCCTTGATGCCAAAGTCTCGTAAGGCCTTGACGACAACGGGGCCGAAGGTCAGATTAGGCACATAGTGATTATCCATGACATCGATATGGACAAAATCAGCGCCCGCAGCTAATACTGTTTCGGTCTCTTCGCCGAGTCGTGCCATATCAGCTGACAGGATTGAAGGTGCGATTACATAATTAGTCATGAATTTATCGTTCGTTCTGATTTAAACGCTATTTAAAGTGGGGCAACTTTACCTGATCAGCCCGTGCATCGCTACTATCTGGCCTACTTGTTGCTAAATAGTTACTGAGGTCTAAGAGATGATTATGAGAAAGATAGCGACATTAAATATTGTTTTTTTATTGATTCTGGGGAATGCATTGTCCGTTCTTGCCGACAATATGGACAGGGATTGGGAGAAAAGAACGACTGAAAAGTTAGCGGAGAATCTGAAAGGCACGGAAATCCTATGGCTTGATGCAAAAGGTGAGGATTTTCTAGCGCTATTTACCAGCCAAACCAATGAAACCGCACATGGTGCGGTAATCCTTCTGCATGCAATGGGCGGGCATGCGGATTGGCCACAAACGATATCACCCCTGCGTACCAGATTGCCCGAACATGGTTGGACTACCTTGTCGATCCAATTGCCCGTTGTCGCACCGGAAAATCAGATTGAAGATTATGGTAAAACGCTACAACAGGGGGCAGAGAGGATTAAGGCCGCTGTGCGTTGTTTGCGTGAACGTAAATTCCTGAATATTGTTGTTATTGGGCATAGTTTCGGTGCGGCTACTTCGCTTGCTTATCTAGAAAAAGAAGCAAAACAGAAGGTTGTCGCCTTAGTGGCGCTCGGTTTACAAGACTACCCTTTTCTAAAGCCGGCAATGGATATACTGGGTTTGGTAGAAAAAACTCAAATTCCGGTATTAGACATATTCGGTAGCCGTGATTTTAGGAATGTCATCAATCAGGCTCCGGATAGACGTCTTGCGGCAAAAAAAGGTAATAATCGACAGTATGTTCAATTAGAGATAGAAGGAGCCGATCATTACTTTAATAAGATGGAAGACGTACTCATCAAGCGTATTCGCGGCTGGCTTGATAAGGCAGCTCCCGGTATGTCTATCATGGTCGATGAGAATTTTGACGGTAATCTGGAAAATAATGACGATGAGCCCAGTAAGCGATAATTCCCTGAGACAAACCACCTCTGGAATGATAATGTTTCCAACAAACAAAAAACAACTACACGATTAGCGAACTGTTCATGCAGGAGATCGGTATGGCTCAGGATATTGAAGATGTGAACTCACCTGATAAAGATGAGCGTTTATGGGGTATGTTGTGTCATCTTATTTCTTTCTCTGGCTATTTAATCCCATTTGGCAGTGTGCTTGGCCCGTTGATAATTTGGCTGATTAAGAAGGATGAGATGCCTTTTGTAAATGATCAGGGTAAAGAGTCACTGAATTTTCAATTAACGATGCTTATTGCTGTTATTGTTTCAGCAATATTGATGTTGGTTTTTATCGGATTTTTATTGCTTGGTGTGTTAATCATCTATCAAATTATTGTTGTCATTATGGCCTCCATCAAAGCCAATGAAGGTGTGCGTTACCGTTACCCATATACGATACGTTTTATAAAATAATCGAAGTTACTAATATTACAAAAATTAAGGGAACAAGCTTATGACTGGATTAGCATTTTTTATATTTTGTTTAGCACTGTTTATTTTTGTCGTCATAACCAAAGCAGTAACCATTGTTACTCAGGGTAATGAATATACGGTTGAGCGATTCGGAGAGTACACGCGGACATTGTCGCCCGGCCTGCATATCATAATTCCTTTCTTTGATAGAATCGGCGCTAAGATGAATATGATGGAGACGGTAGTTGATGTCCCCTCGCAGGAAGTCATTACGAAAGATAACGCTATGGTTAGGGTCGATGGTGTTGTTTTCTTTCAAGTGCTTAACGCTGCTCAAGCAGCATACGAGGTCAATAACCTCACACGTGCGATCTTGAATCTAACCATGACCAATATCCGAACCGTCATGGGCTCAATGGATTTGGATCAATTGTTATCACAACGAGACACGATTAACGCACAGCTATTGCAGGTGGTTGATGAAGCGACAAGTCCGTGGGGTGTTAAGGTGACACGTATCGAAATTAAGGATATCTCTCCACCAAAAGACTTGGTCGACTCAATGGCACGGCAGATGAAAGCAGAGCGTGAAAAGCGAGCTAATATTCTTGAAGCAGAAGGTTTCAAACAAGCAGAAATCTTAAAAGCAGATGGTGAAAAGCGAGCCGCTATTCTCGAAGCAGAGGGTCGTAAGGAATCAGCTTTTCGTGATGCGGAAGCAAGAGAACGTCAGGCTGAAGCTGAAGCAAAGGCAACGACTGATGTTTCTAATGCAATAGCAACAGGTGATATACAAGCGGTTAACTATTTCGTTGCGACGAAGTATGTCGATGCCCTAAAAGATATCGCCGCAGCACCGAATACAAAAGTAGTACTGATGCCTCTGGAAGCCAGTAGCTTAATCGGTTCAATAGCGGGCATTACAGAGATTGCCAAAGAGACCTTTGGTAAAGATAAAGACACTTCAAGCGTCCAAGAGTAAGGAGACACTTATGGAATGGTTAGATCAGATTGAATTTTGGCACTGGCTTATAGCGGCAGTGGTAATGATTATTATTGAAATGATTTTACCCGCAGCATATTTCCTATGGATGGGCATTTCAGCTTTTGTTGTTGGACTGTCAATTTATGTGATCCCTGACATGCCCGTCTTAATTCAGGTCATTATTTTTGGTGTACTATCAGTCGTCTGTTTAATTCTGTACAAACGACATAAAAAGTCGAATCCTAATGTTAATGATCAACCTAATCTCAATAGACGTGGGGAACAATATGTCGGTCGCAGTTTTACACTTGAAGAGGCAATAGTGAATGGTGTGGGCAAGATCAAGGTTGATGATTCTACCTGGAGAGTTAAAGGTTCAGATATGCCGGCGGGGATGAAAGTCCGTGTAATGAGTGTCGAAGGCACTATCTTCAATGTAGAAACAGAAACAATGTTTTCTAAATAGTTAATAAATTATAATTTAGTGACACTCATGTTGGGCAAGCGCCCACGAAACATGTTCACGCACCATTACAGAAGGATCATTTTCTCGAGACCTTAATGCATTAATTGTTCCATCAGTTTTAGTTGCGTTACCTAAACCAACAGCTATATTTCTGGACCAACATTCATACCCTATACGCCGAATGGCAGAACCTTCGGTATTCTTTAGAAACTCAGCCTCTGTCCAGGCAAATAATTCAATTAATGTGGGTGCATCCAAGCCATTACGCACGCGAAAATCTTCTTCTTCACTGTTCTTGGCAAATTTATTCCATGGACAGATTAATTGGCAATCATCACAACCATAAACACGGTTACCAATCATCTTGCGAAATTCTTCCGGGATTGAACTGCGTAGTTCTATTGTCAAATAAGATATACAACGACGCGCATCAACCTGCATAGGGCCAACAATTGCTTGAGTCGGGCATATGTCGATACAAGCGTTACAGCTTCCGCAATGATGTTCTGTAAAAGGCTTGTCAATTTCGAGCGGTAAGTCGGTATAAATCTCACCCAGGAAAAACCATGAGCCTGCTTTAGGGTTGATGAGGTTGCTGTGTTTACCTATCCATCCCAGTCCTGCATTTCGTGCTAATGCTTTTTCCAGGATTGGTGCGCTATCGACAAAACAGCGATAACCAAAATCTCCGTAATGTGTTTCTATTTTGGTGGCTAGTTTCTGAATACGCCGACGCATAAGTTTGTGGTAATCACGGCCCATTGCATATCGGGAAACATACGCAAGCTCCTTATTCTTTAATACCTGAGCCGGATGTTTACTAGAGGGGGGTAAGTAATCCATTCGCAGAGAAATAACACTGATAGTGCCCGGCACAAGATCGCTTGGGCGACTTCGTTTCGTACCATGTCGCTGCATATACGACATCTCACCATGGCGTTCTTCTTTCAGCCAGTTTATAAGGTGCGCCTCATCCTCTTCCAGATCAGTCGTTGTAATACCAACTTGTTGGAAGCCTAATTCAGTCCCCCACGATTTTATATGACTAGATAATTGTGATTTATCCATTGGATATATAAATATTATTCAGATTCATAAAACAGGTATTGCAATGCACCATATGCGTCCTAAAACTCACCGCCGTAGTGCAATTCTTAAACATATACGAATTATTTGTAAGCTAAGTTACTGAAATATATTAAAAACAAACATTGGCACAACACCTGCAATAAAGATACACATAGAATTTTATATTTGCTTAACCCTCCTCAACAGTTTTGTTGTATTTTTATCGGGCGCCACCCCCTCCGGCGCCCTTTTTTTTTAATACCATATAATTTTGTCAGTAATTTAGATATACGTGCCTATGTAAACTCGCTGTCTAGGTAAGATATCGTTATGATGAAAATAATTTACATTTAACTATTTAAAAAGATGTTTGAGTTTATTAATTCATGGTATCGACGATACTTTACTGATCCGCAAGCGGCATTATTAGTCGTTTTGCTGGTTCTTAGTGCTATTGTCTTGCTAACAATGGGTAAGATGTTAGCACCGTTGTTAGCGGCGATGGTCATTGCTTATTTACTTGAAGGTGGCGTAGCCAAGTTACAAAGAAAAATATCCTCAAGGTTTTTGGCAGTTAATCTTGTTTATCTCTTATTTGTCGCCTTTATGATGTTTATCCTATTCGGGCTGTTGCCCCTATTATCAAAGCAGGTAAGTCAGTTTTTTCAGGAAGTGCCGGATATGATTAATAATGGACAAGCCTTGTTATTGCAGTTACCAGGGCAATATCCCGAGTTCATTTCAGAAGATTATGTCGGTCAATTGATCATCACGATTCGTCAGGGTTTTAGCGAGCTTGGGGGGAGTGTGCTTTCAATTTCTGTCGCTTCGATACCCGCCATTATTACAGTACTCGTTTATCTTGTATTGGTGCCACTTATGATCTTCTTTTTTCTAAAAGATAAGGAACTCATCATAGATTGGCTGGGACGTTTTCTGCCCAAAGAGAGGCGACTAATAAATGAGATCTGGATAGAGATGGATGCGCAGATAGGTAATTATGTGCGTGGTAAATTCAACGAGATCATAATTGTTGGAAGCGCTTCCTATATTACTTTTGTTTTATTTGGTCTTAATTATGCGCCACTGTTAGGTTTGATAGTGGGTTTGTCTGTGTTGATTCCCTACATTGGTGCTGCAGTAGTTACGCTACCGATCGCTTTTGTTGCTTACTTCCAATGGGGTTTAACACCCGATTTTGTCTGGCTATTGGTAGCCTATGGCGTCATTCAGTTTCTAGACGGTAATGTTTTAGTGCCAATACTTTTTTCAGAAGCTGTTAACTTGCATCCGGTTGCAATCATTGTTGCGATTCTTGTCTTTGGTGGCTTGTGGGGTTTCCTGGGTGTGTTCTTTGCTATTCCTTTAGCGACTTTGGTTAAGGCCTTAATCAATGTTTGGCCGACACACGAAAGTGATGATACTACTTTGCAGGGGCAGAGTTAGTTTTGTACGTTTTGATGTCAGGTAACTAACTGTATTCTGCAACCAACAATGTTAAATCATCATTGATTGCTTGGTTGTTAGCAAATGATTCAACATCATTATAAATTCCCTGCATCAAGGGTTCGCATTCAAGCGAGCGATTATTTTGGATGTAACTAAATAGTCGATCAATCCCATAAACCTCTTTGTGTTCATTGCGCCATTCAATAAGTCCGTCTGTATAGGATATGACTTTGTCACCTGGTTTTAATTGATATGTTTCCTCAATATATTTCACGGGTTCCTCTATAAATAATCCAAGTGCACAACCCGCTTCATCAAATAGTACAAGCTCAGATTCATCTGTGGGTATGATAATCACCGATGGATGACCTGCATGTGTTACGTTCATTGTGCCATCAGGAGCGATTCGCATTAAGACACTGCTGACAGACCGGCCTGTGTTTCGAGAGGCAATTAATCGATTTAATTTTCGTAGGGATTCATCCGTGGATAAATTAGCTTTAAGACTATCAATGGCGATATGTACCATCATGGTCATTAGTGCTGCTGAAATGCCATGACCAGTAGCATCACCAACGAAGATGGCGAGTTCTCGTTCCCGGTTTAAAATAAAATCATAAACATCACCAGAAACAGAATCGTAAGGCTTATAAATCAAATTTACATCGAGGTAATCTACATCAATAATTTTCGGTAATACGGCGCGTTGAAAATCTGCGGCAAGTAGCAAGTCATTTTGATATGACTGTTCTTGAGGGAGAACGCTATAAGAACTTTGTTGTATAGCTTGCTGCATGGTCTGTTTCAATCATAGGTATTGATGCATTAAATGAGTCAATATTTATATCGGCATTATTTCTAAAATCTATAGCCGATTTAATCCAAATCATGGTCAGGATTTAGCAGAAGCAAATTATCAGTTTTTTATCAGAGGACTTCACTGGCAAAGTCAGCCAAACGTGAGCGTTCACCACGCATCAATGTTATGTGACCACTGTGTTCCCAGTTTTTAAAACGGTCTACTACATAGGTAAGGCCTGAAGTGGTTTCTGTGAGATAAGGTGTGTCGATTTGTGAAATATTTCCAAGAATAATCAATTTACTGTCGGGGCCGGCACGTGTTATTAATGTTTTCATTTGCTTGGCTGTCAGATTCTGAGCCTCATCTACAATAATAAAGCGATTAAGAAAGGTGCGTCCGCGCATAAAGTTGAGTGAACGGATCTTAATACGCTTGTTTAGTATATCTGCGGTAGCGGCGCGTTCCCACTCGCCACTTTCATCTGAGCTTGTTAAAACTTCAAGATTATCCAGTAATGCACCCATCCACGGCGCCATTTTTTCCTCTTCAGTGCCAGGCAAGAAGCCGATGTCTTCCCCGACTGGGATAGTCACGCGGGTTATGATGATGTCACGATATAGTTTCTTTTCCATGACCTGATCCAGGCCGGCGGCTAGTGTCAGCAACGTTTTACCAGTACCAGCAGCACCAAGAATAGTAACCATATCTATTTCGGGGTCCATTAACAGATTTAAGGCAAAATTCTGTTCCCGATTTCGTGCATTTACACCCCATACCGCGTGATTCTCTTTTCTATAATCAATGGCATGGACTAATGTTGTTTTATCTTTGTCAGTCTTTTTAACCAGCGCTTCGAAGCCAGAGCCTTCATTGCTGTAGAGACTTTGGTGTGGATAGCACTCTTCAAGTGGTTGCCCCTTTATTTCATACAAGGTGCGCATATCTTCTTGCCAGGAAGTGAGTGCCTCAGATTTTGTATCCCAAAAGTTGGCAGGTAATTCATTGATACCGGTATAAAGTAAATCAGCATCATCCAACACCTGATCACTGGTGTAGTCTTCAGTCTTAATGCCCAGGATATGCGCTTTAATTCGCAGGTTAATGTCTTTAGAAATCAAGATAACAACTTTATCCGGGTATTTTTTCTGTAAGGATAGTGTGGTGCCTAAAATAGTGTTATCTGCATTTTTACCAGGCAAAGATTCTGGCAAACTGTCAGGTAATATCTGTGTTTGTAAATACAACTTCCCACAAGGCTCAATATTCCCATTTAATGTTCTTGCTGAATTAAGTCCTAGACCGTTATTAATGTCATCAGTTTCGGCATCATTAATTATTTCATCAATGAAACGACTTACCTGGCGGACATTTCGGGCAACTTCAGAAACCCCTTTTTTGGCATGATCAAGTTCTTCCAGCACGACCATAGGAATAAAAACATCATGTTCTTGAAAACGAAACAGCGAAGCAGGGTCATGCATGAGTACATTTGTATCAAGCACAAAAAGGCGAGAGCTATTATTTGATGACATAGTGGTATAAAAATTATTTCAAAGTGCTTTCAAGGCATCAAGAACCTCATTGACGTGTTCCTTCACTTTCACTTTGCGCCATTCTTTACGCAAGATTCCTTTTTCGTCAATCAAGAAGGTTGAGCGTTCAATGCCCATATGCTTTTTTCCGTACATGTTTTTTTCTTTAATGACATCGAATAGATTACAGAGCGTCTCGTCTTCATCAGATAACAAGTCGAAGGGAAAGCATTGTTTCTCTTTAAATTTTTCGTGGGAAGATAACTTGTCCCGTGAGACCCCGAGAATGATGGTGTTGCGGGAACTGAACTTACGGATGTTGTCGCGAAAGTCTTGACCTTCCAACGTACATCCCGGGGTACTGTCTTTAGGGTAAAAATATAAAACAATATTTTTACCTTTGAGTGCAGAGAGTTTGATGGTTTGGTCGCCGGTTGCCGGCAGGCTGAATGCGGGAACTTTTTTCCCAATACTGACTTTACTCATAATTTATTTATTACTCTTATATTTTAAGTTTACCTAAGGATGATTCATTAATAATGATAGTGAGATGCAGTGCAAGGCGTCCCGCAGCGAGTACCCGAGACATATCAAATCGATAGGCGAGGGTTGAGCGAGGAAACAACGCAGCAATGCGCTCAATAGTGCTGTTAATCAATCATCCTTTATTTTACTGGCTCCATTATGGCATCAAGATTAAGACGATCACAAAATTCTATGAAATCGCCCCGAATAGATGCGATAGACGAATCCGACGGGATATTGACCATCATATGCAAGGAAAACATCTTAGCGCCAGTCATCGAAGCCTCGTAGGTATTTGATGCCATTTCATGAATAATTAGATTATTGCTCGACATGAAATCGGTGATATCAAATATGATCCCGGATTCGATCGAGACCCGACAACGTCAACCGCATAGGGCATTGAGTCGCCTTGTAATTTGTCTACAGTAGTCCGATTCGTGAGGATCTTGATTTGGTGTTCCTGTGCGAGGATTCCGAGCATATCTTCAATTTTAGCAATGGCATCCCAGGTCCCGGTAAGGAAAAGCATTACGGATAGTTCATGCCCAAGGACTTTAAACCGACTATCGACGATATTGCAGCCGCTGGATTTAGACAGTTTAGAGAATTTACGTATGATTTCACTGGAATTTTCGACCAGAGCACTGACAACGAGATAGTTTTGCATCTTAAACTTGGGAGATATTTAGGTAATTACGGTATAAATGGTCTGATATTAGTATCATTGTCGTTATCTAACTGCAATGGATATTATATAAAGGTCAATGTCCTTGTCATAGGGTTACATCATTAAGTACCATACACGTTTTTGTCAATTACTCATAATTAACTATTCATATGTTTACCGGAAGTATGGTTGCCATTGTCACCCCGATGCAAGCAGGGGTGCAGTCCAGATACAGCAGTTGGATAGTCAGGCATTGGAAAATTTGCTCGAATTTCATATCGAGCAGGGTACTGATGCGATTGTTGCTGTTGGTACGACTGGCGAATCGGCCACCCTCACTGAAAAAGAACATTGTGCTGTGATTAAGCAGGGTCGTAGATATCGTTAATGGGAGTTCCGGTTATTGCGGGTACTGGTGCAAATTCAACCATTGAAGCGATTTCACTAACGCAGTGTGCGCAAAGAAGTTGGCGCAGATGCGTGCCTACTGGTCACGCCTTACTATAATAAGCCGACCCAGGAAGGTTTGTATCTGCACTATAAGGCAGTGGCAGAAGCGGTTGATATACCACAAATTCTCTATAATGTGCCCGGTAGAACGGCTTGTGATATGTTGCCGGAGACGATTATTCGTTTGGCGTCTGATAAAAAATATTATCGGCGTTAAAGAAGCGACTGCAGACCTGACCCGGGTTAAGCAGATACGTGATGGTGCTGGCGCTGATTTTCTTCTGTTAACAGGAGACGATGAGACTACCAAAGATTTTATTCTTGAAGGTGGAGACGGGGTGATTTCGGTTACCGCTAATGTCGCGCCCAAGAGCGATGCATGAGATGTGTCAATGTGGCGTTGAGTGGTGATGCTGAGGGTGCAACATGCGATAGACAATACACTGTAACGGTCTTCATAAAGAATTATTTATTGAATCAAATCCAATACCCGTGAAATGGGCCTTACATAAATTAGGCTTTATTCAAGCAGGGATAAGACTGCCAATGACCTGGATGTCGGAATCAGCGGAACCCAAATTACTAGACGCCATGAAACAGGCAGGAGTTATATAAAGACACAATGATAATTTTTCGTAATCTCGTATTAATATTTAGTTTTTTATCTATTTTTGGTTGTTCTTATCTTCCAGGCGTTGAAGATTTGGAAAAAGTGTTACCTGATAAGCGAACTGCGTATCAAAAAAGCAAGGGTTTGCCTACGCTGGAAGTCCCTCCTGATCTGACAGTGACGGAAGGCGAGTTTTCGGCAAAGATTCCTGGAGAGGAGTCGACATCATTGAGTGAGTTTGAACGGCAGCGTTCTCAAAACAAACGACAGGGAACAGTGCTAGGCTCAGGTGAGGCAGATGGTGAACAATGGTTAGCCTTGAGAGGTTCGTCTTTTGATATATGGCCTAAACTGAAAGAGTTTTGGAGAGAAAAAGAGTATGTCATCGATTTGGATGATGCAGAATTAGGCGTGCTTGAAACGGATTGGAAAGAAGATGGTAGCAGCAGATACAGATTCAAGATTTTTACAGAACCTGATGAGTCTGGCGGTACGATACTATTCATGTCGAGTGAAAAGCAGGATTTATCCGAAGGTGAATGGCTTGATGCGTTGGCCGACACACGTATGGAAAAGAATGTTATTCGAAAATTGAATCTGCATTTTTACGGTACTGAAGGTTGCTAACGTAGCAAGTACGGCCAATAGTTCAGAAAAGTGGTGTTTCAACAGCACCTGTTGCAACGCCTAAACCGGTAAAACCTAAGGCAGAAGTACTTGATGTCGGTGATGGCAAAAGTTATCTGGCAATCCCGCAAGAATTTACACGTGCTTGGCGTGAAGCTCAAATGATATTAGAACGAGCAGGGTATTTGATTGAAGATAGCGATCAAGCAAAAGGTACTTATGATTTCCGTTACTTTATGCCGGAAGCTGAGAAAGAAGAAAAAGGACTTTTATCAAAATTAAAATTCTGGGGTGATGATGAAGATGAGGGGACACTTTACCAGTTAAGCTTGACTGGCGTCGGTGATAAGACAGAAGTTATTGTTATGAATAAAGATAGTGAATGGTTAACCGGGGATGATGCTAACGTCATTCTTGAGAACTTAAAGGAAAATTATAATAAATTATAGTCATAGCCTAGTTCTGCATAATTATTTTTAAATGTCGTTTTAAAAATACCTGTATATCTAAGCCTAAATAAAACACAGCTTGCCGGTCTTGTTTATGGCAAGCTTTAGTTTATGGTGACTAAAAAAAGTAAAATATTAGCTAGATGCTTACAAAGTTGTGGGGGAAAGCGAACTAATAAAAAGGGCAAGGATATGTTTATGGTGCAACACCAATTTCTCCGTAGTAAGCAAGCTCGAAAAATCACCAAGCTCATAATTCTAAGTATTATTTCCTTAGTCACCATGCCCGCTATTAGCGGTGTTAAGTTTGAACACAGTGATACTCTCTGGTTAAGCATTGGTGGTGGCGCCCGTATGCAATTGGACTCCAGAAAAAGTGATGCTGATGATAATGCTGAAGTATCTTTCGACAGCATACGTGTATATATAGCAGCACAGGTACATAAATACCTGAAGTTTAGTATTAATACCGATAAGCAGAATCACGACTCTACTGATCTTATCGATGCGATGGCTCGCTTTGAGTTGCATCCTAGTTTCAACCTTTGGGTAGGCCGACTGGTAGTTCCTGGGAACCGTATCGGGATGAGTGGCCCTTTTTATGGCATGAACTGGATACAATACCGACAGCCTTTATATCCTACTGAATTAGGTGGTGCTGCGGGAAGTCTGGGGCGCGGTGAAGGCGGTGTTTTTTGGGGAACAACGGGTAAGTTTCATTATGCACTAGGGATCGTTGATGGCCTGAAAGGTTTCAGTAATCAATCAAACAATAAACTTTATGCTGCTCGACTAACGTATAATTTTTTGAATGTTGAATCCAACTTCGGCTATTACACCAGTTCTACTTACTTTGGTGAACAAGGTAATTTGTTTACTGTTGCACTTACATTGCAAAATCAGGATGGCGGCAGTGGTAGCGCAATCGAACAAGGTGATTTTTTTGGTTATTCGATTGATCTATTATCCGAAACAGTTCTGTCCGATAAAGGCGTTATTACTGTTGAAGCAGAGTATAAAAATTTTGATTCAGACTTTACGCCAGTATCGGCTCCCTCAGTAGGTTCTTGTTTCTGCTTGTTTGATGGCAACTCTTTCTTCGTAACATTAAGTTACTTATATCCTAGAAAAATTGTTTTTGGCAAGTTTCAACCATATTTTCGTTTTGTGGAAAATGATCCAAGTGGTGCTGCCACAAATGAATCAATTGAAATTGGTACTAACTATATTATTTCAGGCCACAAAGCTAAATTGAATTTGAGTTATGTTAGCGGCGACACTAATGCCAGCGGTTATGCTGGCAGGGATGTTGATAAAGTTACTTTTGGAATTCAAGTACAGTATTAAATTGAAATCCATACATGCGTTTTAATCTTAAACATAAGGCATGCAAATGATTCACGTAAAAAGATTAAGTACAGGTAGTCTCTTTCGTCGGACTATATGTTTATTAATCACTAGTTTTTCATTTTCTTTTGCTGCGCCAGTCAGTGCCGGAGTTAAATTCAAACATAGCGATACCCTGTGGCTTACTGCAGGCACAGGTATTCGCATGCAGGTTGATTCCAGAAAAAGTGATTTCGATAATAATAATGAATTTTCATTTGATAGCATACGATTCTATTTTGAAGCACAGGTACATAAATACCTGAAGTTTTATGTAAATACGGATAAGCAGAATCATCAAAAGACATTTATGATGGATGCTATAGCAAGGTTTGAATTTAACCCGAGCATTAATGTTTGGATCGGTCGCACATTAGTCCCTTCAGACCGAATTGATAAGAACGGGCCATTTTATTCGCTCAATTGGAACCAATACACACAGCCACTTTTCCCTTCTGGTTACGGCGCTAGCGCTGGCACATTGGGTCGAAGTGAAGGCGGTGTGTTTTGGGGTACTACGGGTAGAGTGCATTATGCATTAGGAATATTTGATGGTTTGAAAGGCCAAAGTAATCAAGATAATCATTTACTCTATAGTGCTCGCATCTCTTATAGTTTTCTGGATATAGAATCCAATCCAGTTTATTACTCAAGTTCTAGTTATTTTGGTGAACAAGGTGATCTGTTAACGCTTGCCTTTGCCTTTCAACAGCAATCCGGTGGCTCGGGAAGTTCAATTGAGCAAGGCGACTTTTTTGGTTATACCTTTGATGTTTTATCAGAGACTATTTTAGATGATGGGGGTGTTTTTACAGTTGAGGCAGAATATAAAAAGTTTCATTCTGACTTTTACACGTCGCCCACACCCCCAGCAGCAGGATCAGCAGATTGTTCTTGTTTATTTGATGGGCATTCAAGGTTTGCTCCTGTTGCTTACTTGATTCCGAAGGTGATTGGTTGGGGTCCATTTCAACCTTATTTCAGGTATGTCGAAAATAACCCTAGCGATGCAAGAACGAGTGACTCTGTTGAGATCGGTACGAATTACGTTATCTCGGGTAATAACGCGAAATTAAATTTTAACTTATATCAGCGGTGATAACAACGCCAGCGGTTATGCCGGCAGGGATGTCGATCTGTTTACTTTTGGTGTTCAGTTACAGTATTAATAGAGATCTTTGTACGATTGTTCTTTTGTCCTCTGGCGTCGTTAAAAGCGTACTCAATCGGTCATTTATAATTATAAACTTCCTCTTTCCGTGTGCTTTTGCCTAGCCAGTTAACAAAAGTCCAGCTCGTGCAAAAGACTCTAATAGTTTAAATTTTAGATATTCTTCTTACCCATCTGTTCAGCAATGTAATCAGCCTGTCGAATGGCGAGCGTGGACAATTGTTAAAGTGTAGGGTTTTCCGCAGCCCCGGTTGTGAATTGGACTGCCATCTGAAATAAATCAAGTTTTTAATATCGTGCGTTTGACCAAAGCCATTACAGACACCGTCAGATGCTTTCGCACTCATGCGATTGGTGCCGAGATTATGGGTTGAAGGGTAGGGCGGTGTTTCCCAAACCGTTTTTGCGCCGGCTGCTTCGTAGACCAGTCGTGCCTTGTTTATAAGCATGATTACGCATGGCGAATATCGTTCTTGTGATCATCAAAGTGCACATTAGGGATACGGGCTGGCCGTGCTGATCTTTTTCCGTCTGCATGTAGTGTGAGCGCGATTCTTTTCTCTGCGGCATGTCCTCGCCAACGATCCACATGCCCGCCATATGATCATAGTCTTCCAGAGCATCACTGAATTTTTTGCCCGAAGCACCAGGGTCTAAGAAACGCGGCCGATGAACGGCAAGGCCGAGTGACAAGGTTTCCCAATTCGTAACCGCCGGCAAAGACCTCGGCTGGTGTCGTGTCGCTGTTTTCATCAGCAATGATCCCGGCCATGGTCGTGCCGCGGTACATATGCACGGGTTTTTCAAACGTCGCATAGACCGAGCCGGTAGTGTGACGCATATAGTTTCTACCGACCTGGCCGGAAGAGTTTGCAAGGCCATCAGGAAACAAAGAACTAGCAGAGTTGAGTAACAAACGTGGCGACTCGATTGAATTACCAGCGACGCAAACGATGCGTGCTTTTTGTAGATGTTGATTACCATCTCTTATCAGCATACAAGACACCGCTGACTTTCCCCTCAGCATCGTGTTTAACTCTGTAAGACATGAGATTCGGAACGTAAGTTCCAGATTACCGGTAGCTTCCGCGGCAGGGTATCTCAGTGTATAAGGTTGACCATTTAGCACCGGATTTACAGCCTTGAAAACAAAAACCGATCTGCTGACAGGCAGCCCGACCGTTGCGTGGGCGGCTGTTGATCGCCATGCGACCGGTATGCACTTCCTTATAGCCGAGCTTCTTTCGCACCGGCATGCATGACCTTGAAATTGTTGTTACCGGGAAGACCGGGAATGCCATTCGTACGTGTGACGCCCATCTTGTCTTCCGCCCTGGCGTAGTAAGGCTCAAGATCTTTCAGACGTAAGTAGGCCAATCAATCAGATTAGCGTCATCTATTTTTCCATAGTGTGTTTCAGCTCTAAATTCATGATCCTGAATTCGGAGACTAGCGCCAGCCCAATGCGTCGTCGTACCGCCGACCGTCTTGCAGATCCATGCGGGCAGGTTCGGAAAGTCTTTGGCAACGCGCCAATCGCCAGAGGTAGTACGTTTATCTAACCAGGCCAGTTGACTGAAGGAGGGCCATTCGTCGTTAACAAAATCGGCTGATGCTGAGGTGTTTGCCTGCTTCAAGCAAGACAACCTTGATGCCCTTTCTGACAGAGCTCATTTGCAAGGGTGCCGCCGCCTGCACCAGATCCTATGATGACCACTGCAGAGTTATCGTTAAAATCAATCTTGGCCAAGACGTCTCTCCTTAAGTATTAATGCGCTTTTGGACTATCGGATTCGGGTGGATTAGGTAACCAGTCAAGATCATCAAAGCCGCGATTTATATAACCACCGTGTTCTACAGAAGAACCTTCGTAGCCGAAGTGATCCCATAGATCTTTGTTGTTATATATTCCGGTAACGCATTTGGATCTGACCTGTTGAAAAAATGCCGTCGAGTCGATTTTTTTCAGGATAGTCTCGCGTTTATCAGCAGAAAGTTCACTCCAGTTCCCTTGCGCGAGTTTGTCTAATTCAGCAACGCCAGCCTTGAGTTGTTTTGCAGTATCAGTATTAGCACTCGCATCATCGTCGAGCGCTTTAACAACGACGGCATAAAACTTATCTGCAATTTTGTCATGCGGATATAGTTGTCGCGTCATATTAAGCAGTGTCTCACTTTCATGTTCATTAAGAACAGTAAGTTGAGCAGACCAGCCAGTAGCAGGGAAGACAAGGGAGACGGCGCCAGATGATGCGACGATTACACCAGCAAGTGTTTTACCGCTGTTGCAGAGAAATTTTCTGCGATTTAAATGTTCGTTTTCCATAAATATCCTTATACCAGGTTAGATTGATATTTCGGTAGGGAGTCATTGTCTTAACACAATTAGCCCTTATGCATATTCAAAAAACAGTTTCAGTATAATCAGCTTTACCGATGATATCTACATATAATCAGCTAGTGATGAATCAGAGGTTTCGCATTGCTTATGCTTCAAATATGCGAATTATTCACTTAATCTGAGACAGATTATATTTTTATATAAAAAATAAATAAGTAGGCGCATAATTTTATTATGCACGAAACAGCTGAAATTCTATTATCAATCGGTAGCGTAATGTTACTCGGCTTGGTAACGGATTTACTTGGAAGACGTACTTTTTTGCCTCGAGTTACCCTGCTCTTAATATTTGGCATTCTAATCGGGCCAGGTATGTTTAATCTCCTTCCTGATATTTTTATTTCAAATTTCAAACTGATCACAGAGATCGCTTTAACCATGGTTGGTTTTTTAGTCGGTGGCAAATTATCACGGAAGTTATTTAAAAACTTAGGTAAAGAATTACTCTGGGTTTCATTCGGTGCGGTAATCGGGACGGTCGTCATCGTCAGCCTCGTATTGGTTTTAATAGGCGTCCCAATCGCCTTAGCTATCCTATTAGGTTGTATCGCAGCAGCAACTGATCCTGCGGCAACGATGGATGTGGTTGAAGAAACAAAATCAAAAGGATCATTTGTTAATTTGTTAACCGCAATTGTTGCGTTGGATGATGCCTGGGGATTAATTGTGTTTAGTATAGGTCTGGCTACGGTTGAATTATTGTCTGGGCTAAATGGATGGGTCTCACCTTTATTTATGGCATTCAAAGAGGTCTTTGGCGCCATACTGATTGGCCTGATAATCGGCGTCCCTGCAGCAATTTTAACTGGCAGGGTTGAACAGGGAAAACCGATGTTGATCGAAGCCTTGGGCATTGTATTTCTATGTGCTGGCGTTGCTATCTGGTTGGAAGTGTCATTCTTGATTGCTGCTATTGTTATGGGAATGACAATCGTAAATCTGGCTAAACACCATAAATATCCGTTTCACGCGATAGAAAATAGTGAGTCACCATTTATTATTGCGTTTTTTGTGTTAGCAGGGGCCTCGCTTGAATTGGATTCATTAGCTGGGATTGGTGTGCTTGGGGCCGTTTATGTTATTGCTCGGATTGCTGGTAAGTTTATCGGCGTGAAAATTGGTGGGGAGATTTGTAAGGCAGATAATTCTGTCAAAAACTGGATGGGTCTAACCTTGTTACCGCAAGCAGGTGTCGCTATGGGTATGGCATTGGTGGCAGCCGATCACTACCCGGAATATCGTCAGTTGTTGTTGTCTATTGTTATCAGTACAACTATTTTTTTTGAATTGATAGGACCTGTTATAACAAATATGATCTTAAGAAAATTGGCTAGTAATTAACATTTCGTAACATGCTTCATCAAACGGTTACATTTTACGAATTGACTTGTAGTTAATATATTATTTTTATCTTTGAAAATATTGTCACTGTGCTTGAGCTACCAGTACTTTTGTTGCGACAGACTTATAATCTGTATTACGAAATATAGTCTCCCTTTAAATTTTTCTTTGATTTTCTTCTCAGTTGATCTGATCTAGATCAAAAACATAATGAAATGACGGTCTATGCTTAAACTAATAGGTCAAATGCACAGTAGGGTGGCATTGATGGGACAATGCAACATAATGGCAACAATAATTGTCGTAGTAATATTATTAGTAGTGCAGTTGGAAACTAAGCCACAATTATAGGGTAAAAAGTTATGACTAAGAAAAAAAATACACAGCATAAGAAGAAGGCAACTGCGATAGTGGATGCGTATCATGAAAGTGATCCAAGGCTGAGAGGGGAAAAAGAAGAGAAATTGCCGCGCAAGTATTATGAAGCAGAGATGTTTCGGCTTCAGGTAGAACTGGTCAAATTACAGGAATGGGTAACGAAGAAGGGGCTTAAAGTGGCGGTCATATTTGAGGGTCGTGATGCCGCTGGTAAAGGTGGTGTTATCAAACGCATTATTGAACATATGAGCCCCCGCATCTGTAATATAGTTGCGTTACCTGCGCCCACGGAACGGGAAAAAACGCAGTGGTATTTTCAACGTTATATTTCACATCTTCCGGCTGCAGGTGAGATCGTACTGTTTGACAGGAGTTGGTATAACCGTGCCGGAGTAGAAAGGGTAATGGGTTTTTGTACAGAGGAAGAGTATCAAGAGTTTTTACGTTTTTGCCCTGAATTCGAATGCTCTTTGGTGCGATCAGGAATTATCCTCATTAAGTACTGGTTCTCGGTTAGTAATGTAGAGCAGGAAAGGCGCTTTCAGGGACGTGCTTTGGAGCGGCACAAATTATGGAAACTAAGTCCCATGGATATGGAATCCAGATCGAGATGGATGGATTACTCGAAGTGCAAAGATGAAATGTTCTTCAATACTGATATTCCACAAGCACCTTGGTATGTTGTTCCTTCAGATGATAAGAAACGAGCCCGCCTGAATTGTATATCACACTTATTGGATATGATTCCGTATAAGGATTTAAAACCTAAAGTTCCGAAAATTCCACCACTAAAGGAAGAAAAAGGTTATAAACGCACGGCGATGCATCAGCAAACATTTGTGCCGAAAAAATATTAAATAAAAAAGAATATATATGATCAGTATCGATTGATACTTCTCTTGCTAAGGGATATTAATTGAAGTAAATTTTGAGTTAACGTTTTTTAACAAACTTCATTAAACGTTTACGTTTAGTAACTTGTCTTGGAGTTAAGACATTCTTTTTGCCTTTGAATGGATTGTCGCCGTGTTTGAAGTCGACCAGTACATTTGTTCCTACCAATTTTAATCGTTTACGAAATACGCTGGCTAGATAGCGTTTGTAGGCATCGGGTACTTTGTCGGTTTGATTGCCATGGATGATGACGCGGATGGGATCGGTTCCACCTAGGTGGGCGTAGCGTAGTTTGATTCTTCGGCCTTGTACCATGTGCGGTGGGTGTTTCGCGACGGCATCTTCTAGTATGTCGGTCATGTCCGAAGTGGAGACATTGATATCGAGCGACTTTTCTATTTTGTTTATGGTTTTGAATAAATTGCCGACGCCAGTGCCATGCAGTGCCGATGATGAAATGGTATTGTGCATAATCGATAAAGCTGAATTTGCGTGACAATAAGTCCTTTACACGCTCCTTGTCCGAGGTTTCCATGCCATCCCATTTATTCACTAGCGATAATGAGAGACTTGCCGCTGTCTTCGATCATGCCTAATAGAGTAGTGTCTTGATCAGTAACGCCTTCACTGGCATCGAGTACAAGAATAATTATTTAGCAGCATTAATTGCATCAAATGATTTCAGGATGCTGAATTTCTCAACCATGTCATGCACTTTGCTTTTTCTGCGCACGCCGGCGGTATCAATCAGGATGTAATCTTTACCATTTTTTTCGAAAGGGTATCTTTATACTGTCGCGGGTTGTACCGGGATGATCAAAAGTAAGTACGCGTTCTTCACCCAACATGCGATTTATCAAGTTGATTTACCCACATTGGGCCGACCTAAAACAGAAATTGCGAGACCTTCCAATTCTTCAACTTCATCGTTCTGTTGCACGGAATATTTTTAATAAGGCATCGAGTAAGTGCTAGGTACGCCGTCACCACGTTTGGATGAGATGGGCCAAATAGAATCTATACCAAGACGGTAGAAATCAGCTGATGGTAGTTCGGCTTCATAACCTTCAATTTTATTAACGGCAAGAAATATCGGTTTGTCCAACTTTCGAAATTCTGCAGATAGTATTCATCAACAGTGTGTTAGTCCATCTCGGCCATCGACGATCCAGATCAATACTGAAGCTTCACTTGCTGCCAGCATGGATTGTTCTGTCATCAAGATCAGCAACATCCTGACTGTCATGATCTTCTTCACCAATACCACCTGTATCAATGATCAGAAATGATCGGTCATGTATGATGCATACGCCATATTGACGATCACGAGTTACCCCGGGACGATCAGCGACCAAGGCATCACGGCTTGATGTCAGGCGATTGAAAAACGTAGACTTGCCAACGTTGGGTCGACCAACGATAGCGATAACTGGTTTCATAGTTGTACTAGAGTTGTGTGGTTGGATGATTCATCAAGTAATGCACGAAGTTTTATTCTTCTTCGTCATCACCAGAAAATATGTCCAGGAATCCTCCAAAGAAAGAGCTTTCTTCTTTTATCTTCTTCAGGGTTCATCTGACTTAGTGTTTCTTGATTTCAGGTTCTTCTCTATGACAGGTTTATTTGGTCTGCCGGTTACTATCATTATTCACATAAGTATAGGCTGCCAGTTTGCCGCCGCTGGAATAGGCGAAGAGTATGCCATTTGCAACTATGGGTTTAGTCAGTATGGGATCTTCTTCGACTTCAACACGCGCTGCAAAGTCTCCTGTTGCTTTATCTAACCAATGTAAGTAACCCTCGAAGTCACCAACAATAACTCTTATCACCGAGAATGGCAGGACCGGTCACTTTCCTGTGTGCGAGTTTTTCCTGTTTCCAGACAGAGTACCTGAAAAACGATCCATGGCCCAGACGTTCCTCCTGATGATCGGTGACATAAAGGTTTTCGTCATCCGCACCTAATTCAGAGTGAGAGGATATGTCACGTTGCCATAAGAACTTGTCCACTGTCTAATGATAACGCCGAGACATTGGCCTGAAATGTAGTGACATAGATAGTGTCGCCAATGATCAACGGTTGAGAATCGATATCGACCATTCTTTCAAGTTCGACTTCTGCCACTTGGAATAGCAACCTTTGGTTTCCCAGATTAATTTTCCTGTTTTTAATTCAAGCGCCGTAACGCGGCCGCCATCAAATCCGAGCGATAACCAGACCATTGGCAATGACCGGTGTGCTGGTACCCCGTAAGCGTTAGAGTAGGTACAGTGCGGTCATAGATCCAGAGACGGTCACCGGTGGTTGCATCGAGTGCGAAGACTTTGCCATCGATGGTTCTAACAACGACAACACCATCTGATTCTCGTGGCGGGGATAGAATTTCGCTAGAGACTTTTGAGCGCCAGGCTTCGTCGCCGGATTCACTGATTAGCCAAGCCAGGACATCACCTTCGCTGGAACCGACTAAGACAAGGTTTTCATCAGCGCCAGGGCCTCCCGTGATGGGAAGATCGCTGTCATATTCGCCAGATGCTTTTCCCTGTTTCGGCGAAAAGGGCCACGATCTCTCCACGGGTATCGGCGATAAAGACGTGTTCACCTAAATACACCGGGGCAAGTTTGATGAATAATTCATCAGTACCTTTACCGATATTCTGCAGACCAGACTTTCTTTAGATCAGCGGTCGCAATGATATCAGACCAGGGGGGATGGTGGTTCAGCATTATCGTATCGTTGCCCGAAAATATCCTTAACACCTTCTCGAGCACCACAGCCAACGCAAGTGGATAAAATGAAGAGTAAGCTAGAGGCACGCAAGGAGTAAACAAATTAACTTCTACCTAAATTATCGAGTTTCATTTGCTAAAACCGACTTGTGCCTCTGCCAGATCGCCTGGGTGTTTACAAGCGATTTTTCATAGGCTTTTCTTGCTTCCTCAGCTTTACCTTGCTTAGCATAGATATCGCCGCGCAATTCTTCATAGCGGGCAACAAATCACCGGCTATGCTGATATTTAGCGTTTCAGTTGCATGTCCAGCTTTGCCGGCAATCAATACTCGAGCCAGACGTAATCGGGCGATATGTTCAACTTCAGCCTGTGAGTATTTTTTAATACCCAACGTAAATGTGTTTCGGCTTGTTCGAGATTGCCCGCTTCAGCGTGCAACTTTGGCCAGCATCAGCGTTGCAAATACAGCATAGGTGCTGGACTTGTAATCATCAACGATACGGTTAGCATAAACGAGGATATTTTCTCGTATCATTTACGCGGGCAGCACCTATCATTTGTTCGTATAGTGTTGAAGCTGCTTCAGCTTGGACTGCAGTATGGTTATCATAGGCACGCCAGCCAAAGATTGCGGTAATGCCTATAACAACACCGGCAATAATTGATTTGCCGTTTTCCTGCCACCATTTTTTTATGGCCTCAACTTGTTCTTCTTCTGTTTTGTAGACATCCACTTCTCAAATCTCCTGGGAGTACTTGAATTGCTCGGTGATGGGATTACCCCGTAGAGGGCGCACATTATAACGTGGGTTTTGCGTTTGTTTAGTGTTAAGGGACACTTATTTATTGGAATTTGCCTTTATAGAGAGGGTTGAGCCAAGAAAATCCGCTATTTCTGACCATTTAACGACCGTTTGCGGTACATCTGAGCGTAAAAACTTAATGGTCATCTCATTTTGCGCCAATTCATCTTCGCCCAGAACCAGCGCAAGTTGGGCTCCGGACTTATCGGCCTTTTTAAATTGGCTTTTTAAACTGCCACCACCACAATGACTCAGGATTCTGAGTCCAGGCAACTGATCGCGTAATTGTTCCGCTAGTAACATGCCTCGCGCCATTGCCAAATCGCCGGACAACAATAAATAGGCATGAGGTGATTGTGTATCGGGCATTTGACTAAAATCAGTCAACTCCAGCAAGCGCTCAAGACCCATTGCAAAACCAACAGCTGGCGTAGCTGTTGCGCCGTGATGTTCTACCAAACCATCATATCGCCCGCCGGCGCAAACGGTACCTTGTGCACCGAGTTGATCAGTGATCCATTCGAATACGGTCTTGCCATAATAATCCAGTCCTCTGACAAGACGAGGATTTATCTTATATTCGATGCCAGCGCCATTCAGTATTTGTTTCAGACCAGCAAAGTGTTCGGCAGATTCAGTATCGAGATACTCATCCAATGTTGGTGATGCACTGATTAAAGTTTGCATCGCCGGATTTTTACTATCCAGAATTCTTAATGGGTTTTGTTCCAGGCGCACCAGACTATCATCATCAAGTTGGTCTTTATGTGATGAGAAATAATCAACCAGTACCTTTCTATAGTTCGCACGTGACTCACTTGTTCCGAGTGAATTTATCTCGAGTCGAATATCTGTCAGGTTTAGCGTTTTCCATAGACGTGCACACATCAAAATTTGTTCGGCGTCTATATCGGGGCCGTTGAAGCCAAATGCTTCTACACCTATTTGATGGAATTGTCGTTGCCGTCCTTTTTGTGGTCGCTCATGTCGAAACATGGGACCGATATACCAGAGCCTTTGGGTTTGATTATGAAACAAACCATGTTCAATGCCTGCACGTACACATCCGGCAGTGCCTTCGGGTCTCAGGGTCAGACTGGTTTCATTTCGATCATCGAAACTATACATTTCCTTTGAAACAATGTCGGTATTGTCGCCGATGGAACGTTTAAATAATTCCGTTTTTTCAACTATAGGCAGACGGATTTCCTGATAGGCATACTGTTTCAGAAGTGTTTTGATAGACTGCTTCGAGGAACTGCCAGTGCGGAGTGTCATGCATGAGAATGTCATGCATACCACGAATCGCTTGTATCTTAGCCATCAAAAAGTCTCCAGCATTGCTTTCAGAAAAATATGCAGTTTAACAGAATAGAATTGCCATCGTTTTCCGGATAACAGCAAATTATTGATTCAGGCAATTTAAATTTGGCAATACTCTTGCTGGAATAGCGCGAGTGATCGAACAGTTCACCATTGTATTTAATGGTTACTCCCGGCGAAAAACCGAACAATACTTGAAATGGGGCTGTTCCGTTTATGGAATATTGCTCACCACCTGGCGCGAGATCATTAAACAGTTTTACATCATTGGCATCATAAATTTCAATCCATGAATCCCGTGATAATGTTAATTCGATCTGTGTCCGGTCCTGTTCCTGATGTAGACGACTTTGTTGTCTCAATACCATCTATGGTAATTATGCCAAGTGTTTGTTCCCCATTGTCAGATTGAAGTTCAAGACTGTCGGGTTGATTGGCTGCTTCGACTGAAGTTTCAGGCGACCGGTTTTTTTTCGAGGTGTGCTTTTGGGTGATTGCCATGAAGAAGATTGGTGGGACTATATCGTATGTAATATCAACGCCATTAATTCTGGTTTCTGTATTATAGTTTTCCGGTTCGTTTACTGATGTTGACGTCGATAACATAAGTTACTCTGATACCAGATGAGTAATAACAAGACCAGACCAAGGGTGATTAGATAGGTAAATGCCTTAACCGGCTTATCGATGTACTGCTGACCTGTGTTGGTGGTTTTACCTCGGGCAATATTTCGGGCGGTGACTGGGGCGAATCCGAGTTGTATAGTTCGACAGACATGATCAGCATCGAGCACCGACTATTTTGGCATAGCTCCGAAGATAGCCTCTTACATAGGTTGCAGCAGGCATGCCTTCATCGCTGTCCTGTTCTATCGACTCGATCACCTTTATATCCAGGTGGAGTACGGTTTGCGTATTTCCTGAGACGATAGCCCTTGTTTCTCACGCAGTGTGCGTAGTATCAGCCCCGGCGTGTCGAATGAGCACTGCGTTATTATCAGTTTGAAGTGCTCAGACATTATTGAATCCTTGATTCATGTAATAGTGCATCGCTTCTGTGAGAGTCGGGAAAAGTATTTTTCAGCAGTAATAACACGTAGCTGGAAACGGCATCTTGATCACCGAGCTGCCTGTTCAATCTGTATTCCCAGCCAGAGACTTTTTGCGGTGTGACGAGCGACATTTGCTGGTAGCGTTGTAAGTAGGCCCTGGCTGACAGGTGATTTGGATTAGCTTGAATGAAATTTCGCACATTTTTATCAGTGCCTGAGGGACACGCGTGGATTTAACTGTCCAGTGCCTGCCGGAAATAATTTTCTGCCTCAGCCTCTTTGTCTGTATCGTAACTGCAGAGACAGAGATCCTGCATTAGTTATAGCGATCTCAGGTGATTCATATAACGGGTTTGCTGCGGCCTTTAAGAAAGTATTTTCGGCTTCATCGAGCCTGTTTTGCTGACACAGGATAACTGCCATAGTTATTGAGCGTGGAAGAATCGTTATTGTTTAAGCTCAAGTGCGCGTTTAAAATTATCTTCAGCCTTTTTGCTATCGCCAAGTCGTAGATAGAGTAAGCCGAGTGACATTGTAGGTTGGCGCGTAACCTGGATCGGCCTCACGTGCTTTTTCCAGGTTCTTTAATGCATTTTCATAGGCACCCTGTTTCATGTACTCAATGCCAAGATCAAGATTAGCGGCAGCAACTTCATTGGTGGTCTGTGACGCGCGGATGTTCTGATTAGATGGGCGCTACCTGATTACAGGCAGAGAGCGCTGTAAAAAGCACTGCCAGGATGAAGAATAAACTTTAGTTTCAATAAGGATATTGGCATTAAATCAGTCTCTGCTTGGCGCTTTTGATGTCGGGCCGCTTTTGAGCTGCTACCTTGCCAGCAAGCTGACCACAGGCGGCATCTATGTCATCGCCACGTGTCTTGCGTGTAATGGTGAATATACCAGCCTTCATCAATATGTCTCTAAATGCATTTATCGTATTCATATCTGAACAAGTATAATTCGTTCCCGGGAATTTGTTAAACGGGATCAAGTTTACTTTTGAAGGTAAACCCTGAAGACATTTCACAAGGTCACGTGCATCCTGAGCACTATCATTGACGCCATTGAGCATGACGTATTCAATTGTAACAGCATCATCATCCCGGCCTTCAGAAAAGCGTTTACATGCAGCCAGTAAGATCGATCAGTGGATATGAGCGGTTTATTGGAACAATACTATTTCGCAGATCATTATTACTGGCATGTAAAGAAATCGCGAGGCTGACATTTGTATCATCTTTCAATCTATCTATTTCTGGGATGATCCCCGAAGTGCTGACAGTGACGCGACGACGCGCAAGGCCGAATGCCAGATCATCTGTTAATAGATTAATGGCTTTTAGAACATTGGTATAATTGAGCAAGGGTTCGCCCATGCCCATGAATACGATATTTGTAATCATACGTTTGCCGCTTTCAAAACAACCTAGTGCTTTGTTAGCAATCCAGACCTGACCGATTATCTCACTGGTAGTAAGGTTACGGTTAAAGCCTTGCTGTGCGGTTGAACAGAACTTGCAGTCCAGCGGGCAGCCGACTTGTGATGAAATACAAAGCGTACCTCTGTCATTCTCGGGGATGAATACTGTCTCGACAGAGTTTTTGTTATCTAACTGAACAAGCCATTTGCGTGTGCCATCCTCAGATTTTTGTTCAGTAACAATTTCCGGTAGTTTAATGACGGTATTTTCTTCAAGTTTACTGCGTAAGTTCTTACTCAAGTTGGTCATCGATGGATAATCAACTACACCATGATGAAATATCCATTTAATAACTTGTTGCGCGCGAAAAGACTTATCACCAATCTCATCAAAATAATTTTCTAGAGATTTTCTATCGTAATCGAGAAGATTGGTTATATCAGTCATTTATTTTTTTAGCGTGTTCTTGGGCAAATTTCATCAGCTTTAAAGAAAAAATCAATTTCTCTTTGAGCGCTAGCGCTACTGTCTGAACCATGTATCGCATTTTCAAGGGCGCCATCTTTTTGTTCGTGTTCGGCATAAAGGTTACGAATACTGCCGATTTCTGCATCTTTGGGGATTGTTGCACCCATGATATTTCTCAGGGTGGAGACGGCATTCTCACCTTCGAGCACCATTATCAATACCGGGCCAGATGTCATATAGCCGGCTAAGGAAGCATAAAAGGGGCGTTCCTTATGTTCTTCATAGAGTACTTCTGTGTGTTTATTTGACATATGCAGCATTTTTGCTGCTATAACACGAAGGCCTGCTGCTTCTATCAACGCTACTATATTGCCGATGTTGTTTGCGGCAACAGCGTCAGGCTTAATTATCGTGAGTGTTTTTTCAAGTGCCATTTAACCAAATCTCCCTAGATCATTACTTATTATCAAATCGCGAGATTATACGTGTTACAGCGTCGTTGATGAAACTACCAATGACATTAATTTTGTATATAAAGCAGTAATCTAGCTTAAATTGTTAATCAAAAGCTGGAAATTATGTGATTTACGAGCTTATTTTAGAAAATACGACTTTTTTGAACATTGCTTTAGTCCCAACGGTCGTCGGTTACCTGAATCATTCCATTTTCTACTCGGACTGGAAATGTTGTGGTTGGCTCATAGGCAGGAGGGGTTAAGGCATCTCCGGTTTTGACACAAAAACGTGCACCGTGGCGAGGACAAATGATTTCTGCGCCGTCGATGACTCGTTCTGGCTCCAGACCGCAGCCAAGCATGGGAGAACCATCGTGAGTGCACACATCTTCTATTGCATGATATTCACCGCCCACATTAAAGACGGCGATCATGACATTATCTACATCGACCAGTTTTGCTTGCCCGGGTAATAGTTCTGTTTCAGGCACGACGTTAAACCAACCTGCCATATCAATACATCCCCGTCTCTAGTCGTGCTGCCTCCGACATCATTTCCTGACTCCAGGGTGGTTCGAATGTAACTTCAACATTTACACGAGTGACATTAGGAATAGTTAATACTTTCGTGCGGACATCATCGGCTAAAAAGTCACCCATACCACAACCCGCAGCCGTAAGTGTCATGACGATGTCTATCTGATTGCCATCAGCACCGAGAGGCGTGATATCACATTCATAGATAAGCCCAAGCTCAACAATATTTATTGGTATCTCCGGGTCATAACAGGTTCGCATTTGATCCCAAACTAAATCTTCATCAACACTGCCATCACCAGTCACTTCTTTTTCGATTGTTTCATCAACGCTGTCTTCAATTTCAAAACCAAGAGCATCTGCATCTTTTGCCGCAATACGGGCAAGATTCCCATTAACATTGACGGTGTAACTGCCGCCAAGTGCCTGGGTTACTAATACAACGGTTCCCTCGGGTAATTCCAATGGTGTGCCGACTGGAATTAAGACTGCTTCGCAGTCGCGTTCTAACGTTATAGGTTTATTTTCTTGCATGACAATTTATTTGATTATTCTGTTTTAACGGGAGTGTTATCGCCCTGCAGTGCTGAATGAAGTGTGTGCCAACAAAGTGAAGCACATTTAACTCTGGCAGGATAATCTTTAACGCCAGCTAATGCAGCTAGTTTCCCTAAACTTTCTGCATCATAGTCATCATCGGTGGTAACTAAATTATGGAATTCATTAAATAGTATTTCTGCTTCGTCCAATGACTTGCCTTTCATTGCGTCGGTCATTAATGATGCTGATGCGACTGAGATAGCACAGCCTGATCCATCAAATGCAATGTCGTTAATTTTTTCACCATCTGTTTTAAGATAGAGCGTTAGCTTGTCACCGCAAAGAGGATTAAAACCTTCGAGTGTAGTATCGGCATCCTCAAGTTTTCCAAAGTTACGCGGGCTGCGATTGTGATCAACGATCACTTCTTGATAAAGATCTTTTATATCAAACATTAGTTGAATACCTTCTGGCATTTATCGATGGCTTGTATTAAGGCATCTACTTCTTGTCGAGTATTGTAGAAAGCAAATGAAGCCCTGGCCGTTGCCGGGATGTTAAATCGTTCCATGACTGGCATAGCACAATGATGTCCGGCACGAATCGCGACACCTTCACCATCTAGTATGGTGCCAATATCGTGTGGATGGATTCCATCTATGGTGAATGAAAGAATACTCGTTTTGTTTTTCGCAGTACCTACAAAATTCAAGCCAGTAACTTGAGAAGCTTGTTCATTGGCATAATCGAGTAGTTCTATTTCATATTGAGCAGCGACTTCAAGTCCAAGCTCACTAACATAGTCAATCGCTGCGCCTAGACCGATGACTCCTGCGATATGAGGTGTCCCTGCTTCGAACTTATAAGGCAAAGTGTTATAGGTACTTTTTTCCATCGTTACCATTTGAATCATATCGCCACCACCTTGATAAGGCGGCATCGATTCTAATATGGCTTCTTTGCCGTAGAGGACACCAATGCCCGTTGGTCCGAAAAGCTTATGGCCGGAGAAAACATAGAAATCACAATCGAGTTCTTTAACATCAACTCGTGTATGGGGTACTGCTTGTGCACCATCAACTATTACTTTTGCACCAACGGCATGGGCTTTATCGATAATGGTTTTGATTGGGTTAATCGTGCCTAATGCGTTAGAGATATGACCTACGGCAACAATGCGTGTTTTATCACCGAGTAATTTTTCATACTCTTCAAGAATTAACTCGCCCGCATCATTAATCGGAATATACCTTAGCGTTGCACCAGTTTGTTCACTAAGAATTTGCCAAGGGACGATGTTCGAATGGTGTTCGAGTTCGGTGATAATAATCTCATCACCGGGCTTTAGAGTGTTACGACCAAAACTCTGCGCCACAAGGTTGATTGCTTCCGTTGCACCACGGACAAACACGATTTCTTTTGTTGAGTCGGCATTAATAAAGTCTTTAACCTTGCCACGTGCTTTTTCGTAAATCGCTGTCGCTTTTTCGCTAAGTGTATGTACGCCACGATGAATATTAGAATTCGTCTCGCGGTAGTATGTATCTAAGCTTTCAATAACCTGTTTTGGTTTTTGTGAAGTTGCAGCGTTATCAAGATACACAAGTGGTTTTCCGTGCACCTGTTCATTCAATATAGGAAAATCTTTACGGATGCTCTCTACATCAAACGGAGCAGGTGTTTTTATTATGGTCTTTGCTGTATTAGGATTATTCATTAGTAAACTCACGAATCAAGGCGGCATCGGGTAGTTGGCCGATGACCAGACGTTCCAGACGGTTTCTAATCGGCGCAAAGCTTATATTGCTGATAAGTTCGTCAGCAAATGCATAAGTCAATAGACTGCGTGCTGTTTCTTCATCAATCGCACGTGAACGTAAATAGAACAACATGTTTTGATCTAGTTGACCGACGGTCGCACCATGGGTGCATTTAACATCATCGGCATAGATCTCTAGCTCAGGTTTAGTGTCAATCTCTGCATCATCAGATAAAAGTAAGTTAGCATTGTTTTGATGCGCTTCTATTTTTTGCGCATCCTTGTGAACAATAACTTTACCATTAAATACAGCGCGACTTTTTCCATTGAGCACACCGCGATAGTTTTCTGTACTAAGTGTTCGTGGTTTTAAGTGATCAACACGAGTGTGATTATCCACATGTTGTTTGTCACCGGTCATGTATAGGCCATTCATGATTATTTCAGCGCCTTCAGCAGCAAGCTGACCATGTATATCATTGCGGACCAATGCGCCGCCCAGCGAGATTGAATGCGACTCAAGTTTACTGTCTTTGCCCTGCATGACATTCAGATTGCCAATATGATAGGCATTCAGACTCTCTTGTTGAATCTTATAGTGTTTAAGGATTGCATTGGTAGATAAGGAAACCTCTGTTACTGCATTGGTAAAATAATTTGCATCATCAAGACCAATATAACTTTCAATTACCGTTGCTTCGGAATTTTCACCCATAACGATAAGGTTTCTAGGGTGAGTAGCAAGCGCACTGTTGCTCTCTTTTGATAGATATAAAATATTGATCGGTTTTTCAATGACAGTATTAGCCGATACATTAATAAACGTACCATTTTGTATAAATGCGGTATTTAATGCAGTGAAAGGACTGATCTTGTCATCGGCGTATTTTGTTAAATGCTTTGCCAACAGGTCTTTGTCATTTGCCAAAGCATCCAGCATATTTTCAACGACCAAACCGTTGTCTAATTCCTCAAGGCTGGAATGTTCTTTTGAAAATACACCATTGATGAAAACCACTTCTATGCAATCAAGACCGTCAAACCGTATTGCATTAATTTCATCAGCGATGACTGAAACATCTGCTTCAGTTACATTAGAAAATGATTTTTTCTTAATCGGGCGTACGTCGGTGTATTTCCAATTCTCAAGTCTTGAGCTTGGAAATCCCGTGTCTTTAAAAAGATTTAAAGCTGATTGGCGATTTTTAGCAAACCAGTCATCGTTTTTTAACTGATCAAAATCGCTAATATAATTTTGGATATCCTGGGACATATTATTTTGGCTCATGTTGTTTTGATTTAGGCCGCTTCTTCCTTGATCCAGTCATAACCTTTTTCTTCAAGTTCTAATGCTAGATCAGGTCCGCCAGATTTAATAATCTTGCCATTGCTAAGCACATGTACATGATCAGGTTTAATATAATCTAACAAGCGTTGGTAATGTGTGACTAAAATGATAGACCGTTCTTCATTACGTAAACTATTCACGCCTTCAGAGACAATTTTTAATGCATCGATATCAAGTCCGGAATCTGTTTCATCAAGAATGGCAAGCTTTGGTTCAAGCACAGACATTTGAAATATCTCGTTTCTTTTCTTTTCACCACCTGAAAAACCTTCATTAACAGATCGATTGAGCAAGTCTTCTTTCATCTTGACGATCTTCATCTTTTCTTTTATCAGCCCTAGGAATTCGACAGCATCTAATTCAGGTTCGCCACGATATTTACGTACCGCGTTAACCGCTGCTTTTAATAAATAAACATTATTAACACCCGGTATTTCTACGGGATATTGAAAGGCAAGAAACACGCCTGCCCAGGCACGTTCTTCTGGCGCAAGTTCAAGCAAGTTTTTACCTTCATATTCAACTGTGCCTTTGGTGACGTCATAACCGTTTCTGCCCGCAAGGACATTGGCTAATGTGCTTTTACCAGAACCATTCGGGCCCATGATGGCATGTACTTCACCGGCATTTACACTCAGGTTTAAACCCTTGAGTATTTCTTTGTTGCCTATTTTTGCATGTAAGTTTTCTATCTTTAACATAATTTTTTTTTCTCACATTTTATTTGACCGCCATGGAAGGCAGAAATACTTGCAATGCAGGAGCAATTGCAAGTGAACATTATCTATACCTGAAATATTTAAATTCTTTAATTGATGTCTATTAACCGACAGCACCCTCGAGTGTAATACCTAGTAGCTTCTGTGCTTCTACCGCAAATTCCATGGGTAATTCCTTGAAGACTTCTTTACAAAAGCCATTAACGATCATGTTGACCGCATCTTCTTCCTTGATGCCACGCTGCATACAATAAAATAATTGGTCATCGCCAATCTTTGATGTAGTAGCTTCATGCTCAACAGTAGCGCTTGAGTTTTTAGCTTCGATATAAGGGAAGGTATGCGCACCACATTTGTCGCCCATTAATAAGGAATCACATTGTGTATAGTTTCGTGCGTTTTCCGCGCTTTTACTTATCTTGACTAGACCACGATACGATTGCTGAGCATGTCGTGCAGAGATCCCTTTGGAAATAATGGTGCTACTGGTGTTCTTGCCAATGTGTATCATCTTCGTGCCGGTATCAGCTTGTTGATGGTTATTCGTTACCGCAACGGAATAAAATTCACCGACTGAATTATCGCCCTTTAAAATACAGCTAGGATATTTCCAGGTAATTGCCGAGCCGGTTTCGACTTGTGTCCAGGAAACTTTAGAGTTATTCCCGCGGCAATCAGCGCGTTTGGTGACAAAGTTATAAATGCCACCGACACCATTTTCATCACCGGGATACCAGTTCTGTACAGTTGAGTATTTGATCTCGGCATCTTCCAAGGCAACTAACTCGACAACAGCAGCATGTAATTGGTTTTCATCTCGCATCGGTGCAGTACAGCCTTCGAGATAACTGACATGACTTTTTTCATCAGCAATGATTAACGTGCGTTCAAACTGTCCGGTATTCGAAGCATTGATTCTAAAGTAAGTCGATAACTCCATAGGGCAACGCACACCTTTTGGGATATATACAAACGAACCATCGGTGAATACCGCTGAATTTAATGCGCCGAAAAAATTATCTGCAGCAGGGACAACTGTGCCCAGATATTTTTTAACAAGTTCAGGATGTTCTTTTACGGCTTCAGAAAAGGAACAAAAAATAACTCCGGCATCGGCAAGTTTGCCTTTAAAGGTCGTTGCAACAGAGACACTGTCGAAAACTGCATCAACGGCAACACCTGCGAGGAATTTTTGTTCTTGTAATGGGATACCCAGTTTTTCATAGGTCTCTAATAATTTTGGATCGACTTCGTCTAGACTTTTTGGGCCATCATCTTTCGATTTAGGCGCGGAATAATATGAGATAGCCTGATAATCAATGTGCTCGATATCAAGATGCGCCCAGGTTGGGTCTTCCATGGTTAACCAATGCCGATAGGCTTTTAGACGCCATTCAAGCAGCCACTCAGGTTCTTCTTTCTTTTTTGAGATAAATGCTATGGTCTCTTCGTTAAGACCCGGCGCTACTGTGTCTGCATCAATGTCGGTGACAAAGCCATGTTCGTAGTCTTTACCAACAAGGTCTTCCATGTTTTCAGTATTAGTAGACATCTTTAGTTCTCCATGCCTTCTTTAAGGCTAAAACTTTCACCACAACCACAGGCATCTTCTACATTAGGGTTGTTGAATTTAAATCCGGCATTCAAACCTTCGCGTACAAAGTCGAGTTCAGTTCCCGCGAGATAGCGTAGGCTTTGGTCATCAATAATGATCTTGATACCATTTGATTCAATTGTCTTATCTTCTTCGTTTATTGCCTTGGCTGTTTCTATAACATATTGATAGCCGGAGCAGCCGGTGGTTTTCACGCCAACGCGTAAACCAATACCATCCGTATCTTTGGCAAGGACAGTTTCTATATGTTGTTTAGCACTGTCGGTAAGGCTAATTGCAGTTTCTATAGTCATAGTATTTATCAGCTTTGTAATTGCATCATGACGACGTCTTGTCGTTCAGATACTTGTTTAACGTTATTGCGGTTGATTAAATCGGCCAAAGTAAGCCCATTCAAAAAACCTGAAATGTGCATATTTAATTCCATCCATAAATCATGCGTTAGGCAACGCAAGTCGCCCTGGCAGTTTTGCTTACCTTTGCACCGCGTAACATCAATCGGTTCATCAACAGAATATATAACTTTGGCAACGGTAATTTGGTCAGGATTTTGCGCCAAACGATAACCGCCACCTGGACCACGCGCGCTTTCAACGAGCCCATTCTTTTTTAATTTGCTGAATAGCTGCTCAAGGTAGGTCAGCGATATATCCTGACGTCGAGAAATATCTGACAGATTAACCGGCCCGTTACTATCATGTAACGCCACATCAAGGATTGCGGTTACGGCATAGCGGCCTTTGGTTGTCATTTTCATCGTATATTTCTCTGGCATTGCCCTAATTGGGTTGGCAAGGTTCACATAACCTAGTGTTTTAGTCAAGTATATATCAGGCAAAAATAGTCAGATAAGGTTCGATGTAAAAATTTCCAATTGATTCAATTGGTTATAAATTAAGGGAAAGCGGGTTGGTTGAAAAGTAGAGACGTTTATTGAACGAAATGTAAGATTACTTGAACAATTCCAAAGAGAGTAATAAGCAGGCAAAACACCAAAAAGAAACCCATGATGACATAGACTTTAATACCATTTTTTTCTATGTAGGCTTCATCACGATCCATATTTTTCTGGGACTGAACGCCGAAGAATGAGGCTAATAGACTAAATGCAATTTGAAATATATTCGGATCTTTTTCGCTAGTCATTTGTTTTATCCAACATCACTTCTTTTTAAGTTCGTCTAACTCTTTTTCCAGCTTATGCAGATGATCTAAAACTGATTCTAGGCCATTTTGAACCGGATCAGGCATGTCTTTACTTTCGGCATAAGCCGTAAAGCCGATCTTCTTTGCCATCGCCTCACGTTGTGCATCTTTATCTTCATCTTTACGCTTTATGATGATCTGGCCAGGCACACCAACCACGGTTGCACATTCAGGCGTATCTTTAACAACAACAGCATTACAGCCTACGCGTGTTCCTGCGCCAAGAGTAATAGGGCCTAATACTTTTGCGCCAGCACCAATGACGACATTATTTCCTAATGTCGGATGGCGTTTGCCTTTATTCCAGGTTGTGCCGCCAAGTGTGACGCCATGATAGATGGAAACGTCATCACCAATTTCCGAGGTTTCACCGATGACTATCCCCATGCCATGGTCAATAAAAAATCGTCGTCCAATTTTTGCACCGGGATGAATTTCTATGCCTGTAATGAAACGCGTAAAGTGGGCCATCAAACGAGCGATGAAATACAGATTTTTATGCCAAAGCCAATGATTAAGACGGTGCAGGACAATGGCCTGAAATCCGGGGCAGGTAAAGATCGTTTCCAATACAGAACGTGCGGCGGGGTCACGCTCAAAGACTACGTCTATTTCTTCTTTGATGGTGCTTAACATTATTTTTCTAATAGTTTTAATATTGATTTAAGCTGCGTTTCGTAAGTTTCAATCTCATTGAGTTTATCAGTAAGTTTTTGTTTTACACCCTCGACCACATCGTCCGGGGCGCGTTCAACAAAGCTTTTATTGTTCAATTTACCTTCCATGCCTGATTTTTCTTTTTGTAGTTTTTCAATTGTACTCTCTATACGTTTTCTCTCAGCCTCTGGATCGATGATATCAGCTAGAGGAACGAGAAGCGTCATTTCACCAGCTAATGCCATAACGGCATCATCCATGTCATCTTCAGTGGTCTGTATCGAATCGATCCTGCCCAGCGTTTTTATATAGTTCTGATGTTCATCTAACCATTGGCACTCATTACTTGAGCCGTTACGTACAAATACGTTTAATGATTTCCCCGGTGAGATGTCTCGTTCTGCGCGTATACGGCGCACACCCATAATATACAGTTTAATCCATTCAATTTGCTCTACTGACTTATTATCTGTCTCGAATTCATCTGGTTTTGGAAAAGGTTCAAGCATGACGCTCTCTCCTTTTTTATCAAGCAAGGCTGCTACTCGATGCCAAAGTTCTTCGGTGATAAAAGGGATAAAAGGATGCAGCGCACGTTGTAAGGTCTCGAGTACATTTAATAATGTATAGAGTGTGCCGCGCTTTTCTGCTTCGCTTGCCTCAGTACTATTTAAAGTTGTTTTGGATAACTCAATATACCAGTCACAGTATTCATCCCAGGTGAATTCATAGAGGGCTTGCGAGGCAAGATCAAAGCGATAGGTTTTCATGCCTTCATGTGTTGCTGCGACTGCAGCAGACAATTTGCTGGTAATCCATCTTTCAGCCAACCCAAACTTCATATCGCCCTCATTGAGTTTAATCGATTGTGCCTCTACATTGCTTATGACGTAGCGCGCAGCATTCCATAGCTTATTACAAAAGTTTCTATAACCTTGAATTCGACCAGTTTCAAAATTAATAAATCGACCTTGTGTTGCTAATGACGCAAAGGTAAATCGTAAAGAGTCCGTTCCATAAGATTCAATCCCGTCAGGAAAGTGTTTACGCGTTGCTTTTTCAATTTTTGCGGCCATTTGTGGCTGCATCATGCCACTTGTACGTTTACTAATTAGTTCTTCAAGCTCAATGCCATCTATCAAGTCGATCGGGTCAAGCACATTGCCTTTAGACTTGGACATCTTCTGCCCTTCACCGTCGCGAACCAAACCATGAATATATACTTCCTTGAATGGAACATCGTCCATAAACTTAAGCCCGAACATAATCATGCGCGCGACCCAAAAGAAGATGATGTCAAAGCCGGTGACTAAAACATTCGTCGGGTAGAATTTATCTAGCTCTGGTGTTTTATCAGGCCAGCCCAAAGTAGAGAAGGGCCATAAGGCAGAAGAGAACCATGTATCGAGCACATCTTCATCCTGTTTGAGATTGATATCACCCAGATTGTTTTTCTCTCTGACAGCAGCCTCATCGTGACCAACATAAATATTGCCTTCATCGTCATACCAGGCCGGGATACGGTGACCCCACCAGAGCTGGCGGCTGATACACCAATCTTGAATATTGTTCATCCACTCAAAATAGGTCTTGTCCCAGTTTGCAGGTACGAATTTTATGTCACCATCTTTTACCGCCTTGATGGCAGGATCAGCGAGCGGCTGGATCTTTACATACCATTGATCGGTTAGATAAGGTTCAACAACTGCATGTGAGCGATCACCACGCGGCACCATTAACTTATGTTCATCTATCTTATCGAGTAATCCTTGTTGCTCAAGATCGGCGACGATTTGTTTTCTTGCTTCATAACGATCCATGCCACGATACTTCTCTGGCGCCTCATCATTTAGTGCAGCATCAACAGTAAAAATATTTATTTTTTCTAAGTTATGCCGTTCACCCATTTCATAGTCATTGAAATCATGTGCGGGGGTAATCTTTACGCAGCCAGTTCCGAATTCCGGGTCAACATAATCATCAGCTATTACAGGTAATGTACGATCAGTTAAAGGGAGCAATACTTCTTTGCCGACCAAGTCTTTATAGCGTTCATCATCAGGGTGTACTGCAACCGCAGCATCGCCGAGCATAGTTTCCGGACGAGTTGTAGCAACAACAATATATTCGAGTCCATCAACAGGTGTTTTCAACGGATAACGCATGTGCCACAGATGACCATTCTCTTCTTCAGAGATAACCTCAAGATCGGATATCGCCGTATGTAAAACAGGGTCCCAGTTGACCAGACGTTTGCCACGATAGATCAAGCCTTCATCATGTAAGCGTACAAAGGTTTCTTTGACCGCTTCTGATAGACCATCATCCATGGTGAATCGCTCGCGTGACCAGTCCATTGATGTTCCTAGTCGGCGTGATTGGCGAGTAATGGTATTGCCCGAGTGTTCTTTCCAGTCCCAAACCGCTTCAATAAATTTTTCTCGTCCAAGATCATGTCGTGAGATATCTTTTTCCTGGAGTTGACGTTCAACAACCATCTGGGTGGCGATACCAGCGTGGTCTGTGCCACATTGCCATAAAGTGTCATTGCCATTCATACGGTGATAACGCGTCAAAACGTCCATTAAGGTTTGTTGAAAGGCATGACCCATGTGCAAGCTTCCCGTCACATTAGGAGGAGGCAGCATGATGCAATAGGATTCCTCGCTATCGTTTCCGGGCGCGAAGTAATTTTTCTTTTCCCAATTCTCGTAGCAATTGGCTTCTATTGTTTCGGGCTTATAGGTTTTATCCATCTTTATAACAAATTCTATTTTAGGCTAAATGATAAGAAGCCCTATTATTGGGAGGCGTATTGTCCACATGAAGACCGTTTAGAGCAATCTTTATTAGGGATTTTCCTGTTATTCCTTTTTGTCGGCGTTGTCTTTTTTGATATGAAATTCTTCGAGTAATCGCGTTTTGACTTCATCAATGATGCTGTCCTTGAGCATTAGAATTAATTCATCCAGATCCCCAGATATTTCCTTATCGACTTTATCAATGATGTCATTAATAAGCTGGTCGTCTTTATCAATTTGCTCAAAAGTTTGTTCCAGGTCCTGGTTCAGGTCATCCTGGCTGAAGAGATCTACTAAGACAGGGATACCATCTGTACCTACTTTTAAACGCGGTAGTTTTGCTTGTTTTGATTCTGTCTTTTTTTTAGCTAGTAGTTGTTCTAGCTCATCAATCCGATTAACCAGATTATTTCGGTCTGAATCAGATAATGGCTTAGGTGGGGTATGCGAAGAATCAATCATTTTCAGTCAAGTCTTCAATCTTGTGATCATGTATTTCGTAATCAGCTTCTTTATATTGGCGATAACGTTGACGCGCTAGATGTTTATTAGACTCATTACCACCGACAATCTCAATTACCCTATCGAAACTGGGTGCAAAATCAGGAATGTCAGAACTAAGATTAATCATGACTTGTGAAGGACGTGGGTAATCGTTGCCATGACCAATCGTAACAGGAGTTTCATCATTGATATTCCCATTAAATACTTCGTGAGGTATGAAACTGATATCTTTATGTACCCAAAGTAAATCATCAAACTTGGTCGCATTTTCTTCAGATTGCGTATGGATATGCACTCGGTTTCCACTTGTCCAGGCTTTGCTTGTAATGGCGCAGGCGAACCTGTCTACACTGTTACCCTCTGGCAAGATGTAAAAATCAACACGCGACATTAGACAATCAATCCCGAGATTACTTTGCTTGATTAAGGATGTATTGCATTAATAATGAAACTGGCCGTCCAGTTGCGCCTTTATTATTTCCAGAAATCCAGGCCGTGCCGGCAATATCCAAGTGAGCCCAATGATATTTTTCTGCAAAGCGCGATAAGAAACAGGCTGCTGTGATAGTACCTGCATCGCGTCCACCGATATTAGCCATATCCGCGAAGGGACTATTCAATTGTTGTTGATAATCATCCCATAACGGTAGTTGCCAGGCACGATCACCAGATTCATCACCGGCATTGAGTAACTCTCTCGCTAATGGGTTGTGATTACTTAATAAGCCTGTTGCGTGTTTCCCAAGGGCGATTACAACCGCGCCCGTTAGGGTGGCAATATCGATAACGACTTCAGGATTAAAACGTTCACTGTAGGTAATGGCATCGCACAATATTAATCGACCTTCAGCATCAGTATTGAGTACTTCAATGGTTTGCCCGGACATACTGGTAAAGATATCACCCGGATTGGTTGCTGTACTGCTTGGCATGTTTTCAACAGCAGGAATCACACCGACAACATTTATCGGCAAGCCAAGTTCTGCTACAGCGGAAATTGTGCCAAAAACACTCGCGCCGCCACACATATCGTATTTCATTTCATCCATTGCTGCACCGGGCTTAAGTGATATGCCGCCGGTATCAAAGGTGACGGCTTTACCAACCAGTACGATCGGTTTTTGTGCTTTTTTAGAGCCTTTATATTCCATGGTAATTAATTTTGCGGGTCTGGCAGAGCCTTGGGATACTGAGAGCAAGGAACCCATGCCCAGTTTTTTCATATCGGCTTCTTCTAATGTATCTATCGTAAGTGAACGATGCTTTTTGCCTAGTGCAGTTGCTTGTTGTGCAAGATAGGTTGGTGTGCATACATTAGAAGGTCTGTTAGCAAGATCACGGGTAAACTTAATACCATTAGCAATAGCTCGGCCTTCTTGCATGGCTATTTCGCCTTGTGGTAATTCACGACGTGTAGGTACGGTAAATGTAATTTTTCGTAATGGGCGTCTGTTCGCTTTCTTTTTTGTTTTTAATTCATCGAATTGATACAAACTGTGTTCTGCAATCTGAACTGCTTGTCTGATTTTCCAGTGATGATCGCGTCCTTTTATCGACAATTCGCTAAGATAATTAACGCCATCCAGAGAGCCCGTGTTATTCAATGCTTGTATACTATTCGCTATGATTGTGCGGTAGTTTCGTTCATCGATCTCTCTTTCTTTACCACAGCCAATTAATAATACACGGTCGGCAATCATGCCGGGGACGTTGTGTAGTAATAAGTATTGTCCTTTGTTGCCATCCATATCGCCACGTCGAATCAGGTTAGACAGATATTTTTTACTTATAGCATCAATAGCCTTGGCTGCTGTTGATAGTCGACGTGATTCAAAAATGCCAACAATTACGCAAGCTGTTCGTTGTTTCTCAGGGTTGCCGCTTTTTATATTGAAATCCATACCAACTCCGGGTTATTAACACCTTTGTGAAGATTATTGATTGGTTAATTTATTCTGCACTTTGACATCAAGCGTGTCATAATCGTTTCGTTTTTTGTTAAAAACAGTGAAAAATGGTCAAAACCGTAATTTTAGTCAAGTTTATTCATTTATCTTCAACTAAGCAAAGCCGAGTTATAGTGTGAGGCCAGAATTGTGATTATCCAGCACTACATCTACAGAGAGTTATCGCAAAAATTATTGTGGATACTCAGTTTACTAGTCCTTGTTATCGCGAGTAATCGATTCGTTGGTTTTCTTGCAGATGCGGCTGAAGGCAGTTTGCCGGCAGATATGGTGTTCTTAATGCTGGCTTACAAGATGTTAGCGACATTACCAAAGATTTTACCGATTTCGGTACTTGTCGGCATGCTGCTCGCCTTCTCGCGGATGTCTAGTGATAGAGAACTGGTGATACTGGCCGCGTCTGGTGTCAGTAAGCTTTTTCAAATTGGCGTAGTGTTTCGGTTTGCTATGGTGTTTTGTTTGTTTGTTTCCGTAATCACGCTGTATTTTGCACCTTGGGCAGAACAGGGTGTACATAATCTGAAAGAGAGAGCCAAACAGGAATCTGATATTTCAGGGATTAAAGCCGGGCAGTTTAAGGAGTTTAGTAAAGGCGACCGTGTCGTTTACGTCCAGAAACCATCACTAGATAACCTTTCAATGGAGGAGGTCTTCTTACAAGTAAGGCAAGATGAAAACCTTGGAGTGCTAACATCGGATAGTGCTCGTTTTAAAGTGGATAAAAAATCTGGAAATAAATATATCGTCTTCAGTGACGGGCGACGCTATGTAGCCGAACCAGGTTTACTTGATTACCAGATAACTGAATATGAAAAATACGCAATTCTAACCGAGAGTGCTGAGGCAAATGCCACTGGCGGGAAGACAGGAGCATTATTAACGACTGAAATAATGGGATCCGACAATAAGATTCATCAAGCCGAGTTTCAATGGCGTATTTCACTCATCTTGTCCTGTTTGTTGTTGTCACTACTTGCAATTTTGTTGATCCAATCTCACACCAGTGAACGAAGATATATGCCATTTGTAATCGGTATCTCAATCTACCTCATCTATAGCAACTTGCTCGGTATCGCAAAAACCTTACTTAGCCGAGATGTTTTGCCTGGGTTTATTGGCTTGTGGTGGGTACACATAATATTAATTGCGGTATTACTGACATTTTATTATTTGCCAAAATATAAATACATGAAAAAAGACGAAGATGAACATCAATTTATTCCAGCAGATGGTCCTTGAAATAAATGATACTTGATCGATACATTGGCCGAAGCATAGTCGTTACTAGCATATTAGCTTTGTTTGCACTGGTTGCAGTATTTGCCTTTTTCTCTTTAGTAGACCAACTTGATGATACTGGTCGAGGTAATTACGGTGTGGCAGATGCTATTCAATATGTGCTGTTAACTATTCCGCGTCTGAGCTATGAGCTTTTTCCTATAGCGATAGTCATCGGCAGTATGGCCGCACTTGGCATGTTAGCAAACACATCTGAGTTGGCTGTTATACGTACTTCAGGAGTATCACAGTCGCAGCTGGCCTATTCATTAATAAAGACTGGCTTGGTTTTTGTTGTTATCAGCATACTAATCGGAGAAGTCATTGCGCCAGTAACGGAACAGGCTGCGCAACAAAAACGTTCGATAGCATTGACCAAGCAAATTTCAATGAAAACAAAACACGGGTTTTGGTCGCGTGATGGTGATAATTACATCAATATAAGAAAGATATTACCTGGAGATCGTGTTGAGGAAATCTACATTTATGAGTTTGATAAAGAACATCAATTGCGGTCGAGCATCTATGCAAAACACGCAGAATACAATCAAGATAAATGGGTGTTGCATGATATTTTAAAAACTGAGATTACTGAAGAACAAGTAACAAATAATCATTACGAGACCGCTGAGTGGGAAGCCTTATTAAACCCAGAGGTTATCAATATGGTTACCATCAAGCCACGTTATTTGTCCATTTTAGGTTTGATCAGTTATATCGATTATCTCAAGGCTAACAATCAAAGTAGCAAACAATATGTACAAGCGTTCTGGTCAAAATTGATTAGCCCATTTTCAATTATTGCGATGATATTATTGTCTATCTGTGTTGTCAGGTGTGAGGCACGACCAATGGGTTTAGGTCAGCGTGTTTTTATAGGTGCATTAATTGGGATTACTTTTCATTTAATAAATCAGGTAAGCGGGCATCTTGGTATTGTTTATGGTATGCCTGCATTTCTTAGTGTTTGTTTGCCGACAGTAGTGATTTTTTCATATATCTATTACAGGTTAAGCAATAGTTTTTAAACGGTCTCAGTTAAGGCTTTTTTACAATTAATCTTGTTTTAGACAATTTATCATGCAAAGCAAGTTTGTTTTTATCAAATAGAGACCAGACAAAACCAAGTCCGAGCAATAATAAAGACAGCAGTGCAGAAAAGAATCTTAACGTTGCCTGTTTCCAACTTGGTTTTTGTATAGATTCGTTAATGACAAAAATATGCCAGCTACGCATGCCTAATGTTTGCCCACCTTTTACCCAATGCCAAGCGAAATACAGGTAGCTAATTAATAATAGAAAGACGTTGTAGATAAGATTGCCGCTCTCAATCGCATTACCACCACTTAATGGCATCAAGATGGCTGTGGCAACAAACAGAACGGCAGTGAGCAGGAGGCTGTCATAGAAAATCGACGCCAGACGACGCAGAAATGGACAAGGGTTAGATGGTTTTTGAATTGTCATTAAGATATTCTAATAAAATTAAACACTTTAAACCCACCTAAGATCAAATAAATCGTTGGCCAATGGATTTTGTTGAATCGTTTTTGCCCGGCAATCTGCTTTGGGCTAGTAATATTGTCGTCGTCATAGTTACTTGCTATTTGTTCTATCGTCTACAGTGGCTGACTGGTTTAAAAAAAGGCTATTTAAACGTCTGGTTAATGGCAATTTTTATGCTCGGTGTAGTCTGGATGATCCGTGCCGGTTTGCCATCCGGATTGAATATACATCTTTTTGGGGCAATGCTTTTTACACTTATGTTCGGTTGGCGTCTGGGTGTTTTAGGAATGAGCCTGATCTGTTTCCTGGTCTGCGTCTGGGGCAATAGTTTGCCAGAAAATCTCGGCTTAAGTGTAATAATCAATGCATGGTTTGCTGTTACATTTTGCTATATATGTTTTTTACTCGTTGAAAGTTTGCTGCCTAGAAACTTTTTTATTTATATTTTCGTAACTTCATTTTTATGTTCATCAATCAGTTTTATTGCGACAGGTAGTATTAGTGTATTAATACTGGGCTATTTTGATGCCTATCCCTGGTCGGTGCTAATTGAAGAGTATCTGCCTTTTTACTATCTAATGAGTTTTGCAGAAGGTTTTTTAAGTTGTGGACTGATTACATTAATGGTTGTTTACCGCCCTCAATGGGTTTATAGCTTTCGAGATAAAAGGTATTTAATCGGGAAATGAGTGCTAATTGTTATGGTGCTCCCTACGAGACTCGAACTCGTGTTTTCGCCGTGAGAGGGCGACGTCCTGGGCCACTAGACGAAGGGAGCAATGGATATTGAAGTGCGTTATTATAGGCAACAATAAGATGCCCTCATACAGAAAAATTTTACATGACAACCCTTGATAGTTCCAAAAAGGTCGCCAAGCTTAAAATAAAGCCGACGATTATCACGCGTGATCAACATACGATATCTCGTGCAGCAATCAGCGAAAATGCCCTGAAGGTGTTGTATCGCCTTAAGAATGCCGAGTATAAAGCTTATTTGGTCGGTGGTGGTGTCCGCGATATTTTGTTAGGCAGAGAGCCCAAGGATTTTGATGTTGTTACCGATGCAAAACCTGAACAGATAAGGGAGTTATTTCGTAATTGTCGATTAATTGGTCGTCGCTTTCGTCTGGCGCATGTCCGCTTTGGTGATGAATTGATCGAGGTATCAACCTTTCGAGCGGCACATCATGTCTCTGATCAAGGCGCTGGCCAAACAGAAGATGGCAGGATAATTCGTGACAATGTGTATGGTGATATTGATGATGATGTTTGGCGACGTGATTTCACTATCAATGCCTTGTTCTACAATATTAAAGACTTTTCAATTGTCGATTATGTTGGTGGCGTTAAAGATCTTGAAGCAGGTCAATTAAGGTTGATTGGCGACCCGGCGCAACGTTATATAGAAGACCCTGTAAGAATGCTTCGTGCCATTCGGTTTTCATCTAAGCTGGGTTTGAATATCCATCCGGAAGCAGAAAAACCTATTGGTGAGTACGCCGCGTTATTAAAAGATATTCCGGCGGCGCGTTTATTTGAGGAAATGCTTAAGTTATTTATGGGTGGTAGTGCCTTGCAAACTTTCGAATCGTTGCGGCATTACAATTTATTTCAGTACCTGTTTCCACAGACAGATAAACTATTGGATACGCAGGAACGTGACTATCCGCATACCTTTATTATGCAGGCATTGAAAAATACAGACCAAAGGATCAATGAAGGTAATTCAGTTGCGCCTGGTTTTTTATTAGCAGCGTTATTATGGGAGCCAATGCGGGTTATCGCTGATGAACATATCGCTAATGGCCTGTCAGAAATAGAAGCAGTGCAGCTGGCTGGTGATACTGTTATTTCAAGACAAATATTAAGTACAGCAATGCCGCGTCGATTTACACATATGGCGCGCGATATTTGGACCTTACAAGTCAGGTTAAAAAGGACTAAAAAACGCGCAATACGCGTATTGATGCATCCAAAATTTCGAGCGGCTTATGATTTTCTATTGTTACGTGCTCAGGCGGGAGAGCCGCTGGGTGAATTTGTCGATTATTGGACAAAAGAACAATTGGAAGAGCCTCTGGCCGGTAAAGAGAAAATCCATAAACCTCGATCGCGCCGCCGTCCGCGTAAAAGCCGAAATAATAACTCCACTGATTCATGATAATTGTTTATATCGGCCTGGGTAGTAACCTAGGAGGAGATCATGCATCACCTAAACAAAATATTGTCTCTGCCATAGATGCGCTTGGAGGGATACAATCTACACAAATGATTAGCGTATCCTCTCTTTATGAAAGTAAACCAGTTGGCCCGCAAGATCAGGGTAATTATATCAATGCGGTTGTGAAGCTGGAAACGAATCTTGATGCGATAGAGCTGCTGGATAATTTGCAAGCGATTGAAAATGCTCATGGTCGGGAACGTAAACAGCACTGGGGCCCACGAACACTGGATCTGGATATATTATTGTTTAGTGATCAAGTTATTCATAACGAAAGATTAACGATTCCTCATTCAGAGATAGGTAATCGTCCGTTTGTTTTAGTGCCGCTAGCCGAAATTGAGCCTGACTGTGTTATTCCAGAAAAGGGTTTAGTCACTGATTTAATTTCGAAATTAGATAAAGCCGGTTTGAAGGTGTTGCCATGAAGCAGGGACATCCGGATTATATTGTTGTTGAGGGGCCTATTGGAGTAGGCAAGACAACACTAGCTAAACGTTTGGCAAAAACATTTGATACTGAATTGATGTTGGAACTTGCAGCAGAAAACCCATTTTTACCGCGCTTTTATTCCGATCCAAAATCAGTCGCTTTACCAACGCAACTTTTCTTTTTATTTCAGCGCGCCAAACAATTGGAAGCTTTGCGTCAAACGGATATGTTTAAATCGGTACAGGTGTCCGATTTCTTGATTGAAAAAGATAAGTTGTTTGCCTCGGTTACGTTGGATGATGATGAGCTAGCACTATATCATCAGGTCTATGACAGACTAACTTTGGATTCACCTGTTCCCGATCTTGTTATTTATCTACAAGCCCCAATAGATATATTAATGCAACGCATAATAGAACGCGGTCATGACTATGAACGACCAATGAACCGAAATTATCTTAAAAAGATATCAGACACTTATGTCGAGTTTTTTTATCATTACACAACAGCGCCATTGCTTATTGTAAACACAAATGATTTTGACCTGTCTGGAAATGACAGAGACTATAATCTTTTACTAGAACACATCAAACACCTCCCGCCGGGCAGGCACTATTTCAACCCGATTGAATTATGATGCAGAAAGTTACCATAGCAACGCTAAAACAAATGAAATCAACAGGCGAGAAGATCGCATGTTTGACTTCATATGATGCCAGTTTTGCAAAATTACAAGACGAAACAGGCGTGGATGTTTTACTTGTCGGCGATTCTCTTGGCATGGTCTTGCATGGAGATGAAACGACCTTAAACGTAACCATGGAAGAGATGATTTATCACACTCGATTGGTAAGCAAAGTGTGTCAACGCGCCTTAGTGATCAGTGATATGCCATACAAAAGTTATACTTCAGCAACACAGGCATTGGAGAATGCAAGACGTTTGGTCAGCGAAGCTAATGCCGACATGGTTAAAATGGAAGGTGGGGTAGAAATAAGCGAAGCTGTTTCATTAATTACACAAGATGGTATTCCTGTTTGTGGTCATCTTGGACTGATGCCGCAGTCTATTCAGGAGTTAGGTGGCTATCGGGTACAAGCAAAGACAGAAGCTGAAGCGGAAAAACTTAAACAGGATGCCATTTCATTACAGGCATCTGGTGCAGACAGTTTAGTTTTGGAGTGCGTGCCTGCAAAAGTTGCTGCGGAAGTCAGAGATTTATTAGATATCCCGGTCATTGGCATTGGTGCAGGTGTAGATTGTGATGGGCAAGTGTTGGTAGTCTATGACATGCTTGGTCTAAGTGAGAAGGAATTTAAATTTTCAAAGAACTTTCTTATTGATAAAGGATCCATAGCCGATGCATTAAAGGACTATGTTGCAGCAGTTAAAAATAACTCTTTTCCGAGCGCCTCGCATTCATACGAATAATGGAACGAATAGAAAAAATTAACGCGCTTCGAGAGAAGTTAGGCTCAGTCCGTAAAGCCGATAATAAAATTGCCTTGGTCCCTACGATGGGTAATTTACACGAAGGACATCTCTCTCTAGTCAAAAAAGCACAATCATTAGCTGACTATGTTGTCGTTAGTATCTTTGTAAATCCAACGCAATTTGTAGAGGGTGAAGATTTTGATAACTACCCGCGTACGCTAGATGCAGATCTTGAATATTTGAGACAATTAGATGTCGACCTTGTTTTTATACCCGACATGGAAGAGGTTTATCCTGATGACGTTCAGATCACAACAGAGGTGATCGTACCTGAGCTTGATTCAATCTATTGTGGGGAATATCGACCCGGACATTTCAAAGGTGTCGCAACGGTGGTATGTAAACTATTTAATATGGTTCAGCCGGATATTGCTGTCTTTGGTGAAAAGGATTATCAACAATTATTAGTGATACGTAGTCTGGTAAAAAACCTTAACTTGCCAATAGATATTTATGGTGCGGCTACACTGCGTGAAACGGACGGATTAGCAATGAGTTCCCGTAATATGTATCTGAATGAGGTCGAACGCCAGAAAGCACCATTACTCTTTAAAACTATAATGGAGGTAGCTGAATCTATAAAAAGAGGCGAATCTGATTATGAAAATCTTGAAAAAAATGCAATTTCATCTTTAAAAGAAGCTGGTTTTAAACCCGAATACTTTAGTATATGCGACTTAAAAACACTAAAACTACCTATAAATCAAAAGCTTGTGGTCTTAGCAGCGGCATGGCTAGGAAAAGCTCGATTAATTGACAATGTTGCAGTGCAATCCTATGATTGACCCCCATTAAATCTTGGGTAATATCCACATTTAAATTGGTAAGCTTACAAATATTATGGAAATAACGGTTTTAAAAGCAAAATTACATCAAGCCTGTGTTACACATGCAGAGCTCGAGTATGATGGATCTTGTGCCATAGATGGTGCCCTGCTGGATAAGGCAGGAATTCATGAATACGAGCAGATCGATATCTATAACATTACTAATGGTGAACGTTTCACTACGTACGCCATTCGCGCCGAAGAAAATTCGCGCATAATTTCCGTAAACGGTGCGGCAGCGCATAAAGCCAATCCGGGTGATCGTGTCATTATTTGTGCTTACGGCAGGATCAATGAAAATGAGATGAGTAAATTTAAACCAACACTTGTTTACTTAGACGAAGAAAATAATATATCCCGCATAAAAGACCATATCCCAGTACAAGCTGCTTAATTCATTCAAGCTTAGTAGCTTAAAGCGACCTGACAGGTCGCTTTTGCAGTTTTCTTTGTAGTGTCCGTCTATGCAAACCAAGACAACGAGCTGCCTCAGAGATATTTCCGTTACAGTCTGCGAGAACCTTTTGAATATGTTCCCATTCGAGGCGATCAAGTGAGATTGGTGTCGGTGAAATATCTGTCTGACTTTCGCCACTGCTACGCTCGAAGGCAGCAACAATTTCGTCTGCGTCAGCGGGTTTGGTCAAGTAGTGTGTCGCTCCCAGTTTCACTGCTTCAACTGCAGTGGATATACTGGCATAACCCGTCAGTATCACAATTTTGATTCCATTGTTTGATTCGCATAATGATGGAATCAGTTGCAGACCCGATAATCCCGGCATTCTAAGATCAACAACAGCATAATCAGGCTGGAATTCTTGCAGTAGTTGCTTGGCATCTTCGACGTTTGCTGCAGACCTTACCTCGAAGTCTCTTTTAGTTAAGGCCTTGCTTAATACTTCGCTGAATATTGGATCGTCGTCAACTAAGATTAAAGGTTTCATTGATGTTTATATTACTTTAACGTGCGAGCAATGGTGAGAGGGGTATGCTAATTTCAGCGTGCGCTCCCCCATCTTTGTGGTTATTTAAGGAAATTTTGCCACCCATTCGGGTCAATGTTGTTTCTGCCAAAAATAAACCAATACCAAGGCCTTGATCATAAGGTTTTGTGGAAAAAATCGTTTTACCCAATAGGGGTTGGTGTTGTTCTTTAATGCCATGTCCATCATCGATAACCTCAATATTCATACTGGTGTTATTCCAGGCACATACGATATGTATTTTTTTTGATGAAGCATCAGCCGCATTGTTTAGGATATTAATAATCGCTGATGTTAAAGTTTGATCGACAATTATTTCTGGTGTTTCTGCAGAGGGTTTTAACTCAATATCAAAATCGATATCTGATCGGGTTTGTTGCCAGTGGCTGATAATTTCCTGAATATAGGAATCTATCCTGATCTTGCTCCCGGTATCTGCTTGTGATTGGCCTGCATCTGAAGACATACGTCCCAAAATGGTTTTGCAGCGGTGGATCTGATCTTTTAGCAATTCCAGTTCACCGATCAGTTCTTTATCGTCCTCATAATCTTTTAACAATTCACCAGTAATAACAGCCATTGTTGATAATGGTGTACCAAGTTCGTGTGCTGTGCCGGCAGCGAGAGTACCTAATGCAAGGATACGATCTGCACGCAATGCCTCTTCCCTTGCTTCAGCCAACGCCCGGTCTTGTTTTCGCACCGTACTGGATATGCGAGCAACAAAATACGCGACCAGACTTGCAGTCAAAATAAAACCAAACCACATTCCCCAGAGGTGTATTTGAGTGCCACTTTGATGAATATGCACGCCGTCTAATGGCACATATACAAACATCAATGCCGAATAGCTACCTATGGCAACTAAGGTAATGACAAAAGTATATGCAGGCCTCAGGCTAGCTGCAGCAAAAATGATGGGTAGTATGAAGAATGAAATAAATGGATTGATTGAGCCACCCGTGTAATAGATCAATAACGATAACGCGCATATATCTACCATCAATTGTGTCACGAAGATGCGGTCGGTAATCTCTTTAGGGTCTCGGTAGCGTAGCCAGGAATAAGCAGTAAATAAGCTTAACAAGGTTATGATTAAAATAATGGGTTCAACGGGGAGATATATTCCGATAGAAAAATACATATAGCTCAACGCTAGAACCTGACCGCTAATAGAATACAGGCGGATTAACAGCAGATATCCAAGATTGAGATGCATGGTTAGAATTCTATCTATATTAAATCTTGTCTGTAATTATACCTGCTTATGAAATAAAACCACTGTGACAATATGTCACATTCTAAATACCTGTTGTTTTTGCTAAGTTCCTGCCCCACAAATAATTAATAATAAGTAATTAAGGACAAACCAATTTGTATAACAACGAAAAATTTAGGCATGTCACTAAGTATTTAATTCTGTTTTTCTTATCAGGTATAGCAAGCGCAGTAAATGCTGAGCATCCCGTATCCTTATCTGAGCTTGTAGTCTCAGGTGAGTACTCTGGTTTTGATACCTATGTACTGAATCCCGATTTGGTCAATGTGTCCGCAGCTGATAGCGCACAGTTACTTAAGAAAGTTCCGGGTGCCAACGTAAATAGCAACGGCACAGTGACGGGTATCGCACAATATCGCGGCATGTATGGCGACCGCATTAATATACTCATAGACGGTATCAAGATCAGCTCTGGCGGACCGAACGCCATGGATACACCCATCTCGTATATCCCACGTGCGCAATTAGAAAGCCTAGAAGTCATTCGCGGTATTGCACCCGTCAGTTCAGGTAACGAAACCATAGGCGGCACAATACGCGCGACATCAACACGCAGTGCATTCACAGAAGAAGAGCAGCTTAGTATGCATGGTGAAATATCCGCCGGAGGGCATAGCGTAAATTCCGGTTATGACACTTCATTATTGATGTCGATTGCGAATCAGAACCATCGAATGCATATCGCCGGGAGTCGTCAAGATAGCGATGATTATGAATTCGCTAATGGAGATGTCACTCCGAGTGAACATGAGCGTAACAGCTATGAGATTGGTTATGGTTACAAGAGAGAAAATCATGAGTTTGGACTTAAATACGTGCTCAATGATACTAATGGAAGCGGCACCCCTGCATTGCCGATGGATATTGTTTATATTGATGCAGATATTGTTCGAGGGACTTATAAAAGCCGTTGGAATCAGGTTGATATAGAGAGCAAAATTTACTGGTCTCAAATCGATCATAAGATGTCTAACTTCGAATTACGTTTGCCACCGCTAACAGGTGGCGGCGCGGGTCCGGGGACTATGCAACGTTTTTCACTTACAGATAGTGAAGATGTTGGTTATGGCATTGAAGCCAGTATGGCTTTTGCAGGAGGCAAATTAAAGTTTGGTACAGATGGTCATCTTGCCAAGCATGATGCTGATGTATTTAATCCAATGAGTGCTGTCTTTCGAATCGAAAATTTCAATGACATTAAACGTGATGTCTTTGGTGTTTTTGGTGAGTGGCAACGTGGGCTTGCTGCTGCATGGGACTTGGAACTAGGTCTGCGATACACACGCGTCAATATGGATGCCGGATCTGTGTCGGCAGCAGGAATGGCGGGTATGATGGCAATTAATTCCAATGCGCTCGCAACGACCTTTAATAACGCGGATCTTTCTCAGGAAGATGACAATATCGACGTGGTACTAAAATTGAACCACGCTCTGCGACAGGATACCAACGTTGAAGTTGGTTTTGCCCGTAAGATGCGTTCACCAACTTATCAGCAACGTTATCTCTGGTTGCCGTTGCAATCAACCGGTGGTTTAGCTGATGGCAATAACTATATCGGTGATATCAACCTTGATCCGGAAGTTTCATATCAGTTTGAACTGGGGTTGGATTGGCGTAACAAAACGGCCTACTTTGCGCCACGTGCTTTCTATCATCATGTGGATGATTATATTGAAGGTATTAATGCCACAAATACAAGTGCAATTGCCTTTCATACAATGGCAACAGGTGTGACGGGTAGCAGTGCGAAACTTTTACAGTTCGCAAATGTTGATGCTCGCTTGTATGGTATCGATGCCGACTTTGGTTATCACCTTAATGATTTCTGGCATGTAGATGGTGCGGTTAGCTATGTTAAAGGAGAACGCCGAGATAACGGTGGCAACCTCTATCGTATTGCTCCTGCCAATGCTCGTCTTGGTTTAACCCACCAAAGAAAAAATTGGTCTGCCACATTAGAGACAAGTGCATATCTGGAAAAAGATGATGTGTCTGGTGTGACCAATGAACTTGAAACAGCGGGCTATGCATTGCTAAACATCTACGGTAATTACATCATCCCTGATTCAGGCTTCACGCTTGTCGCCGGTATCGATAACTTATTTGATAAGAACTATGCGCCGCATCTTGGTGGTGTTAATCGTGTCCGAAGTGTAGATGTGCCTGTTGGTGTGCGTGTACCTGGGCCAGGGATCAATGGTTATATCAACCTGGTTTATAAGTGGTAAGAAAGTTAATCAATATTTAGATTAAAGAGCTTTTCAAACACTATCATTAAACGATCTTCTTACAGCCTGTAAAATAATAGGCTGTAAGAATTTTAAGAAAAAATTAATTACCCTTGCTTATTTGACCTTACTTTATTTACCTAAGGGCATCTTAATCAGGTTGCCCGGGCCAAGTACGTCATCACCACGAGCTAACAAATAGGCATAAAGATTATCCAGATTATCCATAACGCGTTTATTGGTATTATGCGGTCTCATCATTGTGCCGGACTTACCATTGGTAACGATGTCAACAAAGTCTGCTTTGCTTAACTTCGTTGTAACGCTTTGACCTAGATTAGGACCAACAGCACCGATACCCCCTTTACCATGACAAGCGCCACAGCCACCACCATTGTAGGTTTTCCATCCCTCCATAGCATTGTCACTAATTTTTCCATCAATTACTTGATAGGGTTTTTCGTTTTCTGCATGAGCAGTGAATGACATTAGGCCTACCATTGTCACTAGAACGCCTGATTTAGCTAAATTCCACATAAGATAATCCTCAAACATTTAAAATATAGAATATTATTTTTTATAACCCGATTTCGTTATACAAAATATGGCAAAATATAATGCTTATGAACAGAAAAGAAAAAGATGGTTCCATCAAAAAATCGAATATTTTCCATAATTAAGTAGAACGAATAAGTGAATACACAAATTAAAACTGCTGGCGTTATCATTATCGGCAATGAAATATTATCAGGACGTACGCAGGATCTGAATGTTTCCTATATAGGCAAAAAACTTGGAGACCTAGGTATAATTCTAGCAGAAGTCATCGTTATTCCTGATGTCGAAGAAACAATTATTGAAAGAGTAAGGTCATACGCTGATAGTTTTGATTACGTTTTTACTACGGGTGGCATAGGCCCGACACATGATGATATAACTACAGCGTCTATTGCGAAGGCATTTTCTGTAAAACTCATACGTCACCCAGATGCAGTCGCCACTATGGAAGACTACTATGAGCCGGGCACGTTGACCGAAGCGCGATTAAAGATGGCGGATATTCCAGAAGGCGCAACGCTTATTGATAATCCGGTCAGTGGCGCACCAGGGATACAGATCGAGAATGTTTTTATCATGGCGGGCGTTCCTGAAATTATGCAAGCGATGCTCGATGGCTTAACTGATAGATTGATCGGCGGTCCTCCAATTTTAACAGCGAGTGTCAGTACCAATTTGACGGAGAGTAAACTTGCAGAAGGGATGAGCAAGATTCAGGACAAATGTACGGAAGTAAGTATCGGTAGTTACCCCTATTTCAAGCGCGGCAAGCTCGGTGTAAATATCGTGTTACGTTCTATTGATAAAACACTGTTATTAAAACAGCTAGCATTAATCACTACACTTGTTGAAGAAACGAAAGGCATTATTCTGGAGACAATAACGCCAGATTAGTTGGTGCGAGACTACTGCATGGGTTTAGAGTCAGGTAATGGGTGTACCCATGATCTGATTATTACTTAATGTGCTGTTTCGATAGAATCACCAAGTTCGTTATGCAATTGAAACTTTGAGAGACTAGCTGCGGGGTTCCAATCACGCTGATGGTTTGAGCTTACATCTAGAGTTCGGCTTGCCGTATCCACTGCTAGTTCAATGGCATCAAACATGTCATCTCCTTCGTTTTCGATTACGACATCGGGCAATTGATTAAGCGCAATTTGTATTTGGCAACGTTTATCTGTGCCACGGAGGGAACTATCAATGTCTGAAATTAGTACTTTGATATGTTCAATTTTTTCATGGTGGCTATCTAAAGCGAATAGCAAGCGATGTGAGATATGGTGGCGGATTTCGTGGCCTAGTGGAAAAGTTTCTGTTTGCATTTCAATTCGCATAATTGGCTCCAGTTCTGAATTTCATTTTCAGAGCAAATACTAGAGCGTTTTCATATTTTATTAAATTCGAATATTATTTGATAACACATCGAATTTTTCGAGGTATTGATATGATTAATTACAAGCACCTGCATTATTTTTACGTCGTGGCTAGGGAAGGCAGTATTGCCAAGGCAAGCGAACTGTTACACCTCACGCCGCAAACCATCAGTGGCCAATTATCCGTGTTAGAGGTGTACGTCGTCAAAACCTTTTGGACAGGTAGCGGTTTGATTTAAGAGACACATTAGTTCATCAATAGGTTATGTGCTTCACTTGTTGTTTATCGTAATGCATTTGTCGTCTCATCGCTAACGTGTTTTGTTTGATTAGCTCTCGTTGACTTAGTATTTCTTCGCCACGCCCATAAAAGACATCAGCCGGTGTCAGGTTATCAAGTGATTCATGATAACGCTCATGGTTGTAATAACTCACAAAACGCTGCAACTGTTCCTCCAGTTCCCCGGGGAAATAATAGTGGTGAAGTAATATCTGATTCTTCATTGAACGATGCCAGCGCTCTATCTTGCCTTGTGTTTGTGGATGATAAGGTCGACCTCGAGTGTGCGTCATACCGTTTTCTTCAAGGTAATCGGCTAATTCACCGGAGATATAACACGGGCCATTGTCACTGAGTAAACGCGGTTTATGATTTACCTTTACTGTATCAAGTCCCGTAAAGCGTAAGGCGTCATCCAGCGTATCAGAGACATCACGGCTACTCATGCCCGTACATAAACGCCAGGCAATAATGTAACGTGAGTAATCATCTAATACCGTGGATAAGTAATACCAACCCCAACCGATAATCTTGAAATAGGTAAAATCCGTTTGCCACATCTCATTCACGCGCGTAGTGGGCTGTTGAAACTTATCACTGGCCTCCATCAGGATATAGGCCGGACTGGTAATTAAGTCTTGTTCTTTCAGCAGCCTGTACACCGTGGATTCTGAGACGAAGTAAGCCTTGTTGTCAGTGTAATTTACGGCTAACTCTCGTGGAGACAAATCAGGCTTCTCTAAGGCTAACTCAATAACGGCTTCACAGTGGTCTTCGGTGATTTTATTCCATACCGCATGGGGAATCGGCTTCTTGTCTTCCAAGCCATCAACGCCATTCTCTTCATAACGTTTGAGCCAGTTGTAAAAAGTGGACTTATGAATGTCCAGCCGAGTCAGCGTTTGTCGAACCGACAGATCTGAGTTCTGTACCAGTTGAATAATCTCGACTTTATCCGATGCTAAGTACCTCATATATCGTCCTCCCCATCCCCGAGCACGCTTTTTTTAAGCAGCCGATTCTCCATGACTACTTCGCCTAAGGTTTCTTTCAGCGCAGATGTTTCAGCACGCAGTTCTTTGACTTCATCTGAGGTCGCTTCACGTACGATATCGCCTGATAAACGTTTCTTACCTGCCTCCAGAAAGTCTTTCGACCAACGGTAGTAAACATTTGGGTTTAGTCCTTCCTTGCGACATAGCTCAGCGATGCTTTCTTCGCCACGTAAGCCTTCAAGTACGATACGAATTTTTTCTTCTGCTGAATATTTTTTACGGGTGCGTCGACGAATATCGCGCACAGTATGTTCTACACTTCTTTTACTTGTCATCATCGTTTCCTCTTGGGTTAACGATGAACTAAAACTATCTCTTAGACAATCAGGCTAGTTGGTCCACATGGTGCTGACGGGGTACAGTTTGGACTTAATTCCCCCAAAAATCCCCCCGAAGGCTGTTTCTTGGGTTTCAGTAGGCAGCCTTGAATAGGCCTGCTTCGATGATAGCCTTTGGTAGAAAGACTATTAAGATGGTGCCGAGGGCGGGAATCGAACCCGCACTTCCGAAGAAACCGGATTTTGAATCCGGCGCGTCTACCAATTCCGCCACCCCGGCTTTGAAGTACAGATAAGCAGGCGGCAAGTATAAGGAAAGTCTGCGCCGGGTCAAACTTTAAGCTGTTTTTCTGCTAATATCGCGCGCCATGTTAACTAGTGATTTCTCATTTGAGCTTCCAGAAGAGCTGATTGCCCAATATCCGACCACGGATCGAGATGGTAGTCGTCTTTTATTTCTTAGTCCTGAGAACAGGGTTTCCGATACTTCATTTAAACAGCTGCCGGAATATCTAAAGAGCGGCGATTTAATCGTTTTAAATGATACTCGGGTAATCCCTGCGCGTTTGTATGCTAAAAAGGAAACCGGCGGTAACGTCGAGATAATGTTAGAACGGATTCTGGATGAGCAAACATTATTAGTGCAATTGCGTGCAAGTAAGTCGCCAAAAGCAGGCGCAAGTTTAATATTGGAAGACAACACACGGTTCGAAGTTAAGGGCAGAGAAGGGAGTATGTTCCTACTGAATTATACCGGTGAGGAAAAGATCACCGATTTGCTTGCCCGACTCGGTCATATGCCTTTGCCCCCTTATATAAGTAGAGATGATGAGAATCTTGATCAAGAACGTTATCAAACTGTTTTTTCGGAAAAGCCCGGTGCCGTTGCTGCGCCGACCGCAGGACTGCATTTTACCAATGATATTCTTGAGTCGTTAAAAGAGCAGGGTATTGATAATGCACGTCTAACATTGCATGTTGGTGCAGGCACTTTCCAACCAGTGCGTGTTGATGATATTGCGAATCATGAAATGCATAGCGAGTACATGTGTGTGCCACAAGATGTGGTTGACAAGATTAATCAGACTAAAAAGAAGGGTGGGCGCATCCTTGCAGTAGGGACAACGGTCGTCAGAAGTTTAGAGACCGCAGCGAAGAGCGGCACACTTACTAGCTTTGAAGGTGATACCAATATATTTATTTACCCCGGGTATCAGTTTAATGTCGTTGACCTTTTGCTTACCAACTTTCACCTGCCAGAATCAACCTTGTTAATGTTAGTCTGTGCCTTTGGTGGTCAAGAGAAGGTGCTAAATGCTTATCAGCATGCGATCAAAGAACAATATCGATTTTATAGTTATGGCGACGCCATGCTAATTTCATGTAAGCAAAAAGACTAAGATGCACTTGCAACTGCTCGACAATATGTTCCAGACATTGTCTACCGCCTACGTCCGTGTAGGCGTCCTGCATCGCTTAAAGCGCCTACTGTTGGAGCTAGCATTTCCGCCATCCATGGCGGTCAGGTAATAGAAAATTATGAAATATAAAATAATAAACAATGACAAAGATGCACGTAGAGGGCAGATAAGTTTTCCTCGTGGCACGATTGAAACGCCAGCCTTCATGCCTGTAGGAACCTATGGCACGGTAAAGGCGATGACGCCGGAAGAATTGGTCGGTATCGGTGCTGAGATTATTCTGGGTAATACTTTTCACTTGATGTTGCGTCCCGGCATGGAAGTCATAAAAGAATTTGGTGGGCTGCACTCATTCATGCATTGGGAAAAACCCATTCTGACTGACTCTGGTGGTTTTCAAGTTTTTAGTCTGGCTGAGTCACGCAAGATCACAGAAGAGGGTGCGCATTTCAAATCACCCATAGATGGTTCAAAGGTATTTTTAGGCCCGGAAGAAGCAATCCAGATCCAGCACACGCTTGGCGCAGATATCGTCATGATTTTTGATGAATGCACTCCGTTCCCCGCAACAGAAAAAGAAGTGCGTGAATCAATGGAGTTGTCATTACGTTGGGCGCAACGATCAAAAGAAGCGCATGGCCAATTGGATGGCAATAATCAGAATGCCTTGTTCGGCATAGTACAAGGCGGTATGTATAAAGATTTACGCGAAGCGTCTTTGAATGGTCTTAAAAAAATCGGTTTTGATGGTTATGCCATCGGTGGACTGTCTGTTGGTGAGCCGGTTGAACTGATGATGGAAGTATTAGACAACATCATGCCGGGTATGCCAGAAGATAAGCCACGTTATTTAATGGGTGTAGGCACACCAGAAAATCTCGTCGAATCAGTTCGTCGAGGCATTGATATGTTTGATTGTGTGATGCCAACGCGGAATGCACGTAATGGACATTTATTTAGCGAAGTCGGCGATATCCGCATTCGTAATGCAAAGCATCGACATGATCAATCACCAGTTGATGAAAACTGTGCGTGTTATACCTGTGAAAATTATTCCCGTGCTTACTTACACCATCTTGATAAAACCAATGAGATTTTGGGTTCTCGATTAAATACCATACATAATCTTTATTATTATCAATACTTGATGAAAGGTTTACGTAACGCTATCGCTGAGAATCAATTAAGTGATTTCGTTGTCAATTTTTATGACAAGCGGAAATCGAAAGTCATTCTTTAAATTATGCCTTGATGCTTTTTCATAGGCATAGAACAATACCTTCATGAGTAATTACCTCATACAACTTCCCACATTAGGTGTCGGTGCTAGCCTGAGTCTGTCTTCTAAGCCAGATCCGGTTTCCTTAGTTCGTGCCAAAGGCGGTCCGAGTTTTGTTGAATATTCGGGTTTAGTCGATGTTGATGAAGTGATTGATGAAGTAGAAAAGATTCGTGCCGCGGGCGCGCCAGTTTTGTTTCATCCTTCCTATATTAATTTTTGTGGTTCTTATTCAAACTCCGATGCATGGCTTGAAGCCACATCCAAACATATTGAGTCAGTCGGTTCATCCTGGTTCGCACAGGATGTCGCCTATTGTTTCTGGGAAGAAGGTCCAGGTTATTCGACGCAATTGGGTTATTTCATACCACTTATCTTTAATCAACGTTCTCTCGAACTTGCGGTAGAACGTGTTAAAGAAGTACAAGCCAAAGTTAGCGTACCGGTTGCAATTGAACCACCGCCTGTTGCCTTTATTATCGGAGCTATGCCCTTATTTTCTTTTTTCGGCAGTCTGGCAAACCAAACCGACTGCGCCATCTTGCTTGATATGGGGCATTTGGTTTCTTACGAAATGGCAAGTGGTCGAAGTGTGCTAGAGGCGATAGATGAATTACCAGTTGAACGTGTTATTGAAGTGCATATTGCCGGTGGTCGCCTGAAAGAAGGCAATAAGGATGGTGAAGCAGGGCCCATTTATGTTGATGCGCATGAATGTGAAATTGTTGAACAAACCTGGCAGATGTTAGAAGACATGTTGCCAAGGCTACCGAATGTCAAAGCCGTTTGTTATGAATGCGAAGGTGTAAATGAAAATAGCGTGCTTGCGACATTAAAAAGAATAAGAAAGATCGTCCGAGAAAAAAGTAGCAGTGAAGCACTCGTTATGAGTTTGGATAAAGAAGCATGAGTTTTCAGGAACAGGAACGTGCCTTATTCGATTTATTATTCGATAGCAGTGTGCGTGAGAATTTTTGTAAAGATACAACGGCGGCGTTGCATCAATATGAATTAAATGAAGAGGAACGAAATGACTTCAATACCATTCGACCAGATGCATTGGAACTGGATGCAAAGATTCGAGCTGATCTTTTATTGTCGCATTTCTGCCGATCCTTTCCCGTTAGCTTTAGTGTCCTTTCCTCTGTTGATGGAGGACTCGATATATTAAAGAGTTTGGTTGATGTGCTAACGATGCGGACAGCGTCCATAGAACGCGCCACATTATTTGGCAGACGCATTGGAGAGAGCTTAAATGCACTTTCATTTACATCTGCGGATGAACAAACAAAAGTCTCTGCCATATTGGAAGCGGAGCTTGGTATGGCTTGGACCAGTGCAACCTTAAAGCGTGAAGTATTGGATAACGGACAACTGCATAATAAATCAACACAGCTCGATCAAAGTTGGTCTAGTAAGAACATCAAACTCGCACCGTATGTCTGTGCAGCAATGATTCCTGAATCGTACGAAAAATTAAAACAATCATTTTGCCCGGATGCAGAATGCGATCTATGGCGTAGTTTGAACAAAAAACCGCTTGCCGCGTCAATTCGAAAGAAACTATTAGAAAAAGACGATCCGAGGTTATTTATTGCCCGTGCTCATGTCAGTCATATGTCGCAATGCGAACCGACGATTGACCAGAAAACAGCCGAGCTTAGCGAAGGCTTTGCCTCTCTATTCCAGCACGTTAATGGCACAGTCAGTGTCGACTATATATTAGAACAGCTCAAACAAATCGGTGCTCAGGATGAAATGCTACAGAGTATAAAAGCGACATTTCAGCAATTACTGGAAAGCGACATGTTGGAGCAGGTATAGCACTTCCTTGAAATTCAAATAAAAACCCCCATAAATCAATTAACGCGTTATCTTTACTGAATCTCAGCGGATTTGTGGCATAATGCGCGCTTTTTAAACTCCGAGAACTTTTAATGTTGGATTTCTTCGTCAGTAATGCATGGGCAGCGCCCGCTTCACAGGAACCTGGTTTGGCCAGCTTTCTGCCGCTAATTATATTATTTGCTGTTTTTTACTTTTTTCTTATACGCCCCCAGCTAAAACAGGCAAAACAGCACAAGGCGCTAGTTTCAGCCTTAGCCAAGGGTGATGAGATCGCCACAAATGGCGGCATACTCGGAAAAATAAAAGAGGTTGGTGATAATTTCCTTTTGGTCGAGATTGCAGAAGGCACAGATGTTAAGGTACAAAAACAGTCGGTCTCTGTTGTTCTGCCAAAAGGCACCCTCAAAACCCTTTAAGTTAAATTATTAAAAATACATTACTTTTAATTAGGCTATTGTCATGAATCGTTATTCTCCCTGGAAATACAGCTTTATTCTTTTGTTGATTGGTTTGGGAGTCTTGTTTGCACTGCCAAACCTGTATGACAAAGACCCGTCTCTACAAATTTCTGCCTCTGGCGTATCTGAGGTCAGTGAATTAACTGAATTTCAGGTAAGCACCGCGCTAGAAGAAGCTGGGATAGCGTTTAAATCAATGAAGGTAGGACTAGAAAACCTTACCATTCGATTTAATGATACGGGGACTCAGCTGAAAGCGAAGTCTGTCGTGGAAAAATCATTAGGCAGAAACTATTCTGTTGCGCTTAATTTAGCTCCTGCAACGCCTGATTGGCTAGCCAAATTTGGTGCTGAACCCATGTTTCTGGGTCTCGACCTACGCGGCGGTGTTCATTTCTTAATGCAAGTCGATATGGAAGCGGCTATTTCAAAGGCGGAAGATCGATATATGTCCGATTTGCGCAGCATATTGAGAGAAAACAAAGTTCGCTACAAAACGATCACACGCAATAAAACAGGTGGCCTATTGGTTCGTTTTAAAGATGATAGTGAACGAGATAATGGTCAATCGCTAATCGAAGATGAGTTTCAGGAACTTGATGTCACAATTCTGGAAGCAGGTAGTGATGAATCGCAGTTGGTTGCCAAGCTAAAAGAACAAGTCGTACTTGAAACGCAAAAGCTGGCATTACAACAAAATATTACAACACTCAGGAAACGTGTAAATGAGTTAGGTGTTGCAGAACCGGTTATCCAACAACAAGGCCTCAGTCGCGTCGTAGTGCAGCTTCCCGGTGTGCAAGATACGGCAAAAGCAAAGAACATTTTGGGTGCTACCGCTACGCTTGAGTTCAGAATGGTCGATGAAGATCATGCTGCGCAAGATGCTGTTGATGGCCGTGTGCCAGCAGGCTCAAAACTTTATTATCAACGCGGTGGACAGCCTATTCTTTTGGAAAAACAGGTAATGCTCACGGGTGATTCAATTATTGATGCGGCATCAGGCATCGATGGTTTGAGTGGGCAACCCAATGTGACCATTACTCTTGATGGTAAGGGTGCAAAGCGAATGAGCGCGGCAACGCGCGATAATGTAGGTAAACGGCTTGCGGTTGTTTTCATAGAAAATAAAATAGAAGTCGTTGAAAAAAATGGCGAACTTGTAGAAAAGAAAGAAGTAATAGAAGAAGTTATTAATGCAGCGGTTATTCGCGAGCAACTTGGCAAGCGTTTTCAAATTACCGGTCTTGAATCTACAAAAGAAGCAAGGACACTTGCATTATTGCTTCGTGCCGGCGCATTGGCCGCACCAATTTACATTATAGAAGAACGTACCGTTGGCCCAAGCTTGGGTCAGGATAATATTGATAAAGGTTTTAATTCAGTGCTAATAGGATTTGCGTTGGTACTTGTGTTTATGGTTGTTTATTACAAGGTCTTTGGTCTTATTGCCAATGTAGCGCTTGCTTTAAACCTAGTCTTGATTGTTGCCTTGTTATCATTGCTGCAAGCCACACTGACGTTACCAGGCATTGCCGGGATTGTCTTGACGGTTGGTATGGCGGTTGATGCAAACGTGTTGATCTTTGAACGTATTCGTGAAGAGATCCGGAACGGTAATTCTCCTCAAGCCAGTATCCACTCTGGGTATGAAAAAGCATTCTCAACAATCGCGGATGCTAATATTACTACCTTGATTGCGGCATTAGTCTTATTCAGTTTTGGTACTGGTCCGATTAAAGGCTTTGCAGTCACATTATCATTGGGAATTTTATCGTCAATGTTCACTGCCATCATGGTAACGCGCGGCTTGGTCAATTTAATCTATGGCGGACGTCGCATAGAGAAATTGAAAATATAATATAAATAGTTATAACCAGAATCAGAACGTATCACTTAGAGAATTTATCATGGAAATGCAAAAAACACGGTTTAATTTTGACTTTATGAGTAAACGGAAGGTTGGCTTAGTAGTCTCTAGCTTACTAATCATTATGTCTATTATTTCAATGTCTATGGAAGGTTTAACTTTTGGCGTAGATTTTACCGGAGGTACATTGATTGAGGTTGGTTATTCAGAATCTGTCGACTTAGAAAGCATTCGAACATCGTTAATTAATTCAGAATTTAAAGACGCCGTTACTCAGTATTTTGGTTCTGCCAACGATGTTCTAATAAGAATTCCACCAAGCGAAGGTTTAAACAGTGCTGATATCAGTAACAGAATATTGAGCTTACTTAAGGACACTGGTTCAAACGTGGAAATGCGTCGAATTGAATTTGTTGGTCCACAGGTTGGTGAGGAACTTAAAGACGATGGTGGCTTAGCCATGATCTATGCGTTGATGGGTATCTTTATTTATGTCGCACTACGTTTTCAGAGACGTTTTGCTGTCGGTGCAATCGCAGCACTTGTGCATGATGTGTTGATTACATTGGGTATATTTTCAATTACACACTTTGATTTTGATTTAACTGTACTCGCAGCAATACTCGCGGTAATTGGCTATTCCTTGAACGATACTATTGTTGTCTTTGATCGCGTTCGTGAAAATTTCCATAAAGTCCGCGAGGCAACACCTATAGAAATATTCAACGTTTCACTCAACCAAACGTTGAGCAGAACCTTAGTGACTTCATTAACGACACTATTAGTATTAGCAGCGCTGTTCATCTTTGGTGGTGAAATAATTCATAGCTTTGCGACTGCTCTGATTATTGGTGTTTTAATTGGTACCTACTCGTCTATCTTTGTTGCTAGCCCGGTTACGCTTGCTCTGGGAATCACTAAAGAAGACTTGATGCCGGTGCAGAAAGAGGGCGCCGATTTGGATACCATGCCCTAAATAGCTACTCAGGAATGATCTTTTGCCCTCATGCGTCGTTAAAAATGTGCTCGAATACCCCCAGGGTAGGATCTCTTCATTTATTAAATATAAACTCAGATTCTCGGCTTGGGCATCCTGCGTCGCTCTACCTCCTGCATCCATGCAGTCGTGCGCGCTGAACCTCGCCTTATGTACAGGAAGTACGGTATACCGATTTTGCAGGAGCATAAAATCGGTGAAAACAAAATCTCTATCCGTGAAAAGCTATTTATCTAAATAGTGTCTCAACCACTATCCATTGTTGCTGATCGACAAATACTCCTTGCTGAGGAGACGTTCTCTAGATTTGGCGATGTCGAACTAGTTGATGGACGCTCTATCGATGAAGCTGCCGTCAAGAACGCCGATGTATTATTAGTAAGATCGGTGACACCGGTTGATGAATCTCTTTTAAAGAATTCCAAAATTGGTTTTGTCGGCTCTGCCACAAGTGGTATTGACCATATTGATACCGACTATCTTAAAAAATCCAATATCAGTTTTGTCCACGCCCCAGGTAGCAACGCGCGTTCTGTTGCCGAATATGTCTTGAGTAGTTTGCTCGCAACGGCTGAATTTAATAATTTCGATTTAACTAAAAAAACCGTGGGCATCATTGGCTGTGGTCAGGTGGGCTCAAGGTTGAAACGTTTTTTGGAGTCGCTAGGCGTGCAATGCCTTCTAAACGACCCTCCATTAGCTGAACAAGGATCAACGGAATCATTTGTTGCACTTGAGCGGGTTTTGGAAGCGGATATTATTACATTACACGTGCCGCTAACAACAGCTGGCAAATATCCAACTAGCAGGCTAGTAGATAAATCATTTCTAGATAGATTAAAACCGGATGTGGTATTGATTAACACATCACGTGGAGAAGTGGTTGATGAATCTGCTTTATCAGTATTTAAAGAAACAAATCCAGAGTCGACATTGATCCTCGATGTATGGTGTAGTGAGCCAGAAATCAATATCAACTTATTACAACAGACCTTTATCGGGACACCGCATATTGCAGGATATAGTTATGATGGCAAACTTAAGGCGACTAGAATTCTTGCCGAGGCTTTGCTGACAGAGACCGGAAGCATGTCTGCAATGGCTCAAATTTTAACGCCTGAAGCGGTGACAGACGCTATTGAGTATAATGATGATACTGCGGTTCAATTAGCCGTGATGCAGACATATGACATCAGAAGTGATGCCATTGCACTTAAAGAACTATTAAATATGCCAAGCGGGGAACGCGGTGTCTATTTTGATAGCTTAAGAAAGAACTATCCAATAAGACGAGAGTTTACAAACAAGCAAATTAATACAAAAAATTTGAATAATGCAATGAAACAATGCTTGTTAGAATTGGGATTTAATACAGGAGCAGCATGAAGAAGCTTGGCATTTTAGTTTCCGGACGTGGCAGCAATATGGTAGCTATAGCAGACGCTTGTGAACAGGGTGACTTATCAGCCAGTGTTGAGCTTGTAATCAGCAATAATAAGGATTCATTAGCGCTGGTTTCAGCACAAGAAAAAAATATTAAAACAGCTCATATAGGTTCAAGCAACTATCCCGACCCTGATGCATTGGATATGGCAATGACGGATGCATTAAACAAACATCATATTGATCTTGTCTTATTAGCCGGATATATGAAAAAAATTGGCCCTAAAGTACTATCAAGTTATAGAGGCAGGATCATTAATATTCATCCTTCTTTGTTGCCAAAGTTTGGTGGAAAGGGGATGTTTGGAATTAATGTTCATCGGGCTGTGCTTGCCGCTGGTGAGAAAGAGTCTGGTGTAACTATCCATCTGGTTGATGGAGAATACGATCAAGGCGCAATTCTGGCACAGCAAACTGTTTCTATTGCGCCGAATGAGACATCAGAGTCACTGGCAGCCAAGGTTTTAAAGGTCGAACATGTTTTATTTGCAGAAACAATACAAAAAATAGTAGATGGCAGTATTATATTGCCTTCTGATTAAGGACAAGGGGAGATTTGAATATGCGTATGTTGCACACAATGTTGAGAATTGGGAATCTTGAAAAGTCTTTACAGTTTTATCAAGATGTACTTGGAATGAAACTAATACGCAAGCACGATTATCCAGAGTACGAATTCTCATTAGCCTACCTTGGTTACGGCGATGAATCTGAAACTACTGTACTGGAACTCACCCATAACTGGGGAACAGAATCCTATGATCTGGGTAATGCATATGGACATATTGCAATCGGTGTTGATGATGTTTATAAGACATGCGACAAGATTAAAGAATTGGGTGGTAATGTTGTTAGAGAAGCGGGACCTATGCAAGGTGGTGATACGGTTATTGCTTTTGTTGAAGATCCTGATGGTTATAAGATAGAGCTACTGGAAGACTTCTAATAATAAAATAAAAAGCTGATCAAACTGAAGGGATGCCCCAAAGTTAATCAGCTTTCAACTATCTTTAAAATAAAAATAAACGCTACCCACATGATTACTTTAATTAAATCGGCATATTCATCTTTTATATTAAAACAACCCGTGCTGGTTTGTTTATTGATGGCAATATTACTTGGTTTTTTTGCCATGCAAACAAAGGACTTCAAACTTGATGCGTCGGCAGACTCCTTGTTGTTGGAAGATGATAAAGATCTAAAGTTATTTCGTGAAACACTAGAGCGTTATGCCACTAAAGACTTTCTGTTTGTTACTTTTTCACCAAAGGAAGATCTTCTTTCTCAATCTTCATTGGATGCGATTACAAATATTCGTGATGAATTCAGATCTCTAGAGCCGGTTGATTCAGTAATCAGCTTAGTTGATGTGCCATTGGTTAGGCAGGTAGAGGGAACATTGTCCGATGTGGCCGATAACGTTCGTACTATAGAAGGTGGTGGTCTTGATATAGACAAGGTTAGACAAGAGTTACTCAGTAGTCCTATCTATAGAGAATTAATAATTAGTGAAGACGGCCAAACAACTGCAATCCAGGTTAATTTGAAAGACAATCCTGAGTTTCGTGACTTACAACGTGAGCGTAACCAACTTCTAATAAAAGCTAATAGTGAAGGTCTTGATGAGGCAGAACAAGTACGACTGGATGAGATACTAATTGAATATACAGCACAGAAAAATGTTATCGATAAAGTTAACCATGACAATATCGTTGATGTAAGAGAAATAATTTCAAAATATCAACAATATGGCACATTGCATATGGGTGGTGTCACCATGATTACTGATGACATGATCACTTATATTAAAAATGATCTGATAGTCTTTGGTGTCGGTGTGTTTCTGTTTCTTGTTGGCATGTTGTCAATTATCTTTCGTAAACTCAGGTGGGTCATGCTGCCTTTACTAAGTTGTTTTTATGCTGGACTGCTAATGATTGGTCTACTTAGTCTGGTCGGTTGGAATGTCACCGTTATCTCATCAAATTTCATTTCCTTGATGTTGATCATCACAATGTCTATGAACGTGCATCTCATCGTTCGTTATCGACAATTGCTCAACGATCATCCTGAGTTATCACAACACGAACTTGTATTATCCATGGCGAGCAAGATGGTATGGCCTTGTCTGTATACCGCGTTGACTACCATTATGGCTTTTAGCTCATTAGTGGTTAGCGGCATTAAACCAATTATAGATTTTGGCTGGATGATGACGATAGGTTTAAGTGTGACTTTCCTGACATCATTTATTTTATTCCCCTCTATATTAGGCATGTTAGCCAAGGGTACAGAAAAACCCGGTTCAAAAGATGAGTTCCAATTTACTTCCAAGCTTGCAAGCATGACGGAAATACACGGCAATAAAATATTAATAAGCACCGTTATTCTTGCTGCCGTTAGTACCTATGGTATTACCCGTCTTGAAGTGGAAAATAGTTTTATAAATTATTTCAGCGATAGTACTGAAATCTATAAGGGTCTGCGTTTAATCGATGAGAAGATGGGTGGAACTACCCCTATGGATATTATTATTAATCTTGAAGATGAACCGGAAGAAGATGACTCTTCAGAAGAGGGTGAGTTTGAAGATTTTGATGCCTTGTTTGGTGCCTTTACTGAGGGCCAGGATGACATATGGTTTACACCCGAACGAATAGACACGATCAAGCAGGTACATGATCATCTGGAGACTTTTCCGGCGATTGGTAAGGTCTTATCACTTGCGTCGATCATTCGTGTAGGAGAAGAAATTAATGGGGGCGAGTTTGACGCATTTGAACTAGCTATTGTTAGTAAAAATATGCCAGATGAGATTAAGGAAAGCATGATTACGCCTTATGTCTCTGAAGCGACTAATGAAGCACGGATCAGTATCCGCATATTGGATTCGTTAAAGGATTTAAGACGCAAAGAGTTGTTGGAACAGATTAAGACCGACTTGATTGAAAAGATCGGGCTAGCTGAAGATAAGGTGCAAATCACAGGCATACTAGTTCTCTATAATAATATGCTGCAGAGTTTATTTAAGTCACAAATATTAACCTTAGGCGTCGTTATGGCTGGAATTGCATTAATGCTGGTTATCTTATTTCGTTCCGTGACGCTCGCAATAATAGGCATTATTCCGAACATACTTGCTGCTGCGATTATTCTGGGCTTAATGGGTTTGCTCAGGATACCGCTCGACATGATGACAATAACCATTGCAGCTATCACGATTGGTATTGCGGTTGATAATAGCATCCATTACATCTATCGATTCCGTGAAGAGCTGCCAAAGACAGGTGATTACGTCAAAACAATGCATTACTGTCATGCCAACATTGGCAAGGCCGTTTTTTATACTGCGATTACTATTATCATTGGGTTCTCGATATTGGTGCTTTCAAACTTTATTCCGACGATCTATTTTGGGCTTTTGACGGCGCTAGCTATGTTTATTGCACTGTTTGCATGCTTGACACTATTACCAAAATTAATCTTAATACTAAAGCCGTTTAATTAAAAAATATTAATAAACAATGTCTTACACTATTCTTGTAAAGTTGAATAATGAGTTTATAAGTTTTTTATGCTTATCCAGTTATAAAAATATTCATTAAGAATAAATACTATCTATCGATATATATTGTTATTACAATAACCGCCTCCGAATGACCAAAGACTAATAATAACTACTGCTGAATCGCAGATAAAAAAACAGGTTGTTTGAACTATTAAGCCCTAAGGTGGGTCGATTAATTATAAACATTTAGAGGTATTACAATGAAATCCAGAGTCGTAAATTCGTTGATTTTGATTCTATGCATGGTCGCCGGCGTTGCTCAGGCAGCGATGGAAACCCCCGATGCAGTCGTGAAACAAACTGCAGATGCTGTTATTGAACGCATTCAGTCTCAGCGTTCTGAATTGGATGCTGACCCATCAAAAATTTATGATGTGGTGAATGAACTTGTCATACCTCATTATGATTTCACTAGTATGTCTAAATGGGTACTCGGTAAAAACTGGAAAAGCGCAAGTGAAACACAGCGCAGTGATTTTATCGCACAGTTTCAAACATTATTAGTACGTACTTATGCCCGAGCCTTGCTTGAATACTCTGGTCAGGAAATTAAATACTTTCCAGTGGAAATGAGTGCAAAATCAAAACTTGCCCTAGTTAAAACTGAGATGACAAGTGATGGCGCACAGCCTTTCCCGGTGGCCTACCGCATGCATCAAACGGATGATGCATGGAAAGTGGTTGATGTCTCTGTCGATGGTGTCAGTTTAGTCTCTACTTACCGAGGGTCATTTTCTACGCAAATTAAAAAACACGGATTTGATTCACTTATCAATGAACTCACTATCAAAAACGAACGGTTAGCTAGTAGCCTTACAAAATAACCAGCAATGTATACTTGATTTTCGAGCAACCGGGCAATGCCCGGTTGCTTGCTTTATAGAATCCAATTTTCATCAATAAATAACAATCGAAAACTTTATGAATCCTCAAATTATCAAACAACTTATCGAAGCCGGATTGCCAGATGCTGACATCATTGTAGAAGGTGATGATGGTACGCATTTTCAGGCGCGTATAATCAGTGAATCATTCTCTGGGAAAAACATGGTTCAGCAACATCAGATGGTTTATAAGACACTGGGCGATAAAATGGGTACCGATATCCATGCTTTATCCATGCAGACATACAGCCCGGATGAATGGGAACAACAGAAATAGTCTTGGGTGCCCAAGCTTATATTATTAAGGTAACAATCATTAATTATGGATAAATTACTTATCCGCGGTGGTGCATCGCTAAATGGAGAGATTTCCATTTCTGGTGCAAAGAATGCCGCTCTCCCAATTCTTTCAGCTACGCTGTTGACCGATCAATCAGTAAACATCGGCAATGTTCCACATTTACATGACATAACCACAACGATGGAATTGCTGTGTCGCATGGGGTCTCAAGTCACGATTGATGAGCGGATGCGTATCGAAATTGATAATAGTCAAATCGAAAACTTTTTTGCTCCTTATGAATTAGTTAAGACCATGCGTGCGTCAATTCTGGTTTTGGGTCCTTTACTCGCACGTTATGGTAAGGCCGACGTATCATTGCCCGGTGGTTGTGCGATTGGTTCACGACCAGTGAATATACATCTTCAGGGATTGGCAGCAATGGGTGCTGATATTGTAGTAGAAGGTGGCTATATTCGTGCTACAGCCGATCGATTGAAAGGTGTTCACCTTACTTTGGATATCGTTACGGTGACGGGCACAGAAAACTTGATGATGGCAGCAACTCTGGCTGATGGTTTGACTGTTATTGAAAATGCAGCAAGAGAGCCGGAAGTCACTGATTTGGCTAATTGTTTGAACAAGATGGGAGCAAAAGTTTCCGGCGCTGGAACTGATCGCATAGAAATAGAAGGCGTCGAAACCCTACATGGGACCGACTATGACATCTTGCCCGACAGGATAGAGACGGGGACCTATTTAGTTGCCGCAGCGGTGACCGGGGGTAAAGTGCGTTTGAGAAATACACGAGCCGACCTGCTTGAATCAGTATTGGCCAAACTGACTGAAGCTGGAGCCAAGATTGACATAGAAGACAATGCGATAACTCTGGATATGCAGGGCAAAAGACCCAAAGCAGTTGATATACACACTTCACCATTCCCAGGCTTTCCTACTGATATGCAAGCCCAGTTTACGGCGATGAACAGTATTGCAGAAGGCGCGGGTATTATTACCGAGACGGTATTTGAAAATCGTTTTATGCATGTGCATGAGTTACAACGCATGGGTGCAGACCTTAAGTTGGAAGGCAACACGACAATCACCCAAGGAGTTGAGCAGTTAACAGGTGCACCGGTAATGGCAACTGACTTGAGAGCGTCAGCTAGTTTGGTTCTGGCTGGACTTGTCGCAGACGGTGACACGATAGTAGATCGTATTTATCACATTGATCGAGGCTATGAGACAATCGAGGAAAAGTTATCTCAATTGGGTGCGGATATTAGGCGCTTACCTGACTAATGTGCACTATCTAAGGTGCCCTAAGTAAGTTATTTAAATTTAGAATATGCGAGGAAACTTTTTCAGTTAACTTGTTTCTATTGTATTCTGCTTTATTTTTACGAAGCCAAACAATTAACTAAGCTAGAAATATAATTATGTCGGACAAGATCACTATCGCCGTTTCCAAAGGCCGAATATACGATGAAGCGGTTCCTCTACTCGCCAAGCTCGGTATTGTCCTGATAGATGATCCTAATAAATCACGCAAATTGATTCTTGATACTAATCAGGCCAATATTAAAATTCTAATTATACGAGCTACCGATGTGCCAACCTATGTCGAACGTGGTGCTGCAGAATTGGGCATTGCAGGCAAAGATGTATTAATGGAATACTCTGGTGATAGTCTTTATGAGCCGGTTGATTTGGGGATAGCCAAGTGCCGAATGATGTTAGCCGGTTTGAAAGATGCCAAACCGGTAACTGATCGCCCACGAGTTGTTACAAAATATACCAATATCACACGCAATTATTTTGCAGATCGTGGACAACAAGTGGAAATAATCAAGCTGTATGGATCGATGGAGCTGGGGCCAGTTTTAGGTTTGTCAGATTGGATCGTCGATTTGGTCGATACCGGGAATACTTTAAAAGCAAATGGCCTAGTCACCTTAGATCATATTGCTGATATAAGCTCAAGGTTGATCGTCAATAAGGCAGCAATGAAGATGAAGAATGCTCTTATAAAGCCCATCATCACTCAACTGTCAGACATTGTTGAAAATAATGGGTCATGATCAAACACCTCGATATAAATTCAGAAGGATTTGATTCGTCACTAAAGTCATTATTATCTTCCAGTGATGAGCCGGATAAATCTGTCCTAGATACAGTCTCTCAAATTATTGCCGATGTGCGTGCGCGAGGCGACGAAGCTTTGCTCGAATATACTAATCGTTTTGACAGACGTTCTGCCTGTATCGAATCGCTTGAAATCTCGCAACAAGATTTAGAATCCGCATTAGAACGTATTCCAGAAACACTGCGTAAAAATCTTGAGCATGCAGCCAAGCGTGTTCGTGAATTTCACGACAAGCAACGGCAAACGACTTGGACCTACGAAGACGATGCCGGCAATGTGTTGGGTCAAAAGGTTACGCCGCTGGATCGCGTTGGTGTTTATGTTCCCGGTGGTAAGGCCGCTTATCCCTCATCTGTATTAATGAATGTCATACCGGCGCATGTTGCTGGCGTCGAAGAAATAATTATGGTTGTGCCAACCCCTGATGACGAACGTAATGATTTGGTTTTGGCAGCCGCTGCTATTGCCGGAGTACATAAGGTGTTTTCAATTGGTGGTGCACAAGCCGTCGCCGCACTGGCCTACGGTACTAAACTTGTCCCAAAGGTGGATAAGATAGTTGGCCCTGGCAACATTTATGTTGCTACAGCTAAACGACAAGTGTTTGGTGTTGTTGGTATCGACATGATAGCCGGCCCGTCAGAAGTTGTGATTGTTAGTGATAGCAGTGCTAACCCAGACTGGGTGGCCATGGATCTTTTTGCCCAAGCAGAGCACGATGAAGAAGCCAGCTCAATACTGATTACGCCAGATGAAGACTTTATTGAAGCAGTTGAGAAAAGTATCGAAAGACTCTTGCCCGAAATGGAACGTGCCGAGATTATAAAGGCATCATTATCAAATAACGGGGCGATGATTAAAGTAGACGATCTAAAACAAGCAATAGAGATTGTTAATATCATCGCACCAGAACATCTTGAATTAGCGGTTTCTGATCCCGATGCACTTTTGGGCGATATTCGGCATGCCGGCGCAATCTTTATGGGGCATTATTCTGCAGAATCACTTGGGGATTATTGTGCAGGACCAAACCATGTTCTACCTACGGCTCGCACCGCTCGATTTTCTTCACCGCTTGGTGTCTATGATTTTCAAAAACAATCATCCATCATCAAGTGCAATAGTGCTTCAGTTAAAGAGATTGCTGAAACAGCATCTGCTTTGGCGCGTGGAGAAGGTCTTACGGCACATGCGCGATCAGCAGAGTTCCGACTTAATTCAAAATAATTAGATTGCCAGTATGATTGACGATCGCGTAAGCAAGATCATTAAACCCGCTATCCTTGCAGCAAAGGCCTATCATGTCCCAGATTCCGGTGGGCTTATTAAACTGGATGCGATGGAAAACCCGTATAGCTGGCCTGAAGAGATCAAGGCCGAATGGTCTAAGCAACTACAACAAGCCGAACTTAATCGTTATCCGGATGCAAGTGTAAGTGAACTAAGAAACAAACTTACCCAGACTTTAAACTTACCCGATGAGACTGCGATGATGTTTGGCAATGGATCTGATGAGCTCATTCAGATCATATTGATGGCACTTAATAAAACATCGAATGTCGTCATGGCTCCCGAACCTAGCTTTGTTATGTACCGTTTGTTAAGTTCGATGATGGAACTCGATTTTGTTGGGGTGCCATTAAACAAAGACTTTACTCTTAATCTTCCTGCAATGTTGGAGTCAATAACAAAGACAAAGCCTGCTGTAATTTTTATTGCCTGGCCAAATAATCCAACAGGAAATGCCTTTGAAAAAGATTCGTTAGAAGAGATTATAAAAGCCGCGCCGGGGCTTGTTGTAATTGATGAGGCCTACCATGCCTTTGCACAGAAAAGCATGATGTCTTGCTTGCACAAATACCCTAATGTTTTATTAATGCGAACCTTGTCCAAACTGGGATTGGCTGGTTTACGTTTAGGTATGTTGTTTGGCGCCAGAGAATGGATCACCGAATTAGACAAATTGAGATTGCCATACAATATCGGCACGTTAAATCAGCTAAGTGCAAATTTTATAATTCAAAATATAAGTTTGCTTGAACAGCAAGCAAAATGTATTCGCGATGATAGGGAAGGTTTGTTTGACAGGCTGTCAAAAATAGCTGGTGTTGAAGCATGGAAGAGTGAAGCTAATTTTATTCTGTTTCGTGTTTCTAATCCCGGAGCAGACAAGGTGCACAAAGAGTTAATTAAACAAAATATTCTTATTAAAAATCTGCATGGTGGGCACCCACTGCTTGAAAATTGTTTGCGCGTAACAGTTGGCTCACCTGAAGAAAATGAACTATTTTTATCAAAGCTAAGCACGATAGTAATTGCTTAACAAATTATTTAGGCATTTTTGCTGCCGGTCTTTGTGCGATTTTGGCAATCAATTCTTGTCGCTCCCAACCGCGGAGAATATTAATTTTCACTTCATTGCCTGGTATGAGGCCGGTGATCATTTCAATTGCCTGATCAGGAGAATTCACATTCACAGCATCTATACTAATTATAATGTCGCCAGGAACCATGCCTGAACTTTCAGCTGGCCCGTCACGAATAATGGCTGTCACCAAAACGCCGCCTGTTTCTAGGTTAGCTGATTCAATAACATCAGCACTTAATGTTTGTGCTTCGATACCGAGCCAACCACGAACTACTTTTCCATTTTTAATAAGCTGATTCATTACATCCAGCGCTTGATTGATTGGTGTGGCAAGGCCAATACCTTCAGAACCTCCACTACTAGAAATGATAGCAGTATTAATTCCTACTAATTGACCTTTGGCGGTAACTAAAGCGCCGCCCGAATTTCCCAGATTGATATCAGCATCGGTTTGGATAAAGTCGTCAAAGAATGAAATTCCCCGCCGTTTTCTACTAATGGCGCTGACAATGCCCTGAGTCACTGTTTGGCCGAAGTTATATGGATTGCCGATGGCGAGGACGATATCTCCGACTTGTAAGCTGGATGAGTCACCTATGGGAATCATTGGTAGGTTTTGTAATGAGATATTAATTACAGCTAAATCGGTATCTGTATCAAGCCCAATAAGTTGTGCCTGACTCTGGCGGCCATCATTCAAGGTGATGCGAATGTCATTGGCATCTTGTATAACATGGGCATTGGTCAAAATATAACCGGAAGTATTCATTATGACGCCCGATCCGATGGAGCTATCTCGACGTTGTTTTGGTTTGCTGGGGGCATTTCCAAAGAAACGTCGGAACAAGGGATCTTGAAACAGGGGATGAACTCTTTCCTGATATAATTTGCTGGCATAGACATTAACAACAGCTGGAGCGGTAGAAGTTACGGCATCGTTAAAAGAGTATTGGCTTGTTTCAGGTGATAAAAACGGAATGTTTGACCGTAAATCATCCGATAATATGATTAAAAACACGAATGCAGCAGCAAGTCCATATGCGGAATATTGCAGCATGAACATTAATGTCTTGTTGATTTTCATGGTGATTAGAATGAATTTTATTTAGTTATTATTGATAATATGGACAATGATCTGTTTATCCAATAATCAGTTTAATTTATCATATAACATTAGCGATTAATTATACTGATATTCATCTGTCAGATATGTAAGGGGAAATAATGGACAATAGTAATGTCGACAAGGGTCGACGACGATTTTTGACTGCCGCCGCTACTGTGGTTGGTGGGGCAGGTGCAGCCGCTGGTGCTGTCCCATTCATTGCAACCATGACGCCAAGCGAGAAAACCAAGGCAATTGGTGCGCCGGTTGAGGTTGATATCAGTAAATTAAAGCCGGGTGAACGTATGATTCAGAAATGGCAGGGTAAGCCAGTCTGGATCCTACGGCGTACACAAGAGATGCTTGATGATATTGCTTCACAAGATGAGGCCGTTAGTGACCCGGCATCGGAAACAAGTTCACAGCCCGAATATGCCCGGAATGAATACCGTGCACGTGAGGATGAATACCTTGTTGTCATAGGTATTTGTACGCATTTGGGTTGTTCACCCACTTTCGTACTAAAAGACGGCGATAATAGTCCCGTTGTCGACTGGAAAGGGGGATTTTTCTGCCCTTGCCATGGTTCTCGCTTTGATTTGGCTGGTCGTGTCTTTAAAGGTGTTCCAGCACCAACCAATTTGGTTATTCCACCCTATAAATTTATTTCACCGAGCCAATTGCTTATCGGTGATGACAGTGAGGCTGCATAATGGCCAATATTGAAAAAAATATCATTGATGGATTAACTGGCTTGCGTGATTGGGTCGATGATCGTTTCCCATTGATGCAGAATTGGAATGAGCATCTTGCTAAATATTATGCACCAAAGAATTTTAATTTCTGGTATTACTTTGGTAGTTTCGCTCTGCTTGTTTTTGCCATTCAGATCTTGACCGGAATTTGGTTGACGATGAATTATAAACCGTCAGCTGCTGATGCGTTTGCTTCTGTTGAATACATCATGCGTGACGTTAGTTGGGGCTGGTTCATACGTTATATGCATTCGACGGGTGCCTCAGCATTTTTCATCGTCATCTATTTGCATATGTTCCGTGCCTTATTGTACGGATCCTACAAAAAACCACGCGAACTGTTGTGGCTGTCAGGCATGGGTCTCTATCTAGTGCTCATGGGCGAGGCCTTTTTTGGCTATTTGCTACCTTGGGGGCAGATGTCATATTGGGGTGCACAGGTGATTATTTCCTTGTTTGGAGCTTTGCCTATAATCGGTGATGACCTTTCCCTATGGATACGCGGCGACTTCGTGGTTTCTGATGTCACCTTGAATCGATTCTTTTCATTACATGTCATTGCCTTCCCACTACTTATCTTTGGACTAATAGGTGCCCATATTCTTGCCTTGCATGAGGTTGGTTCCAATAATCCTGATGGCGTAGAGATTAAAAAGAATAAAAATGCTGAAGGCATACCAGTGGATGGCATTCCTTTTCATCCCTACTACACAGTGAAAGATATCTTTGGTGCTACAGTATTTCTTATCTTCTTTTTTGGTGTCGTCTTCTTTATGCCAGAGATGAACGGTTATTTTCTGGAACACGCCAACTTTGTTCCTGCGGATCCACTCAAAACGCCTGAGCATATAGCGCCAGTGTGGTACTTCACACCGTTTTATGCGATTTTACGCGCGGTACCGGATCAACTTGGCGGTGTAATAGCGATGGGCTTGGCAACGAATATATTTCTCTTGTTGCCTTGGTTAGATAGAAGTCCGGTGAAATCGACGCGATATCGCGGCTGGAACTTTCGTTGCGCGCTAACCCTATTCGTCATTAGTTTTCTAGTGCTAGGTTGGTTAGGCATGCAACCAGTAACACCATTGTTTACTTGGATGGCGCGTTTCTTTTCACTCGTTTATTTTGCATTCTTTTTATTAATGCCATTTTACACTGCTATCGACAACGACAAGTCGGTACCAGACAGGGTGAAAGACTAATGCCAAGCTATAAACAACTCTATAAGTTAACGTTCATCCTCTTAATGTCGATATCAGTCAGTGCTTCTGCTGCAGGTGGAGCAAAATTGATGCATATGGAGGTCGATCTCTCCAATCAAGAGTCGCTGCAACGTGGCGCAAAGACTTTCGTCAATTATTGCCTAAGCTGTCATGCCGCGGCCTATATGCGCTATAACCGCATGGGTCAGGATCTGGGTATCAGTGAAGATGTACTGAAGGCCAACTTTATGTTCGGCACAGATAAAGTAGGCGATACCATGACCATTGCCATGACTAATGCTGATTCGCTGCGGTTTTTTGGTGTTTCACCGCCCGATTTATCGGTTATAGCTCGTGCTCGTGGGGCGGATTGGCTCTATAGCTACTTTAAAACATTCTATGTGGATAAATCTCGTCCATTTGGAGTTAATAACCTGACGTTTAAGGACGTTGGTATGCCACATGTACTATGGGAGTTACAAGGCGCACAGCGTCTGGCACATATGGAGTCAGAGGGTGGCGAACATCACACTCCAACTTATGCCGATCTGGAAATCATCACGCCGGGGAAACAGAGCGAAGCAGAATACGATCAAACCATACAAGATTTGGTCAATTTTATGGTCTATCTAGGCGAACCAATCAAGCTGAAACGTGGCAAGATAGGTGTCTGGGTACTGATGTATCTCTTTGTTTTTCTGATAGTTGCATACATGTTGAAGAAGGAATATTGGCGCGACGTTCATTAGAATCAACTGACTCAACTAAAGTAGCAAATTGTTTGCCGGGTGCGAAAATACACCCGGCAACTTCACAAAATCGACTCCGACATCGATAAACCGCAAAATATCTGCTTAAACCTGCTCCAGAGTCCCATTATTTTTCGAATCTGGTGTATAATCCCGCGCTTTCGAACAAGGCTGGAGTGTAAATAGTATGGCAAGTGTCGCCAATCGTCGTTCATTAATGGTTTTATATTCAGACAGTATTAGTCCTATTGGGCACGCTGTGCGTATCGTATTGGCAGAAAAAGATGTCAATGTAGAGATTAATTTTATTGATGATGACAATAGACCGGAAGAGTTGAACGAGCTAAACCCGTATAACTCAATACTGACCCTGATAGATCGCGATCTGGTGCTTTATGACGCGCATATCATCATGGAATACCTGGACGAACGTTTTCCACATCCACCACTGATGCCGGTTGACCCTGTCAATCGTGCAAGCAACCGCCAATTACGTTATCGCGTGATGCGCGATCTGTATTCAGTAGTTGCGGAGTTGGATAGCGACAATGAAATAGCAGCAGCCAATGCCAAGAAAGTCTTACGCGACAATCTGACTTCAATTGCACCTGCGTTTGCACAAATGCCTTATTTCATGTCAGAAGAATATTCTTTAGTCGATTGTTGTATGGCGCCATTGATGTTGCGCTTAAACGAATATGGCATCAAGTTACCAATGTCGGGTAAGCCATTGCAGCAATATGCTGATCGCCTGTTTGAACGCGAAGCATTTAAAACTAGCTTGTCAGGGATCGAAAGCGAATATAACGATAACGCAGCCTGAATATAATTCAGCCTACAACTCGAACAGGGCCTAAGCGTTATGAATTCAAATAAACCTTACCTGTTACGCGCACTATACGATTGGATATGTGATAACCATCTAACGCCTTACGTATTGGTTGATGCCAGTGGCGATGATTTGAATATCCCGCATGAATTTGTTGAAGATGGCAAAATCGTGTTGAACCTCTCACCTAGTGCTGTACGTGATCTTGATCTGAGCAATGACTACATCAATTTCAAGGCGCGTTTCTCCGGAAAGAGTATGAATGTCTATTTTCCGAATCATGCAGTGCAGGCTATCTATGCCAAGGAAAATGGTCGCGGCATGGTCTTTCCTGAACAGGAAGAGGAAGTCACAGCGGGTGATGATTCTGTTTCTAATACTGAATTAGAAAAACCAGTAGAGAAGAAAGAAGAAAAGAAAAAGAAGGATCGTTCGCATTTGAAGGTTATTAAATAACCTTCCTCTTAGTTGTCATTGCCGCGTAGGCGGGAACCCAGTCAAATTATAAATACTCATTTTACTTAACATTGATTTCGCCTTTAAACGGCGAGTAACTTCTTTTTTACTTGTCCCAAGAAAAAAGGACACCCCAATACCTTGTCGCCAATGCGCTCTGGCAACATCCATGTTGCTCAACCATTGAAATAGAAAAATGTCTCGGCAAGCCAAAAGGGGATCGAATAAACCTACCCCATTTGAAGTATGTTTGAAGAACGTAAAGATCATCTTTTACGTTGAATTTCACCCGTTCCAAGTGATATTAACTACGTCAGCTTTTTGTGATTAGTTAAAATGTTAATATTCAGCTAACGACCCAAAACGGACGTTTTAATCATACTGTATATGTGTCACTCATCCTGGAATAATTTATGTTTGTAGTAATTCTGAAAGCAACTATTGGTGATCTCGGTCAGGAGTATACGGAAGCACTTGAGCAAATGAAAAAGTTGGCCTTTGAAGAGTATGGCTGTCTTGAGTTTACTGCAATGATGGACGGAAATGAACGAATGGCGCTGTCCTACTGGGAGTCCGAAGAACAAATAAGAAACTGGAAACAAAATTGTGAGCATTTAAAAACTCAGGATCAAGCTCAAAAGACATGGTATAAATCCTATTCAGTACAGGTAGCTGAGATAACACGTGAATATAGTTTCAGCACATAACAAAACGCATCAGTCGTGCCGGATAACGCTGTGCTAGTCGTTAACTTCCGCTTCTAGCCGAAAGAGAACATTATACAAAACGATCCTAAGCAGACATTAAACCTATGTAAATAGTGTGCTCACTGCCGATTGATTTATTTTATTTCAAATCCCCAACGATATTAATTGTTCCAACCATTCCTTTTTCTGCGTGGCCTTTTTTCTGGCAGTAGAGTTTTAGATTTTTTCCTTTTGTCATTGGTAAGAAGAACCATTCTACTGTTGCGCCGGGTTTTAATTCGATGCCATTTGTTGCACCATGGATTTCTGCAATGGTTTTCCCTGTTTTATCCATGACTTCGACTTTGCGGGTAAAGATGTGTGTGGCGAAGGCGTCTGAGTTGAAATAGTGTTCATCTGGGCTGGGGTTGTTTAGAACCAGCTTGTAATATTTGCCGCGTTCGAATGTGAGTGTATCCGGGATAAATACCATCTGGTTATCTTTTGTACCAAGACTAATTTTAACTTCGATTGTCTTTCCGCCATGTTTTTTGTCTGCGTAAGCAAGAGGTGTGAATAGTGCTAACGATAATATTATGACGATAAAGTTTTTCATGGTTGCCTCAGAGGGTGTTTGTTTATATTTAAATTTCGGATCAGTATACATTGTTGTGTTTTCTGAGTGCGAAGAATCAGACTTGAATTAATTTGTGGCCATGGCATATAAAGTGAAAATGTTACGGCAGTAATATACAGTGGTAGATGCATATTTGTTAAGCCTTAACTTTGTTTCTTGGCCTGTGCATAGGCTGCGGCAAAAGCGCTCTCGGGTTGATGCTTTGTTTTTGATGCTTGACCTGCCTGTGGCCGTTGCTGCCTGTTACGCGATTTATCTTGAACTGGCTTTTCTGCCCTTGGTTTTTGCTCGGCATTGTCTTCATGTTCGTTGGTTGAATCGTCCAGACGCATACTCAGCGCGATGCGTTTGCGTTTGACGTCGATCGACATCACCTTGACCTTGACGATATCACCGGTCTTTACGACTTCGCGTGGGTCTTTGACAAATTTGTTCGCCAGCATCGAGATATGCACGAGCCCATCCTGATGCACGCCAACGTCGACAAAAGCGCCGAAGTTGGTGACATTGGTGACAGTGCCCTCGAGTGTCATATCCGCTACCAGGTCAGATAGTTTTTCGACGCCTTCCTTAAAGCGCACTACCTTGAATTCGGGACGCGGGTCACGACCGGGTTTATCCAGCTCGGTAATAATATCCTGTACTGTGGGCAGACCGACTTCATCGCTGACGTAGTCTTTGGCATCGAGTTTGGCCAGCAGTGATTTGTTGCCCAATAAGTCGACAACCTCACAGTGACTTTGCTTGGCGATATTTTGCACCAGCGCGTAGGATTCTGGATGGACTGCTGAGGCATCGAGCGCCACATCACCATTTTGAATACGCAAAAATCCAGCTGCCTGTTCAAATGTTTTGGCACCTAAGCGCGGTATTTTTTTTAATTGGTCACGACTGCTTATACGGCCGTTAGCGTTGCGCCATTCGACAATATTGCTGGCTTGTGTTTCGCTTAGACCAGATACGCGGTTGAGTAATGCTACCGATGCGGTATTGACCTCGACGCCGACCGCATTCACGCAGTCTTCAACTACCGCATCGAGCGATCTGGCGAGTTTAAACTCGCTGACATCATGTTGGTACTGACCCACACCTATCGATTGCGGGTCTATTTTAACTAGCTCGGCCAGTGGGTCTTGCAAGCGGCGCGCAATCGAAATCGCACCGCGCACGGTGACATCGAGTTCTGGGAATTCATTCGCGGCAAACTCCGAGGCCGAATAAACTGAAGCGCCTGCTTCACTTACCACGACCTTGGTGATTTTTAATTCCGGGTGTTTTTGAATAAGCTCAGCAGCAAGTTTCTCGGTTTCGCGTGATGCCGTACCATTACCGATAGCAATCAGCTCTGCATTATATTTTTTAGTGAGTTTCGCGAGCGTCGCGATGGATTCGTCCCATTTATTTTTTGGTGCATGCGGATATATCGTCGTGTTATCGACGTATTGTCCAGTACCATCGACGACGGCGACCTTAACGCCGGTACGTAATCCCGGGTCGAGACCGATGGTCGCACGTTGACCTGCGGGCGATGCCAGTAAAACATCTTTCAAATTATCGGCGAACACCTTAATCGCCTCGGCTTCGGCTTTTTCGCGAAGGCTACCGAGTAAATCATTTTCGACTTGCATCAACAATTTAACACGCCAGGTCCAGCGCACCACCTCGGTGAGCCACTTGCTTGCGGCGGGTATCTCGGCGAGTTCAGCACTTGGACAATAAGGCGTTCCAAAGGTTTGTGCGATGGCAAGTTCGCAAGGGTGGGCGTCGTTGTATTCGAGGTCTGGAATATCGAGCTTTAATGACAACACACCTTCCTTACGACCCCGGAACAAAGCCAGTGCCCGATGCGGTGGTACTTTGGTAATGGCTTCGCGGTAATCAAAGTAATCACGAAATTTCTCACCCTGTTCTTCCTTATCCTTGCTGACACTACTCATCAACATACCCTTGTCGGCAATCAAGGCTCGCAGACGTGCGAGCAGGTCGGCGTGCTCGGCAAAGCGCTCCATGAGGATAAATTTGGCACCATCAAGGGCCGCCTGGCTATCGGTAATCTCGTCGTTTATGTATTCATTGGCGAGGGTTTCAGGCTCGACATTGAAGTCTTGCATGATTGCATCGGCAAGTGGTTCAAGGCCTGCCTCGATTGCAATCTGACCTTTTGTTCGGCGCTTTTTCTTATACGGCAGATACAAGTCTTCGAGTCGGGTCTTGGTCTCCGCCTGCTCGATGGCCGTTCGCAACTCGGGTGTAAGCTTGCCCTGCTCTTCGATATTCGCGAGCACGCTTGTACGGCGCTCGCCGAGTTCACGCAAATAGCCCAGTCGCTCGTTGAGCAGGCGCAGTTGGCTATCATCGAGTCCGCCGGTTGCTTCCTTACGGTAACGCGATATGAACGGTACGGTGGCACCTCCATCGAGCAAGGCCAGCGCAGCGTCGACCTGCGATAGTTTGACATTGAGTTCTTGGGCAATAATCTGGGGAATAGCAGGCATAGGCTTAGTAGTCGTTTTTAGTTTTGTCTCAATGGGTTTAATGGGGCGGTGATTTCATGCGAGAAGAAAAGATAAAAAGAAATCAAATCTATTGCGCAATCACTAATCTAACTGCTTGTAGTTCATACTTCGCATTGTTGATGACTTCTGTGCAGGCGTGAAGTTGTTCTTCCATAAATTCTATTTCTTCTTGCCGGATCGTTTTGTTTTTCTTTTGAAGTTGTTTCAGACGTTCTATCTCTGAACCAAGTAATGTATCAACGCGTTGCTGTGCTTCTTTTCTGACTTCTGGGACTTTTGAATCTGTGAATTTTGTGGCGAAGTCGATCATGGTTTCTATTTCAGGCTTGATCTGTTTGATTATCGCGTGTGCGGTTTGGCGTTCAATCTTTTGACAAAGTGTGTTGAGTTTGTCGTGGGGCAATAGTTTTGCGTAGTTCTTTCTGTCTTTACTAATCAGTGTCCGTAGCGGAGTGATCGGTAGGTAGCGATCAACTTGTAGTCGCTTTGGCGCAATGGCGCTGATGCTGGAGAAGGTTTCTAACATGATGGTGCCGGGTTCTATGCCTTCCATTTCTATACTAGTGATATACGTGTTGCCGATCTCACTGGTTAATACCATCTCTATCGCTTCGGCGACCATAGGGTGTTCCCAACTGACGAAGGATAAGTCCTCGCGGCTGAGTGCCTTGTCACGGTCGAAGGTGATGGTGATACTTTCGTCGCTGAGTCCCGGGAAGTAACCGGTACGCATGTGATCGCTAGGATGCAGTATCCAGGTGTTTTCGGAATGTTCTTCATGATCGACGCCATAGGCATCGAACATGTTTTCCATATAGTCCATCAAGACTTTGGGATTCTCTTCTTCACTAATAGCTTCAATGATTTCTTCAGCGATATCTTTGCGACAGGAATTTAATTCAACCAGCCTATCTCTACCATCATGCATGGCTTGCTTTACGCTATCGGTGTGCGACTTGGTCTCGTCTATCAATGTTGTGATGTCGGTATTGGGTTTATCTAAGGCCGCGTTGAGCGGCTCATCAAATTTCTCATAGATAGAATAGGCCGCGGCGCAACTTTCGATAAAAATATTGAGCCCATTGTTGTACCAGTTAAAGAGGACCTCTTGTGCTGAGTGTTCAATATAAGGCACATGGATGTTGATAGTTTCAGTTTGGCCAATACGATCCAGTCGACCAATACGTTGCTCTAATAAATCTGGATTCAATGGCAGGTCGAATAACACGAGGTGATGGGCGAATTGGAAGTTACGGCCTTCGCTACCGATTTCGGAACAGACCAGTATCTGTGCACCACCCTCAGTATCGGCGAAGTACGCCGCTGCTCGGTCGCGTTCAATAATGCTAAGCCCCTCGTAAAATGCGGCACAGCGAATGCCCATTTTAAGTTGTAAGTATTTTTCTAGGCTCGTTGCGGTCTCTGCATTGGCGCAGATGACCAATACCTTTTCTAACTTTAACTTTGTTAATAGCGAGATTAAGTGTTGAACGCGTGGGTCTTGCTTTAGCCAGTCTTCGCTTTCGATTTCTATTTCAGGGAACAGTGTTTGTTTTCCTGACAGTGAAACGTAGATCTCAGGGTAGGCTAGCGGCATGGCGTGCAACTTTCTTTCTGGAAAGCCTTTTATCGCTTCGCGCGTATTGCGTAAGAACACACGTCCTGTGCCATGACGGTCGAGGAGCTTGCTGACAATTTTCTCTCGTTTTGCAATATCAGGGTTGTTGTCGTTTGGTGCTTCATCCTCTAGATATGTTTTTAATAAACCGAGTATGTCTTCACTTATAGGTTCGTCTTGTTGATCGAGCAAGACCTTTACGGTGTCACTCAGTTGTTGGTAACCCTGTTCTTCCTGCATGAAGCTCTCGAGGTCATGAAAGCGCGCGGGGTCGAGTAGTCGTAGGCGTGCAAAGTGACTTGCAGCACCGACTTGTTCCGGAGTCGCGGTAAGTAATAATAAACCGCGGCACTGTTCGGCCAATGCTTCAATACATCGATAATCGTGACCCTCATCACCTTCATCCCAATGTAAGTGGTGCGCTTCATCAACGACGACCATGTCCCAGTCTGCGCTCAGTGCATCTTTGAACAGGCTTGGATCACTGGTTAAGTTGTCGAGGCTACATATAATTAATTGTTCACTTTCGAATGGATTACCTTCTTCTTCACGCAGAGCGAGTAATCGGTCGGCATTAAACAAGGCAAAACGTAGGTTAAACCGACGTAGCATCTCGACTAACCATTGATGAGTCAGGGTGTTGGGCACGACGATTAGGACGCGATTTGCCAGACCAGTATGGAGTTGATAATGCAGGATCATCCCGGCTTCTATGGTCTTGCCGAGGCCAACTTCATCGGCCAGTAAGACACGTGGCGCGAAACGTTTAGCGACTTCGTGGGCGATATAGGTTTGATGCGGTAACAGGTTTGTGCGCGAACCCAGCAGTCCTTTGACTGGTGATTGCTGAAGTCGGTTTAACAGCAATAATGTCTCACAACGTAGCTGGAAGGCCTTGAGATTGTCGAGCTGGCCGCTGGTCAGGCGTTGTTTTGGAGAGGTCAGCTCGACAAAGCTGTTCAAATCGAGCTCATCTATCTCATGTTGTTCGCCTTCGGCATCTCTGACGTGATAAATCAGTCGACCTTGATGCGGTTCTGCTTTGAGAACCTGAAAGGTGCGGTCATCTTGCGTATGAATAGTTTCGCCCGGTTTATGCTCGATGCGAGTAAGCGGTGCAGTCTGCACGGCATAGAGTCGCTCCTCGTCGACAGCAGGAAAACTAATAGTAATGTGACGACCTTCAATACCAACAATTATACCTAAGCCAAGTTCTGTTTCAGTGTGGCTGACCCAGCGTTGACCGATTACAAATTCTGACACATTTACTACCTATATTTTATTTATCAAAATGGGGGCGAATATTATCAGGCGTCGTTGCATTTGGGTAATATAATGCGTGTTTATATCATTGTGCTGAAAACTAAATATGACACTACTCGAAAAAATATATGATTTAGCACCGGAACAAAGCCAGATTCTGCAAACTGAATTCGTTGATGATCAATTAATCGAGGTTCGTGAGTTTGAAAACTATCGTTGGTTGCAGATTGGTGGTGATTCAATTCAGGGGCTGATGGATATGAATTCACCCAGCCAAATTTTATTGCCAAATATACAAGCCTTATTGACAACTTTATTAGTTTGTCCCGAACCAAGGCAGTTACTGAATTTGGGTTTTGGTTGTGGATCAATAGAAAGGTTTTGCATCGATAGATTATCTGACGTAGAGATAACCTCACTTGAAACATCTGAATCAGTAATTCAATTAGCCAAAGAGTTTTTCTTTATCGGGGAGGGATGCCAAATTATTAATACCTCTGCAGAAGTATTTTTGGACAATGAAAAAAAAGCCTACGATATAATTTTGTGTGACATCTTTAATGATGAAGAACATCCCGCCTGTTTATACGATGCTACCTTTTATAAAAACCTGGATAACTGTCTTGATGATAAAGGTGTATTGGCGATAAATCTTTTGCCAGAATCTGAAGATGATGTGCTTGATATCTTATTATCGATGAAAAATTATTTTGATAATATTTCTTTGCTAGAAGTACCCAACCATTTTAATGCAATACTCTTTGCGTCGAATTCTAGATTACCTGAAGCAGCTGAACTGGAAACCCGTGCGAATAAATGTCTGAATCAAACCGGCCTTGATTTAAGCGACCTGCCACAAAGGTTAAATAGATTGATGGAGATGATGCCGGTTTAAGTCAACATGGCCTTAGTCTAGAACAGGTATAACACAGCTTGTACCCTCCGGCGCCAAGCATTTTTGCTCATCACAGGCTTGCAGTCCTAGTTTTAATTTTAATAAGTTTTTAGGAAAGGTAAGCTCGTTATTATCATTCGATAAATCTGCAGTAATCTGGATTGTCCCTTCAAAAACATCAGTAGGCTCTGTCTGAAATCCTAGAGTTTTAGTTATGAACGCGGGGTAAAAAATATGATCGATTGTCCATCCTTTAATTGCTTGCACGGATACCGGAACGGCAAGATTAAATTCATCTTTTATTTGATTAAGATGCCATTTTTCAGCAATGGTAATGGTTAGTATCAATTTATACTTATCTTTGACTTTATTGCACACGCCAGAAATATGGATATTGCCATCGGCACACCATTGTTGATGAGATTGTTCGCCAGCAAACATCTCCAGCATGCCACACATTAGATAGCTACAGATATAGGGGCGTTGAGTGATATCATGCGAATAGGCCATGATTAATTGTTGGGCTGTCGAGTGATATCGCTTCTCCCCAGTGCGCCTTGCTAGTCTTATTAATGTTTTTAACGCAACTGAATTACCGGAAGAGGTAGCGTTATCATTGATCTCTTTTGGTGATGCAGGTAATAAACTGTCTTTGCTTTGACTGCCCATGAAGAAACCACCATTTTCTTTATCCCAGAAAGATTCGATCATGACATCAGTCAGAGTTGCCGCATGATCTAGCCATTGTCTGTCTTGAGTGGCATCGTAGATCTGTAATAAAGCTTCTGCTAAATAGGCATAGTCTTCCTGTAGGCCAGAGATAGAGGCTTGACCCGCCAGACTGGAGCGGCTTAGTTGCCCGTCTTCAGTTTTATTCTTCTCTAAAAGAGCATTAGCAGCCCTGATGGCGGTATCGATATAGTCTTTTCTGTTGAGTTGTTGCCCGACATAGGTAAATGATTTAATCATCATAGCGTTCCAGGCTGTAATAACCTTGTCATCGCGCAGTGGCGGTATACGTTTCTCTCTTGTTTCCCACAATGCCGTTTTACTGGCTGCTAGTCGATCGACCAGTTGCTTATAGCCGATATCGTTTTCATTGGCATAGTCTTCTAGTGGTCGATTTAAATTGAGAATATTTTTGCCTTCAAAGTTTCCACTATCAGTGACTTGATATAGCTCAATAAATTCTTTTGCATCATTTTTTAGTAAAAATTCGATTTCAGATTTATCCCAGATAAAGAACAGGCCTTCTTCACCTTCACTATCAGCATCGGTAGCGGAATAAAAGCTTCCGTCTTTATTTGTCATCTCACGACTAACATAATCCAATGTTTCACAAGCAATGCGTTTGAAATCCTTTGCACCGGTTATGGTGTAGGCTTGGGCAAAGACATAGGATAGATTTGCTTGGTTGTAGAGCATCTTCTCGAAGTGTGGAATCAACCAATTTTTATCTGTTGCGTAACGGTGGAACCCCCCGGCTATTTGATCATAAATTCCTCCACAACTTTGGATCTGTAGTGTTTTAATAACGGCATGCAGTTCATCTTGTTTTCCCGACAAGACGGCGTATTCGAGCAAGAAATAAAGGTAGGGTTCATTTGGAAATTTAGGTGCCTGCCCGAAGCCACCATTAGTTTCATCATGGTGATTCATGATCGACTGTGCTGTGACGTCAATGACATTAGGGCCAATCTCATTAAGTGATCGTTTAGTTTGCATTGCGCCGGCGACTTGGGTGCTTATCGAATTGGCCTGTTCCAGAATCTCAGCAGACTGTTTATGCCAGAGCTCATCCACGCGATTCATTAAGGCAATGAACTGAGACGGCTGATAATAGGTGCCACCAAAGAAGGGTTTTCTCTCAGGCGTTAAGAAACTACTCATAGGCCAGCCACCATGGCCTTGCATCATCATTACTGCGGTCATGTAGTAAGTGTCCACATCGGGATGGCACTCTCGATCTACCTTGATGCAGATAAAAAATTCATTCATGTGTTTTGCAACTTCTTCATTATCAAAACTTTCTTCTTCCATGACATGACACCAATGACAAGTTGAATAGCCGATTGATAAAAATACCGGTTTGTTTTCGGCTTTGGCTTTCGCAAATGCCTCATCGCCCCAGGGAAACCAGTCAACCGGGTTATGCGCGTGTTGTAATAGGTAGGGCGAGTCTTCTAGTATCAGGCGATTGGTATGGATGGGTTGTTGATTATCATCTAGGTATCTCGTTCTAGGCTGATAGGCCGTGCCTTTATCTTTTAATGCGCTGAGCAGTGAAGTTTTTAAGGTTTCTGAATGATCAAACATAATAATTTCTGACGTTTACTAAATTAATTTGTTGCTTACTTTTGAATTGTCTGTGAACAAAGGATTTAAAGAAATTGCGTTTCCTGCGATCAGATACGGACATCTATGGTTTCCCTATAGAACCGGCGACATAGATTGCATTAACTGCATTGAAAAAATATGAACACACATTCACGCGTATTATTATCTGTTGTTTTTCTCCTGCGGATGCAGGCATCTATCAGGCGCTTCTCGGTTAGTTAACTAGTCTGTGTACTGAAATAGTTTTACAACTTTTTGAACACCACCTGTTTGTCTTGCAATATCGGTTGCTACTTCTGCCTCAGCGCGACTCACAATCCCCATCAGATAGACAACGCCTTTTTCTGTAACTACTTTTATTTCAATACCGGTGAGATTCTTGTTTGCAAACAACTGCGTTTTAACTTTCGTGGTAATGTAAGAATCACTGGTTCTCGCAACCATTGAACTTGGGGCGGCAATGGTGATTTCGTTATAGACATGTGTGACCTTGTCGACCGATTTAACTAATTCTAATGCCTTTTGGCGCATGGCGTCGGTTGGTGTTTCACCTGTGAGTAATACTACGGTGTTATAACTAATTACATTCCAATGTGCTTGTTCTTTTAATTCAGGGTCACTTTTGAGTGCCTGGCCTGCTTTTACTTCGATTGTTTGGTCTTCAAGCTGGGCGCCGGGTGTTCTTCTGTCGACGGCTACTGTAGCGACCGATGCAGCACCACCGACTGCGATAAGCGCGCAACCCGAGAGATGAGGCATTAAACAAAGTAAAATTAATAAATATAATAATTTAATGTGCTTCATTATTTATCCGTCCTGTCCGAGTAATTGTAGGTCCACGAGATCACAAAGCGAATGGATAACCATTATATGAACTTCCTGTATCCGTGCTGTTGACCAGGTTGGAACACGTATTTCAAAATCATTGTCGTTCATCAGATCAGCAATTTGGCCACCCTCTCTTCCAGTCAAAGCAATAACGACCATGTTTCTGTCATGGGCGGCATCGATAGCATGAACAATATTGTGTGATTCACCGCTGGTACTGATAGCAAGCAGCACATCATTTTCTTGTCCGAGTGCTCGAATTTGTTTTGAATAGATCTCGGCAAATTGATAGTCGTTTGCAATAGAAGTCAGGGTTGAAGAATCCGTAGTTAGGGCGATAGCAGGTAAGCCTGGGCGTTCCATTTCAAAGCGATTAAGCATTTCTGCGGAAAAATGTTGTGCGTCAGCAGCAGAACCGCCATTACCGCAAGCCATGATCTTGTGATCATTTAAAAGTGCATCTGCTATAGCTGCTGCGGCATCAGCGATAACGGGTGCTAGCTTGCCCACAGCATCAGTTTTTACCTGAATGCTTTCATTAAAGTTGTTTATTACGCGTTGAATGGCATCCATTGGAGTTAATTCATTATCTAAAAATCGACGTCATTATGCCTGAAATGCATTTTTAATCCACTCGATTACCGGCTTATTAAGCTCACCAGCAATGGCGATGACGTCATAGCGACATTGATAAGTTCGATAGTTTTTATGTTTGGATAAATAGTATTCACTGCTGATAATAATTTTTCGACACTTATGTTGATCAATTGTTTCAATAACAGCTAAATATTGCTCATTTTTTCGATAGCGAACTTCGATGAAGGTCAGTATTTCCTTATCAAGACCAATCAGATCGATCTCGCCAAAGCGACTATGAAAATTTTGGTCGATCAACTTTAGGCCTTGTTTGGTCAGGTATTGTGCTGCAATGTCTTCAGCGATTTTACCAGTGTGGTTGGCGGTGTTGATTTCTTTATCATCCATGAATTTGCGGTAGTTAATTCAACAATACAGGTTTCCCTTCAACGAATTGAGCGCGTCGTAATTTACGTCTTACAATATTATCTGGTGTAATGCTCAGGTCGCCAGTTTCGCCACTTAGAAAAGTATTTTTTTCTGCACTTAGGCGACTAATTTCCGGGATTAAATGATAAGCATCAATCCCGAGTGCATAGAGACGTCTGTATTGAGATCTTTCCTGTGACCAGTTTCGATTGAGTGCGTCCTGAATAATCGAAAGTTGACGTGAAGTATCCAGTATCCAGGGCATATCGATAAACATAACATCATTTAAATCGATATCTCTGGCTTCATCGAAAATACCTGTGAAGATATGTGAGGTTGAATAGACGGGCAAATCACCAGCGCGATGAAAACGAAATTGTGGAAACAATTGATGGGCATCACCGGGCACCGCCGCAGTGAATATAAAATCTGCATCTTCTCGACGTCGCTCGACATTATTTATCTTTATATTAAGTTTATTGCGTAGATCTCGACCACGTTTCTCACTGCTATCTATATTTAACAGTGCTTTAACCGGAGAACCAAAGTCTTTTGAATTGCTTTGAAAGATAGCACGTTCCAATACGCCGCCACCGAGGTCTATCCAACGTGACATAAATGCTTCTGCAATACGATCACCCCAAGGGTTACCCGGAGTCATTACTAATGCCAATCGATGGCCATCAGACATAGCAATTTCAGCAACTTGAGCAGCCTCATCTTCAGGAGACAGACCGAACTGAATTAGTTTGTCATTAGTCTGTTCCGTATTTAGTTCTTGACGATTAAGAGCCAGAACCTGAATCGGAAGCTCACCCTGATTGGCCAATTGATTGATGGCTTCTTTTTCTAATGGACCGACGACATAATCAACGCCATCGCTTACAGCTTGCTGATAAACGTCAATAATATTCAGGGAATTTGCGTCATAGATTTCAATATCTGATTTTTCCTGACCATCCATATACCAGGCAGCTAAAAAACCATCGCGTATAGCAGTTGAGGATTTTTCGAATTTGCCGGTCAAAGGTAATAGTAATCCAATTTTTACCGGTCGTTTTACAAATTGTTTGCTCTTGCCTATCAACTCTTGAGCGATAGATGAATATGCCGGGTGTCCCGGGTAACGCTGTACCCAACCATCAATGGCATTGTTTAGTCTGGCTGGTTGATATCGGTATGTTTGGTAAAGAGACGCCAGTTCAAACCAACTGGTTAATTCGTCTGGAGCCGCGATCCGTAAATCATCAATATCTGACGCAGGTATTGATTCAAGCACGTTCCAAAGTGACCGATTATTTTGCTCGATCTCAATTGGCGTACTCAGGTAATTAGATAAAAGTAAGCGTTCTGAAGCCGCTTTTAGGTAGTCTCCATGAGCTAGATAAGCTTTGGCGCGAATATCATGAAAAGTCACTCTCAAGCTTTGTGGGATATTGGGTTCAGATAAACCATTAAGCAGACTCAATGCCTTGCCCGGTTGCCCAAATTCCAATTCGAGGCGAGCACTCAGGATCTTCATTCTAATATTCTGTAATGAGTCATCGTCTGCAACAATTGTGTCACTTAGGGTTTTTTGGGCGGCGCCATAATCCTCAGCTTCGACATAGGCTGCTGCTGCCTTCAAGCGATATACCGTTGCATTCTGCTTATCTTTCGCGGACAAACTAAGGTATTCAAGTGCGGCGGCAGAATAATCTCCCGATTGCATCAAAGTACGGGCATTTGCTTCAGGATCGGCCTGTACCTGAGGGGTTGAGTCCTTGGTAGGGCCACAGGCAGTCAATAAAGCCAGTGAAATAAGTGAAATTATTAAAAGTCGCATGGGTATATTGTGTAACATTGCATCCATAATTACGACACCCAAATTTGAATAGCGTTTAGGAGCAACCATTGTCAGGTTCTTTATATATTGTAGCGACACCTATTGGTAATCTGGGTGATATTTCTGAACGTGCAATTGAGGTTCTGAAGCAATGTGATTTAATTGCTGCGGAAGACACACGGCATAGTAAAACCTTGTTGGAACGATTTGCTATAAAGACCAAAGTTAAGGCCTATCATGAACACAATGAAGAACAATTCACCGCACAGCTGATAAAAAAAATTGTCGATGGAGAATCCATTGCCTTAATTTCAGACGCAGGTACGCCTTTAATAAATGACCCCGGTTACAAGCTGGTCACTGCAGCACATGATAATGGGATTAAGGTAATTCCAATACCAGGGCCTTCGGCAGTAATTACAGCCTTATCTGCCTCCGGTTTACCTACCAGCAAGTTTATCTTTGAAGGTTACTTGCCGAGCAAGGCAGAGGCCCGAAAAAAATGTTTACAGCTATTAGTATCAGAATCACGAACACTGATTTTCTACGAGGCACCACACCGCATACGCGAGTCTATACAAGATATGCGAGATGTATTTGGTTCTGAAAGACGGGTCACTATTGCCCGTGAACTCACTAAACAGTACGAACAAATTGTGCGTGATAGCTTATCTGCAGTTAACGAAAAATTAATAAGCGAAGAGATAAAAATAAAAGGTGAATTCGTTGTTATCGTTGAAGGTGCTCAAGAGATATCTGTCACCGACGCTGAAGTGCTACGCATCAACCAAATCCTTTCCGAAAAACTCCCACCCAAAGATGCTGCAGGTATAACGTCAAAGATAACTGGCAAGAAAAAAAATGAGGTCTATCAAATGGTGCTGGAAGCCAGTGAAAAATAGACTCAAAAGCTAAGTGGACTTGTACAATTTAAATAATGTCCGTTTTTCTATATTTCTTTACATGATAATATGCTGCTACACGATTAATATCGAAAACAAAAAATTGTTCATTATCAATTCACAATATTAGCAACGGATAAATAACTTAAAATGAAAACAACAACATTATTAGAAGAAGAGTTTCACCATGATGGTAAAGGGCCGACATTAGAACGCGTTATTTGGTCGCATGGTGGCGTTATATTAAAAGGTTTTGAGTATTTGAATCCTGAGGATGAAGATAATGAAGATAATATAAAGCATTTGAAACTCATCGGGGTTGAGGCATTTTCGATGACGACTGAGGAAGTGCATGCTAATGTTTTGACGACGGAAGATTCGGTTGCTGCAATATTTAAAATTGATGGCTCAGACTGGATTAAGCAGTTTGAGCCAGAGCACCTAGGTAGTTGCAGCCACTATCAATTCATATTTCACAGTGAGATCTATGATGTGATATGCCATGAGGTAAAAGTGGGCAAAGGACGATTGTTAAGTGATATGCAGACTGTTGCAGATAATAATGCAAGACCGCTTCCAGACTAACTAATATGGCACTGGAACAATTAGGATTTGGTCCCTATAGAGTTAAATTAATTACTAATAATATTATTTGAATTACCTATTATCTTAAATTTTTATTGCCCAGGTATTTATAATCTTTAATCTGCCTCAATTAGGTTGGAAGCATTTCTTTATCCAGCAATTAAAGCCTGAAGAAAATGAGCAATGTTATCTTGCGCGAATCGCGCAAATTCATCGTAGCCATTGCATTGTCTGGAGTAACAAGGGAATTGAAAACTTTGAAATAGGCGTATTCAGTGACCCAAAGAGTCTTGCTGTCGGCGATTGGATGTTGATTCCAGATGAAGGTGAACGCCCACTTCGAATACTCGATAGAGAAACAGTATTGACGCGTAAAGCTGCAGGAAAGCGTACAAATGATCAGATTATTGCTGCAAACGTTGATACTTTGTTTATTGTTACGTCTTGTGATCAAGATTTTAATGTCTCACGTATTGAACGTTATTTAGCCTTAGCGAATGAAGCGAAGATAAGCCCAGTCATTGTTCTGACTAAAATTGATTTGTCTGATGATGTCGATTCATTCAAACAGTCCGCTATCGTATTGCAAAACAACCTTCGGGTTGAATGTGTCAATGCTAAAGAAAATGCAAGTCTTGCTTCATTGAGAACCTTGTGTACTGAAGGGCATACGATTGCGTTAGTGGGATCATCTGGTGTTGGAAAGTCGACATTGATTAATAGTCTGACTGATTCTGACCAGTTAACGGCAGATGTCAGTTTTGAAGACGGAAAAGGACAACATACAACGACTTCACGTTCATTACATTTATTACATGATGGCGGCTTACTTATCGATACACCGGGAATTCGAGAATTGCAGTTGACTGATTGTGAAACCGGGATTGAAGATACTTTTGATGAAGTTCTGTCGTTTATAGCACAATGTAAATTTAATAACTGCCAACACGATACCGAAATAAAATGTGGTATCAAGGCTGCACTTGAGTCGGGTGATCTTGAACAACGACGTTGGGAAAGTTATCAGAAGCTTCAAGATGAACAGAAGGAACGCAATATACCCAAATACGAGAAAGGTAGAGCGCGAAAATAGCTATATATGGTTGGCTTGGTAGGGTTTAAAGTTAATTACATCACAGTTTTTGTTTATTCATTTAAGTTTTTCTAAACTTTTATTCATATTTGTATCCAACATAGTAAGAAGGAGAACAATTATGAAAAACAATTTTTATATTTTAATAATATCGACATTACTGACTATGTCTCCAGTGACATTTGCTGATGATATCGTTATCAATGGCGCTATAGGTGGCGCTATAGGTGGCGCTATAGGTGGTGCCGTGGGCGGTGCCATTGGTGGGCGTGAAGGCGCCATCATTGGGGCTGGAGTTGGTGCTGCTACAGGTGCTGCTGTTAATACCAGTAAAAATGAAGATAATCATCATCATAAAAAGCACCATCATAATAAGCATCATTATAATTCAAGTCGATTTTGTCCGCCTGGACAGGCCAAAAAAGGTCGATGTTAGTTATAATGCTTGTTTAAAACCGAGGATGAACCCTCGGTCTTTATTAGAAAGCAATGGTTCATATTTTTAATAAATTTAGTGTATAAACTTTAGATCTAAGTTTTTCCTTGCAAGAAATCTTTCTCCCAATACACTAGCACCCAGAGTCGGCCAGGCAGTCGCTGTTGGATTTATTCTAATAGAGGAAAGTCCGGGCTCCACAGGGCGAGGTGCCAGATAACGTCTGGACGGCGTGAGCCGATGGAAAGTGCCACAGAAAATATACCGCCTGTTTCGATAGGTAAGGGTGAAATGGTGCGGTAAGAGCGCACCGCGTTGTTAGCAATAACAGTGGCAGGGTAAACCCCACCTGGAGCAAGACCAAATAGGGAAACGATGGTGCGGCCCGCACTGTTTCCGGGTAGGTTGCTTGAGGTGTCTGGTGACAGGCATCCCAGATGAATGATTGCCCAAGACAGAACCCGGCTTATCGGCCGACTCTTTTTTATTCTCCACATAGACTTAAGTAAGAGGTTTAACTATGAGCTGGACGGTTTATTTATCAGGTGAGATCCACACTGACTGGCGTGAAAAAATTAAACAAGGTACCGATAAACTGGGCTTGGACATTGACTATACGTCAGCCGTCACCGATCACGATGCGAGTGATGCCGCTGGTGATCACTTAGGTGATGAGGACAACGGTTTTTGGCGTGATCATAAGTCTGCCAAGGTTAATGCCATACGTACTAAAAACCTGATCGAGATATGCGACATAGCAGTGATCCGTTTTGGCGATAAATACAAACAATGGAATGCCGCGTTTGATGCGGGTTTTTGTGCAGCACTAGGCAAGCCTTATATCACGCTGCACGATGAATCGATTATTCACCCGTTGAAAGAGGTTGATGCCGCAGCCATGGCTTGGGCACAAACGCCGGAACAAGTTATAGAGACCTTGAAATATGTCATCAGTGCCTGATACAAATCCTGAAGGGGATGATGTAAGAAAAGCGATTGATATTGTTAGTCAGGCGTTTTCGGATAAAGACTATGGTACGGCGTTAACCTTATTGAAGCCGTTGGCTGATGCGGGAATTGGAGAAGCGTTGGGTATGTTGGGCCTGGCCTACAAGATTGGAGCTGGTGTAGAACCCGATGGCATAAAAGCAGTTGAATTATTGCAAAAGGCGGTTGAGTTGGGAGATGCCCTAGCGGCCCATAATTTGGCCCTTTTGTATCAATTTGGCATGCCAGATGTGGAGCAAAATGCGAAAGCAAGCCAACGATACCACCAATTAGCGCAAGAAATGGGAGCTGATCTTGAGGAATTTGAGTGATTTACGTCACAAGCCGCAAACTAAATTTATCTCAACAAATCAAATTTAATACTTAATGTAAATTATCAAGTAACTCATCGAAGATAATGAATTAAATAACGTTAATATTTTTAGAAAAATAATTATCATCCTCTTTCCCAACTTTTAGACGCTAAGTTACTGTTACACAGGCAGTTTTTGTATAAAAAAAACACAAAGAATCCTTGACAGAGAAGTCTCGAAATCCCTATAGTTCACGGAGTGGGGAATTGTGGGTAAAAGTGGATTTTACCAGCAAAATGGGGATGACATTGTGTTTCGAGGCTTTAATAAAATTAGCATTGATAGTAAGGGGCGTTTAGCGGTTCCCAGCCGTTATCGTGATCTTATTGCTGTGCAAGCCGAAAATAATCTTGTTATTACCTTAAACCCATTAGATCGCTCTCTCTGGCTATATCCCCTGCCTGAATGGGATGTGATCGAAGATAAATTGGCCACCCTTTCCGATTTCGATAAACAAAGCCGACGTACCAAACAAATGATGCGTGGCTATGCCTCAGATTGCCAGCTTGATAGTCAAGGTCGCATCCTCCTCCCCAAGGAATTGCGCTCTTATGCTGAACTCACTAAGCAGGCCGTAATACTAGGGCAAGGTAATAAATTTGAAATCTGGAATGAAACGGCCTGGGATGCTCAGCGTGATGAGTGGTTAGAATCAGTCGGTGATGATTCGGTCTCCACACCTGAATCATTGCAGTCGCTCTCATTATAACGTCATCGTGACGTTAAGTGATTTAACACATTGAGTAATGGTCATAAACCAGTCTTATTAGATGAGGTTATAGAGGCACTAAATATTCGTGCAGATGGATTCTACATTGACGGTACGTTTGGTCGCGGAGGCCATAGTCGTGAAATTATTAAACGGCTTGGCCCTGAAGGTCGTTTGCTTGCCTTTGATAAAGACCCAGATGCGGTTATGTCAGTTGGCAGCGATCTTATTCAAGATGAACGTTTCGAAATCATCAAGGGCTCTTTCACCATGTTAATGCAACATGTTAAGCGACACGAAGTTGAAGCACAGGTCGCTGGTATTTTGTTTGACTTTGGTGTCTCTTCACCACAGTTAGATGATGCAGAACGTGGTTTTAGTTTTCGATTTGATGCTCCGCTCGATATGCGCATGAACCCCTCTGAAGGACAAACGGTTGCTGAATGGTTGAACCATGCCAAAGAAACCGAAATTGCAAATGTGATCTATGAATATGGTGAAGAACGAGCGTCAAGACGAATTGCCAAGGCAATTGTTAATGCTCGCGTTGAAGATCCGATAACAACGACCAGCCAACTAGCAGACCTGGTACGCAAAGTTGTGCCGCCAAGAAAGAAGTCGAAAAAGTCAGGTGATGTTCATCCTGCGACAAAGACTTTTCAAGCCTTACGTATCTATATCAACCGTGAACTTGAAGAGATAAGAGATGTATTGCCACAAGCCGTTGACGTTTTATGTCCGGGTGGACGGCTAGCAGCGATAAGCTTCCACTCATTGGAAGACCGAATCGTTAAACGATTTATGCGTGATCAATCAACACCGAAGACATATCCACCAGAGATACCGATCATGCCAGATAGTACTGGCATAAAACTGAAGCTAATTGGTAAAAAAATACGAGCAACTAAAAAAGAGCTTATTGAAAACCCTCGATCACGCAGTGCAACTTTACGTGTAGCGGAGCGTATAAGCTCATGAAAGTTTTATTACAGTATGGATTTTATATCGTAATTTTTCTATCTGCTTTGCAAGTCGTCATCGCACGTCATGAGACACGCCGATTGTTTGTTGAGTTGCAAGCACTTGAACGAACGCGTGATCAATTAAATGAAGAATGGGGCAAGTTACAACTTGAGCAAAGTACCTGGGCAATAAATGACAGAATTGAAACATTTGCCCGTACCAAACTCAGTATGAAAATGCCTGAACGAAGCTCAGTGGTTTTATTAGCGAAATGAAAATACGTACCATACAAGCACAATATCCCAAACGTCGCTGGCTCATCCTCAGTTTATTTCTCTGTGGCATGGTTGTTCTTTCATCGCGCGCAATTTATTTGCAACTTTTAAATAATGATTTTCTTAAAGATCATGGTGATGCGCGATCAATTCGTGTGGTCGAGATTCCGGCACACCGTGGTGTGATAACGGATCGAAATGGTGAACAGTTGGCTATGAGTACGCCTGTTGATTCGATCTGGGTTACACCAAGAAAAGTTTTTGAAAATGTAGAACTTTTACCTGATTTGGCTGAAGTCATGGGCATGACTGTAACTGATTTGCACGATGTTCTGCGTGATCGTATGAGTCGGGAGTTTGTTTATTTAAAGCGTCATGCCAACCCTGATTTAGTTAAAAAAGTTAAACAATTAGGTATGAAGGGTGTTTCAACCGAACGTGAATATAAGCGTTACTATCCTGCTGCTGAAGTAACTTCTCATTTTATTGGGTTTACCAATATAGATGATAAGGGGCAGGAGGGTCTGGAGTTAGCCTATGATAATTGGCTGACGGGTAAACCGGGTAAGAAGCGCGTATTAAAAGATCGATTAAATAGAGTTGTTCAAAACATAGAAAGTATTGAGCCTTCGGTGCCGGGTAAACAGCTCGAATTAAGTATTGATCGACGAGTGCAATATCTAGCCTATCGAGAATTAGCAGCGGCCGTTAAATATCATCGAGCAAAAGGCGGATCACTGGTTATGCTGGATATTAGAACTGGTGAGATCATGGCGATGGTTGGACAGCCATCGTATAACCCTAATAACAGAAAAGGCTTAAAGAGCCAGTATTTTCGAAACCGTGCTGTGACGGATGTCTTTGAGCCAGGTTCTACAATGAAACCGTTTACAATTGCTGCTGGATTAGAATCCGGAAATTACAAACCGCATTCATCAATCAATACCTCCCCCGGATATTATAAAGTCGGTGAATATACGGTTAGGGATATGCGTAATTATGGAAAGATTGATGTATCAACGGTCATAACGAAATCAAGCAATGTTGGCGCCAGTAAGATCGCTTTATCTTTGGAGCCAGAACAATATTGGGATGCTTTGAGCAGGTTTGGTTTTGGTCAGTCTACTGGTAGTGGTTTTCCAGGAGAGTCATCAGGTAGTTTGAATCCGTATAATACGTGGTCAGAAATTGAAATGGCAACCTTGTCATTTGGTTATGGTCTTTCGGTAACACCCTTACAACTTGCCCATGCCTATTCTGTTTTAGCAACGGGTGGCGTCATGTTGCCGGTTTCATTTATAAAGGTTAAAGGTTCTGTTTCGGGCAAGCGTGTGATGCCAGAAAATATTACACGACAGGTGAGGAAGATGTTAGAGACAGTTGTCTCTGCGAGCGGCACCGGTAAACGTGCTGCAATCAAGGGCTATCGTGTTATTGGAAAGACTGGAACGGTACATAAGTCTATCCGTGGTGGTTATTCTGATGATCGTTATCTTTCTATCTTTGCAGGAATTGCACCTGCAAGTGAACCACGTTTCGCTATGGTTGTTTTGATCGATGAACCCAATGGAGATGATCACTACGGTGGCGTTGTTGCGGCACCTGTTTTTTCAAGGGTCATGGAAGGTACATTTCGTATACTCAATATTCCGCCTGATGATTTACCTGCGTTTACCAGCCCCATCATGGCGCATCGCCAGAAACCCGAGCAACTGCAAGGGTTTGACTGATGATGACGGTTGAAAATATGAACTATTCAAAATCACTTGGCGAACTTTTTAGTGATCCAACACTAGCTAATGCATCTCTTAATGTTACCGGTGTTGCAATAGATAGTAGACAAGTGAAATCAGGTGACTTGTTTCTGGCTTACAAAGGTTCTAAAGCTAACGGTATTGATTACATTGAAGATGCGATTCAATCAGGCGCAATTGCAATTGCAGTTGATGATGAAGCAATTAATGTTAAGCCTAGTTCTATAAAAATATTTAAAGTACCAGACTTACGTAAACAGGCTGGTTTCATTATTAGCCGATTTTATGATGAACCATCAAAGGCGATTCAATTAATCGGTGTTACTGGCACTAATGGAAAGACCACTGTCTCTTATATGATTGCCTATGCCTTATACGTGCTCGGTAAGCAAAGTGCTGTTATAGGAACCTTAGGTTATGGACAGATTAGCCAGTTAGAAGACAGTACTTCAACGACACCTGATCCTGTTAAGTTACAGTCGTTATTTTCTAGTTGGAAAGATCACGTTGATTATGTTGCGATGGAAGTATCATCGCATGCACTCGATCAGGGTAGAGTCGCAGGGGCAGAATTTGATATTGCTGTGTTTACAAATTTGACACGTGATCATCTCGATTACCATAAAACAATTGAAGACTACGCCAAAGCAAAATTTCGATTGTTTGAATCACCAGAACTTAAATATGCCATCGTTAATATTGATGATAGCTATGGTGCTCAACTCATCGAGTCATTGCCTTCAACATTGAACACCGTTGTTTATTCGACGAAACAAAATCTCTCTGAGCTGAGCAAGAAAGATGTTTCTTTTGTCTATTGCAAAAAGATCGAGACTAATAATCTAAATTTAACAATATCAATAGACAGTTCCTGGGGACAAGTAATTGTACAGACAAGTTTATTAGGTGAGTTTAATGTCGATAATATTCTTGCTGCTTTTGCAACACTCTGTGTGTCTGGCTTCGATATAGAAAAAATAGCTGAAACTTTGTCAGGCTTTACAGGTATTCCCGGCAGAATGGAATATTTTTCTGCAGAGGAAAAATCATTACTTGTTATTGATTACGCGCATACACCAGATGCACTTGAAAAGGCGTTAACAGCACTGAGATCATATTGTTCAGGAAAATTATATTGTGTCTTCGGTTGTGGCGGCGATCGTGATGCAGGAAAACGCTCACAAATGGGGGCCATTTCTGAACGGTTATCGGATCAGATCGTTCTTACCAACGATAACCCAAGGACAGAGGCACCAGAACAGATTGTCGAGAATATTCTTGAAGGTATAAAAGACAAGTCCAGCGTTATTATTAAATATGATCGTTCAGATGCGATTACCAATACGTTTTTAAATGCAAATAAAAACGATGTGATTTTGATTGCAGGGAAAGGTCACGAAACGACACAACAGATTGGTGAGTCTTTATTACCTTTCAGTGATCGTGAATTAGCTCGGCGTTTGACGGAAATAGATCCATGATTAGCATGTCACTTTCTAAAGCAGCTAAAGCTATTGAGTCAAAATATGATGGCGAAGATATTATGTTTTCCGGTTGTAGCATTGATAGTCGAACTATTGAGAAAGGAAATTTATTCATCGCCATAAACGGTGAAAATTTTGATGGTCATGACTATGTGTCTATGGCAGAAGAGAAAGGTGCCACTGCCTTATTGCTTGAACGTGAAATAAATCATGAGAAGCCTTTACTGAAAGTAGGAGATACGAGAAAAGCGATGGGCTTGTTAGCAAGAGCTTGGCGTGAGGAAATGCCTATTCCTATCGTTGCAATAACCGGCAGTAATGGCAAGACGACAGTAAAAGAAATGGTCAGCAGTATCTTATCTGAATTATCGGATGTGCATGCAACATCCGGCAATCTGAATAATGATATTGGTGTGCCTTTGACGTTATTTGGGCTTGACGAAAAGCATCAATATGCAGTGATAGAAATGGGTGCAAATCACCTTGGGGAAATTGAGTGGTTAAGCGCCATAGCTCGACCAAATGTCGCGGTGATCACACAATGCGCACCAGCACATCTAGAAGGGTTTGGTGATATAGATGGTGTCGCAAAAGCGAAAGCAGAAATCTACTCAGGTTTGCAATCTTCCGGTACGGCAATTATTAATGCCGATGATGCCTATGCAGAATTTTGGACTGAGCAATGCAAATTGCTAAATCAGCTAAGTTTTGGAATTGAATCTACGAACGCAGATGTTACAGCAAAAAATATTCAGATAGCTAATCAATCTGGCTCTACTGATTTTGAATTAGTTTGTTCAGTTGGCGCAATCACAATAAATTTACCCCTCTCCGGCACACATAATGTTATGAATGCATTAGCTGCTGCGGCATGTTGCTTAAGTTTGGGTGTGTCTTTGCAGTCAATTAAAACCGGGTTTGAAAAAATGATGCCAGTAAAAGGACGTTTACAGACCAAGCCAGGAATGCATGGCGCACGAGTTATTGATGACACGTATAACGCAAATCCAACTTCATTAGAGGCAGCATTAAAAGTCCTGAGCAGTTATGAAGGAATGCGCTATTTGGTGTTGGGAGATATGGGTGAATTAGGCGATAAGGCAATTGAGTTTCACCATGATGCTGGTATAGCGGCGAAACAAGCAGGAATAGACCGTCTATTCACTATTGGTGATTTGAGTATAAATGCAATGCAGGCTTATGGTGATGGCGCATTACATTTTGAGTCTTATGAAGCTCTGAATAAGTCGCTATTAGAGTTGTTAAGCAAAGATACAACGATCCTAGTTAAAGGTTCTCGATCTATGCAGATGGAACGTGTTGTAAGTACTTTGACGGAGGAGCAGTTCTAATGTTGCTCTGGTTGACAGAATATCTGGCACAGTTTGATAGCGGGTTTAATGTATTTCGTTATTTGACACTAAGAACTATTCTCGGTGTGCTAACGTCATTATTTGTCTCTTTTATATTTGGTCCGTATTTAATACGTCATTTAACTAATAAACAGATTGGTCAAAGTATCAGAGACGATGGTCCCGAAACTCATCTTGAAAAATCTGGTACACCTACTATGGGTGGTTTATTAATTCTGATTTCAATTACCTTTAGTACTCTATGCTGGGCGGATTTAACTAACCGTTATGTATTAGTTGTCTTAATAGTTACCTTGTTGTTTGGTGTTATTGGTTTAATTGATGACTATAAAAAAGTTATTTATAACAATCCAAAAGGGCTGCGAGCAAAATATAAATACACCGCACAATCTGTAGTTGGTATTTGCGCAGCGGTTTATCTTTTTCAAACGGCCGTTCTCCCCGTTGAAACGCAATTAATTGTGCCGTTTGTAAAGGCCTTTACTTTTGATCTGGGTTGGTTATATGTCGTGCTTGCCTACTTTGTTATCGTCGGTTCGAGTAATGCGGTTAATCTCACAGATGGTTTAGATGGCTTAGCCATTCTACCTACCGTTATGGTCGCTGGTGCACTGGCTATCTTTGCATATGCCACTGGACATGCCGGCTTTTCTAAATACCTTGGCATTCCATATATTCCTGGCGTAGGTGAGGTCGCAGTATTTTGCGCAGCCATAGTTGGTTCGGGACTAGGTTTCCTTTGGTTTAACACTTATCCCGCACAGGTCTTTATGGGAGACATAGGCGCCTTGGCGTTAGGCGCAGCGTTAGGTGTGGTTGCCGTAGTCACACGACAAGAATTAGCGCTATTCATAATGGGCGGTGTCTTTGTTATGGAAACGGTATCGGTCATTTTGCAAGTCGGTTCTTATAAGTTAACCGGTAAGAGAATTTTTAGAATGGCTCCTTTGCATCATCACTATGAGCTAAAAGGGTGGCCAGAACCCAGAGTGATTGTTCGGTTCTGGATTATTACCGTCATCCTGGTCTTGATTGGCCTTGCTAGCCTGAAGATACGATGAGGAATGCCACTTGCTTTGTGCTACAGAAAAAAAGATAACGATGAACGACACTAAACAACATTTCGATGTGGTTATTGTTGGTCTTGGTAAGACCGGGCTCTCGTGTGTGCGTTATCTGTTAAGTAGAGGTTTGGATATTGCTGTTACTGACAGTCGTATAAATCCACCAGGGCTTTCGACCTTAGAGACTGAGTTTACATCAGTATCAGTTTTCCTTGGGGAAATTAGCACAGAAATCCTGTTGTCATCAGATCAAATAATTCTGAGCCCTGGGGTCTCGTTGAATAACGACGCTGTTAAACGGGCGATAGCAAATGGTATTCCTGTTATTGGTGACATTGAATTATTTTGCCAACAAGTTAAGGCGCCAATAATTGCGGTATCTGGTTCTAATGGAAAGAGCACTGTTACAACCCTAGTTGCGGAAATGACACAGCAGGCTGGACTAAAAACATGTGTCGGTGGAAACCTCGGTACACCAGCACTTGAATTATTAAATGAAGATGTCCCAGATGTATATGTACTTGAGTTATCCAGCTTTCAACTGGAGACAACTTTTTCCTTAAGTGCACATGCAAGTGTGATATTAAATATCTCACCTGATCATATGGATCGTTATGCGAATTCAGATGAATACGCTAATGCAAAGAAAAAGATCTATTTAGGTAATGGATTGATGGTTATAAATAAGGATGATGATGTAGTTAAAGCAATGGAAGACGCATCAAGACAAACGATTTATTTTACTCTGGGCAAACCAGAGGGACACAACTTTGGTTTAATTAAAGATAATGATGGCATCTGGTTATGTCAGGGCAATAAAAAAATAATTAAGCAAGATGAGCTTGGAATAAAGGGTGAACATAATGTAGCCAATGCTCTGGCAGCAATTGCATTAGCAAGTACTATCAATGTGCCATTTTCTGCAATGGCTGAAACTTTAAAAAGATTTTCTGGCCTTGAACATAGGTGCCAGCGAGTCGCAACAATCAATAAGATTAACTGGTTTAACGATTCAAAAGCGACAAATGTAGGTGCGTGTATCGCATCAATTAAAGGTCTTTGTGATCTTGGTAAGATTATTCTAATTGCTGGTGGCGATAGTAAAGGTGCAGATTTATCCAGCCTTGGTCCGATTATAAAAAAATATGTGAAACATGTTTTGTTATTGGGAGTTGATGCAAAAAAAGTAGCAAACGTTATTGACTCAACAGTCATGTGCGATTTTGTTGTTGATATGAATGAAGCGGTAAACGCTGCAAGCAATTTGGCAGAGGCTGGTGATCTAGTTCTGCTTGCTCCGGCCTGTGCAAGTCTTGATATGTATGAAAATTATCAACAGCGTGGCGATGCATTTGTTGCTGCAGTTAATACATTGGAGGCATATTAATGTCTGCACGGTATAAGCAACAGGCAACATTATCATCGCACTATCATGTGAAGAATAAATTAATAGCAGGCTATGATCTCTGGTTGATGGGTATCTCTCTATTAATACTTTGTATTGGTTTGGTCATGGTTGCATCTGCCTCTATTTCAATTTCTGCTAAGGAATTTAATGACCCGTTGCATTATTTCTGGCGGCAGGGCATAGCTGCAACAATTGGTTTGTTCCTTGCTATGATAATTTTGAAGATCCCGATGCGTCTCTGGGAAATATTCAGCGTGCCTTTGCTAATGACAGCAATATTCCTATTGACTCTGATTTTGATTCCCGGTGTTGGTAAAGAAGTTAATGGTAGTATGCGTTGGGTTCAACTGGGTCCATTTGCGTTACAAGCCTCTGAGCCAGTTAAACTTTGTGTCATTGCCTATCTTGCCGGATACATGGTGCGGCATGGTGAAACGGTACAAACTAACTTCGCTGGTTTTATTATACCGATTGGTGTGCTGACCTTTATATCAGGTTTGTTATTACTTGAACCTGATTTCGGAGCTAGCGTTGTCTTATTTGGAACCGCATTAGGAATGTTGTTCATGGGCGGCGTTCCTTTAACGCGCTTTTTTGCGTGGGTATCAGTCGCAGTTAGTGCATTGATTACCTTGGCTGTCCTATCGCCTTATCGAATGCAACGACTTATGAGTTTTGTCGACCCATGGAAAGATCCTTATGACAGTGGTTTCCAATTGACACAAGCCTTAATTGCATTTGGTCGGGGTGATTGGTTTGGAGTAGGTCTTGGAAGTAGCGTACAAAAACTCTTTTATTTGCCGGAAGCACATACTGATTTTGTCTTTTCTGTTTTGGCAGAAGAGCTAGGGTTATTCGGTAGTATAACGATGATTCTTTTATATTCCTTTATCGTCTGGCGTGCATTCGTGATTGGGCACATAGCTGAACGTGTTGAGAAATACTTTGCTGCTTACTTTGCCTATGGTATTGGATTAATTATTGGTATACAGGCATACATAAATATTGGTGTGAATATGGGTGTTTTGCCTACCAAGGGATTGACGCTACCTATGATGAGCTATGGTGGTAATAGTTTGATCGTCTTTTGTATGTTGCTGGGTATTCTCTTACGTGTTGAATATGAAAACCGTCAGGACACCCGTAATATTATTACTAATGTGGTGCCAGCCTATGCGTGATAAAAATATACTAATCATGGCAGGTGGGACAGGTGGACATATTTATCCAGCATTAGCTGTCGCCGATCATCTTAAAGAAAATGGTTTTAATTTATTCTGGTTAGGTACTGATAAAGGGCTAGAAACGAAAGTTGTTCCTAATCATGGTTATCCATTACTAAAAATCAATGTTGCTGGCGTTAGAGGTAAAGGTTTAGTCCGTTTATTATTTTCGCCCATCATGCTTTTAATTGCTTTGGTACAAGCACTCTCGATAATGATAAAAATACGTCCAGTTGCTGTGTTAGGCATGGGTGGTTTTGCAAGTGGACCGGGAGGTATTGCAGCATGGTTGATGCGAATACCATTGTTGATTCATGAACAAAATGCGATCGCTGGACTGACGAATAAATTGTTAGCGCCATTCGCTGTTTCTGTTATGGCTGCTTTCCCTGGCGCGTTTAAAGAGTCTGCAAAAATGACGGTAACGGGTAATCCTGTACGCAACGAGATTGCAAATTTACCAGAACCTGAAAAACGACATATGAATAATGATGCCAAGTTAATAAAGGTATTAGTACTTGGTGGTAGTCTCGGTGCAAAAGCATTAAATGAAGTAATACCAAAATCATTATTAGCCTTAAGTAGTGAATATAAGATTGGAGTAAGACACCAGTGTGGAGAGAGACATTATGCAGTAATGAGTACTGCTTATAATGACAGCGCAATCAACGCTGATGTGACAGCCTTTATCGACGATATGGCTGCAGCCTATGCATGGGCCGATATTGTCGTGTGTAGGGCAGGCGCATTGACTATCGCCGAAATAGCAGCGTGCGGTGTAGCTTCGATACTCATCCCATTTCCATATGCCGTCGATGATCACCAGACTGCGAATGCAAGTTATCTATCGGCCGAGGGCGCTGCAATCCTGATTCAAGAAACCCAGTTTTCAGTTGAGAAATTAAAAGAGGTGTTATTACAATTTATAAATGCGCCTGAACACTTATTGCATATGGCCATGAAAGCACGGTCACTCGCTAAGCCAGAAGCGACTAAACTTGTTGCGAGTTTATGCATGGAGGCTGCTCATGGCTGATATGCAATCACATGCAATGGGACGAGTGAAACACGTCCACTTTATTGGCATCGGTGGTGCTGGTATGGGTGGTATAGCAGAGGTGCTTAAAAATATTGGTTATGAAGTCAGCGGATCCGATATTAAAGAGAGTGCCATTACGCAAAGACTTCAGTCGCTGGGTATACAAATATCAATAGGGCATTCAGCAGAAAATATTAAAGAAACGGATGTCGTTGTTATAACGAGTGCTATTGATGAGAGTAATGAAGAAATATGTGCAGCACGTAAAAACAGAATTCCGATTGTACGCCGTGCAGAAATGTTAGCGGAGCTCATGCGCTTTAGTCCAGGTATTGCTATTGCCGGTACGCATGGAAAAACAACCACGACAAGCCTGGTTGCCAGTGTGCTGGCAGAGGGTGGGCTCGACCCGACCTATGTCATTGGTGGCTTATTAAACAGTTCAGGTTCTCATGCGCGTCTTGGGACGGGTAAGTATATCGTTGCTGAAGCAGATGAAAGCGATGCTTCTTTTTTACATCTTTATCCAATTATTGCAGTGATTACAAATATTGATGCTGATCACCTAGATACTTATGCAGGTGACTTTGCAAACTTGCGGCATAATTTTGTTGAGTTTTTACACCAGTTACCGTTTTACGGCTTAGCCGTGTTATGTATTGATGATGAAGGAGTTAGAAAAATTTTACCTGAGGTTACCAAGCCTGTTGTAACTTATGGAATTGATTTTGAAGCTGATTATAACGCCGAATTATTACGTCAGGAAAATGAAAGAACTTGGTTTAAGGTCTCACGTAAAGATAAAAAAGACTGGCTAGAAGTTGAGCTCAAATTACCAGGAAGACACAATCTATTAAATGCACTGGCATCAATTGCTGTTGCACATGAATTAGGTGTTAGTGATCAAGATATTATTAATGCGCTATGCCATTTTCAGGGTATATCTCGTCGTTGTCATGTGCATGGGGAGATCAAAATTAATGATCTCAATATTACCTTTATAGATGACTATGCTCATCATCCTACAGAGATTGAAGCTACATTCGCAGCCATTAGGGCGGGTTGGTCTACTCGTCGACTAGTAGTGGTTTACCAACCGCATAGATATACACGTATGCGTGATTTGTTCGAAGATTTTAGTCGGGTACTTTCACAAGCAGATAGCCTTTTAATACTGGATGTTTATGCAGCTGGTGAAGAGCCAATTGCTGGAGCAGATAGCCGTTCATTATGTCGTGCTATTCGTTTAAGAGGCCAAGCAGAGCCTATCTTTGTCGAGGATAAAGATAAGGTGCTAGATGTGTTGACAAGCGTAGTTAAAGAAAATGATCTGCTTTTGACATTAGGTGCTGGTGATATTGGTTCAATTTCAAAACAGCTTTATCAAGATTGTTCTGGATCACTGCATTAAAGGATATAACTTTGTTAAGTGTACAAAATGAAATGCAATATAAGCAGTCAGGTTTAAATAACAGAATGCGAAAAACTATTGATATATCGAAATTAAGAGGTGAGTTGCGAGAGCAAGAATCTATGTCTCGACATACCTCCTGGAAAACTGGCGGTGCTGCTGATTATTACTATTCACCTGCTGACATTGATGATTTATCTATTTTTATTTCTGCTGTACCAATGGAAATGCCCATTATCTGGGTAGGTTTTGGTAGTAACTTATTAGTGCGCGATGGTGGTGTTTCTGGTGTTGTGATTTCTGTAGTAGGCGTGCTTGATAATCTTGAATTTAACAATGGAAATGAAATTTGTATAGGTGCGGGTGTGCCGTGTGTTAAGGCAGCACGCTTTGCTGCAAAACAAGGCCTTGGTGGAATCGAGTTTTTGGCGGGTATTCCCGGATCAATTGGTGGCGCTTTAGCAATGAATGCCGGGGCTTATGGTGGAGAGATTTGGCGAAATATTAAGCAGGTCGAAACAATAAACCGGAAAGGCGAACGTAAGATCTATGCTAAAGAACATTTTGAGATTGCCTACCGTAGTGTCTCACTTCCTGAAAATGAATGGTTTGCAGCTTGTAAGATTGAATTGGATGTTTCTACCAAGAGTGTAGTAGAGAGCACTATTAAAAAGATGTTAAGCGAACGGGCAGAAGCGCAACCTCTAGGCCAATTAAGTTGTGGTTCGGTCTTTAGAAACCCACCAAATGATCATGCGGCAATATTAATAGAGTCTTGCGGGCTTAAGGGAAGAAATGTCGGAGGTGCTTGTGTATCAGAGAAGCATGCCAATTTTATAATTAATATGGGCGATGCGACTTCATCTGATATAGAGCAGTTGATCGAATTAATTCAAGCAACAGTATACGAAAAGCATGCTGTTAAATTAATTCCAGAAGTAAGGGTTATTGGTGTCTCTGGGGGAGATAAATAATGCATCTACCTGAATACGAACCACAAGATTTTGGCAAGGTTGCTGTCTTGATGGGTGGGCAATCTGCTGAGCGGACTATTTCTCTGGAAAGCGGGAATGCTGTAACTACTGCACTATGTAATGCAGGTGTAGATGCGCATGCAATAGATTTTGATAAAGAGACGTTTTCTCGATTAATTGCTGGTGATTTTGACCGAGTATTTATCGCATTACATGGGCGCGGTGGTGAGGATGGAACAATACAAGGCGCTTTGGAAACCATTGGCCTACCTTATACCGGTAGTGGTGTCTTAGGTTCTGCTTTAGCAATGGATAAAATCAGAAGCAAATCACTCTGGCGAGATGTTGGATTGAAAACGCCTGCTGCTATTGAATTATCTGCAACAAGTGAGTGGGATAAAATAGCAGAACAGATAGGTTTGCCGGCTATGGTAAAGCCAGTCAGAGAAGGATCTAGTATTGGTGCAAGCAAAGTTACTGATATTAAAGATTTATCAGCCGCGTGGTCGCAAGCAAATCAATTTGATGGTCGAGTAATGGCAGAAAGTTGGATTGAAGGAGATGAATATACAGTTCCTATATTAAACAACGTGGTTTTACCTGTAATCAAACTTGAAACGTCACGCGATTTTTATGATTACAAAGCAAAGTATGAAGACAACGATACAAAATATATTTGTCCTTGTGGTCTTGATGATGCGTTTGAAAAAAGCTTGGGAAAATTATCTTTAGAAGCATGCCAATGTTTAGATGTCAGCGGATGGGCGCGTGTTGATATAATGGTTGATGATGCGAATCAAGCTTGGCTAATTGAAGTTAATACGGTCCCAGGTATGACAAGCCATAGTTTGGTTCCGATGGGAGCTAAACAAGCAGGTATTTCTTTCGAACAATTAGTGGTTCAAATATTGGCTACCAGTCTAGTAATACCTGCTGAAATAGGATTGCAAAACTAATGGCTATCGATATGGTTATTGACCCAGATAAGTTGCATTTTGAAACCCCAAGTCGGGGTCATCTCCGTGGTTCAAAATTGATTGGCAGTGTGCTTGTTTTGATTTTTATATTGATGATGGTATGGGGTGGGATGACCTTATCAAATCCAGATACTCTACCAATCAAACAAGTAAGAATTGAGGGAGACTTTACGCATTTATCTCCGGTAGATTTGCAGTTACTTGTTACTGATAAAGTGAGAGGTGGTTTTTTTCAATCTTGATGTAGACGCAGTTCGGCTTGCTTTGCTGGATGAGCCATGGGTTAGTGAAGTTATTGTGAAGCGTATATGGCCAGATGCATTACGCGTTATCGTGATTGAACATGTTCCTGTGGTTCGCTGGGGAGATTCAGCTTTGTTAAATACAGCAGGTGAATATTTTTCACCTGAAGCTGAAACTATTCCTGTTGAGCTTCCATTGTTATCAGGGCCAGTGGGTTCAGAACAAAACTTGTTAAATAGATTTAACGCTATGCAGGAACAAGTTCAGCTTATTGGTTTCAATATAGCGTCACTTTCCCTAGATGATAGGCGAGCATGGTCGTTTCGTTTTACTAATGGAATAAAGGTAACTCTAGGACGACGTGATTTCGAAGAACGATTTAATCGTGTTTTGACTTTAATTCCAACAACAACATCTGGTCGTATTGATCAAATTGAATCAATAGATATGCGATACACAAATGGGTTTTCAATACTATGGAAAAAATAATATCAATCACTCTGCAAGATAATATCAGGCGGACTAAATATGGTTAAAAAAGCGGATAAAAATCTAATCGTTGGATTAGATATCGGTACATCCAAGGTGGTTGCAATCGTTGGTGAGATTTCAATTGATGATGAGATTGAAATAATCGGTATTGGATCAAATCAATCACGTGGTCTTAAGAAAGGTGTGGTCGTTAATATTGAATCAACTGTTCATTCAATTCAAAGAGCGATAGAAGAAGCTGAGTTAATGGCCGGATGTGAAATTCACTCTGTTTATACCGGGATTGCAGGAAGTCATATACGCAGTTTGAATTCACATGGCATTGTTGCAATTCGGGACAATGAGGTTACCTATGGCGATGTTGACAGGGTTATCGATGCAGCTAAGGCTGTGGCAATACCGGCCGATCAAAAGATTCTGCATATACTTCCACAAGAATTCATTATCGATAATCAGGAAGGTGTTAAAGAGCCTATCGGCATGTCGGGAGTGAGGCTTGAAGCGAAAGTTCACATGGTGACAGGTGCTGTTAGTGCCGCACAGAATATAGTGAAGTGTGTGCGTCGTTGTGGTCTGGACGTCGATGACATTATTCTGGAGCAACTAGCGTCTAGTTATTCAGTCTTGACCGAAGATGAAAAAGACCTTGGTGTTTGCATGATAGATATTGGTGGTGGCACGACAGATATAGCTGTGTTTACCGATGGTGCAATTCATCACACGGCTGTTATCCCCATAGCAGGCGATCAGGTCACCAATGATATTGCTGTTGCATTACGCACACCGACACAGCATGCGGAGGATATAAAGGTTCAATACGCTTGCGCACTTACTCAATTGGCTAATCATGATGAAAGCATTGAAGTACCGAGTGTCGGTGATCGCCCATCACGTCGCCTCGCAAGACAAACGTTAGCTGAGGTTGTGCAGCCCCGATATGAAGAATTATTTTCCTTAGTACAGGCAGAATTAAGACGCAGCGGATATGAAAGTTTGATCGCAGCCGGGATTGTTCTGACTGGTGGTAGTTCAAAGATGGAAGGCGTTATCGAATTGGCTGAAGAAATTTTTCATATGCCGGTTCGGATTGGCATTCCACAATATGTTTCAGGTTTATCCGACGTTGTTAAGAGTCCAATTTATGCAACGGGGGTAGGTTTACTTATTTTTGGAAAGCGACAGAGTCAAGAGGGTAATACACAAATTCATATCAATGATGGTGTTAAAGGTATTTTTGAAAGAATGAAAAGTTGGTTTCAGGGTAATTTTTAATTAATAACTAAATGCAATGTAGGAGGTTACAAGATGTTTGAATTAGTCGATGCAACTAATCAGGCGGCTATTATAAAAGTAATAGGTGTCGGTGGTGGTGGAGGCAATGCGTTACAGCATATGCTTGGTGCCAATATTGAAGGTGTTGAATTTATTTGTGCGAATACTGATTCACAAGCACTTAGAAATTCAAATGCTAAAACAGTTTTGCAATTGGGTACAAATATGACCAAAGGATTGGGGGCGGGTGCTGATCCAGAAGTTGGACGGCAAGCAGCATTAGAAGATCGTGATCGTTTGATGGATGTTCTAGAAGGTTCGGATATGGTATTCATTACAGCCGGCATGGGTGGCGGTACTGGTACTGGTGCAGCGCCAATAGTTGCTCAGGTTGCAAAAGAGATGGGTATCTTGACCGTTGCAGTTGTTACGCGGCCGTTTGCATTTGAAGGCAAAAAACGTGCTGCAATTGCAGAAGAAGGTATTATTGAATTAAGTCAGTTTGTTGATTCATTGATCACAATACCTAATGAAAAACTACTGAGTGTTCTTGGCAGAGATGTCAGTTTGCTAAATGCTTTTGGTGCTGCGAATGATGTGTTGTTAGGTGCTGTGCAAGGCATAGCAGAATTAATAACGTGTCCTGGTCTGATCAATGTGGATTTCGCGGATGTGAGAACAGTAATGTCCGAGATGGGTATGGCTATGATGGGTTCAGGAAAGGCACAAGGTGAAGAGCGTGCAAAAGTCGCAGCTGAGGCAGCAATATCCAGCCCCTTGCTAGAGGATGTAAATCTGTCGGGTGCGAGAGGCATACTAGTTAACATTACTGCAGGCATGGATCTATCTATTGGTGAATTTGATGAGGTGGGTACAACAGTCAAGGAGTTTGCATCAGATAATGCAACAGTGGTTGTTGGAACTGTTATCGATCCTGAGATGTCAGGTGATATTCGAGTTACTATCGTGGCTACAGGACTTGGAAATATAGTTAAAGAAGATGCATCTCGTATAAAATTGGTTCAAAATGAGGCAATAAGTGTTGATTACAAGGATTTTGAACGCCCAACGGTGATGCGAAACCAAGTACCTGAAGTAGATGAAGAGATTGTGTCGGGAGATACGGACTACCTTGATATACCAGCATTTTTGAGGAGGCAAGCAGACTAAATTTAGTTTGTACGTGGTATAGTAGACCCCGGAATTGGGGAATTCCGGGTCAGATCACATTGCTGGCACTAAAATTGCCTAAAAAAACAAGCACATAAAAATAATAGCTCCAAGAGAAAGTAAGTTTGAAATAGCAAAGATGATAAGGCAACGGACATTAAAAAACGTAATTCGGGCTACCGGAGTAGGTCTACACACGGGTAAAAAGGTATTTTTAACCTTGAGACCCGCACCAGTAAACTCAGGTATTAATTTCCGTCGTGTCGATCTGGAACCCGCTATTGAAATCCCCGCTAATCCCGAATTTGTGGGCGATACTAGTCTTTCAACCACATTAGTTAAAGATAATGTGCGAATATCAACGGTTGAACATCTGCTGTCTGCCTTGGCAGGTTTTGGCATTGATAATGCCTATATTGATCTTAGTGCTGATGAAGTTCCTATAATGGATGGCAGTGCCGGCCCATTTGTGTTTTTAATTCAGTCAGCTGGAGTAGAAGAACAGAATACGGCTAAAAAGTTCTTAAAAATCAAACAAAAGGTGCGTGTTGAACATGATGGAAAATGGGCTATGTTCGAACCTTTTGATGGATTCAAAGTAGGCTTTACTATCGAGTTCGATCATCCCGCCTTCAACGAAAAAAATTGTCAGGCAGAAATTGATTTTTCTACAACTTCTTTCGTAAAAGAAATCAGTCGTGCCCGGACCTTTGGTTTTATGCGTGATGTTGAATTATTGCGCGAGAATAATCTGGCATTAGGAGGCAGTCTGGATAACGCCGTCGTTGTTGATGATTATAGAATCCTGAATGAGGATGGTCTAAGGTATGAAGACGAATGTGTAAAACATAAAATACTAGACGCTATTGGTGATTTGTATTTATTAGGCTATAGCCTGATTGGATCTTTTACCGGGTTTAAATCAGGACATGCGCTTAACAATGCATTATTACGTGAATTGATGGCGAATGAAGATTCATGGGAACTGGTGACCTTTGAAGATGAGCATAAGGCACCGATTTCTTTTATGCAGGCAATGCCTGTAAATTAACTTTATTTAAGACGGTTTTTAGAAATATTTAGGATACATTTGCGTAATTCAGGGTCGTTGAAATTATTAGCAACATCATTAAGAAATTGCGCTGAATTATTCGACAAATAAATTGGTTTTTTAATTAAAACAGGTTTATCGGGAATAGATTTATTAATCTTAATTCGGACTGTTTTAATTGAAGCGAAGTTTAATTGGTAATTTAAAGCATCAAGGATAGCTGGAATATTATAACGAAGCCGGGTTGCCCAGGCTGAAGATCTAACTAGTAAAACGGCATTATCAGGGTTTATATTAGCTAGTTCGAATTTGTCTTTTAAGGATGGATCAAGCAGTAATTTTAATTTCCGATCTATTTCCTGGATGGTGCTTGCTTTTTTAAACAAAGCAGAAAATGAACAATGATCGTTATTTAATAAACTACTAATAGACAGAGTTTTATTTTTATTATCAGTGTTCATGATTATTTACTATTATAGATTTAAAATTGACACAATTATATGCAATTATTTTTAATATCAAAAACGAGAAAAAAGAGTCTGACCCTTACACTAGGGCCAATATCTCTGTGTGTCTGCCTTGTATTAAGTCTAGTTTGTGGCTTGTTAGTGTTTCATGCCGGGAGTCAATATGCATTGAATCTGACGCGCGGTTCAATTAAAAACTTGTATACACAAACAGCGCCTATCTGGAATCAGGAATTAGAAGTTCAGCAGAAGATGCTTAATCAAGTGCAAGATAATGCATCAAAAAATCTTGATGCTCTTGCGACTAGATTGAGTAAATTGCAAGCTCACGTTATGCGTTTGGATGCCCTTGGTTCGCGTTTGGCAAGTATGGCAGATCTTAACGAAATAAATTTTGATATTTCATCTGCTCCAGGTTTAGGTGGCCCTAAACCTAGCCAAATACGTGGTTCAATGGAAGTTAGCGATTTTATTAGTGCGTTGGACGAGTTAAATTCTAAAGTTCAGGACCGTTCGGAAAAATTAGCAGCAATGGAATCAATGTTGATTGATAGAACATTGCAAAGCCAAACTATTCCGACGGGAAGTCCTACAATGGATGGTTGGATATCGTCCTTGTTTGGTATGAGGACAGATCCAATGACAGGTAAAGTGGAGTTTCATGACGGAATTGATTATGCAGGCAAGCCTGGTTCTCCATTACTCGCTGTTGCTTCTGGAATTGTAACTTGGTCAGGTGTTCGTTATGGCTATGGTAATATGGTAGAGATCAATCACGGTAATGGTTATCAAACACGTTATGCACACAATAAGAAAAACCTTGTTGTTATTGGGCAAAAGGTTGATAAAGGTCAGGTAATTGGGCTTATGGGCTCTTCCGGTAGATCCACCGGTACACATGTTCATTTTGAAGTCGTAAATAATGGTAAAGCTGTAAATCCCAAAAAGTATAATTCACTGAACTAAGTTTCCCTCAAAGTTATCGTTAACATCCGATCATAAACAATCTTTTCTCGAATTCGTGATACATCACGCGATTTTAAATTAAAACTAAACACAATGATTATAGATTTTGCAAAAAAAATATTTGGTACACGAAACGATCGGGTAATCAAAAAACTTAGTAAAAAGATTAATCAAATCAATATACTCGAGGATGAGTTGAGTTTATTGAGTGACGCAGATTTTCCAGATAAGACCAATCAATTAAAAGAAAGAGTCAAGCAAGGTGAAAGTTTAGACAACATCATGCCTGAAGCATTTGCTTTAGTAAGAGAGGCGGGCCGAAGGGTATTGAATATGCGTCACTTTGATGTACAAATGATTGGTGGCATGGTATTGCATAATGGCGATATTGCAGAAATGCGGACTGGTGAAGGTAAGACGCTAGTAGCTACATTGGCAGCTAGTCTGAATGCTCTATCTGGTCTAGGTGTGCATGTGATTACTGTTAATGATTATTTAGCTAAACGTGATGCTGAGTGGATGGGGCAGATTTATGACTTTCTTGGCTTAAGTACAGGTGTCATCGTGTCTGGACTATCTATGGAAGAAAGAAAAGCCGCTTATGCATGTGATATTACCTATGGTACTAATAACGAATTCGGTTTTGATTATCTACGTGACAACATGGCTTTTAGCAAAGAAGGTCGTGTTCAAAGAGATTTAAATTTTGCTATTGTCGATGAGGTAGATTCTATTCTTATCGACGAAGCCAGAACACCATTAATTATATCCGGTATGGTAGATGATAAATCAGATTTATATATCACCATAAATAAATTAATTCCTAAATTAGTTCCTCAAAAAATTGAAGATGGCCCAGGTGATTTTACTTTAGATGAAAAGTCCAAGCAGGCTTATTTAACTGAAGATGGGCATGATCATATTGAGCTCTTGTTAAGAGAGAGTGGGGTTATAGCTGAGGGACAGGGTTTATATGATCCCGTTAATATCGGTATTCTTCACCACCTGAATGCAGCATTGAGAGCACATCACTTATTTCAAAACGATATTGATTACATAGTTAAAGATGATGAGGTTGTTATCGTCGATGAATTTACCGGGCGTACCATGCAGGGACGGCGTTGGTCTGAAGGTTTGCATCAGGCAATAGAAGCAAAAGAAGGCGTGACTATCCAGAATGAAAATCAGACGCTAGCATCTATTACGTATCAAAATTATTTTCGTTTATATTCAAAATTATCGGGTATGACCGGTACTGCAGATACCGAGGCTTATGAGTTTCAAACGATATATGGTCTTGAAGTTATTATTATACCAACACACATGCCAATGGTCAGAGATGACCAAAGTGACGTCATTTTTCTTACAGCTAAAGAGAAATATGATTCTATAATTGAAGATGTAAAAATATGCCAAGCTAATGGACAGCCTGTACTCGTTGGTACAGCATCTATAGAAGTTTCTGAATATTTATCTAAATTATTAGATAAAGAAAATGTTAAACATCAGGTTTTAAATGCAAAGTTTCATGAGAAAGAAGCAGAAATTATTGCTCAAGCAGGTCGTCCTGGAATTGTTACGATTGCAACAAATATGGCCGGGCGTGGTACTGATATTGTTTTGGGTGGGAATCATGAGGTAGAAGTAAAACAATTAAGAGATCCAGATGCCCAAGAGATAAACAAATTAAAAGAAGAGTGGGAACATCGTCACCAAGAAGTTCTAGATAATGGTGGTTTGCACATTATTGGTACTGAACGGCATGAATCCAGACGTATAGATAATCAGTTGCGTGGACGTTCAGGCCGTCAAGGTGATCCTGGGTCCAGCCGTTTTTATCTTTCACTAGAAGATAACTTGATGCGTATATTTGCATCAGAACGTGTTTCTGCAATCATGCAAAAGCTAGGCATGGAAGATGGAGAAGCCATTGAATCAAAGCTGGTGTCTCGTGCAATAGAAAACGCACAGCGTAAAGTTGAAGCTCACAATTTTGATATTCGCAAAAACTTACTCGATTTTGATGATGTTGCCAATGATCAAAGAAAAGTAATTTATCAACAACGCAATGATCTTCTTGAAGGTGATTCAGTCGCTGAAGAAATAAATGACATGCGATATGAAGTCATCGAAAATATTTTCGAAGAATATATTCCCCATGGAAGCATGGAAGAAATGTGGGATATACGTGGATTAGAAGATGCCCTTCAGCATGAGTTTGATGTATCAGTAGATATAAAATCATGGCTAGAGCAAGACAAATCTTTATATGAAGAAACGTTACGAAAAAAACTCCATGAAACCTTAGAAAAGGTTGTCGAGGATAAAGAAAAAGTCATAACACCAGATTTGATGAGGCGAATAGAAAAACAAATCATGCTCGACGTGTTAGACAGGCATTGGAAAGAACATCTTGTTAATATGGATCATCTTAGACAAGGTATACACCTAAGAAGCTTCGCTGCTAAAAATCCAAAACAAGAATATAAACGTGAAGCTTTTGATTTGTTTGTACAAATGCTTGAAAATATTAAGCATGATATCGTCATTTTTCTTTATAAAGTTAATATTAGGACTGAAGAAGATATAGAAGCAGCGGAACAAAAAGATAAAAAACAGGATATGAGTTTTAATCATGCTGCGGCACCTAATAGTTTGAATGATGAGTCACAGGTAAATGAAGGGCCTACGGAAAGACCTTTTGTCAGAAATACACCTAAAGTTGGACGAAATGAACCTTGCCCTTGTGGTTCAGGTAAAAAGTATAAGCAATGCCACGGAAGATTATCTTAAAAACAAAAAAGCTATTTAATTACATTCCTCATATATAGACTGAATATTATGTCTGTTGGATTAAAATACCCTTCGTCCATTTCACCTGTAAATGGGATTCGATTATCGACCTGTTGCGCAAATATATATCAAAAAAAGCGTACTGATTTAACATTGTTAGAACTCTGTGAAGGTAGCAAAGTTGCTGGAGTATTCACCAGAAATTTATTTTGTGCCGCTCCCGTACAAATAGCAAAACAACATTTAGCAGGATTTAGTCCTCGTTACTGTTTAATAAATGCGGGTAATGCAAATGCTGGAACTGGTGAACAAGGCTTGTTGGATACAAATAATACCTGTGAGACGTTAGCTAATCTAACGGGATGTAAAGAAAATGAAATTCTGCCATTCTCCACAGGAGTGATCGGGGAAAAATTACCTGTAGATAAGATTAATGATGGATTACCTGAATTAGTAGAAAAATTATCTTCTGATAATTGGATTGAAGCAGCAGAAGCTATCATGACTACAGATACTATTCCTAAAGCGACATCTAGAATAATATCATTAGGCGAATCAACTATTAGTTTAACAGGCATCGTGAAGGGGTCTGGAATGATACGGCCTAATATGGCAACTATGTTGGCATTTATAGCTACGGATGCAAATGTATCAAAAGACATGCTTGATAAAACATTATTGCATGCAGTCAACAAAAGTTTTAATCGAATTACAGTAGATGGTGATACGTCTACAAATGATGCGTGTGTTTTAATTGCAACATGTAAGGCAGGCAACAAATGTATTGATAGTCATAATAGTAAGGAATACAAGGTTTTAGAAAATACTTTAGTAGATATTTTTTGCGAGTTATCCCAAGCTATTATCAGAGATGGCGAAGGCGCAACAAAGTTTTTAACAATAAGAGTCACTGGGGGTAAGAAAAAAACAGAGTGTATTGATGTTGCTTATCGAATTGCAGAGTCTCCACTAGTAAAAACTGCATTTACAGCGTCAGATGCAAATTGGGGGCGGATACTATCGGCAATAGGTAATTCAGGTATTAACGATCTAGATATAAATAATATTGATGTTTTTCTAGACAATGTTTGCATAGTTGAAAATGGTCAGCGTGCTTCTAGCTACACGGAAGAGAAAGGAAAAAAAGTTATGCTTCAAGATGAAATAATTTTACTTGTGAATCTTAACAGAGGTGATTTTCAGGAAGAAGTCTGGACAACAGATCTATCGCATGAGTACATTAAAATTAATGCAGAATACCGAACCTAAAAAAAATGCTTCTATCAGCATTAAAAAAGTAAAGCCTGATGAATCAAAGAGCACATGTTGCAGTCGGCGTTATCTATAACGCAACAAAAGATAAAGTGTTGATTTCTAAGCGCTCAAGCAGTCAACATCTAGCTGGTTATTGGGAATTTCCTGGAGGCAAAGTTGAGTGCAATGAAAACGTCAACTCTGCATTAAAACGTGAATTGTTTGAAGAGTTAGGGATTATAGTAATTAAGGCAGAGGCTTATACTACTGTTAGTCATGATTATGTTGATAAAAAAGTATTACTTGATGTATGGAAGGTGTCTGAATGGCACGGACAACTCGAAAGTAAAGAAAGTCAGGAAATCTGTTGGGCAAGTATAAGTGAACTGAATAAGTATAAATTTCCTGATGCGAATAAATATATTATCCAATCGATTTTATTGGCTCCAATGTATGTCATTAGTAAAGAATCATATGAAAACTATTCACATTTATATTCGGTTTCCGAGGAGTGTTTTATTGCGGGATTAAAGGTTTTTCAACTAAGATTAAAAACAGATAAGAATAAGTCGTTCCAGAAAATTGTAATAACACTAAGTGAGTTAGCAAGTAGGTATAATGCAAAACTAATTCTAAATGGTTTGGCTACAGATATAGATAAATATCCAATTGATGGTATCCATCTTAATGCTAATGAGTTGAAGAGACACAGGAGTAGACCTGTTAGTGAAGAATATATTTTAGGTGCCTCTTGTCATAATGAAGAAGAATTGCACAAAGCGGTTGAGATGAATGTTAACTATGCATTTTTATCACCTGTTAAGAATACGGCTAGTCACCCTGAAGCTATTGCGATTGGTTGGGAAACATTTAGAAATCTCGTTAATCAAGTAAATTTCCCAATATATGCACTGGGAGGAATGATGCCTATCGATCTTAAAACTGCAAAAAACTATGGTGCTTATGGTATTGCTATGCTTGGAGCAGTTTGGAATGAAGATGCATTAGGAAAAAAAATAAATTTTCATGCGGATTAATGTATTTCAGGATAGATTTGTTCGTCATCAACTACTGATGTATCAGCAATACCGTATTTTTCATCAACCCATTTACCAAGGTCGATTAATCGACAGCGGTCAGAACAAAAAGGACGGTATAGGTTGGAGTGATCTAATCTAGTATTTTTTTTGCAAATAGGACAAGAGGTATTTTTATTCATAATATGCAGCAGTGCAGTTCAAAATCAACATCATTTTTAGTTTGAAGCGGTCTAGCATCAGTTGTTGATTCTTCCATAAAACGTATTGTAAATCGATGTTTCCCACCACTAATTTCAGGGTAATATCGACTTGCAGGCGGTAAAAATACCCGAATCAATTGGCAAGATAAAGTTGATTCTATAGGTTTTTGGTAAAAGCCAGTTTCCGCCTTTTCTCTAATCGGGTGAGTACTGTTCCTGACCATATCTAGTGCTATATAGGTCGATTTTTTTATGGGTTCTAAATCGGATGCCCATTTAATCAAGTCTTGTTTTCGACTAATTTCAGGCTGATTAAGCCAGTAATGAAACCGGGGAAGGTCAAAGCTACAAGTTCCTCCTGGAATGCTTATTCGCTGTTTTATGCTAGTTACTAATTCATCATTCCGTAATATATTTCCTGGTTGATATGCATTGTCACGTAGTTTTACTAATAAATCGCATATATCGCTATTTATTGCATTTAATCTATCTCCATCCACAGCAGGGTTATCTTTCAACGATGTGAGCATTGAAAGAATGTCGTTTCAGCTCTTTTATCAATTCAGCCTTTAGATCAGATCGGCTTAATAAGTCATTTATTTCAAGGAGTGACTCAAGGGTAGTTTCTACAATCCCATTCAAAAGATTCTTGAGATCGAAATTCGATGAGATTGAAAAGGTGTTCTAAACGTAGAAAACTTCTCATTCTTTCGTTTAGTGGTTGTTCATATGCTATTTTGTTTTGCATAATTATTTTTATTAGATCATATTCTAATTGCAGGCAATCATTAGTATTATTTAACTTATTCAAATATTACGATGTAATTTCAAGATTATTAATTTCACTGATTGTTGTCAATAATATCGTCAGCATATTTAAGCGTTGCTTCTCTACTAGCCTGATTTTTAATAATTTCTAATATAAAATTTATAGATGTTATATCTCTCTTCGACAGCTCGTGCTAGCTGTGTTTCTTCTGGAACATCAACCAGTAGGATGCGATCAAATTTTTCTGTTGCTCTAGTTTCAATGAGCAAAGGAACAACAATCAGACAATAAGGATAATTTATATTAGAGATCTCATCTCTATCTCCTTATAAATAACAGGATGAAGTATTTCTCTAACTTTTTTTGGCCTCTGATCATTAAATATGATATTTACTTATGTTAGACGTCAACTCACCTCTAAATCTAATATTCTTTTCCGAATTCGTTAATAATAGCATTCTAAACAAGGTTCCCAGCGCTTCACTAATTGACTCTTGAGATAATATCAGAATCGATAATGGGTGCCAAGACGCTGAAATTTTGATGCAACGGTCGATTTACCAGCTACCAATACCACCAGTTAAGGCAACACGTAATGGTTTGCCATCTTAAATTACGGCATTAGATAAGCTGACATTATATATGGACCCCATAACATTGAACTCCAGCCTGCGATGGCCAGGTATGGACCAAATGGTATAGCTGTATTCCTGTATGTGATTTAAAAACATCAATGAAATACCATACAGCTCCAACTAAAGACGATAAAATTATTATTAGTGGGAGTAACTGCCAGCCAAACCATGCACCTAATACGGCAAGCAATTTGAAATCACCGTGCCCCATACCTTCTTTGCCAGTTACTAATTTAAATATGATGTATACAGACCAAAGAGTTGCGTAACCAAATACGGCGCCAAGAACACTAGATTCTATGTCAGTAAATAGACCAAATAGATTAATAATGATACCAAGCCAAAGCAGCGGCAATGTAATGTCGTCAGGCAATAACTGATGATCAAAATCAATCATGCTTAATGCGATAAGTGACCAGGTTAAAAATAAAGCGAATAATGTCTGGATAGAAACTCCGAAATGAAAGGCGACAATAACTACTGATATCCCACTAACTAGCTCTATTAGTGGATAGCGAACAGAAATCTTATTCTCGCAGTTACTGCATTTCCCTTTCAGAAAAAGGTAGCTTATTACTGGGATATTCTCAAGTGCATTAATTTGATGTTTGCATTTTGGACAGCGTGAACGTGGAGTGACTAAATTAATATTTTCATTTTCTTTTTTAACATTAGAGTCATCAAGCTCAAGTAATTCACAACATTGTTGCTTCCAATCTCTTTCCATCATTACAGGTAACCTTAGGATGACAACGTTCAAGAAACTCCCAATCAGTAGTCCCAAGATAAAGATAGTAGTGAGGAATAGAGTTGGATAAATTAAAAATAATTCAATAATAGATGACACGAGCTGCCCCGCTGTTTATGTGATTTAATAAAATAAATCAGTGAAAGAGCTAGACGGCGTCTAGCTCTAATAATATTTTTCGTTATTAAACTGCGGCACCCATTTTAAAGATAGGTAGGTACATGCCGATAACAATACCGCCAATGACAACACCCAAGAAAGCCATAATTGCAGGTTCCAATAAACTTGTTAAGCCTTCAACGGCATCATCAACTTCTTGCTCGTACCAATCAGCGACTTTGCCTAGCATAGTATCTATAGCCCCTGACTCTTCCCCTATCGCAACCATTTGTACAACCATATTAGGAAATAAACCACACTCTCTCATTGAGGCTTGTAGTTGTGTGCCTGTAGATATTTCATCTTTCATTTTCATTGTCGCATTTTCAAATACAATATTACCACACGCCCCTGCTACGGAAGACATTGCTTCAACTAAAGGTGTACCCGCAGCGAACATCGTCTCCAGAGTTCTAGCAAAGCGGGCAATTGCTGCTTTTTCCATAACTTCACCAAGAACAGGTGCTTTTAATATTGCACGGTCAAGGAAATCTTGAACTTTTTTAGAGCGTTTTTTAGCTTCTAAGAAACCAAATATAACCCCGCCCATGATACCGAAAATAGCCCACCACCATGCAACAAAGAAATTTGAAGCGTCTATTAAAAATTGAGTTAGTGCGGGCAGGTCAGCACCAAAATTTGCAAAAAGTGAGGAAAACTGAGGGATTACAAAGATCATCAAAATTGAAACAACTATAATCGCGCAAGCAACAACTGCAGCTGGATAAAATAATGCTGCTTTAATTTTGGATTTTAATGCTTCAGTCTTTTCCATATAGGTAGCAAGCTTATGCAAGATAGCTTCAAGAATACCCGCATGCTCACCGGCTTCAACTAGATTGCAGTATAGAGAATTAAATTGTAAAGGACGCTTGCTTAATGCATCAGTCAAACTGTTGCCTGCTTCTACATCAGCCTTAACGCCTAGAATTAAATCTTGCATGGCTGGATTATCATGACCACGCCCGACAATCTCGAATGCCTGTACCAAGGGCACGCCAGAGGACATCATTGTTGCTAGCTGGCGACTAAAGACGGTGATGTCTTTAGGTGAGATCTTGCCATTCCCACCCCCACCAAAAAGTGGTTTTGGTTTCTTTTTGACTTTAAGAGGGTTTGACTCCTTGACGACGAAGAACCGCTTTTACCAGCGCCTCGCTCTGACCGCTAACTTCTCCTTTGACACGTTTACCAGATTTATCCATGCCCTCCCAGGCATACATGTCTGCTTTCTTTGCTTCAGCCATAATAGTTACTCTACGGTTACTCGGTTAACTTCAGAAAGACTGGTTACTCCAGACGCAGCCTTCATCAAACCTGATTTTCGAATATCCCAAATACCTTCAGCTGCAGATTGATCTGCCAACTGTACCGCATTGGCGCCTTCGATAATCAGACGTTTCATATCATCCGAAATGGGCATGACTTGATATATCCCCGCACGTCCCTTGTAGCCTGGGTTATCGTCAGTTATTTCGCCGGGCTCAAATAAATTAATTCCCTTTGCGATTAAATCTTCAGAATAACCTTCGTCTCTTAAGGCATCATCAGGCATTTCAAATGGGACTCGATTGTTTGGGTTTAGGCGACGAAGCAGTCTTTGTGCTGTGATTAGGTTGATACTGGTTGCAACAGCAAAGGCTTGAATGCCCATGTCTTGTAATCGAGTCAAAGTCTGTGGGCCATCATTGGTATGCAAGGTAGACATTACCATGTGACCTGTTTGTGCCGCTTTTACAGCAATTGACGCTGTCCCGAGATCACGTACCTCACCTACAAGAATGATATCTGGATCTTGGCGTAAGAAAGCTTTTAGCGCTTTTTCAAAAGTCATCCCCGTTCGCTCATCTACTTGAACCTGATTAACACCAGGGAGGTTTATTTCAACCGGGTCTTCAGCTGTAGAAATATTAATATCTTCGGTGTTTAATATATTGATACCAGTATACAAAGAAACGGTTTTACCTGAACCTGTAGGACCGGTCACCAGAAACATGCCATAAGGTTTATGCAAATTGCTGAGAAACGTTTCTTTCTGGTGGTCTTCATATCCTAATTGGTCAATCTGTAGTGCAGCAGCATCTGAATCCAGGATACGCATACAAGACTTTTCGCCAAATAGCGTTGGGCAAGTACTGACACGAAAATCGATTGATTTAGTTTTCGAAAGTTTTAATTTAATACGTCCATCTTGGGGTACACGACGCTCAGATACGTCTAGTCTGGACATGACTTTAATACGAGCCGCTATCTTGCTGGAGAGACTCATAGGCGGTTTAGCTACTTCCATTAATACACCGTCTATTCGAAATCGAACACGGTATGTCTTTTCATAGGGTTCAAAGTGAAGATCAGAAGCCCCTTTCTTGATCGCATCGAGTAATACTTTATTGACGAAACGTACTACCGGCGCATCATCAATATCACCATCATCCTGTTCTTGTGGGCCATCCTCAGCGACTTCTAAATCGTCAAGGTCATCAAAATCTTCGTCATCCATATCACCCAAACCACCATCAGCCGCCTCTAGTGCTTTATCGATATTTTTGGTTAGTTTATCTTCTTCAACAATGACGGCATCAGTTGTTAAACCGGTGGCGAATTTGATTTCATCCAACGCTTGAATATTTGTGGGGTCAGAAACGGCTACTGCCAGACGTTTTCCACGCTTGAAAATGGGTAAAGCATGATGTTTTTTAATGAGGTCTTCTTTGACGAGTTTGATAATGTCAGGGTCTATTTCCAATAGATCAATATCGACTAATGGCGCGCCAAACTCTTGTGCGGCGGCCAGAGCAATGCTACTACTCGGAACAAGCTTGTTTTCAACTACAAGACTAATGAAGGGTTTTTTCTTTTTCAGAGACTCCTCAAGTATGCTTTGAGCCTTTTCTTCATCAAGTAAGCCATCGAGCACGAGTTTGCGCGCTAACCCACTGAGATTTATTTTTTTTGTTGGAGCAGCCATTACCGTATTCTTGACCTATTGTTATCAAGTATTTAGGTTAAATATTAGATTATATGACGTAAATAACCAACTGTTTTAGCTCATAAATACGGTCTAATTACCTCAAAATATCTAAATCCGGACTATTTACTATTAATTGGTCAGGATTATCAGTTAGGCTGCGTCTGTTTCGAGTTCAGAGAAATCTAATTTTTCATTGATTACGTCTATTTTGATTACTGTTCCAGCAGGATATTGGCCGGCTAGTATTTTTTCTGCTATCGGCGTCTCAAGTTTGTCCTGAATGACACGTTTTAGAGGTCGTGCACCATAGACTGGGTCAAATCCAGCTAAACCTAGATTGTTTATCGCTTCTGGGCTTAATTCTAGAGATATATCCTGATCCTGTAACCGGCTACGTAAACGGTCGACTTGAATTTCTGCAATTGCCATAATCTGTTTCTGTATCAAGGCGTGGAAAACGACAACTTCATCGATGCGATTGAGAAACTCAGGTCTGAAATAGTTGCTGACTTCATTTAACACTACCTCTTTCATATTGGCGTATTCAGAGTCAGCGGACATTTCTTGTATCAGGTTAGAGCCTAAATTAGAAGTCATCACGATAACAGTATTTCGAAAATCAACAGTACGTCCATGTCCATCTGTTAAGCGACCATCATCCAGTACTTGTAACAGAATGTTAAATACATCGGCATGCGCCTTTTCAATCTCATCTAGCAATATCAGACTATATGGTCGACGACGAACGGCTTCTGTCAAATAACCACCTTGCTCATAGCCGACATAACCCGGTGGCGCGCCTATTAGTCTGGCTACAGCATGTTTTTCCATATATTCGGACATGTCGATGCGGATCATTGCATCTTCACTGTCGAATAAAAATTCCGTTAAGCTTTTGCAAAGCTCCGTTTTGCCAACGCCTGTCGGACCTAGAAAAAGGAAACTACCATTAGGTTTGTCCGGGTCGGAGAGACCGGCTCGTGAGCGCCGAATGGCATTAGAAACTGCTGAAATCGCTTGTTCTTGTCCGATAACACGATTATGTAATATGCCTTCCATCGCCAATAGTTTTTCACGCTCACCTTCGAGCATTTTACTGACAGGGATCCCGGTCCAGTTTGCAACAACTTCTGCAATTTCATTCTCGGTCACTTTATTTCGAAGTAGAGTCATCTCTTGCATATCTGCCTGACTTGCCATATCCAATTGTTTTTCAAGTCCTGGGATAACGCCGTACTGAAGTTCCGACATACGGCTTAAATCACCACCGCGTTTGGCAGCTTCAAAGTTGAGTCTTGCCTGTTCCAACTTCTCTTTAATGTTATGTGAACCTTGTAAGGCCGCTTTTTCTGATATCCATATTTCTTCGAGATCAGTGAATTCACGTTCAACCTTTTTAATTTCTTCTTCAAGTAGTTCGAGACGTTTAATTGAGGCTGCATCGGTTTCTTTCTTTAGTGCTTCGCGCTCTATTTTCATCTGGATCACTCGACGTTCAAGTCGATCCATAGACTCTGGTTTTGAATCAATCTCTATACTAATCCGACTCGCCGACTCATCAATCAAATCGATGGCTTTATCGGGTAATTGACGATCAGTAATGTAGCGATTAGATAAGGTTGCTGCCGCGACGATAGCTGGATCAGTTATTTGTACATTATGGTGTACTTCGTAGCGTTCTTTTAAACCACGAAGAATTGCGATGGTGTCCTCAACAGTAGGTTCATTGACCAACACTTTTTGGAAGCGCCGTTCCAAAGCAGCATCCTTTTCAATATTTTCACGATATTCATTGAGGGTTGTAGCGCCAATACAGTGTAGTTCACCACGTGCCAGAGCCGGTTTTAACATATTACCGGCATCCATTGCGCCTTCTGCTTTTCCGGCACCGACCATGGTATGTACTTCATCAATGAATAAAATGATTTGTCCTTCTTGTTTAGACAGATCATTTAAAACAGCTTTTAAGCGTTCTTCAAATTCACCACGAAATTTGGCGCCAGCGATTAGTGCGCCCATATCAAGCGCCAATAATCTTTTATTTTTTAATGACTCGGGGACTTCGCCATTAAGGATACGTTGTGCCAGGCCTTCAACAATTGCAGTTTTACCAACACCAGGCTCACCAATCAGGATAGGATTGTTTTTAGTGCGTCGTTGCAATACTTGGATAGTCCGACGAATCTCTTCATCACGTCCAATAACGGGATCAAGTTTTCCTTTTTCGGCAAGTGCAGTTAGGTCAGTGGTATATTTTTCCAGTGCTTGCCGGTTTTCTTCGGCATTTGAATCATTTACCTTTTCACCGCCACGCAATTTATCTATAGCGTCATTTAGTTTATTTTTATCTGCACCACATTCTCGGAAAATACCGCCTAGCCTGCCTTTATCCTCTAGTGCGGCTATAGCGAAGAGTTCACTTGCAACATAGTCATCTTTTCTGTCCTGAGCAGTTTTATCCATTACGTTTAGTAGACGGTCAAGATCGCGACTAATATGTACATCTCCCGCGGAACCGCTGACGGTAGGCATTGAAGCGAGTAACTTATTCAGCTCAGACCCAAGCCTGTTCAGGTCTACTCCGGCACTGGAGAGGACGTGAGACAGGACACCACCTTCCTGTTTTAGCAGGCTATATGCCAAATGTACGGGTTCTATATATTGATGATCACGGCCAACGGCGACGCTTTGAGCCTCTGCCAATGCCAACTGTAATTTTGTTGTTAGTTTATCTGGTCTCATTATTCCAACTCTGGTTCATAGATATTAGCTAATAGATGAGGCCATTGTGCAGATATTCAAGTGGTATCAGGGATTACGGTATGTCAGTAAGGACAAGAAAAGTGTGTTATCTGCTAGCAGATAACACACTACATTTACTTAAATATATGGGGCTTTAATAAACACCAATATCAATATAGGAACGAAGCAGTTTCTGAACGGCGACAACGTAGGCTGCGGTTCTAAAATCCTTGACCTCTTCATGAGAATCAAGTACTTCTTTTAATTGCTGATAGCTATTACGCATTGTGTCATCAAGTCCAGACCTGACCAGGTCGAGTTCATCTGCGCCTCGAACTATCTCTGCTTGCATCCAGTCGTTTGCTTTTTCACCGGTCATCGACTCAATTACTTTTAACATTTGTGCACCGCGCATTTCATCATGGCGTCTTTCCATTCGACCGAAACGGATATGTGAAAGGTTGCGTACCCACTCAAAATAAGAGACGGTCACACCGCCAGCATTAACATAGGCATCAGGTAATATTGTAATGCCTCGCTGTCGCAGGATGTCATCGGCTCTGAAAGTGACAGGGCCATTTGCAGCTTCAACAATTAATTTGGTTTTTATATTGTTGGCATTGTCAGTTGTAATCTGTGCTTCCATGGCGGCCGGGATCAAGATATCACATTCTATTTCTAATCCTGATGCGCCATCTTCGGAAAATTGAGCGTCTGGAAAACCTTTTATAGTCTTATGCTCATTGATATGACATCGAACATTTTCAATTTTTATTCCTCTATCATTAGTCAGCACACCATCCCTTTCTACAATGGCAATAATTTTACAGTTATCTTCTTCATCCAGTAATTTTGCTGCATAGTAACCCACATTCCCCAAGCCCTGGATGACAACACGTTTGTCACTCAACCCTGGTTGTAGTCCTGCAGCTTTAACATCATCGGCATTGCGAAAAAACTCACGAATTGCATAGACTACTCCTCGGCCTGTTGCTTCAGTTCTACCGCGAATTCCCCCGTGTGCTACCGGTTTACCAGTGACGCAACCGAGGTAATTAATGTCTTCGGGATGTAAATGTTTGTATGTGTCTGCTATCCAGGCCATCTCGCGTTCACCCGTTCCCATATCTGGCGCGGGTACATTGGTTGCCGGACTGAGGTAACCCTTGCGTACTAATTCGCGTGCAAACCGTCGCGTAATTTTTTGTAAATCGTCGCGACTATATTTTGAAGGATCAATTAATAGACCGCCTTTTGAACCTCCAAAAGGCACATCGACGATAGCGCATTTGTAGGTCATCAGCGCTGCTAGCGCTTCGACCTCATCTTGATTAACTATAGGTGCATAACGAATACCGCCTTTTGAAGGTAATCTATGGTCACTGTGTACCGAACGCCAACCGGTAAAGACTTCTATACTGCCGTTAATGACTACTGGGAAACTAACTTTTATCGTGGAGTTACAAGTCTTTATAGATTTTGATGTGCCAGGGTCAATATCGAGAACAGTTAACGCACGGTCGACCATAAAATTGACACTTTCGCTAAAGCTTAGTGATTTCTTCTTTTTTTCCATTTTCTTTCCCCCGAATTATTATTTTATTTCACGTGGGCTCATGTTTGAAAAATATAAATGTCATTCCATCCATATCAATGATAGCTGTACGCCCGGTATCACCATCACGCCTGTATGAATAGAATAGACTAGTCATTTGCGTAGGTACATAGTCCGCATTCATAAATCAGATGCCACTCTTGAATTTTCCAGAATAATTTTAACTATATTCACCAGATCACAGTACCAGTGGACATTCGCTAGTTTGCTTAAACGCAATTTTGAGAGACGTTGAGTAATGAATGACATTTCTGATAAACATCCTTACCTACTTCATAATAATCACTGCTGATGCATGGACCTATCCATACATATATAGTGCCTGCGTTTGAGAATAGATTTACGGCTTTTTCAATTATCCCACTACAGATGCCTTTCCAACCGGCATGTATGGCGGCGACTTTAGTGCCTGTCGCATTGCAAAGTAAGATAGGCACACAGTCTGCTGTCATGATTGTGCATGCGTTTTTCTTTTTTGTTGTATAACTGCCATCAGCAGATGTGCCTATGCTGCGATTATCTAAGGAAATAATATTAGAGCTGTGTATTTGGTCTAACCAAACTGGATCAGATGCTAAGTCTAGATGTTGGGATAATATATTCCTGTTGCTTAAAACGTGGTTCTCATCGTCGCCTACATGTAATCCTATATTCAGTTCGTCAAAAGGGGGCAGGCTAATGCCCCCGTTTCTGAGTGATGTGCCAGCACGTACATGGCTTGGCGCAGGCCAATCTGCCCACAGCCAAAGATGCTCTGACTGATTAGTCATAGCTATTTAAAGCATCGATTAACGTCTTTATATCGTCGGGTAATTCTGCAACAAACTTCATCTCTTGTTTGCTTACGGGATGTGTTAGTTCAAGCGAAAAGGCGTGCAAAGCCTGGCGGCTAAAGTTCAATATGAAATCACGAAGTGATGAATCTACACCTTTTCGTATAGATTTATTATTTCCGTACACCGGATCACCAATAATTGGGTGCTTAATGTGAGACATATGGACCCGTATTTGATGTGTCGCGTCCGGTTTCAAGTTGTACATGCAGGTGCGTATAGTGTTCATATTTCTTGATTATTCTATAGTGCGTAGTCGCTGTTTTACCTGTGTTTGTCACAGCCATTTTGATGCGTTGTTTCGGATGGCGGCTCATCTTATTTTCAATAGAGCCACCGGATGTAAGTTGACCACAAACTACCGCTTGATATTCACGCTTTATGTCTCGTTTTTGAAGTTGATCGACTAAGTATCGTATGCGATTCGAGTGTTCGTGCAACAACCAAGACTCCAGTGGTGTCTTTATCCAGACGGTGAATGATTCCTGCTCGTGGAATAGCGCCAAGATTTTCGTCAAAATTTAACAAGGCATTAACTAAAGTATGATTAGGATTACCTGCACCAGGATGGACGATTAAACCAGCAGGTTTGTTTATAATAATTAATGCCTCGTCTTCATGCAGAATATCTAAGTTGATTGCTTCGGCTTGGTGCTTGTCAATGTTTTTAATATCTGTATCTACTATAATGACGTCACCTACATGTACTTCAGACCGTTGTTTATAGGTTGATTTATTAACGCTCACATCACCAGCCTTAATCCATGACTGAATTCGCGAACGTGAATGTTCCGGAACCAATTGTGAAAGCGCTTGATCCAGACGTTTACCCGAGTGTTCTTCCGAGATGATTATTTGTAACTGAAGTTTAGGCATGTGTATGAAGCTTTTGCCCTCATGATGCGTTTGAGCTAATCTACAGTCTATGCGACATTCAATAATATTTTTACTTATTTTTATACTTTCGGGCTGTTCTCATTTCAAAGACAAGGGCGATGATACTGAAGGGTGGGATGCTGATCGTCTCTATACAGAGGCAAGAGGTGAACTGGATTCTGGTTCATACAGCAAGGCTGTTGAGTATTATCAAAAACTGGAGACCAAATTTCCGTTTGGAGTTCATGCTCAGCAGGCATTACTAGATTTAGCCTACGCTCATTATAAAAATGATGATCCTGAAGCGGCAATTGCAGCAAGTAATCGTTTTATTAAATTATATCCTCAAAATGTACATGTTGATTATGCTTATTATCTAAAAGGTTTGACACACTTTAATAGGGGTAAAGGTTTCCTTCAGCGGTATATGCCGACTGATGAATCTCAGCGTGATCCGGGTGCCGCTTTTAGTGCTTTTCAGGAATTTTCTGAGCTTGTTAAGCGCTATCCTGATAGCCAGTATGTTGAAGATTCAGCCAAGCGAATGCGGTATTTACGGAATATTCTGGCAAAAAATGAAGTTCATGTTGCGAATTATTATATGCGAAGGGGAGCATTCATTGCCGCTGCTAATAGAGCCAGATATGTGATTGAAAATTATCCAAAGACTCCCGCCGTACCTGATGCCTTAGCTGTTATGGCAAAGGCATATCGCGTGCTTGAAATGGATGATCTGTCAATTGATGCATTGCGTGTGCTAGAGTTAAATTATCCGAATCACCCCGGGCTTCATGAAGCGAAGGAAAATTGAAGTAGTAAGGTAATATTCTTTTTTCATAAGATCTATTCGTAGATTCAATTATCTATATATTGAGAATTCATTGCTTACAAAATAGAGTAACTTTAAGTATTACCATAAATTATCACTTTCCATCTACCAAACATTCAATCGATATTTATTTGTATTGATTAAAAGAAAATTCAAGATAGTTCTTTTAAGTTTCAGCTAGAGCTCTAAATTAAAATGTTATATAAAAGCAAAATTCAAGGATGGGATAAGATAAGCTTTTTTATAGTAATTTCAATGTTATGCGCTATAGGCATATTCTATTTTTTATTCAGCCGGTCAAAATACCATCGTTGGTTTTTATTGCTGATGATGCAAAGTATTTGTTAATGACAGACTTTTTTTCCCCCTATTATAGTTTACTTAGTAAAAGCGCTGCTTTCATTATGCAATCTACTCAGTTCCCTCCGCTATATCCATTTTTATTAGCAATACTTGGAGCAAGCAGTGAAAATCTATTGCTGGCTTCATATTCTGACGACAAGCTTCTTTCTAGGGGCATTGGTTATTTTTTGTAATCTGGATCTATGAAGACGGAGTAAATAAGGTTAACGGGTGCATGTCTTTCATTAATAATTATATGTTCACCAGCATCTCTTTTCATGAATCTTGATTTATGGAGCGAGCATCTTTTTTTGCTGTTTACTATGTGTGCTTTATATCTTATTGAAAAAGCCAGAAAAAAATTATAAATATTGGTTAGTGGCTTTGTTATTTATAAGTTCATTACCACTAATTCGGGTAACTGGAGTTGCATTTTTACTCGCTTTTTTTGTTTATCTTTATATTAATAAAATACCTCATCGGTTTATATATATGGCGATTAGTGCTATTCCTATCATCGTTTGGAAAATATTTACTACGAGTAATTCACCGAGAGGTGTTTATGAGAATATTTTAAGTAATTTTTATGAAGGTGATATTCGGCCTATTGTTGAAGAATTGTTTTTAGGCCAGCTTCCAAACTTATGGATTGGATGGCATCAATGTTTTGATATACAGAGGAATTTGGAGAGCGGATTAGTCGCTGCTTGTGTTCTAGCATTGGCATCAGTCACATGGGCTTTAAGGCTAAAAAATAAAAGATTAGATAGTCTTTATGTGATGTTTTATTTAATTCTCATGTGGTTATGGCCATCAATTGATTCTGATCTGCGTTATATTTTTGTTGTGATGCCCATTTTGGTCTATTACAGCTGCTTATCTCTATTCTTAATATTGGAAACTTACACTAAGGAATCATTTAAAAAGTTAGTTTGTTACGCGAGTATTATTTTTGTCCTAATAACATTTCTCCCTACCGATCTATATGCATTGAACAAGTTCTTTACACAAGTGTCTCCAGAATTGAAACGGTATAGAAGTACAAAATACTGGCTAACGCAGCCTTCAAGTTTTGAAATGGATAATTCAGTATTAATTCTTAATAAGGTAACGCAGTCATATAAAGAAGCTAAACAATATATTCCTGAGGGCGAATGTGCTTATTCAGTACACTATGAAGAATTTATGTTTCATTCTCGAAGGCTTGCCTTTCCACTGCCGTTACCAGGGCGAGTAGAGAAGGATAACTTTGTTAAAGAAATAGGGAGATGTGAATATATTCATATCAATAATACTAATAGTCACCCTTATGTTCCTGTGGCATATCCCATTGAATTATTGGGAGGTAATTTTGACTATTTAATGTTGACGAGAATGACTGATGCTGCTGAATCGCCAATTGTAGGCGCACTAGTAAAAATGCATTAATTGTTAATTGGTTTCTGGTCTTCAGAATAGGCTGAAGTTATTGGGTAGCGCCGATCTCTGCCAAAAGCTCTTTTCGTTATTCTCACTCCTGGTGCTGCTTGTCTTCGTTTATATTCATTTCTATCGACAAGGGCAATAAGCTTGTAAACAGTCTCTGCATCATAACCTGTGGCAATGATCTTTTCTGGAGATCTATCAAGCTCGATATATTGCTCCAGAATCGGATCCAGAATTTCATAATCTGGCAGCGAGTCTTGATCCAACTGGTCATGGCGTAGCTCTGCTGTAGGAGGTCTGTCTATGACTCTTTCTGGTATTGAATGTTTTTTTGTGTTTCTCCATTTTGCGAGTCGGTAAACCAGAGTTTTCCAGACGTCTTTAAGCGGTGCATAACCTCCTGCCATATCACCGTAGAGCGTGGCATAGCCAACAGCCATTTCACTTTTGTTTCCGGTTGTTAAAACTATCTTGCCACTTTTATTGGATACCGCCATCAGCAAAATACCTCTACAGGCGGGCTTGTATATTTTCTTCTGTGGTATCGGTAGGTAAATCTTTAAAACGGGGCTCTAGGACCTTTAATAAAGTATTAAAAGGTTGTTCAATCGAAATTATTTCATAATCGACCCCAAGAATTTTTGCTTGTAGGCAGGCGTCTTCATTGCTCATATCTGCGGTATAGCGTGAAGGCATAATCAGTACTTCAACATTTTCGGATCCTAAGGCATCGACAGCGATGCTTAGTGTGAGTGCTGAATCTATTTCCGCCAGAGAGCCCAATGACTGCACCTTTAAAATTATTCTTTCTTACGTAATCTCTTACCCCAAGTACAAGCGCGTCATATATATTTTCTTCTTCGGTTGATGAAGGAAGAGACAGATTGATCGGGCTATGATTATCAGGTGATTTCAAATCTAATGAGATATTGTATAAACCGGCTATGAATTGAGGAGCATGGAGAATGCGTTTCCCATGATCATCAATTACCATTGAGTTGCCATCAAAGACGAGCTCATCTTGTCCCCCTACCAGATTGGTATAGACAATATACAAACCTGAGTCTGCAGCTTGTTGTGATATTATCTCTTCCCGTTCAGATAGTTTGTTTTTGTGATAGGGCGATGCATTCATATTAAATAAGATTTGTGCTCCAGCCGCTGCAATATCTTGTGTGAATTTTGGCACCCAGACGTCTTCACAGATGCTTATTGCCGCTTTTAATGCCATTAATGTCGAACAAACAATGTTGAGTTCCTTCCTTGAAATACCGTTTTTTCATCAAACACACCGTAGTTCGGTAAGTGTTGTTTGAAGTAGGTTTGTAAAATCATTCCGTTATTAATAAGGACTGCAAGCATTATATAGCTCGCCGTCGTGTGAGCAGGGATAACCTATTAGCACATGAATGTTATTTGTGGCATTGATAATCTTTTCTAATGCTTTTCTCGTAGAGTCTAAAAAAGCAGGCCTTAATAATAAGTCTTCTGGTGGGTAAGAACTGATCGTGAGTTCTGGAAAAAGAATTATGTCAGATTTATGAGTTAAGTAAGCAGTTTCTATAGACTCGATTATTGTTTTTGTATTGCCCTCAAAGTCGCCAACGGTGAGGTTTAATTGAGCTAGTGTAATATGCAGTTGATTTGCGGACATGTTTTCATATTGTAACTAAAAAAACTAAAACTGATTTTATCTGCTTGTTTACTAACAAGCAGATAAAAGGCATGTTCAAATTAATATCAGATATATTAATCGTTGTTGATAAAGACTAAGGCATTATAGAAGCTATGGCAGTTCCCAGTTCGCTTGGTGATCTAACAGTCTTAACATTAGCTTCATCAAGAGCAGCAAATTTATCATCGGCAGTTCCTTTTCCACCTGAGATAATAGCGCCAGCATGGCCCATTCTTTTTCCGGGTGGTGCAGTGACGCCAGCGATGTAGCCAACAACAGGTTTAGTAACATTATCTTTAATGAACTGTGCTGCTTCTTCTTCTGCTGTACCGCCTATCTCACCAACCATTATGATACCTTTCGTATCAGGGTCTTCTTGAAATAATTCTAAGCAATCAATGAAGTTCGTGCCATTGATAGGATCGCCACCAATACCGACACAAGTGCTTTGTCCAAGTCCGTTCATTGTGGTTTGGTGAACTGCTTCATAAGTCAGTGTTCCAGAGCGTGAAACCACACCGATGCAGCCTACCTTATGAATGCTGCCCGGCATTATGCCTATCTTGCATTGGCCAGGCGTAATGACGCCAGGACAGTTAGGGCCAACAAGTCTTATATCTGGAAACTGGTCAACATAAGCTCTGGCTTTCACCATATCAATAACAGGTATGCCCTCAGTGATGCAAACAATAATATTGATCCCTGCTTCAGCAGCTTCTGTTATTGCTTCTGCTGCGAAGGGAGGCGGTACCATTATCATGCTTGCATTAGCGCCCGTTTCGTTTACTGCGTCTGCTACCGTATCGAAGACAGGTCTGTCGAGATGTTTTTCTCCGCCTTTACCAGGGGTAACGCCGCCTACTAATTGGGTTCCGTAATCAATGGCTTGTTCAGCATGAAAGGTGCCCTGACGGCCGGTAAAACCTTGAACAATTACTTTAGTATTTTTGTCGATTAAAATTGCCATTATTTTGCTCCTCCTACAGCAGCAACTGCCTTTTGGGCAGCATCAGAGAGATCCTCTGCTGCAAGTAAGTCAAGCCCACTTTCTGCAAGAGCGGCTTTACCTTCATTAACATTAGTACCTTCTAGTCTGACGACAACGGGGACATCGACACCAACTTCTTTCACCGCTTGTATAATACCTTCCGCAATCAAATCACAACGTACGATGCCGCCAAAGATATTCACTAAAATCGCCTCTACATTTTTGTCAGAGACAATTAATTTAAATGCTTCGGCGACTCTTTCTGCAGTTGCACCGCCGCCTACATCAAGAAAGTTAGCCGGTTTACCGCCGTGCAATTGAATAATGTCCATCGTTGCCATTGCTAAGCCAGCACCATTGACCATGCAGGCGATGTTGCCATCCAGAGTGATATAATTCAGGTCAAACTGTCGTGCTATATTTTCTTTCTCATCTTCTTGAGTCGTATCTCGCAGTTCTTCGAGCTGGGGGTGTCTAAAGAGGGCATTGTCATCTATTCCTACTTTTGCATCGATGGCTACTAAATTACCATCCTTGTTAATAATAAGAGGGTTGATTTCAACCAGACTCAAATCATTCTCAGTAAATAATTTGTACAAACCTTGCAAGATAGAGGCTAACTGTTTTCTTTGATTATTATCAAAGCCCAATGCAAACCCGATTCGACGACATTGATGACCTTGTAGGCCAATAATAGGGTCGACTATAACGCTGATTATTTTTTCAGGTTGAGTGGCGGCGACTTCTTCAATATCCATTCCACCTTCTGTTGATGCCATGATGGCCACTCTTCGGCTAGCTCGGTCGACGACTAAACCGAGATACAGTTCAGATGCGATATCGGAAAGTGAAGCAATTAACACCTTGTTAACAGGCTGACCATGTGGAGCTGATTGCTTTGTGATTAACTGAGAACCGAGTAATGAGCTGACAATCGACTCCAGTTCTTCTTGTCCTTTTGCAATTTTTACTCCGCCCGCCTTGCCGCGTCCACCAGCATGAACCTGAGCCTTGACTATCCATCCGTCACCACCTAGATCTGAGGCGCACTGTTTTGCCTCAGCAATAGATTCTGCCGGCTTACCTGATGGGGTGGGTATGCCATAGTCCTCGAATAGTTTTTTTGCCTGATATTCGTGTAGGTTCATGTTTTGTCCTTAACAGTGGTAGATTGAGATATTGATAGTGGAAATGTGTTTTTTCGTAAAAATAGTCGATGCATTCATTAATTTGATTCTATTATGGTACTTTTTAATGAATTTAATCGTAATAAGCATTTATTAATCCATGGATTATCCATAATCTTATATTATTCGACTCATAGTTTCGACTTTAAAATATAGCAAACAATAAACGTGCCAAATAAAACAATCGATAATATTTAATGGGAAATTTTGATAAAAAAGCGCCCGCTTCGCAATATCAAAAAACCATAAATTGGCAGGCACTAGCCTATTTTAATTTTTATCGTGGTTTACTTTCTGGTTTATTTCTACTTTTAGTTTTTATCGGCCGTTTGCCTCAACCCTTAGGAAGTCTTGATGAGTTTCTGTTTTTAAACACATGCTATGTTTATTTGTTGATAGCCATAGTATTTAGCTATTTTATCAGGATTAAATTTCCGAGATTTAACCTTCAGATTGCCTTCCATGTTTTGATTGACATCATAATGCTGAGTTTATTGATGTACTCAAGTAATGGACTAAGTAGTGGTTTTGGATTGTTAATTGCCATTGCTGTCGCAGGTGGCAGTCTTCTACGAGTTGGAAAAATAGCAATCTTATTTGCTGCTATTGCTACTCTTTCTGTGCTTGGACACGAATTGTATCTTCAGTTTTTTAAATTTTATTATTCTGTAAATTACACTCATGCAGGGATCTTGGGTGCTACATTTTTTATTATTGCTATTATCGGAAATTTACTAGCTACAAGAGTAAAAGAAACAGAAGCATTGGCAGAACTGCAAGCAATTGAAATAAACGAGCTTGCTAAATTAAATGAGCATATTGTCCAGAGGATGCAGTCCGGAATTATTGTTTTGGATCGCGATATGAATATTTTATTAATAAATAAATCAGCAAAACATCTCATTGGGCAACAGGGTGAAAGCACAAATAAAGTTTCTTATTTCATTAATGCTTATATTAAACAACATCTTGATAACTGGCTTTATAATAGTAATAAACAGAATGTTGTAATTAAGCTTGATGATGGTGAAATTGAACTACAAGTTTCATTCATAAAGTTAACGTTAGAGTCAAGCTATCAAATTTTAATATTTCTTGAAAACTTTTCAAGGTTGAAACAACGTGCGCAGCATTTAAAACTTGCTTCTCTAGGCAGGCTGACAGCAAGTATCGCGCATGAAATTCGGAACCCACTCGGTGCGATTAATCATGCTGGTCAATTATTATGTGAGTCAGAGTCTCTAACAGTTGAAGATCAACGGTTAACTGAAATAATTAATGATCATTCACTTCGTATAAATAATATAATAGAAAATGTTTTAAGTATTAGCCGCAGAGAAAAGTCATCATCTGCAAGATTTGACTTGACGCCATGGTTGATGAAGTTTATCGAAGAATTTGAAACGCGATGTAAGTTGCCCAAAAACAGTATCCGCTTGCAAGTTAATAAAAAAGATATTTTTGTGCGGATGGACCCTTCTCAATTATATCAAGTGTTGTGGAATCTATGCGAAAATGCAAAACGTTATAGTCATAGTGTCCCCGTCATGACACTGTCTTGTGATGTGGGCGATGATTCTGAAAGGCCATATATTGATATAATTGATTATGGCACAGGTATTTCGGATGAAGTTAAGGAACAGTTGTTTGAACCATTCTTCACAACAGAAACAAAGGGCTCCGGACTAGGCTTATATCTAGCTCGTGAGCTTTGTGAGGCAAATCAGGCCACGTTAGTCCTAAATACAACAACAAACAAAGGGACAATATTCAGAGTGAGTTTTATGCATATCAATAAACAAGACGAGTTGGAATAGGGATGTCGCAACTTGCATTAATTATAGATGATGAACCTGATATTAGAGAGTTATTGGGGATAACGTTGAAACGGATGGAGATCAATAGTTATTGCGCGGAGGACTTGGCAATGGCGAGGAATCTATTAAGCCAACATGAGTTTGATTTGTGTTTAACAGACATGAAATTACCAGATGGCGATGGTGTCGACTTTGTTAATGAAATGCAAACAAGCTTTCCTCAAGTTCCTATTGCCGTAATTACGGCGCATGGGAGTATGGACAGTGCAATTCAAGCTTTAAAATATGGTGCCTTTGATTTCCTGACGAAGCCAATTGATTTAAAGTCGCTAAGAACTGTCGTGCAGAGCGCATTAAATATAAAGCCGAAGAATGTTGAGTTGAAACCGACAATAATTGGTAATAGTAAGGTTATCAAGGAGCTTCGAGAAACGATCGAAAAGGTTGCTCGTAGTCAAGCACCCATTTATGTCAGTGGTGAATCTGGTACGGGCAAAGAATTAGTTGCCAATATGATTCATGATTATGGACCACGTTCGGATAGACCATTTGTCCCGATCAATTGTGGAGCCATACCTCATGATCTGATGGAAAGTGAATTTTTTGGGCACAAAAAGGGAAGTTTCACTGGCGCGAGTTCTGATAAAGAAGGGCTTTTTTCAAGCAGCAGATGGTGGCACATTATTTCTGGATGAAATCGCTGAGTTACCTCAGCACATGCAGGTTAAGTTGCTACGCGCGATCCAGGAAAAAGTAATTCGGCCGGTAGGTTCTCAAAATGAATTCCGTGTCGATGTCAGGATTCTAAGTGCGACGAATTTTGATTTATCAGAGCAAGTTAATCAGGGTCTATTTCGTCAAGATTTATTTTACCGAATAAATGTAATTGAGATAAAGATTCCGCCACTCAGAGATAGGGTCGATGATATTCCTTTGTTAACACATCATATACTGGAAAAAATGTCATTTGATTCCCATGCTGAAAATGTCAAATTGAGCAAAGACGCAGAAAAAAAACTTCAGACATACCATTTCCCAGGGAATGTGAGGGAATTAGAAAATATCCTTGAGCGAGCTGTGACACTGTGCACAAACAATCAAATAGATGCGCAAGATATTCTGCTTTCTGAGGTGCCGATAGAGAGAACCGATAGCGATTTGGCGTTAGATTCAATGCTTGATGATATAGAAAAGAAAAAAATTATTGAAGCGCTCGAAAAAACGAAATGGAATAAAACAGCAGCAGCTAAGTTGCTTGGCATCAGCTTTCGCGCTTTACGTTATCGTCTCGAAAAATTGGGGCTTCACTAGTAGAATAATAAAATCATAGGATGTTGCCGTAAAACGTCACATTTGGACAAAAATAGTCAGTTATTCTTGTGAATAAATCATGATTAAGCATAGATTGTTCATTAAAAATAATGATATAAATGTCTTGTGTGTGATTTTATTTGCTGGCATAAATCATGCTCATATATACATAGCTTTTTTACAAATTGAACACTTTAGGTTCAATATCTTTAAGAGTGCGACAGTCTTGGAAAAGATTGTTTGAAAATAAATAACCATAGAAGGAGTAGATACATGAAAAAAGTACAACAGGGTTTTACCCTCATCGAATTAATGATCGTTGTGGCTATTATCGGTATTCTGGCTGCAGTTGCATTGCCTGCTTACCAGGATTACACCAATCGTGCGAAGGTTTCTGAAATGATCCTTGCTGGTGCTGATGCCAAGATTAACATCGCTGAGTTTTCTCAAGTAAATGGTACTTTACTTAATTCAGGCTCAGGTCTGTTAATCGGTACTGGCGGTAAGAATGTCGCAGCTGCATCATCTGTAACTAAAGCTACAGGTTTAATTACAGTCATAGGTAGTGGTATCGGTTCAGGTACACAACCAACACTGACTTTAACACCAAGTCTTGATTCAGCTTCAGGCGTAGTCACATGGGTTTGTGGTGGTACACCAGCTAAGCTTATGCCTGCATCATGTAAATAAGCGTTACATTTAAAGCAATGTATAAAAGAACCTCACATTTTATGTGGGGTTTTTTATTGCCTATAGGTATTGGAATACGTGAATAGAAAAAACTTATTTCTATTGCTTATATTCCTCTTGATGGCTTGGGCTTACTTCCCGGGGCTTAGTGGTTCATTTACGTTTGATGATTATCACAACATCTATAAAAATGAACACTTAAAGATCAATCATTTCTCCAATGAAGAGCTTTTGCAAGCGGCCCTGAGTAGCGATAGCGGACCACTCAAGCGGCCCATCGCGATGTTAAGCTTCGCTATCAATCATGTCTTAACGGGTATGGACCCCTGGTGGATGAAACTTACAAACCTGTTAATTCATCTTGTTAATGGTTTGCTAGTTCTGCTGATCATGAAGCAATTAATTAATCGGTTTTATGGCAGCAATCGACCTGATACTGAATTTATACCTTTTTTTATTATGGGTATTTGGTTGATACATCCGATTCATGTTACCGCTGTGAGCTATATTGTTCAAAGAATGACGTCATTGTCAGCAACCTTTGTATTGATTGCTATTGTTTGTTATTTGAAGTTAAGAGAGGGTAGCGGCTATAGTCGGAAAGCCTATGCCACATGTCTCTTCATGATGTTGTTCTGGTTATTAGGCCTTTTAACCAAAGAGACAGCTTTATTGTTGAGTATTTATATCTTTGTTATTGAGTGGTGTGTTTATGAGTTTAAGACAGACACAAAAAAAGAAAAGATACTCTTACGAATTGTTTGGGGCTTGTTTGCAACTCCATGGGTATGTGCGTTTATCTACGCTATTTATGATCCATCATTTGTTCTTAATGGCTATGGAGGGAGACTTTTTACACTCACAGAACGGGTTTTGACTGAATTCAGGATAGTGAGTGAATATATAAGGCTCATAATATTGCCTGATATCAGGGTCATGGGGCTATTTCATGATGATATTATTGTTTCAACATCTATTCTGTCTCCCATAACAACATTATCCTCGATGATATTTATTGCTGGATTATTAGTTCTAGCGATAAAGTTAAGAAAAACACATACTTTATTCTCATTGGGCCTATTGTGGTTTTTAGGTGGTCATATACTCGAGTCTACGGTCTATCCTTTGGAGTTAATGTTTTTACACCGAAACTATCTTCCCTCTATTGGTCTTTTACTAATGGTTACAGTAGTCGGGGTGAGGTTAACTCAAAATCATCGAAAGTTATTTGCCGTTGCTGCAGTGTTAATTATGTTGAGTTTTTCTATTGGTACTCGCTCTCTTAGTCATCAGTGGTCAAGCGATTGGAAAATGTTGCTAGTTGAGGTTATGAATAATCCAAATTCAGTTCGGGCAAATTTCAAGGCTGGGCAGGTATATAAGTTCTACGCTATTACAAGTTCTTCTGGCGAGCAAAGAGATGAGTATAAAAGCAAAGCAATTGAATATTTTGAAAATATTCGAAAGTTGGAGACGTTAAATGTTACTGGTGACTTAGGTATTGTGGAGATGTATGTGCAGTTACAGGAAACACCTCGAGAGTTTTTAATTGAAGATTTAATCCAAAGATTGCCAAATGCAAATGTTAATAGAGCTGTGATTAATATTTTTGAGTCATATAAAAGATGTTTTATCAAAGAGGTTTGTAGCTTAAAATCAAGTGATTTTGAAAGGATGCTTGATGCATTGTTTGATAATAAATATATAGGTAATGATGTTAAAAGAATAATATTGGTTTTAAAGGCAAATTACCTTGTTGAATCTCAAAACAATATTGATGTTGCAATAACAACTGTATTGGAGGCTATTATACTAAGTTCAGAACTAGAGGATTATATGTTATTAGCTCAGTATTATAAGAAGGGAGGCTATCATCAAGAAATGGATTACGTTATCAAGTATTTAGAGGAGCATGATGACTTTGGTCGGTTTAGGAAATCTATAAATGATTTAAAAGAAATCGAATAGATAATTTATAAACGCCTTATTATGTGTATAGCAGTTTATATCTGTGATTATTAAGTAGTAATAAATTTATCTAGTTCAATTCTTACCTCGTCTATCACTGTCTCCCAGTTCCCCGGTTCTTGCTGCCGGAATAATCTCATCGTTGGATACCAAGGTGTATTCTTAGTATTTAACATCCATCGCCAGTCTGGACTATATGGCAATAGCACCCAAACAGGTTTCCCCATAGCGCCTGCCAAATGAATTGTTGCTGTATCTACTCCAATTACCAGATTGAGGCTTTCAATAATTGCGCTGGTGTCGATAAACTTTTCATGAGTATCCATTTCAGATGAAAAGTCTGCGATTGTATCAGTGTATTCGCCTTCTTTAATTTGTTCCTGACCATATCCTTTTTGTAAACTGATAAAACTAATTTCAGGAATATCAAACAGGTTACTAAAACATTTTAAGGGGATTGATCGAGATTGGTCTTTTCTGTTATCTACACTACCTTGCCAACAAATACCAACCTTGTTATTTTTTAATGTTGATAGTTTTTCCCCCCATGACTTAACTAAATCATCATTGATATGAATATAGTTTGTTGCTGAGGGTATAGTATCAAGTGTGGTTTTGAAGATGCTTGGCAAACTCAGTAGTGATGCATGAAAATCAAATTCTGGAAGATCATCACTTCTTCCAACAAACCGAGTTATATCTCCATAGTTAGAAAATAAGTGACTCAATTTTGAATCACATTCAACTATAACTTTTCCACCTGCTTCAGCAACCAATGGCACATAACGAATAAACTGTATAGTGTCACCTAAACCTTGTTCTGCATGGAGTAGAATCGATTTTCCGTTAAGCGGAAGCCCCGACCATTTAGGTTGTGCAAAGCTTCGCGTATGTTCAATATTATTTTTAAGTTTAAGTCTCCATTCATATTCCTCCCAGCCATTCTTAAAATCACCGAGTAATAAATATAAGCAAGATAGATTAAAATGTGCCTCAGCATAGTCAGGGTTTAAAGAAATGGCTTCTTGATAATGGGTGATGGCTTCTTCATGTCTACCAATTTCTTGTAGGGTGATGCCTATATTGTTATGTGCCTCGGCATAGTCAGGTTTTATGGAAATGGCGTTTTGATAATGGTTGATAGCTTGTTCATGCTGACCTATTTCATGTAGGGCGACACCTAAATTATTATGCGCCTCGGCATAGTCAGGTTTAATGGAGATAGCGTTTTGGTAGTGATTAGTGGCCTCCTCAAGTTTTCCGACTATTTGCAGGGCAGTGCCTAAATTATAGTGCCCTTGAAAAAAATCGGGTTTGATGACAAGCGCCTTTTGATAGTAAACAATTGCTTCTTCATTTTGCCCCATGTCTTTGAAAGCATTTCCCATATTGTTATATGCCTCAGCAAAGTCGGGATTTATTTCAAGGGCTTGTTTATAACATTTAATAGACAGCTCATTATTAGCAGATGCTCTATACGCTTCGCCACAGTTATTATAGTAATCTGGTACAGATGGATTTATCCCAATTGCTTTTTCTATATACTCAATTGCAACTGTATTATTCCCCACCTGATATGCAAGGAGACCTAATAGATGTAAAGCATCGGGATTGTTTGGGTTTTCAGCTAAAATTTCTCGATAAATAATTTCAGCTTCTTGCAAGAGTCCTGCTTGATGCTGTGCCATTGCCTCTTGTAGAAGTTGATTAGGAGAATGGGAAGAGTTGTTGCTATTACCTACCTTAAACAGGGCCAATGTTTTTTTTATTATTTGTGAAATCATATAAAGTGTAAACGGAGTCTTGTATATAGCGTTTCCTTAATTATACCTTCTATTCATTCAATTTTAAGAAAAGTTTCTTTGTAATATCTTCAGCAAATTCTTTTTCAATACCGTGTTCACGAAGGGCCCACATGAATTTATTGCCGACTCTTGCTTTCTTGTATATGCCTAATTTATTCTCAGCTTTAAAACTATGTATTTTGTTTGATAGAGAAGTATTTATTTTAGCAAGTTTTTTTTCATCCTTTCTAGTTGGCTTATCAGTTTCTAAAGAATATGCTTTAATAAAGTCATCTGCCAAAGATGCAGCAAACTCATCTACTTTAGTGTTTATATTGAATTGAAAAAATTTCATTCTGGAGTTCCAATATGTTTTTGGTGCACTATAAAAAAATCTAGAATAAACGGTCTATTTTAGTATGTGGTTAGCTAGATGAATCAACAGTATTAGTATATAGCTAATTATATTAGGATATTATTTTTGAGCAAGGGTCGTCTTAAGTTTACTGTCAGTAAACTCTTCAATCTTTTCATATAGATAGTCAATTTCATCAGTTAAGCAAAAATGGTGATTCCCAACATATAGTCCGCATCTGTCTAGCATGTTAGAAACTATTAATTCACCATGAACTTCATAATTAAAATATTTGATTACATCATGGTTAACAAAATTCCCAGCAACAACTGGCCTGCATTCTATGTGATTCTTCTCAAGAAAATCCGTTAATTCATTTCTGAGATCGCTTAACTCATTCGCCAGTATTAGTGAAAAACCGAACCAACTGCTTTCACCAGTTTCTTTTTGTATTTTTATATAGGGGTGGTTAATAAAAAGAGATCTGAAGTATTTAGCATTATTATTTCTAATTTCAATAAACTGTGGTAATTTTTTAAGCTGTTCGCTGCCAAGAACTGCAGAGATCTCTGTAGGTCTAATATTATAGCCTGGCAGTACGAACCTAAATGATTCTTCGAATTCCCTAGTATTTTTGACGATTACTTTATTTTCTTTTGGCAATGATCTTGTCCAACCATGAGATCGCATTGATAACATTATTTGATATAGTTCTTCATTGTCCGTTACTACTAGTCCTCCTTCTATAGTTGATATATGGTGGCTAAAGTAAGTGCTAAAAGTGCCTAATTTGCCAAATGTCCCTGCATATTTACTGCTAAATTTTGCACCCATGGACTCGCAATTATCTTCAAAAAGAATCATGTCATGTTCTTGGCATAATTTGTTTAAAATATCGAACTGGTTCGGGTTGCCTAATAAGTTTACGGCGACTATTAACTTTGTTTTTTCTGATATAGCTTCTTTAAGTATTTTTATATCAATATTTAATGTTTCTGGATCTATATCAATGAACTTAACTTTTAAACCAAATTGTTGAAGTGGGAAGTAGGTCGTCCCCCAAGAAACAGCAGGGACTATTACTTCATCGCCGCGTTTTAAAGGATTATTTTTCGTATAAAATAATGCAGCAATAGCAAGTAAGTTTGCTGAGGAACCTGAATTAACCATTACAGAGTAATTGCTGCCAATATATTCTGAAAATTCATCCTCGAACTTTTTCACATATGAGCCCATCGTAAATTGATCTTGTGAAAGCAAGCGCTTAATCGCATCCAGTTCTTCATCTGCCCAGCTGCTTGTAGCAAGAGGATAATGCTTAGACATGTGCGTACTCTTCCTTAAAATACTGATAGGTTTTTAGAAGGCCGTCACTGAGTTTTGTTTTTGAACGCCAGCCAAAATTATTAACACGTGTAACATCAGTAAGTTTTCGTTGCATGCCTACTGCTCGGCTGAGATCATGTATGAAAGAACCTTCATAGCCAAGTGTGTCTGCAACTTTTCTATAGTATTCATTGATTGTGTAATCTATACCCATACCAATATTGAGTAATTCGGGCATTTGATCATGTTTGTCGATGGCATAGGCTATAAAGTCTGCAAGATCCCCAGCATACATAAACTCTCTTCTTGCCTCACCATTGCCCCATATCTCTACGGATGATTTATTGTGTATCATTGCGGAATTTATTTTAGAAATAATAGCTGGAATTAAGTGAGAACTAATCGAGTTAAACAGATCGTATTTACCATATAAATTACATGGAACAATTGTTTTATACGACAAATTTTCGTCAGAGAGATTTATATAACTACATAATCTTGCAACAACTATCTTTGACAATGCATAACCTTCATTGGTTGGTTCCAATGTGCCAGTTAGAAGTTTGTCTTCAGATATTGGACCGCTAAGATCTTTAGGATACATACATGAGCTACCTAGATTGATGAGTCTCGGAATACCGGTGAGCTGAGCTGCGATTACAAGATTTTTCCCCATTTCTAGATTATCAACAAGAAACTCTACTGGCGAATCGATATTAGCTTGAATGCCTCCGACAAGGCCTGCACAATGTATTATCAGGTCCGGTTTTATTTTCTTGAGATAATTTTTTACAGTTGAAAAATCAAGTAGATTTAAATCTTTACTGGATGGTGCATAGACCTTATTTTTTAATATTCCCGAGTGTTCAAGAAGGTTTCTTCCAACCATCCCAGAGCCGCCAGTAATAAGGACTTTCATTTAGGTATAGATTTACTCGGTTCGAATAACTCTATAAAAAAGCGACGTATAAACCTTAAGCCAGTAGGTATACTTGGTGCCCCAGTTTCTCCTGCAATTCGCTCCCCTTCAATAGTAGGAAATTCAATAATTCTTAATTTCATTTTCAGTGCACGTATTGTCATTTGGTACTCTATTGTATAGTCATGTGCATTTAACTCTAATTGTTGAGCAGCTGTTTTTGTGATAGCGCGATACCCATTTATTGAGTCAGTGATATAGGTTCCAGAACGTCTAAAAGCAAGGTTAGCAGCAAAGTTAAATATATTGTTCGCCCATTTCCGCCATTTGAAAAACTGTGCATCTTCTTCGTTTACAGACTCTTTCATCATTCTTGATGCAATAACTACATCAGCACCATTCTCAAGGCAGGGTCTAAATTTATTTAAATCAGAAATCGCTTCATTTCCATCGGGTGAAAAGAAAATAAAAGCATCTGCTTGAATCTTCTCAAAGGCTAGTTGAAATGCTTCTCCTCTTCCTCGTTTGCTCTGACCAATTACTTTAATATTTCGATCTTGAAAAAAATCAACCGTGCCATCTGTAGAACCACCATCAATAGCTATAATTTCATCGTATCCACTTTCAATGTTTGGAGTTGGTATAGAATCGAAGATGGCTTGGAGACAATCGATCTCATTTAATGTAAGTACACATAATGTTATTTTCATATCTATATCACTATAAGTTGTGTTTTATATGCTCTAGATCTAAATCAGCTATTAACATTATACGTATTAGTTCATCGAAATCAGTTTTAGAACTCCAGTTTAATTTATTTTTTGCCTTTTTGGGATCTCCAATGAGTATGTCTACTTCCGCAGGTCGGTAATATCTAGAATCAATCTCAACGTGTTTCTCCCAAGATAAATCAACTAAACTAAAAGCTTTTTCAAGAAATTCTCTAACTGACCAGGTCTTGCCAGTTGCTATTACATAATCATCTGGCTCATCCTGCTGAAGCATTAGCCACATAGCTTCAACATAATCTTTTGCGTATCCCCAGTCACGTTTTGCATCTAAATTTCCTAAATATATTTTTTTATCTTTGCCTGCCAGAATTCTTGCTATACCCCGGGTAATTTTTCGAGTCACAAAAGTTTCTCCACGCCTAGGACTTTCATGATTAAATAATATGCCATTAGAGGCATGCATGCCGTAGCTTTCTCGATAATTAATGGTTTGATAATGTGCAAATACTTTTGCGCATGCATATGGACTGCGTGGGTGGAACGTTGTTAATTCATTTTGAGGAATTTCCTGTACTGCACCAAACATTTCTGAACTTGAGGCTTGATAGTAACGAATATCCTTTTCAGAGGAGCAATTTCTTATTGCCTCTAGTAATCTAATAGTTCCCATTGCAACGACATCGGAAGTATACAATGGAATATCAAATGAAACTCTAACATGACTTTGAGCGGCCAAATTATAAATTTCATCAGGTTCAATTTTTGTTATTAATCTTTCTAAAGTACTATCATCCGACATGTCACCATAATGGAGATGCAAATTATTATGCTCTTGGTGAACATCATTGAATAAATGCAATATACGTCCTGTATTAAAAGATGAAGAGCGTCTTATAATGCCATGAACTTCATATCCTTTTTCTATTAATAGCTCAGCAAGGTATGAACCATCCTGGCCAGTAACACCGGTTATTAATGCTTTTTGCATAATTTCATATGTTCAGTTTGTTTATAATGATTGTATCCCAGTATTTATAATATTTATACGAGTATGAGTGAAGTAAAAGTACTATTTACACACCAAATTATTACCACATATTTTTATTGTGATTTTGATCACATAAATATGAAAAGAGAGTCTTATTAATTAATATGATTTATGCAATGCGCATCTAATTTAGAAATAGTGCCCCTGAAGTTAGTTATATCTTCTGCTGCCAGTATAATAGAACGAGCATATTCACAGTTTTTATCGTGATTGAAGGGCAGCAGTTCCAAGCCTTTTAATATAAAATAATTTGCACCTTCTTCATTGCCAGTAATTAATTCTAAGTGCGCTATATAAAAGTGTGAAAAATAATATTCAAGTGTATTTTTGTTAGAATCACTAGCAATAATTATTAAATTATCAAAAAAATATTTAGCTTTGACAAAATCTTTATTGACCATAAAAGTGAAGCCCATTTTGAAAATTATTTCAATGGGAGCTAAAGAAGTTGTTAAGAGTTTCTTATAAAAAAACCACGCTTTATCTTCATTATCTTTAGCATAAATATTACCTAAAAATATTACATAGAGTGGTTCTTCATGATTTATCTCATGGGCTTTCAGGTAGTTCTTTTTTGCTTCGTATAATAGTCCTTGTTTCTCATAATGTTCCCCTAATTTGATATGCGCATAATGATTGTTTTTTGTTGTATTGATTGACCATGTCCAATAAGTCGCACTGTTTTTCCAGTATTTAATTGTTTTGTTAGTGGTATATATATGCGCACTGATGTAGAGGAATAAAAAAGATAAAATGTAAGCTTTGTACTTATACCTAAGTTGAATTTGATTTTTAATTATTTGTACCGCAGCGATAAATAAACCGATATGGGGCAGATAAGTCCATCTGTCTCCAATTAAAATACTTTCCCCAGTTCCTAAAATACCAATAACAGGTAATAAAGAAATGAAAAACCAGGTCAAGCCCATAAAAATTAAATTATTAGTGGTTTTTCTAAAGGCGGGGATTATGAAAACACTAATTATTAAAATAGTTGATATAACTGTTTGCCACAGTGGGTATGGCAAATATGGATAAGGCTGATAACCGGCTAGGCTAAATGGAAAGATACCTATAATCAGGTAATGCAAAAGTATTACTGGTGCATTAAGCACTCGATCAATTAATGACAAGGATTGTAATGATGTTATCACATGGCCTTCTACTGCTGAGGTCGAATATAAATGTATTAGAGAATATGAAAGGGCAATTGCTATAAATAGAGATATTTTTTTAAGAAAAGATAAAAATCTATATGAATCCTTATTATCAAAACAACACCAGTCAAATATTAACAATAAAAAAGGAAGCATCACCCATGTTGGTTTTGATAATAATGATAAGAGGAAAAATATAAGTGAAAGTAAGTAAAATAAATAATTAGGAGTAGATAGATCACGTACACTAGAATTTACACTGTTGTTATGCATATAAAACAAAAATGATAAAAGCCCAAAGAAAGCTGCTAAAAGCTCTTTTCGTTGAGATATCCATGCAACAGCTTCGACATGCTGAGGGTGAATTGAAAAAAATATCGCAACCAAGCCGCCGGCAAATATTGACTTAAGGATAGTCTTAGATATAAAAAAGACGAGGACGCTATTAATTACATGTAATACTAGATTAGTAAGGTGAAATCCTGCTGGATTAATATTAAAAACTTCTGCGTCAATAATGTAGGAGAGACGGGTCAATGGCATATAATATGGCGCTCCAAATTTTGTCCATGCCCAATGAACGCTCGTCCATGTAAGTCCGTTAGTCAATAATGGGTTGTCATAGATATATGTATTATCATCGAAGTTAATAAAATCAAAAAATAAAACATCGGCGTATAGCGCAAAGGTAAGAAAAATAATCAAAATCACTATGATGGGTGATGTCAGATATTTTAAAATTTTAATTTTTGGCATGGGTAAAATGCTATGAAAAACGCCGAGGTGATTGTCTAAGTATATATAAATATGTGAAAAGTTATATATTTTATCTGTGTTTTTATCATAAAGTGTTTCAAATTGTTTTATACTAGTACGATATTTATATTATAAGAAAAAGCACAAATAATGGGTTACTTAGCTATATGAAAAAAAGAATTTTAGTAACCGGCGGGGCTGGTTTTTTGGGCTCGCATTTATGTAAATATCTATTGTCTAGAGGGAATGAGGTTCTTTGTCTTGATAATTTTTATACTGGAGCAAAAGAAAATATAGTTGACCTAATAGGCAATCCTTATTTCGAGATCATCCGTCATGATATTACATTCCCAATATATCTTGAAGTTGATCAAATCTATAATCTCGCATGTCCTGCCAGTCCTGTTTATTATCAGAAATATCCAATTCAAACTACAAAGACTAGTGTTTCGGGGGCAATTAATGTCCTTGGTCTTGCGAAACGTTTGAATATACCTGTATTACAAGCGTCAACGAGTGAGATTTATGGAGATCCTGCTATACACCCACAATCAGAGGATTACTGGGGTAATGTAAATTGTACAGGTATACGTTCTTGTTATGATGAGGGAAAACGCTGCGCAGAAACCTTATTTTTTGATTATCATCGTGAACTTGGTCTTGATATAAAGGTTGCGAGAATTTTTAATACATATGGACCAAATATGGCTGTCAATGATGGGCGTGTTGTTAGTAACTTTATAGTTCAAGCGCTTACAGGAAAGCAATTAACTATATATGGAGATGGAACTCAAACAAGGTCATTATGCTATGTTGATGATCTTATTAATGGGCTTGTCTCATTAATGAGCACAAATGAAATTCATGAGCCTGTTAATTTAGGTAACCCAACTGAATGTACAGTTCTAGAACTGGCAGAAAGTATTATTGGTAAAACCAAGAGTGAGTCAAGCATTAGATATGAAAGTTTACCGCTGGATGATCCAAAGCAACGATGCCCTGACATAACAAAAGCAAAAAAAATGTTGGGCTGGGAACCAAAAATTGGATTTGAAAAAGGAATAAATAAAACAATTTCATTTTTCAAAGAAAAGTTAGCAATAAATAGAATAAATTAAATTCCTATGTCTTTTACACTCTCGGTTATTGTCCCTTGCTATAATGAAATAGCAACGGTTAAAGAAATAATAAAATTAATTAGAGAAGTGCCGATAGAAAATATCGAGATAATCGTTGTTGATGATGGTTCTACTGATGGGACGCTAGATATACTAGAAAAATTATCTACCATAGACTTCTTTATTAAGCATTCGATTAATCAGGGCAAAGGAGCAGCTATCAGGACCGGTATTGAACATGCAACAGGTGATTACATTATTATTCAGGACGCCGATCTTGAATACAATCCGCAAGAATATCTGAAATTACTAAAACCCATTTTTGAGAATGATGCAGACGTTGTTTACGGCAGTAGATTTCTGGGAGGTGAAACACACCGCGTCCTTTTTTTCTGGCATTCTTTAGGCAATAGGTTTTTAACTTTGCTTTGTAATATGATAAGCAATCTTAATCTTACTGATATGGAAACGTGTTATAAATTATTCAAGAGAGATATCATAAAAAACATTGAGATACGTGAAAATAGGTTTGGTTTTGAGCCTGAAATAACACTTAAAATATCCAGGGTGCCAGATATTAAAATATATGAAGTTGGTATTTCATATTATGGCCGTTCTTATTCTGAAGGGAAAAAGATTAGCTGGAAAGATGGCATAAGAGCAATTTATTGCATAATGAAATATGCAATCAAATAATTTTAATTATGCGGGAAAAGAGTTAGAAGCAATGTCATTTGCAAATAACTACTATACTGCGCTAATACGATTATTATCTCCTTATCTAGGCAAAAAAGTTGCAGAAGTTGGTGCAGGAATAGGTAATTTATCTACATTAATATTAAAAGAAAATATCAGTAATTTAACTGCAGTTGAACCATCTGAAAATTTATTTCCATTGCTTTGTGAAACACTGAAGGAAGAATCTAATAAAGTTGCTGTTAATAATTATTTTCATGAGATATCACATAGCTATCAGAGTTATTTCGACAGTATTTTATATGTGAATGTTTTAGAACATATTGAAGATGATAAAAAAGAATTAGAATATATAAAGCATTCTCTGAAACAAAACGGGCATGTATGTATATTTGTTCCAGCTTTATCATGGTTGTATAGTGATTTTGATAAATCCATAGGGCATTATCGTCGTTATCATAAAAAGGAACTTGTCAGATTGATTCAATCTTCTGGGTTTAAAATAATAAAAGCAGAGTATATCGATTTTTTTGGTATCTTCCCTTGGTACATATCATTAGTATTGTTGAGAAATAAACTTAATGTCAAACATGTGAAGTTATATGATAAATACATTTTCCCAGTCACCAAGATTGTTGAAAGTATTTTTTCTTTACCAATAGGCAAGAATCTTTTGCTAGTCGCGCAAAAATAAAGCCGGATGCTTTAAACAAATGTTTAAGTTTGTTTTTGAAAGTAAAAATTTAGTTTTTATGGTGGCAATTACATTGCTGCTTATTATTACGTTATTTCTTAGGTTGCATCACCTGGATTTTGATAGTTTGTTCATGGATGAAATCAGGCAGGTTTCATATTATAAGAACAGTATTACAGAAATAATCACAAATGCCGCAAGTCAACAACAACCCCCTTTAGATTATTGGATTGGACATTATGTGTTTAAGTTGTCGTCGAGTGACTACGCAGCAAGGTTGCCGGCAGCAATTTTTGGTGCGGCCTCGGTTATTTTACTAGTATTTATATGTTTAAGATTTTGTCGTTGGCCAATTGCAGTTTTTGTAGGCCTAGTAATGTCACTGATGCCATTTCATCTTTATTTTTCTCAAGATGCCCGGCCCTATTCAATAGCCATTTTCTTTTTTCTGGTTTTTATATATACGATCAATCAACTAGTAAAGATAAGTTCGCCGAATGTTGTTCACTATCTGACGCTATTTTTTGTAACAACATTATTTCTTTATTCTAGAACATTGTCCCCATTGTGTGTTTTCAGCATTACATTTTTCCTTATATTATTGAGCGCAGTTAGAGAGATAAAGGATAAAAAATTAATAAATAATAATGCATATAAATATATAAAGATGATGGGCGCATTGCTGGCTGCATTTTCTGTTTATCTTCCCACTTTTTTAATAATACTAGAATCCGGGCAGCGATATACGGACAATAAAACAGTGTTTAGCCTACAAAGCTTGTTGAGTAATTTAGGAGATGTTTCGTATAGCACACTGTGGAGAGTTTATGAAGCACAACTTGAGCCTGTATCCTATGTCGTCCTATTTGCTGTTATTAGTTCTGCTATTTTAGTTTTCTATGAGAAAGACAAATCAGCCGGTGCTTTAATTAAAGGCATATTAGTCCTGCTTCCCTTAGTATTTGTTTTTAATTTAGTAGTGTTTGATCTTAAAACCAATATGCCATTTAGGCCGCCATATGCTATTTATATTTTGCCATTATCTCTAATACTATTTGCCTATTGCTTAGAGCGCTGTTGGTGCTTTAAATCAAATATAATTATTTTTAGATATAAAAAACCATGCTTAATATTATCTGGGATTATATTTATAATATATTTGTCACTATCAGTCCTTGATTTTAAAACATTACCTAAAAAAACAAACTGGAGAGGGCTTACAGAGTTTGTCACTACACATTATGACGATAAACAAATATTGCTTTTTGAGTCACTCAGCACTGTTGACAGTTGGAAGCCTATATTTTATGGGCTTAATCGATATCCGCTTTATGACAAAAATACATTTTCTATAAAACGATTAATAACTTCAGCACAAGAAGCATCTCAATTTGAACACGAACCTATATTGATTTTATTTCATTATAGAAATTACAAACTAACGCGTAATTCCAGGTACGCAATAATAGAAAAACCTGAAGGTACTCCAGATGCAGATATGGCAGTATTATTAAGTAATAAGAATATCGATGTTAAACAGTTAACAGGTTTTTCTATAATTTCATTAAAGAGTACAAGGGGTCATTTTTTAGTCGACAGTCTTGCCCTTTTAAAAGAAGTCTTGGTTTCGTTGCCGCAGGATGCAACTCTAGTCGATCTGTATCTGGCAGCGGCTGCTATTTCGGCCGTTTGTGATGATAGTGAAAATAGATATCAACAATATATATTGTCAGCAAGAAATGTTGCTAATAAGCAAGATATCTCATACATAGATAGCTACGCAAATATTATAACCTCACAAAAGCAGCAGCGAAGCGTAGATGTCGATCAATATTGTGAAGTTGGTTTTCAAAATGGTCTCTGAAAACTTGGCTGCAATGATAGTTAAGGAGTTTAAAAAAATACTTTTCCCAGTATTAACATTTATTATTATTGCTGGCGCATATTATATTTGGACGTGGAGTCCTGTTTTGGCGCAGTTGGATGGAGATAATGCGATATATCTTATGAGTGCTAACATTTATTCGCCTTACACAACGCCATCTCATGTATCAGTGTATTTCGACTCGGCTAGCTTGTATCCGCCTATGTATCCGTTATTGCTTGGCTTACTAGGCGGAGGCAATAGCATTTTAATAGCTCATGTAATTACGACATCTTTTCTCCTTCTAGCGATGCTTACTCTATATTGGTGGATGATTAATCTTAACTTTGATAGAACGCATGCTTTAGTATTAGTTTTTATTTTTTCGATTTCTCCGGGCACTTATTTTGAAGCCATGTCACTGCATAGTGAAATCCTTTATTTATTATTTAGTTTAATTGGGATATGCCTTGTAGCACTTAAAGAAAACACAGGAAATGATAAATTATTATGGGTTGGAGTAATATTTATTGCCTGCACGGCACTGACTAGAAGTGCCGGTATAAGCATAGTGATGGCGCTTATTATTTACTTAGTCATAAATAATGTAAGCAGAAAATACTATCTTTCAATAGTAGCGTTAATTCCAATGGTTTTATGGGGATTGTTAAATAATCAAGATAGTGATTCTTACTTGGACATTCTGTCAAATTATTATACGACTGATTTTATAGCATCACTACTACAGCAGGTGGTGAATCAATCTGTTTATATGTTAAGTGCTTGGCATTCAGCTTTTACACTTGGGGATTCAGGGCATATTTTATTAAATGTATTTGCCGTAATATCTGTACTGAGTATCATTTTTAGGGTTTACAAGAAAAAGCTCGATGGAATATATACCTTTCTATACTTGTGCATGGTTATGAGTTGGCCATATCCTGATGAAATAAAGCGCCTATTGTTTCCAATAATGCCTGTTTTATTAGTGCAATCAAGTATGTTTATTAAGTTTATTGATGAGCATTGGTCTTCTTCCAAGTTTCCCGTGGGGAATTCTATTGCAGGAATTACATTGTTAATAATATTAATCCCGAATATGTTATTAACAGTATCTAGATCAAATGTGCTAGTAGATGAAACAATTATCCCGCCTCAATATAAAAAGACTTACGATTGGTATCACCTCAACCTTCGGCAAGCTATTAACCAGGTTGCATTTAATTACGTGTTTGTTACAGGTCTTGAAGATGCAAAGAATCATGTGCCCATTGATGAATGTGTCTATAGTATAAAGCCTGGACTAGTTGGTTTATATATGGAACGGGTTAGCAAAGCACCACCTGATAGTAGTTTTGATGATAATGAATATTTTAATATGACGGAACAAGAAAATTGTCATTATTATTATTTAGTCAATGGTACTAGCCCGAGTTACAAGGAAAACTTCTATCCATATCAAAGACTAGGTTCTAAATTAGAGTTGATAAAAACTTATCATTTTCCAAATGATCCGAAAAATCCAGTGTCCATTCTTGGAAAAATGAAGAAATAACCATAGAGTGCTAAATGGGTGATGTTTTCTATTTCAATAAGACTATCTTTGGTTAAATAATATCGCTACATAGTAGAATAGACGTCTTTGTTTATTATTGATTATATTTATAATTAGATGTAATTAAGGCACCTGAGATCTAAACTAGACTTAGAAGCTAACATAATATTATTGGAAGAAAAGGATTGCTTCAGCTAGTTTATAACATTTACTAGAATTGTCTGGTGAATGTAAATTGATCAGTATATTTATCAAATGTACTAGAAGCATAACATGTAAACTATAGTGAATTGAGACAATGACAAATGAAAATATAAGTATAGTTATCCCAGCTAAAAACGAACTCGCTGGCTTACAAAAAATATTACCAGAGATTCGTCAATTATATCCTGATTATCAAGTTATTGTTGTTGATGATGGGTCGACGGATGCTACAAAAAAACTGTGCCAAGATCACGGTGTTACGATTATTTCTCATCCGTATTCAAAAGGTAATGGTTCGTCTGTAAAAACAGGCGCCAGAGTTTCTGACGCGGAAATATTAATATTTATGGATGCTGATGGTCAGCATAAACCAGAAGATATTAAAAATTTACTTGATAAATATAAGCAAGGGTACGATATGGTTGTTGGCGCTAGATCGTCTTCATCACAAGCTAGTGTGGGCAGGCTTTGCGCAAATACTTTTTATAATTGGTTTGCTACTGCTATGGTTGGGCAGAAAGTGGAAGATCTGACATCAGGTTTTAGAGTTGTGAGGGCCGATTACTTTAAAAAGTTTCTCCATCTATTGCCAAATGGGTTTTCGTATCCTACAACATGTACTATGGCATTTTTTCGTTCTGGTTTCAGTGTTGGGTATGTTCCAATTGAGGCAAATACTCGTTTAGGTAAAAGCCATATTAAATTGATTAAGGATGGTGTGCGTTTTTTACTTATACTTTTTAAAATTGGCACTTTGTATTCTCCATTAAAAATATTTTTTCCTTTAAGTATAATTAGTTTCACTACGGGTTTATTTTATTATCTCTATACATATTTAACAGTGGGGCGTTTTACCAACATGAGCGCCTTATTGTTTACTACTGCAGTTACAATATTTCTTATGGGTTTAATTTCAGAGCAGATTACAAGTCTAGTTTATAGCAGAAGAAATGATTGAAGATTACTAAAATAATCTATTCTTAAATATATTGTAAAAATTAACGATGCGATGCTTATTTGCATTACTCTTTATAACAGCTGGAGCATATTTTCGGAATTTTATTATTTTTATGCATAGTCCTAAATTCTTTATATTCTTTAGAGTTCCAAATATCTTTAAATGGTGTTTTATTAATATTGCCCATGCAACTGACCCTTGCATCGCCAATACGACAACAAGGTATTACATTACCGACAACGTCAATGTATGTGCCTTGCCAAGGCCAAGGGCATGGGTGTGATTTATCATACAATGTATCTGCGATATCAAGTTCAACATCATTGTTTTTTGCCTGTTCCTGCCAGTCGGAATATAGAGCAGATCGATTTTCCATGTTAATTCTTTTTTCAACGGTTTCTGCTCTAAGCGTTTCTTTAGCATAGTCAATAACAATAATTTGCAATCCAAACATTGAGATGTTTATAGATTTTACTAATTTTATAGTATCAGCAACAGAAGATTCATTGTCTTGATCTACTACCATCCAAGCTGATAAATCCATATTAGTAGATGTCTGTAATTTTTTTACATTGTCTATAACTTTATTAAAGTCACTTCCAGGTCTAATTTTTTCAAATAACTCTTTATTGGGAGCATCAATACTTATAGTCAGTTGAAAATTCTTATATTTAGCCAAATCTTTTATTGGGCGCTTATCAAAGAGCGAGCCATTTGAAGTCACTTCACACCAATAATTTTTTGAACATGTTTTGTCAATAAATTCTATTAAACTTTTATTGAGAAATGGCTCACCCATTCCTTGTAGTTTTACTCTTAATGCATGTGGAAATGTATTAATAATTTTATTAAATTGTTCCATACTCATATTATTCTTTACCCAGTCAGCACTCGTAACCTGACAGTGCGGGCAACGAAAGTTACAAGCATTTGTTGGTTCTATATCTAGAACCACGGGTAATCCCAACGATTTTATTAGTCTGAGCTTATAGCTGATAATCACAAGAACTGTGTTTATAAGCTTTAAAGGAGAAAGTAGTACCCGGGATAAAAAAAATCTATCTCGTTTGTGTTTTATAGAATTCTTTAACATATTTCCTCGATGAGTATGATGTTCATGCATGCGTTAATAAACATGATGTTTTTAAGATAATCTTTGATAGCTATTATAATAGCTTGGTTTGGTTAAAGTCATTGTTTTAGTTGGAAAATCATGACAAAAAATGAGTAGTTATACTCAGTTTTAATATAATAATTGGGTATTTAAATGTTATGCTTATTCTTAGTTATATTTGTAGAATCATTTTAGGGGATGAGAAGTGAGTCGAGGTTATCAATACGGTTATTCTGACATTGAATTTGAAATGCATGATGTTGATTCGCGACAGAAAAAAGCGAGCACAATGGTGGCTGTCTTAAATGATTACATCAACGGTCCTCTGGATGGTCTTTCGGTCCTTAATGTTGGTGGTTCGACAGGAATAATTGATAACTATTTGTCAGAGTACTTCCTGTCGGTTATTGGAATTGATATTGATGAAAAAGCCATTAATTCAGCAAGAGATAATTTTTCTAAGGATAATTTGAGTTTTGATATCGGAGATGCGATGGAACTACCGTATGAAGATGAAACTTTTGATATTGTAATTTCATCTCATATTTATGAGCATGTTCCTGATACAGGAAAAATGATGACCGAGATTTATCGAGTTCTTAAAGATGATGGTGTTTGTTACTTCGCAGGTTCTAATAGGATTATGTGGGATGAACCCCATTATCATCTTCCTTTATTATCCGTAGTTCCAGTATTTATGTCTCATATTTATTTGAGAGCTTTTAGAAATGTAGATTACTACTATGAAAGACATCTTACTTATTGGGGTCTGAAAAAAATGGTGAAAGATTTTAAAGTCATTGATTACACAGAGAAAATAATCTTAAACCCAACGAAATATGAGACAGAGTATATGATTAAGCCAGGTAGTCTGAAGGCTAAGTTGGCAAGCTGGTTAACAAAATATGTTATGTGGCTAAGTCCAGGTTATATTTGGCTTTTAAAAAAACGTGATTTATAGAGGAATTAGTGTAATCCATACGTACATTAAGAAGTAATAAAAACATAGAAAGTTTTGAGTTTACTGCTTGGGTGCTTAAAGGTTGGTCCTTTAAGTCATTTTCTCAGTTATGCGTTTTGCAGAATTTGAAAGGTCCAGAAAATTTAGCAAATCAGATTGTCCTTTGATAAATTCATTGGGAGACAATAGATCTTGTTCAATAGCTAGTGCAAAGGACTTTGATGATTCAGCAGGCGTAACTCTACCGGCCAAATAATTTTTTAATAAAAAACCAGTATCACCCACATCAGTAGCAATGATTGCCTTATTCACTTTTAAAGCTGCAGATAACATAAGCGGTATTGAATCTTTACGAGATGGAATGACAATCGCATCTGTTGCATGAAGCACTCCTGTCAATTCTTGCTCACCAATAAAATCTCCCAGTGTAATAGTATCTTCGAGATGAAAAGTTTTAATCAACTGTTTTAGCTCATTGATTAGATCTCCACCACCAAACATATGTAAATGAATTTTTTTTCTTGATTCTTTTGATAATAAATTAATTGCATTAATCAATATGTCTGGGCCCTTATTAGGGTGATATCTCCCGACAAATAAATAGTGCCGAACACCTTCTGGTTTAAGAATATGATCTTTGGTGGGTCTTTCAAGGTGGCGCGAACTTGGTAAATAGGTGCAGTCAATTTTTGCTAAGTTTTTTATAGTGTCACATAATTCAAAGCCGTCAGCATAAACAGTACGGGCATTCTTCAAGACGAGTACTAAAATAGATCGGGAGAGAAAAGAATTTTGATAATTCCAGATGTCGGAGCCTAAGCACCAAATTGTATATGGTGTATTGAAAAAAAAATTAATTACTAGTGCCCATATCCCACAAGGAATTGCCCACATTGCTATAACATGATCAGTTTTCTTTTCTTTAATCTGCTTAATGCTTGACGTAATGCCAGAAAACATCACGGATAAAATAGGTAGTATATCTTTTGGTAGGCATAGAGTCGATAAAGGACGATTTTTGCTAAGCCACGGAAATCGAATTACGGAGTACTGATTCTCATTTATTTCATCTGGACCTTCTCCAGTATGTTGAGTCAATACAGTAACTTCATTTCCATTAGATAGTTCTTTAACAAAATCTTTAACAAAGAATCCTGCTGCTGCACGGCCATCATTTATATTTGATGGATAAGAGCTAGTCAGAACAAGTAAGTGTTTTTTATCAGGCATGTTTAAAAAATATTTTTATGGAATCTGTAATACGTTTTAAATCTTCTGAGTTTAAGTTGTTGTGAAAAGGTAATCGTAATACCCGCTGGGCATATTCTTCAGTTAAGGGTAAATCCTGAGCTTGATATCCTAAGCTTAATCCCATTTTCGATGAATGCAGTGGAACATAACCAATATAAGCATGAATATTCTGCTCCAAAAGAAATATACGTAAATCATTGCAATCGCTTATTGAATTACAGATCAGATAAAATGAATGAAAATTAATTTCTATGTTTGATGTAATTAGTGGTAGTTTAAATGAACCAATTAATTCCAGTGGTTTTAGTTCGCGTGAATAATGATTGTATATGACTTTTCGTTCTATGCGATTTTGTTCAATAGCTTCAAGTTGTGCAAGAAGAAAGGCTGCTTGCAGTTCTGAAGGATAAAAACTAGAGCCTATATCTACCCATGAATATTTATCAACCAGACCTTTAAACATTTTTGTACGGTTGGTTCCACGCTCCCAAACATCTTCTGCACGTTCAAACCAAGCAGGATCATTTATGAATAGTGCGCCACCTAGTCCACAATGAATATTTTTTGTTTCATGAAATGAAATTGTGCCTAGCGAACCTATGCTCCCCAAACCGGCATTATTTATCTTTGCTCCTAAACCTTGTGCGGCATCTTCGATAATTATTAATCCATGCTGTTCAGCAAGCTGTATTAGCGGCAACATATCAACGCCGATACCGCCGTAATGAACAGGCACAACAGCTTTACTACGTTTCGTAATACGTTTTTCTATATCATTGACATCGATGTTCATAGTGTCAGGATCGATTTCGCAAAAAACAAGCTCAGCACCTGCGCGTAAATACGCTGATGCTGTACTGACAAAAGTATAAGAAGGAAGCAAAACCTGATCCCCGGGCTTGATATCTAGTAACAAAGCTGTAATTTCTAGTGCGGCTGTACAACTATGTGTCAATAGGACATGTGGAATGACAAAATTTTCTTCTAGAAATGCATGAACCCTCTTAGTAAAGGGACCGTTGCCGGCAAAATAATTATTTTCAAGGACTTGGCCTATGTATTTATTTTCATTGCCTGAAAGATAGGGTGTATTGAATTCGATTTTGGATTGTTTATTAATTTCATTCATTGCGAATTTATATATGCTTATTATTGAGTATTAGAAGATAACAATTTACGCCACTGAGTTTTAAAAGGATTTAACTCTAATTGAGTTCCCCCATATATTCCGCTAACAATACTAATAAATAGAATTGTTAGGCGATTGATTATTGCAATGCTAACAGCATATTCCGGTTCTATTGAATATTGCATCAATAATAAAACCAGCATAGCGTCATATCCACCTAAACCCATAGGCATCATGGAAATCATGCCGGTAAATATGCTAACTGTGGTGATAACAAAGACGGCGCCCCATTCCAAGTTAATTCCTAACATTGAGAATATTGCCCAGTGATGTACTACATGGCTGCCGATATCTATTGGCATGACAAGTAAAGATTTAAATATTATTTGACGGTCTATTTCTGATGAAAGTTGTTTTATGCCACTGTTGTCGTTGCTTATCATTTTTTCAATTCCAGCATTCATGCTTTTTGGAATAATTGTTCGACGTTTTTTCCATATAAAATATAAGAGCAATAGCGTGAGTATCGAGGTTACGATGATAGTTACAAAACTATCTTCAAATACATCTTGTTTTACAAGTAGGTAAAAACTTGTAACTGCAGTGATGCCCCAGCATGCATAATTGATTAATCCATCGAGCATAAGTAATGTTGAACATTGCAAAATTCCAATGCCTGCTTTTTTTCGTAATAAAAACATTCTGGTAGGGAGTCCCATTTTCATGGGAAGTAGATAGCTTACTAGTGCTGTCAGTGAAAAAATACTGAACATTCTATTGTAATCAATGGAAAATAATTTAGTAGTATATAAATACCAACGTAGTGGCTCTAAAAGGAAGTGAATAAACATGGCAAATAAAATTAGCGGAATATAAGCCAACTCTATGTTGTTAGGTAAGCTTGATATCAATTCATCCATTAGTAATTCAATTATTAACGTCTGTTTTTTTAACAACCATCCATTGGTGGATGCTCAAAAAACGGGATGAATAAAATATTTTATCCAACCAACCAACCAACTTTAAAAAAGGAGTTAATATGATTTCGAAGTTTTTAATTAGTAGAAGAAATGGCATGCTCAAGGAAAAAAATGTCATGCCGCCTCGATGAATAATTTCCAAGCCATTGGTGCATCCGAGTTTGTCGTATTCTTTAGTAGTAAACCCGTTTCCCCCAGTAGATTGTTTGTTCCGAGATGGGATGATAAGGCTTACTAATTTTATATATTCCTGACCAGAGTCAAGGAAAAAACCAATGCCTCCTGGTTTTAACAAAGAGGCAATATTTTTCATGACTTTATCTCTGTCATTAGTAGGAATATACATCAACGATGTGAAAGCAATAATGCAATCAAATGATTGATTTTGAAAAGGTGTATTGTTTAGATCAGCACATACTACTCTACAACTTGTTTCTTTATTATATAGAGCACAAAAATGATTAGAAAAATCCAGACCGGTTATATTCAAGCTTTTATCGTATTGCTTGACGAACTTAGTAATTCTTCCGTAACCGCAGCCAAGATCTAGTATGGATGCACTAGGTTTAATTCGAGGTAGGCAATATTTCAGTAAAATGTATTCTTGAAAGTCATTTACATGCTCATTAAGCGTTTTCGGTAAGCCTCTGAATAGCACACTACTTTTGGAACTACCTTCGTCTGCTGCTCGCTTTTCCCAGCGTTCACGTAAGTGGTCATCTTTTACTATAGGTTCTAGTTTGTTCACGTGGTTAAAATATCTTGTAGAAGATGAAATTATTCGTTGTTCTTGAGGCGATTATGATTATTCATCATAATTTGATTAGCTTCAAAAAGTGACTCGAAAGTGCCCGCATCTGTCCAGCGACCCGTACAAATACTATAATGTAATTGTTTTTTCTCAATATAGACGTTATTGACTGTGGTAATTTCCATTTCTCCTCGTTTAGAAACATCTATTGTTCTAATAATATCAAATACTTGGCTATCGTAATAATAAAGCCCGATTACAGCAAAGGAAGATTTAGGGTTGGAAGGTTTTTCTTCAATTTCTATAACTTGATGTTCATCTAGTGCCGCTACGCCATATCTTTCTGGATCACCAACTTCTTTTATAAGGACATGTGCACCTTTACCCTGTCCTCTGAAAGCATCAGTATATGGCTTAATGCTGTACTCGAAGATGTTGTCGCCAAGGATAACGCAAATTTTATTGCCGTTTGCAAAATCTTCAGCCATTGCAAGAGCGTGTGCGATGCCTCCCGCATGCTCTTGGACCTTGTAGCTTAACCGGCAACCAAATTCTTCTCCGCTACCTAGGCAACGTACGACGTCTCCCATGTGTTGAGTACTTGTTACAACAAGGATATCCTCAATATCTGAGCTAACCATTTGACGTATTGGATGATACAACATTGGTTCGCTACCTACGGGTAGTAAATGTTTATTGGTTGCTTTTGTCAGCGGGTGCAGTCGACTACCTAGTCCGCCAGCGAGTATTACACCTTTCATAATTTACCCAGTCCTAAACGATGGCCATCATAGGTATCAAAAGAAACATTATCGCACCATGCCTGATTTTCTATATACCAGTTTATTGTTTTCATCAAACCACTATCAAAAGATTCATTTGGGGACCATTCTAATTCAGTTTGAATTTTTGATATATCGATAGCATATCGATAATCATGTCCCGGACGATCGCTTACAAATTCAATTTGTTCCTTGTATAAAATTTCTTTCGGTTTTAACACATCCAGAATGTTACAAATCTTTCCAACTAACTCAAGATTAGTTAACTGGCAGTTTCCGCCTATATTATAAGTGTCACCGGGCTTTCCTTTATTTAATACGCAGTAAAGTGCCTGAACATGGTCATCAACAAATAACCAATCTCTAATATTGCTTCCATCGCCATATATGGGTAGCGCTTTATCAGCAAGTGCCTTGTTGACTATAAGGGGGATGAGTTTTTCTGGGAATTGATATGGCCCATAATTGTTCGAACAATTAGTAATCAAAATAGGCAGGCTGTATGTCTTCCCCCAAGCTCTAACTAAATGATCAGAAGCGGCTTTGCTAGCCGAGTATGGCGAATTAGGTTTGTAACTATCTCGTTCCTTTGTAGGTTCATCACCATCTGACAGGCTGCCAAATACTTCGTCTGTAGAGACATGAAGAAATCTTAACTGTCGCTGCAATCTTTCATCACTATTTGTGAAATATTTACGAAATGCCTCAAGCAGATTGAAAGTGCCCACAATATTTGAATCAATAAATGCTTGGGGACTATCGATTGATCTGTCTACATGTGATTCTGCAGCTAAATGAATTATTGCATCGGGCTGAAATTCATTAACGACATCTACTAATTCTTCAGAATCACAAAGATCCTGTTGTTTGAATTGGTAATTCGGCTGGTCATCAAAGTGTTCTATTGTATGGCGACTACCTGGATAACAAAGTTTATCCAGATTTAGAATTTTATCGTTGGTTTTTTCGAGTAGGTAGCGGATTAGATTAGAGCCAATAAAGCCTGCGCCACCCGTTATTAGAAGTCTCAATGTTTAGTATCCTGCAAATGTCCATTAAGGTCATATGAGTTTAGGTCTAACATGCATATGGATCCAGTACAGTTCGAAAATTACAAGATGATCGTCACACTATTTAGTGAGCTCAGACATTACGAAGATGCTTAAGTATGTCCTTAAAGATTTTGGGATTGCCCGTTACGACATTACCTGTTTCCAAAAATTTATTATCACCGCGCATGTCACTAATTAATCCACCTGCTTCTTGTACGATTAATGTGCCAGCAGCAATATCCCATGGCTTTAATCCAAATTCCCAAAAGCCATCCAAACGACCACTGGCAACATAGGCTAAATCAAGAGAGGCCGCACCAGCACGCCTGATTCCAGCAATTTTTGGATAGAGCGATCTAAAACTATTGATGAATTCATCAATTTTTTGAGTATCACCAAATGGGAAACCTGTGCCAAGTAATGCGCCATCTAGAGTCTTATGCCCACTAACACGAATCTTTTTATTGTTAAGTTGAGCACCTTTTCCTTTAGATGCAGTAAATAATTCTTGCTTTAGAGGGTCATAAATTACTGCTTGATCGAGACGCCCCTTATGTTGGAGAGCAATCGACACAGCAAAATGTGGAAATCCATGCAGAAAGTTCGTTGTTCCGTCTAAAGGGTCTATAATCCACTGAAAGTCACTATCACCCGATGCGCCACTTTCTTCGCATAAGAAGGCATGGTCTGGATAAGAATTTTTAATTGTATTTATAATCGTAAACTCTGCTTGTGTATCTACTTCTGTGACAAAATCATTTTTACCTTTGATATCGACAGATATGTCACTTACGCGATCCATTTCACGTACAATTAGATCTCCTGCTGCCCGGGCAGCACGTATTGCGATATTAAGCATTGGATGCATGAGTGTTTTAAATCCTTGAAATATTAAAAACGTATTCTACGTTGAGTGAAAAAATGAGTGTAGTGAAAAATATGAATTCGATAATTAGTAATGTGCGCATTGTCCTGGTTGGCACGACTCATCCGGGCAATATCGGAGCGGCTGCGCGGGCGATGAAAACAATGTCACAGGATAATCTATATTTGGTCAATCCGAAAGAATTTCCATCCGCCGTGGCAACTGCCCGGGCAGCAGGCGCGGACGATATACTGGCAAAAGCAAGCTTACATGCTGATTTGAAATCAGCCATTTCAGATTGCGAACTGGTTATTACAACTAGCGCAAGGACAAGGAGTCTTCCGTGGCCGATGGTTTCTCCTCGGGAGTGTGCTGAAAAAGTGGCTGAATCAAGCGGTAGAAATGTTGCAATTGTGTTCGGAAGAGAAAACTCTGGTTTGAGTAATGACGAAATGGAATTAGGTAATTTGGTATTACAAATACCGACTAATACTGATTATAGTTCTCTGAACCTGGCGTCGGCAGTGCAGATTATATGTTATGAGTTATTCCTTAAAAGTAACGTCAACAAAGGTGTAGTTAAAGAAGAGAAAGTGTCTTTTGTGAATCAGGAAAAAATAGAAATGTTTTATGAGCACCTGGAACAATGCATGATTGAGATAGGCTATCATGATGTTAACTATCCGCGACGATTGATGCATAGAATGCGGCGACTGTTTAATCGAGCACAATTAGATGAAAGTGAATGGAAAATATTGCGTGGTTTTCTGGCTAAAGTTCAAGAGAAACAAAAATAAAAAGATTGGGTTTTAGATATGGAAAATGAATTATTTGATGAAATGTATAAAGTTGAAACCCAGCACTGGTGGTTTGTTGCGAGACGAAAAATAATTGCCAGTGTCATAGATGACTTAAATCTTGGGTCAAATCCCAGGATAATGGATGCTGGCTGTGGTAACGGTGACAATCTTGAGTTTTTATCAAAATATGGTGAATTAGTCGCAATTGAAAGAGAAGATAATGCTCTAGCAAGAGCAAAATCAAGGCAAATTGGCAAGGTCGTTAAAGGTGAATTGCCAGATAAATTTCCATCAGATATAAATAAAGAAAATGATTTGATTGTACTGTTAGACGTCCTGGAACATATAGATGATGACGAAAAAAGTTTGTCGATGTTGAAAAACTGGGCAAAGAATGATGCTACTTTATTAATAACTGTTCCGGCATATCAGTTTCTTTGGACCAAGCATGATGAATTACATCATCATAAAAGAAGATATACGGCCGGGCAGTTGAAAAAAATCATAGAAAATAATGGTTGGAAAGTGAATTATATATCTTATTTTAATTCATTTTTATTTCCATTAGCGTTTTTGACCAGACTTAAAGATAAAGTATTTCCGCCATCAAAAATTGATGGTTTAAGTGTGCCGAACAGAATTATAAACCTGTTATTTGAAAAGATATTTAGTCTGGAGGCTTGTATCATTGGCCGATGTTCATTTCCTTTTGGCCTGTCAATAATTGTTGTTGCTGAGAAAGCATAAGTTTTATATGGATAATAAAGAAGCAAACAGAAAAAAAATATTGTCTATTGTAGCGCCAGCGTACAATGAGTCTGCTGGTCTGGATGAGTTTTATTCAAGACTGATAAGCGCTACAAAAGATTTAAATCTGGAACTGGAAATTATTTATGTAAATGATGGTAGTCAGGATGACACGCTTGAACTCATGAGTAAGCAGCGTAATGTTGATCCAAGAATAACAATAATAGATTTAAGTAGAAATTTTGGTAAAGAAATCGCTTTAACTGCAGGGCTGGATCATGCACTAGGCGATGCTGTTATTGTGATAGATACCGATCTGCAAGACCCGCCAGAATTAATACCAGAGTTAGTTGCAAAATGGCTTGATGGGCATGATGTTGTTAATGCGAAAAGACTTAAGAGAAAGGGGGAGAGCTGGTTTAAAAAAGTAACATCCTATGTTTATTATCGATTTTTATATCAATTAAGTGATATAAAAATTCCAAAAGACACGGGTGACTTCAGGTTGTTGAATCGTGATGCTTTAGATGCATTATTAAAATTGCGGGAAAAACATCGATACATGAAAGGTTTGTTTGCATGGGTGGGTTACTCGCAAGTAGAAGTTACCTATGAGCGCGACGAACGATACGCCGGAAATACAAAATGGGGTTTTTGGGGGTTGGTAAATCTGGCATTCGAGGGATTAACCTCTTTTTCTGTTCTACCTTTAAGATTAGCTTCAATGATTGGAGTGCTATCCGCATTTATGGCAATAGTCTTTGGTTCTCTTATTATTATAAAGAAATTTCTTTATGGTGATCCTGTCGCGGGTTATCCATCTTTGGTTGTGTTAATTACTTTTATTGGAGGCATACAGCTCCTTGCTCTAGGTGTTATTGGTGAGTATTTAGGGCGGGTATTTAATGAAACTAAAAATAGACCGCTATATATTGTAAAGGACATGCAGAAATCGCTATATCTTGCTAATCAAGAGGACAGTAAATCCTAACATGAGACGTCTTTCTTAGCTGATTTGTACACCATTTATTTTTTCGTCAGCTGTAATTTGTCCAATTACCCAAGCATCTTCACCAATATTTTTCAGATAGGATAGTGTCTTATCTGAATTATCAGCATCTATACATAATACTAAACCAACGCCACAGTTAAATGTTTTGTACATTTCGTGGGCGTCTACATTTCCTTTTTCACGTAGCCATTCAAATATAGGTGGTAATTTCCAACTCTTGGCATCTATTTGCACTGCTAAATCCTCAGGAATGACACGGGGAATATTTTCAATTAATCCACCGCCGGTTATGTGTGCAATAGCCTTGATGGGTACTTCTTTAATCAAACCAAGAATTTGTTGCACATAGATTCGGGTTGGTTCGAGCAGATGGTCTAGTAGTGTCTTTCCATCTAATGATTCAGACAAATCTTGATTGGTAACAGAAATAATTTTCCTAACCAAAGAGTAGCCGTTTGAGTGACAGCCACTCGAAGCAATAGCAATAACAGTGTCGCCCTCTGATACAGTTTGCCCCGTTATTATTTCATCTTTCTCAACTACACCGACGCAAAAGCCCGCCAAGTCGTATTCGCCAGGTTGATACATGCCCGGCATTTCTGCAGTCTCACCACCAATAAGGCTACAGCCTGCTAATCTGCAACCCTCAGCTATACCATTGATCACAGTTTCAGCAACATCAACATCAAGACTGGAACAAGCAAAGTAATCAAGGAAAAACAAAGGGTCTGCCCCCTGCACGATTAAATCGTTAACGCACATCCCGACTAGGTCAATTCCGATAGACTCATGCCGGTTATTATCAATGGCGAGTTTAATTTTAGTGCCAACACCATCGGTACCGGATACCAATACAGGGTGTGTGTAATTTAATGAGCCAAGATCAAATAATGCCCCAAAACCACCAAGTCCACCCATCACACCTTGTCGATGAGTACTCTTGACCGTTTTTGTCAGGCGTTTAACCAGTTCATTACCATGTTCTATGCTAACGCCAGCGTCTTCATAGCTCAGTTTTTTTTCTGTCGTTTTTGTCATGCGGCTATGGTATCGGTGTCGTCTCCTTCTCGCAATCCTTGACTTAAAGACAAGTCTTGCTTAGCGTGCTCAACATGAAATTTAGAATGACGATTTTCCTGTTTATATTTGCGCTGCTGGCCCAAAATGGTCATGGGATTCAGGTCTCAGGTCTTTATCAAGCGGCAGTCCCTGTTGCTGATGAAACTGTCTCGAAACGTAACCCTGCCATAAAACAGGCGCTTATTCAGGTTTTAGTTAAGCTGACTGGTGATAGAAATATCAGAGGCAGCAGTGATATTGCCCCTCTTATTGAACGCCCAGAACGATTTGTCCAACAATTTCGCTATCGACAGGTAGAGGATCAGGAAGAACAGAATGTTCAGTCTACAGAACTATTGGTTCAATTTGACGAAAATGCCTTAAATGAGGGACTTCGAAGCTACGGATTGACGATTTGGGGGCAGGAGCGACCATCGGTATTGGTTTGGCTAGCCCATGAGGAAAATAAGGCGTTCGACGGCTGGTGAGTTTTGAAGACAGCCCTGAATATTTGACCATGCTGGATGAGGCCGCTGCGACCGCTAGAGGTCTATCACTATTGTTTCCACTGCTGGATCTGAGAAGATAGCTCTCAAGGATCAGTGCGAGCGACGTATGGGGCGGTTTTAAAGAGCCAATCTTAGCAAACGCATCAAATCGCTATCAGGCCGATGTTGTGCTGACGGGAAAGGTCATGGTCCAGGCACTGCCAAATCTATGGGAGTCAAAATGGACTGTGCCTATATCAATGGATCAGGCTAGAGAGCTGGGACTAGCCAGGGTGAACTTAGCTCGAGATAGTGTTGCAAGAAGGCGCCGATGAACTGGCCGATAGAATCGCTTCACAATACGCATAATACCGGGTCCACACTGTTACAGAAGTCCTCGAATTAATAGTGACGGATGTTGATGATGTGGATGAGTACGCTCGGAGCATTGTCCTATCTTGAGTCTGTCCAATCAGTGCAATCTGTTCAGCTCCGTTCAGGTTAAACGTGTCTCCAGAAGACAAGGTTCGTATTTGACATTGGTCAACCGAGGCGGCCTGGGCAGCGATTTGATCAATCTGTCACGCTGGGCAAGACGCTTGAAGCTAGTTAGTAATAGTGAACAGACTAACGTACCGTTTAATATGCCAAGATGAGCACACAAGTATTAGAGATGCCCAAAAATGGTTGATATTAACGATAATAACTAATCGTGTCTGGGTATTTGTTGTATTTACTATCGCACCCATATTAACGCCATTCTTGATCAGCGCTTTTCTCGCCTACCTATCGGCGATCCAGCAGTAGACAGACTGGAAACGATCAAATTTTCACGAACGGTCTCGGTCGTCTTTGTCTTTTTCTCTGATGCTGATTATCATGGCTGTCTGTTTCTTCTTAATAGTTTTCCCGCTGCTTGAAGAGCAGATAAGGCGCCTGTTTATTCGCATTCCTGAGATGATTGATTGGATACAGACGGGTTTTCTACCTTGGTTGTCGCAACGGTTTGGTCTTGATTTGAACAGTATAGATTTGAATCAGTTAAAAAGTTCTTTGTTCGGTCAGTGGCAAACCTTTGGGAGTTTTGGCACAAAGTTCTTAGCTGAGGTTTCCGCATCGGGGCCAATTAATATTACTCTGGTTTAGCTATGTCTTATTGATTCCGGTAGTTACTTTTTATCTGCTGAGAGATTGGGATCATCTTGTTGCCAGGGCTAGAGAACTCATTCCTAGAAAATATGAGGTTGTTGTTACTCATCTAACGAAAAATTGTGATGCGGTTCTTGCAGAGTTTTTTAGAGGACAACTCTTGGTCATGCTTGCACAGGGTGTTTTTTATAGCCTTGGTTTGTGGGTAATAGGGCTTGAGTTTTCATTGTTAATTGGCTTGTCTGCAGGGCTAGTAAGTTTTGTTCCTTATCTTGGTTTTATCGTTGGTATTGTAATTGCCGGGGTTGCAGCGCTCATGCAGTTTCATGATGTGCTCCATATTATTTATGTTTTGATCGTTTTTGGAGCAGGGCAAATGCTCGAAGGCATGGTCTTGACGCCCGCTATTAATTGGAGACCGCATTGGTCTGCATCCAGTCGCAGTGATATTTGCAGTTATGGCAGGGGCACAATTATTTGGTCTTTTCGGGATGCTCATTGCTTTACCTGTTGCCGCAATAGTTACCGTCTTGTTGAGGTATTTTCACGAGCAGTATTTGAATAGTAGCTTTTATACTCCATGACTTCAGGTTCTTCATCTGTCACACAGATACCATTTCAGTTTGGCAATAATCAGCAGCATGATCTTGCTACGTTTTTGCAAGGCGAGAATCAAACCCCGCTGCAATTATTAAAATCGATAGCCAGTAGTGAAAACACACATAGTTTGTATCTTTGGGGTTTGCCGGGGACGGGGAAGACTCATCTTTTGCAAGCAGTATCCAAACAAGCGAACGAGTTAAACTTACATGTCGCCTATATTCCACTTAAGCAACTTAATGATATTAGTGTTGAAATTCTGCATGATCTGGGTGATCTGGATATTGTTTGTATTGATGATCTCGAATGTCTTACCGGTCATCGCGAATGGCAGCAAGGGTTGACCTGGCTCTATAATGAGCTACGTGACAATGGGCATTCTTTGGTAATGAGCGCCAATGTCTCACCGACAAATATTTCCCTTGAAGTTGATGATCTGAAATCGAGGTTAAGTTGGGATCAGGTTTGCCAGATTAAACCACCCAGCGATGAGTTGAAGATTCAAATTTTAAAACAAAAAGCTAAGCTTCGATCATTTGAGCTAAGTGATGAAGTTATTGAATTTATTATCCGTCGAGTGGACCGTGATTTAGATACGTTGATGAGTATTCTCGATAAAATCGATCATGCTTCGCTAGCTGCCAAGCGAAAGATAACGATACCGTTTGTAAAAGAATTTATTAAGCCGTGATAAAGTTATTGCTAACGACTCAATGCGAACCAAGAGTCTTTTAAAACTTAGTTAGAAAGCATTGAGGTTCTATGATGCCAGACCTAAATCGAACCAATCACTCCAAAGCTACGCGCCAAAGGCGCGCCGTTGAGTTAAGGCGTTAATGTTGGCTTATTGCTGAAAGTACCTATAAGCTAATAATTAGTTTTTAATTTCAACCAAACATTCTACCTTGGCAACACAAAGTGTCTTTAACAGTTAGTCCATTATCATTTCTGGCAGCGTGCGTAGTGATATAAGATGGAGTTACTGACTTTTATCGAAAAATATCTTTAAATAGCGGTCTCATCATCATTGCGCCATCTAAACTTAGATGATCGCCATCAGCAAAATATGCTACATTGTCTGTTCCAAAATAACAGTTATAGCTGTCACACAAGAATGTATGTGGCAAAATTAAATGATCGTCAAGTTCATGCTCTAGTTTGCTAATAACATCACCAAATTTTTTATCGAAGTTGTCTCTAGGTGAGCTGAGTACAGGTTGGCTTCTCTCATCAAATATAAGCTGTCTACTTACTATAGATGCAAAATTAAAGTTTGGAATTGAAATAGGTCCGATTAAGTATACTTGTTTTCCAGACTGTTCAATGTTGCGTACCAAATTGATAATGGATTTTTTTCGTACTGAGAAACCTTTATCTTTAATTGTTGCCCCTTTATCCGTTATCAAATCATCTTCATACCAAGTAAGAGCAATAATGACGGTTTTGATATGTTCATCACTTAAAACTGCTTCAAAGTTTTTTTGTGCTGGAGAAAAGCAATCCTGAGATATATTAACTTCTGTTGTCGGCAAGCAGCCAGTTAAAGGAATAATCAGCCCACTTTTCGAATAATTATTTAAAACGCTTATGAACGCAGGTCCATACATTAGAGCATGAGAATTACCATAAAGAGCAACTTCATGTTTTTTATTTGACAAGTCCCCAACTAAACATGCAACCGACCCACCATATGAGATGAATGAAAAAGCTGAACAGCGATAGTTAGATGCTACAGAGTTTGCAATATTGTTAACGGCCTGTGAGTGTCGCGATGGAAACCCATTATTTAGTGCAGTTATTAAAATTACTATGATAAGAGACACGTAACCACCTCCAACAAATAGCAATATACTTTTTTTAGATTTTGTCTTACGAAAAGGGACTTCAATATACTTCCAGCTCAAATAAGACAGCAATAAAGTTAACAGCATACCAATTATTAATGCATATAAAGGAAGCGACTGTATGTATACGTATTTTAGATACACTAAAATTGGCCAATGCCAAAGATAAAGCGAAAAAGAAATTAATCCTAGAAAGACTATGGGTTTAAAGGTCAACATCTTTCCTGCTACTGTATTGGCAGGAACGCGGTGCCAAAGCAGCAAGCCAATACCCAAGGTCATCAACGTAGCAGATGGTAGCGTTGGTAAAGTAAAATAATAATTCACACTTATCAGCAATATACCGAATAAGGCAACTACCTCGTGACTCATTTTTGTTTCAAGGACCTTACTTGTAGTCAACGCAATAAGTGCACCAAACGCAAATTGCCATATACGAGTTGGTAGTAAAAAAAATGCTGGATTAGCGCCGCCAATAGACAATATATATATATTTAATATAAACGAACATGCCGCAAAAAAAGCGATAGCGACAAGCCGATATCGGTGTTGTTTAAATAGAGTGAATAAAGCAAATAATGCAATGGGGAAAATTAGATAGAATTGTTCTTCTACGCCAAGTGACCACATGTGTAAAAGTGGTTTAAGCTCATCATTTGTAGAAAAATAACCACCACTTCTCCAAAAATAGATATTTGCGGTAAATGATAGTGTTGAAAGTAAACTTTTTATATACCTGAGTAAATCTGGAGAACTTAAAAGTATGAGGGCAAATATTGAAGTTGGAATTAATACAATAAGAGTTGCAGGAAGTATGCGCTTGACTCTGCGAATATAAAAACCACGAAACGTGAAGCTTCCTGTATCAAGCTCATCTACCAATATACAGGTGATTAAATATCCTGAAATTACAAAGAACAGGTCAACACCCAAGTAACCAAGAGGAAAATTCGAAGGAAAAAAATGAAATATGAGTACAGGTACTATTGCTAATGCACGCAGTCCATCTATCTCTTTCCGGTAGATCATATTTTGTTATTTCTTAAAAAAATAAAGCTGCATTAATCTGTTAGAAGCATGAATAGTTTATGAGTAAAATCACTTCGATAGTGACGCTTGATTTTCGTTATGATTTCAACTTGCCGTATCAATGTAACAGATGGGTTAAACATTCTGCCGGAATTCAATATCTAATAAATATATTTATTTAGCCTAACCTTTTACTAACCTTTGCAATTCGTTTTCCGACAGCAATACAAAGCGTTTTTTCATCTTCGCTAATGGGAAGGTCATTACTACTTCTGGCAAAATGAGTTGCGCCATATGGTGTGCCACCACCTTCAGTAGTAGATAAACTGGATTCAGTATAGGGGATGCCAAGCATTAACATACCGTGATGCAATAAAGGTAACATCATTGAAATCAAAGTTGTTTCTTGTCCACCGTGTAAACTTGCTGATGAGCTAAATACGGTGGCTGGTTTCCCAGAAAGGCTCCCAGAGGCCCAAATATCTGAAGTTGAGTCGATAAAATATTTCATTGCCGACGCCATATTGCCGAACCGGGTTGGGCTGCCTAGTGCAAGACCATCACAATTAATTAGGTCCTCATGTGATGCATAGGGTGGGCCTGACTCAGGAATCTCTGACTCAATACTTTCAGGGGTAGCAGACACTGCGGGTACAGTTCGTATAATTGCTTCGCAGTCAGCAACCGATTCTATTCCGTGAGCAATATGACGCGCCATCTCAGCGACACTGCCGCTGCGGCTATAGTAGAGAACTAAGATTTGTGTCATATCTAAAGAATATCGAGAACTGATTCAGGCGGTCTGCCTATTGCGGCTTTTCCATTGGCGACTACGATGGGGCGTTCAATCAGGATTGGGTTCTCTACCATGGCATCCAATAATACTTTAGTGTCGTTGGATTTGTTACCGAGATTAAGCTCTTTATATACCGATTCGCCTTTTCTCATTAAATCAGCAGCGGCGATGTCCAACTTGTTAAGAATATCCGCTAGAGTTTGTTGGTCTGGCGGTGTTTTTAGATATTCAATAATCTCTAGATCAACACCCTTCTCTTCAAGCAGTGCAAGTGTTTGTCTGGATTTGGAACAACGCGGATTATGATAGATTGTTGCTTTCATGATGGCTCCATTACTGTATATTCAATTTCAGGACTAATATATGACAATGATACGCTGGAATGAATCAAATCGTGATAACTAAAATAAACCAATATGACAAATTCGACGGGTGCAATGCCGGAAAACGTTGTTAATTATATTAAATCTGGCGTGATAACGGTGTTTTATTTTTGCCGGTTTTTTCTGCGGCATTTCTATAATTTACGTGGGATGCAGACAGCTTCCTCGCTTGCCTATACGACGCTACTTTCAATTGTGCCGTTAGTCACTGTCATGTTTGGTTTGTTTGGGAAAATTTCTGTATTGCAGGAATTTTCCGAAGCCATACAAGATTTTGTATTTAGCAATTTTGTGCCTGAATTTGGTATGGCGATACAGGGCTATATTGGCGAATTCTCAACTAAGGCATCACAACTCACAATAAGTGGCATCATGGTACTGGTGCTTATTGCCATAATGCTGATGGCGACAATTGATAATGCCTTCAACAGGATCTGGTTTGTAAAAAACAAACGTAGTCCTGTTGCACGATTACTAGTGTATTGGGCAGTTCTAACCATGGGGCCAGTTTTAATCGGTGTTGGTTTGGCTTCTACATCATATTTACTCTCGCTGCCTGTTGTTATCGATGTTGATACCTCTCTGGATCTAAAGTCGCGCCTACTCAGTTGGTTGCCATTCTTGACGACATCAACAGCGTTTACTTTATTGTATGTTTTGGTTCCCAATTGTTATGTATCGAAGAAACATGCTGTGTTAGGTGGTCTTATCTGCGCTGTTTTATTTGAACTTGCCAAGTATGGGTTTGGAATTTACGTTAAGGAAATGCCGAGCTATGAAAACATATACGGTGCGATTGCAATTGTGCCGCTTTTCTTAATATGGATTTATGTCTCCTGGATTATTGTGTTATTTGGAGCGCATATCACGTTCTGCCTGTCTTCATTTCGACTGCAAGATGAGATCGAAAATCGGAGCAAAGGAGGGTGGACCTTTGTTGATGTTTTACGTGTGCTTGAATATTTATACCAGGCGCAAAAAGAAGGCCGTGCTTTATCAATATCGCAATTAAGAACGGGGTTAGTTTTGCTGCCACATTATCAAATTAATGATTTGCTTGAACTCTTGCAAAGACAGAAATGGGTTAATGAAAGCAAAGGAAGCTGGTTATTATCTAAAGATTTAAAAGAAACCTGTTTATATGATTTGCATAAAATATTACCCGTACGCTTACCTGTTACAGGGAGTGAATTAAAAAACGATCAATTATCTAACAATTTGAAATCACAACTTTGCGATTATCATAAACAAGTTGAAGGAAATCTGTCTGTTTCAATTGCGGAGTTTTTAAAAGGCATTGATGTATCAGATATTCCAGACATCGAAACTCAAATATAAATTCGGGGACATCATTTCTTTGTATATTTAAAAACCTCATAAGAGAGATTGGACTCATTAAGATCATCTGCGACTATCAGCTCTCTTTCACCTTCATTTTTTATTTCCATTTCTCTATTGGCCATATAGAGGCCTTTTTCAGCAATTATCGATCGCTGCTTAGAATTATTATCCATAATGAAAGCCGGTCTTAATTCCCTGTCTGCTTTACTACCAGTAAGCGCACATAGCGCAATTGGTTTTGCTGCCTCTGAAATTATTTGTAAACCAACTTTATGTATTCCCTTGCTTACCATTAACCAGCGGACTACACCAATACTCCAATGACTTTCTTCTGTGCCTTTATTGATACCAACGAGATCACCAACACGAATTGTTTTTTTAGGTTTGTCGTCTCTGATAATGGCATAGCCACCGGAGCCTTGATCAACAACGCGCCAGCTTTCAGGAATATAATTAATCTGTGAAGGTGTCTCAGTTAGATTTTCTGATACATCTATTTCGTCATTTTCATCAGAAGCAATATTGCTTGTGAATGCATTGCCATTATTCAGGCAGTAATAAATCGCACTGACACCAGTAACAATATTCAGGTGTCCAGATTTTACTTTCCGTGGGAAATAACGCTTTGGTGGTAATCCCCAAGCCTTGAGCATGTGCGACAGCAAAGACTTTGCATAAAATGGAGATAATACGATGGATTTATCTATTTGTTGTCCCATCTGAAGTAAATCGATCTGTTTCTGAATCAGGTTTTCAAGAGGAGTCGAATCGAGCAATCGATTACTTTCGTTTGAGTTGTCCGGGTTAAATTTTGCTAACGGCATAGGTTTGTCGTCTGTTTTTAAATCGATCACAAAATGTCCGTTGGTATTAGACACAAATCGCATAGGATTTATCTGCGTATAGTCTGCCCAAGTATCAAGTTGATCATAGATCTCCCAAATTGCACCAAACGGTAAATGATGGGGATCTACCAGTGACGCCATTATGATTTTTTTATAGGTATGATCTATGGAGGTGTTAACATTTTTATTGTTGGCGCCCGGTATTGAATAGGTTTTTTTATGGCAACCGATAGACTCAGCAAAGTCATAAATAAAATTGAGTTGCTGCCAGACATTTTTGGGAACTGGAGCATATTCCAGAAAACTGAAAACCAGAGCATGCGATAAATAATTCATCGACATCAGCATAGCTTCAACAGGAGGTTTTGATTGTTTCCAGAGTGTTTTTTTATTTAAAGCGGTATCAAAAGCTATTTTACAAGTGTAACTTAATGTAACTGCAATCTTTTTCATTCGAGAGACTTGGCTTTGCATAGCATCTATCGTTTGTAATGTATGTTGCGCCCCTGCTTTAATTTGCGACTCGACATAATATTGATAAGGGCGGTTATACAATTCAACTAACTCAATGCGAGTAGCAGATTTAATCGTTGCCTTATTTGTTGCAACTAATGCTTCATAAAGTAATGTGCTGGTTTTGTTGAAGTCTATATAGGGTAGTGAATCAAGCCATTCTTCAATGTAAAGTGGGCGAGTTTCAATCTCATTTCCATTTGAGGTTTTTCTTGTTGGTAATTGACTCATAATTTTAATTCTTCTTTATTATTAAATTATTATAGTTGTCTTTCATCATTAGGCTTTTATTAACATTTCCATGTGCTAACTCAGCTGGTTTTTTAAACTTATAGTACTATCAGCAAGATTCGATCCAGAATATCGAGGATTAACAAAGAGTTAATGTGATGAAGTAGGCAGAACGGATATATTTAATGAGGTTACTTTTTATCTAATTCTTGTGGACAATCAATAAATAACTATTTATTATCAATGAGATACGATTATATTTCCTTGTTCTAATTATGAACTATGAATATTTGGATAAGTTTAAGTCGCAAACATTGTCTCAATATTGAGACAATGTTAAAAATATTGTAAGTAATTGAATAATATGAAAAATACTATGAATTGTTTTGTTAGCGGCAGGGTTCAAGGAGTCTGTTTTCGGATGGCAACCTGTCAACAAGCTAATTTATTGGGTCTTACAGGATGGGTTCGAAACCTGGAAGATGGCCGGGTTGAGGTTTTAGCCTGTGGTGAAGCGCCATTATTAGAAGAACTCCGTAAATGGCTGACCCATGGCCCTAGTATGGCAAAGGTATTAAACCTGGAGTGCGTTAAAGTGGACTATCAGGAGTATCCTGATTTTTCGATTCGTTAGCGTTTATTTACTTATTTATTGAATGAGTTTTTCCGTGATGAATTGCGAGGCTGTATCTAAAGCTATATTTTGATTGTCCGTATCAGTTCGTGCTTTATATTCGATCTCACCCGCATCAAGGCCCTTTTCGCTAAAGACAAACCGATGTGGGATGCCTATCAATTCCATATCCGCAAACATAACACCGGGACGTTCACGGCGGTCATCAAGAATTACATCAATGCCTGCTGTAAGTAATTCTTCATAAAAAGACATCACCGCTTCTCGCAATCGTTGTGACTTATGCATATTAATCGGGATCAACGCTAACTGAAAAGGCGCGATTGCAGCAGGCCAGGTAATCCCCTTGTCATCATGGTTTTGTTCTATTGCCGACGCAACGACACGCGACACGCCGAGACCATAACAACCCATAGTTAATGTCACTGCCTTGCCTTGTTCGTCAAGGCAACTCGCTTTCATACTGGCGCTGTACTTTGTGCCGAGTTGAAAAATGTGACCGACTTCTACGCCTCGGGCAAAATTCAGTTTCCCGGAGCCATCAGCCGCCATGTCTCCTTCGCAGACATTACGAATATCAACGCTAGCAGGCAGTGGTACGTCACGTTCCCAGTTAACACCGGTTAAATGCTTTGCATCAGTATTAGCACCACAGATAAAATCACTCAGGTTTCCGGCACTATGATCAATATAAAGAGGTATTGATAACCCCACAGGGCCAATCGATCCAACTTCACAGCCAATGCTAGATTTAATTTCTGCGTTATCAGCAAATGTAAGCGGGCTCAAAACACCGGCTAATTTTTCTGCTTTTATAGTATTTAATTCATGATCTCCTCTCAATACTAGGGCGATTAAACCATCATCTTCAGATTTAACGATCAATGTTTTCAAGCATTGTTTAGCTGAAATATTGAAAAATGAACTGATCTCATCAATAGAGTGTTGTCCCGGCGTATCAACCGTTTTCATGGTTTGGCTGGGTTCAGGTCTTGATTCCTGAGGAATGATTGCCTCGGCTTTTTCCAGATTAGCGGCATAGTCACTATTCTCGGAAAATACAATCTGGTCTTCGCCAGAATCTGCCAGGACATGAAATTCATGTGACTTACTACCGCCTATATTGCCCGAATCAGCAATCACCGCTCTAAATTTTAGACCTAAGCGTGTAAATATTTTCGAATAGGTCGCGTGCATTTGCTCATAGGTTTCTTGTAGTGACTCATCATTAAGATGAAATGAATAAGCGTCTTTCATCAAGAATTCTCTAGCTCGCATGATCCCAAATCGAGGTCGTATTTCATCTCTAAACTTGGTTTGAATCTGATAGAGGTTAATAGGGAGTTGTTTATAACTGCGGATTTCACGACGTACTAAATCAGTGATGATCTCCTCATGCGTGGGACCGAAGCAAAATTCACGTTCATGGCGGTCAGCGATGCGAAGTAATTCAGGACCATATTGCTCCCAGCGACCAGACTCCTGCCATAATTCGGCTGGCTGAATGGCTGACATCTGTATCTCTTGCCCACCGGCTCGATTCATTTCATCACGAACAATCGCCTCCACCTTTCGCAAAACGCGTAATCCGAGGGGTAGCCATGTATAGATACCTGCGGCTAATTGTCGAATCATGCCGGCACGTAACATCAATTGATGGCTGACAATCTCTGCATCTGCAGGGGCTTCACGTAAGGTGGCGGTTAATAATTGTGATGTTTTCATAGGCGGGTATATACTTTAAAAATAATAATTTTGAGATTTTGTGTAATTCTAAACATTCTTGTTGTTGATCTGATGCATTTTATCAGGCACGGCACTATAAACGGAATTAATCTGTAGGGTAAGTGGCTAAGAATGGATTCCATTTTTAGCGATGTTTTCTGGCTGATCTGGTTTGTTTTTGCTTATTCTTCTCAATATGTCAGACATCACTTGACCTGACCCCGGAATCTCAGTAACTTCCCGCAGTTTCGATGCAATGAATATACAGGTAATTGGTAAAGCTAGTGGCTAAAAAGAAGGAAATACTCCGCGGCGCAGAAATTTTCTGTCGTGCGCTTAAAGATGAAGGTATCAAGCATTTGTTTGGGTATCCAGGCGGTGCTGTGCTCCATATATACGATGAGCTTTATAAGCAAGATGCGGTAGAACATATTCTGGTGCGCCATGAACAAGGTGCGACCCATGCTGCTGATGGCTACGCTCGTGCAACGGGGAAACCCGGAGTCGTCCTGGTGACCTCGGGACCAGGTGCTACCAATGCAGTTACCGGTATTGCCACTGCCTTTATGGATTCAATTCCGTTGGTTGTATTTACCGGTCAGGTTTCAACCCACATGATAGGTAACGATGCCTTTCAGGAAGTCGATTGTATTGGCATCACGCGCCCCTGCGTAAAACACAACTTTTTAGTTAAAGATGTTAAGGATCTGGCCGAGACCATAAAAAAAGCTTTTTATGTCGCTACTAGCGGTCGTCCTGGTCCGGTTGTTGTCGATATCCCTAAAGATGTTACCGCGGATTCGTGTGAATACGATTACCCGAAAAACATTGACCTGCGCTCCTATCGACCCGTTGTCAAAGGACATCCCGGACAGATAAAAAAGGCAGCAAAATTAATTCTGTCTGCTAAGAAGCCAATGATCTATTCAGGTGGTGGTGTGATACTCAGTGAAGCAAGCAAAGAGCTCACAGAGTTTTCTCGACTGTTGGGTTATCCCATTACGAATACCTTGATGGGGCTAGGTGCATTCCCCGCGACGGATAAGCAGTTTGTTGGCATGCTCGGCATGCACGGAACTTATGAAGCGAATATGGGCATGCACCACTGTGATGTACTCATCGCGATAGGCGCCAGATTTGATGACCGAGTAACGGGTGATTTAGAAAAATTTTGTCCGTACGCAAAGATAATTCAAATAGATGTAGATCCATCGTCCATTGCCAAAAATGTTCCTGTTGATGTGCCTATTGTTGGTGATGTTAAACATGTCCTGACTGATTTAATCAGCATTCTTAAAACCGAAAAAGACAAACCTGATGCCAAGGCTCTTAAAGAGTGGTGGAAACAGATGCATGATTGGAAAGCTCTCGATTGCTTGAAGTTCGACCGTACAACTGATGTCATAAAGCCTCAGTACGTCGTTGAGAAGCTGTGGGAGCTGACTAAAGGTGATGCTTACGTTACATCCGATGTTGGGCAGCATCAGATGTGGGCAGCACAATTTTATCCGTTTGATAAACCAAATCGCTGGATAAATTCAGGAGGCTTGGGCACCATGGGGTTTGGTTTACCGGCGGCTATGGGTGTTAAATTAGCGTTTCCGGATGAAACTGTTGCGTGTATCTCTGGTGAAGCAAGTTTGGTGATGTGTATTCAAGAACTATCAACCTGTTTGCAATACAACACACCAATAAAAATCTTAAGCCTAAATAACCGGTATATGGGAATGGTTCGGCAATGGCAGGAGTTCTTTTATTCCAGCCGCTATTCACATTCCTATATGGAAGCCTTACCAGACTTTGTCAAAATGGCTGAGAGTTATGGTCACGTTGGTATGCGTATTGAAAAGAGTAGCGATGTTGAAGGTGCGATTAAAGAAGCACTGGCGCTGAAGGATCGTACCGTGTTGATGGATTTTGTAACGGATCAAACAGAGAATGTTTATCCCATGATAGCCGCAGGAAAGGGCCATCATGAAATGCATTTATCGTCAGACACAGACAGGGAGTTGGCATAAGTATGCGCCATATACTTTCATTACTGATGGAAAATGAGGCTGGTGCTTTATCGCGGGTTTCCGGGTTGTTTTCAGCTCGAGCATATAATATTGAGTCTTTGACTGTTGCTCCGACAGAGGATCCAACTGTCTCACGAATGACAGTAGTTACATCTGGATCAGAACAAATCATTGAGCAAATTGGTAAACAGCTTAATAAGCTAGTTGATGTTATTAAGGTGGTCGACCTTAATGAGTATCGACATATTGAACGCGAACTAATGTTGATCAAACTAACTGCGCAGAAGGAATTCCGTGATGAAGCAAAGCGCATGGTTGAAATTTTTCGTGGTCGAATTATTGATGTTACCGAGAATACTTACACCATCGAAATGACAGGTACAGGTGAAAAACTTGATGCATTTATAGAAGCATTGGATGACAGCATGATCCTCGAAGTTGTTCGTTCAGGTGTTTCTGGAATATCACGTGGCGATAAAGCTATTCAATCCTAGAATTTTTTAACACATTTATTTTTTACGAGAGCAAGTATATGAATATTTATTACGATAAAGACGCAGACCTATCTATAATTCAGGGTAAACAAGTTGCCATTATTGGCTATGGTTCCCAAGGGCATGCACATGCAAACAATCTGAAGGATTCAGGCGCGAATGTTTGTGTCGGTTTGCGAGCAGGTTCATCATCTGAAGCCAAGGCTAAAGCAGCGGGACTGGATGTGAAATCAATTGCCGATGCGGTTGCCAGTTCTGATGTCGTGATGATACTTGCTCCTGATGAGCATCAAGCAGAACTATATAGAAACGAGATTGAACCTAATATTAAGCAAGGTGCAGCATTGGCATTTGCACATGGGTTTAACGTTCATTTCCAACAAATTATTCCGCGCCCTGATCTTGATGTCATTATGATTGCGCCAAAGGGCCCCGGACATTTAGTCCGTGCCACCTACACCGGCGGTGGTGGTGTGCCGTCATTGATTGCAATCTTTCAGGATGCTTCAGGTCAGGCAAAAGAACTTTCCTTATCATATGCTTCAGCAAATGGTGGTGGTCGTGCTGGAATCATTGAAACCACATTCAAGGAAGAAACTGAAACTGATTTATTTGGTGAACAGGCCGTTCTTTGTGGTGGTATCACGGCATTAATTCAGGCTGGTTTTGAAACGTTGGTTGAAGCAGGTTATGCACCGGAAATGGCTTACTTCGAATGTTTACACGAGACCAAGTTGATCGTTGATCTTATCTACGAAGGCGGCATAGCTAACATGCGTTATTCAATTTCAAATACCGCTGAATATGGTGACTTTACTCGTGGACCACGTGTCATTACTGATGAAACCAAACGTGAGATGAAAAAGATTCTTACCGAAATTCAACATGGCGAGTTTGCCAAAGAGTTTATTCTGGAAAACCAAAGTGGTGCAGCAACATTAAAAGCCAAGCGCAGAATTAGCCGTGAACACGGGATTGAAGTTGTTGGTGAGAAGTTGCGTTCAATGATGCCATGGATTAAAGCAAACCAGTTGGTTGATCACGATAAAAACTAATCAAGCTTCATCAAAGGCTTAGTTTGTTCTTGGGAAATGACGCGTTTCATTATTTAATGAGCCGCTATGCCCAGTAATCGATACCCATTAATCGCACGTGAAGCCTGGGCAATATTGTTCATATTGCTTGGGCTGACTGTTCTTGCGCAGTTTTTGTTTGGTCCTGCGGCCTTCATTATTTCACTCGCAATATTATCTGTAGCGGTTTATCTATTTCGTGATCCAAATCGTATTATTCCTTCGCAACCTTTAGCTATAGTCAGTCCTGTACATGGCATTGTTACCTTGATTGAAGAAGAAGCTGAAGAGATACGGATGCATAATAAGACTATCCGCGTACAAATTACGATGCGTTCCCATGATGTTTATTCTTTTCGTAGTCCGATAGAAGGAAAGGTCATGGATCAATGGAGTTCCTCTCCGAATAAGAATGAGTCAAGACGACATTTTGATTTTTATATCAGATCGGATGAAGGCGACGATGTTGTTACCGCCATTAGGTTAAGAGATATTGTTCGTCGGTTTCATATGTACTTGCATTCAGGAGAGCGTGTGGGGCAGGGACAACGCTGTGGTTATTTTTATTTTGGTGGTGTCATTGATGTCTTTATTCCGCTTCAATCTAAAGTACAGGTAGAAGTGGGTCAATATGTTCAATCGGGCAGTACAGTCCTCGCTCAAATCATACATTCCGAGGTTGCGAGTGTTATACAGAATGATAATCCTTAAAGAAGGTCGAGAGTTAAGCATCCCTTTCTTTCAGTAAGTACGTTTCGCAGGTACACTTCATAAAGGTCTACCAATATCACATATGAGATTAGGACAACGTGACGAAACATAGACGTGGAATTTATTTACTACCCAACCTGTTCACGACAGGAGCGCTGTTTGCCGGGTTTTATTCCATTGTCGCTGCTATAAATGCTCAATTTGAGTCGGCGGCAATTGCGATTTTTGTTGCTATGGTGTTGGACGGTATGGATGGTCGTATTGCTCGCTTGACCAATACTGCCAGTGAGTTCGGCATGGAATACGATAGCTTGTCTGACATGGTTTCGTTTGGTCTGGCACCTGCCTTGATCATGTATCAATGGGCTTTGTCAGATATAGGCAAGTTAGGTTGGTTGGCGTCCTTTGTTTACACCGCATCAGCAGCGCTAAGACTTGCTCGTTTTAATACACAAGCCGATAGTATCGATAAGCGTTTTTTTCAGGGTCTACCCAGTCCTGCTGCTGCTGCCGTTTTGGCAGGGATGATCTGGTTTGGCACCGAGCTATCGGTTTAAATGACGGTTCCAGCGTCATCGTATTTTGTTTACCGATTACGATTCTTGCCGGTATTCTCATGGTCAGTAATATTCGGTATCACAGTTTCAAGCAAGCTGGATCTTGAAGGGTACAAGTCCCCTTCATGGCAGTATTGGTTATTGTAGCGGCCTTTGTCCTGGTTGCGGTGGAGCCACCACTGGTGCTTTGTGTGATAACTCTCCTGTATGCGATATCTGGTCCCGATCTTAACGTTGTTATTATTGCGCAAACATCGCGAGTCGAGAAAGATAAGCGAAGAGGATGCCGGAAACACTTGAATTTACAATTAATAGCGCTATATTCCATTGATGCGTCTTAAATCTTCAAACAAATAGTGTCACACACACTAACTGTGTATCTGCACAGTCTGCACTGCTACGCCTGTCACTACTCCTGCCCTGAGGGGCACATAACCGTATTTAAAAATCTGTTGTTATATTGCGTTTATAAAAGCGCAGAGTTTCCTGTTTGAATTGCACAGTCTATCAACTTAGACTGCGCATAAGTTTTGGAGTAGAGAGTAATGAAGGACAAATTAATCATTTTTGACACCACTTTGCGTGATGGTGAGCAAAGCCCCGGCGCTTCGATGACGAAGGATGAAAAGCTTCGTATTGCCAAGGCCCTTGGAGAAGATGCGTGTCGATATTATCGAAGCGGGTTTCCCATTGCCAGCCCGGGCGATTTTGAAGCCGTGAAGGCGGTTGCTGAAATGGTCACGGAGAGTACCGTATGTGGATTGGCTCGAGCGCTGGATAAGGATATTGATCGTGCAGCTGAAGCATTGAAAGCCGGCAAAATCATCACGTATTCATACCTTTCTTGCAACATCGCCGATACACATGCGTGAAAAATTACGTATGGAACCGGATCAGGTCGTTGAACAGGCCGTGCATGCGGTAAAGCGCGCCAGAAACTATACCGATAATGTCGAGTTTTCCCCGGAAGATGCGGGTCGTTCAGACTTTGATTTTTTGTGTCGTGTGATCGAAGCAACTATCGATGCCGGTGCCACGACGATTAATATCCCGATACGGTGGGTTATAACTTACCGCAGTATTTTGGTGATTTGATCGGTAAGTTAATTGAAAATATTCCCAACTCTGACAAGGCTGTCTTTTCTGTACATTGTCATAACGATCTTGGTTTGGCCGTGGGCAATTCATTGGCAGCGGTTTTGAATGGTGCACGACAAGTTGAATGCACGATTAATGGTTTAGGTGAACGTGCAGGTAATGCGGCACTTGAAGAAGTCGTTATGACCGTACGCACACGCAGGGATATCTTTAGTTGCGATACGGATCTTGATACGACCCAGATTATGCATTGTTCGCGTCTTGTCTCAACGATCACCGGTTTTCCGGTACAACCCAATAAAGCGATTGTTGGTGCCAATGCGTTCGCCCATGAATCGGGTATACATCAGGACGGTGTATTAAAGAGTCGAGAGACGTATGAAATCATGCGTGCCGAAGATGTTGGCTGGAATGCCAACCGCATGGTATTGGGTAAACACTCCGGTCGTAATGCCTTTCGTTCACGATTGGAAGAATTAGGCATTACCTTTGAAAAGGAAGAAGACTTAAATGCCGCGTTTTCCAGGTTTAAAGATTTAGCTGACAAGAAAGCATGAGATCTTCGACGATGATTTACAAGCATTAGTCAGTGACACGCTTCAGGAAGGTGCTGATGACTGGATTAAATTGAGTTTCACTTAAAGCAAGTATTGAAACCGGTGAGATACCTAAAGCAGAGATTACACTTTCTATTGATGGAGTAGAGAAACGAGCCATCGCCGAAGGTGGTGGTCCAGTTGATGCGACTTTCAAGGCAATTGAAAGCATGATCGAAAGCGGTTGTAATCTACAACTCTATTCAGTGAACAACATCACTACCGGTACAGATTCACAAGGTGAAGTGACGGTGCGTATTGATCAGAAAGGTACGGATCGTCAATGGTCTGGGTGCGGACACGGATATCGTGACGGCTTCGGCGAAGGCGTACATCAGTGCATTAAACAAAGTGTTTAGTGAAAGCGAACGCGCGCATCCGCAGGTCTAGTAACGATGCAATCTTATCAACGACAGTATCTAAAGGAGATGGGGATTGATGTCTGGTTAGATAAAAATACTCCCGTCGCCACAAATGAGAGTGTTGTTGAAGTACAAGTTGCTGAAAAGAGTATTGCAACAGAAGTGAAAGCAACACCGTCAGTATTGCCTGAAGCGCTAGATAATCTGGCAAAACAGGTCGCAGCGTTTGTCAGCAATGTAGTGTTGCAAGAATCACGTACACAAACGGTGTTCGGCGTCGGTAACCCAGATGCAGACTGGTTGGTGATTGGAGAAGCGCCAGGTGCGGATGAAGATCGACAAGGAGAACCCTTTGTTGGTCGTGCAGGACGATTATTAAACTCCATGTTGCTTGGCAATGGGGTTGCGTAGAGAACAGGTCTTCATTGCAAATATATTGAAGTGCAGGCCGCCGAACAATCGTGACCCACAAGCGGAAGAAGTGCAGGCATGTGAAACTTATCTACGCCAACAGATCGATTTAATAAAGCCAAAAATCATTCTGGCTGTAGGACGTATTGCCGCACAAAATCTGTTAAAACTTGAAACGCCAATTGGCAAGATGCGTGGTACATACGTTATCAATACCCAGACAGCGAGCTGCCCGTAATTGTGACCTACCATCCGGCCTATCTGTTACGTTCTCCGCGTGAAAAACGAAAAGTATGGGAAGATCTGAAGTTCGCCATGCGAACCTATAAGGCTATTACATGAGTGCCGTAATTAAAGAAGCGCAGATGGATATTCGGCCGATGCGCGAAGATGATCGTCGATTTTGTCATGGCAGATTGAAAAACAGGCGTATGAATATCCATGGACTAAAACGATCTTTAATGATTGTTTACAGGTAGGATATTGTTGTTGGGTTATTGAACGCGGTGATACCTTAGTTGGTTATGGTGTTATGTCTGTTGCTGTTGGTGAATCACATCTTTTAAACTTATGTGTCCATCCAGATTATCAATCTATCGGTTTAGGAAGAATGTTGCTGTCTCATCTATTGGAAATAGCCGTTGAACGTTATGCAAATATGACTTTTCTAGAAGTTAGACCTTCAAACTTTTCAGCGATCAAGCTTTACCTGGAAAATGGTTTTGATGAAATTGGCGTACGCAGAAACTACTATCCAGCGAAGATGGGACAACGTGAAGATGCCTTAATATTGGCGAGAACGGTCGTGCGAGGCGATGAATTTAGTGAATAGAAAAGTATTATGAGTGATAAACAAAATAAAGTACCGGACTTCCAGACAATGGAATCCTTTGTCGGTAATACACCGCTGATTAAACTGCAACGCTTACCTGGAAATACAAGCAATGTGATTCTGGGTAAGATGGAAGGTAATAATCCGGCAGGTTCTGTAAAAGACCGTCCAGCCCTAAGCATGATCAAACATGCAGAAGAACGCGGAGAGATTCATCCCGGCGATACGTTAATAGAAGCGACTAGTGGGAATACCGGAATTGCATTGGCGATGGCAGCAGCAATACGTGGCTATCGCATGATATTAATCATGCCAGACAATATGAGTGTTGAGCGCCGCGCAGTTATGAAGGCCTTTGGTGCCGAGATAGTATTAACCCCGGCCGAAGGTAGTATGGAACAAGCCATAGATGTCTCGCGTGAAATGGAAGCAGAAGGCAAAGGAAGAATACTCGATCAGTTTGCTAACCCTGATAATCCACGGTCACATTACGAAGGCACCGGGCCGGAAATATGGCGCGATACCAATGGTACGATAACGCACTTTGTTAGTTCCATGGGTACCACCGGCACTATCATGGGTACCTCGCGCTATTTAAAAGAACAGAACGCAGACATACAAATAATAGGCGTACAACCTAAAGAAGGTTCAAAGATCCCAGGCATCCGCCGTTGGCCAGAACAATACTTGCCCAAGATCTACGAACCACCGCGCGTCGATCGCATTATCGATATTGGTCAAGACCTGGCAGAAGAGACAACCCGTGAACTCGGTTCGAAAGAAGGTATCTTTGCAGGGATCTCAGCTGGTGGTGCTATGGCGGCCGCATTGCAATTATCAGAAGAAGTGGAGAATGCAGTGATTGTTTCTGTTGTATGTGACCGAGGTGATCGTTATCTCTCGACTAATATTTTTCCATCTTAATTAAGACATAATGAATACACTCGTTTTTGACATTGAAACCGTACCGGACATTGAGTCTGGTAAGAAGCTGTATAACCTTGAAGGACTTAAAGCGGAAGATGCGGCTGAGCTAATGTTTAGCCATCGTCGTCAGGAGACAGATGGTAAGTCTGATTTTCTACGGCATTATTTGCATAAGGTCGTTGCCATTTCGTTGGTATTAAAAACCAAGGATAAACTCAGTGTTTGGTCTCTGGGTGATGCCGATGCCGATGAGAAAGAAATAATTCAGCGATTTTTTGAAGGTATAGATCGTTATACACCAACGATTGTTTCCTGGAATGGCAGTGGTTTTGATCTGCCGGTCTTACATTATCGTTCACTGCTACATGGTGTTGTTGCACAGCGTTATTGGGAAAATGGTGAAGATGATCAAAGTTTCAAATGGAATAACTATCTGTCGCGTTTCCATAGTCGTCATACTGATCTGATGGATGTTATTGCGGGTTATATGCCGGGGACGAAAGCGCCACTTGACCAAATCGCAACCTTATTGGGCTTCCCCGGAAAGATGGGTATGAGTGGTGATAAGGTTTGGGATTGTTATGTTAATGGCGGTATAGAAGAAATCCGAAATTATTGTGAGACAGATGTGTTGAATACCTATCTGGTTTATTTACGTTATGAATTGATACGTGGACGCTTAACTGAAAACGCTTATGAAAATGAATGTCAGCAAGTACGTGACATGTTGAACAATGAATCCAAACCACATCTAAAAGAATTTCTCGAAGCCTGGCAGGGCTAATCCCTAATAAGTATTTTCAACACTCATGAGTAAACGCCGTCGTAATAAAATCCCGGAAGGGCTTTTCAAAGCAGATATTGAATCTTTATCGCATGAAGGTCGCGGTGTTGCCCACATTGAAGGCAAGACTGTCTTTATCGAGAATGCGCTCCCGGGTGAACAAGTAGAGTTCAAGTATGTCAGTAAACGCGCTAAGTTTGATCAGGGTGTTGCTGAAAAAATCATCACCGCAAATGAGCAACGCATAGAACCTGAATGCCAATACTTTGGTTATTGCGGCGGCTGTAGTCTGCAACACATGACGCCGGATGCACAATTGGCACACAAACAAAGTGTCTTGTTGGAACAACTAACTCATATCGGTAACGTCGAACCTGAATTAGTGTTGCCACCATTAGAAGGTCCCAGTTTTGGCTATCGTCATAAAGCACGACTTGCAGCCAAACATGTTGTTAAAAAAGAAAAAGTACTGGTCGGTTTTAGAGAGAAGCGCAGTCCTTTTGTGGCAGATATAACAGAATGCAAAGTATTGCATCCAGATGTAGGTCTGAAATTTACGGCCTTGCAACAATTGATTGAAAGTTTAAGTATTTATAATCAGATACCTCAGATAGAGGTTGCGGTGAGTTATAATGGTACTGCCTTGGTGTTAAGGCATCTGGCCGACTTTAGCGATGAAGATATTGCTAAGCTAAATACCTTCGAAGATGAACATCAATTAAAACTGTATCTACAACCCGGCGGTTATGACAGCGTAGAACGCTTAAATAAAAGTGATACAGATGAGTTATTTTATAAGCTTGATGACCATGATATTACCATTTATTTCAAGCCAGTTGATTTCACACAGATCAATGTTGAAATAAATAAAAAGATGCTGAATCTGGCAATAGAACTGCTTGAGCCAAACAAGGATGAAAATATTCTCGACCTATTCTGCGGTGTCGGCAATTTCACTTTGCCTCTCGCAAGGAAGGCAAAGTCTGTCGTTGGTATAGAAGGTGATAAAGGTTTGGTGGAACGGGCAAAAAACAATGCGATCAAAAATAATATTGAAAATGTTGAATTCTATGCAGCCAACCTTGCTGAACTGGATAAATCTAATGAATTCATGAAAGGTAGCTACGACAAGATTTTACTAGACCCCGCACGTACCGGTGCAAAAGAGATCATTGAGGCACTTGATACCAAAAATGTAAAACGCATCGTCTATGTCTCTTGTAATCCGGCCACTTTCGCAAGGGACGCAGGTATTCTGGTTAATGATAAAGGATTTAAACTCACCAAAGCAGGCGTCATGGATATGTTCCCTCACACTACCCACGTAGAATCAATAGGATTGTTTTGTATCGATTAAAATATGATACATAATAATTTTAAATTAACATTAATTTGGTTTTTTGGTAGTTGTATCGGATTTTATTTTGCATCTATGCACCTAGAGGCAGCAATATCTGGTGATTCAATTGCTCCTTTTGGTCCAGATTCCTTTTATCACGCAAAAAGAATATTAAACCTTCTTGAGACAGGCGAGCTAATTCAATTTGATCCATTAGTAAATTCGCCACATGGTGCTTATGTTCCATGGCCGTGGGCATATGACTCATTAATAGCGATAATAACTTATGTAGCCAGCATTGTTTTTCTAAATACTTCATTCTTGGAAATCATAGTCAGACTTCCACCATTTATAATATTCTTAAATGGGGCTTTAGTTGTCGTATTGTGTAAGGTTTTACGTCTGCCACCAATATTCGCACTAATGGCAATGTTATGCTTTTCTTTATCTCCACTTACTCAGGATCTACATTTCATCGGTCGCATTGACCATCATATGATTGAGTTTTCCTTTGTTATCGGCTCATTGATATTAGGAGTACTTTATTTTAACAATAATTATTCTAAAAAAACGGCAATTGCCTATGGAGTATTATTAGGGTTAGTTCCAGCTTTTCATAACGGTCTTTTTATTTTGCAACTTCCCCTGCTGTTGACGCTTTTTCTCTTATGGGTGTTAAGAATAAAGTTGAATGGATCATTGATTCATTTTTGTTTTTCGTTATTAAGCACCACATTCTTATTCTTGCTTTTTTCTGAGCCCTTCCGAGAAGGGTATTTTAACTTTCACTATCATTCATGGTTTCACTTGTATATCGCTCTTTGCGTATCTTTTATGACGACTTGTTTTTATCTTGTTAAATTTAATAAAGTGAATTTAACTATCATGATAATAGTTTCACTTCTTTTAGCATTTCCTGTCGTCTCTGATCTGACCGGAGGTTTTCAGTTTGTGTCAACTGGGAATAGTATTTATTCGTCGATTCAAGAATTTGCAAGACCAATTAGTTGGAAACATAGTGATAACTTAATTCCTAAAGTTAGGCTGCATTTTTATACAGGACTTTTATTAGTACTGCCTATAACTATATCTATCTTTATTTTCTGGGGGGTAAGCCAGAAGAAACCGCACATCTATTTTTTTGTAATATCTTCAGTTTTTGGTGTAGTTCTATTGCTTGCTCAATATAGGTTAAACTATTTTGGTTCATTTTCTTTATATATGCCTTTATTACTTATATGTAATGATTTATCTGAAAAATACAAGAACCGAAGAAATATAATCATTGGTTACTTAATATTAGTAATCTTTGCCTTTTATTACCCAGTGAAGAATGTTTTATTAAGGGAAAGGGCTCTTTCCGGAAGTTATGGATACGAACTATCTTATAAGGTTTTAAATGAATTAGGGGAAAGTTGTAAACACGAACCGGGAACAGTTCTGGCGACATGGGACGATGGCCACTATATTACTTTCCATACAAGTTGCTCAGTCATTGCGAGCAATTTTATAATAACGCCACTTGATTTTGACAGAGTAAAATTTTCAACAAAAATGTTATCATCTAGGCCAGAGGATATTTTGCAAACTAAATTGATCGATTATGTTTTTGTTCGTAGAAGAGATGATTTTTGGAATTACAAGACTGCAGATGATGTAAAAAAAATTAATGATTTGTTAGTCTCTGAATTATTATTTTCAAATTATTATCCTGAGAATTATAAACTTATCGCAAAAGCAGATTACTCATATGATAATGGCGAAATGCAACCTTATGCTAAAGTTTTTAAAATAAAAAGAAAACATGAGTGAGCAGTGTTACATGTGAGTATATGATTAAAATTCATTTATTTTTATTTGTTTTTATCCTAATTCTCGCTGCCTGTTCAAGTCAGACTAATACTGGTGTTAAGGTGGGTCTCGACTCAGCGCCTGTCACACTAGATCCACGTTTTGCAACGGATGCTATTTCTTATCGTATCACACGCTTAATCTATAAAAGCCTGGTCGACTTCGATGAACAATTTAAGCCAGTGCCTGATTTAGCAGTCTGGGAACAACTCTCTTTAAGTCATTATCGCTTCACGTTAAAAAATATAAATAGAGAATTCCATGATGGCACACGATTAACTTCAATAGATGTCAAGGCGACCTATGAGTTTGTATTGAACCCAGAAAATAGTTCGCCACATAAGGGTTCGCTGCAGATGATAGAAGCAGTAGAAATAATCGATGACGACACTCTAGATTTCAAATTGTCGCAAGCCGATCCACTCTTCCCTGGTAGATTGGTAATCGGTATTCTTCCAGAAAAATTAATTTTGTCTCAGCATGATTTTAATAAAAAACCGGTAGGTAGTGGTCCAATGCGATTCCTGGAGCGGAAAGATGAGTCAATATTAAAATTAAACCGCATTAAGGATAATCAAGTAATAGAATTTATCACTTTAAAAGACGCCACTGTCAGAGTACTAAAGTTATTGCGTGGGGAAATTGATTTAATACAGGGCGATTTGCCACCAGAAATTATTAAATGGTTAGATGAAAAAGAATCTGTAGTCATTAAGAAGAAAAGGGGAGATACCTTTGCCTATATTGGTTTTAATCTTGAGGATGCCGAGACTGGAAACAGATTAGTCAGAAAAGCAATTGCTCATGCGATCGATCGTGACGCAATCATTAAATATGTTAAGGGCGGGGCCGCACGAAAAGCCGGTGCATTATTGTCGGCTGAACATTGGGCGGGACGGGCTGATTTAACAGGAGTTGATTTTGATCCGGAGGAATCGCGGCGTTTATTAACAGAAGCAGGTTTTAATCATGAAAACCAACTTAAGCTTACCTATAAAACTACTAGCAAGCCAGACAGTCTACGTCTGGCCACTATTATTCAAGATCAACTAAAGAGCGTCGGGATTAAAGTAGATGTCCGTAGCTACGACTGGGGCACATTATATGGTGATATTAAGGAAGGACGTTTTCAGATGTATAGTTTGGCCTGGGTGGGTTTAAAGATGCCGGATATATTCAGGTATGCCTTCCATAGTGAGTCAATACCCCCGAACGGTGCAAATCGAGGTCGATTCATTGATGCACAAGTCGATTCCATAATAGAAACCGCTGAATTAGAACCATCGGTTGAAAAGCAGGCGGCATATTATCGAGAGTTACAAAAAGTTTTATTTGATGCCTTACCCTATGTTCCATTATGGTACGAGGATAATGTGTTGGCGACTCGAAAAAATGTCCGAGGCTATATGTTAAGTACAGATGGGAATTTTGATTCATTAATAAATACGACGAAAGTAAATAATTAAAATAAGCATGCATATCCAAATATCAATATCAGATCAAACACTATCATTATTTGATGAGAATAAGTTGATCAAACAATATACGATCTCTACCGCAAAAAATGGCGTAGGTGAAGAAATGGATAGCGAATGTACGCCACGCGGAAAACATATTGTCAGTGATAAAATTGGAGAAGGATGTGAACAAGACTCTGTTTTTGTGGGTAGAATAGCTACGGGCGAGATCTATGAACCAGAATTACGAGAACTTCATCCAGAGCGTGACTGGATACTGACACGTATACTTTGGTTGAGTGGAATTGAATACGGAAAAAATAAAGGTGAAGTTGACGGAATAAACTTAGATAGTCATGACCGATATATCTACATCCATGGTTCACCTGATGATGTTGCAATGGGACAACCAGGTTCTCGTGGCTGTGTCCGAATGAGGAATTCAGAGGTCATAGAATTATTTGATTTAATAGAGCTTGGTACAGAGGTAGATATTTGTGAATAAACAAGAAGAGAAGCAATACGAGTCACAATTACCCTTTGAAAGAATTGGTGGTGATGAAGGTTTGCAGCTCTTGGTTAAATTATTTTATGACAATATGGATGATTTACCTGAAGCAAAAATAATTCGTAATTTACATGCCAAGGATCTAAGAAGTTCTCGTGAGAAACTATTTATGTTTCTAAGCGGATGGATGGGTGGGCCTGACCGCTATATAGCCGCCTTTGGGCATCCTCGGCTACGTGCCAGACATTTACCGTTTCCGATAGGTACTGAAGAGCGCGATCAATGGTTAATGTGTATGCGTAAAGCTCTGGATCAGATGGACATCGACACGATGTTTAGAGAACAACTAATGTCATCATTTACCCAAACCGCGAATCATATGATGAACAAAGACGTTACGCTTTAATATCGGGTTCGATAAAACACCAGACAATGCTTGGCACCTGTCTCTTGACTTCAACTTCCAGCTCATTGATCTGTTTGACGGCTTCTTCAATACTGAGACCCGCTTTCATTTTAATTTTTGCTGCTAACATGACATCTGGTCCAAGATGCATGGTGATCGAATTTAATAATGTTTCGATAGCATCATCCTTTTCTATGATGCTGTCGATGAGTTCTCTTAATTCTGGTTCTGCTGAACGGCCAACGATTAATGACTGAATGCGCCAGCCGATAAAGATCGAAATGAATATTAAAATAACGCCGATACAAATAGACCCAAGAGCATCATAAACCGGATCGCCAGATACTGCGGCTATTGAAACAAATACAAATGCGACTGCTAATCCAATCGTGGCGGCTGTATCTTCGCCGAGTATAACGACCAGTTCGGCGTTGCGTGTATTCTTAAACCATTCTCTAAAGGATTTATCTTTTCGAATTTCTTTTACGACTTTAAGTGCACCGTAAAGACTGAATGACTCCAGTACAATACCGAAGCCAAGTACCACCAAGGCAATCCATATCTGATTTAATTCGCCCGGCTCATGTAATTTATGCCAGCCTTCATAGATGGAATAGAGACCACCCATGCTAAATAACATGATGGCGACAATAAAACTCCAGAAGTAGGTGATCTTACCGTAGCCAAGTGGGTGTCTCACATCGGCTGGTTTTTTTGATTGTTTGAGTCCAATAAAAAGGAGAATTTGATTACCGCAATCTGCAAAAGAATGAATTGCCTCGGCCATCATACTGCCAGAACCGGTATAGAATGCAGCTCCGGTTTTAGCAATGGCTAATCCCAGATTAGCCAGAAAAGCATATAAGATTGCTTTGGTAGTATCGCCGTGTCCTGCCATGGTTTTCTCACTTATTTTAATTATTATTGTCAACCGAATGATAACTCAGGCGTTAAGACGGGTGTAGACAAATAAACCCCTTAATGGAGATATATAATAATGAAGAACATATCAAAAAGTGCCATTGTCGGATTAACGGCAGCAATATTAGGTTTAAGCTTGAGTTTCTCTAGCTTTGCTGATGATGACAGCGATAGAAAAGCAAAACGCGCTGAGATTAGAGCGCAATTCGATGCTGATGGTGACGGTGAATTAAATGACACCGAACGGCAAGCTGCTAGAGACGCTTTTAAAGCCAAGCGAAAGGAACGCATAGATACCGATGGAAATGGTGAAATCAGTGACGCAGAACGAACCGCAGCGAAAGAGACACGTCGTGCGAAGATGATCGAAAAGTTTGATACAGATGGTGATGGTCAATTAAATGATGCTGAGAAACAGGTAGCTAAAGAAAAGCATCGTAAAAAGATGGCGAAACGTTTTGATGCTGATGGCGATGGTGAATTGAGTGAAACGGAACGCAATGCTGCAAAAGAAGCGCGAGAAAAGCATCGAGAACGTCGTCAAGAAAATCGTCAAAATGACAGCAATAGTTAAGTAGAATTTGCTGATATTAGTTAATCAATCGATAATAACGTGGCCGGATAGTTTATCTGGCTACGTTAATTAAGATGAAACAGTTTAATTTAAACATAGACTCTAAAGGGGATAGACACTGGAAGCGCAGCGTGAACTTGATGCATTTCTTGCCAGTGTTGAACAGCGGGCCTTTCGCATGGCAGAGATAGCGACAGGCAATAAGGATGAAGCGCTGGATATTTTGCAGGACGCGATGTTCAAGTTAGCGGAGAAATATGCTGATCGCGATACCAAGGAGTGGGGGCCACTATTTACTACGATCTTGCAGAGTCGGATCAAGGATTGGTACCGACTTAATCAAGTAAGAAACCGATTTCGTAGTTGGTTTAGTAGCAAAGATGAAGAATATGAGGATCCCATTCAGCAAGCAGAAGATGAATTAGCCAGGACGCCAGAACAATTATTGCAAGCAGATAGGCGTATAGATGAGCTTGATGAAGCATTACATAATTTACCATTGCGTCAGCAACAGGCTTTTTTATTAAGAACATGGGAAGGGTATAGTGTAGAAGAAACAGCGACAGCGATGAAATGTTCAGCGGGTAGTGTAAAAACGCATTATTCGCGTGCGGTGCATAATTTACGTGACAAATTAGATGAGCATTGGTGATGAATCAAGATAACGAAGACAAATTAACACAGAACATCAAGCAAACACTGAAAGACAGTGTTGAGTCTCTTGATGGCAATACCTTATCTAGAATTCGACAAATTCGTGCCCAAGCCATCGATAAGGCAATAGATAAAACCGTAACCCAGCAGAGCAATTGGTCAGTTATTATGACAGGTGCATTGGCAACAGCATGCGTTATGGTTTTTGCAATCATGATACTGTTGAAATCCCCAATATCTAATTATGCTGTTCCGTTGGATGATTTAGACCTGATTTCATCTTCTGAGAGTCTTGAATTATATGAAGATTTGGAATTCTATGAATGGCTCGAAGATGATGTTTTACAGAGCTAGTATATGTTTATGGATATTGATTTTCTCAACACCATCCTCTTTTGCCAATGAGCAAAATAATAGTGACAGCTATCCTTCAATGGAATTCCTGGAGTATTTGGGTGAGTGGGAGACGGATAAAGATGATTGGATTGACCCGGATGACTTGGACAATGACGATATCGGGAAACTTATAGAGACAATAATAGAGACTGATAATGCACAATAGATTATTAATATTACTACTGCTGTGTCTATTACATTCGGCAGCTGTCTTTGCCGAAGAAGGCGTGTCATGGGATTCATTATCAACGGAAGAACAATCACTGTTAAATGATTTCAGGGATCAGTGGGAACAATTACCCGCGAAGCGACAACAACGTATGCAGAAAGGTGCGAGTCGTTGGGGTCAGATGTCGAATGAACAAAAAGCAAAAGCCAAGCAACGTATGCAACGATGGCAGGCTATGGATGCTGATCAAAAAGCAAAGATACGGGAGCGACATCAAAAGTTTAACGATTTAAGCCCAGAACAGCAGGAACGGATAAAAAAACGCAAAGCGTGGTTTAAAAAACTACCGGAAGCAGAACGTAAGGTTTTACGGGAGAAATTCAATAACATGACGCCAGAAGAGCGCAAGGCTTTTCGGGAAAAGAAAAAAAACAAGTCGCAACAGATGCGTCGAAAAATGAAAGAGCATATGCAAAACTTGTCAGAAGCAGAGCGTAAAGATCTGCGTCAGAAGTTAAGAGATATGTCGCCCGATGAACGACGAGCATTTATGCAAAAAATAGACTAATATTATTTAAAGTGCATTCATCAGTATGGGTTAAGGTGTTTTTAGAATGGTTATAAAAATTAGATAGATCATATTTACTATGGAATCATTTCATTGGGACGATAGTTTTATAACTGGCTTGTCAGAAGTAGATCAAGAACATCACCACCTTGTGGATTTGATTAACCAGTTTGGTGAGATGCTGGCTGCAAACGAACTTGTGCTTGATCATATTGAGGGTGTATTTAAGGAATTGGCAGACTATGCCCAGTATCATTTTGATGAAGAGGAAGGGTTGATGTGTCGAGTTGGCATAGATCCACGACACTATAAGATTCATCTTGATAAACATCATGATTTTCTAAATGAAGTAACATCCATGCATGCAGATGTCTCTCCGGACAATCCTGATTCGGCACGGCACTTATTAGAATTTCTTACTCATTGGCTTGTTTATCATATCATTGGTACAGATCAGAACATGGCAAGACAAATAAAAGCTATTAATTCAGGTCTCAGTCCAGGTGAAGCATACGAGAAGGAAGAACGAGAGGCAGATAACTCAACTGAACCACTGCTTGTCGCGCTTAATGGTTTATTTGAACAGGTTTCAACGCGAAATAAGGAATTAGTAGAATTAAACCAGACACTTGAAGCAAAAGTTGCTGACCGTACAAAAGCGCTTTCTGAGGCGAATCGCCATCTGGAAGAAATATCATTAACTGATGTACTGACAGGCCTTCCCAATCGACGTCATGCTTTACGACAGCTCTCACTTTTATGGGAGGAATCAATGAAGGAGAATTCCCCGCTTACTTGTATGATGATTGATGCTGATCATTTTAAAGAAGTGAACGATACCTATGGTCATGATGCGGGTGATGTAGTTCTTTGTGAATTAGCAAAAACGATTCAGCATGCAGTACGTAGTGATGACATTGCGTGCCGATTAGGTGGCGATGAATTTTTTGTTGTTTGTCCTAATACGGATAAAGAAGGTGGCTTGTACCTTGCGGAACATCTTCGTAAAACAGTATCCGAATTATCTGTTCCCACAGGTGATGGTGCATGGAATGGCAGTATCAGTGTCGGAGTAGCTACCCGCACTGCTGACATGAAAAACAGTGAAGACTTGATTAAAGTGGCAGATGATGGTGTTTATGCTGCTAAACGTGACGGAAAAAATTGTGTAAGAACAGCAAGTTGATACAGATTGAAAATTTAATAATCCAATAGACTTTTAAACCAAGATTCTGCAAATCAGTAATAGAAAGTAGCTGTCTTTATTTTTTCTTTTCAAGCTCAATTAATAATTTTTCAAGCTCTTCATCTTCGGCTGCTTTTTCATTATTCTTTTTTATTTCTTCAACAACAGCAATTGCTTCTTGGTTCAGTCCCTCCGTTGCCAATGACACAGCGTATATTTTCATAGCGGTTAAATCAGCAAGGAAATTTGGTTCAATATTGATAGCTTCTTCAACGGCACTGATAACAGATCTTGTATCATTCAGCTCAAAAGAAGCTCGTGCCAACAGGATAAAACCACGGGCAGTCTCAGTTATAGATAATGATTGTTCTGCGGAATATTTAGCAGCCTCATAATTTTCTGTCAGGAATTCATGGTGTGCCTTCGTGTAGTAGCCTGACCACCAATCTGGATATTCCTTTATAGTTTTATCTAAGAGTGTCGATGCTTGCTCAAACCTGCCAGTCCAAAGATAGATGTACGAAAGACTAACATTTAACCGCGGGTATTTACCCCCTAGATTTATGCCCTCTAAATAAGTTTTCTCAGCTTTATCAAAGGCTTTCATGCGACTATAAAAAGTGCCTAATTCAAGTTCGTAGTGTCCTTGCTGACCGCCATAAGAGGAATGTTTGCTCTCCCAATATTTTATCGCTGCATCGTGTTCCCCTTTATCGAACATTTCTTTAGCATGCGTTATATCGGCCACAAAATCTTTTTGCTCAAAAGAAAAACTATTCATTGAAACAAAAAGTAATATTAGGATTAGATACTTTAATTTTGTAGGCTTAATCAAGTTCATAATAATAAGTTAATCTAGTGTATAGTTTTATCAATGTTTGTTATGTTGAAATAAAGTTTTAAAATGTAGCTATTTTTCACGTTTTGATTGTACGCAGATGCTTTGTTCATCAGTGATATTCTACTCGATTCCGTCCATTATTTTTTGCTTGATATAGTAACTTGTCAGCAGATTTAATTAGGGATAGTGAATCGACACCTTTTTTTGGCCTTGATGAACTGACACCAAGACTAATAGTCACTACATTACTTACAGAAGAGTATTCATGAGGTATTTGCAGTTTGAAAATTGCACTACAACAGTTTTCAGCAATTTTGCGACATTGCTGTAAATCTGTATCGGGAAGCAGTATTGCAAATTCCTCGCCACCAAATCGGGCTACCATATCAACACTGCGTGTTGCTATTTTATCAAGCGTTTCCGCAATTAATTTTAAACACTCATCTCCCTTAATATGACCGTAATTGTCGTTGTAAGCTTTAAAGAAGTCGATATCGATCATTATAAGTGATAACGAAGAAGCGTTACGTTGGGCACGCAGCCATTCTTTTTTCAGGTTTAAATCAAACATTCTTCTGTTAGTAATGTCTGTCAAACCATCAAAAGCTGATAAGTGCTCCAGTTTTTCGTTTTCATTCAATAATTTAATTTCTGCAACCTTTTGTAAAGTGATGTCAAGACCAAAAGCATAGTTTGCTTCTTCAAGGCAAATGTATCCCCAGCGGATATACTTCTCTGTTCCATCTTTACATGTCACATAAGTTTCTATCTGTTTAATGGATGATTTTAATTTGATCGCTTCTTCGACTTCGAGTTGCCACCCTTCTGCAAGTTCCTGACGATAATCGTCATCAGGGTATGCCTTAAGAAACCAATCATTAACCGTTGGTACATCATCAATGGTATAACCAAACATTTTAGTAAATGTTGAATTAATAAATTCAGCGACCTGGTCAATACCCTTTGATACGTAAATTGCCAATGGAAGTGACTCGAACATAGATCGAAACTTTTCTTCATTTTTGATTATCACGTCTTGCGCTTTTTTTAGTGCGGTAATATCTCTGGCACTGACAACAAAACCTTTATAATTATCGGTATCAACAACGGGTGTGTAAGTGATATCCATAAATTTTAAGCCCGTGGCGGGAAATTTGAACCAGTCTTGATAGCGAACCGTTTCTCCTAACTTGGTTTTCTCAGCGTTTACTTTGATGGTAGTGTTATAAAAATCTTCTCCAAACACTTCAAGAATTGTTTTGCCTAGGATCTCTGCTTCCGATAAACCAAATGCAGCAAGATAACTTTTATTAACCGCAAGATAGACAAAATTATCGTCGACTTCTGCCAGCATATCGGTTGTGACCGAGACAATTTCTTTTGAGAAGCGTAATTTATCCCTGGTTATTTTTATTTCACTAATGTCTTCAATAAAAGATATGAAATACATTGGCTCCCTATTCGAGTCCCTTACAAGGGAAACGGTAAGGTTTATCCAGATAGGATACCCACTTTTATGAATATACCGTTTTTCCATGGCATAGGTTTTACGTTCATTGGCGAGCAATTCTCTAACGTGCGTAAGGTCCATAGCTAAATCATCGGGATGAGTAATATCTTGAAAGCTTAGCTGCAGCAATTCTTCTTTACTGTAGCCGACGATATCACAAAGTTTTTTATTACATTCAAGCCAAGAACCACCGAGATCAACCCGGGCAATGCCAATATCTGCGAAATCAAAAACCGATCTATATTTTCCTTCTTGATTCTGCAGATTGGCCAATGCCTGCTTTTGTTCGGAGATATCAATAAATTCAGCCAGTCTATACTTATCATCATTCACCAAAAATATTTTTGGTGAAACAATCGTATATTTTATTTTGTTTGATTTTGTTAGGAGTTTTAATTCATACCGATCAGTCGAGTTCGTAACAAACCGGCTCTCCAAGTAAGGACGTTCATCTGGAGTTATTAAATCCATTGCGTCCATACCTATAAGCTCTGCAAGGTCATACTCTATTAAACTGATGAAATCTTGGTTTGCACCTATGACGACACCATCTTTCGTTATCACAAAGGAGCCAAATAGAAATGATAAAGACTCGACCACACCCTCTGCACCCTGTTCTTTAAACAGGCTTTCTAAGAAGTAGTCTAGTTGAGGATGTTGACTCAAGTCATTCTTCGCCGTTCAATTTTCATCAAATAAGACAGTGTTATAAATATAGTTTTACATTAGTAAAGTATAATACTTTATAAGCTTAATTGGTTGTTTTATATCTAACCAACGCCCTGCTAGTGAGCGGTTGGCTAGATATTATAATTTAAAATTATGCTGCTTTACGTCTTCTGGTTTTTTTCTTTGATTTGTTCAAAACTCTGTCTGCTGCAGCAATTGCTTTGCTATACGCAGACAATCGACGACAACTAACACGTAAGCCAGATAATTCTTCAAAGTTGGCTGCTTTAACTGTTTTGTTTTTAGCGGCTGCTTTTCTAATAGCGGTTAACTCTTTGTCAACAGCACTCAAAGCTTTCTTGTTCGCTGCAATCGGATCTTTTTTTACTTTTGCCGCGGCAGTTTTACGACGTTTAATCAGTGTCATGCGTTTTTTACTCAGGCGCTTGCCTTCAGCCGATGATTGCTTACTATTTTTTGTAGCAAGAACTAATGCTTTAGCACCGTTTGTAGTAGCTGCCTCAAGGTTTGTGAGTGAGCTATCGATCACTTTAGCTAAAGCAGCATTTTTAATAATTGTTTTCTTTGATACAGCCATAAAAGTCTCCAAGTTATGTTACTTAAATTAATAATCTAGTCATTGATATAGATTATGATGAAATAGTTTACTATAAAAGTTCATAGTGTTCGTAAGTCGCTTATTCGCCAATGGCCTGAACAGTATGATTGATAAGTCGATTTGCCGTCAAAAAGAAAGTTTTTCTCCAACAGTAAAATCTTTTGATTAGTGGCTTTTTATCCAGGAATCAATCATAAATACATTGCCAGAATCTATTATATTGTCTAGGTCAACTTGACTAGTATCGGAATATTATTGATTTAAATCAATAGAGTTCGATTGTTTTAGATGGTGCTCACAGAACCTTACTATAATTATATTAGATGGATTCGCCCTGTTTTGCCGTTCTATCCTATTAAGCGGTGAAAAGTTTGAATTGATTAATCAAACTGCGTTCATCTTGCACCACTAAATTAAATATAAAAGAGAAATTTGTCATATGGATCATTTTGAGATTTTCCCATGGAATGATAATTTTGAAACTGGAATTTCAATTGTAGATGAACAACATATAGAACTAGTTCGAATTTTAAATGAACTGGCTGTGCATGTTGCCAATCATTCAAGCCCCATCAAGCTGGATAAAGTTTTTAATGAACTGACAAGTTATGCTGATTATCACTTCAAGACTGAAGAAGGTCTCTGGGACGTACATTTCAAGGACGATGAATGGCTTACTAAACATGAACTTACCCACCACGCATTTTTAGAAAAAATTTCCTTTCTAAAAAATGAGGAAAAAATAAACCTTTAGAGATCCTAGTTCAGGAATTACTCTCATTTCTAACGCAATGGCTCGCATTTCATATTCTTGATAGCGACAAACGTATGGCCAAAGTCGTACTCGCACTTGAATCCGGTAAAAATATGGAAGAGGCGAAAATACAAGCCGATCAGGAAATGAGCGGTTCAATGCAGGTTTTGATTAAGACCGTACTCTCCATGTATGACAGTCTCTCTACTCGAACTATGGAGTTAATGAGAGAGAAAAATTTACGTAAGCAGGCGGAAGCTGATTTGCTTGCCAGTGAGGAACGTTGGAAAGTTATTCTGGAAGGCAATAATGATGGTATATGGGATTGGGATATCGTAAATGACGAAATCTATGTGTCTGATGGCATTGATTCAATCCTGAATCTTACCGGAACAGATAAAAAAGGGACGGCTAGTATTTTACCCGATGATATCGTTCGTGCAAAAGCAGAACTACAAGCTCATCTTGATGGTAAAACAGAAATGTTTATGAATGAACATCGTATCGTCAATAGTAATGGTGTGCATTCAAGGGTGTTGACACGTGGCAAGGTTGTTAGTCGTGATAAACAAGGCAAAGCCTTACGTATGGTTGGTACGCATACTGATATTACAGAGAGAGAAATAGCCTCGGCAGTTTTCCAGAGTGGCAGTGAAGCAATATTTGTTAATGATGATAACAATATCATTAGTATCAATCCTGCGTTTACCGCACTCATAGGCTTTTCAAAGGATGAGATGCTGGGTGATATATCAAATTGGATTGAGTTAATTCACCCGCAGGATAAAGCTCTATATGAAGAAACAATGGAGCAATTGATTGCAAATAATATTGGTGCGCGTTATCAGTATCGGATAAAAACAAAAGAGGATAATTACATTTGGTTAGAGAGTTCCAGTCAGTATATAAAAGGCTATTTGGATAATACGGCTCGTGTGGTCAATTTTATGGTTGATGTAACAGAGCGTAAAAAAGCAGAGGAACAGCTCGTGGTACTTTCGCGTGCTATAGAGTCCAGCGCTTCAGCAGTGGTTATTACTGATCCCAATGGGAATATCGAGTATGTCAATCCGAAATTTACAGAAATAACGGGCTATTCAATAGACGAAGTGACAGGTGAAAATCCAAGTCTTATTAAATCGGGTGAAACACCACGCGCTGTTTATCTTGATATGTGGCAGAAAATCAGTTCAGGAGGAGAATGGAAAGGAGAATTGCGTAATAAAAGAAAAGATGGCAGCCATTATTGGGATCGTGTTTCTATTAGTGGCGTTAAGAATAGTGCAGGTAAAATAATAAACTATATCAGCATTCAGGAAGATACTACTTTTGAATATGAACTAGCTGAAAAGATTAGTTATCAGGCATCTCACGATTTTCTAACAGGGCTTGTGAATCGTCAGGAATTTGAACGGCGTGTAACGCGATTACTTTCAACAGTCGAACCTGGTGAACATGAGCACGCATTATGTTTTATGGATCTGGACCAGTTTAAAGTAGTGAATGATACTTGTGGTCATCAGGCAGGTGACGAATTATTGCTTCAACTTAGTTCGTTGTTACAAACTGCGGTCAGAAAACGAGATACTATGGCGCGTTTGGGCGGAGATGAATTTGGGGTGCTGATGGAACATTGCTCGTTGAAGAATGCGTTACGGCTAGCAGAATCATTACAGAACGTAGTTCAAGAGTTTCAATTCAGATGGCAAGAGCATTCATTTAAGATCGGTGTCAGCATTGGTCTGGTCTCCATAAATGAGACCGTGCCTAATATGACAGAGTTAATGCAGAAAGCCGATGCAGCTTGCTATGTAGCAAAAGATCTGGGGCGAAACCGTATTCATCTTTATCATGATAAAGATGAAAACCTGGTTAAGCGTCATGGTGAGATGCAGTGGTTCGAACGTATACAAAAGGCTTTGGAAAAAAAACAGGTTTTGTCTCTATGCTCAACCTATAGTGCCACTTGCTCACAACGGTGAAAATCATTATGAACTGTTGCTAAGGATGGAAACTAAGAAAGGTAAAATGTTTTCACCGGATGAATTTTTAGCAGCAGCAGAACGCTATGATTTAATAAGTCAGCTAGATAATTGGGTGATAGAAAAAGCGTTCAAATTATTAGCAGAACACCCTGTGTTTCTAAATCAAGTTGAATCTATATCTATCAACCTTTCAGGTCATTCTTTATCTAAAGATGAAACTTTAGACTTCATTATATCGCAATTGGATAAATATCAGATTGAAGGGAATAAAATTTGTTTTGAGATTACAGAAACAGCTGCTATTTCAAATTTACGGATTGCAACCAGATTTATCTCGAAATTAAAAAAACTAAATTGTCGTTTTTCTCTTGATGATTTTGGTAGTGGGCTATCTTCGTTTGGTTACTTGAAAAATCTACCGGTCGATTATTTAAAGATCGATGGCATGTTTGTCAAAAATATCGTAACAGATTCAATTGACCATGCGATGGTAAAGTCGATAAATGAAATTGGCCACGTAATGAATATGAAGACGATTGCCGAATTTGTAGAGAATGATGAGATTAAAGGTATGGTTAGAGAGATCGGTATAGATTATGGTCAGGGATTCGGTATCGGCAAACCAATAGCCTTTGCCGAGCTATTAGACAGGACAAATAATGTCATCGATATAAAGAAGGTGTGAATCGCTGTAAATATTTATTCGTAAGCACTTAGGCTATAGTTTCTATAGACTAGGAAAAGTTATACATATTACTGGGTCTGATGCAGCAAACTGATTTATAAGTTTTCTGGTTAATCTACAAAGGAAGTAATCTAGTCTGTGATATGGATTATGATAAAGAAATTGTTTATGGCTATTCTTTTTTACGCGCTTTAACAATTTCTCTGGCAAGTCGTTTTACCTGTGCATCATATAAGGCAAGTTCTCCACCAGTTTTAATTGCCATGATTGCAATACGTGCTAATAGAAGCAAAAGTAGTAAATCTACAACCCAGGCGATGAAATAGGAAATACGAAAACCATCTGCCTGAATTTCAGGTCTACTTTTAGAATCAGCACCCGCTTCATCTTCTCCGAGTAAACTGTCACGGATTGGAATAAGGCTCTTATCGATGTTTGAACCTGTCTCTATAGCTGTTGCCATGCGTTCAATGTTGGCTGGATCTTTATATAGCGCCAGGGCTTCACTAAAAATTTGAATTGCTATCCATAAACCTATAAATAACAAAAGAAGACCGCACATGCGAACAACGATGCTGAGGACATCCTGACTTGTTTCGTTTAAAGACATAGTTGTTGGTTTGCTTGATTCCGTTTCTTGTTCGTTATTATTATCAAATTTATACATAATATTGACCCGAATCTCATACAAGTCATCATGAGCTGTTATGATCATTGTAGCCTGATATGGGTCAATTGTTGAACCTGGAATGATAAAATAGTGTGTTTCTGAACTATCTGATTAAACGCCTGATAAGTGCTGTCTTTGTTTTGTTCGGCATATCGACACTCGTTTTTTTATTGATCCATCTTGTGCCGGGTGATCCAATTGAGGTGATGTTAGGCGAAACAGCACGTCCGGCGGACAGAGAAGCGTTACGCCATGCACTCGGACTGGACTTGCCAATTTTCCAGCAATGGTGGGAATACCTGAAGGGCATTGCGCGTTTTGATCTAGGGGAATCGTTACACTCAAAACAAGCAGTGAGCCAATTATTGCTTGAGCGATTGCCTGCTACTGTCATTCTGAGCGTTGCCAGTTTATTTATTGCCATCGTGATGGCATTGCCACTAGGGATACTAGCTGCGGTTTATAAAGATTCGATTTGGGATCGGTTAGCGATGGTGTCAGCAATGTTCGGCGTCTCTGTACCTAATTTTGTGATGGGGCCTTTGTTAATCTTGGTTTTTGCCCTTTGGCTGGGTTGGGTTCCTGTCAGCGGCAAAGAAGGATTGTCTTCATTAATTCTCCCCGCTTTAACGCTAGGGTCGGCATTGGCAGCCATTTTGTCACGAATGATACGTGCATCAATGTTGGAAGTTTTACAAGAAGATTATATCCGTGCAGCGCGCGCGCGTGGATTGAGTGAGTTTCGCGTATTGGTTTTGCATGCATTACGCAATGCCGCATTACCGGTAATTACTATCTTGGGCATGCAACTCGGTGCCTTGCTTGCCGGTGCAGTCATAACCGAAACTATATTCTCCTGGCCAGGAATTGGGCAATTGATGATCGATTCTATTCAGAAACGCGATTACCCGGTTGTACAAGCATGTGTGTTATTGATTAGCTTTACCTATGTGTTGGTCAATCTGATGACCGATGTGACCTATACCTCATTGGATCCAAGGTTGAAGCTTGAGTCATGAATAAGATTTACTCTATTCCCTTGATAATTTTGATCACTTGGTCTGTGTTGGCCTTACTAGGACCCATATTGCCCTTGCACCCGGATCAAATATCATTAGAAAAAATATTATTAACGCCTAATTGGACGCAATGGTTTGGTCATGATGATCTAGGTCGTTCAATCAGCGCACGGCTGATTATGGGCGCTCGTACTTCATTAAGTGTTGCCATTGTTGTCGTCTCGATATCATTAATCATAGGTACCTTTATCGGTATGATGGGAGCTTGGTTAGGCGGGTACTGGGATAAGGCTTTGGTAATGGTGATAGATTTGTTTATTGCTTTTCCAGGCATCTTATTGGCAATCGCATTGGCGGGTCTACTCGGTCCGGGAATAATGAATGCGGTTATTGCCTTATCCATAGTGAGTTGGGTCGGGTTCGCCCGACTGGCGCGTGTGCAAACACTGAGTATGAAAAACAGAGACCATGTTAATGCTGCATATGCCTTGGGCACTCCAGGTTTTATTATCGCCCAGAAACATATCTTGCCATTGATTATGGCTCCTATAATTATAGAAGCGACATTTGCCTTTGCCGGTGTAGTTATTGCTGAAGCGGGATTATCCTTTCTCGGATTAGGCGTACAACCCCCATCAGCATCATGGGGCAGTATGATTCGAGATGGTACACGTTATATGTTGGTGGCTCCGCATATGGTGTTAGCGCCCGGTTTTGCTATCCTGTCACTGGTATTATGTATAAACCTCCTGGGCGATTACCTCAGAGATAAGATGGATATAAGAGAAATAAGCAAAGTCTGAAATGAATATTAATAAAATGACACTGGGTCCCGTCATGTGTGATCTTCGCGGTCTTCAACTTGAGGCCGATGAACATGACATGTTATTGCACCCGCATGTGGGCGGTGTGATCTTGTTCACAAGAAATTTTGAATCACCAGAACAGATTACAGCTTTATGCAAAAGCATTCATGATCTACGTCAACCACACCTACTGATTGCTGTTGATCATGAAGGTGGACGCGTACAACGTTTTCGAGAAGGTTTTAGTCGTTTACCGGCATGTGCTTTATTGGCTGATTGTCATACTACTAAAGAAGCTGAGTCGCTTGCCGAGCAAGCAGGTTGGTTAATGGCGGCTGAGTTATTAGCGGTGGGTGTTGATCTTAGTTTTGCACCAGTACTGGATGTGGGTGGAAAGATTAGTCAGGTGATAGGTGATCGTGCTTTTCATACAGATCCCGATCACGTATCAAGTCTTGCACGTGCTTATATGCGCGGCATGAAAGAAGCAGGGATGGCGGCAGTCGGTAAACATTTTCCAGGTCATGGGTCTGTGCCTGAAGATTCGCATGTTGCGATTCCTTACGACCGCCGACAATTTCAAGATATACAAATGAAAGATCTTATTCCATTTGAAAGAATGATACGTGCGGGCTTACCTGGCTTGATGCCAGCACATGTTATCTATCCTGAAGTAGATGAAAAGCCCGCCGGGTTTTCTCCCATATGGTTAGAACAGATCTTACGGCAACAGTTGGAGTTTCAAGGGACAATCTTTAGCGATGATCTCAGCATGAAAGGGGCGGAGATTATGGGGAATTATCCACAGCGTGCAGAAGCGGCATTACATGCAGGTTGTGATATGGTCTTGGCTTGTAATGACCAAGCGGGCGCGATTTCCATTCTGGATGAAGCAGAAATACCGGCTAGTATTGAATTGCAATCACGATTAATCAGAATGCATGGTCATTTTGATAAAAGTCTGGATGAATTAAAGCAAACAAAATTATGGCAACAACGTTCAGTAGCTGTGTCGCAGCTTGAAAAAGAACCAGAGTTAGATTTGGGTGATGATTCATTTAATTAAACAAAGAATAATTATTTTGCTGTTGTGTTTGTTCAGCATAATAACAACACAAGCAAAAGATTTAATTTCACCGCATTGTGAACCGCTTCTTGATAGCCAGCTTGAAACGGAAGTTATACCCTATGCACAAGGCTTACTTTGGAAAATCAGCAAGAATAATAAAGCGCCTAGTTATCTGTTTGGAACGATTCATATTTCAGATAAAGATGTTACAACATTGCCTGATGTGGTTGATAAGGCATTAAATGAGTCAGAGCAGTTTGTCATGGAAGCCTTGCCGGATGCTGAACAAATGTTATTGTTTTCACAGATGATGTTTTTTCATGATGGCCAACAACTATCAGAGTTGGTCGACACCTTCATCTATAAAAAAACTAAATTAATTTTATCTGCCTATCATCTTGGTCCTGATGCGGTATCCGTTATGAAACCTTGGGCTGCCTTTTTACTAATGAATTATCCGCCAGATGCCGGCGATCCTTTAGATCTGGTGCTGTTGTCTCTGACGCAACAGAATGGTGCAACAGTTTCCGGGTTGGAGTCTTTAAAAGAACAAGCTGATATATTTAGTGATTTAAAAATGCCTGATCAAGTTAAACTGCTGACGGATACAGTCTGTCATTATGATGTCATTGAAGAGGATTTCATTGCGATGAAATCATTTTATTTGAAACGTGACTTGGGCGGTTTATATAATTACACACAGCGTTATTCGATGAGCCAGGAACCTGTGTATGAGAGACTAATGACAAAATTAATTCTCGACAGGAATAGGACTATGGCTGAGCGTATGCAACCGATGCTGGAAACAGGGAAGTCCTTTATTGCTATTGGCGCGATGCATCTTACTGGAAAAGAAGGTGTATTATCTCTATTAGAGCAACAGGGTTATACCCTCACCGCAATTTATTAAACAAAGTTAATGAATATTTTTTACAGGATAGTTAAATGAGTCTTTCAGAATTAGTACAAATGATGGAATCTTTTCTTAAACAGGAGAACTGGATTGTTCAGGTATTTGTTGTTGTATTCCTGACAGCATTTATTAACTGGATACAAAAACGCGCTATCGCGAAACTGATTAGCAGGTTAAAAAAGACCTGGACCAATTGGGATCAAGCTTTATTTATCGCTGCCCAAAAGCCAATAACGCTATTGATATGGATACTTGGCTTAACCTATGCCGCAGGCATCGTAAAAACACAGACGGATGCGGCTATCTTTGGTGCGATAGAACCCATTAGAGAAGTTGGGTTTATTGTTATCATTGTCTGGTTTCTAGTGCGTCTTATCTCAAATTCCGAAACCATCCTTGTGGAAAAGAAACAACAAAAAGGCGAGGACTTTGATCAAACAACCGCAGATGCTATTGCAAAGTTATTACGTGTCTCAGTCATCATTACCGGCGCATTGGTCATATTGCAAACATTGGGATATAGCATTTCCGGGGTATTAGCATTTGGTGGTATTGGCGGTATCGCAATTGGTTTTGCCGCTAGAGATTTATTAGCCAACTTTTTTGGCGGTTTAACCATATATATGGACCGACCATTCGATGTAGGTGACTGGATACGATCACCAGACAGGGAAATTGAAGGTTCAGTTGAAAAGATTGGTTGGCGCTTAACAACAATACGCACGTTTGATAAACGACCTTTGTATATTCCCAACTCAGTATTTACCAATATTGCTGTTGAAAACCCACAACGAATGACAAATCGGCGTATTAAGGAAACAATCGGTATTCGCTATGATGATGCAAACAAGATGCGTGAGATTATTGCTGCTGTTAAAAAAATGCTGCAAGAGCATGATGATATTGATAATAACCAGACCTTAATCGTTAACTTTAATGAATTTGCCGCATCTTCCCTTAATTTCTTTATTTATACCTTTACCAAAACGGTCAACTGGATCGAGTTTCATGAAGTCAAACAAGATGTCATGCTGAAAATCATAGATATCATTGAGTCGCATGGCGCAGAGTGTGCTTTTCCAACAACCACTATGCATATCCCGGACGGTATCAGCGTTACCAATGGGGGAGGGAGTTAAAGATTAGCGATCTTCGTACTTGCGTGATTATCCATAGACTGTAATCTACGAAAATGGAATATCGATTCACAAAAATGCACGGTATTGGAAACGATTTTGTCGTTTTCGATACCTATACACAGCCGCTGACACTCTCGCGAGAACAAGTCAGGCATATCGCCGATCGGCAATTTGGTATCGGCTGCGATCAGGTCTTGTTGCTTGAACCACCGAAAAATCACGAAACAGACGTTTGTTACCGAATATTCAATGCCGATGGTGGTGAAGTAATGCAATGCGGAAATGGTGCTCGTTGTGCCGCCGTCTATCTCAGAGAAAAAGCATTGGTAACAAAAGACAGGATTATTGCCGAGACGGGCAAAGGTCGTCTTATTTTACAAATTGATGCCGATAATTGTGTGACTGTGGATATGGGTGTGCCTGAGTTTGAACCGGCCAAGATCCCGTTAAAAGCCGATGAGCAACTGGAAGAATATGAACTGAGTTTAGATGGCAATCACCAGACTTTTGGTGGCGATGAACTGACTTTTGGCGCTGTCTCATTAGGGAATCCTCATGCCGTTATTATTGTCGATGAAGTCGATTCGGCGCCGGTGAATGTGATTGGTCCTGCGGTGCAGCTGAGTGGCGTATTTCCAGAAAGTGTCAATGTTGGTTTTATCGAGATATTGAATCGACAGGCGTTCAAACTGCGTGTTTTTGAGCGTGGCTCGGGTGAAACACTGGCCTGTGGCAGTGGCGCCTGTGCGGCGATGGTTATTGCTTGTCAGCAAGGGTATTTGGAGGGGACAATAGACGCAGAGTTACGCGGTGGTCATTTGACATTACGCTGGGCAGGGCAAGGCGAACCAGTTTATATGACAGGTCCCGCTACAACGGTTTTTGAGGGGAAAATTGAATTATGAGTGGACAGGAAACAGAAAACCTGGAATCAAACAATCTTACAGAAAGTATGGTGTCCGAGTTTCTTAAAGACAATCCGGACTTTTTTAATAAATACCCCGACATTCTATCTGAACTAAAAATTCCGCATGATCATGGTGCAGCTATATCCTTGGTTGAAAAACAAGTCTCCGTTTTACGTGAACAAAACCAACAAACACGCAAGCGCTTACATGAACTAATTGAAATTGCACGCCAGAATGAAGAACTCGCTAGGCGCATGCATCAGTTGGCATTAACACTAATGGATGCAGAAGAACCTAAAGATATTTTTAATACTTTGTATGACAATTTGAAAAAGAATTTTCATGCGGATCGTGCCGTCGTTAGGTTATTTGCAAAACCTTCTTTTGTAGATAGTTTTGCAACAGATGAATTTGCAGGTTGTGAAACAGCAGAACAATCCTTGTTTAAAAGCATTATTGATAAACGTTTGCCATTAAGCGGACGCATGAAACGTCAACAACAAGTTTTTTTGTTTGGTGACGACGGCGATGAGATTGCATCTTCAGTGATGGTTCCATTACATGGTCAAGGATGGGGTGGAATACTTTCTATAGGTAGTTTCGATGCCGAGCGTTTTCAAGCAGGAATGGGTGTTGAATTACTTGCTAACCTGGGTGAGGTATTAAGTTTTATTCTAAAGCCTTGGGTTGAACAAGTTTAGTGTTTAGCATAAATAAAAATGATTAATTAAGTTTTATTATGCAATCGTCCGAGACGTTATTGCTTGAGTCTTTTATAAAGACCTTACATCATCTTTCTGAGCATACCCGCAGTGCCTATCAACGTGATCTTGCATATCTGCATGAGTTTTGTAATAAGCAGAAAATAAATAAATGGTCTGATCTTGATGGTCGCCAAGTTAGAGGCTTTGTTGCTTCTCGGCATCGCGAGGGTATTGGTGGGCGTTCATTGCAGCGTAACCTGTCAGCAATTCGATCTTTTTATCGTTACTTACTAGATGAGGCGAAGGTAAAAAATAACCCTGCCGAAGGTATTATCGCACCAAAGACACCACGTAAACTGCCCCATGTTTTAGATGCAGATCAGACTGTTCAACTCGTCGAGATTGATGATCAAGATGGATTGTCGATTCGTGACCGTGCCATGTTGGAGTTGATTTATTCATCTGGGTTACGTCTTGCTGAATTGATAAGTATCAATATGGGTGATATTGATTTTAGTGATCGCATATTGACCGTGATCGGTAAGGGTAAAAAAATGCGCAGCGTTCCCGTAGGCCAGCATGCTATTCAGGCGATCAAAAACTGGCTCAAAATAAGACAATCCCTGGTTAATGAAAACGAAAATGCATTGTTTATTAGCCAACGAGGCAAACGAATTAGTCCCAGGTCAGTACAAGAGCGTTTAAAACAATGGGCTATCAAACAAGGCTTACCAAACCATGTACACCCGCATATGTTGCGTCATTCATTTGCCAGCCATATGTTGGAATCCAGTGGTGATTTACGCGCTGTCCAGGAGTTACTCGGTCATGCGGATATAAGTACTACACAAGTTTATACTCATCTTGATTTCCAGCATTTGGCTCAGGTTTATGACAAGAGCCATCCCCGGGCACATCGCAAGAAACCGGACTCATAGCGTTATCCTGCAATAACCATGGGCGTGGGCATTAGCGTGCCGCTCATGTACAATTCCGCTTCCCATATCAGGAGAAAAAACGTGGAACAATACCGAGGCACAACCATCTTATCAGTACGTCGTGACGAGCATGTCGTTATTGGTGGCGATGGTCAGGTATCATTGGGTGATACTGTCATGAAAGGCAATGCACGTAAGGTGCGACGCTTATATAACGAAAAAATAATTGCTGGATTTGCCGGCGGCACAGCAGATGCGTTTACCCTGTTTGAACGATTTGAGGCCAAATTACAGAAACATCAGGGAAATCTGATGCGATCGGCTGTAGAACTGGCAAAAGACTGGCGTACAGATCGCATGTTACGTCGACTTGAAGCACTGCTATGTGTTGCCGATAAAACGTCTTCGCTGATTATCTCGGGTAATGGAGATGTAATAGAGCCAGAAGACCATATTATGGCAATTGGTTCAGGCGGTAATTATGCCAAATCTGCTGCACAAGCCTTGTTTGAAAATACCGAGATGAGTGCGCGCGAAATTGTTGAAAAAGGTTTAGGTATCGCTGCCAATATTTGTATCTATACAAACTCCAATTTAACTATCGAAGAATTATAAATAGTCATTCAAAAATAATATTAAATAAACAAATCAAAATGTCAGACTTAACTCCACAGGCGATTGTTGCCGAACTCAATAAACATATTATTGGCCAAGACTCAGCGAAACGTGCAGTTGCTATTGCATTACGTAATCGCTGGCGTCGTGCGCAAGTTGATGAATCAATACGTAATGAGATTACACCCAAGAATATATTAATGATTGGTCCTACTGGTGTTGGTAAGACCGAGATTGCTCGACGACTTGCCAAACTAGCGCAAGCGCCCTTCATTAAAATAGAAGCGACAAAGTTTACCGAAGTAGGTTATGTCGGTCGTGATGTAGAATCAATTATCCGAGATCTTGCTGATGTTGCGATTAAACAAACACGCGAAATTGAATTGGAAAAAGTACGTGATCAGGCTGATAAAGCTGCGATGGAAAGGGTGCTTGATATTTTATTGCCGCCTGCTCGAATGATGGGTGAAGATGATCATGAATCAAGTATAAATTCGACACGTGAAAAATTCAGACAAATGATTATCGAAGGGAAGTTCGATGATAAGGAAATTGATGTTGAGCTAAAGGCACCCAGTGTTGGTGTTGAGATTATGGCTCCGCCGGGCATGGAAGAAATGACCAGTCAATTACAAGGCATGTTTCAGAACATGGGTTCAGGTAAGAAACAATCGCGCAAACTGCTTGTAAAAGATGCGCTCAAGTTATTAGCCGAAGAAGAAGCAGCAAAGTTATTAAATGAAGATGATATCAAGGCTCGATCAATTGAAAGTGTTGAACAACACGGCATAGTGTTCCTGGATGAACTCGATAAGGTGACACGTCGTTCTGAAACAAGTGGACCTGATGTTTCTCGTGAAGGTGTACAACGTGATTTATTACCACTAGTAGAGGGCAGTACAGTTACCACAAAATATGGCATGGTCAAGACAGACCATATTTTATTTATTGCCTCAGGTGCCTTTCATCTGGCTAAGCCCTCTGATCTCATACCTGAGTTACAAGGACGCTTGCCCATTCGGGTCGAGTTGAGTGCTTTGGTTGCTGATGACTTTGTACGGATTCTTACCGAACCCGATGCATCATTAACAGAGCAATATACATTATTAATGGCGACGGAAGGATTCACCATAGAGTTTACCGATGATGGTATACAGCGTATCGCAGAAATTGCCTTCCAGGTAAATGACTCTACAGAGAATATTGGTGCGCGTCGTTTGCATACGGTAATGGAGCGTTTACTTGAGACATTGTCGTATGAAGCATCAGAAAAAAATGGCGAATCGATATCAATTGGTGCAGAGTATGTGAATGATAATCTGAATGAATTGGTAGAGGATGAGGATCTAAGTCGTTACATCCTATAACCTGGATAATAAATTTAAAATCTATACTAATAGAAAGAAGAAATCATGACAGAACCCAAGCACAGCCCCTCTTCAATAAACCTGCATCAAAAATCCCGGGTGCTTGAGGTAGAATATGATAATGGCGCCAAATTTGAATTACCTTGTGAATATTTACGTGTTTATTCTCCTTCTGCAGATGTAAAAGGTCATGGGCCAGGACAAGAAGTTTTACAAGTAGGTAAAGAAAACGTAAATATAAAAGAGATAGAACCGGTCGGCAATTATGCCGTTAAGTTGGTCTTTGATGACGGACATAATACGGGTCTTTATACATGGGAATACCTTTATGAACTGGGTGAAGCAAAGGACAATTACTGGGATGATTATCTGGATGCATTAAAACAGGCTGGACATACTCGGCAATTAAATGACTGAGCAATCAACAACAGATTTTGGTTTTGAAAAAGTCGCTACAAAGGAGAAGGCGAGTCGAGTAGCCGATGTCTTCACCTCAGTAGCGTCAGAATATGACTTGATGAATGATGTTATGTCATTTGGTGTGCACCGATTATGGAAGCGCAAGGCGGTACACTTGTGCGCTATCAGGAAAAACTATCATGTGTTAGATCTTGCTGGTGGGACGGGTGATATTGCCAGTCTAATCAATAAGCAACTGGGTGATGATGGTCGAGTGACATTATGCGATATCAATGGCGACATGTTGCAACAAGGACGTGACCGTTTCATAGATAAAGGAATCATCAAAGGTATTGATTATGTTCAAGCCAATGCAGAGGCTTTGCCCTTCGAGGACAATAGCTTTGATTGTATGACCATTGCCTTTGGGTTACGTAATGTGACAGATAAAGATGCAGCATTACGCTCAATGTACAGCAAGCTTAAATATGGTTCCCAATTAGTTATTCTTGAATTTTCAAAGGTTGTGATCCCCGTATTGGATAAACTCTACGATGAATACTCATTCAAGCTGATTCCTCAGTTTGGTAAAATTGTTGCTAATGATGAAGCAAGTTACCAGTATTTGGTCGAGTCAATTCGCATGCACCCTGATCAAGAGTCACTGGCATCGATGATGAAGCAGGCTGGTTTTGAGAATGTCCAATACCATAATCTCACTGGTGGCGTCGTTGCTATACACCGTGGTTATAAATTATGAGTGCTGTTGTTGATAACACAGCACCTGTCTGGATAAGTCAGATAGAAAATCTGGTTAATAAAGCCTTAAGTCTCGATGAGGATACGCTGCATGCATTAGCAAAGCTGGAAGGCAAGGTGGTTGCGTTCGAATTTAGCAATACAAACCTGACTGTGTTTTTATTTCCTTCGATAACTGGTCTGGTAATTAATACGGCTTATGACAATAAAGCCGATGTGTTAATTAAAGGCTCGCCGACAAATTTTATAATGATGTTAGCCTCATCGAAGCGAGGTAATGCTAGTTTGCCTACTGATATGCAAGTAATGGGTGACATCGGCCTTGCCCAACGATTTCAAGCGATCATGCAAAATATCGAAATCGATCTTGAAGAACCTCTCTCAAAATGGCTAGGTGACACTGCTGCCTATCAGCTTGGAAAATTTGTTCGTAGTACCCGTCGGTTTGCTGCTAATACGGGTAAAACATTAGCGATGGATATGAGTGAGTATCTTCGTTTTGAGACTAGCATGTTGCCTGATGATTTATTAGTCGAAGAATTTTGTAAAGAAGTTGACGTCCTTCGTGAAGATGCCGATCGGCTTTCTCAACGGATTAATAAACTCGAAGTAAAAATAAACAATAAAGAGCAGGGTAGTTAGTCTATGGAACAGATTCTTCGTCTATTAGCTATTCAAAGAGTATTGATAAAATATGGTTTGGATGAGTTTATCTTTGCCACGCATTTATTTAGGCCAGTACGTTTCTTATTTTATATTTTTCCGTGGAACTGGTTTGGTAGAAAAAAAGCACCGCGTGCGCAACGTATGCGTTTGATGTTGGAAGAATTAGGTCCTATATATGTCAAGTTAGGACAAATATTATCGACACGTCGCGATCTGATACCAGAAGATATCGCGAACGAATTTGCCAAGTTGCAAGATGCTGTTGCACCATTTTCCGGGAAAGTCGCACGCAAGATTATTGAAGATGCCTATGAATGTGATCTCAACGAAGTATTTCTAGAATTTGATGAGACACCGTTGGCCTCAGCCTCAGTAGCACAGGTTCATCGTGCGAAACTTAAAGATGGTCGTGACTTTATTATTAAGGTTATTCGTCCCGACATAGAAACCCTTATTCGTAAAGATCTGAATTTACTGCACCTTCTGGCAGAAAAAGGAGAAAGATATTATCGCAAAGGGAAATCTTTGCGTTTCACTGGTGTGGTTACTGAATTCGAAAAGACACTGCTGAACGAACTTGATTTGCAGCGAGAAGCGGCTAATGCTTCTCAGCTACGTCGTAATTTTGAGAAAGAAGACCGCTACTACGTTCCAGAGATAAATTGGGAATTAACACGGCGCAATGTATTGGCAATGGAACGTGTAACTGGTGTCTCAGTTCGTGATACCGATGAACTAGAAGCAGCGGGAGTTGATCTGAAATGGCTCGCTGAATATGGCGTTGAAATATTTTTCACACAAGTCTTTCGTGATAATTTTTTCCATGCAGATATGCACCCGGGTAACATCTTTGTGGGGCCTGCAGAAGCCGGTAAGCCGGCAATGGTCAAGGTTATCGACTTTGGCATCATGTGTTCATTAACCGAGTTTGATCAACGCTACCTGGCAGATAACTTTATTGCATTTTTGAATCGTAATTATCATCGTGTCGCAGCATTACATATAGAATCAGGCTGGGTGCCAAAAGGGACTCGTTTAGACGAACTGGAATCAGCCATACGCACAGTTTGTGAGCCGTTACTCGTTAGACCAATGCATGAAATCTCATTTGGTGAGTTATTACAGCGACTTATTCAAATAGCACGACGATTTAATGTTGAGATTATGCCGCAGTTGATCATGTTGCAAAAAACAATCATTAACATTGAAGGGATAGGTAGACAGCTCTACCCGGAACTCGATCTATGGAAAACAGCGCGGCCACAGTTGGAGCGTTGGATGGATGAACGCATCGGCGCGAAAGGATTGTTGAAAGGTGTAAAACTTAATATACCTAAACTAATTGACCGTCTACCAGATCTACCAAACCGTGCACTTGATGTATTAGATCAAATCCATGATGGCAAGATAGAAATGGAAAACAAATCGGAAGAGATACATCATTTGCGACAGGAGATGAAGGTTTACAATCGTAGCACAGTCATGGCCGTTGTCGGCTCAGGCTTCTTATTGTCTTCCTCGATTATTTATGCACTTGATAATACAACGCATGGTGTATTTGCATCGGTACCAATTGTTTCATGGTTGCTATGTTTTTCCGGAATGATGTTGTTATTTCTATCGTGGCAACAGAAGTAGACTTTTTATATTCGTCATTACCGCGCACGTCTACAAGGATGTGGGCGCTATAGTTTAGTCTGGAACAGAGACCGAGGTGGGAACCTAGTTAAACAATAAGAGGCGTTTATGCAACGGAAAGATGTTGAGTTTAAAACAGGAGATAACACCACTTTACGTGGTTGGTTGTATCTACCCGATGATGCTAAGAATGCTGTACCGGTCATTGTAATGGCGCATGGTTATTCTGCTGTTAAAGAAATGTATCTTGATAAGTACGGTGAAGTCTTTGCTGCTGCTGGAATGGCAGTACTAGTTTTTGATAACCGTAATTTTGGTGCAAGCAATGGTGAGCCAAGGCAAGAGATTGATCCATGGCAACAGGTTCGTGACTATCGAGATGCAATCACTTATGCGATTTCGCTACCTGAAACCGATGAAAGTCGCATAGGGGTTTTTGGCTCAAGCTATAGTGGCGGTCATGTTCTGGTTGTCGCCGCAATTGATAAGCGAGTTAAATGTGTTGTGTCTCAAGTACCTATTATTTCAGGGATAGAAAATGCACGTCGGCTTATTCGTGCAGATATGTGGGATGGACTGCGCGGTATGTTTGATGCTGATCGCGCCGCACGTTATGCGGGAGATGAACCCGCGATGATCCCTGTTGTCTCTTCGCCAGATGAACAGCCTCAGGCGCCTGCGGCACTACCGACTGCAGATTCATGGAAATGGTTTAGAGAAACTCACGATAAACGTGCCCCTTCCTGGAAAAATGAAGTCACACTTCGGTCCGTGGAGATGTTCATTGAATATGAGCCGGGTATTTATATTCCTTCAATTAGCCCAACACCTCTTTTGATGTTAGTGGCACGCGATGATGTTCTTACAGTTTCTGATTTGGCTTTTGCTGCTTATGAAACAGCACGAGAACCGAAAAAAATTGTCGTGTTAGACGGCGGACATTTTGATGCCTATATCGATTCATTTGATGAATCGAGTTCAGCGGCTAGAGATTGGTTTAGTCAATATCTTTTAGATTAGAATCTAAAGTTAGAATATTACTGACGCATATTTATAATGGGAATGCTTCGGTTTTTCAGAGTCCTGAGCTAGTGGCATCAGGACCTTGTACATAATATTTTCCCTTTGCTCTCTTCTTAATAAGAGACTTTAAGCTAATAATCTTGACGCCGTACTTTTGAACATCTTTTAGAACTTTTGATAGAACAGCAGTCGTAGCCGGGTGTGGGTGACCTATGCCTAAGGCAGAGCCTTTACGTTTGGCTACTTTAACCAACTCCATAAATTGACCACGGATATATTTTTCGTCGAGATTGTTATCCAGAAACACATCGCGTGTTAAGTAAGGGATATTATTTTCTTTTGCTAATCTAGAGGCAACGCTGTCATCACTTGTTAAGCTATCAACATAAAACTGACCGTTTGCTTTCATTGTCTCCATTAACCATTGCATATGACCGGGGTGTCTTGTTAACAAGCTGCCCATGTGATTGTTAATACCTATCAGGTTTTGTACCGCGCTTATATTGATATTTAAGGTCTGTAGAAATTCCTCTTGTGACATGTTCAACGTTAACGCGCCAGGGCCGAGGTACTCATTTTTTTCCATTGCTTGCATGGGTTGATGAAGCAGGATTTCTTTATTTCTTAGTGAAGCAAGCTGAGCCATTTTTTCTGTGTGTGGTGCATGCGGTAGAATTGCATATGCAACGGGTCCGGGAAGTGTCAATGACATCAAGTCATCTTGATGTCGATATCCTATGTCATCGATGATGATAGAAATTGTGGGTCGTTCTGCAGAGACAGATTGCGTAATAAAACTAATACTTATAAGTAAGAGTAAAGCCAGTTTTTTATTTAAGAGGAGCATGTCCCTGCGCATAACATCATCCTGTTTTTTTCAAATGAATCGCCAAGCCTTTAAGTACGTTTAATGCTTCATAAAGTTGATAGTCTGTCTCAGCGAGAGAAGGCTCGTTATTTTTCTCTTTTTTCTTTGTCTTGTTTTTCTCACCTTTTTCTTCACTTTCTTTAGAACCATTATCAAGATGGCCCGTTAAATCGGATTCCTTGATTTGAGCTGAAGAATGGCCCTCTGTCCTGTCGACACGAATATTTTCTATGATGATATCAGGCTCAATTCCTGAAGCCTGAATAGAGCGCCCCGATGGTGTGAAATAACGTGCCGTGGTTAGTTTTAATGCGGCCTCATCATTCATTGGTAGAATAGTTTGTACTGAACCTTTACCAAAGGTACGTTCGCCCATGATGATTGCGCGATCATGATCTTGCAACGCGCCAGCAACAATTTCAGATGCTGAGGCTGAACCACCATTGACCAGAACTATGATCGGGGCATCTTTTAACATGTCCGTAGGTTTTGCTGTAAAGGTGAGTTTTGAGTCTTTAATTCGACCTTCGGTATAGACAATCAATCCGTTATCAAGAAACAGATCAGAGACGCCTACGGCTGCGTTTAGAATGCCACCAGGATTGTTTCTCAGATCGAGTATTAAACCACTCAAGCCGCTGTCATTTTCTTTTTTTAGTTTTTCGAGTGACTTGCGCATATCTTCTGCAGTATGCGTTTGAAAGTTCGATATGCGAATATAGCCAAACCCGGGCTCCAGCATCTTGCTGCGGACACTCTTAACAGTGATAACATCGCGCGTTATTGTAATCTCTTTTGGTTTGTCTTCACCCTCCCTTACGACAGTTATGATGATATCGCTGCCAGGTTTACCACGCATTAATTTAACAGCATCATTTAAAGCCATGCCTTTAACAGACTTTTCATCCAATTTGATGATTAAATCACCCGCTTTAATTCCTGCGCGTTGAGCCGGGGTATCGTCTATCGGTGAAATGACTTTGACAAAACCATCTTCCATGCCGACTTCAATGCCGAGTCCGCCGAATTCGCCGGATGTCCCTTCTTGTAGATCTTCGTAATGTTCCTTATCCAGGTAAGCTGAATGCGGATCCAGCCCTTCCAACATGCCGCGTATTGCATTCTCGATTAATTCTCGATCATCAATACTTTCTACATAGTCATTTTTAACTTTAGCAAAAACTTCAGAAAAAATGCGAAGCTCATCTAATGGCAGGGTGTCAGCCTCGTTGTCTTGTTCTGTGTTCGCTATCGCAATTGGTGTTAATAACAGTGACAACGATAGGGTGGTAGTGAAATTTTTCAATAATGACATTCTTTAACTCCGTTCAGGCTGACATGCATAAACTATCTTGATTGATTAATACTTAACAAGTTCATTACACAGCGTATGGTTAAGCATAACCGCGCTCTGCTGTATATGACAACTCATTAATTGTCGTAAAACCTCTGATTAATAGAGATAACAAGACGCTCATAAGGATGTGAGCGGTAGAGTCGCGTCGGGAACGAAGACCGAACATTGCAAGGCGTTCCGCAGCGAATCCCCCAAGACATATCATAATAGATAGGCGCGGGATGAGCGAGGACCTCGGTACTCCCTTGAGGGGTGAACACGCAGCAATATGCTTGATAGTGCTATTAATCAGAGGTTTTATCGTTTGCACCAATGTGACGGATTTAGCGGCTCTGCCCCTTTTCTGATTTCAAAATAAAGAGCGGTATCGCTTTGACCGCCACTGTCTCCGACGGTTGCAATCGTTTCACCGGCTAGCACCCAATCGCCGGTGTTTTTCAATAGGTTTTGATTGTGCCCATACAAACTCATAAAGCCATCACCATGGTCGATAATGATTAATAAACCGAGATTACGGAACCAGTCTGCAAAGACTATTTTACCGGTACTAATAGACATAACGTTGGTGCCTGTTTCTGCATCAATAAGAACGCCTTGCCATTTAAGGTCGCCACCTTTCTTATTGGCGCCATACCTTTTTAGTAATTTCCCTTTTACCGGCCAGGTCAGTTTACCTTTAAGCGTATTGAAAGGCGGCATGTCCTCAAACATTTCTATCGTTACCGCTTTTTCCTTTTTTAATCCCTGAAATAGTACTCCGAGTTCACGCTCGTTTTCTTGTAGTGTCTGGAGTTCAACGCCTTGCTCTTCTATATATTTTTGTAGGCGTGTGCTGATATCACGTCGAGTTGCACGAAACTGGTAGAAATCACTTAATTTAGATTCATGTTTGGATCTCAATTCTTCAAGCTGTGCCGATTCATCTTTAATAGTCGCCTGAATCTTCTCGAGATTGACCAGAATTTGTTTAACCTGAATGATGCGCTCAGAACGTGCCCGGTTGTGGTAGTCGTAGTAAGCTAGTGCGCGTCCGACTAAAGCAGGGTCTTCCTGATTAAGAATCAACTTTATATAGTCATTACGACCAATCTGATACGCAGATCGAATTTGATGGGTTAGCTTCTCTTTTTCTTTATTGAGCGCCGCTTCATGCTCTGCTTGCTCAAACAATAGGTCTTCGAGCTCAGCATTCTTTTTTGAGACATTTGCTTCAATATTATGCAGTCGTGTTAATGTCTCTGCGGTCGTTACTTCATTCTCGCGCAATTCTTGTTGTAATTTATCCGTTTCATCTTGAGCAGATTTAATGCGGGTCTCTACATCTTTAATACGCGTTCGAATGTTTTCTAATTCTGTGGCTGTTGCAGAATTGGCTTCATCAGCAGCTAGGGCTAGATTAGAGGTGAAACAGGTAACGAGAAATATTGAATAGATGAAAGGTCTTATTTTGTTAGCGAAATGAGTCATGTGTGATTCACTTGCCGATGACTGCGGTAGTGTCCTCTTCTTGTAGTCGTAACAGTGACTTGCCTGTCATTTCTTTGGGTTGTGGGATGCCCATGATATTGAGCATTGTTGGGGAAATATCAGACAATGACCCGGTGTCAGGAAGAAATTCTGCCTGCCGGCCAATATAAATGAGTGGCACAAAGTTATTGGTATGTGCCGTATGTGCCTGGGATTTAACCTTCTCAGTAGTATAGGCTTTTAATTGCTCTGCATTTCCATGATCGGCAGTGATCATGATTTCACCGCCAACTTTTTGTGTACATTCGATCACCTTGGCGAGACATTTATCAATGGTTTCTATGGCCGATATGGTTGCTTTGAAATCACCGGTATGACCGACCATGTCGGCATTTGCATAGTTACAGATGATGGCATCGTATTGCTGACTATTTATTGACTCAATGAGGCGTTCAGTGATCTCGTCAGCACTCATCTCTGGTTGTTTGTCATAAGTCTCGACGTGTGGTGAAGGTACCAATATGCGATCTTCACCTTCGAAAACACGTTCTTCGCCGCCATTGAAGAAGAAAGTGACATGGGCGTATTTCTCTGTCTCCGCGATTCGAAGTTGCTTCAAGCCAAGGTTTGCTATGTATTCACCGAAGACATTGGACATGCTCACTGGCGGAAATGCGACAGGAAATTCATAACTGGCCTTATACGAGGTCAGGCTGATAAAGGCAGAGAGTTTCGGAACCCGCTCTCGCTCAAATGCCTTGAATTCCGCTTTTGTGAATGCGCGCGCTAATTGACGGGCACGGTCTGCGCGGTAATTAGCAAACACGAGAACATCACCATCATCGACAGTTATCGGTGGTTCACCCGGTTTTGTGATGGCCGTTGGCTTGATGAATTCATCCGATTCACCTCGAGCATAGGCCATATCAACAGCAATAAACGGGTCGACCGAGCGATATTCTGCTTTGCCCTGGCTGATGAGGTCATAGGCCAGTTTGGTACGATCCCAGCGACTGTTACGATCCATTGCATAGTGACGGCCAATTATTGATGCGAATCGACCAATACCTAATTCTTTCATTTTTAGCTGGGCATTATGGATCGATTCTTCTGCACATTTTGGTGGTGTATCTCGGCCATCCAGAAAAGCATGGAGGTAAATTGTTTTTACTCCGCAATTGGCTGCCAATTCCATTAGCGCGTAGACATGATCTTCATGACTATGCACGCCGCCACTGGAGAGTAACCCGAGTAAGTGAACCGCTTTGTTATTCTCTGCCGCATTATTGAATGCGGCATTAAGGTTTTCATTCTTATAAAAACTACCATCTTCAAGTGCTCGGGTAATGCGAGTGAATTCCTGGTCTACTATTCGGCCTGAACCAATATTCATGTGGCCTACTTCTGAATTACCCATCTGTGCAGCAGGTAGTCCAACATCTATGCCTGATGCGCTTATCAGCGTATGCGGGTAAGTCTCCCAGATATGTTCCCAAGTGGGCTTATTAGCGGAATAGATCGCATTGTAGACGGTATTATCGGTATGACCCCAGCCATCGAGAATTATCAGAATTGTTGGTTTATGGCTTACTTGCATTGGAGGTTTTAATGACGATGACTAAAAGTGAACGGATTTTGAGGTGACGGCAAATTCTGCAATTTCAATAATAAATGTGGCAGGTATGTGTAATTGGGTAATAACCCTAAAACTCTCTATTTTCAGTGCGCGAATTTTAGCATGAAACCCGGCAAGACTTCACATTAATCAATAATACAGATTGAATTACCTATATATGTTTTTTCAGCGAGCGATATAACGTATTATTCAGCCCTCATTTAATACTGCCAGAGCAAGAGATCACTGAATGGAACGACTTCCCGAATTTGTGGGCAACCACCTGTTTTTATTTTCACTATTGGTTTCCATATTAATGTTATTAATCTGGAATTTGTTTGGTGATATGCTTAGCGGCGTAAAATCGCTACTGCCTGACGAAGTGACCCGGCTTATAAATCGTGAAGATGCCAAAGTGGTCGATCTCCGGACACAAGAGGAATTTGAGAAAGGGCACATTATTGATGCTATTAACATCAGCGCTGATCAATTATCAGGGCAGCTTGATAAACTGAAGAAACATAAAGAAAGCGGAATTATCTTTTGTTGTGCATCCGGCGCTGTTTCTACAAAAGAGGCGCGTAAGTTGATGAACGAAGGATATGAAAAAGTGTTTAGTCTTAAAGGCGGCATCCTCTCATGGCAGAGTGCCAACTTACCTCTGACTAAAGGCATGAAATAGATTCAATAAATTAAGTTTTGAACAATACAATAAATATTAAAAATCATAGGTAAAAATCATGGCGGAACAAGACAGCAATACAGCACAACCAGGCAACGGACCAGATGATGCGCAATTTTTAGTGCAAAAGGTCTATGTAAAAGATATTTCATTTGAAACACCAAACACACCAGAAATATTCAAGATGGAGTGGCGACCTGAAGTCGAAATGAATATGACCAACAAGGCAACGCCGATTGGCGATGATCATTTTGACGTGGTGTTAACGGTTACCTTAACGGTTAAGGTGGGAGATAAGGTTGCATATCTGATTGAGGTAAATCAGGCAGGTATATTTATGATTAGAAACCTACCTGAAGATGTTATTGATCGTATGTTGGCGATTGTTTGTGCAAATATTCTGTTTCCGTTTGTGCGTGAAACGGTTTCGGATGTGGTTACACGTGGTGGTTTCCCGCAGCTGTTGCTTGCTCCGGTAAACTTTGATGCCTTGTTTGAACAAGAACAAGCCGAAGCCAAGGCGCAGCTAGATGCAGCCGCACAAGCTAATGCAGACATAACGCATTAAATCATAATGACAACGCAGTCAGTGTTAGTTCTCGGAGCTGGTTCCTGGGGAACTGCATTGGCGTTGGCATTAGCGCGAAAGCAAAATACGGTCTATCTATGGGACATCAATTCAGATTTAATAAAGGATTTAAAAACTGAAAAAACGAATACGCGTTATATTCCGGGTATCCCATTCCCGGAAAACCTAATCCCTGTTGAATCTATTGATCAAGTTCCTGCTGGAACTAAGATGTTTGTTAATACGGTTCCATGTCATGGCTTACGTAGTAGTTTGCAATTGTTGAAGTCATTTTCTAATGTTCATGTGTGTATCGCCTGTAAAGGATTTGAGCCGGGCACGCAGAAATTCAATCATCAAGTTGTTGAAGAAGAATTACCCGAAAGTTCTGTTGCGATACTCTCAGGTCCGTCCTTCGCAAAAGAGGTCGGTGCCGGTTTGCCGACCGCCGTTACCATTGCGGCTAAAGATCTTGCCGTTGCACAACTGTTTGCAGATCTATTCCACAGCGATGTCTTTCGTATCTATACCCATAATGATGTTATCGGAGCACAGGTCGGCGGCGCGGTAAAAAATGTAATGGCAATTGCAGCAGGTATTGCCGATGGTTTGGGGTTTGGTGCTAACACACGCTCGGCATTGGTGACGCGTGGTTTAGCTGAGATCATGCGTTTGGGTCTAGCCATGGGCGCCAAGCAGGAAACGTTTATGGGGTTGGCCGGTTTGGGTGATTTGGTGCTGACGTGCACAGACAATCAGTCACGAAACCGTAGTCTGGGATTATTATTAGCCGAAGGTTTATCAATTCAGGAAGCCAGCGATAAAATTGGTCAGGCTATAGAAGGCTTGAAAACGGCTGTCGAAGTGGGTGAACTGGCAAAGAAATATGAGATTGAAATGCCCATTACTGAGCAGGTCAATAATGTACTGCAATCAAAATGTTCCCCGCGTGAAGCAGTACAGAATTTATTAGCGAGAGAACCAAAAGCCGAGATGTAGTTTACAGAAGTAACTTCTCTACTAGTTCTTTTATCAATCTAACTGCGGTACTCTTTTGCATTATAAATTATGCAGAATTCAGCCAAACAATTACTTGAGAGTTATTGTAAGGACGCTGATAACAGCGCGTTCACTAAATTCTATCGTTCCGAAGCGCCACGACTGTGGCAGTTTTTAAAAAACAGAGGTTGCAATGAAGACGGCGCCTATGATCTTTTATCTGAAACATTTCTTAAATTCATTCAAGTGGTTTGCAAAGATATGCGTGCGCCCGTCGCATTACTTTATCGAATCGCAATCAATTCACACATCGATAGCTACCGTCGTGATAAAGCCTCGCCGATAGATCCGGTTGCTATTGATATAGAACAGCAAGCAGATAACAAACAGGATTATCAAAATCAACAAGACTATATTGAGAGCCTTATAAAAAAAATTCCCCAAGATGAACAAAACCTGCTGTTCATGCGTTATAGGGTTGGGTTAACGCATAAAGAGATTGCCAAGATGATAGAAATACCGGAAGGCAGCGTACGTAGGCAATGTGCTTCTATAATTAATAAATTGAAGCAGCAATGGCAGGAAGACACGAATGTCGCATAGATTGCCAACAGATGCTGAAATAGAGAAGCTGATTACGCAGGTGTATGAAGGTATGCCCAGCCCTGAACAATCTCGACTATCATCAATAGAAAGCCAACTTTTAAAAAATATAAAAATAAATAAAGAAAAAAACCTGAACAAAATACCGTGGTGGATCGTTTTAGTATTAACAGGCGGTTTTGCAACGGCAGCATGGTGGGCGGGTGAGGTTTGGTTTATTAATGAAGATGAAAAACAACAACAAGAACAGCTAAACTTGATGAATGAATCCAGAACAGGTATGAATACTGAACAACAGAATAAACAGGAACTGCAAAAAGAGAATGAAAGTTATCAACGCGGCGATACACCGGTGATTTACCAGCGTGAGTATTTTTGAGTTTATTAATGTTTAAACGTAACGAAAAGGTCATAAGGCAATTAATGTGTTGATATCTGTCATTAAACGTATTGTTCTTCTTTTGTTTATAGCTGCAACGGGTTCTGCACAGGCAGCTATCAGTTTTGTTGCCAGTAGCTCTAACACTAGTTCCAATACAAATAGTCTCACTATAAATTTACCGGCGGGCACGGCAGTCAATGATGTGATGGTGGCACAAGTCACTCGAAGAGGTGGTCCACCGGAAACCTACGCCGCGCCAACGGGATGGGTACAGATAGATACTGATTTACATTTACCTTTAGGTGGTGTGGGAGGCAATACTCACAAACACAGAGCCTATTACAAAGTGGTGACTGCGGCTGATCTGGTAGCAGGTAATGCGACATGGAGTTTCGCTGATAACCGCAATAATGTTGGAGGGATCTCCACTTACTCAGGTGTCGACACTGCAAACCCGATACACATGAGTTCTGAAAATGGACAACAGACAAATGGATCTACTATCGATGCCTTAGGCGTCACAACTACGGTTGATGGGGCCATGTTGATTGCCTTTTATGGTATCAATAACAACCTAACCTATACTGGACCAACTGGTTACACACAGCGCTATGAACAGCCGAGTGGATCCAATGATATAGAAGTCATGGCAGCCGATATGTTGCAAGCAGCGGCGGGTGCGACCGGTAATGTAACGACAACTTTATCTGCTAATAATAACCGCCGGGTTGGACGGCTGATTGCTTTGAATCCCGCGACTAATAAAGTCGCTGAATGGCGTATGGATGAAGCCAGTTGGAATGGTACTGCGGGTGAAGTGGTCGACAATACGGGTAATGGTAATGATGGTACTGCTCTTAATGGTGCGCAGACTGCCAGCACTACACCTGCGAAAGCGGGCGATCCGGGGACATGTGGTTACGGTACATTTCCACTCAACACATCGGCAACTCCCGTTGTTGCTGTCGATAGCGGCTTGGATGTTAATGATGATATAGGCAATACAGGTACGATCACACTTTGGTATAACAGCAATACGGTTTGGAATGGTGGCGGTGATCGTCAACTACTGGACGCTCCCGATCCTGCTGCACCAGGTGGACCGAAATATTTCTTTTTGACCCTATTGAATAGTGGGCAACTACGTTTTGGCTATGAAGATTCGGCTGACGGCGACTTCCGTATCAACTCGCCTGTTCAAGCTTTTGCAGCTAATACCTGGGTGCATATAGCAGTTACTTGGGACTTGCCAAATGATAGCCAGGCAATTTATATCAATGGAACACAAGTGATTACGGGTGCCGGGAATACCAATGGCACTCTTGGTGAACTGACGAATTTATTCATTGGAGATAATGATGGTAATTATATTATCCCCGGTGATACCACAGCCAATTCAGCGAATGGCAGTATTGATGAAGTACGAGTCTATAACAGCACCCTAGATTCTTCTGCTATCACTACCATCATGAATGAAACGCATGACTGCTTTGCAAATATTCCTGAAATGGAGGTTGCCGAGATCACCTTGAATGATACGAGCGTAACATCAGCCTTTACGTCAATTACATTTAAGCAGACTTATACAACAGCGCCATTGGTTTTTATCCTGCCCTCGAATGAGGGTGGGGCAGATCCTGCCAGTATCCGTATACAAAACGTGACGACAACGAGTTTTCAGATTTCCCTGTACCCCGTCAGCACCATGTGGACCAACTAGCCTGATTGTCTAAGAGATAGTTTTAGTTCATCGTTAACCCAAGAGGAAACGATGATGACAAGTAAAAGAAGTGTAGAACATACTGTGCGCGATATTCGTCGACGCACCCGTAAAAAATATTCAGCAGAAGAAAAAATTCGTATCGTACTTGAAGGCTTACGTGGCGAAGAAAGCATCGCTGAGCTATGTCGCAAGGAAGGACTAAACCCAAATGTTTACTACCGTTGGTCGAAAGACTTTCTGGAGGCAGGTAAGAAACGTTTATCAGGCGATATCGTACGTGAAGCGACCTCAGATGAAGTCAAAGAACTGCGTGCTGAAACATCTGCGCTGAAAGAAACCTTAGGCGAAGTAGTCATGGAGAATCGGCTGCTTAAAAAAAGCGTGCTCGGGGATGGGGAGGACGATATATGAGGTACTTAGCATCGGATAAAGTCGAGATTATTCAACTGGTACAGAACTCAGATCTGTCGGTTCGACAAACGCTGACTCGGCTGGACATTCATAAGTCCACTTTTTACAACTGGCTCAAACGTTATGAAGAGAATGGCGTTGATGGCTTGGAAGACAAGAAGCCGATTCCCCATGCGGTATGGAATAAAATCACCGAAGACCACTGTGAAGCCGTTATTGAGTTAGCCTTAGAGAAGCCTGATTTGTCTCCACGAGAGTTAGCCGTAAATTACACTGACAACAAGGCTTACTTCGTCTCAGAATCCACGGTGCACAGGCTGCTGAAAGAACAAGACTTAATTACCAGTCCGGCCTATATCCTGATGGAGGCCAGTGATAAGTTTCAACAGCCCACTACGCGCGGTGAATGAGATGTGGCAAACGGATTTTACCTATTTCAAGATTATCGGTTGGGGTTGGTATTACTTATCCACGGTATTAGATGATTACTCACGTTACATTATTGCCTGGCGTTTATGTACGGGCATGAGTAGCCGTGATGTCTCTGATACGCTGGATGACGCCTTACGCTTTACGGGACTTGATACAGTAAAGGTAAATCATAAACCGCGTTTACTCAGTGACAATGGCCCGTGTTATATCTCCGGTGAATTAGCCGATTACCTTGAAGAAAACGGTATGACGCACACTCGAGGTCGACCTTATCATCCACAAACACAAGGCAAGATAGAGCGCTGGCATCGTTCAATGAAGAATCAGATATTACTTCACCACTATTATTTCCCCGGGGAACTGGAGGAACAGTTGCAGCGTTTTGTGAGTTATTACAACCATGAGCGTTATCATGAATCACTTGATAACCTGACACCGGCTGATGTCTTTTATGGGCGTGGCGAAGAAATACTAAGTCAACGAGAGCTAATCAAACAAAACACGTTAGCGATGAGACGACAAATGCATTACGATAAACAACAAGTGAAGCACATAACCTATTGATGAACTAATGTGTCTCTTAAATCAAACCGCTACCTGTCCAAAAGGTTTTGACGACGTACAGTTACCGTTATTGATGCTGCTAGCTTAAACGGATTAAATGGAAATGCAGGACAAGTTGTCCGTATAGATGTGGATGTGACTCATAGTACAGGTGCGACGATGAGTTTAAGTTCATATAAGACGAATTTCTGATGCCTACTGCAGTAAATACAAAGAAGAATGGTTTCACTTTGATCGAGTTGATTATCGTGATCTTGTTAATTGGTATTTTATCCGGCGTTATATTCACAATTCTACGTGGACCTATACAGGCATATGTCGATGTTGAAAAACGAACACGCTTGATTGATATAGCAGATACAGCCTTACAGCGCATGACACGAGAGATTCGTCTTGCCTTACCAAACAGTATTCGTGTCACCGGAGGAACAACTGTTGAGTTTTTACGAACATTGGATGGTGGGCGATATCGGTCAAAACCAGGCGGGGGCTGCGCCAGTTTGTGGAGGGCCTGCTGCACAAGACAGATTAAATTTTGCATTGTCTGCAGATTGCTTTGAAGTTATGGGTTCATTAAATAACTTTGCGTCAATTGATACCTCAGGGACATGTCTTGCAAGTACGTCAGACTGTTTGGTGATTTATAATACGGGACAACTTAATGCAAATGCCTATGCTGGTGACAATGTTGCCGACATCACAGGTGCTACTGCAAATTCAATTACGTTTGCTAATGCACCACCGTTCCCTTTTAAATCACCCAGACAACGATTTTTTATTGTAGACACACCAGTCAGTTTTATTTGCAGTAGTGGTGAGATAAATCGTTTCGATGATTATCCTCTTGGCGGAGCAGTAGTCGGTGCCGGTGATTTATTAGTAAACCAGGTTAGTGCGTGTACTTTTTCTTATAACGCCGGTTCAGCAACACGAGCCGGATTAGTGACGTTAAGTATTACAATATCTGATTCTACATTGGCAGGAGCCAGTGTTACCTTGCTTCAGCAAGTCCATGTGGATAATCAGCCATGAAGATAATGAAAAAATGGCAACGTGGTTTTAGTGCTATTGTAGCTGTGATTTTAATTGTCTTGCTCGCATTGATCGGTGGTTATATGGCAACCATGACCAGTGTCAGCTCTATCAATACCACTGTATCAGCAGGAACCATGCAAGCCTGGTTTGCCGCACGTAGTGGAATAGAATGGGCTGTGCAACAAGCTGTAGTTGCAGCACCGGGTGCTTGTCCCGCTACACCGCCAATAAATCTGACTGGCGGAAATACCAATGGGTTTACAGTTACTTTGACTTGTAGCCCGAGTTCATTTACTGAGTCGGGTATTGGTACATACAATGTATATGCGCTGACCTCCAGAGCGACTAGAGGTAATCCAGGTGAGCCGGCTTATGTTTCTAGACAAGTTAATGTATCAATAACAGATGCGCCCTGATTTATTGTTCAAAATTATTTTGTCGCCAAGCTTCATAAACAATTATGCTCGCTGAATTTGACAGATTTAAACTACGACTGTCTTCAAGCATCGGGATTCGTAGAATTTTATCTGATTCAAAATTATCTAATATTTCATTAGGTAGGCCCCGTGTTTCTGGGCCAAAGATAAAACTATCATCTTTTACAAAGCTACAATCAGAATAATGCTGCGTTCCTTTAGTAGAGATAGCATAAAGTGATTTAATGCCATTATTTTCGATATAGTCTCGATAATTATCATAGTGATGTACGATCGATAAATCGATATAATCCAGTCCGGCACGACGCAGACTCTTTTCATCCATGTCAAAACCTAGTGGGTGGATTAAATGTAAGTGCGCACCAGTGTTTGCACAAAGCCGAATAATGTTGCCAGTATTAGGTGGGATTTCCGGCTCAAAAAGAACAATATTAAACATAAATTGATTTTATATATCTGAAAGACAAGATCCAGTATGACAATAACGACCTTAAATGAGCAAGATAAGAAACGACTGGAGATTAACTTTTGTGGATTAAAACTTAATTCGCCACTGGTTTTATTATCGGGTTGCGTTGGCTTTGGTGAGGAATATACTCGAATCAATGGTTTTTCAAATACTGATGTTGGCGCGATATGTTTGAAAGGGACGACATTAGAACCGCGCTTAGGTAACCCGCCGCACCGTGTTACGGAAACCTATATGGGCATGATCAATGCGATTGGTTTACAAAACCCGGGTTCAAAAATCGTAGTCGATGAATATCTACCCAATCTGGATTTTACTGAAACACGCTTTATCGCAAATTTATCCGGTTCAACCGTTGAAGAATATGAAGAAGTGACCCGTATATTTGATGATTCCCCGATTGATGCGATGGAGATCAATATTTCATGTCCGAATGTTAAAGAGGGTGGCGTGGCCTTTGGAAATGATCCTGATATGTCTGCGCGGGTTGTTGAAGCTTGCCGAAGAGCTACTAAAAAGCCACTAATAACAAAACTGTCACCGAACCAGACTGATATTGCGGAGAATGCGAGACGCTGTATTGAAGCTGGAACAGACGGATTCGCTGTTATCAATACGCTAATGGGGATGGCGATTGATATTAATTCTCGCGAACCGGTCATCGGTAATAATCAGGGTGGTTTATCGGGGCCGGCGATTAAACCGATTGCACTATTGAAGGTACATCAGGTTCATCAAGTCGCCAAACAGCATAACATTCCCATAATTGGCCAAGGCGGCATAACTACTGTGGAAGACGCGATTGAATTCTTGATTGCGGGTGCTACAACGGTGGGCATTGGAACGGCGTTATTTTATGAGCCGCTTATTTGTCCTAAATTGAACAAAGGTATCATAGATTATTTGAACAAGCATAATCTAAATAATGTATCTGAACTTGTAGGCACACTTGAATTACATGGTTAATCTTTCTCAAGACGTTTTAGGAAAACACGCATTTCTTTGACGGCTTGTATGTCGCCATTTTCTTCAGCAATATTAATTCCTTTTTCATAAGCAGCTATTGCTTCATCGTTTTGCTTGTTTTCAGTCAGAGCTTTTGCATATAACTTCCATGCGGCTGAAAAGGATGGTTTATGTTCGATGGCTTTTTTCAAGTGGATTATGGATTGCTCAAAATCATCCAGCTTAAAGTATTCATTGCCGAGACTGTATCTGAGTAATTCGTTGTCATTGCCTTTTTCGAGTAAGGCTTTAAATGTATCAAGTTGTGTCATTTAAATAAGTTTATAAATTTTGAGCAATTATCATTGCTTGGTTTCTAAATCCTTTCTCAATTTTTCCTACGGTTCCTTCTTCTCTGTAGTAGAGAACATTCCAGTCATTGAAAAAATTCAATAATTCATTTTTTGCTAATAAATAATCAGGGTTAGTCGGACCTACAGTGCTGGTTTTATCTACAATAAATGTTTGATAAAAGATAAGACCATTTGGTTTTATTGCATTTCTTATATCGTCTATTAATTCGCGTTCGAGAAAATTGCTTACAATGATGACATCAAAAGAGTATTTTTTGGGTGGATTTTCTGAAATATTTCTGGACTCAAGTTTAATTTCCAAACCTTTCTTTAATGCTTCATTAGAAAGATGCTCCAAGGCAGATGCTGAAATATCCCATGCCGATACAGATAACCCATTTTCAGAAAGGCATATTGCATTTGCCCCACGCCCGCATGCCAGATCTAGTGCGCTGCCTTGTGTTGGTAAAAGATGTTGATTTTGATGCAACACTTCTGCTGGAGAAGGGTAGTCGCTTGCGCAGGAATCATAATTTTTATCCCACTTTTCTTTTATTTTATTGTTCAACGTCGCCAGAATGTTGGAGTAAATAGCACTAATAAAGTAAAGATTTCAAGGCGACCTAAGAGCATTGCAAAGCAGAGTATCCACTTAGCGGCATCATTGATATTGCCATAGTGTTGGCTGACTTTACCTAATCCAGGACCAAGGTTATTCATGCAGGCCGCTAACGCTGAAAATGCAGTAACCTGATCAAGATCAGTAGCCATTAGAGCTAATAGTAGTATCGCAAATACAGCGATATAAGTAGCAAAGAATCCCCATACGGCTTCAATAATACGCTCAGAGATGGGTTTATTTCCTACCTTGATTATAAAAATAGCACTTGGGTGGATGAGCCGTTTTATTTCTCGCATGCCTTGTTTGAAGAGCAAAAGAATACGTATTATTTTAATTCCACCGCCGGTAGAACCAGCGCAAGCACCAAAGAAACTGGAGAATAATAACAACAGTGGCATGAAACCAGGCCAGCCTTGGTATTCTGCTGTGGTAAAGCCTGTGGTAGTTGCAATAGAAACAGTTTGAAAGATACTGTCTTCCAGTGCTAACCAAAAGTTTTCATAGTCACCAACAAGAACGTGATAACTTGCGCAGATGAAACAGATCATCAACAAGATGCTTAAGTACGCACGTAGTTCCGCATCATACCAATAGGCTTTTAAGCTTGCTTGTCGCCAAAATATAAAATGTAAGCTGAAGTTAATTCCTGCGATAAACATAAAAAAGATGGCGACGGTTTCTATTAAGCCACTTTCAAAATATCCCATACTGGCGTCATGAGTTGAGAACCCACCAATAGAAACAGTTGAAAAACTATGTGTGATTGCATCAAATGCACTCATCCCTGCTAACCAATATGCAAGAGCGCAAAGAATTGTCATGCTTAGATAAATATACCAGAGTGCTTTAGCGGTTTCGGTAATTCTAGGTGTTAATTTATTATCCTTAACAGGGCCGGGTGTTTCTGCACGATAAAGCTGCATACCTCCAATTCCTAACATTGGTAGAATCGCAACTGCTAAGACAATGATACCCATGCCCCCTAGCCATTGAAGTTCCTGTCGGTAGAAGAGAATTGATTTAGGCAAAAAATCAATGCCGACGATAATCGTTGCGCCGGTTGTAGTGAGGCCCGATATTGATTCAAATACGGCGTCTGTAATCGACAATTCTGGTGTATTGGATAACATGAGAGGAACACTGCCTGTTAAGCCAAGACCAACCCAAAAGAGAACAACAACAACAAAGCCGTCTCTTAGTCGCAATTCATTTTTTACATGCCGAACGGGGAACCATAAAACTAGTCCGATTGATAGAATTAATGCAAAAGCTGAGACAAACGGAACTGTAGTACCATCATTTGTGATAACAGAAATAAGTAATGGTGGAAACATTGTTAGGCTGAATAAAGCTAACAATATGCCTAAAATTCGTTGGATTACGGCAAGTTGCATCGTTAATAATCCCTAGTCGAAATCTTTCATTTATAAAAAGGTAATGCCAACCTGAAACAGGGATTCGACTTCTGCAACATGCTTTTTATCGGAGACAATCAGGATGACATGGTCTTCGGCTTCTATGATAGTTCTCTTTTTTCCCATCAAAACATTTTCGCCACGTACGATGGCGGCTATTGTTGTACCGTGTGGTAAATTGATATCACCGATTGTTTTACCGACTACTTTTGATGAGGATGTATTGCCATGTGCAATGGCCTCAATCGCTTCAGCAGCACCTCTTCTTAAGGCATGTACAACGACCACATCACCCTTGCGTATATGTGCAAGCAAACTACCAATTGTGGCTTGCTGTGGAGAGATTGCTATATCAATAGTATTACTTTGTACCAGATCAATATAGGCAGCGCGATTGATTAACGCCATTACTTTTCTAGCGCCTAACCGCTTTGCAAGCATTGATGAAATGATATTAGCTTCATCAGCATTTGTTAACGCACAGAATACGTCGGTTCTATCAATATCTTCTTCTTGCAGCAGTTCTTCGTCGGCCGAATCACCACACAAAACAATTGTGTTTTTTAATGCTTCTGATGCGAAGTGTGCTTTTTCAGGATCAAACTCGAGTAATTTAACCTTGTAATTATCTTCTAATAATTCAGCTAGTCGTAAACCTATATTGCCACCACCCGCGATCATAATACTTTTAAGCGGTTTTTCCTTGAAACGAATGATGTGCAATATTTTACGAATTGATTTTTGTGAGCCAATGAAAAATATTTCATCATCTGCTTCAATGGTGGTCTCAGCATTGGGAATGATTGCTTGATTGTCCCTGAAGATAATTGCTATCTTATATTCAATATTTGGAAGTTGTTTTCTAAGTTCTAGTAATGAATGACCCACTAACATACCACTATAGGTTGCTTTTAAGGCAACCATCTGTGCTTTTCCATTAGCAAAATCAAGTACTTGTAGTGCACCGGGATGCTCGATCAGTTTTTTTATGTAATCGGTGACTAGTTGTTCTGGACTAATTAAAACGTCAATTGGTAATGCCTCTTGAGCAAAAAGCGCGGTGCTCGATAAATATTCCTCTTCACGGATCCGTGCAATTTTTGTAGGGGTATGAAACAGGGTGTAGGCAACTTGGCAGGCTATCATGTTGACCTCATCGCTATTGGTAACAGCGAGGATCATGTCGGCATCTTTGGCACCTGCCTTTGCTAATACTGAAGGATGTGAGGCAATACCAGTAATCGTTCTCAAGTCGTAGCGTTCACTGATCAGTTGTAATGCGGCAGGGTTATTGTCGACCAAGGTAATATCGTTATCTTCATTAACTAAATTGGCTGCTACTGATGCACCAACTTGACCTGCTCCCAATATGATGATTTTCATTTTAGTTCAATTCCCAGCATTTTCAGTTTACGATATAGATGTGTACGTTCTATACCAACCGCGTTAGCAACTTTACTGACACTACCTTTCGCCTTTTTTAATTGATATTCGAGATAAACTTTTTCAAAATTTTCTCTCGCATCTCGCAATGGTAAATCGAAATCGAAAATCTCTGTAGTGGTACCATTTTGTTTTGTGTCAGTATTACCCAGGCTAGCCTCGATTTCATCGACATTTATGTTTTCATCTGTACCGAGGATTAAAAGGCGTTGAACAATGTTTTTTAATTCTCTTACATTGCCAGGCCATTGATAACTTCTTAGACGGTTTTGTGCTGCAACACTAAATTTTCGGTAAGGGAGTCCCTCTGTTTCTATAAAATAATTAACGAAGTGTTCAAGTAATGCCGGTATATCTTCATAGTGGTCACGTAGTGCTGGGATAGTGATAGGTAGAATATTTAATTGATAATATAAATCATCCCTAAAGCTACCTTCTTCAACCAGAGATTTAATATTAAATCGTGTAGCAACTATTATCCGCATATCCAGCTCAATCGGATCAGAACTCCCAATGTGAGTGTATTTTTTAGTCTCTAATACATCATGTAAACGAGATTGAAGGTCGGTGTTTAATTCACCAATGTCTTTAATATAAAGTGTGCCGCCTTTGGCTCTGTCAAAATAACCTTCTTGTAATTGGTGATTTGTTTTCAATCCAAATAGTTCGGTTTCTGCATGATCTTTGCCTAAAGTGGATATGCTTGTTGATATAAATGGGCCGTCACTATATTTACTAAGCGAATGTAAATAGCGCGCGAACAATTCTTTGTCAGTCCCCGACTCTCCATGAATCAGCACCGGTGTGTCATGGTTTGCGATTCTTGATATTTGGGTTCTTAAGTTTGATATTTTTTTACTTCTTCCTATCAGATCAAGTTTGGATGAAGTGACATGGTGCAGTTGTAAATTTTCTTGTTGTAATGATGTTGTTTCAAGCGCATGTTTTATCGTTAATAACAGTTTGGCAATTGAAAGTGGTTTTTCGATAAAATCATAAGCTCCCAGCCGCGTCGCCTCAACTGCTGTTTCGACATTCCCATGACCTGACATCATGACTACAGGGGCAGATAAAACATTCTTTTCATGCCATTCTTTAAGCAAAGTAATACCATCGATATCTGGCATCCAGATATCAAGTAACACTAAATCTGGTTTAAATGATTCTACCAATTGACGAGCTTTTGTAGCATTCTCTGCAACGGCGACACTAAAACCTTCATCTTCAAGAATCTCCTTTACCAGACTTCTGATATCAGGTTCATCATCTACAACAAGAATATGTCGAATACCCATTAAGCTATCTGTGATTTAGTTGTTTGAATCGATTGATTGAGAGCTGGTAATCTTACCACGGCGCATGCTCCATTATTATCATTATTGTTCTCAAGCCAGACCGTGCCAGAATGTTCGTCAATAATTTTCTTTACAATAGCCAGACCTAGTCCGGTTCCTTTTTGTTTGGTTGTTATATAAGGTTCAAATAATTTATTCGCAACCTGTGCCTCAATACCAGGGCCGTTATCTTTAACGCGAATTTCAACCATATGATAGTTATCAATATTTATGGCTTTAGCACTGATTGTAAGTTGATTTTCCTCTCCCATTGCGTTTGCATCAATAGCATTTGTCAAAAGATTATTGAAGACTTGTCGTAACTTCTTTTCGTCTCCTATGATCAAGGGCAAATTGGGGTCAATATCTACTTCAATTTCATTTTCATTATCCATATTACTGAACAAGTCACGGCCTTCTAGAATGAGATGCTCTAACCTGATCTCTTCGGGATTAAATTCAGGAGACCTTGCATAGTCTGAAAAGCTATTCACCATTTCTTTCATGGTATCTACTTGCTGAATAATCGTGTTTGTCATTCTGTCCAACATGTCTGCATCCGCTGCATTCATTGAAGATAAATACTTATGACGTAATCGTTCTGCAGCAAGCTGAATCGGTGTGAGTGGATTTTTAATTTCATGGGCTAGTCGACGTGCCATTTCACTCCATGCTGCATCACGTTGGCCACGAATCAAAGCGGTGATTTCATCAAAAACAATAACATAACCACTTGTTAAGCCATCGGTTCCTATAAGTGTAGCGCCATTAATCATCAAGATAAGGTTACCAGTTTTACTGGCCAACGTGATCTGTTCACGCCATTCGTCTAATTGGTCTTCAATATTTGATGAAATGCATTCAAAAAAATCAGTTAGGTATGGGAATTCTTTAATGATTGTGGCCATGTCTTTTTGTTCGAGGGCCTCAACATCCACATGTAATATTTGATTGGCACTAATGTTTGATTTTTCAAGTTTGCCATCTTTGTTAAAAACGATGACACCTGAAGACAAACGAGATAAAACGGTTTCCAGAAAATTGCGTTGAGATTCTGTTTCTTGCTGGCTTTGTTTTACAGAGTCACGTGCTTGAGATATTTTATCAGTCATATCATTAAAAGATGAGACCAGGAAACCTAGTTCATCATTTCCCGGCACGGGTAGGCGAGTGCTATAGTCACCTTCTGCAATTGCCTTGGTTCCTTCCGCTAGGTTTTTGACAGGCTCAGATAGTTTTCGAGCCGAATAAAAAGCTGCCCATACAGCACTGAACATACTAAATAACAAAACCAGCGTTAATATTATTATGAAGCTTACTTTCAGCTGCTCGCGCAGGTATGAGAGTTCCTTGTATTCAATAAAGGCAGATTGAACGCTTTCAGCTAATTGATTCATGCGTTCAGAAATTGGAAATAGCACCTGCACAATACGCGCTTCCTTATCAATATCAATCGTAGGCAGATTTGCAACTACTCGAATTAATAAGTTTGTATTCTTAATTACATCCAGACCAATGTAACTATTTCCCTGTAATAATTGTAATAAAATAGTTTTACCCGGCGTGTCGGGAACAAGGCTTTTTGTATCACTGGAGCTTGACGCTATAACGACGCCTTTTCTGGTTAATAAGGTAAGCTCATAGGCGCTACTGCGCTCTCTTATCTGGTCAACATCAAAAGGTAACTCTGCATCGTTTGACTCATTTAATTCCTCTGCTATTTTTTCAGTCGTATTTAATAATTCACGCATACGCACATCGAGCGCGAGTCGACTTAATTCAAGCGAGTCATCAAGTGCTTGTTCTACACGCAGATCAAACCAGCTATCTATACCGCGATGAAGGAAATCCAATGAAAAGTAGTACACAATTAAAACAGGCGTTACTGATAATATGGAAAAAAGCATTACCATTCTGACGGTCATTCTAGAACCGACAATCTTGTTTTTAAATTGGCGAATTAGCCGCTTTAGATTCAAAAGGATCAATACGACCAGACTAACTAAACCTAGGCCATTTAATATAAGGAGGACTGAATAATAGCGGTCAAATATTTCTGAGTTTTGTAATGCCTGACTCATCATAACTAATGAAGCAAGCATAAAAATGAACAGGCTTGAACCGATCAATAATATTAGGTTACTACCTTTGTTCATCGTCCCAATTCCCATTCATACCATTCACTTGACAGATCCCAGTTTGGAGAAAAATACGCTTGAGGTCGCATTGGTGGAGGCAATGATTCTATATCAAGATAAGCCCGAATTCTTGCAATGTATGTTTTATTTCCAATTAATAAGTCCTCGTCAAATAGCGCCATTTTCGAAATGTTTTTTATATAATTTAATGCAGCATCAAGATTATCATGCGAATGACGTAAACCGGTTAATAAATTGATAGTTAGAAAATTCTCGGTTAATGGTTTATGTTCTAGTTTATATATCAATTTTTTTTCACTAATCGTTTTATCCCAAAGCCAGGTGCGTTTTAAACGCAATTGAAAATGGGCATGAATCTCGAATGATATTCCATGTCGTAATGCTTTATACGCTTCTTCTGATAATTCAAATTCATATGAGGCATTAAGATAATAAGTACTATTCTCAAGGTAAATATGAGTAGCATTTATCTTGGTTGTATTTGCATTGCAGGTATAGTTTATACATAGCAGTATAAAAAGAACGCTAGTTTTTGCTATGTGAGTAGTCAAAAAAGACATCAGACTAAATCTTCTCCAGACAAGCATAGAAGAATCCATCCATATTGTTTTGCCCGGTTAAAATTTGCTTGCCATAACCGGTGTCTTTACCCCATTCTGCCTCAATAGGTTTGAGAACACAGTCGGTGTTTTTATCAATAAATATTTTTATCAGATCCGAGTTTTCCTTTTTAAATATAGAGCAAGTAACATAAACCAATAAGCCTTTCGGTTTTAAGGTTTGCCAAAGCGTTGTTAAAAGCTGCATCTGCAAAGAGTTAATTGCCTTAACATCTTCAGGTGTTCTTAATATTTTAATATCAGGGTGCCGGCGAATTACGCCTGTGGCAGAGCAAGGAGCATCTAATAAAATACGGTCAAAAGGTTCTTTGTTCCACCAGTGATCAATATCATTAATGTCAGACACTTTAGTTATAGCATGGAGGCCTAACCTTATTAGCGTTTCGGACAATCTTTTCGCACGGTTTGGATCTTTTTCTATGACGGTCAAAGATTTAATCTTTGCTTGTGACTCAAGTATGTGTGAACTCTTGCCTCCTGGTGCAGCACAGGCATCGAGGACAGTTTGTTCAGGTTTTAAATCAAGAAGTTCTACTGATAATTGTGCAGCCAGTTCCTGTACTGAAACTTCCCCTTTATTAAACCCCGGCAATTGTTCAACGTCAGTTGGTTTTTCCAGCAGTATTCCTTGTTTAGAATAAGGCGTGATTTGTCCTGCAATACCAGCCTGTTTCATTTTTATTAGGTACTGTTCTCGACTTTGACGTAGTTCGTTTACCCGAAGATACATCGGAGGATGCTGGTTGTTTGCTTCAAGGATGCTTTTCCATTCTTTGGGCCAGTCGCGCCTAAGTTGTTCGATAATCCATTTGGAATGCGATGTTCTTAGGCCATCGTCGTTATCAACAGCAGGATTAAATAGTTCCGTTTCTCGAATATACCGACGTAAGATTGCATTGACTAAGTTTTTAGCCCATTCCATTTTTATTTTTTTGCAAGTATTGACGGTCTCAGAGACAACAGCATGAGGAGGAATTCGCATAAAGCGTAATTGATACAATCCGACAATCATTAAATATTTAAGGCGACTGTCTTTTTTCTTTATACGTTTATCTAACAATTGATCAAGGATATATTCAAGTTGGGCATACCACCTGAATGTTCCGTAGCAAATTTCCTGAATTAATGCTTTATCATTTCCTGCTTGCTTGAATGATTCGTTATGACGCAATGCATAAGTGAGGGGGAGTTTACTTTCAATTACCTGCTCAACAATTTGGGTGGCTATTAAACGTGATGACATGATGGTTATAATTAACAGGCAACGGTATTTTCATTGATAAACTCAGGATGACCATTGAGAAAGTCTTTCGCGGACATTGGTCGTTTTCCAGGTAATTGTAATCTTGTTATAGCAAGGACATCTTGACCCGTCATAATATCCAGACTTGTTTTGTTGTTCAGTATGGCGCCAGTCAGTAAATTATCCGGGCCTTGTTTAATTTCTGCTTCCCATATTCGTATATTGATGTTGTTTATTGTTGTATGTGTCACAGGGAATGGATTGAATGCGCGAATTTTTCTTTCCAGTTCAATGGCAGACTGAGTCCAGTCGATTTTTGCCTCTTGTTTACTTATTTTATTTGCATAAGTCGCCTTAGAATTATCTTGTTCTATTGGGTTAGCTTCATGATTAACAATTTTACTCAGTAGATCATTTATGTTTGCTGCACTCAGTTCAGCCAAACGATCGTGCAATTTCCCCGCAGTGTCATCAGGCATAATCGAACAAGTAAATTGTTCCAACATTGGACCAGTATCTAAGCCACTATCCATCTGCATTATTGTAATGCCAGTCTCGCTATCACCCTTTTCTATGGCTCTTTGAATAGGTGCAGCTCCTCGCCAACGCGGAAGTAAAGAGGTGTGTATATTAATACAGCCATATTTGGGAGTTACCAATATATCTGGAGTAATTAGAAGGCCATATGCTACTACTAGCATCACATCACAATTTTTTAATGTATCTGAAACAAGTTCTTTAGATGTCGCAGGTTGGATAACAGGAATGTTGTTCTCGAGGGCACAGAGCTTAACATCACTCGGTTTAAGCTTACGGCCACGCCCTGCGGGCCTGTCAGGCTGAGTTAGAACTAGTTCGACAGAATGACGACCTTCGCGAATCAGTTCTTCCAGCACAGTTCGGGCAATTTCTGGCGTGCCTGCAAATGCGAGCCTTAATTTGGCCTTATTCACAGTACGGTTTGCTGCTGTTTTTCTTGTTTATCGATTTTTTTCTTTAAGCGTTGACGTTTAAGGAGTGAGAGGTAATCTATGAATAATTTACCATCAAGATGATCGATTTCATGCTGGACACAAACGGCTAGCAAACCATCCGCATTGACTGTAACTAACTCATTATCTAGGGTTTTATAACAAAACTCTATGTTCTCAGCACGTTCTACAATGTCGTAATAATCAGGCACCGAAAGGCATCCTTCTCGCATTGATTCACTGCCTTCTAATTTGGTGATTTCAGGATTTATCAATATGAGTGGCTCGTTTTTTTCTTCCGATATATCAATGACAACTATTCTTTGCTGAATATTGACCTGAGTTGCCGCGAGGCCAATACCATTCTCGGCATACATCGTGTCCAGCATATTTTCAGCAATTTCCTTTATGTCAGGACCTATTTCTTTGACTATAGTCGCCTTATTACGTAGGCGTGGGTCAGGAAAGTGCAAAACTTTGAGTATTGCCATGGCAATATTCACTCCAAAATGGTTATAACTGACTGATAGTATATAGGAAAAATTATTTGTTGCAGTTAAACCACATTAAAATAGCGTCTCTACTAACATTTTGTTAGACTTTTTGCTAATCTACATTAAGGAAACCATGTAAGGTAAGAGAGATGTTGAATAAAATTCTGATTTCATGCGCGATTTTGCTATTAACCACTAGCTTGAGAGCGGATGAATTAACAATTAATCCAGATCATCCAGAAAACTACACCGTTGTGAAAGGCGATACGCTATGGGATATCTCTGCGCGGTTTTTACAGCAGCCTTGGCGATGGCAGGAAATTTGGGGTGTTAATCCCCAGATAGAGGATCCTCACTTGATATATCCAGGAGATATAGTCTCTCTTACATACCAAGATGGGCAGCCAGTGCTAAACCTTCAAAGAGGGACCGGTCACATAGTATCCGGGCGTAATGTTAAGCTGTCTCCAACTATTCGTAGTACGGACAATGCTGAAGCCATTCAAACTATTCCTATCGATGCAATTCAGCAGTTTCTAAAGCGGCCCATTGTCCTTGATGACAATGAGATAGAGCAATGGCCCTATGTCGTGTCTAGTTATGATGAGCATTTGATAGCAACCACAGGCAATACCATCTATGTGCGTGGTATTCCGGAAGGATCAGATGTTGCCAGATATTCTATCTATCGAAAGGGCGAACCTTATGTTAACCCCAAAAAGAATGAAAAAGATGAAGGAGAGGTGTTGGGGTATGAAGCCATTTATATTGGCGATGCGACAATTAAACAAAATGGTGATCCTGCTTCAGCCATAATTACCGTCGTTGATCGAGAGGTGATGAAAGGAGATCGATTACTTCCTCAAACTGATGAAGAGATCAGCACAGAGTTTATTCCACGACCTACAAGCAATGAAGTGGCAGGAAGTATTTTATCTGTTGTTGATGGTGTTGCTCAAATTGGACAATATCAGGTTGTTGTTTTAAACCTTGGAACAGAGCAAGGTATTGAAGCGGGTAATGTCCTTGGTGTATATCAAGCTGGCTATGTTGTTCAAGATAAAATTGGACCGAATATACAAAAGAGTGACGCGCAAAAGGCTGCAGAGTTGAAGGAGCTTACCGAAAATGGAACCGTAATAAGCAAACTCGCCTACGGAGTTGGTCAAGGCATAGAAGCATTTGATGAGACATTTCCAACGATAGCAAACATACAAGATAAGTCTGAAGATGTGACTTTACCTGAAGAATATGTTGGTGTAGTCATGGTCTTCAAAACGTTTAATAAAGTGAGCTATGCATTGGTGATGGAGACACAAGGGCCAGTGCACGTATTAGATGCAGTAAGAAGCTTATAGGAAGATATCCAAGCTTTAGGAATCGAAAATCACGCAAACTTTATAGCAAAAATATTACTATAATCAGCGGATATACAACATATACCCCTTCATAATGTTGAAGGGGTTACTTCAATTAGAGTTTTCATATGGATGTGGACGCTACTCAGAATTACACCGATTGGTTGTCATTGACACAGGCTACTGGTATCGGCCCTGCAATTTGTAATAAATTATTAATCGAATTTAAAACTCCTAAGGCTATATTATCAAGTAATCACAATACTCTGAGGCAATTTGGTTTAAGTGATGACACAATAAATTCCCTGCTTGAACCAGATCCGGAACAAATAGGGATAACCCTTGAATGGTTAAATCAGACAAATCATCATTTAATAACGTATCTTGATGACGATTACCCGAAACTACTGAAGACAATACACTCTCCGCCTATGGTTTTGTTTGCTATAGGGCAGCGAAGCGCATTGGCTTTTCTGCATTTTGCTATTGTAGGCAGCAGAAATCCTACGGCTGGAGGGAAAAGATTGGCCGAAGATTTTGCCTCTGAATTATCAAGGTCAGGACTGACAATATGCAGTGGTCTTGCATTGGGCATTGATTACCATAGTCATTTAGGCGCTTTGAATGCAAATGGCTCGACAATAGCGGTTTTAGGCAATGGCTTAAATAGTATTTATCCTGCGCGGCATAAATATATTGCCCAGCAAATTATAAAAAATGGTTTACTCCTTTCTGAATATCTTCCAAATACAAAACCTAACCCGGGAAATTTCCCTCGACGAAACCGCATCATTAGTGGCATGAGCTTGGGTGTCTTGGTGGTCGAAGCTGCAAAAAGAAGTGGTTCATTGATTACGGCAAATAATGCGCTCGAGCAAGGTAGAGATGTCTTTGCAATACCGGGTTCCATCCATAACCCACTCGCACGTGGGACACATAGTCTAATCAAACAAGGTGCAAAATTAGTTGAGACGATAGATGATATTCTTGAGGAGCTAGCCCCGTTGGCAAATGTTGTCCTGAATAGGCCCAGCATACTAGAAGTTAGTCAGAATGGATTTAGCGACTTGGAACCGGAATACAAACTACTATTAGATAGTATGGGTTACGAAATAGTATCAGTAGATAGGCTTGTTGAATTAACAGGATTGACGGCAGATGTAGTTTCCTCCATGCTGTTAATACTGGAACTAGAAGGAATGATTGAAGCCCAACATGGTGGCAAGTATTGTCGTTGTACATAATGATTGGTCAAAAGAAGATTACAATTTATGAAAGAAACCGTTTTAGATGTACTCATTTATTTATTTGATCATTACGTCGAAGAAGAACTCGAAATAAACCCTGATCAACAAGATTTAAAAACTCAATTAGTCCAGGCTGGTTTTGCCGATCTTCAGGTGGATAAAGCAATTGATTGGCTAGAAGGACTAGCGACTCAAAAAGATGTATTGGATACTAGTGTACTTTGTTCCAGATCAATAAGAGTTTTTAATGAGATAGAAAATGAAAAGCTTGATGTTGAATGTAAAGGATTTTTGTTATTCCTTGAACAATCAGGTGTGCTAGATTCAGAAGATCGTGAGCTTGTGATCGATAGAGTAATGGCACTTGAAACTGACAATATAGAATTGCAGCAACTTAAGTGGGTTGTGTTAATGGTATTATTCAATCGACCTGGTAAAGAAGCTGCGTTTGCCTGGATGGAAGATATTATAATGGATGAAGTTAGTGCTGTTGTTCATTAGTGTAATTTATTAGAATTTGATATCTTCATCACATTAAAGTTTTTATCTTTTTTTTCATTAATTAGAAAGTGATATTGTTTAGCAAATATGAGTAGTTCTCTTGTAATTGTTGAGTCTCCCGCCAAATGTAAAACACTTGAACGTTATCTTGGTAAGGATTTCAAGGTTTTGGCATCGTATGGTCACGTCCGTGATCTTTTGCCTAAAACAGGCGCGGTTGACCCTGAAAATAATTTTTCAATGCGTTATGAAGCCATTGAAAAGAATGCTAAAGCGGTTGATGCCATTTCAAAAGCTTTAAAAAAAGCTGACACATTATATCTTGCAACTGACCCTGATAGAGAAGGAGAAGCCATTTCATGGCATCTTCATGAGCTATTAAAAGAAAAAGGCGAGCTTAAAGACAAGCAGGTTCATAGAGTTGTATTTCATGAAGTCACCAAGAGTGCGATTCAGGATGCAATTAAACATCCGAGAGAATTAGCCTCAAATTTAATTGATGCACAACAAGCTCGACGCGCACTTGATTACCTGGTGGGCTTTAATCTTTCGCCATTACTCTGGAAAAAAATTCAAAGAGGATTATCTGCCGGTCGTGTTCAGTCACCAGCTTTGCGGATGATTGCTGAACGTGAAAAAGAAATACAAGCATTTGAACCAAGAGAATATTGGACCATTGAAGCTGATCTGGAACATAAAAAAAGTAATTTTCTTGGCAAACTTACGCAGTTTGAAAATGAAAAAATAAAACAATTCACTATAGAGAAAACTGATCATGCTGCAAAAGTTAAAGCTACTTTGGATAAAGCAGCTGGTGGTGAGTTGTTGGTTGAAACTGTTACAAAGAAACAACGTAAACGCCAACCCGCAGCGCCATTTATAACTTCAACATTGCAACAAGAAGCAGTACGCAAGTTAGGGTTTACAGCTCAACGGGCCATGCGAACAGCACAACAACTTTATGAAGGCATTGATGTTGGAGAAGGTGCTGTTGGTCTTATTACCTATATGCGAACAGATTCAGTTAATCTCGCGCAAGAAGCTATTGTCGAAATACGCGACTTCATATCTTCTAGATACGGCAAGCAATCTTTGCCAGACGAGCCCAGAGTGTTTAAAACAAAATCTAAAAACGCACAAGAGGCACATGAAGCCGTTCGTCCAACGTCAGTAACCAGAGTGCCGCAGGATATAAAAAGTAGTTTGAGTGCAGAGCAATTCAAGCTTTATGAATTGATCTGGAAAAGAACAATGGCGAGTCAAATGACGCACGCTACGATAGATACTGTTGCGGTTGATATGTCATGTGGACAAGGAAATTTATTTCGAGCCAATGGGTCTGCCATTGCTGATGCAGGTTTTATGGCAGTCTATCTTGAAGGCAAGGATGATTCTAAAGGGGATGAAGATGAAAAAATGTTACCCCAGATAGAAGAAGGCGAAAAAATAAAATTAAAAGAGATACGCGATGAACAACATTTTACTGAACCACCACCACGTTATTCTGAAGCGAGTTTGGTGAAATCACTTGAAGAATATGGAATTGGTCGACCATCAACTTATGCCAATATCATATCCACGCTTAGAAACAGAGAATATGTAGAGGTAGAAAACAAACGTTTTCACCCTACCGATGTGGGCAAAATAGTGAATGATTTTCTGACTAACCATTTCAAGGACTATGTGGATTATGAATTTACTGCCAAGTTTGAAGATGATTTAGATGCGATTTCCAGAGGTGAGAAAGACTGGATCCCATTGCTGCAAGACTTTTGGACGCCTTTTCATACTCAAGTTTTAGATATAGATGAAAATGTGAGTCGTAGTGAAGTCGCGCAAGCAAGGGTATTAGGCGCGCACCCAAAATCAGGGAAAGAAGTCTCCGTACGAATTGGCCGATATGGTCCTTATGCCCAAATAGGCACGAAGGATGATGAAGACAAACCTAAGTTTGCCGGGCTAAGACCAGGACAGAAATTAGATAGCATCACATTCGAAGAAGCGCTGGAGTTATTCAAATTACCAAGAATACTTGGTGACACTGAAGAAGGTGAGGAAGTTGCAGCCAGTGTTGGCCGTTTTGGACCCTATATTCGATACGGTAGTAAATTTGCTTCACTTCCAAAAGAAGAAGACCCGTATACAGTTACATTTGAACGAGCGCTTGAACTTGTAGCAGAAAAGAAAAAGGCGGATGCAGAAAAGCAGATTAAGATATTTGTCGAACAAGGGATATCAATACTAAATGGACGTTACGGACCCTATATTACTGACGGTACTAAGAATGCTAAAGTGCCTAAAGACAGAGAACCTGCCTCATTGGAATTAGAAGAATGTATCACTTTATTAGCCGCAGCTCCGGTCTCTCGTGGTCGTGGTCGTAAGAAGAAGGCCGCTGCAAAAAAGAAAGTAAGCAAAAAAGCTGCGGTTAAGAAAAAGACTAGCAAAAATAAAGCTAGCAAAAAGAAAGCCACAAAAAAGACGGCTAGTAAAGCTAGCTAGTTGATAAATCACCACTTCGACGACTTATCTACTTCAGATGAATTCATCGCATTTGAAGCATGCAATAAATGCCTTTAAAAAAGGTGGCGTAATTGCCTACCCAACCGAAGCTGTTTTTGGCTTAGGTTGTCTGCCTCTTATTCAAGATTCTGTATATCGAATTCTGCAATTAAAGCACCGGGATATCGAAAAAGGATTGATATTGGTTGCTTCATCCATCGAACAGCTAGAAGACTATGTGCATTTAGATAGCTTAACTACGATAGATCAGATACGTGATAGTTGGCCGGGACCGGTGACTTGGCTGATCCCAGCCAAAAAAGAGACGCCGATTTGGCTGACGGGTACACATAAAACATTGGCTGTTAGGGTGAGTTCTCATCCGACTGTAAATGCATTATGTCGTGAGTTGGGTCCCATCGTCTCTACAAGTGCAAACCCCGCAGGTTCTAAGCCCGCCGTCACCACACAGGAGGTGCTCTCTTATTTTGGAGCAGACCTTGATTATGTAATTCCTGCAGATATCAAAAATAATTTGAACCCAACAGAGATAAGAGACGCTCAAAACGGCAATATTATTCGAGTAAGCTAAATTATTGATAATACGAGTGTTGACAGCGGTTAATGATTATTCCAGAATAGCCGGCTGAATTTTGGAGGGGTACTCAAGCGGTCAACGAGGGCAGACTGTAAATCTGTTGGCTCAGCCTTCGTAGGTTCGAATCCTACCCCCTCCACCAAAATAAAATTTATTGTGGATTGCAGTAAGTGTAGTAGGTTTTTAGAGTAATGGTATTTTTGAAGTGCCAGATTCGACGAAAGTGAAAGATGCGAGGTAAATCTGTCAATTGAAGATTGATAGCAAATGGGTGATGTGATATTTGGCGGGTGTAGTTCAATGGTAGAACGTCAGCCTTCCAAGCTGAACACGTGGGTTCGATTCCCATCACCCGCTCCAATAAATAACATCTACAGGTGTATAAAGCATTATTCAGATTGTCGGATGTATTGGCGAGGTAGCTGAAACTGGTTTATTTGCTCATATAGCTCAGTCGGTAGAGCACTTCCTTGGTAAGGAAGAGGTCACCGGTTCAAATCCGGTTATGAGCTCCACTATTTGAGTTTTAATTAATTTTTATTACTAACTAAATATATTGAAGAGGTAATGAGCCGTGTCCAAGGAAAAATTTGAACGCACGAAACCGCATATAAACGTCGGCACGATAGGCCATGTCGATCATGGTAAGACGACCTTGACGGCGGCAATCACGAAAGTGATGACGGAAAAGCACGGTGGTGAAGCAAAGGCCTATGATCAGATTGATAATGCGCCAGAAGAACGCGAACGTGGAATTACCATCGCAACTGCTCACGTGGAATATGAAAGTGACGAGCGTCACTACGCCCACGTTGACTGCCCGGGACACGCGGATTATGTGAAAAACATGATCACGGGTGCGGCGCAGATGGACGGTGCTATATTGGTCTGTAGTCAGCAGCAGATGGCCCGATGCCACAAACCCGTGAGCACATATTACTGTCACGCCAAGTCGGTGTGCCTTTATCGTGGTTTACCTGAACAAGGCAGATCAGGTTGATGATGCAGAATTATTAGAGTTGGTTGAAATGGAAGTGCGTGAATTATTGGATCATACGATTTCCCAGGCGACGACACGCCAATCATCACTGGTCAGCGCTTAAAAGCAATTGAAGGGGACACAGTCGGATATCGGTATTCCCTCAATTGAGAAGCTGGTTGCGGCGATGGACGACTACTATTCCGACTGCCAGAACGTCCTGTAGACCAGCCCTTTTTGATGCCGATAGAAGATGTGTTCTCTATCTCGGTCGCGGCACGGTTGTGACCGGTCGAGTTGAGACGCGGGATTGTTAAAGTGGGTGAAGAAATTGAGATTGTGGGTATTAAAGATACCCAGACGACGACGTGTACGGGTGTAGAGATGTTCCGTAAGTTGTTGGATGAAGGACAAGCGGGTGACAACGTAGGTGTCTTACTGCGTGGTACCAAGCGCGAAGAAGTGGAGCGTGGACAGGTGTTATGTAAACCGGGTTCAATCACGCCACACACGCATTTTGAAGCTGAGATTTATGTGTTGAGTAAAGATGAAGGTGGCCGACATACGCCATTCTTCAACAACTACCGTCCGCAGTTTTACTTCCGCACAACAGATGTGACGGGTGCGATGGAATTGCCATGACGGTACCGAGATGGTCATGCCGGGCGACAACGTCAAAGTAACGGTTAAGTTGATTAACCCGATTGCGATGGAAGAAGGCTTACGTTTTGCAATACGAGAAGGCGGTCGCACGGTAGGTGCTGGCGTTGTTTCTAAAATTATTGAGTAACGTCAGGCAAATTATTTGAATTAAATTATAGGCCAGTAGCTCAATTGGCAGAGCGGCGGTCTCCAAAACCGCAGGTTGGGGGTTCGATTCCCTCCTGGCCTGCCATTAGTTAAATAATGGCCTAGGACTAAATGTAAGACACTTATGAACTCAAATGTTGAAACTACCAGTGGAACACTGGATACAATCAAGCTTGGCTTGGCCTTGTTGATTGCTATAGCGGCTTTGGTCGGCTTTTACTTTTTTGCTGATCAATCATTGCTATACCGGGTGCTTGGATTACTTGCTGCCGCAGGAGTTAGTGTTGCTATAGCGTTACAGACAGAAAAAGGCAGGCATACTTGGGGCTATTTTCAAGATGCACAGATAGAAGTTCGCAAAGTTGTATGGCCGACACGCCAGGAAACAGTGCAAACGACCTTGATCGTAATAATTATGGTTATTTTAGTAGCGATAATCTTATGGTTACTGGATATGTTTCTAGGCTGGTCGATTGGTTCGTTGATGGGGCATGGGGGTTAGAATGGCGCAGAATTGGTATGTAGTGCATGCGTATTCAGGTTTTGAAAACCAGGTAATGCGCTCATTACAGGAACGAATTGAGCGTAGTGGGCTTGACGAAATGTTTGGCGAAATACTTGTGCCAACAGAAGAAGTAGTTGAGATGCGCAATGGAAAAAAACGTAAAAGTGATCGCAAGTTTTTCCCTGGATATGTTTTGGTCAAAATGGAAATGAATGATGATACCTGGCACTTGGTGAAAGAAGCACCAAAGGTGTTGGGTTTTATTGGTGGTACCAGTGATAGACCTGCACCAATTAGTGAAAAGGAAGCGAACGCAATATTACAACGTGTTGAAGAAGGCGTTGATAAACCAAGGCCAAAAATATTGTTTGAGCCTGGCGAAGTTGTGCGAGTTAAAGATGGCCCATTTACTGATTTCAATGGTGTTGTTGAAGAAGTGAATTACGAAAAAAGTCGGTTGCGAGTATCTGTTTTAATATTTGGGCGATCTACCCCGGTTGAGCTTGAGTTCGACCAAGTAGAAAAAGAATAGTTTTTTATCGTTTTGATTCGTTAACGGGGAGCCGCAAGGCGTTTGCACCCAAGGAGAAAGGCTGTGGCCAAGAAAATTGATGGTTATATAAAGTTACAGGTGCCTGCAGGTCAGGCAAATCCTAGTCCGCCTGTTGGTCCTGCGTTAGGGCAGCATGGTGTCAATATCATGGAGTTCTGCAAGGCATTCAATGCACAAACTCAAAGTTTGGAACCCGGAATAGCCGTTCCAGTCATTATCACAGTGTATGCCGACAAAAGCTTTACCTTTGTCAGTAAAACCACACCAGCCGCAATTTTATTGAAAAAAGCGGCGGGTATCAAAAGCGGCAGTGGCACACCAAATAGTAACAAGGTTGGTAAGGTGACTCGTGCTCAATTGGAAGAGATTGCAAAGACTAAAGATGCTGATTTGACTGCTGCCGATCTAGACGCCGCTGTTAGAACAATTGCGGGTACTGCTCGTAGTATGGGTATAGAGACAGAGGGAGTGGTTTAGTCATGGCAAAATTAACTAAACGAATAAAATCGTATCAAGACAAGATCGAGCTAGGTAAATATTACCCGGTAAAAGATGCTTTAGAATTATTAAAAGATATCTCATCGGTAAAGTTTGATGAATCTGTAGACGTTGCAGTAAATCTGGGTGTTGATGCCCGTAAATCGGATCAACAGGTTCGTGGTTCGACTGTATTGCCTAAGGGCACCGGAAAAACAGTAAAGGTTGCCGTTTTTGCACAAGGTGAAAATGCAAAAGCAGCTGAGGCCGCTGGTGCTGATGCAGTTGGCTTTGAAGATTTAGCCGAAGCAATGACAAAAGGCGATATAGATTATGGCGTTGTGATTGCGACACCTGATGCAATGCCTGTAGTAGGTAAGCTTGGTAAAGTTTTAGGTCCTCGTGGATTGATGCCAAACCCTAAAGTGGGAACGGTTACCAATGACGTAAAACAAGCCGTTGAAAATGCGAAGGGTGGTCAAGTTCGTTATAGAACTGATAAGAATGGCATTATTCATTGCACAATCGGTAAGGTTTCGTTTGACGTTGACTCACTGATTGAAAACCTACACTCATTATTAAACGATTTGAAAAAAGCTAAGCCAAGCTCAGCTAAAGGTATTTATCTGGGCAAGTTAAGCATCTCAACAACAATGGGGCCAGGAGTTCTGGTTGATCAGGCTAGCTTGTCAGATTAGTAAATAATTATTTAAATTAGAACGATCTTAGCAAATATTTTGCTATTAACGTTTTTAAAGACTTTGTAACTGACAGTAAAACTGTCAGGACGTCAAAGACCGTAGGTGACACTCTTTTTGGGCGTCTTAATGTACTAAAATTACCTACGCAGACGGTGTAATCACACTCACAGAATACTCTGTGTTTGTCACCGTTAACCGGTTTGCCCGAGCGTAAAGTGAAGGCAAGCTTTTTAGTAAAGGTATGGTATTAAAACCATATTTAACTTAACAGGAGGCGAAGAGTGAGTCTTAATCTAAATGCAAAAAAAGCAATCGTTGAAGAGATTGCTGGTGTTGCGGCGGAGGCTCCTTCTGCAATCGCGGCCGAGTATCACGGTTTATCGGTGGCTCAAATGACTGAACTGCGTAACGCTGCGCGTGAAGCGGGTGTGTACCTTAGAGTGGTACGCAACACGCTGGCGCGTCGTGCATTCGAAAATACACAATTTGAATGTATGCGTGAAGGCATGGTCGGGCCCTTAGTGTTGGCATTTTCAGGTGATGAACCCGGAAGTGCGGCACGAGTCGTTCGCGATTTTGCAAAGGAAAATGACAAACTAGTAGTAAAACTTGTTGCGTTGGATGGGAATCTTTTAGAGACATCTGAACTCGGCAGGCTCGCTAGTATGCCATCGCTTGATGAAGCACGCGCTATGTTACTTGGGTTACTGTCTGCACCGCTTGGTAAGTTTGTGCGTACGCTAGCGGAACCACCGGCTAAATTAGCCAGAGTTCTTGCTGCGCAACGTGATAAGCAACAAGCAGCGTAATACGACAATAATCTTTATATCAGTTTAGTTTTATTTTTGGAGGATTTTAAAATGGCAGTTTCACGTGAAGAAATAAAAGAAGCATTAGGTCAAATGCCTGTGCTAGAACTCGTTGATTTAATCAAAGAGCTTGAAGACGAATGGGGTGTGTCTGCGGCAGCGCCTGTTGCTGTAGCTGCTGCTGCTGCTGGCGGTGATGCTGGTGCAGCTGAAGAGAAGACTGAGTTCGATGTGGTTATGACGAGCTTTGGAGAAAATAAGGTCGCTGTTATTAAAGCAGTTCGCGCAATTACAGGTCTTGGCCTGAAAGAAGCAAAAGATCTTGTTGAGAGTGCACCTGCACCAGTTAAAGAAGGTGTTAGCAAAGACGAGTCAGAGGAAGTTAAAAAGCAGCTTGAAGAAGCTGGTGCAGCTGTTGAAGTTAAATAATTTCAATTGCAGCGCTTAAAAAACTTAAAGCGAAACCAACAGGCAGCAATAGTTGCCTGTTGGTTTGTTGCGCTTATTGATATCACCCGGTTTAAATTATTTATGTGTAAGGATTATCAGGCAGAGATCGTCTCTGCTATAGAACTCTTTCGCACAAACACGATGAGGAATTGTAATGGCCTATTCCTATACTGAAAAAAGACGTATTCGTAAGGATTTCGGAAAACGTCCTAGTATCTTAGAGGTTCCCTATTTAGTTGCGACTCAGATCGAGTCATTCAATCAATTTATACAAGTTGATGCTAAGCCTGAGGATCGAACAGATGTTGGCTTGCAAGCTGCGTTTAAATCTGTTTTTCCTATCACCAGTTTTTCTGGTAATGCGGCTTTAGAATATGTTAGTTACAAGCTAGGAACTCCTGTTTTTGATGTTAAAGAATGTCAGTTAAGAGGCTTAACCTACGCTTCATCATTGCGCGTTAAGGTTCGTCTTATTATTTACGATAAAGAAGCCGGGCTTAATAATAAGGTCGTAAAAGATATTAAAGAACAAGAAGTGTACATGGGTGAGATGCCATTAATGACTCGTACCGGTACCTTCGTTATTAATGGTACAGAACGCGTTATAGTCTCGCAGATGCATCGTTCGCCTGGCGTATTTTTTGAACATGACAAAGGTAAAACGCATTCATCAGGTAAATTACTTTATTCAGCACGCGTCATACCTTACCGTGGATCATGGTTGGATTTTGAGTTCGATGCAAAAGATCTTGTTTATTGTCGAATCGATCGTAGACGTAAGATCCATGCCACGATCTTGTTGCGTGCATTGGGTTACACGACCGAAGAAATACTTGATATTTTCTTTGATACAGATAAATTCAAGTTTACTAAAAAGGGAATTACGCTGGATCTAGTTCCAGATCGCTTGCGTGGTGAAACTGCATCATTTGATATCGCAGACAAAAAAGGCAAGGTTATTGTCGAACAAGAACGACGTATTACCGCGCGCCATATTCGAGAAATTGAAAAAGCAGGTTTGACCACATTAACTGTGCCGGCTGAATTCCTGATTGGTAAAGTCATTTCTAAAGAAATCTCGGGTCAAGCGGTAGACGAAAAAACGGGTGAAATAATGCCCATCGCTACGGCGAATACTGAAATCACTGAAGAATTACTTGCCGAGATTCTTGAGCTTCCTGCTGGTCTTGAGATAGAGACTATCTATACAAATGACCTAGATGCGGGACCTTTTATTGCAGACACATTACGCGATGATCCGAGCACCAATCAATTGGAAGCTCAGGTAGAAATTTATCGAATGATGCGCCCTGGTGAACCACCGACAAAAGATGCTGCTGAAAACTTATTCAAGAACTTGTTTTTTAGTCCAGATCGCTATGACCTTTCTGCCGTTGGTCGGATGAAGTTTAATCGTCGAGTTGGCCGTAAAGAAGTAGAAGGTGAAGGTGTCCTTTCAAATGACGACATCGTTGCTGTGGTGAAGGTCTTGTTGGACATTCGTAATGGTAAGGGCATTATCGATGATATCGATCATCTTGGTAATAGACGTATACGTAGTGTAGGCGAAATGGCGGAAAATCAATTCCGTGTTGGACTTGTCAGGGTTGAGCGTGCAGTTAAAGAACGTTTGAGTTTGGCTGAATCCGAAGGCTTGATGCCACAAGAAATAATCAACGCTAAGCCAGTTTCAGCTGTCATTAAAGAATTTTTTGGTTCGAGCCAGCTATCTCAGTTTATGGATCAAAACAATCCTCTATCAGAGATTACGCACAAGCGACGAATTTCGGCTCTTGGACCTGGTGGTTTGACACGGGAACGTGCTGGTTTTGAAGTTCGCGATGTACATCCAACGCATTATGGTCGTGTTTGCCCAATTGAAACGCCAGAAGGACCTAACATTGGATTAATTAATTCATTGGCTGTTTATGCAAGGACTAATAGCTATGGGTTTCTTGAAACGCCTTACCGTAAGGTTGTCGATTCAAAAGTAACTGATGAAATAGAATATCTTTCAGCGATCGAAGAAGGTGACTTTGTCATTGCACAGGCTAGCGCCACAATCGATGCGAAAGAGAAGTTAACGGATGAACTTGTGTCTTGTAGACACCGTAATGAGTTTGCTATGTCTACACCAGATAAGGTTAATTATATGGATGTTTCTCCGCGACAAATTGTTTCGGTTGCAGCATCAATGATTCCTTTCCTTGAGCATGATGATGCGAACCGAGCGTTGATGGGTTCAAACATGCAACGTCAGGCAGTTCCGACTTTAAGAGCTGACAAGCCATTGGTTGGTACTGGTATGGAAAGAAGAGTCGCGATTGACTCAGGCGTAACGGTTATTTCTGAACGTGGTGGCATTGTGGACTCTGTCGATGCTAGTCGAATTGTTGTTCGAGTTAATGATGACGAAGTTGTTGCGGGTGAACCAGGTGTCGACATTTATAACCTAATCAAATACACACGCTCAAATCAAAATACCTGTATTAATCAAAAACCATTAGTGAAGCCAGGTGACCAAGTTGCCAAAGGCGATGTTTTAGCCGACGGTCCTTCAACGGATATGGGTGAATTGGCCTTGGGTCAAAACATGATGGTCGCGTTCATGCCTTGGAATGGGTATAACTTCGAGGATTCTATTTTACTCTCTGAAAGATTAGTAAAAGAGGATCGTTTTACATCAATACATATTCAAGAGTTAACCTGTGTTGCTAGAGATACAAAATTAGGTTCAGAAGAAGTGTCTTCTGATATCCCTAATGTTAGTGAAAGTGCTCTAAATAAACTGGACGAGTCTGGAATTGTTTATATTGGTGCTGAAGTCAATGTGGGCGATATTCTGGTTGGTAAAGTAACGCCTAAGGGTGAAACACAGCTTACCCCAGAAGAGAAACTTCTCAGGGCAATCTTTGGTGAAAAAGCATCTGATGTTAAAGATACGTCGCTAAGAGTGCCAACGGGAATGAATGGTACTGTAATCGATGTTCAGGTCTTTACGCGTGATGGTGTTGAGAAGGATGCACGTGCACTTGAAATTGAAGAGTCTGAACTGAACAGCGTCAGAAAGGATTTAAATGATCAGCTCCGAATTATGGAAGACGGTGTTTATCAACGTGTTGGTAAATTGTTAACAGGAAAGATTGCTGCAGGTGGTCCATCAGGTTTGAAAGCGGATGACAAGATTACCAAGGAATACCTTGATGAGACTTCACGTGATAAGTGGTTTAAAATTCGTTTAAAGAATGATGAGGCAAATCATCAACTAGAATTAGCAGCGGAACAAATCGGTTCACTGAAAGAAGAGTTTGATGGTCGTTTTGAAGAGAAGCGGGCTAAATTGACCTCAGGTGATGACTTGGCGCCAGGTGTCTTGAAAATGGTAAAAGTCTATCTTGCTGTTAAACGCCGTATTCAGCCTGGTGACAAGATGGCTGGCCGACATGGTAATAAGGGTGTTATTTCAACTATCGTACCTATCGAGGATATGCCTCATATGGAAGACGGAACACCGGTTGATGTTGTCTTAAATCCACTTGGCGTACCTTCTCGAATGAATGTTGGCCAGGTCCTGGAAACACATTTGGGTTGGGCCGCAAAAGGTTTAGGTATCAAGATTGGCAAGATGTTAGAGCAACACGTTCAAACATCTGAAGTACGTAAGTTTCTTGATCAAGTTTATAACACAAGTGGTAAGCAAGAAGATCTAAAGTCATTTTCAGATGAAGAAATCAATGAGTTGGCAGGTAACTTAAAAGGTGGTGTGCCGATGGCGACACCAGTTTTTGATGGAGCTAGCGAGGCTGAAATCAAGGCAATGTTGAAACTTGCTGATCTTCCGGAGAGTGGGCAGACAACTCTTTTTGATGGCCGGACTGGTGAAACATTTGAACGTAAAGTAACCGTGGGTTACATGTACATGCTAAAGCTTAATCATCTGGTTGATGACAAGATGCATGCACGTTCAACAGGACCGTATAGCCTGGTTACTCAACAACCATTAGGCGGTAAGGCTCAATTTGGTGGTCAACGTTTTGGAGAAATGGAAGTCTGGGCATTAGAAGCATATGGTGCCGCTTATACTCTTCAAGAGATGTTAACCGTCAAATCAGACGATGTTAATGGCCGTACCAAAATGTATAAGAACATTGTTGATGGTAATCATCAGATGGAAGCCGGCATGCCAGAATCTTTCAATGTATTGGTTAAAGAAATTCGATCGCTTGGTATCGATATCGAACTTGATACATAGAGACTATGAAAGACATGAAAATTAACGATTCGAAATTCGGGCTATCTTTGTCCGGAATAGATCTCCTAGGAGGTAGTAAACCTTGAAAGACTTACTCAAGCTTTTAAAGCAACAAGGACAGGTTGAGGAATTTGATGCCATTACAATTGGCTTAGCTTCACCTGAAAAAATACGGTCCTGGTCTTTTGGAGAAGTCAAAAAGCCCGAAACGATAAATTACCGAACATTCAAGCCAGAGCGTGATGGTTTGTTTTGTGCCAAGATATTTGGCCCAGTCAAAGATTACGAATGTTTGTGTGGAAAGTATAAAAGACTCAAACATCGTGGCGTTGTTTGCGAGAAGTGTGGCGTTGAAGTCACTCTATCCAAAGTGCGACGTGAGCGTATGGGTCATATTGATCTGGCTAGCCCTGTAGCACACATCTGGTTTTTAAAGTCATTGCCTTCACGCATGGGTTTGATGCTCGATATGACTTTGCGTGAGATTGAACGCATTCTTTATTTCGAAGCATATGCTGTGATTGAGCCCGGTATGACTGAGCTTGAACGCGGACAAATGCTCACAGAAGAAAACTATCTTGAAGCTATTGAACAATATGGTGATGAGTTTGAAGCGAAGATGGGCGCCGAAGCAATTCGCGAATTACTTTTATCAATTGATATTGAGGCTGAAGTTGCTGCACTTCGGGAAGAAGTTCCAAATACAAATTCTGAGACCAAACTGCGTAAGTTAACCAAGCGCTTAAAATTGCTCGAAGCTTTCATGCAATCAGGTAATAAACCTGAGTGGATGGTATTGAAAATACTACCGGTGCTTCCGCCAGAGCTACGTCCGTTGGTGCCACTAGATGGCGGTCGTTTTGCAACGTCTGATTTGAATGATTTGTATCGTCGCGTTATCAATAGAAATAATCGTTTGAAACGATTATTAGATTTGAATGCGCCTGACATTATTGTACGTAATGAAAAACGCATGCTACAGGAATCAGTAGATGCGCTGCTTGATAACGGTAGACGTGGACGTGCGATCACCGGCACCAATAAGTTACCTCTGAAATCATTGGCAGACATGATTAAAGGTAAGCAAGGACGTTTCCGTCAAAATTTACTTGGTAAGCGTGTTGATTATTCTGGACGTTCTGTAATTGTCGTAGGTCCGACTTTACGTTTACATCAATGTGGTATTCCTAAAAAAATGGCTTTGGAATTATTCAAACCATTTATCTTTAGTAAACTTGAAAGACGTGGTCTTGCTACTACAATCAAAGCAGCAAAAAAATTGGTTGAACGTGAAGGTTCTGAAGTTTGGGATGTACTTGAAGAAGTCATTCGTGAACACCCGATCATGCTTAACCGTGCGCCCACATTGCATAGACTAGGAATACAAGCATTCGAGCCAGTCTTGATTGAAGGCAAAGCAATACAATTACACCCCTTAGTTTGTACAGCATTCAATGCTGATTTTGACGGCGATCAAATGGCCGTGCATGTGCCATTGTCTGTTGAAGCTCAACTTGAAGCGCGAACATTGATGATGTCGACCAATAATATTTTGTCACCTGCAAATGGTGAGCCGATTATTGTGCCAACACAAGATGTTGTCTTGGGACTTTATTATCTGACCCGCGAATCAGTTGAAGCAAAAGGGACAGGTATGGCCTTTGCTGATATTGATGAAGTATACCGAGCATATGAAAGCAGTGTAGTTGGTTTGCAGGCAAAGATTCGTGCGCGTATACGCGAAGTTACCACCAATGAAGATGGTGAAAAACAAATAACGAATAAACGTTATGAAACAACTGCTGGTAGAGCATTGTTATCCAAAATTTTACCTGATGAAATGCCTTTTTCATTGATAGATAAGGTGTTGACGAAAAAAACCATCTCACAACTAATAAATACCTGTTATCGAAAACTCGAACTAAAAGATACGGTTATCTTCTCTGACAAATTGATGTACACCGGGTTTAAGTATTCAACTCGCGCTGGTGTCTCGATTGGTGTTGAAGATATGGTAATACCAGAAAACAAGGATGAGATTATTGGTAAGGCAGAAGAACAGGTTAAGAACTTTCAGGAGCAATATTCATCTGGCTTGATTACTGATGGTGAACGTTATAACAAGGTTGTTGATATCTGGTCTCATACTAATGACCAAGTTGCCAAAGCGATGATGGATAAATTAGGTGTTGATACTCGTATTGATGCAGAAGGAAATGAAGTTAAAGAAGCTTCGTTTAATTCTATTTTTATTATGGCCGATTCAGGTGCTCGAGGCTCAGCTGCGCAAATAAGGCAATTAGCCGGTATGCGTGGTTTAATGGCCAAGCCTGATGGCTCGATTATTGAAACTCCCATTACAGCAAACTTCCGTGAAGGACTCGATGTACTTCAGTACTTCATCTCTACTCACGGTGCGCGTAAAGGTCTCGCAGATACTGCACTTAAAACAGCAAACTCTGGATACCTTACACGACGACTGGTGGATGTTTCTCAAGATTTGGTTGTGTCTGAAGAAGATTGCGGCACCGTTGAAGGTCTGGTTATGAATCCGGTTATCGAAGGTGGTGATGTTATTGAGCCATTAAGTGAACGTGTGTTGGGACGGGTATTATCTATTGATGCTATTAAGAATAATGGAGACGTTGTTGCTGAAGCAGGTACATTACTTGATGAGAAATGGGTAGAAATTCTTGATGATAATGGCATAGATCAAGTTACTGTTCGTTCTGGTATCACATGTGAGACACGTTATGGTATTTGTCGTAAGTGTTATGGCCGTGATTTGGGTCGAGGACACTTAGTTAACATAGGTGAGGCTGTCGGTGTGATAGCAGCACAATCTATTGGTGAGCCTGGTACTCAGCTGACTATGCGTACCTTCCATATTGGTGGTGCTGCATCTCGAGCAGCGGCGATAAGTAATATTGCCGTCAAAAATGGCGGTACAGTTCGTATACAAAATGTTAAAACGCTGGATCAGGAAAGTGGTAATAAAGTGGTTGTTTCACGTTCAGGTGAGATTGCTATCCTTGATGATGTTGGTCGTGAGCGTGAGCGTTACAAGATTCCGTATGGCGCTGTCTTAACCATAGCCGATGGTGCAAGTGTGAATTCTGGACAACAGATCGCTTCTTGGGACCCACATACACATCCTGTGATTACTGAGGTTAAAGGGCGCGTTCAATTTTCAGATATCGTAGATGGTGTCACAGTAACACGTCATGTTGATGATATTACCGGTTTAACCAATATCGTTATTCTGGATCCAAAACAACGACCCGCTACGGCGAAAGACTTACGTCCTACAGTTAAGCTAGTTGATGAAAAAGGTGAAGAGCTAAAGATTCCAGGCACCGATCAGGCTGCTCATTATTTATTACCGTCTAAAGCGGTTATTAATGTTAGTGATGGTAAAGAGGTCAATATAGGTGACGTCATTGCACGTCTCGCTCAGGAATCTGTGAAGACACGTGATATCACTGGTGGTTTACCTAGGGTTGCAGATTTGTTTGAAGCACGTAAACCTAAAGAGCCAGCAGTTCTAGCAGAAATCTCGGGTATCATTAGTTTTGGTAAAGAAACTAAAGGTAAACAAAGGATCGTTATCACTGGTCAGGATGATTTAGTGCATGAAGAACTCATACCAAAATGGCGTCATGTCAGTGTATTCGAGGGTGAGCATGTAGAGAAAGGTGAAAGTCTTGCGGATGGACCGCCTACGCCACATGATATACTCCGCTTGAAAGGCGTTGTCGCACTTACGAACTATATCAGCACCGAGATTCAGGATGTTTATCGCTTGCAGGGTGTAAAGATTAATGACAAGCACATTGAAATTATTGTGCGACAAATGATGAGAAAGGCTGAAATTACCAGTGTTGGTGATAGTAATTTCCTCAAAGGTGAGCAATTAGAACGCTCAAGAGTTTTGGAAGAGAATGAAAAGATAGAGGCAGATGGCAAAACACCTGCTACTTGGGTACCTATCTTATTAGGTATCACCAAGGCATCTCTCTCAACGGAGTCATTTATCTCTGCTGCATCATTCCAAGAAACTACTCGTGTACTTACTGAAGCGAGTGTTAGTGGAAAACGGGATGATCTTCGTGGATTGAAGGAAAATGTCATTGTCGGACGCCTGATTCCTGCAGGTACTGGTCTTGCTTACCATGCTGAGCGTAAGGAGCGATTGGATAAAAAACGAGCCCCCGAAACAGCTACAGAAAATGTGGAAATCGAGGATGTTGAAATACCCATTGCCGGCTCTGATTCAGAAGCTGTGGAGGGTACGACAGGAACTTGAAAAATAAGCTGTGATCTTCCTTGACGGATTATCATCAAAGACATAAAATCCCGCCTCTTTGACAGGCTGAGTCCGTTTTCTCAGCCTGTCATTTTGCTTTAAGTACTGGAAATACTAGCGGATTTTGGAAAATTCGCTGAAACGCCAGACGACATCTCGAGGATATCCGATATTGTTCTCCGCATGTCCGCACTGAAAGTTGTAATTGTATCTGTTATGGATGCACTCAGTCTGGATAGGTGAGGTGGTCTGCGCACTTAATAAACTGATATATAAGAACATTTTTATGACAACAATTAATCAATTAGTCAGAAAACCGCGTAAGCGACAACGTGTTAAGAGTAATGTCCCTGCACTAGAGGCATGTCCTCAAAAACGTGGTGTATGCACCCGTGTGTATACAACGACACCAAAGAAACCGAACTCTGCGCTACGAAAGGTGGCTCGTGTAAGGCTGACTAATGGCCAAGAAGTAACCACTTACATTGGTGGTGAGGGTCACAATCTGCAAGAGCACTCTGTGATTTTGATTAGGGGCGGCCGTGTAAAAGATTTACCGGGTGTCCGTTACCATACCGTTCGCGGTACCTTGGATACCTCTGGTGTCAGTGATAGACGCCAAGGCCGTTCTAAATACGGTGCGAAAAGACCAAAGTCGTAAATTGATACTTACCTATATATTAAGAATAGATACAGGAATAGCTTGAACCATGTCCAGAAGACGCGTTGCTGAGAAAACTGAAATTCTGCCTGATCCGAAATACGGAGATAAGGTATTAGCAAAATTTATCAATATCATTATGCGTAGTGGTAAAAAATCCATCGCAGAAAAAATTGTCTATGGTGCGCTGGATGAAATTAGCGGCAAAGGTAATCCTGAGCCACTTGAAGTATTTAATAAAGCACTTGAAAACGTTCGACCGCTAGTCGAGGTCAAATCCCGACGTGTCGGTGGTGCGACTTATCAGATACCTATTGAAGTTAGAACGGCTCGCAGTGTTACCTTAGCGATGCGTTGGATGGTTGATGCCGCAAAGAATCGCGGTGAAAAAAATATGGGCTTACGTCTGGCTGGTGAATTGCTAGATGCCTCAGAAAGCCGGGGCACTGCCATTAAGAAACGTGAAGATACCCACCGTATGGCTGAAGCAAATAAAGCTTTTTCACATTACCGTTGGTAATAACACACAACATTATTAATACAGCATCATGTCACGTCACACACCAATCGAGCACTACCGAAATATCGGAATTATGGCTCATATTGATGCTGGTAAAACCACTACTACCGAGCGAGTGCTGTTCTATACAGGCGTCTCTCACAAGATTGGTGAAGTACATGATGGTGCTGCAACCATGGACTGGATGGAACAAGAGCAAGAGCGCGGAATAACAATTACCTCTGCTGCTACAACCTGCTTTTGGAAAGGGACATCTGCTCAATTTGAAGAGCACCGTATAAACATTATTGATACTCCGGGGCACGTTGATTTTACGATTGAAGTTGAGCGTTCATTACGAGTTCTGGATGGTGCCTGCGCAGTATTTTGTGCTGTTGGTGGGGTTGAGCCTCAGTCAGAAACGGTTTGGCGACAGGCAAATAAATATTCTGTGCCGCGTATGGCCTTTGTAAATAAAATGGATCGTGCTGGCGCTGATTTTCTACGAGTGGTAGAGCAGATTCGAGAGCGATTGGGTAGTAACGCAGTGCCTATGCAATTACCTATTGGTGCCGAAGAAAAATTTGAAGGTGTTATTGACCTGGTAAAAATGAAAGCGATTTACTGGGAAGAAGAAAACATGGGGATTAAGTTTGAAGAAAAAGAGATTCCCGAGGCACTCCAGGCTGAAGCACAACAATGGCATGAAAATATAGTTGAAAGTGCAGCTGAAGCAAATGAGGCTCTGATGGAGTGTTATCTTGAGAATAGCGAGCTTACTCAAGAACAAATTATTGAAGGAATACGTACACAAGTATTAGCGAATGAAGTTGTACCGGTTTTTTGTGGTTCTGCCTTTAAGAATAAAGGTGTGCAAACAATGTTGGATGCTGTTGTGCAATACATGCCATCACCAGTAGATGTGCCAGCAATCAAAGGGATTTTGGATGATAAAGATGAATCTGAAGGTGAAAGGCTTTCTTCTGATGAAGAACCTTTTGCAGCGTTAGCGTTTAAAATTGCCACCGACCCATTTGTAGGTACATTAACTTTTTTTCGTGCTTATTCAGGTGTGCTCAAGTCTGGCGATACGATTTTGAATCCGGTCAAAGGAAAAAAAGAACGTATTGGCAGGTTATTACAAATGCATGCTAATAGCCGAGAAGAAATTAAAGAGGTTCGTGCTGGTGATATTGCGGCAGCAGTTGGATTAAAGGATGTAACTACCGGCGACACCCTTTGTGATTTAGATAATGTGATCACTTTAGAAAGAATGGAGTTTCCAGATCCGGTTATAGCAGTTGCGGTTGAGCCAAAGACTAAGCCTGACCAGGAAAAGATGGGGCTTGCTTTAAGTAAGCTTGCACAAGAAGACCCTTCGTTCCGTGTGCATACAGATGAAGAGTCCGGGCAGACGATTATTTCTGGAATGGGTGAACTTCATTTGGAAATTATTGTGGATCGCATGAAGCGTGAATTTAAAGTTGAAGCGAACGTAGGTAAACCACAAGTGGCTTACCGTGAAACGATACGCGCAACGCTTGAAAAGGCAGAAGGTAAGTTTGTTCGTCAATCGGGTGGTCGTGGTCAATACGGTCATGTTGTTTTCAAAATTGAACCAAAGCAAGCAGGTGAAGGTTTTGAGTTCGTTAATGAGATTGTTGGCGGCACGGTGCCTAAAGAATATATCCCTGCAGTAGAAAAGGGCGTTATTGAACAGATGACAAATGGCATCGTCGCAGGTTACCCGGTAGTCGATGTGAAAGTAACTTTATACGATGGTTCTTATCATGATGTTGACTCTAACGAAATGGCGTTTAAAATCGCCGGCTCGATGGGATTCAGAGAAGGTGCGAGAAAGGCGAAGCCAGTTTTACTTGAACCTGTTATGAGAGTTGAAATTGTTACTCCAGAAGAATATATGGGGACGGTTAATGGTGATTTGAACCGTCGTCGCGGAATTTTACAAGGCACTGAAGAGTCGCCTTCAGGGAAGATAATAAAAGCAGAAGTACCACTGAGTGAAATGTTTGGCTATGCGACTGATCTTCGATCAGCAACTCAAGGCCGCGCAGTCTACACAATGGAATTTGAAAAATATAACGAAGTGCCAGCAAATATTGCTGAAAGTATGATCAGTAAAAACCAATAATTTTTATTACTAACTAAATATATTGAAGAGGTAATGAGCCGTGTCCAAGGAAAAATTTGAACGCACGAAACCGCATATAAACGTCGGCACGATAGGCCATGTCGATCATGGTAAAACGACCTTGACGGCGGCAATCACGAAAGTGATGACGGAAAAGCACGGTGGTGAAGCAAAGGCCTATGATCAGATTGATAATGCGCCAGAAGAACGCGAACGTGGAATTACCATCGCAACTGCTCACGTGGAATATGAAAGTGACGAGCGTCACTACGCCCACGTTGACTGTCCGGGTCACGCGGATTATGTGAAAAACATGATCACGGGTGCGGCGCAGATGGACGGTGCTATATTGGTCTGTTCAGCAGCAGATGGCCCAATGCCACAAACCCGTGAACACATATTACTGTCACGCCAAGTCGGTGTGCCTTTTATCGTGGTTTACCTGAACAAGGCAGATCAGGTTGATGATGCAGAATTATTAGAGTTGGTTGAAATGGAAGTGCGTGAATTATTGGATTCATACGATTTCCCAGGCGACGACACGCCAATCATCACTGGCTCTGCGTTAAAAGCAATCGAAGGGGACACCTCGGATATCGGTATTCCCTCAATAGAGAAGCTGGTTGCGGCAATGGACGACTACTTTCCACTGCCAGAACGTCCTGTAGACCAGCCCTTTTTGCTACCGATAGAAGATGTGTTCTCTATCTCTGGTCGCGGTACTGTTGTGACCGGACGAGTTGAACGCGGGATTGTTAAAGTGGGTGAAGAAATTGAGATTGTGGGTATTAAAGATACCCAGACGACGACGTGTACGGGTGTAGAGATGTTCCGTAAGTTGTTGGATGAAGGACAAGCGGGTGACAACGTAGGTGTCTTACTACGTGGTACCAAGCGCGAAGAAGTGGAGCGTGGACAGGTGTTATGTAAACCGGGTTCAATCACGCCACACACGCATTTTGAAACTGAGATTTATGTGTTGAGTAAAGATGAAGGTGGCCGACATACGCCATTCTTCAACAACTACCGTCCGCAGTTTTACTTCCGCACAACAGATGTGACGGGTGCGATGGAATTGCCATCCGGTACCGAGATGGTCATGCCGGGCGACAACATCAAAGTAACGGTTAAATTGATTAACCCGATTGCGATGGAAGAAGGCTTACGTTTTGCAATACGAGAAGGCGGTCGCACGGTAGGTGCTGGCGTTGTTTCTAAAATTATTGAGTAATTATTAAATGGCTGACGAACAACAAATAATCAGGATCCGCCTTAAGGCATTTGATCATCGACTGATCGATCAATCCACAAAAGAGATTGTCGAAACAGCGCGACGTACCGGTGCCCAAATTAAGGGCCCTATACCTTTGCCTACAAAGAAAGAACGTTTTACAGTTCTGATCTCTCCGCACGTCAATAAAGATGCGCGTGACCAATATGAGATTCGCACACATAAACGTTTAATGGATATCATTAACCCAACAGATAAAACTGTTGATGCACTAATGAAACTTGATTTGGCGGCAGGTGTTGACGTCCAGATTAAACTTAACTGATAAAGACTGGCGGATAAGAAAATGACAATAGGAATAGTTGGTCGAAAACGTGGTATGACACGTGTATTCACTGAAGAAGGACACTCTGTGCCTGTGACCGTGGTTGAAGCTAGCCCTAATCATGTTGCTAGTTTAATAACGCCAGAAACAAATGGCTATACAGCTGTACAAGTTTCCTGGGGAGCAAAGAAGTCATCAGCGCTGACTAAATCAGAAGCTGGGAACTATGCCAAAGCTAACCTTGAAACAGCTGAAGGGCTTTTGGAGTATAGAGTAAGTAATGAAGAGCTTGAGCAGTATGCTGCCGGTGCAGAACTTAAGGTTGATATGTTTGAAGCTGGACAAAAGGTAGATGTAACTGGTACCACGAACGGTAAAGGTTTTGCGGGCGCGATAAAGCGACACAATTTTAGTCATCAACGAAATACACATGGTAACTCGTTATCACATCGTGCTCCGGGATCTATAGGTCAATGTCAAACGCCAGGCCGTGTCTTTAAAGGGAAAAAAATGGCAGGACATATGGGCAATGTACAACGCACTACCCAAAATCTTGAAATAGTCCGCGTTGATAGTGAGCGAAATTTACTTTTGATTAAGGGTTCAGTACCTTCGGTTAAGGGTGGCAAGGTTATAGTTAAACCTTCGGTAAAAACACGATAATAAGGCAGTAATAATGGAACTTACGATTCAAAAATCAGGCAGTGGAACAGTAGGCACGATGAATGTTGCCGATAGTGTTTTTTCTGCCGAATTTAATGAGCCATTGATACATCAGGTATTAACCTCGTATCTGGCAGGTGCTCGTTCAGGTACCAAGGGGCAAAAAACGCGTGCTGAAGTTCGCGGTGGTGGTAGAAAACCTTTTAAACAAAAAGGTACTGGTCGAGCACGAGCAGGGACAATTCGTAGTCCGATATGGCGCGGTGGTGGTGTTACGTTTGCTGCTAAAACACAAGACCATAGTAAAAAACTGAATAAAAAAATGTATCGTGCAGCGATGCGTTCGATTCTTTCTGAGCTTGTTCGTCAAGAACGTTTCATCTGTATCGATGAGTTCAATGTAGATGAATCAAAAACAAAATTGGTTAAAGATAAATTGGCGAGCCTCAGTCTTGATGATGTTTTAATTGTGACTGAAGAATTGAACGAGAATCTTTATCTTGGTGTAAGAAATATTCCAAAGGTTGATGTGATTGATACCAATGAAATTGATCCGTATTCATTGATTGGTTTCGACAAAGTAATAATGACGCAGGCAGCCGTTGAAAAAGTTGAGGCATGGTTATCATGAATCAGGAAAAATTAATGACGGTTTTGCTTGAGCCACGAGTGACTGAAAAGTCAACAATGGTTGGTGAAGCATATAACCAATATGTATTTAAAGTTGCCAAGGATGCGACTAAGCCTGAAATAAAAAAGGCTGTTGAGCTTATGTTCGATGGTGCTGAAGTTTTATCTGTTCAGGTTACCAATGTAAAAGGTAAGACAAAAATGTTTGCGCGTCGACCAGGCCAACGTGTCAACTGGAAAAAAGCCTATGTCAAATTGAAGCCTGGTTTTGACATAGATTTCATGGGCGCTTGATAGGTATATATTATGGCATTAGTTAATCCAAGACCGACATCTCCAGGTCGCCGCTCAATGGTTAAGGTTGTTACCCCTGAGTTATATAAAGGCAAACCTTATGAGCCATTGTTGGAAAGTCAAAAGAAACATTCTGGTCGTAATAATAACGGTCGTATTACTGTTCGACATCGTGGTGGTGGTTCAAAACAGCGCTATCGCATAATTGATTTCAAACGTAATAAAGATGGAATACAGGCGAAAGTCGAACGTATTGAATACGATCCGAATAGAACTGCGCATATTGCTTTGCTTCTATATGTTGATGGCGAAAGACGCTACATCATTGCACCGAGTGGTGTGAAAGAAGGCAGCCTTGTTATGTCAGGTATTGAGTCAGGCATTCAAGTTGGTAACTGTATGCCGTTAAGAAATATCCCGCTGGGTACTACAGTGCATTGTATTGAATTAAAGCCAGGTAAGGGTGCACAAATTGCTCGAAGCGCAGGTGCTGGTGTTCAGTTAGTAGCTAAAGAAGGCCAACATGCAACCTTGAGATTGCGTTCTGGTGAAATGCGTAAAGTTTTAGCAGATTGTCGAGCAACGATTGGCGAAGTAAGTAACGGTGAGCATTCACTGCGTTCATTAGGCAAAGCCGGTGCAAAACGCTGGCGTGGTGTTCGTCCTACGGTTCGTGGAGTAGCAATGAATCCGGTTGATCACCCACATGGTGGTGGTGAAGGTCGTACTTCCGGTGGACGTCATCCGGTAAGTCCTTGGGGAACACCAACCAAGGGATATAAGACCAGAAAGAACAAGCGAACAGATAAATTAATCGTTCGTAAACGTAAATAAACTAGAGGGATACACGTGCCACGTTCAATTAAAAAAGGTCCGTTTATTGACCATCACCTTATAAAGAAGGTGCAAACAGCAAAGGAAAGTAACGACAAGCGTCCAATTAAAACCTGGTCTCGTCGTTCCATGGTGATGCCTGATATGGTTGGTTTGACCATCGGTGTACACAATGGTCGTGATCATATGCCCATCTATATCTCTGAAAATATGGTCGGGCATAAATTAGGTGAGTTTGCGTTAACGCGTACTTTTCGTGGACACATTGCAGATAGAAAATCTTAATTATTAGAAAACTATACTTATGACAACTTCAGCAACATTAAAACATACTCATTTGTCACCGCAGAAATTGCGTTTAGTGGCAGATCAGATTCGCGGATTAGCAGTAGACCGTGCAATTAATCTACTCGCGTTCAGTAACAAAAAGGGTGCGGACATCCTTAAAAAGGTACTCGAATCTGCGATTGCCAATGCTGAAAATAACGATGGTGCTGATATTGATGAGCTCAGAGTCAGTGCTATACAGGTAAATCAGGGTCCAACAATGAAGCGCTTACGTCCACGCGCTAGAGGCCGTGCCGATAGAATTATAAAGAGAACCAGTCATGTCACCGTGACGGTATCTGAACCGGAGGCTAGTAAATAGTATGGGTCAAAAAGTACATCCAACGGGGATACGCCTCGGCATTATTAAAGACTGGACCTCAACCTGGTATGCAGACAGTAAGGATTACGCTAATTATTTGCATGCGGATTTAAAGGTTAGAGAATATGTGCGCAAGAAACTGGCTAATGCATCTGTCAGCAGGATTCAGATAGAAAGACCTGCGGGTAACGCACGTGTGATTATTCATACAGCTCGTCCTGGTATTGTGATTGGTAAAAAAGGTGAAGATATAGAACGCCTTCGTTTTGAAATATCAAAAATGATGGGTGTTCCTGCACATGTCAGTGTTGAAGAGATTCGCAAGCCAGAACTGGATGCTCATCTTGTTGCTGAAAGTGTTGCACAACAAATTGAACGACGCATTATGTTCCGTCGTGCAATGAAACGTGCTGTCACAAATACAATGCGTTTAGGTGCGCAAGGTATCAAGATTAGCCTTGGTGGTCGTCTGAATGGTGCTGAGATTGCCCGTACAGAATGGTATCGCGAAGGTCGTGTGCCTCTACACACATTACGTGCAGATATTGATTACGGCACTGCTGAAGCAAATACAACATATGGAATTATAGGCATTAAGGTCTGGATCTTTAAAGGCGAAGTATTTGTTGGTCATGAACAAACTGTAGAAGAGGAAGGCCAGAAAGAAGAAGGCCAGAAAGATAAAGCCAAGAAAGATAAAGCCCCAAAAGAACAAGCTAAGGCTTAAGTTAAAAGTAAGCAACTAATAGGAATTCGACGTGTTACAGCCAAAAAGAACGAAGTATAGAAAACAAAGTAAATTACGTAATCGTGGTCTTGCCACTGTTGCTAATAAAGTCAGCTTTGGTGAATTTGGTTTGAAAGCTATTGGCAGGGGTCGTATAACTGCGCGCCAAATTGAAGCGGCACGACGTGCATTAACACGTAAAGTAAAACGTGGTGCTAAGGTCTGGATAAGAATTTTCCCAGACAAACCGATCACCAAAAAGCCTTTGGAAGTTAGGCAAGGTAAAGGTAAGGGTAATGTTGAGTATTGGGTAGCCCAGATCCAGCCAGGAAGGATGCTTTATGAAATGGAAGGTGTGCCTGAAGAATTGGCACGTGAAGCATTTGAATTAGCTGCAGCCAAGTTGCCGATTAAAACAACCTTTGTTGCGAGGACAATACTGTAATGAAAGCAGCAGAATTAAGAGAAAAGACAGCTGAAGAGCTGCAAACAATTTTATTGGAAGAGTTACGTGCCCAATTTAATTTGCGAATGAGAAAAGGCACCGGGCAACTTGATAAGCCTAGTGAGATGAAAAAAACTCGACGCAATATCGCACGACTCCATACGCTTATTAATGAGAAAAAAACCGCATCGGGTAAAGAAGCATGAGCACAGAATCAACAGAAGCAAAGACAGTTACCGGCACCGTAACTAGTAATAAAATGGATAAAACTATTTCGGTCATGGTTGAGCGTCGAGTAAAGCATCCGTTGTATGGGAAGTTTATGCGCCGTTCTACCAAGCTATTGGCTCATGATGAAGCTAACGAATGTAATGAAGGCGATGTGGTCGTAATTGAAGCATCACGGCCTTTATCCAAAAACAAGTCTTGGCGCTTACAGAAAGTCGTCAGTAAGGCACAAGTTGTATAACAGGTTTAGGGAGATAGAGCGCACATGATTCAAATGCAAACAATGCTTGATGCAGCAGACAACAGCGGCGCACGTCGGCTGATGTGTGTGAAAGTATTGGGTGGCTCAAAGCGACGATACGCTAACGTTGGTGATGTCATTAAAGTCAGCATCAAGGAAGCTATTCCTCGCGGCAAGGTTAAGAAGGGCGATGTTTATAACGCAGTTGTTGTCCGTACCCGTAAAGGCGTACGTAGAGCAGATGGGTCGTTGATTAGGTTTGATGGCAATGCGGCTGTATTGCTGAATGCTCAATTACAACCTATTGGTACACGCATATTTGGCCCAGTAACACGAGAACTACGTGGAGAACAGTTTATGAAGATTGTTTCTCTGGCACCGGAGGTACTTTAAGAATGGCTCGCATTAAGAAAGGTGACGAAGTTGTTGTCATTGCAGGCAAGGATAAAGGTAAGCGTGGTGTTGTTTTATCCGTGATAAATGAATTGGATAAAATCTTTGTTGAGAACGTCAACATGATTAAGAAACACACCAAGGGTAATCCGATGCAGGGTACACCAGGTGGTATCGTCGAAAAAGAAGCAGCGATTCATATTTCCAATGTCGCTATGTGGAATCCAGTAACAAATAAGGGTGACCGAGTCGGTTATCGTTCGCTGGAAGATGGACAAAAAGTACGATACTTCAAGTCAAACAATGAAGTTGTGGATGTATAAGGTCAATATTCATGGTCAGATTACAAGAACATTATAATAGTACGGTGGTTAAGCAGTTAACCGAGCAGTTTGGTTATAAATCATCGATGCAAGTCCCAAAGATCACCAAGATTACCCTTAATATGGGTATCGGTGAGGCAGTCGCAGATAAAAAGGTCGTTGAGCATGCGGTAAGTGATATGACTAAAATTGCCGGACAAAAGCCAATTGTTTGTAACGCAAGAAAATCAGTTGCGAACTTTAAAGTGCGTGAAGGATGGCCTGTCGGTTGTAAGGTGACCTTGCGACGCGAACGTATGTATGAATTTTTGGATCGTTTAATTACGATTGCAATCCCACGTATTCGGGATTTTCGTGGATTAAATGCAAAATCTTTTGATGGTCGAGGTAATTACAACATGGGAATTAAAGAGCAAATCATTTTCCCTGAAATTGACTATGACAAGATTGATACACTGCGAGGTATGGATATTACGATTACTACCTCAGCGCGAACAAATGAAGAAGGCCGTGCTTTATTAACGGCATTTAACTTACCGTTAAGGTCTTGAGGTCTATTTAATATGGCAAAGTCATGCATGATTAATCGCGAAGTCAAACGTCTACGTTTGGTAAAAAAATACGCGGCAAAAAGAACTGAATTGAAGGCAATGATTATAGATACGTCTTTAAGCGAAAGTGATCGTGCAGCAGCGCGTGAAAAGTTGAATAAAATGCCAAGAGATGCGAGCCCTGTTCGTGTACGAAACCGTTGTAATATTACGGGACGTCCACACGGTTATTATCGTAAATTTGGTTTAGGTAGAAATAAATTGCGTGAAGCGGCTATGCGTGGCGATGTGCCAGGTTTGGTTAAAGCGAGCTGGTAAATAAAGAGAGAATATAATCATGAGTATGTCAGACCCCATATCAGATATGTTGACGCGCATTCGTAATTCATTACAGCGAAACAAGCGTGATGTGAAAATGCCTTCATCGAAATTAAAAGTGGCGATTGCAAATATCCTGAAGCAAGAAGGTTACATTCTTGATTACAGTGTTGCGGAACAAGACAAGAAGGCAACGCTTACTATTGAGCTTAAGTATTTTGAAGGAAAAGCAGTTATAGAGACAATTAAACGAGTTAGTCGTCCTAGCCTTCGCAGCTATAAATCAGCTGATGAATTGCCAAAAGTACTAGGTGGTCTTGGTGTAGCAGTTATTTCTACAGCTAAAGGCGTTATGACAGATAAATCAGCGCGAGAACAGGGTATTGGTGGTGAAGTACTTTGTTTTGTTTCTTAATTTGGATGAATTGACATGTCAAGAATAGCAAATAACCCGATAACAATTCCTAGCGGCGTCGATGTCAATATCGTCGGTAGTATGGTTACTGTTAAAGGTGGTAAAGGTGAGTTGTCACATAATGTACATCCTTTGGTTAAGGTTGAGCAGGAAGACAATATATTAAAAACTACTGTTAATAGTAACAGTAAAACAGCAAATGCTTTGTCAGGCACCACGCGCGCATTGATTCAAAATTTAGTGACCGGTGTGAGTGAAGGTTTTGAACGTAAATTGGATATTGTTGGTGTTGGTTACCGTGCTGCAGTCTCCGGGAAAGTGTTGAATCTTACGTTAGGATTTTCACATCCAGTTGCATTTGATATTCCCGAAGGCATTTCGATTGAGACACCAAGTCAAACAGAAATAATTATTAAGGGTAGTGATAAACAACAAGTTGGGCAGGTTGCTGCAAATATACGCAGATACCGTCCGCCTGAGCCCTACAAAGGAAAAGGTGTTCGTTATTCGGATGAACGTATCATTCGCAAAGAAGCTAAGAAGAGCTAGTCGATATGAGTAAAAAAACAGATAGAATTCGTCGCGCCACTAAGGCACGTGCAAAGATTAAACAGTTAGGTGTGAATCGTTTGTGTGTTTACAAAACACCTCGTCATGTCTACGCACAGGTTATTGCGCCAAATGGATCGCAAGTGCTTGCGAGTGCGTCAAGTTTGGATAAAGAAGTTAAGGGTCAGATTAAATACAGTGGTAATGTCGATGCAGCCATTACTGTTGGTAAAATACTGGCTGAACGTGCGAAGAAAGCAGGTGTTTCGAAAGTTGCTTTTGACCGCTCAGGTTTTAAATACCATGGTCGTATTAAAGCATTAGCTGATGCTGCTCGCGAACAAGGTATGGAATTTTAAGGAAGGGTCTTATGGCATTAGGAAACTCAATAACCGGAAACGAAGATCTTCAGGAAAAGCTTGTTAACGTTAATCGCGTTGCCAAGGTGGTTAAAGGTGGTCGTCAATTTGGTTTCGCAGCATTAACAGTTGTTGGTGATGGCAATGGTCGTGTGGGTGTTGGGCGCGGCAAATCTCGTGAAGTACCTCTAGCGATTCAAAAGGCAATGGAAGATGCACGTCGTAATATGATTTCCGTGCCATTGAATGAAGGAACCCTTCAGTACTCCATTATGGCAGAGTTCGGTGCGGCCAAGGTTTATATGCAGCCCGCATCAGAAGGTACCGGTATTATTGCTGGTGGGCCTATGCGTGCTGTGTTCGAAGTCGTTGGTATTCATAATGTTCTGGCAAAGTCTATCGGTTCAACTAACCCAATCAATGTGGTTCGCGCTACGATTGAAGGATTAAAGTCGATGTCTTCACCTGAATATATTGCTGCGAAACGCGGTAAGTCTGTAGAAGAAGTGGTTAGTTAATCATGGTTAAGAAATCTGACAAACAATTAAAAGTTACGTTGATAAAGAGCACTAATCGGCGTATTCAAAAACATAAAGCCTGTGTTAGTGGTTTGGGCTTACGACGAATTGGTCATAGTGTCACTGTTGGTGATACGCCAGAGAATCGTGGCATGATTAATAAAGTAAGTTACTTGCTCGCAGTGGAAGAGGACTAAGCTGATGCGTCTAAATACAATTAAACCCCATCCTGATTCAACCTCAGATGCAAAACGTCGAGGCCGTGGAATAGGATCAGGACTTGGTAAAACAGGTGGACGTGGGCATAAGGGACAAAAATCACGTTCCGGTGGTTACCACAAAGTAGGTTTCGAAGGTGGTCAGATGCCACTGCAACGCCGCTTACCAAAAGTTGGTTTTAGTTCACGCATTGGACGTGTAACTGAAGAAATTCGTTTGCATGAGCTGGCTAATCTTGATGTCGACGTGATAGATATCGAAGCGCTTAGAGCAGCACGATTAATTAACAAAAGCACATTACGAGTGAAAGTTATGCTTTCTGGTAAATTGGAAAAAGCAGTGACTGTAAAAGGTTTAATGCTTACCAAAGGTGCTAAAGCGGCTATTGAAGCTGCTGGTGGGAAAATAGAAGAATAAATGTCTGCTTCTAACCCAGCAATTCCAGGCGGACTATCGGGTCTAGGCCAGTTAAAAGAACTGCGCCAGCGTCTGTTGTTTGTATTATTGGCGTTATTCGTTTATCGAATTGCGACACATATACCTGTGCCTGGTATTAATCCAATTGCCCTTGCGGATCTGTTTCAACAACAGCAAGGCACGATTCTGGATATGTTTAATATGTTTTCCGGAGGCGCTTTGAGTCGATTCTCAGTGGTTGCCTTGGGAATCATGCCGTACATTTCGGCATCAATTATTATGCAGTTGCTTTCGGTTGTTGAGCCGAAACTGAAACAGCTGAAAAAAGAAGGCGAAGCAGGACGACGTAAGATTACACAATACACTCGTTATGGCACTGTTGTATTAGCAACGTTTCAAGCCTTTGGTGTATCAGTTGCGTTAGAAGGTCAGCAAGCAGCAGGTTATGCAGTTGTAATGGACCCGGGTGTAGGTTTCAGGATTGCAGCAGTATGTACATTGGTTACTGGCACCATGTTTTTAATGTGGTTAGGTGAGCAGATTACAGAACGTGGGATAGGCAATGGTATTTCTATGATTATCTTTGCTGGTATTGTTGCGGGCTTACCCTCTGCGATTGGTGGCACGATTGAATTATCAAGAACAGGTGAGATGCATTTGTTAGCAGTAGTTGGTTTGTTTGCACTCGCTATTGCCGTGACCGCATTTGTGGTTTTTGTAGAACGTGGTCAACGACGTATTACGGTTAATTACGCGAAACGGCAGGTCGGTCGCAAGATGATGGGTGGTCAGACGAGTCACTTGCCACTGAAACTCAATATGGCTGGCGTAATTCCACCAATATTTGCATCAAGCTTGATTTTATTTCCTGCAACGATCGCAGGCTGGTTTGCTCAGACAGAAGGTATGGGATGGCTGCAGGATATTGCGACAACATTATCTCCAGGTCAGCCGATTTACGTAATGACTTATGCAGCAGGGATTATATTTTTCTGTTTCTTTTATACAGCGATGGTTTTTGACCCGCGTGAGACAGCAGATAATTTAAAGAAATCAGGTGCGTTCATTCCGGGTATGCGTCCGGGCGAACAAACAGCGGCTTATCTTGATAAGGTCTTAACCAAGCTAACCTTGGCAGGAGCTGTCTATATTACATTTGTGTGTTTATTGCCTGAGTTTTTAATATTGAAATTTAATGTGCCGTTTTATTTTGGTGGCACATCGCTATTGATTATTGTTGTGGTTGTTATGGACTTTATGTCTCAGGTACAGGCACATTTAATGTCCCATCAATATGAGGGGATAATGAAGAAAGCCAATCTTAAGGGGCATGGCCGACGTTAAGTCGTTAGCTAGTTATGCTGGAGAAAGAAAATGAAAGTTAGAGCATCAGTTAAAAGAATTTGTCGAAATTGCAGAATCATTCGACGTAATAGAGTTGTACGTGTTATCTGTACTGACCCGCGACATAAGCAGCGTCAAGGCTAGATAATAAGCGCTAGAAAATCATATTGGAGAGATTGAATAATGGCTCGTATTGCAGGCGTTAACATAGCAGATAATAAGCACTTAGTAATTGCTTTGACTTATATCTATGGTATCGGTGGTACCCGTGCACAGCAAGTTTGTGATGCAGTGGGTTTAACCGGTTCCACTAAGGTTAGAGATCTTACCGAAGCAGAGCTAGACAAGATTCGTGCTGAAGTAGGTAAGTATGATCTAGAAGGTGATTTACGTCGTGAAGTCTCAATGAATATCAAACGCTTGATGGACCTTGGTACTAATAGAGGTATTCGTCATCGTCGTGGGCTACCGGTTAGAGGACAACGCACCAAGACAAATGCACGTACCCGTAAAGGTCCCAGAAAAGCGATTAAAAAATAAACAACAGGTTTTAAAAAACTATGGCCAAAACAGCAACAAAGACTCGTAAGCGTGTAAAGAAAACCGTCGTAGATGGTATTGCGCATATACATGCTTCATTTAATAACACTATTATTACGATAACCGATCGTCAGGGTAATACTCTTTCATGGGCTACCTCAGGTGGTAGTGGTTTTCGCGGTTCGCGTAAGAGCACCCCTTTTGCCGCACAGATTGCATCGCAGAAGGCGGGTGAAGTTGCACGAGAATTTGGCATGCAAAATATAGAAGTATTTATAAAAGGACCAGGACCAGGTCGTGAATCAGCGGTTCGGGCACTTAATTCAATCGGTTTTAAGATCACTAATATTAGTGATGTGACACCGATTCCACACAACGGGTGTCGCCCGCCCAAAAAACGTCGGGTTTAATTCAGGAGCTTTAGAATGGCACGTTATCTCGGACCAAAATGTAAACTTAGTCGGCGTGAAGGCACAGATTTATTTTTAAAAAGTCGTGCTAGACCGATTGAATCAAAATGCCAGATTGATAAATTACCTGGTATACAAGGCAGCCGTCCAAAAAGGATGTCTGACTACGCCTTACAATTACGTGAAAAGCAAAAATTGCGTCGTATCTATGGCGTATTGGAAAAGCAGTTTCGTAAGTACTACAAAGAAGCCGCTCGTCGTAAGGGCTCAACAGGTGAAAACCTGTTACAAATATTAGAATGTAGACTGGACAATGTTGTTTATCGTATGGGCTTTGGATCTACTCGTAGTGAAGCACGCCAATTGGTAAGCCATCGTTCAATATTGGTTAATGGTAAATCAGTAAATATCGCCTCGTATCAGGTATCACCAAGCGATACTGTTGCGATTCGTGAAAAAAGCAAGAAACAACTGCGTATCCAGAACGCAATCAATGTGGCTGAGCAGTATGGTTTGCCAGATTGGGTTGATGTGAATTCTAAAAACATGGAAGGCGTCTTCAAATCAATTCCAGAAAGAAGTGAATTGCCATCTGAAATTAATGAACAACTCGTTGTAGAACTTTACTCCAAGTAAACGTGTGGAGGAGAATCACGCATGCCAATGACATTTAATGAATTACTAAAACCAAGACTGGTTGACGTAGAGACAGTAAGTAATACCTCTGCGAAGATTACCATAGAACCTTTGGATAGAGGCTTTGGCCATACTTTGGGCAATGCACTACGTCGTGTTCTCTTATCTTCAATGCCAGGTTGTGCTGTAGTCGAAGCAGAAATCGAAGGTGTTTTACATGAGTACACTACGATTGAAGGTGTGCAGGAAGACGTCACCGATATTCTCCTGAACCTTAAAGGTCTGGCAATTATGATGCATGCCAAAGATGAAGCTACTTTAACCTTAAAGAAAAGTGGCCCTGGCGAAGTCTATGCCAGAGATATCACGCTTGATCATGACGTTGAAATCATGAACCCTGATCACCTTATCGCAAACCTTACCAAAGCTGGTGAGTTAAGCATCGTAATGAAGGTGGCTCGTGGACGTGGTTATAAACCCGTCATTATTGGTGGAACTGACGAAGTTGAGCAAACAATTGGGCAATTAAAACTGGATGCTTCATTTAGTCCTGTTAATCGTATTGCCTACGAAGTTCAAAGTGCACGTGTTGAGCAACGTACTGACCTTGATAAATTGGTAATAGAAATTGAAACAAACGGTACTATTGATCCTGAAGAAGCAGTAAGTGAAGCGGCCAGAATCTTGAGGGGGCAGTTATCCGTGTTTGTTGATCTGGAAGCAGAAGAAGCTATTGAAGCAAGTCAGCAAGCTGAGCCAGAAATTGATCCTATTTTGTTACGCCCAGTAGATGACCTTGAATTGACCGTTCGTTCTGCGAATTGTTTAAAAGCAGAGAGCATTTACTATATTGGTGATTTAATCCAGCGTACGGAAGTTGAATTATTAAAAACCCCAAATCTCGGTAAAAAATCTCTAACAGAGATCAAGGATGTCTTGGCATCGCGTGGTCTTTCATTGGGTATGCGTCTGGAAAACTGGCCGCCTGCTGCATTAGAGAATAAAGAAACCGCGTCAGCAATTTAAAGAGAGAATAATAATGCGTCATCGTGAAAGTGGTCGAAAACTGAATCGCAATAGTTCGCATCGTAAAGCGATGTTTCGAAATATGGCGGCATCCCTTATGGAACATGAGGTAATCAAGACGACCTTACCAAAAGCAAAAGAATTACGCCGTGTAGCAGAACCATTGATCACAATGGCAAAAAGTGACAGCGTTGCAAATAGACGACTAGCCTTTGCCCGTCTTCGCAACCGAGAAATGGTAACAAAACTATTTAATGAACTTGGCCCTCGCTATAAAGAGCGTCCAGGTGGTTATCTACGGATTCTCAAGTGTGGAGTTCGTACCGGTGATAAAGCACAAATGGCACTCGTATCATTAGTCGATCGACCAGAAGTAGCAGAGCAGGTCGTTGATTCAGCTGAACAAGCATAATAATAATCATAAGCTTGTATCCTTGAAACCGGGCATTGTCCCGGTTTTTCTTTTTGTGAGATTCGAAGCGCTTCTTTTTCCCACTACTTTGTTGTAATAATTTTTTAATCTCCTCATTTACTATAGTAAAATCGTCAGTTAAAAAATCATTACGCCTCGTAGTGAGAAAAAAATCTGTCGCTTCAAATAACCACCTTGTCATTCCCGCATGCTCTCCACGGGAATCCAGTAGATTGACGTATAGCACATTTAATAACTAGACTGTCCTCATGATATTCCTATTCACAGACTATGGTTTAGAAGGGCCGTATATCGGGCAGGTTGAGACGGTGTTACATCAACAGGCCCCTAATGCAAGTGTCATTAATCTGATGGCGGATGCGCCACGTAATAACCCTAAGGCCAGCGCTTATTTGCTTGCATCATTAATACACCAAATTCCTATAGGCGCGATTATTTTTAGTGTTGTCGATCCGGGAGTGGGTTCCGATAAGGACAAACCTACTGCAATAAAAATAGATGGGCGTTGGTTTGTTGGCCCTGATAATGGTTTGTTTGATATTGTCGCAAAGCATGCAAAAGAAATATTAGCATGGCAGATAACATGGCATCCGGAAACATTATCTAGCAGTTTCCATGGACGAGATTTATATGCACCTGTTTGTGCTATGTTAGAAAATAAAGAACAAATCCCTGGTGATAGAGTCGGTTGGACAGATAAGAATCAATGGCAAGCTGATCTTAATGAAGTGATATATATCGACCACTTTGGCAACTGTATGACTGGAATACGCGCAGATTCTATAAGTAAGGAAACGATCTTGAAAATTGATGATCATGTAATTGCTAATGCGGGAACGTTCTCTGATGTTAAAGCAGGACTGGTCTTCTGGTATGAAAATTCAAATGGGCTAGTAGAGATAGCTGTAAACCAAGGAAGTGCTTGTGACGATTTGAAATTAAAAATTGGTGTTGAAATTATTTATTATTTTATGTGACTTTAGGTCATTAGCGCAGTCAATAAGGCTTACTAAAGGCCGTTCTGACAGAAACTGCTCTGCTACAACCTTAGTCATCTAGTTCCTGTTTTTGCTGCTGCAGCGGTCTAACATCAAAGCAGGCGCTTAAAAATAGGTGCATACTTACTGCAACGAGGTAGTTTAAGACTTTAGCTTTTCCTTCAACAATTCGTTAACCTGTTTAGGGTTAGCCTTACCTTGTGATTGTTTCATTATCTGGCCGACGAAGTAGCCGATTAGTTTTCCTTGTTTTTCTTCTGGGGCAGCTTGGTATTGCGCAACCTGATCTGGGCTGTTGGTTATGACATCGTCAACCAGTATTTCGATGGCGCCGGTATCGGTAACTTGTTTTAAGCCTTTGCTTTCGATAATTGAATCTGCATCGCCTTCACCGTTCCACATGGCTTCGAAGACTTGTTTTGCTATCTTACCGGAGATGGTGTCGTCTTTGATACGCTTGATCATACCACCGAGCATTTCGGCACTGACCGGACTTTCTGTAATGTCTTTGCTTTCTTTATTTAGTGAAGCAGACAATTCACCGGCAATCCAGTTAGCACTGAGTTTAGCTTCGCCTTCTGCTGTACTAACACAGGTTTCAAAATAATCAGCGATTTCTTTTTGTGCAGTTAGTACACCACTGTCATAGTCGGATAGTTTGAATTGATCTATGAAGCGTTGTTTCTTGGCATTGGGTAATTCTGGTAATTCACTTCGAATCTTTTCAATGAGTTCAGCTTCGATTTGAACGGGCAGCAGATCCGGATCAGGAAAGTAGCGATAGTCGTTTGCTTCTTCCTTGCTACGCATAGATCGCGTTTCATTTTTATCAGGATCGAATAAGCGTGTTTCTTGCGTTATCTTCCCGCCATCTTCAAGAATATCTATTTGCCTTTCTATTTCGATGTTGATCGCTTGTTCGACAAAACGAAATGAGTTGATGTTCTTTAATTCTGTACGTGTGCCAAATTCTTCCTGGCCTTTGGGTCGCATTGATACGTTTGCATCACAACGAAATGATCCCTCTTGCATGTTGCCATCACAAATTTCCAGATAGCGCACTATAGAATGGATCTTTTTCATGTAGGCGACCGCTTCTTTGGCATTGCGCATGTCTGGTTCAGAGACGATTTCCAGTAAGGGTGTGCCCGCACGGTTTAGATCAATGCCCGTTTGGTCACCAAAACCTTCATGCATGGACTTGCCTGCATCTTCTTCCAGATGCGCACGCGTGACGCCAACTGTTTTTGTAGTGCCGTCTTCTAATTGAATTTCAAGATTACCTCTACTGACTATAGGCAGTTCAAATTGACTAATCTGATAGCCCTTAGGTAGGTCAGGGTAGAAGTAGTTTTTTCTGGCAAATATCGAGCGTTCTGGTATTTCTGCATCAATAGCCAGGCCGAACTTGATTGCCATCAATACCACTTGTTCATTGAGCACGGGTAACACGCCAGGAAGACCCAGATCTACCGCACAGGCTTGTGTATTCGGCTCAGCACCATAAGCTGTGGGTGCTCCTGAGAAGATTTTGCTCTTGGTCGCGAGTTGGGCATGGATTTCTAGCCCGATGACTGTCTCCCATTCCATTATTCAAATCCCCCCGGTATTGCTTTGTGGTGATCTGTTGCTTGTTGAAATTGATGAGCAATATTTAACAACCTCGATTCTTCAAAATAATTCCCTATCAACTGCATACCGACCGGTAAGTTGTTTACAAAACCAGCGGGTACAGAGATGGCAGGTAGACCTGCAAGATTAACCGAGACCGTATAGAGATCGGACAGGTACATACTGATGGGGTCATCTATCATCTCATTTAATTTAAATGCAGTGCCTGTTGCTGTTGGTCCAGCAATGACATCAACATCTTTGAGTGCATTTTGAAAATCATCACGAATAAGATGTCTGATTTGTTGCGCCTTTAAATAATACGCATCGTAATAACCGGCAGATAAAACATAAGCACCGATCATAATGCGGCGTTTCACTTCTTTACCAAAACCTTCACCACGACTACGACAATATAGATCAGAAAGATCTTTTGGATCTTCACATCGATGCCCGAAACGCACGCCATCAAAACGTGACAGGTTTGATGAACACTCTGCTGGCGCAACAACATAATAAGCAGGAATCGAGAGTTCTGTATTAGGTAATTCTATTTCTTTGCAAGTTGCACCAAGCTTTTCCAGTTCTTTAATGCCATCTTCAACACACTTGGCAATATTGCTATCGAGACCTTCACCAAAATATTCTTTTGGTAGTCCAATCTTTAGGCCATCAATTGAGTCATTTAATTTTGTCGTGTAATCATCAACCGGATGTTCGGCAGAGGTTGAGTCGCGTTCATCAAAACCAGCGATCACATTCATCATTAAGGCCGCGTCTTCAGCGGTCTGGGTCATTGGCCCTCCTTGATCAAGACTAGATGCAAAGGCGATCATGCCATAGCGGGAAACCCTTCCATAGGTGGGTTTCAGGCCGGTTATGCCACAAAGTGAAGCAGGCTGTCTAATTGAACCACCGGTATCAGTGCCTGTTGCTGCAGGACTTAAGCGAGCGGCAACAGCACTTGCCGAACCACCCGATGACCCACCGGGGACAGTGTCTTGATCCCATGGGTTTTTAACCGCACCATAAAAACTGGTTTCATTGGATGAACCCATGGCGAACTCATCCATGTTGGTTTTACCTATGTTTACTATTCCGGCGGCATTCATTTTTTCGATAACAGTTGCATCATAGGGTGCAATAAAATTATCTAACATCTTTGAGCCACAGGATGTTTTTATACCCTTGGTGCAAAAGATATCTTTTTGCGCAATGGGGATACCTGTTAATGGTGAGGCATTCCCAGCGGCACGAAGTTTGTCAGCAGCATTTGCTTGAGCTAATGCCAACTCTTCATTGATGGTAATAAAACAATTTAATGATTCATTAAATTGTTTACAGCGTTCAAGATAAAGACGTGTTAATTCTTCGCTATTGATCTGATTCGATTCAAGTGCAGTTGATAATTGTGCCAGTGTGGATTGATGCATGATTATTATTGAATAAACGTAAGTTGAATTTTGAAAATATTATTGAGAGCTTGGTTAAATCTTATTCAATAACTTTTGGTACGAGATAACAGCCTGCATCTGTTAGTGGAGCATTCTTTTGGAATTGCTCACGTTGATTGATTTCCGTTATCGCATCGCTTCGAAGCCGCGCAGTTAAGTCTAAGGGATGTGCTATTGGTGAAATTCCGTTGGTATCAACAGAATTCATGCTTTCAACCAGACCTAAAATATTTGAAAGTTCATCACTATAAGTGGAGATATCTTGCTCATCGATTGACAATCTGGCCAACCAGGCAATTTTTTGCACTTCTGTTTTATCGAGGGACATAAACTAGCCGTTCTTATTTATTGAAAAAGGAGGAATTTATCACATTCCTTTGCTTGCCCAAAGCCTCGCCCATTGTTAAAGTTACGCTTTCTAACTTTAGGCGATCTTAGCGGGGTCTGGGATTGCTAAAATAGCGTAAAAATTTGATTTTAGAGGATTTCAGCATAAGACAGTTGCTACCCAATCCTTCCTATATAGCCACCTGTCGAGACTATATCACAATGCTAATACTAACTAACTGGTTTAATACATGTTTAACAGATTAAGAGGCCTTTTTTCCAACGATTTATCAATTGATTTAGGCACCGCAAATACCCTTATTTATGTTCGTGGAAAGGGCATTGTTCTCAATGAACCCTCAGTTGTTGCCATACGAAATGATGGGAACAAAATAAATGCCAAATCAATTGTCGCTGTTGGCATGGAGGCAAAGAAAATGTTGGGTCGCACACCAGGCCATATAACTGCCATTCGACCATTAAAAGATGGGGTGATAGCTGATTTCACTGTCACAGAAAAAATGTTGCAGTATTTTATTCATCATGCACATGGTTCTACATTATTCAAACCGAGCCCACGTGTGTTGGTTTGTGTGCCTTGTGGTTCTACTCAGGTAGAACGACGCGCCATTCGAGAATCTGCCAGTGGAGCTGGCGCACGAACAGTACATTTAATTGAAGAGCCGATGGCTGCTGCAATTGGTGCTGGGATGCCAGTTAGTGATGCGCGGGGATCTATGGTCTTGGATATTGGTGGTGGTACTACTGAAGTTGCTGTTATTTCATTAAACGGAATCGTCTATTCTGACTCAGTTCGTATTGGTGGTGATCGATTCGATGAGGCCATAATCAATTATGTACGTCGAAATTATGGAAGCTTGATTGGTGAAGCAACAGCCGAACGTATCAAACATGAATTAGGCTGCGCCTATCCTGGAAATGAAATACATGAAATGGAAGTCAGGGGGCGTAACCTTGCTGAAGGTATTCCCAGAAGTTTTACATTAAACAGCAATGAAATACTCGAGGCCTTGCAAGAGCCTTTAACGGGTATCGTTGGTGCAGTTAAGAATGCACTGGAAAAAACACCGCCTGAATTAGGTTCAGATGTTGCCGAACGTGGTTTAGTGTTGACTGGAGGTGGTGCTTTGTTAAGAGATTTAGACAGGTTATTGATGGAAGAAACTGGACTTCCGGTCATCATTGCAGAAGACCCATTAACCTGTGTTGCCAGAGGTGGTGGACGATATCTTGAAATGATAGATGAATTTGGAACCGATATACTCGCTTCGGAGTAATCACTGAAGACGGAGGACGTCTATTAACACACTGTTTCAAAAAAGTTCTTCTCCTAACCTCCGCTTTGTGGTTTTTGCTGTACTCTCGGTTTTCTTAATGGTTGATGATCATCACGAAGGCCACCTGAAAATTATACGATCGACCCTGTCAGCATTGGTTTATCCCATTCAGTATGTTGTTAATTTACCCATCGAAATAACAGAGTGGGTTTCGAGTTCGCTGGTCACCCATAACAATTTGTTAAAAGAAAACGATCGATTAAAACAAGAACGATTACTGCTGAGTTCAAAATTGCAGCGATATGAAGTGCTGGAGACTGAAAATCGACGATTGCGAGAGTTACTTGAATCATCTTTCCGAATTAACGATAAGGTACTTGTTGCGGAACTAATCGCAGTAGAATTACAGTCTTTCAGAAGACAAGTCGTCATCAATAAAGGTCTGCGAGAAGGTGCTTATGATGGTCAACCAATTGTAGATTCATCCGGCATTATGGGTCAGATTATTCATGTTGGACCATTTTCAAGTACGGTACTTTTAATTACTGATCCAAATCATGCCCTGCCTGTTCAGGTAAATAGAAATGGTTTACACGCCATTGCAGTCGGTACAGGGCAAAATGACAAGCTCTTACTTGAGCATTTACCCAATAATTCAGATATTCGTGTTGGTGATCTAATCGTCTCTTCGGGTCTCGGTCGCCGGTTCCCCTCGGGCTACCCCGTCGGACAAATTGAAAAAATTTCTCGCGATCCTGGAGAACCCTTTGCAAAAGTAATGATCAAACCTAGTGCTCACTTGAGTCAGAGCCGCGAAGTATTAATGGTTTGGCCTTATGAAAAAATAAATGAAATCAATAAAGATCTAAAAGAGCTAGCTATTAAATGATTGGAATGGACGAACCTAAACAAGGTAACGGGATAATTGCTATAAGTTTTATTATAGCAATTATGTTGACGGCCTTGCCTTTGCCGGATTGGGCCGTGAATTGGCGACCCGCATGGGTTGCCATTGTCTTAATCTATTGGTGTATGGCAGTTCCTGATCGCATCGGTATTTTTATAGCCTGGTTTTTAGGGCTATTACTTGATGTACAACAAGGTGCTGTGCTTGGTCAAAATGCTCTAGGCATGATTTTACTAGCGGTTCTTACAATAAATTCTCACCAACGTATGCGAGCATACCCCTTATCACAACAAGCTGTTTTGGTTTGTTTTTATCTTTTATTCTATAAACTTATTATGTTACTGGTCTCGGGCTATTTAGGTACGAGCACACGTGATTGGACGTATTGGATGCCAGCAATTACAAGTATGTTTTTATGGCCGTGGTTATTCATAGTGTTGAGAGATGTACGCCGTAAGTACAGTATCTCTTAAGATGATAATAAATAATTATGGCTAAGGAGTTTGCCCTCAAAGATCAAGATCATGAATCGAGTCTCATCGCCAGGCGTGTTCATATTTCTGCATTTATAATTTTTCTGTTAATCATCATGATTATCTCAAGAATATTCTATTTGACGGTTTTACAACATGATCACTATTCTACCTTGTCACAATCAAACCGAGTCAAAATCACACCTATACCGCCAATCAGAGGTCTTATTTATAGTCGTGATGGAGTTATCCTTGCGGAGAATAAACCAACATTTAGTCTTGGAGTCGTTCCTGAGCAAATTGATGATTTAGATGAAACTATTGAACAACTTCAAGAAATAGTTTCGATTGAAGAGAGTGATATTGAACGATTTAAAAAAGCGGTTAAGAAAAAGAGAAGATTTGAAAATATACCATTACGGCTAAATTTAAATAAAGAAGAAGTAGCACTATTCGCAGTTAATCGGCATCGTTTCCCCGGCGTTGATGTTGTCGCTGGACTCAATCGATATTACCCTTTGGGTGAAAAATTAGTGCATACCATCGGTTATGTTGCCCGTATAGATGATGATGTTAAACGCCTTGATGAATCAAATTATAGCGGGACAACCCATATTGGCAAACTTGGGATTGAGAAGTCCTATGAGTCACTGCTACATGGTGACGTTGGGCACCAGCAGGTTGAAGTCAATGCTCAGGGTAGAGTCATTCGTGTGCTAGACCGTACTGCACCGAAACCGGGTGAGAACATTCATTTAACAATAGATCTTTCTTTGCAACAGATAGCAATTGATGCGCTTGAGAATAGACGTGGAGCGATCGTTGCTATGGATCCAAGAAATGGTGATGTACTAACGTTTGTAAGTTCTCCTGGTTATGATCCAAATAAGTTTGTTAATGGCATAGATAGTAAGTCATATAACTTGTTGTTAGCGTCAAAAGACAAACCATTAATTAATCGTGTGATTCAAGGTAAATATCCACCGGGCTCAACGGTTAAACCTTTTATGGGATTAATTGGTTTAGAAAATGGCGTCAGGGTTAATTCCGATGAGTCATGGTGCCCTGGTTGGTTTTCTTTGAAAGGGCACGAGCATAGATACCGGGATTGGAAGAAACAGGGGCATGGTCACACTGATCTGCATAAAGCTATTATGCAATCATGTGATGTGTATTTTTATACTTTGGCGTATGAGCTTGGAATTGATCGTATTTATGAAGGCATGTCACGATTTGGATTTGGACAGATAACGGGTATTGATATCGGTGGTGAGAAAAAAGCATTAATGCCATCAAGAGAGTGGAAGCGTAAGGCAATAGGGCAAGCATGGTATCCAGGAGAAACCTTAATACTCGGTATTGGACAAGGCTATGCTTTAGCAACACCATTGCAACTGGCGAAAGCTACAGCAACTCTGGCGAATAAAGGACATATTATCCGTCCGCGCCTGGTCTCAAGTACAAGTAATTCAATTACCAATGAAGTAAATGCTTTGCCTAATCAATCTGAAAGTAAGATTACGCTTTCTAATAGTGTCTATTGGGATGATGTCATTACTTCGATGAAAGATGTTGTGCACGGTATCGGTGGTACTGCCTGGCGTAGCGGATTAAATGCCGAATACAACTTTGCAGGTAAGACAGGTACTGCACAAGTAATCGGGATAGCACAGGATAAAGAGTATAAAAAAGAAGAGATTGCTGAAGAATTCCAAGACCATGCGCTATTCATTGCTTTTGCTCCGGTAGAGGCGCCAAGAATTGCGATAGCAATCATTGTTGAAAATGGAGGTGGAGGATCAAAAACGGCTGCGCCTATCGCACGTAAAATGTTTGATCACTTTATGAATAACCGAGACTTGATTAGTAAAGGATAATTAACTTGGAAGAACAAAGTCTTGGACAACGCCTGCATATCGATTTTCCATTATTCTTCGGTATTTTGGTGCTATGTATTGTCGGTTTAGTGGTTATTTATAGTGCTGGCGGACAGGATATGAATCTGGTCTACCGACAAGCGGTAAAATTATTAATTGCCTTGGTCGGTATGGTTATCGTTGCTCAATTACCACCAGCAGAGATTGCTAGATGGTCATTCGGTTTGTACCTGTTTGGCATAGTCTTGTTAATACTGGTTATTTTCTATGGTGATGTTGGTAAAGGTGCTCAACGCTGGTTAGACTTGAAAATATTTCGTTTTCAACCATCAGAATTAATGAAATTGTCTGTACCCATGATGGTTGCATTTTATCTTGCTGATAAATCACTGCCGCCAAGGTTCACTCGAGTATTAGCAGCCTGTGTGCTAATAACCATACCGGTCTTATTAATAGCAAAACAACCTGATTTGGGAACTGCTTTATTAGTTGCCACTGCCGGTTTTTCAGTCTTATTTATAGCTGGGATCTCATGGCGCTTACTGACAATAATGGGGGGCCTGGGGGCAGCCTGTGCTCCTATACTTTGGTATTTGATGCACGATTATCAGAAACGTCGGGTTTTGACCTTCCTAAACCCTGAGAATGACCCACTCGGAGCTGGGTATCACACAATCCAGTCGAAGATTGCGATTGGCTCGGGCGGTTTTTATGGTAAAGGCTGGTTGAATGGCACCCAATCACATTTAGAATTTTTACCAGAACGGTCAACGGATTTTATCTTTGCTGTATTTTGTGAAGAATTCGGTATGTTAGGTGTGTTGTTTTTATTATGTATCTATCTATTCATAATTTCTCGTGGGCTCTATATTGCCATTAATGCGCAAGATACCTTCGGGCAATTATTGGCTAGCGGTTTAACACTAACCTTCTTTGTTTATATCTTTGTGAATATGGGCATGGTTACCGGGCAGTTACCAGTAGTAGGGGTCCCATTGCCATTGGTTAGCCATGGAGGCACCTCAATGGTAACATTAATGATTGGATTCGGTATCATAATGGCAATACACACCCACAGACGTTTTCTCTCATTTTAAAACATGCAAAAAATTAAATTAATCATAATAACTCTGTTGTGCTTGTGGGTGTCTTTCGCCCAGGCTAATACAGATGTATCGACAATGCAGAATGATTTCATTAAGAAGATGGTCTCTCAATATGACTTTGATTCAACAAGTCTAAAAAAGCTGTTTGAACAAGTCATCGTCTCGGAAACAATTCTCAAAGCAATTTCAAAGCCAGCAGAGAAAAGATTGCCTTGGTATAAATACAGAAATATATTTTTAAAGAAAAAGCGTATTAATGAGGGCGTCGATTTTCTGAATAAAAACCGAGAGAAGCTAAAGGCTGCGGAAAAGAAATTTGGCGTCCCCGCAGAGATAATTACTGCAATAATTGGTGTTGAAACTTTTTATGGTCGAATTGCTGGAAGTTATCGCGTTGTCGATGCGCTAAATACACTTGGGTTTCACTATCCAAAGAGGGCTGCTTTTTTTCGTGACGAGTTTGAGCAATTCTTATTGCTTGCACGTGAACAGGGGTTTGACCCACTTACCTTAAAAGGATCTTACGCCGGGGCAATGGGTATGCCGCAATTTATATCGAGTAGTTATCGTCATTATGCGATCGATTTCGACGGAGATAATATAATTGATATCTGGAATAACCCGGATGATGCCATTGGCAGTGTTGCAAATTATTTTGCCGAACATGGTTGGCAAAAGGATAAGCCCATCGTTGCTAAAGTAAAGTTAGAGGGTGAAAAATATAAAGGTGTGCTAGGTAACGGTCTTAAGCCAGATATCGATGAGTCTGAATTGGAAAAGCTGGGTATAAAATCAAATTCACTTTTTGAAAAAAATGAGAAATTAAAATTATTAGAATATGAACAGAAAAATAGCAATGAATATTGGTTGGCACATAAAAACTTTTATGTCATAACTCGCTACAATCATAGCCATTTATACGCTATGGCTGTTTATCAATTAGCATCAGAGATTTCAAAAATTATTAATAATACATCTCAGGCCCTAGATTAATAGAAATGTCTTTAGCTTTAAAAATATTCACAGAAAGAATAGTCATAAGGCTATTTTTATTGCTTGCGACATTTTTTTTATCCGCATGCGGAAGTGTTGGCGTTGCTCCCTCATCAAGTGATAAAGCACCTGGCAAACAAGTTGATGTTTCCAAAATCCAAAATGCTGTGCCCAAGGAAGAACCTAAAAGTCGCTATGGTAATCCAAAGTCATATGTCGTTTTTGATAAACGCTATTATGTTATGGAAAGCAATAAAGGCTTTGTAGAGAAGGGCATAGCCTCATGGTATGGCACAAAATTCCATGGTCGACGTACTTCTAGTGGTGAAACCTATGATATGTATGCGATGACAGCTGCACATAAAAACTTACCGTTACCTACGTATGTTGAAGTGACTAATTTAAAAAATGGTAAAAAAATCATTGTTAAGGTTAACGACCGCGGGCCTTTTCACGAGAATCGCATCATTGACCTTTCGTATACTGCTGCTACCAAGCTTGATATTGTTAAAAATGGTACTGGACTGGTTGAGATCAGAGCTGTTGGACCTGGGCAGACTGTAGCTGTTGATTCAACTAATGGTGCACCAGTAGAAAGCACTTCAACTGTAAAGAATGAAGATGGTTTTTATATTCAGGTGGGGTCATTTAGCAATTTAAATAACGCCGAGGGCTTAAAGCAAAAACTTGCGCCAATTGGCAAAAATAAGATAAACATCAATGAAGTTGTTGTTTCCGGTAATACCCTGTATCGAGTCAGGATTGGCCCGCTAACTGATATTGAACAAGCCGATGCTATTGTTTCAAACCTGACAAACTATGACGTTAATGAACATCGTATTGTTACTAATTAGAAATGAATGGATATGAAAATTAGATTATTTAAAATTATATTTTTTCTAGTATTTTTTCCTCTGCAAGTTGTGGCAGGGGAAATGATTGTCCCTGCCCCACCTACAATAAAAGCCTCATCCTATGTGGTGATGGATTTTAATAGTGGAGATATATTGGTAGAACAAAATACAGAAGAGAAACTCCCTCCCGCCAGTTTAACCAAGATCATGACTATCTATGTCGTGGCCAGTGAGCTAGCGAATGGAAAAATTTCACTTGAAGATGAAGTTTTGGTTAGTGAAAAAGCCTGGCGAACCGAAGGCTCAAGGATGTTTATTGAGGTTAATAAGAAAGTTAAACTTGATGATCTACTCCACGGTGTCATTATTCAATCGGGAAATGATGCCAGTGTTGCATTGGCTGAATATATATCAGGTACCGAAGGTGTCTTTGCTGATTTGATGAATAAACATGCAGAGCAGTTAGGTATGAACAGTTCGCACTTCGTTAATAGTACCGGTTTACCCGACCCTGACCACTATACGACTGCTAGCGACTTGGCTAAGTTGGCTCAGGCCTTAATAAGAGACTACCCGGAAGTTTATGAATTACACAAAATAAAGGAATTCACCTTTAATAAGATAAAGCAACATAACCGGAATAAATTACTTTGGCGAGACCGTAGTGTTGATGGCATAAAGACAGGGCATACTGAAGAAGCCGGTTATTGTTTGGTTGCATCGGCTACTAGAGAGGGTATGCGGCTTATTTCTGTTGTAATGGGGACAGACGGAATGAATGCCAGAGCAAAAGCCAGTCAAGCAATATTAAACTATGGTTTTCGATTCTTTGAGACACACAAGCTTTATAGCGTAGGAGACTTGATTACCAGTGTTAAAGTATGGAAAGCAGACATTGATAATCTTAACTTAAGTATTAATAAGGATATCTATATTACAGTTCCAAGAGGCCAGTATGAAAAACTTGAGCCTGTTGTTGAGGTGGATAAAAAGATCATGGCACCTGTCAATAAAGGCGATCAAAAAGGTGTGCTAAATATAATGCTGGAAAATAAAAATATCACAACAGTACCTCTATTAGCACTCGAGTCGATCGCTGAAGGTGGCATCGTTAATAGACTAAAAGATGAAGTGTATCTTTTATTTGAATAAAAATTATGACTACGGTTTATTTAAACGGGGAGTATAAACCTCTTTCAGAAGCATCAATTAACGTGCTTGATCGTGGCTTTACCTTTGGTGACGGGGTTTATGAAGTCATCCCAATTTTTAATCGTACAATATTTCGTTTTGATGAACATATGCAGCGTCTTGAGAATAGCTTGAAGGCTATTTTCATGGAGAACCCGTATTCTTCTAGTGAGTGGTTCTCAATATTTGAAAAACTGATTGAGACTGTCGAAGTATCTGAACAATCAATATACCTGCAAGTTACACGCGGTGTTACTGAACGAGATCACGATATATCACTTGCCGAAAATCCAACAATCTTTGCAATGAGCCGACCTATCGAAAAGAAGGATTTGTCCGGCGGTATTAATGCAATAACTCATGAAGATATTCGATGGCAATATTGCGATATTAAGGCTATCACCTTACTACCGAGTGTCATACTCAGGCATAAAGCAAAACAACAGGGTGCAAAAGAAGCAATCCTGATTAGGGACGGTTACATAACAGAAGGTGCCGCAAGTAATGTTTTTATTTGTAAAAATAACGAAATATTTACGCCACCTAAAAACAATAATGTTTTGCCTGGGATAACGCGAGATTTAGTCGTTGAAATACTGGCCGATCATAAGATGGCTTATTCTGAGACAACGATCACTGGAGAAGAATTATTGAATGCCGATGAGATCTGGATTACTAGTTCAACTTGGGAGATCGTGCCTGTAACCCAATTGAATAATATGCCTGTAGGAACTGGCGAAGTTGGCCCCTTGTGGCAAACTGTTAATAAGCTTTATCAGGAATTTAAATCGGGATACTGTCATTAATTATGGAAATATATAAGTCATTTACCATTGAAGCAGCACATCGCTTACCCAACTTACCCGATGATCATAAATGCAGTCGATTACACGGTCATTCGTTCACCATTGAAGTACATGTATCAGGTGATATTGATGAAACTACGGGTTGGGTGATGGATTTTGCTGATATAAGCGTTGCAATCAAACCGGTATTTGAATGTTTGGATCATCGTTATCTTAATGAGATAGAAGGCTTGGAAAATCCAACGAGTGAGAACTTGGCTAAATGGCTATGGCATAAGCTAAATCCACAGTTGCCACTACTTAGTTCTATCGTTGTCAATGAAACCTGTACTTCAGGTTGTATTTATACCGGAAGTTGATCTTGTTTTTATGACTGATTAAATCTAAATCAGGATAAAATCAAGATTTTATTCCCACGCCTCTATTTAACAATTGTAAAGAAATTATCAGCAATGTAATTGTGAAAACTGTAAGCATAATAAAAGCATGAGTAATGCTTATATCAGATTCTCCAAGCATGCCGTATCTAAAAGCATTCACCATATATAAAATAGGATTAAAGGCAGATACTTTTTGCCAGAATTCAGGTAGTAGGTCAATTGAATAAAAAACTCCTCCTAAGTAGATAAGCGGAGTTAATACAAAAGTGGGTATGATAGAAATATCATCAAACTTATTTGCAAAAATAGCATTAATCATTCCAGCAAGGGAAAAGACGATCGAAGTCATTAGCACGACTGCAATAGTTATCGGAAAGCTATGTAACTGCAGGTCTGTAAAAAATAGCGCGACTATAGTGACGACTACCCCAACGAGAAATCCTCGTACAATGCCACCTGTGACAAAGCCAGCGAGAATGATAAAGTTTGGTATAGGGGCTACTAACATCTCTTCAATATGGCGCTGGAATTTAGCACCGTAAAAAGAAGAAACAACGTTCGCATATGAATTATTGATGATCGACATCATGATTATACCGGGCGCTATATAGTCGATATAATCAAATCCGTTCATGGTTCCAATCCTTGGTCCTATTAGGCTACCAAAAATCACAAAGTATAATGTCATGCTGATTGCCGGGGGCAGAATAGTTTGTACCCAAATTCGTGTGAACCGCGAAACTTCTTTAATCACGATTGTACTGTATGGAATAAATAGAGATTGCATTGAGATAATCTAATCCGTTTTATTATTGTTATTTAACAAATCAAGAAACAGCTCTTCCAGTCGATTAGATTTATTTCTCATGCTACAAACATTTATATTGTTACTGGAAAAAACATCAAAAACTTGATTGATATTATCTTTACGTAATATTTCAATTTCTACAGTTGTAGGGTCTATTAATTTACTATTAAGGCCGTTTAAATCAGGTAACGAAGTAATAGGGTCAACCAAATCAAAAAAGAATGTTTCCTTGTCTAATTTTGATAGCAGTTGTTTCATTGAGGTATCTTCAACGATTTTGCCCTGGTCAATGATCGCGATATTCTTACAAAGGCTTTCAGCCTCTTCAAGATAATGAGTGGTAAGTACAATTGTTATGCCTTGCTGATTTAAATCTATTAAGAAATCCCACATAGAACGTCTCAACTCAACATCAACTCCGGCGGTCGGTTCATCCAGAATTAACATTTTTGGCTCATGGATTAGTGCTCTGGCAATCATCAATCTACGTTTCATCCCGCCCGATAAGTTACGTGAAACCTCATTACGTTTTTCCCAAAGTCCAAGCTTTTTAAGATATTTCTCCGCTCGTTCAGTTGCGATGCGTCTAGATATTCCGTAGTAACCACCTTGATTGATGACAATGCTTAAGGATGTCTCAAACTGAGAGAAATTGAGTTCTTGGGGGACGACTCCGATAGAAGCTTTTGCCGCATCATTATCTGTGTCTATATCGTGCCCAAAGACTTTAACTGAGCCGGATGTTTTATTGACAAGACCGCAAATAATACCAATCGTAGTTGATTTCCCTGCGCCGTTAGGACCTAGTAATGCGAAAAAATCACCTTGTTTTACATTCAGATCAATCCCTTTTAATGCTTCGAATTTGTTTGAATATATTTTATTTAAATTTTTTATTTTTAATGCAGACATGATGAAAAAATAGAATTACCAATATCAATAGAGCCAGCCACGTATACCGTGACTCTGAAGGTCCAGTATAAATCAATTGCTTTGGAATAGCTTGGGTTGGGAAGGGCGGGTACTAATGAACAGCTATATTATTATTTGCCTTCAAGCTTTGAAATCTCTTCCTTTTGGGCTTCGCCTACCTTTTTTAAGGACATAGCTAAAACGCTATCTCTTTTTAATGCTAATTTGAAATAATCTTTTGCAATTTTAATTAGTCGCGTTTCATTATCCGTTCGGACATAGGCATTTCTCTCCCCGCTGCTATCATCCATTAATGCCTGTTCGCCGAAGTATTCTCCAGGTTTCAATCTGGCGAGTATATTGATCTTTCCATCTTCATCAATTATAAAAACTTCGACAATGCCTTCAAGAACGAGGAATAAATGATCACCGGGCTCATCTTCTTTTACAACGAAATCACCAGGGCCCACAGTGACTACCTCGGTCCATGAACGGTAGGTATCTAATTCTGATGATGCAAGAGATTCAAATATTCGAAGTTTACCCAGCATATCGCGAACTTCTTGTTCACCGGACTGGAACATCTGAACGGTTACGTCCTCTGATTCATCTAGGCCACCAATATTTAACAATACATGTTTTTTATCTATACGAAATAGCTTGCTTGGATGAAATGCACGGACACTGGCATTCCTTCTTCCAGTACCACCGGGGAGTAATGATTGTTCACCAAAAAAGTCACCTGCACGTAAAGTAGCAATCGTGATTTCGCGACCACCTGAACTGCCTTTAATCGAGACTTCAACCGTGCCTTCCAGAATGACATACATGCAATCGCCAATTTCTTCCTCACGAATAATAGCCTGTTTCATTTCATATTCTTCATAACCATTGTCTGGAGAATTAATGATCTCTTGTAGTTCGTCATTACTGAGCGATGCAAAGATTGGGATCTTGCTGAGATAACTTGGATTTATTTTATTGTCTGTCATTTTGTGACCTTGGATTAATTGCTTGAATTTAAATAGTTCATAAACATGTTAATTTTATTACAAATTAAGCAATTACGTTTGTTATCTCTATCACATGTTTCAATTTGCAGGTCTAATGTATAGAGAAATGCATCACATATTAGTTAGATAACTATTTTATTATGTTTCGTCTGGGCCTTTAGGCGTTTTCTTTATTGCTTTTTTCTTTGATGTTTTCTTCTTCTTGGTAGCCGTTTGATTACTAAGAGAGTTTGAATTCATGACATCATCATCTGACGGCCATGGGCTAAATGGGAACGGGCGTTCTTCGGACTTGAAGGTGATATAGAGTAGTATTTGGCTCACATATTTAGTTAAGGAATCACTAAAGTCGAGTAATTGCTCATTCAATTCTGTTGTGATCAATTTCATAAGAAATTGAAAAATAACCACTAACCAAATCAGGAAAAATAGGAAATAAAATATAACACCATAAATTAGTATAAATAGACCACGGGTCCAAACATCTACGTTCTTGGCATTTTCTTTAATATCCATACTTCTCTCCAATGGCTGATAATTCTATTATAGTTAATAGTTGGGGGCATGTATTAAAATTACAATCAATTGTTGAATTTAAACGGCCATCCGTTATTCCGTCAATAAGACGACACTGTCATGTAAAGCGATAGTACCACCACGAATCACGATAGCTGTAATTCCACCATGTCCGCGCATGGCATTATAACCTCCTGTTCCTAATGCTTCTTCCATACGTGAACAAGGATGGCAAAGACCTGTTCCTTCCAGAACGCATTCTCCGATGGAAAATCGCTCACTTTTGAGAGCCAGTAAATTAATTCCTCCTACAACGAGGTTTCGTCGTAATAACTGAGGATATACAGTATTACTATTTACTAATTTACTTACGATCGGTAGGTGTTCTTCCTGGATGAGTGTAACCTGACGTTTCCTACTAGAGCCTTTGGCAATATGATCACCCTCAATACCTTTATTTTCCAATAAGATAGCCTTTTCTGGCATGATCATACCTTGCTGGTGTTTAGGTCTGATGCCGATCCAGCTTAATCTGCCATTTGAGGCATTGATTGATCGTAGATCAGCTAGAGTTTGATCGTGTTTTAGCATCATCCTTTTAGTATCATTCAGATAAATGAAAATATGTTAATCTTTCCTCGAAATATTGAACAAAAGCAAAATCTTATGCAAGAGCCTGATGAAGATAGCATTATGTCATTTCCCTGTCAGTTTCCCATCAAAGCAATGGGGATGGCCGAAGAAGGTTTTGACATTCTGATTGTCGAGATTGTAAGAAAATATGTCCCTGATTTGACGGAAGGCGCTATAAAAAGCCGTGTTAGTCAGGAAGGGAAATACATCTCAATTACAGTTACTGTGGAAGCAGAGAGTCGACAGCAACTCGATAATATCTACCTTGAGCTGACTGCCCATGAAAAGGTGCTGATGGCCTTATGACCATACTAATAAAAGATCTTGGTATGCAGGAATACATGGCAATCTATGATCGCATGCGTGAATTTAATGAGCGACGTGATTCTGATACCGACGATGAAATATGGTTACTTGAACACCCGCCGATCTATACATTAGGGCTTGCTGGCAAAACAGAGCATTTGTTGAATACAACTAATATTCCAGTGGTTAAGACGGATCGTGGTGGACAGGTCACATATCATGGACCTGGACAATTAATAGCGTACCTATTGATAGATATTAAACAACGTTCTTATTCCATTAAGAAGTTTGTTTCATTGATCGAAAAATCAATTATCGATTGTTTATGTGATTATGAAATTAATGCTGAACGAATATCAGGTTCACCGGGGGCGTATGTCCACGGTGAAAAAATTGCGGCCTTAGGTGTTCGCATAAAAAAAGGAACTACTTATCATGGGCTCTCATTAAATATAGATATGGATCTAAAACCTTTTGAAGGTATCAACCCTTGCGGGTATGAGGGCTTGGTTTGTACACAACTAGTAAAACATAAGACAGATATTGCCTTTGCAGATGTAAAGCAGAGGCTTTCTCACCATTTGATTAATAACCTGGATAAATTATCAGGTGTCTTGTCAGATGTTGCATAAGTGAACCAAAGGAAGAATTAATGTATCAAGATAATATTCATAAACAGCCAGAGCGCGATAAGCGCGGCAAGCTAAAGACCAACAAAAACCCAGTAAAGATTATACCTGTAGAGGGTAAGCTAGAAAGAAAACCTGTTTGGATTAAAGCTAAGGCGCCTACAGATAAAAAAGTATTAGATTTGAAATCATTGATACGCAAACATAAATTACATACTGTTTGTGAAGAAGCATCGTGTCCTAATATTGGTGAATGCTTTGGGCAAGGCACAGCGACTTTTATGATAATGGGTGATATTTGTACTCGTCGTTGCCCATTCTGTGATGTTGCACACGGCAAACCAAAAGGACTTGATGCAGAAGAACCTAAAAATCTCGCAAACGCTATAAAACTGATGCAACTAAAGTACGTGGTTATTACCTCAGTCGACAGGGATGATCTATTGGATCGTGGCGCGGGTCATTTTGTGAATTGCATTAATGAGATAAGGGTAGAGTCTCCAGATACAAAAATTGAAATACTGGTGCCAGACTTTCGCTCCAAGATTGATATTGCACTTGATATACTAAAGGCAGCACCGCCAGATGTGTTTAATCACAATCTTGAATCAGTACCCGCTTTATATACTAAAGTTAGGCCAGGCGCAGACTATTCAGCATCATTAGAATTGATTAAAAAATTCAAACAGCAAAATGATTCAGTCCCGGCTAAGTCTGGGCTAATGTTAGGTCTAGGAGAAACAATAGATGAGGTAAGACAAGTCTTAAAAGATTTAAGAAATCATGATTGTAATATGATAACAATCGGACAATACCTACAACCGAGTCGTTTTCATTTGCCCGTAGAGCGCTATGTGCATCCTGAAGAATTTGAAGAACTGCGACAATTTGCAGAAGGTCTAGGTTTTGATAATGTTGCTAGCGCGCCGATGGTTACGATCTTCCTACCATGCCGATTTACAGGCATCGGGTGAATCTATTTCAGGATAAATGAGTTATGAGTTTTTCGGTAATCGCTTTACTTAAGGCGATAATATTACCTCCAACAATAAATATTTTGTTAGTTATATCTGGCTTATTGTTATTTAAAAAATATAAAAAATATTCACAGCTATTAATTTACGTTGGTGTTCTGTCTTTAGTATTATTTTTTTCTCCCTCATTTTCTCACTTGTTGATTAAGAGTTTAGAACGATATCCACCACTTGAACCTCCAGTTGTAGTTAAAAATGAACAGGCAATTGTTGTTCTCTCTGCGGGCAGTCATCCTTATGCACTAGAGTTTGGTAAAGCTATTGATGGTGCCGCTGTCTTAGAACGGAACCATTACGCCGCTTTTCTGCATAAACAGACTGGCCTGCCTATTCTTGTCTCCGGTGGGTATGTTGGCTCCAGTGAATTATCAGAAGCATCTGTTATGGTAGATACGCTGACGAATAGTTTTAATGTATCTGTAGCGTGGCAAGAGACCAATTCAAAGAATACTGCTGAAAATGCGAGTTATTCTGCAGCAATATTAAAAGAAAATGGAATTAAGGAGATTTATCTTGTCACTCACGCTTGGCATATGCTTCGCGCCGTCATGATGTTTGAGCAATCAGGCATTGAGGTAACACCAGCACCCACTGTCTTTACTTCTAATATGACTAACTCATCTTGGGTTTATTATTTTCCTGATGCTTCCGCGTTGTTTAATGTTCGTATGGCATTACACGAGTATATTGGAATAGTTTGGTACAAACTCAGGTATTAGTTCCTGCGTACTATTATTTTGCTAAAAATAATAACGGATCAACCGTAGTATTATTTAAAATTACACTCCAATGTAAATGTGCTCCGGTTACACGGCCAGTTAATCCGACTTTGCCAATAATGTCACCGGTTTTTACTTGAGATCCTTCTTTAATATCTATGTGGTTCATATGACAATACATAGTAATCAGTCCTTGGCCATGGTCTATAAAGACAGTATTGCCATTAAAAAAATAATTGCCCGTATTTATTACGATACCATTAGCTGGTGCAGCAATGGGCGTTCCTTTTGGCGCTGCGATATCTAAACCGCTATGTGGTTTTCTTGGTTGCTTATTAAAAAAACGTTTTAAGCCAAATGGGCTACTATAAGGTCCTTCTGTTGGTTTAATGAATTGTAGCGTTATATTATCACTATCACGCCAATGTGATTTTGCTTTCGAGATGATTTCTTTTTCTGCAACTATGCGAGACATGTCCTGCTTATTCGGATTTACTTTTCTTTTATTCTTGATGGTGAGATATTGTGTTTCATATTCTTTATTGAGAATTTCAAATTGATAATTTGTTTTAAGATCATTGTTTTTGACAGTTAGTACCTGTGAGCCAGTTTTTTCAGTGAGGGGAATGCCAACAATGGCTTTCCAATTATCGCTTGAACCAACAACCATAACCCTTTGATCATTTAAATAAGCCTCTGGTTTTTCTTCCGTATGAATTGAGATAATAGCAATGCCACCGGGGACGGCAGACTCAGCAGGAAGTTCTAATGCATTAATAACAGAAATCGATGACAGATAAACCGAGAGTACTAATAAAATAAATTTAGTTTTCATGGATCTCATCTATAGTCGAATCAATTTCAGCTGCAGATAATCTAATTCGAAGTTGATCTCCGGCATTTAGATTATTAACACCTGTAACAATTGAATTTGTTTTGGTATCCGTGACAATGGCATAGCCTCGATCTAATGTTGAGATAGGACTAATAGTGTTCAACATATGACTCAATCTAGAAATGTCGCTATTTGATTTATCAAGAATTTGTTTTATCGATTGCTCAAGTTGGGATTGTATATGCTTTACCTTTTCGAGCTGTTGGGAAACTTTATGTACAGGGTTTAATTCACTGATTTTATGTAACCATGTAGAAAGGCTTATCTTTTTATTTGATAGCTCACTCTCAATTTGATGTCTGATTCGCATTGAGTATTCATCCGTTCGTTGCATTAGCTCTATTAGACGTTGTTTAGGGTGCGGTACTTGCACCGATAACAATTCAACATGGCGACGGAGATTATGAATAATTTGCTTTTGATGATGAATCAATTGTTCTTCTTGTTGCTTCAGTTTTGTAACCGTTTCTATCATATCAGGGCTGACTAGCTCAGCGGCAGCTGAGGGTGTTGGCGCCCTATGGTCAGCAACAAAGTCGGCAATGGTAAAATCAATTTCATGACCTACGCCACTGACAATGGGTGTTGCAGTATCAAATAATGCACGTGCGACAACTTCTTCATTAAATGACCACAGATCTTCTAAGGAGCCACCTCCGCGCGATAGGATTAACACATCACATTCCTTTCGTTGGTCAGCAAGTTTAATAGCATTAGCTATCTTTATTGCCGCACCTTCACCCTGTACAGCAACTGGGTAAATAATCACCTTGCCGTAAGGGTATCTACGTTTGAGGATACTCAGGATATCTTGAACGGCGGCTCCTGTAGCTGAGGTGATAATGCCAATAGTTTTTGGATATTGCGGTAGTGACTTTTTGTTTTCTTCAGCAAATAGACCTTCAGTAGATAACTTCTGTTTTAATGCTTCGAAAGCGATCTGTAGCGCACCAGCGCCAGCGGGTTCTAGTGACTCGATGATGAGCTGGTATTCGCCGCGACCTTCATAAAGTCCGATATTGGCTCGAGCCATGACTTGCATGCCATTTTCAGGATCAAATCGTAGGCCAGATTGACGGTTTTTGAACATGGCGCATCTTACTTGGGCTGCATTGTCTTTTAAGGTGAAGTAAAGATGGCCTGATGCTGGTTTAGCTAGATTTGAAATCTCGCCTTGTATCCAGATCGTCGGAAACACATCTTCCAGAACTCTGCGGACTTCACGATTTAAACGACTTATCGTGTAAATATCGTTTGGATCGGGTGATTTGCTATTGATTGGGGACATATTATTTATGTTAAGCGAAAAGAATAGCGAAACAAAGCAGAAGAGAGTTTGCCGTTGAGCGAGTAGAGACTATAATTGTCGGTTATTTCAAATCCAACAAATGGACCCGTCATGATTATTGCTGAAGAAGCGCTTACCTTTGATGATGTTTTACTCGTACCAGATTATTCTGAAGTCTTACCGCGTGAAGTCTCATTACAAACCCTGTTAACAAGGGAAATAACCCTAAACGTCCCTATTGTATCTGCTGCTATGGATACTGTGACTGAATCAGGACTCGCTATAGCTTTGGCTCAGGAAGGCGGCATTGGTATTATTCATAAGAATATGAGTCCTGAACTGCAGTCCAAGAATGTAAGACGGGTTAAAAAATATGAGAGTGGTGTTATCAAGGAACCATTAACAGTCGGGCCTTATACCAGTATTCAGGAAGTTATCGATTTAACCCGTGAAAAAAACATTTCAGGTGTCCCTGTCGTCGATGGGGAAGAGCTAGTTGGTATCGTGACCAGTCGTGATCTGCGTTTTGAAATTAAAACAGATGATCCTGTGCGTAATATTATGACGCGTAAGGAAGACCTTGTAACAGTTCAAGAAAATGCTACCAAGGAAGAAGTTCGAGCTTTATTACATAAGCACCGAATAGAAAAAGTTCTGGTAGTAAACGATAAGTTTCAACTTGCGGGCTTAATCACCGTTAAAGATATGCAAAAGGCATCTGAGTATCCCAATGCCTGTATTGATTCTTCCGAGCGTTTACGTGTTGGTGCAGCTGTCGGTGTCGGAGAAGCGTCAATGCAACGAGTAGAGCAACTTGTTAAGTCACGTGTAGATGTCATTGTGGTCGATACTGCACATGGGCATTCCAAAGGTGTTTTGGATATGGTCAAGTGGGTAAAGCAGAATTTCAAAGACACTCAAGTCATTGGCGGTAATATTGCTACAGCTGAGGCAGCACTTGCTCTAGTCGATGCTGGTGCCGACGCTGTGAAAGTAGGAATAGGCCCTGGCTCGATCTGTACCACGAGAGTAGTTAGTGGTGTTGGTATGCCGCAGATATCTGCAGTCTTCAATATTGCGAAGGCGTTGAAGAGTAAAGGTGTGCCGCTTATATCAGATGGTGGTATTCGTTTTTCAGGCGATATTGCCAAGGCATTAGCTGCGGGTGCGCATAGTACGATGATGGGTGGCATGTTCGCGGGTACCGAGGAAGCACCGGGTGAAGTTGAGCTTTATCAAGGACGCTCCTATAAATCGTATCGTGGTATGGGCTCATTGGGTGCCATGTCGCAACAACATGGTTCTTCGGATCGCTATTTTCAGGAGAATGATGAAATTGAAAAATTGGTGCCAGAAGGCATTGAAGGGCGGGTTCCTTATAAAGGTCCACTAGCCGCTATTATCCACCAAATGACCGGAGGCATTCGTGCAGCAATGGGTTATACCGGCTGTTCTACGTTGAAAGAGATGCGCGAAAAAGCAAAATTTACACGTATAACCAATGCGGGTTACAAAGAAAGTCATGTGCATGATGTAACTATTACTAAAGAACCACCAAACTATCGCGTTTAATATTTGAAAGCGCTCATATGGCACAATACTGCGTTAAAAAGCAGCTCGAAATGCTCACTTACTATTATGTGTGCTCGGCTTTGGCTCCATGCGTCGCTCTATCTCCTGCGTCCATGCAGTCATTCGCTTCCTCGCCACTTTTTGCCTTGTCTTGCACTCATTTAAGAACTTTTAAACTCGAATTTAAATTTAAAATAAATTGATGACAACTGATATACATTCCGAACGTATCTTGATCCTGGATTTTGGATCGCAATACACTCAACTTATTGCCAGACGTGTCCGCGAAGCGGGTGTCTATAGTGAGATCCATGCCTTTGATATGGAAGAGCAGGCAATAAAAGATTTCAAACCTAATGCCATCATACTTTCAGGTGGACCGGAAACGGTTACTGAGCTAAATGGTGTCAGAGCCCCCGAACTGGTATTCAATATGGGGTTACCCGTATTAGGTATTTGTTATGGTATGCAAACCATGGCAGAACAGCTTGGTGGCAAAGTGGCTAATTCCAACCTACGTGAATTCGGTTATGCGCAAATTAGAGCACGTGGTCATTCAAATTTATTGAAAGATATACAAGATGAAGTCAATGACGAAGGTCATGGACTTTTAAACGTGTGGATGAGCCACGGCGATCGCGTTGAAACATTACCGGAAGGGTTCAAAGTGATTGCCTCTACCGAAAACGCGCCCATCGCCGGTATCGCTGATGAGACGCGAAACTTTTATGGCTTACAGTTTCACCCGGAAGTAACACATACGACCCAAGGACAGGCTATCTTGCAACGATTTCTACATAAAGTCGCTGGATGCCATTCACTTTGGACAACAGAAAATATTGTTGAAGACGGTATAGCAAGAGTTAAAGAACAGGTTGGCAATGATCAAGTGTTATTAGCCTTATCCGGCGGTGTTGATTCTTCAGTTGTTGCCGCACTATTACATGAAGCGATTGGTGATCAATTGACTTGTGTATTCGTTGATAATGGTTTGTTGCGGTTGAACGAAGGTGATCAAGTTATGGAAACCTTCGCCGAACATATGGGTATCAAAGTTATTCGGGTCGATGCCGAGCAACGTTTTCTCGATGAACTAAGTGGTGTTGAAGACCCGGAAGTTAAACGTAAGATCATTGGTGGTGAATTCATCAAAATCTTTGAAGAGCATTCAAATGATTTCGATGATATGAAATGGTTGGCGCAGGGTACAATTTATCCTGACGTGATCGAGTCTGCCGGCGCCAAGAGCGGTAAGGCGCATGTTATAAAATCACATCATAATGTTGGTGGTCTGCCCGACACGATGAAGATGGAATTGGTCGAGCCCTTACGTGAACTCTTCAAAGATGAAGTTAGACGCTTGGGAGTGCAGCTCGGCTTACCAAAAGAAATGGTTTATCGTCATCCGTTCCCTGGGCCAGGTTTAGGTGTGAGAATTTTAGGTGAAGTTAAAAAAGAATATGCAGATCTACTGCGCCTTGCAGACAATATCTTTATCGAAGAACTTCGTGCGAATAATTTATACGATGAAGTGAGCCAGGCCTTTACAGTGTTCCTTCCTGTTAAGTCTGTCGGTGTCATGGGTGATGCGCGTAAATATGATTATGTTGTTTCATTACGTGCTGTTGTAACCGTAGATTTTATGACAGCACATTGGGCACATCTGCCGTACGACTTTCTCGGACATGTTTCCAATCGTATTATCAATGAAGTCGATGGCATTTCGCGCGTAACCTATGATATTTCAGGAAAACCGCCGGCTACTATCGAGTGGGAATGACAATTCATTAGCATCCATGGATCATAATGTTAAATGGATGCAGCGTGCTTTTGAATTAGCGCAAAAAGCGAAAGAATATGATGAGGTTCCTGTTGGCGCAGTTATCGTTCATGAAGATAAAATTATTGGAGAAGGTTGGAATCAACCGATATCATCTCATGACCCCACAGCGCATGCTGAAATAATAGCGTTACGTAACGCAGGCAACAATGTCGGCAACTATCGTCTACCTGGCGCAACGATGTATGTCACACTCGAACCTTGTGCAATGTGCGCGGGTGCTATTGTCCATGCACGACTTTCTAAACTTATTTTCGCTGTTGCAGATCCAAAAACAGGCGCGTGTGGCAGCATCTTTAACCTACTTCAAACAGAAGAATTAAATCACAAGGTTGAAATAGACAAAAGCATAATGGAAGATGAGTGCCGTGCATTAATTCAGACATTCTTTAAAGAGAAAAGATTAAAGCCATCATGAGTGATGTAGCAACACTACAAGCAGAACAACTCGCGGAACTGTTTTTAAAAACATCAACCAAGCTAGCCACAGCTGAATCGTGTACAGGTGGAGGACTTGCTGAAATTCTGACGTGCATACCAGGGAGTTCTGCCTGGTTTGAACGTGGCTTTATTACCTACTCCAATGAAGCCAAGCAAGAAATGTTAGACGTGCCGTTTGATACGATTCAAAAGTTTGGCGCAGTCAGTGAAGAAACAGCAAGCGCCATGGCGATAGGCGCCGTCGAAAATAGTCGGGCAGATTACAGCGTATCAATTACTGGTGTAGCAGGTCCGGACGGTGGCTCAGAGGATAAACCTGTCGGCACAGTGTGCTTGGGATGGTACAAGCGAGGCAATGAAGGAACAACAACGCGAATTCGTTTTGATGGTGATCGATTAAAGGTCAGAGAACAGTCTTGTTTATTAGCAATACAAGGTTTAATTGATTTATTAAAAAAAGCATCATAGTAAAAGCCGGAAATACTTTTTTAGTTTAATTAAACGCCCAACCGGCAAAAGGCTCTATTTCGTCACGATTCAATACAATCAACTGATATTTATTCGGATTTAATGAGTGGTCTTGCGTCGTATCAACAGACAGTTGTTGTAGTAAATAGCCAATCAAGGCGCGGCGGATTTTAATCTCGATAATGTCATTATCACTGCCGTAATCGATTAGTAGGCTTGCTCGATTTCTATCTTCCAGTTTCGGGTGGGGAGTCAATTTCATTGTGATGATCTCAACCCAGTCATCATCATATTGAGCACTGGATTCAGCCTGTTCATCCCTGCACTCTGCATCTTCAAAGCGTGATAAGACGAAGTCTCTGAAATCAAAGGTATCCTCATTGTAAGCACGGACATGCCAGCGAAAACCGGTGTTGACTAGAGAATGAGGCTCGATAATACGGCTTTCATCAGAGGTTCTTTGTGAAAGTGAATGGTAACTAACATTTAGCTTTTTCTTGTTATGTATGGCACGTGTTACCTGTGCCAGCACGGCCTTGTCAGGTAATCGATTGGGTAGGACGAGGCCATCAACAGGGATACCGAATACAGCGCTATCTTGGCTAGGGCCGCCAACAACAGTCAGATTAGCTTCTATCATGGGTAAAACGATTGCCGGTGAAAGATCCGCAAAAACCTCTTTAAATGAGAGTGTTGGCACAAATCCAAATACAGTGTGCTTATAAGTCAGGTTTTCAGGGGCTATCTCGCTATACAGCTTCAGATCCTTAGTCGCGGCAGCATCGGAGATACCGAAGGCTTTGGCCACCTCACTACGAGTGACAACACCCGTGTAATAGGCCATAAGCTCTATGTATTGCAAGCGTTGGCGCGTCGCCCATTTGATATCGTTTAGCATTGTTATTATAAAAATAGGTTTAATGTCACGGATTATACAAAATATGACCACTAGCTAATAAAATATATTATATAGTAAAAAATACACAGGTAGTAAAAAGTATTGACATTAAAAAATGTATTAACTATAGTTCTTTCCATGAGGGCTGTTCGGGGGAATGGCTTAGGTATTTCGAATAAAGCAAACATGGAGAATTAACATGGCAAGCGCAGAAAAGATTGAAGAAGATAAGAAGAGAGCACTATCGATGGCGTTAGGCCAAATTGAAAAACAATTTGGCAAAGGTTCTGTTATGAAAATGGGTGACCAAGCTGTGGCAGCAGTGCCCACGGTGAGCACCGGTTCAATAGGCCTAGATGTCGCGCTCGGCGCTGGTGGATTACCTTATGGGCGTGTCGTCGAAATTTATGGACCTGAGTCTTCTGGTAAAACTACGCTAACTTTATCAGCGATTGCCGAAGCACAAAAGCAGGGTAAGACCTGTGCCTTTATCGATGCAGAGCATGCCCTTGACCCCGTTTATGCTGAGAAGCTTGGGGTGAATATTGATGAATTACTCGTATCGCAACCTGATACCGGTGAGCAGGCATTAGAGATTTGTGACATGTTAGTTCGTAGTGGTGCTGTTGAATTGGTCGTAATCGATTCCGTTGCTGCATTAGTACCGAAGGCAGAAATAGAAGGTGAGATGGGTGATTCACACATGGGCCTTGCCGCCCGTTTAATGTCGCAAGCTTTAAGAAAGCTGACGGGTAATATCAAACGCGCGAATTGTTGTGTTATTTTTATTAACCAAATCCGCATGAAGATTGGTGTCATGTTCGGTAGCCCGGAAACAACCACGGGTGGTAATGCATTAAAGTTTTATGCCTCGGTGCGTTTAGATATCAGAAGAATAGGCGCGATTAAAAGAGGTGATGAAGTCATCGGTAATGAAACTCGTGTGAAGGTCGTGAAAAATAAGATAGCGCCACCCTTTAAACAAGCAGAGTTTGAAATTTTGTATAATGAAGGGATTTCTCGTTTAGGTGAAGTGATTGACTTAGGCGTGAAACTTGAGCTTATCGATAAAGCCGGTGCATGGTACAGCTACAAGGATGATCGCATTGGCCAAGGGAAGGAAAACGTGCGTAACTTCTTAAAAGAAAACCCAAAGATTGCAGAAGAAATTGAAGCAAATATAAGGGAACAATTACTGCCTAAACTAACACCAGAAGATGTTACTGAAGTTAATGGTGCCCAAGAAGAAGAGGCCGAGAAAGAAGGAGCAGCAGTCTGAGTACAGAACGCCAGGAAGTCCTGCAGCGGGCATGTGACTTTCTGGCTAGGCGGGAACATAGCCGCAAGGAATTGGCAAATAAACTCGCACGGCGTTGCACAGATGAGGGTTTGATCGAAGATCTGTTGAATACCCTGAGCGGTGAAGGTCTCCAGAGTGATGAACGATTTGCCGAGAGTTTTGTGCATCATAGTCTTAACAAAGGGCAGGGACCGAATAAGATTATTCAGGAATTACGGCAACGCGGTGTTGAGCCCGTTTTGATCGAACAATGCCTTGAATCAGAATCGATAGACTGGATGACGTTGGCAGAAGAAGTCAGGGTAAAAAAATACGGTGAAAGTGTCCCTAGGGATTATCAAACTAAGGCAAAACAATCTCGATTCCTATATAGTCGCGGTTTCAGTAGTGAACAGATAAGCCAACTTTTAAAATAATGAAAACCAGCAACGATATTCGCCAATCATTCCTAGATTTCTTTAAATCGAAAGATCATGAAGTAGTCTCGAGTAGCTCTTTGGTACCATCAAATGATCCTACTTTATTATTCACTAATGCGGGCATGGTGCAATTCAAGGATGTCTTTCTTGGTAGAGAAAAACGTGATTATAAACGGGCGACATCTTCGCAACGTTGTGTACGCGCGGGTGGTAAACATAATGACCTAGAAAATGTTGGTTACACCGCACGCCATCACACCTTTTTTGAAATGCTAGGTAATTTTAGTTTTGGTGATTACTTTAAGCGTGAAGCGATTGCTTATGCCTGGGAGTATTTAACTGAAGAATTAAAAATACCAGAATCTAAATTATGGATAACCGTCTTTGAAGACGATGATGAAGCGGCCGATATTTGGTTAAAAGAAATTGGTGTTTCACCAGAGCGCTTTAGTCGCTGTGGCGCAGCCGATAATTTTTGGTCCATGGGTGATACAGGCCCTTGTGGCCCTTGTAGTGAAATATTCTATGACCATGGTGAAGATATCCCTGGTGGTCCCCCAGGTTCAGAAGGTTCAGATCTGGACCGTTATATCGAAATATGGAATCTCGTATTCACACAATTTGATCGTGATACAAGTGGTAATCTAAAGCCTATTCCACATCCCTCTGTTGATACTGGTATGGGGTTGGAACGTATTACTGCTGTGATGCAGGATGTGCATAATAATTATGAGATTGAATTATTTGGAAAAATTATTCAGGCAATAAAGGAGCTGTCAGGTAAAAACAATCTTGATGCCATATCAAGCCAAGTGGTTGCGGATCATATTCGTTCCTGTTCATTCTTAATTACTGATGGTGTTATACCTTCAAATGAAGGACGAGGATATGTCTTACGCAGAATCATTCGTCGTGCAATTCGGCATGGTAATAAACTAGGTTTTAGTGAGCCGTTTTTTTATAAGCTGGTTGATGTGCTCAATCAAGTTATGGGCAAAGCCTATCCTGAGTTAGAACAATCAAAAGCAAATATTGAAAGAACATTGCTTGCTGAAGAAGACCGTTTTGCCGAGACTCTTGAACAAGGCCTAAAAGTACTGGATGACGTTATCAGTAAAATGGATGGTGATGTGATCCAGGGAGAAGATGTTTTCCGCTTATATGATACTTATGGATTCCCAGTTGATCTCACCGCAGATATAGCGCGTGAACGGAACCTAAAAGTCGATATGGATGGCTTTAATAAGGCCATGGCTGAACAACGTAAACGTGCGCGTGCTGCCAGTAAGTTTGATGTCGGTGTTTCGGTAGATACCGATGATAGCTTAGTCAGTGCATTTACGGGTTACGAACGCTTACGGCAAAAGACGACTATCATTGCGCTTTATCAGGATGGTCGTAATGTAAAGTCTTTAAAACAAGGTGATATTGGCGGCGTTATATTATTAGAAACACCATTCTATGCTCAGTCAGGTGGTCAAGTGGGCGATAAGGGCGAACTCTTTACCGATGATGTTTTTTTTGAAATAGAAGATACAAAGAAACAAGGCCAATCACATATACACCTTGGTGTACTGCGTACAGGCACATTAAAAGTGGGTGATGTTGTGCGTGCATCTGTTGATCAAAAGCGACGTATCGACATCATGCGTAATCATTCGGCGACGCACCTATTACATACCGCATTACGTAACCTATTAGGCGACCATGTCGTACAAAAAGGATCGTTGGTTGCTGATGACAGATTACGTTTTGATTTTTCACATAACGAGCCCTTAACAAAACAACAGATTCAAGAGATTGAAAGATTGGTAAATTCTCAAGTATTAAAGAATGAAGCGACTGAAGTCCAGGTTATGTCATTGGATAAAGCCAAGGCGTCTGGAGCCATGTCTTTATTTGGTGAAAAGTATGAAGATACGGTTAGGGTATTAAATATAGGTGGTGATTTTTCATGCGAACTCTGTGGCGGCACACACGTTGAACGTGCGGGAGATATCGGTTTTTTCAAAATAGTCTCGGAGTCTGGAACGGCATCAGGTGTTCGTCGGATAGAAGCCGTAACGGGTGTTGGTGCGTTAAACTGGATTGAAAATGCGGAAGTTAAATTACAAAGAATAGCCGAGATCCTTAAAACAGATATAGAGTCAGTCGACTCGAAGCTTTCTGCTCAAATCGAGAAAACCCGTAAACTGGAAAAAGAACTGGAACAACTTAAAGGTAAGATGGCCAGTAGTGCAGGCTCGGATATGGCCAGCGATGCAGAGATTATAGAAGGGATTAAAGTCATTGCAAAATCTCTCGAAGGTATCGATCCAAAAACCCTACGCGATACAGTCGACCAATTGAAAAATAAGCTCGGCACGGCAGCAGTTATACTAGCGACAGTGAACGATTCAAAAGTGAGTTTGGTTGCTGGAGTAACTCAAGACGCCACTGACCGAATCAAGGCGGGTGACTTGGTCAACCATGTCGCACAGCAAGTTGGTGGGAAAGGAGGTGGCCGACCGGATATGGCTCAGGCAGGCGGAAACGACCCATCAAGTTTGGAAGATGCACTAAAAAATGTCCCAGACTGGATACGCAGTCAAATTTCCACTTGATGTCTATTCCTTATATTGCTCAGTTCAGCTAGAATTCGTCGCCTTTTACCACAATCAGCGATATGGCATTAATAGTCCAAAAATATGGCGGTACGTCCGTTGGCACAATTGAACGAATTCAAGCAGTTGCCGACAGAGTAATCGAAACAAAAAAACAGGGTAACCAAGTCGTAGTAGTTTTGTCCGCTATGAGCGGTGAGACCGATCGTCTATTATCGCTTGCAAAAGCGTTATCACATACTCCTACGCCACGAGAACTGGATGTTTTATTGTCGACAGGCGAACAAGTTACCATCGCTTTACTAAGTATGGCGTTGGAAGAAAAAGGCTATCCTGCAGTGTCGTATACTGGCGGCCAAGTTCATATTCGTACAGACAACGAACATAATAAGGCGAGGATTGTCGATATTGAGGCTGCTCGTGTCCATAAGAAACTAAATGAAGGTAAAATCGTTGTTGTAGCTGGCTTTCAGGGCATTGATGAAGATGGCAACATTACGACATTGGGCCGGGGTGGCTCTGATACAACGGCAGTAGCGATGGCAGCTGCTTTAGAAGCAGATGAATGCCGAATCTATACTGATGTTGATGGTGTCTATACAGCAGATCCACGAATAGTCCAGAATGCACAACGGCTCCCCTTGATTACTTACGAAGAGATGTTGGAAATGGCCAGTCTCGGTTCCAAGGTATTACAAATACGTTCCGTTGAATTTGCCAGAAAATATAATGTTAATTTACGCGTCCTTTCCAGCTTTGAAGATGGTCCAGGCACGTTAATAACCGATGAGGATGAAAATATGGAAGCGGCATTGATATCAGGTATTGCTCACAATCGCGATGAAGCAAAGTTGACGATTGTAGGTGTTCCAGACATGCCTGGAATTGCTTCTAAGATACTCGGGCCGATTGCTGATGCTAATATTGAAGTCGATATGATTGTGCAAAATGTCGGTCTGGATAACAGCACAGACTTCACATTCACTGTCAACCGCATTGACTATGACAAAGCATTCGAGATTTTACAGAAAACCGCAAAATCTATCGATGCCAAGGACGTTTCGGGTGATAATACCATTGTAAAGATTTCTGCGGTGGGTGTAGGTATGCGCTCACATGCTGGGATAGCCAATACCATGTTCAAGGCATTGGCAGACGAAGGAATAAATATACAAATGATTTCTACATCAGAAATTAAGGTTTCTGTAGTTGTGGCCGAAAAATACTTAGAACTTGGAGTTCGTACCTTACATACAGCTTTCGGGCTGGATAAAGGAAGTATAGTAGACGCTAACGATTAGTACCCGATTAGCCTAATGATGGAACACTATCATTAGGCTAGAGAAGCGCTGATTACGTTTAGGGGCTTTACTTATAAGATGATGGAAATATGATGATTACGGAAGATAAAGGAGAATTGAGATGTTGATATTAACTCGACGTGTAGGTGAGTCGTTGATGATTGGGGATGAAGTAAACGTTACGGTTTTAGGTATCCGAGGTAATCAAGTACGTATTGGTGTTAATGCGCCGAAGGATGTTGCCGTACACCGTGAAGAAATTTATGATCGGATACAGGATGAGAAAACCGGTGATGAATAAGCATTAGAAATATAATATTAGTTAGAAGGTTTTTTTAACTAGTCTTTACCGGGAATCCCGGCAAGGGTATCCTTGACGACCTAAAAATCTTAGGTCAAAAATAGCATATTGTTTTGGGAAATCACCCAATTTTGAAGGGTGTTTTGCTGTGTTGAATATATTGGAGAGGTGGCCGAGCGGCTGAAGGCGCTCCCCTGCTAAGGGAGTATACGGTTTATCCCGTATCGAGGGTTCGAATCCCTCTCTCTCCGCCATTTGACTAAATCCCTAAGTTCTATATTATTCGCCGTTCTCAAATACGCGCCCGTAGCTCAGCTGGATAGAGTACCTGGCTACGAACTAGGGGGTCGGAGGTTCGAATCCTTCCGGGCGCGCCAACTACTAGTAAAAATGGGCACTGATGATAAACGTTTATCATTAGTTGCTCCATGAGCTACCTCTGCTAATGCCACATAACTACCCGATACAATAGCCTGCTTTTTCTCGATAACCACTTCATCAACTAATAACTGCATATACGCTTTGCCGAAGTGCGACGCTTTATCATTAAGCCTCGATTTCAATGCTCTGCAAAAGGCATCAAGCTGACTCTTTGTTAGCTTATCAATGGGTATGTTTTGTCGTTCACGCATTCCGGTCAATGCTATGAGCATGTCCTGTTTCTTTGTGTTGAGCTGTTTCAGACGTGCTGTGAGTGATTCATCAAGATCGAGCACGCCTTGCTCAATGCCCTCATATAAACGCGTGATGCCTGCCTCGGTTGTTTTTAACTGACGTTGTAAGGAACCTATCTTGGCTTGTTCGTGCGTATGCACGTGCTTGAAGTTTTTCTTTAACAGTTCGAGCATGTTTCGAACGCGGTTTGGGGTAAACACTTTGTCTGCTAAGTGCGTGCGTATTTGATCATCAAATGGTGTCATCGGTATGTTCGGTGTGTTACACAAATGTTTACCTTTGTTCTTTTGCTTGGTGCATTTGTAATACCGATATTGACCACTCTTGCCCGTCATTAATGTCATGCCTGAGCCGCATTGTCCGCACTTTATAAGCCCACTTAACAAAATAGGGGAGGCCAAACTACGTGGTGCGCATTGCTTGGGTGATTGTTGTTCACGAATGCGTTGAGCAGTGTTAAACACTTGTTTTTCAAGGAGTGGTTCAACTTTGGTTAAAGCCCATTCCGATTCAGGCTTAAGCGTTTTTTGTGCGTCTCGCTTATTAAAATAGTGTTGTCCAATATAAGTGGTGTCTTTTAGTATTTCATTCACGCGTTGCGCTCGCCACGTTGCACCACGCAATGTATAGCCTTGTTGATTCATGAGCGTAGCAATGCTCTTTGCGCCAAGTCGTTTACCCTCATGGCCATTCACATAGAGGTTATACAATTTTCTGACAATATCGGACTCGACCTCATCCGGCACAATGCGTTTTTTCATGCGACCACGATTGCCTTTGATACTCGCATCTACTTTTTTATAACCGTAAGGTGGTCGTGTGCCGTTATAAAAGCCCTGACGTGCATTCTCTTTCATTGCACGCAAGGTATGCTTGCCGTTTTCCTTGCTTTGGTATTCATCAAACAAGCTAAACATTTTTCTGGCCATCTCGCCTGACGGATCGTCACTCGTTTGTTGGCTGATCGAAATGAGTTTAACACCTGCTTTTTTCAGCCGGTTTTCATAGAGCGCGAATTCGAGTGAGTCACGAAAGAAACGAGACAGACTGTGTATGATGATGGCGTCATACGGTGAAGGTTTCATGGTGGCATCCATGATCATCGTTTGAAAGGCAGGACGTTTGTCATCCTTGGCCGATGCACCCGGCTCAATATATTCAATCGCGACATCAAACCCATTTGTCTTAGACCAATCCCGCATTTGTTTTAACTGATCTGGGATGGATAAGTCATTATCGGCTTGGCGTGTCGTCGATACGCGCGCATAGAGTGCAACGGCCATGATGATTACTCCTGATTGTTTTCAGTTAGTATAAGCATGTCACGGTAAAGTTCAGGCATAAATTGTAACAGTAAGCGTAACTCGTCCTCAGTCGGCACGGTTTCAATATCACCTTTTAATACCACGACAGGTTCATAAGTAAAATCGGAATCGGTCACTCATGGCGCACCTCCTTTTTTGCATAGTATTTGCCTGCCCATGCCTTACCGTTCCTGTTGTTGTTTTAAGTCGGCCAATATTTTTTCCAAATCCGATTCCAAACCACTTCGGCCTAACTCATCAAGTACTAATTTTCTGAATGCTTTAAATTGTGAAGGAGGCAATGCAAGCTCACCATAGCTAAGAATTCTATTTCGGCTCTCTGAGAGTCGTGCTTGCATCGCTTCGCTTAACATCAAGAACCTAACCGTATTTTGTTAACACGTTTTTCGACTTCGCTCGGCCAGATAAAGGGCTCATGGATATCATCTAGCCGCGTTTTTAATAGGTCGAACGCTTGGTTAAGACTGCACGATTTTGAATCGCTAGTAACGCATTGAAGCGCAGCAAATCTTTTCATGTAACCGTATATGCTGATCGCAATACGTTCTTTGTTTTCAGCGAGAATGGCCTTGTCATCGAGAGTGCGATAGACACCGACACCCTCTATATCATTAATGTGTGTCTGTAGGTCTTGCCAGAGTGCATGCAAAGGCCAACGTGAACGGTTGGAGTCCTTGGATGGCACACGCAAGGTGTCGTGCTCGGTTGCGAGATAACGTAAGACATCACCTTGACCCTCTATGAGATCTTTAATAGTGACTAACCCGAAACGTTTGAGAATAGGTTTGCGGCATTGCCATTCAATGCGCCATACGTTTGTGTCGGTCTCCCAGAGCGTGTAAAACCAATCCTTGTGGCTTTGCTCCGAGATTTCAGCAACCTTATCGTATACACGTAGTACGACGTCGCCCTTGCCATATTGGAAGGTTTGCGTGACACGGTCTTTGCGATAGCGACTGTCTTTTCTCGCGAGGCTGACGAAGTCATCTTCATTAAAGTCGATGGTTTCTATTTGATAGTCAAAAGCGAAATCAACACGTGATAACGCTTCTTCATGATGAGCGAATAGCCCGACGGCATCGGCCCAGTTCATGAATTCCTCATGGAGTGCTAAAGGTCCTTTTTGCCAAAGTGCCTGACATTGGTATTTAACAAAAAAGCTCGGTGAATTGTATTGACCAAAACGAATTAAAAAATCTTTGTTCTCGATAACAAACGGATACCCACCTGACGTGCCATAGGGGTGCATTAAAAAGTCAGTGCCGCCTAATGTGATGACTTTAGGCTCTGGATTTTTGTTGTGTCGCATCGATTCTTTATCGAAGGCGAGGTGATCGAAGTTGATCTCGGCGGTACTTTTAGCAACCAAGAAATAGGCGCATTCAAGTGTGTCGTGACCAAATAATAAACGTTGAGGCGTGTCTGACATGCTTTATTTTTTTGTCTTTTTCTCAAGGCGTTTATTGAGCTTGTCGAGATCAATATCGTTATCCATTTGGTCGAATATTTTTTCAAAATCAAGCCCTGCTTCGTTCATATCTTGTGCAATGTTGTCTGTCATCGCAATGAAGTCCGCATAATCTTTATTACTCATTTTTTGTTTAACCAAAGTCATCAATAGCGAAGAAACACTTTCTCTGATTTCCGGGCTGAGGCTTGTTAAACACATGGCGACTCGGAAAAACATAGTCACCATGTCATCACTTAATAAAGCTGTTTCAGGCTCCTGAGACGTCCGAAATTGCTCAGTGCCACTCAGGATATAGTTGGGCGTGATATCCAAAACTTTGCATAACTTGATGAGCTCCATCCCGCCGGGAATTGCCTGCGCGTTTTCATAATGCACAATGGCACTACGGCCAACCTTTGATTGTTTAGCCAATGCAGTTTGTGTGATTTCCAGTTTTTCGCGTGCGGAACGTAACCGCTCTGCAATCTGTTTTTTCTGTCTAGCTGTCATGGCTTAACCCCTTGTTATACATTGCTTAACTGACCTCGTGCGTGTTCAGCGCATGTTTTAACAACTCACCGTTAGTGATCTGTTCAGGATCGATTTCATCAGTCAGGGCTATCGACGCTAATCGCTCGCGTCCTTGTAGTTGCTGTATTAACAAATAATTTTTAGACATCAAAACTTGCAATCGATTGACGCCGTCCTGTTTAGCATCGCCACTGAACCAGTGAGCTCCGGCATGTGATGTCAGCAGTGCATCAATCTCGGTTTCATTGTGCTCATATTCACCTAATGCATCCTCAATGACGTTCTCATCAATGTCGTCAGGAATAGCGAAGCCATCCATTAAACGCAGCCCTACCTCTTTAGGCTCACTGTGTGTTGGTAACTCGGGCGAGGAGAGCGACTCAGTTTCATCGAAGACATAGCCTGATGTTCCAAAGTAATCCTTAAGGGCGAGCAATTGCGCATCACTCAGGAGGTATTTTTTGACCTCGAATAGCGCCAGCGTGGTGCGGCTGATGTTGGTTGCCTTGGCCACATGATTTTGGGATAGCCCCAAAGAATGTCGTGCTTTTGCTGCCTCGTCGGGCGTGAGAATCGTGTTAATCATATTAAATACTCCTGCGTTAATTCTGAATATACCCAGAAAGTACACTAGTGAGCATAATCCAGTCAAGCACAATTCCGAAATATGACTGCATTTAAGCTGAGTGGAAGGGGCTTTGAAGCGCCTAATTATTGCAAGTTATTGATATATATGGTGATAAGTGAAATAGTAAGGTTTTTATGTATTTGGAGCCCCCCGTGTTACATATACGGGGTTAAAAATAATTAAAGAGCTAAATAACTTTTGCGGAGTGCGCTGTTTTAGAAGCAGATATGGGTGATATTAAAGTTACAATACTAGTGGATTTAAGCTACAGGTCTAGAAGCAGGGGTTCCTTGTTATTTTTCGATTTTAACATATCATAAATTTCTGAATGATAATTCGGGTTTGAAACTAATATTATTTCATTTCCTTTATTCATATCCGCAAAATTTTCAAAGCTGTATATTGGTAATTTGGTTGATGGCATATATTGTCCACTCTTCAAAGGGTTTATATCAATGGCTCCTTTTACTCTATTGAATAAGCTTGGGTAAAGATTGCTTAGATGGTGGCAGAACATAACTCCTTTGGTTGATGCTCCCCATATGTAAATATCTTTCTTACCAGATATGTCGTCAGCAGTTATTTTCTCTATTTGATTAAAAAAATTAGAAAATAATTTTTCTAATTTAACTGGCTCCCATGATGATTGGTCATCATAGTTTTTACATAAGTCATGGTAGTTAAGTGACTGTATGTCAGCTAATAAATATAGATATTGCCTTTCAAAAAGAACTCCAGTATCAATAATGTTTTTGAATAAATTACTTATTGAGTCTTTATTGAAATAGTTTACATGTTCATAGGTTATGTCAAAAAAAACCTCATTTTCAAAAATCCAATCCGTCTCTGGAACTTCTATGTAAATATCGCTTGTTGAAAAAATATCAGCGAGCATTCTCAAGAAATGGTGAGGTTTATGAATATGTTCTAGTACATGACGCAGAATAACTAAATCTGCAGTAATTTTTGAATTTGAGTCTAGAAACGTATTTTGTATAGCAGGGTTTTTGCCCTGATAAGCAGCATCATATCCTGTTATTTTGAAGTAGCCATCATTCTGAATAAATTCAACAAAGTCGCCTTTCCCACAGCCTACTTCTACTAATTTAGCACCTTTGGGGTATTTGGATTTTAACATCTCAACAATTTCACTCATATGTTTAATAAAACGCTCTGAGTTCGCTTGGTTTGCCTGATAACCCTCATCATACGAGAGTAATTTTGAGTTAAACTTGCTGTTTTCAATTAAATGGGTGTGAATGTTTTTTCTCAGAAAAATCTCGCCAAAAGTTTCATTGAAATTTTTTGTGGTATACGAGCGGCTTGCCTGGACGGGGATTTTTGAAAAAGATTTCTCTATTGCTTCCATTTTTTACTCTTGAATTATTTTTGAGGATAATTAGTTTATTTAATAACAGAACATACAGGCATGTTAAATGATTGCATTAACTATTGGCTGTCTGTTCAATAATGGCTGTCTGTTCAATAAATTATAATGTATCACATAAGCTGAAATTTTAAATATTAATAACCAGTAATTCTTCCCAGTGCCCAGATTTATCCTTCCGGGCGCGCCATTTCACTTGGTATCAGAGTGGAACTTTGATTACTTTTTATTATTAAATTGCGTGAGTATTTTAATTATATCTGTAAATCAGAACCTTCTATAAAGGTAGCTACATCCCCGGTAAGTTCTTCGAGACGTTCCATAGAAACTCCCAGCAGGGTCTTGAACAGAGACGCGCGGTTCTCTGCTGATAGGCTTTCTATTTTGTTTGAATCAATAATCCAGAGTGTCACACTGCCTATAGCTTTTACGCTGGCGGTACGTTGTGTTGTTTCACCAAGCAAGCTTGTATCACCGAAACAAGCACCGCTCTCAAGTAAGCTGATATTAACCCCTTTTTTCATAACCATTACCTGGCCTTCTATTAGCAGAAAGAACTCTTGGCTGACTTCTCCTTCCGTGATGATGGCATAACCATCAGGAACTATTTTAACTGACCCAATTTGCAGTAATTGTTGTATCTGATCAGGCGAAAAATAGCGAAACCAGTCATTCTGTCTAAAGTTAGTGTAGTACTGTAATTCAGGTGGCCACGAAACAGATTTCCTACTTTGGGTTTTCTCAAGTTCGATTTTGTTATGAGCCATTATAAGATCAGCGGCAAATTCCAATGCGGATTGATATCGGTCTGCATCCTGTTTTGCCATTGCTTTTTCTACGATTTCACAAATATCATCTGGTATATCTGGCCTAAGTCCCCATAATGGCGTGGGAGCTTCATAGAGGATTTGGTTGACTAATGTTTTCGAATTTCCATCGAATGGCCTTTTTCCAGTTAACATTTTATACATGGTGCATCCCAGTGCAAAGATATCGGTTAGGATAGTGATATCGCGAGCTTCAAGAAAATGTTCGGGTGCCATATAGGCAAGTGTGCCTGCATTTGTGACAAGATCCTTGGATTCTAAGTAGTGAGAAATACCGAAATCCGTTAACTTCACCAAGCCTTGAGGTCGGTTATATATTATATTGCCCGGCTTGATATCACGATGGATGATCCCGTGAAAGTGAACGAAATCTAAAGCTACGCAACACTTATGAATGATATCGATGCATTCTTCTACGCTCTCAATACCCGTATCACTAAAATAATCATCAAGAGGCCGTCCTGGCACCAACTCCATGACAAGATAGTCCATACCGTTATCTCTACCAACATCGAAAACCGTTACAATATTCGTGTGGGTGAAATTCCCCGCTATCTGTGCCTCGTTGTAGAAAGCTTTTGCAAGCTCCTGTGTTTCTTCAGGTGAATTCGTATTGATTTTTGCGACCTTGATAGCAACGTCTCTTTGCAATAGCGGATCTTGGCCCCGGAAAACAAGGCCGTATGATCCTTCCCCGATCTTTTCTTCAATTTTATAACGGCCAATAGTTTTAAAATTTGACATATATTTCCCCGTGGGCATTGCTACAGCGTAGATAAATTAAATCATAAACAGTTTACTATTAAATTTGATTAAAGGATAAATTTCTCAGTACCTGAGCTAGGAATTAAGCATGATATCTCAATGGAAATCTGGCATTTGCAGGGTACCTGTGAATGGGAAGCCCATCCAGAAAAAGTAATTGCAGCTTTTGTCCTTGATAAGGTGTCAACTTAGACCACAAAATTGTCCCATAGTAGAAGGGTTGTATGATTAACTTCAAATTCTTGTCAAATGATAACTTTATAAGTTATGGGACACTTCATAAAGATAAACAGCTAATTAATATAAGAAATTAGTAATTAGAGTAATTATTTACGAAACAGGCGGCGGAGGTTCGAGCCCTTCATGGCGCGGCATTTCATTCGCTGCCAGTTTTTTTTCTATGGATTAATATTTCTGTTAGTTTATCAACGGTATTTATATTCACAATTTAGCTTGTTAGGAAAATAATTATGCGTTGGCGTGGAAATCGTAAAAGTAGCAATGTGGAAGATCGACGCAGCATGCGTGCTTCTCGACTGAGTGGTGGGAACGGTGGTGGTGGATTGATTCGTTTACTTCCGATGTTATTTAAGTTTCTCGGTCTTAAAGGAACAGTAATACTAGTAGCGTGTGTCGGTGGTTATGGCTTATTGACAGGTAACCTAGGTAGTATGCTAAGTATTTTCGGACTGCAACCAGTCAGCACCGTTAGTAGCACTTCAAAGCGGCCGATTCAGGAGAGTGCGGCGGAGAAAGAATTAGTAGATTTTGTTTCTGTGATTCTGGCGGATACTGAAGAGACGTGGAATACCTTATTTCAAAAGAAAGGAAAAACCTATCAGGAACCAACTCTGGTTTTGTTTAGAGACGCTGTAAAATCTGCTTGTGGTATGGCGCAATCAGCCATGGGTCCTTTCTACTGTCCAACTGATCAACAAGTCTATATCGATTTGGGGTTTTATGATCAACTGAAGAATCGTTTCAAAGCGCCCGGTGACTTTGCGCAAGCTTATGTTATTGCTCACGAAGTAGGCCACCATATTCAAACTCTTGAAGGCACATCCAAAAAGGTACATGCAGCGAGAAGCAAACTAAATAAAGTTGAAGGAAACAAGCTTTCTGTTTTACAAGAATTACAAGCTGATTGTCTCGCAGGTGTTTGGGCCAGCCATGCTAATAACACAAGACAATTACTTGAAGTTGGCGATATTGAAGAAGGTTTGACTGCAGCTAGTGCGATTGGAGATGACACCTTACAGAAACAGTCCCAAGGACATGTAAGTCCAGATTCTTTTACTCACGGTAGTTCAGAGCAACGGGTCAAGTGGTTTAAGATCGGCTTGGAAAGCGGCGATATGGATAGCTGCGATACATTCAATAATATTAAGCTGTGAAGGTATTAACAAGTTAAGTGAAATTTTATACAGACTAAATGATAGTTTATTAGATGGTGAGATAGATTTTCTCAATCCAGTGTCCAGAGTTATCATTCCGGGGCACATCATTTTTTTAAAGTATATGATGGTGCACAGAGCCTGTGTCTTAACATCTCCTAAGAACACAGCTATATTCCTCATCCCTACACTAACGAAAGGATAAATTAATGAATACAGCGATCATCATCGGCGTTGGACCTGAAGATGGATTAGGCGGTGCGCTTTGTAAGCGTTTTTCATCATTAGGTAAACATATTGTCGTAGCCGGGCGAACAAAGTCTAAGTTAGACGCTGTCGTTTCTGCTATTGAAGCAGCAGGAGGTGTGGCCACACCCTATGTAGTTGATAGCACTGATGAAGAACAGATTATCAGCTTATTTGATGCAGCTAGTGGAATAGGACCTGCCGATATCGCAATTTATAATGTTGGAAATAATTTTCCGGGCCGTATTTTAGATATGAAAGCTGATTATTTTGAAGATGCATGGAAGGCATGTTGTTACGGTGGCTTTTTATTTGGCCGTGAAGCGGTTCGGCGTATGCAAGCCAATCACACAGGAACAATTATATTTACGGGTGCCAGTGCTTCGCTACGTGGACGTGCTGGTTTTTCAGCTTTTAATGCATCCAAGGCAGCATTAAGGACGCTAGCTCAGGCAATGGCAAAAGAAGTTGGGGCGGAAGGTATTCATGTGGGGCATGTTGTCATAGATGGTTTAATTAATGGTGAAAAAGCCAATGTAAATTTTAGGGAGTATGCAGATAAGTTAGGTGATGAAGGCATGATCAGTATTGAAGGCATAGTGGATGCTTATGAGTACTTGTACAAGCAAGCTAAAACAGCTTGGACATTTGAAGTTGACCTTCGTACTGCGCTTGAAAATTGGTAAGTATTGTTACTAGTATTAAGTTTATTCAGAATCGAAATAGTTCATGGCACGCAGAACAGGTGTCATTTAGCCGCTTATAGGAACGCTCCATATTAACCGTATCATCTTGTTCAGCCATCTTTTTAATATTTTCGGCTTCTTTCTGTAATTGTATAGCGATTGCATGAAAAATATCTTTTTCTTCTGTACTTAAATCAAAACCCGGCAATGCCTCCTGTAAAAATATTGCGGCATAACCTAATTCATTAACGGTATAGACTAATTCTTCCATGTGTCGTTTTCGTATCTCTTGTTTATTTAGTTCACCTAACTCTTTTTTATAAACTAATTGGTTTAATCGCTGCATGATGTCGCGTAAATCTTTGCTATAGACAACGTGAAATTCTAACTTCTCTGGTGTTATCGACGAGTCTATTTCTGAATGAGCTATGTTTGCACTCATCAGGCCGATTATTATGCTCATAAGCATATAAAAAATTCTATTCATTTGAAGCTAAGAACAAGTTCATGCGATCTTTGGCTTCATGACTAATACAATTGCGGGCAACAATAATAAATCACCTATTAAAGCAACAAACATGGCAAAACTGGTTAGCAGACCGAAGTATATCGTAGGGATAAAATTAGAAAATGAAAGTAATGCAAAACCAAACATAATTGCTATAGATGTGTAGTACATAGCTTTACCAATACTACCATGACAGAGGTTGATAGCTTTTTTAAAGTCATGGCAAAGAGGGTATTCGTGTTGCAGGCGATGTAAATAATGAATGGTGTTATCGACGGAAATCCCAATCGTTATCGCAGCGATTGTTATAGTCATCATATCTAGTGGTACACCAGCCCAACCCATAATGCCAAGGATTAATATTGCTGAAAATATATTCGGCACTATGGCAATTAGTGCTAGATGGATATTTCTGAATAAAATAATAAACATAAATAAAATGGCAGTAAAAACAGCACCTATGGTTAAAATTTGTGAGCGATACAGGCTTTGTAACATGTTGTTATAGAGCACCATCATTCCGGTCATATGTACTTGACCATTTTCAAACCCTAAGTTTTCAATTAGATAGTTATGAATATTATTCAACAGCTCTTTGCGGTTTAACTTTGGGTCAGACTCAATAACACGAATACTGAAGCGTATCTGATTAGAATCATCTGATAGATAGGGGCTTACAAGATCGCCAGCAATTGAATCTGGAATGCGTTTTCGCACTAAGGCTAATTCAAATTCATTAAAGGGCGCACCGTTTAATTTTTCTACAATGCTTAATGATGTCACAATTGAAATTACCTTGCCTATAACAGAATGTGACTCCAGATATTCATGTAATGACTTAGCCTTATTCAGCATAGTTGGATTCAACCAATAATTCGGTTCGGTTAATTCCCCCTCTTCGTCAAAAAACAAAGCATCCAGTTCATTCGTTTCAGCTGCGAGTGAATCTCTCATTTCTATAAATGATTTATCAGGATCAATAATGATGTCTAAAGGCATTGTGCCCCCTAGTTCACTATCAATTAATTTCATTCCTTGAAATATCTCGGTATCAGATTTGAAATTATTGATAAATCTGTTTTCTACTTCTAACATTGAAATACCATAGCCAATAGAAATCATTAGAACTAATGAAGTAATGATTATAAAAGCAGGATTACGATGCACTATTTTAGCGAGATTTAACGTTATGGCTTTTGTTCTGTCATTCTGAGAAGGGGCATCAGTCCCACCAAGTAGAGTTAAACACGCTGGCATAACAGTAAAACTCACAATAAATGCTATAGCTAGGCCAATCACCATAATCCAGCCAAAATCTATTACTGGTCTGATTTCACTTACAACCAGTGAGGCAAATGCAACAGCAGTCGTCAATATCGTATAAAAGCAAGGGCGAGCCATTGATGCAGTTGTTAACTTGATTAACTCTTTATGTGTTGAGGCTGGATATGACAATTGTAGATCTCTATAACGTACGATGAGATGAATTGTTAGCGACAAGGTGATAATTAACAAGATAGATAAGAAGTTCGACGATATAACCGTTATAGCCCATCCGCTGAAACCCATAAAACCAATTGAGCTTAAACCTGTGATGGCGCAAATCAACATGGGCAATAATACCCAGCGAACTTTATGGAAAAAGAGAGAAAGAATTAAGACTAGAAATATGAACACACCACTACCAAAGACAACCAGGTCATGTTTAATAAATTGAATCATGTCAACCGTAATCATTGGAATTCCGCCTAGATATAATTCTCCTTGATCTTTTTGACGTGCTATTATTTCTCGTATTAGTTTAATATCCTGTTCACGAGTCTTTGAAAGAGATTTATTCTTGATTCTTATTTTTTGTTTTATATCTTCAAGTTCAATTATTTCAGTATTAGATAAAGCATGAATTGATGTTTGCAACTGTTGGCGTCGGTTTAATAACGCATCATATTCGGCATCTCTTTTAAATAAAGCTTGTAATGCAGTTGTTGCTCCGTCTTTACTAACAATCAACTCTTTATAGAGTGGATTTGATTTGAATTCCTTATATGCAACGTCATAATCTATATCAGCAGAATCAAGTGACAGCAATTCATCTGTGATCTCTGATAGTTTCAATCCAGATTCATAAATGATAGGCACATCAAGAATAGAACTAACGGATTCAATGTTACTGAGTTCTAATAGTTCATCGCGTAATGCACGGATGGTGTTAATAGATTGTTCTGATAAAAGTTCTTTTGTCGGTCTGAAAGCAATAACGATGAAATCGTCAGATGCATATTTTTGACTTATCTGGCGGTAGTAATTTAGGCTCGTATCATTCTCTAATATAAGTGATTCGCCTGATGCATCGAGTTCAAGGTCAAAAGAGTAAAAGAGTGATACAGCTACAATACAAAGGAATGAAAAAATAACTGCGATAGGATTATCTAGTATAAGACGATCATATATAGATGAAAGTTTCACAGTCATAGACTTTATATAGTTACGTCTATCAGGAATTTTATAGCGCTATAAACTACATTCCTTAAAATTTTTAATAAAGCCTACAAGACCCTCTTGTTTTATTTCTTTATTAAACATCTTTCTATAGTTTCTGATAAGACTAACATCATCTATTAAAAGGTCTGCTACTTTCCAACTATCACCATCAGGATGCATTCGGTATTCTATTGTTGAAGACTTTGTTTCAGAACGAGTTAATGTTTGAATTACAGAGACATAATCCTTCTCGCCAATAGGCTTGGCAGTTTGGTAATAAATATCATGGTTACGATAACTTAACAGAACATGTGCGTATCGTTCGACTAATAAATTCTTAAAACCACGACTTAAGCAAGCTTGTTTGCCGCCATTTAATATCTCCCAGTTATCCCCCAGAGCAGACATAGTCTTGAAATCCATATGCGGCATAATTAATTCGCGAACAATCACCTTGATGTGTTTTTTTTCTGTCTGCAAGCGTTCCTTATCAAGTTCAAGTCGATTTAGAACTTCCTGGGTTGTTTCATAAACAATTTCATCGGCTGTTAAGCCAATAGCTACACTAATATGTGAGATGCAATATAAGAAGATAATAATTTGCATATTCTTGTAATATGACTTTTTCATATTATTTTTTACTCCATTAATGCCATTGCTTAATAATGGACTTATTGTAACAAATTAATGTTGATCTATATCAATATATAATAAATGTTAATTACCTTGTCCTCAATTAGAATAGTTACTGGCGGTCCGAATTAACATGGCTCAACCAAGAAAGCTGTGAGACTATATATGGTCGTCTGGCTCGCGATAATAATCATTAATTTTAATTAATATCCCCTATCTATAAACATATACGACAGGTGTAATTTTGGAAAAAATCAGTATCTTTGTTGATGTACAAAATATCTACTACACGTGCCGACAAGCATATCAATGTAGTTTTGATTACAATAAGTTTTGGGCAGAAGTGACTCGTGATCGTGAAATTGTCAATGCGTATGCGTATGCAACAGATCGTGGTGATGAAAAGCAGATGCAATTTCAGAATATCCTGCGTGCAATAGGTTTTACAGTAAAACTCAAACCCATGTTACAACGTCTTGACGGGACAGCTAAGGCCGATTGGGATGTCGGTATTGCGCTAGATGTCTTTGAAGAAGCGGAAAATTGTGACACTGTTGTGTTAGCGTCAGGCGATGGTGATTTCGATATATTATTACAACGAATCAAAAAACGATTTAATACCAGAACAGAAGTCTATGGTGTACCTGAATTAACTTCGGATTTGCTAATTAAACAAGCAACTAAATTTATAGCGATTGACGATAAATTATTGCTTAGAAAATGAGGTGTTGCATGGAATTGGTGATTCCAACATTGCAGGAATCACCACATATATTTTAGGCAGAGACGATGTACTCTTTGCGCTGGTCGCCTCTGTGTTAATGCTTAACGTCGTCCGCGCCCTGGCTTAATGACTTCAAAGTTAACCTTCAACTGTTTACCGTTAAAGTCTTTGCCATTCAAACCAGCAATGGCTGCACGTGCTTCGTGGCCTTCCATTTCAATAAAACCAAACCCTTTACACTGACCAGAAAATACATCTGTCACAAGTTTGAGTGATCGAACTTTACCAAATTCCGAGAACAAGTCTTCAAGTTCTTGTTCTTTAGTACTTGGGGCTAAATTGCCAATAAATAATTTTTTCAATTCTTTTCCCCTTTCGGAGTATTGAAGTTGTTATTGCAAATAAACCCAAAAAAAAGAAACCCGTCGAAACGGGATTCTTTGTCGGTTTATCCGATAAGGTGTTACTTAAGCGGAAACGTTAGTTGCCTGGAGGCCTTTTGGGCTGTCCTCTACGTCATAAGTTACCTTTTGACCTTCGTTCAAGGTTTTGAATCCGGTACCTTGTATAGCATTGAAATGTACAAATACATCTGCGCCGCCATCATCCTGAGTAATAAAACCAAAACCTTTTGATTCGTTAAACCATTTTACTGTTCCTGTAGCCATGTCTCTTTTCACCTGCATTAAATTAAACAAATTGTGTTTTGTACAGGTAATGAAACGGGGAATTCATGCGAGTATCACGGATGGAAAAAACCAAAACTGCCAATAACACTAACTGTAGCTGTGTGCACTATAGGAGAATCTGACTGTTTTTGCCACAAATATTAACGATTTCAGGCTTATAAGAGCGTTCATTATCGAGAAAGTTTACTAATAAGCCTCTTAACGTGCTTAAAAGCAATTTAAAGGAAGCAGTTGGTTGTATATAAATATTTGACAGTAGCAGACAGGAAACGCACTTGTTAGTAGATATTAATTTTATTTGGATATAGACAGAACTGGTTTATGAAAGGAGCTAGTTTGATATATTGATTCTAGTCACCTTGATGAATGAATCCAGACATATAATTTAATATTCTTGAACTGTTTTATTAAAATACAGACTACAAATTCAATATTGAACTATAATATCCATATGTTGATTACTCTTAAACATAGTCAAAGTCAGATTGCGTCAGTCGTATTGTCCATATTTTTGGGTAGTTGGCTGTTGTTGTTTTGTCAAACTTGTATAGCGGTAATGGATGATATTGATGATAATAAAACACAGAGTTCCGAGTTATCAAATTCCTGTCACTCATCTGAAGTTGATGAGTCCATAACAGAAAAAGATGAGACCATTAATGACCATTGTCTGGGTGCTTGTGATTGTGATGTCATAACTGCAACAGTCAGTAGTGATAAGAGTTCAGAGTTAGCAGGAAAGATTAAGTTTTCTCCAGATTTATTTGTATATGTAGCATTTGAAATAGTTTCATCGAAACGAGCACCCCCCGGTCACAGAATACCCGCAACGCCAGACCAGGCAATCCTCCTCCCTCATCAACGATACACCGTACTTCTGATTTAAATACCGCTGTCTACTGTATGTGCTGATTTAGATTTAAATCAGTCGTTATTTTTTATATGCATTAGAGGTGTGTTATGTCTGTTTATCATTTTACAAAATATGTTGGTTTATTCTTATTAGCTATTACAGCAACTGCATTATTCGCCGATGAATTAACATTAGCGGAAGCAGAGCGGTTCGCATTAGATTCTGATTTTATTACCAAGCAATATACCGCAAGAGCGGAAAGCTTAAGCGAACAAGCCATTGCTGAGGGGCAATTACCTGATCCGAGGATTAAACTCGGAATGATGAATTTCCCCGTCAATAGTTTTGACCGCAGTCAGGAAAACATGACGCAAATTCAATTTGGTATTCAGCAATCATTTCCTCGTGGACGTACACTCCATTACAGAAGTCTTCAAACTTTGGATATTGCAAATGTTGATGAGGCAAAAGCATTGGAGCAGGGAAAGAAAGTTATACGCTCATTACGCAATAGTTATCTCGATTTATATTTAAATATTAAAACTGAAGCTATTCTCCAGCAGAACAGGGATTTATTTACTCAATTACTCGATACAACTCAACGTCAATACGCTGTTGGTAGAGATAATCAGCATGATGTGCTTCGCGCACAACTCGAATTGGCACTCATAGATGATCGTATTGCCGAAATAACGGGCGCTAAAGAAATAGCATTGGCTGAATTAGCCAGATGGATTGTACGTCGTCAAAACCTTTTGGACAGGTAGCGGTTTGATTTAAGAGACACATTAGTTCATCAATAGGTTATGTGCTTCACTTGTTGTTTATCGTAATGCATTTGTCGTCTCATCGCTAACGTGTTTTGTTTGATTAGCTCTCGTTGACTTAGTATTTCTTCGCCACGCCCATAAAAGACATCAGCCGGTGTCAGGTTATCAAGTGATTCATGATAACGCTCATGGTTGTAATAACTCACAAAACGCTGCAACTGTTCCTCCAGTTCCCCGGGGAAATAATAGTGGTGAAGTAATATCTGATTCTTCATTGAACGATGCCAGCGCTCTATCTTGCCTTGTGTTTGTGGATGATAAGGTCGACCTCGAGTGTGCGTCATACCGTTTTCTTCAAGGTAATCGGCTAATTCACCGGAGATATAACACGGGCCATTGTCACTGAGTAAACGCGGTTTATGATTTACCTTTACTGTATCAAGTCCCGTAAAGCGTAAGGCGTCATCCAGCGTATCAGAGACATCACGGCTACTCATGCCCGTACATAAACGCCAGGCAATAATGTAACGTGAGTAATCATCTAATACCGTGGATAAGTAATATCAACCCCAACCGATAATCTTGAAATAGGTAAAATCCGTTTGCCACATCTCATTCACGCGCGTAGTGGGCTGTTGAAACTTATCACTGGCCTCCATCAGGATATAGGCCGGACTGGTAATTAAGTCTTGTTCTTTCAGCAGCCTGTACACCGTGGATTCTGAGACGAAGTAAGCCTTGTTGTCAGTGTAATTTACGGCTAACTCTCGTGGAGACAAATCAGGCTTCTCTAAGGCTAACTCAATAACGGCTTCACAGTGGTCTTCGGTGATTTTATTCCATACCGCATGGGGAATCGGCTTCTTGTCTTCCAAGCCATCAACGCCATTCTCTTCATAACGTTTGAGCCAGTTGTAAAAAGTGGACTTATGAATGTCCAGCCGAGTCAGCGTTTGTCGAACCGACAGATCTGAGTTCTGTACCAGTTGAATAATCTCGACTTTATCCGATGCTAAGTACCTCATATATCGTCCTCCCCATCCCCGAGCACGCTTTTTTTAAGCAGCCGATTCTCCATGACTACTTCGCCTAAGGTTTCTTTCAGCGCAGATGTTTCAGCACGCAGTTCTTTGACTTCATCTGAGGTCGCTTCACGTACGATATCGCCTGATAAACGTTTCTTACCTGCCTCCAGAAAGTCTTTCGACCAACGGTAGTAAACATTTGGGTTTAGTCCTTCCTTGCGACATAGCTCAGCGATGCTTTCTTCGCCACGTAAGCCTTCAAGTACGATACGAATTTTTTCTTCTGCTGAATATTTTTTACGGGTGCGTCGACGAATATCGCGCACAGTATGTTCTACACTTCTTTTACTTGTCATCATCGTTTCCTCTTGGGTTAACGATGAACTAAAACTATCTCTTAGACAATCAGGCTAGTTGGTCCACATGGTGCTGACGGGGTACAGCCAATTACATCATTAAAAATGATCGGGTTAATAAGTCATTTGTGGATAAACATGTGAATTTTAAATTGGGTAATGCAGATATAGGTTACGGTCTGCGCCCGAATCATCCATTACAAAAAGCAGCAAAGAATGCCGATAAAGCGGGTGGCTCAACACCGATCAGTTTTGAAGAGTTCGCTAAATACGTCTCTAAATACGGTGAAGATTATGTCGAGAAACTCTCTGGAGTACCTAGAGATAAATTGCAAAAAATGGCTGAGCTCTATGCCGATCCAAAAATTAAAGTTACATCGTTTTGGACCATGGGCTTTAATCAACACACGCGTGGTGTGTGGTGCAATAATCTTATTTATAATATCCATCTCCTCACGGGTAAGATTTCAACACCCGGCAACAGTCCTTTCTCTTTAACGGGGCAACCATCAGCCTGTGGTACCGCGCGTGAAGTAGGCACGTTTTCCCATCGCCTACCAGCTGATTTAGTTGTTAAGAAAAAAGAACATCGCGATATAGCAGAAAAAATATGGAAGCTTCCGGAAGGTATTATTCCTGCGAAGCCTGGATACCATGCAGTCTTACAAAACCGTATGTTGAAAGATGGCAAGCTCAACGCCTATTGGGTACAAGTCAATAACAACATGCAAGCTGGCCCGAATATAAACGAAGAAGGTTATCCCGGTTATAGAAACCCTGAAAACTTTATTGTGGTTTCCGATGCCTATCCGACCGTAACAGCCCAAGCAGCTGATTTGGTCTTGCCTACTGCGATGTGGGTAGAGAAAGAGGGCGCCTATGGTAATGCCGAACGTCGCACACAATTCTGGCATGAAATGGTGGATGCGCCGGGAGAATCGAAATCAGATTTATGGCAAGTTGTAGAATTTTCAAAACGTTTTAAAACAGATGAGGTTTGGCCAAAAGATATTCTAGATGCGAACCCAGACTATAAGGGAAAGACCTTGTATGAAGTCTTGTTTAAAAATGGACAAGTTGACAAGTTCCCTTTATCCGATATCGAAGAAGGTTACGCGAACCATGAATCTAAAGATTTTGGTTTTTATCTACAAAAAGGTTTGTTTGAAGAATATGCCACGTTTGGTCGAGGACATGCCCATGACCTTGCAGACTTTGATGTCTATCATAAGGAGCATGGTCTACGTTGGCCGGTAGTCGACGGTAAGGAAACACGCTGGCGATTTAAAGAGGGCAGTGATCCTTATGTAAAGGCGGGGACTGACTATCAGTTCTACGGAAATAAAGATAACAAAGCGAATATCTTCGCCTTACCCTACGAACCGGCTGCTGAATCCCCTGACGAGGAATATCCGTTCTGGTTGTCGACAGGTCGTGTGCTAGAGCACTGGCATTCTGGTTCCATGACGCAACGTGTGCCGGAACTGTACAAGGCGTTCCCTGATGCAGTTGCCTTTATGCATCCCGATGACGCAAGTGACCTTGGTGTTCGTCGTGGTAGTGAAATAATAGTCGCATCCAGACGCGGAAATATTCGTACCCGGGTAGAAACGCGCGGTCGCAATAAACCGCCACGTGGTTTGATCTTTGTGCCATGGTTTGATGCGAGTCAATTGATCAACAAAGTAACATTGGATGCAACTGATCCAATTTCAAAACAGACTGACTTTAAAAAATGTGCAGTAAAGATTACGGCTGTATAAGGGGTTTATGATGAAACGATTGTTTTTAATTGTGTTACTGATGCCGTTCCTGGTTGTTGTCGAGCAAGCTCTGGCGGAACAGAATATTGCTACTCTACGTTCGGCTGAAATTAGTGTGGAGCCAGACGCCCCGCGTATGGGTAATGAAGAAAATAAGGATATGAAACGAAAACGTAATTATCCGATGCAACCGCCAACCATACCGCATAAAACCGCCAATTATCGTATCGATCTGAATAGCAATAAATGCCTGTCATGTCATAGCAGAAGACAGGTTGATGAGTCACAAGCACCGATGGTAAGTGTTACTCATTATATGGATCGCGATGGCAACTTTTTGGCTGAGGTATCACCGCGACGTTATTTTTGTAATCAATGTCATGTGCCGCAAGGCGAACTTAAACCATTGGTAGAGAATACCTTTGAAGATATTGATACTATTTTAGATAACAAAAAGAAAAAACAATAATTCATGCTAAATAAAATCAAAGAGCTTTGGCAGACGATCAGTAGCCCTAGTCGCTATTTTAGTCTTGGTATTCTAATCATTGCCGGCTTTGTCGCCGGGGTTATCTTTTGGGGTGGTTTTAATACCGTTCTTGAGGCGACAAACACGGAGACCTTTTGTATTAGTTGCCATGAGATGGAAGCCAATGTCTACCAGGAATTAAAATCCACTATCCATTACAGTAACCGTTCTGGTGTTCGCGCTACCTGCCCAGATTGTCATGTGCCACACGATTGGACCGATAAGATTGCGAGAAAGATGCAAGCATCGAAAGAAGTGTGGGGAAAAATCTTCAAGACCATAAGCACTCGTGAGAAATTTCTTGCCAAGAGAAAAGAGCTAGCACAACACGAATGGGATAGGTTTAAAGCCAATGATTCGCTTGAGTGTCGTAATTGCCATGATTTTCAATACATGGACTTCACGCGACAAGGAAAAAGAGCTGAAGCAGCGCATTCTCGTGGTTTAGCTCAAGGTGAAAAGACCTGCATCGACTGTCATAAAGGCATAGCGCATGAATTACCTGATATGGCCGGTGTTGAAGGTTGGCAATAAAGTATTCATAAATGGCTTGCGAGATTCATTTAAACCATTAAGCTTACGCGTTCCTACATATCCTTAGCGCTCGTAGCTCAACTGGATAGAGTATCGGGCTTCGAACCCGAGGGTTGGGGGTTCGAGTCCCTCCGAGCGCGCCAAATTAAAGCTTTTTTATCGACTCGTTAACTTCAATTCTATTCTTCTATTACGCCTATATGCTTCAGTTGTGTCAGCAGGGTGATGTTCTGTAAAACCTATCGCAGAATGGTTCTACAGACCACTTCCAAATTGTTTAACCAGATTGTTTAGTCGAGTTACACTTTGATCAACATTGTTGCTTGAAGCACTGATCATTTGAGTTCCATGCAAGGTGTGCTCAGAAAGTTCGCTAATGCGAATAACATTTCTGTTAATTTCTTCTGATACAGCGCTTTGTTCTTCTGCAGCTGTTGCAATCTGTGTTGTCATTTGTGTAATTGAATCAACCGCATTGGTGATCGAATCTAGTGATTCCCCGGCGCCTTTGGCTTTTTCTACGCATTTTGCAGCAGCATCCTGCCCGCGCGTCATTACCTGTACGGCAGTATCAGCAGAAGACTGCAAGGTAGTAACCATGGCTTGAATTTCATGAGTAGATGTCTGTGTTCGGCTTGCTAAAGTCCTGACTTCATCTGCAACAACAGCAAAGCCACGACCCTGTTCACCTGCTCTGGCAGCTTCAATGGCCGCATTCAGTGCTAGCAAATTAGTTTGTTCGGCTATCTCAGTGATGACATTAACAATACTTCCAATCTGCTTGCTGTCATGTGCCAGAGTATTTATCTTATCTACAGCATTTTCGACTTCAGCTGCCAGTGCGTCGATATGACTGATGGTTGATTGGACAATCTCTTTTCCAAGGTTAACCTCAGTATCGGCATGTTGTGTCGATTCAGCTGTACAACTCGTGTTTTTTGCAATTTCATTAACCGTTGCGGTCATTTCATTCATGGCCGTTGCAACTTGTTCAATTTCCCTGTTTTGGTTATCCATATTTTGTTCTGTCTGTTCAACATTTATCAATGCGGCATCAACGGAATCTTTCAAATCAACAGTAGCATCATTGATACGCCAGATAACGGTTTCAAGTTTTGCCTTCTGCATACGAATCGCCAGTTGCAATTGTCCAAGCTCATCATGACGTCCGGTATAGACCTCTTGCGCGACGGGGTTGGCGTATATCTCGGCAGCTTTTCTCGCAGCTTGTTGCCAGGGTTTTGCAATTAGCTTGGCAAAAACAAAATTGGCTATCAGCATAGTTAAACAGGATATGGCGAATGTTAAATCTACTGATTGTGATAATAGATATGAAACAGCAATACCCAATATCACAGCAGTTGTACTTGCGAGGACAATTTTACCCATCAAGCCTGGATTAAAAGAGCTTAATATTTTGGCAATCCCCTTTTTGGGATGCCATAATCGCTTATATGTATTTTCAGCTGAATCGATGTCTTTTTGTTCGGGTTTTAATCTAACAGATTGGTATCCGACTGTACGTCGTCAAAACCTTTTGGACAGGTAGCGGTTTGATTTAAGAGACACATTAGTTCATCAATAGGTTATGTGCTTCACTTGTTGTTTATCGTAATGCATTTGTCGTCTCATCGCTAACGTGTTTTGTTTGATTAGCTCTCGTTGACTTAGTATTTCTTCGCCACGCCCATAAAAGACATCAGCCGGTGTCAGGTTATCAAGTGATTCATGATAACGCTCATGGTTGTAATAACTCACAAAACGCTGCAACTGTTCCTCCAGTTCCCCGGGGAAATAATAGTGGTGAAGTAATATCTGATTCTTCATTGAACGATGCCAGCGCTCTATCTTGCCTTGTGTTTGTGGATGATAAGGTCGACCTCGAGTGTGCGTCATACCGTTTTCTTCAAGGTAATCGGCTAATTCACCGGAGATATAACACGGGCCATTGTCACTGAGTAAACGCGGTTTATGATTTACCTTTACTGTATCAAGTCCCGTAAAGCGTAAGGCGTCATCCAGCGTATCAGAGACATCACGGCTACTCATGCCCGTACATAAACGCCAGGCAATAATGTAACGTGAGTAATCATCTAATACCGTGGATAAGTAATACCAACCCCAACCGATAATCTTGAAATAGGTAAAATCCGTTTGCCACATCTCATTCACGCGCGTAGTGGGCTGTTGAAACTTATCACTGGCCTCCATCAGGATATAGGCCGGACTGGTAATTAAGTCTTGTTCTTTCAGCAGCCTGTACACCGTGGATTCTGAGACGAAGTAAGCCTTGTTGTCAGTGTAATTTACGGCTAACTCTCGTGGAGACAAATCAGGCTTCTCTAAGGCTAACTCAATAACGGCTTCACAGTGGTCTTCGGTGATTTTATTCCATACCGCATGGGGAATCGGCTTCTTGTCTTCCAAGCCATCAACGCCATTCTCTTCATAACGTTTGAGCCAGTTGTAAAAAGTGGACTTATGAATGTCCAGCCGAGTCAGCGTTTGTCGAACCGACAGATCTGAGTTCTGTACCAGTTGAATAATCTCGACTTTATCCGATGCTAAGTACCTCATATATCGTCCTCCCCATCCCCGAGCACGCTTTTTTTAAGCAGCCGATTCTCCATGACTACTTCGCCTAAGGTTTCTTTCAGCGCAGATGTTTCAGCACGCAGTTCTTTGACTTCATCTGAGGTCGCTTCACGTACGATATCGCCTGATAAACGTTTCTTACCTGCCTCCAGAAAGTCTTTCGACCAACGGTAGTAAACATTTGGGTTTAGTCCTTCCTTGCGACATAGCTCAGCGATGCTTTCTTCGCCACGTAAGCCTTCAAGTACGATACGAATTTTTTCTTCTGCTGAATATTTTTTACGGGTGCGTCGACGAATATCGCGCACAGTATGTTCTACACTTCTTTTACTTGTCATCATCGTTTCCTCTTGGGTTAACGATGAACTAAAACTATCTCTTAGACAATCAGGCTAGTTGGTCCACATGGTGCTGACGGGGTACAGGCAACAATTGCTGTTGAAGAAAGCGCCAGCGCACCGCCGACGACCAATGCTGCTTGCCATTCGATACCTGTTAGCCAGGCAATAAACCCACCGGATAAGGTCGAAATAACAACCTGACAACTACCTAGACCAAAAACAGTCGCTCTCATCGCTATCAGTCTTGATAATGAGAATTCGAGACCAACCATAAAGAGCAGAAACACCACTCCAATCTCTGCCAGAGTCTTGATATGTTCACCCTCGGGCAACCAGCCTAATGAATATGGGCCGACTAGAACACCGACAAATAGGTAACCCAAAATTGGGGGTAGTTTAATTCGTTTTAAAACCCAAACGACAAGTAAAGATATTGCCAGTAAGGTCAGGCCTTCATTAAGAGCTGTATGATCCATTTAGAATTATATTTAGTTTCTTCAAGTAATTATCAAGGGTAAAGGATGTTATTGAAAGAGTCTCCAAAAATATACAGGATGGTCTGTGACCGTAGTTGATTCAAAGTTATACTGATTATCCTGTTTCTATAATTTAATGAACGAAAGGATTAGACGACTATGCCAGTTTGGGAACAAGTAACACTAGTCATTGTTATGATTGCGATACTCTTTTTCTTTTGGCCGGGTGCAAAAAAAGAGATGGAGCATAGTCAACAGATAGAAAACCCAGATTGGAAAGGTGCATTAATACCCATTGGTGCAGTTGTATTATTTGTTCTTCTATTAATTGCTTTGGTAAGTGGCTAATACTTGGTATTAGGTATATATATTGATTGAAGATATCAATAAAGTACTTTCTTTTTGGTTTGGGACAGAGACCGATCAAAAAAAAATCATAAGGCAACAGTCTGGCTTGTGGTGGGGCAAGGATGCGAAAACCGACCATGTTATAAAGGAGCGGTTTGGAGAGCTATATCGATTAGCCATTAACGATGAACTGGGTGATTGGTTAAACAGTATAAAAGGTCAGTTAGCACTGATTATCATATTAGATCAATTTTCACGAGTTATTAATCGCGATAGTCTCGATGCTTTTTCACAAGACAGCAAGGCTTTGAAAATTGCATTAGAAGGCATTGGTAAAAATTATGATAGCTCATTACGTTTTATCGAAAGAGTCTTTTATTACATGCTGCTGGAACATTCAGAGAATCTGGATAATCAGTGTCAATGTGTTTCATTATTTCAGAAGCTTCTCTTTGAAGTGCCTGAAGATTTGAAGGACGGGTTTCAGGGTTATTTGCAATATGCTGAAAAACACAAAGAAGTTATTGAACGATTTCGTCGATTTCCACATCGAAACAAAGTGTTAAACCGACTTTCCAGTGCAAATGAGTTGGAATTTCTAATACAACCAGGATCATCATTTTGACGGAATAATTACACCGGATAGTGATAAACTACGGCGCCTTTGGCGATTTAACTGAGGAAGAGAAATGAGCTTGATAAAGAAAACGATATTAATTTTTCTAAGCATAGGACTGCTTAATACAAATATAGTACTCGCAGAGGAAGAAGAGTCTGAATTATTGACGGCAGGAGAACTTCTCGAAAGCTGTGAGAAAGGTTCAGCACCAGGCGCGCCAAATAATGGTTGTGTACAGTATGTTGTTGGCCTGGTCTTAACAGTAATAAAGTTGCAACAAGCAGAACAAAGCGCTCCATTTTTTTGTATAAACCCACAGCTGAATCCGAAAGAAGAAGTCACTGATAAGGTTATTGCCTACTTACGTAAGCAATCTTCACGTTCTAAAGAAGCTGCGCAAACATTGGCTTTAGAAGCACTTACAAAAAGTTTTCCTTGTACAGGAACAGGTGGTCAAGCCTAAGATGCAAGTCGCGCAACGTAAAGAAAAATATAATCACGATAAATTGCATAAACGTTTACGACGCAATGTCGGTCGTGCCATTGCTGATTTTAATATGATAGAAGCCGGTGATCGGGTTATGGTTTGCCTATCAGGTGGCGCTGATTCTTATACGATGTTGGATATCTTGCAAAGCTTGCAGCGAAATGCCCCGGTAGAGTTTGAATTGATCGCTGTAAATCTTGATCAAAAACAACCCGGTTTTCCTGAGCATGTCTTACCCGACTATCTTGATGCGCTGGGTATTGAATATCATATTATTGAAGAAGATACCTACAGTGTTGTTAAGCGCGTTATCCCTGAGAATAAAACATATTGTGGTTTATGTTCACGGCTGCGTAGGGGCATTATTTACCGTTTTGCTAAAGAACAGGGGTATACCAAGATAGCCTTAGGACATCATCGTGAAGATATTATTGAAACCTTATTTTTAAATATGTTTTACGGTGGCAAGCTAAAATCAATGCCAGCAAAGTTATTAAGTGATGATGGTGAGAATGTTGTGATTCGCCCATTAGCGTACTGTGCTGAAACAGATATAAAATCTTATTCTGAAGAAAAGGCTTTTCCAATTATTCCTTGTACCTTATGTGGGTCGCAGGACAATATGCAGCGACAAGCGATTAAGAAAATGTTGTCTGAATGGAACACACAAAAACCTGGTAGGGTAGAGTCAATATTTACCAGTATTCAAAATGTTGTTCCATCGCATTTATTGGACACCAATGCATTTGAGTTTGAACATTTGGGTGCCGTTGTAAATGCACAAGCACTTGACACTGACGCATGGCTCCTTGGCACACAGGATTAGTGATATTTTATAACCAAATATTATTTTCAATTAATACATGTCTGAACTTTCTATTTTTTACCAAATCCTTGTCTGGAGTGTTCCGGTACTTTTTGCAATTACCTTGCATGAAGTAGGACATGGTTGGGCTGCCATGATGTTGGGAGACTCAACGGCAAAAGACATGGGAAGATTATCGATCAATCCATTAAAGCATATTGACCCAGTGGGTACCGTTGTGGTGCCGTTGATTATGTTCTTTGCCAGTGGGTTTATATTCGGTTGGGCAAAGCCAGTACCTGTAAACTGGAATCAGCTTAATAATAAAAAACGCGATATTGCATTGGTTGCATTAGCCGGTCCTGGTGCAAACTTGCTTATGGTTGCTTTTTGGTTGCTCATTGCTAAATTGTTTATTACTGCTGCTGATCAAGGTAACTCGGTAGCGCATATTTTAACATTAATGGCTTGGGCAGGTATCGTCATCAATAGTTTATTGATGATTCTTAATCTATTTCCGTTGCCACCACTAGACGGTAGTCGCGTGGTTTTCTCTCTTTTACCAGAATCAATTGCATCTCGGTATGCGAAAATCGAGCCTTATGGTTTGATTATCCTTGTCTTATTATTAGTCAGTGGTGTTTTGTTTGAAATAATCGGACCGCTTATATCTGGTTTTCAACAGTTCATGTACTCGATAATTATTTAATTAAGGCATTGCCTAGACTTATAAACCCCCGCTAACGCACAATTTTGATCATGACAAAAGGTTGTTATCAACGATTGATAAAACCTGATTTTTCTTAATAAATCACTTTAATAGAAGCCAGTAAATTAATAATTCTGACTTTTTACATCATTTTTATACTTATATATAGGCAATACAGAGCGAGTTGTGTCGTTCGGTTTTTCTTGATTTAAGATTCTGCTTGAATTTAAAATTAGTCTAAACAAGTGAGCTGACAATGGTAACCACCACATTGGGAGCATATAAATAATAAGGTGGATATAAGTTAGGGGTAGTAAGAATATGGCAAGTTTTGATAATGGCTTAGTCCAAGATGATTCAGGTAAAATAGTCGGAAATGTATGGGCTGGAGTAGTCAGAGATGGCGAAGCAGCGGGAGCAGGCAATCCTGTTGGGAAAGTAAAGCATGGCCTAATAAGTGATACTGATGGCAATGTGCTCTTTAATGTAAAGAAGGGCATTATCAGAAATGGAGTAGTACTTGGTGGTGGATTGAGTCTCGGCAAGGTTGACGATTTGGGTATTAGCGGATCACTAGGTCAGCCACAAGATGAGGTTGTCGCAGGTTATCATTTCTTAGTAAAGAAAGTCGTTTAATTAATTTAGAACAGCAACTGTTTGAATTATTAAACTAAAAAACAAAACCAGCCAACCTCATCTTTAAAGGTTGGCTGGTTTTTTTATTTATAAGATTTTATTTTTCTACTTTATGTAGATGTAGATCCTGTTGAGGATAAGGAATAGAGATGCCTTCTTTATCAAAACGTAATTTAACAGCTTCTGTATAATCAAATTTAACACCCCAAAAATCAGCAGAGTTAACCCAAGGACGGACAACAAAATTAACACTGCTATCGCCCAGCTCAGAAACAGCAACGAGCGGCTCAGGGTCTTTTAGTATTCTTTCGTCGTCTGTGATTAGTTCCATTAATATATCTTTTGTCTTCTTAATGTCATCGTCATAGCCAATACCAAAGACCATATCAACACGGCGGGTATCTTTCGCAGAATAATTAGTTATGTTGCCACTAGTAATGCCAGAGTTAGGAAGAATGATGGCTTTGTTATCACCGGTACGCATTTGTGTTGAGAAGATTTGAATGCCTTCGACTACACCTGCAACGCCGCCGGCTTCGATAAAGTCGCCGACTTTGAATGGACGAAAAGCAATGATCATTACACCCGATGCAAAATTAGCCAAAGAACCTTGTAATGCCAAACCAATGGCTAAGCCTGCGGCACCAATAATGCAACAAATGATGTGGTTTGGATTCCAAGTTGACTCAGTGCTGCAATTACAACAAAAGCGACCAGAGCGACATAGACTATATTGCTAGAAAATGAAGCAAGCAATGCATCGACATTGCGTTTTTCCATCATTAATACAACATATTTTTTAATTTGCTTAGCCAGCCAAATGCCACCAAATAAAATGGCAGCGGCAATAGCGATATTCGTTAGTAATGCTATTAAAGTGTCGCCCATGGTAAATCTCCAGAATTTATGATTAATCGATTATTTTTATATGGCGTATTGCACCTTCAAATTCGAATAAAAGCAAGCCCGATAAGATCATGGCACATCCAGTGATGACTTCACTAGTTATCGCCTCATCATTAAGAAAATGACCGAGCATGAGTGCACACACGGGGACTATCAATGTTATTAATGAAGTTCGTGTTGCCTCAACTCGTTTTAGTACGAAGTAAAATAAGAAGAACCCCAGCAAAGAACCTACGGTAGCTAGATAAAATATGGCTGCCCCTGCTCGAAAGGGTATTTCAGGGGGGATTTCAATCCCAGAGCCAAACCAAACAGCAATATATAAAATGGCAGACACAAGTAAGCCTCCTGTCACTGTTGAATAAGTATCAATATCAGCATCGATTTTTTTAACCATAACCATGCTCAGTGAATAAAACACCGATGATGCGATGACGCCAATAATACCGTAGGTAGTGTTTGATCCGAATTGCAGTCCAGTGTTAAGCATGATGTATAAGCCAATAATACTCATAATGATCGCTAAAGTTCGAAACAATGTTAAACCGCGTTCACCAAGTAATTTCATGGCAAATAAACCAGTAATAATAGGTGTTACGCCGTAGATGATAGAGATCCAGCCCGAAGGGATATATTGGGCACTCCAATACACCGTCAACATGGCAGTAAATAAACCCAATCCAGAGGCAACATAAGTTTGCAGAGCCTTACGATGCGTGGCTAAGCGTTTACCAAGTAGTACGATAATGATTAAAGCAAGAATAGCACCGAGAATCATTCTGCTAGATATGCCAAACAGAAAGCCCACGGACTCACTACTCCATTGGATAGCCAGTGGCGTTGTAGCCCAAATGAGGACAATTGAAATATAGGCTGTTATGACTTGCATGTTTTACTCCGGTTAACTCGCTCTATGGGTTCCTGTTCTACACTCCATTCATGGAGAACGCGGCTACGGACTCCTCGGTCTCTGTTGCAGACTCGACTCTACCGATTACGTCCTGTAATCGTATCCTCTTGCGGCATACAGTACATAAAAAAAAAGGCCTCAGGTTTTATCCTGTGGCCTTTTTATATGAATCAGTATTTTTGTTAATTAAGCTTTATGATTCTCCGGCACACAGACAATAGTTGACTCGCTTCAGCAGAAGATGCAGCCAAGTTGAAATTAATATTGTGTGTGTTTGAGTGTTCATGGCGCGCGAGTCTCTGCCTATTTAGTATAAGTGTCAAGTGCTTTGCTTTGAAAATAACTAGTGACTTTGAAGTAACTGCTGAAGTTTCTCAGGAGATGTTACCGCTTTTGATTTTATGCCATCAATCTCAATTGAGGCGGAAGCAGACGCTGCTGAATTGACCTTAATCAACTTATACCAGGCTGCATTACGCTGGGCGATCTTTACAAACGCTTTTAAAACAGGGTCATATCTTTTTCCATGAATTGTAATAGTAAAAGGTGTTGAAGACATCTCACGATCAATAAGCAATATGCCGGCTTCTTCCATGCGCGCTGTTGCAATCTCCGGGATGCATAGATAGCGCAAACCATGCTTTGCCATCTTTGTGAATTCTTTTTCATCACTATAGTAACTTAGTAAATTAGCGAAACGGGTTAGTGAGATATTTTCGTCAATTTGTCGAGGGGGTGTCGTTTCATTTTTAGAGTGTAATCTACTGTTATAACCGCAAATCTCATTTTTGAAATTGCGATTAATAAAATGTGCTGAATTGCATGCCAACTTTAGATACTGGTTATCAAGCGTCGCGCGATATAGTTGTAACATTGCTCTGGCCATCGAAAGTGTATCTGACAGATACAATGGTGTTTGGCTCGTTGTATTAGTCAAATAACCATTATCTTTATCACGACAATACTGGTTTATCCAACTGGCAGCTTCAATGGCCATAGTTAAACTATTTTGATTGTCACAGTATTCAAAATGTGTTGCCAAGGCCTCAATAATCCAACCATTTTCTCTAGTGTGTATACGTTTATCGACTTCTGGTATGCCAATTTTTTTCCGACTTGTATTGTTAAGTGAAAAATACAGCATTGGATTAATGCCAGCGATGCAATCGGATTGGCCCGAATAAAATGCACCAGAACCTGAAGTCATAAAGTTCTTTATATACGATTGAATCGAATCACACACATCGTTGTATTGACTCAATTTCATTTGCGCGTAGGCCAATGCATACAAACGGAGGTGGCCTGCTTGAGCCGCCATGGTTTTACGATAGTGAGGGACATCCCATTTTCCCTGTGTAGAGTATTGATAAACGCCTCCCCACACGGGATCGAGTAATGCAGAGGCATTATCTAAAGTGGTCATTGCCATACGTTCTTCACTCTTGTCCTGATCAGCAGCTACAACTAAAGAATATTCTGTGCTGTCGCGATCAATAAATTTAATCGGCGATAACAGACCGCCTTGTATCTGATCAAAACTTTGCATGTGCATATAGCGCAAGCGTCGTCGTACTTCGTTGCTTAAAACGGGATTAACCTGCTCGGTTAATCTTAGTGAACGTTCTTTAGGTACGGGAATTTCACAGGTTGATTTTAATAATGCGTGCATAAGATTTCCTCAACTAAGAATAAATGAATGTTTGAATTTAGCGGTAATCATGTAACGTAATGGTCCGCCTGATTGAATGGCGTCAAAGGGATAACAGGTGATTAAAATCAATTTGTTTTCTGAATCGACAGGAATAGCTTCTACTTTTGTCTTATCGATAATCTGTATATCGGTGACTTGATAAGCACTCGTTTTTTTATTTGATTGAAGTTCTAAATGATCGCCTTTCTTTATATTTTCCAGAAAAGAAAAATGAGTGTCTCGATGTCCTGAGATAATAATATTGCCGTTTTCGCCTGGCGGCGTACTACCAAAAAGATGCCCTGGGCCGAAAGCCAGTGAAGAACCACTGGCTCCGGCCAGGACGATGCGACTAATACCAAGGGCGGGTGCACTTAGACGAGCGACGGGCCAGGTATCTGACCATGGCCAAGGTTTCACCTCCTTATTGCCACCGAGCGTTTCTGTCCATGCTGTCTCCAGGAGGAGTTGTGCGACCACCGCCTTGGCATGGATATAGGAACCTTGTCCTATGAACCATAAGCCGCAGAGGGGGAGGAATATTATTAGTACTTTCTTAAACGTACGAATCATGATGACGGGTTAGGGTTTGTGTTCCTGACACCAACAGTAGGCGCTATAGGCGACCCTAAGTACCTAGGCTTTGGCTTCCTGCGTCTCTCTATCTCCTGCATCCCTGCAGTCATGCGTCCATGCAGGCATAAGACTAAAAGTGAAGTAAGAAGCATCAGTAACATGCCTATGATGAAATTAAGCCGTGCGTCAGTTGCTGTTGCCGGAAAAGGTTGACCAAACACTTTCTTATGATCCCAACCGGCAGGTAGATGTGTTGGTATCGCATGCGAGTCCAGAGTTTTATCCAGTGGTCGTACCGGTGTGACATCGACGGCAACAAGGCTGGTAAATTTACTGACCAGATGATGCTCTAATGCAGTATCAATGATCAGTTGTTTTATAGATTCAAATTCGTTGTCACGTTTTTGTTCCATTAATGCAGCGATTTTGTTCCTTGCCCAAAGAGTAGAAATGCCTTGTCGGGTTTGACCACCGTTTAACGTTAACTTTGATGACCAGTTATCATTGGCTACATCGCCGCTGATATTGATTGCATTGGGTAGTTGTTTCGCTTTTGCGGTAATGAGTAGTGGCTCTCCGCGATAAAGATCACTTATTTTTTGTGGCCAGGCTTCTATATTGGGTGCAATATTTTTAGCGGTACTATTCATTTGACCCCAATCTATAGTGATGTCTTTTAAGATCGGATTTTCGATTTTTTCAAACAGGTTTTGCATGCGTTTTTGAACTTCATCAAGTTTGCCAATATGTGTATGTGTCCCGCGGCCAAAATTAGCGGCACGTCTCATAAAATGTGAATTGGGTGCTGAGCCAATACCAACAGTGAATAAACGACTATGGCCCAATTCTTTCTGTATGATTTCAAATAAGGCCTGTTCATTACCGATACTGCCATCAGTCATGAATATTATTTGACGTAAACTATTATCATTCGACTGATTAGCAAGGGCTGCATGTAAGGCAGTTGCCATTTCGGTACCACCCCCTGCCTCTAAGGAACGAACATAATTTAATGCTTGCTCTAGCGTTGCTGAATTTACTGATTCGGCATGATTGAATAGTTTTGATGTGAATGAATTAAATTGAATAACATTAAAACGGTCGCCCGGTTTAAGTCGAGTTAACGCAAGCTCAAATGCAGTGCGTGCTTGTACGATCGATTGACCACCCATGGAACCAGACGTGTCAATAACGTAAATTATTTCTTTAGATAAGGTTTCTGTTTTCTTTACAGTAGGCGGTACCATCATTATTAAAGCATAGGTATCGCCGTTCATCTCTTCGGTAAACAATGCTGCTTTGGGTATACCACTCGCATGGGGTTGCCAAATTAATTCAAAATCACGGTTAGCAAGTGTCGTTTCCTGTTTAAGCTGAATTTCATAATGGCCAGCCTGTTTATCAACCTCAATGACATGATAGGGGCTGTGAATATTTTCCAGTGTCAGTCCCGCATTAAGATTAATCTTGAGAGACACTTCGTTCTTGCTTTGACTACCCGGGGGTAACACCGGCGGTGTGATGCGTGCCGCATCAGGGACTTCATTAGTATTTAATGCCCATCCCGTGCCAGAAAAGCCTTCTATACGTTGCTTTCCGGGTATATAACGTGGGCCGACAACCATAGGAAAGCGTAATGAGAAAGCACCATTGTCATAATCAACAATCTGTTGATACTCGATTTCTACCTCTACGGTTTCATGTGGCGCAATATTGGCAACGGATGTGGTAAAGATATTCGGCCTTTCCTGTTCCGTAAGCGCAGCCTGCTTGCCTTGTTTCTTTGCCTGTTGGTAGACTTTATTTGCTTCTTGTTTCTCTTTTATTTGACCTTCGATGATGCGTTCACCAATCTTGAGGCGCATATGGTCTACTGCTGCATTTTCGGGTAATGGGAAAACATAAATCCCTTCCTGCCAATCATCAGTGGTGTTGCTAAAACTTTGTGTAACACTGACACGATTGATCATGCCAGTAATGTTCATCACAACATCAATATTAAGTTGTGCCGCTTTTTTATATTGCGTCGCGTGTTTAAAAAGAAGGGTTCCATGACCTAGTTCATCAAAACTATTGACTACATCTGTAGTAATAATGTCATCCTGCTGAATAGGATTGGCCGCAGCATTGATACTGTTGAATAACATCAACGCAATCATTGTCAGGTTGAAACACAGGCTTAAACCTATTGAGGCAAAAAATAATCGTGGCGTTGCGAGTGATTTATGTGAACGAGAAGGGTAATTCGACATGATAGCCTCAAGCCTCCGTATCAAGGGTTAAATTAATGGTTACCTTACGGTCGAAAATATAGGCTTCCTTATCACCCTGTGTTGCTGTTGCAGCTCTTTCGCCATGTGCCTGTAATTGGAGTCGTTGAGTTGAGATGCCTGCAGTAACAAAAGTAGCTCTAACATTATCAATACGTTTTTTACTAAGACGCAAATTAAAGTCTTCCGAACCACGATGATCGGCGTAGCCTGCAATCTGGATTTTTATTTCAGGAAAGGGTCTTATTAATTCAGCTAGTTGTTTGATCTGCGGCAGGATATCTGGGCGTATTTCTGAATTATTGGTCTTGTAGTAGACAACATAAGAGATGCCCTGACTTAACTTTTTCAGAGTCTGGGTCTCACGGTTATTGACTGCCTGTTGGTATTCTTCCTTAAATTGAGTCATGGTATTTGCCAATTCATTTTGTTGATATGCCAGCTCAATGCTTTGTGCATTTAATGTTTTTTCCAGTGCAGCGATAGTGGTGTCCGCATCAGTTTCCCTTACCCCAAGCCAGGTGCCACTGGCAGCACCAATAATTGCGCCCGGTGGACCAGCAAGAAGACCACCAATCAACGCGCCAAGTCCAAATCCGACATTTCCCTTTGTCGGATCGGGAGCTTGTTGTACCTCCTTTGCGTTGACAGTGAATTGAGTGCTTAATAAAAGTACAAGTGTTAATGTCGTACATAATTTCATGTTGAATGCCTCCTGTTACAAAACAGTCCTTAATCGAATTAAACTGGATATCATTAAAGACCTTACACATGGCAGGGAAGGGGTCGGAAACTGGATATTCGATGATGAAATATGGCAAAAAAATGACAATGACAGCTAAGGTCTTTAAATTCGCTTGCAAGCACTCTAAAGTGTGTAAAACAACAAAATCATGGAGTAGCTAATGCCCAGGCAAATTATTCTGGTTGAAGACGAGCCCATACTTTGCGAAAACTATGCAATTGCTATTCGTCAACAGGGCTATGAAGTACTTACCTGTAATAACAAGCAAGATGCTATAGACAGTGTTAACAAACGCTTGCCAGATTTGGCTATTCTTGATGTTGGTCTTGGCGATGACGTGGAAGCCGGCTTTGATCTATGCCGTGAAATTCGTTCATTATCAAACACCATACCTATTATCTTTTTAACTGCGCGTGATACAGATTTAGATACGATTTCAGGTCTACGGCTGGGTGCAGACGATTATTTGAGTAAAGATACCAGCATGCCGCATATTCTTGCTCGTATAGCAGCTTTGTTTCGTCGTATACAAGCGTTACAAACTTCTGCTGGAGATGAACAGATTAAACATGGCTCATTGTTGATCGATGCACAGCGCTTTCAGATAGAATGGAAGGGTCTTGCTGTTGATCTCAGTCTGACTGAATTTTGGATGGTTCATTCTCTTGCAAAAAGAGTAGGGCATGTAAAAAATAGAGGGCAGTTAATGCAAGATTCAAATATCTTTGTTGACGATGGCACAATCACCTCGCATATCAAACGTATCCGGAAAAAATTCAAAGAACTTGATGATGACTTTGATCATATAGAGACGGTATACGGAGTTGGCTATCGATGGAAAAGTTAAACTAAAAATGCACTTTTTCTGCGATATAACGTGCCGTTCCTTATTAATTATACATGGTAGCAGCGTCAGCTCCGTGCTTCCTCGCTATCACAGAAAAATCACTATTTTTAGTTTCAACTTATATCGTATTTAATTAAAGCGAATGTCACAAACGAGCATTAGGTTTTCTTTACGTAGCAAATTAATGCTGTTGTCTATTGCCGTGTTGATTATTCCCTATATCGGATTTGATTATCTACGTCAGATGGAGACCTACTTAAGAGAAACATTAGAAGCCTCTTTGGTTGATTCGACCTATGCCGTAGCGGGTGCTTTGAATGATAAACCTAAATTATTTGAATCAAGTTTTAATGAGAATAAAAATAGTTTATATGTGCACCAATTGAACAATCCGGTAGAGCTAGATGGTTACACTGATGACTGGTTGTCATATATCGACTGGTCAGAAACCTATTCTCCTGAATTGGCAACTGATGCTGATAATTTCAAATTGATAATTAGTAAAGATGACGATTATTTCTATGTGCTTATGCAAGTCAAAGATGATGCTCTAGTTTATTCAACGTTAAATAATCAGGGCCATATTAATGGTGATCATATTGCTGTTGTCTATCGTGACAAATATCAACGCTTACAAAAAGATTATCTGGCGCCAAGTGGCCCAGGTTTAGTCAGACCTTTCCGCTATGAAGAAGCCTACGATGAATATGGTGTAGAAATTCGGAAACAAAAAAATCTGACTAATACATCCGCTGTTTGTCAAGCTACAGATGAGGGCTATAACATTGAGATTAAAATTCCAGTGTACTTATTAGGAGGCAACCTTGGTTTTGTCCTGAATGATGTTGATGATGTAAATGGACAACTATTAAGTAATACGATAAGCACCTTCGGCAATGATGATTATGCTGAGCCCGGTAAAATTATTAGTTCATCAAAACGTATTGAAAATATTATCTATGCTCAAGGCCGCAGTGAAGGAAGGCGGGTATGGGTATTAGATAAATCTGCCCAGGTATTGGCGAGTGATGGTAGTTTGAAACGTGTTTTTCCAGACAACGCATTTAATATTGTTTATACGCTGTTATTACCACCGGCCTATGATCAATTTAAAGATGATCTGGCCGGTGCATCGCGGTTGCAGGGCAATGAAGTAAAAGAAGCATTATCCGGTAACACACAAACGCGTTGGCGATCATCTCCCGATGGTAAAGCAGTAATAGTTTCCGCCGCAACACCTGTTTGGTTCGACAATAAAGTTGTTGGTGCCGTTGTTGTCGAAGAAACGACGAATAATATACAAATAATGCAGCGTCAGGTGTTGGCAGGATTATTCAATAAAACCCTATTGATACTTTTTGTGATTGTTTTTCTGCTTTTATTATTCGCGAGTCGTTTATCTTCGCGCTTGATTAAGCTTAATCGCGAGACAACTGAAGCGATTGATGAACATGGAAAAGTTATTGGAGAAATTTCTGTGAGTAATGTCAGCGATGAAGTTGGCGAATTATCAAGAAGCTTCAGCAGTATGCTTGAGCGATTACAGCAGTATCATCTTTATCTTGAGGGCATGGCCAGTCGTTTGTCACATGAACTGCGCACACCGATGGCGATTGTTAAATCATCTTTAGACAGATTACAGCTTGAGAAAGACGAAGAGGGCAGGAAAGTTGCGCTTCAAGCTGCTGATACGGGTCTACAAAGGCTGCAAGCATTATTAACACGCTTGAGTGAAGCGGCACGATTAGAACAGGCACTGCAAGAGGCGGATAAACAAAAAACTGATCTGAATGAATTTTTAACGCAATGTGTCGCCGGTTATCAGAGTGCATACCCAAATCAGTTATTCGAATTTAACACAGATGAAGTGACTCTAGATTACGTGATTAATCGAGATCTTTTTTTCCAGATGCTGGATAAACTCGTGGGTAATGCAGTTGATTTTTCTACTTCAGATAAAGTAATCACAATCAATTTAGTAGACAAGACGAACTCAATCGAAATTCAAGTTATTAATGTAGGCCCGACCTTACCCGAAGATATGCTCAATGATCTGTTTAACTCAATGGTCTCCGTCCGTACCGAGCGTTCTGACGCAGGCCCGCACCTTGGACTGGGACTATTTGTAGCACGTTTAATAGCAGAGTTTCATAATGGGACTATCACAGCAAATAATTCAGAGAAAGGTGAAGGGGTGTGCATGACGGTGATACTAAATAAAAAGTAGTAATATTTAGATTTACTTATTACTGGAATCTACGAGTGGTGGTTATTAACCATCAATGATTGTTGCGGCGCAATGCCGGCTAACATCGATCGATTTTGCAACTCAAGAATAAAAAAGATTCTAAAAAAGGGCTGTTTCCCTAAACCGTTACTCTTGCTCTGTTCTAGCTATCAAGCCAGATTGTGTGAGAGATACGGCGTACGTCGTTTTATCTATCATTGGCAGGTAAGTAGCACTGCCATACTGTGCATCGATCCAGGGCAGCCATTTTTTATAATTATTTATTAATTTCCAGTAATCGACTTCATTCCCTGAATTCATTGTGTAAACAGTTCGAGGTTTTATCTGTTCTTCTTCAATATCGGAATACCTTCCACTGATTCGTTCTAGGCGGTATTGGGCATTAAGACCTAATAATTGTGCCCAGCCATGCCATTTAATAACGCGTGCATCTATTTGCCATTCATCACCGTTCAACATAAAAGCATCAGTTTTGCCATGATTTATATAGGTGACTTCAATTCGAAATTTCTGCTCGCCTAGTTGTGAGAATGTTAGCTTGGCAATTTCTTGTTCATAGGTCAGACGATCATAGCTATATAGGTTTGTCGTAATAGAGAGGATTAATAAACCGACTAACAGTAGCGATACGCCAGATAGGCTTTGAATGCCGGCACTGAGTATTTTTCCGCGGAGAAATCGCCTGATTCCCAGTACGATAAATAATACGCTTAGTGTTAAAAGCACGATCAAACAGCTTAAAATCCGGTAGTCCAGATTTATGGCATTTTCTAGATTTAAAAGCTCACGCAAAATCATCGGTAAATTGCTGAAACGTTAATTAATTGGCTTAAAATGGTCTGTCATTAATAGGCAACACAGCTTACAATTCATATACGTTCTGTGGAACAAAATATGTTGCAGAAACAGCATAATTTTCGCACTATTTCTAATAGTCTCCTGCATATGGGATGGAACCGAATTAAACTAATTTATAGATTAAGCTATTTCATTATCACTTAAGATAAAACAATGTCAGAAGCCAACGAACAACTGCATAAGCAAATAAGAGAACTAATACCAATCAATGAGTTACCTCCGAATCTTCAAGCAAGATTGTTGGAGAAAGCCAAGATCATGGATGTCAAAAAATCACGCTTTATCTTCAAGCAGGGTGATAAAGATGATTACTCCTATTATCTTCTGGATGGTGAAATCGAACTTTATGCAAATAATCAACTTGATAGTGTGATTCAGGGTGGCAGTGACCGGGCTAAATATGCATTGGCTCAATTACAACCAAGACAATATTCCGCAAAGGCGAAGACAGCACTTAAAATTCTTCTGATCGAACGTAATAATCTGGATCAATTGATGTTGTTGGCTCAACAGACAACGACGGATCCTACATTAAGATCTGGTGGAGGCTCTGATATAGAGGTCGACGAAGTCGACGGCGTCGATGATGATACCGATTGGATGACGCAGATGCTGCAATCGGAATTATTCTCAAAAATACCTATGGCGAATATACATCAGTTATTTGCCTTGTTGGAAGAGGTAGAATTCAGTGCCGGTGACGTTGTCATCAAGCAGGGTGATCCGGGCGACCATTATTACATTGTCTCTGAAGGGCGTTGTGCTGTTTTCAGGAAACCCACGCCTAAGAGCAATGATATAAAACTTGCTGAGCTAAAAACCGGAGATAGTTTTGGTGAAGAGGCCTTGATTTCGGAATCTACACGTAATGCCACCATTACTATGATAACGGATGGTGTCTTGATGAAACTGGCAAAAGATACCTTTGTTGAACTTGTTAAAAAACCAACATTACAATCTCTGACATTTGACGAAGCTGATGCCTTGGTTAACGAAGGCAGTGCGAAGTGGTTAGACGTCCGTTTTCCCAACGAGCATGGGGAATCGTCCATCGACGATAGTATCAATATTCCGTTAAATTCCTTGCGACTGCAATCCGACAAGCTTGATTCTTCGATGATCTATATCCTCTACTGCGATACTGGTGGACGAAGTTCAACAGGTGCTTTTTTGCTAGCTGAAAGAGGTTTCGATGTTTCTTATCTCGACGGTGGTTTGGTCAACAATCCTGAAGCAGTAGGTGTAAAAACAGTTGTACCTAAGGTACCTGAACCTGAAAAACAGTCTGGGCAACAAGAAGATAATGAAGTTGATGCGGAAGCCCGTGTCGAGAAATTGAATGCGGAGTTAGAGACAACACAGATAAGAATGGCTAAGGCAGAATCATCAAAAGATGACTCTGATGCTAAAAAGAAAAAAGAACATGAAGCTAATCAGAAAAAGCTAGAAGCAGAAAAAGAAAAGCTAGAGAAAGAAAAGAAGCTAGCACAAGCAGAAGCAAAGAAAAAAGCGGAACAGGAAGAAGCGAGGCTCAAACAGCTGCAAGCAGAATCTGATAAGCAAATGCAGCAGGAAAAGAAAAAGCTGGAAGAGATCTATAACAAAAATGCTCGGGATATGGAAGAAATCCAAAAGGCAAAAGAAGCTGCAGAAGAAACGCTACGTAAGGAACGAGAGAAGTTGGAAGTGCAGGCTGAAGCTGCAAAAAAACAAATAGAAGAAGCTACCCGAATCAAACAAGAAGCCGAAGCTTCGAGAAAAAGACTGGAAGAGCTTGAGGCTTCGAAGAAACTTCTGGAAGAAGAAGCCGAAAAGAAAAGGTTACAAGAAGAACAACGTGAAAAACAATTGCAGGCAGAAGCCAAGGCTAATATAGAAGAAGAACGCAAAAAACTGGCTGAGCAATACGAACGTAACTCAAAAGAATTTGAAGAATTACAAAAAGGAAAAGCTGCCGCAGAGGCCGCAAAATTGGCTGCTAAAGCAGAAGCTGAAAAAATGATTCAGGAATATAAGTCGTCACACGACAAGACGCGAGCTGAAGAAGAGGCCAAGTTAAAAGCTGAGCGTAAGAAACTGGAAGAAGAAGCTAAAAAAATACAGGTAGCAATGAAGCAGATTCAAGAAGCCAAATTCGAGGCGGAAAGGGTCAAGCAAGAAGCACTAGCTGAAGCAGGCCGGTTGAAAGAAAAACAAATGGAGTCGACTAGTTCCAGAGAGCAGCGCGAAAAACTGGAAGTCGAAATCAAGGCAGCTCAAGAAAAGGCCGTCGAGGCTGAGCGCGAGATTGAAGACGCGGCACATAGAGAAAAATTAACGGAATCTGCGAAACAGGTGAATGACTCGGATTTGACCAAGAAAAAACAGCAAGAAGAGGCATTTCTTGCACAAATCGAAGGTGATTTACAAGATTTTGAAGAAACGCAGGAAGAAGAGGCCGATTCGGTGACTCAGGTACAAATGCATTCGGACATGATGAAACGAATTAAACTCAAGGCAGCGGACGCGAAGAAGAAAGCCGCAGAAGCAAATTCAAGTCTACTTGATGATATTTCTAAGCAGCTGGGAGATAAAAAATAACCAGCTCTTTATTTTTAAATTGTCAGTGGTTCTTCAGAAAAAAATTTCCCTAATAATTAACTATTTAAACAAAGGAGTTTAATCATATGAGTGAACGTATTGTGATGCGCGTTGGAGAAGCATTGGTTGCAGGAGGTCCTCCAGGCACCGCAGCGGAACCAGAGGTTGTCATTGGTGAACTTGATGGACCTTTTGGTACTGCTTTCGCTAACCAAATGGCTTCACAAGTTAAAGGACACACAAAAGTTCTGGCTATAATGAATACCGATACTATGGTTCGGCCTGCCACCTTGATGGTTAGTAAAGTAACTGTTAATAAGGAACGCTATACTAATATCCTCATGGGTACGGTTCAGGGAGCGACTGCAAATGGTGTACTGGATGCTGTTAGAAATGGTGATATTCCAAAAGAAAAAGCGAATGATCTGGGTATCATTATTTCTGTTTGGTTAAATCCATTAGTGGCCACTGCTGATGATCTAGATCATAAAATATTATTTGATATTCATCGTAAGGCTACTGCAATGGCAATTCATAAGGCTATGAATAATGAACCAGACATTGATTGGTTGCTCGAAAATCAGGAACAGATAGTACACAAATACTATCAAATGGGATTAGACGGTAAGATCTAATGCGCTTATTGAACAGGTCCATTGTTGTTTGCAGAAGTAAACACTGATGCATTTAGATGGTACGGCTTATTACTTAAAATCAGCAATAGTGATATTGCTGATTTTCTTTCCATTATTTGTCTCAGCAGGAAGCATCGAATCTTCTCCGGTAGTAAATAGTAATACGGTTTTATCACCGAAAGAATTGTCCTCTGCTTATCATCGTGTTGACGCAGTAGAGTTCGAAGATGGGTTTTATAAATTTCAGCTTGAATCAGACATTGGTGAATTTGAATTAAAATCATTGGCTGTTCTGAAGAAACGACTCAATGAAATAAAGATTTTATCTCAAGCAATAATTCAATATGAAAATCAAAACGAAGAGTTTTCAGATGAATTGCGTAGTCAATTAAGTCTTTCTAGCGATTCAGCTGATGATTTTATAACCTCTCCCTTTAAAACGGCGAGAAATCTTGCTGGCCAATTAGGCAATAATCTAGATGCGACACTGGACGGTGAAGACCCCTTTGTTCGTGATCAATTAAATAAATATTCGCTAAGAGAACCAAATGATCCAACGGTAGCCAGACATAAACGTAATGCTGCATTTCAGTTGGGTCTTGATATGTACTCAAGCAATTACAAAGTACAATCATTTCTAAATACTGTCGCCAAGGCGCGTGCATCTGGCAAGGTCTCAGCGGGTGTAGGTTTGAGTAGTAGTTTCACAACGGCACAAAATCAAAATGATATAGATAGAAGGATAAGCAATGTCCTCAGAAGTAAAACACTATTTGAATTAAATGAATATAATGCCGATTTGCTTTTAGAGATGGGCATTAACAATAAGTTGATTAAGGCTTTTATAGAGCACAAAGCCTTATCACCGACGAATAAAACGACAATCGCCACTTATCTTTCAGGACTTGAAAAAGTGTCTCGACTCGACTCGTATATAGAAGTAGTTTTGACTGCAGACGAGGAAGTGGTAGCACTGATATTTGAGCGACTGAGTAAAATGTTGTTTCGTTACTATATGGAAACTGAAAAATTTTCTGCATTTTATAACTTTAAAGGTCAGGCAGCGGTGCTAACCGAGTCACGTAGGATAGTTTTCTTTGAATATGCAGATTTATTAATCTGGTCTGAAGAAAATGAAAGAAAGTATACGCAAGCAGCAAAGCATGCAATGACTTCTGGATATAAAGGTTGGGAAGTAGTTAGTCTCGGAAGTTTGTCATCTCTAGCTGCGCAACAGATAGAGGCTCTAGCTTTTAAGCATCAAGCTGATTTCCTAAAACCATCAGGCGCCAAGTGATTTAATAGATAAGTCCTGGATTTGTTTTTTCAATTTGTCATTTCTATTGTTTTGAAGGTTCAGTAATAATGTTCTTATATTTTTAATATGTTTCATATAGATTGTTAGTAAACCTATTTCTATTGGTGTTTTTGTGCTACCAATAGAGCGAATTCTTTCCTCATAATAGTTTAAATCATTGAGCAACATTTCCTCGTTATCATCTAGCATCTTTTCGTAGTGAAAGATTTCCCATAGTAATTTTTTTTCTTCGCCATCGATCTTTAGTAGTTTGTTTACTAACACTTGCTTACCCTCATAATCATAATAATTTTATATAGCGCAATCGTCGTGCCAAGAGAATACGGATGAAAATTAATTCAATAAAAACAGTTAGATATACAAAAAATAGAGATCTTTATTTGTCTGTTTTTTGTAATAAAACAGGTTAATGCGTCGTTCGATCGCGACAATATTTGAGAACTTATACGTCAAATGCCTAAAAATAATTTTTATATGTAATGTTCGCTGTTAATCATGTGAGCATGTTCACAGAAATAGGTATTTGAACTGTCAAGATGATGGATTAATGGCTTAAATGTATCGAATAACTATTAGTGCATAGTTATTAATAATTATTATAAAGATAAATCACGGAACAAATGAGTAGATATGGTATTACATTCCAATATTGAATTAACCAGTATCTTGAAAACACTTATTCCGATAAGCAATCTGTCTAAAGATAACATCGAATTAATTGTTTCAAGTTCAAGCTTGAAAGCAGTTTCTAAAGGCAACATAGTTTTTAGTGAAGGCGATAATGACGATTATGCATTTTATCTACTTAAAGGGGAGTTGAAGTTAATTTCAACAGATAATACAGACTTCCGTATCTATTCGGAGACAGATGGCGCACGTTATCCATTAGCCCAGTTTCAGCCTCGGCAATATACCGCAAAAGCAGAAGAGGATTCTTTAATTCTATGCATAGATAAAACATTATTGGATTCATTGCTCATCGATAATGATGCAGACATAATAAATTGTAACTCTGGCCTTGAAGTTAATGACATAGGTAATGACGAAGATGAAGATTGGATGACAAGAATCTTGCAGTCTCCACTTTATACCAATATTTCAGTTGAAAATATTCAAAAGATATTCTCTAAGATAGAAGCGATCGATGTCAGTGAAGGAGATGTGATTGTTAATCAAGGCGACAATGGTGATTATTATTACATTATTCAATCTGGTCGCTGTCAAATTAGCAGAAAACCAACGCCAACCGCCCAGGACATTAATCTGGCTCAAATAAGAGACGGCGATGCCTTTGGGGAAGAAGCTATTATTGCTAATACAAAGCGCAATGCTTCTGTCACCATGCTGACGGACGGAAGATTAATGCGTTTGAGTAAGGGTAATTTCATAGAGCTCATTTTAAATTCAATACTGCAAAAAGTAGATTTTGAAACTGCGCAAGCTATAGAGGAAAAGGGGGCAATATGGCTGGATGTTCGATACCCGGATGAATACCAGGATTATTCTATAGAAGGTAGTGTCAATATTCCCTTGAACATACTTCGTTTACAGGTTGGAAAGTTGGATAGATCAAGACAATACATTACCTGTTGTGATACCGGGTCTCGTTGCTCAATAGCTGCTTATATCCTTGCTCAGCATGGTTATGATGTTTATCAACTAAATAGTGGTTTAAAGGCACATTTTAGACATGTAGATAAAGATCAAACAGAAATAATTAAAACAGATGAATTAAATTCTGCAGACATCTTGCCCTTCAAAAAAAATGATAGTTCAGATGAAGATGTCATGCATGACGAGTTGAGAGGACTTCGTCAAGAGCTTGAGAGTATTCGTGGGAAATTTAAGGAGATATTGCATATAAAAGACATTGCTGCTGAAATAAAAAAATCAGTAATTGATCTGACAGATAAAAAATTTAAAGAGCAAAGAGTAAAAATTAATTTACAAACGCAAAATACAAATAAACTTATCCAACAAGCTAAAAAAATATATAACGATATAGAGCAAGAACGACAATCTATATATAAGGTAGTCGAAATACAGCAACAAAAAAATGAAGAAACGGTGGCGCATCTTCAGGCTGAGATAGACAAACGATTTCTTGAAGAAGAAAAAAAGATGCAGGAATTTTATTCATGGAAAGCGAATGAGATTGAAAAAATTCAGAATATGCATAAAGCTGCTGAGGCGGAGTACATTAAAATAAAAACAGTAAAAAAATCGGAGCAGATTGCGCAACCACAACCTACACAAAATCACGCATTAAATGATGATCTGAAAGAATGGTTGGCGGAACAAGTAAAGAATGAATCATCACCTCTCAATAAAGAGCTGAGAAAAGCTAAAGGCAGAATTGTGCAACAAGCGGATGTTAGATATAAAAAAGCAAAGGAAATATCAAAAATACATGACCAATTTCTTTCCGCTGAAATCGATGTTTTATTAAAAGATTCTAATAAATAGCTACAGATTGACAATCAGTAGCTAGGCCTCCCTATTTTAATTCCAGATTAAATTAAAGTTTCCTGGCGATTTTTTACACTCAAAAAGTAGACACTCGTAGACTCAAGGTTTCCTGTTTCTGGGACCGAGCTATAAGTGTTAATGCGGATACGTTTTATTCTCTATTTCATTGGGAGCTAAGTAGAATTTATTTTGTGTACTTTATTTCTACCATAATTCCCACACAGGCGTAAGTCCTCGTGGTAATTCTGCGAGTTTGCCTAATTGACTCCAAGCGATATTCTCATTATGAAAATCAGAACCTACTGAAGCCGCCATGCCGAAACGTTTGGCATAATTAGTTGCCAATTCAATCTCAGCTGATTGACTATGTCCGGTGACAACCTCAATAGCTTTACCACCGAGAACCTTGAATTCATTTATTAAATTGCGCAATTTTGTTGCTGTCAGTTTATAAATCAATGGATGTGCTATAACTGAAATGCCACCGGCGCCACTAATTTTAGCAATAGTTTCTTCGAGGCTGGGCCATTCGACAGAGACATATCCCGGTTTGTTATTGACTAGATAACGTTTGAATACATCTGTCTGGCTTTTTGCATTACCATTTTCGATTAGGAAAGTTGAAAAATGCTGGCGAGTGACAGTTCCACCGGCCGCAATTCGCTTGGCATTTTCGTATGCATTCTCAATTCCGACCTTCTTGAGTTTCTCGCCTATCTTGATTGCGCGTTCTTCACGCAGATGATTCAGATTAATTGTTGCATTAATTATAGTTTTGTTCTCAGGATCAAAATTTAATCCAACGATATGAATCGTTTTATTATTCCATAGACATGATAACTCGATGCCATTAATGAGTGTTATATTGTATTTTTTTGCAGCAATTTGTGCGGCAGCTAAACCGGCGACTGTATCGTGATCTGTTAACGCTAATGTGTTGACCCCCGCCGTACTAGCTTTTTCAACGAGCATCTCGGGTGACAATATGCCATCAGAAGCAGTTGAGTGGGTGTGTAAATCGAATACGTATGACATTGGTTTTATGTTTAGTCCCGAAAATTTATGTATTGCAATGGGAGTTCAAATTTTGCTTCTTTAATCGCTGCGATCGTTTCTTGCAAGTCATCACGTTTTTTCCCGGTGATCCTGACCTGATCTCCCTGGATCGCTGCTTGAACTTTTAATTTACTACTCTTCATCATTTTTACAATCTTTCTGGCAAGCTCAGTATCAACTCCTTTTTTTATCGCAACGGATTGTCGGGCTTCTTTATTACTTTCTATAATGTCACTGTACTCCAGACAACGAATATCAATACTACGCTTGACTATCTTTGTCTCCAGTATATCGTGAATCTGTTTTACCTGAAATTCAGATGAAGAGATGATAGTCAGGCTATTTTCAACCAACTCAATCTTCGAGTCGGTTCCCTTAAAATCAAAGCGATTGCTTATTTCCCTGTTCGCTTGATCAATCGCGTTGGTAAGTTCATGTTGGTCAATTTCAGATACAATATCAAATGAAGGCATCGTTAAATTCTCCGTAGATTTAATCTTCTTTGTTTAAGCTTGATTCCATAATTATACCATCAGGATGATCAAGCTGTATCGATTGCAGGTAATGTCCTATGACATAGGCCGTGCCGCTAAAACGGTTTTGGCCATCGGGGCTAAATTCGAAATGATAATAACGGTGAAATGTAAAATTTCCAGTAAAATCACGACCGGGCTTTATCGATATCAACGCCACAGATTCATCCAGAAACTGGTAATTAATATCGCGACAATAACGACGTGAGCGTTTTACCGCCAGTTCCCGCGCACGTAAGGCATCCTGCCAAAACCAGACAGCAAGGCCGAGTATGATAAGAAAAATAATCTCGCTCACCTTTGAATATCTCTGGTATAGCTCGTTGTTGTATTCATGCTTATTTAGTTTGAAAAGGTTTGAAGCGCTCATTGTAACGCTCTTCAAAGCCCGTGTTGGTTTTTATGATCATATAAAGTGCAACACCAATCTCATTTGCCAATGCCAGTGACTTTTCCGGCCCAGAGACCATAAAGGCTGTTGCCAGCGTATCGGCATGCATTGCAGAGCTGTGAAGTACGGTGACAGCAGCTAACCGATGATGAATAGGTTTACCTGTTACCGGGTCAATTGTATGTGAATAACGAACACCGTCTTTCTCAAAATAATTTCGATAGTCTCCTGATGTTGCCATGGCGATATTATCGAGGCTAATAACACGTTGCACCGAGCGTTCCAGAGGCTTGGCTTGTTCAATACCAATTTGCCATGCTAAATCATTTGCATTCGTTCCTTTACCTATGAGTTCGCCACCTATTTCTACCAAATAGTCTTCGATACCCAATTCATTTAGATACTGTGCGATCTTATCTACGGCAAAGCCTTTTGCAATACCTGATAAGTCAATGGTTATAGCCGGATCAGATTTGGCAATACGATGTGCTGCTGCATCAAAGTTTAATTTTTCATAGCCGATATGCTGCTTCACAGATTGTATGACTGGATCCGAGGGAATATCACGATTATAAGGATGAGGGCCAAAGCCCCAGAGGTTTACCAGTGGGCCAACCGTTACATCGAATGCACCATTGCTTATCGCACTAACTTGAGTTCCGTGTTCGATAACGCGATACAGATCTTCTGAAAAAACCTGCCAATCAGTGATTTTTGATTGGTTAAAAAGAGATAGCTCTGAATCATTAATATAGGTCGACATCGATTGATTGATGTCAGTTAGGATATTTTCGATATTCGTATGTACTGTATTTTTATCAAGCTGATTTCCATTGGGTACTATTTTAATTGAATAGCTTGTGCCCATAGTCAGACCGTTAATGGCCACCAATTCTTCATTCGAGTTTTGGCAAGCACATAAGCTTGTCAACAAGATTGCAATCAGTAAAAAAAATTGAATAACATTAACTTTCATATCTGAATTAGTCACTATTATATTTTTTACTTTTTAGTGCGACTGCCTAACTCCATATAGCTTTGCATAAAGACCATCTTGAGAAAGTAATTCGCGATGTGTACCTTGTTCGCCAATAGTGCCAGCTTCAAAGACATAAACATGATTAGCTTGTTTTATTGCGCTTAATCTATGCGCAACAATGATGGTTGTTTTATTACTGAGGAAACCTGCTAGTGCGGTATGTAGATGATACTCGGTTTCAGCATCCAATGCCGATGTTGCTTCATCCAGGATGACGACCTTAGGATCGCTTAAGACCATTCGTGCGATTGCAAGTCGTTGTCTTTGTCCACCAGATAATCTAATGCCTTGTCGTCCGACTATGGTGTCCAGTTTGTTGGGTAATTGTTCTACGGTCTCTTTTAATTGAGCAATCTCAAGAGCATGCCATAATTGTTTCTCTTCAAGTTCGCGTCCCAAGGTTAAATTAATTCTGACAGTATCATTAAACAGTGCCGGATGTTGTAACACTGTCGCAACGTTTTCGCGGACAACGTCCAGACCAATCTGTGTTACTGGAACTCCATCATAAAAGATGTCGCCGCTATTTGCGGGATACAAGCCGATCAATACTTGTACTAATGTAGATTTGCCACCACCACTGGCACCGACGAGTGCAACCTTTTCTCCGGGTTCAATAGTTAGGTTGATACCATTTAATATATCAGCGTTACCGTTATCATCATTATGGCCATAAGAAAAATGAAGGTCAGAGATATTAATCCCAACGGTATTTTTGTTCTCAAACGGATTAATGACATGTGGATAATCTGGTTCCAGTTCGAGTTTTATTAATTCATTGATACGAGCCAATGCAGCTTTGGCATTATAAAAAGCGTATTGGATATTCAGAACTTCCTGTACCGGGCCCATCATGAACCAGAGATAACCGAAGACAGCAAACATCTGGCCAATAGTTAATCCAGAAAAAACAACCATCAGCATTGCTACTGAACGGAAGATATCAAAGCCAAATAGAAAGACAACAAAGCTTAATCGGCTGGCGGCATCACTTTTCCATGCAAAGGCAATTCCATGATCTTTAACCATACTCGCTTGTTCAATGATGCGTTTTAAATAATGTTTTTCCCTGTTACTTGCTCTAATCTGATGAATAGAGTCCAGTGTCTCTACTAAAGACTGTTGAAAAACGGCAAAGGCAGAGTTTTCATTTTTCTTTAACTCCTTAACTCGTTTACCTAAGACCGTCGTGAAATAAATTACGATTGGATTGGCAAAGAGTATCAATACTGCAATTTGCCAATGCATAATAAGTAGAATTATGGCAACACCAATTATTGTCAGAGTGGCGACTAATAATTTGCTCACTGTTGATCCGACAAAATCATCGACAGTAGACAGATCAGTTACAAAATAAGAAGCGACTGTACCACTCCCAAGTGTTTCGTATTCGGACATGGACACTTTATTCAAACGTGTAAGTAGCGTACGGCGAATAAGAAAGATGACATCTTTAGCAATGATAGTGAATTGTCTTGTTTGAAAAACATTTAAAACTAATGCTGAAAGACGCAAGCATAAAGTCATGATTAAAATAATTGATATGTACAACACTGGGCCGTGCCATATAGAAGGGGTAATAGCATTTATAGAACTAACAACGATGCCGGGTTGGTTTAATAAAACCTCATCAACCAATAAGGGCATTAATAATGGGACGGGGACGCTTGCCAGTGTTGCGATTACGGCAATGATATTTGCCATGACCAACTGTCGTTTATGTTGCTTTGCTATTTCGAGAATATATTGCCAGTTGTATTCTCTTACTTCATGGCTGTCATTGACCTGTTCAGTTGTATGTTGTTCTGTATTTATTGTTGTTGCCATATTTCAATAACGTTTCCAGACAATCGCTGGTTCCTCCATCAATGAAGCTTGTTCACGTAGACTTAGTATTTGTTCTTCCCAGTAGTTCTGTGTATTAAAAAATGGGAAAGCGATTGGGAACGCCGGATCATTCCAACGCTCAGCGAGCCATGCCGAATAATGAATTAGACGCATTGTTCTAAGAGCCTCGATTAAATGCAACTCGCGTGCTTCAAAATCACGAAACTCGGTATAACCTTCCATAAAATCATTGAGCCCCATCGTCATATAATTACGGTCACCCGAGAGGAACATCCATATGTCCTGTACCGCGGGACCTGATCGAGAATCATCAAAATCAACAATATAAAAGTTGTCATCACGAACTAGAATATTTCCCTGATGGCAATCACCATGCATTCGTAATGTTTTGTATTCGCCTGTTTGTTCATAGCAGCGTTTGATTCTAATAATAAGATCTTCACAGAGTGTTGAATAGGCTGGTTCTAAATAAGCAGGGATAAAATCATTTTCTAATAAGTACTGAACCGGTTTTATAGCAAAGTCTTCAACATTAATACTCGGCCTGGATTTAAAGGCGCTGATTTCACCAATATTATGTATCTGGGCTAATATTCTCCCAAGCTGCAATAAGTGCTCCGGGTTATCCAATTCAGGTGCATAGCCGCCAAAGCGCGGGTAGAGTGAAAACCGATAATCGCCGTAGTTAAATAAGGTTACATTGCCTATTGATATTGGGGCAACTACCGGGATTTCTGCACTTGCCAATTCCAGCATAAAAGTGTGTTCTTCCCGAATCATGTCATCAGTCCAGCGACCAGCGCGGTAAAACTTGGCAATTATCGGCGCTTCATCTTCAATCCCTACCTGATAGACACGATTTTCATAGCTATTTAGTGCCAGTATTCTGCCATCAGAGACATAATCCAATGATTCAATCGCATGAATAATCATATCGGGATCGAGTAAGCTGTAACTGTGCGGGTTTGTTTCTTTAGTCATGCCCAAGAGTCTATCAGAAGTCATACATATCGAGTTTTATAATAATGATTTACTATACAAAACAGGGTGATACAGGCTAAGCTTTTTAAATAAGATTTAGTCTCAGGAAAATTTTGACTATATGAGTGCTCAGTTATCTGTACTAACAAAAGATGCTAATGCGGGGGATGTCGATGCCCAGCTGCAATTAGCCGATCTTTATGAGAATGGTATCGGAGTCCGGCTGGACCCGGGGCAGGCCGCATTTTGGTATCGACATGCCGCTGACCAAGGTTCAAGCAAGGCGCAGTCGCGTCTTGGTCAAATGTATCTACGTGGAATTGGTGTTCCCGAAGATCACGAGCAGGCGGCAGCTTATTTAACCCAATCATCGGAAAAAGGTAATGTTATTGCTCAGGCTAATTTAGCTTGGTGTTACCAGCACGGGCTCGGTGTAGAAAAAGATTACAAGCAGGCTCATGCGTGGTACCTCAAATCATCAGAACAAGGTCATGCGGGAGCACGTTATAATTTGGCATTTATGTACTCCAAAGGAATTGGGATACCAAGAAACGATGTTGAAGCTTTGAAGTGGTATTTACGTGCAGCAGAACAAGGCCACATGAAGGCACAGCTTAATGTTGGTTTAATGTTGGCACAAGGGCAGGGTACCGAAAGAGATGAAGCAGAAGCAGCCCGCTGGTATCAGGAAGCTGCAAATCAGGGTTATGCCAAGGCGCAATATAATCTGGCATTAATGTATGGTGGTGGTCTTGGTGTACCGCAGGATGATGAAGCAGCATTTAAGTGGCGCCAGCTTGCAGCAAAACAAGGATACGCACGCGCGCAATTCAATATGGGCCTTTTCTATATTAATGGTTTAGGTGTGCCGCAAGATTTCAAAGCAGCCGAACAATGTTTTCAATTAGCAGCAAAACAATCCTACGCCAAAGCGAATTATCAACTGGGAAAACTTCACGCTTTTGGTCTTGGAATCCCATTAAATGAATTAGAATCAGCTAAATATTATCGCATGGCTGCGGAGGCAGGTTATGTTAAGGCTCAGTATCGATTGGGTCATCTTTATGTCAATGGTTTAGGCGTACATAAAGATGAAGCGATTGCATGTTCATGGTTTGAAAAAGCAGCAAGACAAGGATTTCAAAAAGCGCAACATATGTTAGGAGTGAGATTTGCAAAAGGTCTAGGCGTAGAAAAAGATTATGTTCGTGCCTATGCCTGGTTATTACTGGCGAATGATACGGGCGATGGAGATGTTCATGAAGCATTAAAGCGGGTGCGTGATAAATTATCAGAAGGACAAGTGTCAGAAGCCGAGGTGCTAGCCACTGAGTTTAGTCAAGCATATAAAAGAGTAGAAAGTCGAACGACGGCTTAAGTTATATCGCCGGAGACGTGATTCGTACTTTATTCAGCTCCAATGGTTGGTCGAGTTTTTCCAGAATTTCTTCTTGCTGATACAAACGTAAAATATCGTAATAACGTCTTATTCGTCTTACAAATTCTACGGGTTCGTGTCCTCTGGCATAACCGTATTTAGTTTTTTGATGCCATTCTTCTTGACTGAGTTTTGGTAGATGTTTTTCAACATCTATCCAGAGGTTAGGGTTGTCTCCAAGCGATTCAGTAAGAATGCGGGCATCCTCTAAATGGCCTAAACCAACATTGTATGCTGCCAATGACATCCAGGAGCGGTCAGGCTCCTTAATTTTTTCCGGCAAAGATGCTTTTAATATGTTTAGGTATTTTGCACCACCCATAATACTTTGTTCTGGGTCCAGACGATTTTTAACCCCAACACGTTTGGCAGTATCTCGAGTTAGCATCATTAAACCGCGAACCCCGGTATGCGAAACCGCTTCATTATCCCAATGTGATTCCTGATAACTAATTGCAGCCAGAAAACGTTCATCAAACTCATTATCCATCGCAGCTTTCTTAAAGTAAGGGCTATATTGAGGCAACCTTTCTTTGATAAGTCTCAGGTAATGAAGACTGTCCGTATAATTAAAGACATTTAGGTGCCGATAATAAGTATTGTATCGCTGCTCTAGTTTGCCACTTTGTTTGTAATTATTTATGAATTTCTCTATAGAATTTGAGAGAGAGGTATCATCACTCTTGTAGCTAAGCCAGCGTGAGTGGTATTGCTTTGCCAATGTAAATGCGATCTTGACCTCAGGAAAGAGATAGCGGTAATACCTATAAACATCAGCGCTGATAACGCTGAGTTTGAAAGTGTTTTTATTCACCTGCTGCAGTACTTGCCTGTTATTACCATTAGGCAGTTCCAGCCAATAAAGCGAAGGATATTCTCGTATTAGATGGGACAAGACTAAGGCAGGTTTACTGCCTTTGGCGACGATAACTGTACTAGGCGTAATGTCATCGACTGATTTTGGCAATATGTTTTTTCTATTTCCTATGACATACCATTCATCCTTCTCATAGGAGGTGCTGCCGATTATATTTTCGTCTGGATAGTCAGGTGAATTACCGGCAATTCCAACATGTGCCTTACCTTGTTTCAACTTGGTAATGATTTCACGGATGGTATTTGCGTGAATGATTTCTAGATCAGCACCGATAGATTCGGCGTAACTGGCGATGATTTCATAATCATAACCTTTTATGAGTGACTCATCAGGGAAGTAAAGCGGTGGTGTTGCAATCAGCGCTATTCTAAGCGTGCCGCGCGATTTAATGCGTTCGAGTTGAGACAAGCCGTCAGAACAAGCGCTCAATATTGGCAATAGGCAGATAAATAGCCATGTAGTGAGAAAACGCATTGATTTTTTGGTGATGACCATGGATTCAGTTTCTAGTAATAATTATCTGTATTAGTCAGGCTAAATTTCTATATGTTCACATTCTAAAGCAGTCTGGTATATCATGATGCCTATAATATTTTAAAAATAGTAATAATTAATGTGTTTCGCCCATTACGGATAATCTCTATTTTATGTCTACTTAGTGTCTCCCACACTACTTACGCTGAGACCTTGCCTGTCGAAAGTTTCGATGAAATAGCGGTAAATACTTTCTGGAATGAACTGTATGCCAATGGTGGCTGGTCCTTGTATTGTGGTTTTCGCTTCGATCCCTCTGTGGCATTAACCGAAGATCGATTATTTGTAATTGAACAGATCTATCCGGCAAGTTGGATGTTGCGATACATGCAATGTGATAGTCGTCGACAATGTCGACTCAATGAAAAATCACGCTTTACGCGTATGGAAGCTGATATGCATAATCTCTATCCTGCCTGGCAAGATGCAGATGTGGCTCGACGTAATAGCAGTTTTGGCATGATTGAAGGTGAGGATTGGCGTTACGAAAATTGTGATTTTGAACGTTATCATGATATTACCGAGCCCAGACTTATAGCGCGTGGTAATATTGCTCGTGCAATCTTCTATATGCATACTCAATATGGAGTTCCTGTAGAAAAGGATATGCTGGATGAATTAAAGCGGTGGAATCGTTTAGATCCACCGAGTAATCAGGAAATGTTGCGCAATAATCTAATCGAAGAACTACAGGGTAATCGGAATAAGTTTATTGATAACCCTTCTATGGCAGAACAGATATCAAGTGAGTGGTTAGCCGAATAATAATTGATTCAGTTGGGGCTATTTTGATGCCAATACTAAAGAGAAATATGCGTTCTCATCCTCGTAATGATCCGTAATTCGGAAATTAGCCTGCTTAAGCATTTCCTCAATACCTTTATAAGTATATTTCTGACTAATTTCAGTCAGTATATTATCACCAGTATCAAATTGAATGGATTCACCTAGTTCATCGATATGGACATGCTGATCAGTATTAGAGATTAGGCGCATCTCTATTCTTTCTTTATCAGTATTGAATGTTGCCGAGTGCGTAAACTCATCGGTATTAAAGTTTGCATTCAATTCACGATTCAATACATGTAATACATTCAGGTTAAACTCAGCAGTAATACCTTGAGCATCGTTATAAGCAGCATGTAAAACGTGGTTCTCTTTTACGCGATCAACACCAATTAATAAGTGATCGCCATAACGCATCGCCTTATAAACTTCTTTTATAAATTCCAAGGCATCTTCTTGTTCAAAGTTACCAATAGTGCTGCCGAGAAAAACAAACAGGTGTGAGCCATGCGTCGCCGGTAAATTTCCCAGGCCGCCATGATAATCACCCAATAACGGCTTTAGCCCCAACCAATCATACTCTTCAGATAGTTTTTGAGCGGCTTCAATCAACACTTCTTCGCATACATCTAAAGGTGCATAAATACATTCATTAGACGTTTGTTGGCAAGCATCAAACAAACGACGTGTCTTTGTTGAGTAACCACTTCCCAACTCAAGTATCTGATCAGGCGTCGTTTTATTGATAATATCAACGGCATACTTGGATAATAGGTGGTTTTCAGTGCGCGTCGGATAATATTCCGGCGTTGAGCAAATCTGGTCAAATAACTCAGATCCGCGTTCATCGTAGAAGTATTTTGGTGACAAACTGCGAGGTGTATTTAACAGGGATTCACGTACATCATCCACCATATCCGGTAGCATCCGTGTTGGCATGACAGTGGTACAGACAATCTCTTCCTGTTGAGTAGTGTAATTTGATATTTGCATAAGATTCTCTGCTTGTGGCAAGAGAAATATATTATTCTAGTTTAGGTCCCAAGGTTAACATTGTCAGTTTATAATGCCAATGTGACTTATCTATGACAGATGAGTTCATCATTAATCTAATCTCACATAAGGTGACATTCATAACATATGAATAAACGTCTCAGCGATTTGATAAGGCAGGGAGCGACAATTATCACGCCGACGCAACGTCTCAGCCGTCATCTTCGTTACCTATTTGCGACAGAACAAATCGCGCAAGGAAAACAGGCCTGGCAAACACCTGATTGTTTGCCCTGGACAGCGTGGTGTAGACGATGTTTCGAATCTCTTTCATTTCGGACTGACGATAAAGTCACGGTATTGAGCAATCTACAGCAACAGTGGCTCTGGCAAGAGATAATCAATAGTTCAAAATATAAGAATCAACTCTTACAAATCACTGCCACGGCCAAGCAAGCAGCGCATGCCTACCAACTTTGTCAGCAATGGGCTGTCCCAATCTTTCCAGATGGCGTGTATCTGTCTGAAGATGCTTTTGCGTTTAAGCACTGGGCCCATTCCTACGAGCAGCAAAAGCGAGAAAATGCATGGTTGGATGATGCCGCATTACCGGGTTACATCACGACATATGCAGCAGAATTAAAAAATAACCTAAAGAAGATAGTCTTCTATGATTTTGACCAACTCACAACACAACAACATATACTCAAACAAGCCTTTATTGATATCGGTATTGAAATCGAAGAATGTGATCCAGAGCAGCAAAATGAATCTATCAGTATAAGCGAGCAAACAGATAAGCAATCAGAAATCTGGTCTGCGGCATGTTGGGCAAAACAATGTTTGGAAGATAATAATAAAGCAACGATTGGAATAATCGCACCAAACCTCAACAGCCTGCGCGACAAGATTGAATATGGGTTCGCATCAGTACTCACACCACAAAAATGGTTAAAGCCAAACGAATCTCAATATAAACCCTATGCAATATCATTAGGCAAGCCTTTATCAGGCTATCCCTTAATCCATACAGCAATCAACTTGCTGGCTCTGGGTAAACGCAAGGTATCAATTAATACGCTAAGTAACTTACTACATTCCCCGTTTATAACAGGCGCAACGGAAGAAGCAGCAAAGCGCGCAAAGTTTGATGCTGCTCTTAGGCGTATCGGTGAACAACAATCGGGATTTAAAACATTGTATTGGATTGCTGAAGCACGATGTAAAGAGTTTGAACAATGTGAAGGGTTTGTTGGATTATTAAAGAGCTTTGAGATTTCCTTCTTAAGCCATGCCAAACAACAAACACTACGCGAATGGACGACAAGCTTTTCGGATTGGTTAAGCGGATTCGGTTGGCCGGGCGAACGCAATCTTAATAGTGATGAGCATCAAACCTTACAAGCCTGGCAATCCGCGTTAACGCAATTAGCAAGTCTGGATGGACTAACAAAACCTGTCAGCTATAGTACCGCATTATTCCAATTAAAAAGATTGCTCGTTGAAACTCGATTCCAACCAGAGACAATAGAAACACCTATACAAATTCTCGGTATGACGGCCGCAGCCGGCATGCAGTTTGATCATTTGTGGGTGATGGGCATGCAAGATGATAATTGGCCGACGATAACTATGGCTAATGCCTTCATTCCCATTGCTTTCCAGCGGGAGTTCAATATTCCTGATGCCAGTGCTGAAGCACAACTTAATTTAGCAAAACGTATTACCGAAAAACTAAGTGCCTCAGCAAAAGAAGTCGTATTCAGTTATGCCAAACAGGAAGGTGATCGCATCTGTCGGCCTAGTCCGTTAATTAGTCTCGCTAATGCAAAAAAAGCTCGCCAGTTCAATCAATGTGATGATTATAAAGATTCACTGCTCGCATCATCACACACAGAAATCTTTATTGACATTAATGCACCAGAGATCCCCGCCGGTCAAATTGCTGAGGGCGGTAGCGCTTTATTCAAGGATCAGTCGGGTTGTCCGTTTAAAGCCTTTGCCAGGCATCGTTTATATGCGGAGTCACTACGCGATAGCGATATTGGTTTAAGCGCGGCCGAACGCGGCAATCTGGTACATTGCGCCCTGCAATTTCTATGGCAACGTTTGAAGACATCAGAGAATCAGGCATATCGATCAGAGTCAGAACTGACAAAGATCATTCATTCGGTTGTACAAGAGGCGATCAAGCAACAAATCGCGCAACAGCCCGAGACTTTTACCGATAGATTTACCGAGCTGGAACAACAACGACTCGAACAACTACTAAAAGACTGGTTAACCATCGAGAAAGACAGGAGTCCTTTTAAGGTTATAGCAACCGAAGAATGGCAAACAGTACTGTTTGAGGATATCGAATTACATCTACGTGTAGATCGTATCGATGAGTTAGCCGATGGTCGTTGCGTCATTATTGATTATAAAACCGGTGCCGTGAGTAAAAATGACTGGGAATCAGATAATCCCAATGATCCACAACTGCCACTGTATGCCGTGACCAGTAAACAAGGGGTTGCCGCGATAGCATTTGCCAGTTTGAAACGTGGCAAGTTGGGATTCTCCGGGCAAGCCGATGGCGACGATATTTTGCCCGGTATAAAACAGGATGAGAATTTCTTGTGGCAAGATCGATTTGAGCATTGGGAAGAGGTCTTAACCAAGTTGGCTAATGATTTTCGTAGCGGTAAGGCCACCGTTGAACCAACGGCAACAGCCTGTCGCTATTGTGATCTACATGCCTTGTGTCGTATTCATGAACGCATAGAAAATATTGAAGATGTCGATCAACTGGAAGGTGAGACGCATGTCTAAGCCCATCGTCGATCATGAAGCAAGACAACAAGCGCTAGCGCCAGATCAATCTTTCATCATTCAAGCGCCCGCGGGTTCGGGTAAAACCGGTTTATTGATACAACGCTATTTAAGATTGTTGTCATTGGTCGATGCGCCGGAAGAGATTATCGCTATAACCTTTACCCGCAAGGCAGCAGCCGAAATGCAGTGCCGAATTCTCGATGCTTTAAATACGGTAATGAACAGCAATGTAGAACCCGAATCCGAAAATGAGAGAACGACGTTCAAATTAGCTAAGGCAGCATTAAAACGCGATCAGGAAAAGGGTTGGCAGGTCATTGAAAACCCTGGTCGCTTACGCTTACAAACCATTGATTCACTCTGTGCACATCTAACGCGACAGATGCCGATGTTGGCGCGACTGGGTACGCAACCGGAAACATTGGATGACGCGGAGCACCTCTATCAACAAGCGGCAATCATTACATTGGCCGAACTGGAAAGTGGGGCAGGTTGGTCAGAGGCGATTGCGAACCTTGTGTTTCATCTGGATAACGATTTACCACGTATTAAAAACCTGATCGTCGATATGTTAAAGAAGCGTGATCAATGGTTAGCCTATGTCGTACAGGACCATGATCGAAATGATATGGAACAGGCCTTGGTCAGGCTTATAGAAGATCAGTTAAGCATTACCGCCGCATTGTTTCCAAAAGAATTTGAAAATGAATTACTAGAGTTAATACAGTTTGCTGCAACAAACCTGGCAGAGACTGATCCGGACAATGTAATTACGTCATGTTTATCAATAACAAGCATGCCGGATAACAATGCGAATAGCCTGGAACTCTGGCGCGGAATAACGGAGTTATTACTGACCAAGACGGGTACGTGGCGCAAACAACATACCGTCAAGAATGGTTTTCCTCCAGCTAGTGGTAACAAGCTGGCAGCGGATGAACGCGCGAGCAAGAAAAAACAAATACAAGGCTTATTAACTGAATTACAAAAAGTGGAAGGCTTGCAACACAGTTTGGCAACGATCAATACCTTACCATCGGCAAGTTATACTGATGCAGAATGGTTAATCGTTAATGCCTTATGCGAGTTACTCAAACTCGCCGCCGGTCAACTACGTTTAATCTTTGCCGAGCGTAATCAAATGGATTTTATTGGTATTGCCGAATCCGCAGTGAATGCATTAGGCACAGACGATGCCCCGACAGAACAGGCCTTGCAACTGGATTATCATATTAAACATTTATTGGTGGACGAGTATCAGGATATCTCGGCTAATCAATATCGTTTGTTGCAACGCTTAACGCGTGAATGGTCAATGGATGATGGTCGTAGTCTGTTTCTGGTCGGCGACCCAATGCAATCCATCTATCGTTTTCGTGAAGCAGAAGTGAGTTTGTTTATAAAAACATTTCATGATGCATCGCTCGGTAACATCCCGCTCGAAGCATTGCGCCTCAGTGTTAACTTTCGCTCGCAGCAAGGATTGGTTGAATGGGTGAATGACAGTTTTACTAATATATTCCCCAGGCAAGATGATCTCATTACCGGTGCGGTGTCCTATAGCAGTGCAGATGCATTTGATAAAGTCACATCGAGTAATAACGTCAGGGTTCATCCGCTCTATGGTCGCGCCTGTAAAAAAGAATCACAGCATGTATTAGAGATCATTCAAGAAATAAAACAGGCCGAGCCAGACGATAATATTGCCATCCTGGTACGTAGCCGTTCGCATCTGGCCGAGATTGTCCCGGCCTTAAGGATAGAGCAGATCGGTTTTAAAGCGATTGATATAGAAGGTTTGGGCAATCAGCCATCAATACAGGATCTCCTTGCCTTAACGCGCGCCTTTCTGTTTCAAGCCGATCGCGTTGCCTGGTTAGCGTGCTTGCGTGCACCGTGGTGTGGTTTAAGCCTTGAATCCTTATACATTTTGTGTGATAAAAGCCGCGAGAGAACAGTCTGGGAATGTATTTGCGATGCAGGATTAGTTAAGCAGTTGCAAGACGAACAACAATCTCGGCTGCAAGATTTCAAAACTATCTATGAAACCACACAAAAACTAAGACATCGTCTACCGATACGCGATGCAATCGAATCATTCTGGATACAACTCGGTGGCCCGGCCACCTTGTCAAACAAAACCGATTTGGAAAATTGTTTAACTTACCTCGCGCTACTCGAAACGCTGGATCAAGGTAGTTCGATAGAAGACTTACAAGAATTAATTGATGATGTCAGTCAATTATATGCCGCGCCCGATCTAAATGCCGATAATCAAATACAAGTGATGACAATACACAAGGCCAAAGGACTGGAGTTTGATCATGTCATTCTGCCGGGGCTAGGTCGTTCGCCGCGGTCTAACCAGGGTGATTTACTGGTCTGGTTATTACGTCAACGTGATCATGGACAAGAAGACCTTGTGTTAGCACCTATACGCGAAGCGGGACAGTATCAAGCGCCGATCTACGATTACATTAATAATACAGATAAAGCCAAGCAACGCTATGAAGATGCGCGGTTGTTGTATGTCGCAACAACCCGCACCAGAAAAACCTGTCATCTCATCGGCCATGCAAGCCTGAAAGAAACCAAAGGCGAACTCAATTGTGAACCACAAAGCCGTTCCTTGTTGTCGCACCTATGGCCAATGGTAAAAGCGGCCTATGAAAAACACATGCCAGCAACGACTGAGCAAGGCGAAGCGGAATCGAAGCTTGTGGTTAAACAAGAAACGAAACGCCTAAGCACAGATTGGCAGCATCCCGAGCTACCGGCAGGCTTAACATGGCAACAAGCTACAGCAGACGAAGCTGAAACTGACGTAGAGTCAGTCTTGATCGAATTCGAATGGGCAGGAGAGACCATTAAACATATCGGTTCAGTCGTACACAGCGCGATTCAATGCATTGCTGAACAAGGTATAGCCAAGTGGACACCGGAACGGATCAATAAGGAGCAAGAAGGTTTTGATAATGCGTTAAAACAACTCGGTGTACCGGATAGCGAACGAGCGGATGCCGTACAACGTGTGATTAAAGCTTTATTAAACATGGTCAACGATGAACATGGACAATGGATACTCTCTACTAAACATAAACAACAAGAAAATGAATATCCAATTAGCGGTATGGTTAACGATAAATTGAGCAATGCCATACTGGACAGAACCTTTATCGATGAAAACGGCTGTCGTTGGATCATAGATTACAAAACCAGTCGCCATGAAGGTGCAAATCGTGATGCATTTCTTGATCATGAGCAGGAACGTTATAAGGAACAATTGGAAAAGTACGGTGCATTGATGAAACAACTTGGTGAAGAGAATATAAAGCTGGGTTTATACTTTCCCTTATTACAGGGCTGGCGAGAGTGGAGTTATAAAGATTGATATAACGGTATAAATTGAGTTCAAAACTGAACCCGATAGCACGAGCTTTTAGCAGAATATGACCTAGAATTATCAGACAGTTCTTATTTGATATATGAAATAGTCATGGCGCTTGAAAAACTACTCTTGTTACCCGTTTTACTTGTCTCTGCGACTGTCTATGCCAGCGAAAAGCCTGAGTTTGACATAAATGGTCTCAAAATAGGCGATGAATTAACCGAGGAATTTTCCGAACAATATTGCCGAAATCGAAATAGTGAGAAAAGAGAAATTGAATGTAAACGGAAACAGAAAATCGATGGGGTACCTGTATCAGTATTGTATTTATTTTATGATGCTTCGCTTGTCACTGTTTCTTTAAGTTTCGACTCAAAGGCATTTCGCAAGCTGGTAAGCGCATATGAAGATAAGTATTCGGGTTTCCCCAATGACGAAATTGGTGAACCTATGGTTCTTGGTGATGGTGTGCAATATACTAATGAAAAGGTTTTATGGGCTACTACTTCGGGAAATTTTGTTATAGAGAAGTATGGACATAACCTCGCTGAAGGATATGCTCATCTTGATTCTCAAGAATATAATAAGTATACAAACAAAAAGAAAATCCAAAGAAACAGTGGAAAATTAGCAAACTTAATTAGCGAGCTATTTGTCTGGGAAATAGTATTTGAGTGATTTTTATGCTTCAGTTTTTAATTTACAGGTCGATAATTAGGTAAGAAAAAAGATTGTCTGTAATAACTCGACAAGGAGTTAAGAAAACTGATGGTCGTAGAAAATATAATGAGTAAGACTGTAGTGACGATTACAATGGATGACTCATTGAATGTGATGAAAGAAATATTTGATAACACACGGTTGCACCATTTACTTGTTGTCGAACAAGGTGAATTAATAGGTGTTATTTCAGATAGAGATTATTTAAGCGCCTTGAGCCCAAACCTTGGTACTGCTGCTGAGACTAGCAAGGATGTGGCAACTCTTAATAAAAGAGCGCATCAAATAATGAGCAGAAGACCTGTGACTTTATTGCCTGATGCAGGAATCTATGACGCAATTAAAATATTTAATAATCACAATCTTTCTTGCATCCCTGTAGTTGATGAGAATCATAAGCCGATTGGAATAATTAGTTGGCGAGATATATTTAAGGTGCTTGAATCAAATCATGATAAACAACAAGGCAATACAGTAAACTAAAGTTTAATTGATGTTTGCTTCCAGTGATTGCATATCTTCTTTACTTAATTTCACATTAACTGCTTGAATACTATCCTTGATGCTGCTGGTTTTACTTGCACCGGGAATAGGGAATATAGATCTGCTTTTGTATAATAACCAGGCGATCATAATCTGATAAGTCGAAGCAGCGTATTTTTTAGCAAGTTTTTTCAACAAAAAATTATCACCGCGTTGCGAATGTTGGTAATGCCCACCGACAGGACTGTGCGCAATAAAGGTAATGTTATTGTTCTCACAAAACTGAATCACGCCGTTCTTGAATGATGTTCGCTCAAATAGATTACATCGATTTTGAACAGACATGATTTGGGTTATAGATAGAGCTGATTCGATATGCTCAACATTAACATTCGATAAACCAATGTGTTGTACCTTGCCTTCTTCTTGTAGTTTTGAGAGTTCGCCAATAGAGTCTGTCAGCGGGATATCTGGATCAGGAGTGTGTAGTTGATACAGGAATATTGAATCGGAATTCAAATCCTGCAAACTTTTCTCGCACGATTGCCTTAACCATGCAGGACTGGCGTCGACGGTCCATTTCCCTTTGGGTCGTCTTAGTCCGCCTTTAGAGCCAACAAAGATATCATTGGCATTTTTATATTGCTTTAGTGCCTTTGCAATTAATTGTTCATTATGGCCTACATCTGAATCATCAACACAATAGACATTGGCTGTATCAATGAAATTACCACCGCCATTAACAAAAGTATTAAGCACCTCTAATGCTTGTGCTTCATTGGGATGGCCTTCAAGAGACAAGGGCATGGCGCCTAATCCAACAGGGAAAAAATTAATACTTGTATTTCCCAGTGTCCTGTTTCTGACCATATTAATGATGCAATATAAAACTTATGTCTAAGCGAAATGCTAATGCCCAATAGCATTGCGTGTAAAAGATGTTGTTTATGCCCATAAGGCGGCATTGTCTTTTAATATTTTTTCACCTTGTTCAAGATCATATCTCTCCATCAAGTAACATAAGCAATCTTGTCTCACTATATCTTTATCTGTTGTGAGCATTGCCGGGACAATCGCTAGTTTTGTCATTATGTTGTTATCATTGATTGAAAAATAGTTATCAAAAATATCTTCTCCTTCTTCGTTAATAACGATAAGTGGTTTGGTAATATTATCTTTCACTTTTCCCAATAAAGTATCGTCAGATATTTCTTCAAAATTTAATGTTTCAATGCCTTTAACAAATTCAATGTCTGCTTTGTCGCCGTTAAAACTGAAATCAAGTTCTTCAGGTATTTTTGCTATGCCAATTGTGTGATAGAGATCGATTTTATTTTCTATTCCTGATTCAGGTACTAGTGCCTCAAGGTGGAGTGTTTTCTCGACATAATGAGTCGCTAACTGAATCCCATACTCATCACCCGGTTGGCCGCATTCGAGAGTGACGGATGGGCAAAATTCAGAGAAAGCAAGACTCTGTACACCGGTGTACGTCGTCAAAACCTTTTGGACAGGTAGCGGTTTGATTTAAGAGACACATTAGTTCATCAATAGGTTATGTGCTTCACTTGTTGTTTATCGTAATGCATTTGTCGTCTCATCGCTAACGTGTTTTGTTTGATTAGCTCTCGTTGACTTAGTATTTCTTCGCCACGCCCATAAAAGACATCAGCCGGTGTCAGGTTATCAAGTGATTCATGATAACGCTCATGGTTGTAATAACTCACAAAACGCTGCAACTGTTCCTCCAGTTCCCCGGGGAAATAATAGTGGTGAAGTAATATCTGATTCTTCATTGAACGATGCCAGCGCTCTATCTTGCCTTGTGTTTGTGGATGATAAGGTCGACCTCGAGTGTGCGTCATACCGTTTTCTTCAAGGTAATCGGCTAATTCACCGGAGATATAACACGGGCCATTGTCACTGAGTAAACGCGGTTTATGATTTACCTTTACTGTATCAAGTCCCGTAAAGCGTAAGGCGTCATCCAGCGTATCAGAGACATCACGGCTACTCATGCCCGTACATAAACGCCAGGCAATAATGTAACGTGAGTAATCATCTAATACCGTGGATAAGTAATACCAACCCCAACCGATAATCTTGAAATAGGTAAAATCCGTTTGCCACATCTCATTCACGCGCGTAGTGGGCTGTTGAAACTTATCACTGGCCTCCATCAGGATATAGGCCGGACTGGTAATTAAGTCTTGTTCTTTCAGCAGCCTGTACACCGTGGATTCTGAGACGAAGTAAGCCTTGTTGTCAGTGTAATTTACGGCTAACTCTCGTGGAGACAAATCAGGCTTCTCTAAGGCTAACTCAATAACGGCTTCACAGTGGTCTTCGGTGATTTTATTCCATACCGCATGGGGAATCGGCTTCTTGTCTTCCAAGCCATCAACGCCATTCTCTTCATAACGTTTGAGCCAGTTGTAAAAAGTGGACTTATGAATGTCCAGCCGAGTCAGCGTTTGTCGAACCGACAGATCTGAGTTCTGTACCAGTTGAATAATCTCGACTTTATCCGATGCTAAGTACCTCATATATCGTCCTCCCCATCCCCGAGCACGCTTTTTTTAAGCAGCCGATTCTCCATGACTACTTCGCCTAAGGTTTCTTTCAGCGCAGATGTTTCAGCACGCAGTTCTTTGACTTCATCTGAGGTCGCTTCACGTACGATATCGCCTGATAAACGTTTCTTACCTGCCTCCAGAAAGTCTTTCGACCAACGGTAGTAAACATTTGGGTTTAGTCCTTCCTTGCGACATAGCTCAGCGATGCTTTCTTCGCCACGTAAGCCTTCAAGTACGATACGAATTTTTTCTTCTGCTGAATATTTTTTACGGGTGCGTCGACGAATATCGCGCACAGTATGTTCTACACTTCTTTTACTTGTCATCATCGTTTCCTCTTGGGTTAACGATGAACTAAAACTATCTCTTAGACAATCAGGCTAGTTGGTCCACATGGTGCTGACGGGGTACAAAAAAATAATTTATCTTTACAGTTAAAGTAGATGTTGATTAACGAATAACTTTCGCAGTCTTCAAGTCAATTACGTTGCTGCGTTTCTTGACCTTGACCTCATCAGCACTGCGCTTTAATGCGGCGAGTTCTTTTCTGTCTTCATTATTCAGCCCAACACGAAGGCACTTGTTAACGTAGTAAAATTGTCTGCCACCCATCTTTTCGGCTATTGCAGTACTATTTTTTTTCTCAAACAAACGCCTATGACTAGCGTGAGCAGAGCAGCTCGGGATTACGTGGTCATCGTCTATTCGTTTAACCATTGCCATTCTCCTTGGGGGTGCTGCCTGACTTTGGTCGGCTTGCAGGTTTCTGCCGATGCTGGACACGAAAACCAGATTTAGGAACTTGCTTCTCGTAGAACTCACGCTCTTCTTTCTTGGTTAGTGGCTTTGTTAAAAAAGGCATAATATTTCTCCTCTTTAGTACTTCGGCACGATTGCCTTGGTGTACAAGCTGAAATCAAATACCAAGCCGTTATAAGGAGCGGCAGCCGTAAAAAAACCCACTCAGCATTCGCTAAAAGTAGGTTGCCCTCTCTTTAGCAATATTTATTAAACGCCTGCAAGCTGAGTCAAATTGGCGTACTGTTTATATTAGGATATTTTGATTGTTTTGCAAGTTATAATCAGGCTGGTTGTGAAATCAAGTGTTATATAGTTTGAGAAAAATTGTTAATGTTAATCTATTCTGAAGGCATGAGGCTGGGTGTGTCTCATGGAGAAGAAAGTAGGTGAGCTGATAAGGTTTATAACAGGGCTTCATGATGAATATGTTATAGGCGACCTACAATTCAGAAGGCGCGATTGTTGTGGCAAGTTTTTATTTATAGTGGCAAAAAAAGGAGTAAACATGAAAAATGTACTAAGTTTTGTCGTTTTTATTGTTGCATTTATTGTCGTTAAATATGGCATTCAAGAATATAGGGATTACAGCAATGCTGCTACAGTGGAGAATGAATATGAGCAACTTAAGGCTGAGGCAATGTCTTCTTCAGGAGGCACATCTGGTGATGCTATTTATCTAGCAGCGCAGAAGTTGTCAACAAAAGCTATCGAAAACTATAATAGCGAACGAGAAAAACGCTTGTATGCTGCAAATTTTTTTTTCGGGTATTATTTTATGAACATGCGGAGCCGAAAATATTTCTGTAAAGCGTTAGGGGTTGATATAGCTCCATTCTTGAATTCTTTTGCGCAGCTCAATAAGTCAGAGCAACAAAGCGCCGCAACTATTTATGCGCAATATGAGCAGAGCAAGGAAGAGTTGTGGCTTGTGGTTAAGCCTGTTCAAGCGGAACAGATGGCTCAGAACATGCAAGAAGCTGCCGACACATATCGGCTTACAATAAAAGAAACATGCGAATTATTTGTAGACTATCCAGAAATGGCATTAGATATGAAGTTCAACACAAGAGCGCCTGCTAATGTATATCAGGTTTTGATGGGTTCTAAGTCAGTGAACTAGGAACTTCATGTTCGATAGCACATAGTATGAGCTTAAGGAGCTAAGGGAGAGGGAGGTTATGGAGCTAGAGCCAGACCAAGTAATTGAACTGTGGTTTCACTATGAAGAAATCGCAATGCACTTCAACGAATTAATTCTGCAATATCGTATGACTCTAATAGGTGGCTTAGGTGCTATTGGGGCATTCGTGAGTTATTTGGTTGGAAGTAAGTTAGAAGATGATAGTCCTCACCGTAACGAGATGAGGTTTGTGCGGTTTTTGGTTTCGTTATTACTGTTAGTGATACTTGTTGCGGCAGCGTGCTTAGACCTTTTGTACTACAACGAACTTTTAACTAGCTCAGTGGAAGTATTGAAGAGTTTTGAGAGCGAGCATCAATGGATAAATATGAGCACTCATGTTAGTGAAAATTTTAGTGAAGGGTTTTCATTTAAATTGGTGGGCGGCATATATCTAGTATTTGCGTTGCCGCTATTCTGCTTCACTATCTGGTCTTGGTTTGCATATAAAAACCCCACCGAGGTTGCTAAATGATTTCTTGTATTAGTTTGGCTTATCTGTTTCTTTAACTGCCAGAGCAGTTGTCAGGGAAATACATTAATTCAGAATTGAATTGAAGGAAAATGTTTTAAATCCTTGGTTATATTGGCTGGAGACAGAGGATTCGAAGCTCTACTGACGGGGTCAGAGAGCAAGCCGCTAAATGCGCATAGAATTTAAACTGTACACTAGGTTGTACACTAAAGTAGCAGGCATAAAAAAACCCTATTAAAAACAATAGGGTGTCTTTATTTTTGGTGGAGGCGGCGGGAATCGAACCCGCGTCCGCAAATCCTCTGCCATCGGATCTACATGCTTAGCCGAATCTTTAATTTAACTCAATGCTACCCGACCGGCAGGGAAGACAATGAGCGATCCCGATTAAGTTTTAACGAATCCACCTCGGACGAGTTTCATCGCGGTCTTGTGAGAGTCGACGCCTGATTCCACCGTGCACAAGCACATCAGTGGGCAGACGGCACTATGACAGGTTATTAAGCTGCTAGTGCGTAGTTGTCTTCGTTGGCAACTAAAAGTTTTGCAGAAGTGTTTACGAGGTAATCTGCACCTCGGCATGCCCCTCAGGTTTCATATCCACGTCGAAGCCAGTACGCCCCCGAGTTTTATTTCCTGAAGAAGGTTGGATTATAGACTAACTGTCACCAATTAAACATTGAATGTTCATGTGTATGACTGTGTGGGTGCAATGAAAGTTTCAAGGATGAGTATGACGTTAGGGAGCAATTAATAATTGCTTGCCTTATTTATGTCTCATTATTTGTGCTTTCTGTCTCTGCCAGTCGCGGTCTTTTTCAGCTTCGCGTTTGTCATGTGCCTTTTTGCCTTTAGCGACGCCGAGTTCCAGTTTCACCTTGCCATTTTTCCAATAGAGTGCAGTGGGGACTAAGGCAAAGCCTTTACGCTCAACTGCACCAATCAATCTATTCAATTCGGTACGATGTAGCAGTAGTTTGCGACTGCGCTGCGGTTCGGGGCTGATATGTGTCGATGCTGTAGGCAGTGGTGTTATTAACGCACCAAACAGGAAGGCTTCACTATCTTTCAAAAGGATATAGCTTTCTACGATCTGAACTTTACCCGCGCGCAAGCTCTTGACCTCCCAGCCTTCGAGGGCGATACCGGCTTCAAATCGTTCGTCGATGGAATAATCGTGGCGGGCTCTTTTGTTCAGGGCAATTGTTTTGCCACCGCCAGATTTTTTGTCTTTACTCATTTTACCTGCTCGGGTTAGTTATCCGGCGGATTATAGCAGGAGTTGCTTACATAAAAGTATGAATGAATTTGATGACGGGTTATTTTTATTGCTGTACGGCTACGGCGAGTTGCTTTCGCATGGTATCGATATATTCAAATGCTTGCTTGGATTTGGATGATAACACGCGGGCGTTATCCACATAGACCAATCCAATACACCTCCTGTTTGAGCAGACTGGGTAGATAAGCAGGTTTTTGGGGAAGGTCACTTTTTTGCACCAATCTGGAATATTATTGATTAGTGACGAGTGGGCAACATCAGGAATAAATATATCAGTCTGTTTTTTTATAGCTTGATTAAAGATGTCGTCACTGTCGTTGCTATGAAAGTGAAAACGTTTCATTACAGTTGATATATCTGGATCTGCACTAGAACCAGCACCGGCATGTGCTCTCATTTCACCATTAACATTATCTTCTAGAAAGATAATGGCATGTTCGCAATCAAGCCCCCGATATAGAGTATTAACCACGATGTTCAGTAATTCGGGTAATTGAAATGATTTAAACATCATGCCAGTTGTTTTGGCGATGCCATAGGTTAAAGCAGCTTCATGGAATGGCTTTTTGGTAAGAGATATTTCTGCTGAGGTGTCTTCCTTTTCATCTTCTTCATTGAAATCATAGTCATGCTTGGTAAATGAAATAAAGTTTTTACAGAAGGTATTATTGTTTGGATCGATGCCTAATGCTTCGCAATGATTGATTAGTTCGTCAAAAAGAATAACAAGAATACGTGTCACTTTTTCGTAGTTTAATGAAAAACTGAGCTTGTAACGATTGATGATCTTTTTTAATTCTTTTTCTGCCTGTTCATTATTTCCACAACCGGCAGCCTGAACAATCTCGTTGGTTAAAGAGGATATTTGTGCGAGGTAGTCTTCCGTTTTGATCGGCTTTTGGGTGATTCTTTGTGGCTTAGGTTGTATGCCTAATATTATGTTTTTCGGTAGCTGCCATTCAATCGCCATAAATTGACCAATGCTAGCAAAGTTAATTCCCAGTATTCTTAGACTTGCTTTGTCTTCATCAATGCCTTTTTCGATAACCAAATCCAATATGTCATTATATTCATCCGGCAAGAAATAAATGGTGACTTGTTTCCCCAGGTTGTGAAACATACTGGCTAGAAAGGCTTCTTCAGAATTTACCGAAGATGATTTTCCGGTTAGTTTTTTTGCGAATATGGCACTTAAAAAAGATTGGCAAGTGTTACTTTTGAGTATCTCAGCCATTGGTCCGTTATTCAGCTTTTCAAATACCATAATGCTGATGCACATGTTCTGCACTTGGGTTAAGCCAAGGATAACAACAGCACGTGAAATAGTTTTTATCTCTCCACCAAACTGACCATAACCACTGGAGTTGACCAGGCTGAGAATTTTACTACTGAGTGATTGCTCTCTTAAAATTATCTCTGCCAGTTTTTCAGCGCATCCATGTCCTTCTGCAACCTGCATAATTTGCGCAATACTGTTTCCCATCGCTGGAAATTCTTTATTTTTTGCCAGACTTCTCTTTAACAGCATCATAGTGGCTTGTTCTCTAACAGCCTTATCATCTGATGGCACGCTTAGCTCTGTTATTGCATCGCCTGTTTCTTCATGCATGTAGTCATCAAGTGCCTGTTTCAATTTAATTGCACTTTGATATCGCTCATTCTTTGTCTTAGCCAATGCTTTAAGGACGATTCGATCCAGATCTTTATCAATAGCTTTGTTTCTGCTTGATGGCGGCAAAATATTTTCATTCAGGATCTTGTAGATCGAGACCATTGAATTATCTGCTTTAAATAAGGAATGGCCTGTGAGCATTTCGAACAATATAACGCCAATTGAAAACACATCAGACCAAGGGCCCGTCGGCTCACTATTGAGTGTTTCGGGAGCCATGTAGCTTACTGTGCCAGCAACACTGTTCTCTGAAGTATTGTGACCGGCGAAGGTTGATATACCAAAATCCATAATTCGAGGATTATCATCTTCACCAATCAGGATATTTGATGGGTTCAGATCGCGATGCACGATTTTTTTCTCATGCGCATGAGCAAGACCACCTAATACGGCAGAAATGAGTTTAGTTGATTCTAGGATAGTTAGCTTTTCAGCAGCGACAATATAGTCGCTTAAGGTTTTGCCTTTGACATAGGGGTAAACCAGAAATGGCCTTTCATTTTGTGAGCCAATTTCATACAGGGGGATAATATTCGGGTGCTGTAACGCACTGACGTTTTTGGCTTCGTTGAATATTTGTTCGCCATCTTTGTTTTTGTGTAGCAGCGTTTTAACAGCAACTTGCCGATTTAATTTAATATCCTGGGCAAGGTAAACAACGCCTTGGGCTCCTTTGCCTAATTCATGGATCAATTCAAAGCGGCCGATATATTTTTTTTCTGTAATTGCTTCTGCAATAGGTTTCTTTTTTCGTAGACTGGATAACATCGATTCTTTGTCCGAATTATTTTTTTACCTGTTGGATTGCCAGTGACGCTTGATTACGCAAGGTTTTAAAAAAACCAAGGGCTTCCATGGATATCTTTATACTTGAATCATCGTTATCGGCATAGATCAGTCCAAGGCAACGTTTGTTGACAATTATCGGGTAGAGGACAACCGTAGTTGGCATAGTGAGTCTTCTAAGCCATGCAGGTACCTTGTCTTTATATTCATCAGAGTTCACATCTAAAACAATAAACTCCTTTCCCTTTCTAATCGTTGATACAAGGACATCTTCCGAGTCCGATACTTTGTAGCGGAAGTCTGGAATTATTCCGTCAATACCTTTACCTAAACCAAAACGTGCTATGACTTGTTTATTCTTAGCATCATGTACCGCGAACAAAACTCTGTTAAATCCCATGCCGCGATAGATTGTTTCTAATACCATCGTCAGAATTTCGTTGAGATTAAAATCGTCTAGCAGTGAGTTTGTAATCTCGGCGATACCATTGACCAGAATGTCGTGCTGGTTTTGCTGTTGTGTCTTCGGTTCAGCTTTTACGGTCTCAATCGTTACGCCGTCATCAACATCGCCGCCTTTCTCAACAACTTCTGTGGTCCAGTTTTCACCTTCTTTATTTTCTTCTGTATTTTTACGGATGTTATTGAACACCGTTACCTTACTGGTATCGATATTTAGAATTCGTGTAAATTCCTCGGCTTCCTTGATAGAAGACTCTAACAGCTTATCAATACTATCTTTGGTAATGCCTAATGAATCTTTATAGCGGGCGGCCAATGCATCATAGGCATCGTTTGTATCTTTATCACTACTGTTAATCGCACATAATTCATTTGAGAAGCAAGCCAGTTGTCTTAAAGATTCACTTGATGTCTTGGCAACAGGAACAGTGCCTTCAGGTAAGCGTTTCATACTGTCACCAATAGTATCGGGCAGTTTCCATTCTTTGGCTATGCCACGACCAAGTTCATCATAGCTCACGCCCAGCAAAGAACGCATAGCCTGATCTTCATCAACGCCTTTATTTAATACAGACGTCTTCATGGCTTCGAACTCTTCAGGGAAGTAATAAATAGTTAATAATTTTCCTAAAGTGTGGAACATGGATGCAACAAATGATGTTTCTACGTCATCTTCATTGAGGCCTTTCATTTGTTTAGCCTTTTCACGAGAGATGATGCCACTCATTAATGCAGTGTAGGCTGCATTTTTTAATTCATTTGCTTGTTCACTGTTTTGTAAATGCTCAAACAGGATAATACTCAATACAGCTGCACGAACTTGTTCATAGCCTAATATCACAATAGCTCGGGAAACCGTTGTGATTTCACCACCGAATTGTCCATAAAATGATGAATTAACCAGACGTACAACCTTTGTTGTCAAAGCAAAATCTTTCAGGATCACATTTGATAGCTCATTTGCTGAACTTAAATTTGAAGTGGCGGACTTTTGATTTATTTCAGTAATATGAGCTGATACGGCAGGGAAGTCCTGCTTACGCTTCATACGACGCAATAGAAATTCAACAGTACTGGAGGTATTAGTATTTGATGATTCCTTTCCATCGTCATCATCAACTTTAAGATATTTTTTTAGTGCTGCCTGCATCTCTGCTGCACTGGTATAGCGATTAGCCGGGTCTTTTTCCAGTGCCTTCATGACTATAGCATCCAGATCTTTGTCTATCTCCGGATTGCGCTTCGATGGTGGCGCGACGATATCATTTGTTATCTTATACATGACGGCCATTGAATTATTAGCCGCATAGACTTGATGCCCTGTCAGCATTTCATAAAGAATTAATCCGCTGGCGAAGATATCGATGGCTGGGCTCAGTTCACTATTGGTTAATTGTTCTGGTGCAAGATAATTAACCGTCCCGGTAATCTCAGTACTCGATGTGAGCGTCCCTGAAATAACTGAGATACCAAAATCCATGATCTTGGTATTGCCATCTTTATCAATAAGCAGGTTTGAAGGATTAAGGTCGCGGTGAATAATATTATTTTTATGAGCGTAGCCAATGCCGTCCAGAATTTGATCGGTTATTTTTACAGCATCAAGTTGTTTTAATTTAGTTTCGCGTTGTAATCGCTGTTTCAGTTGTTCGCCTTCATAGTATTGATAGACAAGAAAGGGTGATTCTTGATGAAAGCCAATTTCATAAAGGGGGATGATATTTGGGTGACTCAGTTTGCTAACATTTTTAGCTTCCTGATTTAATTGCTCTGCATCCTGTCGGCGTTTATCCAGTGTCTTAATGGCAACTTTTCGACCTAATTGCGTGTCTTCCGCTAGATAAACAATCCCTTGTGCACCTTTTCCCAATACGTCGATCGGCTCAAACCGACCTAACTGTTTTGGTAAGGTAGTATTTGTTATTTTATTTGCTGCTACAGCACCCATGTTATTTCCCGAATAATCCTTTAATTAGTAGCGGCAAACCTGTCAGTATCTTGAGACAATTCGGGAAAATATTAGGTGCTTGTAGGAAGTAGCAAATTCACGGAAAATGAAACAAAAAAGGGTCTAAATACATGACTGCTAAACGTACTTCCATTCATGGTCAGTGGTCATCCCGCTGGGCCTTTATTCTTGCTGCGACTGGCTCAGCTGTTGGTCTTGGTAATATTTGGCGATTCCCTTATTTAGCTGGTGAAAATGGCGGGGGTGCCTTTGTTTTGGTGTATTTGGTCTGTGTCGTTTTGGTGGGGATCCCCATTATGATGGCCGAGATATTATTAGGTCGTCGTGGACGCCAAAGCCCAATAAACACAATGGATTCCTTGGCTGCAGAAGAAGGCCTCAGTCGGCACTGGCATTTATTGGGGTGGATGGGGGTGGTAGCCGGGTTTATTATCCTCTCTTACTATAGTGTCATTGCTGGTTGGACATTGGCTTATATCTTTAGAACGGGTGCGGGTGCGTTTGTCGATGCAGATGCTGCTTTTTCCAAACAGATGTTTACCGAATTAATCTCTGACCCGGAAAGATTATTGGCATGGCATACAATATTCATAGTTATGAGTGTTGTGATCGTGTCTCGTGGCGTTAAGAGTGGATTAGAAAGAGCCGTTAAGTTTTTAATGCCGGCGCTTTTGATATTGCTACTCGTTATGGTGGGTTACGCTATGAGTACTGAGAGATTCATGGATGGGATCACCTATCTGTTTGTTCCTGACTTTGAACAATTAGCAGACAAGAACTTTTTTGCCGATATTCTTTTGCCCGCTTTAGGACAAGCATTTTTTAGTCTAAGTATTGGTATGGGTGCGATCATGATCTATGGGTCTTACTTATCGCAAAAGTCATCAATAACATTTAATTGTTTTTCAATTGCAATTGCCGATACCTCTGTTGCTCTTCTGGCAGGCGTTGCGATTTTTCCTATTGTGTTTACTTATGGGCTTGAACCAGCCGGTGGTCCAGGTTTAATCTTTATAACGTTACCCATTGCTTTTGGACAAATGCCATTTGGCACCTTCTTCGGCACGCTGTTTTTCATATTGCTACTATTTGCCGCATGGACGTCTTCTATTTCACTATTGGAACCTGCGGTGACGTGGTTAGTTGAAAACAGAAATATGTCGCGTGTTAAAGCGACAACGATTGCCGGGGTAATCGCATGGTTGCTTGGTTTAGTGACGGTTTTATCATTTAATCACTGGGCATTTTCCTTTAGTTTTGCTGGTGTTATAAAAGAAAATGGCCTGTTTGATATCTTTGACATTCTAACTTCAAACATTTTACTACCTATCGGCGGTTTGTTGGTTGCTATATTTGCAGCATGGTTGATGTCAAGGTCATCAACCGTAGATGAATTAGGTTTGGGTGATAGTACTGCCTATCAGGCATGGCGATTTGCCGTTCGCTATGTCGCACCATTTGGGGTGATCGTTATATTTCTGAATGCAATTGGTGTTTTTAAACTATTAGGGTTTGTTGAGTAACTGGTTCAGGCAGTGACTAAAATAAACAAGCAAGCAGAGGTTACATATAGTGCACACCAAATGTTTTCTTTGGTTTGTGATGTTGAATCCTATCCGGACTTTCTTCCCTGGTGTACAGGCGCCAATATACTAGAGTCTAAAGACAATTCTACGGTGGCTTCTGTTTCAATCGCAATCGGCAAATTAAAACAAACATTCACAACAGCTAATATAATTGACCCTGATACTTCCGTTATTATGAAACTTGTTAAAGGACCGTTTAAACAGTTGTATGGTAACTGGCAGTTTTTGGAAAATGAAAATGGTGGTTGTCAGGTGTTACTGGAAATGGAGTTTGAGTTTAAAAATAAATTATTAAAACATGCTCTCGGTGCGGCTTTTAAAAAGATTACTGATTCTTTAGTCGATGCTTTTATCAAACGAGCGCGAGATGTGTATGGCTGAGAAAGAGGACGTTACTGTAGAGCTCATTTATATTAAGCCCGGAAGCCAAAATAGATTGACGCTGAAATTACCACAAGGCAGCAATATTCATCAGGCCATTAATCGTTCAGGCGTATTAAGTCATTTTCCCGAGATTGATTTAAAAGTTAATAAAGTAGGTGTGTTCAGCAAGATTCAACCCTTAGATACTGAGCTTTGCGAAGGTGATCGCATCGAGATTTATCGTCCTTTAGAAGCAGACCCCAAAGAAGCTAGACGCCGGCGAGCAAAAAATAAGTAACTTTATTCATCGCCCAACGGATCGATTTTGTTGTCTTCTAGTGGTTCGGTCTCATCGTCACTGGATGGATTGGCGTTATCATCATCATCAAATGGGTTGACTGTATCAAGTAGGCGACCAAAAAAGCCTTTTTTATTTCTGTCTGATTTAGGCACGACCACAGCATCTGCCTCGACAATTTGATTAACATCTCTGCTCCCATCAGCAGCTTTAATATCACCGGTGACATGGGTAAGCTTTTCTTCATCCTCATCGAAGTGTAGCGTGATATGACGCTGTTCCCTGATGCCTCCACCTTCCTGGAAACTGAAAATATATTCCCAGCGGTTGTTATGGAATGGGTCTATTAGTACCGGCGTACCCATGATGAATTTCACCTGATTTTTATCCATGCCGGGTTTAAGCCTATCGAGCATCTCTTGCTCAATAACATTACCTTGCTGAATATCAATCTTATAGAGTAAAGGCATTTCGTAACCACCGTCGAAGCTTTTGGTGCACGCGCCAAGAAATACAAGGGAAATAAAGAATATAGCTAATTTTTTCATGCAAAGACTTAATGTTTATGGCTAGTTAATAAGGAGAAATATCAGGCAGGATAACTGTTGCAGTGGAATTCCTCAACGACATTTATTATGACTTAAAGTATACTTCAGCGCCAATTCGCACTATTTATTGTGATGAATATCCACTCTTTTTCATGCAGGGAGGTTTGCTTGGAAGCGACAGATTTAAAAAAAGCCGGTCTTAAGGCAACCTTACCGAGAATCCGAATCTTACAGATCTTGGAAGACTCGAATGAGCGACATATGAGTGCTGAAGATGTCTATAAAACATTATTAGGACTTGGTGAAGAAGTTGGATTGGCGACGGTATATCGAGTATTGACTCAATTTGAGACAGCGGGATTGGTGATTCGCCACAACTTTGATTCCGGCCATTCTGTGTTTGAACTGGATCAGGGTGCACACCATGATCATATGGTTTGCTTAGATACTGGCGAGGTAATCGAATTTAAAAATGAAGAGATTGAACGTTTACAAAAAGAAATTGCTAATGAGCATGGTTATGACCTGATTGAACATAGCCTTGTGTTGTATGTGAAACCAAAGTAATTAGCTTCTATTATTGCGCAATTGATTTACTTGCTGCACCCATAAACAAACGGTAAAGCATTGGAATTGCAAATAGAGTCAAGATTGTGGAAAAAGCCAAACCCCAAACGATAGCTGTCGCCACCGGTCCCCAGATAAGAGACGAGCCTGCCAAACCTGTGGCTAAGGAAAAAAGCCCAGCAATGGTTGTGAGCGATGTAATCAAAATAGGAATGACGCGACGACGCGCAGCATAAACGGTCGCATGGAGTAGACTCATGCCCGCGTGTAAGCGGGCATTTGCGGCAGAGATAAGTACGATTGCGGCATTGACAGATATGCCGGCCAAGGCGACTACGCCATACAAGGTATAAAGGCTGATCGGGTTATTTGTTACTAATAAGCCAAGTACAACCCCGGTGAATGCCAATGGCACGGTAACCAGAATTAAAAGTGGTTGCCAATAGCTTCTGAATTGTGTGCCGAGAATGATATAGATCAATCCAACGCCAAACAGAAATAAAGTACCAATTGCACTCATGCTTTCATTGATATCATCAAGTACACCAGAAAAATCCAGATCAATACTCGGGAATTGCTTTTGTAGTGACTTCCATTCTTCGACTATCAAATCATTAGCAGCGACTGTATCTATTTGTGCCTTATCTATATCGGCTTCCAGCGTAATGGTTCTACGGAAATTATAATGACGGATATTGTGTTGACCATAACCATGTTCTGGAATAACCAGTTCACCTATCGCAATTGAGCGTCCGTTGGGCAAAGAAATAGTTTGTCGTAACAGCTCTTCAATATCAGTCCAATCATCTTGTTTGGCTAACACACGGAGCTTAACTTCTTCGCCTTGATCCTGAAAATCGTTAACAATTTCACCATCAACAAAGGCTTGTATGCTGCGACTCAAGACAGTTGGGTCAATACCAGCACGTTTTATTGCTTCACCATCATAGCGTAGAACTAATTCGGGGTTCCCCGGCCGATAATCGAGTGTGACGTTACTAAATAAAGGGTCAGCTTCGAGAAAATTGACTAATGAATTTGCAGCATTTCTAATTTCTTCAAACTCATCACCACGAATCTTTACACTAATAGGCCGTGATGTTGGTGGACCATCTTTCATGCGTAATAAAGATATGTTTGTTGGTCCGGGGATATCTAGAACATTTGCTTCAACGGCATCAGCAATTTCATCGACACTACGACTGCTATCATCATCTGGATTGAGACTAATCATAATTTGGCCGACGGTATCGGCAAACAAAGGTTCAGTCTCGGTAAATTGTTGGCCTGAGTAAATGATTGAAGCACGTAATTCATGTTCGTCAATTTGTTTGAGTGTTTCTAGTTCAACTTTTTGTAGTACACGGTTGGTTTCTTCTAGTGTTGTGCCACGTGCCATTTCAATGTTGACATAAAATAAACGCAGGGCATCTGCTTCAAAAAAATTAAAACGTATATGTCCACTCGCTATCGTGCCAACTGCAAGACCGAATACAAACAATACAGTGATAATAGAACGAACTGGATAACGCAATGCTTTAAGTAAAAGCCGTGTGTACTTGATTCGGATCCAGTGTGTCGTTGCCTCCCTTTTTCGTTGTTGCCAAGAGGGTTTTGATAGGTTTAGTTTTGCTGCAACAACATGAGCAGGGAGCATCCAGTAAGCTTCAAGCAAACTAATCGCAAGCGCTAAGGTGACAACGATAGGAATAACCTTCATGAACTCACCAAGAATGCCGGGTAACAACATCAATGGTAAAAATGCTGCCATAGTCGTCATTACGGAGGTGGTGACTGGTGCAAAGACTTCATTCAATGCACCCGTTGCAGCCTTTAAACCAGTTGCACCGTTTTGTATACGTTGATAAATAGACTCTACGACAACGACAGCATCATCTACGATCATGCCGAGGGCAATTACGACACCCAACAAAACCATGTTGTTCAGTGATAAACCAAAGGAATTTAAAACCCAGAATGTGCCAGCGAGTGTAAATGGAATACCTATGCTGGTAAGGAGTGCTATGCGCGTTCCTAAAAATGCCCAAGTGACCAACAGCACCATAGCAAGGCCAATTAAAGCGTTGTTTTGCATTAAGTTTAATGCTTCTCGTGTGCTGATAGTTTGGTCGTCTACTAGTAATAAACTGACGCCTGTCGCGTCGCTGTATTCATTACGTTGTTCAATGTAATTTGAAACATCGTCAACCAAATCAAGGACGTTTGTATCGGCTTGTTTAGTGATCGCTAGTAAGGTTGCGGGTTCTCCATTAAATCGGACAATTTCAGCTGGTTCTTCAGTAGCACGAGTTAATTCAGCAAGATTACCTAATGGGACGATACCTTCTGCTGTGACGACCGGATAATTTGCCAGTGTGCCGGGATCGGCATTTGTTCCTTCTATTCTTACTATCCATTGACCATCATCTGTTTTTACATCTCCAGCAGAAACATCACGAAAGTAAGTTCTTACAGTATCAGCCAAGTCTGCGGGTGTGATACCTAAACCATCCAGGCGTTCCGGATAAAACTTGATATGCAGTTCCGGGTCGTTCAGTCCCAAATCATTAATTCGGTCGACACCTTTTACGCGCTCTAGGTCTTTTTTGATATTACGTGTTTGTCGTCTTAAGTTTTCATCATCACCAGCACTGGTAACAGCAACGCTGGCTGAAGGAAAAGCGTTCGATGTGGTGACTTCGAAGATAAAGGGATCTTCTGCTTCATCAGGTAACTCGTCTGTATACGTATTTTGTACTTCACGGCGCAGGTCGTTTAGACGTTTATCAAAGGTGCGTTCATCAAGTTGATTGAAACGAATCAGAATATTTGAGATGCCTGAACGACTAGTGCTGGAAATAAAACGAATATCTTGAATTGAACGCCTGATAGTGTCTTCTATTGGATCAGTAATGCGTTTCTCGACATCGATTGATGATGCACCGGGCAAGAAGGTGGTGATGTTGACCCAGTTGAAATTTATTTCAGGATCTTTCGCACGGGGCATTTGCCCATAAGATAAAAAACCAATGACTAAGACAAGGCCAAAAGTAAGATTCGCCAGGACATGGTTATTTAAAAAACGTTCTAACCAACTCATAGTTAATTAGCAACAGTGACGGCGTCACCTTCTTTCAAAGAAAAATGGCCTTCAATCACAATCGGTGTTTCAGTCGCTAGTGACGTTGGGCTAGCGCGTCCGGTTTCAGCTGATGGGACGGGTATAAAGCGAGCTATATCATTTTCAATAGTAAAAACGCCTAATTCATTATTGCGGCGTAAAAGGTATTCTCCTGGAATATGTGCACGTTTGTCACGCCATATAAGCTTCCCTGCCGAACCGGGCAGAGCCGGATCATTGATAAATAAGAGACGTACTTCACGGTTGCGTGTTTCAGGATTAATTGCCGGGATAACTGTTCTTAGAGAAACCGGATAACGGATATCCGCATGCTCAAAAAATAACTTTTCCGATAGACTGATTTGTTCAGAATCACGATTGAAGACTTGTGCAGAGATTTCCAATTGCTCAATATCCATGATCTTGACGAGTGCTGTACCTGTGTTCGCGTATTGACCAATCGCGCTTGAGCGTTCATTAATTAAAGCACAAAAGGGACTTGTTACTACACAGCGAGACTCATTTAGTTTTGCCATTTTAACTTTAGACATTGCGGCACGGTAATCGGTATTAAGCACAGCCAGGTCAGATTCACGTTCGTCAAGGATTTCTTCTGAGACAGATCTTTTTAGTGTTAATTTTTTCGTCCGTTCAAGACGACGTTTAGCAAGTTCAATTTGTGCCTTAAGTCCATCAAGCCTTGCTTTTGATTCGCTACTGGCAAGTTTGTAATCAGAACAATCTAATTTGGCGAGGACACTGTCCTTCTCAACAATGTCTCCGACACGTATAGGTAGTTCATCTACTTGAGCAGCGATACGTGCACTAATTGTACTGACATTCAAACTAATGACGGTTGCAGGCGCAGATCGTTCTGGGTAGCTCGCAACATCAGCTATGTTTGCTGTCTTGACGGTGATCCTATCTTGCGCCGATACTGACGTTGTCGCAGACAAAATGATCAGAGAAAGTTGTAATAGTAATTTCATTAAGTATATAAAGCAGAGAGAATCATACGCGGCGTACTTTATCATTAATTACACTTTAGCGAATGTATTTAGTTTGGGACATATCAAAAATACGGAAAAGAACAGGGGGATTAATCCTTGTTTTTAGAATTAGTGCAACGTTAGATTTTATTTTTAAATGTTATACAGATTCAAGCATTTGCGCGGCATTGGCACGGCTTTCATTGGTGACTTCCATGCCGGCCAACATGCGGGCTATTTCATCAATTCGTTCCTGATCGGCAAGTTCAATAACCTGGGTAAAGGTTTGTCCTTTCTTGCTTTCTTTTATCACACGCAAATGGTGGTGACCACAGGAAGCAACTTGTGCGAGGTGTGTAACACAAAATATTTGACGATGTTCAGCCAGGCTATTCAGTAATTTGCCAACTATCTCTGCAATGCCACCACTGATGCCCGCATCGACTTCATCAAATACCATGGTGGGCACACCATTATCTTTTGATGCAATGATCTGAATGGCAAGACTAAGGCGGGATAATTCACCACCAGAAGCAACTTTAGCGATGGGTCTTAATGGTTGACCGGGATTGGTAGATACCTCAAAAGAAATTTTATCTATACCGAATTGATGTGGGGTTACCTCATCTAAGTCTTCTGTTGCTTCAATGTTGATATTAAATTTTCCACCCATCCCAAGATCTTGCATTTTGTCCGTTACTGCTATTGAAATTTTATTTGCAGTAGATTTTCTTTTTTCGCTGAGTTTCTCCGCAAGCTTTTTGTACTTATGAAGTAATTCGCTTTTCTTTTTTTGCAGTATTTCGTGTTGTTCCTGTCCACCTTCCATTTGATCTAGTTGTGATGAGAGTAAAACCAGTTGTTCAGGTAACGCTTCAGGCTTTATCTTATGTTTTCGAGCCAGTTCATGAATTTTGTCCAGACGGCTTTCTATTATATTTAACTGGCTGATATCCGAATCAAATCGATCAATGTAGTTTTTTAATTCTGAGCATGCCTCATTGATTTGAATGGCAGCACTATCTAACAGGCTATTAATGCTTTCAAGTGAGTTGTCTATCTTGCATAGCTCAGTTATTGCGCGCTGGTGTTGAGATAGTTGGCTAATCATTGCAGCGTCTGATTCTGATAACTCAGTCAAGACTTGTTGGCATGTTGCAATCAAGTCTTGCGAATGCGATTGGCGTTTAAAATCTTCCATAAGTGATTCATATTCTGATTCGCCAATATCAAGCTGAGTAAGTTCATCTATTTGATACTTGAGGAAGGATAAGCGTGCTTCAAAACCATCTCCGCTTGTTTCGAAGTTTTCGAGTTGTTCGTTTACCAGTTTCCATTGATGAAAATGATCCGCAACATCACTTAGCAAAGAATCATAAGACCCGGCCTGATCGAGTATTTCGCGTTGAGTCTTTGGTCGAGATAATGATTGGTGTGCGTGTTGACCATGGATATCTACCAGGTATTCGCCAATTTCGCGTAAGGTTTGAACCGGTACAGGTGTGTTATTTAAATAAGCTCGTGAACGACCATCTCTATTAATCGTTCGTCGAATAAATAACTCATCATCAGATGCTATCTCCATTTCGTTAAGGCGATCATTAATATAGGGATTGTTGTTGATGGAAAAGATTGCTGTGATATCCGTTTTATCCGTGCCGCCCCTGATCACATTAGTATCAGCCCTGTCGCCCAGCACCAGTCCTAATGCGTCAAGTAAGATAGATTTACCTGCGCCTGTTTCGCCCGTTAGAACAGTCATTCCCGATTTGAAATCAATATTCAGACTATCTATAACAGCCAGATCACTAATGACGAGTTGTCGTAACAAGCTTATTTACTCCAGTTCAATTTTTCGCGCAGGATATGAAATTGATCGTGATTCGGTGGGTGAATTAATCTTATGTTCTTGTTTTTCTTTTCTACCCGAACACGATCACTGGGGACTAGTTCCATCTTTGTCTCTCCGTCTAAAGTAAGATGTGCTTGATCAACTTCTCTGTTACCAATAACGACCTCAATATGACTATTACCGTCGACAACTATCGGGCGATTAGTCAATGAATGTGGACAAATAGGCACCAATAACAAGGCATCAAGGGATGGGTGGACAATCGGTCCGCCAGCTGCAAGTGCATAAGCAGTAGAACCCGTCGGTGATGAAACAATCATACCGTCAGATCGATGTGTATGAACAAATGTCCCATTGATATAAGTTTCTAACGCTACCAAACGAGCGATATTCCATTTTTGGATAATAATATCGTTGATGGCACTACCTTCAAATATACATTCTTCTCCCCGAAAAACCTGACCTCTCAGCAGGAAGCGCACATCTTCGACATACTGACCATTTAAAATCTCATCCATATTGCTGGCGATGTTATCTGCCGGGATATCTGCCAGAAAACCAACGTGACCGAGGTTAATACCTAGTAATGGGACGTTGAAATCACAAAGTATATGTGACGCCATCAACATGGTGCCATCGCCACCAATGGCGATGACGAGATCACAATGTTTCCCTAGATCACTGGCTTCAAAAACATCAAAATTATGGTCGTCTAGCAAGTCAGCACAACATGTATCCAGAATGATTGTTCGTTCACGGAACTTAAGGTATTCAAGCAACTCAGCTAATGTCGTTTGAATGGCTTTGACGCCAGAATTGGTGATTATTCCGATACGGTTAAACATAGTAATGAAGCTATCCTGTTGGTTTTTCGTCAAACATAGCATGCTCTGTTGGAGTGACCAATAACTCTCCGAAGTTATTGCTTGTTGGATTATATTATAAGTTGTGTTGAAGATGTTTTGCACTCAATACAGGAGAGTGCTAAATTTCAACTTATTATCCCTCTAATACTCGATTAAGTATGGCTTCAGCAACAGATTCGTCGCAATTATCCGAACGCAGCCTTTATCTCTTTAAGGCTTTGGTAGAGCATTTCATAAATGATGGTGCTCCGGTTGGTTCGCGTACACTCTCTAAAGATTCAGATTTAAACTTGAGTCCTGCCTCGATACGTAATGTTATGGCCGATCTTGAAGATTTTGGTCTGTTGCATTCACCACATACCTCAGCCGGACGAGTACCGACAGCCAAGGGGTATCGAATGTTTGTTGATAAGCTGTTGCGGGTGAATGATCTTAATTCAGCAGAAGTCGAGAAAATTGCACGAGAAATGGCCCCTGAAAATGATTATTCCTCATTGATGCAGCGTACATCATCGATGTTATCGGACATAACTCAATTGGCAGGAGTCGTTATGCTGCCACGTAGCAGTCAGTCTAAACTGCAGCATATTGAGTTTGTTTCCTTATCAGCAAATCGGGTATTGGTGATCCTGGTTGTGAATGATCGAGAAGTACAAAATAGAATTATTAATACGGATAAAAATTATTCAAGCTCCGAGCTACAAAAGATTTCTAACTATCTTAATGAGATCTTTGCCGGTAAAGACTTGAAAGTTGTGAGAGCTTCAATTCTTGACGAATTGGAAAAGATGAAGGAAGAGGTCAACCAGTCCATGCAGTCGGCAATTGAAATGGCGCAAACTGCATTCACTAACGACGATACCAAGAGTCACGGTGATGATTTATTGCTTTCAGGACAAACAAACCTAATGGATTTGGCTGAACTTTCCGATGTAGAAAAATTAAAGAAGTTATTTGAAACATTTAATCAAAAGCGAGATATTTTGCATCTACTTGAGCAGGCAATTAATGCAGATGGCATGCAGATTTTTATTGGTGAAGAATCAGGTTATGACGTACTAGACAACTGTAGTGTTGTCACGTCTCCTTATGAAGTCGATGGTGAAATACTGGGCGTTTTAGGCGTAATCGGACCCACGCGTATGCATTATGAGCGAGTGATTCCAATTGTAGATATTACGGCAAAAATGCTTGGTGTTGCCTTGAACTCGAAAAATTAATCCCCACTTATTGAAAAGAGCGTTCGTATGGACGCGGGGATTGTATTGTCTAAAAAGAGGTTAGAAATGACAGGTCAAGATAAAACACATGACGTTGTAGAGCAAGAAACTGAAACGTCAGAAGAATTGTTAAACGAGGCTAGCGAAGCTTTAGAAATTGAGGGTGAGTTAGAACCAGCAGAGGAAGCGATTAGCGATATCGAATCTTTGCAAAATCAGCTTGAAAAAGAAAAAGAACGCTCTCAGGCGAATAAAGACCTCGCGCTCAGGGCTCAGGCTGAAATGGATAATCTGCGTAAGCGAACGTCACGAGATGTCGAAAATGCGCATAAATATGCTTTGGAAAAATTCGTAAACGAATTGTTGCCTATTATGGATAGTCTGGAATTGGGTATCTCTGCTGCTGAAAGTGCTGAGAATATAGACGATTTGCGTGAAGGCATGGATTTGACCATAAAGATGTTTAATACAGCTATGGATAAATTCAATGTGAAAGCCGTTGATCCACAGGGTGAAAAATTCAATCCAGAACAACATGAAGCGGTTTCAATGCAAGCAATAGAAGGTGCTGAATCAGGCACTGTGGTGACGGTCATGCAGAAGGGATATGAGTTGAATGGACGTCTTGTGAGACCAGCAATGGTCGTTGTTGCTAAATAATAGGGTTATTTCATAAGTTTTTAGTATTAAAGGCTTGAAATAGAAGGCAACTGTCCACATTTATTCAAACAACATTATTTTAATTAAACACAACGAATCAGCAAGTTAAGTATTTTGGAGAAGACAAATGGCAAAGATAATTGGAATTGATCTCGGTACCACCAACTCATGTGTGGCAGTTCTCGAGGGTGGCGAAGCAAAGGTCATAGAAAATAGCGAAGGTGCGAGGACCACACCATCAATCGTTGCTTACGCTGATGGTGATGAAGTGCTCGTTGGCCAATCAGCAAAACGTCAATCTGTAACTAACCCAGATAATACACTGTATGCGGTTAAGCGACTCATCGGTCGCCGTTTTGATGAAGATACGGTTCAAAAAGATATCAAGCTCGTACCTTACAAAATTGTTAAGGCAGATAACGGCGATGCCTGGGTTGAAATCAACGGTAAAAAGATGGCGCCACCTGAAGTCTCTGCGCGCGTCTTGATGAAGATGAAGAAAACCGCAGAAGACTATCTAGGCGAAGATGTTACGGAAGCCGTCATAACGGTACCTGCGTATTTTAATGATTCACAACGTCAAGCTACCAAAGATGCAGGACGAATTGCGGGTCTTGATGTTAAACGTATTATCAATGAACCAACTGCTGCAGCATTAGCCTACGGTATGGATAAAAAGCGTGGCGACGCCAAGATTGCAGTCTACGATTTGGGTGGCGGTACGTTTGACGTATCTATTATTGAAATTGCCGAGATAGATGGAGAACATCAGTTTGAAGTGCTTTCAACTAATGGTGACACTTTCCTTGGTGGTGAAGATTTCGATTTTCGAATCATTGATTTCCTTTGTGAGGAATTCAAGAAAGAGCAGGGCGTTGATCTACATAACGATCCACTAGCGCTGCAACGTCTTAAAGAAGCCGCTGAAAAAGCGAAGATAGAATTATCGTCCAGTCAGCAAACGGATATTAATTTACCATATATCACTGCCGATTCTAGTGGTCCTAAGCATCTTAATTTGAAGATGACGCGAGCCAAGTTGGAATCATTGGTAGGCGAACTAGTTGAACGTACCATTGCGCCTTGTAAAGTAGCTCTCGATGATGCCGGCCTATCAAAATCTGATATTACTGATGTTATTTTGGTTGGTGGTCAAACCCGTATGCCAATGGTACAAGAAAAGGTTCAAGCGTTTTTTGAGAAAGAACCGCGTAAGGATGTAAACCCAGATGAAGCGGTAGCTGTTGGTGCGGCTATTCAAGCCGGTGTTTTAGGTGGTGATGTTAAAGACGTACTCTTATTAGACGTGACACCGTTGTCTTTAGGTATTGAGACAATGGGCGGCATCATGACTAAGTTGATTGATAAGAATACAACGATACCAACTAAAGCGAATCAGGTTTTTTCCACGGCTGAAAATAACCAAATCGCTGTTACCGTGCATGTAATGCAGGGTGAACGTGAGATGGCTGCGGGCAATAAATCATTGGGTCGTTTTGACCTAAGTGATATCCCACCAGCACCAAGAGGCGTTCCGCAAATTGAAGTTAACTTTGATATTGATGCAAATGGTATCTTGAATGTCTCTGCAAAAGATAAGGCGACAGGTAAAGAACAGTCTATTGTGATCAAGGCATCTAGTGGTCTTTCTGATGAAGAAATCGACAACATGGTTAAAGATGCTGAAGCGCACGCAGAAGAAGATCGACTTGCAAAAGAATTGGTTGAAACTAGAAACATGGCAGAAAACATGATCCATGCAACTAAGAAATCAATTGAAGATCTTGGTGACAAGGTCGAAGAGCAAGAAAAGACTGAGATTGAAGCTGCCATAGCGGATCTTGAAGAGGCCTTGAAAGGTGAGGACAAGGAAGCGATTACAGAAAAGACAACCAAGTTAACGGAAGTTGCAGGAAAACTTGCAGAACGTGCTTATGCAGAACAGCAATCTGCAGAAGGTGGCGATGCAGGTGCTAATCCTGAGGCTGCGGCTAGTGAGCCAGCAGATGATAATGTTGTCGATGCTGAGTTTGAAGAAGTTGAAGACGAGAAAAAATAATCGCATAGAAGCTTTTATTAAAGCAGCATAATTACAATAAAACAGCCTGGAGAAGAGTTATCCTCTCCGGGCTTATTTGCGTATTAGCGTTATGCAAAATGTACATAAAATAAAAATATAAAAGAGTTATAGGCATGGCAGATAAACGAGATTATTACGAAGTATTAGGCGTTTCCAAAAATGCTGATGAGGCTGAATTAAAAAAAGCCTATCGTCGTTTGGCAATGAAACACCACCCTGATCGTAATGAAGGCGATGACAAGGCCGAGGAAAAGTTTAAAGAAGCAAAAGAAGCACATGACATTTTATCTGATCCGCAAAAACGCGCTGCTTATGATCAATTTGGTCATGCCGGTGTAGAAACCAGTGCTGGTGGCGGTGCTGGCGGTGCCGGGTTTGGTGACATCTTCGATAGTGTCTTTGGTGATATTTTTGGCGGTGGCGGCTGGTGGACGTGGTGGTAACCGTGTCTATCGCGGTGCGGATTTACGTTATAACCTTGAACTGTCTTTGGAAGATGCCGTTGCTGGAACGACAGTAAAAATTCGTGTTCCGAAAATGGTGGTCTGTGAGAGCTGTAAAGGTTCCGGTGCAAAAAAAGGAAGCTCCCCGGTAAGCTGCCCAACCTGTGCCGGCCATGGACAGGTTAGAATGCAACAAGGCTTTTTTTCTGTTCAACAAGCCTGTCCGCAGTGTCGTGGTCAAGGAAAGATAATTAGTGATCCATGTGGACCTTGTCGAGGCGAGGGTCGTGTCAGGGATAGTAAAACCATCTCAGTCAAGGTGCCGGAAGGTGTCGATAATGGTGACCGGATTCGTCTTTCTGGTGAAGGTGAGGCTGGAGAAAACAGTGGTCCGGCTGGTGATCTATATGTACATATCTCTGTTAAGGCTCATCCTATCTTTGAGCGTGATACTACGGATCTTTATTGTGATGTGCCTATCAGTTTTACCACTGCGGCGTTGGGTGGCGAACTTGAAGTGCCGACCTTAAATGGAAAAGTTAAATTGAAAATTCCTGCTGAATCACAAAGCGGAAAAATGTTTCGTCTTAAATCAAAAGGTGTTCGTTCGGTAAGAAGCTCATCAACAGGTGATTTACTTTGCCGGATTATTATTGAAACACCCGTTAAGTTAACCAGCAAACAAAAAGAAATATTAAAAGAATTTGAAGCGACAATGGATAGTGGTGGTAATAAACATAGTCCGCAGGCCAGTTCCTGGGTGGACGGTGTTAAAAAGTTTTTTGATTCAATGACAAGTTAATTGGGACAGTTTAAAGCAGGACACCTATTCAGGATGTCAGCTAATAATTTTAAAACAATATTAGTCTAATAAGCTTAAACCCATCTCAATCGCTTTTCGCATTTCTGATTGATCTTTGGTCACTCTAGATGAGACTAACAAACCTTGTATTAGCGTCATGATGTAGGCGGCTAAGGAATCGGCATCCTTTTCTTTATCGATTTCTCCTGACGCTTGTGCTGAACGGATACGACTGAGGACGGCTTGCTTCATTTGGGAGAGGTGCTTATTCATTTCACCAAAGATCTCTTCATCGACAGAGGCCATTTCGTAAGCAGAGTTTGTTACTAAACAACCACTATTCCGGACAGATTCGTCACAACTGTCTACCATCAGGTTGAAAATTTTACGCAGACTTGCTTTAAATGGAGCATCAGGATTTTCAATGAGGATCGCATAATAAGAAGTATGTTCCATATAATGCTTAACGCATTTTAGAAACAATCCTTTTTTATCACCAAATGCCTTGTATAAGCTACCGGGTTTTACACCAGTAACGGAAGCAATGTCCTTGATGGATGTCGCTTGATAACCATTAGCCCAGAATTGCTTCCCCGCACTTACCAAGGTTTTGTCGTAATCAAACTCTCTAAGTCTTGCCATAAGATCCTTTATATCATCTTTTCGTTGCAGAATCGTGTCACCATCTTTTGACAGACCGGTAGATTAATTCATTAATTTCTGGTTCGCATGTTACAAGTTCAACTACAGAGACAGAAAATTACCTCCACTTTAGGTAAGAAAGAAAGGTCATATATGACCATCTATAAATTATTGAATGAACATACAACAATCTGTATTGTTGTAGTCTTGATTTAATAAATAAAGGAAAATGATAAGCAATGAAGCTATATTTTTCTCCAACATCGCCCTATGTCCGTAAAGTACGAATTGCTGCTATAGAGTTGGGTCTCGAAGATAAGATTGAGTTAATAGTATCAAATCCTTGGGAAAATCCACCTGAATTAGCAAATGCTAACCCACTTGGAAAAGTACCCGCGCTGATGATCGCCGATAATCAAATATTGTTTGATTCGCCTGTGATTTGTGAATATCTGGACAGTCTGAATAAGGAGGTAGTTCTTTTTCCTGCTGCTGGAGAATCACGCTGGAATGCCTTGCGTCTACAAGCGCTTGCCGATGGTATTCTCGATGCTGCTGTGATGATACGTTTGGACAGTTTACGCCCGGAATCTGAGCAATATAGCGATATGCGGGCTCGACAATTAAATGTGATAAGACGGGCATTGCTCTCTTTAGACTCAGAAATGACACGACTTATTGGTCCGGTCACGATTGGACAAATAGGGGTAGCATGTGCCCTTGCTTATCTTGATTTTCGACTACCCGAAGAAGATTGGCATAAGGTGCATCCAAAACTAGACTGCTGGTATGCTAGCTGGATGGAAAGAGAATCAATGCAAATGACAATACCTCCTACAGTTTAAAATGCAGTTGTCATTATGTGTGACTAGTGACGGCATAAAATTTTCAGAATGTTAAATCAGTTTTTGTAATCAATGTATAATCCTCAATAACAGAATCTATATAGGCGCAGTAGCTATGTCGGTAAGAATTGGTGTGTGTGGTGCAGCTGGAAGAATGGGTAAGACTATAATGGAGGTCTGCAAAGACACTGATGGGGTCGAGGTCACCGCTGCAATTGAGTACAGTGAATCATCTATGATCGGAATCGATGCTGGTGAAGTTGCTGGCATTGGTAAAATAGGTGTACTAATTACCGACGATATCTCAAGCATTGCTGATCAAGTTGATGTAATTATTGATTTTACTTTTGCTGCTTCAGTTACAGCGAATATTAAAAAGTGCGTCTCTGCTAAATGTAAGATGGTGATAGGCACAACAGGGCTTAGTAAAGCCGATCATGAACAGATTAAATCTGCTTCAGACAAAATTGCCATTGTGTTTGCACCAAATATGAGTATCGGCGTTAACCTTTGTTTGAAACTTCTGGAGATGGCGGCGCAAGTTATCGGCGAAGATTCGGATATTGAAATAATTGAGGCGCATCACCGACATAAAAAAGATGCCCCGTCAGGGACTGCGATACGTATGGGAGAAGTTGTCGCGAATACTTTAGGACGTAATCTAAAAGAATGTGCCGTTTATGGCCGTGAAGGTATTACCGGTGAAAGAGACAAAAATACAATCGGCTTTGAAACAATACGAGCGGGAGACATTGTTGGTGATCATACCGTTATGTTTGCAACGGAAGGCGAGCGCGTTGAGATAACGCATAAGGCATCATCAAGAAAGACCTTTGCTAATGGTGCAGTAAGGGCAGCAAAATGGTTGGTTGAAAAAGACAATGGTCTGTTTGATATGCAAGATGTCTTAAACCTAGGGTAAAAGACAAAATACTCTATTAATAGAAAGTTATATTAATTGACCATTATGATAATAAATAAGAATCAAATACAGCGACTTTACGATCAGTCTTATTTTTCCTATACAGCAACATATTTCGGTGCTGTTATGGCTTTTTGGTTATTTAAAGGTATTACTCCTGACACGGTTTTAAATACTTGGTTCATCATTTTTACGATATTTACATCAGCACGGTTTTTTGTTACCTGGAAATTTAATAATAGTGACCACGAGAAAAACATCGATGTTTGGATGATGGTTTTTTTAATTACCTCAGCAATATCAGGGACAATGTGGGGGCTTACGGGTTTTATATTCATACCTGAGGGAGCACTTCCTTTGCTCGAGAATATTCTGCATCATGGGATCCTCTTATTATTCATTGCAACTTTAATTGCGGGTTCGATCATTACTTATTCCGCAAGTAAAACAGTTTATTTGAGTTTTTCAGTGCCAGCGATAATACCTCAATGCTTGATGCTAGTAGCACAAGGGGATAAATATCATTCGTTTCTCGGCGGGATTGTTCTTATATACGCATTTATAATGTTTGTTATTTCTGTTTATATAAATCGTGTGTTCTCAGAGTGCGATGAAGTTTATGTTCGAAATAAATTCCTTAAATCAGTTATTGAAAAGCATGGTATAAAAATAGAAGAATAAGGCACTAGTCTATTTTTCCTTAAGTGTTGCGGTAGTAGAGGTGTAGGGAACAACTAATGAAACCTCTCCACTAATATGATGCTGTTTTACCTTACGCCAGTATTGAGCGGTTAATAAATCCTGATGATGATTCATGAATTCTATTTTAAGCTTTTCATTCATGGATAAAAATTTAATAAACTCTTCAGGAAATATATCGTTTGCGCCAACGTAGTACCAGGTGTCTGCCAGCATCTCATCATCAAAGTCACTAGCTTCAGGTATCTCACGAAAGTTACATTCAGTTACCAATGACACCTCATCATAATCGTAGAAAATAACGCGTTTATGTTGTGTAACGCCAAAATTTTTTAAAAGCAGATCACCAGTGAAAATATTCGTTTGCGCCAGGTCTTTAATCGTTTGGCCGTAATCAACTACTGCGGCGATAGCTTCTTCTTCTGCAACTTCATTGATGTAGAGGTTTAATGGTCGTACACGCCGTTCTGTATAGACTCTTTTCAAGAGCAGGTTCTTGCCTTCCATGCGTACGCTTTCTGAGGCGCCTTCGAGCAACTCAACCAGGAGATCTCTAGAGAATCGATTAATAGGAAATTTAAGATTTAGAAACTCTTGTGTGTCAATCAATCTGCCAGCTCTATCATGCTTTGATACAAGTTTGTATTTACCAATAACCTCATCACGTGAAACAGTTTTTGGGTAACCAAACTTGTCGCGAATAATTTTAAAAACCAGATTGTACGATGGTAATGTAAATACAATCATGACAAGTCCAGTATCACCTTCCGCATGTACAAATTTATCTCTGGTGTTACTTAAGTGTGTGGTAAATGTCCTGTGACGTTCAGTCTTCCCCTGTCGTAAACGGCCAAGTACTGTGTATAACTCATCAATTGGTTTTTTAGGAAGTATTGATTTAAGAAAATGAACGGCACCTATTACAGAGTTAGGGTCAGCAAAGTAATATGAGCGTGTATAGCCAAAGATTAAACTAATTTCTTTCTCACTAAGAAAAACAGCATCAACCATGATGCCACTGTCTTCATTTTTAAAAGCGATAACAATAGGCGTTTCGCCTTCACTGAGTATTAATTTACCAACTAAATAAGCGCGCGCTGCTTGATAAAAAAATGAATCGATAAATTCAAACCTAATGTACTCGACATTTTTACTAAACTTTAATTTAGTGTCGGTGCTTATTATCTTCTCAATGCGTTTGGCATTACGACTGATATCGTCATAGGGAATTCGAAAAGAAAAGTCATCAAGAATAGTTTCGAAGATGCGTTGCAGGGAAACCCAGTAAGGGTAACGCCTGATGTTGAGTGACATTATCAGATGCAGATCATCTGATGGACTGGAAGAAGTGAACTCTATTCCTTGATCAACGCCTTCCGTATCAAATATGCGTCGAGTGGTTGAGTTAAAGAAGGTTTTAATAAAATCATTATCAGGCACCTGATCCAGGCGTTCGCCAAAGTAGCTTCTTACTTTGTGCCAGAGTTCTTTATCAGTAACGCGTTCATCGAGTGTTTTGCGAAGTGCAAGCGCGATGCGTCGAATTGATTTTTCATAGAGGTCAACACGGTCGACGATATCCTGTTGGTGTCCTTTCCAATCGCGCTGTTCAAAACGTGTGCGAGCACGTCTTGTCATGCGATGAAAGTGATTGTTATAACGAATAAAGCCGTCGTAGATAATCTGCGAGCATTCTGCAATCAGCTCTTTATCTGACATGGTCTTTATCTAAGTTTCAACACATCACAGGTTTGAGATTAATGCGTCTGCAAATTCGCTACATTTAACCTCTGTTGCACGGTCCATCAGACGGGCAAAGTCATAGGTAACCGTTTTATTGGCAATGGTCTTATCCATTGCTTCGATCACTCGATCTGCTGCTTCAGTCCAACCAAGGTAACGCAGCATCATCTCACCAGACAATAAAAGTGATCCCGGATTTACTTTATCCTGACCAGCATACTTTGGTGCGGTGCCGTGAGTTGCTTCAAAAATTGCATGGCCAGTGTCGTAATTAATATTGCCACCCGGTGCGATACCAATCCCACCTACCTGAGCCGCCAATGCATCTGATAAATAATCGCCATTTAGATTCATGGTTGCGATAACTTCAAAATCTTCAGGGCGAGTTAATACTTGTTGCAAGGTAATATCGGCTATCGCATCTTTGATCAAAACCTTGCCATCTTTTTCAGCCTGAGCCATTTCATCTTGTGCGGCCTGCATACCTTTTACAGCACGGGTACGTTCCCAAATATCCCAACTATAGGTTTCATTCGCAAATTCGGTTTCCGCCAGTTCATAACCCCAGTTTCGAAACGCGCCTTCGGTAAATTTCATGATGTTACCTTTATGCACAAAGGTAACGCTTTTACGTTTGTTTGCTAGCGCGTATTTAATAGCTGCACGGACCAGACGTGCGGTGCCTTCTTGTGATATTGGTTTTATGCCAATACCGCAGGTGTTCGGGAATCGAATCTTTTGATAATAATTAGGAAAAGCTTCTTTAAACATATCGAGAAACTTTTTATTCTCTTCACTGCCTTGCTCAAACTCAATCCCGGTGTAGATATCTTCTGTATTCTCGCGGAAGATCACCATATCGATTAGTTCGGGATGTCTGACTGGGGAGGGGACACCTTTATACCAACGTACCGGACGTAGACACACATACAGATCCAGGATTTGTCTCAGTGCGACATTTAAGGAGCTAATGCCACCACCTATCGGTGTTGTTAAGGGGCCTTTAATGGCAACCAGGAACTCGCGACAAGTATCGATGGTTTCATCAGGCAGCCAGCTACCGGTTAGTTTATTCGCCTTTTCGCCAGCATAAACCTCAAGCCATTTAATTTCTTTTTTACCGCCATAGGTTTTTTTTACAGCAGCGTCCAATACACGTTGTGAGGCTTGCCAGACATCGGGCCCAATACCATCGCCTTCTATATAAGGAATAACAGGAGTATCCGGTACATTTAACCTACCATTCTTAATTGAAATCTTTTTGCCACCACTAGGGGCTTTTTTAGATGCGGCCAAAATACTTTCTCCCTGTAAAAATAATATTATTTAACATCTCTATATAATAGACCTTATTTTAACCGCTATACTTACTGGTAGAAAGAGACTTTAAGTATTTGACATGGGAAGAGAAATTCACTATTTTCTATACATGCGCCGATTTGAAATCAGCTTGCGGGCGCAATAAAAATACCGCTAAAGAGACAACCTGCTTTAGCTGAAGCTGAACGCGGGTTTTTTTTATGTCGCGAGGACACGACTGCATGGATGCAGGAGGTAGGGCGAAGCAGGAGCTAGAGCCGAGGAGTCCGAAGCGACGGCTTCACTACCCCACGTTCACTTCAGTAATACTTATTCCAGGCTGACTCTGCAAAGCTCTAATTATTACTATTGAGGATGCCAATATGACAGACGATACAAAACAACTCAGCGCTGAAACGCTTGCTGTCCGTGCTGGACAGGTCCGGAGCCATGAAGGTGAACATAGTGAATTGATATTTGCCAGTTCGAGCTATGTGTTTGCCAATGCAGCTGAGGCTGCCGCTCGCTTTGCGGGTGATAGCCCGGGAAATATCTACTCGCGGTTTACCAATCCCACCGTGCGCACATTTGAACAGAGACTGGCTGCGCTCGAATGTGGTGAAAGTTGTATAGCCACTTCATCGGGCATGAGCGCAATATTATCTACATTTTTAGGCTTGCTGAAGGCGGGTGATCATATTGTTTCATCACGCAGTATTTTTGGTACAACAGTTAATCTGTTATCAAACATATTGCCGCGATATGGAATAACGACCACTTTTGTCGATTTGACCGACTATGAAGCATGGAAAAATGCGATAAAACCGGAAACAAAGCTACTTTTTTTGGAAACACCCTCTAATCCACTCACTGAAATTGCCGATATTACAAAATTGGCCGAAATTGCTCACAATGATGAAAAGCTCCTGATTGTCGACAATTGTTTTTGTACACCTGTTTTACAATTACCACTAAAACTCGGTGCAGATATCGTTATTCACTCAGCAACAAAATATCTTGATGGCCAAGGTCGTTGTGTAGGAGGGGCTATCGTGGGTAGTGACTCTTTACTTAAAGAGCATATATTTCCCATCTTGCGTACTGGTGGTGTGACCATGAGTCCATTCAACGCTTGGGTGTTTCTGAAAGGATTGGAGACATTATCGATAAGAATGCGGGCACATTGCCAAAATGCGCAGAAGATCGCTGAGTGGTTGGAAAGTCAGAAATTTGTCGAGAAAGTATATTATCCAGGGCTTGAGTCGCATCCTCAATATGCGCTGGCAAAACAGCAGCAATCGGGCGCAGGCGGGATTGTCAGTTTTGAAGTGAAGGGCGGGCAAGAGGCAGCCTGGAATTTTATCGACTCGATCAAGCTGCTCTCTATTACCGCTAATTTGGGTGATACCAAGAGTACGATTACACATCCGCGTACGACGACGCACCATAGACTGACTGATGAACAGGCTGCTAAAGCTGGTATCAAACCGAGTTTAATTCGCCTTTCAGTTGGCCTTGAAGGCGCCATTGACTTGATAAATGATCTGGATCAGGCCTCATAACGTTCTGCTCGAGCGTGACTAAAATTTGACGAAAACATTAAAATCCCTCAAAACATTGATTTGACCCTTGTTTATTAGTTAGACTGCATCGCTTGCTACCAATCGCCGCAATCCAGCACTCGTTGCTCATTGCGTTAAAAATAATAAAATAATAAGAATTGGTACAAGCGCTCACCGCTGAAGAGATGTCTTAGCGAAAGCTCCTGAAACTAGAGAATTTAAAATAAAAAAGCGGAGATCCCTTTTTTATTTGTAAAAGACATTTTTTTCATAACTTTGGAGGGTATAGCATGCCTGGACGTAATTTTTTATTTATCCCTGGCCCAACAACGGTGCCGCGCCGTATTCAGAATGCAATGAACCATGAGCAGGAAGACATGCGCGCCATGGACTTGCCTGGATTCACCAAACCACTATATGAAGACATGAAAAAAGTCTTCAAGACCAAAAATGGTCGTGTCTTTATTTTCCCCGCATCGGGTACCGGTGGTTGGGAATCAGCAGTATCAAATACATTGAATGCCGGTGATAAGGTATTAATGTCCAGTTTTGGCCACTTCTCATTCCTTTGGGTCGACCTTTGCCAACGTTGGGGGCTGGACGTTCAGCACTTAGAAGAAGAATGGGGTGACGGCGTTCCTGTCGAAAAGTATGCAGAAGTTCTGGCTGCTGATAAAAATCACGAAATCAAAGCGGTCTTCGCAACTCAAAACGAAACAGCAACCGGCGTTGCTTCTGATATCGCCGGTGTACGCAAGGCATTAGACGCTTGCGACCATCCAGCATTGTTATTCGTTGATGGTGTAAGTTCTGTTGGTTCAATCGATTTTCGTATGGACGAATGGGGCGTAGATATCTGTGTCTCTGGTTCACAAAAAGGTTTTATGTTGCCTACGGGTCTCGGTATTGTTTGTGCCAGTGAAAAAGCATTAGCGTGTCGCGAAGGTTCAACCTTGCCAAAGACATTTTTTGACTGGAATGACCAAATCAAAACGAATGACCTCGGTTACTTCCCTTACACACCGCCTATGAATTTACTCCGTGGCTTACGCGAATCGCTGAACATGCTATTCGAAGAAGGCCTGGATGATGTCTTTGCACGTCATAATCGTATGGCTAATGCAGTTCGCGCTGCAGTCAGCGCTTGGGGAATGCGACCAATTGCGAACGATGACAAATGGTATTCCGATACTGTTACCGCTGTTAAAGTCCCAGAAGGCTTTGATGGCAATGAAGTTGTTCGTCATGCCTACAACTATTACAACCTGGCGCTTTCAATCAGTCTTACCAAGATTGCCGGTAAAGCATTTCGTATAGGCCACCTTGGTGATATGAATGAGCTGATGGTTTTAACCCCGATCAATGGTGCAGAAATGACCATGAAAGATCTGGGCTACCCGATTGAATTGGGTAGTGGTGTTGCAGCAGCGCAGGAATACTTGCGTTCAACTGCTAAACCAAGAATACAACAATAATAATAAGCAAGCTTTAATGGCGGGCGTTTAGCCCGCCTTTTTTTCCTATAAAAAATTCCAGTATTTGATACTGGAAATTCTGTAATTAAATGATGGTGTTTATATAAGTTTTTGCTAATGCAATTCGTTGTTGTTAGTAAAACGGAGGGTAAATAGTATGAGTTTTACACAGTATGAGCAGGCGCGTGCGCGTCTACAACGTAGTGAGTTAGCCGTACCTGGATCCAATCCAGGTATGTTCGAAAAGGCCGCCAAGAGCGACGCCGATTATATATTTCTCGATTGTGAAGATGCTGTTGTTCCAGACGACAAGGAACAAGCACGAAAAAATATTATTGAAGGTCTAAATGATATCGATTGGGGCAACAAAACCATGTCAGTTCGAATCAACGGTCTGGATACACATTATATGTATCGCGACGTTGTCGATATTCTCGAACAAGCCGGCAACAATCTGGATACCATTCTGATTCCGAAAGTCGGTACCGCAGAAGATGTTTATGCCATTGATATGATGGTCACCCAAATCGAAACCGCAATGGGTTTGAAGAAAAAAATCGGCCTTGAATGTCTGATTGAAACCGCACTTGGTGGCGCAAATGTTTTCACCATTGCTCAGGCAAGCCCGCGACTTGAAGCATTCCACTTTGGTGTAGCAGATTATGCTGCAAGCCTTCGTTCACGTACTACGGTGATTGGTGGTTTAAACCCGGACTATGCTTGTAAAGGTGTTGAGATTGACCAATGGCATGCCGCACAGGTGCAAATGCTGACCGCCTGTCGTGCTTATGGTTTACGCGCAATAGATGGACCGTTTGGTGATTTTAGTGATGCCGATGCCTTTAGAGAAGCAGCGCGTCGTGTTGCTGCTCTGGGTTATGAAGGTAAATGGGCAATACACCCATCGCAAATTGAATTGGCAAATGAAGTAATGTCGCCACCTGACGCAGAAGTGACGCGTGCACGTCGTGTACTGGAAGCACTTGAAGAAGCGGCTAAGGCCGGTAAGGGCGCGGCACAATTAGATGGCAAGATGATCGATATCGCTTCCGAGCGTATGGCGCGCAATGTGATTGCGCAAGCCGATCAGATCGCAGCCAACTAAACACAACGAATTTTATTTAAAACTATTAGGAGGTTGTAATCATGGATATTCATGAATATCAGTCTAAAGAAATACTCGCAGAATATGGTATCCCCATAGCTGCTGGCGGACTTGCCTACAGTCCCGAACAAGCAGCCTATCGTGCCATAGAAATCGGTGGTGAAGTCTGGGTTGTTAAGGCACAAATTCATTCCGGTGCACGTGGTAAGGCAGGCGGTATTAAAGTCTGTAAAACAGAAGGTGAAGTTTCAAAGGCCGCCGAGGAATTGCTCGGTGCAAAATTGATAACGCATCAAACCGGCCCACAAGGCAAGATTTGTCATCGCTTATATATAGAAGCAGGTTGCAATATTGAACGTGAAATTTATCTGGCCTTCGTCCTCGACCGTGCCAATGAAAGCGTTACCGTTGTTGCTTCAGCTGAAGGCGGCATGGAGATCGAAGAACTCGCGGTAACCAAGCCTGAATCCATTGTTAAAATAGCAGTCGAAGCGGCAGTCGGTATGCAGCCGTTTCAGGCGCGTGAAATCGCCTTTGCTTTAGGGCTAGATAAAACACAGGTCAATCAGGCCGTGACCACCATTCTTGGTTGTTACCGTGCGATGCGTGATCTCGATGCAACCATGGTTGAGATCAATCCATTAGTTGTTACCAAAGAAGGCAACATAGTGGCCGTCGATGCAAAGATGGGTTTTGATGACAATGCTTTGTTTCGTCACAGCAACATTGCCGAACTCAGAGATAAGTCACAAGAAGACGCGCGTGAAATGCGTGCAGCAGATCGTGGCCTGAGTTATGTCGGTCTCGACGGTAACATCGGTTGTATTATCAATGGCGCCGGTTTAGCGATGGCGACCATGGATATGATCATGCATGCCGGTGGCGAACCTGCCAACTTTCTCGATATTGGTGGTGGCGCATCACCCGAACGTACTACCAAGGCGTTTAATCTCGTGCTGTCAGATGACAAGGTTGAATGCATTCTGGTTAACATCTTTGCTGGTATCAATCGTTGTGACTGGATCGCCGAAGGCGTGGTTCAGGCCGTTCAACAAATTGATCTGAAAGTCCCACTGGTCGTTAGATTATCAGGCACGAATGTCGAAGAGGGTCGCAAGATTCTTGTTGATAGTGGCCTGCCAATTATTATGGCTGATACTTTGAAGGAAGCGGCAGATAAAGCTGTTGCTATCTGGAAAGAAACGACTGGTAAGTGAGGAGGAAACGAACATGGCAATTCATTTAGATGAAAATACAAAAGTTTTAGTACAAGGTTTTACCGGTCAGATTGGTTCTTTCCATGCAGACCGACATGATCAAGTACGGTACCAATGTCGTCGGCGGTGTTACACCGGGCAAAGGTGGTAGCTAAACACCTGGATAGAGCCGGTGTTTAATACCATGAAGGACGCGGTCGCAGCGACAGGTGCGGACGCAAGTATCATCTTCGTGCCCCCACCGTTTGCAGCAGACAGTATTATGGAAGCGGCGGATGCGGGTATTCGCTATTGCGTTGCGATCACCGATGGTATCCCTTCGCAGGACATGATCCGTGTTAAACGCTACATGCGTCGCTACCGAGCGGAAGACAAGATGTTGCTAACCGGGCCTAACTGCGCTGGTTCTATCAGCCCAGGGAAAATGCATGATGGGTATCATGCCGGGACATATCTATCTTCCGAAGGTAATGTCGGTATCGTAGGTCGCTCCGGGACATTGGGATACGAAGCAGCCTCACAGATGAAAGACGTGGGCATTGGCGTGTCATCCAGTATTGGTATCGGCGGTGATCCTATTAACGGAAGTTCATTCCGCGATCATCTCGCAGCCTTTGAAGAAGATGACCCGGAGACTTCGATGCGGTAGTCATTATCGGCGAGATTGGTGGACCGCAGGAAGTCGATGCCGCAATGTGGGCGAGAGACAACATGTCGAAACCTGATAATTGGTTATGTTGCCGGGTTAACCGCACCAAAAGGTCGCCGCATGGGTCATGCCGGCGCGATTATTTCTGCTGTAGGCGAAAGCGCTGCAGAAAAAGTGGAAATACTTCAGGAATGCGGTGTTACTGTTGTTCCAAATCCTTCATCATTTGGTTCTGTTATAAGAGATGTTTTAGCTAAACTCGGCTAGGCAATGTGAGAAGTAAAAGTGAAGGGTGATATGTTTACTTTAATAAGTGCATATCATCTTTCGCACTCACCTAACAACGAATTATAAATTAAAGATAATAGGAGTAATCCTGTGAGCAAACCCAAAGTTATCCTTACCCGAAAATGGCCGGCTGAAGCTGAGGCCAAAGCAAAAGAATTATTTGATGTCGTCTTGAATGAAGACGATCACAAGATGTCTGTCGATGAACTCAAACAAGCTATGCAAACTGCGGATGCAGTCTGTCCTACCGTGTCTGATTTCCAGATTAATGATGAGATCTTCAGCGTTGAAAATCGCAAGTGTAAGATCGTTTCTAATTTTGGTGTTGGGTATAATAACATCGATACCGAAGCTGCAAAAAAAGCCGGTGTTGTTGTTACTAACACACCAGAAGTATTGACCGATTGTACGGCAGATATTGCAATGGGTTTATTGTTGTCGGTTGCGCGTCGTCGTGGGCGAAGGCGAAAGTCTTGTACGAAATAAAGAATGGGATGGTTGGTGTCCAACCCACATGTTGGCGACTAAAGTAACTGGCAAGAAACTGGGTTTTATTGGTTTTCGGTCGTATTGCGCAAGCCGTCGCACAAAAAGCACATTTTGGCTTTGGTATGGAGGTCAGTTTTTTTGATCCGTATCCACCTTCAGCAGAAGTGATTAACAAATTCAGTGCTAAACAGTTAGATACGGTTGAAGATGTATTAAGAGATTCAGACTTTGTGACCTTACATTGCCCGGGTGGTGGATCCAATACAAACCTGCTTAACAAAGAACGTCTGGGCATGATGAAAAAATCAGCCTTTCTGATCAATACGGCGCGAGGTGATGTGGTTGATGAACCCGCACTGGTTCAGGCATTGAAAGACGGTGTTATTGCCGGTGCAGGTCTGGATGTGTTTGCCAAAGAACCAACCGTAACGGAAGACTTGCTAACGATGGAAAATGTGGTTTTATTACCTCATTTGGGTAGCGCAACAACAGAAACGCGTGTCGCTATGGGCTTGCGATCATTAGGAAATGTGAAAGCATTTTTCGATGGACAGGAACCCGGTGACCGTGTTGCTTAATTTTATCAGCAGGTAATATTTTAAATGTCTCCAGATCAGGCGAAATTAAACAAAAAAGCGATAGACGAAGCTTCAGCTAACTATGCCAAAGAAGTCGTTGGTCTTTTAACGGATCAACTTATTCAGGTAATTCAACAACGGCATAAAGAAATTCTTCCTTATGTCCGTGGTGAGTTAGCTATTCCGCCAGGCGATAACAAATTACTGCTGGGCATATTACAGGCATGGGGTATCTGGTTTCAGTTACTCAATGTAGCGGAAGAAAATACCGGTATGCGTCGTCGTCGTATGGCTGAGAAGGAATATGGTCTGGAAAATATGCCGGGTACTTTTGCTAATGTTTTCAGACAGGCAAGTAAATCGGGCATCAGTAAAGAAGAAGTTCAGCGCTTATTAGATGTTGCACATATACGGCCGACATTAACGGCGCATCCTACCGAAGCAAAACGCGTAACCGTACTTGAGATACACCGTCGTATCTATGTCTTACTCTATCGTCTGGAAGGTGATCGTTGGACAACGCGTGAGCGTGAGAAATTTATCGATGCGCTGCGTAACGAGATTGATTTGCTATGGCTAACCGGTGAACTGCGTCTGGAGAAACCATCTGTGCCGCAAGAGGTGGTGTGGGGATTACATTTCTTCGAACAGTCCTTGTATGAACGTGTACCAGAGACGCATGAAAAATTAAAATTGGCATTAGCGCAAAGCTATCCCGATACTGATTTTTCACTGCAACCTTTCTTTCAGTTTGGTTCATGGATCGGTGGTGATCGCGATGGCAATCCTTTCGTTACCAATGAGATCACTAAAGATACCCTGTTAAAGAATCGAGAAATGGTATTGCGCCATTATATCGAACGCACGGAAAGTTTAGTCGAACACCTGAGTGTCTCGAGTAACAATATTATCCTCTCAAAAGAATTCGAAGACGACCTTGCTGCTATTCTAGACGGCATCGATGAACTGGAACATATCTCGGAAAGAAATCCGGGCGAGGTGTTCCGTCAATTCCTGACCTGCATGTTGATTAAATTGCGCGGCACCTTAGAGAGTGATGAAGAAGGACATTACAACGCGATACGTTATATTGATGCGGATGAGTTTATTAAGCATATCAAGCAACTCATGTTTGGATTAAGACAAGCGGATTGTCGACAACTCGCACGCATGTATGTCATGCCATTATTACAAGAAGCCGAAGCGTTTCGCTTTCGCAGCGTACGTCTCGATCTGCGCGAGAATTCGACAACGACAAACAATACGCTTATAGCCATTTATAAAGCAATACACGGACATGACACAGAGCCCGATCTAAATAGTAAAGAGTGGCGTGAATGGCTGGACGAAGAACTTGCAAAACCATTGACAGAAAAACAACCGCAGTTTTCAAATCTCGATGAAGCATCTGCGTCAACACTCGGACTGTTCCAGATGTCAAACGAGATGATGGACAAACTCGATCGTGAAGCCTTCGGTCATTTCATCTTATCCATGACGCAATCGGTCAACGATATCCTGGGTATTTACGTGTTGGCAAAACTAGCTGGCTTGTTTATAGAGAAAGACGGTGAAGCCTATAGTCGCCTGCCTATCGTGCCGCTATTTGAAACCATCGACGATCTGCAACGCGGCCCGGAGATGATGACCGAGTTATTTACGATTCCGATCATCAAACAATCGATCAAACATCAAACCGGTGTCCAAGAAGTCATGATCGGTTATTCCGATTCCAATAAAGACGGTGGTTACTTCACCGCGAACTGGGAATTGACCAAGGCACAGGCCAACCTAACCAAAATAGGGGAGGAAGCAGGTATTCCAATCTCCTTCTTTCACGGTAGAGGCGGATCCGTTAGTCGCGGTGGTGCGCCTACCGGACATGCCATCGCCGCACAACCCGCCGGTTCGATTCACGGACAGATGCGTATCACCGAACAGGGTGAAGTGGTGTCATCAAAGTATGCCAATGAAGGTACTGCGCAATACCAGATGGAACTGTTGGCCGCGAGTGTGTTTGAACATACCTTGAAATCATTAAACGAAGACGTGTTAAAACCCAACCCCGAATTTGATGTGGCGATGGAAAACTTGTCCGAACTCGCCTTTAATAAATATCGCGAATTGGCAGAGACAGACGACCTGATCGATTACTACAGTGCCGCAAGCCCCGTAGAAGAATTAGCCAAGATGAATATCGGTTCGCGACCCGCCCGACGTTTTGGCGCTAAGTCACTCAGCGATCTACGCGCAATACCGTGGGTCTTTGCCTGGACACAAAACCGACACCTCGTCCCCGGCTGGTACGGTATCGGTACCGCATTAAAATCATTCATCGATGCACGCGGTGCCGAAGGCGAACAGTTACTCAAGAGCATGTTCAACGATACACGCTTGTTTCGCTTGATACTGAATGAGGCTGAAAAGACGCTGGCAATGGTCGATCTAGAGATATCCGAGACGTATTCCAATCTTGTCGAAAACGAAACACTTCGCGCTACCGTGTTCGGCATGGTCGTCGCAGAATACAACTTATCCGTTGAAATGATCTTGAAGATCACCGAAGAAGAAGAACTCTGTGAGCGCTTCAAAAAATTCAGCCGTAAACTCAGCCGCCGTTCCCCCGTCCTGTTTCAGGCAGGCATGGAACAAGTGCAATTGGTGAAGGAATTTAGAAGCAAGGAAGAAGGCGATGATCCCTTGGAAGGGTTGGCGCCGTTGTTACTTTCGATCAATTGTATTAGTGCGGGATTAGGCTGGACTGGATAATCAGATTACTAATTATCAGAAACGAATTTATAAATAGTTAAAGGTACTTAAAAATGACGAATGAATTAATCTCTCCACTTTCCGGACTTAGGCGTCTTATCGAAACGGGTCAAGTTGGACCAAATGAAAACAAATTTCTTGATGATAAAGCGCCTGTTTGGTCTCCACATAACAAGATCATCAACGTGACACCGGGCCCTGCTTTTGGCTCTGAGCTGGTGGATCAATTTTCATCAACCCAGACACGCGGTATGCGTGGTCCAGACGTTGCGAGATTTTTTACAACGGTTCGCGCAGAGTACGCCAAAATGGTCGGTATGCAAGAAGGCGGTAGGGCATTGTTCTTCACCGGCTCAGGTACCTCTGGTACTGAAGCGGCTGCAGGTTCATGCCGTTTCCCTGGCGAAGCCGATTCCGATACGCCAGCCGTCATCACCATGGAAATTGGTGCTTTCAGTACGGCAATGGGAAACTGCGTTGAAAACCTTGGCAGAAACGTGCTGCGTCTGAAAGGTGAACTTGGTGAAGATCTGCCTTATGACAAGTGTAGAGAAGCCCTGGAAAAAGACACAGAACATAAGGTCCAGTTAGTTATGGCGCCGCAAAACGAAACAGGCGCAGGCGTAACGATTGACCCCAAGAAAATACGAGCCTTGCTGGATGAACTAAACCACCCGGCACTGCTTGTTATTGACGGGGTTTCTTCCATCGGCAGCCTGCCTTGTAATATGACTGACATGGGCATCGATATGCTTATTGGTTGTAGTCAAAAAGGCATGATGGGTACGCCCGGTATCGGCATGCTTTCGCTCAGTCCTAAAGCGGTTGAGAAAGCTTATGAAGCCGACAAAGCGCTTGCAGATGCAGGTATTAAGAAAGGCCAACATTACTTACACCTGACTAAAATGATTGATGCGATGGACAGTATGGGCTTACATATTGAAACGCCAGGAAATTATGCTCAATTCGCTGTGGCTATAGATACGATAGCCATTGAAGGTATTGATCGCGTATGCGAGCGTCATAAAGAGTGTTCTGAAGTTTATCGTGCAGCCGTACTGGCTGCAGGTTTAGAACTGGTTGCAAAAGAAGAACATATTCGATCTAATGCAGTGACGGCAATTAAAGCACCGGAAGGTTTTGGTATAAAAAAAATCACGGAAGTACTTAACATCATGTTTTCAAAGCACGCCGTAGAAGCGGCCGCTATTCCAGGTGCGCCTAATCTGGGCTGGCGTCTCTGTGCTACTGGCGGTATACAACCACAACACGCTATGGCTGCTTCTATTGCTTTCTTGATGGCATGTGACGAAGCGGGCGTACCGGTAGACGTTGAAGCAGGTATTGCAGCTGCGACTAAAACATATAGAGAAGTTGTTAAGTATCATCGACCTTTGCCGGGTGTTGACGCATACGGACGTTAATAGTTAGTAAAAAACAGTGAAGTATAAAAGCCGGTGATGAGAGTCACCGGCTTTTTTATTCAGACAGTTTATTTTTCATCATAACTTCGTTACTGCATCATCTGCGGTTACTCATTTAGTTATCCTAAACTCCGTGTCCTCGATGATGCGGCGCCACGCTCTGACGACAATTTCATAGGGAATGAAATTGGACGGACGTAGTCCGCCTGAAAGGGATTTTCAAACTGATATGCCAGATAATGTGACTTAGGGTTATGAATTCATTAGTTATATAAAGTTACATACAGAACCTGTATTAAGTGATGAACAAGCTGAATACATTATTAATACAATTGACACTATACGGCTAGAAGATTCTAAGGAAACTGATAAAAAGCATGTGGACTATGTTAGGAGTAAGAATTAATTAAAGGGGTCAAAGAACATTTTTAAGAGACCACTATTGATAGTCATCATAGTCCTATGAGCATACAATCGCGTTATGGCCGGTGGAGAAAACGCAAAGAGTATTGTCTGTCCAACTTGTCTTTATCGAACGGGACAAATTGTTGTGGCAGAGAGAACCAATGAGGGGCAAGAAACCGATTGGTTCCTATGTGAGCGTCAGCACAAAACTGGAATCAGTTGGGATGGTGAAGAACTACCAACTCAGCCGCTTTGGCCGGCTAGTCAAAAAGATAAGCAAACCGCTCACGTTGTGACAGATGAATTGGCCAAGGGTGCTGATCATAATACGGTGATGAAAAGGCTTGTTGAACTCAATTTACTTTAGCAGTTAAAACGCCGAGTCTTTTTGATTGGCAAGAATAAGTAGGGTGAGATCAGATTGTTTCTAACAGACAGTTCAGTAAAAAAGGGCCTCTCGGCCCTTTTATTTTTTTTAAACAACGTTTTTGAAATTACTTGTTGTTGATGTACATGGTAACTTCGAAACCAAAACGGATGTCGTTATATTCAGGTGTTTGCCAGTTCATGATACTTACCTCTCATTGTTAGTTAAAAATGTAATGTTGTTATTTCCTTACTGCTTGGGTGTAAATTTAGGCTAGTGGCGGGAATAAATAAAATTGATTATTTCTATTGTAACGATAGTAAAAATCAATTTATGTTCGCATCCGGCTCGATCCTATATAAGTTATTGTTCTTGAAAGGACTTTAATGTGATAATAGGTGGTTGACCTCGGTTTTCTTAACAAATATTTGAACGTTAACGTCCCATTTTTCCATCCTATATACTCTTCATATGACATACATATTTACTGATTTTCATTTGCTTCGGCTTAAAAGCGAGCATTTGCGCGCAAAAGGCATGTTGATAGTTTTAGCTGTTGTCTCCCTGATTGGTTTTTATACTATTTTCTTTGCGCCTGAATCAAAAATTGGCCTTGGGCGTTCTATACTTTATACCGTTTTTATATTTGCCTGTTTTGAGGCAATCTTTTTGCTTGTTGTTCGTAATGCGATTAAAAAGAAGAAACGGATTATGAGTTTCTTAAGATATTTTGAGTCAGTAGTGGAAGGTCTATTACCTGTTGTAGCGATGGTGATAATTATGGATGTAGCCGACAACCCATTTACTATTTTAATATCTCCTGTATATGCTTTTATATTAATAATTATTTCTGCATCGGCATTGCGACTTACACCAAGCCTGACATTAATCACAGGACTGCTTAGTTCGGTATGTTATTTGGCATTGACGATAAGAGTGTTGTATTTTAGTGACTTTCAGGAACTGAATCCGCATCCGAATACTTTGTATATCTTTATGTCGTTGATGTTATTCATCGCGGCAATTGTTATGTACTTTATTACACTTGAGTTACGTTCTTATGTGGATGTCGCAGTAGAAGACATGGCGTTGCAGGATGAATTGAATCTAGCGAGCGAAGTCCAGAAAAACTTGTTGCCTTCACCTTTGCCGGAATTAAAGGGATATGATGTTGCCGCCTTTAGCACGCCTGCCAAACATGCGGGCGGTGATTATTATGATTTAGTTACGCCAAATCCTGGTCAGACGATTTTTATGTTGGCTGATGTATCTGGGCATGGTATTGGCCCGGCACTGTTAACGGTATCGAGTCGCGCTTACTTCCGGGCAATATTGGGAGAACATCAAAAGATTTCAGAAATCATTCAACGTGTGAACCAGTTGTTATCAAATGATTTGCGTTCTGGACAATTTGTTACGTTGACGGCATTGGTCTTATGTATGAATACGCACACCGCAAAGTATTTTTCTGCTGGGCATGGCCCAACCTTAGTTATTCGTAAACATGAAGGCACTGTCGAAAACCTAGAAGCTCAATCGATTCCTTTGGGTATTGATACCCCTTTAAATATGGAGCCGCCAATTAAATTAGCGCTTGCGCCGGGTGATATCGTCGCAATGTTTTCTGATGGTTGTTACGAAGGAAAGAATGATGAAGATGAAGCTTTTGGATTAGCAAGAGTGATCGATTTGTTAAAAGAAAATCAGGATAAATCGGCTGAAGAAATTATAAAACATTTACAGGTAGCGATTACGACCTTCACCGGACGCAAATCTCAAGTCGATGATATGACGATGCTGTTATTAAAACGGTTGCCTGAAGAAGATAATAAAGGGGACGCTTCCCTATAATCATTTTGATATAAAGACTGTCTAAATTAATTCACTAAAAACTATGAAAAGAAACATTATTGCCATTGGTGGTGGAAAGATAATGGTGCCTGCACATCGTGAGCCACAAACCTTATCGATTGATCAAAGCATTGTTCAACAAGTAAAAAGAAAATCACCTAGGGTGTTATTTATTCCTACTGCGAGTGAAGACAATGAGGAATATTGTGACGCATTCCATAAACAGTATGAAGAAAGCTTGGGTTGTTCTGTGCAGGAGTTGTTGCTGTATCGAAACCGACCTTCTAACAGAAAAATTCAAATGCTTATTGCGCAAAGCGATATTATTTATGTCGGTGGTGGTAATACGCTGCGTATGATGAACTTATGGCGCAAGTTAGGTGTTGATAAAGCTTTAGATAAAGCCAGAAAACGTGGTGCGGTATTATGCGGTTTGAGCGCGGGTTCGATTTGTTGGTTTCGACAGGGTAATAGCGATTCGCGTAAGTTCAAAGACGAAACCAATAAGACCTTAATAAAAGTCACCGGGTTGGACTATGCCGATCTGTTGATGTGTCCGCATTATGATGTTGAGAAACATCGCCAGCCTGCCTTAAAAGCGATGATGAAAACAACGCGAGGTGTCGCTGTTGCCTTAGAAAATTGTGCCGCTTTACATATTAAAAATGATAAATATCGTATTATCGCTTCAAAGAAATATAAGAAGGCGTACCTGATTTATTGGCAGCAGGGTGAATACGTGAAGCAAGCCTTAATGCCCTCTGACAAGTTTCAACCTTTAACGAATTTGCAAAGGTAGACGCCGAGGTGATTTAAAATCAATCATTCTGACACTATTTGTTTTTATATTGGGGAACAGTATGCAAGCTGATGTTTTAACTAAAGTCATTCTTCCGTTGTCTCTTTTTCTAATTATGTTTGGAATTGGGATTTCTTTGCGGCTTGCTGATTTTAAAAATATTTTTAATTATCCTAAAGCAATTGTTGTTGGGTTAATGGGGCAATTAATTTTACTCCCCATCGTTGCCTTTGTCCTTGCGCTTGTATTCAGCTTGCCTGCTGAATTGGCCGTCGGTTTAATCATCATTGCATTAGCGCCAGGTGGTGCGACATCTAATATGTTTACTTATTTGTTTAAAGGTGATGTTTCTCTCTCTGTTAGTTTGACGTTGCTGACTAGTTTGATTACTCCTTTTAGCATTCCTTTGCTCGCTTCTTTGAGTATGTTCTACTTTATGGATAGTAATACAGAGTTTGAGCTGCCTGTCGTCAAGACTATAGTCCAGTTACTAGTGATCACAGTTATCCCCATTGCATTTGGCATGTTGGCCTTATCTCGCTTTCCCGTAGTGGCTAAGAAGATAGAAAATGTTCTTAAATGGTTTTCTATCTTTTTCTTGTTTTTGATTATTGCTTTAATCGTGATGAAAAATTCTGCCAATATGGCAAGTTTTTTCGCGCAAGCAGGCGCTGCTACCTTAGTCCTTAATCTAGTGGTGTTATTGCTTGGTTATCAGCTTGCCAACTGGGCAAAACTCAATGGCAAACAATCTACCGCGATTGGCTTTGAAGTGGGTATCCAGAACGGGACCTTGGCACTGGTTGTGGCCGGAACATTGATTGGTAACACTACGATGATGATCCCAGCGGTAACCTATTCAATACTTATGTTTTTGACCGGTGCACTTTTTGGTTGGCTGTTAAATAAGAAAAATAATAGTAAACAGACAGAAACGAGCTGATTGTTTTAATCCAAATAGTTTCACTGCTAAACTGAAGCCGTTAATTAATTTAATTGATGTGCTATCTGAGATGATCTTATGACGTTTGACCAAATTTTTCTGTTCGGCCTGCTTGTTTTTATTTTTTCCCTGTTGCTCTGGGGAAAAATTCGCTATGACATTGTCGCCATAGCCGCATTGTTTATTGCGTTTTTAGTAGGCGTTATACCGCATGATAACGTCTTCTCTGGTTTTTCTCATCCTGCCACCATCATCGTCGCATTGGTGCTTATTGTCAGTCGTGGTTTGTCTAACTCGGGCGCAATCGAATTGTTATCCCGTTTTCTAGTAGATGGTACTCGCAAACTGGGTACGCATATTGGACTCATGTCCACTATTGCTGCGGCACTTTCCGCCATGATGAATAATGTGGCGACACTCGCTTTACTCATGCCTGTCGATATGCAGGCAGCAAGGAAGGCAAAACGCAGTCCGGCCTTGACGCTAATGCCATTATCATTCGCCACCATACTGGGTGGCATGGTGACGTTGATTGGTACACCAACGAATGTGGTCATTGCCACGTTTCGTGAACAAGCCTTAGGGGAACCTTATCGTATGTTTGATTTTACCCCGGTAGGCATTGTGGTTGCGGGTCTCGGGATCTTGTATGTGGCTATCGTCGGTTGGCGACTGATACCCTTGGATCGTAGTAAACATGATACGTCAAAAGAACTCATGAATATGGAGGGCTATGTTGCCGAAGCTATCATGCAGGCTAGTTCCAAGTTCATTGGTAAGCAGCTGCGGGATTTAGATGATTTGAGTACAGAAAACGATGTCAATGTACTGGGCTTGGTACGGAATGGAAAACGTTTGCCGGGTACCGCAAGAAATTTTGTTTTAAGAGAAAACGATATCCTGGTACTAGAAGCCGGACCTGATGCGATAGAACAATTTGTCGGTGCGGTAGGCTTAAAATTTATTGGAACGGACAAAGACGTCAGTATACTCAGTGAGAACCTTGCTTTAATTGAAGTCGTTGTCCCGGAGGGTGCTTTTATAGAAGGACGTTCAGCACTGGATGTAGGACTATTGTATCGACAAGGCATCTCTTTACTGGGTGTGTCGCGAAAAGGAGATCGTTTTCGCGATCGAGTACGTAAGCTGAAGATTGCTGCTGGTGATATTTTATTATTACTCGGACCAGAAGATCAGTTGCCCGATGTCGTGACGTGGCTGGGTTGTCTGTCTTTGGCTAAACGCGGATTACAAGTCATCCAACGACACAAGGCGATAATGGCAGTGGGTCTGTTCGCACTTGCTGTTATTGTCGCAAGTGTTGGTTGGCTGTATCTACCCGTGGCTTTAATGGGCGTGGTGGTTGCTTATGTTTTACTTAAGATCATTCCCCTATCACAGATTTATACTTCCGTAGAGTGGCCTGTGATTGTGTTGCTGGCCTGCCTGATTCCTATCAGTACGGCACTGGAGTCCAGTGGTGGTACGACACTGGTTGCACACACCATCGTTGAATTGACGCAAGGGATGTCCCCGGTCGTAGTGTTAACGGTTATTATGCTGATTACGATGACAATGTCGGATGTATTGAATAATGTTGCTACTGCCTTGATTGCCGCTCCCATCAGTGTAGACATCGCCCAGCAACTGAACGTTAATCCTGATTCTTTTTTAATGGCTGTTGCCGTTGCAGCTTCCTGCGCATTTCTGCCGCCCATAGGACACAAGAACAATACGATCATCATGGGACCCGGCGGCTACAGTTTTGGTGACTACTGGCGCATGGGCTTACCCTTGGAAATCCTTGTGGTGTTAGTCGGTATTCCTATGATCTTAGTTGTCTGGCCGCTTTAAATTGAAGGGGAGACGCTTCCCTTTAATTTATTTATTAAATGGCGTTGATTCATGGGAACAGAATTAAAGGGTAAGGTCCCTTTTAAATTATATTTTCAGGGTGTATATGCGTGGGCATGGGAGCACTCAATTAAGTGCCACTAACTTTGAGTTCTGATTAACAGTTGGTAATACTTTGTGACTCTATTTTTCTATTACGGCCATTTTCACCAGGAAAATCCGTAAACATAGCTTCTAACATTTCATCAAAGACTTCTACAATGACAGAGCATGTGCCTATGCTTTTTGCACGGCCTTCATAAACTTTATTAGGTAAAGACTCTTTTACGCTACCAGCCTCAACTATATCTAACGCTATAGCTCTCGTGTATTCAGTCTTACTATTGGTGCTAGTACCCACAACGCCATAAATAGGCATTGTGTAGCTTGTCTCTGTATAATTAATGTTCCCAGCTGTCCCAGTAGTTGTGGTCATACCTCCACCAATCTGTCCATAAATAGGCGTAGTTGTACGTCGTCAAAACCTTTTGGACAGGTAGCGGTTTGATTTAAGAGACACATTAGTTCATCAATAGGTTATGTGCTTCACTTGTTGTTTATCGTAATGCATTTGTCGTCTCATCGCTAACGTGTTTTGTTTGATTAGCTCTCGTTGACTTAGTATTTCTTCGCCACGCCCATAAAAGACATCAGCCGGTGTCAGGTTATCAAGTGATTCATGATAACGCTCATGGTTGTAATAACTCACAAAACGCTGCAACTGTTCCTCCAGTTCCCCGGGGAAATAATAGTGGTGAAGTAATATCTGATTCTTCATTGAACGATGCCAGCGCTCTATCTTGCCTTGTGTTTGTGGATGATAAGGTCGACCTCGAGTGTGCGTCATACCGTTTTCTTCAAGGTAATCGGCTAATTCACCGGAGATATAACACGGGCCATTGTCACTGAGTAAACGCGGTTTATGATTTACCTTTACTGTATCAAGTCCCGTAAAGCGTAAGGCGTCATCCAGCGTATCAGAGACATCACGGCTACTCATGCCCGTACATAAACGCCAGGCAATAATGTAACGTGAGTAATCATCTAATACCGTGGATAAGTAATACCAACCCCAACCGATAATCTTGAAATAGGTAAAATCCGTTTGCCACATCTCATTCACGCGCGTAGTGGGCTGTTGAAACTTATCACTGGCCTCCATCAGGATATAGGCCGGACTGGTAATTAAGTCTTGTTCTTTCAGCAGCCTGTACACCGTGGATTCTGAGACGAAGTAAGCCTTGTTGTCAGTGTAATTTACGGCTAACTCTCGTGGAGACAAATCAGGCTTCTCTAAGGCTAACTCAATAACGGCTTCACAGTGGTCTTCGGTGATTTTATTCCATACCGCATGGGGAATCGGCTTCTTGTCTTCCAAGCCATCAACGCCATTCTCTTCATAACGTTTGAGCCAGTTGTAAAAAGTGGACTTATGAATGTCCAGCCGAGTCAGCGTTTGTCGAACCGACAGATCTGAGTTCTGTACCAGTTGAATAATCTCGACTTTATCCGATGCTAAGTACCTCATATATCGTCCTCCCCATCCCCGAGCACGCTTTTTTTAAGCAGCCGATTCTCCATGACTACTTCGCCTAAGGTTTCTTTCAGCGCAGATGTTTCAGCACGCAGTTCTTTGACTTCATCTGAGGTCGCTTCACGTACGATATCGCCTGATAAACGTTTCTTACCTGCCTCCAGAAAGTCTTTCGACCAACGGTAGTAAACATTTGGGTTTAGTCCTTCCTTGCGACATAGCTCAGCGATGCTTTCTTCGCCACGTAAGCCTTCAAGTACGATACGAATTTTTTCTTCTGCTGAATATTTTTTACGGGTGCGTCGACGAATATCGCGCACAGTATGTTCTACACTTCTTTTACTTGTCATCATCGTTTCCTCTTGGGTTAACGATGAACTAAAACTATCTCTTAGACAATCAGGCTAGTTGGTCCACATGGTGCTGACGGGGTACAGTTACCAATTATGGGCAAAGGTGCTAACGAAAGAATTTAAAGCTTTGGTTAAAGCCAGTGAAGAACATAATAAAGCGGTAATGGATTACTATGGTGCGACTAACCCGGCTGAATTTTTTGCTGTTGCAACGGAAGCATTTTTTGAAAAACCACAACAAATGTCTAACAAACATCCAGAGCTCTATAATGAATTTAAAACCTACTACTGTGTTGACCCATTACTTTGGGAATAATGAAAAGGGCACAGGCCCTTTTATGTGGCAGAATATTAAACCACTAATTTTAAATCTTCGTAGCCAATCGCTGGCTCGCCACTTAAGAATACGTTTGTGTTTAACGAATCAATAGAAATTGCATTTAGCGTTATATCTTCATATAACCAATAAAACATTTCATCTTCAAAGATGCTGTAGCGCCAGTTATACCTGCATTGTATCCAGTTGTTTTCAAGTGAGCCGATTGTTTTCGTCTCTTCATCCGATTCCGATGTGTCACAATACTCAAGTACGTTTGTGTTTAAATCTATTTGGAATCGATCAAGATTTAAATTGCCCGCTGCTGTCTGAGTGTATTTTACGCGACCGCCTTGTAAATCATCGCCATGCTGGTCTATTACACATTGCTTGTCGAAAATATAAAAAGCGGGTGGTATTTTTATTGAACACCTATCGGGTCTGTTTGCTCTTTCCAATACATGTGCTTCTGATCGTTGGCTCTTATCCCATTGCTTGATGATGATTTGTAATATTAATACACTCATTTTAAATCAGTAATAACAGGGAGCAGGTCTAGCTATTAGTCATTGTTCTGTTAATTATAAACGCTTAGAAAGGATAAAGGGATAGGAATAAAAAAGCCCCGCAATTAGCGAGGCTTTTTTGAAGACTTTCAGACTAATATATTGTCTGGTTTGGTCTATTATGCAACCACGTTGATTGCACTAGGACCTTTCTCGCCTTGCTCGGTATCAAAGTTTACACTTTGACCTTCAGCAAGTGATTTGAATCCGTCCGCTTTGATAGCGCTATGATGAACAAACACATCAGCGCTGCCATCAGCAGGTGATATAAAACCAAAACCTTTACTATCGTTAAACCATTTTACTGTACCTGTAGCCATTTTGAGTTACCTCTTTAATTTATTAAAAAAACAATGTATTAGCATGCTAGTTGTTGTGGATTTACTACGGGAGGGCTGCTGTTTTACACTGCGAGGAACTACCGGGTACCGCTACAAAAATATTACTAATGACTTCACCATATAGCATCCCGCATAGAAAGACCATCTTTATAAGCTGAACTAGGTGATCCCGAGCAATAAATGGTGTCAAATGGTGCTTTATAAGCCGTCAAATCAAGTAATAGGCGGTTAGGACTAGTTATTGACCTTATGGCCGTTAATGGTAACAGTTTATCTTCTTGTTGGCTTTTTACGCCTTCCTGTCTTGGAACGCACTTTATGATGGCTCGTTCGCTTATTTTCTGCTGCAGGAATGAGTTGGTTTTCACCATCACCGATTAATTCAGATTTATTCATTGCTTTTAAAGCAGTGCGTATTACGTCCCAGTTTTGCGGGTCATGATAACGAAGAAAAGCCTTTTGTAAGCGTCGCTGATCCAGTTCTTTTGGCACAAACATCTTTTCACTTTTATACCGTACCTTTTTCAAAGGATTCTTTTCAGAATGATACATGGCCGTTGCCAATGCCATTGGTGAAGGGTAGAAGGTTTGTACTTGATCGAGTTTGAAATCATGCTTTTTCAACCACATCGCCAAATTCAGCATGTCTTCATTTTCTGAACCGGGATGTGCGGCGATAAAATAGGGAATTAAGTATTGTTTTTTACCGGCTTCTTTTGAAAACTTTTCAAACATGCGTTTGAATTCATCGTAGCTGCCCATGCCCGGCTTCATCATCTTGTTTAATACACCCTCTTCGCTATGTTCCGGTGCGATCTTGAGGTAGCCACCAACATGATGCGTTACCAGTTCCTTTACATATTCAGGATCTTTGACTGCTAAATCGTAACGCAGTCCGGAAGCGACCATGACGCGTTTAATGCCTTTTATTTTGCGGGCCTTTCTATATAAGGATGTTGTTTCACTGTGATCCGTTTTTAGGTTTTTACAAACTGAAGGATAGACGCAGGAGAGTCGACGGCAACTTGCTTGAATCTCATCATCTTTGCAATTCAAGTGATACATATTTGCTGTCGGTCCACCAAGATCAGAAATAGTACCGGTGAAGCCAGGCACTTTATCGCGTATATCTTCGATCTCTTTCAATACTGATTCTTGTGAACGACTTTGAATAATACGACCTTCATGTTCCGTAATAGAACAAAAGGTACAACCACCAAAACAGCCACGCATGATGTTGACTGAAAAACGAATCATGTCATACGCGGGAATTTTTGCATCGCCATATTTTGGGTGCGGTTTACGTTGATAGGGAAATGCAAATACCGCATCCATTTCTTCTGTCGTTAATGGTATTGGCGGTAAATTTATTAAAACATCTTTCGACCCATGCCGTTGTACCAGAGGTCGGGCATTATGCGGATTTGATTCCAGATGTAATATGCGCGAAGTGTGTGCATACAAGGCAGAATCATTGCGGACTTTTTCGAATGAAGGTAGGCGTATATAGGTTTTATCACTATCCAATTTTTGTTTGCTAGCCAAAGGCATCGGAATTATTTTTATTTCTTTTACTTCACTAGCATTATTTTCGGCCTTCTTTTTACCTGCTTCATTTTTTGTAGCACAGCTTTCATTCGTTGTTGGACTATGATCGTAATCATAGGGGTTTTTATTCGTATCAACTTCTTTCGGCCACATACTTGGCCAATCAATCCGACTGGAATCGATCTCGGTCCAGTCTTCCGGCATGTGTTCTCGAATAATGGCAGTGCCACGAATATTGACAAGTTCTTCGATCTTCACACCGTGGGACATTTTATGCGTCAATTCAACAATGGCGCGTTCGGCATTTCCAAACAGTAAGATGTCTGCTGCCGAATCAATCAATACTGATTTTCTGACCTTATCGGTCCAGTAGTCATAATGCGCAATACGCCGCAGACTCGCTTCGATACCGCCAATAACAATAGGGGTATCTTTATAAGCTTCTTTGCAACGTTGGCTATAAACAATAACGGAGCGATCCGGGCGCTTAGCAGCTTCGCCATCTGGCGTGTAAGCATCATTACTACGAAAACGCAGGTCAGCGGTATAACGGTTAATCAAGGAATCCATATTCCCCGCGGTAACGCCAAAATAAAGATTTGGCTCACCCAACTGCATAAAATCATCGGTATTTTGCCAATCGGGCTGTGAAATAATACCGACACGAAAACCCTGTGATTCAAGCAAACGACCCATCACCGCCATACCAAAACTCGGGTGATCGATATAGGCGTCGCCAGTAACCAGGATGATGTCACAACTATCCCAACCCAATTGATCCATCTCTGCACGCGACATTGGCAAATACGGCGCGATACCGTAGCATTCAGCCCAATAGCTTGGATAGGATAAAAGGTCTTTTGCTTGTGTTCTCATGAATGGATTAATTAGCTGCTAGCTTTATGCTGCGGGCACTATGGACTAGATTTGGATGGAAGTAAAAATCTTACGTAAAAGGGTGTGCTTCCGTCTAATTTATTAAAGTCACATCATCCCAAGTTGAGTATAGAAGCCTAACGCATCGTAGTAGTCACCTTGATAAATAATCTTGTCGCCGTTAAATCGAAATATGGACATGCCCTTTATACTAAACGCTTTGTTACTTGCTTTAGAGCCATCAGACCAGTCACCTGTATTGGTGCCAGAAAACGTCCATTCAAATGCTACTGTATTATTATTCACCACGGGCTCGCCGGTGGCTTCCCATTTTAAATCAGGGACTGCATTTAAAAATGCCTCAATGACGTTATTTTTTGCTTCAATTCGGCCATTTACAGGTTTGCCAACAGATGCATCGAAAAGAACAACATCTTCATCCAGAAAGCTAGCTGCTTTAGTAGCGTCGTGCTCATTCCAGGCGGCTAAATAGTTCTTCATGCTTGTGACAAGGTTTTCAGCATGAGCAATCGTCGGAATAGTGGATAAAGTAATTAGAGTGAGAAGCGTAAGACAGATACGATTAATCAAGCCGATTGGCATAATAGATTGTCTAGTATAAACAGGTTTCATAGTTGTCCTTATAAATTAATGCACTTGTAAATAATATTACATTATTAAATCAAAGGGGTCATGAAATGATATCGAAGAGGTCGATACCAGTGTCGTCGGCTCAGGCTTCGAAAATATGTTCCCGAGATCGCCTAAAGCGCCTACTTTTGGTTTCATCCCAATGTGGAATCATTTACTTTTGGCGATAGTGAAGCATTGTGTCACCAGTTACTTACTTTAGTTCGATCGGTTAAGAAGACAGCTACTTGCTGAGCGCTTCGTGGTTATGATTCTGGGATTGAAGCAATGCCTGTTGTGGAAAGACAGGATATTGTTTTGAATTGAAATGGCTCTCCGACTTTGGAAATAGAGACGATTGATATTGCGATTACTAAGTTTTGTTATGTCTATGAATCCTTTGCCTTAGCAGAAGGGGAGAATGATTCGCTTGAAGCTTGGCGGCGTGATAATCAGCAATACTATGAGCGTAATGACGGGTTTAGTTTCGATATGTTGCTTGTCTGTGAACGCTTTAACTTAATTGAAGATAATAATTTAATTATTTGAAAAATAGGGGGCAGGCCCTTTAATTTAAAGCGTCATCTATGTAGTTTGCGTGAACTGTTAAAACATCACATTCCAAATGGTCTAAAAGGTACTCGGTCGTAGAGCCGATTAAAAACCGATCTATAAAACTGCGAGAAACCAGTCCCATGACAACTAAATCGGCATCTATGTCATTGGCAAGTTTTGGAATTGCTATACGTGGATAATCTTCAAGAAAGTGAGTGTTGTGTTCATTGATATTATGCCTGGAGGCTTGTTGATTTAAGGCGCCCTCATGTTCTTGTTTCAATTTTTCATTTAATTCAGCTGGTATCATGTAATCCATGCTTGTCATGCTAGGTTGAGCAGGATGAGCATGTGCTAAATGTAATTCGCCATTAAACGTTTCGCAGATAGATCTGCCAATAGCTATCATTCGATCTTCTAATTTTAATGTGTGGTCATTGTTATAGGCAGATTCAACAGCGATGACTACTTTCTTGTAAGGTTTATTCTCATGCTGGTGAGCAAATAGTATCGGCATATGGACATGCCGCAATATTTCCCAATCGGTGTTAGACAAAAATAATCGAGTCAGTGATGTATGACGAGTACTCGAAACTATAATCAAGTCGGCATTAAATTGTTTTGCAGCTTTGGTGATGCCATCAGTTACGGAAGGCTCCCATTGCGCCTCAATCTCTACTGATTTAGCGGCTTGTACTAAATGACTTTTGATTTCTTCAAGTTTTTTTATTTCTGAATCGAGCATCTTTTGATGCAATTTTTGTATTTGGTCTGCAACGACATTTAGATTTGGAATGTATTCATCATATACAGCGCTATAGAGCATAATATCCACATCGGTAGTAGCACTAGCCAATGAAAGAGCGCGTTGAATAGCTGGCGTGTCAGTATGCCCAGAATGTACCGCAACAAGAATTTTTTTATTCATAATTTTACTCTGCAATAAAATAGGTTCTAAATAATCTGGTTAGCAAAATAAGCATTAGCCTTTATCTCTTTAATTAAATAATAGAACAATGTTCTGGGTCTGTCTTGATCTAGATCAAGGCTTGTATCTCTAGAAAATCTTAAAAATATTCTGAATATAAGAAGACTGGTGCTCAGACATTTTTATGCTATGAGCAAAGAGACGTAAAAAAGCATAGGCTGATTTGACTCTATCGCTTTAACTGAACTTGAGGATCCTGATAGGATTGACTATTTAGTGGGTAATGAAATTAGCGGTTTGTCACCACAGATCGTGGAGCAATATCAGTCTGTGGTAAATATTACCGGATGAATATTCTTTAAACGTAGCGGTAACGAACAGTATTGTAATGTACGATAGAATGGAAAAATTAGATAACTCCTAATTAATAAATAGTGAGAAAAAATGCAAATAACTAAACACCCCATATTAAGCTTTAGTCTACTAATAATAATCACCAGTGTGGTTGCTTATTATGTGAACGTCCATTTTATGTCAAGTGCTGCTCATTCAGTAGACGTTGGCAACCACGAAATTCCCGAAGAAGAAACAATAGAATCATCGATGAGAAATCTGGAGCTTGAAGTTGTTAATTTGAATGATGGGTTGCCAAAACAAGTTGATGAGGACACCCGAGCAGACAGTATATCGGTGGAACCTGGCCCAAGGTTGGTGACTAGATATACCTATACAACTTTTTCATCTGAAGAATTTGATGATGAACGATTTAATAAAAAAGTGAAGAAGATTATAAAAAAGAGTATTTGCAACAATGATGAAGTAATGGAAAGAATGAAGCTAGGTTTGATATATAGCTATGAGTTTTCTGGTAATGATGGCATTAAGCTAGCTACTGCCGAATTTAATATTGATGATTGTTGAATTAGGGATGTAAAAAAATTAATTAGTGGGTCGCTCAATGACATCCATGCGCTTCTTACAAAGCTCCTTTTTATAACACTGTGCTATGTGCTTACTCTTATTTAGTTTTAACAAACACCCGGAATATCCGATTATTTTGGCAGCGAATCGGGATGAATTTTTCGAACGTCCTACCGAAGCTGCATCATTTTGGCATGATTGCCCCTCAATGCTCGCTGGGAGGGATTTACACAAGGGTGGTACATGGATGGGGGTTAATAAAGATGGTCGCATCGCTGCCGTCACCAATTATCGTGAACCATCACAGAATAAACCTGATGCGATTTCTAGAGGCTCTTTGGTAAGTGATTATCTGAAAGGCAACGAATCCGCCGAAGACTATATTCAAAAAGTTATGTTACAAAGCAATGCATACGATGAATTTAATTTTCTGGTGGGAGATAAACAATCATTATTGTTTTTTAGCAGCCTTGAAGATGAATATCAGACATTAAAGCCCGGTTTGTACGGCATTAGTAATGGTATGCTGGATAGTCCCTGGCCAAAAGTGACAAAGGGCAAGCTTGCGTTAGAGAAAGTCATCGAAGCAAGTAAAAAACCGGAACCAGAAAAGCTATTTGACCTACTTGCTGATAAGACTATAGCCGCCGATAGCGAACTGCCTTCAACGGGAGTAAGTCTTGAATGGGAACGTAGTCTTTCGCCGCTGTTTGTAAAATTTGATGGCTACGGTACACGTAGTTCAACAGTGTTAATAATAGACAAACAGGGAGAAGTGTTCTTTTCTGAGCGTTCTTTTGGTAAAGAAGGGCAGGTGATTGATACCTGTTCGTATGAGTTTATTACTGATAGTTAAAGCGGACAGGGACTATAAACTATAAAACATCAGGTGATAGATGTCGGTTTTGTGGATGCAACTAGAGGAGGGAGACATAAAAATTGTGATCTGCCCCCTATTTAACTGGTTAGCTTAAGCTTTAGAGACATTCCAGTCGGCTATTTTACCCGAGGCGTTAAAGACAATTTGTTCGCCGATATTAGTGACACGGTCCGCGATACGTTCTATATCATGCACTAGCCAGATGAGGTGGGTGCCGTTTTCGATAGCTTCTGTGTTTGACTTCATGTAATCGATTATTTCAGTGACAATTTGTTGGTCCATCCTGTCTATATCATCATCGCTGGTAGCGATTGCTTCTGCTTTTTCCCCATCCATATCATGGAAAGCGGCTAGCATATTACTCATCATGTCTGAAGTTTGACTGACCATGTTTATAATCTTATCCCAGACTGGTGGGATGGCAGCGACCGATAAGGTATGTACGATTCGGGCTGCTGAAGCAATGTGATCTGCAATTCGTTCAAGTTCGATGGCAATCTGAAGATCAGATATAACTTCCCTCAAGTCGGATGCGACTGGTTGTTGGCGCGCGATCATGACTAAGCATTCATCATGGATGCTCTGATAAAGATGATTAAAACGTTCATCTCCATTTGTAATATTTTCCGCGCGTGCGACATCAAGATGAACCAATGCTTCCTTGAACTGGTTTAATAGATTAACCGAGTCCTGGCCCATAGCCATTATTTTTGAACGAATTTCATTCCTCTCGGCAACCAATTTAGTTCTCTCTACTATCATTAGAATGTGTCCTTATTGGAATAAATTAAGTAAAGATGCTTACTTAATAAGGTAATCATTTTTTGTAAATGAGTTGGAAAGGCTCTGTAATAAAATAAACTGTGAAACAGGCTCGATAGATATTGTTGCAGAAGTAAGAATACGCCTAGATTCCTGTAGTGGTTGTAAATTATCAATGATTACCTAAGTTAGGATTTAGGTTTTGATTTATTATAAAGCATATATAAGAAATAACTGATGATCACAAAGGTTATGAAAACGACAATCATTGACATCAATCCAATAGGATTGCCGAATAGTAGTTTCAACCATAGCTCCATTATCTATTCTCCAATATTTTTTAGGTAATTATGTATAAATTAAAACACTGTCGAAAAATATTTTTGATCAAGATCAATTTTTACTGATTTGATAATGGACACAAGTTTTACATTTCATTCTTTTTTTAAAATTACAATGTTGATTTAGATCAATATCAAAACTAATGAACTTGTTAGATTCTATAGAATACGTCCAGCTTTAGAGGACAGTAGGCTAAAGGAATTGGTGTTTGAGTAAGCTATACCCTTTTAAAAATAAGGAGAATTTATATGCAATGCCCAAAATGCGATGCAGAAATGGAAGACGTTGAAATTTATAATGTGATTGTTAAACGCTGTTCATCCTGCAAAGGCCTCTGGTTTGATCATGCAAAGCATGAATTTCTGAAACAAAAAAAAGATGCGGATGAAATTGATACTGGGGGATTCTGCATTCGGAAAAGTATTCGATAGAAAAGGAGATATTTGTTGTCCAAGTTGTTCTGCAACAATGATAAAAATGGTTGTCGCTGATCAACCGCACATTCATTATGAGAGTTGCAGTAAATGTTTTTCAGTTTTCTTTGATGCAGGTGAATTCAAAGATTATGTCGAGAAAGATATCTTCGGTTTCTTCAAAGACCTTATGGCTAAAGAAAGATAAAAAATTGATAATCTTATACTGAATCAAGCTCTGTGTGCTCTGTAACTGTTCCAGGCGTTACCTAAAGTGCCAACTGTTGGTGCTCTACCTTTGTCATTGCACTCAAGAGTAGGCTTCACACTTCCTGATACGACTCTACCTCCCCCACAAACACCTCAAGGGGTACCGAGAGGGTCCATGTAGTCGTGCTCATGCCCCTTACCTGCATCCGTGTAGGCAGTTGAGCTTCATGCAGTTGTATATTTTAATTCCTTTTCAATTTACATTTCTTCCAAACTTATCTCAGTTACTTTATGTCTATAAAACATAATTGACCCGATTATGATCCCAAGCAATTCGACCAATAAACCGGCCACAGATATTTCTTGAATAGTATAAGAGGAAAACAACCCGGAAGGCGCAAATAGAAATAACATGACGCCTACTGAAATAATCGATAGTGGTATATTAAGATTTAAATTTTTCATTTTCTCATCTCCAAGAATCAGTATTAAATAATCTATTGCAACAGAAGTGCCAAGTTAATGATTTGGGTCATATGGGATATAGTATTTGTCAACTGAGTCACAATTATTCAATAAGGTGTGACAGACACCTCAATTCCATTAGCCATAGGTAAAACGGTTATTACTAATCACGAAATAATAATGCTACCGAATACTAAATATTATTTGGATATTTGATGAATAATCGTCAGGATGTCGAAATATCATCACTTTAAGAAAATTATCTTGGTTTGATTTTCCAGTAGATTTCATTTTATCTGTAACTTAAGATCGATTTATAAATCGAATATCAAAACAGGCGGGATTCCTTTGGAAGTGACAGAAGATAAAACAAGAATTAAGGTTATTTATTGGGTAATCACTCTAGTCCCTATTGTGTTACTTAATTTAACGCCTTACCTTGGCATTAGTTTTCCCGAAACAATCAATAATGATGAAACCTTTCACACGTTTGCGATTGGTCTTTCGCTGGGATTCATTTTATTTATATTAGGGATATTTAGTAGTTATAAGTGTTTGGTATATTCAGAGATTATCCCCACTAAAATAATTTCATCCTTGTTCCTACTTCTTTATCTGCTTATGGTTATTGTGATGATTTATTTCTTTTTAAGTGGGTACCTTGGTGGAGTGCTATAGAAATCCCGGGTTTAAAAGTGCAGTGCCCTTTAATATGAAATAAGTAGGGTCTGATAAAAATTCTATTTTTTAGGAGATAAATGATGAGCCAGGAAAAAATATTTCTTTATGCTGAGTATCAGGTCTCAGTCCCATTTGATCAGGTTGATTGGAAATCTATCAACCCTGAAATGAAGAAGTTCGAAGGATTGAAATCCAAGACTTGGCTTAGCGGCATTAATAACCATACTGTTGGTGGTTTTTATGAATTCACATCGCTCGATTGTGCTCAAAAGTATATTGATGAACTTCTAATACCTTTCACAAAGCAGATTAATGGTAACTTGTCGGTAAAGCTATTTAATGGAGATGTCGTAGAAGAAGGAAGTAAGGGTATGGATTCTCCATTTTATAAAAGTGTAAGCTTTCAATAAATTATTTATAACAATTAAAGTTATCAGAGATCTCAATCATTAAATTGTCTCCCGCTTGGGTTACATAATTATTTTTCGTCATGCTATTATGAAACATGGACGAACGTTATTTTGTACATATATTTACCCCTACCAAAAATGTCAGCCCGTTTGACGTTAATATGGCTCATAGTGCCAAGATTGAAGGTGTTGTCCCCTACACAGAAGTTGCTCTCGATGACATCCATTACCTGACACAAGATCTTATCTACTCACAAGGCTCGCAACGCACGGGTATTTTTATTGGTGGTCGTGATTATGGTTTGGCTATAGACATGTTCTATCGTGCTAAGGCCGCCATGGCCCCACCATTTGAGGTATCAATATTTGCTGATCCAAGTGGTGCAATTACAACGGCAGCGGCAATGGTTGCCTGCGTAGAAGTATGGGTAAAAAACATAAGCAACGAATCACTGGAAGGTAAGACAATACATGTTCTGGGTGGAACCGGACCTGTCGGTGTGTGTTCCGGTATCTTGGCATCAAAATGCGGTGCGAAAGTTTTTCTTGGTAGCACACGAGGGGAAAAGGTCGGTCAAGCTATAGCCGATGAATATAACGCACGCTTTGATGTAAATATGCAGGGTAAGAATATTGGTTCGGATGAGGCCATTGAAAACTTATTACAGACATCAAATGTCATAATCAATGCAGCTAAGGCAGGTCTTCAGGTTATTTCAAAACCTCAATTGGAGCAGGCCCCAGAATTAATAGTCGCGACTGATGCAAACGCAGTTCCCCCAGCGGGCATTGAAGGGGTTGATATAAATGACATGGGCAAAGAACTCGATTTCACGCCGAAAAAGGCCGTTGCTATCGGTGCTTTGAAGGTTGGTCATATAAAAAATAAAGTGCATCACCGCTTATTTGAAATGATGCGGGAGTCAGATAAACCGATCTATGTTGATCATGAAAAGGCCTTTGAAATTGCAAGGGTTTTTGCTGCCAAATAACCATTTTTGGCATCGCTATTTAGATGCAGTATCTACAGAGTCCTTAAATCATTTTACTAAAACACTTTTTAATTCATAAACTATCAAAGTAGCGTATTACACTGTTTTACGAATATGTTTTTTAAATGATTTAATAGGTTAATTGAGAACCCTTGTCGGTATGTATTGTATTCCTGGCTGCCTAATATAAATAAACCTGACGGTTCTTCATTATTTATCGGTAGAGTGACAGTGGATTTAATTTTATTCGATTCTTTGCCAAACAATACGTCTATGTATTCAGATGGAAGGCTATCACACAGTGATTTATTGGTGTTATACAGTCCCGAGAATAAATAGAGTAATTTTGAATGAGTTGGTTTGAATCGGAGATTGCGATAGTCCTTATGTGGCCGTTTTTCGACAAAGAAAAATATCATTAAATGACTGCATTGATACTCGCGTTTCAGGAATAGAAACAAGGTGTCGTAAAGCGACTCTATGGATGTGGCATCCATTAATGCAAAGGACTGTTTATAGGCTTCCTCTGCCAACCGATCACTTTGTCCCTGATTTTTGCTTAATATTTCTATCTGCGTTTTCAGTATTTGCTCATTTTTTCTTAAATGGTCAACTTGATATTCGATCAATGAACTGACATTTTTTCCGTTAATATGTTCGAGGTTTAAATTTGAAAGCAGAGTTGGGTTGTCTAGAAAGAAATTTGGATTTCTTTCCAGATAGTCAATAACGACTGGCTGATTATCAACAGGCTCTCTGTTGGCAGCCATAAACATCAAATAGAATTGATATCATATATGAATAACTATAGATGCTTTTTTTGTTATTGCAAAATAAGCGTTTGAAGAAGGTAAGAGACCAAAGGAAAATGTATAAGGCCAGTGTGTTTTAATGCTACGGAAATAAAAAAGCCTCGCTTTAGCGAGGCTTTTTACAGACAATTTTCGGCTTTGGCTTCCTGCGTCGCTCTACTACCTACATCCATGTAGGCAAAACTGTCTAATTTACTCTATTGTGCAACCACGTTGATTGCACTAGGTCCTTTTTCACCCTGCTCGGTGTCAAAGCTCACGCTTTGGCCTTCGGCTAGTGACTTGAAACCATCAGCCTGGATTGAGCTGTGATGAACAAACACGTCTGCGCTGCCATCAGAAGGTGAAATAAACCCAAATCCTTTACTGTCGTTAAACCATTTTACTGTTCCTGTAGCCATTATTAGATACCCCTTAAATTTATTAAAAAACAATGTATTAGCATGTAAATTGTTGTGGAACTGATACGGAAGATGCTGCTTTTTACATTGCTTTGAACTACCGGGAACCGCTACAAATTTTTTACTAATGCCCGCACCATATAGCTTTCCGCTCGAAAAAACTATCTTTTTTTAGGGCATTTATGCAAAAAATAGGAGGTTTTATAGGGAGGAGGGTCTTTACAGGTTCAATTCCGGCTGCAGTGTTTGGTAATTAGCAATGTTATTCTAGGGATGATTTATTATTCTAAGAATTCTTTATGAAAAAAGTATGTGTTTATTGTGGTTCTAGTTCAGGAAGACGACCTGGGTATAGTTATGCAGCGCGTGGTCTTGCTAAAGCGCTAACATCGCGAGGTATTGGGTTGGTTTATGGCGGTGCCGGAATCGGTATTATGGGCGAAATTGCAGATGCGGTTTTAGCTGGTGGTGGTCAAGTGATTGGTGTTATACCTCAAATGTTAGCCGATAAAGAGGTCGCTCACGACGGTTTAACGGAATTAAAAATCGTCGGTTCGATGCACGAAAGAAAGCAAGTGATGATGGATCTGTCGGATGGGTTTATTGCACTCCCCGGTGGCTTGGGTACACAGGAAGAATTATTCGAAGTGCTTACCTGGTCACAACTAGGGCTCCACACAAAACCATGCGGACTGCTAAACGTTGAAGGATACTACGATAAGTTGTGTTCATTTCTAGATCATGCAGTAGAAGAGCAGTTTGTGAAAAGTCATCATCGCGAAATGCTGCTGGTTGAGCAGAGTCCAGAAAAACTATTAACGTTGATGGAAGCTTATTAACCGATCTATTTCTATCAATTCAATCATCACAGGAACAATATGAAAAAAGTATTAGTCGTCGGCGCAAGTGGAGCCACTGGTAAATTACTTGTACAACAATTGCTTCAGCAGGGCATTAAGGTTGTCGCGATTTTACGTACTACAAGCACTTTGCTTCAGACAGTCGATACAAAGACAAATTTGCATATAGTTAGAGCAAATATTTCTGATATGTCAAAGTATGATCTCGGTTTACATCTCGAAGGCTGTGATGCGGTGTTTTCTTGTTTAGGACATAATTTAACTTTCAAAGGTATTTTCGGTAAACCTAGATTATTAGTCACTGAAACGATTGAAAAAATATCACGAGTAATAGAATCTATTAATGCAGATAAGAAAGTTAAAATTGTTCTTATGAATACAACTGGCAACAGTAATCGTGACATCCCTGAGCAGCTGCCACTTTCCCAGCGATGTATTGTATCGTTATTGCGTTTATTGTTGCCGCCACATGTTGATAATGAAGCAGCGGCTGATTTTCTTCGTCTTCATGTTGGGCAAACGCATAAATATATTGAATGGGTGGTCGTCCGTCCGGATGGTCTTATAGATGAAAACAATGTTACCGAATATGATATTTATCCCTCACCGACAAGAAACCCTATTTTTGATGCTGGACAAACCAGTCGAATTAACGTCGCAAACTTTATGTCAAATCTAGTTATCAATTTAGAACTATGGGATACATGGAAAGGCAAAATGCCAGTAATTTACAACCAAGCATTATGTGAAAGGGAACAGATTTAATACCGGAGAGTAGTAATGGAACACGACTTGAAATCAAATAAACAAAACGCGATTGAATTTTATCGAATGGCCTATTTGGGCGACGCATGCAATGCAGTTGATCTTTTTGTCGGTGCTGAATACATACAACACAATCCATTGGTTGCCGATGGCAAGCAGGCGTTTATCGACTACTTTGATGAGATGGCGAGAGATTACTCCGGCAAAAGTATCGAGTTTATACGCGCAGTTGCGGAGGGCGATCTTGTCGCGCTCCATACTCACCAAACATGGCCTGATAACGAACAGTATGTGACGATGGATTTTTTTCGTTTTGATGAAGTCGGAAAGATTGTTGAGCATTGGGATTCGATTCAGGAAGTACCAACTGAATCAAAAAATAGTAATACTATGTATTAGGAAAAATTCATCAAAAATATGGAGCTATAATCCTTGATGACCCTAGCGAGCAATAACTTAAAGATTTTCAGTCTCAAGTCGATATGATGAGAATCTAATTTTAATATAGGGTTGGTTAATATATGAATTATGATGTCTTATATGGATTAGGATTTTGCATTTATATTATTGTCACAGTGATCCTGTGGCGAAACATTGGAATGCCACTCTTTTTCAAAGCAAATTTCTGTTTATTAGCTGTACCTGTCTTTATCTTTGGCATAGTAGCTAATCTTTGGTTATTTGAGATTGTATATCCTGAGATGTTTGAAATTCATGCTAATGCTCAGAGTGGTTATCAGGGTGGTGAGAAGGGATTGTTTGCGGTTGTTCTTGTCTTACCCCTTGCACTAGCTATGAGCTACGGTTGGTATCGACTCATGCGCTCTTTTAATCCTGAACCGAGATAACTAAGGTAATCACAAAGACACGGCTCCGTTCTCACGTTTCTCATCTTTGGTTCTCAAAAGATTTCATTGTTGCTAGTACAGCATTAACCTGCAGTACTCTTTCTTGTCAGTTTTGGATAAAGTATTACTGTGAATGAGAAGAATAAGACTGAACATCCGAGTGCGGCGGTGGCCCTTGTTGTCACGCGTGAGTCGCCATCTATATTGCTGGTACGCAGAGCGAATCATGACTCTGACCCATGGTCGGGTCAATGGGCCTTTCCAGGTGGCAAGGTAGATGAGTCAGATATGGATCTATTAGCGACCTGTCAACGCGAAGTCCTGGAAGAATGTGGATGTCACTTGGCACCTGAACATTACGATCGTGCTTTGCCTATATCAAAAGCTGGACGACTGCAAAAACACCCGGTTATCGTTGCGCCGTTTCTGTGGGAGATACCTGAGCGGCTTGACTTGATTCCAGACGAGACTGAGATCGCCTCGGCGTGTTGGATGGAGTTATCCTATCTTACTGATCCGCTCAATCACGACAGCGGTGTGATAGCCCCTGAATATGATCAGCGTGAGTTTCCCTACATACGCTTGGGTGATACGCCGTTATGGGGCTTCACCTATATGGTGCTGATGGACTACTTGAATGAAAGAGAGAGCAATTGAAAGTGTCAACTATCGTTTACTTTTAATCAATACAATGAGGATGGTGGGGACTAATGCACAATAAGTTGTTCTAGATGAGTGCTTCTATGCGGTTGAGCTTTAACATCCTGTTTTATTCTAGTGGATGAAGTTCGAGAGTTATAATCAACTTGAACAATCTTTTTCCCTTCCTTTTTTAAATAAAACTCCACATCTATATTATGGGGTTTGTCGCCCCAATCTTCTCCTATCACGAAAATATCGACATCTAAATCTATGCAAGCAGAAACATATTCAAGCTCATGATAAGGACGAACAATATCAACGCAACGTAGTGCCTTTAGCATTTCCACTCGTTGTTCGAGAGGAATTACTGGTACATTGAATTTATAGGACTTCACTACGCTATCGGATGCGACACCCACTGCCACAACGGCACCTAATGATCTACAACGCTCTAGCAAAGCAAGGTGACCTACATGCAACATATCAAATGTACCGACGGTATATACTACCATTATGCTATTTAACTCCTTTGTTAAATTGATTTTCGTGATTATCTTTTTTCAATCTCGTTACTTATTATAAAAGTTTCCAGCCATAGATGCCGGTCATTCCAAGAGTATAAATTGCAAGAAGATAAACATTGACTGGGTTTCCAGAAAGTTTTGGTGTTTTGATTTGGGAAACATTCAGGGCAGCGAGACTAAGTCCGCTGACATAAAGAATGACAGAAAAGATTCCCGCACTAAAAATGCTTTCAAAGATAAATATGAAAACGAGAATTATATTGTTGTTATCTAGAGCAAGTCCTGTGTATTTAGAACTACCAGAAAGGCCGAATGTACTGAAGTAACTCAAGCGTATTGCACTAGCTGCGAGCATTATAAATGCGATTGGCAGAAATACAGGTTCGAACTTTGCATAGCTTAGTATAAGAATTGCTGGAGTGACGCCATAGCTCACAATGTCTATTAACACATCAAGTTGGCCACCAAAAGTTTGGTCATTACCCGTTCGCCCTTTCATCCTTCGCGCAATAAGTCCATCTGCCCAGTCAAAAGCAACGGCCCAGATCATGCCAATCATTGCTGCGCAATAAACTCCCAGAATACTAAAGTAAATAGCCGATATTGTGCAGGCCAAGCCTGCAAGAGAACACAAGTTGGGAAGATCATTTATATAGGAAAGAATGGTAGGTTGTAACTCTTTCGATACTGCATTAACTGTCGACATAGTGATCCCTCTGTTGATGAGAATTTTGACGACGGAAAGAATGTCTTTAAGGAACGAGAACTTAACAAACACTGAAACAGAATATCCGACTGAAATGTCGGTTTTTTTAAAGCTGCTGCTTTGGGTCGAGCCAACCATTATGACATGAATACCAGACTTTAGCTGTCACTATTTAGTGATTGTCTAAAAGTAATTGATTGTTTTTTCAATTCAGGTCGAAAGCTGCTTGATAAGAAAAACTGTTGTAATGGGTTCAAACTCTTGAATTTAGCTATAAAATTCTAATTTATAGAACATTTTATAAACTAAAAAATTAAATAGTTTTAGAGATCAGCAATAATCTGTTAACCAGTGATACTGAAGCTTCTAAATAAAAATTTAGTAAACCTGCAGTTAAAAGTGGCTGGTTACTACATACATGATTCAATTTTAACCATTTCAGTTCTTCTATTAATCAATACATTCTTTAAGGTTTGGAGTAGAGTGATAGGACTGTTGTGCAGATCGCTGCATGCTTCCCACCATCTGGAGAACAACCATGTCTAAAGAACGGAATAGCAGAAAAGAAGCCGTGAAGAAACCTGCACTCTCATTGAAAGAAAAACGCGCTGTAAAAAAAGCTAAGAAAGATACTAGCTCACCCTTTATCGCATCAGATAAATAATTTTGACTGTGAGCCAGCCGATAGTTGAACGACGTTTTGTGAAAAATAATCTGTTCTACTTATAGAGTTCTCTCTCTTGCATAAGCAAGAAAAGTGTAAGTATTGTCTTTGCTTTTTACCTAATGTAATTAGTATTTGATAAACAGTAACGATTTACGTTGAAATCACTATGCAGCTTGTATGACTTCTCCAGAAATCATTTTAATTAACTATTTAATAATTGGAGAGAACTATGGATCTTCAGATGAGCATGAAGATAGAAGGTGTTACCGGGACATCAATAAGTACTGAACATAAAGGCTGGTCAGAAATTCATTCATGGAATGTACGTCGTCAAAACCTTTTGGACAGGTAGCGGTTTGATTTAAGAGACACATTAGTTCATCAATAGGTTATGTGCTTCACTTGTTGTTTATCGTAATGCATTTGTCGTCTCATCGCTAACGTGTTTTGTTTGATTAGCTCTCGTTGACTTAGTATTTCTTCGCCACGCCCATAAAAGACATCAGCCGGTGTCAGGTTATCAAGTGATTCATGATAACGCTCATGGTTGTAATAACTCACAAAACGCTGCAACTGTTCCTCCAGTTCCCCGGGGAAATAATAGTGGTGAAGTAATATCTGATTCTTCATTGAACGATGCCAGCGCTCTATCTTGCCTTGTGTTTGTGGATGATAAGGTCGACCTCGAGTGTGCGTCATACCGTTTTCTTCAAGGTAATCGGCTAATTCACCGGAGATATAACACGGGCCATTGTCACTGAGTAAACGCGGTTTATGATTTACCTTTACTGTATCAAGTCCCGTAAAGCGTAAGGCGTCATCCAGCGTATCAGAGACATCACGGCTACTCATGCCCGTACATAAACGCCAGGCAATAATGTAACGTGAGTAATCATCTAATACCGTGGATAAGTAATACCAACCCCAACCGATAATCTTGAAATAGGTAAAATCCGTTTGCCACATCTCATTCACGCGCGTAGTGGGCTGTTGAAACTTATCACTGGCCTCCATCAGGATATAGGCCGGACTGGTAATTAAGTCTTGTTCTTTCAGCAGCCTGTACACCGTGGATTCTGAGACGAAGTAAGCCTTGTTGTCAGTGTAATTTACGGCTAACTCTCGTGGAGACAAATCAGGCTTCTCTAAGGCTAACTCAATAACGGCTTCACAGTGGTCTTCGGTGATTTTATTCCATACCGCATGGGGAATCGGCTTCTTGTCTTCCAAGCCATCAACGCCATTCTCTTCATAACGTTTGAGCCAGTTGTAAAAAGTGGACTTATGAATGTCCAGCCGAGTCAGCGTTTGTCGAACCGACAGATCTGAGTTCTGTACCAGTTGAATAATCTCGACTTTATCCGATGCTAAGTACCTCATATATCGTCCTCCCCATCCCCGAGCACGCTTTTTTTAAGCAGCCGATTCTCCATGACTACTTCGCCTAAGGTTTCTTTCAGCGCAGATGTTTCAGCACGCAGTTCTTTGACTTCATCTGAGGTCGCTTCACGTACGATATCGCCTGATAAACGTTTCTTACCTGCCTCCAGAAAGTCTTTCGACCAACGGTAGTAAACATTTGGGTTTAGTCCTTCCTTGCGACATAGCTCAGCGATGCTTTCTTCGCCACGTAAGCCTTCAAGTACGATACGAATTTTTTCTTCTGCTGAATATTTTTTACGGGTGCGTCGACGAATATCGCGCACAGTATGTTCTACACTTCTTTTACTTGTCATCATCGTTTCCTCTTGGGTTAACGATGAACTAAAACTATCTCTTAGACAATCAGGCTAGTTGGTCCACATGGTGCTGACGGGGTACACCTGCTCATATGGCAGGGACATTTTTAATGTCTATTGCTAGTTAAGTAAAAACTCGAATATATTCATTATTAGCTTCTCTACTCGTGCCGACTAATAATCTCTTCTTTCCATCACCACCCTGCTCTATAAATCCAGACGCTTCAATCATTTTCACCATTTCGAGCCTGGCCAACGTAGGTAGCCGTATAGGAAACCACCTCGCTGATAGTTTTATGGTCGGTAAAATAACGTGCTGGGAAATCAAAAGCATAGGTGTCATCAGTCACTATGGCTGCGATTTTATCCTGTCCCGTGTTTTTTAAAAGGCCCATTTTCCTGAAACCGTTCATAAACTTCAGGAACCATACTGAAATCAACCTTGCTAGTACCAGAGACGCATTTATTAAATTTTCTTAATCTCATGAGAGCAGTATATTCTTCAAAACTTAATGCAGCAATCTCGTCGTTGATAAGCATCCTGCCACAGAGGAATCACTCTAATGGACCGAAGTATGGCCTGACTCAAGGTAAAGACTTTTATACGTTGTCTTGCTCTTAAAAAATAGTTCACGACCATAGATTACTATGTCGACATCAGAGTTCTCATTATGCGTCTCTAACATCAGTGAACCCGTAATGCCCAAATACTGTTCTTGAATTCCTGCATCAAGTAAAAGCTTGAGTATTTTAATAGCATCTCGTTGTTTGTAATCGGGGCTCTGTCATGCGCAGAAGCCGAACCACAGTTTGATCGGGACGGTAAACACGGCTGATAGATTCCAGCGGAATACCATGTAAATCAGCTATCAGCATACTGGCTGTGAGAACAGGAATTCCGGGCGTGAATTCACTGACTCAGCTTTCTGGCCTGCTACCGTATCAATCTTATGCATGCCATACCCATCTTTAATATAGCGTAACCAGGTCAAGGCGCGACCTTCTTCCTGGCATTCACTGACAACGGCAAAAAACAGCTTGTCATCGACGCCAATATAATCCTTAGGTCGAATAAACATTCTCTAGCCTCTCAGCTCGTTATGTCGGTGGCAATCCAATAGTGTGGTCATTGACCATACCTGTCGCCTGCATGAAAGCATAACAGATAGTTGAGCCGACAAAGGTGAACCCTCGACTTTTTAAATCTTTTGACATGCGATCAGAAGCTTTCAGTATTGGCAGGAATGTCTTCTAAAGATGACCATGAATTCTGAATTGTCTTGTGTTCAGTGAACTGCCATATATATTTATTAAAAGTGCCAAATTCTTGACGCACTTTTAAAAATGCATGAGCATTTTTAACAGCAGCCCTAACCTTTAGTTTATTTCTGATAATACCGGGATTACTCAATAAGGACTGTATTTTGGATTCTTGATAGGTAGCAATTATATTGAAATCAAACTTATCAAAGGCAGCACGATAGGCCTGAACGTTTCTTAAGCACCGTGATCCAGCTCAAGCCTGCCTGCGCACCTTCCAGTACAAGAAACTCAAATAACTTTCCTGTCAGAGTGGACTGGCACACCCCACTCCTTATCGTGGTATTTGATATAAAGCGAATCACCTTCACACCATTGACACCGCTTCATTCTAATGTGCTAGTGCTGAACACTACCCTCAGAGCCCAACCCCGTTTGAGAACGTACATATTGGTCTTCAAAAGCTAGATGCTTCTTCGCGTGCTGACGCGGAATTATCGAGTTTCGAAATAATATAGATCGCTATGAAAGCAGCACTCATAGAAAACAGCGCAGGATGTTTATAAGGAAAAATTGCTTCCGCGTTGCCCAGGATATCGACCCAGATTGTTGGCCCCAGGATCATGCACGACACAGCAGTGAGCAAACCGAAACTGCACCGCCATATAAAGGCGCCTCTGCGTTGTCAGCCTTTGCCAGATACATAGATAAGAACAAGACGGGGAAATTAACACTCGCGGCAATGGCAAAGGCTAAGCCCAACCATATAGGCAACATTCTGCTGTTCGAACAGGATGCCAAGAAAGATTGCGGCAACACCCAAGCCAACTGTCGCAATTCGGGACACTACGGATCTCCTCACCCTTCAAGCACTTCACCATGTGCGTAACACGCTGGCATACAAATCATGTGAAATAGCTGAGGCGCCAGACTAATGTCAAACCAGAAACAACCGCCAGAATAGTGGCGAAGGCGACGGCAGAGATAAATCCCAAAAAGACCTCGCCCCCGACGGCATTTAGACAAATGAATTGCCGCCATATTGTTACCACCCAGAATCCCACCCGTCTGCAGGGTCTAAGAAACTCCGGGTTGTTTACTAAAAAGACGATCGCGCCGAAACCAATAATGAAAGTCAGAATATAAGAAGTAGCCAATAAATCCCGTCGCGTAGACAACCGACTTCCTCGCCTCTTGTGCATCAGGCACGGTAAAGAATCGCATCAAGATATGCGGCAAACCAGCAGTACCAAACATGAGGGCAAGCCCAAGTGAGATAGCAGATACAGGGTCAGACACCAGCCCACCGGGGGACATGATAGTTAATCCCGCTACTGTGTACTTCGACGGCAGTCTGACAAACAAAGTCTCAAAGGAAAAATCCATGTGATACATGACGGCAATGGCCATGAAAGTTGCACCACACAACAATAAGTACGGCCTTAATTATCTGCACCCAAGTTGTCGCCAGCATGCCGCCGAAGGTGACGTACAAAACCATCAGTATGCCGACGATCACAACGGCGAGATGATATTCGAGGCCAAATAATATTTGTATGAGCTTGCCAGCACCGACCAATTGCGCGAGTCAGGTACAGCAAGACCACCGATAAGCGTTCCAGAGGCGGCCAAGCTACGGATGGGCAACGGTTGCTGTAAACGATAACTCACCGCATCAGCAAAGGTATACTTCCCAAGGTTCCTTAAACGTTCCGCTAGCAGGAATAGAGGATAATCGGCCAGCCGACTAAAAAACCGATGGAATAGATCAGCCCATCAAAACCACTCGCAAAAACCAATCCGGAAATACCGAGAAAGGACGCGGCAGACATATAGTCACCCGCAATAGCGAGGCCATTTTGCAGACCGGTGATCGTAGCCACCAGCAGCATAGAAATCCTTGGTGCTTTTCGTGCGCCTTGCCGCCCAATAGGTTATCCCCAGTGTGCCTGTTACACAAATCAGGAGAAACATCGTAATAGCGGTTACGTTGACGGGCTGTTGTGTCACCTCACCCTGTATTGCGTCGGCAGCAAACAATATTGCAAGGGATAAACAACATGGCTGCAATAGATAACAAACGAACACTTAGTCTAATCATCGGTAGCATCCTTGGCATGTTCAACAATATCTTTAACCAAGCGATCAAACTCCGTATTTGCCCGAAAGACATAAATACCAGTGAGCAGGAAACTTAGTAGAATAACGAATAATGCCACTGGAATACCCCAAGTAATGATCTGACCTTCTATGATGGGGATAGCAAACAGTTCTGGCGCAAACGCGATAATTAATATGAAACTAAAATAAGTAATCAACAGAATACTGGCGAGCAGCCAGCTAAAACGTCCGCGTTTTAATTCAAGTTCATGAAATTCTGGATCAGCATAAATTCGTCGATAGAGATGCTGCATGGTGTGCGTCCTCTGTTTTATTATTTGCTTATGGTAACACAGGGTTTATAGAATCATCCCGTAACATAGTTGGTACAGATAAAGATGCTACTAATGTAATTAATATATTTATTTAGATCTAATTACTTGGGAAACTCATCATGCTTGGGAAGCTTGTGCGTTTCTTCAAACCATATCGCCTTTGATTGCCAAAATATATTCGACATTGCCCTGATACTAGGGTCGTCATCCAGTGTGCCCGCCGTGACAACTATATTTTTACCACCTTGTACCGCCCACGGTAATGATGACCCGCATTGTTTGCAAAAAGTAGATGCGAAATATTTTGCGTCAGGGTGTTCATAACGCCCGAGATATTTCTCGCCTTTAGTCCATTTAAACCGTTCAGGAGGCACGAATAAATTCGATGCATGCGCGCTGCCGCTAGACTTTCTGCATCGGGAACAATGACAATACTGAAATATTTTAAATGGCCCTTCAATCTCATAAGCTACCTCGCCACACAAACAACTTCCTTTAATACTTTTATCAGTCATATAGCCTCCTCAAACTTATAACCATATGGTCATTCATGATTCGCGAAATTTTGTCCCGTGTTCGTCAATGATTCACCACCATCAACAAATAATATTTGCCCACACACAAAATCATTAGTTAATAGATATTGCAATGCTTGTGCAATATTATCGGTCTGCCCTTGCTGCTTCAGCGGAATACCCTCAATACGCCAATCAATATAATCCTGACTCCGAACACTGGCAGGTAAGACTACGCCAGGAGCGATCCCATTAACCCGCACATCAGGAGCTAACTCCACTGCAGCCAAACGAGTAAATTCAGCCAATGTGTTTTTCGACAATACGTAAGCTGAATATTGATACTGATTAAACGCTATCTTGTTATCAATAATATTAATGACATTACCTGTTTTACATTGCTGCGCGAAGGCTTGCGTTAGCAGGTATGGTGCCTGGAAATTGACCTTAAACTGTCTTTCAAGCATAAGTTCTGGTGTTTCCATCATCGTTGCTTGATCGTAGACAGAGGCACTATTGATTAAAACATTCAGGTCTGGGAATTGTTTCCGCACATTTGCCATTAAATCTCTGACATCATTATTCTTGCTGAAATCAAACTGGAAGGTCTCACAGTTAACACCCGTTTCTCTATATTCTTCGGCTGTTGCCGCAGCTTGTGCAGATGACGAGTTGTAATGAATAGCTAGGTTATATCCTGCGTTGGCTAACGTCGCACAGAATACCTTTCCTAATCTTACTGCGCCTCCAGTGATTAGTGCGGTACCTTTTGACATTTTTTTTGAATGCTGCATATTAAGTGTCTTACCCTATAACATATATTATGAGTTTATCCAGTTTGACTAAACTTAACGAATTTAATTTTCTTAGATAATAACAGTTTATGATATCAACTATCATTTCGGTCGGCTCTAATATTGAGCCTCATAAAAATTGCGAGGCAGCCAAAGAAATCTTGCTGTCTGAAACAACCTTCAAGGGGAAAGCTAATTATATCGTCACAAAACCCTGGGGTTATAAAGATCAGGCTGATTTTTTGAATGGTGCATTCTGGCTAGAAACAGAATCTAATTTTGAAGTTTTTAACAGTTATCTTAAATCTGTCGAAAAACGATTGGACAGGATTAAGCATGGTAATAAAAATGGGCCACGTACAATTGATCTGGATATTGTCATTTGGGATAACGAAATTATAGTCGATGATTTCTATGATAAAGATTTTATTCGAATACCAGTCACAGAATTAATTGAAACTTATTCCTTAACTATCAAGGGATATCCCGCTGAGGATTGCTGATTATCAATAAGCGCATTGGATATTAAGGTGTATATAACTCCTTATAAAATCCGCTTGTTGAAAGGTGAATCTCTATTGATTCTGAACCTTTATTTTGCCAATACCATCCATGCGTTCCATCAAAGGGTGCGATAAAAGCGCCACTCGCATTAGATTCCTTATCATCCTCCCAATAGCTGGTGAACTCATCTACCTTAGTATTGAAAGCCTCACCATGCATATCGAAGTATGCTAGACCACCCTTCACTTCCCAATTAAAGACAAATTTTTGATTTTTATTCATTATGGCTTTTATCTCTGCACCTTGATTTGGCAAAAGCGTCAATATCATCGTGTCAGAACGGAAGGGCGTCATGCTTTTCCATACTGGTTCAATGACAGATACTGACTCAAGGTCTCCGGGTTGCAGCGCTATACCGACACTTTTAGACTCACTAGCGATAGTCAATTGAGTTAAGCCCAGTTTGTCTCCAAGACCAGTTGGGTCAACACCATACTCTGCCGGCAATATTATCGTGACAAGTAAAATACACCCTGTAAAAAAGGCAACTAAAGTTGCTTTGATTAGACTTTTGTTAGATGGGAGTCCGTCACTATTAAAATCCGAAATATCATGCATAATATTTTCCTCAAGTAGCAATTAAATAACCACTTAGTTGGTAACCCATCAGTAAAAACCCAGCGCACATTAAAACAACATTGGTATTAAAAGCTTGCCTTACAAAAACATCGCTAGCACGCCAAAAATTCATTCCGATTAAAATCGTAGCTAAAGCAAGTAGTTGTCCAATCTCTACACCAATATTAAAAGCTACTATATTCGCTACCAAGCCTTCTTCCGACAAAGTAAAGTCTTGTAATTTTGTAGCAAGACCAAGCCCATGAAAAAAACCAAAGATAAGTACAGCTGCTTTTGTGTTGGGCTGAAACCCAAACCAACGTTTAAATGCACCAAGATTATCCAGCGCCTTATAGACAATGGAAAACCCGATTATTGCATCTACAAGATAGGGGTTAACGTGCGTTCCACTCAATACACCATAGAGTAAAGTTACACTGTGTCCAACCGCAAATAACGTCACATAGACTGCAACGTCTTTCATCTTGTAGAGAAAAAAGATCACGCCTATTAGAAATAATAGATGGTCATATCCAGTCACCATATGTTTAGCGCCTAGATAAATAAAAGGAAAAAGTTGAGCGCCATTGGCTTGCTCAATAAATGTGGCATCTCCTTCTGCCACACCATGAGCATAAACCAAAGACGTCATTGCAACGGAGATAGGTAATACAAAGATACGATAAAAAAATGTTTTACGTAAAATCACAAAAACCATCTAGAGATGAATGATGCTTATTTAGCATTACTCTCATCTTGTATTAAAACTGTTACTTCAATGAATTAATAGCAAACTAACTTGCCATTAAGATCAATACATATGTTGACCACCATTTATGCTTAGTGTTGAACCCGTAATAAAGCCAGAATTATCACTTGCCAGAAAACAAACACCTTCAGCGATCTCTTCTGGTTTACCCAATCTTTTAACCGGAATTTTTGCGATAATTTTTTCAAGTACATTTTCAGGAACAGCACGAACCATTTCTGTATCGATATAGCCTGGTGCGATTGCATTAACCGTAATTCCCTTTCCCGCACCTTCTTGTGCTAATGCCTTAGTAAAACCATGTATACCTGATTTAGCGGCGGCATAATTAACCTGGCCATACTGACCTGCCTGTCCATTAATAGAACCAATATTGATGATTCTGCCAAAACCAACTTCGCGCATATGTTCTATAACTAATCGACTTAAATTAAAACACGAGGTAAGGTTTGTTCTAATAACATCTTCCCATTGACCAACATCCATTCTATTGATCGTTGTATCGCGTGTAATACCTGCATTGTTGACCAATACTTCCACTGGCCCAAGCTCAGCTGTGATCTTTTTAATGCCTTCTTCACAAGCAGAAAAATCACCAACATCAAATTTATAGGTGGCAATTCCTGTTTTTTTTGTAAATTCCTCTGCCTTTTTCTCGTTGCCAGCATAATTTGCTGCAACTGTATAACCTCTATCTTTTAATGCAATACTGATTGCTTCGCCAATACCGCGTGAACCGCCTGTTACCAATGCAACTCTTGCCATTTTCCCTCTCCTGATTTTTGCTGTTTTGATTTAATGAAATTATGATTATTTCTTATTTTTTTATTGGGCTTTAGACCCATATTTCAGCTGCTATATAACTTTACTCCCCTCCTATACAATTTGGCAGATCGGATTTAAATTAATCTATATGACTGGAGTTTTGCTGCATTTAATCTAAATTATTCTGATACCGAGACTCTGCCACGCAGCACCTTTGTCTTGCCTCTCTGGGTTTTATTATCCACTCTCTTTTTTTTGGCGTTCTTACCTGGTTTGGTCGGTCGTCTCACTTTCTGAACAACGGCTGCAAGCTTAATTAACTCATGCAATCGCTCAAGTGCATCAACCCTGTTTTTGTCTTGAGTGCGAAATTGTTGCGCCTTGATGATAATAACGCCTTCACTATTAATCCGCCTATCACGCAACTCTAAAAGGCGTTGTTTTATAATTTCCGGAAGTGACGATGCATTGATATCGAAGCGCAGATGAATTGCTGAAGAGACTTTATTAACATTCTGCCCCCCGGCTCCTTGTGCCCGAATTGCAGTATATTCAATCTCATCATCAGGAATGGAGAAGCTAGCTGAAGAACCAGACTTGGCCGAAGTCATTTCACCTTCGAACTATTAGACCACCGCCTTTTTATAAATATGCCATGTCGCGTGGCCCAGTACGGGTAGCACAACAAGCAGACCTAAAAATGCCGGAATAAACGATACCATCACTGAGAGTGTAACAAACACGCCCCATGAGAGCATCACGACAGGGCTTTTAAATACGGCACTAACACTTGTAATCATAGCAGTAATAAAATCCAGATCGCGCTCAAGTAGAATGGGAAAGGAAATCACAGTAATTGAAAATAAGAACAGAGCCAAAAATGCACCTACAACGTGACCAACGATGACAAAGGTCCAGCCTTGTGGCGTGGTTGCAATGATCTGAAAAAATTCTCCCCAAGTGGAAAACGTCATTTGCCCAAGAATAAGTGCAATAAGAAGGCGTACTTGATACATCCAGATCCAAAAGACAAAAAGCATAACAAACGCCATCCAGCGCAATTCGCGACTGGCCTGATTCCAAATCACGGAAAGTATTTCATTCCAGGCTAGCGGTTGCCCTGCCTGAAGACGTCGACTAACCTCATAAAGACCAACAGCAGCAAACGGGCCGATCAGAGGAAAACTAATCATTACTGGGTAAATCATCCAGATCTTTTTCCAAACCAACAAGGACTGGATAATAAATATCCCGCCCACTGCAAACACACCACCGAAAAATAAACCAAAAATTGTTGCACTGCGGAAATCGGATATGCCACTTCGTAAACAATCCTTGAGATCGTCAAAAGACAAGGCATTGACCGTTGGCATAGGAGTTAGTGGTTCTCGAACCACAGCGCCAACAGTATTTTCATTTTTATCTGTGTCTGACATAATTACTATTTATATCCAAACTTTCTTACATAGTAATATAACTCTAATAAAATTCAACAATAACTATCAACAAAGCCTTCAGTCTTTGTTCGTGGTCAAGATTCTACTTCTATTACCAACCTTGCAGGAATTTATTCACATTGTGCTTAGGTATTTTCGTTAACTTTTGAATCAATGCAAATGGTATTGATGAAATAGCGTATCGCTCAGTTATACTATCAAGCATGGTCAGCCATAATTTTGTTGTCATTTCTGAATCGTATAAAGCTCGGTGAAAAGTACCGTCTGCTGGAATATTTGCGTATTCTACCAAGGTTCCCAATTTGTGATTCGGAGAGTCTTGATAGATTCGTCTTGCCGTCAATAGGGAACATGCAAATTGCCCTGTGTAAGTCCGGGATATTCTAGTCAACTCCGCATCAAGAAAACGCTTATCAAATGAGGCATTATGGGCAACCAGATTATAACCATTAATAAAATCAGCAAACTTATGCATTACCTCTATACAAGGTGGGGCATCTTTTAACATGCTATTAGTTATCCCCGTATAGTCTTCAATAAAACTATCGATACGCTGTCCTGGATTCATTAGTTCCTGAAAACGAGCGACAACTTTTCCATCCTCAACTCGCACTGCTCCAATCTCTATCGCACGGTCACCATAGTCAGGAGAAAGACCAGTGGTCTCAAAATCCAGAACAACGACTGTATCGGCTTTAGTCATAGTTAGAATTACTACTTATGTTGTTTCTTAAAAGAAAGACAAGGGTCTTCTCTAACTGCACGAGCAGTAAACCAGACATAATCAAAGGGAAACTTCATAGTGTCCCGATCTATTAGATATGATGCTACATCAACATGATCTTGTTCCACTTCAAGCAGCGCAATTGTTACTATCTTTGCATCTTTATCTTGCGAAGATAGATACATGGGCACGCCACGGTCATTACGTATATGTCCGCGTCCAGCAATTAGCACTCTTCTATCAGCATCGGAATTCAACAAACTTAGCGCCATAGTTACATCACGAATTCGCTGACCATTCATCATTGGTTTTGCTGATCCTTGATCTATCATTCCGCAATGAGATTCAACGATTTCATTGCGTAAGTTATCTTCCATCGCAGGTGATAATGAAACTTCGGTCATTAACTGTTCAGTTTCAACCGGCAACTTGTTCTCGTTATTTTTAATAATATTATAAAGTTTTTCCCGTTCTAAATTTGCTGGAAGAATTTTAAGTCCTGCCTGTAAGACACTCTCGAATAATACTTTGTAATAGTCTTGGTAATTCCAGGCTGTTTTAAAATTATTTAATAACTCAATCAGTTCATTAGAAGACTCAATATTTCTATCCGAAATAAATTCGGCCTGTATATCGTCGATCATTTCAAATGACACGCTGGTGGAAAACGACTGCCTTGCTAACTCATTGACCACCCAAGCCTGATTTTCATGGTGCTGAATATTATCGTGTGTTTCTCCTAATAATATATACTTATTACCTGTGATACTGTCTAGCATATTGGCTTTGTTAATGAATCGACTATTTTTAATATCATATATTTTGTCATTCAGGGCATGTTCCTGAAAAGCCAACAGGGATGCACCTACTTGCTCCTTGCTCCTTGCTCCTTGCTCTCCAGTGGAAACGCCAGAGATAGAAAAATACAAGCACATAAAAAATGACATGACCACTTCAGGGGTTGATATAAAATTATTTTTAACTTACTCAAGAGAAGCTCTTTCTAAATTTATTACCTTCACTAAAACCGACAGTCTGTGATTGACCTTATTTTTGAAACCGCTGTCGAATTCTTTCAATACGACGTCGATTGACGCCAAAATCACTGTAACCGACGCGAGAAAATGAGCGTACTTGAAAAACCTTTTCTTCTATGTCTAACGTAAACTCAACATCGTCTACAAACCTGAAAATAAGGCTACGAATTTCAGCATGCAGATAGTCAGCCTGCTCCTTAACTAGCGTTACCCGTTTTTCTGTCAATAATGCTGCCTTGAGTCGTTCCATCGCTGCTTCTGGTTGATCCTTAAAGGCTAACGGCGCAATAAAATGTGCAGAATCACTAGCCAAGCTGGACACACAATTGGGTGAATCAGGACAACTCATATCATTCCCATCTAATTCGGGTTGACTCGCACAGGATGTCAAAGCGATTAAGAACCCACTCGTCATTAATCTTTGCAATATCTGTTTCATACTTATCTTCCACTATTAAATTATGCGCGAGACATGAATTTGCCCGTTCCAGTATTTACCCTAATAACCTCACCAATCTCCATGTACTCGGGTACTTGCACTTCTATGCCAGTCGATAGCGTGGCAGGTTTAGTTCTGCCTGCTGCTGTTGCGCCTTTAATATTTGGCACGGTGTCGACAATTTCCATGTCTACATACTGGGGCAATTCAATACTTAACAGCACACCATCCATGATCAATGCTGTCAAACCTTCCAGACCTTCTGTGACGTAACCCATCAGGTCTTCTATATCATCCTCAATAACTTCATATTGAGAGTAGTCTTCGGAATTCATAAAAATGATATTGTCACCATCCTTATATGAAAACTGGACTGGTACGCGCACACAATCGGCTTCTTTTAATAACTCGTCACTTTTATAAGACTCGTCCAATTTCTGTCCAGATTGGAGATTCTTGAAACGAATCTTATAAAGGGTTGTTGCGCCTCTAGAAGTAGGACTCTTTGCATCAACATTTTTTACGGCATAGGGAATACCATTGATATCAATTACCATTCCCCGTTTAAGATCACTAGCTTTTGGCATTTCTACACCTGCTTAAATTCATATCTAATACATTCTATATATTTGAGAACAAAAAAAATCCCCGACACCTAAGTGCCGGGGACATTTTAACAAACTTACGTCTGTTTAGTACTTAAGGTAGTGAGAAAACCATCAACACACCACTGTTACGTGATGAGTTCAACAGTTTACGATAACCACCAACAGCACCCAGTGCAGCTTCACCTGGAGCAGCAGCTAAGCCAGGGATAGCGACAACCGCGCCAGCCCAACCGCCGATACCTGATAGGATACCAACGTATTGCTTACCTTTATGTGCCCATGAGTTGAAGTTGCCGATAATGCCAGAAGGCGCTTTGAACTTCCAAAGCAACTTACCGGTTTTAGCATCAACCGCTTTAGCATAGGCGTCTAATGTTCCGTAGAACACGACGTCGCCAGCTGTAGCAAGTACACCAGACCAGACAGACCATTGCTCAGCAATGCTCCATACGATCTTACCAGTACCCGCATCCCAAGCAATCATGTTACCCATGTTGTCCTTAGCAGCATTGTTGTTAGGACAATCTGGGCAGACAGCGCCAGCAGGATACATGGTCAAGTTAGCGTTAACATAAGCTTGACCAGCGGTGTATTGGTTACCACCAGCAGCATAACTTACAGGCTCATAAGTCATACACACGTGGTTGGTTGGGACGTAGAACAGGTTGGTACGTGGAGAGAAAGCAGCAGGCTGCTGATCTTTGGTTCCAAGTGCTGCAGGACAGATGTCCTTAGACACGACGTCTTCACCCTGGAAGTGAGTTGATTTACTATCAACTGTTTGAGGATAACCCGTCTTCATGTCAACGTGAGTTGACCAGTTGACTGCTGGGTCATACTTTTCAGCGACGAGTAAAGCACCCGTTTTACGATTCATGGTATAGCCGTAACCGTTACGATCAAAGTGAACCAAAGCTGGGGTCATTTTGCCCTTAACTTTGATGTCAGCAAGAATCATTTCGTTAATGCCATCATAATCCCACTCATCATGTGGAGTCATTTGATAGACCCACTTAGCAACACCAGTGTCGATGTCACGAGCGAACATGGTCATAGACCATTTGTTGTCGCCAGGACGTACCACTGGGTTCCAGGTAGATGGGTTACCATTACCGTAGTAAAGAAGATTTTCTTCAAAATCTGCTGGCCACCAACCCCAAGTTGAACCGCCACCTGATTTCCATTGGTCACTTAAAGTTTTACACTTATTAGGACCTCTAGAAGGAGCTTTCCAATCGGAGTTAGCACACCAAGAGTTCAATGAAGAGTTCTTGCCAACTTTCTTACCTAATGAAGTGGTATTTTCGTCGAAAAGAATGTCTTCGTCTGGACCCATGCTGAAGGCACGCCATGCGAGTGAACCGTCTTTCGCATTGAAAGCAGCTAACCAACAACGAACACCAAACTCAGCACCAGAACAACCGGTGATGACTTTATCCTTCATAGGATGTGGTGCGTTGGTATTAGTCATGCCACTCTCTGGGCCAACACCGATTCCATCTTTGGAGTTAAGATCGCCAGTAACACTAGCACCTTGTTTTACACTCCATTTAACAGCACCGTCTTTAGCGCTTAAAGCAACTAAAGTGGTGTCAGCTTGTTGTAGATAGATTTGGCCCATTGAATAACCTAAACCACGGTTAACAATGTCACAACACATAACAGGAACAGTTACTGCTTCGTCTTGTTGTGGCTCGTAATACCAAACGATTTCTAGGGTATCTAAGCTGATAGCAAAAACGTCATTCGGGAATGAAGAATGGATGTAAAGGGTATCACCAGATAAGCCAGTTGCGCTTGCTGGTAAGACCAATGGTCCACCTTCATGACCTTGTAGACGGCCGGTTGAGAATGTCCAAGCGGTTACTATCTTACTTGCATTGTCCGTGTTGATTTGATTCAACTCGGTATAACGCCAGTTATTATAGTTGCCACCTGGGAAAGCCCAGTAATTAGGATTATCATTCAGTTTACGAACTTCATCATTCGCAAGTGCTGAGGTAGATAGCCCCAATGCCAGTACAGCAATAAGCCATTTTTTTATTAATTGTTTACTCATCAACTTCCTCCTCCTCTAATTTTTATGAAGAATGTTTTGAGATAATCTCTAAAAATAATTAATTTATCTCCCCGAGATCAAAAGGAAAATTTTAAAATTCTTTATTTAGTTACTTTTTTTATATTTTATAAATTTTTACTCAATTTAAAGCGCGACATGGAATTAACCATGCCGCTAGCAAACAGCAGATAGATAGGAGGAGGTCATGAATTTAATACAATTCATACCAATGCCCAGCTGTTTGAGTTAGTTAAGAAACAATGTTTATATTTTTTAAAGCGTTAGTCCTGTAATGGTCTGCTTTTATTTAAAATATTACGATTTAATGAGACCGCATATCCAATTAGATAATCTTTGCTGTCTATTGATAAGTTTTACTTATGTATTAGGCAATAAATGTGTGGGAATAAAGAACTCAGGAAAATTTTCCTTAAAATTAATCTCAGTCAAGACTGATATAAATGAATTAATTCTATTCTGGTCGGAAAAGCTTTTACTCCATATCAGTGACAACTCGTAATTTATAGGATTATCCATTATTTCCATTACTTTTAGGCCCTGCAAATCTTCGGGTAATAGGCTGCTGGGTAAAATTGAAGCCGTAGAAGAATATTTTAAAACTTCAAATAATTCACTAATCGAATCGAATTCTGCAACCAAATTCATACTAGGTAAAACATCGCCAATATAATTATCGAATATCGCTCTTGGTAACACTTTATCTGAAGGCAATAAGATTGGCGTTTTCAAAACGTCCTTAATACTGATCCGGAGATTATCATTAAAAGAAGAGTGTGTTTCTCCTGCAATAAAATACATCTTTTCACATAAGATGGCCCTTTTTTCTAAACTTTTTTCCTCATGCGTAGAATGCATAATACCGAGTCCAATAATACCATTATCGATCTCTTGCATCATTTGCTCGTGACGCATTTTTTTTATCTTGATTTTCAGAAACTCCAGACGGGGTAATATATTGAGTAGTAAAGTATGGATTGAGTTAGACACGCCTAAAATTACTTCACCCTGACCTATTGAAGATGTTGGCAAAAAAGCATGTACTGCTTTATCAACATTATTAATAATTGATCTTGCGTAGGGAATAAATCTTTTGCCGTCTTCAGTTATAGCAATCCCTCTGCCATCAGGCATTAATAAGGACACATGTAATTCATCTTCCAACTTATGGATTTGCTGAGTTAAAGCCGGTTGGGTAACGAAACACTTTTTAGCCGCTCGCCCAACATGCTTTTCTTCATAGATCGCAAGAAAGTATTTTAATTGACGAATTTCCATATCATAGGCGCTTTATCATCTATATATTAAGGCGCCCCCATATGATGAATTTCATCAGTGTAGTCGTCCTTAATAATTTAAGCACCGAATTAACTGGCCTAATCAAGAAAAATTACTCATCTCTCCAGAGATAACGTAAAACAAATAGGTTATGGGTGGAAGGGGTTTAACTCACATATTAACAGGCATTAGGACTAAATAACCATAAATACACCAACTAATCAGGTTCTTTATTTTGAATAACATTTTAGAATTGAGTAAAACATACTCCCTATTAATCTTCGGAGTTTGATATCTGCTCAATATTTCCAATACTTTGCCTTTTAATAAATTCACCGATACGTTGTAAAGCCTGATTGGCATCAGGCAAATAGGGTGCGAAAGCCTGAAAAACATGTGGCATGTCAGGATAAACCTCCAAGGTCGCATCGACACCAGCGGCTTTTGCTTTCTCAACAAAGCCAACAGCGTCATCAAGCAAGATCTCTGTATCTCCCACTTGCAACAATACTGGTGGCAAGCCTTCTAGATCACCAAATAATGGGGATGCATATGGTGTTTTCGGGTCAACTTTTTTCTGTAGATAGCCATAAGATACCATGGGCATTAATTTTGCGTTCAATGCTACATCTGACTTAGCATTTTTTTTTATAGAAGGTGAAGACCAACTCATGTCCGTTGCGGGTGATAGTGCAACAGCAGCGTCTGGCATATTGATTTGTCTGTCTTTTAATACGAGCAATGTTGCTAATGATAGATTACCACCAGCAGAATCACCCATTATAAATAACGAACTTGCAGCGTTTTTGTTTTTAGGGCCGTTTCGACACATCCACTTATAGGCTGTCACGCAATCTTCCAGCCCTCGCGGGAAAGGATTCTCAGGTGCTAAACGATAATCGATAGCTAAAACGACAGAACTGGTAGCAGCAGCAATTCTAGCGATGTGCGGACGATATTTTTCAACTCGCCCCGCCATCCAACTGCCACCATGAATATACAAAATGCGTCTATCTGGATCGGAGGTATCGGCACTTACCCATTCACCCTGAAATTTATCAAATAATACCGGTGTGACTTCAGCATTCACTTCGAGGATAGATGGGTGGGCTGCAGCATATTCATCAACTAATGCCCGCTTACTTTCAACACCGCCTAAGGGATTCAAGGCCCGTCTGGCAATCTTGCGGAGATGTTTATTTACAGCGTTTAGTTCGTCTGATGACATGTAGGGAATCAATTATTCATTTTTATTAAATACGCTCAGTTAATAAATAGTATTAACGTCTGCTAGCCGCTTCTGGGATTGTATCGATAAATTTTAATTGTGGATCAGTATAAAAATCCGGGTTCTGTTGATAATCAAGATACATGTCCGTTGCATCATTACCCCAGAACAAATGACCGTCAGCAATAATTGTTGGTACACCAAACACACCAGTCTCTAGCGCTGCATCGGTATTTTTTCGCAATTGCTGTTTCACCTCAGCTTGATTGATAAATTTCTCTGGATCATCAATACCAAGCGATGAAACGAATTCATACCACGATGTATCGTCATCAACAGAAAGACCATCATGCCAGATATAGTTAAATAATTTTGCGATCACCTCCATATCATTTCCCATGGCAATAGCCAATCGCAATGGCCGTAATGGACTAAAGGGGTGCGCGGGAGGCATGCGCAATTGAACCCCCTGTTGCTTCGCCAACCAGACAACATGTTGATAGGTAAACAGTCGTTTTGCAGGGATCTCAGCCGGCCCCTTGTGCTGCCAATGGTTTAACAACCCGGCAAATAGAATCGGATGCGACTGTATCGTAATACCTTCCGGAAAATCTCGTAAACGTATTTGCTGTAAGTAGGCAAAGGGAGAAATAAAATCAAAGTACCAGCTAATAGTATTAGTCATGTTTAGAATTCGCTATTTAAAAATGTATTCTGATGGAATATTTTAGAATCAAACCTTGCTGTCATTCTAGGATTCCGACTTAATCCAGTTCCTTAGAAAATTTAGTCCGGACTTAAGATTCTTTTCACCACATTTATCTGTTGCGATTAATTTCTTATCCGGGCCATAGATTTCGACATGGGGTGTGCCACAGACAGATAAACGATACTCCGTATCCGTCTTTACAACATGATTAAAATTATACCTGCCCAGACGCTCATGATAATCGGCAACTTGTTTCATCATTTCTTCCTGAGTGCTCCCGCTAAATGATTGAGTAACACTACCTTCAGGAAAATGTACCTTACGTATAATTACGTCTTTACGCTGTTTTAGAAACTTCGGAAAATCAGACTCCAGTTTTTTACAAATTGTGCAGGTATCAATATAGCCTTCTATGACCGTGTAGTAATCCTTTTCTGCCAGCTTCGAGAAAGTTTTGTTTTGATCGAATAACGCTGTGAACTCGTACTTCTTTATACCGTTACCAGTACGTTGTCCTGCTGCTGCAACGGGTATAACAAAACCTGCCGCTGGTTCATTACCCTGATAGTAAATGGCACCGGCAATGATAGCTATTATTATAATCAGAATTTTCATATCAATATGTTCCTCTAAAATCTCTTACCCTCGAACGACTAGTTATGATTATTTTCAAAGTGTAAGAAATCAATTAGAAATACAGCACCTAACAATAGATACTTAGATGTCTTATCAAGCTCTTTATTAAACTTCACGCCGAAGGTATCGGCATCAGTAAAGTACTCTTTTGTCAGCCCACTCCACTTCTTGGTGATTTTACCTATCTCTTTTTCCTGACGCGTGACAAAAAATGTCCATGGTCGATAGATAGGTCCTTTTATCGCTGTGTACCCCGTCAGCACCATGTGGACCAACTAGCCTGATTGTCTAAGAGATAGTTTTAGTTCATCGTTAACCCAAGAGGAAACGATGATGACAAGTAAAAGAAGTGTAGAACATACTGTGCGCGATATTCGTCGACGCACCCGTAAAAAATATTCAGCAGAAGAAAAAATTCGTATCGTACTTGAAGGCTTACGTGGCGAAGAAAGCATCGCTGAGCTATGTCGCAAGGAAGGACTAAACCCAAATGTTTACTACCGTTGGTCGAAAGACTTTCTGGAGGCAGGTAAGAAACGTTTATCAGGCGATATCGTACGTGAAGCGACCTCAGATGAAGTCAAAGAACTGCGTGCTGAAACATCTGCGCTGAAAGAAACCTTAGGCGAAGTAGTCATGGAGAATCGGCTGCTTAAAAAAAGCGTGCTCGGGGATGGGGAGGACGATATATGAGGTACTTAGCATCGGATAAAGTCGAGATTATTCAACTGGTACAGAACTCAGATCTGTCGGTTCGACAAACGCTGACTCGGCTGGACATTCATAAGTCCACTTTTTACAACTGGCTCAAACGTTATGAAGAGAATGGCGTTGATGGCTTGGAAGACAAGAAGCCGATTCCCCATGCGGTATGGAATAAAATCACCGAAGACCACTGTGAAGCCGTTATTGAGTTAGCCTTAGAGAAGCCTGATTTGTCTCCACGAGAGTTAGCCGTAAATTACACTGACAACAAGGCTTACTTCGTCTCAGAATCCACGGTGTACAGGCTGCTGAAAGAACAAGACTTAATTACCAGTCCGGCCTATATCCTGATGGAGGCCAGTGATAAGTTTCAACAGCCCACTACGCGCGTGAATGAGATGTGGCAAACGGATTTTACCTATTTCAAGATTATCGGTTGGGGTTGGTATTACTTATCCACGGTATTAGATGATTACTCACGTTACATTATTGCCTGGCGTTTATGTACGGGCATGAGTAGCCGTGATGTCTCTGATACGCTGGATGACGCCTTACGCTTTACGGGACTTGATACAGTAAAGGTAAATCATAAACCGCGTTTACTCAGTGACAATGGCCCGTGTTATATCTCCGGTGAATTAGCCGATTACCTTGAAGAAAACGGTATGACGCACACTCGAGGTCGACCTTATCATCCACAAACACAAGGCAAGATAGAGCGCTGGCATCGTTCAATGAAGAATCAGATATTACTTCACCACTATTATTTCCCCGGGGAACTGGAGGAACAGTTGCAGCGTTTTGTGAGTTATTACAACCATGAGCGTTATCATGAATCACTTGATAACCTGACACCGGCTGATGTCTTTTATGGGCGTGGCGAAGAAATACTAAGTCAACGAGAGCTAATCAAACAAAACACGTTAGCGATGAGACGACAAATGCATTACGATAAACAACAAGTGAAGCACATAACCTATTGATGAACTAATGTGTCTCTTAAATCAAACCGCTACCTGTCCAAAAGGTTTTGACGACGTACAGTGATTGCTTATGGAAAATTCATACAAACAGTTGTTGATTTTACTATTATTGCATTTGCAGTTTTTGTAGCTGTTAAAGTCATCAGTTCTATGAATAAGAAAGAAGAAGAGGCACCTGCTGAACCGCCCAAACCTTCTAATGAAGAATCTTTATTGATAGAAATACGTGATTTGCTAAAAGATCGTTGATTTTATAATTACTACGTCAATAGTTGTAATTAAATTATTTTAAAGAAGGGGCGTTTTAGCCCCTTATTTTTTTGTTTATCTAGTTAAATATGAGATGAGTATGTCTGGCAGAATAAAAATTAATGAACTCCTAGCTTCGGAAGAAGCGCACTCTTCTGTTGTGCTAAAAGGCTGGATAAGGACCTTACGCGAGAGCAAAGAGTTTTCTTTTATTGAGGTAAATGACGGCTCTTGTCTGGCCAATATTCAAGTGATTGTTGATAACGTACTGAGTAATTATTCACAGATAGTAAAATTGACGACAGGGGCTTCTATTTCAGTACAGGGTGAATTAGTTGAGTCCTTGGGTAAAGGCCAGAAATGGGAAATACGTGCGAAATCAATTGACGTTTTGGGCGTTGCGCCAGAAGATTTCCCATTACAAAAGAAACGACACACAGATGAGTACTTACGCACGATTGCTCATTTAAGACCGCGTTCAAATAAATACAGCGCGATGTTTCGCATACGTTCAAAATTATCCTTTGCCATTCATCAATTTTTTCAAGAACGTGATTTTCAATGGATACACACGCCCATAATTACCGGTTCAGACTGCGAAGGAGCAGGGGAGATGTTCAGTGTTACGACATTGGACATGAATGATGTTCCCAAAAAGGATGGTGCTGTTGATTATGAAAAAGATTTCTTTGGCAAAGAAGCCAGCTTGACAGTATCAGGTCAATTATCTGTCGAGACGTTTTGTTTAAGTCTGGGAAATGTATATACGTTTGGACCAACTTTTCGATCCGAAAATTCAAATACCAGTCGCCATATGTCAGAGTTTTGGATGATAGAACCAGAGATGGCATTTGCTGATCTGCAGGATGATATGAATCTCGGACAAGAGTTTGTTCAATACTTAGTTAAATACACCATGGAAGAATGTGCGGAAGATCTGGAACTATTTGCTAAGTTTGTTGATAAGAATTTGATGGCAACTTTGGATAACATTGTTAACAACAATTTTATTCGTTTGCCATACACAGAGGCGATCACGATCCTTGAGCAATCGGGCAAAAAATTTGAATTCGATGTTGCCTGGGGTAAAGACCTGCAATCTGAACACGAACGTTTCCTGACGGAGGAACATTTCAAACAACCGGTCATCGTTTATGACTATCCAAAAGATATCAAGGCATTCTATATGCGCCTGAATGATGATGAGAAAACAGTGGCGGCAATGGATATCCTTGTGCCTGCTATTGGCGAGATTATCGGCGGATCGCAACGTGAAGAACGATATGATGTTTTAAAAAAACGTATCAATGATATGAATTTTGATGAAGCAGATTACTGGTGGTATCTGGATACACGTAAATACGGTACAGCACCACATGCGGGGTTTGGCCTTGGTTTCGAACGATTACTAATGTTAGTAACGGGTGTTGCAAATATACGTGATGTTATTCCGTTCCCTAGAACACCCAAGCACCTTGAGTTTTAACAGTGTAATGCTTACCAGTAGTTAATCTAGACAGCTATAGTTTAAAGTTTATCAAAATAACGATGCATTTCATCAACCACTTTTCTTGAAAGCAGAATTGTTGCGATTAAGGTTGGAAAGATCATTAAAGCAAACATCGTATCGATGATATTAATAATGGTTGATTGAGTCCAGACTGCACACATCGGAATTATCGCTAGGTAAACATAAAGAAATTTACCACCGACATTTTTGCCAAACAAGTAACGTGCACATTTCAAGCTATAGTACGAATAAGTAATCATTGTCGATAAGGCAAACAATGTGAAAACGGTATAGACAATGTATTGACCTATACCTGGCAGCGTCTGATTAAAAGAAAGTGCAGTCATGATTATACCGCTTTCACCAGAATAGATGCCAGAACTTAGTATCACTAATGCAGTACATGTGCAGACAATATGCGTATCAAAGAATGGGCCTAGCATCGCGACCAAGCCTTCACGCACAGGCTCTTTAGTTTTCGCAGTGCCATGGGCCATAGCTTCTGTACCTACGCCAGCTTCATTAGAAAAGATGGCGCGTTTTATTCCAGTAACAAGGACTTCTTTAAAAGCCAGACCCGTTGCGCCACCGTACATTGCTTCTGCGCCAAAGGCGCTATGATAAATATCAAGTAATATGGTCGGTATAGCATCAAGGTTTATTGCAATGACAACAAAACTACTTAAGACATAAGCCAGAAACATAAATGGTACGATACGGGCTGTGACATAACCGACACGCGTTATACCGCCAATGATAATTGTGCCGATAAAGATGAGTGCACCGATACCGGTATAAATAGGCGCTACTGAAAATTCATCTTGTAATAAACTCGCCAGTTGATTGACCTGAAACATCGGTATGCAACCGATTAAACCTGCAATAGCAAATAGAATGGCCAGTGGTTTATAGCGTTTTCCCAAGCCAGCTTCAATAAAGTACATTGGGCCACCCTGTTCAATACCATCTTCATCTTTCTTGCGATAAAGACATGAAAGAGTACACGTAAAGAATTTGATAACCATGCCGAACAAACCAGCTACCCACATCCAGAAAATAGCGCCCGGACCACCAAGACTGATCGCAATAGCGACGCCAGCGATATTACCCATACCTATCGTGCCTGATAGGGCGACCGTTAAGGCCTGGAAATGTGAGAGTTCTCCCGGGACATTTTGATCGTCAAACTTGCCTGATAAGATCTGAAAAGCATGGTGGAAGCCAATAAAGGGTTTGAAACGTGATATGTAGGAAAAATAAATTCCGGTTGCGAGGATAAACACAACAAGCGGCAAACCCCAAGCGAGATCAACGACGACAGACCAGAATTGTTCAAATTGATTCATTGCTTCTTATTATGCTTATGATTTAACGAATATTTTGCACTGCATTGAACATTAGGCGTCCAGACTAGTCAAATCGTCATTATTAAATTGATGGCTAAGATAATGTCTAAATTTTCTTCAGTTTGTATTTTCTTGCTTTTATCTGTATCGGTTAAAGCTGATGTGATTATAACTAGTCCCGACACTCAGGTTAGTTTGCTTGAGCTTTATACTTCTGAAGGCTGTAGTAGTTGTCCGCCTGCCGATAAATGGATTAGTAAACTCAAGTCTCATCCGGGACTATGGCGCTCACTAGTTCCTGTGGGTTTTCATGTCGATTACTGGAATTATATTGGTTGGGTAGATCGGTTTTCATCTCCAGAATACTCAGCACGGCAGCGTCGCTATGCACGTACTAAAAATTTAAAGACGGTCTACACCCCGGGGTTTTTATTGAATGGTGAAGAGTGGCGTTCTTCTTTTGGTGTAATAACATTATCGACCGAGACAGATAAGAAAGTAGGCCCTTTGAGTCTTAAGATTTCTAATATGGAGTTATCGGCTGTATTTAACCCGGTTGAAGTTCTGTCGGATAAAACATTAATATTGAATGTTGCTGTATTGGGGTTTGATATTAAAACCGACGTGAAGGCAGGAGAAAATCATAACAAAGAACTTAAACATGATTTTACCGTATTAGGTTATAAATCGATTCCTTTATATAAGGACAATTCCGCCTATTCTGTGATGACAGAGTTGCCTGATATTGTTGAAACAGCGCCAAGAATGGCGGTGTCAGCATGGGTTAATAAAGAAAATGATATGACACCAATTCAAGCTGCGGGTGGTTGGTTAGAAAACTAGTTTAATAGTTTTTTATGTCTGATAATGAATTAACTCTTGATATGGATGTTGTTGCCTAAATTATCAAATAATCCTTCTCTTAAATTAATATTTTAAGTAGGCATCATTATTTTATGCTGAGTAAAACTGTCTCTATGAGTTATTCAATTAATGACTTAGAAGCGTGGACGAGGCAGATTAACCCTTTGAGAGGATTGTATTGAGCGCGTTAAATTATTAATTGTTTGAAGACGCATGCGTCGTGGTGGCGATGGTGGGCTAAATTCATCCGGTACTTCTGTACCATAGCCTGGTTCATCAACTGTAACGGAGCCATAATTATTAGACACAACAATCGCTGTTTTGCGCGAGGTATCGTCCGGTTCCATAAGTATAATGGTTGCGGATGTTGCAGATGCTTCACCAACAACATTGGTCCCACGAATACCGATTGTTGCAACTGATGTCCCAACCTCCATAGCCTCAGGTTTTTTCTTGGCTATAAGTCCGCTTACGAATCTGAATGATCCCTTCAAAATCTTTACCGCAACTGAATCTTCTTCAGTATTATTCTTATATTTAAACTTACTGGCGAGTAATTTTGCTTCAGGACCTAAATCAAATTGGCTCTCATCATTTAGTTGTAACTTGATAGAAGATTTAACTTCAGTCGTGATCACATCACTTTCGTATATCTGATCCCCTTTGTTTAGAGTCCGTCTATCTTCCGCTGGGAGTTTGGCATAGGCCGTTCCGGTAACTTCATTGATAATCCCTATTTCTGTATTGGCAAGGATGCCTTGTGAGAAAAGTAGCAGGCACAAGGACAGGCATCTAAGTAGATGAGAATAACTATATGTCTTGAATAATCGATGCATCAAACTGCTTCCTTGTAACTATCTAAATATTAGTGGGTATTTTCTAAGGCCAACATACTCAAACGAGTTTGTATTACTTAGTTTAATTAGCCTGTATATTATAGTAATCTTAAATGAAATAATGACTAAGATATATACTCGGAGCGTATTCTAATGGGGTCTCACAATAATAAAATATGTGCACTATTTGCAATATTTATTGGCATATTTTCAGTAAGTTCATCGGCTTATGCGACATATCCGGATATTACAGGAACTTGGAATGGTACTGCCACAGGTGTTGATTCCTCTTGTACACCACCAAGTTTAAATGGACCATTTACTGACCAATTAACAGTTGTTTTCAGTAATCAGAATTCAGGATATTTTGATGTTTCGGTGACGTCTACCGAATCTAATGGCTCAACGGATATAGATTTAGGAACGGGTATCTTCCTTTCTGAAAGTGCACTCTCGTTTACGGTTACTCGTACCGATGGCGGCGGGACAGACACAACAGTTGTAAATGCTTCGTTAACAAGTCCAAATAGTGCCTCATTTACTTTTTCTGGCATGAACTCCGGAGGTGATTTCTGTCTTTATTCAGGAAGCGGCTCCATCTCACGAAATAGCACTACTGTTGTAACGCCTGATGTTACACCTAGTAGCTCAGTAACCGATGCGGTCTTATTCAATATCCAAATGCAAGGTACTATTTCAGGTATCAGCAACCATATTGGTGCGGCTCTGGCCGGGTTTGGCTTTTTCAGCGGACCTTCCTTTACAGACAATCAATTCAAATTTGGCGGAGCAACGGGTCTAAATGCAGGTGATGGTTCTGATATTGCTTACGGTGTCTGGGGTAATTACAGTTATACGGACTATGAGAATGACCTGAGTAGTACGGCCTTTGAAGGTAACAACCATAGCTTCCTAGGCGGAATTGATTTTAGTTTTTGGGGCGATTCGATATTAGGTGTCGCTTTTGGTTATGACATAGGAGATATAGATACTACTTTTAATGGCGGTAATCAGGATACAGACAGCTTCACGGTTGCCCCTTATTTTGGCGCATTACTAACGGATTCGTTTAGTGTTGATTTTAATGTGGGTTATTCAAGGGTTGATTATGATCAATTTCGTACCATAACTGGAACAACAACCAGAGTAACTAGTACACCACATGCAGACCGGTGGTTTAGTGCCTTCAATCTGAACGGCATAGCCTTTTACAATAACTGGGTATTAGGTAGTCGTGTTGGCTGGTCGTATGCAAGTAGCTCCATAGATAGTTTTACAGAGAGCAATGGTACAGTCGTCGCTGAAAGCAGAACCAAGGTAACGACTGCGAGCATTGCTGGCGATGTGGCATACAGTTTTGAAAATTATGAGCCATTCCTGAATCTGTCCTATCAAAGAGATATTTCATTTAGAAAGATATCTGTAACGACAGGCCCCCAGCCCACTAATGATAATGATGATATTCTGTTGACGGCTGGTGTTAGGTATTTTAATAAAAATGGTATCAGCGGTAATCTTGAATATAGCAAACGTTTTGATAGGGATAACTTTGATGAAGACCGGGTTAGTTTAACTGTGAGGGCTGATTTTTAACGATACCACCTATGTAATAAGAAAGGCGTCGATAGCAAACTTACTTCCCTAAAATACGTTTAATCTTTATAGATGTTAAGTATAAGGACTGATTCACACAGTTGTGTTTAGAGTATTATTTATTCTTACCTTGCTCATATATGCGATCGGTTGTACTAATATTCAAACCATAGACGAACGATATACAATTGTTCACACCATTGCCTCAGAGGCAAATCTAAGCCTAGAAAAAAGAACATCGAGTGATTTTTTCTTAACGACTTACCACAAAGGTCTGAATATATCAGATAAGAACTTGATGATTTATATCGAAGGTGACGGGAGTGCTTGGGATAAAAAAAATAGACTGTCGAAAAACCCTACGCCTAAAAATCCACTAGCATTAAAATTAGCGGCAAAAGACAGTGCTGATTCAATTCTATATATTGCAAGGCCATGCATGTATCTTAAACAAGAACAGTTGCAAGATTGCCCAGAAAAACTTTGGTCATCGCACCGCTATTCTGAAGAAGTTATCTCATCTATTAATCAGGTTATTAATTCGGCAGTAGAATTATCGTCAACTAAAAGTTTAACCTTGGTAGGTTATTCAGGTGGCGGTACAGTTGCTACGCTTATAGCGGCTAGACGTAATGATATTTCTTCTCTTGTTACTGTTGCCAGTAATCTGGATCATAAATTCTGGACTGAATTGCACGGCATTAGTCCATTGACAGGATCATTAAACCCATTGAACTATATCGATAGTTTATCAATGATAGAGCAAACACATTTTGTTGGCGAGAAAGATAAAATAGTACCTAAAATTGTTGTTGAAAGTTATTTATCAAAATTGTTATTTAAAGATAAAATAACGATAAATATTATAAAAGATTTTAATCATTCATGCTGTTGGGAAAAAGCTTGGCCTAGTCTACTAAATACCAAGCAATAAACCTGAGGTTTTTTTAAATAAAACTAACCGAAGAAATATAAGCAATGATTATTTGTTAGCAGACAAAGGATACTATTTAAAATAATCAACAGATATCAAAAAAAATCCCATTGATTATAGTATGTCTATTAATTGTCACGCTGGCCCTGCTTGAAAAAGTGAATGTCTATAACTTAACGTCATTGGCTAAGGTGGAAACATCTTGTCTGACAAAAGAATCATTTTGACCATATACTGACGACATTGACAACCGGGCAGTTTTAAGATGTACAAATACTGTAGAATTCAATTGGAATTAATCACTGTCATAAAAAATGCAAGATATTCAAGCTAACAAATCATTACAGCGAATAACACTAATAATGGTCTTGTTAAATGCGTTTACAACACCGTTGATGTTATCTGCCGTTAACGTCGCATTACCTGCCATTGCCACTGATCTATCAATGAATGCGGTATTGTTAAGTTGGGTACCTATGGCTTATTTGATGGCGAGTGCGATGTTTGTCTTAATTTTCGGACGTATTGCCGATATGGTCGGACGCAAACGAATATTTCTATTGGGCACGGCGAGTGTCATAGTTACGTCCTTAATCGCGGGCTTCGCAGTTAATAGCACAATGTTAATTTCAGCACGATTCTTACAGGGCGTTAGTGCAGCGATGTTATATGCGACTCAAGTCGCTATTGTTTCATCTGTATTTCCGCCAGCCAAGCGTGGCCAAGCGATCGGTTTAACCGTATCAACAATCTATTTAGGCTTAACGATTGGACCTCTGATAGGTGGGTATGTCATTGATAGCTTTGGTTGGCGTGCAAGTTTTATGGTGCACATTCCATTGGCTATTATGGTCTTATTTGTCGGGTTAATTTTTGTCAAAGGTGACTGGTCTGCGGATGAGCGTGGTAGTTTTGATTTATTTGGTGCTCTTTTATATGCCTTATCAATACTAATGATTTGTATTGGCGTTTCCTTCTTGCCTTCACATATTAGTTTTATTTTTCTTACTATTGCTGTGTTTGGATTTATATTCTTTTTTTTATTTGAGAGAGTGCATAAACACCCGATATTTGATGTGAGCTTGTTTTTTACAAATCGTGTTTTCACTTTTTCTTGTTTTGCCTCATTAATAATTTATACAGCGACCTTTGCAAATGTGGTACAGGTTAGTCTGTATTTACAGTATTTAAAGGAATTGTCTGCTACAACAGCCGGTATGATAATGATGTGTCAACCGTTAACGATGGCAGTTTTCTCTCCATTAGCTGGAAGGTTGTCAGATCGATTTGAGCCTAAACACCTTGCCACAATGGGCATGGCCGTTAGTGCGTGTGGATTAATACTGCTTTCAAATCTACAGATTGAGTCAACATTGAATTACTTGATCTTTGCCTTAGTAACAACAGGATTAGGATTTAGCCTGTTCTCGTCACCTAATGTAAACGCTATTATGAGTTCAGTAGAAAAGCGTTCTTATGGTAGTGCGAATGGTGTTATGGCCACCATGCGTATCGTTGGCCAAATGAGTAGCATGGTGTTGGTAACATTAGTATTTGTCATTGTTATTGGAGCTGTAGAAATAGAACCGTCAAATTATGATGCTCTGGAAAAGGCCATAAGATTGACATTCACCATTGCTGCAATGCTTTGTGTGCCTGGTATATATTTATCTATTGCAAGGGGACGAATGCATAGTTAATTGATTTAGCGCAATGTATGTCGGTTAGCAGAGGTTAGCATTAGCCTATAAATAATATTAAGAGGAATTGACTGATGAATGAAAAGAATTCCAAGGCTAGAGAAATTGCCGGTTATTCATTTTTAGTTGTATTCGCAAATGATTACACGATTGACGAACATGAATTTCATTTTATGGAAAGGTTGGCATTAGAAGATAATGTGGTAGATGAAGAAGAAAAAAGGGTGCTGCGAGACATCTTCGGACGTGTTAAAGAAGAGGATTTAGAAAAGAAGGTATTGGACGAGATAAGGGAGTTCAGGAAAAAATATGATTTTTAATAGATGTTTTCTTTAATCACCATAATGTAAATGAGGTTTTAGTGGATCAGGTGGCATTTGTAAATAAAAGCCTTTTTCTTCAAGGTTCTCTATTACCAGCAAGACATCTTCTCTGGCAAGCTTTCTTTCTGGTGATAATTCTAGATCCATGACATGAGTTAGTTCCTTCACAATCTTGATCAACTCTTCGGGTAAATCTTCAACCGTTTTGTCTTCGTGAACATAGAGATACATTTCATCTCGTTTCGAACAACGGTAGATCTTACAGTTAATAGTGGACATGTATTTGGGAAATATTAAGTAAAAAGATTATAAATTTACCACAGAGTACACAGATATATTTTTCTCTGCACTCTGTGGTGATGATTAACTGTTAAGTAATATCAAAACAGACCAGTGATATTGCCGTTATCGTCAATATCGATACGCTCAGCTGCAGGTACTTTTGGTAGTCCTGGCATGGTCATCATATTGCCGCAGATAGCAACAATGAAACCAGCGCCATTTGCAAGACGGACTTCACTGACATGAACATTGTGACCTGTTGGTGCTCCTGTCGCCGTAGGATCAGTTGAGAACGACATCTGGGTTTTGGCCATACAAATCGGATAAGAACCATATTCTTCATTCCAGTCGTCTAACTGTTTTTTCACTTTGGGATCATAAGAAACAGAAGCTGCACCATAAACCTTAGTTGATATTGCTTCGATCTTTTCCGTTAGTGATGCATTGTCTTCATAAACATATTTATGTGTGCCCGGATTGTTATCAACAACATCCACCACTGCATGTGCCAGATCTTCTGCGCCCGCGCCGCCATCGGCCCAATGCTTGGAAACAACGGCCTTTGCACCTAGTGATTCACAACGTTTCATCAACATATCAACTTCTGCATCGGTATCCAGAGTGAAATGGTTTAGACAAACGACACATGGCAAGCCATAGACTTCATTGATGTTTTTAATATGACGTTCCATATTAACCATGCCCTTATCAAGGGCTTCAAGGTTTTCATTATTGAGATCTGCCTTGGCAACACCGCCGTGGTATTTCATAGCGCGTATGGTTGCAACCAACACGATCGCAGCAGGTTTTAGACCTGCCATACGAGATTTAATATCGATAAATTTTTCAGCGCCCAAGTCAGCACCAAAGCCACCTTCAGTTACTACATAATCAGCCAGCTTCAGTCCAGTCTTGGTAGCGGTAACGGTGTTACAACCGTGAGCGATATTTGCGAATGGTCCACCATGGATAATGGCGATGTTATTTTCCAGAGTTTGAACCATGTTGGGGTTGATCGCGTCTTTTAACAGTGCAGCCATAGAGCCTTGAGCATTCAGGTCACGTGCGTAGATTGGTGTTTTATTATCTCGCTTATAACCAATAACTATACGTCCAAGACGTTCTTTTAAATCTTTACGGCTAGTAGCCAGACAGAGAATAGCCATGATTTCAGAAGCAACGACAATGTCAAAACCGTCTTCACGAAGATAGCCATTTGCAGGACCGCCTTGGCCAACCGTGATATTACGCAAAGCACGATCATTCATATCGACGACACGTTTCCATTGGATTCGTCGTGGATCGATGCCAAGTTCATTACCATGATTGATGTGGTTGTCGATCATTGCAGAGAGCAGGGCATGGGCAACACCGATAGCATGGAAATCACCGGTGAAATGCAGATTGATGTCTTCCATTGGGACGACTTGTGAATAACCGCCCCCCGCTGCACCGCCTTTCATACCAAAGCAAGGTCCTAATGAAGGTTCTCTGAGGCACATAATGGCTTTTTTGCCAATACGATTGAGTGCATCGCCAAGACCGACAGTTGTCGTTGTTTTGCCTTCGCCAGCAGGAGTTGGGCTGACAGCGGTAACTAAGATGAGCTTGCCATCTTCATTATCTTTAAGGCTGTCTATGTAGTTGAGTGATAATTTCGCCTTATAGTGACCATAAGGTTCGAGATGTTCACTTGCTATTCCATATTGATCTGCGGCCAGATCAACAATACGTTTCATTTTTGCCTTTTGAGCAATTTCAATATCAGACATTACGCCCTCCCAAAAAAAGTATAAAATACAAAAAGTTATATTAAAAATGTGATGAAATCGTTGTGTTCACTTATTATTGTTATTTTTATAGCTGTGAACTTTTTCGGGTATTTTAGCCTGTTACAGCGTGATTCACTAACTTGTTTATTTGTGAATGATTTTTTAGCAGTTAAAAATGCCATCATTGATTGAGGAGTAAAAAATAAACGTTTTATTGGAATATTTGGTGCGCACCCGGGTCTTGTTGGCCGGGAAACAAGCGCTTTTCGCACTCTCAATGCTTGGTCTAGTGACGGGTATTGTTGTTGGTCTGGTGATTATTCTTTTTCGTTATAGTACTGAATACACTCAGATGTCATTTTTACCTGGCGCTGATCCTGAAAATTATGAAGCTGTAGCCTGGCAGAGTCGCTTATTAATGGCTTCTGCGGGTGGACTGTTTCTGGGCTTACTATTTTATTTTGTTTCACGTGTCCCTCTCCGAGTTGGTGTCATCCATGTATTGGAACGCTTGTCTTATCATGAAGGCAATCTGCCATTTAAAAATCTTGTAATGCAGTTCATCGGTGCTGGGGTTGCTATAGTTTCAGGGCAATCTATCGGCCGCGAAGGCCCCTGTGTGCATCTGGGTGCGGGCAGTGCCAGTTTATTGGGTCGGTACTTGCATTTGCCAAACAATAGTATTCGGACGCTTGTAGGCTGTGGTGCGGCGGCTGCTGTCGCGGCTTCCTTTAATACGCCTCTGGCAGGGGTGATCTTTGCGATGGAAGTGATTTTGATGGAATACACGATCACTGGGTTTACGCCTGCCATTTTGTCTGCGGTAAGTGCAACGGTTGTTTGCCGACTGGTGTTTGATGCCGAGCCTATTTTCACGGTTCAAGCGGTTGATCTCGAATCATTTCTTGAATTACCTATTATTGTCTTAATGGGTATTTTAATCGGTGCTATTGCTGCTGGTTTAATTCGACTCACTCGTGCGTTTACAAAACTGGGTTTAAAAATCGATATTTGGATACGAATGACGCTCGCTGGTGTCGGTGTTGGTATGATTGCAATAGTGAGCCCGGAGATTATGGGAATTGGCTATGACACCGTTGATGCTGTGATCTTAGGTCAGCTCGGGATCGTTGCATTGCTCTTATTAATTTTTACCAAGCTGGTTGCGACAGCGCTATGTGTCGGTTTTAGTATCCCCGCTGGATTAATAGGTCCAGCCATTTTTATTGGCGCCTTGGCCGGTGGTATAGTGGGTAAATTAGTTGAGATGTTTGATGGTAATTTTTCTGATGTTGGTCTGTATGCCATGCTCGGCATGGGGGCCATGATGGGAGCGACTTTACAAGCACCATTAGCCGCTTTACTAGCATTACTTGAGTTAACGGGTAACCAGAATATCATCTTCCCGGGTATGCTAGTGATTGTCAGCGCAAATCTGGCGGCACGCGAACTGTTCAAGAGTGACTCTATCTTCTTTTCTCAATTCACGGGGATTGGGCTTGATTACCGCAATGATCCAATCGCACAGTCGCTAAGGCGAATAGGCGTCGAGTCGGTGATGAATAAGGCTTATGTTATGACCGAGTCGGTGATACAAAGAAATGTTGCTATTACTCATTTAAAAGAAGCACCAGACTGGTTAATAATTCGGCGTGAAGAGGGCAATCTTTTGATGCCGGCAACCGATTTGGCGCGACATCTAGAAGAAACGGATGATGATGAAATTGTGCTACTGGAAATTCCTGCTAAACGTCGACAATTGACAAAGGTCAGTCTGGAATCCACTTTGCAGCACGCACAGCAGCAAATAAATGACACAGATGCAGAAGCACTGTATGTGACCCGAAAGTTAGGTCCATCAGCCGACCGTATTTACGGCATTATTACGCAGGAAGATATTGAAAAACATTATCGGGTTGTGAGCCATTAAGCTAAATTAAGAGTTTCCTGGTTTTAGTGGATTGAAGAGTGATTAGTGCATTTCTGTGATGGTGTATTAGCTCTGATTCTGTTAGCATTATTTCCCCTGAATATGACATTATTTAGGCTACTTTTTACCCCAAAAATCGGTTTTACTAAACCGAACAATACATTCTCCTCTAAAATTTCTGTTCTTATCGGTATGAATTCATGACGCGTTATATATTTGTTACTGGCGGTGTAGTGTCATCGCTTGGCAAGGGCATCGCTTCCGCCTCACTCGGAGCCATTCTTGAAGCTCGCGGATTAAACATTACGCTTATTAAACTCGATCCTTATATTAACGTTGATCCGGGCACGATGAGTCCCTTTCAGCATGGTGAGGTTTATGTCACAGATGATGGTGCCGAGACAGATCTTGACTTAGGGCATTACGAACGTTTTGTGCGTACAAAGATGGGTAAAAGAAACAACTACACCACAGGCCGCATTTATCTAAACGTCATACAAAGAGAACGTCGAGGTGATTACCTTGGAGGAACCGTACAAGTTATTCCTCACATTACCGATGAAATAAAACGTTGCATTAAAAAAGGTGCGGCTGACGCCGATATCGCGATGGTTGAAATCGGTGGTACGGTGGGCGATATCGAGTCGCAACCCTTTCTCGAAGCAATTAGACAAATGCGTATTGAGCAAGGAGCGGAAAATACCTTATTCATGCATTTAACTCTGGTGCCTTATATTGCTGCTGCGGGTGAAATCAAAACTAAACCGACTCAGCACTCTGTTAAAGAATTACGTTCTATTGGTATACAACCCGATATTTTGATGTGTCGCACCGATCATATGATTCCCGAGAACGAAAAAAAGAAAATGGCCTTGTTTACCAACGTGGAAGAGTCGGCCATTATTTCTGCGCTGGATGTTGATAATATTTATAAGGTGCCCAAGGCTCTCCACGATCAAAATCTTGATGAAATCGTGAATAAAAAGTTTGCTTTGAATCTACCCAAAGCAGATTTGAGTGAATGGGAAAATGTTGTTGATGCACTTGATAACCCAACTGGTGAAGTCAATATTGCAATGGTTGGTAAATACATGGATCTGGCCGACTCTTATAAGTCACTTTCTGAAGCATTAATTCATGCAGGCGTTCAAACTCGAACTCAGGTTAATATTATTTATGTTGATTCAGAAGATATTGAAAATAAGGGAGTAGATTGCCTAAGTGAGATTGATGCGATATTGGTACCTGGTGGATTTGGTAATCGTGGAATCGATGGCAAGATTGCAGTGGTTCGTTATGCGCGTGAAAACAATGTGCCCTATCTTGGTATTTGTTTGGGTATGCAGCTTGCTGTTATAGAAATAGCACGTGATCTGGCAAAGCTTGAAAATGCTAACAGCACAGAGTTTGATAAAAATACAGAAGACCCCGTTATCGCATTAATTACTGAGTGGCAGGATTCCACCGGTCGAATTGAACAGCGTAGTGAAGATTCTGATTTAGGTGGCACCATGCGTTTAGGTGGACAGGAATGTCAATTGCTTGAAGGCTCATTGGCTAAAGAATTATATCAATCAGATAAAATTATAGAGCGGCATCGTCACCGTTATGAATTTAATAATACTTATCTTGAGCAACTTGAGGGAACAGGAATGCGTATTTCAGGGCGTTCGAGTGATGGCGAATTAGTTGAAATGATTGAAATACCGGAACACCCCTGGTTTGTAGCTTGTCAGTTTCATCCTGAATTTACATCAACACCAAGAGATGGCCACCCACTATTCACTGGCTTTATAAAAGCGGCACGAGAATATAAAACATCAAATTTGGGGACTGTGAAAAATGCAGCTATGTAATTTTGAGGTTGGACCTACTAAGCCATTTTTTTTAATCGCCGGACCCTGTGTTATTGAAAGTGAACAGTTGGCTATGGACACTGCAGGACAGTTAAAAGAACTCACCGCTGAATTACAGATCCCTTTTATTTATAAGTCATCGTTCGACAAAGCTAACCGAAGTTCGCATGATAGTTTTCGTGGACCAGGTATTGAGGCCGGACTAAAAGTCTTGGCTGATGTAAAAGAAAAAATCGGTGTGCCTGTACTAACAGATATACACGAAGATACGCCCTTAGATGAAGTTGCAAGCGTTGTTGATGTGTTACAAACACCGGCGTTTCTTTGTCGACAAACAAATTATATTCAGGCTGTTGCGAGAACTGGTTTGCCGGTAAATATTAAGAAAGGACAATTTCTTGCCCCATGGGATATGCGGCATGTTGTTGAAAAAGCCCGTGCTGTTGGTAATGATAAAATCATGGTCTGTGAACGCGGTGCTTCATTTGGCTATAATTATCTTGTCTCAGACATGAGATCATTAGTCGTAATGCAAGAGACGGGTGCACCAGTCGTTTTTGATGCGACTCACTCGGTGCAGATGCCCGGTGGTGGCGGTAAGGTTTCTGGTGGGCAACGTGAGTTTATTCCTGCGCTAGCTCGTGCGGCGATGGCTGTTGGCATTTCAGGCTTGTTTATGGAGACACATCCCGATCCTGAAAAGGCGCTTAGCGATGGACCAAATTCTTGGCCGCTAGATAAAATGAGGTCATTATTAGAGACTTTAAAATCTATCGATCAAATCACAAAATCATAACTAAAGTAAATGCGTATTGGAGAATAAAGAGTGTCAGTTATAAGTAAAATCATTGCACGTGAAGTCCTCGACTCAAGAGGCAACCCTACTATAGAAGCCGAAGTCACTACAGAAAGTGGCGCGGTGGGTAGTGCTATGGTGCCTTCCGGGGCCTCAACCGGTATACGTGAAGCATTAGAATTACGTGATATGGATGATGCACGTTATCAAGGTAAAGGTGTGCTTTCAGCTATAGGCAACATACATGAAAAGATAGCGCCGACGCTGTCCGGAAAAGAAGTCTCTGAACAGGCCGAGATTGATCAAACCATGATTGATCTGGATGGAACACAAACCAAAGAAAATCTTGGTGCAAATGCAATTCTTGCTGTTTCAATGGCGGCGGCACATGCCGCAGCAAATGAGAACAATGTGCCGCTTTATGAATATCTTGGTGGTGAAGGTCCTTTTCAAATGCCAGTGCCGATGATGAACATTATCAATGGTGGAGCACATGCTGATAATAGTGTCGATCTACAGGAGTTTATGATTCTGCCCGTAGGCGCACCGAGTATTCGTGAAGCGGTTCGCTACGGTACCGAAGTATTTCATTCCTTGAAATCGGTTTTATCAAAACTGGGCCTCGGTACAACTGTTGGAGATGAGGGTGGTTTTGCACCTAATCTTTCTTCTAATGAACAGGCGATTGAAGTCATACTCGAAGCCATTGATAAAGCAGGCTATAAAGCGGGGGAAGATATTTTATTAGGCCTCGATGTTGCCAGTTCTGAATTTTATCAGGATGGCATCTACACACTCGAGTCTGAGAATAAAAAGCTAAATGCGCAAGAATTTCTGGATTACTTATCACCCTGGTTTGATAAGTATCCCATTATCACTATGGAAGATGGTATGGATGAAGGTGATTGGGATGGCTGGAAACTATTAACAGAAAAACTCGGAAAAAATGTTCAATTAGTCGGTGATGATCTGTTTGTAACGAATACCTCCATACTTCAGGAAGGTATCGATAAAAAGATTGCCAACTCAATATTGATTAAAGTAAATCAGATTGGAACACTTACAGAAACGTTGGCTGCGATTAATATGGCGAAGAAGGCCGGTTATACAGCAGTGATATCACATCGATCAGGTGAGACTGAAGATACAACTATTGCGGACCTTGCCGTTGCAACATCAGCAGGGCAGATAAAAACAGGATCACTGTCGCGCTCCGATCGTGTGGCAAAATATAATCGTTTGATGAAGATAGAAGATCAACTGGGTAGTGAGGCTACATATCCTGGCATGGCTGCTTTTTATAATCTTTCATGATAATAATATTATATAAGCCACAGAGAAAAATGATTAAATTTAAAGAAGAGTTGAATACAAGACTTGCTCCAAAAGATGTTTTCAATACCTCGCTGATAAATTAAATTACTATGAGCAAAAAAATAAACAGATAGTAAAATGAATAAGTATATAAATAATATTTTATGCTTCCCTGTGCCATCGGTGATTAAAATTGATAATTCTAAAAACTACTTTTTCATAAGAACCGACTAATGAAATGAAACTGACTACTGTTCTCTTCGTTATATTGCTAATACTATTGCAGTACCGTCTGTGGTTCGGTAATGGCAGTTTGACCGAAGTGCATCATCTTCAGGATCAGATCAGTAAAGTCGAGCAAGAAAATATAAGTCTCAAAGAACGAAATTTATCATTAGCAGCAGAAGTGCATGACCTTAAGGAAGGTCATGATGCAATAGAAGAGCGTGCACGCAGTGAGATGGGAATGATTAAACACGATGAAACGTTTTATCAAATTGTAGATTATTCAGGGTCTCAATCTAATACTACTAATTAACAGTCATGTCAGATAGTTCAAAATACTGGGTAGTAATACCTGCTGCAGGAGTTGGTTCACGCATGGGCGTGGATAAACCAAAGCAGTATATTTCAATCAACAATAAAACAATCATTGAACATACGATTGATTGCTTTATTCATCGTGAAGAAATAGAAAAAATAGTCGTAGCGATATCAAAGGAAGATGAGTTCTGGCCAACATTGGCAATATCTAATAATGATAAAATATTGACAGCGCCGGGCGGGGAAGAACGTTACCAGTCAGTGTTAAATAGTTTACAGGCGCTATCTGGCAAAGCGGAAGATAGTGATTGGGTTATGGTTCATGATGCAGCCAGACCTTGTCTGAACCAGTCAGCGATAGACCGACTGATATTGAATTACGAAGACATGAAGTCGGAGGGATTCTGGCAATGCCTTGCCGGGATACTATGAAACGCGCAAATGACACTGGTGAAATAGATAAAACGGTAGAGCGCGAATCACTTTGGCATGCACAAACACCACAGATGTTTAAATATGGGAAGCTTTTGTCGTGCTATTGAAGACGCTCTCAAGAATAAAACAGTTGTAACAGATGAATCTATGGCAATGGAAAGAATGGGTTTTAAGCCAATGTTAGTTCATGGACACCAGGAAAACATGAAACTAACCCATAAAGATGATCTTGAATCACTAAAAATGTACCTAGATAGGGTGATATAAAAAAATGCGAATTGGACATGGTTACGATGCTCATCGTCTTGTTGAAGGCCGATCTTTAATCTTAGGTGGTGTGACTATTCCTTACGAAAAAGGTCTGGAAGGACATTCTGATGCAGACGCGGTAATACATGCTCTATGCGATGCGATACTCGGAGCTATGTGTTTAGGTGATATTGGATCACATTTTCCGGATACAGATCCAGAATTAAAAAATATTGATAGCCGGATTTTGTTACGAGCAAGTTTATGATTTAATGAAAAAAAATAAATTTGTGTTGGGTAATGCAGACATAACTATTTTGGCACAAGCACCAAAGATGGCTGACCATATTTCTTTAATGCAAAAAAATCTTTCAACAGATCTTGATGCAAAAATCACAGATATAAATATTAAAGCGACAACGACAGAAAAAATGGGTTTTGTTGGTCGAGGCGAAGGCATCGCTGTCTATGCTGTCGTTTTAATATCTACTTCATAATCATTTCATAAATTCTTCTCTTTCAAATTTCATTTTAGTCTTTTAAGTTTGATCTATCGTTAAACGATTTTGAATCATCGCATGTTCATTAATAAACATGTTTAAATGGTTTTCCATTCAATTAACTAAATCAGTAAGTCAAACAAAACGGAGATTACTATGAATACATTAAACTTTAGTTTAAAGAATACGATAAATAAACTTGAACATATCAATTATGAATTTGATGCCGATGACGGAATTGTCTGGGTCTATCTTGATGCATTTCCAAAACCGTGTGTTACGCCGCAGTTAGTTGATGACATTCGAACCTTACATCGATGTATTGAAATAAATAATGGACAGTTACCAATTAATGGAGAGCTCCAAACGGTCAAGTATCATGTGCTTGATTCACATGCAGATGGAGTCTTCAGTTTAGGTGGCGACCTCAATCATTTTTTAAACTGCATTAAGAATCAAGATAAGAACGCTCTCGAGACATACGCCAGCAATTGTATAAAAGCAATTTATCCAATAATGACAAACTTTGATTTACCTATTGTCACTATATCTTTGGTCAGGGGAAATGCTCTTGGTGGTGGATTAGAAATAGCATTGTCAGGTGATGTCATCATTGCCGAACGTTCGGCAATGATGGGTTTCCCTGAAATATTATTTAATTGTTTTCCTGGTATGGGTGGATTTCAAACGCTTTCATCAAGAGTAGGGTTGAATAAAGCCCATAAATTAATTTCTAGCGGAAATTTATATAGCGCGGAAGAACTATATGACATGGGCATTGTAGATATTCTTGTCGACAATCATGGAGGTGAAGAAGCTGTTTATTCCTACGTCCAAAACCATAATAAAAACTGGAATGGGAATATGGCGATGCAAAAAATCGTCCAGAGTATGCTAATTATTTACGTTTTAATAATAGATAAATCGCTCCGGTACCTCCATCAGCAGGTCTTGCGGAGCAGAAAGCTTGTGCAATATCCATCTTTTGTAGCCATTGATTAAGTTTGTTTTTTATCACCGGTTGTTTATTTATAGAGCCCAAACCTTTGCCATGAATAATTCTGACACAGTATTGAGAACGCGCTGTGGACTGTTTAAGGAAATCAGCTAATGCAATTTTAGCACTATCAACTGTCATGCCATGTAAATCCAGTTCTGCTTCAATTTTATAATGACCACGACGTAATTTTTTTATTATATTGTTTTGAACTCCGGGGCTAGTATAAATAAGCTCATCACCTCGTTCTAATAAGCTTGAGTCAAAGTCTGCATTACTCATTTCTTCAATGACAGCAAGATTATCGGCTTCCGTTTTTGCAGGGTGTGCTTTGGGTCTGGGTTTTTCAGCTATGAAACCATCTTGTTTTAATGGACGAGCGTCGCCAACCATTTTGCGAAATAGCGCACTATCTTCGTCTGAAATGCCAGGGGACTTTTTCATGATTGTTGATCCAGTGCGTGTTATTTAGCACAAGTCTAGCGCATGCTTGAATTTATGCCAGCGTAGTTAGAACGTTTTTCAAGTATAGTTCACAATTTTACAACAGTTAAATTTACAAAAGACTAGTGGCTTAACCCAGCCAGTTTCGTGCGTTGAGGAATAGTTTCATCCAGGGGCTATATTCATTATTCCATTCTGCAGGCAGGTAAGAGAATTGCTTACGTAAGAACACCCGTTCTGGATGCGGCATCATGATGGTAATACGGCCATCATCATTGGTGAACCCGGTTAAACCATTAATTGACCCATTAGGGTTCATTGGATAACGTTCTGTGAACATTCCCGAGTTATCAACATAGCGCATTGTTGCATTCGAAATCAGTTCTGTTGATATAGTTGAAACGCGACCTTCACCATGAGCAACCACGACAGGAATTTTAGAGCCAGCCATATCTCTTAAATAATATAGAAGGTGATTCCATGACTTCTACCATTACCAGATCGCGCTTCAAACTGTTCAGATTCATTACGTAAGAAGTCAGGCCAATCGGAAGCACCGGGGATTAAATCACGCAACTGCGACATCATCTGGCAGCCATTACAGACACCAAGCGAAAATGTATCGGTGCGGTTAAAGAAGGTTTCAAACATCTTGCTGATTTTGTCATTGTACAAAATAGATTTCGCCCAGCCACCACCAGCACCCAAGACATCACCATAAGAAAATCCACCACAGGCAACCAGACCATTAAACGAATCAAGTTTTATTTGACCATCGATCAAGTCCTGCATGTGTACATCAACACATTCAAAGCCGGCACGATCAAATGCAGCGGCCATTTCTAATTGTCCATTAACGCCTTGCTCCCGCAGGATCGCCATCTTTGGTTTTGCATCGGTGTTAATAAAGGCGAGTGGGTTGTTTTCGAGTTCAAATGTTGTGTCGACAAACAAACCAGAATCAATCTTATTGCCAATAAGATCAAATTCCTGTTTGGCGCATTCAGGGTTGTCACGTAGGGACTGAATTTGAAAACTGGTAGAGAGACCATTTTTTATGTAAATCATGGATGGATAACTCTAGACTTGTTTATCCATCTTGCTTGAGTCGAAGAGTATAATTCATTGTTTACTGTTCCGATAGTGTGAAGGCTTTTTCATTATGCCAGCATTAATAAAAGTTTGTTTTACACTTTGTTCATGTTCTTTCTTTATTTGTATAACTGCACCGAGTTCTTCATTAAATAAATTGGCGATGATGTTATCAGTTCTGTCAAGATCAATATCAATGCCTGTGTGTCCTGCGAATGCCATTTCAGCCAAGGTTACAAATAGACCTCCGTCCGATCGATCATGGTATGCAAGAATATAATCTGATTCATTTAGAATCTGTAAGGCTTGAAAAAAGCTTGATTAGTAACGTTGGATCATCCAGATCAGGTGTTTCACTACCGAATTGTTCATACACCTGGCATAAGCGCAGAGCCAGCGAGACGTTGTTTACCATTGGCTAAATCAATATAAAATAGAACAGTGTCGATCATCTTGTTGTAATTGAGGTGTCAGTGAGTGGCGAACATCTGCGACCCGAGCGAAAGCCGTGATATTTAATGACAAAGGCGATGTTACTTTTTGTTGTTGATTATTCTCAGTCCAAACAGTATTCATCGATAGAGAATCCTTCCCGACAGGTACAGCAATGCCGAGTTCTTTGCAGAGATTACTAACTGCAGCAAACTGTGGCATAGAGTTTTGCGTCTTGGCCAGACTCACCACAGGCTGCCATCCAGTTGGCTGAAAGAGCAATGTCATCCAGCTTAAGAATACTTGCCGCAGCTATATTCATAATCGCTTCGGCAATTGCCATCCTTCCAGAAGCAGCGGCATTGGTCAGTGCAAGAGGAGCACGTTCACCAATAGCCATCGCTTCACCTATGTAGTCAAAATAGGAAGAACTGGTAACGGCACAATCTGCAACGGGGACTTGCCAAGGACCGACCATTTGATCGCGTACAACTAAACCAGAAATTGAACGGTCACCAATCGTAATTAGAAAAGACTTTACTAGCGACTGTAGGTAGTTGCAGCACTCGATTGATTGATTCTTGTAAATCTAATGATGAAGTATCAAATTCAGAATGCTGGGCAGTTTCACTCTGCGCATCACGTTGCATGCTTGGCATCTTCGCCAAGTAATACAGACATCGGTATATCAATCGCTTGATTATTGAAGTGTGCATCATTTAAAACGAGTTGTTCTTTTTCAGTTGCATCGCCGAGTATCGCATAAGGTGCGCGTTCTCGTTTGCAAAGTGAGGTGAAGCGGTCAAGTTGTTCAGCACTAATCGCAAGCACGTAGCGCTCTTGCGATTCATTACACCAAACACCCATCGGCGACATGCCGGGCTCATCATTAGGAATCTCGCGTAATTCCAGTTGTGCACCACGATTACTCGCACTAACGAGTTCAGGCATGGCGTTTGAAAGACCACCAGCACCAACATCATGGATACTAATGATTGGATTGTTATCACCTAATGCCCAACAACGATCGATGACTTCCTGGCAGCGTCGTTCCATCTCGGGGTTATCGCGTTGTACAGAAGCGAAATCGAGCGAAGCGTCACTTGAACCTGAAGCCATTGAAGAGGCAGCGCCACCACCAAGTCCAATCAACATTGCTGGGCCACCTAGTACGATTAGTTTAGCCCCGGTAGGAATGTCTTGTTTATGAACATCTGATTCGCGAATCATGCCGTAACCACCGGCAAGCATGATAGGTTTGTGATAGCCGTAAATTAAAGATTCATTTTTTCGTTGTTCATAAGTGCGGAAATAACCACACAAGGCCGGGCGGCCAAACTCATTATTATAGGCTGCTGCACCAATCGGCCCTTCGAGCATAATATCGAGCGCCGAAACAATTCGATCGGGTTTGCCATTGTCTGTTTCCCAGGCTTGTTCAAACCCGGGAATTTTTAAATTTGATACCGCAAAACCAGATAGACCAGCCTTTGGTTTTGCACCACGTCCGGTTGCTGCTTCATCACGAATTTCTCCACCAGAACCGGTGGCAGCACCAGGGTAGGGCGATATCGCGGTTGGATGGTTATGCGTCTCAACCTTCATTAAGATATGGATATCTTCATCGTGATAACCATATTGATTATTGTCTGGATCTGTAAAAAATCGGGCACCATTAAAACCGGCCATAACGGCGGCATTATCATGATAGGCAGAGAGTACATTGCCCGGATTGGCTTCATGGGTTTGTCGTATCATTTTAAACAAGGAATGTTCTTGTTTAACATTATCGATAGTCCACTCCGCATTGAAGATCTTGTGCCTGCAATGCTCGGAATTAGCCTGCGCAAACATCATTAATTCTACATCGCTTGGGTTGCGCCCCAATCTTTTAAACGAAGTGAATAAGTAGTCTATTTCGTCATTTGATAAAGCCAAACCCATTTCAATATTGGCTGTTTTCAATGCCCCGATGCCCCCGACCATGATATCAACCTGATTCAACTCGGCGGGTTCAGTCATAGCAAATAAAGTAGTAGCATCATTCTCATTAGAGATAAGAATTTCTGTCATACGGTCATGTATATGCGGTTTGAGTAGGGTTATTTGTTCTTCATTTAGAGTGTCACCATTGTTCATATTAAATGAATAAACTTTACCGCGTTCAAGACGAATGATTTTGTCTAATCCGGAGTTATGAGCTATATCGCTTGCCTTACTAGACCATGGAGAGATCGTACCGGGTCTTGGAATGACAATGAGTCCGAATGAATTATCAGGAGTATTTTTAGACGTAGAACCGTAATTTAACAGGGCGTCTAATTGAGCCGTTTCTTTTTTATCGAGAACGGCACTCGTCTCAGCAAAGTGGACATAGCGCGAGTCAACTGAGCTAATTGCCGGCACACATGACTGCAAGGCAGAAAGAAGTTTATTTACACGAAAGTCAGAAAGGGCGTTACCGCCAGGCAGTATTAGCATCAAATTTTAGATTATGTGTAGTGAAGGATATTGAGGCTGGCTATTTTATCAGCCAAAGTGGAAACACGCGAAAACTATTTAATCTCTTCCACCTTAACTAATACATTTCTCTGTTCTTGCCCACGTCGTTTTGTGCTAATCAGGTTTCTTTTAGAGCTATCATTGAAATGTTGGGTGGCACCACCGACTGGTATCCATTCGCCTAATCGACCATTCGCGGTGGTTTCTACATTTTGAATATCAAATATCGCCGCTTGGTTTGGAGTGACGCGGGATAATTTGGATGATATCAATAGCGTGACTTTATCGCCCTGGATTCTTGGCAGGACATAAAAGCCGGATTCTACGTCTCGGTATTCCACACCATCCTGAACTACTACGCCACCACCACCGGTGACGAAAGCAGTTTGGTTAGGTATGGGTACAGATTGTCCTGTACTGATGTAGGCTGGATTGCCCTCTAATGCTTGTACACGAAATACATTTCTGTCTTCTAAGCGCGATCGGGTTTGCAATTGGCGGTAGCGAACGACATTACCATCGCTGTCTTTACCCTGAATTATAGTGCCGCCATGACCGGTGTCGGGCGATTCTAGTGTGACATCTCCAGTGCTGTAGCGTCCCGAGACACCGCCTTCCTTAACATTTAGATTACCATCGACATCTTGTTTTACGCTGATCATTAAACGGCGTGGGGCATTATCGATCTGCGCTAGAACTTGCTTTATTTGTTTAAGATTTGAGGGAGTAGTCTTAACGATTAACTTATTGTTTATTCCAGTAACGGTGCCACCTTCAACAACTAATGGTTTGAGAATAGGAATAACATCTTCGACTTGTCTGTTTTGCATGGGAATGGTCTCGATCTTCATCGGTTCTGCTATTACAGGCGTACTGATAATTACAGTAAATATTAGTGTAAGTTGAAGTAATTTTTTCAAATGTGCATCCTTCTAAAATTGGGGTCAGGTTTAGACGTATCCCACATACTATTAAAAACCTCTAACATGTATTTCGACTCGCGACGGCCATTGAAGTTTACTTTTCCCCTGTATCGTTCAACGCTTTCTCGAAACAGGTATCCTACTTCATCGACAATCAGTACCGCTTCGTTGAATGATTTATATTGCGACGAAGGTTTACGGATTTCGATATAACTGCTGATTTTTGCTGCTAAATCAACGAGTTTATGACCTTTGCGTACTATTATCTCGGGTTCAAAGGCAAGGATACGTATATCAACATACCTTCCTTTTAATGCCAATTGCCTTACGGCTTCGACAAATTCAGGTTGGTTGTAGACAAATGGATCCAGTTCATGGGAAATGATGGCGAGTTTCTGATTACATTGTTTTACCAGCGCCAGTGCCGCTTCCGCGTTATCCTGACGTGTTTCGACTTTGATGGCTTCACCGGTAGACTCGCCCAGAATGTAATCATCAAGGTTATTCATGTTTTCTTCCCGTCCTGCTGTCCTTATTATTTATTACAGACAAGCTTCGCTTGGTCTTCAGCATTACCTGTATAGTTTTGTGGCGTAAGTCGTTGTAATTGTGATTTAACATTATCGGGCAATTCAAGTTGTTCAATAAATTTTTGCAGGGTTTCCTGATTAATATCTTGACCACGAGTCAATTCTTTTAATTGTTCATAAGCATTTTCAATGCCATAGCGACGCATTACTGTTTGTATTGGTTCAGCTAACACTTCCCATGATCGCTCCAGATCAGCATTAATTGCCACAGGATTAATATCTAATTTTGATAAACCTTTAGTACAAGAATCGAATGCAATAAGACTATGAGCAATACCCACACCCATATTTCTCAACACGGTTGAATCAGTTAGGTCGCGTTGCCAGCGGGAGATAGGTAATTTTTGTGCTAGGTGTTCAAAGATGCCATTTGCCAGCCCCAAATTACCTTCGGCATTTTCAAAATCGATAGGGTTGACCTTATGTGGCATGGTGGAGGAACCAATTTCACCTTCTTTTAATTTCAGCTTGAAGTAGCCGAGCGAGATATAGCTCCAAATATCGCGGCTGAGGTCAATCAGGATGGTGTTAATTCGCGACAACACATGAAAATATTCTGCCATATAATCATGCGATTCAATTTGGGTGGTGTGTGGATTCCAGTCTAATCCAAGTCCTTCAACAAATTCTTTTGAAAGCGACATCCAATCCAACTCAGGGTAGGCCGATAGATGCGCATTAAAATTACCGACAGCACCATTCATCTTGCCAAGTATGTCTATTTTTTCTAACTGTGACTGTTGGCGCGATAAACGGTGCACATAGACAGCAAATTCTTTACCCAAGGTTGTTGGTGATGCTGTTTGGCCATGTGTTCTGCATAGCATCGGTAATGAAGCATGATCGTTTGCCAATGTTTGCAGATGAGAAATAAGGCCTTGCAATTTTTCTGCTAGAACAGTTTCACGTGCCTCTTTCAACATTAAGGCATGGCTGAGATTATTGATGTCCTCAGAAGTGCAGGCAAAGTGAATAAACTGGCTAGCAGTTCCTAGTGAAGCCTCGCCTTTAATTTTATCGCGAATGAAATATTCGACCGCTTTTACATCATGATTGGTAGTCTTTTCAATCTCCTTGATGGCCTCGGCATCTTCAACGGTGAAGTTATCTTTTATGCTGTCGAGCAATGTGACGGCAGTAGATGAAAATTGTTCAACTTCAGTTATTTCGGGATGTCTTGCTAATGCCTTTAACCATTCGATCTCGACCTGTACTCGAAATCGAAATAGTCCGTATTCGCTGAATATCGGTCTTAATGAATCGGTTTTGTTCTGGTAACGGCCATCAATCGGTGAGATGGCGGTTAATGCTGATAATTTCATAGTGACTCTTGATTATTAAATAAGACCTCAGATTATACATGGATTAGCACTTTGTTTGAGCCAATTCTAATGGTCTAATTTTGATTCAAACAGCCAGGTAGATTGTCTCTATGCCCTTATTTATCGGAGCGCTTACTAGAATTATTTAAAATTACATATTGAATAGATGGAAGTACAAAAATAAATAGACCAAACAATAAGTATATTAAGAGAAGATCCTGCAATTGATTTATAGATTGGAAATAAAGTGTGATTAATATTCCAATTATCATCAACAAACTTGCCGGAATAATAGTTACTAAAATAGATTTCCTAGAATTGAATTGTTTCATTGACAACATAAACAATCCAAGAAGAGATTGCAGAGCCAATACAAAATAAACTGGAAATAAAAATACATATAACCATATCTCCTCTGCCTCTGATGCAAAAGCAGCGGGAGACGTCAAAACACAGCTGAGGCTTATATATAAATTAAGGAGAAGGATTTGGATTTTTTTCATGGATAGCTTCGATTGCTTTGATGATTTTTTTAGGGAGATTGATATCGATGCTCTCGACATTACTCTTGAGTTGTTCCATGGATGTGGCGCCAATGATATTACTAGTCAGAAAAGGTCGGCTGTTCACAAAAGCCAATGCCATTTGTGCTGGATCCAAATCATTTTCTTGCGCCAGTTTGACATAGGCTGCGGTTGCCGCATCGGCCTGTGGGTTTGTATAGCGGCTAAAACGATCCCACAACACCAGTCGCGTGCCCGCAGGCCTAGCACCATTTAAAAATTTTCCACTCAAAACACCAAAGGCGAGTGGAGAATAAGCTAATAAGCCAGTTTGTTCTCGATGGGCAAACTCGGCAAGACCAATTTCAAATGTTCGATTCAATAAATTATAGGGATTCTGAATACTGACTATCCTTGGTAAATTGAGCTCGTTTGCAGCACGAAGATATTCAGCACAACCCCATGGGGTTTCATTTGAGATTCCAATCATTCGAATCTTACCTTCTTTGACCAGACCATTAAGCACATCTAGCGTCTCGGCAATTGCAATGCCGTCTTTTTCTGGGACATGGTAATAACCCAGTTGACCGAAATAATTGGTGTCACGATCCGGCCAATGTGTTTGATAGAGATCGATGTAATCTGTTTGCAACCGTTTGAGTGAAGCATCTAGCGCCTGATGGATATTCTTTTTATCTAGTTTGGCTTGACCATTACGTAAGTAGGGAGCAAAAAGATTTTGGCCACAAACTTTGCTGGCAATGATTAGCTTATCGCGATCTTGTCTTTTAGCTAGCCAGGTACCAATATAGGTTTCAGTCAGACCTTGTGTTTCTTCTGTAGGCGGTACCGGGTACATCTCGGCGGTATCGATGAAATTAATCCCTGCATCAACTGCATAATCTAATTGCTGGTGTGCTTCGGCTTCAGTGTTTTGTTCACCCCATGTCATGGTACCGAGACAAATGCGGCTGACTTTGATGTCGGTGTTGCCTAACTTTGTAAATTCCATATTCTTCTCTCTTTATGAAGTGTGTAGATACCTTTCATCTTTAATATGTAATAATTTCATCCAACTATGCAAACGATAACCCAGAAAAAATTAACCTTGGCAAAACCTGACGACTTCCATCTCCATCTGCGCGATGGTGTTGCATTGTCCAGTGTTGTGAATCATACCGCAGCGCAATTTTCGCGAGCGATAGTCATGCCTAATCTTAAACCACCCGTGGTTAATACAGAAATGGCACTGGCTTATCGGGAACGTATATTACAGTGTGTCGATGAAAAGTATAATTTCGAACCGCTGATGACCTTATATCTCACAGATAACACATCAGTAGAGTTGATAAAAACAGCAGCAGACTCGAATATTATTAAGGCATTAAAGTATTATCCCGCAGGTGCTACGACCAATTCCGATCAAGGTGTCACAGATATAAAAAAAACCTATCTAGCCCTCGAAGCGATGATGAAACATGGCTTGCCACTCTTGGTGCATGGTGAAGTAACAGGTGATGATGTCGATGTGTTTGACCGTGAAGCCGTTTTTATAGATAAAGTGCTAACGCCTTTGGTAAAAGAACTTCCTGAACTTAAGGTAGTCTTTGAACATATTACAACACGCGCTGCGGCTGACTTTGTTATGGAGACAAGTGATAAAATTGCTGCAACGATTACACCGCAACATATACTCTTAAATAGAAATGATTTATTTAAAGGTGGTTTACAACCACATCATTATTGCCTGCCTATATTGAAGGCAGAAGATGATCGTCAAGCGGTATCAGCAGCGGCGACCAGTGGTAATCCAAAATTTTTCCTCGGTACCGATAGCGCGCCGCATGCGCGCAGCACAAAAGAAACCAGCTGCGGTTGTGCCGGTATCTATTCCGCGCCTAACGCACTAGAGATATACGCAGAAGCATTCGATGCGGCAGGACAACTCGATAAACTTGAAGCTTTCGCCAGCCACTATGGTGCGGATTACTACGACTTACCACGAAATACAGATCAAATGACATTAGTGAAAGAAGAACAAACCATTCCCGAGACATTACCGTTCGGTAATGAACAAATTGTCCCCTTTCGCGCCGGAGGGACATGTTCATGGCAACTGAAGAAATAAAGGAAGCAACGCCTAATAAATCACCGGTTGCAAAACGATTCCGTGGGTTCTTGCCCGTCATTGTTGATGTAGAAACAGCCGGATTTAATGCGGCTACAGATGCACTATTAGAAATTGCCGCTGTAACGGTGGCCGTCAATGAAGAACACCAATGGTGTATCGATGAAGTCGTATCCAAACACGTCAATCCATTCGAAGGCGCTAATCTAGATCAAGCATCACTCGATTTTATTGGCGTCGACCCTAACCACCCTTTTCGTAAACAGATTGCTGTAAGCGAAAATGAAGCTTTACTTGAAGTATTCAAACCGATACGCAAAAAAATAAAAGAACATAAATGTAGTCGTGCCATATTAGTTGGGCATAACGCTTCGTTTGATCTGGGTTTTTTAAACGCTGCTGTTGAACGTACACAGATCAAACGTAATCCATTCCATCCCTTCAGTTCCTTTGATACCGCAACCATGGCAGGACTTGCCTATGGCCAAACAGTATTAGCGCGTGCAGCAGAAGAAGCAGGACTGAAATGGGATACTAAAGAAGCTCATTCTGCGCGCTATGATGCTGAACAAACTGCGTTATTGTTTTGTGAGATTGTTAATAAATGGAATGAGTATTCGGGACTATTTGAAGATTGATTAACTACTAATTTATATATTCTTATGACATCAATTTTTGAAGGTGTATCACTGCGACTTTGTGTTTTTCTCTATCGAGTTTACACCACATATCCTTAATAAATTCAGGATCAAACCCTTGTTCAAAATTATATTCTTCCCATCCATAATGAAATGATAACCATGGGTATGAGATATTATAAATCTCGGCCAATTCCATTATCAGGTTCTGATTTTTTGGCGCACCGTCGCGTGTTTCCCAGCGCTTGACGGTGCTTGCAGTTATATTCCGAATTTTGGCCACTTCTTCTTGTGTGAGCTTTGCTTGAATTCTGGCATAAAAAAGCCGATCTGAAATGCGACGTAATCCATAATTTAAACGTTTATCGATTGTTTTAGTCTCTTTTACATTCATCTTTAAAAATCAATTCACTATAAATATTCGATATTAAAAGTTAATAGAGACAGTATCGGTTAATCTTTCTTATCCTTTAATTTTAGTTTCCCATTCCTTTGCTTTTTCCATCAATCTGGAATATTCCATCGTTGTTAATTCTCTGCTCTTCAAGACTTGTTTCCCAGCTATCCAGACATCGCTAACTTGTTCTCGATTTCCTGCGTAAATAATTTGCGATAGCGGTTCGTACATAGGTACGGTTTCGAGTTGATCGAGGTTGATCGCGACAATGTCGGCTTGCTTACCTTTCTTTAATGAACCGATTGATTCATTTAGGCCGAGTGCTTTTGCGCCATTGAGTGTTGCCATCTTCAATGTGGTGTGTGCATCGAGGACGGTACTGTCGTTAGCGACGCCTTTGGCGAGTATGGCGGCGGTGCGCATTTCGCCGATCATATCCAGATCATTATTACTGGCGGTGCCATCGGTACCGATGCAGACATTCACACCGGCCTTATGTAATTGCGCTGCCGGGCAAAAGCCGCTAGCAAGTTTTAGATTTGATTCAGGGCAGTGGGCAACACTCACACCGAGTTTAGCGAGTTCTTGTATTTCTGTTTGTTCTAGTTGCGTCATGTGCACAGCCAACATGCGTGGGCTGATTAGGCCGAGTTCTGATAACCGTTGTAGAGGGCGTTTACTGTGTTGTTCTATGCTTTGCTCAATTTCAAATGCGGTTTCATGGATGTGCATATGAATCGGGATGTCGAGTTCTTCGGCGACGACATAGATACGTTTAAGTGGTTCGTCCGAAACAGTGTAGGGCGCGTGTGGTGCAAAGGCGGTGTTGACCAAGGGGTTGTGACGATAGGTATCGTGTACTTGTTCACCTTTGAGTATGTATTCATCAGCATTTTCGGCCCAAGCTGTAGGAAAGTCGATCAGTATCAAGCCGACGACGACGCGCATGCCGACATGGGCGCAGACTTCTGCTGTTTGATCCGGGAAGAAATACATGTCGTTGAAGCAGGTGGTGCCACCACGAATCATTTCGGCAACAGCGATCTCCGTACCGTCTTTGACGAATTCTGGATTGACCCATTTCTGTTCAGCAGGCCAGATATGCTCATTCAGCCATTCCATTAATGGCAAGTCATCTGCTAGTCCACGTAATAGCGTCATGGCTGCATGGGTATGTGCATTAATTAAGCCGGGGATGAGTGCATGTTGAAGCAGATTGTGTTCTTCTGATGCCGAAAATTTCTTCCGCGCATCACTTGTAGGCAGGATCCCTTCGATCTTGTCCTCTTTGATTGCAATGGAATAATTTTCATAGACGGTATTTGCCGGTTCCACCGGTATAATCCATCGGGCATGAATTAAGGTATCAACATTCATCTTGAAAAAGGTATCCTTGGTTTTTTTAACATATGATAAGTCATTAACAGGATAAAACGAATTGGACGACAAGAATTTAGAGTTCCCGGCGGAATCATTTGCTGCGGTGAAGTGGAACGCAGGGATGTTGACCTTATTGGATCAAAGAAAGTTGCCCAGAGAGATCATCTATCTTAATTATGATTCTGCCCTTGCTGTTGCGGCGGCTATTAAAGATATGGTTGTTCGCGGGGCACCAGCGATTGGTATTGCTGCGGCCTATGCGGTTGTCTTGGCAGCACGATCCGCCTGGCAGGATGCGGGGAAATCATGGCGGGAAAAGATAGAAGCCGATATTGAAGCGCTTGCTGTGGCAAGACCCACGGCGGTTAATTTACATTGGGCGATTGCTGAGATGAGGAAGGTCTTTGATTCGATTGAGGGCGATCCAGAACCGGTTTTACTGGAATCTGCCATACGTATTCATGATGAAGATATAGCCGCAAATCACGAAATGGGACGTTTAGGTGCTGAATTAATCATGGCTGATAGTCAAGTTATCACACACTGTAATGCAGGCGCATTGGCTACCGGAGGTTATGGTACTGCTTTGGGTGTAATCAGGACAGCATTTAAAAATGGCTTAATCAAAAAGGTCTTTGCCTCTGAAACGCGACCCTGGTTTCAGGGGGCGCGGTTGACCAGTTGGGAATTACAACAAGATAAAATCCCGGTGAATCTGGTGATTGATTCTGCCATCGCGAGTGTGATGGAAAATAATAAAATTTCCTGGCTCATTGTGGGATCAGATCGAATTGCCGCCAATGGTGATGTCGCAAACAAGATAGGGACATACTCTCATGCGGTTTCGGCTTATTATCATGGCGTAAAAGTAATGGTTGTGGCACCGTCGTCAACGGTTGATATGCAGATTGAATCTGGGGCGGATATTCCAATCGAAAATCGCGACACTGAAGAAGTGACTGATTTCAAGACAACGCGCATAGCCCCAAATGACATTGAGGCCATTAACCCAGCTTTCGATATTACCCCGGCAAAACTGGTCGATGTCATCGTTACAGAAAAGGGAATTGTGCGTAATCCGGACACAGAAAAAATGCTTGCATTATTCGGATAATTTAGGCCTGAAAATACGCATTAAAAAGTAAAATTTAGGTAGGGTAAATGGCTGAAATATGTTAGGATTCTGCCTTTAGTAACTACAAGAAATTAAGGCTTTTTTTGCTCCCTTTTCCATCAATAATTTATGTCCGATTCTGATTTCGCCCGTGCGCTCTCGCACGTCAATATAGAAGACGAAATGCGGCAGTCCTACATGGACTATGCCATGAGTGTTATCGTCGGTCGTGCCCTGCCTGATGTCCGTGATGGCCTCAAACCGGTACACCGTCGCGTTCTGTTTGCGATGAAGGAAATGGGCAATGATTATAACAAGCCTTATAAAAAATCAGCCCGTGTCGTCGGTGACGTCATTGGTAAGTACCACCCGCATGGTGATACTGCAGTCTACGATACGATGGTACGTATGGCGCAGCCATTTTCCTTGCGCTATGTATTGGTCGATGGTCAGGGAAACTTCGGTTCGGTTGATGGCGATTCTCCCGCTGCAATGCGATATACCGAAGTCCGGATGTCGCGAATCGCACATGAAATTTTAGAAGACCTCGATAAAGAAACGGTCGATTTTTCTCCGAACTATGATGGTTCTGAGCATGAACCCGTGGTCATGCCTACCCGTATCCCAAATCTACTTGTAAACGGTTCTAGTGGTATTGCTGTGGGCATGGCGACCAATATTCCACCGCATAATATGACAGAAGTTGTGTCTGCCTGTTTAGCCTTGATTGAAAACCCTGAATTAAGCATCCCGGAATTAATGCACTATATTCCAGGCCCAGACTTCCCAACTGCAGCCATTATTAATGGTTCATCAGGTATCCGAGAGGCCTATGAAACAGGCCGTGGTCGTATCTATGTCCGGGCACGTGCTGAAATTGAAGAGAATGATTCAGGTAGCAAGATTATTATTCACGAGCTTCCTTATCAGGTTAACAAGGCGCGTTTAGTTGAAAAAATAGCCGAACTGGTCAAGGACAAAAAGGTAACTGGAATCCGTGAACTACGCGACGAATCTGATAAAGATGGTATGCGTGTTGTCATTGAATTACGTCGTGGCGAAGTAGCAGAAGTTATCCTGAATAATTTGTATAAATTTACCCAGATGCAATCTGTTTTTGGCATCAATATCGTGGCGTTAGCTGATAATCGCCCACGTTTGATGAATCTGAAGGATTTACTTGAAGCCTTTATTAGTCATCGTCGCGAAGTAGTTACTCGTCGTAGTCTCTTTGAATTACGTAAGGCAAGAGCACGAGCCCATGTATTAGAAGGGCTTGCGGTTGCTTTAGCCAATATCGATCCTGTCATTGCACTTATTAAACAGTCTGCTAGTCCAGCGGAGGCTAAGACTAGTCTGTTAGCAGAGACATGGGAATCGGGCGCTGTTGTTGAAATGTTAAAAAGCGCCGGTGCTGATGCCTCAAGGCCAGACAACTTGTCTAAAGAGTATGGTCTTACCGAGGCGGGTTATCGACTTTCTCCGGTTCAGGCGCAAGCGATTCTTGAGTTACGCTTACAAAAATTAACCGGTCTCGAAAAAGATAAGATACTAAAAGAATACAGTGAGTTGTTAGAAACCATTGCAGACCTGCTGGATATCCTTTCACGACCTGAGCGCTTAATGGAAGTCATTCGAGATGAATTGAAAGACATTCTAGAACGCTATGGGGATGAACGAAAAACAGAGATCGTACATACTCAGGAAGATCTGAGCATGGAAGATCTTATAACGGAAGAAGATGTTGTCGTAACGCTATCTCACGCGGGTTATGCCAAATCACAACCGATGGATACTTACCGATCGCAAAAACGTGGTGGGCGCGGAAAGTCGGCAACCTCCGTAAAAGATGAAGACTTTATTGATAAATTATTCATGGCCAGTACACATGACACGATCTTGTGCTTTTCTAACAAGGGAAAAGTCTATTGGCTCAAGGTCTATGACCTTCCTCAAGCTAGCCGGACCGCGCGTGGTAAACCGATTATTAATCTATTGCCATTAGAAGAAGGCGAACAGATCAATGCCATATTGCCTATTCGAGAATATGAAGAAAATAAATTTATCTTCATGGCAACAGCAGATGGCACAGTCAAGAAAACATCCCTAGCTGAATTTTCGAGAGCTCGTCCAAGTGGGAAACGTGCGATAGAGTTAGCCGATGGCAATAAGCTCATTGGTGTTGAGATTACTGATGGCGAACACGATATTATGCTGTTTAGTAACACGGGTAAGGTCGTACGTTTTCCAGAATCTCATGTCCGTGCAACGGGTAGAACTGCAAAGGGTGTTCGTGGAATTCGTTTGAGTAAAGACCAAAATGTTATTTCATTAATTATTGTTGAAAACAAAGAAGTGACGATTTTGACGGCCACAGAAAATGGTTATGGAAAACGTACTGCGGTTGAGGATTATCCTCAGAAATCACGCGGTGGTGTGGGTGTTATATCTATTCAAGTATCGGAACGTAATGGCAATGTTGTTGGTGCTGTGTCAGTTGAGAATGATGATGAGATTATGTTAATCAGTGACCAAGGCACGCTAATAAGGACACCTGTCAAAGACATCTCTGTCTTCGGCCGTAATACTCAGGGTGTAAGACTGGTTAATTTGAATGAAGCAGAACATCTGGCTGGCCTCGAACGTATTATTGAATACGGGGAAGAGGGACAAGAACAAGAAGAACAAGAAAGCTGATTTCTTGTAAGACAACTCTGGTTACTGTCAAAGACATCGGAATGTATGTCCAGCGATAAGACGTTCCGATTGTTCAGTTTCATGAAAAAACAGTGCAAATACATAATCGACTCCTTAACAACTGCTTCTCTCTACCGTATCCTGTGACACTTGGAAAATAATATAAGAAATAACCTGGTGCTCGATCATGTCCGAAGATAAAAAACTAGCGCAGTTGCGCGTTGATATAGATGCATTAGATAATCAATTGATAGATCTAATCAGTGATCGCGCACGTTTGGCACAAGACGTTGCAGAGGTGAAAAATGCATCACCAGAGCCCGCAAATTTTTATCGTCCTGAACGTGAAGCTCAAATATTAAAAAAAGTAATAGAACAAAATAAAGGTCCACTTTCTGAAGAAGAGATGGCTCGTCTTTTTCGTGAGATTATGTCTGCTTGCCTAGCATTGGAGCAACAACTGGACATAGCCTATCTAGGACCCGAAGGCACCTTTACGCAGTCCGCGGCGCTAAAACACTTTGGGCATTCTGTTAATACAACTGCATTCGGTACTATTGATCAAGTGTTTCGTGAGGTTGAATCAGGCGCCTCACACTATGGTGTGGTGCCTGTTGAAAATTCAATCGAAGGTGTTGTGAACCACACATTAGATATGCTGAATCACTCCAGTTTAACTATATGCGGCGAAGTTGAATTGCGAATACATCATCACTTGTTAAGTAAAGATGAGTCGACTGACGAAATAACAATTGTTTATTCACATCAACAAGCCTTAGCACAATGCAGAGCATGGTTGGATACACATTTAAATAAGACCGAACGCATTGCTGTCAGTAGCAATGCCGAGGCTGCTCGTATTGCCAGCAATGAACAACATGTGGCTGCCATAGCAAGCAGTACTGCAGGTGAGTTATATCAGTTAAATAACCTTGCCAGTAATATCGAAGATCAACCTGATAATACGACCCGCTTTTTAGTTATTGGCAAAGAGAGATGTAGTGCTTGTGGTCATGATAAGACCTCATTGATTTTTTCAACACCCAATAAACCAGGCGCATTACATACAATGCTAAGTTGTTTTGCTGATAATGGCGTTAGTATGACTCGTATCGAATCCAGACCCTCACGTCGAGAGATGTGGGATTACGTTTTTTTCGTTGATATTGAAGGACATGCTGATGATAAGCCGGTTAAAAAAGCATTGCTTGAGTTAGAGGATCATGCAGCAATGGTTAAGCTTCTTGGCTCTTACCCTAAAGCTGTATTGTAGGTCGACTTATGTCCTGTGATCTATTCTCGCTTGCTACTCTAGGTGTCGCCGGTCTTCAGCCTTATCAGCCAGGCAAATCCATTGAAGAGTTGCAACGTGAGCTAGGATTAGAAGAAATCATTAAGCTTGCATCTAATGAAAATCCGTTAGGTCCAAGTCAAATGGTATTGGATGCTATTGCGTCCACAAAAGATTTGTCACGCTATCCAGATGGAAATGGGTTCAATCTAAAGAAAGCCCTTGCCGACAAACATAATATAAATATGGATCGTATTACTTTAGGTAATGGATCAAATGATATTTTGGAAATGGTGGCACGTTCATTTGTAAATACTGAACATCAGGTTATTTACTCAGAACATTCATTTGCGGTTTATCCCATAGTGACTCAGGCAGTAGGTGCTGAACATGTCGTTGTGCCTGCAAATGAATGGGGACATGATTTATCCGCAATGTTGGAAGCGGTAACAGATAAGACGCGATTAATGTTTATAGCCAATCCAAATAACCCTACCGGGACATGGATTAAGAGTGAACGTTTGCGGCATCTGTTAGAGAACGTTCCAGAGCATGTCATAGTCTTAGTCGATGAAGCCTATTTTGAATATGCCTCTGCTGAAGAGCATTACCCGGATTCTAGTTTATGGTTGGATGACTTTAGTAATTTAATTGTCACGCGCACCTTTTCCAAGGCCTATGGTCTTGCAGGTCTTCGAGTGGGTTATGGTCTGTCTCATCCAGATATAGCCAACTTGTTAAATCGCGTACGCCAACCGTTTAATAATAATAGTTTAGCATTAGTCGCAGCAGAAACTGCATTGCAAGACGAACAATATATAGAGCGTAGTGTTTCAGTAAATCAAAACGGAATGCAGGAACTAATCAAAGCTTTTGATGAGTTGGGATTGGAGTTTATTCCATCAAAAGGAAATTTTATTTGTGTTGATTTTAAACAACCTACAGATAGTGTTTTTCAAGCCTTGCTAAAGGCAGGTGTTATTGTCCGACCTGTTGCAAACTATGGTATGCCGAATCATTTGCGCATTAGCATCGGTTTGGAATCTGAAAACATTCGCTTTATAGCTGAATTAACTAAAATAATGACTAAATAAGATATGTTAATCGATCATCTCTCTATCATCGGCGTTGGACTTATTGGTGGTTCGCTTGCGCGCGCTTTGCGTAAAGCAAAGCTCGTTAATCGTGTTACCGGTTGTAATCGTAATGAGGACACTTTAAAGAAAGCGGTTGAGCTTGATGTTATAGATGATTACTCCTTAGATATAGCTGAAGCCGTCGCGGGCGCTGATGTAGTTGTCATTGGCACACCACTATCGACGACAGAAAAAATACTCCCGCAAATTGTTGCGTCTTTAAAACCAAATGCAGTGTTAACGGATGTGGGTAGTGCCAAAGGTAGTGTCGTCAGTGCTGCTCAAAAGGTAATGGGTGATAAGTTTTCACGTTTTGTTCCTGGCCACCCTATTGCAGGTACAGAACAAAGTGGCGTCGAGGCATCTTTTGCAGAGTTGTTTGTCGATCATCGAGTAATACTTACACCACTAGAAGTTACTGATATCTCGGCGCATAAGTTGATCACTGAAATGTGGCAAGCCGTTGGTGCCGATGTAATTGATCTTGATGTTAAACATCATGATGATGTGCTTGCAGCGACTAGTCACTTACCGCATATGCTGGCTTATGCCTTGGTAGATTGTTTGGCGGGCATGCAAGAGCGTGAAGAGATCTTTAAATATGCTGCAGGTGGTTTTGCTGATTTCACACGAATCGCTTCTAGCAGTCCGGAGATGTGGCATGACATCTGTTTTTCTAATCGAGATGCATTATTAAATTCATTAGAACTTTTTTCTGAACATATTAGTAAAATAAAAGACGCAATTGAGAATTCTGACAGTGAACAATTATTATCAATTTTTAAACGAGCCAAACGAGCTAGAGATCAATTCACTAATATCCAGAAAACAGTCTGAATAACAAATCAAAATGAGTTCAAATAGCGGTTCCAGTTTTCAAATCAAACCGGGAGGTGTTATCTCTGGTCGGATCACCGTGCCTGGAGATAAATCTATCTCACATCGGAGCCATGATGTTGGGCGCAATTGCGGAAGGCGAAACAAGGATTACCGGCTTTCTGCAAGGTGAAGATACCTTGGCAACAGCAAAGGCCTTTCAACAGATGGGTGTTGAAATTGAAAATGATGGCCAGCTTGTTCGGATTAATGGTGTTGGGCTCAATGGATTAAAGAAGAGCAGGAATTCAATTGACCTTGGTAATTCAGGCACATCTGTTCGCTTAATGACCGGCTTATTAGCTGGGCAAAACTTTGACTCTGAATTGATAGGTGACAAGTCATTAATGACAAGACCTATGCTGCGCGTTATTAAACCATTACGAAGTATGAATGCAGAAATCAGTTGTACGGAACGTGGTACTTTACCTATTAACATAACAGGTGAAAATCAGTTACAGGGGATTGAATATGAATTACCCGTTGCTAGTGCACAATTAAAGTCCTGTTTACTGTTGGCCGGTCTATACGCTGAAGGAACCACAACCATAATTGAAAAACAGGCTACCCGAGATCACACTGAACGAATGCTCAGTGCTTTTTCTCATCCAACCACAAGAGATCAAAATCGAATATCCATAAGCAAGGCAGATAGACTTATGGGGACAGACATTAATATACCGGCGGACTTTTCTTCAGCGGCATTTTTTATTGTGGCAGCGACAATAGCGCCTGGTTCGGATTTGGTACTTGAGAATGTCGGCATTAATCCCACTCGTAATTCAATGTTAAAGATTATGGAATTAATGGGTGCTGATATCGAACTTGAAAATAAGCGAGAACAATCTGGTGAACCCGTTGCAGATATACATATAAAGAGTAGTGAATTACATGGGATCAATATCCCGGAAGAATTAGTGCCCGTCGCGATAGATGAATTCCCGGTAATTATGGTGGCTGCAAGCTGTGCCAGAGGAGAGACTCGCTTGTCTGGTGCTGCAGAATTGCGGGTGAAGGAAAGCGATCGTATACAATCTATGTTGGATGGTTTTATTGCTACAGGCGTACAGGCCGAGGACACTGAAGACGGCATGATTATACAGGGAGGTGAGTTTCATGGCGGGGAAGTGAACAGCCATGGTGATCACCGAATTGCTATGGCCTTTGCCGTCGCAGGCCTTGTTTCTAAAGAAGCGATAGTTGTAAATGATTGCGAAAATGTTGCGACCTCATTCCCTGGGTTTGTTGAATTGGCCCAAAAAGCGGGCATGAGTATCGCCTATGCTTAGTGTTCCAGTGTCTAAAGTACCCGTCATTACTGTAGATGGCCCAAGTGGTACAGGAAAAGGCACTATCTGTAGCTATCTTGCTGACTGGTTGCAATGGCACTTTCTGGATAGTGGTGCGCTGTATCGGGTGCTGGCATTGGCAGCAGAAAAACATGGAATTCGTAGCGATGATGAAGCGACACTTGTGGACTTGGCAGAAAATTTGAGGGTTGAATTTAAAATTGCTGAAGCGGGTTCTTTGGTGAATGTACTACTGGATGGACAGGCAGTAACGGATGACATACGTACTGAAACATGTGGTAATGCCGCTTCTCTAATAGCACCTATTGCAAAGGTTCGTCAGGCCTTATTATCAAGGCAAAGGGCATTCCATGAAGTCCCCGGATTGATTGCCGATGGCCGGGATATGGGCACGGTAGTCTTTCCAGATGCGATATTGAAGATATATTTGACAGCCAGTGCCGAGGAAAGGGCCAAAAGGCGTTATAAACAGTTGAAGGAAAAGGGTATTAATGCTAATCTCCGCGACCTTTCCGCTGCTATAGCTGAGCGAGATGAGCGAGATAGTACACGCGCAGCATCGCCATTAAAGCCAGCAGAAGATGCGATTGTTATTGATACGAGTACGCTTGATATTGATGCAGTCTTGGCAAATATCTCAGAATTAGTGCGAAACACGGTTCCGGGAATGCAAAAATAGGTGGTTAATCACTCGCGATGAGTGCTTAACTTAAAATTAACTTAACAGATACATCCTGCCGTAGTCATAGCAGGGTTTCAGGAATTACCTTTCATGAGCGAGAGTTTTGCGGAATTATTTGAAGAAAGCCAAATAGAATCAAAAATGCGTCCCGGCGCAATAATCAGTGCCGTAGTCGTAGATGTCAACAACGATACCATCATAGTCAATGCTGGTCTCAAGTCCGAAGGAATCATCCCAATAGATCAATTTTTCGACGAGCACGGTGAGCTCGAGGTCGCCCTTGGCGATACGGTTGATGTTGCGTTGGATTCCATCGAAGATGGTTATGGTGTTACCCGCCTCTCTCGTGAAAAAGCAAAACGTAAGATTGCCTGGACGGTTCTTGAAAAAGCGCATGAAGATAATGCCACCATCATTGGTGTTATTACAGAACGTGTTAAAGGTGGTTTTACTGTTGATGTTGATAAAGTTCGTGCCTTTTTACCGGGCTCATTGGTTGATGTCAGACCTGTCCGTGATACTTCTTATCTGGAAGGCAAACCACTCGAATTTAAGGTTATTAAAATCGACCAAAAACGAAATAATGTTGTTGTTTCGCGTCGAGCTGTGGTCGAGACTGAAAGCAGTGTTGAACGAGATGCATTGCTGGAATCCTTGAAGGAAGGTGCTTTGATTAAAGGTGTTGTTAAAAACCTTACCGATTATGGTGCATTCCTTGATTTGGGCGGTATTGATGGTCTGTTGCATATTACTGATATGGCTTGGAAGCGTGTTAAGAATCCAAGCGAAATTGTGAATATCGGTGACGAAATTGAAGTTAAAGTTTTGAAATATGATCGCGAGAAGAACCGCGTATCCCTTGGCTTGAAACAAATGGGTGAAGATCCTTGGCTAGATTTAACCCGTCGTTATCCAGAAGGTGCTCGTTTACATGGCAAGGTTACCAATCTGGCTGATTATGGTTGTTTTGTTGAATTAGAAGAGGGCGTTGAAGGTTTAGTTCACGTCTCAGAGATGGATTGGACTAATAAGAATGTGCATCCATCGAAATTGGTCCATATCGGCGAAGAATGTGATGTCATTATCCTCGACATTGATCAGGAACGCCGTCGTATTTCTCTTGGTATGAAACAATGCCAGTCAAATCCTTGGGAACAATTTGCAGCGACACACAACAAGGGTGACCGTGTTGTTGGTGTTATCAAATCGATTACTGATTTTGGTATCTTTATAGGACTTGATGGTGGTATCGATGGTTTAGTCCACTTATCAGATGTCACATGGGCTGAAAATGCAGATGAATCAATCCGCAATTTTAGCAAAGGCGAAGAAGTTGAGACCGTAGTATTGGCTGTTGATGCAGAAAGAGAGCGGATTTCACTCGGTGTGAAACAACTGGAAAGAGATCCTTTCTCAAGTTTCGTAGCCGAAAATCCAAAAGGAACGATTGTTAAAGGGTATCGCACAGGATGTAGACGTGAAAGTATGTGACGATTAGCTTTGGGTGAAGGAGTTGAAGGCACCATGAAAGGCGAGAGAAATATCCCTTGGAAAAAGCCTGTCGACGATGCGCGTTCGGTTATCAAGGAAGGCGAAGAGTTAGAAGTAAAAATTACCGCAATTGACCGTAAAAAGCGCACAATTAACCTGTCAATCAAGGCAAAGGATTCGGATGATGAGCAGGCGACAGTCAAAGAATATGCCCCTGAGTCAGGTGGTGGAGCTAAATTAGGTGACCTTTTGAAGGAACATTTGGATAATAATTAAAAATTACTGTTACAACAGACCCATCTTCTGATAGGATTTAGGAATAATAACAATGGCTTGGACGTGTTTTGAATAGGTATTAAACGCGCACTAACCGAGATTGGAAGCATGACAAAATCTGAACTTATCGAAATATTGGCAAGACGGCAGTCTCAACTGGCTTATAAGGACGTTGAGTTGGCAGTAAAAACTATACTCGAGCACATGTCTTCTACGCTCTCAAATGGAGAGCGTATAGAGATTCGCGGGTTTGGTAGTTTCTCACTACATTATCGTCCACCTAGAGTTGGACGAAATCCTAAGTCAGGCGAACCTGTCTCGTTACCGGCTAAACACGTCCCTCACTTCAAGCCAGGTAAACAGATGCGTGAAAGGGTAAATAACTGCCACAGTCCGATTACTGACTAAAAAGCTCTGCACTCTTACATTAGTTCTATCTGAATCAATCTCCTTTTGTAAATCTTGTCATTCCCAGACAGATTGTCTAGTGTGTATTATTATCTGTCCTGTTTGAAATCAAGGACAAAAAACTAAATACTTTTATTTGTGACTAATCGATAATCTGATTACGCGCTATAGCCATTTTTATAGTCTATTGCGTTTGAGTTTATTAAATTGAGCTGGATATTAACGATGGAGAAAATATGTCCCGTATTGCTAAATTGATTCTTGTTTTTGTTATTTTACTGATTGGCTTGGCTTTTCACCTAAAAAATAATCAACTGATAGAGCTAAATTATTATGTCGATGTAATTAGTTTGCCGATGTCATGGTTGGTTGTTCTCGTTTTGTTTATTGGTTCAATGCTGGGTGTGTTAGCCAGTTTGCCCATTATCATCAAGTTGAAACGAGATAAGATAATGCTTGAGAGGCAAATTAAAAATAGTGAAAAAGAGATTAACAACCTCCGAGTTATGCCGGTCAGGGATTAGTATTGATGCTAAATGAAACGAACCTGCTTTGGTTACTGCTGCCGGTTGCCGCTTTGAGCGGTTGGTGGATAGGCCAACGTGTAGGTAAATCAAAAAACAATCAATCCTCAAGCTCAATTTACCCAGAATATTTTAAAGGTTTGAATTTCGTGTTGAACGAACAACCCGATAAGGCTATAGAAGTCTTTATTCGAATGCTTGAAGTTGATAGTGAAACAGTAGAAACCCATCTTGCCCTTGGGAATTTATTTCGAAGACGTGGAGAAGTAGACCGTGCCATTCGAATTCATCAAAATTTGATTGCTCGGCCTACTTTAGATCGAGACCAACGTGCACATGCCTTACTTGAGCTAGGTATGGATTATATGCGCTTAGGTTTGCTCGATCGGGCTGAGGGTTTATTTCTTGAATTAATCGAATCTGATCTACATTTAAACCAGGCATACACTGAATTGCTGGAAATATACCAACAAGAAAAAGATTGGGAAAATGCAATTAATATTGCCAGAAAACTGGAACTCATCTCGGGCAAGAAATTAAATCCCGTGATTGCGCAGTTTTATTGTGAGCGCGCTGAATTAGCTTTGCTCGAAGGTAATATGCGTGTAGTTAAGGAAAATATTCGTCGAGCAATTAGTTTTTACCCCAATTGTGTGCGTGCCAGTTTAATTGAAGCACAAATGTATCAGAGAACTGGTAAGGACAAGTTGGCGATCAAATCATATAAACGGATTGAATCACAGGATAGTGATTATATTACTGAAATCATAGGCCCGCTGTTTGAGTGCTATCGAAAATTAGACCGCGTCGATGAATTTGTTGAATACTTGAGAATGTTGGTTAATATCTATGGTGGTATCAGTTCCTTGCTAAGGCTAACAGAGTTAATTGCTGAACGTGAAGGGGAAAATGCCGCGATTCGTTTTATCTCTGATGAATTGAAAAATCGACCTACCGTTAAAGGTGTTGACCGTTTGATCGAATACACCTTGTCCAAGTCTGAAGGTGAAACGCATGAACACCTTAAAACAATTAAAGATCTAACAGCTCAATTGATAGAAGGAAGATCGATGTATAAATGTAGCATTTGTGGGTTTGATGCAAAACAGTTGCATTGGTCATGTCCCGGATGTAAAAGTTGGGATACGGTAAAACCCGTTTTTGGAGTCGCAGGTGAATAATTGTCGTGTAGTAGTCTCATTGGATTTTCCTGATGCAAAACAAGCAATAGACCTTTGTCAAAAACTGGAGCCAACAGCCTGTAAACTAAAAATTGGCAAAGAACTATTTACCCGAGAAGGGCCTGCATTAGTTGAACGATTTATTAATATGGGATTTGATGTTTTTCTTGATCTTAAATATCACGATATCCCTAATACCGTAGCCAGTGCATGTCGTGCCGCTGCAGACTTGGGGGTATGGATGCTCAATGTCCATGCTTCTGGTGGTCGAGCTATGATGGAAACAGCATGTGAAGCTCTGGACAAAAGTACACATAAACCATTACTAATAGCCGTTACCGTTCTAACAAGCATGGGAGATGATGATCTCAGAGAGATTGCCATATCTAACTCTGTTGATGAGCAGGTAATGTTATTAGCACAGTTATCAAAATCATCTGGACTGGATGGCGTTGTTTGTTCAGCAAAAGAGGCGAATCATATAAGTACGGAGTTAGGCGAGAAATTTTGTCTGGTGACCCCGGGTATTCGTCCAGTTAATTCGAAAAAAGATGATCAAAAACGCATTATGACACCAGCCGAAGCTATTGCTGCTGGTAGTCATTATCTGGTTATTGGTCGTCCAATTACCAAAGCAGTTGAGCCACTTGTAGCGTTAAGCGCTATAAATGCTGAAATCAATTCAGTCATTTAAGCTTTAAATTTAATGTCAGAGTCTGTTCGACAAAATGTGTTGTCTCCAAAACTGCCTGAGTCTGGGCAGTCGAGAATTAATTGGTCGCGCTTATACGGTAGTGCAAGGTCACTTGCTATTGCTAATTTGGCAACGCAAACACAAAAACCAATTATCGTAGTTACTGCAGATACCATAAGTGCAGTTAATCTTATCAATGAATTAAATGTTTATATAAAAGATAGTAGTTCAATTCCGATTATCACGTTCCCTGATTGGGAGACATTACCTTACGATCTGTTTTCTCCCTATCAGGATATCATCTCAGATCGCTTACAGACCCTGTTTAATTTGCCGAATACAAAGCAGGGCATCCTAGTTGTACCAATAACAACGGTCATGCATCGTCTATTACCGAGTGATTATTTGTTTTCAAATAGTTTGGTTTTAGATGTGGGGCAATCTGTCAAGCTCGAAGCTTTTAGAAAACAATTAAATCAACAAGGTTATCGTTTTGTTGATCAAGTTACTGAACATGGCGAAGTATCAAAACGGGGCTCTTTGCTCGATATTTTTCCTATGGGGGCGATAAATCCATTTCGTATCGATTTGTTGGATGATGAAGTTGATAGTATTCGCACTTTTGATATTGAGACGCAACGTTCGATTGATAAAGTCGAAACGATACGCGTTTTACCTGCACGCGAAGTTGCGTTAGTTGATGAAGGTATAGCGCGTTTTCGCGCAAATTGGCGCGCGCGATTTGAAGGTAACCCGGCGCAATGCCCTGTTTATCGTGATGTCAGTCAATCGCTCGCGCCAGCAGGAATCGAGTATTACTTGCCACTATTTTATGAAGAGACGAGTGTTTTATTTGACTATATCGCTGATGATTCAATTTTAGTTTTAGATGAAGGAGTTAAAGCAGCAGCTGAGACGTTTTGGGAAGATGTTGAATCACGATATGAGCAAGAGAGATACGATGTGGAAAGACCTATATTGCCACCTCGAGATGTATTCCTTAATACTAATGACCTCTATACTGCATTTAAATTTTATCCTCAGATACACATAGCAAATCTATCATCTGAATCTAGTTCTAATTTTATCGAATTCGACTCAGAACTACCGACCAACCTCTCAATAGATGCTCGAGCAAAAGAACCGCTCGCATTGGTAAAGCGATTTTTATATGAGTTTGATGGACGTGTTTTGATTGCAGCAGAAACCCAAGGCCGTCGCGAGACGATCATGGAATTGTTCAAGCTTAGTGGTGCACCAGACAAAGTGGAAAGTTGGGATAGTTTCCTTCATAGCAATGTTGAATTCGGAATTGCAGTCATGCCAATTGAAAATGGCTTGATAATGCATGAACCAAATATTGCCATTATTACTGAAGCGCAATTGTTTGGTGAGCGTGTAATGCAACGGCGATTGCGAAAGCGCAAGCAACAGGATGCAGAAGCGATTGTTCGTAATCTGACAGAATTAAGTGTGGGTGCGCCTGTTGTTCATGAAGATCATGGCGTCGGTCGCTATTGTGGGTTGATTACCATTGACGCCGGAGGAATACCCGGTGAATTTATACACCTTGAATATGCGGAAGGCGATAAACTATATGTTCCTGTCGCAGCACTAGAATTAATATCACGCTATACCGGTGTCGATCCAGAACATGCACCGCTACATAAACTAGGCAGTGGGCAATGGCAGAAGGCGCGGCGTAAGGCAGCAGAGAAGGTTTATGATGTTGCGGCTGAGCTACTGGAGTTACATGCACGACGTGCGGCAAGAAAAGGACAGTCTTACGAGTTCGATCAAGATGCATATTTTGCCTTCGCCCAAAAATTTCCTTTTGAAGAAACACCCGGTCAATATGACGCTATACAGTCTATGATAGAAGACATGCGCAACGACAAGCCAATGGATAGGTTGGTATGTGGTGATGCGGGCTTTGGTAAAACAGAAGTCGCGATGCGTGCTGCTTTTATTGCAGTCCAAAATGGAAAACAGGTCGCCTTATTGGTGCCGACCACTTTATTAGCACAACAACATTTTCAAAACTTTGTAGATCGATTTTCTGAATGGCCCGTACGCATTGAATTGTTATCACGTTTTCGATCAAAGAAAGAACAAGACATCTCATTATCTGCAATGGCCGATGGTAAAGCCGATATTGTGATCGGCACACATAAACTATTGCAGGCCGACATTAATTTTAAAAACCTGGGGTTGATCATCATTGATGAGGAACATCGTTTTGGTGTGCGACAAAAAGAAAAATTTAAATCACTACGTGCCGAAATTGATGTGTTAACTTTAACGGCAACGCCAATCCCCAGAACATTGAATATGGCGTTGTCAGATCTACGAGAACTTTCCATCATAGCGACACCACCAGCACGACGACTTGCTGTAAAAACTTTTGTACGAGAACGCAGTGATGCTTTATTGAAGGAAGCAATGTTGCGAGAAATAAAACGTGGAGGCCAAGTCTTTTATTTACATAATGAAGTGAAGACTATAGAAAAGACAGCTGAGGATATAGGTAAGCTCTTACCTGAAGCACGAGTTGAGTTTGCGCATGGACAAATGCCAGAGAAGCAACTCGAATCGATAATGCTAGATTTCTATCACCGCCGTTTTAATGTTCTTGTTTGTACTACTATCATCGAGACAGGTATAGATGTTCCATCGGCGAATACGATTATTATCAATCGAGCAGATAAATTTGGTTTGGCACAACTTTATCAACTACGTGGACGTGTAGGGCGTTCGCATCATCGTGCCTATGCCTATCTGATCGTTCCAACACGTAAAGCTATGACAGCAGATGCAGTAAAGCGACTTGAAGCCATAGAAGCTCTGGAAGAATTAGGTATTGGTTTTACTCTGGCAACACATGACCTTGAAATAAGAGGCGCAGGTGAAATTTTAGGTGAAGGCCAAAGTGGTCATATTCAAGAAATAGGTTTTGGTCTGTATATGGAGCTCTTAGACAGAGCGGTGCATGCAATGAAAGAAGGGAAACAGCCTGAGTTAGACCGGCCACTTGATCACGGTGCTGAGATTGATTTACACATTCCTGCCTTGATTCCGGAAGACTTTTTACCTGACGTCCATATGCGTTTAATTATGTATAAACGTATTGCGAGTGCAAAATCAAATTTAGAATTGGATGAATTAAAGGAAGAAATGATCGACAGGTTTGGTTTATTACCAGATGCGGTTAAAAACCTGTTTGAAGTTAGTAATCTCAAGCAATTGGCACGACCATTGGGTATTCGTAAAATTGATATGGGATTAAAGGGTGGTCGCATCTTCTTCCAGCCAGATGCTAATATTGATCCAGGTCGTATTATCCAGTTAATTCAATCAGATCCAAGTAGTTACAAACTTGATGGGCAGGATAAACTGAGGATCAATAAAGACTTACCTGATGCTGAATCAAGGTTACATATATTAGAATATCTTTTTAATGAAATTGCACTAAAGATCGCGGCATAATAGACATATGAATCATATTAAATTCAGCCTTCTAGTTTTCCTTTTTGTCTTTTCAAATATTGTATCAGCCGCGTCCTGGTATCAAGTTGAAGTCGTTGTGTTTGATAGGCTCAATCCAGACTTGGATGGAGAGCAATGGCAAAATGAAGTATTTAATGTGAGAGATAATCTGGTTGAATTACAAGCAACTGACACAAGCGATGGTCTGGTTCCCTATATGATCTTGGATAAAGCGCGTAATCGCCTAAATGGTGTTCAACGTGTTTTTAAATTGTCTAGCCAATATAGACCTCTGATACATTTATCATGGCAACAAGCAGCTACACAACGTAGGCAATCACGCTACGTTCATTTGCAAAAACTGGATAGTAGTTCATCTATTCCGGTTGCTAATACAGGAAATCTTAATGATGAACCTGAATTTATTGATGATTTAATACCTTTGAATAGTATTATTGATGGTTCAATCAGGATAAGAAGTGGGTTTTATTTGCATGCTGATACTGATTTGTCATATTTCAAGGAACTTCCTGCTGAGAATAAGATCCTTCGCTCCAGTGAAGAATCGTTTACAGGAAATACAGATAAAACAGTAATAAAATTAAAAGAAACCCGCAAGATAAAGCTTAATGAGATACACTACTTTGACCATCCAATGTTTGGTGTGATTCTGCAAGTGAGTAGACTTAGGTATTAGGATTAAGTTAAGGCAGATTTTTCAATCCAGTAATTGCCCCCAATATTCATCGTAGGGATGTACATCATGAGTACTTCCGGCCTGATTAACTAATGGCAGATCTGCATTAGCCCATTCAAAGATAGAGCCTTCCAGATTTTTTGCGTTTGTGATTCCGAGGTTATTTAATTCATGTACGACTGCTGCTGAACGGTATCCAACCGAGCAGTAGACGATGACATCTTTATCTGATTGTGATGTTAGCTCGGCGATGTCGAACGGATCTTCTAGGTTAACTGCGCCGGGAATATGACTCACTGCAAATTCTTCTTTCTTTCTAACGTCTACTAGTATCACATCTTTAAGGTCTTTTGTTTTTAACTCGCTTATAGAAATACGTTCTACTTTAGGGAATTTTTCTTGTATCTCTGCATTTACATCAGCCCAATTTAGTCCGTCTTGTTCACAAGCGGTTAAACTAAATATTAATAAAATCAGGAAAATTAGTTTCATTTTAAATAAAATTGATAATAAAAATTATTCATTTTCATGTCTGGGGAGAACAGTAGGCATTCCTTTTTCATCAACAGATATCGATAAATTTATGGGTCTACAACAGACTTCGCAATCTTCAATATAATCTTGTTGAGAAATGCTGCAGTCTATTATAAGTTCTATATTCTCACCGCAATAAGGACAGTTAATAAAATTATTTGATAAGCGGTTCATTCTTTATTTTTAATAAAGGTTGAAATCAAGGTCTGTATTTGTCCCATGCCTTCTCTTAGATTGTTTTCAATGATTTCCATGGTGATAATTTCATCCGACTTTCCCGCAGCCCAATTAACCACTAAGCCACAGCAGGCATAGTCAATTTCTAACTCTCTGGCAAGACTGGCTTCGGGCATGCTGGTCATACCGACAATATCATTGCCGTCTTTTTCTAGGCGTATAACTTCTGCGGTTGTTTCTAATCGAGGACCCTGTGTTACGGCATAGGTACCTGTACTTACTATATCCAGCTCAGATATCGCTGCCGCATCAATTAATTGTTGTCGTAATGAGTCTGAGTAGGGCTGAGTAAAGTCGATATGTTTAACTTCGCTTAGATTTTCTTCATGAAATGAATCCGGACGACTATGAGTATAATCGATGAGTTGATCAGGAATGACAATTCGGCAAGGAGTCATGGTTTCGGTAATGCCTCCTACGGCATTAACAGCAATGATCTCGCTAATGTTGTTTTCGTGTAATGCCCAAAGGTTTGCACGATAATTTACTTTATGTGGCGGAATCGTATGTGGATTGCCATGGCGCGGCAGGAACAATACTTCAATCCCATGAAATTTAGTGACGGTAATCGGTGCGGAAGGTTTTCCCCATGGGGTATCCATGTCGATTTTATTAATGATCTCTAAACCAGGTAGTTTGCTTAGTCCGCTACCACCGATGATTGCGATATTACTCATACTGCATAGATTCCTGCTAGGTTGCGATGGTATTCATAGTAATCCATGCCGTAGCCAAAGACATAGCGGTTAGGGACGTGTAAACCGGTGAAATCAGCATGTTGAATTGGTTTGTCTTGTTCAAGAACCTTTTCTGCCAATACTGCCGTTAGTACTTTTGTGGCCCCGGCCTCGTAACAATATTTCACTATAGCTGCAAGGGTGATACCTTCATCCAGTATATCGTCGATTAATAAAACAACTCTACCTGCCAAGTTTTCCGGTTTTTTCAACCAATGTAAATCGCTGCCGCTAGTTTCGCCGCGATAACGTGACGCATGAATGTAATCGATCTGTAGGGGAAAGTTTAGTTGTGAGATTAATTTACCGCCTAGGACCAAGCCGCCATTCATTACTGGCAGTACTAAAGGATTACTGTTTGATAATTCTGCCGTAATTGCTGCCGCCATTAATGTTATAGCCGCCTCGACATCTTCTGTATTAAATAGCAGTTCAGCATCATCAAGCGCATTTTGAGCTTGCTCGGTTGTGATTGAGTTTGTTTTCATTTTCATTATTTATTCTTTAATTGGTGGCGTCCCACCCAATCCCGGGTAAATTGCCAGGCAGAACGGCCACTGCGTGAACCATGTTCGAGTGCCCACTTTAGAGATGCTTTACGCACGACGTCCATATCTTGACTGACAAATCCATGTTTGTTCAACCAGTACTCTACGATTTCTAAATATTGGTTCTGATTAAAAGGGTGAAATGCAAGCCATACACCGAAACGTTCTGACAGTGATAATTTTTCTTCGATTGCTTCATTCAGGTGTAATTCACCACTAATGTATTGGCTGGAAACATTATCGCTCATTATCTCTGGCAATAAATGGCGGCGATTCGAAGTAGCATAGATTAAAATATTCTCTGGTGTACTGCTAAGTGAACCATCTAGAACGACTTTAATAGCTTTGTAACTTGGATCGTCAGCTTCAAATGAAAGATCATCACAATAAAGTACGAAATGAGCCTGTTTTTTACTTAGTATTTCAATAATTGTTCTTAAATCACCTAGATCATTTCTAGTGACTTCAATTAAATTCAGACCTTGGTTTTGATATTCATGCAATAAGGCTTTAATTAGCGATGATTTACCCGTACCTTTGGGCCCCCATAACAAGACATTGTTTGCCGGCAAGTTTGCCAGAAATTGTTGTGTATTCCTGTCTATATTTTCCTTCTGAAGATCTATGCATTGTAAATCAGCTAGGCAAATATTAGAGGGGCAGTTAATTTTATGAAAGAGACCGCTTTTACCATAGCTATGCCATCTATATGCACCACCATCAAAGTCAATGATTCCCTCTGGTAAGTCAGGAATATAAGGTTCCAGTTTATCCAGTAGCGAATCTAATCGCTTTATTAGTTTATCTGTTTCAGGCACGGCATCACCGAAGTATGTTTTATTAGGTCGATAATTATACTTCAGTCTCTAGAGAGAATCTCCTGTATGTTGAGTAATCAGCTTGTTGCAATAGCCTGGTTGAGCTTGTCTTCAATACGTTTTTTATAATTTAGATAATGTATGGTTTGCAAGCTGTCCGATTCAACTTGGCTTATTAATCCACGCGAGATATCTATATCAGTAATATAGATAGGATACTTTTGACCGTTAGCTCTCTGTTTTATGATGTGATTTGCAACAACATTGAATAATTCTTTGCCGTGTTCTATGTAGGAAAATTCTTTATCCTGACAAAAGACACATAAGGAGTTATGTTCATCATCAGGACTACCGATAACTTGTATATTAAAGAAACCACGGTCACTTTCTTCAACATCATTATTTAGGTTCTTAAGATGTAATGTTCTATCTTTATCATAATCGATTAAGTTGAATTCAAGTTCTAGATCTTCAATATTAGATTCTGCGTCCAGGTTAAGAAATATGCGCCGGTTAATTGTAGATTTGAAAAAGAGTTCGAAATGATTAATTAATGCCTTACTATCATGGAATGGTATGGTTTGAAAAAACAAAGAACCATTCTCGTCAATAATGTAGATGTCAGCCATGTTGTTATTTATTGAAAAAAATAATTGGATACGTTCAGGCATATTGTATTTAAATATTTCCTGAACAACTTTATTCCCATACGTTTTATTTTCGAATAGTACAGGACTAAATTTGCTGTTAGGTGCAGCAAGGCTACGTAATAAATTAGCCTTAGAGCCAATGTGTTTGTGTCGTAGGCGGTCATTCTCATTGAAGAGCATGTAATAAGTGTCTTCAATCGCAATCACATAACGAGTATTTTCATATAGTAGCTTTCCATAATATTCTGTAGCAACACTTTGTATAATTTCTTCAGTTCTTTTTGTAATCTTTGGACCATAACTCGAAGAATAACAAAATGCATTGAGCTTAGGTGGTCTGGAGCCACCTCCTAGTGGTGTCCAGCGCAAGTATTCACATATACACTGCAACAAGGCATCATTTCCTTCGAATCTAAAAGTCAGTAACTCTTCCCATGTGGTGCATATTAATAAATCAAAGCTATAAGCGAGGTTATTATGTTGGCCGCCATAACTGAGAATATTGTCCCTGATGCTGGAGACATGATGTTCGTTTTCTTTTGCTCCAGTTTGTGGGACATGACCTACGTTTATATAAACACAGGCATGCTGTACCTGTGCCGGTTGATTTAAATTATTAAAATCCGCTTCTGGCAATTGTCGTGATGGGAACTCTTCTTCAAAACAGACTAGTAGTTGTCTTATCTCCTTGACAGTTAGTGCATCATTATTATTCAGTGATATTGCAGAGTGTGAATCAATGATTTTATTGAAATATGCCCATGCAATTAATTCGATGACACTGTGTGTACGTTTAATAGGGCTGTAATCATTAATCACATGTGCGCTTATATGGCCTTGATACATTTGCCAACTGTCTTTCCCAGACTGGTTTTTCTTCTGATGAATCGTGATTTTAGAATAATTCATGCTGCCATGATTTTCACGGTTGATAATATCTATTTTTCCGGACTTACGTTCAAATGCGGCGTAGAGCTTACGGCCTAGAACGTTTAATTCAGTTTGGCTGACTCTAGATACTTCAGTATTTTGACGGGCGAATGCTGACAGGAAACGATAACTCTCAGTTAATGCATTCATCAATCGATTCCGTTGTTGGGCTATCATATCTATTTGCCACTCATTTTTAGCATCCATTAACTTGAATTGTTCTTGTGTCCAGCCCCAATCAAGTGCAACTTGTTTGAAAAGATCTCTACGCCAGCTTGTCTTTTTAATCTCGTGACTAAGTGGTTCTTTTATTTTTACATAAAAACATTGACGAAATAGTTCGAGGCGTTCACGTTGATTTCGAACCATCAAATATTCTTCAACCTTCTTATACATCATCAAGTAAGGATCAAGATCATCGAGTGTTTCGACGCCTTGATAGACGGCATCTTTAAACATCTTGCTCAATAATGATATTGAAGGATATTCGCTTGCATAAACTTCCATCAATAGTAGTTTCATCAGAGATTTATAGGGAGAATCAATACTCTTATAAAGTTGCCATACGGCTGCGCCAAAAAATTCTGATGCGGGTATATCTGCAACAGCACCAAAGTCAATGCTGTCTGATGGTTTGATCTTGTCTTGACGAGTCAGCTCTTCGATATAGGCATCATAGTTTTGTTCATGTTCTGGAGGCACAAGCCACCAGGTAGGAATCTTGCCAGCGATTAATAAACTTGAACGATAAAATTCGTCAAGTAATAGATAGTGTTGTGCAGAACCACTACTCTCTGAAGACAAGCCCTGTTGTACCCCATGTTTAAATTCTTCTGCAGAAAAGACAAAAAAATGGACTTCAAGATTTAGGTCTTTATCTGCCCATTGTTCAATGGCATAGGCTTTTTGTTGAACAAGATCTATGGCATCAGCATCCAATGATGTGGAATGCAGTAACCAGACATCAAAATCACTTTTACTGTTATAAGCTATCGAGCCACTGCTGCCCATAAAATACATGCCATGTATGTCCATGATGCGGCGCGCGCGACGAGTTATTTTGTAATCCTTAAAAAAACTTTTGGCTATTTTTATCGTTGACTGTTCTGTAGCGTACTCGGATATGCCTGCAGGGGTAGCATCGTTAATATAACCGGGCAAACTTGAGTTATTTTCATGAAAAAGGAGTGGTAAAAGCTCAATAAATTTGGCTTGTCGATCACTGAGCCCTTGGCATGTCAGCTCGATTCGTTGTTGGTTAATCTTAAGAAAATGGGCTTCTACGCTAACAGGAACGGGAGTTAAGTCTTGTTCTGAACTGAGGGACATACGCTATCTCATTGATTTATAATATATTATTTATACAATCCGGGTAAACTGTGTTGTCCATATTTATTACCTCCAGTATTTTGGAGTCTAAGACAGTTATCGGCAGATTTAGAAATATCTTCATAAAAAATAGTTATTTTAGATATAATAAAAGCCTATATTTTTCATTGGCTTATAAAAAAAATAAGAGATAAATTTTAGTGAAATTTACTCTATTGAAAGATGAACAAAAATAGCTTGTACTCATCAATGCATTGGCTGGAAGGTTTTGGTAATATTCGCGTCTGCTTGAAAGACATGATGTATTAACGGACAGGTCAATTAGGGCGCAAATAATAATAATAATTTTGGTGGGCAAAATTAAGTAGCCTAGTGAAAAAACCACTATATCGATATTTAGACTAGCGTAGTTTATCCAGACAAAACTTGAGCCATTCACTGTAAATGTTAATCGATAAACAGTGTCAGGTACTACGAACAAAATTCACTAATTTCATAAAATTTTTAATTAATAATTGAGGGAAACATATGTTTACTAAAGACACTAAAGTGGAAGGGTATGATGATGAACTCTTTGCCGCAATGGAAGGAGAGCGACGCCGTCAGGAAGAGCATATTGAATTGATTGCTTCAGAAAATATGACCAGCCCACGGGTATTAGAATGCCAAGGTTCAGTGCTGACCAATAAATATGCGGAGGGTTACCCAGGGAAACGCTATTACGGTGGTTGTGAATACGTTGATGTTGCTGAACAGTTAGCCATTGATCGTGCATGCGAATTATTTGGTGCTGATTGGGCTAACGTACAGCCTCATTCAGGTTCACAAGCAAACGGTGCTGTCTATTTAGCATTGATCAACCCTGGCGATAAAATTATGGGAATGAGCTTGGCACATGGCGGTCATTTAACTCATGGCGCAAGTGTTAACGTTTCTGGTCGTATCTATGATGCGGTTCAATACGGTCTTGATGACAAAGGTTATATTGATTATGACCAGGCTGAAGAACTTGCATTGGAACATAAGCCTAAATTACTGATGACCGGTTTTTCTGCCTATTCACGTGTTGTTGATTGGGAACGTTTTCGTGAGATAGCTGATAAAGTTGGCGCGATAATGGTTGCTGATATTGCTCACGTTGCTGGTTTAGTTGCGACTGGCGAATATCCAAGCCCAGTACAGATTGCGGATGTTACTACATCGACAACCCACAAGACATTACGCGGCCCTCGTTCTGGAATAATTATGGGTAAAGCTAATGAAGATTTTCAAAAGAAAATTAACTTCATGGTTTTCCCAGCGTATCAAGGTGGTCCACACATGCATACGATTGCAGCTAAAGCAGTTGCTTTCAAAGAATGTATGGAACCAGAATTTAAGACTTATATTCAACAAGTTAAAAAGAACGCAGTTGCAATGGCAGAGACCTTTGTTGAGCGCGGTTTAAAGATTGTCTCTGGTGGCACTGACAATCATCTATTCCTGGTCGATATGGTTGAAAAAGGTTTAACCGGTAAAGAAGTTGATGCTGCTATCGGCCGTGCTCATATCACTTGTAACAAGAATGCTGTGCCGAATGATCCGCAGTCACCTTTTGTAACGAGTGGTATACGTGTTGGTACGCCTTCAATTACTACACGTGGTTTTAATGAAGCTGACTGTAAACAAGTAGCTAACTGGATTTGTGACATTATGGATAATATGGGTGATGAGTCTGTTATCGAGCGCGTTAAAGGTGAAGTAATTGCGCTTTGTAAGAGTCGACCATTGTATGAGTCGAATGACGACTTAAAGTAATCGTAATGTAAGTGTTTGTTTAGGGGATTGCCTGATATAATTTTCTGGCAATCCCTTATTCATTTCAGAACCTTAAATAGGTAGGTAGTAGATGCATTGTCCTTTTTGCGCAGATCCTGATACACGCGTTATTGATTCACGTCTAGTTGGTGAAGGCAATCAAATCCGTCGTCGACGTGAGTGTACCAAGTGCAAAGAACGTTATACGACCTACGAATCAGCCGAGCTTAATTTTCCTCGTATTATTAAATCAGACGGCAGACGCGAGCCATTCAAGGAAGAAAAATTACGTGGTGGTATTCTACGAGCGATTGAAAAACGTCCTGTTGAGATGGAACGAGTAGAACTTGCTGTATCAAACATTATGCACAAATTACGTGCCACGGGTGATCGAGAGGTCAAATCAATACGTGTTGGTGATTGGGTCATGGAGCAATTACGTGGTTTAGATCAGGTTGCCTATGTTCGGTTTGCCTCAGTCTATAGAAGCTTTGAAGATGTGCGTGCTTTTCTAGAAGAAATAGAACGCCTCGAACATGAATTACCACCTGAGCTAAAAAAGAGTCAACTTGATTTTCTTGATACTGATGGTGATGAGAATTGACGTGGACAGCACAAGATTTTCAATTTATGTCTCGCGCTATTCAACTGGCAAAGCGTGGTCGTTATACCTGTGATCCCAACCCACGGGTTGGTTGTGTTGTAAGTAGAGATAACCAAATTATCTCAGAAGGATGGCACGCATTAGCGGGCGAAGCACATGCTGAGATAAATGCGCTTAATGACTGTAATGATGCCTCAGGTTCTACTGTTTATTTAACACTTGAACCCTGTTCTCATCATGGACGGACTCCGCCTTGTGTTGAAGCATTGATTAATATGAAGGTGGCTGATGTCATTATTGCCATGGTTGACCCTAATCCGCTTGTTGCTGGTTCAGGGATTGAAAAACTTGAAAATGCAGGCATAAGCGTCAAGCAAGGTTTGCTTGAACTTGAGGCGCAGAAACTAAATCCTGGCTTTATCAAACGAATGACACAGCATTTGCCCCACACGCGGTGCAAAATGGCGATGAGTCTGGATGGGCGTACTGCTTTAGCTAATGGAGAGAGTCAGTGGATTAGTTCTGAATTGTCGCGGCGAGATGTGCATCGTTTACGCGCAGCAAGTAGTGCCGTTTTGACCAGTGTCGAAACGCTTATAAAGGATGATGCTTCATTAAATGCGCGAAATCTGGATATTGAATTCAAACAAGCGGCTCGTGTGATAGTGGACAGAACACTCAAAACACCTGATCAGGCAAAGATATTTAGCATTTCTGGACAAATCATTATTTATACAGAGGTAGATAATGATGAACGCATTCATGCACTAGAAAAGCTTGGTGCCGAAGTCGTCTATCTAGCTAAGACTGATTCGTGGTTGAACGATGTGTTTATGCATCTGGCAAATGAGTTTGAAATTAATGAAATTTTGGTTGAAGCAGGTTCGACATTTTCTGGGGCATTAATAGAAAAAGGTTTAATCGACGAACTGATTGTTTATATGGCGCCAGTATTACTTGGTAATGACGCAAATCCATTAGTAAAATTAAAACAGCTTGAAAAACTCAGTGAAGCAAAACAACTCGAAATAATTGATGTCCGGCAAATAGGAAAAGATCTGCGTTTTACATTAACACTCTAAGGTTAAACTATTTTATGTTTACAGGAATTATTCAGAGTATAGGAAAAATTAGCGCTATTATTCAACACGGAGCTGATAGCTGTTTCGTATTTAATGCAGGCACTATGAATCTATCTGATTTAAGTGTTGGTGATAGCATTGCCGTTAATGGTGCGTGTTTAACAATAATCGAAAAAGATAATAATTCTTTCGCGGCCGATTTATCAAATGAAACATTAGAACTAACGACTTTTTCTAAGCTGGGCGTGGATTCCTCTGTCAATTTGGAAAAGGCAATGCAGTTGTCTGATCGACTTAATGGTCATATGGTCAGCGGTCACGTAGATGGCATTGGTAAGGTGTTAGATATGGACGAGGATGCACGTTCAGTACGCTATTCAATTGAAGTCCCGCCAGCATTGAATCGATATATATCAAAAAAGGGATCAGTGACTGTCGATGGTGTTAGTTTGACCATCAATGTTGTCGAAGGAAATGCCTTTAGTGTCAATATCATTCCGCACACATTATCTGAAACGATATTTTCGGAATACGAAATTGGTAACCAAGTGAATATTGAAGTTGACCTGATTGCGCGATATCTAGATCAGTTAATAGTAAAATAATAATGTATAGTTACCTGTTGCCTAGAAAAATAAAGAAATATTATGTCACTTAATACCACGTCAGAAATTATAGATGAAATCCGTAATGGCCGTATGGTCATATTAATGGATGATGAAGATCGCGAGAATGAAGGTGATTTGATCATCGCAGCATCATGTGTTCGTTCTGAAGATATCAATTTTATGGCACGATATGGTCGTGGCTTGATCTGTTTAACATTAACCGGTGAGCATTGCCAAAAATTAAATTTGCCGTTAATGACCAGTAATTCAAATTCAAATTTTGGAACAAACTTTACGGTATCAATCGAAGCTGCAGAGGGGGTTACTACCGGAATTTCTGCTGCGGATCGCGCGCTTACAATTCAAAAAGCAGTAGCGCCAGATGCCAAGCCCACTGATTTGGTACAACCGGGTCATGTTTTTCCATTGATGGCGCAAGCGGGTGGTGTGTTATCGCGTGCTGGCCATACTGAGGCAGGTTGTGATCTGGCAAGGCTCGCCGGACTAGAATCTTCAGCAGTTATAGTTGAAATATTAAATGATGATGGAACTATGGCAAGGCGACCTGATTTAGAAAACTTCGCTAAAGAACATGGGGTAAAGATTGGTACTATTGCCGATCTTATTCGCTACCGTATAGAGAATGAAAAAACGGTAGAGCATATGACTGAAACTGTTTTCCCAACAGAATACGGAGAGTTTGTATTACATGCCTATCAGGATAAGGTTGAAAAGAAACTACACCTTGCGTTGGTCAAAGGAAAGTTAGATCCCGATACACCAACGCTGGTTCGAGTACATTTAGAGAATCCCATTTCAGATCTCACAGGTAGTCTTGCTAAAGATCGAGGGTGGCCAGTCAATGATGTCTTGCAACGAATTGCTAAAGAAGAATCAGGTGTAATCGTTATTTTATGTAATCAATATGAACCGATAGAATTAATTAACCAAATCGAATCATATAAAACTAATACGCAGAAAGTAGAAATGAATAATAATAAAAACAGTAAAGACTTGCGTACCATTGGACTGGGTGCGCAGATTCTTTCTGATTTAGGTGTTAGAAAAATGCGTGTACTTAGTGCACCAAAACGCATCCATGCCTTGTCGGGTTTTGGATTAGAAGTTGTTGAATACGTGAACTAATAAAAAATAAGCTATGTCTGAAATAACAATAATAGAACAAAAAGAAGCCTATACCGGATCTGTAAATATTGCGATTGTTGCAAGTCGATTTAATAGTTTCATTGTTGATCGCTTATACGATGGTGCAATAAAGATGCTTAATTCTAGTGGTATTAATAATGAAGCAATCACATCAGTCAAAGTGCCGGGTGCATTTGAAATTCCTGTTGCGGTTCAGGCATTACTCGACGAGAACGAATATGATGCAATCATAACGCTTGGGGCAATAATCAGGGGTGAAACTCCACATTTTGATTTTATCTCGAACGAATGTACGCGTGGTATCGGACAATTAGCGATTGATTCAGGTGTGCCGGTTATTTTTGGTGTCTTAACCGTAGACAATTCCGAGCAAGCGATGGATAGAGCCGGTGATGAAGAAAGTAATAAAGGATCAGAAGCAGCAGCAGCAGCATTAGAGATGATTGGTGTACTGGAAAAAATAAAATCATGAATAGCAATAATGCACCTGCCATCAGTAAACGTGCCCGAATTAAAGCCAGACGAAATACAGTTCAGGCATTATACCAGTGGTTTATGACAGGCAAAGATGTCGCAGATGTCATTGCTGAGTTTGAGAGTGATGAGCAAACATTGGCAAAAACGGACGTTGAATATTTTAAGCTGCTGTTAAGGGGGACTATCAAACATAGTGGTGAACTTGACTCAAGACTAAGCGATTTAATCGATAGACCAGTGAATGAACTTGATGCCATCGAGCGTGCTATTTTGCACATTGGTTGTTATGAATTGGAACATCATCTTGAAATACCCTGGCGTATCGTTGTTAATGAATCTATAGAACTAGCCAAGATGTTTGGTGCAGAACAATCCTATAAATATATCAATGGCATTCTTGATAAAGTTGCCAAAGAATTGCGCTCAATAGAAATTAGCAACGCCAGTTAGCCTGACCCTTTGTGCGTTTCAGTACCTGATGCTCCCATGAACGAATTCGAAATTATAGAATGTTTTTTTAAAAGTGCTCATCCGGCCAGCAATGGTGGTCTCGCTTTAGGCATTGGTGATGATGCAGCTATCGTTAATGTTCCCGATGATTCTGAACTAGTTATATCAATGGATACTCTGGTATCAGGAGTTCATTTTTTCGCAGACGCACTTCCAGAAGATATTGCCTATAAATCACTTGCCGTCAATCTGAGTGATATAGCAGCCATGGGTGCCTCATCGCGCTGGATCAGTCTATCTTTAACGCTGCCAGACCAGGATTTGGTCTGGATAGAAAAATTTTCATCTAGCTTTAATCAATTAGCAAAAGAACATGGATTGGTGTTAATCGGTGGAGATCTGACTAAAGGTCCACTCTCTATAACTGTACAGATACACGGGATTAATCCGAAAGGAAAATCCTTGCGTCGTAGTGGTGCCAATCCCGGCGACTCGATCTACGTCAGTGGCAAGTTGGGTGCAGCGGCGTATGCGTTTAAGAGCATTGAAGATAACGTTTTATATCCAGACGCAACCAAAGAAGAAATTCAACGTTTGCACCGTCCCGAGGCTAGAACAAAAACAGGCACTACTTTGCGGAGTATAGCGACAAGTTGTATTGATATATCGGATGGTTTATTCGCCGACCTTGGTCATATATTGAAAGCAAGCAAGGTTGGTGCTGATATAAAACTGGCAGAAATTCCCTATTCAGATAGTTTGAAGAAACTTGATAAAGACAAGGCTATCGAATTGGCATTAAGCGGTGGAGATGATTATGAATTATGTTTTACGCTTCCGTCAGGGACACCTGACGCAGTTTTAAATGAATTGGAATCAATTTGTCCTATCTATTGTATTGGGACAATTACAAATCAAGTGTCAGAACTCAGTTTTCTGAAAGAAAATGATGAGCCCTACGTAATTAAGACCAATGCATATCGTCACTTTAGTTAAGGTTCTTATTCGGCAGTCATAATATCAGAATTATAATCCGGGATATCCACAGTTAATTCCTTATTCTTTTATATAATTTTCTTAATAATTCCAGCTAAGATTAAGTGAATGTTAAAGATTTATGTAACCATCTTGTAAACGTTGTTTTATTTCAGTTGGCGCATAGGGAACAGGTTCGATAAACGATGGGATGTCTTGCCTATTAACGCCTCGTAGTGACATGGTTTTTTCGCATACCTTCATATCAATGACATCATAGGCATCCAAACGAGCCGCTAGATCGATAAGTTGTTTATTTTCAGCATAATTTTGGCTTGTAAATAAATCTATATCGGGCCCATGTATAATCATGACTATTTCCAGATCTTCAAAGTCTGCAGGGTGTGTTTGAGAAACTTCTTCTGCTCTGACTAATAAGGCTTCAAGTTCCTCAATGCTGTGATCAGTTATATCAAATAAGTAACTTTTATTTTCAATTTCTGGTTTTGTTATATCAGGTATCTCTTTTTGCGCAATTACCGTTTCTTTCCCAACGGGACTAGATACGCCGGGTTTATTATCTGTCGTTTCGATTTCTGATTCGCATGCGCTTAAAAAGAACAGCGACACCATTAATAAAATACCCTTTAAAAACATATATATAATACGATTTAATAGATTCATTTTGTTCGAGATAGAGGTCAAGTAAAGTTATTGATTATTATAAATCAAACGGTTAAGAGAACACACTAAACAGAGAAAAATTAACTTTATTAAGTTTAATTTAATGCTTTGACCATAGGCTGCTGCAAAGGCCAAATATGCCCAATAACTGCCTGTTGAGGGTCATCAAACAACTTCAGACGCGAGGTAGTAAGACACCTGTATTTTCTTCTCGCCATTGTTATATTCGAATGGTCTTAGTTGTTTATCAATAAAATATATTTTAGTGACGATATCTGCTTTTAGGCAAAAGGGAGCGTTAGCAGCCAAGACTATTATCACGTCTTTATAATATATCCCGAGTCCACCCAAACTTCTTTCGCGACGTTTTTAATCTGAAATCCTGAAACACTTTATGTGAAAATGGGATAAACTCACTCAACAGCTAATGATAATCCGTTAAAACACTCAAATACATCACGTTAAATTATGAAACTATTAATACGCAATCTTGCCCGTACTATTACAGAAGCAGAGCTCGAGGAAATGTTTGAGACTTACGGAAGAATACAGTCTTGCTCACTAGTATTAGATAAGGAAACAGGTAGCTCTAAAGGTTTTGGTTTTGTCGAAATGCCTATGCTAGGTGAAGCAAAAGCAGCAATGAAAGCTCTTAATGGCAAAGAACTGAATGGCAATAAAATTCGTGTAAAAAAAGTGGAGGCGAAAGTAGAGAAAGATGAAGCAGAATCTCAATTTAAAACAGTTTGGAAAAATAAAAGAGATAAACCGTCATCATAGTTTTTTAATTTTCTACTCAAAAGTTTTATTGTCGGGAGTGAAATAATTATCCCAGCGTTGGTCAAGTACTCGAATAGCTTCTGCTATTGATATAGCAACCAGTGTATCGTCGGTCTTTTTTATTAATCCTATATTTAATAATTTTGTTACAGCATCATCGATCTCAAAATCGATAGCACAATGCCATTTCTCTAAAAGCCATGTTTCAATCTGACGATCGAGTTCTGACTTTGATAATAGTGGCTTGCTAGTTAGTAAAAAGTAATACGCTAGTAGTGCCTCTTTACCTTCCTCTTCTTCAGCATCATTCGCAAGCCGATGAAAGACACCGGCATTGTTATCGAGGTTCTTAAAATAGAGATTCTGTGTTAATGACTGCATAAAGCGTAATTTTCGATTTTTGAAATTACTAAACTGCTTCCAGAGATAGCCACCTAACGTTGTCATGCCCGCAAGTAAAACAAGTATTGTCGTTTTATTTAGTTCGACTGGTTGCTGGGACAAACCGAACCAGAAACCCAGCAAGGATCCTAGTAATATTAATGCTGCGCCGAGCTTAGTCGTGAGTACAATACTGCCACTTATTAATGCAGGTATAGCAATCAATAATTTATCGATAGTTCGCATACGCACTTGCGTATTTGGAAATAGCATTTCAAGGTCAGCTTTAGGTACATTTTGAAAAAGTTTAAGTAAGGTCGCGCCGGGCTTAGAAAAAGGTAAGCTGTTTTTTGATTCCTGATAGTCTTTGCTTAAACGAATATAGACGACCACACGATCATAGTTGATAAACGTAATAGTTTTTGACGATAATCCTAACCACTGCGGAACATTTTCTTCTCGTATAGATTCCCCACGACAAAATAATAATACTTCTTCAAAATCATCAAAATCTACATGCAAGCGTATCTTAAAAAGAGAGGATTCATTCAGTGCTTGATTGAGTTCGTCCTCTGTGATTCGCTCGTAATTGGCTTTTTCCAGTAATGTTTTTAATAAGACTGAGAAGTTATCACATTTATCCAGTTCAGTAGCTAACGGTTTTCGTGTGTCAGAATCAGGATCAATAAGCGCATAGCTGTCCTTTAATGATTCGATAATATTATGATATTCGAAATGATAGATACTGCTTAACATCGAAGAAAGATGACGAAACTCAGTTTCTTGATCAGATAATAAATTATCTTTGAGACACATTTCAACAATATCGTGTTTGCGAAAGGGGATAAAGTTAAAACATTTTTCAGGTGTATTCTTAATCATATGGGATACATTAGAATTGTATTCAAATATGGGGCTACTTTATAAATTCTTATCTAGGATTTTCAATATAAATAATAATTTCAACTTCTTGTGTTGGTGAAATAATTTTTGATTATCTTGAATGATGCAATAAAATCCACGAACTGTATTCACGATCATTATAGTAATAACTGTACTTGAAATTGCCATGACATTCCGTATGAGACGCAACATTGATAATACCCAAACTTAAATCAGCGCATATATTCATGCCGGGTAAAACTGAAACCAGTATCAGCTATTATTACTTAGCTGATTTCCTTTGTAGAATAATCTTTTGCCATTCTTGTGGACCAGTTTTATGTACTGAGTTACCGTTTACATCAACAGCAACAGTAACCGGCATGTCTTTTACTTCAAACTCATGAATGGCTTCCATGCCTAATTCTGGAAAGGCAATCACTTTAGAATCGGTGATTGCTTTTGAGACTAGGTACGCCGCGCCGCCGACAGCCATTAGATAAACTGCTTTATGTTTTTTGATGGCATCAATCCCCATCGGGCCGCGTTCAGCTTTGCCGACCATGCCAATCAAGCCGGTTTTATCCAGCATCATTTCAGTGAATTTATCCATGCGTGTTGCGGTAGTAGGTCCAGCTGGGCCGACGACTTCTTCTCGTACAGCGTCTACTGGACCAACGTAATAGATAAAGCGGTTTTTAAAATCAACACCGTCGGGTAAGGGTTCGCCTTTCTCAAATAAGTCCTGAATCTTTTTATGTGCTGCATCGCGACCCGTCAACATTTTTCCAGAGAGTAATACGGTTTCACCCGGTTGCCATTCTTTTATGTCTTCTGAAGTGACCGTGTCAAGATTGACACGTCGTGCGGAAGGGCCAACATCCCACGTCACTTTTGGCCAGTCATCTAGGTTCGGTGGTGTTTGTAATGCTGGGCCTGAACCATTCAGAACAAAATGTGCATGGCGTGTTGCTGCACAGTTTGGGATCATGGCTACTGGTTTATTTGCTGCATGAGTCGGGTAATCATTTATCTTTACATCGAGTACGGTCGTTAGACCCCCAAGGCCTTGAGCACCTATACCCAAGTTATTAACTTGTTCGAAGATCTCCAGACGTAATTCTTCTATTTTTGACTTTGCGCCGCGAGCCTTTAATTCGTGTATATCTACTGGATCCATCAATGACTCTTTTGCCATGACCATGGCTTTTTCAGCGGTGCCACCAATACCAATTCCGAGCATGCCCGGCGGACACCAACCAGCGCCCATAGACGGTACTGTTTTAACAACCCAATCAACAATATCATCAGAAGGGTTTAGCATGACAAACTTGGATTTTGCCTCAGAACCACCGCCTTTGGCCGCGACCTGGATATCGACCTTATCACCTTTGACGATCTCCATGTGTATCACAGCTGGTGTGTTATCACCGGTATTTTTCCGTGCACCAGCCGGGTCAGCCATGATGGAGGCGCGTAATTTGTTGTCAGGATGGTTATAGGCTTTCCTAACACCTTCGTTAATCATATCTGCTACGGAGAGTTCAGCATCCCATTGCACATCCATACCGACTTTGATGAAAACGGTTACGATGCCTGTATCTTGGCAAATAGGACGATGGCCTTCGGCACACATTCTGGAATTGATTAGTATTTGCGCCATCGCATCTTTGGCGGCTTTGGACTCTTCTTTCTCATAGGCGGCATTCACAGCCTGAATAAAGTCTACCGGGTGGTAATAGGAGATATATTGAAGAGCATCAGCAACGCTCTCGATCAAGTCATCTTGTTTTATTGTGGTCATTTAATATAGTCTCGGTCTGCTCAAATTCATTAATACGGTTATTATAATGTGTTTTTATCTACTCAGCTTACTACAGACACAAAAAAGGCGACTAGAAGTCGCCTTTTTTGCTGATGCTAAAAGTGCTTAATTAACGACAGCTACCGGAATTGATTCAAGTTTTGATTGTGCTTTTGAAGCACTCTTTTGAAACGATTCGATCTCATCAAAGTTGAGGTAACGATAGACATCTGCTGCCATCGGATCCAGATCAGCAGCAAATTGCATGTATTCATCCATGGTCGGGATATGTCCCAAGATAGAAGATACAGCAGCTATTTCAGCAGACGCCAAATAGACATTTGCTCCATCACCCAATCTATTTGGAAAGTTGCGTGTTGAAGTAGACACTACAGTAGATTTTTCTTTAACGCGTGCCTGATTACCCATGCACAACGAACAGCCTGGCATTTCTAAATTGGCACCCGTTTTTTCAAAGATAGTGTAATAACCTTCTTCCGTTAGTTGATGTTGATCCATCTTGGTTGGCGGTGATATCCAGAGTTGCGTTGGGATTGCCCCACCCACTTTATCTAACATCTTGCCAGCTGCGCGGAAATGTCCAATGTTCGTCATGCAAGAACCAATAAAGACTTCATCAATCTTGGTACCCGCGACTTCTGATAATACTTTTACGTCATCGGGATCATTCGGACAGGCTAATATAGGTTCTTTGATTTCATTGAGATCTATTTCAAAGACTTTTGCGTAATCAGCATCGGCATCAGGCTCCATTAAGACTGGATTTGCAATCCACTCTTCCATGGCCTTTGCGCGACGTTCGAGTGTGCGTGCATCACCATAATCTTCGCTTATCATCCAACGCAATAGCGTTATATTAGATTCTAAGTATTCAATGATGGATTCTTTGCCTAGGCGAATGGTACAACCACCGGCTGAGCGTTCTGCACTGGCATCTGACAGTTCGAATGCTTGTTCACATTTAAGATCAGGTAGGCCCTCAATTTCTAATATGCGACCAGAGAAGATATTCTTCTTACCTTCTTTTGCTACAGTCATGTCGCCTGACTTAATTGCGGCCAAAGGAATTGCATTGACCAAATCACGTAAGGTAATTCCGGGTTGCATCTCACCTTTGAAGCGTACTAAAACAGATTCCGGCATATCCAGCGGCATAACACCTGTTGCTGCTGCAAATGCGACTAGACCCGATCCTGCAGGGAAAGAAATACCTATTGGGAAGCGTGTATGCGAATCGCCACCGGTACCGACTGTATCGGGTAGCAACATACGATTTAACCAAGAATGAATGATGCCATCACCAGGTCTAAGAGCTACACCACCGCGAGTCTGAATAAAATCAGGTAGCGTGTGATGAGTAATCTCATCGATAGGTTTTGGATAAGCAGCCGTATGGCAGAATGACTGCATAACCAAGTCGGTAGAAAAACCGAGACAAGCCAAATCTTTTAACTCATCGCGCGTCATCGGCCCCGTGGTATCTTGTGAACCAACTGTTGTCATCTTTGGCTCACAGTAAGTGCCAGGACGAATACCTTCGACACCACAAGCTTGCCCCACCATTTTCTGTGCCAAAGTATAACCTTTGCCGGTGTCATTCGCAGGCACAGGTACACGGAAAAGATCGCTGGTCTTTAATCCCAATGCTTCACGAGCACGAGTTGTTAAACCACGGCCAATGATTAAAGGAATACGTCCACCGGCTTGTACTTCGTCAAGGATGATGTCGGTTTTTAATGAAAAGTCACAAAGCACCTCACCGGTTTCGGCATTTTTGACCTTGCCTTCATATGGGTAGATGTCGATAACATCGCCCATGTTCATTTTGCTGACATCGCATTCAATAGGCAGGGCGCCTGCATCTTCCATAGTGTTGAAGAAGATCGGTGCTATCTTGCCGCCGAGGCAATAACCGCCATCACGTTTGTTTGGAATAAATGGAATATCGTCACCCATGTGCCAGAGCACAGAGTTGGTTGCTGATTTACGAGAAGAGCCTGTGCCCACAACATCACCAACATAGGCTAGTGGATGGCCTTTAGCTTTTAATTCATCTATTTGTTTAATAGGACCTATTTCACCAGCTTTATCAGGATTAATACCCTCACGTTCCATCTTTAACATGGCTAGTGCATGTAGTGGGATATCCGGACGTGACCAGGCATCAGGTGCGGGTGAGAGGTCATCGGTATTGGTTTCGCCTGAAACCTTGAACACGGTGACGGTTATTTTTTCAGCCAATTTCGGCTTAGAAGTAAACCATTCAGCATCTGCCCAGGATTGAATGATTTTTTTCGCATGTTCGTTGCCAGCTTCGGCCTTTTCTTGTACATCATGGAACGCATCGAACATTAATAAGGTATGTGACAGTGCTTCTACAGCTGCTGGTGCCAGGGCGCCATCATCAAGACAGTCAATTAATGGTACGATGTTGTAGCCACCTAGCATTGTTCCCAAAAGTTCCACCGCTTTAACTTTATCGATTAAAGGAGATTCTGCTTCGCCTTTGGTAATGGCGGCTAGAAAAGCTGCTTTTACGTAGGCTGCCTGGTCTACACCAGCTGGGATGCGATTGGTTATTAGGTCGAGGATAAAATCTTCCTCACCTGCAGGTGGATTTTTTAGTAATCCGACCAACTCCGCAGTTTGTTCCGGTGTCAAAGGTTGTGGAACGACTCCCTGGTCGGCCCGCTCTTGTACATGTTGACGATAAGCTTCGAGCAAAACAATTCTCCTGTAGTTAATCTCGGCTGGGCACTAAGTGAGCGCCCTGTTCGAAGGGCGGCTAGTATAAATGAAGATCTCGCTAATGTTTAATCGAATTTTTGACTTATTTTGGTGCAAGCTTAGTGTACTGAATCGATTATTCCACCGCCAAGACAGGCATCTTCTTTATAAAATACAATGAATTGGCCGGGTGTGATGGCTCTTTGGGATAAGTCAAAACTAACACTACATCTTTCATTTTCAATTTTTTCGATGGTACAACTTTGATCTGCTTGCCGATAACGGTTTTTTGCGTGACATTTATAGGGAATCTCAGGCATTTCTCCTGAAACCCAGTTGACGCTTGATGCCGTCAAACCGTGACTGTGAAGTAAGGGGTGGTCATGATCTTGCGCAACAATTAATTCATTTTCTTCTATATTTTTTTGCACGACATACCATGGCGCATCACTTGCTCCTTTGACGCCACCAATACCTAAACCTTGCCGCTGGCCAAGTGTGTAGTAAAAAACACCTTCATGCTTACCAATGGTGCTGCCTTCTGTCGTTTTGATATTACCTGGATCAGGAGGAATATAGCGACTCAGGAACTGACGAAAGGGTTGCTCTCCGATAAAACAAATCCCGGTACTATCTTTTTTATCATGTGTTATTAAGCCTGCTTGTTCGGCACGTAGTCGGACTTCGGCTTTATCAAGCTCACCGATTGGGAACATCGCTTTTTGGAGTTGCGCTTGATTTAAGCGGCATAAGAAGTAACTTTGATCTTTGTTTTGATCAAGTCCTTTTAGTAACTCGAATGTGTCTGCTTGTTGTCGAATACGGGCATAATGGCCTGTGGCAATTTTAGCTGCCCCCAAATTTTCCGCGTGTTCTAGAAACGCCTTGAATTTAATCTCTTGGTTACATAAAACATCAGGATTGGGTGTGCGCCCGTTTTTGTATTCACTTAGAAAGTTTTTAAAGACCTTATCCCAATAGTCGGAAGAAAGATCTACAGTATTTAACGGGATATCAAGTTTATCGCAAACCATCATGGCATCTTCTACATCGGTCTCCCATAAACAAGCGCCGTCTTCAGACTTATCATTCCAGTTTTTCATGAATAAGGCCTCGACTTCATAACCTTGTTCTTTCAATAACATTGCCGTTACAGATGAATCGACGCCACCGGAGATGCCAACGATAATTTTATTGTTAGAAAATTTATTCACTGATGAAGGAATGATGAATTAAATCGAGAGGATATCTATTGCCATTAATGAAATCTTTAATACAACGTGTAACCAGTGGGCTGCGCATTCGTTCTCGTTTTTGATCAATTTCATCTTCTGTTAACCATACAGCGCGAACGATGCCTTCATCAAGTGCTTGTCCTTTATGTTCCTTGATGCATTGACCATAGAAACAAAAACGTAAGTAAGTAATGTCTGATTGATGTGGGTTAGGATAAAGATAAACACCGACTAATGATTCTGGTTCAAACTCCCAGGCAGTTTCCTCAATGACTTCACGTTTGACAGCTTCAATTAGTGACTCGCCTTGTTCCAGATGACCTGCCGGCTGATTGAAAACAAGACTACCATTAATTAATTCTTCTACAAGAAGATAGCGACCGTCTTGCTCAGCAATGGCTGCGACAGTCGTATTTGGTTTCCACTGCATTAAAGAAGTCCTGATAATTTTATGATGATTAAAAAGTGTTAGCTATGATGGGATTTAAATAATTTGTTCGGCTATGGCAAAAGTATTACCCATTCTTTTTGTCTTTTTTAATTTTTACAATATCCGGGTTATCCCAACTACCCTTGATACTGTATTGATATCTTAATATCTGGTCTATTTTATCGGGGATAGATTTAAATAATTCACCGGTAAGGTAAATAACTGCACCAACACCGACGCCTATCGGTCCAAATAAAGCACTGGCAACCGGTAAACTGTTAGAGACCTTGGGTGTTATGGTTGCAATCTGGTCATAATCTTCTGTGACGAAGCCGGTGCGTCCACTGACAATGATGTTTGCTGCGGGGCCAATTAATTCAAGGTCGTTTGTATAAGCATGACCTTGATCCATATTAAAGTTTCCACTGATACTATCGAATGCAAATCCTTTATTGAAAAGATCGGTAAAATCTAGAGCAAGTCTTCTTGGTAAGGTTTGAATACTCAGTAGACCAAATAGTCGGCCAGCAGATGGGTTGATGTCGAGGAATTGGCCTTTATCAATTTTCATGTCTAGCTCGCCAATGATCTTCTCCATAGAGAAATTCATTGGCGAGTCCATCCAGTTGGCGTTCATTTCAATGATTGTTTGACCTTCTTTAATATTGGCAGAATCATAATTAAATGTAGCGAGCATAGTTTCAATGGACTCAGATTCTAACCTAGCATAAAACTCGGAACGATCTATATCATCTAAACGCATCCATTCACCATTTGCTTTTATGTTAAAACCGGGTTTTGAAATACTTAGATTACTAATGTTAATACCATTTTCAACATTGTTAGTTTGTAGCTCAAGTTTCCCTAGTTGGTTACCGTTATAATTGAAGCTTCCAATACTGACATCTAGTTCGGGTATTTTTCCTATTTCAGACTGGCTTGAATCACTTGCAGTTTCACTTTCATGCAATGACAGTGATTCTAGTTCAACAAGTAATTTGCTTTTTTGATTATTGCCAATCTTGATTAACTGAGCGAGACCTTTAATTCCACTCCCATCAAAAAAAAGTTGCCAACCTTCAGCAGGGTTGTTTAAGTTTATTTTGACATCAGTGAAATTGTTGTTGATGATTTGTAATTCACCAATAGTGAATTCTCCAGTTATGCTTTTAGTTTGGTCTGTTGTGTTTTTTTGTGACTGGGCAATATTATCTATAGCAATGACGTCTATCCATTCCGACAGGTTTAATTTTACAAGAGCACCCTGTATTGATATCTCACTCGTTTGTGGTGATTCATCATGTTCTTTGCCTAAACCGATGAGTATATTTTTCACCATTAAGTTTTTGCTGTTATCGACGATGACATCAGTGAAAAAAAGATTGTCAAAATTGAAATTAATTTTATTAATTGATTTGCCAGTTAATATGGTCGAGAAAGTTAATGGCCGTGTTTCTTCTTTGTTTTTTCCAAACGGATATGGCAGATTTACTTCAACACCATTTAGATCGGAGCTTAATTCAACAACTCGGTTACTAATATTATTGTCTGAAATTGATTTTTTAAGTGAGAGAGCCCATTTGCTTTCCCCATCAAAATAGGCGCTCATTTTTTTGCCAGTGTTATTGAATGATGGAAAGAAACTGCTAAGTTGGTTTAGAATAAATGCCTTTTTGGCGAGGCCAGATATTTCATATGCTTCAGAGTAAGGTTCATCAGGGCCAATTTTGGGGATAGTCAGTGTTACCGGTAAACCCTGATATAAAGCAAGAATATCACTGGCCCATACTTCATGGTTGGTAAAATTAACTTTACCATTTACATTCTCAAGGCCTAGCCCAGGTATATTAGATTCGATTGAGGCATCAGTAAAAGCCACCAAACCTTCAACGTTCGTTTTATGTTTGCCTAAGGGGATGCCTAATTTCAGGTCAAGTTCAAAACTACCGACGACATTATTTATTGATTCTCGCAAAGAATTATTTTCTTTGAGTGGGCTTTGAGTAATAAAATGTGTTGCATCAGTAGTATGACCGCTTAATGATCCAGTAACATTTAACAGATGATTGCCTTTGCTGAGGTTTTTAATTTCACCAGAAAGATCGTCGATTTTTGCATCGAAGATATAGCCTGAACGAGACAGGATAGTCAGGTCATCGTTATTTAATATGATCTCAGCAGTAAAGTTATCAATCGCTGGCCAATTCGGATTATATTCAAGTGTCGTATTCTCAATATTAATAAGTGTTTTGAAATTTCCTTCAGCATTATTAAATGGATAATCGTTGAGATATCCGTGGAAGAGTAAATCGCCGGATAAAAATTTACCCCCAGCCAGAGCATTATTAAACCAGCCACGTAATTCTGAACGGGTTTGTTTTGGTAAATAAGTAGGTATATTTTCTATATCGGTTTCATCGACATGCATTACCATATCAATAAAGGGTGACTTTTTATCAAACCTGATCTTTCCAGATGAGCTAATAGACAAGTCTATCGATGTAATATTTAGATTGTGAATGATTAACTCAGTTGTCTCATTGTTAATCAATTCTAAGTTAGCATTTAGGTCTGAAAAAGAAAGCGGTGCTTCGTATAGAGAGCCAACATTGATTTTTGGAGCTGAACTATCAATTTGAATCTTGAGATTCTCATTATTGGTAGCTAATGAGCCTTTTAACCCAGAGATTGAATGATTCTTATCGGCGGATATAAAAGCAAGGTTGTTGAACGCAGTCTTAAATTGAACAGAACTATTTTCTTTTGAATCAGGCTGATAGTTGATGATTAAGTCTATAAGTTCGCCTTCAATTGTCTGTTGCTCTAATACGTCTTTGATGCTGTCAGGAATGATATTAGAGGCAAGTATAAACGGCAAAGTTTCTTCTAGGTTCAGATAAGAAAAATAAGCATCATATTGATTATTATCGTTTGAATCTTTTTCTATGATTAATTGATGTTTCGATGCAGGCCAAAAATTGTTTGCCGTTTGCAATTCATCAATTTTTACACTTAACCGCCAATCTTTGTTTTGAATACGATTGCCAAATAAACTTAAGGTTATATTGTTTACTGGCAGTTTATAATTTTCTGTAGTTAATAAAAGAGAGGAATAGTCTAATTCGCTATTGAAATCAATCAACCTAGATTGTTCCCAACTTGTCCATAGCTTGATGTTTGCGATACCACCGATGCTTTTAATTTGAAAATCATTTAGCAAATCAGTCGGATTAAACTTTTCTGTTTCAACATAAATAGAGCCACTCCCATTCGGGAGTCAATATATTGCCATTTACATCCATTTTTACGCTCAAGGACTGACCGAGTTGTTCTGGCAGAGACACCTCTGCCTCAATCTGTAGTCGTTGGTTGTCAGTCTTTAATTGGATTTTTACATCTGAAAACTGTGTTTCTTTATTAGGCGACTTTTGATCATGCCATGCTACAGAGGCTTTCTCGAGGATGATGTGTTTTTGTTTTAACAACCAGCCTGATAATGCGGAGCTTTTAGTTGAATCAGTATTAAATGAAGCATCATTATCACTACTGATGGATAGCGAGCCATCATTACGCCGCGAGATATTAAGATCTAGCCCAGAAACAGACAGGTAGTTTGGTATAATTTCACGTGCTCTAATACTGGTCAAAAGATCGATGCCTATGTGGGCAGAGTCTAGCTTTGTAATCAGGCTGCTATTATCTTTTGTATAGAGGTCGATGTTTTCCAAGTACAGATTAGGTGTCCAACCTTGCCACTCGGCACTAATTCCTTCTATAACTACTGGGTGCTCCATCTGTGTACTGACCCAGGATTGTATTTCATTGTTATAGCTACCAATCTCCGGTAATGCCAGACGAACGACAGTGACCAGAACTGCAGCGCTAAGGATGATGAATGCAAATGCATACCAAAAGAAATGGTATAAACCTGTAAGAATTCTATTTAACATTAAAGGTAAATTAGAGCAGAACGATGTCGTATTGCTCTTGTGTATAAAAAGTTTCTACTTGAAAATTAATGGGTCTGCCAATAAAAGCCTCTAACTCTGCGACACTGGTAGATTCATCATCTAATAGCATGTCGACAACTCGTTGTGAGGCAACGACCAATAATTTGTTTGCATCGAATTGTCGGACTTCACGTAAAATTTCTCGAAATATTTCATAACAAATTGTTTCAGATGTTTTAATTGATGCTCTGCCGTCACAAGTAGGACATGTCTCACAAAGAATATGTTCCAAACTTTCTCTAGTTCTTTTTCGGGTCAATTGCACCAGCCCGAGTGAAGTTAGTTCGCTTAAGCTTGTTTTGGAATGATCTTTTTCGACATTTTTTTCAAGAGAACGCAATACTTGTCGACCATGTTCCGGGTCCTTCATATCGATAAAATCTATAATTATTATGCCGCCAAGATTCCGTAAGCGAAGTTGTCTGGCAAGAGTATGCGCCGCTTCAAGATTGGTCTTGTAGATGGTTTCTTCCTGATTACGATGACCAACAAAGGCACCCGTGTTGACATCTATCGTGGTCATGGCTTCGGTTTGGTCGATAATTAAATAGCCACCAGATTTTAATGGGACTTTCCTGCTGAGTGAACGCTGTATTTCATCTTCCACTGAATACAAATCGAGAATAGGGTGGTTACCAGTGTAATAATCAATCCTGCCAAGAAATTCAGGAATAAAATGCTTTGAAAATTCCATTACTCGTTGGTACGTTTCTTTTGAATCGATACGAACCTTTTCAACTTCTAAATGGACTAAGTCGCGCATGGTACGCATTACCAATGGCAAGTCTTCGTAGACGATACTAGGTGGAAACGTATTTTTTGCGCGCACCATTATTGATTCCCAGATTTTCCTGAGAAAATCGATGTCTTTACAGATATCTTCATCAGGCACATGCTCTGCCGCCGTTCTAAGTATAAATCCACCTTTCTTTAAAATTTCAGATTCGCGTAACGCACTATGTAAAATGACATTATCCTCATTACCCACAGCTAGTCTTTCGATTCCAGAGAGATAGCCTAAAATAACGTTCCTGAGTCGCTCGCGTTCTTCTTCATTTTCAATTCTCTGAGAAATACCAATTGAAGGGTAATCTGGCATGAAAACAATATAACGTGATGGGATTGAAAGACGGGTAGTTAGTCGCGCGCCCTTACTGCCAATCGGGTCTTTAATAACCTGAACAAGAATGTCTTCCCCTTCATTGATAACCGATTCAATCGGTTGAATTTGTTCCGCTTCTTGTTTTTCATGGTCATATTCAGCGTTGTTGGCAACAATATCTGAAGAATGTAGAAAACCGGTCCGCTCAAGCCCAATATCGATAAAAGCGGCCTGCATTCCGGGCAACACACGTGAGATTCGGCCCTTAAAAATATTTCCCACCAGACCACGTTTTTGCGTTCGTTCGATATGAACCTCCTGCAAGACGCCATTATCAACAACGGCAACGCGTGTTTCTTGCGGGGTTACATTTATCAGGATTTCTTCACTCATGATGATTCGTGTTCTTTATGGCTGCAATATGTTTTTATACACAACATTTAGGAGAACGTTATCATATCATTATCTTGTTCTAGATGTGGTCAGGAAAGTGTGAAAAAACAAGGGATCAAGCGGGCTGTTTAATTGAACAAATGAGGATAAAATGATTCATCATGAATTTTAAGTATTTCACTGAGATTCTACCGCCAGAGGCAGTGTTGCTATCTGAAGAGGCTAAACGGGTCTACGAGTGTGACGCCCTATCTGCACACAGGGTTATGCCTGCTTGTGTTGTTTTGCCCGATTCCGTCGAAGAAGTTCAGGCAATATTGTCATATTGCTTCTCAAATGATATTCCCGTGGTTGCCAGAGGTGCAGGAACCGGTCTTTCCGGAGGGGCTATGCCTCATGCAGAAGGGGTGCTGCTGAGTCTGGCTAAATTTAACCAGATCGTTGAGATCGACCCAATCCAGACGATCGGCTCGGGTTCAGCCCGGGGTCCGTAATTTGGCGATTTCCGAGGCGGTTAAATCGTATCGGCCTTTATTATGCCCCTGATCCGTCATCCCAAATCGCCTGCACTATAGGGGGAAATGTCGCTGAGAATTCAGGCGGGGTTCATTGCTTGAAATACGGGCTGACGGTGCACAATATTCTGCAATTGAAGGTCGTTACCATCGAGGGTGAATTAATCACTATCGGCAGCCATGCATACGATTCAGCGGGTTACGATTTGCTCGCCTTATTGACCGGATCAGAAGGGATGTTGGGTGTGATAGTCGAAGTCACTGTGAAGCTCATTCCCAAAGCGCCGTTTAGCAGAGTACTGCTGGCCGCGTTCGATGATATTGAGAAAGCCGGTAATGCCGTGGCAGGCGTCATAGCCGAGGGTATTATCCCCGCTGGGTTCGAAATGATGGATAAGGCCGGTGTTCGGGCTGTTGAAGACTTTGTGCACGCCGGTTATCCCACTCGATGCAGAAGCGATCTTGTTATGCGAACTTGATGGCACAGAAGAAGAGGTGCAAGCAGGCTTAAAGGAAGTTGAGCAGTTTGTTGAATGCAATACGGTGCTATTGAGGTGCGTGTTGCAACAGGATGAAGCAGAAGTCAGAACTCTTTTGGGCGGGGAGAAAGGCAGCCTTTCCAGCAGCAGGCCGAATTGCACCAGATTATCTATTGCATGGATGGGACTATTCCAAGAAAGCATTTGGCGGAAGTGCTAGCAGGAATTAATGCGCTGTCAGAAAAATATAAACTCGGTGTTATTAATGTATTTCATGCGGGAGATGGCAATCTACACCCGTTGATTCTGTATGACGTGGCGGTATTCCTGGAGAACTAAAACGGACTGAAGCGTTTGGTAGTGACATCCTGCAGCTGTGTATTGCCATGGGCGGGACGATAACAGGGAGAACACGGCGTAGGGATAGAAAAGATAAATGAAATGTGTATTCAATTTGGTGACGATGAGCTTCAGCAGTTTCATGCAGTTAAAGCTGCGTTTGATACAAAAGGTTTATTGAATCCGGGTAAAGCCGTACCAACATTAAATCGATGCGCAGAATTTGGTGCAATGCATGTGCATGGGGGGAAAGACAAATTTCCTGAACTGGAACGTTTTTAAGCCGCTATTGTATTTTTTGTGGTTATATCGGCGTTAACAACACAATTTCTGCCATTAGCCTTTGCTTTATAGAGGGCCTTATCCGCATAGGTTAAAAATTCATCGGAAGTTATACTGTCAACAGGTATGCAAGTGGCACAGCCAATGCTGACACTGATGGCAACAGGAATTTCCATTTGCGACAAGGTATTATATTCTATTACACCCAGCCTGATTTTTTCTCCTATCTGAAATGCATCAACCTCTGCAGTATTGGGTAGAACTACAACAAATTCATCACCACCATAACGACAGAGTACATCCGATGAACGATGTAAATGAGAGCTGAATAACTTAACCAGATCAATGAGGCATCTATCACCAGCCTGATGTCCGTTTGTATCATTAAGTGTTTTAAAATTATCTACATCAACGATTAATAGTGATAATTCGGATTTAGCTCTCATGCCTCGAAACCATTCATTATTAATGTATTCGTCCAGATACAATCTATTTTTGGCATTGGTTAGAGGATCTGTAGTGACACTGTTTTGTAACTTATCATTTGTCACAGATAATTCATTCGACAAATCAATAAGTTTGTTTTGCATCTCTGATATGCGATGCATGGCATTGAGTTTCGCGTTGAGCACTATCTGGCTAACGGGTTTAACTAGATAATCATCACCTCCAGACTCAATACCTTTGGAAAGATTCTCATCATCGGCATAACCCGTTAAAAATACTATTGGTATCCATTTACTGGTGTCATCAGCACGAATTTTTTCTGCAACTTCGAATCCTGTTAGTTCGGGCATTTCGACATCTAGTAATACTAAGTCGGGATTTTCAGAATAATATAATGATAAGGCTTCTTTACCATCACGCGCGGGTATTACCTCATGCCCGGAATTCTTTATGATTTTTGATGTGGTGATCATCATTGTCAGAGAATCTTCTGCGAGTAGTACTTTCATAGCTATCTACCAAACTATAGTAGTAAAATTGTAACTTTTATGTGTTATGAAATTCATACCGAGTGTTTCGACCAAAATCGAAATAACTTTAGCAATAACCTTATTTTATGCACGCCGTGTATAGCATATGATTTATATGTTTATGACATTACATTCGTGTGAACAACAAGCTGGCAGCTCATATGAAAGAGAAACTTAGATTCTATTAAAGAGCATGTTTTAAATGCATTGAGCAGAGTGAGCCAGTCAAGATAGTGGGTGGTAACAGCAAGGCTTTTTGGGAAGAGCAACAACAGGGACATTAGTTGAATGTCCTGCTTATAGTGGCGTGATTAGCTATGAACCGACAGAGCTCTATATTACGGCGAGAGCAGGGACATTGCTTAGTGAGATCAATAATACCCTGTCTGAACACGGGCAAATGCTGGCATTTGATCCACCTAAGTTACCGATAAAACAACGATTGGTGGTGTTGTTGCTACAGGACTTGAGTGGGTCTCGTCGTCCTTATAGTGGTTCGGTACGAGATTATGTTTTGGGGATCCGTTGTATCAATGGTTGGGTAAAGATCTGTCATTTGGTGGACAGGTGATGAAGAATGTTGCCGGTTATGATTTGTCGAGATTGATGACAGGTGCTTTTGGAACATCTGGGAGTTATTCTGGAAGTGTCGCTCAAGGTAGTGCCAATCCCTGAGATGAGATTACCTCTGTCATCAATGACTAAAGCAAAAGGCATTGGCGACAATGCTGGAATTATCACGTACAGGCTATTCCTATCTCGGCATGCTGTTATGATGGGGAAGTGTTATATGTCAGGTTATCGGGAAATGAAAATAGTGTGAAAGCAACGAGTCAATGAAGATTGTCTTGATGAAGTGGAACAAGGTCTTAATTTGTGGAATGAATTACGTGATTATAAAGCGCCTATTTTTAATTCAGATATCAATACCTGGCGATTATCTGTTCCAACGACTGCGAATCCTGAATAGGTGATGATCATTTTAATGAGACTGGGGTGGAGGCTTGTATTGGCTTAATTCTGAGCGTCCTGCCAAAGAAATATTTGATAGCATCAAGATGCTGGTGGCAGTGCGATGTTATTTCGAGGGTCTGATTCAAGATCAGGAAGCTGTTTCAGCCATTATCAAATGGATTATTCTCACTACATAAAGGATTGAAGAAAGCCTTTGACCCACACGGAATATTAAACCCTGGAAAGATGTACGCGTCGCTTTAGAAGATATGCAAACATTTATTGAACAATCGATTAGTAACACATCGAAGGGAAAGAGGCTGAGCGTATTCTTACGTTCATGTGTGCATTGTGGTTTTTGTACGGCGACCTGTCCGACCTATCAATTATTAGGTGATGAACTTGATGGACCAAGAGGGCGTATCTACCTGATTAAGTCCATGCTTGAAGGCGAAGCAAGCATCGAATAGAACGATGCAGCACCTGGACCGATGTTTGACCTGTCGGGCATGTGAAACAACCTGTCCATCAGGTGTTGAATATGGCAAGTTACTGGATATTGGACGACATCTATGTTGAACAAAAAACATCACGCCCGTGGCATCAGCGGCTCTATCGATTTTTGATCTTACAATCGTTACCGTATAAAAAAAGGTTCAACTCATACTAAAACTTGGGCAATCTTTCGTTTTTGTTTGCCCTGCAAAATTAAAGAGCATGATCCCTGTAACAGGTAAAGCATGCCAAGCTTACTAATATAAAGTTCATTCCACGAAAGGTCATATTATTTACCGGTTGCGTTCAACCTGCATTAGCTCCCGGGATAAATCAGTCAGTAACATAAAGTATTAGATGTGCTTGGTGTTTCCAGTTGTTGAAATTAAAGATGAACAATGTTGCGGTGCTTTGAGTCACCACCTTACGGCAACAGAGCAAGCTTAGTCATTTATGCGAAAAAATATTGATTTGTATTGGCCGCGATTGAGCAGGGCATAGAAGCTATTATTGTGTCAGCCAGTGGTTGTGGCGTTCACATCAAAGAATACGGTTATTTATTACGAGAAGATAAGCAGTTATGCCGCCAAGGCAGCAAAAATTTCTGCAATGACAAAAGATATCTCTGAATTGTATCAGAATTTGATTTAGAAAAATTAAATTGAATGTCTTCAAAAAGTTGCATTTCAAAGTCCCTGTACATTACAGCATGGGCAAAAATTGGGTGGCGTGACAGAAAGTCTATTGCAGCGTTAGGATTTACTTGCTGACACGTACCAGATGCACATCTATGCTGTGGGTCGGCAGGTGTTTATTCTTTATTGGAAAGATATTTCAAGCAAGTTACAAGCGGAATAAAATTGAGAATTTGATGCAGGGAGACCCGAGATGATTCTTACAGCCAACATTGGTTGTCTCAAGCATTTACAGACAGAAAAGTCCAGTACCAGTAAAACACTGGATAGAAGAAGTCGCTGCATTAATTAAATAATGCAGCGACCTGTGGTTTATGTATTTGTAGTGTTATGTAGCTCAGAAACTATTCGATTATTAACATTCCTGATTCTTCTTCGATCCCAGCGTTTCCACAGTCTCCAATCGTCCCAGCATCACCAAAGATATCGTCATAACCGGTAGGCAGGTGGTTCACCATCATGGAGAAACTCACGTTGTTGTAAGATAAGCTTCACGTGTGAATGAATAAGGGTCAAGCGCTGCTTCGTCACGAATACTTGATTGCTTCAAGCAGATTGGCACGTGTATTTACAGCGCTTAGGGCGCTAATTGGGGCGAAAATTATACCTGACATATAAAAGAACGGGTTTAACAGAGTGCTTGGCACTTGATCTGTTATGTCACGTGTTGAGGTTGGTCGCCAATAGATAGAGATAAGAGCCTTGATCTACACCCCAAGTAGCGAGTGTTTGGCCAAAATCTTCAATATTTGCGGCATGCCGATCGGGGTAGAAACATCAAATAGACCTGCAATACCAAACGTTGAATTATAGGTAAAGCGAAGCATATCTGTTATTCCCTGTTCAAATTTTCCCTTGCAAAAAATCATTCAAGATGACATTTAAGTAGCCTAGGTTATTGAAAAAATTAGTTACGCTGGTTCTAACGGGTACGGGAGTTACATCGACATATGATTCTCTGCTATTGGTTTAATAAGATGCTTATCAAGTGTTTCAGTGACATTGAAACACACACGGTTTGCCGGTTCTAAGGGATTCGCCAACGGTCTCATTATTTTGAGTCGTTGCGCACCCCGTGGCCAGCGACAGAATCCCAGTGAGAATCAGGAGTTTTGGTAATTTAAATAAATGGCTTCCAGTCATTTTTACTCTCTCTTGCAGTTCAAATATGTTGTTATTATATTTCGGCAAATATTGACATACCTTAAGGCTGGAAACAATTTTTAATATTGGTTTTGCAAATTATTTTGGTTGTAAGTCACTGATTTTTTCTTTCAGGCTGGCTATCAGAGGCATCAAAGCCTCTTTCCTTGATGATTGCGGAATAGTCTGCTCTTTTCAGAGATAAATCGTTGATGCCGTTAGCGATGACACTGATTATCTTCCACTTACCAGCCATCATTTTGGACGATGTAGTTGAATGAAACAGGCTCATCATCTGTACGCACTAAACTCTGTTTTTACCATGAATCTATTTTTTTTCATTTGCTCGATAGATAGGTATTTTAAAAGACTGCTCCATGAAGGAATCAAATCGATCAACATAAGTTGATATCGTCAAGCGATTAAATAAATCTATGAAATCTGATTGTGACTGTTCCTCTAGCGTTTTCCAGTGCCGACTTAATATAACTTTTGCAATCAGTGGAGAATTGAAATGATTAGACCACGGCTTCTTCCATGACGTCATAACGCTCTTGAAAACTTTGTGTGTCAGCACTTCTCCATGATACTTAGCAAGGACGTATGTAATTCCTTAACAGGGGCATGGATCGCCTGTTCTCTTGCTCTATTTCAGCCCAAAGCATGCAACTAAAAAAAGTCAGGCTGAGAAAGATCATTGTTTTTAACAGATGTTGAAGAGTTTAAAGTCATTTATTTAATCCATTGTTATTAATACATAGACAGGCAAACCAGGTTGCCTCGAGTTCACGTATCAGTGTTGTATCGTGATAAAACTTTAGAGGGTCTTAAACGGAGTTTGTTGCAATATTAGGCTCAATTATAATGACGATCTTTCCAAACCGCACCTTTCCCAAAATAATAATGAAATGCAGAACTCCATGTCATAAGCAGATAAAGAGTGCCTACCAAGGGTAAAGAAAGTGAATATAGATGGATTCATCGAATAGTAGCGTAGCGTCGGTAGATAACACACGGCTTGAATACCAAGTATTACCGAGTCCAATCATTATTATATCTAGTTGTGTTTGTAACAATGCTGCTAATGGGTAAGGCAAATGCAGCTATCATCAGCATAGTACAAACCAATAATAACAATGGGGAATAGGCGAGTTGGGTGTAGGCGGTTCGAGTCACCATTTGCCAAATAGTTGATAGTGAATTGTAAGGACGGATGCTGATTGCTGAGTGGGTCAGACCCATCCAGATTTTATTACCGTCTTGTTTAACTTGTTTTGCTAATGAACAATCATCAATTAACGCATCTTTAATGCAGCTAAAGCCACCTAACTTTTCAAGAACGTTTGATTCCAGCAAGATACAACCACCTGCTGCTGCTGCGATAGATGAGCTGGGTTTATTTGAGAGATGAAATGGATAAAGTAATTTAAAAAAGAATATAAAGGCTGGCATTAAAGCTTTTTCCCAGCTGATTCCATTTTCAAATGAGCCATTAAGGAAAGCATTTTTAAGTCATTTTCCTGCGACCTTTTTTAATAGTGTAGGAATCAGTTCAGTCTTTAAAACAATATCAGCGTCTAATAATAAGAGATAAGGTGTTTTGACGTGTTGACGGCCTTGTTCCAGAGCCCACAATTTACCACTCCAACCTTCAGGCAATGAGTGTTCCGGAGACGATTTGAAATTATTTAACTTAACCGACGAGCGCTTTTTCGACAGTGCTATCGGTGGATTGGTCATCTACCAGGATTACGTTTAATCCACTTCCTTGTTTTTCAGACCGTACGAGTGTCTGAGCAGATTGTTTCTGCCTCATCTCTGGCAGGGATAAGGACAGTGACATTGGATAATCGAGGTTTTCTAGGTGATTGGCTATCGAGTGATTCCCGCGTACTCCAGGGACGCCATGGTAATAATAGTATTGCGAGCCAGATAAGCAATCCTGGCATTACTGCCAGGAGTGTCAATTCCATTAGGCTACTTGTTTGCTACTACCGCAACTCTTGGTTGCTTTAGTTTCAGCAACCAGTTTTGGTGCGGTTACTTCATTCTTTGTATAGAGTAGGTAATTCAGGAGCCATTTCGCCATCGGTCTTGGGACCTTTTAGAAATACACCCAATGCTTTAAATGGATGACTTAACTGTGTCATTGACAGCGGTAGCTTCAAACCGCAATGAACCATGCAGTTATCACATTTAGGATTTTTCCCAGTACCGTAATTCGCCCATTCTGTTTCTTCCATCAAGCCAGCAAACGTTGGTGCATAGCCTTCGCCAACTAATAGGTAGCAAGGTTTTTGCCAACCAAAGACGTTACGGGTTGGATTACCCCATGGCGTGCATTCATAAGTCTGGTTTCCAGCCAGGAAATCCAGATATAAAGATGATTGATTAAAGCGCCACTTTTTACCAATGCCCAGCTTAAATAAATCGCGGAAAAGTTGCTTGCTTTCGGTCTTTTTCAGGAATACATCCTGTTTAGGTGCTCTTTCGTAGTGATATCCTGGAGAAATAGTGACAGCTTCAACACCTAGCTCCATTGCCATATCCATGAACTCGGCAACTTCTTCGGCGGGTTCATTCTGGAACAAGGTGCAATTGATGGTGACACGGAAACCCTTTTCAATAGCCAGTTTGATTACGCTAATGCATTTTTCGAAAACACCTTCCAGACAAACCGAAGCATCATGTCGTTCTTTGTTGCCATCCAGATGAATTGAAAAGGTCAAATAGGGGGATGGTGTGTATTCGTCGATATGTTTTTTTAACAACAGTGCATTGGTGCAAAGATAGACAAATTTCTTGCGCTCAATGTAGCCATTGACTATTTGAGTCATTTCCTTGTGAATCAATGGCTCTCCACCAGCGATAGAGACGACGGGGCGCCACATTCATCAATGGCATTCATGCACTCATCATAACTCAAGCGTTTATCGAGAATTTCTTTTGGATAATCGATCTTGCCACAACCGGCACAGGCCAGATTACAGCGAAACAAGGGCTCCAACATTAATACTAGTGGGTATTTTTTTACACCACTGAACTTCTTACCGAGGATATATTTACCCATTCTGTATTGCTGAATAAGAGGGACACCCATTAAAACGACTCCAGATTATTTAGTTAAATAGCGATTTTCGATGTTATTTTTCGTGCCGCAGCACTAAAACACGTCAAGATAAGTGATGTCTGCGTGAATGTACAGCCTGTGTTTTACTTAATTTTTTAACATGATCGAGGGTATTGCTTTATAGCGCTAAATTATTGATCTTCTTGCATGCCTCTTTGTCACTATTCATAATGGATTCAAATTTAAAGCTAATTAAGTAATGAATAACGATATTAACACACCTCTTTTAGACCAGATTGATAGTCCTGCAGACCTCAGAAAGCTGCCTGAATCGCAATTAGAGCAGCTCGTCGAAGAACTCAGATTGTTTTTGCTGCACTCGGTAAGCAAGAGTGGTGGCCACTTTGCGGCGAGTTTGGGTGTGACTGAATTAACAGTTGCCTTACATTATCTCTATAACACACCCGAAGATCGTTTGGTTTGGGACGTGGGCCATCAAGCTTATATTCATAAAATACTGACGGGCAGAAAAGATCAACTACATAGTATTCGCCAATGGGAAGGTTTAACGCCGTTTCCTAAACGTGGTGAAAGCGAATACGATGCCTTTGGTGTTGGCCATTCAAGTACATCTATCAGCGCCGCACTGGGGATGTCAATTGCAGCGGCTCGGACGGGTTCGGACCGAAAATCTGTTGCGATTATTGGTGATGGCAGTATTACTGCCGGGATGGCATTTGAGGCATTGAATCATGCCGGTGCTTTGCATAGCGATTTGTTGGTCATCTTGAACGATAACAATATGGCCATTTCACCCAATGTCGGTGCCTTGTCAAATCGTTTTGCACAATTATTATCTGGAAAGCTTTATACCAGTGTTCGTAGCGGTAGTAAGAAAGTCTTATCGAATATACCAAGCGCACTGGAGATAGCGAAGCGTGCAGAAGAACATGTAAAAGGGATGATTAGTCCTGGTACGCTGTTTGAAGAATTTGGATTCAACTATATAGGGCCAGTAGATGGCCATGACTTACACGCTTTAATTGCTACATTAAAAAATATTCAGGAACTCAAAGGCCCTCAATTCCTACACATCATCACCAAAAAAGGCAAAGGCTATGCGCCGGCAGAAGATGATCCGGTTAAATATCATGGTGTAACGCCATTTGACCCGCATAAAGGGATTATTCCTTCTGCTAAACCGTCATCATCTGGACCGACCTACAGCAAAGTATTTGGTGATTGGGCTATTGATATGGCCAATGAAGATCATCGCTTTGCGGCGATAACACCAGCGATGCGCGAAGGTTCAGGCTTGGTGCAATTTGAAAAAGAGCATCCGGATAAATATTTTGATGTGGCGATAGCAGAACAGCATAGCGTGACTGTAGCAGCTGGTATGGCCTGCGATGGTCTAAAGCCGGTTGTTGCGATCTATTCTACGTTCTTACAACGCGCCTATGATCAATTGATACATGATGTCGTTGTTCAGGAATTACCGGTACTTTTTGCGATTGACAGGGCAGGTTGTGTTGGCGCCGATGGTCCGACACATAATGGTTCATATGACCTGAGTTTTATGCGCTGTTTGCCGGGGATGGTGATCATGGCACCGGCGGATGAAAATGAATGTCGGCAGATGTTATATACCGGTTTCAAACTTGATCAACCGGCTGCGGTTCGTTATCCACGCGGTACAGGTCCTGGAATAGAAGTAGAGAAGGAAATGATCGCATTACCCATTGGTAAAGCAGAAATTAGACGCAAAGGGAAATGGACTGGCAATACTGGCATTTGGCACTATGGTTGAACCTTGCGAACGTATTGCAGAAGAACTCGATGCAACCATCGTTAATATGCGTTTTGTTAAACCGATTGATGAAATGCTGATCGTCGAAATGTGTAGTGAGCATGACCTGATAATTACTGTTGAAGAGAATGTGATTCAGGGTGGTGCAGGTGCAGCAGTTAACGAAGTGATTGCGGCACATGGCATTAACCAAAAGATTGCTAATTATGGTTTGCCCGATAGGTTATTGCAGCACGGTTCTAGAGAAGGACATGTTAAGAGACGCCAAGCTAGACTATGAAGGGATTCTTGATTTTATTACTCAGCAGGTGGATGGTTCTGACACAGAACAGGTGGTAAGTAGCGCTTAAGTATTTTTAAATTCAGCTGATATTTATTCAAGATTTGAATAAAGGATTATAGTCGGATGAAAATCACAGCAGAAATTGCAAAAAAGAATATCCTGATAGTTGAAGATGCAATCTCAATGAGGCATACGATTAAGGCATCTTTACGCAAACAAGGGTTTAACAGTTTGATTGAAGCGGGTGATGGTGAACATGCGCTGAAACTGATGAAAAGTAAAAAGATTAATTTGGTGATTTGTGACTGGATGATGCCGAATATGTCTGGTCCTGAATTATTCGAACACATACAGTCTGATAAAAAATACAAAAAATGCCTTCATCCTGCTCACAGGCAATGATCAAAAGGGCAGTGTCACTGAAGCATTGAAAATGGGGATTAAACATTATGTTGTGAAACCCTTTAACCCGCAGAAGTTGTCTGAAAAAGTGTTTGATTTTTACAAGAACAAATTAACAAAAGAACTGAAGCAGTGACTAGCTAATCTTATTTTGTATTGCTGTTTTTCGAACCCTTGAATCTACAATATTGCCCACCTTAACCATGCACTCTTAATGCTCGATGACAAAACAAGACTTTAGCCCAACGTTACTGAGTGCGTCGTAAAGAATCAGAGTAATACTAAAACAAATGCTGTACAGCAGGTCCGCTTGAATAAATAGAATCTTGCGGCTTGCCGTCGCCGCACCGATAGACCTGCTAAAATAACACAGCTAAGAAAGAAAATGATGGTGGTGGTACCTGCCAGCGCCAAGTATTAAACCAGCTGCGAGAAAGCCATTATAGAGCCCTTGATTCATTGCCAATACTTTAGTGATATTGGCCTTTTCTTGAGTATTTCCAAACGTTTTTAATACCAAAAGGTTTGTCCCAGAGAAACATTTCTAGAACAAGAAAGTAAACATGCAGAAAGGCAACAAGGCCAACAATACTATTTGTAATTAAAGCCATATGTTTACCCTGGTTTTTAGTTATTGACGATTAACACCAAGATAAGTGGTGTGCAGTAGTATGATCTTGCGTGTTCTCGCTGTTTTTTTGACTGAAATATTTTATAACTGAGCACCTGTATCCAGCCAAATCAATGACACCTATAGGGTTTGACTTAATTAAACAATCGTACTCATTTCTTTAATAAATCTTTCCATATCACCATCACTAATATCACCCATGCAGGAGATACGAAATAGTGATTTGGCAAAGCCACCTTGGCCTGCGTAGATAACAAAGCCTGCGGCTTTTAGTTTGTCGTGAAGTTCTTCATAGCTAATACCCTCGGGTAGCGGAAATGAATTTAGTACACATGAGGTTTCGTCTCGTTCAAGAGAGGCTTTGATGTTTAGTTTTTGTAAACCATTGCGAACGATGTCCATTCGTTGCCAGTATTGTTTTTGGCGTTCTTGCCAGCCACCGGCATCGTTTAATTCATCTAATGCCTCGGCCAAAGCATAGAAGGTTTGTATTGATTGGGTAAAAGGCGTGCCGTTGCTGTCTTGTAATTTCAGATAGGTTACAAGATCGAGATAGAGTGTGCGGGCAGGGGTTGCCGACATTTGAGTCATAGCTTCTCTATTAACAATTACAAATGATGTGCCGGGGACACCGTGCAAACATTTGTTTGCTGTTGCGGCACAAGCAGCGATATTCCAGTCTTCGAACTTTATTTCTTCTGCACCAAAACTACTGACGGCATCAAGCAATAAAGGAATGTTGCCATGTTTGTTACAGAGTTCTGCAATGGCATCGATATTATTTAAACGGCCGGTTGTGGTTTCGTGATGCACAACGGCAACATGGGATAGTTCTTCATGGTATTGCAGTTCACCTTCTAGCTTGGTGAGGTCAATCTCTTCGCCCCATTCATGATGTAGTACGACATGATCAATATCATGCGTTTTTGCTATATAGCTTAAGCGCTCACCATAGACACCATTTTCTATAATCAAGACCTTGCCATGCGCAGGCACAAGGCTGGTCATCATGGCTTCCATTGCCGAGGTGCCAGAACCGGTAAAGACAATACTTGCCCATCGGTCTGCGGGAAGTTGATATATTTTTAATAGATCAGTTTTAATCTTGTTTTGCAACTCAACAAATTCTTGTTCACGGTGGCATAGGTCAGGTTTTAACATGGCCTGACGTACGCGTTCGCTTAGAACTACTGGGCCGGGGTTAAGTAATATAGTCATAGTTAAAATTTACTATCAATGTGTTTCATCAGTCTAGTCAATACTTCATTCGGCGTCACATCCGGCCTGGGTAGGTTTTCTATAGTGCCAGCAGCGATCTTTAGATGAGCGAAGACTGGTCCCTCTTGTGGTGTTAATGAGAATAGCTCATCTAGCAATTCAATTTCATTACCTGACAAACAAACACTATAGCCGCTTGCTTCTGCTACCTTGGTAAAATCGATATTGCCACCGACGGTCGCTTGCGCCCCGGTTGAATCATGGACTTCATTATTCAATAGTATATGTATCAGATTATTTCCGGCGTAACTACCTATGGTTGCAAAATTACCCATGCGCATTAGACCTGCGCCATCACCATCAATAATAACTACTTTCAAGTCAGATCTGGCTAATGCAATGCCTAGACCTAATGAAGAAGCGCAACCCATAGAACCTACCATATAGAGATGGTTGGACTCGATCATCGACGGCAAATAACTCACGGCCAGTGAAACCAGTTGTAGCAATTAACACGGTGTTTTCTTCAGGTGTATGTTCAATGATTCGTTGTAAAGCGTTGTTACGGTTAATAGCTTGTGCACCGGGGTTATGTGATGAACGTACAAGCGACTTGCGTTGTGAAATATCCTGCACCGGATTTTTATGTAAGGCTTGTGGTGCAACCGTACCTTTTTCCATGATGAAGGCATAAGGTCGTTGTTCTTTTTGCATATACTCATCGGCACGCTGAAGAGCTGGAGCAATATCTTCTGACTTACTTGGAAATATTTCCCAAGGCACACACATGGTGTCGAACAATTCCTTGGTTATTTGTCCCATCAATTCATGTTGTGGTTCGTCTTTAACGCCGGGCTGCCCACGGTGAGTGCTAATGATTAAATTTGGAATACGAAATACATAAGAAAGGGAGGTGATCGGACTGACAGCGTTACCTAACCCTGAGTTTTGCATCATGACTACCGAACGTTGCCCACCTATTGCAGCACCCGCTGCTGTTGCTAATGCATCACCTTCATTTGCAGAGGAAACGTATTCCAATGTGTCATCGTTTATAACGTAGTTTATAAAGGGTGTCAGGAATGAGCAGGGAACACCCGTATAACGACTGAAACCGAGTTCGCGTGCGGCTTCGACAAATTCTTTTGCTTCTATCAATCTATTTCTCTCTTTTCATTAAGAGCTTTGCACGGATTGAGGTTTTGTTCTCATACGAGGCGAAAATGCGCGCAGAAGCGGAGTTTATATATAATAAATGACCATTCGAGCACATTTTTAACGAAGTATGTGGACAAAAGATCATTTGTGCATAGTTCTTATTTTGTGAAGTCGCTAGCGCGGTCAATATCATCCAATGAATTCACATCAAGCCAATGTCCATCTATATAATGGACATGGATGGGTTTACCTTGTTGTATTAAATGGTTTAACAAATCAGGCAGCGTAAGCTCATTGAAGTTTGCTGCAGACTTCAATTCTGTAAGTGCAGCTTCTATCCATTGTCGACCTTGTTTTCTGACGCGCATCATCCCAATCCAGTAGCCAGATGGTTCTTTCTCTGTGGCCTCTGCTGATGAAGATAGCTGTGTTAGTGTGACATCTTGCATAAATGGAGAACGATCATCATCTTTACTGCAGTATGCATAGTCAGGAGATCCGGTGATATTAGGATTGTCCAATGCAGAATCAACAATTATGACGATTTCACCTTCTGTTTCTATCAAGTCTCTGAGTATATATTCCCTGAATAAGAGATCGCTATAGAGAATCAACATATCGTCATTGAAAATTTGCTTCTGCGCAAATCAGTGTTTGTAGTTCATCACCTTTCTCATAATCTTCATTGATACATTTCTCAATGCCGAGCAGGTCAATTGCCTCTGCTTTATAGCCAGCAATAACAGTAGATTTGTTGATGCCTGCTCTTTTTAGTCCTTCCATTAATCGACCCAACAAAGTTTTACCGCCGATACTGATCATTGCCTTGGGTTTATCGTGTGTTAATTCACGTAACTCACTGCCTCTGCTGGCAGCAAGGATGACGGCATGGATATCAGACTTTTGCACCAGATATTTATCTTGCGCCTGACTTAATTCTTCAGCACCTTGTAACTGAAAGATATGGTCAACACTGGCAATTTTATCTTCAACATCTGCTAAGGATTCTGAATCAAATATTGCTTTACTGGTTTTTTCCATTTCTTGAACAGATGAACGAATCAGATGGTTGGCCCAAATAACCAGGTCAACACCTGCTTTACGAAAGGCATCTGTTGGTGTGCTGTAGTATTTAGTGGGAACAATAACCAATGGTGAGCGCCCAGCCCATTCTTTTGCAAAGGCGAGGATTTCATCTGGTCTGGAGAGTTTGCTGTGAATTAATATCCCATCAGCACCGGCTTGGCGATAGGCCTCGGCCCGTTTTAGTGCTTCAGTCAAACCCCAGCCGGCAATTAGCGCTTCAACTCGGGCAACAATGCTAAAGTCATCATCGGTCTGGCTATCTTTGCCCGCTTTTATCTTGCCACAGAATTCATCAATATCAGCCAAGGGTTGTTTGTTGCCATCGATAAAGCTATTCGTTTTTGGGAATTGTTTGTCCTCTATGCAAACGCCAGCGATATCACGTTGTTCGAGTTTTACGACAAGCCGGCGCATATTGTTGAAGTTACCATAACCGGTATCACCATCTAATAAGATGGGTATGCTGGTCGCATCAGACATGAATTCAAGCATATCGACCACCTGAGTCCAACTTGCTTCATTACTGTCACGCACACCAAATTGTGCCGACATGGCAAGTCCACTACCCCAAATACCTTTAAAACCTGCGCTTTCAACAATACTTGCTGAGATACCATTATGTGCTTCCAGAATAAATTCGAGTTCGTTTGATTCAAGCAGAGAACGTAATTGTTTACACTTGCTTATTACTTTTTGGCTATTTTTAGACATTTTATATTTAAGGACTGATTAATGGTTGATAGGTGATAATTCAGGAATTATCTCATTTTGCGCGCGTTCAATATCCTCGGGAAAATCTATTTCAATCCAGGGGACACCGGTGACATCTTCATAGCCAAATTGCTCGGGATATATTAATAATAGATCGCGTATTGCTTCTTCATAGGGCGTATTGTTTTCCCCTTTTGCGAGATAGTCATTTATTCGCCCAAGCAGAGATGTGCCTATTAGTTTACTAAACTTGAAAAAACCGACTGATTCTCCTTGTGTAACATAATCGAGATCTTCAGCGACTTTTTTTCTAAACTCATTTATTTGACCGTTTTTATTCACACATATTTTGACAGGTTCATCACCAGGAACGAAATCACGGTCGAGTAAAAGACAATTTTTTATATTGGTATTGATAAGACGATTAATCATTTCCTGATCATACAGAACGTCGGCATCCATCAGAATAAATTCAGATTCATTGAATAGTATTTCTTGTGCACAGCCAAGGCTGATGATACTTCCTTCAGTATAACGATCGTTATAAATATAGTGTATTGGCATTGTCTCATCACTGAGGTGAGCCATAATCATTTCGGACTCGTAGCCGGTGACTATTGTTGTTTCTTCGATATCGTTTGCTGAAAGAATTTCAATATGGCGTTTTAGTAGACTTTTTCCTTCAAATTCCAGTAATGATTTAGGTTGGTTGGCTGCATGCGAACCAAGTCGGTTACCAATGCCCGCGGCAAGAATAATGGCCTTCATGTTTATTACTTATACCTTTGTGTAAATTGTTATCGAACCAAGGGAGGTTTTGTCGTCTATTGGCAACTATCAGGAATATTTGAATTGTAACATTGTTACTAAAAATGTCTTCACTTGCATTTTTGGATAAAAACTCAATTAATCATCAATAATATGTTTTAATAAACTGTCGTAACTCATTATAAGTAGTGTATTTAAATCTACAAATGAATATTCCTGAACAATTAGGCAAGTATGAAATAAAAGAACAAGTCGGCCGTGGCAGCATGGGCATTGTCTATAAAGGCTATGATCCGTTTGCTGATCAAGATGTTGCGGTGAAGGTAGCCTTGTCAGAAAACTTAAATGATAAGGAATCCGGGGAACGATACCGGAAGATGTTCTTTAATGAAGCGCATACTGCCGGAACATTAAGGCACCCCAATATAGTCGAGATCCTTGATGCAGGTGCGGACGAGGAGCACTGTTATATTGTTATGGAGCTAATTGAGGGTGGGAATACGCTTAAGACATATTGCCATCCTAATAAGCTATTACCATTTGAACTTGTTATTGAAATTATATTCAAGTGTGCAAAGGCATTGGATTATGCGCATCGTAATGGGGTTATTCACCGTGATATAAAACCAACTAACATCCTGATTGACGAGAATCAGGATGTGAAGATTGCTGATTTTAGTATCGCGCATATTATGTCCGCTGATACAACTAATACCATGCCTATGGGTTTCGTTGGTTCTCCGCGATACATGTCACCTGAACAAGTGCAAGAAGATGTCATAACAAATCAAACCGATCTTTTTTCATTGGGTATTGTCATGTACGAATTGCTAACCGGGAAACATCCATTTCCCGCAGACAGTTTTTCCCGTCTGATACACATGATAATCAATGAGAAACATTTGCCACTAAGTACCCATCGTTCAGATGTACCAGAGATTCTTGAAAAGATTATTCATCATGCCTTGCAAAAAAATCCTGAAAAACGCTACAAAATGGGTTTGAATTTCGCTGCAGATTTAAGTTTGGCGTTTGATTATCTGGAACAACCGCAGGAAGATATAGAAGTTCAGGAAAAGTTTAATACCATTCAGGCGTTGGACTTTTTTAAAGAATTTCCCGAATCTGAGTTATGGGAAATTATTCGTGCGTGTATCTGGCAGCAATTTAAAGCAGGCTCCGAAATTATAGTTGAAGGTGATATCGATGATTCATTTTATATCATCACCTCTGGTGAAGTAGATGTTTATAAAGACAATGCATTGATCGGAAATCTACAAACAGGTGATTGTTTCGGGGAGATGAGTTATTTAAGTAAGGCTAAACGAACAGCAACAATCACCGCTAAAAATGACGTTGATTTAATGAAAATAAATGCGACATTGATTGAACAAGCATCGATTGAATGCCAGTTGCACTTTAGTCGTGTATTTATGCAGACCCTTGTTAAGCGGCTTTCTGCCACTACAGCAATGTACGTTTCTCGAGAAGATTAACCTTTATGAGGGTTATATTGTTTATATAAATTAATCAGGTTTTGAGTTGATGAGTCTAATCCTTCCGTTGCCACCGTTTCTTCCAGATTGTCATAAATGTCAGCAGCAAGTTTTTTCCCTAGTTCGACACCGTATTGGTCAAAAGAGTTAATTTCCCATAGTAAGCCTTGTATGAATGTTCGGTGTTCATACATTGCGATCAAAGAACCTAGAGTCTTTGGTGTCAGTTCAGAATATAAAATAGTTGTGCTTGGCTTATTGCCAGGAAAATATTTATTTGGGTCAGAGTTATTTTCTCCTTGCATTAAAGCTTGGCTTTGCGCGAGACAGTTAGCAAGTAATTGTGCATGATGTTTTTTGTTTCCTTGCTTTGCTAACGGCACAAGAAAATCAATTGGGACTATATGAGTTCCTTGATGTAGTAATTGAAAAAAAGAATGTTGTGAATTTGAACCCGTCGATCCCCATATAATAGGTATGGTTTTGTAAGCAACCCGGTGACCGCTTAAATCCAATGATTTACCGTTGCTCTCCATGAAAAGCTGTGCGAGGTAATCGGGAAACAATTTAAGGGATTCGTCATAAGGAATGAATGCATGTGTCTCTGCATCAAAGAAACTGGAATACCAGTAATCGATCAAAGCAAGTTTGACGGGGATGTTTTTTTCTATTGGCGCTTTAGAAAAATGCTCATCCATGTCATGGGCGCCAGCAAGTAAGTCTTCAAAGTTATCGAAACCAATTGCCAGCGCGATGGGCAATCCAATTGAGGACCACAGTGAGAATCGCCCACCAACCCAATCCCATAGATCATAGACATTTGCAGCCTTTATACCAAATTCATTGGCTCCATCTAGGTTATTAGAAACAGCTATAAAATGTTTGCTTAAATCATTACATCCGTTTTGTTGCATCCATTTTTTTAGAGTTTTTGCATTTGTTAATGTCTCAATTGTATTGAATGATTTAGATGAAATAATAAATAATGTTGTTTCAGGGTTTATTGATTTTTGTACAGATTCAATTGCTTGATAATCGATATTAGATATAAAAAAAGATCGTGTTTCACCTTGGCGATATTTTTCTAGAGCATCGACCACCAATTTTGGGCCGAGATCAGAACCGCCAATGCCAATATTGACAAAGGTATCAATGGGTTTGTTTGTCCATCCACGATAGCTCTTATCCTGAATTTTTGTTACAAAGATCTTAATTCTATTGAGTTCAGCATGGACCTTTTCGACAATATCTTTATTGTCTATTTCTATTTTTTGATCAACGGGGGATCTAAGAGCAATATGAAGAGCTGCACGATTTTCTGACACATTAATATTTTTACCAGAGAACATTGCTCTGATTGATTCTTCGACATTGGATGCTTTTGCAAACTTGAAAAGTAAGTCCAGTGTTTCATCAGTTAGAATATTTTTAGAGTAGTCTATGTAAAGTGTAGACAGTTGCTGGGTATAGTTTTTGCCACGATCTGGGTCATGCATAAATAAATCACGCAAATGAATATTTTGCATCGCTTTAAAATGAGCAGATAATTGATCAAAGATTGATTGCTTATCATTCGAAGAAGTCATACTTGGTATTTCTGTGAGTGTATTTATTAGTTCAAAGACTTGGTTGGCTAATTTTAGAATGGATTTATAATCCATCCAAGGATTATAAAAAATAAACAGGTACTTATTAGACAACGTAAATATAAGGAGTCTTAATTCGTAACAGGCTCCTTACATTGAAGGTAATGCTAAAATCAAAATAGCATCTTTGTATTACAGACTGACGACTATCAAGCTGTATCGGTAATGTAATGTTCCAATTGCTCAATAATGAATTCTTTTTCTGTGATTATGTTTTTAACTACATCCATAATCGACAAAACACCGACAGTTTTATCGTTATCTACTACAGGCAAATGGCGTATATGATTATTAGACATAATGACCATGCATTCATCTATTGTTTGAGATGAATTAACGGTCTTCAAATCTGAAGTCATGATTTCACTGACATTGGTTTCAGATGAACTTCGATTGTTGAGGATTACCTTTCTGGTGTAATCCCTTTCTGACAGGATGCCAACTAGATTATTGTTTTCCATAACGAGTAGGGCGCCGACTTCTTTCTCATTCATCATCTTTATAGCATCAATAACGAGTGAGTCTGGCCGCACCGAGAATATTTCACTGTGTTTGGCATTTAGCAGCTGTTTTACAGTTGTAGTCATAATAGCCCCTCTCTATTTTAGACAAAGTCCAAGCACTACAAATGGAGTAGTGCCTACGCTTCAGTATAGTAGCCTTGGTATCGTGGTCAACATTGTCAGGTTATGCATAATATTTATCATTAATGTCGTTCCAGTATGACACTATCATTGATATTAAAATCAACGTAGATGCATTAATATACGTCGGTAACTTACATTACTTTCATAAGTTTGATGCGTTACATATATGTTGCAACGCACATTGAAAAAGAGTGCATTTATAAATTTAAGATAGACAGAACGATTCCATGACTAATAGTACGCCAGAAAAACTTGGAAAATATGAAGTACGAGATGAGATCGATCGTGGCAGTATGGGTGTCGTTTATCTTGGGCATGACCCCTATATCAATCGTCCGGTTGCACTAAAGGTTGCATTTCTAGATTCATTAAATGATCCAGAGTCTGGTGAGCGCTATCGTAAAATGTTCTTCAACGAAGCTCATACCGCCGGCCTCCTGACACATCCCAATGTTATTAATATTTATGATGCCGGTGTAGATGATGACAATTGTTACATCGTTATGGAGTATATCGAGGGCGGTAATACCCTAAAGCCTTATTGTAATTCTGATACGTTGTTACCTATAAACAAGGTCGTTGAAATCATTTTTAAATGCGCAAATGCGCTTGATTACGCACATCGACAGGGGGTAGTGCACAGAGACATCAAGCCTTCAAACATACTCTTTACGCCTGATCAGGATGTAAAGATTGGTGATTTCAGTATTGCCCATATTTATAACGCGGACTCAACCACGACACAGATGGGGGGCATGATGGGTTCGCCTAGATATATGTCACCCGAGCAACTTCGCGAAGAACACGTTACTAACCAGACGGATATCTTTTCATTAGGTGTTGTCATGTATGAATTATTAACAGGTCGACAACCCTTTCCTGCGGATAATTTTTCTCGGTTGGTCAATAATATTTTGAATGATGACCCACCACCAATGAGCGATTATCGTACGGATATACCTCAGACATTAAATGATATTGTTTCTAAAGCGTTAGAAAAAGATGTGGCTGATCGTTATCAGATGGGACTTGACCTGGCTGCCGACCTTACCAAGGCATTCGATACACTTGAAAAACCCAAGAAAGATATCTCTGCCGAAGAGAAATTTAACTCGGTTAAGAAACTTGAATTCTTCACTGGTTTTCCTGATGCCGAAATATGGGAAATCCTACGTGCCAGTACCTGGCAAGATTATAATACTAACGATGACATCATCGTTGAAGGCGATATGGATGACTGTTTTTATATCATTGTGAATGGCAATGTTGACGTAATGAAAAATTCATCTGTCATACGAACTCTATACAAAGGTGACTGCTTTGGTGAGATGGGTTATCTGGCCAAAACCAAGCGAACTGCCACTATCAAATCACCCGAGCACACTTCATTAATGAAGATTAACTCAACGGTGATATCCCAGGTGTCATTAAATTGTCAGGTACGATTCCTCAAGGTCTTCCTGCGAACCTTGATACATCAGACTATCGGCTGACAACCACGGAAAAGATATCCCAGAGACACGTGAATTATATCGTGCGGCGCAATATAAGCGGTGTATTTTGTCGATTATGAGATGTTTGCAGTATTGTGCTATGACATTTTTATGAATTTAAAATTAGATCAAGTGCTGATAGGGGAAGTTCAACTTACGTACGCGAAATAATCAAATAATTACAATCTACTTAATCTATAATAATCAATAACCTCATTTTAGGGGAGGGCGTCCAAATGATTTTATACGGACTGTTCAAATCGCGATCAGGCATTCAGCTTTTCGCAGTGCTATTCATAACCTTCAATGTTTTTTCGGTAGCTTCATTTCCAGCCTATAGCGTCAGTTTTGGATCTGGTGATTTTTCAGGCAATGTCGATACCACTTTGACTTTTGGCTCCGGTTATAGAGTGGATGGATCAGATGCTCAGATTGTCGGTCTTTCTGGAGACCCCGCTGGTTTATCTGGGGCTGGGGCCGGCTACTACGGGCACTGCGTTTTCAGAAAATTCAGATGATGGCAATCAGAATTTCAATGAAGGGAACATTAGTACCATCGGTAAATTCACCACTGAAGTTAAATTTGAATACAAAAACTTTGGTCTTTTTACAAGATTTAATGGGTTTAAAGATTATGAGAATGTTAACGCAGGAAATCGATTAGCGTTAAGTGACAAAGCACAGAGGTTAGTAGGCCAAAATATCAATTTACAGGATTTGTACGTTTGGGCAGATTTTAATGTTGGTCACATGCCAGCCAGTATTCGTGTTGGCGAGCAGGTAATAAGCTGGGGTGAAAGCACCTTCATTCAAAATGGTATTAACGTCATTAATCCTTTTGATGTAAGTAAATTGCGTACACCAGGAGCACAAGTACGTGACGCTTTAATGCCAGTAGGCATTGTAAGCCTTTCAATTGCGCCAACTGATGCATTATCTATTGAAGGTTATTATCAATATGATTGGGAACGAACAATTATCGAGCCTGTAGGTTCTTACTTCTCAACCAATGACTTTGTTGGTGATGGTGGACGAAAAGTGATGCTGGGATTTGGTGGTGCTGCATTTGGCACCGGTTTTATTGGTTCTGATAGAGGTACTGCTTTTGGTACCGGTTTAACAGGATTGATTAATGGTGTATTGCCGGCTGGCGCGACTGCGTTGGCGGCTTTCAACCCTGACTTTCTTGGTGTTTTGCGTACTGCCGATGATCGACCGGGTAATGGCGGTGAGTTTGGGATTGCTTTTCGTTATTTTGCAGAACAGTTAAATGATACAGAGTTTGGCCTTTTCTTTATCAATCATCATAGCCGAACTCCTATCATAAGTGCCGTAACAGGGACTGCGGCCGGTGTAACTGCAGCTACGGGTTCCGCAGTTGGTATTGGTGGTAGTGCTGCGATACTTGGAGCAGTGGGTGCTGCTGGTAGGACAGCTATTGCTGGTGCAGTGGCTACTGACCAATATGCACAAACTGCAAATTATAAGATTGAGTATCCAGAAGATATTCAAAGAGTCGGTCTTAGTTTTAATACTCAACTTCCTGGTTCAGGTGTTGCTTTGCAAGGAGAATATACCTTCATTCATGGTGCTCCTCTACAAGTTGATGATGTCGAGCTGTTGTTTCAGGCATTATGTCCTTTAAATGCAATAAATGCGGCGGTTAAAACAAACCAGCTTGATTCCGGTTGCGCGAACACAGGAACCGAACAGTGTACGTCGTCAAAACCTTTTGGACAGGTAGCGGTTTGATTTAAGAGACACATTAGTTCATCAATAGGTTATGTGCTTCACTTGTTGTTTATCGTAATGCATTTGTCGTCTCATCGCTAACGTGTTTTGTTTGATTAGCTCTCGTTGACTTAGTATTTCTTCGCCACGCCCATAAAAGACATCAGCCGGTGTCAGGTTGTCAAGTGATTCATGATAACGCTCATGGTTGTAATAACTCACAAAACGCTGCAACTGTTCCTCCAGTTCCCCGGGGAAATAATAGTGGTGAAGTAATATCTGATTCTTCATTGAACGATGCCAGCGCTCTATCTTGCCTTGTGTTTGTGGATGATAAGGTCGACCTCGAGTGTGCGTCATACCGTTTTCTTCAAGGTAATCGGCTAATTCACCGGAGATATAACACGGGCCATTGTCACTGAGTAAACGCGGTTTATGATTTACCTTTACTGTATCAAGTCCCGTAAAGCGTAAGGCGTCATCCAGCGTATCAGAAGACATCACGGCTACTCATGCCCGTACATAAACGCCAGGCAATAATGTAACGTGAGTAATCATCTAATACCGTGGATAAGTAATACCAACCCCAACCGATAATCTTGAAATAGGTAAAATCCGTTTGCCACATCTCATTCACGCGCGTAGTGGGCTGTTGAAACTTATCACTGGCCTCCATCAGGATATAGGCCGGACTGGTAATTAAGTCTTGTTCTTTCAGCAGCCTGTACACCGTGGATTCTGAGACGAAGTAAGCCTTGTTGTCAGTGTAATTTACGGCTAACTCTCGTGGAGACAAATCAGGCTTCTCTAAGGCTAACTCAATAACGGCTTCACAGTGGTCTTCGGTGATTTTTATTCCATACCGCATGGGGAATCGGCTTCTTGTCTTCCAAGCCATCAACGCCATTCTCTTCATAACGTTTGAGCCAGTTGTAAAAAGTGGACTTATGAATGTCCAGCCGAGTCAGCGTTTGTCGAACCGACAGATCTGAGTTCTGTACCAGTTGAATAATCTCGACTTTATCCGATGCTAAGTACCTCATATATCGTCCTCCCCATCCCCGAGCACGCTTTTTTTAAGCAGCCGATTCTCCATGACTACTTCGCCTAAGGTTTCTTTCAGCGCAGATGTTTCAGCACGCAGTTCTTTGACTTCATCTGAGGTCGCTTCACGTACGATATCGCCTGATAAACGTTTCTTACCTGCCTCCAGAAAGTCTTTCGACCAACGGTAGTAAACATTTGGGTTTAGTCCTTCCTTGCGACATAGCTCAGCGATGCTTTCTTCGCCACGTAAGCCTTCAAGTACGATACGAATTTTTTCTTCTGCTGAATATTTTTTACGGGTGCGTCGACGAATATCGCGCACAGTATGTTCTACACTTCTTTTACTTGTCATCATCGTTTCCTCTTGGGTTAACGATGAACTAAAACTATCTCTTAGACAATCAGGCTAGTTGGTCCACATGGTGCTGACGGGGTACAGGCAGGAATTAGACACGCCAACACAGGAAATGCTGACAAACGGAATAATAAAGAAGAATGGCGAAATATATATCACTGGATTAGGTGGAACTATCCTGAAAAGTACTGATGATGGGATGAATTTTTCATTAGTGGAACAAGGTCATCGTGATGGGTTTAGCGCTATCATACAAAGCTCTGATGACAAATTATTCACGGTAGGGGAAAAAGGAGTCGATCTACTTAAGTAGGTCAAAACTATGCCGGATTCAAAAATTATAAATACGCTGGAAAAAATACTGTTCTCAAATCGTCCATGGGTCATTGGGTTTTTTGTATTAGCCACGATCTTCATGTTTTCATCTGCAACAAAGCTAAAAGTAGATGCAGGGTTTTCAAAACTGTTACCGCTTCAGCATGAATACATGCAGACATTCACCAAGCATCGGCAGGAATTTGGTGGAGCAAACCGTGTACTTGTTGCGTTGATAGCAAAAGACGGTGACATGTTTACCGCTGAGTTTTTTGATGCGTTGAAACAAACGACAGACGATGTCTTCTTTATTGAAGGCGTTGATCGAACCCGGGTTACTTCAATCTTTACGCCTAATGTCAGGTTCACAGAAGTTGTTGAAGATGGAATTGCCGGTGGTAATGTGGTCCCCGATGATTATGAAAATACACCTGAAGGTCGAGCCAGAGTCAAAGAAAATATTATCAAGGCAGGTATCGTCGGCAGACTGGTGGCCAATGATTTTTCAGGAGCACTTATTAGTGCGCAACTTTTAGAATTTCATCCTAACACCGGTGAACGACTGGATTATGTAGACGTTGCAAGACAACTGGAAGAAAATATACGACAGAAACATAGTAATGCAGATGTCAGTGTGGATATTAATTACCACATAATTGGTTTTGCTAAGGTCATAGGAGATATCACTGAAGGTGCAAAACGAGTCGTTATTTTTTTTATCATCGCCTTATTTATTACGGCACTTTTAGTCTATCTTTATTCGCAATCGATCAAGCTGACCATCATTCCTTTGACCTGTTCATTGGTAGCTGTAGTCTGGCAATTAGGCATACTTCCTTTACTTGGATTCGGTATCGACCCCATGTCAATACTAGTACCATTTTTGATATTTGCGATTGGTGTGAGTCATGGCTTGCAAATGATTAGCTCCTTCAGAGCAGAAGTCTTTCTTGGTAATAGTAGTCTCCATTCTGCCAAGAAAAGCTTTAGACACTTGCTGGTACCCGGCACAATCGCATTGGTGAGTGATACGATTGGTTTCATCACGATATTGATGATTGATATTGAAATTATTCAGGAAATGGCAATCACAGCGAGTTTAGGTGTCGCGGTTATTATTTTGACCAATCTACTTCTTTTACCGGTACTCGTTTCTTATATAGATTTAGGTGAAAAATATAGAGGCAAGCTAATTAGTCGTGCAGATGCCTTATTACCTTTATGGAAAAAACTAGCTAATGTTTCTGAACGTGGTCCAGCAACAAAAATAATTCTCATTAGTTTCGTCTTGCTCGGTTTTGGTATCTGGAAAGGAACTGACATTAGAATTGGTGACCTGCATCGAGGTGTGCCTGAGTTACATGGAGACTCTCAATATAATATTGATACAGATGTAATTGCGGACCGGTTTTCTATCGGTGTTGATCTTATATCAGTAATAGTTGAAACGATTCCGGAAGGTTGTATCAATTATGATGTCATGGATACGATAGATCGTTTTGAATGGGCCATGAGAAATGTCGATGGAGTGCAATCGGTTATCGGTCTCCCGACTATTGCTAAGCGAATTAATGCCGGATGGAACGAGGGCAACATAAAATGGCAGGTTTTGCCACGGAATCAATCTGTCTTAGTTCAGTCTGTTTCTTATGTACCAACATCCTCCGGATTATTAAACAGTGATTGCAGTGTTATTCCAGTATTAATATTCACTAAAGATCATAAGGCAGAAACGATTTCTAATATTATCGCTAACATTAAAACATTCCGGGAAGAATTTGATTCAGAGACAATTAAATTTAAATTAGCCACAGGTAATGTTGGTGTGATGGCAGCAACCAATGAAGAAGTAGACGCGGCACAGTTCCCCATTTTAGTTTATGTATTCTCGGCAATTATTGTTTTATGTCTAATTACATTTAGATCGGTAAAGGGCACCTTATGTATAGTTATTCCACTGGCATTAGTTTCATTACTTGCTTATGCGTTGATGACTATTTTAGAGATTGGACTCAAGGTAAATACCTTGCCAGTAGTTGCTCTAGGTGTCGGCGTGGGTGTGGATTACGGAATATATATTTATAGTAGATTGGATAGTCTATTAAAACAGGGCATGTCACTCAAAGAAGCCTATGTAGTAACATTACAAATAACCGGCTCTAGTGTTATTTTTACCGGGGTCACATTGGCTATAGGAGTTATCACATGGATATTCTCTCCGCTTAAGTTTCAGGCAGACATGGGGATCTTGCTGACATTTATGTTTTTGGTGAATATGCTTGGTGCTATATTATTACTGCCAGCAATTGCTGCGATAATGAATAAAAAAACTGTTTAATTATTAGTAGTATTTTTTTGTGTAAGAGTTTTATTCAAGTTCAATATCAATGAATACTTTAGCTAATATAAAGTATTGCTGAATATACAAGTTTAATTATCTCATCGCTGGGCTTTGGTTGCGACAGAAGCAGGCTATTTTATTGATGAGATTCTGGAATACGACGTTAATTTTTCTTTATTCTTTGCAATCGATAATTGCTAAAAAAGCTTCATCTATAGATGGTGCCCTGAAGAGGATTCGAACCTCTGGCCTTCCCCTTAGGAGGGGGACGCTCTATCCAGCTGAGCTACCAGGGCAATGAATGAAAACAACAACTTATAGCATAAAGTGTGGTAGATAAAAAAGCTAGGTGGAAAATAACATAGCTTCCAGTGTGTGTATGCGAGCAGACTTGATGCTATGAGTTTAAGCTGGTTCAGGGTATTAGCAGATAGCTAGCTGTCATATTGATCGAAATACTTATGAAATTCATCAGCTGACATATCGACATCGTCAACTTTCATTACCTTCGTCATTTGAATGGATTGCGTCACCATGTCATTTAATTTAAGTAACGTTTTGATTTTCATTTGAGCAGTTCTTAGATCGGCAACCATCAGTCCAATCTCATTGTTTTTAGATTTTATTGGCCGCATTAGAATTACAGGTAAAAAGCTGTTTTCGAGTAATAAATTAAAGCCACGATAGATGCTGCCCTTAAAATCAATCAAACAATCACCATACTCGTTTTCAGCGGCAATCAAGTTATTGCCTCTGGTAGAATCTAGATCAGGTTTGTTATCACAATGTTCGAGGCCATAAAAGGTAAGACTATCCCAGTCATGTTCATCACTATGACAAATCATGCCAATAAGACCACCATGCCAGACAGGTTCAAATAGTGCAGGGCTCATATCAGCGAGCACATCTGTGTCATGGACAACTAAGTGACCTTTGTCGAAGGATACATTTCCAAAGTAAACATGGTTGTCCACTTTATGCAGGACATAATACTTGCCCAGACCAAAAAGACATAACTTCTCGAGGAGTAGCTTGAAATTTTTTGCAATCATTTAACTCCTCCAGCGTATTAAACAAATATACATATCATAATTTTTCTTGATTCTCGGATCTTTTAAGTGAAGAAAGACGATCTTATCTAAAATACAAACAGAAAGTTTTCATACTATAATATAACATTTCATGAATTATCTATATTATAGGAATAACTTATGGATATTACTGCTTATCTTAAAGTAATGGTTGATCATGATGCTTCTGATCTGTTTTTCAGTGTCGGCGCACCGGTCAATATTAAAATAGAGGGGCATACCAAGAATATCGGCGATAAACCCTTGTCATCTCAGGATGCTCGTTCGCTTGCCTATTCCATAATGAATGATGAACAAGTGTCTTCATTTGAAGCCAACCTAGAATTGAATATGGCGATTTCAATGAGTGATCTTGGACGCTTCCGGGTGAATATTTATCGCCAGCGTGGCGAGACGGGAATGGTGATACGCTATATTCAAAATAAAATTCCATCGATTGAATCATTAGGGCTCCCGGTTATTCTAAAAAAAATAATTATGGAGAAACAAGGTCTGATTTTAGTTGTAGGGGCTACCGGCTCTGGTAAATCAACCACGCTAGCATCTATGATTGATTACCGTAATGAAAATAAACACGGCCATATACTGACAATTGAAGACCCTATCGAGTTCGTTCATGAACATAAAAAATCTGTCGTTGATCAACGCGAAGTTGGATTGGACACCCATTCTTATGGTGATGCATTAAAGAATGCACTACGTGAAGCACCCGATGTTATTGTCGTTGGTGAAATACGTGACCGGGAAACCATGCGACATGCAATCCATTTTGCAGAGACAGGACATATTTGTTTATCTACCTTACATGCGAATAATGCGAGTCAAACGTTGGAAAGAGTCATCAATTTTTTCCCGGACACAGCTCACCATGGCTTGTTAATGGATCTGTCTCAACATTTGAAAGCGATTATTTCACAACGATTAATACCGGGCATCGATGTCAAGCGTGTACCGGCAGTCGAGATTTTACTAAACACGCCTTATATTGCAGAATTAATCGAAGATGCAAGAATAGACGAAATCAAAGATGCGATGCTAAAAGCAGAGCTTGATGGGATGCAGACCTTCGATAGTTCTCTCTATGCATTATATAAAGAATCGAAAATCGGCATGGAAGATGCATTAAAAAATGCAGACTCACATAACAATTTGCGTTTAAAACTTCGTTTGGAAAGCCCAGAGAAATTTACTGATGGTGATGATTTAAAGATTACGGAAGATGAAAAAAATATGCCTGGATTCAATCTTTCTAAATAATATTTAATCAACAACAACGAATGAGTGATTTTGAGCTCTAAGATAAGATGAAAATTAAAAAAATAAAATTATCTCTATATCGTGGCTGGCTTTTATAACGATATGTACATTAATTATAATTTTAGGCTATTTATTAGAAGATAAATTACGATCGATTGAAACCGTACGCGCGCATAATACGTTGATTTCTGTTAGTTCACTTAAGGCGCATGACTTAGCTACCTGGATCAAAGAGATTCGTGACGATAATACATTATTAATGCAAAACCAGCCCTTTATCGAAAATGTATATCAATACACAGTATTGAATAAAACATCAGCACTGCCATCAATTAACAACTACTTAAAAAACATGCGCCGTTTGCATGATTATTTAACAATAGAGTATATAAGTGTAGATGAGGCTTTTGTCATCTCACCTTCAAATACATATCCATTATCTGAGTTTAATAAAGCAAACATATCAAAAGCAGTTGAAAAAAATAAACTAATTTTTACTGATTTGCACAGGCATGAGACAAATGGAGAGGGCTTTGTAGGTATAGACGCCTATATTCCCATCCAATATTACATTAATGGTGAGTACCTGACATTAGGTGTGATATTTATTCGAACCGATGCAAATAAAAACATACTGCCACTATTAGAAACATGGCCGTACGTGACAGAAACAGCAGAAACCTTACTGGTTAAACGCGAAGATGATAAAGTGGTTTTTCTGACAGATCTCCGTTTTACTCGAGATGCCGCATTTAAGTTAACTCGCTCAATTGATGATACAAACTTGCCTGCAGCTATTGCCTTGCGCGGCTATGAAGGTGTAATGGTAGGGCAAGATTATCGTGGGGTAGAAGTTCTTGCGACAGCACATAAAGTCGACGGCTCTAATATGTCGATTATTTCTAAGATTGATGCAGATGAGGTTTATTCTCACAGTGATTTAATCACGCGTTGGGCTATTTACATTACACTGATTATTCTATCCACTGTATTCATAACCTTTTATTACTGGAACAAACTATTTACTCAACGCCTCATTGCCCAGAGATATAAATCTCAACTCGATAAGAGGGCGTTGGCATCACACCTGGAGTTATTAAGTAAATATGCCAATGATATTATTCTATTAACAGATAACGATTGGAAAATAATCGAGGTTAATGAAAGAGCGCTAACGTCATATCAATATAACTATGAAGAAATAATAGGCCTGATTTACACAGATTTAAAATCGCCCACTAAGACGGGTGAAAACCAGGAAGTATTCGAAGGTTCATACAATGATGGCTTTATCTTTGAGGATAAACACAAACGCAAAGATAATTCCATCTTTCCGGTTGAAGTCAGTCTACGTACGATAAAAAATAAAGGTGTAGTCTATCGACAGCTTATCATTCGAGATATCACTGAACGAAAAAATATCGAGCACCGTTTCAAGTTAGCTATATATGCAACCGAGCAGGGTATATGGGATTGGGATCTAGTTTCAGATGATTTCTGGTGGTCTGAAAATACATATAAGCTATTAGGTTATGAAAAGGAAGAGTTTACTCCCTGTTACGAATTATTCTTGGCAAAAATACACCCCGAAGATAGGCAACGTATGAAAAATTATGTTGAGTCAATACGCGTAAAAAAATTAAACGAGACGCTTGATATTGAAGTTCGGGCCAAGAGAAAAACAGGCGAATACTGTTATTATATCTTAAGGGGACAAGCAGAATTTAATGAAGTAAACCAACCTGTCAGAATAATAGGCTCTATCCTCGATGTATCTGAACAAAGAAAATATCAAGACATAATCAAACAAGATCAAATCAAATATGCTGCACTGATAGAAAATATTCCTGAATGTGTCTATTCATTGAGCGTAAATAAGAAAACGATGCGAACAGAACAAATTTACCTTTCAGACGAATGGCAAGAGTGGACGGGTATAGCGGCATCTAAAGTTATTGAGGATTCGCATGTTTGGTATAAGGTTATTCACGATGATGATAAAAAAGAAAGCTTTAAAAGGTTTTCAGAGGCGATAAAAAATAATGCCGATTACTATTCCGAATACCGCCTTGTAAACGTTAAAACCAATGAAGTGCATTACATAAAGGATCATGGTACCCCTCGTGCGGGAGATGAAAGTGCTGCAGACGTTATTTATGATGGGGTGATGGATGATGTCACTTCTAAAAAAATAGCCGAATTAGAACGTAATGAATCAAACGAATTATATGAAAAATCTTTGATTGAAACGATCAAGGCTATTTCGGTAACGGTAGAAAAACGTGACCCATATACTGCTGGCCATCAAAACAGAGTGTCCCATTTATGCTGTTTAATAGCTGAAAAATTAAGTCTTCCACAGACGCAAATTAAAGGCTTAAGGCTGGGGGCGATGATTCATGATATTGGTAAGATTTATATCCCCGCAGAGATACTTAATCGTCCAGGTAAACTGACTGCGGCAGAATTTGAGATGATAAAATCACATCCCGAGGTCGGCTATGACATTATCAAAAATATTGCATTCCCTTGGCCAGTTGCGGAAATGATCTTGCAACATCATGAACGATTAGACGGTTCTGGTTACCCAAAAGGTTTGAAAGGAAATGCAATAATTCTGGAAGCGCAAATCCTAACGGTTGCTGATGTAGTTGAGGCTATAACAGCACATCGACCTTACCGAGCCTCACTTTCACTAGATGTGGCAATCGACGATATAAAAAAATATAAAGGAATTTATTATAATCCGGATATTGTAGATGCCTGTCTTGAAATAATTCAAAATACAGAGTTCACGCTTGAACAACTGAGTTAGATATAACCCGGTTGAAGTTTAGCTTACTTACAGCTACTCACGTTCTTGATATGGTTTTGGCTGATATTATGTTTAACACCCTGACCATTTAAATATTGCGCTTCAAGGGTATAGGCAAGTGCTTCCAGCTCATTCTTGCATTCAACGTTCTCACTTACATTATCTTCATACTGAAGATAATGTACCAATTCGTGTAACAAGATAGCTTTGCCTTCTTCTGTTTTTAAATCCAGAGAATCCAACATGTAAATGGTTTGATCATTAAAATTATACAAGCCTAATATATTGAGCTTTGTTGCATCTACGTTGCTCGGTAACTCTCCACCAAATGCGACTTCAGCAATAATATTTGGATTAGCAAAGACGAGTTCTGGTAATTTATCTAACTCATGTTTAAAACTGGTGCGATTGTTGATCCAGCCAACCAAGCCCTCCATTAAATCTTCAACGGTATTGTAAGAACTCATTTCCAGGTCAGTGTTAGCATATACTTGCATTTGCTCAATTTCTGATAATGGTTCGGTCATACCAAGGTAGTTTGGTACATCTGCTGATGCAGCCTGAGATAACAGGCTTGCGGTTAAAATAAGTATGGTGATGACATTAGCGCGTGATGGGTCATTAACACGTTTAACGCCTTCAATAAAATCAGCGCGGCGATCTTCCTTGATATTGTAATTATTATTATTCGCATAATGAATCAGGTTTTGATATGTCTGTGGATCGTTCTTTTCCAGTCCACGTTCATAAACCAGGGTTTGTTTCCCATCAACAATACAGGGATGAACCATGAATTTTTTTCTGAGGTTATTGGATAATGCTTTTTTCTTGCTCATAATTTATTTTGAACCCATCAATAATATTAAATGATATACCTACTGAAAATTCAGTACCTATACTATAAGTATAGACCAGTATAAGTCGTTTTTGATCATTGGATAAAGGTTTGTAAATCAACAATCTTGATTATATCTGATACTATTCATGATTTTTAAAATAATAGAATTTCAGGGCCAATTCTGAGCTTTGATAAGATTAAATAAAAAGGTATGTCAATGAAGTTAAGCCCTGCCATATTGGCTGGTGGTGGTGGTACCCGTCTCTGGCCATTATCTAGAGAACACTACCCCAAGCAATTTTTATCTCTATTTGGAGAGAAAACATTACTTCAAGAGACCTTATCAAGGTTGAATGGCTTAAATACATCAATTGATGTTTCTGATCCGGTAATTATTTGTAATGAGGCGCACCGTTTTCTGGTTGCAGAGCAAAGCGCACAAATATCCAAAAACATCAGCAATATCATTCTTGAACCAAAAGGCAGGAATACCGCACCCGCATTAACTGTAGCTGCAATACAGCAAATCAAGGAAGAAGGTGACGCGGTCATAATAATGATGCCTGCGGATCATATTATAACTGAAATAGAATTATTTCATGATGCAATAAAAGCGGCTCTGGACATGGCGCAGGATAACTATCTTGTAACCTTTGGAGTCAAGCCCGCATCTCCTGAGACAGGTTATGGATATATTCATATGGCGAACAAAATCCAGACCATTAACGAGCAATCAATCCATGCAATAAGTGGGTTTACTGAGAAACCGGATCGGTCTACCGCAGAGAACTATTTAAGTTCAGGAGATTACTTATGGAACAGTGGTATTTTCATGATGAAGGCGTCAGTTTGGCTGGAAAAAATAATGTTACTCCAGCAGGAGATAGCCAATGCAAGTTCAGAAGCTATTGATAAGGGTAAAAATGACGGCTTATTCTTTAGGTTGGATGAAGAATCGTTCCTGAAATGTCCGGATGACTCTATCGACTACGCAGTAATGGAAAAATTAGCGCAGAATCATGATGATAAAATTGCTGTAATACCGATTGATGTGGGTTGGTCTGATGTCGGTGCCTGGTCATCTGTGTGGGAAATCAATGATAAAGATAGTAATAATAATTATGTAGAGGGAGATGCCATTGTTGAAGATTCCAGTAATTGCTTTATTAAAAGTGAACGTGGTTTAGTCGTCACAATTGGTTGTCACGATATGGTCATCGTTGATACTGATGATGCGATTATGATTGCGGATAGAAATAAGACGCAAGATGTTAAGAAGATTGTTGAAAAATTAAAAGTCGATAACCGAAGTGAATCTTTGCAGCATCGAAAGGTCTACAGGCCATGGGGTTGTTATGACTCAGTTGATTCGGGAGAGAATTTTCAGGTCAAACGCTTGACCGTAAACCCTGGAAAAAAACTATCTTTGCAACTACATCATCAGCGTGCTGAACATTGGGTTGTGGTAAAGGGTATTGCAACAGTGACCAAAGGTGATGAGATTATTGTCTTGCATGAGAATGAGTCTACATATATTCCTGTTGGAATTAAGCATCGATTAGAAAACACGACTGATAAGTTACTGGAAATAATAGAGGTGCAATCAGGTGACTATTTGGGTGAAGATGACATTGTTCGGTTTGATGATGATTTTGGACGTAGCTAAGTGATTAAATTTTAAAAAAGGCATTACAAGCATGCATGATACCTTACCTTTTCTTAACCAAAGAGAATTCCCTAAAATCAAGCGGGATAATCTACATACACTACAAATCAATATCGGTTTGAAATGTAATCAACAGTGTTTTCATTGTCACGTTAATTCAAGCCCGAAAAGAAAAGAAAAAATGTCCGATGATACGATTGAGGCAGTTAAATCTTTTCTTACAAGAAAAAACATTGAAACCCTGGATATCACAGGCGGTGCACCTGAGCTTCACCCTGAGTTTAAATCTCTTGTAAGGTATGCGCGCAAAAATGGGATACATGTTATTGACCGTTGTAACCTGACTATACTGGAAGAGCCCGGGATGGAATATCTTGCACAGTTTCTTGCAGAAAATGAGGTTGAAGTTATAGCCTCGCTGCCTTGTTATGAATTGGAAAATGTTGATAAGCAACGTGGTGATGGTGTGTTTGAAAAAAGCATCAAAGGATTGAAGCAATTGAATAGTGTCGGTTATGGCTATGCTAATACGAAACAGACCCTGAATCTGGTTTTCAATCCTCAGGGGGCAGTATTGCCGCCAGCACAAGATGGATTAAAACGTGCTTATAAGAAAGAATTGTTAGACCGTTATGGAATTGAGTTTAATCAACTCTTTACCTTATGCAATATGCCTATAAATCGATTTGGAAGTATGTTGGTTTCTAACAATCAACTGGACGATTATATGTCAATACTCATGAATTCGCATCGGAATGAAAATCTTGAAAGTGTGATGTGTCGTAATTTGATCAGTGTTGACTGGCAAGGTTATGTTTATGATTGTGATTTTAATCAAATGTTAAATTTAAATCTGAATGATAATGAAAAGCAGGTACATCTTTCCGAGTTGATTGACAGTGATGTCGACGGTGATGAGATCGCTGTTCGCGATCATTGTTATGGATGTACTGCCGGGCAAGGTAGTAGTTGTGGTGGCGCATTAACAGCCTGACATTATATGCAAGTAAAACTATCTATTATTATTCCAACGCTAAATGAAGCTAATCAAATAAAGCAATGCCTGAGCAGGCTTCAGACACTACGACAGCTTGGTCACGAGGTGATCATCGTAGATGGCGGCAGTACTGATGATACTGTTTCATTAGTTTCTCACTTATGTGATCAAGTTTGTCTGTCGCAACCATCACGTTCAATTCAAATGAACCATGGGGTAAAAGTTGCGACGGGAGAGTGTTTTGTGTTTTTGCATGCAGATACAGTATTGCCTGACAATATCCTCGACTATTTTTCAAGTATTAATAATATTAAAAGCAAGTGGGGCCGATTTGATATTAGTCTGTCGGGACGTAACTGCTTATTCCGGATCATTGAATCATGTATGAATAGTCGTTCAAGTTTTACCGGTATTGTCACTGGTGATCAGGTGATGTTTGTCGGAGATGAATTATTTACCAGAGTGGGGGGCTATCCAGAAATAGCTTTGATGGAAGATATCGCTATATCCAGTTTGCTGATTAAATTCTCAAAGCCAATTCGTATTAGAGAAAAAGTAATCAGCTCTAGCCGGCGCTGGGAAAAGAATGGGATTGTTAAAACAATCATGAAGATGTGGCTGTTACGTTTACTCTATTTCTTTGATTACGACACTAACAAACTTGCAAAACTCTATGAGTAATCAGCGTTCGAGAGGAGCGCTTCTCATTTTTACAAAAGCACCTGTTTCCGGCCAGGTTAAAACACGGTTAATCCCCGGCATTGGTCGTCGACGTGCGACGTTGCTGTATCAAGAACTTTTAACAAAAACATTATTAACGGCAAGAAAAGCCGGATTTTCTTCCATTCAGATTTGGGTTAGCGGTGAGCTTGAGCATCGTTATTTTACCCGTTTAAAAAGCAGGCATTCGGTCAAAATTTACCAGCAGAAAGGTAAAGATTTGGGAGGACGTATGTCTAATGCATTTGATAGTGTTTTACGTCAATATTCACACGCTGTTTTAATTGGTAGCGACTGTCCTTCATTAGAATATTCAGATTTAATTGCGTCAGCTGAACACCTTAAAAATAATACCGATGTGGTTTTAGGACCTGCAGTTGATGGTGGTTATTATCTTATAGGTTTGAATAAACATAATGCTCAAATATTTTCAAATATAAAATGGGGTAAAGATAAGGTGTTTACCGACACTCTTGAAAACATAAACATTTTGGGCTGGAAGTATGACTTATTGCCCCAGCGTTGGGATGTTGATCGAACGGCTGATCTATTGCCGTATTTTAAGATGAAACGGACAAACTCTGTTCTTTATTATTAAATGGCAATTTGTGAAGCTACACTGTACCCCGTCAGCACCATGTGGACCAACTAGCCTGATTCTCTAAGAGATAGTTTTAGTTCATCGTTAACCCAAGAGGAAACGATGATGACAAGTAAAAGAAGTGTAGAACATACTGTGCGCGATATTCGTCGACGCACCCGTAAAAAATATTCAGCAGAAGAAAAAATTCGTATCGTACTTGAAGGCTTACGTGGCGAAGAAAGCATCGCTGAGCTATGTCGCAAGGAAGGACTAAACCCAAATGTTTACTACCGTTGGTCGAAAGACTTTCTGGAGGCAGGTAAGAAACGTTTATCAGGCGATATCGTACGTGAAGCGACCTCAGATGAAGTCAAAGAACTGCGTGCTGAAACATCTGCGCTGAAAGAAACCTTAGGCGAAGTAGTCATGGAGAATCGGCTGCTTAAAAAAAGCGTGCTCGGGGATGGGGAGGACGATATATGAGGTACTTAGCATCGGATAAAGTCGAGATTATTCAACTGGTACAGAACTCAGATCTGTCGGTTCGACAAACGCTGACTCGGCTGGACATTCATAAGTCCACTTTTTACAACTGGCTCAAACGTTATGAAGAGAATGGCGTTGATGGCTTGGAAGACAAGAAGCCGATTCCCCATGCGGTATGGAATAAAATCACCGAAGACCACTGTGAAGCCGTTATTGAGTTAGCCTTAGAGAAGCCTGATTTGTCTCCACGAGAGTTAGCCGTAAATTACACTGACAACAAGGCTTACTTCGTCTCAGAATCCACGGTGTACAGGCTGCTGAAAGAACAAGACTTAATTACCAGTCCGGCCTATATCCTGATGGAGGCCAGTGATAAGTTTCAACAGCCCACTACGCGCGTGAATGAGATGTGGCAAACGGATTTTACCTATTTCAAGATTATCGGTTGGGGTTGGTATTACTTATCCACGGTATTAGATGATTACTCACGTTACATTATTGCCTGGCGTTTATGTACGGGCATGAGTAGCCGTGATGTCTCTGATACGCTGGATGACGCCTTACGCTTTACGGGACTTGATACAGTAAAGGTAAATCATAAACCGCGTTTACTCAGTGACAATGGCCCGTGTTATATCTCCGGTGAATTAGCCGATTACCTTGAAGAAAACGGTATGACGCACACTCGAGGTCGACCTTATCATCCACAAACACAAGGCAAGATAGAGCGCTGGCATCGTTCAATGAAGAATCAGATATTACTTCACCACTATTATTTCCCCGGGGAACTGGAGGAACAGTTGCAGCGTTTTGTGAGTTATTACAACCATGAGCGTTATCATGAATCACTTGATAACCTGACACCGGCTGATGTCTTTTATGGGCGTGGCGAAGAAATACTAAGTCAACGAGAGCTAATCAAACAAAACACGTTAGCGATGAGACGACAAATGCATTACGATAAACAACAAGTGAAGCACATAACCTATTGATGAACTAATGTGTCTCTTAAATCAAACCGCTACCTGTCCAAAAGGTTTTGACGACGTACACTGAAACAGAATGGAATGCGGTGAGTGGATTTTAATATCCATGTAAGAAAATGTCTGAGCTAGGCCCAATTAAACAAGTGGTTAAACCGATAGCGGTAAAACCAGTCAATAAAGATTCTACCAATAAAGAAAATGGTAAGAAGAAGAAAGAAAAAGATCGCCCTGATTCGAGTGTGGCCAAATCAGAAGGGCATGTTGATGAGTATATATAGGAATGACAAAGTCTCTTAGGAAGAGCGATTTAGGTACTAATTGTTAGATCTAGTACCTGTGTCATGAGGGGTGCCAAGGATGGCATACCTCGTTTTTTTATAAATTAATAATGATTAAATATCAGGTGAATAGTAATGAATAGCGCACATCTAGAGCTTATTTATAATTTGATGCCGTTAGTCCTCAGTGTCGTGGTTGCGGTATTATTTTTCTCAACGCAGCATCTTCGCAAGAAGACTTTGCATCAATATCAGCGTATCAACCAATTAAACGAAGAAGTAAATGCCTTATTGTCCTGTAGTCGTGGGATCTCTGAAAAACTACATGCTTATCAACATCAATTTCGCAATATAACTGATCGTCAGGATAAGCTCGAAGTCGGCGAGTCGGGTGGAGCAGGTTATAAACAGGCGATTGCCTTATTCAACCGCGGTGCTACAGAGGACGAAATGCTTTCTACCTGTGATTTGAGTCGTGGGGAAATCAACCTCATCGCCATCTGCAAAAAGCGAAAGCTAAAAACAGTGCTCATTCGTTTTAACTTCTTGCTACTCATTGCAACCATAGGCTTTATTCTTTAATCTTCGCAACCTCAATGAATTAGGAGAGGTGTCCGACAATTTTGTCTGGAACAAAATTGAACAGCGAAACGTAGTGAAGCTAGCCCGAAGGGTGGAGGACAGGATGTCCGGAATAATGGTTTAGGGATAACCGACGGAGTCGGTTTGAGTTCACAGCAAATCGCAAATTCAAAAAGAACTGATTAATTACGGAGAGGTGTCCGAGTGGTTTAAGGAGCACGCCTGGAAAGTGTGTATACGTTAATAGCGTATCGAGGGTTCGAATCCCTCTCTCTCCGCCATCAAGTCTGGTCTCTGTGGAGTGTCTCCGCAGAGATTATTTAATTTCTTATAAAATCATAAGCTTACAGCTCATCCATCGCTGCTATTTGCTCCTTGTAGCGAACTACATTATGCGAAATATCTTGAATTATTCGAATAGTCTCTAATCGCTTTTTTGCTAGTTCGGGCTGGTAGAATTACAGAGTAAAACCGAATTCGAGTCGTTGTTCTTTCCAGTCTAATGGAATGCCTTTTTTGAGACGATCAAGTGCAAGTCTTGGTGGAATGTTACCTTTCATTATGGCTTCCATAATATCAGGCGCTAAAAAAGCCAATTTGATGAGATGAGCGATATAGCGTTGTGTGACGTTTTCTTGCTTTGCAAGCTGTGCCATATTTGAAACTTCACCTGTCGTTAATGCCTGATTCCAAATCAATGCTTTTTTGAGTGCATTTTGTATCGCAAGTGTGGTGGTTGGATTGGAATCACTGACATACTCATCAGCAATAATCAGTTTTGTTTCGTGACCACATCGTTTCAACTTGGTGGGGATAGAGAGTGTAAATTCATCATCAATATTCTCATTGTTCGATGTTTCATTGTCAGACTCAGTATTCAATAAATACTGAAATATTCCAGTACGGGAGAGGGTGATATCAATGCTTTCGTAACCTACTTGTATCTTTTTAATAATGATTTTTAGACAAGCAATTTTATTTGCAGGAGATAATTCATCCCAATTCTTTACCGCTTTTTTTGCATTTTGAATGATTGTCGTTTGTTTTTTTGCGCTTAAATTAAGGTGACTGAAAGCGTTAAGTAATTTGTCTGGCATTTGTAACCATTGCATTAGTCGTTTAATAACAGGGCCTTCTATCTTATTCGCTGAGATGCGTAAGACACTGCCTGCATCCGCTTCACGGTATTGCAAGACAGCTTGAGAAACATAATAACGATAACGGATATTTCCTTTTCGGGTATGGGAGGGGCTCATGGGGTTGTCATTATCATCAACAATCAGACCTGCAAATAAACTCGGATCTTTTGCAGAATTTCTGGATTGATTATGTTGTCTGTTTTCATTTAATAAGGATTGTGCTTGATTCCATAAATCGGCATCAAGAATGGCTCCATGTTGACCTTCAAACAATTTACCCTGGTGTGCAACTTTACCAATATAGAGTGGATTTTTGAGTAAGGCGTATAGCGCACCTCTACTAAAAGGTTTGCCTCCACCACGGCATTGATCTTTGTCACGTTGTTTACTGAGATAACCTTCTGCATCCAGTTCTTCTTTCAATTTTCTAACGGTGCCGAGTTTTATATAGCGTTCATAAATATGTTTTACTATTTTTGCCTCGTTGTTATTCACTACTAGTTTCTTTTCGATAACGTCATAGCCTAATGGCACAACACCTCCCATCCACATGCCTCTTTTTTTCGAGGCGGCAATCTTGTCTCGTATTCGTTCACTGGTGACTTCCCTTTCAAATTGAGCAAAGGAGAGTAGAACATTAAGTGTTAATCTTCCCATAGAACTAGAGGTGTTGAATTGCTGAGTTATTGAAGCGAAGGACACCTCATGTTGATCAAATAAATCGATAATTTTGACAAAATCCGCTAATGAACGACTAAGCCGGTCTACTTTATAAACGATAACAACATCAATCTTTCCCTTCTTAATATCATTGATTAACTGTTGGAGAGCAGGACGTTCCGTATTGCCACCAGAGAAACCACCATCATTATATTGATTAGGTAAGATTGACCAACCTTCATGTTGTTGGCTTGTGATGTAAGATTCACAAGCTTCTCTTTGTGCATCCAGAGAATTAAACGATTGCTCTAGCCCTTCTTCTGATGATTTGCGGGTGTAGATGGCACAGCGTTTTATAGATGGAGGCTGTTTATTCATTTTATTTTTTGTTCTTTATCGTTCAATCCAAAGAAGCGGGGACCTGACCACTTCGTGCCTGTGATTTCATAGGCTATGGCAGTTAGACTTTTATATTGCTTGCCTTGCCAGTGATAGTCCTTATCCATGATAGTGATTTCATAGTTTTGTCCTTGCCATTCACGGACAAGGCGGGTACCTGTTTGATAAAGTGTTTTATGTTTGGGCATAACACCATTGGTTTTTTTAATCAGTTTTTTTCTTAAATGAATGGGATTTAATTTTTGTTGTTTTGCTTGAAGTATCCAGGCTAAATTACCTTTCATAAAATCAAGGCTGACATTTTGTTGCAGTGGAACATTAAATACTAATTCGAATGACTCACGGAGTTTAGCTTTAGTGCTGGTTTCAATATCATTTAGTGACAAAGGCTTATTAATATCTTCGCGTTTCATAGACTCCATGGAGCCATACTGTCACCAGCATAGCCAGTCAATTATGCAGGTTAAAACTTAAAATATTAAGGTATCATGGAGTAGTTTGAAAAGAGCCTCCAGATTGAAATTAAAAATCAATCTGGAGGTAGTCTGATAGACAGATAAGTGAAATAAAGTTGGTAGGAAAATTACATTATCATTTTTTTTAAGCGTCCTCCTCAATTCGAATATTTAATCCAGTAAGATCAGCAACCTCCTTCAACTTTTTGTTTGCTCGTTTTATGTCAGAATTTTTAGGGGATTGTTTTCGAACTCCTAATTGATCTATGCGAAAAAGTAGAGCGTCTGCTTTCGATTTTAATGTTTTACTCATCATCGTCTCCTTCGTCTTTTCTCAAAATATCTGGCCATAGCAAGTTTTTGATGTCTTCTATAGTACGTAGCTCATTTGGAGCGGGCGGTCGTTTCAAAGCATCAAGCCCTGCTAGAAGAGTTGTATATTCTTGTCCTGTTTCACGTCGTTTCCGAGCCCAGTCTAAGAACATACTGAGGCTGTCGACTTGATCATCATGCTTCCCGTGAGGAAATTCTGCACATTCCTTTTCAAACTCAGCTCTCCATAACGCCTCTTTTGGTAAGGCGACTTTACCTGCTTCAATGTCGGCAGTTCCTGGTACCATGCGTGTAACCTTATCCTTTGTTGGCACAATTGGGACAACATTAAGATTGGTATACTGTTTTAAATCATCAATTAACGCGATTCCCACACCTGCTTTTTCTATGAGTAGCAAATTTGCATTTGATTCTTGTGCTTGCCGCCTGACTTCAAGAAGTAATTCGCTGTAACTTAGCTTTCGTCTCACAATATCGAGAAGAAAGTATTCGTTATAACGGTAAAGCCAAATAGTACCTACACTGTAATCGTTGTGTTCACCTTGACCTGAAGCGATATCCCAAGATTGGACAATTAGGTCCTCTTTATGATGAATAGGATAGTTATCAAAATTTCTAAACGCTTCGACCGGGATAAGGTTGCCTTCTTCTGGCACAGGGGATTGCAGATACTGTGAACTAAAAATGTAACCACCAACATTTTTCCGTTGTTGTTCCAGATTATCTCTGTCCAAGCGAGCTTCATGCAAAAGTTCATCTTTTTTGAAGTGATAGTTTTCATTGTCATTGATAGCAATGTACTGTTCTTCCTGACCTATCGCCGGAAGATTCAGATGCACCCAATCACCTTTCATTAAAATATGACCGGCTAAATCATCGGCATGTATACGTTGCTGTACCACAATGATACAACCATCTTTCATGCTGTTAAGACGTGATTGAAGAGTATTATCAAACCATTGATTTGCAGTTTCACGGCTACTTGCAGATGTAAAGTCAGCGGCTTTGTTAATATCATCAATGATAATAAAATCACCGCCGCGTCCCGTTAGTGTGCCACCAAGTGAAGTGGCTATACGTTTACCATGTATGGTTGTATCGAACTCACTGGCGGTATTTTTTATTGGTGATAATACCGTGCTAGGAAATACGTCTTTGTACCATGGCTCGGACATTAATAATCTGCATTGATTTGAAAAATCTTCAGAAAGTATCTGTGAATAACTGGCACAAATTATTTTAGTCGCCGGATTTTGTCCTAACAAGAAAGCTGGAAAACACACTGATCCAATGTGTGACTTTAATTGTACGTCGTCAAAACCTTTTGGACAGGTAGCGGTTTGATTTAAGAGACACATTAGTTCATCAATAGGTTATGTGCTTCACTTGTTGTTTATCGTAATGCATTTGTCGTCTCATCGCTAACGTGTTTTGTTTGATTAGCTCTCGTTGACTTAGTATTTCTTCGCCACGCCCATAAAAGACATCAGCCGGTGTCAGGTTATCAAGTGATTCATGATAACGCTCATGGTTGTAATAACTCACAAAACGCTGCAACTGTTCCTCCAGTTCCCCGGGGAAATAATAGTGGTGAAGTAATATCTGATTCTTCATTGAACGATGCCAGCGCTCTATCTTGCCTTGTGTTTGTGGATGATAAGGTCGACCTCGAGTGTGCGTCATACCGTTTTCTTCAAGGTAATCGGCTAATTCACCGGAGATATAACACGGGCCATTGTCACTGAGTAAACGCGGTTTATGATTTACCTTTACTGTATCAAGTCCCGTAAAGCGTAAGGCGTCATCCAGCGTATCAGAGACATCACGGCTACTCATGCCCGTACATAAACGCCAGGCAATAATGTAACGTGAGTAATCATCTAATACCGTGGATAAGTAATACCAACCCCAACCGATAATCTTGAAATAGGTAAAATCCGTTTGCCACATCTCATTCACGCGCGTAGTGGGCTGTTGAAACTTATCACTGGCCTCCATCAGGATATAGGCCGGACTGGCAATTAAGTCTTGTTCTTTCAGCAGCCTGTACACCGTGGATTCTGAGACGAAGTAAGCCTTGTTGTCAGTGTAATTTACGGCTAACTCTCGTGGAGACAAATCAGGCTTCTCTAAGGCTAACTCAATAACGGCTTCACAGTGGTCTTCGGTGATTTTATTCCATACCGCATGGGGAATCGGCTTCTTGTCTTCCAAGCCATCAACGCCATTCTCTTCATAACGTTTGAGCCAGTTGTAAAAAGTGGACTTATGAATGTCCAGCCGAGTCAGCGTTTGTCGAACCGACAGATCTGAGTTCTGTACCAGTTGAATAATCTCGACTTTATCCGATGCTAAGTACCTCATATATCGTCCTCCCCATCCCCGAGCACGCTTTTTTTAAGCAGCCGATTCTCCATGACTACTTCGCCTAAGGTTTCTTTCAGCGCAGATGTTTCAGCACGCAGTTCTTTGACTTCATCTGAGGTCGCTTCACGTACGATATCGCCTGATAAACGTTTCTTACCTGCCTCCAGAAAGTCTTTCGACCAACGGTAGTAAACATTTGGGTTTAGTCCTTCCTTGCGACATAGCTCAGCGATGCTTTCTTCGCCACGTAAGCCTTCAAGTACGATACGAATTTTTTCTTCTGCTGAATATTTTTTACGGGTGCGTCGACGAATATCGCGCACAGTATGTTCTACACTTCTTTTACTTGTCATCATCGTTTCCTCTTGGGTTAACGATGAACTAAAACTATCTCTTAGACAATCAGGCTAGTTGGTCCACATGGTGCTGACGGGGTACAGAAATACAAATTAAAGTAGGTCACCTTGACCCGCGCTTAAGTTTACATCGATGTACAATGCCACTTGAAGCGTTTAGTCAAGGGTATGAAACGCGACAAGGGCGCAGCACCGTTGGTATACGTTGTACAGACCATAAACCGTGGTCTCTTTATGTGCCCATAACAATAAATAATTTCAAACAGGTTGTTATTCTTAAACAGGCAGCGACACGCAACAAAATTCTGACTGAAGCAGATATATCCTTAGTAAAGATGAATATCAAACCGTTTTTCATCTGGCTATTTCAGCGATTTAAATCAGGTAAAAGGCAAAATATTGACTCAAAACCTATCTAAAGGCGCTGTTTTGATAAACAATCACATAAAATTACCCATGGCAATAAACCGTGGTCAACTGGTTACTCTGATTGCAAAAAAATTCTGTGATTGAAGTAAGAGCAGAAGGAAAAGCGATGTCTAAAGGCGCTATCGGTGAACGAATTAAAGTTAAAAATATGAAAACCAAGCGTATAGTCGAAGGTGTGATAATCGACAAATACTTGATAAATGTGAACTTATAGACATTTTTTATTAAAAAATGATTAAAGTTTTAGTCTGAGACGGACGATAAGTAACTAGATAGAAAACGAAAATTGTGGAGCAACATATGGTTAATGAAATAAAAGGTTCGAATCATTCACTGTTATCCGGTCTTGCTAGTCAGAAACAAGCAGAACAGACCAGAAACAATGAAAATGCAGCTGGAAATAAAACACAAGGAACCGCTGATGACAGGGTTAATTTAACAGATCAGGCGGAAAAACTCAGAGCGCTAGAAAGCAGTATCGCTAAACAACCCGTTGTTGATACTAAACGCGTCGAATCAATTAGAAGCGCAATCTTAGAAGGCACTTATACTGTTGATAGTAATAAGACTGCAGAAAAAATGGCTCAATTCGAGGGCTTGCTTGATTCTAAAATCGGAGATGAGAAATCATGAGTGAAACACAGGGAAGGTTTTTGTCTTTACTCAGACAAGAAATATCTGTTTTGAGTGAACTTCATGATGTTCTAATCAAAGAGCTCGTCGCGCTAAAAGAACGCAATACTGATCTGGTTGCCGAATTATCCGAAGAAAAGACATCAATGCTAGATAAGCTTGGTATGCTGGATAAT
>CALSOP010000001.1:435000-553056 GCA_943788005.1 uncultured Gammaproteobacteria bacterium | reverse complement strand
GACTGATCTGTTTCGGCAGCATCAGATACTTTTACGATTGGTTGTTTGGGAATAAGTAGGATATGGACAGGAGCCTGTGGGTCTATATCCCGAAATGCCAGGCATAGGTCATCTTCATAAACAATATCTGCTGGTATTTCACGATTTATAATTTTACCAAATAATGTGTCGGTCATGCTTAAACTTAATCCTTGGAATATTGGATAATTTGCGAGCAGCGATTATAGCGTTTAATGGCAAAGAATAAACAGTTTTAGCCTGCCTGATGAGGCTGGGTGCAGGTTTTAATGCAGATATGAAGAGGAATTAAAGTCAGGGTATTCAAATTTAGTTTGAAACATTACTAAATTAATTGGATTTTGGCGTAGAGAGCTATCGTTAAAAATAGTGGAATAATAAATATGAAAACTATGACTTTCTTCAAATGAAGGAGCCGTAATAGTGTCTGATAGACGGATATTAAATTTCTTATGAAAACTATCTTCAAAAAAGATGAGATCTGATTTTTAGTACAGTTGACATGATATTTTGGAAACAAATCCAGGTTGGTCTAAATGTATCACGTGTCCACTTTCTTCAGCGAGGTAATGCCTGCTTTGCATACTGATATTCTTCAGGTCATTTTGTAGTCGCAGCCATTGCTGTTCGCGTCGCTCACCAAGCTCATCATTTGCCCAGACTCTTTTCCCACGGGTGAGGATTGTGACAGGGAAGATATAAGGCGGGTGATTTGTTTGTTTGGCAACTTGTTGCGCACTGATCTCCATATAATCCATTTCATTCAATAACGTGCTTCTGGATTTCATTGATGACATTAAACGTAAGGCGAGTCGTTTATTTTCAACGGGATAACTATCCGAAATAATCGGTTGGATGATACGAACCTTATAACTGTTTTTATAGGCTTTTTCATTTTGTTTTTTTTCAATGCGCTTGAATTCTTCGGTATTAAATTGATCAGGATGCGAAGAATCAACTAGAACCAAGGCCCTGCGGTGAGCCCGGGATACTTACTAGCAAAATAGCGGGTGTTATAGCCCCCGAAAGAATGTCCAACAAGGACATATGGCCCAGGAATTTTTGATGCCATTAATAAAAGGCGCAGTTCATTTGAAATTCTTGCAGTAGTTCTTGGTCTAGGACCCGGATCACTCCAGCCATAACCGGCACGGTCATAGCTACAAACTTTCAGCTGATTAGCCAGACTATTTTGAATTTTAATCCATTCGAGCGAAAAACCACCGATACCAGAATCAATAATGACCGTCGGACTTCCTTTGCCGATGCAATTGATGTGTAAGCGATGCGTTGCCTATATCAACCAACTCGCCAGGATAGTATTTCTCCTTTGCCTGTGCGTTGTTTGTCAGAGCAGAAGCGGTGATTATGATGAGTAAAATAAAGAACCTGAAATACGGAGTATTCAGCTTTATAAATGCACAATTGATCATAATCACGTCTCCTTTTGTTAAACAAGTGACTCTTAGGAGCATCTTGTCGAGGAGTGTCATAAGCATTGTTGTTCGATAAGTTATGAAATTAATCAGACTTATCTTCGCAAAATACCTTGCACAATTATAGAAAAGCAATTGCTATGCCAGACTATATATTTCAATAATTGTCTATAATCATATGTTTACTGTTTGGAATATGACTGACAATTGACTAGATAGTGCTAGAATGGCGACTGTTGCCCATAGTTGAAAAATAATGGTGCAATTTATTGAGGAAAGCATTGTCTCAATCTTCATACAATATCTAACATATCCTGTGATAGAGATATTCAATGTATAGCATTAATATGTCGCTTGATAAATAAAAAAATCTATGAGGTTAGGTTCATTGATTGGCATATGTCGTAAATTTAGCATTATTTCTAAGGTGAATATGAAGTCTATAAGGCAAAAACACATTTATATTATTACGCTCTTATTTATATGTGGCGGATTATTATCATGTCAATCTTCTATGACGCCACTACAAGTCAGTGAGAAATTTTGGGAGGGTATCGAGAAGAAGAATATCTCATTAATAACCATATATAGTATTCCTGACTCAGGCTATTCGGCAGACAATACAAAACAGTTGCCAGATGTCTCGGCTATTACTTTTGGTAGGATCATCATAGATGCTGATACTGCAGAGATAGAAACACGGGTGATAATTACATCAGATGAAAAGACTATCGAAATTCCGCTTAAGACTTATTTGGAAAGAGAGGATGATATTTGGAGAGTAAACTACAAACAGACAACTCTTTTACTGAAGACAAATGAGGGAATGATTGAATTACTGGGAGACGTGCAAGAGTTAACAGAGGACTTAGCCGAAGAGATAGAAAAGTCAGTGGAAGATTTTAAGGAACAGGCCATGCCGGAAATAGAATCAAAGCTAGAGCAAGCAGAAGAAGCATTACGAGACAAAATACCTGAATTTAAAAATATGTTAGATGAGTTATTAGACGGCCTAATGAGATCTCTAGAAAAAGCGATGCCTCCAAAGGACGAAGAAGCCAAAACTCAGCAAACCTGATTGTAACAATAGTGCGCTAAGCTATTTACACGCCTGACTAATTTCTTTAACCTGAGTTTCTGAAATTCAAGTCCAAACATGAATTTAAAGGGGAGTGGACTATGTCAAAGGTATACGTTTTTTTATTGCACTATTTATGGTGTCATTGAGCGCTCAGGCATATGAGCCTGTATTAGACCATCAAGGCATGCTTTATTTTAATCTTACCTTTGATGCAGGGCAGTCAAAAAAAGTTGATCATGACTTTGGTTTCAGGTTCGATAGATCATTTGTTCAAACCCCGTGAATCTATTTCATTGAATCAATTAAATGCTAAACCAGCGGTATTTAATCTTAAATTAAATAATAAAGGCCTCAAGGCATTTAATGTTCATGGCATCGATTACTCTTATGATGTAATCGACAAGTATGTTTATCATGGTGCAGAAGGCGGGGATGCCAAGAGCAGCGGAGAAGCGGAGGCGCAGCCGATTCCTGAAGCGACCGAAGAACCTAGAAGAAAAAATAGCAATACCTCTCGGTGTTGTCATTGGTGTATTAATCGGTACATTGGCAGTGGTTCAGTAGGAAAACATGCAATAAGAAATTATTTCTATCTAGGTCGGTAGGAGAAAATAGATTATCAAGTAATGATAATTATTTTTTTTAAATCATGTAATAAACATGAATTAAAAATGCTGCTAACTATCTGCGCATGTTCCGGATGTCATAACCTGTTCACCAACATGCCCAACGCCACCTCTAAACTTCGATTGTCCATTACCTGTTGCAAAAGAAAATTTATGAGAATTTACGCCATAAGTGAATTGCATAGTTTTACTTATGGCGATAATTTCATGTTCAGACTTAACTATTAACTTCAAACTGCCTGAGTCAACGTTTCCGATGTCACTTTTGATTTCGACATCTTCGTTGGTTATGGTTACACGCAGCTTGCCACCACGTCTGTCAGTAGATCTTCCAGATCCTGTTACATATACATTTTCTATAGTGCATTCATATGCTTCATAGATACCATATACTTCAACGTCTTCAAATACTTCGACTTCATCTGCACAAATTTGAAGCGTTAGAAAAAGAGATGTAAATAACACGATTAACGTACTTATATTTATCATTAAGAAATTTCCTAATACGCGTGTGACATTAAGTTTACACGAACTTATAAGAATTTAGAGTAGCCTATTACTGATTGGTTTAATTTTTCGAGAAATTTTTAAAATAACCACAAGGCTATGCGCAGCAGAACTAATCAGGTGGGCGGTATTAATGATAGTTAAGTATTACGCATTACGAATAAGCGTGATTCCCAACTAGATAGCTAATAAACCTTCATATATTCAATGTATATAAATGATCTATTTACTTAACTGGTGGGCCCGGGAGGACTCGAACCTCCGACCAATGGATTATGAGTCCACTGCTCTAACCAACTGAGCTACAGGCCCTGATTCTAAATTATGGATTATTTTTAAGTATCAAGGAAGGTTTTGAGTTCGTCTGATCGTGAAGGATGGCGAAGTTTGCGCAATGCCTTTGCCTCGATCTGACGAATACGTTCTCGGGTAACATCAAACTGTTTACCTACTTCTTCAAGTGTATGGTCTGTGTTCATATCAATACCAAAACGCATTCTTAGAACCTTTGCTTCGCGTGCCGTAAGCCCTTCAAGAGCACCCCGCGTGGTTCGGCGTAATCCCTCAAAACCAGCAGAATCATTGGGTGCTTGTATATTAGCATCCTCAATAAAGTCGCCGAGATGTGAGTCTTCATCATCACCAATCGGTGTTTCCATAGATATTGGCTCCTTTGCAATCTTTAGAACTTTACGAACTTTTTCTTCTGGCATTTCCATGCGTTCTGCCAGTTCTTCCGGGGTAGGCTCACGCCCCATTTCCTGAAGTACTTGTCTGGAAATACGGTTTAACTTATTAATTGTTTCAATCATATGTACAGGTATACGAATCGTTCGGGCCTGATCTGCTATAGATCGTGTGATGGCTTGACGAATCCACCAGGTAGCATAGGTCGAAAATTTATAACCGCGTCGATATTCGAACTTATCAACCGCTTTCATTAAGCCGATATTACCTTCTTGAATTAAATCAAGGAAAAGCAAACCACGGTTGGTATATTTTTTTGCAATAGATATAACGAGTCGCAAATTTGCTTCAACCATTTCTTTTTTGGCTCTACGTGCCTTGGCCTCACCAATTGAAATATTACGATTGATTTCTTTTATTTCAGGAATATTTAGCAAGGCATCCTCAAAGAGAGTAGCCAATTTTCCCTGTACTTTAAGAATCTCTTCCTCATGCTCTTTGAGTCTTTCTACATAAGGTTCTTTACTTTTTAAAACACCCTTGATCCACTTAAAATCGGCTTCATGACCAGGAAAACTATCAATGAACTCTTTACGAGGCATTCTCGCTTCTTTTACACAAAACTCCATAACACGGCGTTCTGAATAGCGAATGCGGTCAACCCAAATCGCGTAAGTTGTCTGTTAACAGATCAATAAATTTTGGTGCGAGGCGGATTTCAAGAAACCATTGAGCTAATTCTTGTTCATGGACCTTGGTCTTATTATTATCCTTTCCGTAACGTTTAAACTGCCTTGATGAATTTTAAGTGCAGTTTTTCAAGTTTTTCAATGTGCTCTCTTACGTCTTCAGCTGTGAGTGCAGGGATCTCTTCCTCTTCTTCGTCATCATCGTCATCATTTTTTTCGGTAGGATTAGAGACTTTTATCCCTTCATCTGGATATTCTTCAGTGTCGTTGAAACCGATGATCGCATCACTGAGTTTCATTTTTTCATCAACAATTAGTTTGAAGGCATCAAGTAAAGTAACCACTGTTCCTGGATAGCTCGATAGAGCACCTAAAACCTGATGGATGCCTTCTTCAATACGTTTTGCTATCTTAATTTCGCCTTCACGGGTCAATAGATCCACGGTACCCATCTCGCGCATATACATTCTGACGGATCAGTCGTGCGGCCAAATTCATTTTCAAGGCTAGCTAAAGCCGCTGCAGCTTCAGCCGCTGCATCTTCGTCGGGTACATCAGTATTGTCAGTGATCTGACCATCAAGATCAGGTGGGGTCTCATACACTTTGATCCCCATGTCATTGATCATATTGACAATATCTTCAATTTGCTCTGGTTCTACGATGCCATCCGGAAGATGATCATTCACTTCACCATAGGTGAGGAAACCCTGCTCTTTGCCTTTGGCAATTAGCACCTTAAGTAGTGACTTATCGTCTTTTTTTAATACTTGTTCTACATTTTCCATAGGAAGTTTGGCTCGATATTTGCTATATATTTATTCGGTGAAAGAGTTATAACTGTTTGATTAATAACAAACATTTGTCCGGACTAAATCAGTCAATTCTAACACACAGATCAAGAATGCGCTAGGTCGGATTATTAATAATAATTATGAGTCCAGCCCATATTTATACAGTCCCGGTATTTAGGTTTTTGTTCTTCAATTCACCTAGTGGCCTAATCACTGCTTTTCTGAATTGTGCCAATTCTCTAACATTCTGCCCGAGCTTATATTGGGGTCTACTCTGTATGTATTCAATCAAGTTCGCACATAAAAGTTATTCCAGTTGAGGGAAAGGTATTAAAGTTCGTGTGGATATAATTTAAAGAGCTTAGGATTTTGCCATTTTAAGCTGTTTTTTTGCTTCAAGTAATAATCGCCATTCTCGTTTCTTTTCTTCAGTTAATTCGTCCATATTACTTAAATTTCCGAATTCTCGAAGTCTAGAGTCAATAGTAATTTCTTTTAGCCGATTCATAGAATCAAGAAAACTGTCACGGATCGATTCATCAGAAAAATCAGCGTCTCCATACTGAGATTCGGACGGAGCTAGTTCAATTAATCTATTTCTGATCTTTTCGCGGTCACGATAGTTTTCAGTTATGCCTGCTATCGTCGTGCTTGGATTGCTCTGTATGTATTTGACTATTTCTATTAAGAACTCGATTCCTCTAACTTCTATTTCTGCAAGTTTTTGATTTAATGAATCATCCAAAGCCAACTCTGGTTTTCTTAACAATAATTTGATTGCTTCAGTCAATTGACTTTGTTGACCATCGTCTTTTTTAAAGGTGCTCCCACTACTATGTAATGGTGTTTTTATAGAACCTGTTTGTTTATATTCTCGCAATTGTACTGTCAATTCTTCAGGCGGTATCTTGGTTATGTCACTTAACTTCCTGACTAAAACCGAGCTTAGAGCAGGGGCTGACGAGAGTTTTCCAATAAATGGCAAAGTAATTTTAGCCATTGATGCTTGAGATTCGAGCGATTTTAAATCTTTATCTTTGCTGAGATAACTAAACAGGTATTCTGATAAAGGTGTTTGTAAATTAGTGTCAAGAAACGCCTCTTTGCCCTTATTGCGAACAAAGGTATCTGGGTCTTCTCCTTCTGGCAGGAACATGAAGTAAACTTGTTTATCATCTTTCAACAAAGGTAATGAGTTTTCCAAACCGCGCCAAGCTGCTTTATTTCCAGCCTCATCCCCATCAAAACAAAATACAATTTTACTAGTAACCCGGAACATTTTTTCCATGTGTTCTGGTGTCGCAGCGGTACCTAAACTAGCAACGGCATTACGTATTCCAAACTGTGCTAGCGCAATTACATCCATATAGCCTTCAACTACAAATAGGCTGTCGACCTCTTTTAATGTTTTTCTTGCCTGGTATAGGCCATATAATTCACGGCCTTTGTGGAATATGGGTGTTTCTGGAGAGTTCAGGTATTTTGGTTTGTCATCACCCAATACTCTGCCGCCCATGCCGATGGCTCGACCACGTTGATCCCGAATGGGGAAGGTAAGTCGATCTCTAAAGCGATCATAGTAACCGCCGCGGTCGTTTTCGATGATCGCGCCGATTTTAAGTAAGCGTTTTTGAGCGCCATCCGATCCACCCAACTCGGTCATCAAATTGTCCCAACCGGGAGGGGCAAAGCCCAATTCATATTCCGCAGCAATTTCACCGCTGATACCACGACTTTTTAAATAATTAATCACACTATTCGCTTGAGAGTGATTTCGAAGTTGTTTCGAATAATAACCGGTAACTATCTCCATCAGTTCATACAATTCGCTGGATTGATTGTTAGCTGCTGAAGACTGGATTGCGTCACGAGGAATCTCTACGCCAGCACGAGAAGCAAGATCTTCAATCGCTTCTATGAAGTCCATGTGTAGGTATTCCATTAGAAAGCTGATCGCAGTGCCATTCGCGCCACAACCAAAGCAATGGTAAAACTGCTTTTGCTGGCTTACTGTGAAAGAAGGTGTCTTTTCGTCGTGAAACGGGCAACAGGCTTGATGGTTACGCCCAGCTTTTTTAAGCGGGACATAAGCGTCAACGATATCGACGATATCAATTCGTGCGAGTAGTTCATCGATGAAATGTTGAGGAATTCTGCCAGCCATAATTAAATCTAGTATATACCCAAGATACTTGAAGATGATGGAATTAGAGTGCGTCTGTTTTTATTCAGGGTGAGACGCGATGACGCGCATGGCGGCTCCCTGAAAGGAAGAGCACCAACAGTAGGCGCTTGAGGCGACGATGCTCTGGATGAAAACAGATGGGCTAAAACCGGCATCTTCAAGTATCTTGGGTATTAACAGCGCATAGAATTTCAGCGACTGTTGCTGGAACTTATTTTGTTAGGTGCTGAGTTTAGCCTTAATTAATCCGCTGACTTTGCCCATATCGGCACGACCCTGCAGTTCGCCCTTGAGCATACCCATTACCTTACCCATGTCTTTTATCGATTCTGCACCGCTTTTCGAGATTGCCCCTTCGATTAATGCGCTTATCTCTTCGTCAGATAATTTAGCAGGTAAGTAAGCATCAATGATATCGAGTTCAAATTGCTCAATTTTAACCAGATCGTCACGGTTGGCATCTTTGAATTGTGTAATGGAATCACGATGTTGTTTGGCCATTTTATCAAGGATGACAATGACTTGCTCATCACTCAATTCAATGCGCTCATCGACTTCTTTCTGTTTGAATGCCGCCTGAATAAGACGCAGAGCGCCGAGGCGTTCCTTGTCTTTACTGCGCATGGCAGCCTTCACGTCGTCACTAATTTGGGATTTGATATCAGCCATGGCTGATTAACGAGAACCTGAAGAAGTGTATTAGAATGGACGGATACGATGCAGGACGTTTCTAGACGCCTGTTTTTGTGAACGTTTGACCGCAGCAGCAGCTTTACGTTTACGAACCTGGGTAGGCTTTTCGTAAAATTCACGGCGATGAACGTCAGCGAGGGTACCCGCTTTTTCACATGCACGCTTGAATCGACGCATTGCGATATCAAATGGTTCGTTGTCTCTTAACTTAACTGAAGGCATAGTATTTGTTTTCCTAAGTCCTTTGCTCTATTGGGAAAAGGCGGCCATTTTAGTGGGAATGAATGAAATTGCAATCCAATAATAATAATTTTACGGAAACATTGAGATAAATGCAGGTATTGGGAATAGAAACCTCATGTGATGAGACGGGTATAGCGATTTATGACTCCGAAAAGGGGCTTATCGCACATAATCTTTATAGTCAGGTTAAGTTGCATGAGGAATACGGAGGTGTTGTTCCAGAGTTGGCCTCACGCGATCATGTCCGCAGGGTCTTACCGCTGATTAGAAAGACTGTAGCAGAGGCAAAAACTAAGCTTAAATCACTAGATGCCATTGCCTATACCGCTGGCCCGGGTTTAATGGGGGCCTTGCTTGTTGGTACAGCGACGGGCCGTAGTTTGGCCTATTCATTGTCTATCCCGGCTGTTGGGGTACATCATATGGAGGCGCATTTATTAGCGCCCATGTTGGAAGAGGAGATCCCTGAATACCCTTTTCTGGCATTACTGGTTTCAGGTGGACATACCTTGATTGTGAATGTAAATGGGCCCGGTAAATACGAAATTCTCGGTGAATCTGTAGATGATGCCGCTGGGGAGGCCTTCGATAAGACCGCTAAATTATTGGGGTTGCCTTATCCAGGCGGACCAGTTTTGTCAGCATTGGCTGAAAAAGGCGATAGTAAGCGCTTCCACTTTCCAAGGCCTATGACCGAACGGCCTGGTCTGGATTTTAGCTTTAGTGGATTGAAGACTTATGCCATGAATACAGTGAAAGCGGAATCGGATGATGATCAAACACGTGCGGATATCGCTCGGGCATTTGTTGACGCCGTAGTGGATACTTTTGTTATTAAGTGTCGCCGTGCAATTAAGGAAACGGGATTAAAGCGGCTAATTGTTGCTGGTGGTGTTAGTGCAAATACGCAATTGCGGGCGGGGTTGATTGAATTGATGGAAGGGGTAAATGGAAAAGCCTATTTCCCACGTGCTGAATTTTGTACGGATAATGGGGCAATGATCGCCTATGCCGGTTACCTGAGAATCAAGGCCGGTCAGACAGAATCGCTTAACTTTCAAGCAAAACCTCGATGGCCATTAGAGTCCTTGTGATTTAATACACTAGGCTTGTTCTTTCTTTTGCCCGATCTTGTCTTCTGTTCCGGCGATTAATTTACGAATATTAGATTGATGTCTCCAAAGCAGTAAGACGGCCATCACGCTATGACATATGAAGACGTTGGTATTTTGCAAAATTAGCCAGGAATAGAGAGGTGTTAGCACTGCTGCAATTAGTGCTGAAAGTGAAGAGTAACGAAATAAGAGAGCGGAAAGCCCCCAAGTGCCAATATAAGCAAGACCCAGTAACCAATGTGTCGCAAACAAAACGCCGATCAATGTTGCGACGCCTTTGCCACCTTTAAAGCTAAAAAATATAGGAAACAGATGTCCAAGAAAGGCAGCAAGCCCGCAGAGGGTTATCATAAATTCAGAACTGCCAAGGACTTTAGCAAGCAAAACTGGAATAACACCTTTTAATACATCTCCAGCAAGAGTAAGAATTGCCGCCTTCTTACCGTGTAAACGCATTACATTTGTCGCGCCGGGGTTTCCTGAGCCTTCGCTACGTGGATCAGCAAGACCGAATAGCTTGCAGACAAGAATGGCTGAAGCGATTGAACCCATTAGATAAGCAATAGCGATCAGGATTATCGGAATCAAATTAGTCATGGCGTTTACTATTTGTATATTGGCTTATGATTATAAGATTAGTTATTAAAATAATGTATGTCTAGTTTGTAGAGTTGTGCTCAAGCAAACGGTTATACTGGCGTAAGATTAAATTACAAATGGTCACAAAAGATATAGGCACTATGGATATTATTTATCTCAGAGATCTCCGGATCGATACAGTCATTGGAATATACGATTGGGAACGCAGGATGAAACAGACCATTATTCTCGATTTAGAGATGGGTACGGATATTCGTAAAGCGGCCAATAGTGATAATATTGACGACACCCTGAATTACAAAGCGGTCGCAAAACGACTAATGACGTTTGTTGGCGACAGTGAATTTGAATTAGTAGAAACACTTGCGGAACGAATTGCAGAGATCATCATGACCGAATTTGCTGTTCCGTGGTGCCGTCTTTCGCTTAATAAGAAAGGTGCTGTTCGTGGCGTCAGGGATGTTGGCGTCATCATTGAACGTGGCAATAAAGAATGACAATGACTCAGGTATATCTGGGCATTGGTAGCAATATCGATCGTGAGAAAAATATTCGTGATGGTTTGCTAGAAATACAATCATGCTATGGTGAGTTAACACTCTCACCTGTATATGAAACGGAGGCGTTTGGTTTTGAGGGCGATGATTTCTACAATCTGGTTGTGGGATTGAAAACTGATCTGCCTATTCACGAATTGGCCCATGACTTACGTGAGATTGAATATCAATTTGGACGAAGCCGTAATGAAACTCGATATTCTTCACGTACACTTGATGTAGACCTTTTATTATTTGGTGATGAAGCAAATGATAAATATCATATACCTAGATCCGACATCACAGAGTTTGGTTTTGTTTTAAAACCGCTTAGTGACATAGCACCAAATTTAAAACACCCAGCGACGGGCGAGACTATGACACAATTATGGAATAAGTTTGACTCGTCTAGAGAAGTTATGCGGCAGATATCTGCACCATTCAGTTTATGATCAATATCATCTTTTTCGGAGATTCCATAACGGAAGGTGCGGAATTTACGACTAACGATCGCTGGACCAACTTGTTACAGATAAAGCTGGATACGGTAAAACCAGAAACGTTTAGTGTTCATAATAAAGGTATTGGTGGCAATACTACCGCTCAAGGTTTCGATCGTTTTAATTTGGATGTGCTGCCCTTATTGCCTGGGGTAGTCTTCATTCAATTTGGTTTAAATGATGCGAATGTAAAAGACTTCGCCATAAAACCGCGTGTTGGTTTAGCAGAATTTGAAAAGAACCTGAAAGAATTTCATCGTATCGTTAAAGCTCATAACAGCGTGCCGGTTTTTATATTGAATCACACCATTGGTGAAGTTGATGGTGAGCAAGGTAATGGCAAAAGTTATAATGATAATTATGCACCCTATAGCAAGGCTATCGAGGCGGTTGCCAATGAATTGAATGCCTTATTAATCGATGTTCCAAAACAGATGTCAGAACGAGGAATTAAGGTTGAGGATTTTGTCTCAGAGGATCAAATTCATCTTTCATTGGTTGCGAATGAGGATTATGCAGAGATTATTTATACTGGTTTAAACGAAATAAAACTGTAAAACATAGTCGCACGGATGAAATATTTTTCTGAGACTGTAATAATGAAACCTATACAAACTGGAGCCCCGACAATAATGAATGCCAGCTTATTTTCCAAAATAGTTCTTGTGATTCTCGTTGTTTCTCTAAGTGGTTGTAATCGATATACAACAACAAAGAGAGTGAATAATATTGAAGCGGCGGTCACTAGTTATGATGTGGCGATGCGCTGGGCGCAATATCCGGAAGCATATGCGTATCATGTCTCTCCAAATGGCACTAAACCCCCCGCTGATTTAGATTCTTTGAAAGAACTTAGTGTGACCGGAGTAAAGGTCATAGAAAAAATTCTCAACCCGGAGAACACTGAAGCATATGTAAAAACGGAAATAAGCTATTATTTTAAAGATGAAGGTACGATCAGGAAACTTAAACTTAAGCAGCGATGGTGGGTTAAAGAAGAGACTAATCAGTGGTTTATTGACGGGGAGTTTCCAAAATTTCGATAATTTCTAAGAGTAAAGTGTCCTGCCACCATCAATATTAAGCACTTGTCCGGTAATATAATCTGCATCTTTGATAAAAAATAAAACGGCTTTTGTTATATCTTCTACGTTGCCCGTTCTCTTCATCATGGTTTCATTTAATATTTCGTTCTTTTTTTCTTCTTCTATATTATCAGGCCACATAATTACTCCGGGCGCTATAGCATTGACGCGAATAGCTGGTGCCATTTCCTTTGCCAACGATTGAGTCAGCATGACAAGCCCCGCTTTAGAGATGCTATAAACAGAATGGTTTCTTAATGGCCTGTTTGCATGTATATCAGTGATGTTAATAATGCAGCCTTTATTTGAACGTAGTGATTTTGCAGCTAGCTGTGATAGAAAAAGAGGGGCTTTAAGGTTGGTGTTGATTAATTCATTCCATTGTTGATCATCTAGGGAAGCTAGTGATGTTGGGTAGTAGGCTGAAGCGTTATTAATCAATACGTCCAGACCGCCTTTAAAATCAAGCGCGGCGTCGATCAAAGCCGAGTAATATTCTTTATGTTCTAGATCGGCCTGAATCATAATGGCGGAATCACGCCTAATCCCATTAAGTTTTCTTACCAGTTCATGAGCTTCTTTAGCAGAACTATTATAGTGAATAATGACATTCATGCCGGATGAATGAAGTTGTTCCGCTATTGCTGCACCTATGCGCTTAGCAGCACCAGTTATCAATGCCGTTTTATTTATCACAATTTTTTATATCATTTAATTGATGTATTGAATCATTTCAGAAACAGAATAACATGGACTAATTATGACACAATCGAAACCTCTAAAGACGGAATCAATCTTGCCTGTTCCGGATCAAGACGCACTCTTTCAAAGTCAAAAACTGATTGAGTGCATCAAAGCAGCCCTGCAAAAGCAAGGTGGCGCGATCAGCTTTGATGAGTACATGAAACTTGCTTTATATGAACCTGGATTGGGCTATTACAGTGCAGGCAGCCGTAAATTTGGTTCAGATGGTGATTTTGTAACCGCACCTGAATTATCGCCAATATTTTCACAGTGTCTGGCACGTCAATGCGAGCAGGTATTAAATGAACTTGGTACTGGCAATATCCTTGAGTTAGGAGCAGGCACTGGTGCTATGGCCAGAGATATATTGCTAGAATTGGAAAAGCAGAACTCGTTACCCGATAAATATTTAATTCTCGAAGTTAGTGCCGACCTGAAACAACGCCAACAAGACAATTTAAAAGAAACTATTCCACACCTTCTCGATCGAGTGACCTGGTTAGATACATTACCGGTGGAAGGAGTCTCAGGTGTTGTCCTTGCGAATGAGGTATTGGATGCATTACCTGTGAAGCGATTTAAAAAGACATCTACAGGCTTTAAAGAGATGAAGGTTGGATTGGGTGATAATCAATTTATCTGGGTTGGCAGTGACGCTGAAGATAAGCTGCTTAAAAGTCTGGAGGGATTAGAAAATGATTTGGCAGCACCATTTCCCGAGAATTATATCTCGGAGATAAATACTCAACTAGAACAATGGTTAAGTGGCTTAGAGAAAGTGCTGTATAGAGGCGTAATGATATTTATTGATTATGGTTACTCGACCGCAGAGTATTATCATCCAGAAAGAATGGATGGTAGTTTGTTGTGTCATTATCGACACCGAGTACATGCGGATCCGTTTTATAATCCGGGTTTACAAGACATTACTAGCTCTGCCAACTTTACCGCTGTCGCGGAATCTGCTGACGCAGTCGGTTTACATGTCAGTGGGTATACCAATCAGACCTATTTTCTTTTTGGTTGTGGCCTTGAAGAATTACTCGCAGATATGAATCAGCTCGATATAAAAGCACAAACGAAAATAGCACAGCAAGTACGCATATTAACCATGCCAGAAGAAATGGGCGAACGTTTCAAGGTTATGGCGCTAACAAAAAAGTATGACAATGCTTTGAAAGGATTTGCATTAATGGATCAGCGTGTCCGCTTATAAATCGACATCATTTTTGCAGCATTGCCTGGCGATAATCTTTGCATTACTTTTATTATCATCCTGTAATAAAGAAATAGTTAGAGAAAATAAGCCGGTTGAAAATATTACTAGTGCTACTGCCATAGCAAAAACAGACATCGATAATGTTCTTGATGTACACATCAGGGAAACACAACGATTATTAAAAAAGCTCATGGTCAAGCTCTATAAACGTAATCCACGCGAGCTTAAAAAGACGGATCTTAAATTACCGAAAGAGCATATTGTCAGAATGTTTGAGTTACAACATACCTGGGATTTTCCAGAGTTCGAAGGTAAGTATGATGTTGATGTTATCAAGCTAACATTTATCGATGATTACAAGGGTGATCGTGTGTTTTCATTCATTGGCGGTTTAACATCGATGATTATGAAGTCCTACAATTATCAATCCGAGTTCTATATGTTCGATTCGGTCGACCCACAGAAACTCTATAACGCCGCTCGCAATATCGAGATTGCTGTCTGGAAGCTGAGCCACAATGTTGATTCAAATGGAGAGTTATTTTTATATAGTAATTCTTTGCCTACAGAGGAAGTCGCGAATCTGAGCTATGAAAGACTGTGTGGTAAACTCATCGCAACACAAGACAATATTGCAAAAATAATTGCTAATAAAAAGAACCGAACGATAACATCGGTTATTCAACGGATGGCTAGCGCCGTATTCTTACCTATTTAAAATTGGAATAATTTTTGGACTTAATACAACTCATCATTCTTGCATTGATTCAGGGCATTACGGAATTCTTGCCTGTATCAAGTTCAGCACATTTGATCCTGGTGCCTTTACTAACCGACTGGCAGGATCAAGGTTTAGCCATAGATGTTGCCGCACACTTCGGCAGTCTCTTCGCTGTAGTCTTGTATTTAAGAAAAGATATTTCGCGGATATTGATTGCCGGTATCGACTCAATAAAAAACAAAGAAGTAACGACTCACGATAGTAGATTATTCTGGTATCTCGCTATTGCCAGTCTCCCAGTATTAACAGCGGGTTTTTTATTAAGAGATTTCGTTTCAGTCTACCTGCGGGACCCATTAATCATTGCTTATGCTTCCATAGGATTTGGCTTGTTGCTCTGGTACGCGGATGTGAAAGGAAAACGACTACGCCAAATAAATTCAATTAACCTGCGTGACGCAATCTTAATAGGTTTGGCACAGGCTCTAGCACTAGTGCCAGGCACATCGCGTTCAGGTATTACCATGACGGCAGCATTACTGTTAGGGTTGGATAGAACCAGCGCAGCACGATTTTCATTCTTGATGGCAGTACCCATTATACTGGCTGCTGGTGGCTATGAATCATTGAAGTTGATTTTGTCAGACGTAAGCGTCGATATAATTAATTTTTCAGTTACCGCTTTGCTTTCAGCTTTCAGTGCATTATTAGCAATTCATGTCTTTATGAAATACCTGGACAAGGTCGGGATGTTGCCGTTTGTGATTTATAGAGTGTTATTGGGTATCGTTTTGATCTTTCTTTTTTTCTGATTTGGTGGGCTTAATACTTTAAGCTTGATAAAGCGTGAATGATCCAATAATGATAAAACCGACCCCGGCAATATAAGAAAGAACTTTTTCATTAATATACTCAGACAATAAACTGCCAGCAATAACGCCGATTGCTGATGCAACTACTAACGCCGCTGAAGAGGCAAAAAACACAGTAAATTTACTAACCTCTTTATCTGAAGCAAATAATAGTGTCGCAAGCTGAGTTTTATCACCTAATTCTGCAACAAAGATAGCTGCAAATATGGTAAAAAATATTTTTAATTCCATGTTATTTCCCGTAATTAATTGATATTTCTTTTATGCTTTTTACGCGCTGATTTTTAATTTCTTGCCCTAGAGCTTTACCCTCCAGACCTTGTTCCTGCAATGCAAGGGTATTAACGTTATTCGCTGCTTTCAATGCTTTCTGAAAATATTCTGCTTGCGGATAATCTCTATCTTCAAAGCCAGCGCGACCTCTTGCGTCGGCTTCGCAGGCGATTAGGAATTGGTCGAAACGTTCGGGTCTTCTAAAGGCATCGAGTTGTTCGAGTTTTTTTAATACTGTTTCAGGTTTCATTTCTTGTATGCGGTGACAGTCGAGATGAAACCTTGAAACATTAACTGCAAGTTCGCGGTATTTATTTGGGATGCGATATCGTTTGCACAGTTTATCGATAATCTTTGTGCCACGTTCCTCGTGCCCATGGTGACTCGGTAGTTTATCTTTAGGTGTAGTAGCCTTACCGAGATCGTGCACCAGTACGGCAAAGCGGATCATCGGGTCAGCTGATAAACGTGTCGATTGATTCAGACTCATGATAGTGTGCAAGCCGGTATCGATCTCAGGATGGTATTCTTTAGTTTGTGGTACGCCGAACAGGGCTTCTATCTCAGGAAAGAGTTTTTTCAGCGCATTGGATGATTGTAAAACGAGTAAAAAACGCGCCGGGTATTTTCCCGATAAGGCTTTTTCCAATTCGGTCCATACGCGTTCAGGGACTAGTGCTTCTAATTCATCTGACTCAGAGATGTCTTTTAATAATGCCATCGTTTCTGGTGCAATCTTAAAACCAAGACTAGCTGCGAAACGTGCAATACGTAATACGCGCAACGGGTCTTCAACAAAAGCCGGAGAGACATGGCGTAGCATCTTCTCTTTTAAATCTGCTGCACCACCATAAGGATCAATGAGAACACCATGTTCATCTTCGGCAATAGCGTTGATAGTCAGGTCTCTGCGTTGCAGGTCATCTTCCAGCGTGACATCAGGAGATGTATGAAACGTGAAGCCTTTATAGCCTTTGCCTGATTTTCTTTCTGTGCGAGCTAAGGCGTATTCTTCTTTTGTTTCAGGGTGAAGGAATACGGGGAAGTCCTTGCCAACCGGCTTGAAGCCTTTGTCTAACATCTCTTCCGGTGTCGCACCGACGACGACCCAATCCCGATCTTTAATCGGAATGTCTAATAATTTGTCGCGTACAGCTCCGCCGACTAGATAGGTTTGCATATGATTATTTTACTAATTTATTCAGAGTTACGTATATAAATAGAATTAATAAAGCCACAGAGTACACAGAGAGAAGAAAATAAGTTCTATTAAGACTATATGTTTTCAATGTTGAATTTCGATTCTCGCTCGTTTTGATTGTCTCTGTGTACTCTGTGGCTTTATTATCTTGCCCGTGTTCATTCTGAACAACAAGCGTTTATAGAAGATGTTGTGATGCTTTAGTCTCTATGAGCCGCGCTGCGAAATTCGGTGTAATGTGAACGATAGGATGTGTTGTTTAAATATTGTGGGACGATGCTTTCAATTGCAGTCGCCTGAATATTATAGCGAGTAAGATCATTACATTCACAGACGCTATCTTTTTTGGCTGAGAGATAATTGTCCGTTGAAAAGGGTTTGCCTGGTACAAAATCAAAAACGGTTGCTTGTATGCGAGATAAGATATCATTTAATGAAATAATTTTGCGTTTTAAACCTAATGCCTGTGCAGTGTAATTCACCAGATCTTTCAGGCTATAAGTTTGTGGGCCGCATAATTGAAATTTTTTATTATAACTTTTCGGATCGTTTAATGATCGCGTCATCATTTCAGCAACATCTAAAACGTAGACTGGTGCAAACTTTGTAGCATGACAAGCTAGCGGAAAAAAAAGCGGTGTCATTTTTAATAAGCTCGCAAATCGATTAAAGAAACTATCGTTTTCCCCAAAGATGATTGACGGGCGGAAACTGGTGACGTTTATTCCAGCATTGTTCGAATGTAATAAATCTTCAGCTTCACCTTTGGTGCGTAAATAATGACTCTTGCCGTTTATCGTGTCTGCGTTTAGTGCACTCATTTGCAGGAGTCGTTGAATACCATTCTCGCTACATGCACTAATTAGTTTCTCTGCCAGTTCAACATGCGCATGTTTGAAGCCTTTTCCGCTGTTTCCCTTTTCATTTAGTATACCAACCAGATTAATGACTGCATCACAATCGCTAAGATTTAATTTGAGTTTTTCCGGATCATGAATATTAGTTTGAACCAATTCCAGACCCGGTAGCACGATGAGATCGTCACGATTATATTCACGACTACGGCTTAAAACCTTTAACTCATAACCTTCTTGGGATAAACGATTGCACAACGAGCGACCGACAAAACCGGTTCCACCTAATATAGCGATTTTTTTAATTAGCATGTTTGTTATCTGATATTTTAATGGCAGTACAACTTAAATTGGCAGCCAGGTTATTTTTGTTTGAAGTGACGAGTGGCATGCGTTCCTTTAATGGTTTGATGCCGGTTTGCAGGCGCCAGTCATAAATATTAGCATAAGTCAGAACACGACGAACATATTTTCGAGTTTCGTTAAATGGGATTTGTTCCACCCAGATATCAGGCTGTTCACAACCTTTTTTTGGTAACCATTTTGAAACGCGATGTGGACCAGCATTATAGGCAGCAGTGGCTAAAATCATATTGCCGTTGAATCTGTCCAACATTTGTTTCATATAGGCACTGCCAATCGGGATATTGGTTTCCGCCTGTTTTAATTTACTCGTCTTAAAACCTTTCAGGCCAATGCGTTTTGCGGTGTCTTTCCCAGTCTTCGGCATGACCTGCATTAAACCAAGCGCGCCGGCAGGTGATCTTACATCTTCAATGAAGGCGCTCTCTGCACGTACTAAGCCATACATCCAACTAGGGTCTATATTGCGTTTTTTGGCATACTTATTAAGAAGTTCATCAAATAGGATTGGAAAACGTAGCTCTAGATTATCGTAGGCCTTGGCTCTGCCCATCGTGAAGATAGCTCTATTGTGCCAACCCCACTGTGTTACGACAGCTGCAGCCATTTGCATTTGGTAGCTTGTCATATTGTTTAGTGCATGATGCCACTCACGCCGACCGGGGTATTTCATGTTCAGTTTAAAGAACTCATAAGCCCGCTTAATCGCAGGTAGTGATTCGATGCGATTAAATTCCTCTAGGTTTTCCGGTAAAGGATGATGATTCATATCGTAGGCAACATTAATTTTATCGGCAGCCAGAAAACCGTAATAATCGCGTTCTTTTGCAAGTTCGGTGTAAATTTCTTTTGCCTTAGCTGGCTCACCGGTTTCTTCCAAGGCACGTGCGTGCCAATAACGCCAACGCATTTCAAGATCGCTGTCGGGAACCTCTCCCGTCGTCCATTTTTTTAAGATAGGCCAGTCATAATTTGCAAGAGCAGTACGTAATCGATAATGAAATACTTTGTCATTAACATGGCGATTATCAATTTGGTCTAATAGTTGTAATGCGAGTTTACTTTTATTGCCCGCTGCGCGAATGGCGAGCGTGCGTTCTATCTCTGCCACTTCATCAGGTGTAAAAGAGAACTGTCCTTTTAATGCCTCTAGTCGTTGTACGGCTTTGGCGATATCTTTTTTAGCTAAGCGTAAAATACCATGTGTCAGTATCTCTCTGGCGATAGGCGTATCATCAAGTTTTGGCTTGTGGGTGTATTTATAAGGGTTCTGGTGTATCTGAACCCATTGTTTCGCAAGTGCTTTATGTTCTGGATCGAGAAGACTAGATAAATAATTAACCAAACTAAGCTGATCATTCTGCATAGATAAACGCAGTCGTTCCCACACCAATTCATTAGTCATAAAATGACTCTTGTATAACAATGCAAAAGCAGGGTCGCATTGAGGGGGAAGTGACTTCCCTGCGAGCCAAGTGGTACGAATATCTTCTAACAGGAATGTGTCATTATTTGTCTTGATTCGGGCCTGTAGTTGATAACACTGCATGGTAGTGTCAGATTGCGGCGTGTAGTTATCTAGGAAAGTTTGCCAGTGACCTCGTTTCATCAGGAGTTTTAACCATGATTTTCGTAAGCCGGCGGTTACAGGTAGATCATTGTAACGCTTGAGAAAGGTTATGATCTCGCCATCTTTTACCTTCCAGAGATGCTTTCGCAGGTATTCGTAGCGTAAATAAGGATAGAGCGGATAATCTTTGAGTGTGTTTGCTATCTTACCGAATGTCTTATATTGCTTCGTATCCAATGCTTTTTTTGCAGCGAGATAATCCTTGCGTTGAGATTCAATCGATTTTGCAAAGGCAGGTGCTGATAGCGTTACCATGAAAATGACGAAAAGCAGCATCAGCACGGTTTCCTGTCTTATGGAAGACAAGCAGGCCATGTTGGTGATTTTATGACAGGTTTTTACTTGCATGAATTTGTTGTATTCAAAAATAACATCAAGAATTTTCCATATTAATAATTAATTCGCAATCTTTTGCCTATAGAAAGTTAATATAAGCAGCCATAATTCTTTGCAGGGAACATGCCGTTCCGAATAAATAGTTTAAGGTATAACATGCCTTAGCTGTAGCTTATCAACCATTCAAGAAGATAATGAGTCATGTTTACTGAAATAACCTTACAAATAATCGTTTTTTACGCGCTGGCAGGAATTTTTGCCGGACTTATCGGTGGCATGATCGGTTTAAGTGGGGGAGTCATTATTGTCCCCGTTTTGCATTTCCTGTTTATCCAACAAGGATTCCCTTTAGAAATACTCATGCAACTGGCGGTGACGACATCATTAGCGACGATTATTGTGACATCTTCATCTGCCACCTATGTGCATTATAAAAAAGGCGCCGTGCTTTGGCCGGCGGTGAATCGCCTTGCCCCAGGCTTATTAATAGGTGCTTGTTTGGGAGCAGTGTTAGCGGATTATGTTTCGAGTACTGTCTTGAGAACGATATTTGGTGTCTTCGAGATATTAGTCGGTATACAAATATGGCTGGATTTTAAACCTAAGGCACATTCAGCGTTACCTGAGACGCCGGGTCTAGTGGGTTCAGGTGTTGGCATTGGCCTGCTTTCAACTTTGATGGGTATAGGAGGTGGTACACTGACAGTACCATTCTTACTGTGGTGTAACGTCAATATGCGAAATGCCGTAGCAGTCTCATCGGCATGTGGATTTCCGATAGCAGTTGCCGCAACAATTGCATTGATTATTGTCGGCTGGGATGAACAGACTGCTCCAGCTCATTCTCTAGGTTATTTGTATTGGCCTGCCGCAATCATCATTAGCATGATGACTGTCTTTTCTGCGCCTTTAGGCGCTCGGTTGGCGCACTATCTCCCAATCGTTACTCTAAAACGTGTTTTTGCGGTTGTCTTGGTGATGGTCGGAATACGAATGCTCTTACCATGAATAATTTATTAGGAACGGCACGTTGTGCCATGAAACATCAGCTAAGAGTGTCATTTCTTTAAAGGGGTGAAATCGTGGAGCTTGTATGGAATCAATATTGTTTTAAAAAGACGGATTTACAAGCTGAAAAATCCACAAGCACAGATGTCGAAAATGATGAGACTGCGGAAGAGAATAAAAAGCTCTGTTGCACATTTTGTAAAACACACGTTACCGATGTGGCCGCAGGCATCTCCATCAATGGCCAGCATACACACACATTTTCTAATCCAGCAGGGTACGCTTACACGATTAATTGCTATGAATCAGCGCCAGGATGTCTAAATATCGGTGAGGGGACTCATCAATTCACTTGGTTTAAGGGATATGAGTGGCAGATAGCCATATGTCATGCATGTAAAGAGCAACTTGGTTGGTTCTTTAGTAACGGACAACAGTTTTATGCGCTAATTGCAGATTACATAAGTTTGGAGAAATAGAGGCTATTTCAAATCCGGTTTATAGAGCAAGCCAAGAAAAAAAGAAACAATAATAAAAAATAATGAAAGATAAAGATCCCCAATCAGCATATAAAGGACCATTCCGAGTATTGCCGGTAAATTACATAGCGACATGCCAATGACCATGTAAGTAATGTAAGTTTGTAGATCCGTGGGCGTATTATCAATGCCAAGTTGAAGGTTGTCTCTTATTTTGAGTTGATGCCGTTTAAAACGACCTAGTAGTATTAATGATAGCGGTATACTTAATACGCAGATGCCCGTTAGAATATTTTTAATTTCAGGCATGATGGGTTCTAGTATTTGCAGCTTGTCCATATAATAAACTGCAACGATAAACATCGGTGCACTTGCCAGCATGCCAAACCAAAGTATCTTGCTGTTATTTTTAATATGCGTATCGTTTAATGGCTGTGGTTTATTCATCGAAAGTAATGTATCAAATTAAGTTATTTATGATGTATTTATAACATGACGATTTTACAAAAAACACTCCGTTTTAATACGAATCCGCGACAAGCGCTCGAATTTACAAATGATGTACAGGCATTTGTTGCCGAGAGCGGTGTTAACGTCGGGCTTTGTCACTTGTTTATTCAACATACCAGTGCCTCCCTAATGCTCTGCGAAAATGCCGATCCGGATGTCAGGATTGATCTTGAAACCTTTATGCAAAGCGTTGCGCCGGATGGGGATCCCATGTTCTGTCATACAACAGAAGGGGCAGATGATATGCCAGCGCATATCCGTACCTTGATTACCAATGTTAGCCTGACCATTCCTGTTACAGATTCGAGATGTCAGCTAGGCACATGGCAAGGAATTTATTTATGGGAACATCGAGCCCAATCACATAGTCGTAATGTCATTATGACAATTAATGGAGAATAAAGTGGCGAAGGCAACTTGGAATGACGCAGTATTGGCAGAGAGTGAAAGCTATGAAACAGTTGAAGGCAATATTTACTTCCCGCCGAACTCAATAAATAGAGAATACTTTAAAGACAGCGATACACATTCCACCTGTTTCTGGAAAGGCAAGGCGAGTTATTATCACGTAGAAGTAAATGGTGAAACCAACAAGGATGCGGCTTGGTATTACCCGGAACCAAAATCAAAGGCTGAAAACATAAAGCATCATGTTGCATTTTGGAAAGGCGTTAAAGTAAATGAATAGTATCCTTTACTTAACTATTGAGTAGCGCCTATTTTTTTCGCTCTTTCACACGTTAATGCTAAATCTTCAGTCTTTATATCCCAGCCCTGGTAATGCGTCTGGATAAGTTTACAAATGACATCAATGTGCTCATCTGAATCATTCAGTGCTGGAATATAGGAAAACTCTTCTCCACCTGCCTCAGTAAAAAAATCACGGTTCTGCATATCAATCTCTTCAATCGTTTCGAGGCAATCAGCAGAGAAGCCTGGGCATATTATTTGTACGCTCTTTGTGCCGTTAGCTGCGAGTTCTTTTAATGTAATATCAGTATAGGGCTGTAACCATTCTCTGGGACCGAAACGCGATTGAAATGTAAGTTGCCACTCGTCTTCAGGTAATTCTAGTTTTTCAGCGACAAGCCGGGCTGTTTTGTGGCATTCACAATGGTAGGGATCACCTGCAAGAAAGTAATCCTTTGGTAAGCCATGAAACGAGAAGAGTAACTTTTCAGGTTTAGTGTGTGTCTGCCAATATGCTTTTATACTGTTTGACAAAGCAGTGATGTAATCAGGGTTGTCATGATAATGGTTGATCATTCTAATCTCAGGGATCCAGCGCCATTTCTTTAATACGTCACTGACAGCATCAAATGTAGAGGCTGTTGTTGCTGCAGAATATTGCGGATAGAGAGGGAATATTAATATGCGTTTTGCGTTTGCTGCACGTAATTTTTCCAGACCAGCTTCAATTGAAGGGTTGCCATAGCGCATGGCTAGTTCTACTTTAATGGGCCCATCTATATGTTTGCTTATTTCGGATTGAATTTTATTCGTTTGTTTAATTGAGATATCTAGTAAGGGTGATCCGTTTTCAGTCCAGACTTTTTTATAGGCCTCGGCAGATCGACGTGGTCGAGTTCGTAAAATAATGCAATGTAATACAAACCACCAAATTATTTTGGGTGTTTCTATGACGCGTGGATCTGCGAGAAACTCTCCCAGGTATTTTCGTAATGCCGCGGGTGTTGGTGCATCAGGTGTTCCTAAATTGGTGATCAGGACACCGGTACAAGCGGGTGTATCGTGTTTATAATCAGAATTGCCTTTATATTTCATAAGACCATTTATATAGGAGTCGAGTGTGTTTGTAAAAAATATTAATGAATGTGCAGAATTTATTGCCAATGATGGTTGCTTAATACGGGAATGGATACACCCGAAAAATGACTCGGTTGACTTGCCTTACTCTGTCGCAATGGCGACTGTTGAGATAGGCAAACAGAGTTACAAGCATAAATTAGAACAAACAGAAGTGTATATTGTATTTTCAGGTGAGGGGGTTATGCACATCGATGATGAAGAGCAGGATGTAATTCCTGGCGAAGCCATACTCGTGCCAGCAGAAGCAACTCAATGGATAGAAAATAGTGGTGATGAAGAGTTATGTTTTATTGCTATTGTGAATCCGCCCTGGAGTGATGAAGGCGATATAAGAGTTGAGGATTAGTTATTCATGATATTCAACCAATTGAGAACATTATCTGCATTTTCATCAGGTGGGAACACCGGATAGAACACTTTTTTTATAACATCATCTTTGAGAATGAGAGTTACTCTCTTATATCGCTGTATTCCTTCAACTGTGAATGTGGGTAATGACAGTGCTTGTTTGAGAAGAAATGAGTGGTCACTTAGTAGTTCAAAAGGTAGGTGTAAGCGTGTTTTTGCCTCTTGTTGATAGTTGCTGTCTTGACTGCTTAAACCAAAAATATTTGCGTATTGTTTAAGTTCTCCATGTAGATCACGGAAACTACAGGACTGCGGTGTACAACCCCTCGCACCGGGTATCGATTCCCAACCATCAGGCAATGCAACATTGGGTTTCCCGATCATTGGGTAAATGTAGATGACGGTATAGCCCGCTAACTCGCTAATGTTGATTGTATTCCCGTCAGTTTTGGATAAATTTATATCTGGAAGGCTCGTGTCGCGAAGATGGTGGCATGCACCATCATCTTCAGGTGCGGGTAAATCAGCCGGCAATTGATCAAGGCTCATTAGTATTTAGAAGATTGTTTCTGACGTAATAGCTTTCGATATTCTTGATGTATTTTTAAACAGCGTTCACCGAGTTCAGACTTTTCATCGATATTGTCTACATAAAAGCGAATCAATGAACGTATTTGTCCTTCGACATGATCGTAGTCCTTAGTGCCTTCACTGACTTTTGTAATTTTTTTTAAATACCGAATTAAAAACCACTCGATTGTATATGCTTCTATGTCAGTACTTTGGATTTCTTGGATATGTGCTATGACATAAGTACGAAAATCACCAAAATATATCTGTCTCACAATATTGTTTGGATAAGTAATGACATTTAATTATTTTATCCTAAACAGCGATATGAAAATATCACTAGCATTATTAATGCTGCATATTTTTATTGTGCATTTTCTAGGGCAGCAATTCGTTCTTCCAGTGGAGGATGGCTCATGAATAAACGTTTAAAGCCAGTCGGTACACCACCACTGATACCAAATGCAGACATCTCATCTGGTAGTGGTTGTGGATTACTGACCTGTTGCAAACGACGCAAGGCAGAGATCATTTTTTCACGACCGGCTAGATAGGCACCGCCTTCATCAGCTTTAAACTCCCGTCGACGAGAGAACCACATGACGATCGTACTCGCGAGCACAGATAAAATCATTTGTACGAAAATGACGCCTATCCAGTAGCCTGGTCCGTGTCCTCGTTCGATTTTAAACACAAGTCGATCGAGCAGGTGACCAATAACTCTGGAAAAGAATATGACAAAGGTGTTGACCACGCCTTGAATCAAAGCAAGCGTTACCATATCGCCATTAGCGACGTGGCTGATTTCATGCCCCAACACAGCTTCGACTTCATCTTGGGTCATGTGATCTAAAAGGCCCTGACTAACAGCAACTAATGCCGCGTTTTTATTCATGCCTGTAGCAAAGGCATTAGGTTGTGGTGAATTGAATATACCTACCTCAGGCATTTTAATCCCTGCTTCTCTTGCCTGCATTTCAACTGTTGATACTAACCATGATTCTTGACTACTTGCCGGCGTTTCAATCAATTTGACGCCCATGGTCTTTTTTGCCATCCATTTAGAGATAGCAAGTGATATCAATGAACCACCCATGCCAAAAACAGCAGAAAAAATGAGTAATGTATCTAGGTTTAATCCACCACCTTGCTGTTCTAATGCTGTGTCTAGACCCAATAAGCGCATGCTTATGCTAAGCACAATCATAATGGCTATGTTCGTGCCAAAGAAAAGTAACATCCGTAACATGTTGTACAGGCTCCTTATTAAATAACTTTTATATAGATTGTAGCGTATTCAAAAAATTCAATAGATTATGTTTTTCTTAGTATCAGCATAGGTGAACTAGCCAGCACTTTACGCGTACCAATTAACCCAGTAGCAACAATAATTAAACAACAGGCCAAAGGTGCAATTAGCCAAAGGAGGGGGTTAATGACGATTTCCATCTTGAACACGTATTCTGCCAGCGCCAGTTCGATTATTGATGCTGCTATGGCAGATAATATTCCAGTAATTATTCCCAAGAGCATAAATTCGGCGATTAAACCGGAAATTATTTGTTTGCGGTTAGCGCCCAGTGCACTCATAAGTGCCGCTTCGTGTGTGCGTTCATCATGAGTGCTCTGTAGAGCAGCAAATAAAACAGCGATGCCGGTTAGGATGGTAAAGATAAATACAAACTCAACCGTGCGAACGACTTGATTCATGATCGCTCTGACTTGTTTTAAAATAGCATCGATATCAAAGACAGTAATGCTTGGGTATTGTTTAATCAGTTCTATCAATATAGAACGTTTTGAATCGGGAATAAATAGACTGCTAATAAACGTACTGGGATATGTCTTTAATGCACTAGTATTTGAGACTACAAAAAAATTAGCATTAAATGAGTCCCACTCGACCCAGCGAAGATTAACAACCTTGCCTTTTATTTCTTGACCTGCAATAGAATAACTTAAGCTGTCTCCGATACTTATACCTAATGTTTCGGCAATGCCTTCCTCGACTGAAAAATAATTTTCGGTGTTTTCACCTTTCGACCACCATTCACCCGCCACTACGCGGTTATCGTCTTGCATGGTATCAGCGTAAGATAGGTTGAATTCTCTGGCAGCGAGGCGATTTGCACGCGGGTTTTCATAATCATCCGGGTTTACATTGCGCTCATTGATTTTTGTCAATCGCCCGCGGATCATTGGGTATAGTGCTATGTCATTGTTTAATAGTGTCGATAGATGACTCCGGATGCTATCAACTTGATCGGGTTGAATATTAATTAAAAAATAATTTGGTGCGTCATCGGGCAAACGATTTTGCCAACCAGCTAATAGATCTGTGCGTACCAGAGTGAGTAATAACATGACAGTGACACCAATGCCGATACCCATTATTTGCATTACACTCTGATTAGAACGACGCGATACATTCGCTAAGCCATAACGAGCAGCCATCTTTAGCTTTGGTTGTAGTTGTTTCAGTAGTTTAATAATTAGCTTTGCCGAGACTGCGAGTACTAGCGCAGTCAAGAATAAACCGAGTACGGTATATATCGTCAATGCGATGTCACCCGATTGCCATGGGCTTAGCAAAACTAATGCGATGATTGCGACTGTATATATGACGTAGTTATTTAAAGGTAGTGGCGTTAAATCTTTACGTAATACTCTTAGCGGTGAAATTTTTCTTAAACGCATTAGTTGAGGTAATGCGAAAGCTAACACGGTAATTAATCCTGTGAATATCCCTGATAAAACGGGTCGCCATGATGGCTTAGGTAATGATTGTTGTGTCATACCAATCATCATTTGGTTTAAGCCTTCTTGAGCAAAAAAACCGATGACGCAACCAATCAAACTGCAGATAAGGCCAAGCATCATCAGTTGGTAGAAATAGATCTGTGTTATTTCCCTTTGCTGTAGGCCTAAACAACGCATGATGGCACAGTTATCATAATGTCTAACTGCGAATCGTTGTGCAGACATCGCTATGGCCAGACCAGCTAAGGCAATACTGACTAATGCTGCTAGCCCTAAGAACTGTTCAGCGCGCACTAGCGCAGTCTTAATCTCCGGGCGGGCATCCTTTATGCCTTGTAAACGTAAATTTTCATCTAGTTTAAGTTGGTTACGGTATAGATCGATGGATTCAGATTTCCCGCCTAGTAATAATCGATATTGAATACGGCTGCCTGGTAAGATTAATTTTGTTTTGTCCAGATCAACACGGTTCATCAACAATCGAGGTGCTATGTTAAACAGGTCGCCACCGCGATCAGGTTCGTAGGTTAAAATTTTATCAACGATTAATTCCGCAGCACCGACATTGATAGACTCCCCTAACTTGACCTGCAAGGCTTGCAATAAACGACTGTCTACCCAGACTGTACCTGATGCAGGAATAGAGTCATTAATTTGCTCCTGCTTAAATAAATCATCACTCGTTCTCAGATTTCCACGTATGGGGTAATTAGCATCTACGGCTTTAACTTCAGCCAGTTCAAGATTATCGCCATTAACCACAACACTACGAAAGCTCTCATTAAGCGAAATGATTAATCCTGCACCATCAGCGTTATCTATATATTCATTCTTTATTTTAGTCGATGAGATTAAGACTAGATCAGCTGCGAGTAACTCTGTCGCCTGTTGTTCCGTTGCACGTCTGACACGGTCGGTAAAAAAACTTACCGAGGATAGACAAGCGACAGCGATCAGGATTGAAATACCAATAAGACGAAGTTCGCCGGAATACCAATCTCTTTTTAATCCAGTAAAGGCAAATTTGAACGTATTCATTATGTGTCGTTAGTAATTTGTCCGCCCGCCATAACTACTTTTCGATCACAAAGGCTCGCTAAGGCATCGTCATGAGTCACCATCACGAGTGTTGTGCCATTGTCTTTATTCATTTTGAATATAAGATCGATGATTCGTTGGGCAGTTTTTTGATCCAGATTGCCCGTTGGCTCATCTGCGAATAATATTTTAGGGTTACTTGCAAAAGCACGCGCGATAGCAACACGTTGTTGTTCTCCACCTGAGAGCTGGTTTGGGTAGTGATGTATACGATCGCTTAATCCGACGTCGGCTAATTTTTGTTTGGCGATTTCATCAGCCTGTTCTGATCCAGCAAGCTCAAGCGGTAGCGCAGTATTTTCTAACGCTGTTAGGCCGGGCAATAGATGAAAGGATTGAAATACAAAACCAACGGATTGATTACGAATTCGCGCTCTGCCATCCTCATCTAAATCGTTTAAGATGGTGCTGTTTAGAATTACCTCGCCAGATGTGGGTGTATCCAGTCCTGCGAGTAATCCTAATAGTGTTGATTTGCCCGAGCCAGATACACCAATAACCGCTAAACTTTCGCCTTGTTTAATAGACAAATTAATATCGTCGAGGATAGTGAGGGTTCCTTCGGGACTAGACACTTGCTTTCCAAGAGCCTTAGCTTGCACAATATTGTTACTATTTGAATCCATGTTTATGTATTACCGAACCTTAATTTTTTTTATTTGTTTATTTTCTTTCCCTGTCAATGCACAGGAAAAGACGATACTTATATTGGGTGACAGCCTAAGCGCAGCTTATGGTATACCAGTAGAAGATGGCTGGGTATCATTACTGGAACAACGATTAGTCAGACAAAATTTGGAGCATAAAGTTGTTAACGCTAGCATAAGCGGTGAGACAACCTTGGGTGTTAAAACTCGACTGGAGAAGTTACTGAAAGAATACAGTCCGAAACTAGTCATCATAGAATTAGGTGCAAATGATGGGCTACGCGGTTTTCCACTTAGCGAGATAGAGCAAAACTTATCAGGTATAGTTAATGATATAAAACAAACTAATGCGGCTGTCTTACTAGTACCAATGCAATTGCCGCCCAATTATGGTGCAGCTTATAATCAGCGCTTCATGTCAATCTATGAGTCAGTCTCTGAAAAACAAGAGGTTAGCTTGTCAACATTCATCCTTAATGATATCGCACAGCATCCCAATTTAATGCAGGCTGATGGGCTTCACCCTGTAAAGGAAGCTCAGGCGATGATGCTGGATAATCTCTGGCCTAGTCTGGAAGCATTAATCATCAAATGAAATATTGTTGCTACTGTAGTGCCGAATTAATTTATGAAATCCCCAGCGATGATAATCGGCATCGTCATATTTGTCAGTCGTGCAACATTGTTCATTATCAAAACCCGAAGATTGTTGCTGGTTGTATTCCTGTTTGGGAAGATCAAATATTACTTTGTAAACGAGCAATAGAACCAAGGTTAGGTTATTGGACGTTACCTGCTGGATTTATGGAAATGGGTGAGTCTACGCTTGAGGCCGGTATTAGAGAAACCCTTGAAGAGGCCAATGCGCGTGTTGAGGTAGAAGATCTATATGCTGTTTTTAATTTACCTTATGTTGATCAGGTTTATATGATGTATCGATCAAGGTTATTAGATCTGGATTTTTCGGCGGGTGTTGAAAGTTTGGAAGTACAATTATTTAAGGAAAATGAAATCCCGTGGGATGAACTGGCATTTGCAACAATTAGAGAAACGTTAAAGCTTTATCTGGAAGATAGAAAGACAGGTAGGTTCCAGTTACACACCGGGGACGTTATAAAAGACAACGGTCGTTATGACTTTATTAAAACCTTAATTTAAAAAGCAAGAAAACAAATTAAACTTCAACCCACTGACCATTGCTGGCTTCGTAATTCTTCCCTTCGTTAGAGATACGATCACCGTTATCAAATTCTTCATCATTCCAGTAACATTTCATGTCTGCCTGCGTTAAAACAGTCGCGTCACTATCAACCGGGCCGGTAACTGGCGATGTTTTTTTTGCCGGGTCTGCTGCATCTACTGGTTTTGGGTCTGACATTGCTTTCTCCCTTTACATGTAATTTTAAGCTATTTTAATCTCTGGAATTGATTTCTTCCAGCGTTCACTAGAAAAATAGCTTACTAGCGCAGTTTGGCCTTGTCACTTATATGCGTCAAAATAGTGCTAGTTGAATCTGTTTTGCAATTATAAACAGCACTGTTGTCCTGTTTTGCCTTGGGCTCATCAGACACACAGCAGATGCAAATTAAGCCTGCCTGGTTTAACGATCGACTTATTTCTTCAATGTTGCCGTCAATTTCATCCTGATTCAGTACGATACTGACGTGACCACTATCAAACAGGTGTCGTTCAAGTTCTTGTGCAGTTTGAACATGATTTTCACCCAATAACCATGCCGTGAATGCGTGTTGGCCGTACCGTGCAACGCGCTCTTCCTGACTAACAGCCTGAATATTAGCATTATCAGCAAGACCTGTGATCATACCCGCACCAACAGTAACATTGCTTAATCGGTCAATGATAATGAATGCGCCAGTTCCTTTACATAAACTATAGGGATCAATTGCGACTGTTGAAGTGAGTGTTATATCGCAATGGCCGATTTCATTCAGGTTGAGTTCGCTCGCTTCTAATTTATCCATAGAATTGACATCAATCCGATGATGTATCTTTGTAACCGCGCCAGTAATAGTTCTGGTAGCACGTTTTATGTAATACTCTTTGCCAACATTTAATGCTTGTTCAGTCATCCAGACGATATTCGCTTCAAATTTATTCCCTAACGCAGGCTGGTTATCACTGTGCGTGATCATGTCTCCACGACTGACATCGATCTCATCGTTGAGGGTAAGTGTAACGGCCATAGGTGGGAAGGCTTGATCTAGTTCACCTTCGTAAGTCACTATTGATTTTATCGTGCTTGTCTTTCCAGAAGGTAACACGGTTACTTTATCGTTCTTGCGAACTATCCCTGAAGCAAGAGTACCGCAATAACCCCGAAAATTGAGGTCCGGGCGGTTGACGTATTGCACGGGGAAACGCATATCTTCGAAATTTCTATCATTAGCAATCTCGACGGTTTCTAAAATTTGCATCAACGGTTCTTCGTCATACCAAGGCATCTCGGTACTTTGGTTAACAACATTCTCACCTTTCAATGCAGAGATAGGGATAAACTTGATATCAGCGCGGTCTAGTTTGGTGGTGAAATTTAGATAGTCTGTTTTAATCTTGTTATAGACATCCTCATCGTAATCAACCAGATCCATTTTGTTGATAGCAACGATAATGTGCTTAATACCAAGCAGAGAAGAAATAATGGTATGGCGTCGAGTTTGAACTTGTACACCATGCCGCGCATCGATAAGGATGATAGCTAGGTCGCAAGTTGATGCCCCTGTCGCCATATTACGCGTGTATTGTTCATGCCCTGGTGTATCCGCAATAATAAATTTACGGTTGGCCGTAGAAAAGTAACGATAAGCAACATCAATAGTAATGCCTTGTTCTCGTTCTGCCTGTAAGCCATCAACAAGCAATGCTAAGTCAACATCATCACCTGTGGTGCCTGATTTAACGCTATCGGCAGTAATCGCGGCCAGTTGATCTTCATAGATCATTTTTGAATCGTGTAATAAACGTCCAATCAGTGTGCTTTTACCATCATCTACACTGCCGCAGGTCAATAAGCGTAATAATTCTTTTTTCTCATGCTGTTCAAGATAAGCATCGATATCAGTACTAATAAGTTCGGATTGATGTGACATGTTAGAAATAACCTTCGCGTTTCTTTTCTTCCATTGAACCGGCTTGATCGTGATCAATTACCCGACCCTGACGTTCAGATGTTTTGGTTAATAACATTTCCTGAATAATCTCAGGCAAGGTTGTTGCTGTTGATTCAACTGCACCAGTCAGTGGGTAACAGCCAAGTGTGCGAAAACGTACCATTTTCATTTCAGGTGTTTCTCCCGGCTCTAATGGCATGCGCTCATCATCGACCATTATGTCAACTCCATCTCTGTTCACAATCGGACGCTCTGCAGCAAAATACAATGGCACAATAGGGATATTTTCTAAATGAATGTATTGCCAAATATCAAGTTCAGTCCAGTTGGACAAGGGGAATACACGAATACTTTCGCCTTTATCAATTTTACCGTTATAGATATTCCATAACTCAGGACGTTGGTTTTTTGGATCCCAGCGGTGGTTTTTATCACGAAAAGAATATATGCGTTCTTTTGCTCTTGATTTTTCTTCATCACGACGAGCCCCACCAAACGCAGCGTCAAACTTATACTTATTCAATGCTTGTTTAAGCGCATCGGTTTTCATAATAGTAGTATGTTTTTGGCTGCCAACAGTAAAGGGGCTAACGCCTGCTGCTACACCTTCTTGATTAGTATAAACAAGTAGTTCTAAACCAAGGTTTTTTGCTAATTCATCACGAAATTTAATCATCTCCTTAAATTTCCAGGTGGTATCAACGTGTAATAGTGGAAATGGAGGTTTTCCAGGTGCAAAGGCCTTTAGTGCCAATTGCAACATCACAGCAGAATCTTTGCCAACTGAATACAGCATGACCGGCTTATCGAATTCAGCGGCGACTTCACGGATGATATGAATACTCTCTGCTTCGAGTTGTTTCAGGTGTGTTAGCTTGTAATTGGTCATCAAAGATCTACATAAATTATTTTAGGGATAAAGAGCGTGAAGACTATCTCAGCTCAGTCCGAGATTCAAAAAGCGGGGCATTATAGCAGAACATGGAATATGGGCTAGCGTTACGCAGAAGTCAGATATGGTTAATCTCAAAAGCTAATTGAGAGAGTAATTTTCAGTAATCAAAAGCCGTACAAGTATGGGATCTATTCTGAGCATCCGTTGATAAAATTTTGCTCCTACTGTTGACTCCTTAGAAAATTAGACTATATTTAGCACTCACTAATTAAGAGTGCTAACAATTCAGTTGGTACTATATTAATCAATAGGTTAGGAATTGAGGAGGGCAATCTTTATGAATATCCGACCATTACATGATCGTGTGATCGTGAAACGTGTGGAAGAGGAAAAAACGTCTCAGGGTGGAATAATTATCCCTGATTCAGCCACAGAGAAACCCGTAGAAGGTGAAGTAATAGCTGTCGGTAACGGCAAATTACTGGATAACGGTGAATTACGTGCGCTGGATCTTAAGAAAGGTGACAAGGTGTTGTTTGGTAAGTACTCCGGTACAGAAGTCAAAGTCAGTGGCGATGATTTTCTCGTCCTGCGTGAAGACGACATCATGGGCGTCATCGAGTAATTCAAATTATTAATATAGTCAGGAGAAAATAATCATGGCTGCAAAAGAAGTAAAATTTTCGGACGACGCCCGTTCAAGTATGGCGCGAGGCGTAAACGTTCTAGCGAATGCGGTAAAGCAAACGCTCGGCCCTAAGGGTCGCAATGTAATTCTGGACAAGAGCTTTGGTGCTCCAACCGTCACTAAAGATGGTGTTTCAGTAGCAAAAGAAATCGAACTTGAAGATAAGTTTGAAAACATGGGTGCACAGATGGTCAAGGAAGTTGCTTCCAAGACTTCTGATGTTGCTGGTGATGGTACAACTACAGCAACTGTATTGGCACAAGCGATTGTTCGTGAAGGTCAAAAAGCAGTTACTGCCGGTACTAATCCAATGGATATCAAACGCGGTATTGATAAAGCAGTTACTAGCTGCAGTTGCAGAGCTGAAGAAACTTTCAAAACCTTGTGAAGATAGCAAAGCGATTGCACAGGTAGGTACTATCTCTGCAAACTCAGATGAAAACATCGGTAACATCATTGCAGAAGCAATGGACAAAGTTGGTAAAGAAGGTGTTATCACCGTTGAAGAAGGCTCAGGTCTTGAAAATGAACTGGATGTAGTTGAAGGTATGCAATTTGATCGCGGTTACCTTTCTCCGTACTTCATTAACGACCAGCAAACGATGAGTGTTGAACTGGAAGCGCCTTTCATTCTTCTTTTTGACAAGAAGATTTCTAATGTTCGCGATCTGTTACCAATTCTTGAAGGTGTTGCGAAAGCAGGTAAACCTTTATTGATCGTTGCAGAAGACATTGAAGGTGAAGCACTGGCAACCTTGGTTGTTAACAATATGCGCGGTATCGTTAAAGTCGCTGCTGTTAAAGCACCTGGCTTTGGTGATCGTCGTAAAGCAATGCTTGAAGATCTTGCAATCCTGACTGGTGGTACCGTCATCTCTGAAGAAGTTGGTTTGAGTCTTGAAAAAGCAACTTGGAAGATCTGGGTGGTGCAAAGCGTGTTCAGATTACCAAAGAAAACACCACGATCATTGATGGTGAAGGTAAGACCAAAGATATCGAAGGTCGCGTAAGCAGATTCGTCAGCAGGTTGAAGATTCAACATCTGATTACGATCGTGAAAAACTACAAGAGCGAGTTGCAAAACTAGCTGGTGGTGTTGCGGTAATCAAGGTTGGTGCTGCTACTGAAATCGAAATGAAAGAAAAGAAAGCGCGCGTTGAAGATGCATTACATTCAACCCGTGCTGCTGTAGAAGAAGGTGTTGTACCTGGCGGTGGTGTTGCATTACTCCGCACTTTGAAAGCGGTATCTAAAGTTGAAGGAAGCAATCACGATCAACAGATTGGTATTAATATACTGAAACGTGCGATTGAAGAGCCACTACGTCAAATCGTTACCAATGCCGGTGAAGAAGCGTCAGTTATTTTGAACGAAGTTGCGAAAGGCAAAGGTAACTACGGTTACAATGCAGCAAATGGTGAATTTGGCGATATGATTGAGATGGGTATTCTTGATCCAACCAAAGTAACACGTTCTGCATTACAAAATGCAGCATCTGTTGCAAGTCTGTTGTTAACGACTGAAGCGATGGTTGCTGAAATTCCTCAGGAAGATCACGGCCATGGTGGCGGTGGTGGTATGCCTGATATGGGTGGCATGGGTGGTATGGGCGGAATGATGTAATTTCCCCGACACCATAGTCTACTTAAGCTTTATTTTTTAGCTTAAGTTTGAAGTGTTACTGAAACCAACCTGCATTTCTGTGTAGGTTGGTTTTTTTATGAGTGAACTTAAAACTATACCACTCTAATTTTTAACTTAGATGGATATTGATATATAAACGGTCGTTTCATTTCCTATAATTAGAAGGTCACAGGAAAGTTTATTGTTCAGGTTCGACGGTTTATTATCCTGTGCTACTTTTAATGTTTCGAAAGATTTGTAAGGAGAGCAATCATGTTACGCATTCTATCGCTGCTGTTAATTGGATTAATGATACCTTTGGTTGGTACTAGTGCTGAAAAAGACGACCATGGAAGTGTTTCTAATCAGGCGAGTTGGGATTATTCAAAGGAACATGGGCCAAGCCATTGGGGAGAATTGGATCCTGCCTATGTTTTAGCGGCCGTTGGTGGTTCACAGTCGCCTATTGATATTGTGCCAAGTGAGTCCATTGGTGCCGATCTACCTACACTTGAAATAGAGGCACACCCCCAGGCGCTGCACATCTTAAACAATGGGCATACCGTTGAAACCATTTGCCCTGGTGCGGGCACATTGCGTTTTGGTACTCATGAATATGAATTGCGCCAATTTCATTTTCATGCACCGAGTGAACATACGATTAATGGTGAACATGCCAAAGTTGAATTGCATTTTGTCCATGCAGATAATGAAGGTCATCTGGCAGTTATTGGCATCTTGTTTTTTGAGGGCGAGGCTGAGCACCCAGAAATTGCAGAAATACTTTCGGGTGCAGCAGTTTTACATGCGGGTGATGAAGTACTCGAAGAATCTAAACGTATAGATATTAGTCAACTACTCCCCGAATCGCTTGACTATTACACCTATGATGGTTCATTGACGACTCCACCAGCGAGTGAAGGTGTACGTTGGTTCGTTCTTAAACAGCCACTTCACTTAACTGGAGAACAAATTAAAGCTATTGAGCAAGTTTACTATAGCAACAATCGACCTACGCAACCTTTAAATGCACGTTTTGTATTAACAGGACGTTAATTAAATCTTTTTACATACATTATCGAAATCGTGTGCGGCAATAGTCGCGCTCTTACTTTTTGTAATATGACTTTCACTTTGTCGCTATAGCTAAAAAGTTAATGCGTTTGGATAGGTTAAATGTGCTAATTATCAGCAACACCATTAGAGTGCTAGCTTCCCTTTTACTCAAATAATTTGATATGTTCTAAAGTGCAATGAATTAATAGCCGATAAAGCTATTAAGAGTCGTTTAAGACTAGTTATGGTCGTGACAGGAGGTTTTTATGTCTCACTCGGTTGATAATGCAAATTTAATTACGAACCTTAATGTAAATGAATACTTCAATGATGCTATTCATGACGCAATTTCTCACCAACATATTTATCCAAAAGACGAAACGGTAGTCTATATCGTTAACTTACTAACGTACTTCACTCTTTCTGAAAACATTTATGAAGATAGCTTAAAAGGACGATCTTCAAAACCACTCGCATTAATGTTCAAGGATGCGAATGATGCAAATTCTATTGAAGAACGAAATGTACATTTGAGGAAACTTGGTGATACAGCACTTGTTACTTCGGGGTTTTTTGCTGGTAGTTTTGAAAGAAGTGCTGTCGGGATAGATTATTTTATCTCTATGGGTGGTGGTGCCTATAGTTCATTAGCAGAAAATAATTCACGCACATTTAAAGAAAAAGGTTTAGGCGAGGTCTTTTCCGATTTAGCTGGTCATTTCATGAGTTATGTCGATGTGTTAACAGAGGTTAGGGAAAGTAATGAACTGACGGATGATCGTGATGTTTTGTGTATGTATGAGTCATGGTTAAAGACAGGCAGTGAATATGCTCGAAAACGCTTACAAGAAAATGGTGTTTTGACTTTTCCCTCCAGTAAAAATAAACATTAACCTGGAGTCTCGCTATTTCACTAAATTATCTACAGCAGCAACTGCAAACGATCTACGAGATCGATACTAAACACTCTGTACATGATTTTTTGATCACGGATAAAAAATTGGCTGATTTCTTATCTTGTCAGGATAATCCGCGTGATAATAATGAGAGGCTTTTGATTGCTGAGCATGAATCAGGAATTGATTTGTCATTATATATTTCCGCTGACGTGATGAATCATCTTGATAATGCAAATCCTTTAGAGTTATTAGAGAAAGGTAAATACGCAGAATTTTGCTTAATATTGGAAGGTGTGAGTCATTTTCTCTATGTTGTCTGGAACGCTCACCACCAGAAGAAAGTCACATTACTTGAAATGGAGTTACAAGCAGAAATCGATAAATTCATTATGATGCAATCATTACTAGATGGTGAAAGCTGCCGTGATGATGTTAGCTGCCTACAAAGCTGGCTATTTCAAAAAAATGGATTTGATGAAACATTGACTGAAAGTGAATTAGAACGATACAAACAAGCTAACTATTATGCAGGAAAATACTGTATGAACCTGCAACAACAATATAAGTTGCAGGGCTTCAATAATGATCTACTGAAAGAATTACGTCGCTTTTATCGATTAGTGCAAGAAGACAAGATGAGATATATAAACCAGTTACACTGATTATCTCTTCATTGCTTCGAAGAATTCAGCATTGTTTTTAGTAGCCTTTAATCGCTCTAACATAAATTCCATGGCACCAAGTTCTTCCATTGGATGAAGTAGCTTACGCAATATCCATATTTTTTGTAATTCACTTTCATTGGTCAACAATTCTTCGCGACGAGTACCTGAACGGTTAATGTTGATGGCTGGGTAGATTCGTTTTTCTGCGATAGTCCGGTCAAGGTGTAATTCCATATTGCCGGTACCTTTAAACTCCTCGTAGATCACGTCATCCATCCTTGAACCAGTATCTACTAATGCAGTAGCAATGATAGTCAGACTACCGCCTTCTTCGATATTACGTGCCGCACCAAAGAAGCGTTTTGGTCTTTGTAGTGCATTTGCATCTACACCACCAGTAAGCACTTTGCCGGAAGCAGGGATTACCGTGTTGTAGGCGCGAGCTAAGCGCGTAATTGAATCAAGCAAGATAACAACGTCTTTTTTATGCTCTGTTAATCGTTTGGCCCTTTCGATTACCATTTCCGCAACCTGTACGTGACGGCTGGCTGGTTCATCAAAGGTACTCGATATAACTTCACCACGCACTGACCGTTCCATTTCAGTTACTTCTTCAGGACGTTCATCAATTAAAAGTACAATCAGGTGAACATCTGGGTGATTGTGAGCAATTGATTGCGCAATGCTCTGTAGGATCATCGTTTTACCAGCCTTTGGCGGTGATACGATTAATCCACGTTGTCCTCTCCCTATAGGTGACGCTAGGTCAATAATTCGGGGCGTTAAATCTTCGGTGCTGCCATTACCCTGCTCCAAGGTTAAGCGTTCATTAGCAAACAGTGGCGTCAGATTCTCAAATAAGATCTTGCCCTTGGCTTTTTCCGGGGTTTCAAAATTAATCTCGTTAATCTTGAGAAGTGCAAAGTATCGTTCACCATCTTTTGGAGGCCGGATCTTGCCTGAAATGTTATCACCAGTACGAAGGTTAAAACGTCTTATCTGGCTCGGTGAGACATATATATCATCCGGACCTGCAAGGTATGAACTACCCGCCGAACGTAAAAACCCAAACCCATCCTGAAGAATTTCCAATACGCCATCGCCATAAATATCTTCCCCCTTTTTTGCCTGGGCTTTTAATATTTCAAAAATCACATCTTGTTTGCGATTTCGGGCCAAATTATCGAGACCAAGTTCGGAAGAGAGAGTAACAAGTTCTGAGGCTGGCTTTTGTTTTAGTTCGGTTAGATTCATAGACTTTGAGTATTGATGAAAATAGAAATTGTAGTTAACAAACGAGGATCGTCTGTGAAATTAAAAAAACGAATTTTTATTTTATGATTTAAGGGGATTTGGTTTTGGTTATTTGATTGTTACTTAACCTATTGATTTAAATTAGCATGCGTTTGACCATACGTCCAGTTAAATTTAACAATAAATTGCCTATATATTAGTGTCAATAAAGGCTTCCAGTTGGGATTTCGATGCAGCACCAACCTTGGTTGCAGCAGCTTCACCATTCTTAAACAAGATAAGCGTTGGTATGCCTCTGACGCCATAGGTAGCTGGTGTGCCTTGATTGTCATCGATGTTTATTTTGGCAACCGTCAATTTATCTTTATATTGATCGGCTATTTGGTCGAGGATGGGAGCAATCATCTTACAAGGACCGCACCATTCTGCCCAAAAATCCAAGATTACAGGTAATTCCGATTTTAAAACTTCATCTTCAAAGCTTGAGTCTGTAACATGCAATATACTTTCACTCATTTAATTTGTAATCCTTAATGTTTAGTTTGAGGATGCAATTTCAACGAAATTGAAGACTAATTGCAAGTTTCTTCTAAAATGTCTCCAGATTTCCGGATAAATACATGACATCAACAAGCACGAACACCCCTGAATTCAAGCAGTTTGCCTTGGATGAGCGCTTACTTACTGCGCTAGACGAAATCGGCTTTAAAAACTGTACGCCCATTCAGGGAGAGTGTTTGCCATTGATTTTGGATGGACATGATATTGCAGGACAGGCACAAACAGGGACTGGTAAAACGGCAGCCTTCTTACTTTCAACGTTTCATTTCTTACTTTCCAAACCGGCAGCAAACAATAGCAGTCTACGTGCATTAATTATAGCTCCGACACGTGAACTAGCGATTCAAATATACAATGATGCTGAAAAATTTAATAAACATTGTGGACTAAAATTAGCTCTCGTTTATGGCGGTGTTGATTATGAGAAACAGCGCAAATCATTAGAAGGCGGTGTCGATATATTAATTGGCACGCCGGGTCGATTAATCGACTATTCGAAACAAAAAGTATTTAGTTTTAAAAATGTCGAGATTGTTGTGTTGGATGAAGCAGATCGGATGTTTGACCTTGGTTTTATTGCTGATATTCGTTTTATGTTACGACGTATGCCAAAGCCGGATAAGCGTTTAAATATGCTGTTCTCAGCGACATTGTCGCACCGGGTTATGGAGTTGGCATATGAGCATATGAATAGCCCAACACAGGTAAAAATCAAATCAGAACAAGTTACAGCGGATAAAGTGACGCAAATACTTTATCACGTTGCTAATGATGAAAAAATTCCATTATTACTGGGTTTGTTGAAACACATGAATGCGAATAGATCGATTGTGTTTGTTAATACCAAGCGTGTTGCAGAAAAGGTCTGGTCATATCTTGAAGGCAATGGTATTCACTCTGCGATTTTATCGGGTGACGTTCCGCAGAGTAAAAGGACAAGATTATTCAATGAATTTTCAAATGGTGAATTGGCCGCGTTGGTGGCAACTGACCTTGCCGCACGAGGGTTACATATTCCTGATGTGAGTCATGTGTTTAATTATGATTTACCGCAGAATTGTGAGGACTATGTGCATCGCATTGGTAGAACTGCGCGCGCTGGTGCTGCTGGTGATGCTATAAGTTTTGGTTGCGAGGATTATATTTATTCACTGATGGAAATCGAATCATATATTGGCTATCCAATCCCAACTGCTCAAATAACCGATGATTTACTCGCGAAGCCAGAGCCACCTGTAAAAAGAAAACACCACGCGCAACCACAACAATCACACAAGAAAAAAACGGGCAGAAGGCCGCCTCGTCGTTCAGGTAAACCGAGCGGACCTAGGACTTAAGCTAATAGTCGTTTTATCCATGAGCCTATTGCAGTAATCTCTTCTAGGCACACCGAGTGTTGCATCATATATTCATGCCATTCAACTAAGTAACCGTGCTCTTTTAGTGTTTCAGATGACGCACGACCCTGAACAACAGGGATAACTGGATCAGATATGCCGTGTGCCATCATGATTGCCATGCTTTTATCTGCAATAGCCTCATCTTTAAGCTGTTCCGGCAAAGGTAAGTAGCATGAAAGCGCCAATAATCCTGCTAGTGGTGATGGAAACCGTAAACCCGCATGCAGGGTGATAGCCCCGCCTTGAGAAAATCCTGCGAGTATAATTTTATTGGACTCAATGCCTGCTTCGATTTCAGCGTTAATATAGTTGTTGATCAAGTTTGATGACTCAATAATTGAGACAGAGTCCTCTTTATCGCGAAGATCAGGTGATTTAACGTCATACCAGGCACGCATAGCCATTCCGCCATTGATTGTGACAGGCCGTTTCGGGGCATTTGGAAAGATAAAACGGATACCCAGATTATCAGGCAAGCCTAGTTCTGGCACGATAGGTTCAAAATCATGACCATCTGCCCCAAGGCCATGTAACCAGATTACACTGGCCTTATGTGCTTCTTTGGGTTCAATTATTATCGCGTCTTTTTCAAATGACATTTTAAATCCTGTTTGTAATTTATTGATGATATATCCTCTCAGCAGACCCTAATTCAATTCAAGTCATTTTTCCTTTTGCCATATTTTGCTATGCTCAAGGAAATAGCGAACGACCCAGAGGACGCCTAGATGAATAGAGACAATAAGATAAAGATAATTAGATTGGGGATAATACTTATGTTGTTATCCTGTGTCTCTGCTTGTGGCCAAAAAGGTGACCTCTATATGCCACCTAATACGAGTATTTCTGTATCTGACTTTTCCAATACCGTCTGATTAATCATGTCTGAGTTTAATTATAAGGACGGCCTGTTGCATGCCGAAGGCGTTTCATTGGCAGAAATAGCGAGTCAATTCGGCACGCCTTGCTATGTCTATTCTCGCAAGACCATCGAAACGAGTTGGTTAGAGTTTGATCATGCATTGAAATCACAAAAGCATCTCGTTTGTTATGCGGTGAAAGCCAATTCTAATATTGGTCTATTGAATATTCTCGCGAGACTTGGTGCAGGCTTTGACATTGTTTCAATCGGAGAAATGGAGCGTGTGCTTCACGCCGGTGGTCGCCCCGACAAAATTGTCTTCTCCGGTGTGGGAAAGCGAAAAGATGAAATGCAGGCTGCGCTTAATAAAGGCATCAAATGTTTTAATGTTGAATCAGTAAATGAATTAATACGACTTAATGAGGTTGCAGAAGAAATGCATATTCACGCGCCTGTATCATTAAGAGTTAACCCTGATGTTGACGCAAATACACATCCTTACATTGCTACTGGCCTAAAAGATAATAAATTCGGTATAGCGTTTCAGAATGCTATAGCCGCATATGAACTCGCCTCAGCATTACCTAACATTACGATTAAAGGTATTGATTGTCATATCGGTTCACAGATCACAACACTGGAACCTTTTAAAGATGCATTATTGAAAGTTCTGGAATTAATTGAGCAGTTGAAACAATTAGAAATCACCTTCGAACATATCGACCTGGGCGGTGGCCTTGGTATCAACTATGATGGTGAAGAACCTCCCGCAAGGAGAGATTATATTCAGACAATAGTTAGCACTTTAAACAATCAGAATCTCGAACTCATTATAGAGCCGGGACGAAGTATTGTTGGTAATGCTGGAGTGCTATTAACAAAAGTGGAATATCTGAATAAAGGGAAAGAACATAATTTCGCTATAGTCGACGCCGCGATGAATGACTTGATACGGCCCGCACTCTATGAAGGCTGGCATGATATTAAACGTGTCGTCGAAACATCAAATGCTGAAGAGAGTGTTTATGATATTGTTGGTCCTGTTTGTGAAACAGGTGACTTCCTTGGTAAGGCTAGGCAGTTACAATTAGAACATGAAGATGTATTGGCAGTATGCTCTGCAGGTGCTTACGGTTTTACCATGTCATCAAACTACAACTCGCGACCACGTGTTGCAGAGATCATGGTTGATGGAGATCAGGCTCATGAAATTCGTCGTCGGGAGACGATTAGTGAGTTAATGAATGGAGAGAGTTTGTTGCCTGAGTAGGCTTTTACTCGCCATTTCTTTTAAATTCGCTTTCCGTCTTTATCACGGCTTACTTTTCTTTAAAGAAAAGTAAGCAAAAGAACCTTTCCCTAATGTCATGGCCTGCGGCTACCTTCGTCAGTAAACAATAACGAGGGTCGCGCATAGGCTCATCCCTGATCCAATGCGCTCAATTATGCGGTCGATAATTGCTCCTGCATAATCGACACTTCCGCCATCCATGGCGGTCGTCCTGCACAATTGCCCCTCGTTATCGTTCACTTCCTCAGCATGCCATACGGGGTTATTATGATTAGCAAGAGTAATAATTAATTTAGATTAGGAACATGTCGTTATCATCAAAGGATATTGAAGAGATATATAGAATCAAACTAAGTGTTTAAAATAGCATTGTTTTTTAATTCCCCTTATAACTTGCTGAGGTGTTGTTTTATTTCTCGGTTGAGCTACAGGGATGTAGCGAGAGCGCATTAGGACACGACTGCATGGATGCAGGAGGTAGAACGAATCAGGAGACAGAGTCGAGGAGTCCGTATGCGCGTGCCGAAAGAAATAAAAGAACACCGAGGGTACCCGTAGGGCAAGTTATTTGGGGTGGCCTTGATGTGCAGGACGCACAAATGTCGCGAGTGCATGGATGCACTAGAGCGACGCTTTTCGTTAGTTTTCTTTGGCCACGCAAAGAAAAGTGACACGCTATCAAGCGGAAATAAAACTATAATAGAACATCAATATTAAATTCAATCTAAAACTTAATATGTAACGCATCATCAAATGAGAACTAAGGTATTCGATATGATTAAAAATAAAAAATTTGTTGGGATTATTTTATCGATTTTGATATCTGCATTTGGTGGGTTTATCTTAATGCAGAATGTTAGTGCAGAACCAAAGATGACGGTGTATAAATCGGCGACCTGTGGTTGTTGCAATAAATGGATTAAACACATGGAGGACAGTGGTTTTCAGGTCAATGCTATCGATGTGTTGGATGTGAATCTTGTAAAACAGCAGTATGGCCTTAGTTATGAACATGCTAGTTGTCACACTGCGGTAGTAGATGGCTATGTGATAGAAGGTCATGTCCCTGCCTTAGACGTGAAACGTTTATTATCTGAAAAACCTGATGTGCTTGGTTTGTCTGTACCGGGTATGCCCGTAGGCTCACCGGGCATGGAAATGGGAGAACGTGTAGATTCTTATTCCGTGATTGCCATTGGTAAAGATGGTAACGCCCAAGTTTTTAATCAGTACTAAAAATGCAACGCATCCCTGAACCAGAGTTAATGACCGATCAAGAGCAGGCCATTGCCTATGCCAATGCTGATTTCGAAGAACCGCATAATCATTTCATTACGTTATTGAAAGAAGCCGTGGGCGGTAAATTGCCTGAGTCAGGTAGAGCAGTAGATTTAGGTTGTGGTGCTGCAGATATAAGTATTCGCCTAGCTAAGGCATATCCTAATTATCATATCGATGCGTTGGATGCTGCTGCTGCGATGTTAGCTGAAGGTGATAAGGCGTTAATCGGTTCGGGTTTGTCCGACCGTATTAATTTGATCGACACCTATATCAATGAAACTTCTCTTTCGCATAAAAGCTATGATCTGATTTTTAGTAATAGCTTATTACATCATTTACATGATCCAATGGTGTTATGGAATACAATCAAAAATGCGAAAGGATCCCCAGCAATTTTTGTTATGGATCTAATGCGACCAGAGTCGGAAGATCAGGTTGATGCACTTACTAAGAAGTATGCTGAAGGTGAACCAGAGATTTTGCGACGTGATTTTCATAATTCTTTAAAGGCTGCGTTTATGCCGGATGAAATTAAGATGCAATTAAGTGAAGCAGGGCTAGAGGGATTTATTGTTTCGGTTGTGTCTGATCGACATTTGACAGTATATAAAGCATAAACATATTTGTATGCTCCTTGGCCTAGACACCTGTGTTGATCTACCTATTTCATTAATGCAAATAAAAACCGGAACAGAATTGCTTCTGTTCCGGTTTTTAATTACAGAAAGTTTACTTTAAATTAAGCGAGTGCTTCGTGTGTTGTTTTAACGATTGCAGCTGCGACAGCATAAGGACATGCATTTGAAGAAGGACGTCGATCTTCCAAACGTCCTTTCCAACCATCCTCAACAGTACCAATAGGTATACGAATTGACGCACCACGGTCAGAAACACCATAGCTGAACTCATTGATGGATTGAGTTTCATGTTTACCGGTTAAGCGCAATTCGTTGTGAGCACCATATACGCTAATGTGGCGTTCTATATTTTTACCAAACTCTTCACAAATTTTGGTGAATATAGATTCATCGCCCGCATCACGCATTGGTCCGTTTGAGAAGTTAGCGTGCATACCTGAACCGTTCCAATCTGTGTCGCCCAATGGTTTAGGATGCCAGTCAATAGCAAGATCGTATTTTTCTGCTGTTCGTTCAAGGAAATAACGGGCGAGCCATGTTTCATCACCAGCATTCTTTGCACTCTTCGAGAAAACCTGAAATTCCCATTGACCTGCTGCTACTTCAGCATTAATACCTTCGACATTGAGACCAGCTTCAAGACAGATATCAAGGTGTTCATCTATTAATTCTCTACAATAGGCATTTCTTGCCCCGACTGAACAATAGTATGGGCCTTGTGGAGGAGGGTAACCGCCCGGTGGGAAGCCAGGAGGCAAGTTTGTTTCAGGATTCCATAGAAAATATTCTTGCTCGAAACCAAACCAGAAATCTTCGTCATCAGAGTCGATAGTGGCACGAGAATTAGAAGCATGAGGCGTTCCATCCGCATTCAGTACTTCCGTCATAACCAGATAGGCATTCATACGACCTGGGTCCGGAATTACCATAACAGGTTTAAGTAGGCAGTCAGAATCACTACCATCGGCCTGTTCTGTAGAACTACCGTCAAATGACCACATCGGGCAATCTTCCAGCTTTCCACTAAAATCTGACCTTACCATGGTCTTACTGCGTAAACTTTGTGTTGGCTTGTATCCGTCGAGCCAAATATATTCCAACTTACTTTTCATGATGTGTTGCTCTCCTGCAAATTATTTTTTGTTTTCTGTGTGATCTAAACTTTTCAGTAAAGGTAGAAGAGCAATATGTGTTCCAGTATTGGGCATTTTATCAAATAGTCAGATCACATAATAAAAAATCACAATATAAACGATATTAAATCAATAATATCAAACACATAGAGGGGCCATGAATTAGTTGATTGATTCAGAAAGGGATGTGTATTTAATAATTATGAGGTTTTTTGCGCACCAAAATAATGCAAATAGAGATTTTGAGCATTGTTTAATGCACTATTATGGTGCTTTGTGATGAGAGCTTACTAATCAAGACCATTCTTCTTCAAGAAGCCTCACTAACTCAGCACAACTCGACATTCTTTTGTCGATACTTTTTTCAATACACCGCATTGCAACATTTTCAAGTAAAGCTGGTACATGTGCATTTGTCAGTGTTGATGGTCTTTCCGGTGTCTCATTAGTTGTTTGATAAATAATTTCATCGATTGTTTCGCCCGTTGTTGGAGGTCGACCTGCAAGGATTTCGAATAAAACCACGCCTAAGCTAAATATATCCGTTCTGAAATCAATATTCGGGTCACGTTTTATTTGTTCGGGCGACATGTAAGTAATCGTGCCTTGTAATTTTTCAGAGTCGGTAATCGATGAGATTTTCTCGTTTGATTTGAACTGGTGATCTTCAGGTATCTCTGTGCTTGTAGCATCAGCGTTCCAGACTTTTGCCAGACCCCAATCAAGTAATAGAACTTCACCAAAAGGTCCTACCAGAATATTTTCAGGTTTGATGTCGCGGTGGATGACACGATGACTATGTGCATATTCCAGCGCATTAGCTATTTGGATGATTACGTTAATCAATTGCTTGAGATCATAACGTTCACGGTAATCAAGGATTTCTCGAAGTGTATAACCAGATACCAATTTCATCGTGAAGTAATAATGACCTTTATTATTTCGACCGAGTTCATAGGTTGGAACAGTATTAGGATGCTGTAATAAAGCACTGACGCGTGCTTCACGTAAAAAACGTTTTTGTTCTATTGGATCATCGGCGAACTCTGGCCGAAGATTTTTATAACAAATCGTGCGTGAAAGATGTAAATCCTTGCAGGAATGAACAATCGCCTTACCACCACGAGCAATCGTTTTAAAATAGGCATAGCGCATATTTTGATTAAGTTTGAGCGGAAGTTCCTTATCCGTATTTTCCAGATAAAGAATGGCATAATCATCACTTGGCGGTTCTGGAAAAGCGGTCATATGTCTGTGCTCATGTTCATAAACCTAGTCTCGTCAATTACTCTATATACCAATCTTAAAACTATCCATGTCGTTTGTAATATTCCGCCAAAAATTTGATCTCGATCAATCACAATGGAAATAGTATGGCACAGGGCAGCAAAATGAAAGCAAAGAGCTTCCAACTAATGCAAATCTTAAGTGGGAACTCTAGTGCTTATTTTGTAGCGCGGCTATACTCATAGTCAGGAATAAATGCTCAAATAATAACAAATGCCAATCTCGAATGGCCGTCATTGAGAAAATAGAAATTTTCATTGAAATGCAGTGGTCAGTGCGAGCCTTGCACGGCTGATTCATGATTTTATCTTAAATTATATATAACCATTAAATAGTGACTGAATAGTCAGTCTCAGGAGATAACGATGTCCGATAATGTAATGAAACTAATAAAGGAACACGATGTAAAATTTGTCGACATGCGTTTCTGTGATACCACTGGCAAGGAACAACATGTCACCATACCAGCCAGCACAGTTGATGCTGATTTTTTTGAAGAAGGCAAAATGTTTGATGGTTCTTCAATTGGTGGTTGGAAGGGTATTAATGAGTCAGATATGGTTCTGATGCCAGAATGCGATACGGCAGTGATTGATCCTTTCTTTGATGATTCTACTTTGATTATCCGTTGTGATGTTCTTGAACCAGCAACAATGGAAGGTTATGAACGTGACCCCCGTTCATTAGCAAAGCGTGCAGAAGCGTACTTAAAATCAACCGGTATTGCCGATACGGCATACTTTGGCCCAGAGCCAGAATTCTTTATCTTCGATGAAGTACGCTGGGGTGATGAATTACATTCCGCATTCTATGAAGTCGATTCAGATGAGGGTTGCTGGAATAGTGATCGACTCGGCGAAGACGCTAATATAGGTCATCGACCTGGTGTTAAAGGTGGTTACTTTCCGGTTCCACCAGTAGATTCTGGCCAGAACATTCGCTCAGCCATGTGTACTGTTCTGGAAGAAATGGGTGTTGGTGTTGAAGTCCATCACCATGAAGTTGCAACAGCAGGACAAGCTGAAATTGGTACGGTGTTTAACACCCTGACTAGAAAAGCAGATGAGATATTAATCCTCAAGTATGTCGTGCAAAACGTGGCGCACAGTTATGGTAAAACAGCCACCTTCATGCCAAAACCATTAGTCGGTGATAACGGTAGTGGTATGCACGTGCATCAGTCCTTGGCAAAGAATGGAGAGAACCTGTTTGCTGGTGATAAATATGGCGGCCTTTCGGATATGGCGTTGCATTATATTGGCGGTATCTTTAAACATGCTCGGGCGCTTAATGCGTTTACCAATGCAAGCACGAACAGTTATAAACGATTAGTTAAAGGTTTTGAAGCACCAACTATGTTGGCCTATTCAGCCCGTAACCGTTCTGCTTCTTGTCGTATACCCTGGGTTTCAAGCCCGAAGGCGCGGCGCATTGAAATGCGTTTTCCTGATTCCTGTGGAAATCCATACTTCACCTTTGCTTCATTGATGATGGCTGGTCTCGACGGTATCCAGAATAAAATCGATCCTGGCGAAGCATTTGAAAAAGATTTGTATGATTTGAGTATTGAAGAAGAAAAAGATATTCCAACGGTTTGTTCTTCTTTGGATCAAGCGCTTGAAGCACTTGATAAAGATCGTGAATTCCTGACGGCTGGCGGCGTATTTACCGATGATATGATTGACGGATACATTGCTTTGAAAATGGAAGAAGTAACGCGTTTTCTAAGTACGACACATCCAGTAGAGTTTGATATGTATTACAGCTTGTAATCTGAGATGAAGTAGACAAAAAAGCCCCCTTCTGGGGGCCTTTTTTATGAACTCTATAGCAATAGTGCTAGTCTCAACGGTATGAATATTAAATTACTGATATCGCTTATATTTTTGTTTGTTACATACGTCCATGCAGAGACTGTTTATAAAGCGGTGGACGCTGACGGCAACATTGTTTTTTCTGATGTCCCATCAAAAGGGGCCGAAGAAATAAAAATTAAAAAGGTTCAGGCAATAAACCCACCGAAAGCCAGGTCCTTTAAGCTTTCTCCAGAGCGAGATAATTCAAAGAAATTTAATTACACCAAGCTTGTAATAGCGAGCCCTGAAAACGATTCAACGATTCATGGTGGTGAGGGCAACGTAAATATTGCAGTCACACTAGAGCCTGAGCTCAATGAAAAGGATGTAATGGTGTTATCTATGGACGGGAAGGAAATGCTAAGCGGAAAGGCGCCGCAATTCTTATTAGCGAATGTTGACCGAGGCACACATAGTATCTCTGTAGTAGTGAAGAATGAAGACGAGATAGTGCTTAAACGCTCTGCTAAGGTTACATTTCATGTTCGCAGGATTGCCCAATTATCACCCGAACTCAGACCTGATCCAAAGGTGGTTACACCGTTAAATCCACCCAAAACGCTGCAGCCGGGTGTATCACCAACTAATCCACCGAAACCGGTTATTCCAAACTCTTAGATGGGATATATAGGAGCTACAGATTGTGAGATATTCAGTAATTAGCTATGCTTTACACATGCGCTTAACGATCGGTTTATTATTATTGGCCTTTATGGGCTTTGCTGCTGCAGAGACTGTGTATAAGTCAGTAGATGAAAACGGCAATATTATATTTACAGATAAACCCTCGAAAGATGCTGAAGAAATAAAGCTGCAGGAATTGCAGACAATAAAGAACCCCAATCCAGCTAAGCACACCCCCAGACCAAAACAACCCAAGCATAAAGCCTTGTATAAAACATTTTTGGTTTCTAGCCCTGCAGATAATGCCGGTATAAGAAGTAATGCTGGTAATGTCAGTATATCCTTATCACTTCTGCCGCCATTACGCCCTGGCCATAAAATTATCATCGCAATGGATGGCAAGGAGGTTTCTAATGGCTCAAATAATAGCGTTTCATTACAAAACCTTGATCGTGGAACCCATAATATCGCTGCCAGTGTTGTTGATGAAAAGGGAAAGCAAATGATCTCTACATCCAGCAGTTTCTCATTGCTACGCGCATCTCAATAGCCCTAACACACTTTTTTCAAACTCAGCATATTATTTGGCCGCCGAATATTTAGGTGGTCTGCTTCTTGCTCTAACCATTAGTATGCTTAAACAGGTATATACTAAGTATTTGTTTTTATTTGAATAAATATCAATATTGAAAAAACAGCAAGGATTAATAAGTGAATAACGCACTAAAATAGTGCAATAATAAAATTATTATGGAGACTTCCGACCAAACGACATCACGTATTGTTGAAAATTTAGCTACATCTGTATTGCTATTCGATAAGGATCTTCACTTAGTTTCAATAAATAGTGCGGGTGAAAGCTTGTTGTCGGTCAGTCATAAACGTGTTTCTGGTATGCAGCCAAACCAAATTTGGCCAAATTCATCATTTTTCTATGAGGCTATACAGCGCTCACTGTACACAGGAACAACCTGTGTAGAACGTGGGGTGGATCTGAATCTGAATAATGGCCATCAGATAAAAGTAGATTGCATGATTACGCCGGTTGTTGTGAACGACGCTGCTGAAGAAATTCTGGTCGAATTAGTTGATGCCCACAGTTTTGTCAGGGTAATGCAGGAAGTGAATCAAGAAACTGTGCAAGCAGCAGCAAAAGAATCGGTGCAGGGTATGGCGCATGAAATTAAAAATCCCTTAGGTGGTATTCGTGGAGCAGCTCAACTACTCGAAAGGGAACTAGACAATAAAGATCTGCTTGAATACACCGGTATCATTATTAATGAGTGTGATCGTTTAAGAAACTTTATTGACCGTATGTTAACTACCAGTACTCATCCGGTTAAAAAAGATCTGAATATTCACGAAGTGTTGGAATATGTCGTTTCAGTAGTACATGCCGAAAACTCACATAAGGTAAATATCAAGAGAGATTATGATCCGAGTATTCCGGATATCAAAGCTGATCGCGAACAGATCATTCAGGTGGTTTTAAATCTATTACGTAACGCAGTACAGGAGATTGACAAAGATGGTCAGATTACTCTGGTTACACGTATTCAACGTCAGGTGACAATCCGGCATAAATTGAATCGGCACATAATTGTAATCGATATTATTGATGATGGACCTGGCATACCACCAGAGATTGAGTCTGGTGCATTTTACCCGTTGGTAACTGGCCGTGCGGAAGGAACCGGACTTGGGTTATCAATTGCGCAACAACTAATTCAATCACATGGCGGTTTAATAAATTATGAACGGAAAGACAATAAGACCTATTTCAGTATCTTACTCCCAACGGAGCAATGTGATGAGTGAAAAAAAGAAAGTTTGGATAGTTGACGATGATAAATCGATTCGTTGGGTATTAGAGAAGGCGCTACAAAAAACTGATGTTGAAATTCAAAGCTTTGCAAATCCCGATGATGTTTTAAAAAAGATTTGTATTGAAGAACCAGATGTCATCATTTCTGATATTAGAATGCCTGGTATGGATGGGATAACGTTGTTAGAGAAGGTTAAGCAGCAGGCTCCTAGTGTCCCGGTAATTATAATGACAGCATATTCTGATTTGGATAGAGCTGTTTCTGCATTTCAAGGTGGGGCATTTGAATATCTATCGAAGCCATTTGATGTCGACGAAGTTGTCAGTCTGGTTAAACGTGCTATCACACATAAGCAGAATGATAGTGCTGCTCCAACGCATGAAACAATTGATGCGAGCACATCTATCATTGGTTCAGCACCGGCGATGCAGGAAGTCTTTAAAGCGATAGGACGGTTATCAAGTTCAAACCTGACAGTTTTGATTACCGGTGAGACAGGTACGGGTAAGGAATTGGTTGCCAGTGCATTGCATGCGCATAGCCCTAGGTCTAATCAACCCTTCGTTGCTATTAATACTGCTGCGATACCAAAAGATTTACTGGAGTCTGAATTATTTGGCCATGAAAAAGGTTCCTTTACTGGCGCAACGTCACAAAGGCAAGGACGTTTTGAGCAGGCTAATGGAGGTACATTGTTCCTTGATGAAATAGGAGATATGCCTGCTGATTTACAAACACGTCTACTTCGTATCCTTGCTCAAGGTGAGTTTTATCGTGTTGGCGGACATACCCCGATTAAAGTAGATGTGCGCGTTATAGCAGCAACACATCAAGACCTGGAACAACTCGTCAAGGAAAACAAGTTTCGAGAAGATTTATTGCATCGATTAAATGTAATTAGAGTCCATGTTCCATCGTTGAGAGATAGGCGAACAGATATTGTTGAACTTACTAATCATTTTTTAAAGAGTGCGGCTAAAGAATTAAACGAAGAGACTAAAAAATTATTGCCTGAGACTGCTGATTATCTTGCAGGATTACCCTGGTATGGCAATGTGCGGCAACTTGAGAATTTTTGCCGTTGGATAACAGTGATGGCATCGGGTAGTGAAATTCATATAGATGATCTGCCGCCAGAATTAAAACAGGATGCTGAAGTAACAGAGGTATCTGGTGAATGGGAAACTACGTTTCGGAAATGGGTGGAATCTAGTTTGTTAAAAGGTGATACAGAAATCTTACGCGATGCTGTGCCACGATTTGAATCAATCTTGATTAAAGAAGCACTTAAAAAGTCTGGTGGTCGACGTCAGGATGCCGCCAAGTTATTAGGTTGGGGTCGTAATACTTTAACAAGAAAGATAAAACAACTAGAACTAGATGTTTAAGTAATTAAGATTTCTTTAGCCACTCAGCAACTTGTTTTGCATAATAAGTGAGGATTCCGTCTGCGCCGGCTCGTTTGCATGACAGTAAGGATTCAATAACGGTGCTTTTTTCATCTAGCCAGCCATTCTCTGCGGCTGCCTTTAACATCGCATACTCGCCACTGACATGATAGACATAAGTCGGTCGGCCAAACGTCGTTTTAACGCGATAGACAATATCAAGATAGGGCAAGCCGGGCTTGACCATGACCATATCTGCTCCCTCCTCTAAATCGAGTTCAACCTCGGTGATGGCTTCATCGGTATTGGCTGGGTCCATTTGGTAGGTATATTTGTTGCCACTACCTAAGTTTTCAGCGGAACCAACGGCATCACGAAAAGGGCCATAAAAGCTTGATGCATATTTTGCCGAATAGGCTAGAATTTTTGTATTGGTATGGTTTGCAGATTCTAAAGCGGCTCTAATACAACCAATTCGGCCGTCCATCATGTCTGATGGTGCAACGATATCTGCACCTGCAGCAGCATGTGATAAAGCTTGTTTTACTAAAACGTCTACAGTTTCATCATTCAGCACATAATCATTTTCATCAGTTAAACCATCCTGTCCAGAAAGCGTATAGGGGTCTAGTGCGACATCTGTTATTACGCCGAGGTCAGGATAATGTGATTTTAATTCTCGAACGGCCGTTTGTATTAAACCTTCTGGATTCCAGGCTTCAGCTGCATCATCACTCTTTTTTGCGTCGGAAACGACAGGAAACAGGGCAATTGCAGGGATACCTAGTTCGATCAGTTCTTTGGCTTCTTTAATCAGCAAGTCGATACTGAGACGAACTATGCCGGGCATTGAATCGATAGCTGTTTGTTGATTTTTTCCCTCAATAATAAACATAGGATAGATTAGATCATCTACGCTGATGGTAGACTCACGCATTAAGCGTCGTGAGAACTCATCACTACGCATACGGCGAGGTCGCGATATTCGGGATGTCCCTTTATGTGAATTATCAGTCATCTGTGCTGAATTTATGTCTATGATTAGAGTCTATAAGTGTAACTCAAAAATGGCATTGCCATAAATCATAATAATCAAGCTTCTATGTATGAAATGACTCAATTCCAACTGTTTTTCATTGAAAATGAAGTAATGTTGAGGCTATCCAGTTTCGTCATCTTGTTATTGATATTCATGGTGCTGCAATTACTCAGGCCAAGACGTTTGCCCGAGCGTGGTAGTTGGTATCGACAAGTAAATAATATTTTATTGTTGGTAATCAATATTGTCGTTGTTCGTCTCTTGGTGCCGTTAGCATTATTTGATGTCGCAGTTTATGCGTCTGAAAATAATATCGGGCTTTTCAATTTAGTAGAAATACCCTTATTAATAAAAGTCGTCTTAACATTAATTATCTTTGACCTGCTTATATATGTGCAGCATGTTATGTCACACAAAGTTAACTTCTTATGGCGGATTCATCGGGTGCACCACATTGACCGCGAAGTTGATGTTACGACGGGCATTCGTTTCCATCCCTTCGAAATAGTGCTGTCCGTTTTCTATAAAATGTTAGCAGTAATCTTATTTGGGCCGGTAGCATTCGCAATTATTCTTTATGAAATATTATTGAATGCGGCCGCATTGTTTACACATAGTAATATTTTAATTAATTCAAAACTGGATAACTACCTGAGGATGGTTATTGTGACGCCTGATATGCACCGGATACACCATTCTGTTATTAGAGATGAAACAGATAGTAATTATGGCAACATGCTTTCAATCTGGGATAAATTATTCAAAACGTATCGCCTTTTACCAAAGGCGGGCTATGATGATATGGTGATTGGTCTAAATGAATTTCGGGCTCCCGCATCAGGTCAACTATTACAATTATTGAAAACCCCTTTTATTAGCAGGTGAATTATGAATAAAGAAAGTGCCGTTCTTGAACGTTATTCCGAAGGTGCAAATGAGCGACAGGAATCGCTGTGTTGCCCGGTTGATTATCAAGCAGATTTGTTAAAAATATTACCAGAAGAAATTATCGAAAAAGATTATGGCTGTGGCGATCCTTCACGTTATGTTCGAGAAGGGGATGTTGTACTCGACCTGGGTAGTGGCAGTGGCAAGATTTGTTATATGGCCGCTCAACTGGTCGGTGATAATGGCAAGATCATCGGTGTTGATATGAATAATGATATGTTGGCATTAGCACGCAAATATCAAGCTGAGATGGCTGAGAAAGTTGGCAATGATCGTGTTCAATTTTTAAAAGGAAAAATTCAAGACTTGGCACTCGATGTCGATGCAATGGAAGCTTGGTTGAAATCAAATCCTGTAACGAATGCAGATGAGCTTGCAGCGTTAGAAGCTTGGAAATTAAAGCAGGCACAACAATCACCTTTAATCGCAGACAACTCAGTTGATCTGGTGATTTCAAATTGCGTATTAAATCTGGTAAGCGATCAGGAAAAGCAACAATTAGTTAACGAAATTTTTCGCGTGACTAAACCCGGTGGCCGAATAGCAGTATCAGACATCATCAGTGATGAGCTGATTCCGGAGCATTTAAAAAATGACAAACAGCTCTGGAGTGGTTGTATATCAGGTGCGTTCCAGGAACTGGAGATGTTGCAAATGTTTCATAAAGCCGGTTTTATTGCCGTTTCCTATGACAAGTGGTCAGAAGCGCCCTGGCAGGTTGTAGAAGGAATTGAATTTAGATCAGCAACGTTAACAGCGATCAAACGAGAACAAACTGAATGTATCGACAAAGGTCATGCTGCTATTTATCGTGGTCCATTTAGTTTTGTTATTGATGATGAAGGAAATGAGTTCCCGCGTGGTGAAAGGATGGCAGTATGTGAACGCACTTATAATGTATTAAGTAATGAACCGTATAAAGATAGCTTTATAGGTATAGCACCTGCTAATCAGAAAGTACCACAAGAATGGTGCGCGCCAGCGGGGACAAAAAGACCGGCATCGGAAACTAAACAGGCAAACTACACAAGCCATGACAAATCATCTGAGTCATGTTGTTGATTTGTATAAGCAAATTGATTATTAGTGATGAGAGTTGACTGTTTGCGAGTTTTAAAGAGTATAGAAACACAGTAATATTCTGATTATTAAATAAAAAAAACTTTTAACAATTATCAATAGGAGAGGTTTGTATGAGTGCGGCATTAATCGACGGGAAAGCCATATCCGAAGCTGTCAGAAAAGAATGGAAAGAACGAGCTGATAATCTAAAGGCAAAAGGGGTGCTGCCAGGTCTTGCGGTTATTATTGTCGGTGATAATCCTGCATCGAAACTTTATGTCAGTAACAAGATTAAGGCGTGCCATGAAGTCGGCTTGCACTCTGAGGTGCATGATCTCCCCGAAGATGTCTCTGAAAAAATGTTGCTGAAATTAATCGAAGAATTAAATCAAGCAAAAAAAATAAACGGTATTCTGGTGCAATTGCCATTACCGAAACATATTGATGAAAGCAAAGTTTTAGAAGCGATTAAGCAAGACAAAGATGTCGATGGTTTCCATCTCTACAATGTCGGTGCATTAATGACAGGTAATACAGTTTTTCCTCCGTGTACACCGTTTGGTGTCATGCGCATGCTGAGTTATTGCAAAGTACCTATAGCCGGACAAAATGCGGTTATCGTTGGCAGGAGTAATATTGTCGGTAAACCAATGGCAATAATGTTATTACAAGAAGATGCAACAGTGACGATATGCACTTCGAAGACTAAAGAATTGGAAAAGCATACAACTAATGCAGATATCCTTGTGGTTGCAACAGGTCGTCCAGAAATGATCAAGGCGGAGCATGTTAAACCCGGTGCGGTAGTCATTGATGTTGGTATTAATCGTCTTGAAAGTGGCAAGTTAGTCGGTGATGTTGATTTTGAAGATGTAAAAAAAGTCGCTAGCTTGATCACACCTGTTCCGGGTGGCGTTGGTCCAATGACTATTACAATGCTGGTAGCAAATACGGTGATGGCAGCAGAAAGAGATAGCGGCAATGTGCCAACCGATTAATTATACAAGTGCACTATTGTTTTCTGAGTAGCACAGGAAGCGGAGTGGTTTCTCCTTCTATTGGCCAGTTGTTTGTATGAGCAAGTCTATGTATTTCTTCAATTCGATTATTACTTAATGGATGCGTACTAAAAAATTCCGGCATATATTTAGCTATTCTATTTTCTTTTTTTATAAAGGCATTAAAGAGTGAGTCTGCCCCATTCACATGTCCATAATGTTTAGCTAATGCCTTTAATGCTATTTCATCGGCACGCCGTTCCTGTTCGCGGCTAAAGCCAAGTATGGTTAATGTGCCAGTATCAGTAACTACTCTGTTTATAAGATGATCCGTACTAAGGCCTGCCAGCGTAGTCAGGAATAAACCGATAACAACACCACGGCCTAGCGCAATTACTGGATCTCGATATGTAATATGGGCGATCTCATGCGCAATGACCATTGCCAATGCATTTTCATTCGGCAATAAATCAATGAGGCCACGATAAATTGAAATATGCCCTCCCAGAGTAGCAAACGCATTTTCAGTTGCGTCGTCGATATAATTTACTGTAACAGTAATGTCTGTTGGTAACTCAATATAGGATAATAATTGTGCTGACAATTTATTCAGATAGTCTTGAGCTTCAGGGTCGCTATTAACGACATCTTCTAATTCGATCTTTTCTATCAATCGCTGTTCAACAGAAAAAGGGATGTGTAAAGCAAGTCGTTCAACAAACAATCCGAGCAAGAGTAGGCACAGGGCAATACCGCCCAAAATACTAGCGGACAGGATAAAGAAATCCTTTAAGGGGTGTTGTTTACTGGTGTTAATGCCTTCCGGTATCTCAGGATTGGAATAGTCCATTTAACAGGTCTAATAGTGATCCTGATTTAGTCTGGCAAGAAATTATATAGCCACGCAAAGACAGCACCACCAATGCCTGCGTCAACTATGGCATACAATGTGCCGATGATGATACTACCGATGCCTGACATAGGTTCGTATCCCGGGTAGATAGATGCAACTACAGTCAGGAATACAACGCCATAACTCGGCCAGATTAAGTTTGATAAACTAACAACCAGTATCGCCAGTCCCCATAAAATACTGCAGCTTAATGCAAATTTTTTAATCGATAATTTCATAAAACCTCCGTTACATGATTATGCGTAAGGCCAGGTAAGGTGCGACATTAAACAAGATAATGCTAAGCTTATAAAAAGCGATTCCAGCGTAATGTACGGTATCAAATTGCTCGTAACTAAGATTGAACCATTTGCCATGCATTCGATAGACCCAGTCGTGGGCAAATATTATGAAAGCGGCCCACCATATTAATAAGCCAATATTGAGAATTGTGCACCAACCCAAAAACTTAATCAGTAGTTCAATAGACATGCTGTTTATCTCCTGTTAATTATAATTGTGTAAGCTTTTAATTTACCTTAATAAGTATAGTCAGTTTGTGGATGTTGGTTGAATGACAGCTGTACCATAAGCTAATACTTCAACAGAGCCAATGCTATCTCGTCGACCTTTTGATATTGATGATGTTTCCATCTTTACGTTAAAGACGTAGTTAGCATCCAATGTGGCGGCTTGTTCTTTCATGCGTAAAATCGCTTCGCGTCTTGCCCGGTCTATCAAAGATTCGTAGCTACTGACGCGACCGCCTACGATCGACCGTAAGCCGGATACAAACTTTTTAAAGAAATCGATTGAAATCACGACATTGCCACAAACCATCTGTGTAGAACAGGGCATAAACTCAGGTGGCAAATGTTTTGTTGCTATAGCGGGGATGTGTTTAAGGGATGATTCGCGATTAATTATCGATTTGTAATGTTGTTTTTCCAGGTATTGGCCAAAACCAAAACCTAATGCCAATAACGTTAAAAACAGTATCAGGTCGAACATATTAATCGAGTTTTACTGCGGTGCCATAAGTGAATAGTTCAGAGGCACCTTGTGTTATGGATGATGTTGAGAAACGGATATTCAAAATAGCATTAGCACCAATCGACTGTGCTTGTTCAACCATCCTGCTAATGGCTTCTTCACGGGACTCATGTAATAACTCGGTATAACCTTTGAGTTCACCACCAAAGATATTTTTTAGTCCAGCCATTAAGTCGCGGCCTGCATGTTTAGCCCTGACGGTACTGCCCTGAACCAAACCCAAATGTTGGGAGATAGATTTCCCCGGTACACTTTCCAGTGTTGTTAAAATCATATATGCCTCCTGTTATATGACAGGTTTACATCACTACCTTACGACAAAAAGACAAAAAGCGTTAGTTAGATCTTAGGATCAGGTAGCGAACTAACCGCAGTTTCAATCCAGTTCTCGACCTCTGCTGTGATTTGTTTGGCACTTTTGTTAGAGGGTTCGATAACGGGTCCGATAACCAATGTTATGCTTCCAGGTCTTTTAATCAGGCTATTCCTAGGCCACAAATGGCCAGCATTATGAGCGACGGGAACAACATTTGCCCCAGATTTAACTGCAAGCATGCCACCTCCTGGTAGATAAGTTCCTTTTTCTCCTGGTGCGACGCGAGTGCCTTCAGGAAAAATTATAACCCATAGGCCTTCTGTTAAGCGTTGACAACCCTGTGCGACGATTTGGCGAAATGACTTTATTGCGGAACCACGATCAATAGCGATTGGCTGCATGGAAGCGAGACCCCAGCCATAGATGGGTATTTTCAATAATTCGCGTTTCAATATCCATACTTGTGGAACAAAGATCAGTTGCAATGCCAACGTCTCGAATGCCGACTGATGTTTGCACATAACGATACATGCTTCATCAGGAATATTGTCCAATCCTTCCACTTTATAATGCACGTTACAGCATATTTTAAGCCACCAAAGATTAAAGACCGTCCAACGCGTAACGATGTAATAACGAGTGTTAAAACTTAAGGGAAATACAAGAATACCGAGTGGTGCGAATAATATGGTGCTAATAATTTGCCCAACATAAAAAAGCAAAGAACGAATCAAGAGCATGATTATTTCGCGGTCACAATTTCATCGACAAATTCAGCTAGATCATTATAAATTGGGATTCCCGCTGGAACCAATCCTTGATCAATTTCTGATTGACCTTTTCCAGTACGCACTAGCACGGGCTTCCCGCCTGCACTTTGAATGGCTTGTATGTCAGTCATCTTGTCACCTACACAAAAAACCTTATTCAACGAGACGCGGAGTCGTTCTGAAACGTCATTATATAAGCCCGGTTTTGGCTTACGGCAATGACAATTATCTTTTGGGACATGAGGGCAAAAGAAGATTGCATCAATGACACCGCCAAATTGAGCGAGGTGCGTATTCATTTTCATATGAATTGCATTCAGTGCTTCTATGGTAAATAACTTTCTACCCAGACCAGATTGATTCGTTATCACAACAATGCGATAACCGTGTTGAGAAAGTTTGGCAATAGCTTCGAGACTACCAGCGATTGGCTGCCACTCTGCCGGCGACTTTATATAGTCGTCAGAATCTTCATTGATTACTCCATCTCGGTCTAGGATGATAAGCGCCATGTTTATCCTTGTAGTTTGGAAATATCTGCCGTTTCCAGAAATAATGAATTTAAATCGCTAAGTAATGCCAAGCGATTATTTTTAACATCATCATCGTCACACATCACCATCACATTATCAAAAAAACTATCTACACTTTCACGTAACCCAGCTAATTCAGTCAAAGCAGACTTATAATCACGATCATTGATCATCGGCACAACTTTTTTCTGATATTCCTTTAATGTTTTTGCCAGTAAGACTTCAGGCTCCTCAGACAGCAACTCGTCTTTTACTTTCAATGTATTATTAAAGTCAGACTTCTTAAGTATATTGCTAATACGTTTATTTGCAGCGGCCAGACTATCTGCTTCGGCAAGTTTTCTAAATTCTGTCACTGCGATTAGTCGGTGATGAAAATCAAGTGGCTTGCTAGAGTTTATCGCGAGCACCGATTCAAATGTATCATTACTTACGCCCTCATCAATATAATACCGGCGTAAACGTTCCATCAAAAACCTAAAGACATCGTTAGTTATGTCCTTCGCCTTAACTTTGGATGGGTAATTTGAAGCCGCTGAGTCGAGTAATTCCTTTAAATCAATATCTATTTCGCATTCAATGATAATACGTAGCAAACCAATTGCAGAACGGCGTAGACCAAAAGGATCTTTATCACCCGTCGGTGCCTTACCTATTGAAAATATACCTACTAAGGTGTCAACTTTTTCGCTGATCGCTAAACATTGGCCGAGAGTAGTTGTTGGTAAATCATCACCTGCAAATCTAGGTTGGTAATATTCTTCTAAAGCTAAAGCAACGTTAGCATCTTCACCATCAGCTTCAGCATAGTATTTCCCCATGGTGCCTTGTAATGCTGGAAACTCGCAGACCATTTCAGTCAACAGATCACAGAAGCATAATTCAGCAGCACGCTTGGCATTGTTGTTATCTATGTTAAAAGTTTTTGCTAGATTCGAAATAATACTGTTTAGGCGTTCAGATTTTTCATGCAAAGTCCCCAATTCTTTTTGATAAACAACTTTATTTAATCCAGCTATATGTTTTGCCAATCCATTCTTTAGGTCCCGCTCCCAAAAAAATGTAGCGTCGCTGAGCCTAGGCTGAATAACACGTTCATTACCTTGTTTTATCAAATCAGGTTCTTTACTTTCAATATTTGTTACACAAATGAAAGAGGCGAGTAAATTTTTCTGTTTATCAAGTATAGGAAAATATTTTTGGTGATCTTGCATGCTGGCAATCAAAACTTCTTTCGGCAATTTGAGAAAGTCCGGGTTAAAGTTGCCCGCAAAACTGACAGGCCATTCCACTAACGCAGTAACCTCATCAAGTAATTCAGGATCAATGATTGCGGCACCATTATTCTTTGTCGCTAATTTTTCAACTTGATCTTTAATCAAGGAACGCCGTTCATTGTAATCAGCGACAACCTTACCGTTTTGTTTTAATACTTCAACATATTCAGCGGCTTGTTTAATTTTTATAGCACCAGGGTGATGAAAACGGTGTCCATAACTGTGCTTGCCTGATCTAACTCCCATGATCTCGCAATCAATAGTTTCTGTTCCAAGTAATAATAGAATCCACTTGATTGGGCGAACAAATTCAAAATCGTTATTTCCCCAACGCATACGCTTTGCAATGGGCAGGCGTTTTAAAGCCATATTGACCATGTCAGGTATTAACTCCTTAGTTTGTTTGCCCTTAACTAAAGTATCAAAAACCAGCCAGCTTCCTTTTTCAGTTTCCAGTTTCCCCAGTTGATCTACAGCAACACCACATGACTTGGCAAATCCTTCAGTTGCCCGAGTCGGTTTCCCATCATCATCAAAGGCGGCACTGATGGCTGGGCCTCTGCGTTGTTGTTGTTTATCCGACTGGCTTATCTCTAATTGATTAACTATTACGGCGAGTCTTCGTGGTGATGCAAGCCAGCTTGTTTCTGAAAACTCTAAACCATTTTCTTTAAGTGAGTTGCATAACTCTTGATGAAAAGCAGTCGCAAGTCGTTTTAGAGACTTCGGAGGTAACTCTTCAGTCCCAATCTCGATTAATAAATCCTGTTTCTTACTCATTGTTTATTTGTATTATTGTTTCAGTAATGGGAAGCCTAATGATTCACGACTTTCGTAGTAGGCTTGAGCAACAGCACGCGCGAGTGTTCTGACGCGTAATATGTAACGTTGCCGTTCGGTGACTGATATAGCTCCGCGGGCATCGAGTAAGTTAAAGGCGTGAGACGCCTTCATGGTCATTTCATATGCCGGTATTGGCAGGCCTGCCTCGATCAGGTCTTGAGATTCCTGTTCATAGTTATCAAACCAGTTAAATAATGCTTCAGTATTGGCCTGTTCAAAATTATAACGTGACATCTCGACTTCATTTTGATGATAAATATCACCATAGGTCACGATATGCTGGTCATCTTGTGTCCAGATAAGGTCAAAGACATTGCTGCAATCTTGCAAACACATCGCGATACGTTCCAGACCATATGTCATTTCGCCCGTTACCGGTTTGCAATCTAAACCACCGACCTGTTGGAAATAGGTAAATTGGCTGATTTCCATCCCATCTAACCAGACTTCCCAACCCAGACCCCAAGCTCCCAATGTTGGCGATTCCCAGTTATCTTCAACAAAACGGATGTCATGTACCTCTGAGTCAATTCCGATTGCCTTGAGTGAATCCAGATAAAGCTGCTGGATATTATCTGGCGACGGTTTGAGTAAGACCTGGAATTGGTAATAATGTTGTAGACGATTCGGGTTTTCACCATAGCGCCCATCAGTAGGTCGCCTAGATGGCTGGACATATGCGGCGCGCCATGGTTCCGGGCCAATAGCACGCAGAAAAGTAGCTGGATGGAAGGTTCCTGCTCCCATTTCCATGTCATAGGGCTGCATTATTACGCAACCCAGACCAGACCAGTATCGCTGTAATTCAAAGATCAGTTGTTGGAAGCTCAGCGGCATTCCGAAATCTCTATTTTGTTTATTATCTTGTGCCATTAATTTCAACCATTTTAGAAGGCAGGATTATAGCGTGTGTTACCGGCGATGTGTATGGAGTGATTTCATCAATTCAGGACTCAAGGAATGGGGTCGAAACGCCGATAGACCCATTAAGCATATAAACAATAGATAAGACAAGAACGTGAGACATATAGCGATCACTGTTAACGAGACAGCACACTGGCATGCCCTGATAGGAAAAGCCGAATATCTGACGCATCACTTATTACCGCATGGTATTGAGGATTATCTGGTCAGATTGTTTTTGCGTTTTGAACAGGAAGGTATTCAGGATTCAAGGAAAACATCAGATAGTTCGCAGCTTGCCAGTTCGGAAGAGAAGTTACGCCGTCTCGGAGATCAGTGTCTATTGCTGTGTGGTTTTTATCCTCAAGCAAGTCAGGAATATGGCATTGCACTGAACGAATTCATCTCAATGGGTTCGGAAGCCTATAAAAAATTGAGTTCTTTTGTAACTGGTGAAGATGAAATGATTTATGAATATCTGGCGGTAAATTTTTCTCAGGTTTCAGAATTAATATGCTATATCAGCGAATTCTCAGACAAATCGGTTAATAAGGATCGGTATAAAATAACGGAACAGTCTGAAGAAGCCATTGCTTCATTTAAACGAGCGGTGCCACCCCAGTTTAGCAGTCCGATCTCTCACCGCGTATTGAACTAGCAAGGCGTGATAGGTGGCCCCGAATAGAAAGTGATGAAAAATTATTTTTGAGTACTTATAAATCAACATGAAAAAGTAAAGATATGTATTTATCAATTCTAAAATGGAGATTGGAGCATAAGAACTTTCTACAATACTTATGTGTATTCAGGCTGTCACTATGCGGACTCTGTTTGTTGTTTTTATCGAGCTGTTTTTCCTCTCACGAACCCGCAGAAGATGTCTCTACAGCATTAAATGAGTCGATAGAATATTCTGAAGGTTCAAACAGCTCTATACGGCCCTTACCGCAGAGTTTAAAGCTTGACCCTAAACGTGTTGCATTAGGTAAAGCTTTATTCCATGACATGCGTCTGTCAAAAGACAACAGCATCTCCTGCGCGTCTTGTCATAGTCTAGAAAAAGGTGGAACTGATAATCTTCCGCGTTCTATAGGCATAGGTGGCGCTATTGGAAATATTAATACCCCAAGCGTATTGAATAGTGGTTTGAATTTTGCCCAGTTTTGGGATGGCAGGGTGGCAACATTGGAAGAACAAGCTACAGGCCCGATTCACAATACGGCGGAGATGGGAAGTAATTGGCAGGAAATCATAAGCAAGTTATCTGACGATAGACAATTCACCAGAAAATTCAGAAAGGCCTATAAGGACGGATTGACTAGTGAAAATATACAAGATGCCATTGCTAGTTACGAACGTGCTTTGATCACACCAAATTCTCCTTTCGATAAATTCTTGCTCGGTGATGAATCTGCCATCAAAGATGAGGCAATAGAAGGATATTACCTGTTTAAAGACTATGGCTGTGACTCATGTCATCAAGGAATGAATATTGGAGGAAACATGTACCAACGTTTGGGTGTGATGGATGATTATTTCAAGGATAGAGGTAATGTAACTAATCAAGATTATGGCAGATTTAATGTGACCGGTCGTGAATCTGATAGATATAAATTTAAGGTGCCAAGCCTTAGGAATATTGCGCTTACGGCGCCTTATTTTCATGATGGCACTGCTGCGACCTTAGATGATGCTATAAAAGTGATGATGCGATATCAAATAGGCGTGATTCCGGATAAGAGACATGTCGAGTTTCTGGTGGCATTTCTTGAGTCATTGACTGGTGAGCTTGAGGTCAGTCTAAGATGAAACATAGATTAATCTATTGCTCTATTTTTATTATTTTATTAAGCCTGATTAGTGTTTTTTATCAGTTGTCTGATGACACTCGTTACAAGCAACTAAATCTGGAACAGGAATCCTTAAGCAAGATAATCGAACTGGATTCGGCTATTGACCGTGAATTATTACTCTTGAGAGAGCGGGTAAAACATAATTACGATGGATTGACAAAAATGTCGAATAGCGAATATGCGTATCTGGAGCAGATTGAAAACCTGGGCACGGATACTGATATTGTTTCAGTGAAACAATCCTTAGATGAAAAGACGCATTTAATAGAACAGTTTAAATCGGAAGATTCAATTCTACATAATTCGGAAACCTATTTGCCTATATTGATAAATCGGCTCAAGCATGATCTGGATACGATGCAGCCGAATAACAATTTCACAGATATTTTGTTGCAGTTGAAAACTGAAGTTTTGTTATTAATGCATGATAAGAACATTCAACATACCCATAACATAGATAGTTATGTTAAAGATATCGATAGCCTTGTTGACTTTAAAGACATCCATAAACATGTTTTATGGGGTGGAGTGAAACGACATGTTGCTTCTATAGTTAAACATTCTATAAATGTTAATAATCTATTGCACAAAAGCTTATTACATGAATATAAGCGGCTACTTCAATCCGGGCATCATTATTCTGTTAACGTAGAAGAAAAAATTAAAGAAAGAACTGATTCCTACAAGTTTTTTCTGTTACTCACAACGTTAGCATTATTGTTTTTTAGTATCTGGATCTATTCTCGCGTCAATAAATATACTGCACAGTTAAATAGTTTGAATGCATCATTAGAAGATAAGATCAAAGAAAGAACTAAAGAATTAGATGACTATTCAACACGGATGGTTGCATTAATTAACACCAGCCCTTCTGTTATTTATGCAACCGAAGTTACTGGCGCTTTCAAACAAGTCTATATCAGCGAAAACGTAATTGATTTACTCGGTTATAACGCTGAAGAATTGCTTCATGATAAAAGTTTCTGGATAAAAAATATTCATCCAGATGACAAGGCAAATGCAATGAGCCTTGTATCTGATCTATTTAAGAGTGGTTCTATCACAATCGAATATCGAATGCGTCATAAAGAGGGGCACTACATCTATATTCAAGATAGCACGAGATTATTGTGCGATGAGAATAACAAACCTAAGGAAGTTATTGGTTCCTGGGCAAATATTTCAGCGCTTAAAAAATCAGAATCAGATATAAAACAAAAGACAAATTCTTTGGAACAAGCACATCAGTATCTTACTGGCATTCTAGAAACGGCAGCGGATGCAATTATAAGCATTGATCCTAACGGTATGGTTTTATCATGTAACCCTGCTGTAACAACTATTTTTGGTTATGAGACGCATGAAGTCATTGGTGAAAATATTAAAATGTTGATGCCGGAGCCGTATCAGAGCCAGCATGATGGATACCTGAAAAAATATCATTCGACAGGCATAAAAAAGATTATAGGCATAGGCCGCGAGGTATTTGGTAAACGTAAGGATGGTAGTGAGTTCCCTATGGAATTATCCGTCAGTGAGGTCAAGGCCGGAAATGAACAAAGGTTTACAGGTATCGTTCGTGATATCTCTGAACGCAAGATATTTGAATCTGAATTAAAGAATGAAAAAGAATATTCGGAGAGCCTGATTCAGAATCAATCCAACCCTACTTTTGTGATTGATAAGAATCATGTTGTTTTATTTTGGAACAAAGCGTGTGAAGTATTAACCGGTTTAAAAGCAGAAGATGCAATAGGTACTAAAAGCCATTGGCGAGGATTCTATCAGGAGGAACGTCCTTGTCTTGCTGATACTGTCATTGATATTGATTCCAAGGAGGCCAACGATCTATATATCAATTATACAAAATCATCTTTATTAGCAAACGGAATTCATGCACAAAATTGGTGTACTGTAGCAAATGGAGAAGAGAAATATTTATCGATTGATGCCGCACCTATAGTGGATAAGAATAAAAAATTAATCGCTGTTGTTGAAAACTTACGTGACATGACAACGCAGAAAAACCTTGAAGTAGAATTGTTGCAGGCACGCGATGATGCGTTAGATGCTGTTCGATTTAAAAGTGAGTTTTTAGCGAATATGAGTCATGAAATACGAACACCTATGAACGGTGTGCTGGGTATGCTGCAGTTAGTAAAAGATTTTGAACTTCCTGATGAATGCCGAGATTATATTAATACGGCACATAATTCTGCAGATGCTCTATTAGAGATCATTAACGATATTCTTGATTTCTCGAAGATAGAAGCAGGTAAGCTCAGTATTGAAAGTGTTGATCTTGATTTGCAAGAAATAGTTGATGATGTTTGCGCTTTATTATCACAGCGTGTACAGGAAAAAGCTATTGATCTCTTGTCTTACGTGGACAATAAAATTCCTGCGTGCATGAAAGGTGACCCAACCCGATTAAGACAAATTCTTCTTAACTTGCTAGGTAATGCCATAAAATTTACTGATAAAGGCGAGGTTGTTATTCGACTAGTTAACGTCCTTAACGATAATAATCAGGCCAAAATAAAAATTGAGATTGTTGATACCGGTATAGGTATACCTGAGGAGGTTATAGATTCATTGTTTGAGGCATTTACTCAGGCTGATGGTTCTACTACGAGAAAATTTGGTGGCACCGGACTTGGCTTGGCAATTTCTAAGCAACTTGTTGAATTGATGGGCGGTAAACTAGAAGTTGAAAGCGAGTTGGGTAAAGGTTCAAGTTTCTTTTTTACACTCTCATTCGATATGGTTGAACAGGATAGAGAAAGTTTAGATGTAAAAGAATTAAGTGGCTTAAGCGCTCTCGTAATTGATGACAACAGTACCAATCGAATTATTGTTAGTAATTATCTCAATGCCTGGGGCATGGCCTCTGAGCAGACTGGTGATACTAATTTGGCATTTCAGCTGCTATCGGATAGGGCGCAGCAGGGAAAACAATTTGATATGGTTTTATTGGATATGAAGATGCCGGGTATGGATGGAATTGAATTTTCAATAAAAATGCAAAACCATGAGAAATTAACAGGTATACCACGAATTTTACTGAGCTCAAATGGACATATGTCATCAGATGTTTGGCAAGCTGCTGGTTTCAAAGCCTATCTACAAAAACCATTTCGACGTGATCAGTTTCGCTCTACCATAAGTTCAATTATGAATGTAATAGATGCGCCAGTTATAGAAAAGAAAACTAAAGCCGAGGTAATACCCTTTAAACATAATGACATTAAATTATTACTGGTCGAGGATAATCTGGTTAATCAAAAAGTAGCGTGTGGGTTATTGAAAAAGATAGGTTTGACTGCTGATATAGCCGGCAATGGCCAAATTGCATTGGATAAAATTGCTGAGACAAAATATGACATTGTGTTAATGGATTGTCAGATGCCAGTAATGAGTGGTTATGAAGCTACCGAAGCGATAAGGAGTAATGAAGAAAATACAAATAAACACCTAACTATTGTTGCTATGACAGCGAATGCTATGGAAGGTGATAAAGAAAAGTGTTTCACAGCGGGTATGGATGATTATTTGCCTAAACCAGTGAAGTTAGAATTTTTGAAAGAAGTTTTAGACAAGTGGATAAAGTTGAATAAAGAGAATCAGATAAGCGAGGAGAAAGATATGGATGAACAATCAATTATTAATAGTCATGGAGTGATACTCGATGAAACTGTGTTATCCAGTTTGAAAGAAATTATGGAAGATGAATTCGTTGACGTTTTAAAATTATATATGGATGAATCTCTGGGTCTAATGTCTGATATACATGCTGGCTTCTCACAGGAATCGGATGAATTATTGCGCGCAGTGCATACACTAAAATCGAGCAGTCTTAATGTTGGCGCTATGTGTTTGGGCGATATAGCGGCAAACATGGAAGCCTTGATTAAGTCTGGTGATATAGATGCCGCAAAGATGTACCTGGATGATCTGCAGGACAGCTTTACCGAAACACATAGCATGATGAATCAGTACACACTAAGTCATATCAATGCAGAGGCATCCTGACTGAATTAAATCTCCTGAATGTGATAGATCGGCAGAAATAGGACAAAAGCCATTAATAAAAATATTCTAATTATCGATAATATTTGGGCTTAAAGGATATTGCGGAAAGGGTTGAAGATAGCAATTGAATATATAACACAACATGACTGAGTTGTCGTATAGGGTTATTATAGCCGACCTTTAGTGGCGGGTGGTCTCTATCGGTGGGAATGCAGCATGAGGCAGAAGTGCTTAGTGAAGGTCATGCTAAACCAATTAGCTTACTCTGATTTTGCAGAACTCTTGTCGTCACGCATGATGCTAGCGGAACGTTTTTTGATGACATCATATTTAAAAGGAGGAATTTCGTACCACCAATTCATTGTTTGCGCATTCATATTCGAAACAAAAGCTTTTACACCTTCAATTTTTTCTTGATCTTCATCACCCGCAAGCAGGCTCTCATCAAATCTGAACTCAAACGATCCGTAGGGTGTATCATCATGCTCAAACGCAACAAGTTCGATTACAGTGCCTTCGAAAGTATGAATTAATACATTAATACTGTTTTCCTGCTTCTGCAGTTTATCTTTAGATCGAGCACCATTGATCTGAATGTCCTGCAAGATACTTCCATAGCGAGATATAATAAGCTCTGAAGCCAGTTTCTTGCCCGCTGGAAGGTTTTCTAGCTCAAACTTTTCCTGCCCTTTTTCATTTTTAAATAAGGTATAGGTGTCGCCATCGGCATGTTCAACACGGACAGCACGAATTGCTTCAGAAGGAATGTCGAATAGAGTACGTTCAATCCAGTCAGTCTTGGATGAGGTAATATCAACGACACCATCGACCAAATAAGATTGCTCATCATCAGGTTTGCGAACATATAAACCAGGAGTACTTTGTGACGCGCTACTGAGACGTAGCTTACCTACAATCATCTCAATAATGCTATTTCTTTCAGCATCTTTAAATGACAGCAATAATGATGTTGAGTCTTCAACTTCTGGGCCTTCAACACCAAGACGATTATAAAGTCTTGGCAGTTTTGTTTTCGGAGCATTAATCTTCAAATCAGCCGCGCCAAGCACGGTGCTTTTTACTTTATCTGGTAATGCAGGGTAGCCATCAAATTCATCAATAACCCAGTTATCATTTATACGTGAAAGATTAACCTCACCAGCATAGCCCTTAATTGATATGTGATTTATTGCTTCTATCTCTGTAGCCAGCCCTGGGAAAAAAGCGGCTTTGTCTTTCGCAGACTGAGGAGCACGAAGTTTAACGAACACTGATGCAGCAATAATAACTATAACAGTGATAAGCGTGAGTACGATGAGTTTATTTTTAAACATAGGTGTTGTTTGTTTATGTTCTTCTGTTTGCTCGGTAAATTCCGATGAATAAGGCCATTAGTGTTATTAATAATGGAATTAATCCGATATTTATAAAGCGCAATTGCGCACCAAGCTTTTCAATATTCTTTTTAAGTTCGTGTTGAACGCCGCGTAATTCTTTTCTGGTGGCCACACGCTCACTTCTGAATTTTTCAATCTCTGCTGATAATTCATTATTTAACAAGTAAGACTTTTCGCCACCTTGCTCTTGTTGTAACTGGCGTATTTTCTTTTCTGTTTCATCTAAGCTTGCTTGTAACTCGGTTTCGCGTTCTCGAAATTCTGCTTCTGCTTCCCTACGAATTTGGTCTACCATTTCAAATGGACGGGAATATTTTTCGCGTCCACGCAGACTGATTAAATCAGTATTTCCAGCGAGATTTTCAATACTATTCATGACAAAGTCGCCATTATTAGCGATAGGTTGTGGTACCGCGACGCCAAACATTTCCTGTGAACGAATCCAGAAATGGTCTGCCATTATATCCGTGTCAGCTACCAGAATAAGGTTTATATCGCCCTCATTAACAAATTTCGGGTCTACGAATTTTTCAGCTTCGGCATCTTTTGCAGGTTTTCCATCTGGGAAGTAACTTTTTGCCTTGCCGTTAATTCGTGCAGCAATAAGCATCTTCCTGTCTTCTGATTTGAAGTTGCTCATGATGATATTAGGGTCACGTTGGAACAGTAATAAATCACGTTCAAGTTTTGTTGATTGTTCAGATGTTTCTATTAACGGGGTAATGGTCAAGCCTTTATCTTCTATAATCTCCAAAGAGCCCACTGTACCCATGTGTATCAGGTTTAATTCACTAGTAGAGAAATCATCTGCATTAAAATTCTTTTCTGTCATCCTTAACCAGGGAAGGTAATCGACACCTTGTGGGTTACGTGGATCATCTGATTGCACACGCATAGCGGCATTGATGTCGCCAACGACCTTCTCTTTACTCATTTCCAAGCCCCAGAGTTCTAGTAGCTCCGGTAAGTATGACTGGATTTCGGGTACCACGTTTGGGTTGCCCGGATCAGGCCGTGTATGATCAAGCTCAGCAATTGGGTCTATAAAAATTATCGCCTTACCGCCACGTAGAAGGTATTGATCAATAGCGTATAGAACGTCGTTTTCTAGTTTTTTAGGATGCACTAGCATCAATACATCTATGTTATCTACATCGATGCTTTCAACCAGTGTGTCCGGGTTTTGAGTTAGGTTGTGAACCTCAAATGAATCTTGCAGTGCACTGATAATCGTCCAGTCGCGACCGTCAGGGTCACCGGTGGTAGCCATAATCGGTAATTGAGACACAAGACCCACCTTACGTTTCTCTGGGTAAGCGAGGTCAAAAATCATCTTGGTTATATCGTACTCAAGCGCAGACTCACGATTAGTCTGGAAAAAAGGAATAACCTTTTCATCATCAGTCGAATTGGTACCGACAATACCAAAATAGGCTCTATCACCTGCAGAATTAGCAGAAACAGTTCGTAGACCACTGGCAACAGCTTGGTCTTCAGCTTCAGAAAATGTATCTGGCTCGATAATATTAAGAATTAACTTTCCATTCGCATGCGTGGCAAACTCTTCCAACATATCTCTAACGCGAGCACCATAATTGACCAATAACGGGAAATCACTCATCGCCGTTTGCGAGAAATAAAAATCAAGCTGAACAGGTTCTTCCAGATTGCTGAGAATATTTTTTGTGCCTTCGGACAGGGTAAACAATTTGCTTTCTGTTAAATCAATACGCCATGTTGTCAGCGCAGTATTCGCCAGTATGATCGTAGCGACAAATAAACAGGTGGCTAATATCAAACCGCTACCTGAAATGAACTTACTTTTTAGTGAGACATTCATGACTAACTTGCCTTCTTTGCTTCAATAACGACAACGTTAACGTATAACCAAAATATGATTAAAGCGCTAAAGTAGACTACATCGCGGATATCGATTACACCTTTCTTAATCGATGTGAAATGAGTTAAAAAGCTAAAAGATGCTATCGCATCCAATACCGCTTGCGGCGCCCAGCTTTGAAATATGTCCAGCACCATTGGGAAGCCACTAAGTATGAACATGAAACAAATTACGACACTAATAACGAATGAGACAACCTGACTTTTAGTTAATGCTGATATACATGAGCCAATCGCAAGAAAGCCGCCGGCCATAATCAGACTGCCTATATAGCTTGCCAGAATAACGGTGTTGTCTGGACTGCCAAGGTAATTAACGGTGATCCACATTGGGAAAGTTAATGCTAGTGCAACAGCAGTAAAGCTCCATGCCGCGAGGTATTTACCAATTACTGCATCGGTAATTGAAACCGGTAAGGTCATCAATAATTCAATCGTGCCACTTTTGCGTTCATCCGACCAAAGACGCATGGAGATGGCCGGTATTAAAAATAGATAAAGCCAAGGGTGAAAACGGAAAAAAGGTTCCAGATCAGCCTGATTCGTTTCAAAAAAAGCACCAATATAAAAAGTAAAAATACCGGTCAAGAATAAAAAGATTACGATAAAGACATAGGCGACCGGAGTTACAAAGTAGCTGGTAAATTCACGCTTATAAATAGAATACAAGGGGCTCATGGTGCTGCTGTCTCCCGGTTTTCGTCTGCACTGGAAGTTGTAATGAGACGGAAGGCATGTTCAATATCACCTCGATCTGATTTTGCGATTAGTTCAGTAGGTGTGCCATCAAATAATAATTCACCGGATGCAATAATGATTGAACGTGAGCAAACAGCATCAACTTCTTCAAGAATATGTGTGGAAATCACAATTGCCTTGTCTTCCGACATTTCCTTGATCAAGTTTCGAACCTCGTGCTTCTGATTTGGATCAAGCCCATCAGTTGGTTCATCAAGGATTAATACGCTAGGGTCATGCAGAATAGCTTGCGCAATACCGACGCGGCGTTTGAAGCCTTTTGAAAGAGTTTCAATACTCTGATCGATGACGTGTTTTATATTAATGATATCGACAACTTCATCGATACGTTTTTGCCGGTTGCTACCTGTTAATTGTCGAACATCGGCAATAAAGTTGAGAAAACTTTTGACGGTCATCTCACCATAAGCTGGCGCGCCTTCAGGCAGATAGCCTATAGATCGTTTAACGTCTATAGGATTCTCCTGTACATCAAAGCCATTTACCTCAACCGTGCCGCTGGTAGGCTCGAGAAAGCCGGTGATCATTTTCATGGTTGTAGATTTGCCGGCGCCATTAGGGCCAAGAAAACCTAGAACTTCACCATGATGTACGTCAAACGAGACTCCGCGTACCGCATGTATCGGACCGAATGACTTCGTCAACGATTTTACTTTTATCGTTACAGGCATGATTATTTTCTCAGACACCTTCTTTATACTTCAAATTATTCTTATATATATCACTATTGCAGCTATATATTCAGCTTGCAGTTGATTTTATACAGCTTACCCTGCTACGGTTCTCAATAGCTTATCTCTGCAAGACGGGACATTCTGCATAAATATAGCCTTTCGTCAAACTATTCGTGTAGACACATAAGATATATTGTCAGTTCAAAAAAAATCAAGAGTTCTTAAAAAATCATTTTAAATTTTTCTGTTTAAGCCGAAACAACGCTGAAATATCTTCGTCACCAAAACCTTCATCCATCAGACGTTGGTAATGTAATAGAGTCATCTCGATGATGGGCAGGGCATTATCACTGATTGATTTTGTCATGGACTGACAAATTGAAAGGTCTTTATGATGCAATGCCAGTTTAAACCCCGGTTTGTATGTTCCTGCCAGCATAGTTTTGCCACGATGTTCTAAAAACCAGTTGCCAGCCGCGCCCGTTGAGACGATGTCGACCACCTTATCCATAGGTAAATCCATCGCCTGACCAAATGCCAGCGCTTCAGTCACTGCTTGATTAATCCCTGCGGCCATAATTTGATTTACGGCTTTTGTAGCCTGACCTGATCCGGTTGTACCTATATAAACAATATTACCTGCTATGGAATCAAGTGTGGGACGTGCTTTCTCTAAAATGGCTTCATCACCTCCCACCATCATTGCCAAGGTGCCATTCTTTGCGCCTTCAACACCACCGGAAACAGGACAATCAAGAAAATGGGCATCACATTCCTGCAATAATGCCGCAGCCCGTTTAGCTGTATCCGAGCTCACTGTTGAGGTATCAACAACAATAGTGCCTGCATTAGTGTCAGCCTTTATTGTATTAATCATCTCCAACACATCTTCATCGCGCGAAACGCATACAATAATAAGCTCACATTCTTTTGCTAAATAGGAAGGTGACAGTGAGATTGAACAGCCGCATTCCTTCGCTATAGATTCCGCTGTCGATAATGTTCGGTTATAAACAGTGATTAAATGACCTGCGCTAGCAAGATTTCTGGCCATATTTGCACCCATAGCACCTAAACCAATAACACCTGACCTCATTTCATACTCCAATAATTAGTTTCTCTTTATACATGACCGCCATGGAAGGCGGAAATACTGGCACCAACAGTAGGCGCTTTACGCGATGCAGGACGCCTACATGAATGTAGGTGTTAGACTATGTCAGGAACATATTGTCGAGCAATTGCCAGTGCCTCAGTTACAATGTTCGAAATGTTTTGCAATGACCTCTGCTACGCAACAGGTTAATCTTTTTGCAGTTGGTATATGCAGGAACTCATTCGGGCCATGTGCATTAGAACCTGGACCAAGCACGCCAGTAATCAAGAATTGCGCGTCCGGAAATATTTCACCGAGCATTCCCATGAATGGAATCGACCAACCTTCACCCATATGAACCGCGGGTTTGTCAAAATAGTTTAGCGATGCCTCATCCATTGCTTGCTCCAACCAAGGTGCAACTTCAGGAGCCATCCAGCCGCTAGCAGCCCAGTCGGGTTCAAAACTGATTTTAGAACCATAGGGCGGATCTGCTACTAAAAGCTCTTCAAGTTTTTTAACTGCAACTTCAGCATCACAAGTGGGTGGTAGCCGCATTGACAGTTTTATAGACGTTGCAGGACGCATTACATTCCCGGCTGATTCAATATCAGGCAGACCAGCCGCACCGATATAAGATAATGCAGGACGCCAGCTTCGATTCAGTATCAACTCAACCGGATCTTCATGCGCCGGGCGCATATCTTGTTTCATAGGAAAACGCGTGTAAATGTTTTCGCCCATCATCTCCGCAGCGCGTTTTGCCTGCTCCATTCGCTTCTCAGGAATCTCTGTATAAAATTCTTCGGTAAGTATTTTCCCGGTTGTAGGATCTTCAAGTCGATCCAGCAATTGTCGAAGAATGCGAAAACTGGAAGGCACAATGCCGCTGGCATCGCCCGAATGAATACCTTCATCCAAGACAGCAACAGTTAATGTCCCGCCTATCAATCCACGTAGCGAAGTCGTAGACCATAATTGCTCATAATTACCACATCCAGAGTCGAGACAAACGATTAGATCAGGTGTGCCGATACGATTAGAAAGGTGATCAATATAAAAGGGTAGATCATAGCTGCCACTCTCTTCACAAGCCTCAATGATGACAACACAGCGCGCGTGAGGCAGACCTTGTTTCTGCAATGCTTTGATGGCGAGTAAAGAGGCAAAAATGGCATAGCCATCGTCAGCGCCACCACGACCAAAGAGTTTGTCACCTTCCAAAACGGGTTTCCAAGGACCAAGTCCGTCTCGCCATCCCGACATCTCAGGTTGCTTATCTAAGTGACCATAGAGTAGGACGGTATTATCACTATCACCGGCTATCTCCATATAAATGAGAGGCGTTCGGTTTGGAAGCTGCACTACTTCTAGCGACAGACCGCTAATATTTTGATTTTTACTCCAGCTGACAAACTGATTAACTACTTGATCCATATGACCATTTCTTAACCAATCGGGATCAAATGCGGGTGATTTATTGGGTATGCGGATATATTCAATCAGTTCAGGAATAATAGATGATTCCCATTTTTCTGAACAATAAGACTCAGTTATTTCTTTATTCATAAATATATAATTGCGAGATGTTCTAAATTATTGAGATATTGATCAAAAAAGGATTTTTGCATAGTTTTATTTTATCTCACAATGTCTATAGTATATAAGGTGTAACACATATAAATAAAAGGGGAGTGGAACTATGTTTTCTGTTATTAGAAATATAAGTTTGGGAATGATATTGGGTCTAGGTTTAACCGCCTGTGGTGATGATGATAAAGCTATGCCAGCTGCGGATGATTCTGCAGCCGCACCAGCTGCAGCACCAGCAGCACCTGCATCAGGTGGTGATGATATTTTCTCATCTTTGAATATTGAAAAAGCTGAAGGCGTTATTTATCAAGATGAAATGTATGCTGGCTGGCCTTATAACTAAATAGTAAAGATTTGGAGTTTTTGTAAGGATGTTTAGATTGTTAAAAAGTAGTTTATTAGTACTCTTCTGTGCCAGCACTTTGCTGGCCTGTGGTGACAATGATGCACCTAAGGAAAAAGTGACAGCGCCTGCTATGGAAGAAACGGCGGTTCAGCTACCGGCTGTAACGCCAGATCTATCCGTTGTAGAAGTTGTTGAGGAAGCATCCGCAGAGACAGAAACGGAGATTACGTTTTTGCCAAATCAAGTCGTCTATCAAGACGAGATCTACGAGAATTGGCCTTATACGGAAACACCTGACGCAAACGCGACTGATGAAGCGACACAAGGTGTAATTGCTGAAGCAAAGGCTGCTGCAGAAGCAAAGATGGCTGAAGCAAAAGCTGCTGCCGAAGCAAAGATGGCTGAAGCAAAAGCTGCTGCGAAAATTACGGCCACAGCTGATGCTAGTACAACGGCGACCGACACTTCCGATGGTAAACCTTATCAAGTTGTTGATGGCAAAATCAGCGCCAATGCTATGGAAGGTTGGAAAACCTACAATGGTGGCGGTTGTGGTGCTTGTCATGGTAAAGGTGGTATCGGTGCTGTTGGCCCTAATCTAGGTCAAAGTGTAACGACAAAACTAAGCAAAGCAGACTTTGTCAACATCGTGACAAATGGTAAGTCCGGCACAATGATGAGACCGCATAAAACGAATAAGCGTGTCATGGATAATCTGGATAATCTTTATGCCTATCTGCTAGCTCGCGGGGATGATGTCCTTGGGCCAGGCAACCTTATTAAGATGCCGCTAGGTAAATAAGGAAGTAAGGTTAAATAATCAAGGGAAGGTAATCGTTATAAATCTATTAACCCTTCTATATTGATAGAAGGGTTATGTCTTTTCCAACAAGCTCGCCATCGTTCTTTGTAATTCCAAACTTGAAACGGGTTTGTGTAGCAATAGCGCATCGCTCGTTTGTGCTTCTCGTAATCGGTCAGCCGCGGTATCCCCGGTAATAATAATCGCTGGCAAGTTTGTATCCAGTTTATTGCGAAATAATTCAATCGCTTCACGTCCCGTTTTTTCTTCGCGCAAACGATAATCGACGATCAATAAGTCCGGTGCTTTGCCATTCGTTAATGCCAATGCTTCATCGGCCGATTCAGCGATCAAGCAATCACAACCCCAGGATAACAACAACTCACGCATCCCCAGGCGCACGCTTTCATCATCATCAATAATCAAGACTTGTTTGCCATCGAAACGATTGGGTGGTTGGTCTGAGGGAATGTCTTCAACAACAGAAATCTCTGCTTCAGGTAAATACAGACGGAACACCGTACCTGAACTGGGTTTTGAGTTAAGCGATAATTTTAAATCCATCGTATCGCTTAAACCCTTAGCTATGGGGAGACCTAAACCAAAACCCTTTTGACGATCGCGTTCGGGATTACCCAACTGATGAAACTCACGAAAAATATTTGTTCGTTCTTCTTTTGGTATACCAATACCGGTATCCCACACTTCAATAACGAGTTTTTGATTTTCTCTCTGGCGACAAGCGATTAACAAGCCGCCTGTTTCCGTGTAACGAACCGCATTGGTGATCAAGTTACGTAAAATCAATTCAACGAGAGACATGTCAGCATAGGCTGCAGCCGTTGTTTCGCGTGTCCGATAAACAATATTTTTATTATCAGCGCTGGCGCCCAATTCTTTTTCAAGTTTATTAAATAAGGTTTGCACACGAAACGGACGTGGTTGAGGTTCAATTACTCCAGCATCCAGCTTAGAAAAGTCGAGTAGGGTATTCAACATTTCGCGCGTTGCTTCCGAAGCTGTTTCAATATGTGATATGACACTTTGTTGATAAGCATCGAGCTTGGTGCTGTTTAATGTTTCGATAAATAAACCCATGGCATGTAAGGGTTGGCGTAAATCATGGCTGGCTGAGGCAAGAAATACTGACTTGGTGCGGTTGGCTTCTTCGGTTTCTGTAACAGCGTCTTGTAACTGTTCAATCAGTTCAAGATTTTCAAAACGTAGTTCAATCGAATCTTTAATCATTTTTTCTAGGTTAATAGCAAAATGTGTCAGTACACCAAGATAAACAATCGAAGCAATACCCATTCCGGTATACGCGGTGCCACCTAATAAGAAAAAACCTAAAGCTAACGCAGGAAGACTAGTGTAAGCGTAGGCAAGGAAGATAGGTAAACAAGGAGATTGCATGCCTAATGCCGCAGCGGCAACACCGGCAGTTATGCCGGTAATCACGATCATGACGATGGTGCTATCGCCATCAAAAAAGACTATTGGCAACACTGACCAGATAATTCCCAAACTGAACAATGAGCATACTTGTGCAATGGCTTCTGTTTTAGCAATAGTTTCCTTGTCTTTTATGCTCCAATAACGAAACAGGATAATGAAACAAGCAAACGTACTGGCAGTAAGCCAATAAAAAATACCCTCAGCATGGGAAACTTGATGCAATATGATCGTGCTAATAACTGTTGCAAAATAATAACCGAGAATGCCGGTAAGGTAATTTTGATAAACAAGTTTAACTTCTTCGCGCAGAATTCGTTCTTCACGAAAGCGCGGTAACAGCCTCATAAAATATTACTCATGAGTTAAGTCGAATCAGCTTTTGTTTTTGTGCGACTAACATCGCTTCAGAACGACTCGATACATTAAGGATAGTGTACGTCGTCAAAACCTTTTGGACAGGTAGCGGTTTGATTTAAGAGACACATTAGTTCATCAATAGGTTATGTGCTTCACTTGTTGTTTATCGTAATGCATTTGTCGTCTCATCGCTAACGTGTTTTGTTTGATTAGCTCTCGTTGACTTAGTATTTCTTCGCCACGCCCATAAAAGACATCAGCCGGTGTCAGGTTATCAAGTGATTCATGATAACGCTCATGGTTGTAATAACTCACAAAACGCTGCAACTGTTCCTCCAGTTCCCCGGGGAAATAATAGTGGTGAAGTAATATCTGATTCTTCATTGAACGATGCCAGCGCTCTATCTTGCCTTGTGTTTGTGGATGATAAGGTCGACCTCGAGTGTGCGTCATACCGTTTTCTTCAAGGTAATCGGCTAATTCACCGGAGATATAACACGGGCCATTGTCACTGAGTAAACGCGGTTTATGATTTACCTTTACTGTATCAAGTCCCGTAAAGCGTAAGGCGTCATCCAGCGTATCAGAGACATCACGGCTACTCATGCCCGTACATAAACGCCAGGCAATAATGTAACGTGAGTAATCATCTAATACCGTGGATAAGTAATACCAACCCCAACCGATAATCTTGAAATAGGTAAAATCCGTTTGCCACATCTCATTCACGCGCGTAGTGGGCTGTTGAAACTTATCACTGGCCTCCATCAGGATATAGGCCGGACTGGTAATTAAGTCTTGTTCTTTCAGCAGCCTGTACACCGTGGATTCTGAGACGAAGTAAGCCTTGTTGTCAGTGTAATTTACGGCTAACTCTCGTGGAGACAAATCAGGCTTCTCTAAGGCTAACTCAATAACGGCTTCACAGTGGTCTTCGGTGATTTTATTCCATACCGCATGGGGAATCGGCTTCTTGTCTTCCAAGCCATCAACGCCATTCTCTTCATAACGTTTGAGCCAGTTGTAAAAAGTGGACTTATGAATGTCCAGCCGAGTCAGCGTTTGTCGAACCGACAGATCTGAGTTCTGTACCAGTTGAATAATCTCGACTTTATCCGATGCTAAGTACCTCATATATCGTCCTCCCCATCCCCGAGCACGCTTTTTTTAAGCAGCCGATTCTCCATGACTACTTCGCCTAAGGTTTCTTTCAGCGCAGATGTTTCAGCACGCAGTTCTTTGACTTCATCTGAGGTCGCTTCACGTACGATATCGCCTGATAAACGTTTCTTACCTGCCTCCAGAAAGTCTTTCGACCAACGGTAGTAAACATTTGGGTTTAGTCCTTCCTTGCGACATAGCTCAGCGATGCTTTCTTCGCCACGTAAGCCTTCAAGTACGATACGAATTTTTTCTTCTGCTGAATATTTTTTACGGGTGCGTCGACGAATATCGCGCACAGTATGTTCTACACTTCTTTTACTTGTCATCATCGTTTCCTCTTGGGTTAACGATGAACTAAAACTATCTCTTAGACAATCAGGCTAGTTGGTCCACATGGTGCTGACGGGGTACACTTACCTGCCTCCAGAAAGTCTTTCGACCAACGGTAGTAAACATTTGGGTTTAGTCCTTCCTTGCGACATAGCTCAGCGATGCTTTCTTCGCCACGTAAGCCTTCAAGTACGATACGAATTTTTTCTTCTGCTGAATATTTTTTACGGGTGCGTCGACGAATATCGCGCACAGTATGTTCTACACTTCTTTTACTTGTCATCATCGTTTCCTCTTGGGTTAACGATGAACTAAAACTATCTCTTAGACAATCAGGCTAGTTGGTCCACATGGTGCTGACGGGGTACATAAAAGTCAGCAACAAGTATTTTCTTTTTTACCTGGTTTAGAAAACGCTATCGATTTAATTCGGTAGCTATCTCATATTTCCCCTGCTACTTTTCATTGCGACTCGACAAACGCATCATGAAGATGAAGAATAAAGCTTCAAGTTAAAATCAGATTAAGAGAATAATGAGATGACGATCCGTACCTATAAAGATAAAACCCCCGATATTCATGCAACAGCTTATGTTGATGAATCAGCAGTCGTTATCGGCGATGTGACAATAGGTGAAGACAGTTCAGTCTGGCCTATGTCAGTGGTTCGTGGTGATGTAAATTCAATCACTATTGGTGCGCGCACGAATATCCAGGATGGTTCTATTCTGCATGAATCACATGCCAGCGAATTCTTTCCCGGATATCCTCTCGTGGTTGGTGATGATGTTACAGTCGGCCATAAAGCGATCCTGCATGCGTGTACAGTTGGCAATATGTGTTTGGTTGGTATGTCAGCCACGGTAATGGACGGTGCTGTCTTAGGTGACTACGTGATTGTCGGTGCAGGCAGTCTGGTCCCTCCTGGTAAACAACTTGAATCAGGTTATTTGTATGTCGGCAGCCCGGTTAAGCGTGTGCGTGAGTTAAATGAAAAAGAACGTTCCTTTCTTGAGTACTCAGCAAAACACTATGCGAAGCTCAAAGACGAATATCTAAAGTCTTAATAAATAACATTAGGATTCTATAATAAATTGTTAATTTATTTTAATGAATAAGTTTTCGTCAAATTATTAAATACATATGAAACCCTTTGGAGCATAAACGAGATACGCTGAAGGATTGATAGTTAAAAACTAAATTCGAGTGTGCGTTATGTTATTGAGTAATAATATTACTGGTGAATAAAATCGCGTTTCTTTGATGCGCCTGTATGGGTGCAGGTGGTAAAAATCCTGATTTATTCCTTCGGAAACACGAGAATGAAGCCATTAATCTAAATTATTTTCATCATAACAACGTTTTATTGAGCTATTTTTGATATAAATCAATATCAATCAGTCGTAAGCAACCACAATTAAATTAGACAATAGAAATAGGTCATTTGATGACATTTCAATCGTCAATATCAAGAGGAAATGTTTATGCGCAATATCATTAGTGTTTTTGGTCGATCACCCTTTGTACCCTTGCAAATGCACATGGAAAAAGTTGTCGAATGTGTAGAGCAAATCCCGGTAATCATAGAAATATATCGGCAAGGCGATAGTAAGAAAGTTGAATCCATCGCCTTGGACGTATCAAAATTGGAACACCAGGCGGATCAAATCAAACACGAGATACGTAATAGTTTGCCGCGCGGATTGTTTATGCCGGTGGATCGTACCAAGCTATTAAAGATACTGAGTCTTCAGGATGGTATCGCCAATCGCGCCGAAGATACGGCAGTTTTACTTACGTTTAAGCAGGCAAAAACCTTTAAAGGATTTGATGCTGCGTTTGATCTGTTTATGGGTAAATGCCTCGAAACATTCGAACTGTCACGTGTACGTCGTCAAAACCTTTTGGACAGGTAGCGGTTTGATTTAAGAGACACATTAGTTCATCAATAGGTTATGTGCTTCACTTGTTGTTTATCGTAATGCATTTGTCGTCTCATCGCTAACGTGTTTTGTTTGATTAGCTCTCGTTGACTTAGTATTTCTTCGCCACGCCCATAAAAGACATCAGCCGGTGTCAGGTTATCAAGTGATTCATGATAACGCTCATGGTTGTAATAACTCACAAAACGCTGCAACTGTTCCTCCAGTTCCCCGGGGAAATAATAGTGGTGAAGTAATATCTGATTCTTCATTGAACGATGCCAGCGCTCTATCTTGCCTTGTGTTTGTGGATGATAAGGTCGACCTCGAGTGTGCGTCATACCGTTTTCTTCAAGGTAATCGGCTAATTCACCGGAGATATAACACGGGCCATTGTCACTGAGTAAACGCGGTTTATGATTTACCTTTACTGTATCAAGTCCCGTAAAGCGTAAGGCGTCATCCAGCGTATCAGAGACATCACGGCTACTCATGCCCGTACATAAACGCCAGGCAATAATGTAACGTGAGTAATCATCTAATACCGTGGATAAGTAATACCAACCCCAACCGATAATCTTGAAATAGGTAAAATCCGTTTGCCACATCTCATTCACGCGCGTAGTGGGCTGTTGAAACTTATCACTGGCCTCCATCAGGATATAGGCCGGACTGGTAATTAAGTCTTGTTCTTTCAGCAGCCTGTACACCGTGGATTCTGAGACGAAGTAAGCCTTGTTGTCAGTGTAATTTACGGCTAACTCTCGTGGAGACAAATCAGGCTTCTCTAAGGCTAACTCAATAACGGCTTCACAGTGGTCTTCGGTGATTTTATTCCATACCGCATGGGGAATCGGCTTCTTGTCTTCCAAGCCATCAACGCCATTCTCTTCATAACGTTTGAGCCAGTTGTAAAAAGTGGACTTATGAATGTCCAGCCGAGTCAGCGTTTGTCGAACCGACAGATCTGAGTTCTGTACCAGTTGAATAATCTCGACTTTATCCGATGCTAAGTACCTCATATATCGTCCTCCCCATCCCCGAGCACGCTTTTTTTAAGCAGCCGATTCTCCATGACTACTTCGCCTAAGGTTTCTTTCAGCGCAGATGTTTCAGCACGCAGTTTTTGACTTCATCTGAGGTCGCTTCACGTACGATATCGCCTGATAAACGTTTCTTACCTGCCTCCAGAAAGTCTTTCGACCAACGGTAGTAAACATTTGGGTTTAGTCCTTCCTTGCGACATAGCTCAGCGATGCTTTCTTCGCCACGTAAGCCTTCAAGTACGATACGAATTTTTTCTTCTGCTGAATATTTTTTACGGGTGCGTCGACGAATATCGCGCACAGTATGTTCTACACTTCTTTTACTTGTCATCATCGTTTCCTCTTGGGTTAACGATGAACTAAAACTATCTCTTAGACAATCAGGCTAGTTGGTCCACATGGTGCTGACGGGGTACATGCGTGAAGGCGGAATTGTCGTCGCACAAAGTGAATCGCCATTATTAGAGCTACAAACCATCACTGACTTGCGGACTGAGATGCAGAAAGCTGATTATGCTGAAATTCAGACGATTCAATTTCCGGTCACAACCTACCCATCTGGGTGGTGGACTGCAACTATGGCGCGCAAAGGACAGAAGTTCGGTGATTTTCGCGAGCAGATGTCAAGGCACAAGCCATTTGGTACCAAGTATTACAACGCTGACATCCATAAAGCTTGTTCAGCTCTCCCTCAATTCATGCAGGATGCCTTCTAAGGCCAATTATTTACCTAGCTAGACTTACATTATTGTAGGCAATCGCTACAATAAGCGCCCTTATGTCTACATATTCTCAATCTTTCAATGTGCCGTCCGATAATAATGGGCAACGGTATGACGTCATCATTGTTGGTGGTGGTCATGCTGGCACTGAAGCTGCCATGGCGGCTGCTCGGATGGGCGCGCGCACTCTATTACTGACGCATAGTATGGAAACACTCGGGCAGATGTCATGCAATCCGGCGATAGGTGGTATTGGCAAGGGTCACTTGGTTAAAGAGATTGATGCAATGGGAGGCTTGATGGCTGCCGCAGCTGACAAAAGCGGCATCCAATTTCGTATTTTGAATTCTCGTAAAGGGCCGGCTGTACGGGCAACGCGCGCACAGATAGATCGTTCTTTATATAGACAGGTTGTTCGACCGGCACTCGAAAATCAGGAAAATCTATTTATCTTCCAACAAGCAGTCGATGACCTCATAGTTGAAGGTGAGCAGGTTCGTGGTGTTATTACTCAGGCCGGGTTGAAGTTTATGGCGCCAACTGTGGTGCTGACAGTAGGTACGTTTTTAGGTGGCAAGATCCATATTGGTGATAGCAATCATGCGGGTGGCAGGGCAGGTGACCCACCGTCAATTGCCTTGGCGGATCGTTTGCGTGAATTACCTTTTAATGTTGGACGGTTGAAGACCGGCACACCACCGCGTATCGATGGCAAGACGATCGACTACAGTCAGTTGCAAGCACAACCGGGCGATGATCCCGTGCCTGTCTTTTCTTATATTGGTAATGCCGACCAACACCCAGAGCAGGTGTCTTGTCATATCACTTATACCAACGAACAAACTCACGACATTATTCGCGGTGCTTTGGATCGTTCACCGATGTATAACGGCAATATTGAAGGTACCGGACCACGCTATTGTCCTTCTGTTGAAGACAAGGTGATGCGATTTGCCGATAAAGATGCACACCAAATCTTCATTGAACCGGAAGGTTTGACTAGCAATGAAGTCTATCCAAATGGTATCTCGACATCATTACCTTACGACGCGCAAATAGGTTTGGTTCGTTCGATAAAAGGTTTTGAAAATGCGCATATCACTCGTCCGGGTTATGCAATTGAATATGATTTCTTTGACCCACGTGAATTGTCTCCCTGGTTAGAGACACGTTTTATTAAAGGTTTATTTTTTGCCGGGCAGATCAATGGCACGACCGGGTATGAAGAAGCTGCAGCGCAAGGCTTATTAGCCGGTTTAAATGCAGCGCTCCAAACACAAGATAAAGAACCGTGGTTTCCACGTCGTGATGAGGCTTATCTCGGTGTGTTAGTTGACGATTTGATCACCATGGGCACGACCGAACCCTATCGGATGTTTACCAGTCGTGCTGAATATCGACTGATGCTACGCGAAGATAATGCCGATCTACGTTTAACAGAAAAGGCGCATGAGTTAGGACTTGTTGATGACAATCGTTGGAGACTATTTTCTGATAAACGGCATGCGATTACAGAAGAATCAGCGCGACTGGAAAAAATCTGGGTGGGTTCACCAGCGCTTTCACTTGAAGACACCGAGCGTCTACTTGGTCAATCATTGCGTAAAGATATAAACCTGTTACAGCTGTTGAAAAGACCAGAGGTTACTTATCCTGACATTGCCAAGTTGCCAAATATTGCTGTTGATGGGATTGATCCCAAGGTAACAGAACAAGTAGAGATACAAGTGAAGTATTCCGGTTATATTCAACGGCAAGAAGAAGAAATCGATCGTAATCGGCGTCATGAGGAATCTGAATTACCTGCTGAAATTGATTACCAGGAGGTTAGAGGCTTATCGTCCGAGGTCATTGAAAAATTATCTAAACATCGACCAATTAACTTAGGGCAGGCTTCTCGTATCCAGGGTATAACACCTGCGGCTATTTCTTTATTACGAATCCACCTGAAGAAGCAATCCATGTTATTGCAACAAAGTGCCTGAGCCTTTGGCCACTCTGAATGTTGAAAGAACTACAAGCAGGCCTTGAAAGGCTAGACATTCAGGCCGAGCAAGCACTTTGCACTGCCTATCTGAGATATATCGAATTACTCGCGAAGTGGAATACTGCCTATAACCTGACAGCGGTGAAAGAACCGGAAGCAATGTTAAAGCGTCATATTCTGGATTCTTTAACTGTACATTCGTTTGTTGAAGGCGAGCACTGTCTGGATATCGGTACCGGCGCTGGTTTGCCAGGGATGATATTGGCACTGGCACAGCCAGAGAAACACTGGACATTACTGGATAGCAATCAAAAAAAGATTCGTTTTTCTCAGGCACGTTGTCGCTGATCTTAAGATTAATAATGTCGAACTGGTTCATGGCCGTATTGAAGCGTTTAAACCGGCGAATGATTTCGACACAATAATTTGTCGTGCCTTTGCACCTCTGGTGCGGATGTTAGAACAAACTCAGCACTTATTGACAACAGAGAATCAGTTGTTGGCCATGAAAGGGAAGCAGGTGGATATTGAGATTGATGAGCTAGGGAACCATGAATTTCTGATTAAGCTTAATGACTTAGCGCTTTCAGGAAATGACGCCTCGGCAAAACTGGTTCAAATCAGGCGAACAGCGTAAGTTTTAGCTTATGGCGGCTGAGATTCAGTATGTTAAAGTAGATCCACCAAAAATAATCAGATATCACGGTAAAATACGAATTTAATGTCCAGAATCATTGCAATAGCAAACCAAAAAGGCGGCGTAGGTAAAACGACCACGGGCGTTAATCTTGCGGCATCATTGGCGGCTGCCAAACGTAAAGTCTTGTTAGTTGATCTTGATCCACAAGGCAATGCCACCATGGGCAGTGGTATTAATAAACAAGAACTGGATATCTCCAGTTACGATTTGTTGATGAATGATAAAACGGCAGAAGAAGTCATCGTCAAATCTCCAGAAGGCCAATATGACTTAATCCCAACGAATTCTGACCTGACTGGAGCTGAAGTAGCGTTGTTGGATGAGATGGCCAGAGAAATCAGATTACGCAATGCGCTGGAACCGATCCAGGAAGATTATGATTTTATTTTTATAGATTGTCCGCCATCTTTAAATATGTTGACGGTCAATGCATTGGTTGCTGCAAACTCAATTATGATTCCGATGCAATGTGAATATTATGCACTTGAAGGATTAACAGCGTTACTTGAGACTATCGATAAGATTAGGAAGTACTTAAACCCTGAGTTAAAGATTGAAGGTTTGTTACGAACCATGTACGACCCGCGCAACAATCTTGCTACACAAGTATCGGCGCAGTTATTAGAACATTTTGGCGAACAGGTTTATCGTACTATTATCCCACGGAATGTCAGGTTGGCTGAAGCCCCGAGCCATGGCCTTGCCGCGCTTACCTATGATAAGTCATCTAGCGGTGCTGTCGCCTACTTGGCGTTGGCCGGTGAAATGTTAAGGCGCGAAGGTCTAGCGGCATGAAACTATCACTTCGACATAAAGAATTAAGGAAATAATAAATTGGTAAAGAAACGCGGCTTGGGTAAAGGTCTGGATGCATTACTCGGTAATCCTACTGAAAGAGTATCAAAAAATAGTAATAGTGATTCCTTAAAAACATTAGCAGTTGATCTGTTGCAGCGTGGACAATATCAGCCAAGAAAAGATTTTAATAAAGACGCTTTGCAAGAACTCGCTGATTCTATAAGTGCACAAGGTGTTGTCCAACCAATAGTCGTGCGCGCCATGCCACGCTCGAAAAAATTTGAAATTATTGCCGGTGAACGTCGCTGGCGTGCAGCTCAATTAGCCGGTCTAGAAGATGTTCCTGTTGTAATTAAAGACGTGCCGGATAAAACGGTAATGTGCATTGCTTTAATAGAAAACATCCAGCGCGAAGATCTGAATCCGTTGGAAGAAGCTGAGGCATTGGCACGCTTGATTGAAGAGTTCGACATGACGCACGATACCATTGCCGAGGCAGTAGGTCGCTCACGTTCAGGAGTAACAAACTTATTACGTTTGTTAGAACTGAATACTAAAGTTAAACACTTGGTCGAAACACGTCAGATCGACATGGGTCATGCACGTGCACTATTAGCCTTACCTCTGAGCGAACAGGTGAGTGCTGCTGAGACAATAATCAAACAAGGACTATCTGTTCGGGCAACTGAGAAGTTGGTCCAACAACTGTTGGGTGACAGTAAGCAAGGAAAGGCTAAGCAAGCTAGTAAAGACCCGAATATACAAAGCCTTGAAAATGATTTGTCCGAAAAAATGGGTGCAAAAGTAACAATCAAACAACAGACCAAGGGAAGAGGGGTATTACAAATTAATTATCATTCACTTGATGAACTGGACGGGATCTTAAAGCACATCAAGTGATGGTGTGATCACACTTTCTTCGTCGTTCCTGTTTTTTCTTCGAGCAGTCTGATCAAGTATTGCAACTGGATTTCCTTGACGCAGTAATTCAATTTGGTTTTCGTCTCTGCAAATTCCTCGTCTAATGTGTTGGTGAGGTCGCGCATTATTTCGGTATCACCCAGGCGAACGGTGGTTAAAAAGTTATCTAACCACTCATCAGGTAAACCCTGTAAATCCTCGAGAACAAGTTTTGTTTCAGCCGGTTGCTTTTGTAAGTTTTCAGTTTCTTGATAGACATAACGTAAGTCGAGCAACTTTTCTATTACAGTAAGTATCTCGGTCTCTTTGTAGGGTTTAAGCAGAACGTCGTCACAACCTGCGGCCAGAATCTTCGGGCGCTGTTCTTTGAAGGCACTAGTGGTGAGAGCGACGATCTTCACTGTACCTCCACCGGGCAGTTCACGGATACGAGCGGTGGACTCATTGTACCCCGTCAGCACCATGTGGACCAACTAGCCTGATTCTCTAAGAGATAGTTTTAGTTCATCGTTAACCCAAGAGGAAACGATGATGACAAGTAAAAGAAGTGTAGAACATACTGTGCGCGATATTCGTCGACGCACCCGTAAAAAATATTCAGCAGAAGAAAAAATTCGTATCGTACTTGAAGGCTTACGTGGCGAAGAAAGCATCGCTGAGCTATGTCGCAAGGAAGGACTAAACCCAAATGTTTACTACCGTTGGTCGAAAGACTTTCTGGAGGCAGGTAAGAAACGTTTATCAGGCGATATCGTACGTGAAGCGACCTCAGATGAAGTCAAAGAACTGCGTGCTGAAACATCTGCGCTGAAAGAAACCTTAGGCGAAGTAGTCATGGAGAATCGGCTGCTTAAAAAAAGCGTGCTCGGGGATGGGGAGGACGATATATGAGGTACTTAGCATCGGATAAAGTCGAGATTATTCAACTGGTACAGAACTCAGATCTGTCGGTTCGACAAACGCTGACTCGGCTGGACATTCATAAGTCCACTTTTTACAACTGGCTCAAACGTTATGAAGAGAATGGCGTTGATGGCTTGGAAGACAAGAAGCCGATTCCCCATGCGGTATGGAATAAAATCACCGAAGACCACTGTGAAGCCGTTATTGAGTTAGCCTTAGAGAAGCCTGATTTGTCTCCACGAGAGTTAGCCGTAAATTACACTGACAACAAGGCTTACTTCGTCTCAGAATCCACGGTGTACAGGCTGCTGAAAGAACAAGACTTAATTACCAGTCCGGCCTATATCCTGATGGAGGCCAGTGATAAGTTTCAACAGCCCACTACGCGCGTGAATGAGATGTGGCAAACGGATTTTACCTATTTCAAGATTATCGGTTGGGGTTGGTATTACTTATCCACGGTATTAGATGATTACTCACGTTACATTATTGCCTGGCGTTTATGTACGGGCATGAGTAGCCGTGATGTCTCTGATACGCTGGATGACGCCTTACGCTTTACGGGACTTGATACAGTAAAGGTAAATCATAAACCGCGTTTACTCAGTGACAATGGCCCGTGTTATATCTCCGGTGAATTAGCCGATTACCTTGAAGAAAACGGTATGACGCACACTCGAGGTCGACCTTATCATCCACAAACACAAGGCAAGATAGAGCGCTGGCATCGTTCAATGAAGAATCAGATATTACTTCACCACTATTATTTCCCCGGGGAACTGGAGGAACAGTTGCAGCGTTTTGTGAGTTATTACAACCATGAGCGTTATCATGAATCACTTGATAACCTGACACCGGCTGATGTCTTTTATGGGCGTGGCGAAGAAATACTAAGTCAACGAGAGCTAATCAAACAAAACACGTTAGCGATGAGACGACAAATGCATTACGATAAACAACAAGTGAAGCACATAACCTATTGATGAACTAATGTGTCTCTTAAATCAAACCGCTACCTGTCCAAAAGGTTTTGACGACGTACAGGCGGAGGCGCTAATGAAAATGATAGGTGTTGAAGCAGTAGCTTTGTTTTTTTGCAGTTTTTGACAAACTTCGTAGCCATCCATCTCTGGCATTTTAATATCCAGCAGGATTAAATCGGGAGGAGTGCTTATAGCAGACTCAAGCCCCAATACAGGAGAGTCGGCAACGCGCACACGGTAACCATGATGACTCAGTAATTCATGTAACAGCTTAAGATTTGATGGGTTATCATCAATAATTAGAATTGTCTTAAATGAATTTATATCCATCGTTTATTATTTTATCTCAAGAATTATTATTATTTCTCATCCATAAGTGCACTATTTATATTATAGCGGTTAAATAGAAGATATTATTTAGTAATAATAAGCACGCAAAGTATGTGCACAAGCATGAAGATTATGACTCTGATTATTTGGCAATGTTTTTCTATTGAGGTGCGCTTTCATGCCCAAAATAGGGTAATAAAGCCTTTAAATTTTAAAGATTGTTGCAGTGCAACGATTGATCATTGTCCAATGGGTCTTTATACTTGCCCTCCCTCAGGGTAGAGCGGAAATGAAAAAACAGCGATTTATTACTGGCGCTATTAATTTTAGCCATTAAAATAGACCGCGATTATTGTGGGGTAGAGTGATTGGCGGGAACGGAACAAATAATAACAACTCGCTCCACTGCAAATAGGTTATTGATAGTAGAAGCTGCCATGGTCACGCTGGTTGGGCTTCTTTTTTTTGCGTTTGCCAGTATTGAATATACTTATTCAGTAGTTTTCGGTGGTTTGGCTTTCATTGTGCCTAACATCCTTTTTATTATGTTCTCTTTAGGGACATCGACGGCAAGCTCGGGCGGTAAGGTATTAGCCTGGTTTATTATTGGTGAGGCAATAAAGATTGTCACAACAATCGTGATATTTGCAGTTTCAATCATGATGGTTGAGTCACTGAATATTGGTTTAATGTTCGTTAGTTATGGATTCGTGTTATTGATAAATCTAACGGGCCTGGCGGTTTTGACAAATAAACAATAAATAAAATTTTTGAGAATGATTTAAATGGCATCCGGAACAGAACTCACATCGAATTCATACCTCCAGCATCATTTGCAAAATCTGGTATTCGGTAAATTACCTGAAGGCTATGAAAGAGCCGGTGGTCATACTCTGGATCATTCTAGCTGGACGTTCGCCCATAGTCCTCAGGAAGCCCTTGATATGGGGTTCTGGTCACTTAATGTTGATACAATGGGATGGTCTATTTTCCTCGGTATCGTTTTCTGTTTTCTATTTCATCGCGTTGCGAAAAAATCACAAAGCGGTGCACCTAGCGGCTTTACTAATCTAATCGAAATGATTGTTGAATTCGTTAACAAAAATGTTAACGATATAATGTCCGTTAAAAATCCTTTGATAGGACCTTTAGCCTTGACGATATTCGTCTGGATTACGTTAATGAATACCATGGATATCGTTCCGGTTGACCTGTTGCCACTGATGGCACAATTCATTACTGGTAATGAACATCTCTATTTCAAGGTTGTTCCAACAACTGACCCTAATATCACTTTTGGTTTATCGCTTGGCGTATTTATACTGATTATCTATTACAGTATTAAAATGAAGGGTGTAGGCGGCTTTGTTGGTGAACTTGCGCTACAACCATTCGGCAAGTACATGATCCCTTTTAATCTGATTCTAGAAGGCATTGGTTTATTAGCTAAGCCGGTTTCATTAGCCCTGCGATTATTCGGTAACCTATACGCGGGAGAACTGATTTTCTTATTGATCGCCACTTTAATAGGTTCCGCATTACCATTTTATATGGGTACATTTTTTGGTGGCGCGTTACAGTTCGTTTGGGCAGTGTTTCATATATTAATCGTATTGTTACAAGCGTTTGTTTTCATGATGTTAACCATTGTTTATTTATCAATGGCACATGAACATCACTAATTTTAATTTTTAAGTAAAATCCTCTGGAGGAAAAAATGGAAACTATTTTGGCATTTACGTCATTGGGTGTCTTAATCGTACTGGGTATGGGCGCATTTGGTACAGCAATCGGCTTTGGTTTATTGGGCGGTAAATTTCTGGAAGGCGCAGCGCGTCAACCTGAATTAGCTCCAATGCTTCAAGGTAAGATGTTTCTGGTTGCAGGCCTTGTTGATGCGGTAACCATGATCGGTATTGGTATCGGAATGTGGTTTACCTTGGCGAGTCCTTTTATTGCCACGCTCCAGGCTGGTTAATAAATCATTATTTATGGCTTTATATAGTCATCCAGATATAAAAGGTGATTTAAGTGAATTTTAATGCAACCTTACTAGGTCAGCTTGTAACTTTTGCTATCTTCGTTTGGTTTACGATGAAATTTGTTTGGCCGATGTTGCTAAAGCAAATGGAAGAGCGTGAAACGCGAATTGCAGATGGATTAGCCGCCGCAGAGCAAGGTCAAAAAGACTTTGCAGAAGCGAAGGAAAAATCTGCTGTTGAGATAGAAAAAGGCAAAGAGCAGGCAGCAAAAATTATCTCACAGGCACAAAAGCGTCATGATGAAATAGTTGAAGAGGCGAAAGACGATGCAAAAGCAGAAGCCTCTCGCATCAAAGACAGTGCGCTGAGCGAGATTGAACAAGAGAAAGAAAAAGCCAGACAGGAATTGAGGACGCAAGTTGCGGCCTTAGCTATTGCGGGTGCCGAACAAATCCTGATGAAGGAAGTTGATCGCGCTGCTCACAATGATGTTCTTGAAAAGGTTAGTCAGCAGCTATAAGCCATCACAACAGGAACGATTAGATGTTAGAAAAAGCAACAATTGCCAGACCTTATGCTGAAGCAGCATTCGCACAAGCTCTTGAAGAAGGGAAGTTGAGTGATTGGTCGGACATGTTGAAATTGTTAAGTGCGGTTGTTTCTGATGACCATATGCATGGTGTTATTAGTAACCCCAAATTAACAAGCGAGCAACTAACACTGTTTATCGTTGATATTTGTGGCGACAAACTGAGTCAAACAGGTAAAAACTTTGTCAGCATACTGGTCGATGCCGAGCGCATTAGCCTTGTTGCAGATATTTTTAAACTGTTTGAACTGAAACGAGCTGCTGCAGAAGGGATTAGCGAAGTTGATGTGATCTCTGCTTATACATTAGATGATGGACAGGTAAATACTATCTCTGATGCGATTTCCAAACGACTCGGAAAGAAGATAAGTGTTAATACTGAAGAAGACATAGACTTGATTGGTGGCGTCATCATTCGAGCCGGCGATTCAGTTATAGATGCTTCTTTAAGAGGGCGTTTAAAAGAATTAAACAATATATTTGCGCAATAGTTATTAAATAGAGGAAAGACTTATGTCTATCAGTGCAACTGAAATTAGTGATCTGATTAAAAAGAAAATCCAGTCAATGGATCTTGATACCGAAGCACGTACCGAAGGTACGGTAGTTAGTCTTGCGGATGGTGTTGCCAGAATTCATGGCTTAAGCGATGTAATGCAGGGGGAGATGATCGAATTCCCGGGTAATACGTATGGCTTGGCACTTAATCTGGAAAGAGATTCTGTCGGTGCGGTAATTCTTAGGTAGTTACGAAAACATCTCTGAAGGCGATGTTGTTAAATGTACCAAACGTATTCTTGAAGTTCCTGTTGGTGAAGCCTATTGGGTCGTGTTGTCGACGCACTAGGTAATCCGATTGATGGTAAAGGCGAAATCAATACGACGGAAACTCTCCAATTGAAGAAATTGCTCCCGGTGTTATTGCACGAAAGTCAGTTGATCAGCCTGTTCAAACAGGTTTGAAATCAATCGATGCGATGGTGCCAGTTGGCGTGGTCAACGTGAATTAATTATTGGTGACCGCCAAACAGGTAAAACTGCTGTTGCTATCGATGCCATCATTAATCAAAAAGGTACTGGTGTTAAATGTATCTATGTTGCTATCGGCCAAAAGGCTCTTCAATTAATGTAGTATCGTAAACTTGAAGAACACGGTGCATTGGAACATACGATTATTGTTGCTGCTACCGCTTCTGAATCTGCGGCCATGCAGTACGCTGCACCTTATTCAGGTTGTTCGATGGGCGAATATTTCCGTGATAAGGGTGAAGATGCACTGATTATTTATGATGATTTAACCAAGCAAGCCTGGGCTTATCGTCAAATGTCATCTGTTGTTAAAACGTCCGCCAGGTCGTGAAGCTTATCCTGGTGATGTTTTCTATCTTCATTCCCGTTTATTAGAACGTGCTTCACGTATTAATGCAGATTACGTAGAGAAACTCACTAACGGTGAAGTCAAAGGTAAAACCGGTTCATTAACAGCATTACCTATTATTGAAACACAAGCGGTGACGTATCTGCATTCGTACCGACCAACGTAATCTCGATTACGATGGTCAGATCTTCTGGAAACTGATTTATTTAACTCTGGTTTCCGTCCAGCTATTAACGCTGGTTTATCAGTATCACGTGTTGGTGGTGCCGCTCAAACTAAAATCATCAAGAAATTAGGTGGTGGTATTCGTTTGGCACTTAGCGCAGTATCGTGAATTAGCAGCATTTCGCACAGTTTGCTTCTGATCTTGATGAAGCGACACGTAAGCAATTAGAGCGTGGACAGCGTGTAATGGAATTGATGAAACAGAAACAATATTCACCACTTAATGTTGCTGAAATGGGCGTCAGTCTTTTCGCAGTTGAAAATGATTTCATGGACGATGTTGAACTGGAAAAAATCGGTGCTTTGAAGAAGCATCCATGATTACATGAAGAGCGAACAATCTGCATTAATGGATAAGATTGGCGGAAGGTAATTATAATGATGAAATCGAAAACGGCTTGAAAGATGCCATTGGCAAATTCAAAGAAAGTGGTACTGGTAAGAAACAACTAGGACTAATAAATGGCAGGTGGAAAAGAAATACGAACCAAGATCGCGAGTGTAAAGAACACTCAGAAGATCACTAAAGCAATGGAAATGGTTGCTGCGAGTAAAATGCGTAAAGCGCAAGATCGTATGAATGCAGCTCCGTCCTTATGCTGAAAAAATTCGTAATGTTATTTCGCATTGGCGCATGCTAATCCTGAATACAACATCCTTATCTGATTGCACGTGAGAAGTTAAACGTGTTGGTTTATATTGTCGTTTCTACAGATCGTGGTTTATGTGGTGGTTTGAATGCAAATATGTTTCGCATGTTATTGAAGCAATGGCAAGCATGGGAAGGCGAAAGGCAAGGAAGTTGAGTTATGTGTTATTGGTAGTAAAGCAGCTGGTTTCTTTGGTCTATTGGTGCCAAATTGTTGCGTCAAGTACGCATATGGTGATGACCCAGTCTCGATGAATTGATTGGTACGGTAAAGATGATGTTGATGCAATTAAAGAAGGCACATTGATCGAGTTACATCTTGTTTCAAATAAGTTTGTAACTCATGTGCAAGAACCTACATCTGGAACAATTGATTCCAGGTAAGCAATGAAGATGAAGATAGAGCATCACTGGGATTATATTTATGAGCCTGATGCGAAGAAGTGTTAGACCAGTTATTGACACGTTATATTGAATCTCAAGTGTATCACGGGTGTGTAGAAAACATTGCCTGTGAAATGTCTGCACGTATGGTAGCGATGAAGAGCTGCATCGGATAATGCAGGTGATTTATTGATGAATTAGCAATTGATTTATAACAAAGCACGACAAGCGGCAATTACTCAGGAGACTTTCTGAAATTGTAGCTGGTGCGGCTGCGGTATAAGTTTAAGAAAATTTTTAATTAAGATATTTAGAAAAAATACACGAGGAACGAAAACGATGAGTTCTGGAAAATCGTACAAATTATTGGTGCTGTTGTGGACGTTGAGTTTCCACAGCGATGCGATACCGAAAATTTATGATGCGTTGAAAGTTGAAGGAGAAGGTAAATACACTCTTGAAGTTCAGCAACAATTGGGTGATGGCGTTGTTAGAACAATTGCTCTGGGTCTACTGATGGCTTACAGCGCGGTTTGAAAGTTAACAATACAGGTGAAGCAATTTCTAGTCCTGTTGGTACCAATACCCTCGGTCGTATCATGAACGTATTGGGTGAACCGATTGATGAAGTGGTCGAATTGAAACTGACGAACATATGGTTATTCATCGTGATGCACCTAAATTTACAGAACTAAGTCCGTCTACAGAATTACTTGAAACCGGCGTTAAAGTTATCGACTTGATTATGCCCATTTGCTAAGGGTGGTAAAGTTGGTCTGTTTGGTGGTGCTGGTGTTGGTAAGACCGTAACATGATGGAATTGATTAATAACATCGCAACACAACACTCAGGTCTTTCAGTATTTGCCGGTGTTGGTGAACGTACTCGTGAAGGTAATGACTTCTACTATGAAATGCAGGAGTCTGGCGTTGTAACGTTGAGATTTGAAATCAAAGTATCTATGGTCTATGGTCAAATGAATGAGCCACCAGGTAACCGTCTTACGTGTTGCGTTGACTGGTTTAACCATGGCTGAAAAATTCCGTGAAGAAGGTCGTGATGTATTATTATTCATTGATAACATCTATCGTTTTACCCTTGCAGGTACTGAAGTATCAGCTCTATTGGGCGTATGCCATCTGCGGTGGGTTATCAACCAACACTTGCTGAGGAAATGGGTAAGTTACAGGAACGTATTACCTCAACTAAAGACCGGTTCGATTACTTCGATCCAAGCAGTATATGTACCTGCGGATGATTTAACCGATCCATCTCCAGCAACAACATTTGCTCATTTAGATGCTACCGTTGTACTTTCTCGACAGATTGCAGAGCTTGGTTTTACCCTGCGATTGACCCATTAGATTCAACCAGTCGCCAGCTTGACCCATTGGTTGTTGGTCAAGAACATTATGATATTGCTCGTGGTGTACAAAATACTCTGCAACGTTATAAAGAATTACGAGATATTATTGCGATTCTTAGGTATGGATGAATTATCTGAAGAAGATAAACTAGCTGTTGCTCGTGCACGTAAGATTCAACGTTTCCTTACTCAGCCTTACTTTGTTGCAGAAAGTATTTACTGGTCAGGATGGTGAATTATGTTCCTCTGAAAGATACATTACGAGGCTTCAAGGGAATTATTAGCGGTGAATATGATGAGCTTCCAGAACAGGCATTTTATAATGTCGGTACTATCGATGAAGCGTTGAAAAAGCAAAAACACTATAAGGTATTGAGAATACATGACAGATACAATTCAAGTCGATATCGTTAGCGCTGAACACGAGATTTTCTCTGGTGAGGCAGAAATGGTATTTGCGCCAGCTGAATTAGGTGAAGTCGGTATCGCACCGGGACATACACCATTAGTGACCAAGATGGGACCAGGTGAAGTACGTGTTAAAGATACTGAAGGAAATGAATCTGCATTTTATGTTTCAGGTGGTATGTTGGAAGTTCAAGCCTAAGGTTGTTACTGTACTATCAGATACAGCGCAACGCGCAGAAGATCTGGATGAAGCCGCGATTCATGAAGGCGAAAGAAGAAGCTGAAAACGCATTCCATGATAAAAGGCGAAGCAATTGATTATGCCAAGGCTCGAGCTCAATTGGCTGAAACCGCCGCACAGTTACAAACGATACAAAGATTACGTAAACGTTCCGGCCGATAACCCAGTCACATATTAACGTGGTGATTCTTCACCACGTTAAATCAAACCTATATCCGAATCGACAGCACGGATATAATCATTTCTAGATAAATTATTTATACTCTATATATGAGGAATTTATAAATGGGTCTTTGTATCGTCATATTGGCTGCGGGGCAGGGCACGAGAATGTACTCAGACAAGCCCAAGGTGCTCCATACACTGGCAGGGAAACCTTTACTTAAACATGTGTATGACACAGCAATGGCTCTGGTTCACCGTGATATTTATATCGTTTATGGTCATGGTGGCGAAGATGTTCCTGATTCATTGCAGGATTTTCAGGTGTCTTGGGTTAAGCAGGAACAACAACTTGGTACAGGACATGCCGTCCAACAGGCCTTACCAGATATCCCAGATGTAGATAATGTATTGATCCTCTACGGTGATGTACCTTTGATTACAGAGGAAAGTCTTAGTACACTGAGTTGATGCTGCATCTACGAACCGGTTTTTCTCTACTCACTACTACATCTTGAAGACCCCCATGGTTATGGGCGTATCATTCGTGATGAAGATAGCAATATCATTGCTATTGTTGAAGAAAAAGATGCGACAGAAGACGCAAAAAACGTATTTTGAAATTAATACTGGTTTTATGGTGGTTAAAGCCGATTTATTAAAGCGTTGGGTAAACTCGCTTGGTAATGACAATAAACAAAATGAATACTATTTAACAGATATTGTTGCAAAAGCAGTAGCAGATGAAATCAATATTGCACCTGTCTTAGCAGAGTCGAATATAGAAGTTAAAGGTATCAATAACCGATCTCAGCTTGCAGAAGCAGAGCGGTATTTTCAACTCGTTCAGGCACACCACCTTATGCATAGAGGAGTAGGCTTGTGTGATCCTGCGCGATTTGACTTGCGTGGAGAGCTTGAAATTGGACGTGATAATGAAATTGATATTAATGTTGTTATAGAAGGCAGGGTGAAGCTTGGCAACAACGTCACTATTGGTGCAAATTGTTATATAAAAGATACGATAATTGCAGACAACGTAACATTCTTCCTAATACGATGATCGATAATGCCGTCATTGGTAATGGTTGCAATCATAGGGCCATTTGCACGAATTCGTCCTGATACAACATTGGATGAAGATGTACATATTGGTAATTTTGTTGAACTCAAAAAAACAGATATTGGTAAAGGTAGTAAAGTTAATCATCTGACCTATTTGGGTGATAGCCATATTGGAACAGATACAAATATTGGTGCTGGTACGATTACCTGTAATTACGATGGTGCATATAAACATCAAACAATCATAGGTGATAATGTCTTTGTGGGATCAGATGTCCAGTTGATTGCACCAGTTAAAGTTCATGATGGTGCAACGATTGCGGCTGGTACAACAGTGACCAAAGATGTGGCAGAAAATGAGCTGGCAATTAGTCGTACTGACTCAAAAAGCTCTTCCAGGATGGAAGAGACCCGTTAAAAAGTAATATATACACTATGAAAGTAGGCTATTATCAATTCCGTCCCCTGTTTGGCAAGCCGGAACAGAATTGCCAGAAGATTCTATCATGCCTTGGAAAACGCAGAGGCAGATCTTAATTGTATCTGCCGGAACTTAGCATTAACAGGTTATTACTTCAAGGATAAAGATGAGTCATTAAAATATGCTGAAGATCCTGATAATAGTAAAGTATTGATGAATGCTTAATCTAGCAAGGAAAAAGAATATGCATCTGGTGCTGGGTTTGCGGAGAAACAAGGAAGACAATGTTATAACAGTGCAGCTCTAATTGGTCCAGATGGGATTGAGCATATCTACAGGAAAATACATCTATTTAATGAAGAAAAATTCTGTTTTGATCCAAGGCGATACGCCGTTTATTGTCTAATGATATTAATGGTGTGAAGATTGGGATAATGATTTGTTTTGACTGGGTCTTTCCTGAAGTGAACGCGTATTTTAGCTCATGCAGGGTGCACAGATAATTTGTCAGCCTTCAAATCTTGTATTAACTTATTGTCAGCAAACAATGCTTGCACGATGCATTGAAAACAAGGTGTTTGCGATTACAGCCAATCGCTATGGTGTCGATAAGAGGCCTCAAGGAAGCTTGAAATTTACCGGTAAGAGTCAAGTTGTTGCGCCGGGTGGTAAGTTATTACACCGTGCAGCATCACAACGCGATGCATTATTCATCACCGAGATAGATCCTGACGAAGCAAATAATAAAATGATAACGCAGCATAATGATGTTGTCGGATCGACCGCCCGGAATTCTATACAATTACTTAACAATAAATAACAGGAAACAATTATGAGTTTTGCTACAGCTGATCTTTATGATGAATATGAAGAGAAACTTACAAATTGCGACGCCAATGTTTAATGATTATGGCGGTAAAAAGCAATTCTTCAGGGCCAGCATCGACAGTAAAAGTCTTTGAAGATAACTCGTTAGTCAGAGCCGCATTAGAAGAGGCCGGTGATGAATAAGGTGCTTGTTGTTGAGGGTGGAGGTTCTTTGCGTTGTGCATTGCTGGGCGATATGTTGGCAGAATTAGGCGTCAGCTAATAAATGGGCAGGTGTTATTGTTTATGGTTGTATTCGTGATTCAGCCGTAATGAGCAATATGAATATTGGTGTTAAGGCATTAAATACAAATCCGCGTAAAAGTGTTAAGAAAGGAGCTGGCGAACGTGATGTAACAGTGACTTTTGCTGACGTGACAATTAAACCCGGTGATTATATTTATGCTGACGAAGATGGGGTTGTGGTCGCAACTAATAAACTTGTGTAAATAATTATAGGTTATTGCTTAATTATTTCTAGATTAAAGATATTGAGGTTTAGATTTTTTAAGGAGGATCGCTAAATGAGAGTTTATAGATTTCTTGCTATCGTTCTGTTATTTGTTTTTTCCCCTATTTCCGTTCATGCGCATGATAATGAACCATTATTCAATCAGGTGAATCTGCAAGCACAAGCAGAGCGTGAAATTCCTAATAACCAATTGACAGTAGTGCTTGCCGTAGAAGAAGAAGGTAAGGACGCAGCAAAGATTGCCAATAAAGTAAATCAGGATATGGACTGGGCATTGAAAGTAGCAGCTCAATAAAAGTGATAGTTAATACGACGTACGCAGTCCTATAATACATATCCGGTATCTATGATAAGCGCACAGTAATTGGATGGCGCGCAATTCAACAATTGGAACTAAAGAGTATCAATGTCACTGAATTGTCAGAGTCTGGTTGGAAAATTACAGGAAGCCGATTACAGGTCAAAAATATGCGATTCAGTCCGACTCAGAGAGACACGAGTACAGTATGAAAATGAATTGATTGAAGAGGCCATGGTCGTCATTTAAGCAACGTGTGGAGATTAGTAAAAAAACACATGGAGGAAAAAAATGTGCGTATTGTTAATATGCATATCAATAGCGGAGGGGGGCACTCATCCGACCGGTCTATGCCGAAAGTCAGGATGATGGCCATGGATAGCAAGAGCGCACCGGCAGTTGAAGCTGGTACGAGCAAGATAACCGTGACGGTGTCAGGTTCGGTTCAAGTCTTTTCATGATTTGGTCAATATTTAAATGGATAAATCAGGAACAACGCGAGCAGCGAGTCAAATTATGGTCTTCATGATTACTGGTTGCTTGCTTGTTATTGGGTTGTTGCTTATTTATCGCGAAGGTCTTGTCTGGTTCTACTTCAGCTCGGTGGTCTGACTGTATCGGTCATTAGTTGGGTTTCGATTAGCGCTATGTCTATGGTGCATAGCGCTTGTATTGCAATACTTCTTTTTTATGTTGCTACGTTATAGCGTGCTTAAATACTTTGTGCTCTGGTTTATACCCAGCCATGTGGTTATTTAATAATGGCATTGTCGCCATGCACCGGTTTCTTGACTGGACGACGGATATTGTTTCTCCTGCTGGTTGGGTGCCGCTCGGTGATTTATTAGGCTGGTTATTAAGCGCTGTGTATTTACCATTGCTTGTAGGCAGTGGTGTTGCGGTTGCGATTATAGACTCAAGCGGTTCCATGTTAAGCACAGGCCTGTTATTACGCTGGCATCGCTATCGATGTTGCCAATATTTCACCGTGGAATATTATTTCATATTGTATGAACTATATAAGCGTATTGTGGGATCTCATATCAAATTCATTTGTGCAAGATACTGCATCACTGCAAATAATAGACAGTTATTAGAACTGAATTTAACCAATACTTTCAGCTTCCCTATTGGGTATTAAGTACTGGTTACAGCCTTACTTGTATAGTTATATAAATTACGAAAAAATTATCAGAATGGTTTTAATAAACAAGTTTTTCAATTCGCAGCTCTCACCAAGAGGCAATCAAACTCAAGAAGTTCCATGCTTTTTTTATCTCGTGATAACGGAAAAATGCCAGTTATATTAAATCCAGAAGTAGATAATTGTTTTAATACTTCATAAAACGGTGGCGTATTTTCATAGATAGATTTACACGATAATTCTGTTTGCAATAAATGAGTATGGGTTAAAGTGTTCTTGGCACCAAGGATGACATGGCTGTCATAACCCTGTGTATCAAGTTTTAAAAATATTTTTTTATCAGCAAGATCATCAACTAGTTCACGGATCACATCATCTAGTCTCTTTATTGTTATAGTTTGTGTATCAATAACCTTGATTGAGTCAGAAAAGTTTGATTTTCCAAACTCATTTGTTTTAAGAATAGATGAAAAAACGGTTTTACTCGAGACATTGATGACTTCTGTTGAATTTGAGTCTCCAAGGGCATAATTCTCTATATGCCATTTATCATCTGCTATTGTTTTTAGATATTTATAACATTCAATTAATGGTTCGAAGGAAATTATCTTCTTGTTATAACCCAAATTTCTTAATTCAATAGCGAACTGACCCATATTAGCGCCAACATCAATTACTAAGTCAATATCATGCCTATTGAGTAGTTCTAATGTATGAAGGTTTTGATTTTGATAGGCGCTATTACTAATGCGAGTAAATTCATATCCAAAATAGGCCGCTATTTTTTTGTGGAAAGTAATCTTCATCTTGGACAGTACAAAATCTTAAAAGAGACAGTTTTTCGTAAAGTCAGCTGCTTCATTAACTGTCCAATCACCTTTTGGCTTTTCTTTCATCTGCACACACCATTCTTTACTGCCAACTTCTGGTGCACAACCACTCAGAAAAAATAATGAGAAGGTGAATGACATGATGATTAAAATTTTATTCATGATATTGCTCCATTAACTTAACGTGGAAAATACTGTATTTGCAGCTTCGATAGTTTCATCTATATCATCATTTGTATGCGTAATTGAGATAAATCCCGCTTCAAAAGAAGATGGAGCGAGGTAAACGCCTGCTTTAAGCATTCCGTGAAAGAATTGATTAAACTGTTCAGTATTGCAATTCATAACTTGTTCAAAAGAAGTGATCGAATCTTCTTCCGTAAAAAATAAGCCAAACATACCGCCGACGTGGTTTGTGCTTAACGAAACATTATTAGCATTGGCTTGTTCTTTTAAGCCATTTAAAAGCCTTTCTGTCTTTGTCGTTAAGATTTCAAAGAATGATCCATCAGAAATAATGTCAAGCGTGGTTAAACCGGCAGCCATTGCGATTGGATTACCAGATAATGTCCCAGCCTGGTAAACCGGGCCATCTGGGGCAATGTGATCCATTATTTCTTTTTTGCCGCCAAAGGCACCAACTGGCATACCGCCACCAATAACTTTCCCAAGCACCGTTAAGTCAGGAGTGATGTTGTAGATTGATTGTGCGCCGCCTAGTGCAACACGAAAACCCGTCATTACTTCATCAAAGATTAAAACGGATTGATGCTTAGTGCACACATGACGCAAAGTATTAAGAAAGTCAGCTGAACCAGGGATGCAGTTCATGTTGCCCGCTACGGGCTCAACAATAATGGCGGCAATTTGATCGCCAATATCTGTAAAAACAGCTTTTACCTGTTCCGCATCATTGAAAGATAGCGTGATCGTATGCTGAGCCAGATCGGCTGGTACACCAGGAGACGTAGGCACTCCAAGCGTTAAGGCCCCAGAGCCGGCTTTAACTAATAACGAGTCGGCATGTCCATGATAACAGCCTTCAAACTTAACGATTTTATCTCTACCGGTAAAACCGCGTGCGAGTCTAATCGCGCTCATCGCAGCTTCCGTGCCTGAACTAACCATACGCACTTTTTCGATTGAAGGAATTAATGCACATACTTTATCGGCCATACGAGTTTCAATTTCTGTCGGCGCACCGAAACTAAGGCCTTTTGTTGCAGCGTTTTGCACTGCTTGGATAACATCAGGATTGGCATGACCTAATATCATTGGTCCCCATGAGCCGACGTAATCGATATATCGTTTATTATCGCTGTCGTAGATATACGGACCAGTAGCATGATCAATAAAAATCGGCGTGCCTGATACTGATTTAAAGGCGCGCACAGGAGAATTTACGCCGCCTGGGATATGTTTTTTTTGCTGCATTGAATAATTCGTTCGCCATAATCTTTGTGCTATGTCATAAATAAATTGTTATAAGCCAATGTTGAAGTGACAACATTATCTGTAGAATAAATCCCGCTAATGACTGCTAAAAAATCAACCTTTGCATTAATTAATGGTTTTCCATTTTCCGGTGTTATGCCGCCTATAGCAACCACAGGAATGTTAAATTTTTCTTTTGCTTTAATAATTAGTTCGATATTTGCCTTGGCAGCATCAGGCTTGGTGGCCGATGGAAAAAAAGATCCAAAAGCAATGTAGTTAGCACCAGATTGTTCTGCAATTACAGCGCGATTAAAGTCGTTATAACATGAAATGCCAATAATCTTATCCCCAAGAACCCGTCGTGCGGCATCAATGTCTGCGTCATGTTTACCCAGATGTATACCATCGGCGGCTATTTCTTTTGTGAGGGTTAGATCGTCATTAACAATAAATGGCGTTTTGTATTGTTTACAGAGAGACTGTAACGCTATCGCAAGTGCTCGTTTTTTTCGTTGATCTTTAGTCTTATTGCGGTACTGAAAAAGTGCTACTCCAACACTAAGAATACTTTCGGTTTTACTTAATACTTCATCAGCCGTAATATTTTCACAGTCTGTGATGGCATAGACGCCAGATGTTTCGGGCATATTCATAAGGAATGATCCGGCGTTTTGATTATTCATAGAAACGATTAGGTTGAGCCTGCCCGCGGCCAAGCTTCATCCCATGTTTAAGTGATAGCCATGTGTATTCCTGAGCTTTTTCTACGGATTTTTTCAGATCATTGCCTAGTGCTAAGAGTGCTGCAATCCTGGAAGATAAGGTGCAGCCTGATCCATGAAATGTATCCGGTAATCTTTCCCAATGATATTCAATTGAAGAATCTTGTTTTGTATACAAGGAGTTTATGACTTCATTCGAATCATCATGAGTGTCTGTTATCAAAACAGACTCAGCACCATAGCCCATCAATATATTAGCAGCAGCAGATAAGTCATCTTTTTTCGCAAGTATTTTCGCTTCGCTGCTATTAGGTGTAATTAGTGTTGATAATGGCAATAATGAGGTGAGTAGTTTTTTACAAATGTCATCATCTGTAAATTTCATTCCAGTTGTAGCACTAATCACCGGGTCGAGTACAATCGGGAAGTTTATTTCAGCCAGTTCGTTTACGATAACTTCCAATAGATTGATATTTCCAATCATGCCAATCTTACAGGCAACAATATCCATATCTTCTAATATCAGTCTGATCTGATTTCTGAACGGCTCTGGATCCTGTGGCAGGATATCAACAACCTTGTTTGTATTTTGAGTTGTTAGGGATGTGATTACAGTTGTGGCATGACATCCAGCACTTGAAATGCTCTCAATATCTGCTTGTATTCCGGCCCCCGCCACTCGGGTCATGTCCTGCGATTACCAAAACAACAGGTTTTTGATTATTGCTATTGGTCATAATATCGTTATTCTACACGGCCATAATTATCACAGAAATATAATTTAAGGAGTTGCTTGGTAATGAAACAATATATGTGTGTTATATGTGGCTATATTTATGATGAAGCAAAGGGTTGGCCTGAAGATGATATTGCCCCCGGCACCAAGTGGGAAGATGTTCCTCCGAACTGGGTGTGCCCTGAGTGCGGTGCCAGAAAAGAAGATTTTGAGATGATAGAAGTTTAATGATTTTTAATTTCAGAATGGTCTAACAACAGCAAGAATAATAATAGCAATTAATATTAATACGGGAATTTCATTAAACCAGCGGTACCATACATGCGTGTGGTGATTACGGTCATTTTTAAAATCTTGCAATAAAAACCAGCAGTAAATATGATAAACAATTAAAAGAAGGATCAAGCCATATTTAATGATCAGCCACATCTGGCCGCTATACGCAGACAAACCATTGCTTAGTAAAGTAGATATACCAAAAATAATGGTCAGTAAGGCGCCAGGGGTTGTAATCCCGTAGAATAATTTCCGCTCCATGATTTTAAATCGATCGATACTGATCTGATCATTACTCATTGCATGATATACATATAATCTCGGTAGATAGAACAACCCGGCAAACCAGGTCACCATGAATATCAGATGTAAGGCTTTAAACCAGAGCATTTATATATCTAATCATGAAATTGTTGTCGGTGGTGTTTTTAGCAATTTTTTAATCTTGATCCGGAGTTGATCTATGTTCATTTCACCAGTCTTTTGTTGAATTATATTTCCAAGAGAATCAATCAAAAAGCTTGTCGGTGTCGCATTGATATTTCCAAATGCTTTCGAAGCGACGCCCTCAATATCAAGAGCAATCGGATAAGGTATCGATCTACTTTCAGTTAGTTCTAGTACACGGTTCGGCGGATCGTATGGCATAGCAATACCGATTATTTCTAAACCGTCTTTGTTAAGTTGCTGATAAAGTTTTGCCAGATGAGGCATTTCTTTTATACAAGTTGAGCAAGTCGTCGACCAAAATGTAACTAGTAAAGGTTTGCCTCTGAGGGAATTAAATTCGATCTTTCGACCATCAATAAAATTTAAACTGATATCAGGTACTTTATCCAGACTTTGCGGCAAGATAAAAAAACCAAAGACAGATAGTGCGATAATAACTAGAGTCGCTATCGATAGTACTAATTTGGTTTTCATAAACTAATCATTCGGCGGTTCAATTGATGATTCTAGTATCGGGGTACCTTTATTTCCTTTAATGAAGTCTTTTAGTGTCGAAAAAATACGTTTGATACCTCGCCAAATTTTAGGTAATAACCATATCATCAATATGATAAAGAGGATTAGAAATACAACAAAAACCAATGGGTGTGTTAGTGCCGCCCAGATACCAGTAATGACTAAGAAGTCTTCACCTAGAGAAGTGATCCAATTACTTACTGGTTCAGGAGACGAATTAATTATGACGCGACTCCCCGCTTTAGTCGCATGAGTTGCTGCTGTTAAGCTACCCCCGGCGAGAAATGCTGCTAGTTCTACAGCAGGTGTCATTTCACCTAAGGCACTCATCGCTAAAACTGCGCCGAGCGGGATGCGGATAAAAGTGTGTAGGCTGTCCCAAGCAGTATCAACCCCGGGAGTTTTATCAGCAAAAAATTCGACACAATACATGAGTCCCGCAGCGGACATTACTAGAGGGTCGGTGACCACCATCATTTCTGGCGGTAAATCAATATTACCGGTGCTGCCTAGATAACCCAGCATTAAAACTGCCGCGTAAAGATTAATGCCGCTTGCCCAAGCTGCGCCCATACTAAGAGCTATATATTGAACTGTATCCATAAACAAATATTCTCACTTATCGTATTATTAACAACATACCGTATTTTTACGGGATCGCAATCACACTGTGCATGAAATGCATATAAGTAAATAAAAACAAACACTTAAATTAAGACAGGAAGAGGTATAGATCGTTCAAAGAGTATTATTTTACGGTTAATTGATCGCTTGACAGTATTTTATTCTGGCATTAACCTCATATTCGAATTAACTGATTTATGCAGATAATTCATTAAAATAATAATAAAAATCGAATTCACAGCGGCTTCGGCCGCTTTTTTAATTTATGTGTATGGCTTTGTGGACTTTTGGGAAAGAGCAACAATTGTGTCAGTTGCTAAGGAGTTTGAAGCGGCGGCATATACTATTTTCCTTTCTACGTTTAGTCAGTAAAACCACGATACTCAAGCAGTTTTATTCTGTAAAATTAAAAACTTTATTAAAGTAATTTAAGGGAAAGAAATGATCAAGGTTGGTGTTGTAGGCGCAACAGGCTATACAGGAATCGAATTACTCCGGTTGTTATCAAAGCATAAAGCCGTTGAGTTAGCAGTTGCCACTTCAAACTCTGAAAAAGGCAGCGCAGTTCAGGATGTTTTTCCAAACTTGCGCGCGCATGTCGATCTCGAATTTGCTGGCCATGATAGCGAACAACTCAAGTCATGTGATTTTGTTTTTTTTGCGACACCCCATGCAACAGCGATGCACCATGTGCCGGAACTACTTGATCAAGGTTGTAAGGTTATTGACCTTTCGGCAGATTTTAGGATTTCTAATCCAGCGTTATGGGAACACTGGTACCAGGTAAAACATGCGTGCCCAGATTTACTAAGCGAAGCGGTATATGGATTACCAGAATTAAATAGACAAAAAATAAAAGACGCTAGTCTGATAGCCAATCCAGGTTGTTATCCTACTGCAATCACACTAGCGTTATTACCCGCAGTTGAAAAGGGTTTAATCAACGTAGCTGATATTATTGCTGACGCTAAATCAGGAGTGAGTGGTGCTGGGAGGAAGGCGGCGCTTGCGACTCAATTTTCTGAGGTCTCAGAATCTTTCAAGGCGTATAGTGCTTCAGGCCACAGACACTTGCCTGAAATTTTACAAACACTAAATAATGTTCAAACAGAGCTTGAAGTAAATTTGACCTTCGTGCCTCATTTGGTCCCAATGAACCGAGGCATTTTTGCCACAGTTTATGTGAAGTCAATTGATAATGCTGAGGAGTTGCAAGAGCACTATGCTGCCTATTATGCACAGGAAAAATTTGTTGATGTGATGCCTCAAGGCTCTCACCCTGATACCGCATCGGTCAGAGCAACAAACTCATGCAGGATTGCTATTCATCCGGGTAAAGACAAGTCTCAACCTACGGTAATCTTGTCGGTGATTGATAACTTAGTGAAAGGCGCTGCCGGTCAGGCAATTCAGAATATGAATATTATGCTGGGTTTGGATGAAAGTACGGGCTTGGCCACGCCGGGCCTGAAGCCCTAGGCAGATATATTATGTCTAAGCTAGTTGTAAAAAAGCACCGACCGTTCGAAATTATACTTGTTATCGTATTGTTTAGTGCCGCGATTTCTGTACTGATATGGTTCTTATTGGATGCGAACCATTGGCATTTTATTAAAAGCCAGTTAACGGAGAGTGAAGACTCTCGTTTGCTTTGGGATGTGAATCAGAGTCTTGACATCGAAAATAAGCAATTGCGAGAACAGGTCGTCATACTTGAGCGATCTACTCAAATTGATAATCAGGCTGCTGCTAGATTGCAAAATGATATTAAGGCTCTACAGGATCAAGTATACAGCCTTAAGGGCGAGCTAGAGTTTTATGAAGGCATTATGTCGGCTACAACTGACTCAAAGGGACTTAATATACAAGGATTTCATGTTGAAGCGACAGGTCGAAAAAACCTGTACCATTTCAAGCTTGTATTAACCAATGTAGCAAAAAGTGATAAAGTTATCGAAGTGGCAATGGATATGTCAATTGAAGGAATGAATGAAGCGGGAACTCAGGTATTATCACTCGATAAAGTGATTGCAGGTAGTAAACTTGATCCTGAAATAAAATTTAAGAACTTTGAACGAATTGAGGGTAATCTAAACTTCCCTGAGGGATTCAAGCCATTACGAGTGGTGGTTGATTTGCGACAAAAAGGTGCAAAAAAAGCAACCGTAAAAAGAGTATTTGAATGGCCTGCTAAAACAGGTTGAGGAGTAAAGCATGCTCGGTAATCGAAAAAAACGTAAGGCGACACGTATCGACACACTGGTTGGCCAACACAGTGAAATACAAGGTGATATCCGGTTTACTGGTGGATTACATGTTGATGGCACCATTAAAGGTAATGTCATCGCTGAAAATGATGGACGTTCTATGCTGTCACTCAGTGAATGCGGCACAATTGAAGGTGAAGTCAGTGTTCCATATGTTGTTTTAAACGGTGTCGTCATTGGAGATGTTCATGGCAGTGAGCACGTTGAACTTGCTTCTAAGGCAAGAGTCACAGGTAATGTGTACTATAATCTAATAGAGATGGCGATAGGTGCTGAGGTGAATGGCAAACTGGTCCACTCACTCGAGCCATCAGAATCACCATTAGCCATAGGTCATGGTGAACCACTCGAAGCGAGTGAATAATATAAATATTAATCGGAAGAAAAAATTATGAGTTCAGTTGAAGAAGTAATGCCTAGCCCACTCGTGTTTAGTGAGGCAGCAGCCAGCAAGGTTAAAGAGCTCATCGAAGAAGAAGGTAATGAGGAATTAAAGCTACGTGTTTTTATCTCTGGTGGTGGTTGTTCCGGATTCCAATATGGGTTTACCTTCGATGAGGAAGTGGGTGAAGGTGATACCATTGTTGAAAATGAAGGTGTTAAGTTGTTGGTTGATCCTATGAGTTTTCAATATTTAACTGGGGCAGAAATAGACTATTCTGAAGGTATGGAAGGCGCGCAGTTCGTTATTCGTAATCCTAATGCAGAAACGACCTGCGGTTGTGGATCATCCTTTTCAGTTTGACCGCGCAGATCTTTAAGCCTCACTAAGCGGAATAAACCCCTCCAAGCAGTACGGCCTTTGTAGCTCCTGTTACACTCGGTAAATTTGCTGTCTTATTTTCGATACGTTGTTTTGCGAGCCAGGCAAAGGTCACAGCTTCAATACAATTCGGACTTAGTCCATATTTTTCAGTTGTTGCTAACGATGTGTCGATTAATAGAGCATTTAAAGTCGCCATTAATAGTAAGTTATTAGCGCCACCACCGCAGACTAGCACTTCATCAATCTGCTTCGCTGAATGTCTAATAGCATCACTGATAGTTCTCGCGCTCAGCTGAACTAATGTTGCCTGAACGTCTTCAGCGCTAATGCTTTCATCAATTTCACTTAAATATGTATTTAGCCAATTCATATTGAAATATTCGCGCCCACTACTTTTGGGCGCAGACAATGAAAAGTAATTATCACTCAGCAATAATGTTAATAAGTTTTCATTTGTTTTGCCTGTTTTTGCCCATTCACCATCCCTATCATATTCTTTATTTTTGTTTTGTTGGATCCAGTCATCAAGCAATGCGTTGCCTGGACCAGTATCAAAGCCGACAACCTCATTATTTGAGAGTAATGTGATATTTGCTATGCCGCCGATATTGAGGATGACGATGCATTTATTCTTTTGTTGAAATTGATATTGATGGAAGGCACTTGCTAGAGGCGCACCTTGTCCGCCATGCGCCATGTCCATCCTGCGGAAGTCTGCAACAGTCGTAATTCGCGTTTCAGCGCTTATGACATTAGGGTCTGAAATCTGTAGTGATGTTTTATGTGTAGCATCTGGTTTATGTAATATGGTCTGTCCGTGACTACCAATGGCAATGACTTCTTCTGGGTTTATTTCAGTTTCTTTTAATAAATTATTTACAGCAGTTGCAAATAGGTGACCTAACTCATGATCAAGGTCAGCAATATGGCCTAGTTCACTTTTTTCGTTAATTAACCTAATCTGATGTCTTAGTGAGTTTTCGATCGGGTATTCACGATAAAACTTTAGACAAGCCTTATCATCAAACTCAACCAGTGCGGCATCTATTGCATCCATGCTGGTACCAGACATGAGTCCTATGTAGTACATGATGACCTTATGGACTTGCTTTCAATGGGATGGAGTGATTGATGTTAACCGTCTTCCATTACGGCACTTAACTGCTTGGAAGACTCTTCAGCTTGCTGAGAGGCAAGGGCGCGTTTCCCTGTTAGTCGATCCAACTCTGCAATCATGGGGTTTATCGTTTGTAGAAACTCGGGTAGCGCTTTTTTATTAATCGATTCTACTTTAGGTAATTTGACAGTAAGTGGGTTTCGATGGACGCCATTAACTCTAAATTCATAATGCAGGTGTGGTCCTGTGGCCAATCCACTCTTTCCAACGTAGCCAATAACTTGACCTTGTTTTACCCGTTTGCCTGTTCTAACGCCTCGAGCATATTTATGCAGGTGTGCATAAAGAGTGCTGTATTTTCCGCCATGTTTTAATACGATAGTTCGGCCATAACCGCCTTTTCTACCGGCCAAGGCAACAGTACCATCGCCCGTTGCTCTAATTGGTGTGCCGGTAGAGGCCGCATAATCAACACCTTTATGCGCCCTTATTTTGTTCAGAATGGGATGTTTTCTTTTTAAATTAAACCGTGAACTGATTCTAGCTAACTCAACCGGAGTTCTAAGGAAAGCCTTACGCATGGCATCGCCGTTTTCAGCATAATAATCATGACGGCCATCTTCGTGAGTATAGCGAATGGCTCTTAATGGTGTGCCACGATTTATAAATTCAGCAGCTATGATTGGCCCGTCAGCAACCTTTACTCCATCTTTATATTGTTCTTCATAAATAAGCGTAAATGAATCGCCTTCACGAATATCAAGAGCGAAGTCGATATCCCAGCCATAGATAGAGACCAATTGCATAATCAATTTATCTGATAAACCGGCACGTTTACCTGAGAGGAAGAGAGAATCATTTATGACAGCTTTGGCATGTTTCACAAGCGGTTCAAGTTCTTCGTGTATTAACTCGGCTTGAAACTTGCCTTCTTGTTTTGTAATCAAGAGACTGTTAGTCAGGCTGACCTCATACTCAAGTTTGTCTAATTCATTTTCATCAATATGAAAATTTAATATTTGTCCGGGACGTAGTTTCTTTAACCTTGAGACCTCTTTACCCAGAGACATAATGTTATAGAGTGATCTTGGGCTTAACCCCAGCCTTGAAAATATCAAAGCTAAACTATCCCCTGTTTTTACAGTAACACGCTGTAATGATTTATTTGTTTGTTGTTCAATAGATTCAGATGAAGGTTTATCTTCAACTAGCATTTCAGAATCAGGTTCTATTACATGAGTTGTTATTTCAGTAACATCACCAAACTCAGAATCGTTAACCGTGATTTCTTCTATCAAATTTGGTGTATCAAGCCTTACGGGTTCAGCGGTATATTCGATAGCAGATTCTTCCTGAATCGCTGGAATATCGACTTTCGGGATGTCGCTAGCCAAGCTATCTGAGGAATTATTTTCAGGTGTACTTAAGAATAGCCAAGCCGATATTAAAACCAGGCTGATGCCAGACAGAGAAATAAGCCAAGACCGATGCGAGCGCACATGTGACGTTACTGCCCCAGTCTTATAGTCCTTCATTATATAGACTCTGTAAGTCACCGTTTATCCTGAGTTAATTTTCGTTACAATAACTTTTGAAATTACACTCGTCAATGATTGAATTGTCCACTGCGTAGCAGTTAATGGCATGATAAGCTACGCGCGTTTTGAAATGACACTGAGGAACGTATGATAAAGGTACAAGAAGCGATGGATTTGATAGCCCGAGGCGCTGATGAAATCCTCGTTGAAGCTGAACTTAAGAAGAAATTAGAAACCGGAAAGCCACTTCGGATCAAGGCCGGTTTTGATCCTACAGCTCCGGATCTGCATCTTGGTCACACCGTGCTCATCAATAAACTGCGACAATTTCAACAACTTGGTCATAAGGTGGTTTTTCTGATTGGCGATTTTACCGGCATGATAGGTGATCCTTCGGGCAAAAGTGCAACAAGGCCGCCGCTTACACGCGAGCAAATTAAGGAAAACTCAGAAACATACCAACAACAAATATTTAAGATTCTTGATCCAGACGAGACGGAAGTGGCGTTCAATTCTAGCTGGATGGACAAGATGGGCGCAGCAGACATAATCAGGTTGGCATCGAACTATACAGTTGCACGCATGCTCGAGCGTGATGACTTTAATAAACGCTATAAATCGAATCAGTCAATAGCGATTCATGAATTTCTATACCCACTTGTACAGGGATATGATTCTGTTGCCTTGGATGCAGATGTTGAATTGGGCGGCACGGATCAAAAATTTAATTTGCTCGTAGGCCGGCAACTCCAGGAAACGCATGGTAAAGCTCCACAAGTAGTTCTAACAATGCCAATATTGGAAGGTTTGGATGGAGTACAAAAAATGTCCAAATCGTTAGGCAATTATATCGGTATCGATGAACCAGCTAATGAGATGTTTGGCAAGATCATGTCGGTTTCAGATGATTTGATGTGGCGCTACTTTGAATTATTGAGTTTTAGGTCATTAGACGAGATAAATGGATTCAAACAAAAAATAGATGAAGGTGAGAACCCAAGAGACATAAAATTTCTGCTAGCAGAAGAAATTATTACTCGTTTTCATGATGCAAAGGCTGCAGAAGCGGCGCAAGCTGATTTTATAAATCGATTTAGTAATAATGCCATACCCGATGATATGCCTGAGGTAGATATCAATGTGACTATAGATGGGATGGCTATAGCTAACGTTTTGAAAGAGACTGGGCTCGTCAATAGCACATCAGATGCGCATCGGATGATTAAACAAGGTGCAGTAAAAATTGATGGAGAGCGTGTAGAAGTTAGTAAGCAAGTGTTGAAAGCGGGTTTTTCAGCGGTACTGCAAGTCGGAAAGAGAAAGTTTGCACGAGTGACGCTAAACAACGAATAATATTCTACTATCTAAATAGTCGCGGCAGAGAGGTTTCTCAATGTCAAAAGATGATGAAGAAATAATAAGTGAGAAATTTGCCGTAGATGATGACTTCATTATCGAGCGGTATCCTCAAAGCAAGTTGCCTCTTTTTTCTGTTCTTATACTAATAGTTATCTTCATTTCTTATTATTACGTATCCACTTATCAAGAGTCAGTTCAGGTCATAACTGACACAGACTCTTCAGGAGATGCAAACACCCCTGTAGAAACTCAGACATCTGCTCAACACATCAACCTTCATGAGCTCGTTTCCAAAGGTACATATGAAGAAATAGCAGAACAGCTATATCAAATTGATAAGGTATATATAAATAAAGTAATTGGTGGCATGACGCCACTAATGCTTGCGGCTTCTCGCGGGAGTGTTGAGCTTGTTGATTTATTGTTTACTCAGGGGGCTGATCCAAATAAG
>CALSOP010000001.1:0-432500 GCA_943788005.1 uncultured Gammaproteobacteria bacterium | reverse complement strand
GCTCAGCTGGGAGAGCGCCTGCCTTGCACGCAGGAGGTCGGCGGTTCGATCCCGCCTGGCTCCACCAAACATATTCAATTTAAGTGAGTACTTGCTCATTTAATGTGTTCTTTAAAAATTTGGAAAACTGATTAAGCATACACACACTCTCCAACGTGTGTGTATGTACAAATGCATTCGTAAGAATGCGTTTGGGTATATGCATTTTATATAGTAAGCGTAGCAAACATTTAATTTCTTAGGTTTAGCGCACAAAAGGGCTAAGCACAGAATTAGTAGTTGTATCAAAAATGTTTTGTTCAGTTTTATCGAGCAAAAAATTCTAGTTACATCAGACTGTTTGAGATTATATGGTCAAGCGAATAAGCGCATACGGTGGATGCCTAGGCGATAAGAGGCGATGAAGGACGTAGTAGCTTGCGATAAGCTTCGGGGAGTCAGCAAATAGACTTTGATCCGGAGATTTCCGAATGGGGAAACCCACTGCTTCGGCAGTATCTGTATCTGAATTCATAGGGTATAGAGGCGAACGAGGGGAACTGAAACATCTAAGTACCCTTAGGAAAAGAAATCAACCGAGATTCCCTTAGTAGCGGCGAGCGAAAGGGGAACAGCCCAGTTACCACAAGCCTGAATCATTTAGATGAACGTTCTGGAAAGTTCGGCCATAGCGGGTGATAGCCCCGTAATCGAAAGATGGCTCAGGTGGGGTGACAAAGAGTAAGACGGGACACGTGTTATCTTGTCTGAACATGGGGGGACCATCCTCCAAGGCTAAATACTACTTATCGACCGATAGTGAACCAGTACCGTGAGGGAAAGGTGAAAAGAACCCCGGAGAGGGGAGTGAAATAGAACCTGAAACCGTATGCGTACAAGCAGTGGGAGCATCCTTCGGGGTGTGACTGCGTACCTTTTGTATAATGGGTCAGCGACTTACTTTCAGTAGCAAGCTTAACCAATAGGGAAGGCGTAGGGAAACCGAGTCTTAATAGGGCGATTTAGTTGCTGGGAGTAGACCCGAAACCGGGCGATCTAGCCATGGCCAGGTTGAAGGTGGGGTAATACCTACTGGAGGACCGAACCCACTTATGTTGAAAAATGAGGGGATGAGCTGTGGCTAGGAGTGAAAGGCTAACCAAGCCCGGAGATAGCTGGTTCTCCTCGAAATCTATTTAGGTAGAGCCTCGTGTATAACTTCAGGGGGTAGAGCACTGTTATGGCTAGGGGGTCATCCCGACTTACCAACCCATTGCAAACTCCGAATACCTGAAAGTTCAATCACGGGAGACACACTGCGGGTGATAAGGTCCGTAGTGGAAAGGGAAACAGCCCAGACCGCCAGCTAAGGTCCCAAAGTTATAGCTCAGTGGGAAACGATGTGGGAAGGCATAGACAGCTAGGAGGTTGGCTTAGAAGCAGCCACCCTTTAAAGAAAGCGTAATAGCTCACTAGTCGAGTCGGCCCGCGCGGAAGATTTATCGGGGCTTAAGCTATACACCGAAGCTGCGGATGCGTAATTTATTACGCATGGTAGAGGAGCGTTCTGTAGGCCGTTGAAGGTGTCCTGTAAGGGATGCTGGAGGTATCAGAAGTGCGAATGCTGACATGAGTAGCGATAATGGGAGTGAAAAACTCCCACGCCGAAAACCCAAGGTTTCCTGCGCCATGCTAATCAGCGCAGGGTGAGTCGGCTCCTAAGGCGAGGCAGAAATGCGTAGTCGATGGAAAACAGGTTAATATTCCTGTACCTCGCATAACTGCGATGGGGTGACGGAGAAGGTTAGATCGGCCGGACATTGGTTGTTCCGGTTCAAGCGTGTAGGGAGTGTTCTTTGGTAAATCCGGGAACATAATTCTGAGACGTGATGTCGAGCCCCTTTATTGGGGTGGAGTGATTGATACCATGCTTCCAAGAAAAACCTCTAAGCTTCAGGTTATGAGAGACCGTACCCCAAACCGACACAGGTGGGTGGGGTGAGAATCCTAAGGCGCTTGAGAGAACTCGGGTGAAGGAACTCGGCAAAATGACACCGTAACTTCGGGAGAAGGTGTGCCTTTGGTATGTGAAGAGACTTGCTCTCGGAGCAGAAGAAGGTTGCAATGAAATGGTGGCTGCGACTGTTTACTAAAAACATAGCACTCTGCAAACACGTAAGTGGACGTATAGGGTGTGACGCCTGCCCGGTGCCGGAAGGTTAATTGATGGGGTTATCTTCGGAGAAGCTCTTGATCGAAGCCCCGGTAAACGGCGGCCGTAACTATAACGGTCCTAAGGTAGCGAAATTCCTTGTCGGGTAAGTTCCGACCTGCACGAATGGCGTAACGATGGCCACACTGTCTCCACCCGAGACTCAGCGAAATTGAACTTGCTGTTAAGATGCAGTATACCCGCGGCTAGACGGAAAGACCCCGTGCACCTTTACTACAGCTTTGCACTGGACTTTGAATATATTTGTGTAGGATAGCTGGGAGGCTTTGAAGCGTTGTCGCCAGACAGCGTGGAGCCAAACTTGAAATACCAGCCTGATATGTTTGAGGTTCTAACCCAGGTCCATTATCTGGATCGGGGACAGTGTATGGTGGGTAGTTTGACTGGGGCGGTCTCCTCCCAAAGAGTAACGGAGGAGCGCGATGGTACCCTCAGCATGGTCGGAAATCATGCAATGAGCGCAAAGGTAAAAGGGTGCTTGACTGCGAGACAGACACGTCGAGCAGGTACGAAAGTAGGTCTTAGTGATCCGGTGGTTCTGTATGGAAGGACCATCGCTCAACGGATAAAAGGTACGCCGGGGATAACAGGCTGATACCACCCAAGAGTTCATATCGACGGTGGTGTTTGGCACCTCGATGTCGGCTCATCTCATCCTGGGGCTGAAGCAGGTCCCAAGGGTATGGCTGTTCGCCATTTAAAGAGGTACGCGAGCTGGGTTTAGAACGTCGTGAGACAGTTCGGTCCCTATCTGCCGTGGGCGTTGGAGATTTGAGAGGAGCTGCTCCTAGTACGAGAGGACCGGAGTGGACGAACCCCTGGTGTTCCGGTTGTCATACCAATGGCATTGCCGGGTAGCTACGTTCGGACGGGATAACCGCTGAAAGCATCTAAGCGGGAAGCCCCCCTCAAGATGAGATCTCCCTGGGAATTTAATTCCCCTGAAGGGCCCTTGAAGACTACAAGGTTGATAGGCTGGGTGTGGAAGCACAGTAATGTGTGAAGCTAACCAGTACTAATTGCCCGTGAGGCTTGACCATATAATGCTCAAGCAGTTTGTTGTGCACTATATAGTGTAATACTTTAATCAGTTTTCCAGACGTGGGCGTGTTGTTAGATAACAGCACACCCCAACAAATTGCCTGGCGGCAATAGCGAGCGTGAACCACCCGATCCCATTTCGAACTCGGAAGTGAAACCGTTTAGCGCCGATGATAGTGTGGGAGTTCCCATGTGAAAGTAGGTCACTGCCAGGCTCTTATTTTAAATAGATCCTCGACTGTTTAGTCGGGGATTTTTTTACATTTCCTTTATATGTTGCAACGCAACATCCTCCTTAGTATCATCTTTCATACGCAGTAATTACAGTATAATAGTTTTTTATATATAACAAATAAGTCTAAATAAATGTTTATTAGTTACTATTAAGAATATAAAAAAGCAGGTAAATTAGCGCCGTTATTTCACTTCTATTTATAAGGTATTGAATTTATGAGTTCTTCAAATCCAAGTCGCGGAGAAAGGCCGGACAGGGATATAGGCTTGGGTGTGCCCGGGTTTTATTATAGTGATCTGTATTCCCCTGACCGTTTAAAAGAATTGCACGCAGTTTTTCTCAAAGAAGTAACGTTAAGTGCACCTGATCTCGCTAAAAAATTTCAGCATTATCAGTCTTGCCAAGGAGACGGCATTAAGCCTCAGGACGTCTCTGAGTTATTAGTGCAAATGGCACCACATGTGGGTGGTTTCATAGCTCAGTTATTTCACGTTGAAGGTGCCCGCGATCACCAACAAGAGAACATCAGAGAAGAATTTACTACGATATTTAAGTTCCGTAATAAAGTCGTATCAAAAGTTGCGGCAAAATTTAAACAAAGTGAAGTTAGTGATTTCGATAGTGAGAACGTTTGGAATGATTTAGATTTATTACGCTTAGTTGCCTTTGAGCAAGATCACCAAAGTAAAGATTTAGAAAAAGATATTGCATCTATAGGATCTAAATTGGTTGATCTACATGAGCATTATCAGTCAGTGGCAAAAGGTAAAACAGATCCAGATAATCTATTTGATGTTGATACAAATAACTTACGTAAAAAAATTGAAAAACATCAAGAAGCAAAAATAGTATTTTCAGAAGGCTTATCTAAGCAAAGTAATGCTGAATTTATAGGGAACCTATTAACGTATGTCGAACGCTGGGTATATATAGCGCAACACGAAGAACGAAGTAAAGAATGGTCATGTTTTAAATTCCCTAAGAAAACTGATTTTGATAATTTAGTAAAACACCAAAACAGGCAGAAAGAGGGTTACAAAGCTTGGGTTTGCGAAGAGCATGAACTGAGTCACCGAGATGGTTTTAGCCTAACTGATCCTCGTTACAATGAACGTGAAACGCTTTATGAAGTTGAGCATTGTATCTACTGTCACGAGAGAGATACTGACTCATGTTCAAAGGGAATGCGCAATAAGCGTAGTAGTCAGGAGTTTAAGAAAAATCCTATAGGAGAGACCATTTTAGGCTGTCCTCTAGGTGAAAAAATTTCAGAGATGCAAGCCGTTAAACGTCAAGGTGACAATATCGGTGCACTCGCTATGATTATTATTGATAACCCGATGTGTCCTGGTACGGGTCATCGTATCTGTAATGATTGTATGCGTGGTTGTATCTATCAGAAAACAGAAGCGGTCAATATTCCTCAAATTGAAACAAATGTTCTCACGGATGTTTTGTTCATGCCCTACGGTTTTGAAATTTACAGTCTATTGACACGGTGGAATCCGCTAAATATTAAAAGACCCTATTCATTGCCGTATAACGGAAAAAATGCGTTGGTTGTAGGTATGGGTCCGGCGGGGTATACCTTGAGCCATTATCTTCTCAATGAAGGCTTTGGCGTGGTGGGTATTGATGCTTTGAAGATAGAGCCTTTGTCAGAAGCGCTTGTAGGAGGTAACGGAAAATTACCACAACCGATTCGTGATTTTGAAGCACTATATGAGCAACTTGATAAGCGAGTTTTGAGTGGTTTTGGTGGTGTTGCAGAATACGGTATAACTGTTCGTTGGGATAAGAATTTTCTTAAGGTAATCTATCTTAATTTAATCAGACGTAATGCATTTCGGTGTTTTGGTGGTGTGCGGTTTGGTGGAACCCTTACTATCGAAGATGCTTGGAGTTTGGGTTTTGATCATATTGCGCTTGCCAGTGGTGCGGGTAAGCCGACTATTATTGACCTGAAAAATAATTTAATTCGTGGTATTAGAAAAGCATCAGATTTTCTTATGGCATTACAGCTCTCAGGGGCATCAAAAGCGAGTTCCATGGCAAATCTTCAGGTGCGTCTACCTGCAGGTGTGATAGGTGGTGGTTTGACTGCTATTGATACCACGACTGAAGTGCTGGCTTATTATCCTGTTCAAGTTGAAAAAATATTAAATCGTTATGAAAAGCTGACCGAGGTTAATGGTGAATCCAGTGTTCGTTCTGTTTACGACAGCGAAGAAATAGAAATACTAGATGAATTTTTGGCGCATGGTAGAGAAATCAGAATTGAAAGAGAACGCGCCACTGCTGCAGGTAAAAAGCCAAACTTTCCTAAGCTGATAAATAAGTGGGGTGGTGTTAGTTTGTTTTATCGAAAGGGGATAAAGGACTCGCCTGCATATAGGCAAAACCATGAGGAGGTTCATGAAGCTTTAAAAGAAGGTATTGAACTTGCTGAAGGCATGAGCCCTATTGAAGCCATTGAAGACGAATATGGTGCATTGAAAGCGGTTAATTTTTCCAAGCTATCGGAAAAAGAGGGTACTTGGCAAAGTATAGGTGAGGAAGAAGAGGTTCCACTTAAGAGCATGTTTATTGCAGCTGGAACATCTCCAAATACTATCTATCAGCAAGAATTTCCGGCGACATTCAAAATGGATAAAAAATATTTTCAACGCTATGAGCCTAGTTGGTCATCTGGAGACCTGCCTGAAATGGTGCCTATGGATGATGCGCTGTCACCAAAACTTGGTAAGCCGGCACCATTCACCTCATATCAAAAAGATGGAAAATTCGTTTCATTTTATGGTGACAATCACCCTGTTTATGCAGGTAATGTAGTAAAAGCAATGGCTAGTGCTAAAGATGGTTATCCGTATATTGTAAAATTATTCGAAAAGGAAATTAATGGTCTCTCTGCTGAGGCAAGTGAATTACGTCAAGCGGCGTTAGATAAGTTTTTTTCCAGACTAGATGGAAAATTATTAGCCACAGTGGTGGAAGTTAATCGCCTAACCCCAACAATTATTGAAATAATAGTGCATGCTCCTTTGCAAGCTGAAAAGTTTGAACCTGGGCAGTTTTATCGTGTTCAAAATTATGAATACTTGGCACCAGAAATAGAAGGCACCGTCCTAGCCTCAGAAGGGTTGGCTTTAACGGGGGCCTGGGTTGATAAAGAAAAAGGACTAATCTCTTTAATTGCTTTGGAGATGGGAAGTTCTTCGAGATTATGTGCTTTATGGGAACCTGGCGATCCGGTGGTGATAATGGGAGTTACTGGAGCGCCAACTGAGACTGTGAGTAATAAAACCGTGATGTTGATTGGTGGTGGACTTGGCAATGCGGTTCAGTTCTCTATTGGTAAAGCATTTCGTGCAGCTGGTAATAAGGTAATCTATTTTGCCGGTTATAAATATGCGGCGGATGTTTTCAAGGTGAGTGAGATTGAAGCAGCGTCGGATGAAATTGTTTGGTCAGTTGATCGGGGACAGGATGTGGTACCGATCAAGACGACTCGGCCACAAGATAAAACCATTGTAGGCAATATACTTGAATCTATCGAAGCCTATTCTAGAAGTGAGTTAGGTACTGTTAACATCCCCTTACAGGACGTTGACCATATGATTGTAATTGGTTCAGATCGAATGATGGCCGCTGTAAAAGAGGCACGTCATGGACGTTTAAAGGAATACTTCAAGTCTGAGCATGTAGCAATTGGTTCTATCAATTCACCAATGCAATGCATGATGAAAGGTGTCTGTGCCCAATGTCTATGTAAACATATTGATCCGGATACCGGGGCGGAATATTTTGTATATTCTTGTTCGAATCAGGATCAGGAGCTTGATCGTGTTGATTTTCCAAACTTGAATTCACGTTTGCGACAAAATACTGTTCAGGAGAAGTTATCTGGGCTGTGGCTTGAATATATACTGTCAAAGAAGCTAGGCGAGCCTGATTATAAGAAAAGTGAATCTAGGTAATTATTTAAACTTAGTTTAAAACATAGTATCAATTATAGTGTTGCTAAGATTGTACATGAGATATTAGTTTCGTATGTTTACTGTCAAAAGATTCAGAAGTAATAATCGAGCATATTATGCTAAGAAATAATTTTTTGTTAAAAAATAAAGCAGTTAATTATTCACTATTAACTATTTTAGTTGTGACGATCCTTTTAATGTCGGCAGTTAAAGCCGAAGAAATTAGAAGCCTTGATATAGTCACGGAAAAAACAGTTAGCCAATATCTGGAAAATATTTCTGATATTGAAATCACTCATGGTCCACATGATGCTGCTATAGAAGAAAATCTAATTAGTTTGTCTATGGTATATAAAGAACAAGGTGATCACATAAAGAGACTTGAGGTATTAAATCAAGCTTTGCAACTCCATCGAATTAATTACGGTTTAGAAAGTAAGGAACAACTCGGAATTCTTGAGCAAATTCTTTCTACAAATATTGATTTAGAGGACTGGAAGGCTTTGGACCAGAGCTACGAGTATTTTTACTGGGTTAACAGACGCATATATGGAACGGATTCATTAGATTTATTACCAGCGCTGAATCGTGTCATGGAATGGAAACTGGATGTTATTGAAAGAGGTTTGTTCGGGCATCCGGAAATCATTAAGCATCAAGCTACAGATTTGTTAAGGAAAATAAGGAAAGTTAGAGAAATTAATTCTGAAGAATCATAACTTCCTCTCTAGTAAAGACCTGATTCAGTTGCTTAAGCGACGAACTAATGACTTGAGTATAGTGATACGTTCTATACTCGATGGGTGGGAAACATTAAAAGACGAGGATGCTATTTTTTTCGATTGTGCATAGAGTGCTTCTTGTAAAGCTACAGCACCTTTAGGATCGTAACCTGCTTCAATCGCCCATATCGCACCAAGATAATCAGCGTCACGTTCATTATCTCGACTATAACGCGTATTAGCCGCAGAAAAATCTTTTCCGCGGTTTTGTTCGATATTTTTCTTGCTAATTTCACCATGGTTTAATTTTAAATGCGCGAGTTCATGACCAATGAGTGCTGCAGCTATATCCAGATTAGTGCCTAATATGTCCAGCATAGAAAAATTTATGGCAACAAAGTTCGTCCCATCCTCTGTAGAGCCTGCAAAGGCATTGGCCAAATCACCATCTACAATAATGAAATCAGCACTTATTTCAGAAGCTTCTGCGATGCTACTCATTGCTGCATATAAATAGACCATTTGTTTTGCGCTGATTGTTTTTAGTAAATGGCCTTGCTCATTTCTTAATTTAATGTTTTCTACTGGTGAGCGGGCAAGGTCACTGACACGCCAGGAATAAATCGGAGGTTCTGCATAAACATTTGCAATTAATATAGAGAGCAAGATTGAGGTTAATATTAACTTCATAGATTGTAGGGGAATTAATTTAAGAACTTTTTTAATTGTATGGCCATTCCATCACAAGCATCAGACTTGACGCTCGCTAAAAGTGGAATGGGTAATATTACGGCGGGTAGAAAAGATGTGCCTTGTGTCTCTGTATGAATTTTTCCTGATACGGATGTCTTTTTTAAATCCCATATCTTTGCTTCATAAATTGCTTCATCTTGCCATGTGGCAAAGCCAAAACATCCTGCAGGTCCGCCAACACACGATATTGCTCCGGATTTATCAATAGTTTTTGTATTGCCTTCAATCCAGATAAAGTAGTGTATTTTGTAGTCTGCTAGTTTTTTTGAAACGTTCGGATGTTGTATTAATGTATCAAGTTTTTGTACATCCATCGGCGCTGTACTTGCTTCAAAATAAGGATACATGCTATCGATGAACTGTTGTTCTGGTATTACATTGAGCCTTTCTTCTCCGGCAGATAATTGCTCCCCTACACAACTAATATAATCCAGTTCAGTTTCATGTTGGCTTAGATGTCTACGACCTAATAAAACAACGGATTCTTTATCTCCCAATTCAATATTTGTTGATGCCTTATGCTCGTTGATTACTGTTGTTGTATTGCAGGCAACAACAGTTAGACATATGAATATAATAACTAAAATCTTATTCAAAATATTTAGCATGATTAATGATTATTTAGATTTGGTATCGAGCCATTCATTTATTGCAGGATCTGATTGAAATGAAACAATAAGCTTTGCTGCTAAATCTCTATACGCCTCATTTGTAGAAATAACCAGACCCTCTCTTTCATCTAACATGAAGTCGATTGAAGTATTGGGTAGTGATTTTCCATAACCGGTCAACTTCAAATCGGCAATGGGTTTCCCCCCGGCTTCCTGAATATGAATAATATATTTTATCCATGTTTCATGAATCTTTTTTTTTGTTTCATAGGGTAAAGCAAATTGTATATCCTGAATATCGGGAATAATTACGGCATCGTATTTTTGGTTTTTAGCTTCATCCAGGTTCTTGACTGTTGCTATCGAATTAAACATCGTCGGTAGGACTTGATCAAAGATCTCTACTTGTGAAGGTCCTATAGTAATGGACCAATTTCTTCTATCGTCGTTATTTTCTATGTAGATATATTTTTGTAAAGAGTCTTCATAAAAAATGGCAATATTTAAAGGCAATTTTGTCTCGACTGGTTGAGGTATATCCAGGCTGGTTTCCAGAACCATGGATTGTTCGCAAGCAGTTAACAACAATAGACAACATAGAAAAAAAGTGGATGATATTTTTTTCATCAATTCAGCCCAATGAAAGTGCCACCATTGCTCTGACCAACTTCACGCATTAATGTTGCATATCTTTGACTGGTAATCTGGAAATGTTCAGGTGCATTTGCTGGTATAGGGAAGCCAACGCCATGAATACGAATTTTTGTATTGCCCTTGCTGTCTTTTGGGTTAAGCCTGTCAATAGCCTTTACGACATTACTTATTGATTTTCCAGTAAATTCATCACCAAAGACATAAATGCTTATTTTTTTATTTGGGTCATAGAAAGTACTAATGGCTCGAGTGATTCCTTCAACCGGACTACTGTTACTGAAAGTATTCCATATCCGAAGATTACTGACCATTGCTCGTCGACGTCCTGGTGTATCAGGTATCCATTTGCCTCGGTATTGTGAAAATAGATAGCTACCCATATCACTCATGATTTGTAGGCCTTTTACATTTGGGTAGACGTCTAAAGTAGTCGTCAATTGCTTGATCATCTTTTCCCAGTTGACCTGTACCATACTACCGGAGGTATCAATGATAAATATAATATACTCACTATCGATGGGTATCCCGCCAACAAGATCAGTGTCTGCATTATTTAGTTTCGCTAAAAGACGCTGCATCTCTTTGGTCAATGATTGTTTTGCTGTTTCGAATTGATTAGTAATACTCGATTGCACGGCAGAATCATCTTGCAGGCTGTTAATTTGACTCTCGGTGCTATTCTTATCTCGCTTGAGACGGGCGATACGCTGTTTCCATTCTGAGAGCTGTTCTTTTGCATCTGTCATATCACGATTTAAGATATGGGTTTGTCCTCTGATCTCAAACAGTTGCTTTTGTAAATCGCGCACTAAACCATTATCGGTTGTCTCGGGGGCTGCCTCGATACTCGTTGCCGGAATACCTGTTTTAGTAATAACTAATAAAAGAATAATGGCACCAAAACCACAGGTAATGATGTCCAGGAAAGACAAGCTAAAAATATCTGTGTCGCGACGCTTTTTCATAACAGTAATTATGGCCAATCCTTTGATGGACTCATGAATGAGCCCTGAGTTGCACGAGATAAGCGCCAAAAGGCAATTGCCGCATAAGGATCACCTTCGATTGGTGTCAAAATTATATTTACTGGTGTGCGTGCAGGTAATTTATCAACCGCCTTAATAAAGAGGTTCGCTCTATCCTTACCTGATATCGTGGTTTTTCGCGAAGGTTTTGAACCCTGCGTGGGAAAGCCATCTGTGATGAGATAAATATTATCGGGTTTAGGGTTAAGCTGGTTTGCGGCAATAAATGCTTTTTCTAGATTTGTGCCATTTTCTGGAGCTAAGTCATTAAGAGTCTTAAATGCTGAATCCAGCTTAGTTTTATCGCGCACATCTAGCCATTGCCCCTTTGTGTTTGCTACAAGCGCATTTGTTTGAGTATTAAAATGATAGATTTGAAATTGGCTATCTAGAGGAAATTTAGCGCTCAACCATTCAACAATCTTGATGGTATGTTGCCACTTAGCGGACTGTCGTTTGCGATCTTCTGACATATTGCGGCGTCGCAAAATATTAACTATAGTTTCATCGAGCATACTAGCGGAGCTATCAACTAATATTAATAGACGCTTCCCACTCATTTTTAGGCCGGACACATAGGCACGATCTCCATCTCCTGCAAATTTTCGCGATGCTTCTCCTGTTTCTTCTAGCTTTTTTTCCAGATTCTTTTTCTGTTGTTCTAGTTTAAGTAGGTCGGCTTTAAGCGAATCGAGTTCAGTGTCACCACTCGCTGCTATTAACGCCTCCTCTTGTCCGCTAAGACTGTTTATCTCTTCAGTTATTTTTCGGGCAAGTCCTTCTGTAATTACAATTTGTTGCTTTATTTCTTCAATCGTATTTTTGGCTTCGACAAGATTTAATTTACCAAGCCGTATCTCTTCTTCCAATAGTGAAACTTCTGATTGAAAATCAGGTGCGCTTATTGCCTCTGGTGTTGCTACATCACTATCAATATTGTGTTTTATTATCAGAAACAATAAAACTGCAGCACCAAAGCCACAGGACATGATGTCGAGGAATGACAGACTAAAAGGGGTAAGCTGGCGCCGGTTGCGGGCCATCTTTTTATGGGACCTTTATTAAAGTAGAACTGGCTTCTATGCCAGCGGTTTTAATGTTGTCTCCAAGTCTAAGTAGTTGCTTGTCATTGATCATGACGTTATTTAATAAGACCTGCGAATTATTTTCAGCCTGTATGGAATAATGACCATCATTAGGTTGAATTGAATATTGGGTATTTGAACCAAGCGAAGCTTCAATCTTGTTATTAGAAGCGATGTAGCAATTCTTTTCATCGAGTTTATAGGCGGTATTGCCAATCAAGATATGCGTGATGTCTGTAGCTTGCCGCTCTTCAGTATTTGGGCTTGTGAATTGTTCTGTTACTTCAATGACTGGTAATTCAGATAAGTAATTTGCATTTAAATCAGTGTTTTGTAGCAAAGTTGAATAATTATTTGCTGATGTAAATACAGCAAATTCATCTAATAAGCGGGCATTATTCAGTCCGTCCAGAAAACCAGGCAACATCCGGAAGCGATGGCTTAGTAGTAGTTGTTTAGAACCTTCAATACGCTTGTAGAAACTGTCATATATGGGAGAAAGTATTTCCATGACAGCTTCGCGAGTGATATTTGTGCTATAAGAATTTCCCTGATATTCAAGATCTAATTTAGACATTGATGATGTCGTTAACTTAGATAAACATATAGGGATGTTTTCAAATAGTAATTGTTCAGATTCGGCATTGTGATGTGGGTCGAAGCGTGACTGATTTATAAATTCATTGCTGATAAATTTTGCGCACTGTTCATAAATATCTAATAGCCCTACTTCGGGTAACACATTGGATGTTATTACTCTATGTTTGTCATCAGTTTCCATGGATGTCAATACAGACTGATGTAATTGTATATCCAGATGAAGCTGCTCACCTTTATTTAAGCTATTGACTGATGCCAGTAGTGCGCTGTCTATCAATTGCACATCTTCATAGTTAGCGGCTTTGAGTAGGCCGAGTAATAGAGCTAGTTGTTCCTGATTAAAACTGGCAGGAACAGCGATGAGCCATTTTGAAGATTCACCAGTTTGTTCATAGATTTCAGCCAACTGCATATAAGCAAGATCGGCATTATGGCGTATTTGATTCGATGTAGACTGAATCGCATCTTGGCTAAACCGGTACCAATAATCATTATGAGTATTGCGTGGATAAATGCGATTTAGTTTTGCTGCATGTGCGCCAAATGCAATCTTGTCATCTTTAATTACAGCGTAACCGGGACTGTTTAATAGTATCTGCGCATCTTTTCCGACACGTATATTCGTATCATTAAGATCAATGATTGTTAGTGACATTTTCAGCAGCTACCTTATAGGGCCTTAAGATGACGCAGGAGACTGATATCGCAATAACGTTGCGAGTCAAGCACCAGGCGTTCTTGTAATAGTTGTAATTGATGCATTAGAAACATAATAAAAATGCTAATGATAAGAGCAACAAAGGTCGAGTTAAATGCGACACCGAGACTCAAGGTAACCCCGAGTATGTCGCCTTCAACGGCTTTGTGCGCCTGACCGAGCGCTTCACCAATGCCGCGTACGGTACCAATGAAGCCGATAGATGGTATTGCCCAGATAATATAACGTACCATCGATAGTTCTGAATCAAGTCGTTCTGACTCATGTTCGCAGATATCTTTAATAGTAGTAGCAACATCCTGAATGTTTTTAGTAGAACCAAAGCGTTGTAAGCCTGAGAGTAACGCTCTGGGTAATAGATATTCACGTTCATTCTCATCAAGGTTTTGTATAGGCCTTGAATACTCACGTGTATCCGCAGGCAAGAGACTTGTTCCCGGACTAATATTGATCAAAGTTTGAGACAACATTGCCCGTTCTTTCAGGATTACTTTGGCCTTAAGCGCCATGATTGCAAACACCCATAATGCCAGTATAAAACAGGCCTCTTGTTCAAAATCTTTCAGCACGATATATATTGAGCGTTCAATCTCAACTGTTTCACCCATGGCTTGCTGAGTTGCTTGTTGCTCGAGTATTGCGTCCGCATTTGGACGAATGACTGTGACATATATGGTGTGCACAATAATTAATGATAAGAATAAGGCTATCAATTGATAAAGGAAGTCAGATAATGGGTTGTGTTTGTTCATAATGGATTTGACCTTCTATATATCTATTGGAAAGGCAGTGGGCACATCTTGAGATAAGGTTTCAGTGGGATCGAATGTGTCAGGAGTCTTGACTGTTGTTGCTACTTGTTTATCTTTTTTTGTCTCAGTTTGTTCGCTATCTGTCTCTGCCGTATTTTCATCGGCCTCTGGTTCGGCACTAGCTGATGAAAACCAACATAAGATAATTAAAAATAAAAATTTATTCATGTGTTTAAATGTTTTATTCAAGGTATCGGGCAATTCTAAAACCTACGTCTTCGCGTGGTTTGTCAGTATAATCTCTAAAAGATAGTCGTAACTCAGTAATAGTACCATGTGTCCATGATGCTCCACGGACGACATGGAATTCACCACGTGCTGGGCCGAGCGGGTCAACATGTGTTTTATCACTGCTTGCTATTACAGAGTAGTAATCGTGGACCCATTCTGCAATATTACCACCCATATCATACAATCCTTTTTGATTAGGGGCGAAGCTGCCTATGGGCGCAGCAACAGGGAAACCGTCATTATAATTAGCGATAGTCTTGTCTAAGAAACCGGCCGCATTACTATCCGCATAATTACCACTCTTTTTGGCAGGCGGCATCTTGTTTCCCCATGGAAATTTTAAAAGTTCATCCCTGCTAACAGTCCTCGCTGCCCATGCCCATTCCGCTTCAGTCGGCAGGCGATAACCATCTGCAGCAGAATCGACCCCACTTACTTTGTTGTTAGATATTTTATAAAAAGGTATTAATGATTCTTGCTGGCTTAGCCAGTTGCAATACATTGCCGCATCATCCCAGCTTATATTTGCAACAGGCTGGTTACTATTGTCCAAGCTATTTCCTTGCAGAGAGCCAGAGTTATGTGTGTTTTTGTATAAACGAAATTCGTCATTAGTGACTTCGTTGATGCCAAGATAGAAAGCGCGTTTTAATTCGATGTTTTGCTCAGTTTCATTAGAGCGTCGTCCTGGCTCACGACGCGATGCTCCCATAATAAACGCATGAGGGTAAAATAATTTTAGTTGCTGTCCAGCTTTGCTTGTAATAATGGGTTTTATATTTTCCAGTTTCTGTTGTCGTAGCGACTTTAATGTCACGTTAATATTTTGTGCAATACCAGAAATAGGAGTAATGGTCGTGTTGTAATCCACATAGCCTTCTTTACGCACAGTTATGTTTTGTTGCGTAGTTGGAAGTAAGATTGTGGCGTCCGACAGTTCAACGCGTTTACCATTGATGTAAACTTTGGCATCCATAGGCTTAAGGCTAAACATAACATCAACAAGTTCTGAAGACATGGATATGTTGAGTTTTTTGCTCTGCCCTGCGCCAACCTGAACACTGCGAGTTGATGCTATAAATCCTTGTTTATAGAGCCGAACAGAGACGGTTTCCCCTGGGCTTATGGCCGTTTCCAGAGGGGTTTTGCCAACATAGTTACCATCAATAGTAACATTAGCAGCGACTGGAACAGATTCAATAAATAGTGTCGCATCAGCAGGTTTTAGCTGTATATCGTTAAAGGAAATGTCTTCACTGGCAATGACGGTAATATTTTTTTGCCAGTCTTTAAAACCGGACTTCTTAATTCGTACAGCGTGTTTGCCTTCAATCAATTCTATTGAAGCCGGTGTGGTTGCTATACTTTCATCATCAATCAATATCTCCGCTTCTTCAGGATTTGAAACGAATTCCACCTTCGTCCAAGCCGGTAAAAGTTTAATATTTAACTCTTGTGTTTTGTCTTTACCCTCGATCTCTATATCTTCTGCATAAGGAAAGTAACGTTCAGCTTCAATCCTTATTTGATAAGTGCCCGCATCGAGACTTTTTAGTGTAATTGGCACGTTCCCTTGCTCAATGCCATCTATAAAAACGGTTGCCTGATCTACATCAGTAACATCTACTTTCAAGTTACCAGGCAGTGGTTGCATGACATAGGTAAACTCCTGATTTTGCTTTTCACCTACATGCAAAGTTTCCTCAGCCGTATGAAAACCTTCAGCGTTTATTTCTATGTCATAGTCGTTTTCTTGTATTAGATAACGTTCTGCCAATGTTAATTTTAGTAGTGTATGAATTGTGACGTCTGCGTCTACAGGTTCGGTCGTTATGCGAACTGATTTACTACTAAATAGAAACCAGATGATGAAGATGAGAATGGGAAAAAGAATAAAAAGCGTAAGTTTTAATAATAATGAACGCGATTTTACCAAGACTGGTTTCTGGGCTTTTGCCGGTTCAAAATTGACAGGTTCAATATGTACCATAGTTAAATAAATTAATTGATTCTTTCTTTTGCAACGATTTGTATCGCTTGTTTGTTAGTGTCTTGAGAAACTAAAAACTCAATTCGTACATCACGATAACCATCGCGTCTACCGATTGCAATATACTTGCCGGGACGTAAGTTCAGTTCTCTTGTTTCAAACATTCCCATTTTGCCAACTTTATATACGACCACATCGGTTAAATTATCCGACTGAAGTCTTATCTTTACGGGAGTTGCGCTGACTTTTAATAAATTTTCAAGATCTGCCAACTGTTTGGTCAGTATTGGCCCCTGATTATCAAATTGACTAGTTACACTGTAATAAGCGCTTGTCTCGGCATGCACCTTTTTGTCACTGAGTCGTTCAGGACGCGACAATATCTGTTCCAGACGTTGATGTATGCTTAACTGATTTTGGGCGCGTAACTTTCCTGCTTGCGCTTCGGCCAGATTTTTTTCAAGCTTTAACGCTTTTTCATAAAGCTCAATAGCCATTTGCCATTGTTCATTCTTTTCTCTTGCAGATGCTTCTTTCAAAGTCTTTGCAATATCAATTGTTGTCATCTGGTGTTTGGTTTGTTGTAAGGCAGTTTTTGCAGCAGATGAGCCAGGCTTGATTTTTAAGGCTTTATTAAACTGATCTAATGCCTTAGCAAAACTTTGTTGCTCAAGTCCGTCATATCCTGCCGACATATGAGAGTTAAATTGTTTTTCTGCTAATAATTTATTGACCTCTAATAGTTTTTGTTGGGCGAGTCTGGTGTCAGGATCAAGTTCTAATGCAGCTTGATATGCCATTTTTGCTTCTGTTAATCGGCCTTCGCTAAGCTCACCGTCCCCATCTTCAATATGTGCAAACACATCATCCAGTTTTTGTGCACGTACAATACCTTTTGCTGCTTCTTGTGAATCATCTGTAAATAATGCTGCTTTACTAAATGCGGTCAATGCAAGATTCGAATCACCTGTGTCTAGAGCATTCATTCCATGCTCAAGGTTTTCTTGATAGATAGGACCAACCTGTTCTGTCAACCGGTTAAACAGCTGTAAAGCTCGTTTATATTCTTGATTGGCGACTGAAAATTGTTGTTGATTATATAATTCATCACCTTTTTTTGCGTGGTTTAGTCCAGTTGTATATTCCTTTCCGGCCCAGCTTTGTGCATTATTTTCTTCGAGAAGTTTTTGTTTTTCTAAAATCTCTTGTAAGAAGATTTGCGCCTCTTTTCTAAGTGCTAAATTCTGTGTTTGTTCTTCGAGTGATAGCTGCCCAATAACGTGCTTTTCTTCAGGTGAAGATGCTCTTGCCTCAGGTAATTTTATTTCTGATGATTTCGATGTTGTAGCAGTAGCAGGGCTTGTGGAAGATTCTGTAGATTTATTGTTTTCTACCCAGCCAGGCAAAAAGAAAATGACTATAATGAGACTGACCAACATAAAAACAAGGCCAAGTGTTACATTAAGACTTTTAGGACTAATGCCTCTCGTCTTGGTGGGTGCAGTTGTGTTTTCAGAAGTACGATTGAATGCTGCTGGTTTTATTGTTTTAAAACCATCTTTTGAATCGTTATCCATGGCAATATGCTAAATTGAGCTATTAAATAGCACCCGTTTCAGTTCTATATATTTCACGTAGCACTTCGCGCCATTGTGTATATTGATCATTTACTGAGCCGGTGAGAGTTACAGTACGTTCTTCGAGATTTACTGTATGTGGTTCTATCTCTGCATCAAGTGATGCAGAAATTTCTTGTAATGCCTCAACATGAATCTTGGCCTCTTCACGTTTATTAACACCACTAACTACAGCAGCACCACCTGCAATAATGCCGACTTGTCCGGCAGTCCGAGAAATGGAAGAGCTACTGCCTTGAGCAAGAATTCCGGCCAAAACCGCCAAAACACCACCTACTAGACGTGTTGTTGCTTGTGCATTAACTTCTCGTAGCGCCTCGCCTTCTTCGTAGTAAGCTCGACGCCATTCAAGATAAGGCTCTTCCATTTGACGATTAAAGTTCGCGTAATAATCCTGCAGGGTATCTACAAATAAATGATCTCGTTCACGTATGCTTTCTATACGCTGTAATAAAGGGTCATTTTTTGCTGGTAAGCGTTTTACGGTTAAGCGCCCTTTGTTATCTGTGTCGATGTAATCACTAAAGGCTTCGGGTGAAAAACGTTTTGCAAATTGCAGTTGTGAAATTGTTCGGATGTTTGTGATTTGATTAGCACTTAGCTTTCTGTAATACAGCAACATATCATTCGCAATTTGATCATATAAATTCTGAAAGGGTTCGCTATTGTTCGAGTTTCTATCGTAAGCGTATTTACTGACTTCTTGCTTATAGCGTTTGCTATACCATTTACTATTACTTGCATCGCTGACCGTGATATCTAGTTCTAGTGTGGCCCCATCAGATTTTATTATTTTACCATCGACCCAGACATCCATTTCACTCTGTTTGTTAGGTATGACGCGGACCACGCCCCAATTGCCGCTTCCTTGTATAGTTTCCATGAGTTTAAAAGGCATGTAATTCGCTTCTGCTTCAAGGATTTTAGTGTAACCATTGACCTCTTCAGTTTTATTGTCCGTTATTTCAGGGTCAAAAATATTAATGCCTACATCAAGCAATAATTCTTCCGGGATTGCTGCACCCGTTATCAGTACAGGTGCTGTTTGTGTCGACCTTACGGTGGTGGTATTACAAGCAGCTAACAATAACAATGTGCTGGCTACGAATAATATGTTGTTTAATTTCTTCATGACGTCTACCTGTGTTAAATACCACTTTTATATTTTCTATACTCGTCCCAAAGTTTTTCTCTGAGTACAGGATCTTTCTCTTTTTGTGCAGCTTCACGTAATTGTCTTGCAATAACATCATCGCCTTTACTATTTGCCAAGTCAGGCGGCGTATTTATATTTGTATTATCGCTAGGATATGAATTTTGACCGGCTGTATGTTGAGTACTACTATTATTTTCCTGCGAGCCAGAATCACCTGTAGCAATACCATCTAGGCCTTCCAGTCCATCTAGGCCTTCCAGTCCATCTAGGCCTTCCAGTCCATCTAGGCCTTCGCCGCCGGCAGCACCACTGCCGCCACTAGTCTGAGGTTCACCTTGTTCCTTTTGTTTTTCGTTGAGAAACTCGCGTTCACGAAGTAATAATCTATCGAAGTCCGCAAAACGTTCGTCGAGTTTTTGCTCGAGTTTTTGCGCTTGTTCTTCGCTAGTTAAATTTGCAGAAGCATCCGTTGCTGATACTTCATTTTGTTCACCGGCTTTATGTTCAGATTCGTTATTGCCAGAATTAGTCGAGGGTGTATTCTGAGGTGATGTTTTTTGGGCAGGAGAATCAGTATTACTTGTGCTTGTTTGTTCAGGTTCTGCAACAGGCGACTCATCGGGGGTTGTCGGGATCGTCTTACACGCCGTTAAGAATAAAACAGAAACAATAAAAAAAATGGTTTTTATAGAGCTCATCATATGACAATAGCGTGACATTAATAGTTATTAATCCAAGCCCCCGATTTTAAATATGATACAGGAGCCTTTGCCTATTATGACATAATGATCAAGGACTTGTTCCATTCCAAGACGATTAGATTGGCGCTTGCTGGTAATAGTGTGATGGTATTCTAGGTTATTAAATAATCAGACATGTTTGAAATAAACGCCTAGTAAATTACAAGCTGCCTTACTATCTCGGTATGTGCTAATACTTCACTTATTTCAAGATTAATTGATGCCTTTGTTTTTTCATTTAAAGTGGGGTCATCACGAGTCAAAACGATAACTGTTGCAGGATGTACGAATAAATCTTTTGTGTGGTAACACTCGCCAGGCGCTTTAGGAAGTGCCCCGTCATGGTGATAGTCTTTTTCTAGGCTGGCGTGGGAAATCGTTTGCAAGTTATCCTTTAGCATTAATGTCTTGGCTAGATACTCATCGCATTGTGGCAATCGGTATTGCGCACTATTAATCACATTCTCAGATAAATCCAATAATGCTTTTGCTTGATTGCTGATACCTATAGCCGTTGTTGATTTATTACCCAGATTCATAATTAATTTTTTAGCTGCTATTTCATAATCTGCTAGTAAGCCGGCTGTAATTGAGAGGCGTTGACGCGCTTCTTCATCTGACACTTCTACACGATCAACATTTTTAATTTCATCTTCATTCATGGTGCCACTGGCAAAAGTTAATTCGCTCAAGATTAAAAGGTAGATAAAGAGGCTAGGTTTACTTAAATTCATGTGTGTTCCAGGATAGATTGATAGTTAGTTAATGATAACCATTCTCATTAAAAAGCAAAAGCAATATTAAATATTCTTGGGAAATCAGCTCTACTTCCCGGGTATTGTCCTATTAGAAGGGGTTCCAGGTCTTTTTGCGGGTGTATTTCATGTAGCCAACATTGACTCCAGCTCTTAACCCCGCGCCTAGCCTTAGTGGTGCAAGTATGATGTTGTCGGACTGGTGGTAATTGGCACTGATGCCGCCGACAAAATACAGGCTACCGTCGATCGCAGGGAAGCGTTGAAATAGAGCAGCTGAATTCGGCAGATGATAGATCAAAACATATACCTTTGAGGCATTTGCGCCGGCATCGAAACCAATAGACGGTCCTGTCCAGTGAACAGTTGTCTTGCTGCTGTTTTTCATAGAGAGGACACCACTACCATAACGTGCGCCGATTCCGATAGCGCCACTGGCTTCTTCTCCTTTAATAATAGCATTGGGTCGACCATGCTCTTTGAAGATTTTTTCTATAACTTCACCCAATCCTTTTGCGCCATCGCCAAAGAATTCTGCTGCATCATCGATTACTGTGTCTTTTTCGTAATTTTTCTCTTCTGCTAAAAGTGGTGTAGATATAAAAACGATGAAAATGCTGATTAGTAAGAGGGTATGCTTGATCATAATATATCTCGCCAGCTAAGAATTTATTGTCAGAGTATAAGCTTAAATAAAAACTGATTAATACATTTATGCTCTGCCTGTGATGATATTCACACCATAGTTACTTTATTTTTTCTAACTTGAAATTTTCTTGTGCAAATGTGGCATGGATGATTTATCGCCAGCTTTCATATATCTTTTTTCACCGCCTGTGGCAGTGACATTCTCATAAACGCCGTCATCCCGTTTTACCAATTTGGTGAAACCATGTTCTTTGAGTTTTGAATTACCGGTAGGTATACCGATAGAAACCGGCCGGATCACTAATCTGACTGGCGCCGATACATCAGTGTCACCAAGCGGGATCTGAGCAGTAAAACAAATTTCACCCCAAGTTTTTAATTTGTCATTGATGCCATGATAAACTTCGACGGTTTTACCATTGTCTTCACAGAAATAGTCATAAGTGGGCATAGTTATTTTATTGCTCTAATTTAATAATTGCTCTGATTATAGAACAGTTTATTGCTCTAGAGAACGTTCCTGATATCTTCTTCACCCGAATATGTTCTATATTCATTCTGAATCGTTATTCTCGTCATTGTGTTCTGAGATGTCTGAGGTGATCATTTCACTCCCATTCCAGCTCTGTAAAAGCTCTTGAAACGTTAGTCGGATGTTGAAATTCGAAGAGTAACCAGTGCGACTGGTTATCTTTGTCAATGTGTTCTGCAGCTTCATTTACAAACTGACCGTCCTCTATAGCTTGGCGTGTTTCATCCAGCAGTCGTTGTAAGTATTCTCGTTCTTGTTTAAGTGCTATAGATATTGATTCAGCGACATTACCATGACCTGGTATTACTAACTTAAGCTCAAGGGGAGTTAAATCCTCGATTACTTTTAGCCAACCGATCAAACTACCCGTTAAAGATGGAATTCGTTCCCGGAAGATCAAGTCGCCCGCCCAAAGCGTATTGGTTTTATTATCGATAATGATTAAATCACTATGACTATGAGAGACAGGAAAAGGCATCAGGGTTAAAACACGGTCACCTAAATCTAATTGTCTGGATTTATCGACTAATATAGTTGGCCCAATTATAGAAGAGGCTGCTGGATTCGGGCCTAGATCATTCTTAAATTGTTCTAAAAAGAACTCACGGTTTCGTTCTACTTCTGCGGCAAGTTGTTGATGACCAACAAACTCCGGTTTCTCTATGGTAAATGCCTTGTTACCAAGCATATGATCAAAATGGACATGTGTATTGATGACATAGCATATGGGTTTATTTGATATTGATTTGATCTTATTGAGTAGTTTGGTTCCAATATTTATCGAACCACCAGTGTCAATTACAGCAATGCACTTATCACCGACAATAAATCCAATATTAGCAATATCATCATGATTAATATCATCTATCGAAACATGTATGCCCTTATGTAAATAATTTCCTTGAGCTACTTCAGTAATATTAAAGTCATTTTCTACACCGGAAGCGATAACAAGGTGCGATATGCTTAAAAATATAATTAGAATGTAATTTTTCATGATATTCATCTGTTGATTATGCCTGGATCAGTTTGATTATTTGTTTTAGTGAACTTGTTAATCGATTTTTATCTTCAAATGCCCTTGCAGATAACATGGCGCCTTCAAACGAAGCAAAAAGTATCTTTGCGCATTCATCTGGACTCATATCAAATTTAAACACCCCGTTTTCTAAACCCTCTTTTAAGATAGAGGCCAACCAGGTTTCGTTATCTAGATAAAATCCCTGTACTTCAAGTTTTATTGAATCAGGTAAGGTAGAGATATCTGTTGTTAACATCCCACATGGGCACATTCTGTAATCTTTTCCCATTGTGCAACTTAAGAGATATGTGAAGTCTTGTAGTTTTTTTAAAGGAGAATTTGATTCAGCACTGATTTTTTTTAAAACCATCTTATGCATAATTCGGTATTTCGCCATAACGGATTTTCCCAAGTCATACTTGCTCGGGTAATGGTAATGGATGCTTGCAGTTTTAATGCCTATTAACTTTGAAATATCGCTATAGCTAAAGGCATTAAAACCATGTTTTTGAAGCAACACAGTTGCAGTATCTATAATTTGTTCTGATGTTGTCATTTGCCTACCTTCTAGTAGATAGAATAGAGGCTAAGCTTCGTATGTCAAATTGTTTCTGCTTTATGCAGATAAGTCATGGTCTGTAAATAATTGAAAATATTGCTATTATAATTTTATTCTTGTCGAATCTATTAATATGGACTAAAGTTTTAGCTGGGGATTATGAAAAGCACTTTCAAAATTTATCAATTTTACGCTCGCTCTTTAACAGGATTTAAGCAAAAGAGTATCGAGTTAGTGTGCCCACATCAATGAGTTCTAATATTCACAACATCATCAATACAGGGGGTGTCATGTTTGAACACGATCAGGAAGTAGTAAATTCATTACTAAGCGAAAATAATGATTTCAAAAGACTATATGATAAACATAATGTTTTAAAAAATACTGTTAAAGATGTTAATGATAAGAATCTAAAAGTGGATCAACTTAGTCTGGAAGGGCTTAAAAAAGAAAAATTAATCTTGAAGGATCGAATGGCAACTATCATAGAGGATTATAAGCATAGCAACGATTAAATTTTTCACTAAATACCAAACTAAAAAACCTGCTTTATGCAGGTTTTTTTTATATGAAATTTATAAAAGCAATATGTTTAAAAAAGTAATCGAATACCTATTATTAATAGCATAACGGCAAGGACAGGCCGCATTATTTTATCTGGTAGAAAGCTACCAAAATGACTTCCAAGGTAGATGCCGGGTAAAGAACCAACAAGCAGGCTACCCAACAAAATATAATTTACTGTGCCAATGTGTGCATGACCAAGTCCTGCTATTGCTGTGATAGGTATAGCATGAGCAAGGTCGGTTGCAACGATCTGTATGGCTTTTAGTCTCGGATATAAGAAAAAGAGTGCAGCTGCACCAATAACACCTGCGCCGACTGATGATAAAGTGACTAGAATGCCAATCATAACGCCAGAAAATATTGTAACCGGTTTTCTATATCTACGATGCAGAGCTCTAATGGCATCAAATTTTTCTTTTTTACTTATTTTGTGTAAGTGATTACGAGAGAGTAAAAGTAATGCTGTTAATATAAGCGCAATACTTAGGGTCAGCATAATCAAGTTATCGTAATTGATACCGGATTCATCAAGGTGTTTGATAACCAAAATAGAGCATAGTGATGCGGGGATACTCCCAATAGATAAATGGATTACTATGGGCCACTGAATATTCCCATGCTTATGATGGACAAAAACACCGCCTGACTTAGTAATAGAGGCATAGAGTAAATCTGTCCCCACGGCGATTGCAGGTTGAATTCCAAAACCAAGAACAAGGATTGGGGTCATTAAGGAGCCACCACCAACGCCTGTCATGCCTACTATAAAACCGACTAAAAAGCCTATTAGTGTGAATGAAAAATCCATAAATCTTTGTAAGTTAAGCTTTTATCTGATCTAGGTGGTTAAATGTTGGTGTAATCTACAGCCTGACTACTATTCTGAAAAGGAATTATTTTGTATATTTTTATAATTTTATCGTATATACATATTTAAATAATGAAGATACAGCAACTGAAATATATCTGGGAAATTGCAAATCATGGGCTGAATGTTTCGGTTACAGCTGAAAGTCTGCATACTTCGCAACCCGGGATTAGCAAGCAGGTAAGAATGCTTGAGGATGAGCTTGACGTTCAGATCTTCCAGCGTAATGGAAAGCATCTTACTGAGATTACCCCTGCTGGTCGTGTCATTATCGATATGGCAGGTGAGATATTAGATAAGGTTGAAGGCGTCAAACGAGTTGCTGATGATTTTAGTGATAAGCGCCATGGTAGTCTTTCATTGGCAACGACTCATACTCAAGCGCGTTATGTGTTGCCCCACATTATTCAGGATTTTATCAAACTTTACCCGGACGTTTCCTTACATATGCATCAAGGTACGCCTGTTCAAATTTCTGAATTGGCGTCTAAAGGTACGGTTGATTTTGCTATCGCTACCGAGGCATTAGAATTATTTGATAACTTAATTATGATGCCTTGCTATCGTTGGAACAGAAGTGTCATTGTTAATCATGATCATCCTTTAGCAAGTGTTTCTTCTTTAACGTTAGAAACACTTGCTGAGTACCCTCTCGTTACTTATGTCTTCGGCTTTACTGGCCGTTCTCAATTGGACCAAGCGTTTAAAAAGTCTGGCTTAAGTCCCAAGCTTGTTTTTACTGCTTCTGATGCTGATGTCATCAAGACTTATGTGAAGATGAATCTTGGTGTGGGGATAGTCGCTAGCATGGCTTATGATCCGAAGATCGATACAGATTTAGTTGCGATTGATGCTAGCCATTTGTTTGAAGCAAGTGTTACTAGAATTGGTTTTAGGCGGGGAACCTTTCTACGCGGGTACATGTTTGAATTTATAAAACAGTTTGCACCACATTTGACACAAGAAATTGTTCAAAAATCAATGCAAACAAATACAAAGCATGAACTGGACGAAATATTTAAAGAAATAGGTTTGCCGGAATACTAAGATTAAGAATTAAATAAAATCCAGATCGTTGCTATCTAATATGTCTTTAGCGGTGTCTTCTTCATTTGTCTTGCCGCTCAAGATCTCATTCACAAATTTGAAATAAACTGTATATATCAGCGGATCACCAACATCACTTTCGACGATGAAAAATGGTGCACGGTCGACTTCATACAGCGTTGCTAACTGTATGCCTTCACTATTATTATCACGTTCATCAGCAATAACAGTGCGATCAATTTTATCGATATAGCCGTCTTTCTCCAGACGTGACTGAACCTCAGCACATTTTCGACATGGGCTGCCATCAATCTTGATTTTTTTAACAAATGTAATTTTCATAAGTGTTATTTTTTCTGATCAGCAACATGTAAACCACATTCTTTCTGAGTTGACTCTTCCCACCACCAGCGGCCTTCACGTTCATGCTGATTTGGCAAAACTGGACGAGTACAAGGTTCACAACCAATACTGCTAAACCCTTGTTCATGTAGCGCATTAAATGGAACATCATTACTTCTTATGTATTCCCAAACTTCAGCTGACGACCAGTTTGCGAGCGGATTAAATTTATAAAAATTCTTATCTGCGCTTGAAAAAGCGGCATCTTTCTCTACCACAGGAACCGCATTTCGAGTGTCCGGGCTTTGGTCTTTGCGTTGTCCTGTAATCCAGGCATCCAAGACCGCTAAATGTCGTCTTAATGGAATTACTTTGCGGATACTACAGCATTCCTTATGACCATCTTTATAGAAACTATAGAGCCCTTTTGAACGTACCAGATCTTGCACCGCCTTAGCGTCTGGTGAGAGTACATCTATTTCTATATTGTAATGAGCGCGCACTTGTTCAATGAAACGATAGGTTTCTGGATGTAATCGGCCTGTATCGAGTGAAAATACCTTCACATTTGGATTAATCTTTGTGGCGATATCAACCAAAACGACATCTTCAGCACCACTGAAAGAAATAGCGATTTTGTCGAAGCTCTTAAGTGCTAATTTAATGATCGCCGCTGGTGATAGCCCGTCATATTCTTGAGCAAGTTGTTTTGGGTCAAAATTTTTTATAATCATGGCTAATTTATTTAGGTAAGTTATTGATTTTTAATTTAATTATTGCTCTATAGCGGTGATTTTATCAGAAAGAATTATTTCCACATATAATATGTCCTTATATTTATAGTTCATTCTCATATATATTCTTTATTCGCTATAAAGTTGGCGAATAAAATCTGATATGTGATTGAATAAAATATTATTTTATTTTTTACGTCTGTTAAAATGAGGCTAGATTTTAATCTACCTGTGGAGTCAAGTTAAATGAGTGATAAAAAAGAAGTTCAAACTATGTGGTCGGAAAGTCTGCTTGAGCATCTTTACCTAGCCCTAAAAAAGAATAAAGAAAACGAATTGATTCTAGAGCTAATTGAGGAACTTAGAGCAAAAGAGTACGACGATGAATTTATTATTCAGAAGGTGACAATGAAAGTTGGAGCCACAGGCGCGGCTAGAGTGACGGCTCTATTATCCGGAAAAACAGTCGGAGGAAGTAATGCTGTTAGTGGTGCTCCTGCAGAAAAACCTTTAAGCAAAGCAGATCAGGCCAGAGCCAATGCAGCTAAAAAGAAATCCAAAGAAGGTTTAGTCGGTAAGATAAAAGGTATCTTTGGCGGAAGTTAATTTCACTTCTAGAAGGTATGACTCTCAAGATATTTGGCAGGCAGATAAGTGCCATGTGCTGAGAGATCAGTCAAATATAACGTATTAGTATCGTCTACATCGATTACTAAATGCATCCGTGAAACATCTCTTAATTTTGGGTCCATCATGATGTCACTTTTGCTATCCCTGCCAATCACATTCTTGCCTATTTTTAGGTCGTAACTGCGTCCGGCATCATCAATAAACTTAATGCTCGATTCATCAGCGATAATCTTACACTGGTTCTTCGATAGCAGGATCACAATTTTTTTGCCGGGCTTCATTCTAATAGTTACATTTTCCCCTTTAGGCATTTTTTCCATTTCACCGCTTTGATATTCGCCGGAAATTGGTTCAAAAACTGTATTTTCCAGAATCAGTGTGTCTTTAAATTCACTACCAGCTTCAGTGTCGTTAGAAGAGGCGGATGATTTGATGTTTCTCTTCTTCTCGGAGTAGAGGTACTTAATAATTTCCTGTCGAGACGACAGATATTGCATATATTTTACAAGAGCGACGCGCCTGAACTCGTTTAGTTCGTTATCGCCATTATGCAATGCGCTAATAATTTGTCGCCAATTATTGTCTTGAGAAAAAATTTGTGCGTCCATCTCACGTAAGGCCCGGTTAATACTGTCTGGGTCTTCAATTGACGATGATAAAATTGACACGAACCGTTTTTCTATATCCTTTATAGTTCTTGCTTCCTTTTTTAATTCATCAGTAGAAAATTTCACCATCCCGGTTATTTTCTTTGACGGCACTGATGTTCGTCCAGCCAGACTAAACTCGAAATCTGCCAGGGAATTGAACTTTAGGCTTTGTTCCCCGACGGTGATTTCAATAGGTTTAGCGAAAAATTTATTTAACATCTTGTTTTGATTCTATAGTTAATCGGGAGTTTTGAAATATGGTATTTAAAGTCTAACGGCCAACGTTAAAAAAACTTGTGAACCAGTTCACATTCTTCATTAATTATGAAGGAAATCTTCTTTGTTTTTTCTGACTGTTTGATGGGATATCCACTTTGTTATATGGAAAGTTTAACAAGGATTACCTCTAACACTCAAATTTGATTTCTTTTGCAATCAAAATTTCGTTCCGTTTCATTTGCTTACATTCAGATAGTGATTTTATTAATGAATAGAATCGCTCTAAATCCCTATCTAGTTTATCGAATATTCCTATAAAGGATGAGGCATATTGTTGATAAGTTACAATTGCTGATAATTTTGCATTATTCAGTCCGGTTGAGAACCACTGCGAATAGGGATCATTTTTCCAATGACTCTTGAGGTTGTTATATTTATCTTTCATCTGCTTAAAGATCAATTCCTTTTGGCTACGCATTAGTTCTTTGCCTATTTCAGAGAGATACAATTTACTCAATAGAGCCTTGTACTCCATGACCAGTGAAATAAATTGTTTTTCTTGTGTTTGAGATTGCATGTATTTCGAGAGTACATTGTTATCAGCACTTTGCTCAAGCCATTTGGTGACTCCAATGGTTGCTACTACTTCAGCGTATGATTCATTAAATTTGGTATCGTTCTTAATGTAGATTTGTTGGTGAGCAAGTTCGTGAAACATCACAGTCGCCAATTGAATGTCACTCCACCGCAGCATCGTATTTAATACTGGGTCATCAAACCAACCCAGTGTTGAATAAGCAGATACTCCGCCAAGATAAATATCATGACCTTGTTCTTTGAGCTTCATAGCATGTTGTTTTGCTTCAGACTCTGAAAAATAACCACGATAATCCAGGCAGCCCACAATCAAGTAACACCATTTGATTGGGGAAAGCGAGAACTCCTCAGTTGCAAAAATATTCCAAATCACATAATCACGCCCAAGGTCGGCGTATGACAGATAACTGTTATTGTTCGGTAGCCCAAGTTGATCGGTTGAGAATTTCCTCAATTCCAATATCGTCTCAAGCCGTTCTCGTTGCGAATTAGATAGATTATTCTCGCCTAATAAAAGATTGATGCTTTGGCTTTTTTGAATAACCTCAAATTGCCCCTGAATTGATTGGGTATAATAATTTATCGTGGAGCAACCAGATATTAATGCTGTGAATAAGAGCAGAACGATATTTCTATAGTAATTTGCTTGTTGAGTGATCATGGAATTATCATTATAGATGAATCATAAATTAGCGGTGTGTGCGAAAATCTTATTATTAAATTGCGGTAAATAATATGTATACGACCTTGATCAGCGAAGATGTACTGTTTGAAGAATATGATAATCCTGAATGGATCATTTTTGATGCGCGCTATGATTTGATGGACAAGAATGCAGGTAAAGATGCTTATCTGCAAGGTCATATTCCCGGTGCAATCTACGTCGATTTACACGATGACCTAAGTAGGCCGCCTTCGACAAATAAAGGACGTCACCCATTACCTACAGTAGAAACCATAAACGCATTATTCTCCGAGCTGGGTATTCGTGCCAATATGCAGGTGATTGTCTATGACGATAGTGCAGGCTCTTTTGGCGCGCGACTGTGGTGGATGTTGAGGTATATGCAACATGAAAATGTCGCTGTTCTTGATGGTGGATGGCAATCATGGCTTATTGCTGGTCGGCCGGTTAATCAGGATATGGCGGCGCGGGTGAGTAGCAAATTTGCAAATAGCGCATTGGATAGCGGCGTCATTGATATTGAAGAACTCAACAAATGTGAACGGATTATTGATTCTAGGGATCCCGCGCGTTACAGAGGTGAAATTGAACCGATTGATAAAGCAGCAGGACATATTCCTGGAGCGATGAACCGATTTTGGAAGGATAATTTGTCAGAACAAGGTACTTTCAAGCCGAAGCAGGTACTCAAGCAAGAGTTCGAAGAGATGCTGGCACATACTCAGCCTGAAGATGCGGTGTTTTATTGTGGTTCAGGAGTGACTGCATGCCATAACCTGCTCGCAGCAACACATGCCGGTCTGAGTCTGCCAAAGCTTTATGCTGGGTCGTGGAGTGAGTGGAGTAGCACTCCAGGAAAGCCTGTCGCGACTGAATTATAAAGCAGCATAATAATGATATATAAGTAAAACATTTCAGTATGTTACGAATAAACATATAATAGGCGTTATTAAGCAACTTTAAGTTTTTTCAAAATGGATAAAATGTTCAGACTAATGTACCCCGTCAGCACCATGTGGACCAACTAGCCTGATTCTCTAAGAGATAGTTTTAGTTCATCGTTAACCCAAGAGGAAACGATGATGACAAGTAAAAGAAGTGTAGAACATACTGTGCGCGATATTCGTCGACGCACCCGTAAAAAATATTCAGCAGAAGAAAAAATTCGTATCGTACTTGAAGGCTTACGTGGCGAAGAAAGCATCGCTGAGCTATGTCGCAAGGAAGGACTAAACCCAAATGTTTACTACCGTTGGTCGAAAGACTTTCTGGAGGCAGGTAAGAAACGTTTATCAGGCGATATCGTACGTGAAGCGACCTCAGATGAAGTCAAAGAACTGCGTGCTGAAACATCTGCGCTGAAAGAAACCTTAGGCGAAGTAGTCATGGAGAATCGGCTGCTTAAAAAAAGCGTGCTCGGGGATGGGGAGGACGATATATGAGGTACTTAGCATCGGATAAAGTCGAGATTATTCAACTGGTACAGAACTCAGATCTGTCGGTTCGACAAACGCTGACTCGGCTGGACATTCATAAGTCCACTTTTTACAACTGGCTCAAACGTTATGAAGAGAATGGCGTTGATGGCTTGGAAGACAAGAAGCCGATTCCCCATGCGGTATGGAATAAAATCACCGAAGACCACTGTGAAGCCGTTATTGAGTTAGCCTTAGAGAAGCCTGATTTGTCTCCACGAGAGTTAGCCGTAAATTACACTGACAACAAGGCTTACTTCGTCTCAGAATCCACGGTGTACAGGCTGCTGAAAGAACAAGACTTAATTACCAGTCCGGCCTATATCCTGATGGAGGCCAGTGATAAGTTTCAACAGCCCACTACGCGCGTGAATGAGATGTGGCAAACGGATTTTACCTATTTCAAGATTATCGGTTGGGGTTGGTATTACTTATCCACGGTATTAGATGATTACTCACGTTACATTATTGCCTGGCGTTTATGTACGGGCATGAGTAGCCGTGATGTCTCTGATACGCTGGATGACGCCTTACGCTTTACGGGACTTGATACAGTAAAGGTAAATCATAAACCGCGTTTACTCAGTGACAATGGCCCGTGTTATATCTCCGGTGAATTAGCCGATTACCTTGAAGAAAACGGTATGACGCACACTCGAGGTCGACCTTATCATCCACAAACACAAGGCAAGATAGAGCGCTGGCATCGTTCAATGAAGAATCAGATATTACTTCACCACTATTATTTCCCCGGGGAACTGGAGGAACAGTTGCAGCGTTTTGTGAGTTATTACAACCATGAGCGTTATCATGAATCACTTGATAACCTGACACCGGCTGATGTCTTTTATGGGCGTGGCGAAGAAATACTAAGTCAACGAGAGCTAATCAAACAAAACACGTTAGCGATGAGACGACAAATGCATTACGATAAACAACAAGTGAAGCACATAACCTATTGATGAACTAATGTGTCTCTTAAATCAAACCGCTACCTGTCCAAAAGGTTTTGACGACGTACAGTTGTTAATGGCCAAAATTATGTTGTTCAAATTAATGAAGGCGGTGACATTGGTGGTTTTGCAAGCATGCCGACAAATTCATCAGGGTCAGATATGCCTGTGACCAGCGGTAGTCCAGTACTTGCACCTTTGGCTGGGAATATCTGGAAAGTAGAAGTTACTGCCGGTCAAAGAGTTCAAGAAGGTGATGTATTAGTTATTCTTGAAGCAATGAAAATGGAAACACAAATTGTCGCCGACAGAGCAGGTATAATTGCGTCAATTTCAGTCAAGCCAGGTGATGCCGTCAAAGTTGGCGACCATCTGGTTTCACTCAGCTAAAGGTTTAAAACATGGAAAACTTATTGCAACTTTGGCACAACACGGGTTTGTTTCAAATGGAGCCCGGGCAAGCTGTGATGATTGGGATTGGTATATTTTTACTTTACCTCGCCATCAATAAAAACTTTGAGCCTTTATTACTTGTCCCTATTGGTTTTGGTGGTGTTTTAGCGAACATTCCAGGAGCGGGTCTAGCCGATCCTGGAGGGATTTTATACATTTTTTACACTATTGGGATTGAAAGTGGTGTATTCCCTCTACTTGTCTTTATGGGTGTTGGTGCTATGACGGATTTCGGCCCACTGCTAGCCAATCCAAAAACACTATTTCTTGGTGCAGCAGCACAATTTGGCATATTTGCAACGTTGATGGGTGCAATTCTATTATCAACGTTTGGCGTGTTTGATTTCACTTTGGCTGATGCAGCAGCCATTGGTATTATTGGTGGTGCTGATGGGCCTACCTCTATCTATGTTGCTAGTAAACTCGCGCCTGATTTGCTTGGTGCTATAGCAGTGGCATCATATTCATATATGGCATTGGTACCATTAATTCAGCCACCGATCATGCGTCTTCTTACTAATGAGCAAGAGCGCAAGATAAAGATGGTGCAACAACGCCATGTCTCATATCGTGAAAAAATTGTTTTTCCATTATTGCTCTTGTTATTAGTAGCCTTCTTGCTGCCCGATGCGGCTCCATTATTGGGTATGTTTTGTTTCGGAAATTTAATGAAAGAATGTGCTGTTGTAGATCGTTTGAGTAACACAACACAGAATTCTTTGATCAATACGGTGACAATATTTCTAGGTCTGGCTGTAGGTTCTAAGCTCAGTGCTGACAAATTTCTCGACATCACCACATTAGGTATCTTATTGCTTGGCATGGTTGCATTTTCAATTGGTACTGCATCTGGTGTTCTAATGGCAAAAATGATGAATAAGTTTGGTGGTACTAGTATCAATCCTCTTATAGGTTCAGCTGGTGTATCAGCAGTACCCATGGCTGCACGCGTGTCGAATAAACTTGGGCTTGAAGCAGACCCTCATAATTTCCTGTTAATGCATGCCATGGGACCTAATGTTGCCGGAGTGATTGGATCAGCAGTCGCCGCAGGCATTATGATTAATTATGTTACAGGTGGTGGTTAACCATCTTGTTGTCACTAAAGATTTAAGTAGGGGTTCCACAGTTGTCTAGTCCCATTAAGCTCTCTCGTCATGACAGTCTCAGCATCGGTAATAATAAAATTAACCCAGAATTAAAAGGTCATGCTGCTCTTTTATCCATAATTTCGGATGGCCAATTTCATTCGGGACAGGATATTGCAACACAACTAGGTAATTCCAGAGCTGCTATCTGGAAATCAATAAAGCATCTTGAATCACTAGGGCTGCAGATTGAAGCCATACGTGGTCGGGGCTATCGTTTAGCTAATCAAATAGAGTTATTATCCGAAAAAGCCATTAAAAAAGAATTATCGCCGACAGCAAGACAGTGCTGTAATGAGTTAGCTGTTTTATTTAAAACAGAATCAACCAGTTCTTATCTATTCAATCGATTGGGCTCTGAAAAAAGTCATGGCAATGTCGTCCTCGCAGAATATCAATCTAGTGGGCGTGGACGTAGAGGGAATCAATGGGTCTCTCCACTTGCCAGTGGAGTATGCGTAAGTGTGGCATGGCATTTTGATGTTGCTCCAAATGCTTTAGGTCTATTGTCCTTGTACATGGGAGTAGCAACGGCGCGCACATTATCTACTTTGGGTGTAGATGAGATTAGCTTAAAGTGGCCAAATGATATTGTCATTAACAATAAGAAACTGGGTGGAATTTTGCTTGAGTTAAGAGGAGAAGCCAGTGGGCCTGTGGATGTCATAATCGGCATTGGGGTTAATTATGATCTGCCGGAATTCGCATTGGCTGATATTGATAAAGCGGTAACGGATATATGTAGTCTTACAAAAAAACGCTTATCAAGAAATAAGATTGCATCTACATTATTATCAAATGTTTTTGAAATATTGCAGGATTTGCAATCAGGTATTAGCTCAAGTCTTCTTGATGAATGGCGTCAATATGATCAATCTGTTGGCCGCAGGGCAAAGTTAATATTACCCGGCAAAGAAATTGAAGGCATTTTAAAAGGTGTAGATAATCAAGGTTCGTTATTAATGATTGTCGATGGGCAACTAAAAAGTTTTACCTCTGGTGAAGTTAGTTTAAGAATACAATAATGAAACTTTTGTTAGATATTGGGAACACTTCGGTAAATTGGGCCATGGAGGAGGGCGGTCAATTTACAATAGATGGCGCGTTTAGATACGATAAAAATAATTTTGATCATAATCTAGAAGACAACCTGTCATTTTTACAAAAGCCGACACACATACTGGTTGCAAATGTTGCTGGTAATAAAGTTTTTGCTAGTCTTGAAGTCTGGGTAAAGCAGCAGTGGCAACGGGAATGTTGGCAACCCAGCGTAAGTGAGAAATTCAATCAATTGAAAAATAGTTATAATAATACTCAAGAAATGGGTATTGATCGTTGGTTAGCGATGATAGCCGCCTGGGAAAAACATCAAACAACATTGTGTATTGTAGGCTGTGGTACCGCCATGACAATTGACTCGATAGACTCGCGAGGCCATCATCTCGGTGGTTATATCATTCCAGGTATTGAATTAATGCAACAGGCATTAATAAGGAAGACAGAATGTATAAATGTGCCAACTAATAAGCATGCTTCAATAGATTATGGACAAAATACTCAGGCGGCGATTAATAATGGTGCTTTTTTTGCGGCTACGGCCATGATTGATAGTGCGGTTATGCATCTTTCAGATAAATCAGAGGCTTTGCCAAAATGTATAGTATTTGGTGGTATGGCAGAGCTAATTAGTCCCTTACTTAAAGATCAGTTTGAGTACGAGCCTAATTTAGTATTATGTGGACTTTTAATTGTCTATAAGGCTTGTTGATGAAGTGGTTATTTATATTGCTGTTAATTGCTAATGCAGTCTATTTGGGCTGGGAAATGGATCGTGATGTACAACTGGATCGCGCAAATGTCTCATCTGCTGTCAAGGTACCAGCAGGCACTCAACGACTTGAATTATTAAGCGAAATGGATCGCCGTCCAGAGACAAGGAGCCGTATTAAACTCGACACGGAGCTTTCTGTGGATAATTTTAACTCTGAGCCAGTTTTACCGATTGATCTAAACCCAAACACAGAAAAGATGCTCGATGTTCTTATGTCAGAAACTGCTGTAACAGAGCAGGTCGAAATAACGGAAATGTTAGATTATGAGAGTGATGGTCTATTAACTAACACATCGGCTAAAGTCACGGTTTGTTATACGTATGGTCCAATACCAAACCTAAAAGAATCTCGCTTATTATCTGATTGGTTAAATGATCGTGAGATTTTGTATAATGAACGGCAAACAGATGAGCAGGGAAGGCAGTTGTTTTGGGTCTATCTTGCAGCACAAGGCTCAAGGGAATCGGCAGAGGCGGCGATGAAGGATCTCAAACTGAAAGGTATAACAGACATGAGACTAATTCGTGAAGGTGATTTATCCAATGCTATTTCATTAGGCTTGTTTTCCAGTCAGGCAGCTGTGAATCGACGCTTAAACGAGATTAAGGCAAAGGGATATCAATCTGTTGTTATTCCTTATTCCGGGGGTAATAAGATACATTGGTTTGATGTGATTGTTGTCAAGGATTCGGATTATATAAATGATCTCTTCACAGGTTTCCCTGCTCGATTTAATGCTTTGCCGGTTGATTGCAATGCAATTGCTATGCAATAGGGAAATCCTTAGAATAGGCCCACAAAATTTCCACGCATGAATTAATAGGATTGATATACTTTGCGGCAAGGTGTTTATTGCCCCGATAGTTAAATGGTATAACCGGTGATTTGTAATCACCTATTGGGGGTTCGATTCCCTCTCGGGGCTCCAGTCTGCTGAAATAGATTGGAAAAACATATCAATTCATTATTAATGGAACTATTAATGGTTTTTTATAAAATAATAATATCGATATTTTTAAGTCTGCTCTTATGTGTTACCAATGCATATTCAAAAACCTCGTACGGCGATATTCAACTCTTAATTAATCAAGGGGAATATAAAGAAGCCTTAAAGTTGACCGAAAATCAGCTGTCAGCAAATAAGTCGGACATAAAATTACAATTTATGAAAGGTCTGGTGCTTACTCGACTTGATCGATATCGTGATGCTGAAAAAGTGTTTATACAGCTAACTGCAGATAATCCTGAATTACCAGAACCCTTTAATAATCTGGCTGTGGTTTATGCGGCACAAGGAAAATACACAGAGGCGGAAGAAGCCCTTAAGAACGCAATTAATACTCACCCTAGTTATGCTACGGCACATGAAAATCTGGGTGATATCTATGCCAAAATGGCCAGTCGCGCCTATAATCAGGCATTGGAATTGGATACTAGCAATAAAGCAGCTAGAGAGAAGTTATCTTTGGTTAATGAGTTGATATCGGCACCTCCTGGGCCTGAATAAACAGTTGTTGCCAGTGCAATACCCCAAAAGGTTGAGCCTGTAGCGACAGTAAAACCAGCAGTGAAGCCTGTTCCTGAACCGGAAATTATTACTATTCCTGCGAAAAGTGAACCAATACCAGAAATAAATGAGAAAAAACCAGTGGTTCCCCCGGTTAAAAAAGTCGATGCTGAAGAAGATATCGCACTAAATAGAAAGGTAGTAGAAAGGACAATCAAAAACTGGGCTAATGCCTGGTCCGCACAGGATGTAGATGGTTACCTGGCGAATTATGGGCAGGAGTTTATACCGCCAAAGAGAATGAGCCGAAATGAATGGGAACAAGACAGACGTAGACGCTTACGCAGGCCGAGTTTCATTAAGATTACATTGTCGGACATAAAGATAAATTTACATGGAAAAGATTATGCTGAAATTAAATTCACGCAGGCATATCAGTCAGATACATATGGCGACAAGGTTAAAAAAGAGATACTAATGCGAAAAGTATCTAATGCATGGTTGATAACCCAGGAGAGAGTGAGATAGTTTATATTGTGTGATGTTGACAATGAAGATCAATTTCAAAAATATTATATTCATATTATGTATCGGTATTTACACTATGCCGGTAAATGCTGGCGACCTCCTTTCAAAAGCCACATCTGGTCAAGGGCTAACCACCCACTCTGAAAGCCTGCTTCTCAAGGCTGTAGAAAACATTAAAAACAATAACACGGAACGGGCACTAAAAGATTTACGCCAGTTGATAAAGGTTAATCCCGATTTTAAGGCGGCGCAATTGATGTATGCTGATCTAATGTTGGCGCGTTCTCAGGTAATCACTGATTTCGGCAATATTCCAAATGCTCCTTTTGAACGTATTTCGGCTATGCGAGATGAGGTTCAGGCACGTTGGCGCAATCATAAATCACCCGTTGATAGAAATAAGATTCCGTCTTCGTTAATACAGCTAGCAAGCAAACAGGATTATGTCATTGTTGTAGATTCATCACGTTCACGATTGTTTCTATTCAAAAACCTAAAAGGGATGCCGACCTTATTAAAGGATTTTTATGTAACTATCGGTAAGAATGGAACTGGTAAATATGTTGAAGGCGATCAGAAAACACCTGTCGGCGTGTACTTTGTTACCGGGTTTATTAATCCGAAAGAATTACCCGACCTCTATGGCGACGGTGCTTTTCCTATAGATTATCCCAACGCCTGGGACCAACGACACGGGCGTACAGGTTATGGGATTTGGTTACATGGGACGCCTAGTAGGACTTATAGTCGTCCACCAAAAGACAGTAATGGTTGTGTCATTGTTAGTAATCAAGATCTAAATGTTTTAATGCCCTTTGTGAAAAAAGGACATACACCGGTAATTATTTCTGAATCGATTGATTGGGTCTCAAAAGAGGAATGGAATAAGCGTCGTGGTAATTATGAAATGTTTGTTGAGACATGGCGCAAGGATTGGGAAAGTCGAGATGTAAGCTTATACCTTAGGCACTACTCAAAAGAATACTCAGGACTGGGCAAAGATTATAAGTCATGGGTTGAATATAAGCGTAGGGTAAACCCGTCAAAAAAATTCATTAAGGTTAATTTGACTAATACGAGCATGTTTCTTTATCCAGGTGAAGACCAACTAATGGTTGTCACTTTTGTTCAGGATTATACCAGTGATAATTTTCGGAGAAAGTTTACTAAACGTCAGTACTGGCGCATGGAAGATGATGGGCAATGGCGAATTGTTTATGAAGGAGCTGCGTCCTGAGTTTTTTCTAAAGATTCAATATAGGCTTCTTCGGTAATATTGTCAGTCAACCATTTCACCATGTCACGCCAAATACTACTTATCTCACTGTTCGTTGGCATAATACCAGCATAGGGAAGCTCAATAGTTACAACGGGAATTTCTCGTTGAATCCCAGCGTAATTACCTAAAGATCCAGGGTAAGTCCCCAAAAGGTTTAGATAGAGGCGGCCTAGTTTATAAGGAGCATTACGTGGCCCATCATAATCAACGATACCATGTGGAGCATGTACAGCAACGATGACGTCAGGGTTATACTCATTTATATATTCAACCAACCAACTGGATTCTGGCTCACTTAATGGGCTTTTTCCAGGGTAGCGTCTTGGGTTCTTCTTTGTTTTATCAATCCAGTACCTAAGGGCTGTGTTTTCCCAATCGTCCATTGGGAAGTTACGATTTAGATCAACATCATTATCATTCATGCGTTGCGAATTTTTTCGTAATAAACCATCCGGGTTTAATACCGGGATGATTTGCCAATGGAATAAGCCGGAATGGTGATCATTCAATATTCTCATCCATTTAAACACGATACTGACAGATGAGTATTCATCACCATGAATACCGCCAATTAATAGGACTTTGCCTAGTGGTGCCCGTCTTTCAAGTGGAGGATATTCTTTTATTAAAATCGGCGCATTCTTAACGGTTCTTCCATTGGTGGTGCCGAGATTTATATCTAAACATTCTCTTATGCCAACGCTGCCTAATTTTTGGCCGATACGTTTACATTCTTGTTCAACAAGTTCCTGATTGTCTTCAGCATGGACAGCTGCAAGAGGCAATAGAATAAAAATAATTGTTGTTATTATAGTTTTAGTCTTCATGTCGCTAAATGATAGTCCAGAAATATTCCCACGAAAATAGTAAGGCCAACCCAGTTATTGTTTATAAATGCATGCATACATTGTTTCGGTTCTCTGTTCCAGATCAAACGTAACTGGTACAGAAAGAACCCGGTAGCAACGCCAAGGCTTATAAAATAATAAATGCCAAGTTGTAACTGCCTTCCAACAGCTATCAATGTTATTAATACCAGTGCCTGAATAATAGCAATAATAACCCGGTCCGCATCATCAAACAAAATTGCAGTTGATTTAACACCAACCTTGAGGTCATCTTCCCGGTCAACCATAGCGTACATCGTATCATAGACAACCGACCAGAGAATATTGGCAACAAGTAATAACCAGGCAACTTGAGGTACAGCATTGGTTTGTGCAGCGAATGCCATCGGTATAGACCACCCAAACGTCAGCCCCAGAAAAAACTGAGGTAGATAGGTATAACGCTTCATAAATGGGTAGACGCCAGCAAGCATTACCGCAATCAGGGCGAGTTGTATCGTCAATTCATTCATAGTTAAAACAAGCAGAAATGCGATAAAGAACAGACTGCATGCAACGATTAATGCTTCAATAGAAGAGACCTTTCCAGCCGCTAATGGTCTTGAACGTGTGCGCATGACCAAAGGGTCAAAACCTCTGTCCGCAATATCATTCAGGACACAACCGGCAGACCGCATCAAAATTACACCCAGTACAAAGACTATAAGAACATCAGTAGCAGGAAAGCCTTCGGCGGCGATCCACAATCCCCATAATGTGGGCCATAATAATAAGAAAATTCCGATAGGACGATTGAGTCTGATAAGCAACGCGTATTGATGTAATCGTTCACGAATAAATGGCCAATTATCTTTGATTGCATCTAATAGTTTGTTAGCAACAATAATAATCGAGGTCCAAATTCTATGGAACAGTAATACGGCGTTGTTTAAAATGTTTTTTATTTTTTGGTGCATTCTAAAATTGTCGGTAAAAATACTTCCGTGACAAGTAGTGGGTTATTATTAATATAAAAGAGTGATTGCCTGCCCCATAATTCAATGGCTATCTCAGTGTCCATTATTGCTTGTTTATGGAGGTCGCAGTGTAAAGGGATCTTGGCATAGCGCATATTTGTTCGATAGGTTTTATTGTCGCTAAATAAAATATTACCTAGTGGTTTATTTCCAAGCGCCATTAAACCCTGGCTTTCACCTTCAAATGTAATAGGTGGTATTACTGTCCGAGCGTAAACCAGCCTTTTGTTGTCGCATTTTAACCAGGATTCCCGAATAAATGTAATCTCATTATCAATTAAAGATAGCAATTGGCTTTCATCTGACATTGGCGCAGACCAGGATTCATTTTTTAATTCAATATTAAATGTACCATTGCAGCTTTCTTCAATAGAACGTGATAATGAACCACTCTGAAATAAAAAATCATGCAATCTTTTATCGTCAGGCTCTTCTTGTGCGCTTAACTTCTTTTGCCAGTGTAGTTTCAATTATTATCCTTGCCTATCAAACGTTACTGTAATCGAGGCTTTTTCCGAGCCAGCGATGAATTAATAATTTTACCTTGTCGGGGTGCTGTGCGAGTAGTGTTTTTGCAGTGTTTTGAATTTCAGGCAGTAAGTGAGCATCTCGCATCAGATCCGCAACACGCATCTCTGGTATCCCTGCCTGACGCGTGCCCAAAACTTCGCCTGGGCCACGTAATTCAAGATCTTTTTCTGCAATAAGGAAACCGTCACTGCTAGTACGCATAATTTCAAGACGTTGTTTTGCCAGGACGCCTAAAGGTGCTTGATACATTAATACACAGTCACTTTGGATTTCACCACGACCGATTCGCCCGCGTAATTGATGTAGTTGAGACAGGCCGAAGCGTTCAGCATTATCTATGATCATCAAGCTTGCATTAGGAACATCAACACCGACTTCTATAACTGTTGTAGCGACCAGCAAACCGATTTTGTCATCTTTGAAGTCTTGCATAACAGACTCTTTCTCATTTGCTTTCATACGACCATGAATTAGTCCAACTTTTATAGAAGTTAGTTTTTCAGTTAGTTTGTCTGCAGTTTCAATAGCTGTTTCACATTGTAGCGTTTCTGACTCTTCGATTAAGGTGCATACCCAATAAACCTGGCGACCCTCGGAGCATAGATGTTTTATTCGTTCTATAATTTCATCACGCCGTTCATTTGAAATAACACTTGTATTTATAGTTTTTCTATTGGGCGGAAGCTCATCGATGACAGTATGATCAAGATCGGCATACGCCGTCATGGTTAATGTCCTCGGAATAGGTGTTGCAGTCATGATTAATTGATGCGGGTACTTGTCATGCTGCTGTCCTTTTTCCAGTAAAGCGAGCCGTTGATGTACGCCAAAGCGATGTTGTTCATCAATAACTATCAGCCCTAGTTTTGCAAAACTTACTGAATCTTGAAATAAGGCATGAGTACCAATTGCAACGACGGGTGTTTTATCTAGTAATCGCGCTTCTATATTAACCCGTATTGATTTTTTTAATTTTCCGGTTAAAAAAACCACATCTATACCTAAAGGATCTAGCCAACTTGAAAAATTTTTATAGTGTTGCTCAGCAAGTAATTCAGTTGGTGCCATTATCGCTACTTGATAACCGCTTTCTATCGCTTGTAAAGAGGCTAATGCAGCAACAACAGTTTTGCCTGAACCTACATCACCTTGTATGAGCCTGAGCATAGCTACTGTTTTATTTAAATCTGACGCAATAGTTTTATAAGCTTGCGTTTGAGCGTTAGTTAATGTGAAGGGCAATCTTTTTAAATATTTCGGAACAAGTTGCGTGCTCAGATCAAAAGCGGTTGAAAGTTCTGCTCTAAATTCATTACGTAACTCAAGTAGACTTAGTTGCTGAGCCAGCAGCTCTTCAAAGGCAAGTCGTTGCTGTGCCGGATGTCGCCCTTCAATCAGGCTTTGAATATCTGCATCAGGTGGTGGACGGTGTACATAGTTAAGGGCATCAATTAGTGTCGGCAGGTTTTGTTTTGCTAATATTTCCTCAGGCAATAATTCAGTCAGGTTTTGTTTATCATTACTCAGCGTTACCAGAGCTTGTTCACTTAGCTTACGCATACGAGCCTGCTGCAAACCTTCCGTGCTTGGATAAACGGCGGTTAATTGTTCTTCCAGATCGTCGTCTTGCGCATCTCTCAATACGCGATATTCCGGATGAATTATTTCTAAAGAGTTTGGCCCACGACGAACCTGACCATAACAGCGTATTGACAGGCCACGTTGTAAGCCTTTTTCTTGCGTCTTGGAAAAATAAAAAAAACGTAAAACTATTGCACCGCTACCGTCACTGATTCGGCATAGTAGAGATCGCCGTTTTCCATAACGAACCTGCGTCAGTTCAATCTCTCCCTGAATGTAGGCATTATGGCCAAACTGCAATACGCCAATAGGTGTTATACGAGTTCGGTCGATATAACGATGTGGTAAATGAAATAATAAGTCCTGTATAACGATGATACCAATACGCTCCAGCTTTTCTTGCAAGCGAATTCCTACGCCACTCAATACGGTGACTGGATCTGATAGGGAATGTTGTTTATGAATTGTCAAAGCCCTGATGTATGGCCGTAGGATCTAGGATTCTGTGTTTACATTTATCCTTGTTTATCTGATCTAGAGTGTCATTATTGCATCCATTTCTACTAGCGAACCCTTTGGTAAGCTGGCAACACCTACTGCAGCACGTGCAGGATAAGGCTCAGAAAAATATTCAGCCATGATTTCATTTACTAGAGGGAAATGCGATAAATCAGTAAGAAATATATTTAACTTACTGATGTCTGCCAATGACCCGCCAGCTGCGTTAGCAACAGCAGTTAGGTTATCAAATACGCGTGTAATTTGAGCGCGCATGTCACCTTCTATGAGTTCCATGGTTTCCGGGATCAATGGAATTTGTCCAGAAAGGTATACCGTGTTACCCACTTTTATTGCTTGCGAATAGGTTCCTATCGCTTGGGGTGCGTCTTTAGTAGATATTATTTCCCGATTCATTATTGTCCCCTTTAAAATTATTGTTAATGATCATTACACACGTGTAATTTGCGAAACACTTTTAATCGATCTGATCTTTCTGATGACATTCGCCAAATGAATCCTGTCTTTCACTTCGATAATAAATCTTTGATCAGCATAGCGGTCATCGCGCTCCATCATTTCAACTTTCTCAATATTTGCTCCTGCATCAGCAATAGTTGCGGCAACATTTGCCAGTACGCCACGTTGGTTACTGGAATTTAAGCGAATCATAACCTGAAATTCTCGATCTATATTCGCTTCCCATTCAACCTGAATCCATTTTTCTTGGTGGTTTCGATACTCAGCAATATTTTTACAAGTCTGTCTGTGTATAACAATACCGCGTCCTGATGTAACAAAACCATGAATTGGATCGCCCGGTATCGGATAGCAACATTTTGGAAAATTGATTACCAAACCCTCCGTGCCTTTTATCGATAAGGGGTTGGTTTCATTTGGAACAATATCTTTACTTTCTAATAAAGTCAGTTTCTCAATCGCGATGACTTGTCTGGCAAATAATGGAGCCATCTTGTTACCTAGTCCTATCTCTTGAAACAGAAGATCAACATGTTCCAGATGGTTTTCGGCTAACAAAAAGTTCATGTCAGTTTCACTGATGTCTTGATAGGAAATGCCGAACGGTTCTAGTTCTCGATTCAATAAACGTTTCCCTAAAGCAATTGCCTCGTCATGTTGAAGGTTTTTCAGGAAGTGCCTGATTTGTGTTCTAGCTTTTACTGTAGCTACAAAATTCAGCCAGGCAGGATTTGGCCTGCCGCTTGTCGCAGTAATTATTTCGACCGTTTTTCCGCTAGATAAATGCGTACTGAGTGGCACTAGCTTCCTGTTAATTCTAGCGCCTACGCAACAATTACCAATATCAGTGTGTATCGCGTATGCAAAATCTACAGCCGTCGAGCCACTGGGTAATTCCATGATCTTCCCTTTTGGCGTAAAGACATAAACATCATCAGGAAATAAATCTACTTTTACATTTTCAAAAAACTCTTCCGGGTTACCTGCCGTTTTATTCATTTCAACAATATTTCGTAGCCATTCTCTTGCGCGACGGTGAACATGGCTTCGATCATTATCGACTCGAGCAGGTGTTTTAGATTTACCCTCTGCTTTATATAGCCAGTGTGCAGCAATACCAACCTCAGCAACATCATTCATGTCTTTAGAGCGGATTTGTATCTCAATTGGGACGCCGTATGGCCCAAACAAAACAGTATGTAGCGACTGATAGCCATTGGTTTTTGGAATGGCTATATAGTCTTTAAATCTACCTGGCACAGGCTTATATAAATTATGTACGGCACCTAAAGTGCGGTAACAGGTGTCGACAGTATCAACGATTAGGCGAAAGGCATAGACATCAAAAATGTCAGAGAATGATAAATGCTGTTCTCTCATTTTTACGTAGATTCCATACAGGTGTTTTTCTCTACCCAAGATTTGTCCCGGGATCTTTTCCTGACGCATACGTCGTTTCAAGGCTGTCCGAATTTTAGTGATAATTTCCTTACGATGACCGCGAGCCTTGTTGATTTGTTCGTTTAATATTCGGTGTCGCATTGGATACATGGCTGCAAACCCAAGTTCTTCGAGTTCTAGGCGAATTGAATTAAGTCCAAGTCTTAATGCTATAGGTGCATAAATATCAAGTGTTTCACGGGCAATGCGGCGACGTTTTTCCGGTTTTAAAGCCTCTAGGGTACGCATGTTATGCAAGCGATCAGCAAGTTTAACCAGAATGACTCTAATGTCATTGCTCATCGCCATTAACATCTTACGAAAGTTATTTGCCTGTGCTTCAGCAGTACTTTCAAACTTAATCTTGTCCAGCTTGCTAACGCCATTTACTATTTCAGTAACACCTTTACCAAATTTTCGTTTTAGTTGCGCTTCAGCAGTAGGGGTGTCTTCAATAACATCATGCAGAATAGCCGCCATGATGGTTTGATGGTCCATATGCATCTCGCCGAGGATTCGAGCGACTTCTAGAGGATGATTAATGTAGGGTTCACCGCTAACGCGTTTTTGGCCTTCATGCGCTTTGGCACTAAAGTAATAGGCGCGTTGTACTTTAAAGACCTGATCTGACTGTAGATAGGTGCCTATAAGCTTATTGAGGTCATTAATTGTATACACGGCTATAATTTAACAGTGATGTTAATCAAAATGTACGGTACTTGCGTACGGGAACTGTATGATACAACAGCAGAAAGACGCATGCTGCGCCTTTCTGTTTGGAAGAGTGTTAGATATTATTCTGCAGAAGGTATATTAAAATCAGATTCAGTGAATTCGTCTTCTGTTTCAAATTTATTAATCGTGTCGATATTGTCATTATTGACCAAATTTTCAGCTATCTCGCGTAAGGCAATAACAGTTGGTTTGTCATTTTCAGCAGGTACCAAAGGGTCTGCGCCCATTGCAATCTGACGCGCTCGTTTGCTCGCTAATAAAACCAGATCGTAGCGATTTACAACATTTTCTAGGCAGTCTTCAACAGTTAATCTGGCCATGATGTTCCTCTTCTTATCTTGTATAAAACTTTAAGTTCTTTCCGGTTAAAAAATAACCAGTGTTTTGTGGGAGAGCTATTCTACTGAATTCAATCCTTTTGTGCCATGATTTGGCTGACAAAATCATCATAAAATGCCGATTGTCGACAACTACCCAGGTTGGTGGTGGTAATAATCGCCTTGATCTCTGACAAGGCGGTATCAAAGTCATCATTTATAACAATGTATTCAAAGTCTTTGTAATGAGAGATTTCCACACATGCGGCGTCCATCCTGCGTTCGATTGTCTCCGTGTCATCCTTTTGGCGTGAAATTAATCTATTATGCAGTGTTTGATAATCAGGTGGCAGGACAAAAATACTAACGCTATTACGCAATTGAGATTTTACTTGCTGAGCGCCTTGCCAATCTATTTCAAGGATGAAGTTTTTACCAGTAAGCATTTCTTGTTCGACCCAGTCTTTTGGTGTTCCATAGTAGTTACCAAAGACTTTGGCATACTCAAGGAAGTAATCTTTCTTAATAAGATCTATGAACACAGTTTCATTTACAAAGTTATATGCTTCACCGTCCTTCTCCCCCGCTCTTGGTTTACGCGTAGTATATGAAATAGAAACATCGATATTATTTTCTCCCGTGATTAGGGATTTTATGAGTGATGTTTTACCTGCACCAGAAGGTGCAGCAATAATAAACAATGTACCGCTTTTATTTTTAATAGGCATATAACTATTCGATATTCTGAATTTGTTCACGCATTTGTTCAATCAATACCTTTAAATCAACCGATGAATTAGTAGTATCCAGATGAGCAGATTTTGAACCTAATGTATTCGATTCACGATTCATTTCTTGCATAAGAAAATCCAGGCGTCGACCAACGGGACCGTCTTGATCAAGTACTCGTTGTACTTCATCAATATGCGCATCCAGGCGATCCATTTCTTCTGCCACATCCATTTTTTGTGATAATAACAATAGTTCTTGCTCAAGTCGGTCATTATCAAACTCAGCGCTTAGCTCTTGTACGCGTAGGGTTAACTTTTCACGAATGCCATCGAGAATGGTTGGCATTTGCCCGCGGACTCGGGCAACGATTTCTTTAGCGGCTTTACTACGATCTAGGATCATCGTCCTGGTCTTCTCGCCTTCACGCTGGCGAGTATCAATAACTGCAGCAAGGGTTTCATCGACTAATTCTAGTAATGGTCCACTTATCGCTTCTGGATCGGGAACATCTCTATCAAGAACTCCAGGCCAACGTAATAATTCAAGTGGATTGATTGGCGCAGGTGTTTTTAATTGTGCATTTGTTGTTTCAGCAGTTTCCAGAATTTTAGTTAGCAGGTCATGATTTACGGGTAATGTCCCTGTAAAATTTTCACGTTGATCATAACGAATATTGCAATCAATTTTCCCGCGCTTGAGTTGTTTCGATAGTCGATCGCGAATAGCTTGTTCAAGCAGACGTAATTCTTCAGGCAGGCGAATCGACATTTCCAGATAACGGTGATTGACGCTCCTTATTTCGCAAGAGGCTTCACCCCATTCTCCAGAATGTTCAGCTCTGCCATACGCGGTCATGCTCTTTATCATTAAATTATCCTTTTCATTATCATTATTTGTTAATACTAACGTTTCACTGCTATATGGGAAATACGCAGACACAATTTATCGTTATAATGCAGCACTTTTTTACAGGAGACTAATATGCGCCCAAGCGGACGTTCACCGGATCAACTTAGACCAGTCACAATAACAAGGAACTTCACCTGCCATGCTGAGGGCTCGGTATTGATAGAATTTGGAAATACTAAGGTTATTTGTAATGCCAGTTTTGATTCTGGCGTTCCCGGGTTTTTACGTGGTAAGGGAACCGGCTGGGTAACTGCTGAATACGGCATGTTACCTCGGTCTACCGGATCTCGTATGCGCCGCGAAGCAAACCAAGGCAAACAAGGAGGACGCACCTTGGAAATTCAGCGTTTAATTGGCCGCTCGCTTAGAGCTGTTGTTGATATGGGTGCGCTAGGTGAAAACACCATTGTTATAGATTGCGATGTTATTCAAGCTGATGGTGGAACACGTACGGCTTCAATTACAGGTGCTTATGTTGCGTTGGTTGATGCAATAAATAATGCAAAAGAAAAAGGCTTAATTACGGCCGACCCGCTTAAAGGCATGATCGCTTCTATCTCAGTTGGTATTTATGAGGGTACGCCAGTTTTGGATTTAGATTATCCAGAAGACTCAAATGCTGAAACCGACATGAATGTTGTTATGAATGATGAAGGCAAATTCATCGAGGTTCAGGGAACGGCTGAAGGTCATGCCTTCTCATCTGAGGAATTAAACAGCATGCTAGATTTGGCTAACAAAGGTATATCGGAATTATTCGAATATCAACGTAATGCCCTGCAACAATAATTGTTGAGGAATTTAACTTGGAAAAGCAAGAGATAGTGCTCGCGAGTAGCAACCCGGGTAAGGTTAAAGAAGTAAATGAATTACTAGCAGATACAGTTTTTCATATACTTCCTCAATCTGAGTTTGATGTTGTTGAGGCGGAAGAGACGGGGTTAACTTTTGTAGAGAACGCAATACTCAAGGCACGTAATGCTGCTCGTTATACTAATCTTCCAGTAATTGCCGATGATTCTGGTATAGAAGTCATTGCACTAAAAGGACAACCTGGGATTTACTCCGCACGTTATGCAGGTTTAGATGCTAGTGATGAAGATAATCTCAATAAACTTATCGAAGCTATCAAAACATTGGATGAAGTGGATCGTAATGCGCGTTTTGTATGTTCAATGGTTTTTCTTAGACATGCAGAAGATCCAACGCCTCTTATCTCACAGGGGATTTGGGACGGTGTTGTTATTACCGAACCACGTGGCCTAAATGGTTTTGGTTATGACCCCATGTTTTATGTACCAACACATGATTGTACTTCAGCTGAATTATTGCCGGAAATAAAAAACCAGCTAAGCCACCGCGGACAAGCGTTAACCTGCCTTATCAAACAAATCTGTAAAATGTAATTTCAAATTACTATTGATAACTTACACATGCAACATTACCTGCAGGGCATAACAGTATCGAGTCCATGGGCATAATAAATGACGCTTTTAACCTTCCATGAAAACCCACCGTTATCGCTGTATATTCATTTGCCCTGGTGTGTAAAGAAATGCCCTTATTGTGATTTTAATTCACATGAGTTTTCTCCTACAGGATTTGAAGAAGAAAATTATATAGAGGCATTAATTCACGATCTTGATTCGGAACTCCCGCGGATCTGGGGGCGAACAATCAACACTGTTTTTATTGGAGGAGGGACCCCCAGCTTATTTTCCCCAGAGTCATTGGATAAGTTGCTCAGTGCGATACGTGCAAGATTAAATATACATCCGGCAATAGAAATTACGTTGGAGGCAAATCCAGGTACAGCAGAAGCAGGAAAATTTCGTGGGTTCAGAGAAATTGGAATCAATCGTTTATCGCTCGGCGTGCAAAGTTTTGATGACAAATATTTAAACGCATTAGGTCGTATTCATGATGCGGCTCAGGCACACCATGCTATTGAGCTCGCTCAAGAAGCCGGATTTGAAAACTATAATATTGATTTAATGTTCGGTTTACCGGGCCAATCGGTTAGTGAAGCACTGGGTGATCTTGATAAAGCAGTAACTCACTCTCCAACGCATATATCCTGGTATCAATTAACCATAGAACCAAATACTGTTTTTAATTCAAGGCCACCGACTTTACCTGATGATGACGATGTCTGGACTATGCAAGAGCAGGGACAGTCTTTTCTTGAAACAAAGGGGTTTAAACAATATGAAATTTCGGCCTATGCTAAAGACAAGCATCTCGCATTACATAACCTCAATTACTGGCAATTTGGTGATTACCTCGGCATAGGTGCGGGCGCACATGGCAAGATCACAAATGTGGCGGAAAAGAAGATTGAGAGGTTTACACGTCATAAGATACCAAAACGTTATATAGAATTGGCTGGGACGGATGCTGTTATTACTGAAACAAGAAAATTAAAACGTGATGAGTTAGCGCTTGAATTTGTAATGAATGCTTTCCGCTTGATTGAAGGTGTTCCAACACACCTGTTTTCTGATCGAACTGGCATGCCCATAAAGAGTGCTGAGGCAGAATTACACTTAGCCGAAGAGAGCGGGTTGATTGAATGGCGGCTTAATGAAATTAAACCTTCCCCAAAGGGTCTACGTTACTTAAATGAATTACTTGAGATCTTTGTGAAGTAGTCGCGAATATACGACAAAAAACTCATGGATTACTAGCTTTATAATCTTAGAAAAGATAGTATTTTTATCCTTGTTTATAAGCTCTTGAAAAATAGATCAATATCAAAAATATATGCTAACTGAAGCCATTAAAAGCAACATTATTTCAATCAGCCTGTCTGAATTAGAGTCCCTATGCGCGGAATTCATGGCTGAAAATGGTGAGCATACGGAAGAGGATTTCGTCCATCATCTTTATAATACAAAACGTATTACCTCAAATGAATTCAAGAATATTCAAACTCACGGAAAGATTGAGCTTCCCGATATCGGAGACATCAGTGACATATGTGCTATTGTACCCCGTCAGCACCATGTGGACCAACTAGCCTGATTGTCTAAGAGATAGTTTTAGTTCATCGTTAACCCAAGAGGAAACGATGATGACAAGTAAAAGAAGTGTAGAACATACTGTGCGCGATATTCGTCGACGCACCCGTAAAAAATATTCAGCAGAAGAAAAAATTCGTATCGTACTTGAAGGCTTACGTGGCGAAGAAAGCATCGCTGAGCTATGTCGCAAGGAAGGACTAAACCCAAATGTTTACTACCGTTGGTCGAAAGACTTTCTGGAGGCAGGTAAGAAACGTTTATCAGGCGATATCGTACGTGAAGCGACCTCAGATGAAGTCAAAGAACTGCGTGCTGAAACATCTGCGCTGAAAGAAACCTTAGGCGAAGTAGTCATGGAGAATCGGCTGCTTAAAAAAAGCGTGCTCGGGGATGGGGAGGACGATATATGAGGTACTTAGCATCGGATAAAGTCGAGATTATTCAACTGGTACAGAACTCAGATCTGTCGGTTCGACAAACGCTGACTCGGCTGGACATTCATAAGTCCACTTTTTACAACTGGCTCAAACGTTATGAAGAGAATGGCGTTGATGGCTTGGAAGACAAGAAGCCGATTCCCCATGCGGTATGGAATAAAATCACCGAAGACCACTGTGAAGCCGTTATTGAGTTAGCCTTAGAGAAGCCTGATTTGTCTCCACGAGAGTTAGCCGTAAATTACACTGACAACAAGGCTTACTTCGTCTCAGAATCCACGGTGTACAGGCTGCTGAAAGAACAAGACTTAATTACCAGTCCGGCCTATATCCTGATGGAGGCCAGTGATAAGTTTCAACAGCCCACTACGCGCGTGAATGAGATGTGGCAAACGGATTTTACCTATTTCAAGATTATCGGTTGGGGTTGGTATTACTTATCCACGGTATTAGATGATTACTCACGTTACATTATTGCCTGGCGTTTATGTACGGGCATGAGTAGCCGTGATGTCTCTGATACGCTGGATGACGCCTTACGCTTTACGGGACTTGATACAGTAAAGGTAAATCATAAACCGCGTTTACTCAGTGACAATGGCCCGTGTTATATCTCCGGTGAATTAGCCGATTACCTTGAAGAAAACGGTATGACGCACACTCGAGGTCGACCTTATCATCCACAAACACAAGGCAAGATAGAGCGCTGGCATCGTTCAATGAAGAATCAGATATTACTTCACCACTATTATTTCCCCGGGGAACTGGAGGAACAGTTGCAGCGTTTTGTGAGTTATTACAACCATGAGCGTTATCATGAATCACTTGATAACCTGACACCGGCTGATGTCTTTTATGGGCGTGGCGAAGAAATACTAAGTCAACGAGAGCTAATCAAACAAAACACGTTAGCGATGAGACGACAAATGCATTACGATAAACAACAAGTGAAGCACATAACCTATTGATGAACTAATGTGTCTCTTAAATCAAACCGCTACCTGTCCAAAAGGTTTTGACGACGTACAAGGACAAGGCAGTTCCAGTACTACGATTGTTGTGCGATTTGTGTTGCTATACTTAATAATATTTTCTTATAACTTTCGGAGATCTCCCCATGGGGAATTCACTAATTGATCAGTTAAAAAAGACCGGACTGGTCGATAAAAAAAAGGCGCATAAGGTCAAGCATGATCAATATAAAAATAAAAAGCAGAAGATAAAAAAAGGTTCGGCTGTCCAGTTAGACGAAGCCAAGATCCTAGCCAAGAAAGCGCAGGCTGAAAAAGTAGAGCGTGATCGACTGATTAATTTGAAGAATAAAGAGGAAGCGGAAACCAGAGCGATAGCTGCACAGATTATTCAGTTAATTGAAACTAATCGTGTTGATGATCGCGATGGTGCAATTGTTTATAACTTTACTGATGCCAATGTCGTTAAACGCCTGTTCGTTTCAGAAAAAATATACAAATATTTGATGTCCGGACAATTAGCTATTGCTAAATTGGGTGAAAACTACGAACTGGTGCCGAAGCCGGTTGCAGAGAAGATCAAACAACGTGACGCAGACTACATCATAAATAATGACCATAATCTTGAGCCTGTAGCGGAAGAAGATGATCCTTACGCCGACTATAAAATACCCGATGATTTGATTTGGTAAGATTAATCCGGAGGTTTAGATTCAGCAGAATTAGCTTGATCTGAATTTTGACCGGGCTGTTCCTCACCATAATTACCGACAACTGACCTCAGAAGACAAACTTTCACTATGCCACATTTTTCACAACCCTTTGAATTTGCTACAGGACAAATAGCCATAACGACTCCTTTTATATGAAATGATCAGTTTTAAAGCATAACATCTCTTGCGATTACTCAATATATAGCCTTTATTTTTTAAGAGTCAATGAATACTCATCGAAATACAGCTTATTTGCAGCTAGTTGTTTGAAACAGACAGTTTTAATACTGCTATAATGTAATAACCCTTTAACAAATTTAAAAATAGACAATCATGTTAATAGTTTTCTCATCCAATGCGACTGGCGATATCACTATGTTTGGTGATGTGGCAGAACGTATGTTTGAGCTGATGGGACACAGCGGCACGATACCGAGCGCCATTGCTGCGAAAGATGTCCCTACTGTGCTTGAACGACTTAAGGCTGCGATTGAAGCACAGAATAATGAAGGGGAAGATGACTATGACGATAACCAGGATACAGTAGCAGATACCGAAGATGAAGAGGATGAGCCGAAAGTCAGTGTTGCGGGTCGTGCATTTCCTTTAATTCAAATGCTAAGCAGGGCTGCCGATGAAAATTGCAGTGTAATGTGGCGTAAACAGTAATCGGTGCATTACTCATAAGTTTTTCTTGATCTACGTGAGATATTCCCCATTTCAGCATTAATTTGTTGCTTAATACTGTGTCAAAGTGTACAAATGCCACCCCTTAATATATTCAAATACGATATTACCTGGAGACTTAAATAATGAAGAATTTACAAATGCTTGGCCTAGTGCTTCTTTTATCATAGCGGGTTGTGGTGAAGATGACAAATCAGCGGCATCTAAATCAATGGACGAGGCAGCAAATAGCACAAAAGCAGCTATGAGTGATGTTAATAAGGCCGCAACAAAGGCCAGTGCTGCAGTGGCTGAATCTACTGAAGCCGCAGTTGAAGAAACTACTGCAATGGCAGAAACCGCCGCTGAAGAAACCAAGACGATGACCGATGAAGTCGTTGAAGTGGCAAAAGAAGCAGCCAAAGAATATGTCGATGAGAATAAAGATGAGATGATTGCTGCGGCTAAAGAAAAAGCGGCTGCAATGGTTAAAGATCAAGCGGCTGATGTGGTAAAGGATCAGGCTGCTGATATGGTTAAAGAAGAAGCGATGGATGCGGCGAAAGAGAGTGCTTTGGATAGCGCCAAAGATAAGCTTAAGTTCTAACAGAGGACAGCATTTATCTGTAAAATAATAATGGTGGGTGAATTTACTTACCCACCATATTTATTAAAAATTATTCTAAATAGAAAATAATATTATGAGTAACGCAAGAACATGGGTCGTACTGAGCGACGGCAGATATTTAAAGATTCTGATTAACAAAGGCGAAGGAAAGGCGCTCACGATCTTAAATGCCGATGATCTGCCAGCTTATGCTGAGCTTGGCTATCTGATGGTTAATGGAAAACCATTGAACGGAACCGGCGACTCAGCTGTATCGAAAAAAATAGATAATATTCAGTGTCAGGTAGACTTCTTAGCAGAACACCACAAGTTGGATATGTTTGATTTGTTGGCGATTGCCGCACCTGCAGATGTGCTAACGAATTTTAAGAAAGCCTTACCGGAACAGCTTGCAAAGTTAGTCGTTGGTGAGATAACAGAAGATCTTACGGTAGATACTAATTCTGAAATTGAAAATAGATTTGCTGATATTATTCTTGCAGGCATAGAAAAAGCTAGCTAGAGAAAATGGTTTATTGTTGAGCAGGATTGAGTTTCCAAAAAAGACCAATTCGACGCGCTGCGCAAATACCTGCATCAAGAATATATTCATCCGTTTCTCCACAACTGGCATCCACATCCACTGCTATCCCGTGCGACATCTTAGGGATTAAATAGCTTTCAATAAGTGGCTTGCCACTATCGTCATGATATTCCTTATGAATAATACTAGCCTTCTTGCCTGGGTTATCTTCTTTGTCGGCGATCTTGTCAATACCATGAAGATAAGTCCATTGGTCAATGAGTTCTTGCTGGTTGATTTTATTGACAGCTTCATCATCAGCCCCGTGCCAGATTGAGATGGTTGGCCATGGCCCATTAAAGTTCTCATAACCCTCTTTATGCACTAGCTCTCCCCATTCTTTCGGTGATTTGTCGATTCCATTCATACATTTCTTAGCATCCGAATAACTCTGTTTTAAATACCACCAACTAAAGACGTCCCAGAAATGCTTTTCTGTTTGAGCACATAAGGCCGGTCCGCCAGCGCTGGTTGCTCCCCCTGCAAACACATCAGGATAGGAGGCTAATAATGCAGATACCATATAAGCCCCGGCTGAGAGACCTTCTACATAAATTCGACTCTTATCGATTGAATAGTCGGCGGTCATTTTTTCAATTATCTCTACAATTGATTTACTTTCACCTTGGCCACGTTTGGTATTTTCAGCTTGAAACCAATTCCAGCATTTATAAAGATTATTACTTCTTCTTTGCTCGGGAAAGATAAGATAAAATTTCCACATATCAGCCAACGTTTGCCAGCCCACTTTGTTATAAATTTCAGCATCCTGTAGACAACCATGGAGGGAAACCACTAAAGGGGCATTGGCAGGCATGTCCTTAGGAATATACATAGACATATTTATGTTACCGGGATTACTACCAAAATCTTTAACAGATTCTGCGTTGGTATAAGCAAGATTCAGGATTAATCCGACCAGTAGTAATAGTTTTAATTTCATCAGTACATTGCTAATGTGTATGGCTTATATGAAAGGATAGACTTAAGATCGCAATCTTCAATAAAAATATATTCTAACGAATCTCCAGTAATATCATGGTCACATCATCATGTTCAAGTTTACCCTCGGTGTGATCGCGTAGTGCATTAATCACATCATCTCGAAGCTCATCTAATACCCTGTCACGATTAATCTTCAAGCACGTTTGCAAGCGTTCCATGCCAAATGCTTCTTTAGTTTTTGAGATTGTTTCAAGCAGTCCGTCGGTATAGAGCAAAATACGGTCGCCGCTATTTAGTGTGACTGATTGTTGAACGTAGTTGGCATCTTCATCAACTGCTAGTGGGATATTACTCATGTTTGATGATTGTTCAATATCGATTTCCATTTCGGTCCATTCAATATCATTATTACGATTAAGTAACATTGGTGGGTGGCCCGCATAGACATAGGAAAATGTTTTATCTTCACGGTAGTAGGTGGCTACAATTCCTGTTGTTATAGCTGTAATTCCTTTTGTGATCGCATCTTTGTTAAGATCACTTAATACTTCATCACCATTAAGGTCATCAACATGTCGGCCAAGCGAATCATAGAGTGATTGACTCATTTCGCTAACGATCTCACCGTGACCAACAACATCGGCAATCGCAATACGCGTTATATATGTACTGTTACAAAGACTGACATAGTAAATATCGCCGCCTTTTTCACCTTCACCAGAAGAGGAGAATAAAGTTGCAGTTAATCCCGGACTGGCAATAGTTGCATCACCTTCTTCAATACCGCCCCAAATCTGAGCACATTGCAGTTTTTTCATATTAGTTAATAGAAATTGCGTTTAAGTTATTAAGATATGATGTAATAGTTATATTGTTTGTTTGAAGCTTAATCAATCGTAATATTGTCATCATTCAATTATTGTTATATTTACTCAGGTGGAACGTTACTGTATCACGAGACATGCTAACTTAATCAGAGTGTCCTCAAATCTGCCATGCTTTAATTTATAATTGGCATGAGCATATGACTAAAAATTTTACAGAATCGAATTAAGCTTGTCTCATGATCGCGACACTTCAAAAAATATTTTCTGATCAGTCTAAGCAAATTACCATTCTTACCGGAGCGGGCATCTCGGCTGAAAGCGGTATCCCGACGTTTCGTGGCCCTGAAGGTTATTGGACAGTTGGTGCAAAAGAATATCATCCACAAGAAATGGCAACCTATGCCATGTTTACTAAACATCCCGATGAAGTATGGCAGTGGTATCTTTATCGCTTAAGTGTGTGTCTTGATGCCGAACCAAATCAGGCTCATCTTGCCTTGGTGGAGATCGAACAAATTCTTCAGGATAGATTTACGCTGATTACTCAGAATGTTGATAACTTACATATTCGAGCAGGCAACAATCCGGAGCGGACTTTTCAGATACACGGTAATATATTTTTTATGCGTTGTGTTAATGAGTGTCAACAAAGTCTGGTTGCTTTGCCACAAGAACTCTTTCCCAGAGACAAAGATCAACCTTTATCAGTGGAAGATAAAAGCCTGTTAAGCTGCCCCGATTGTGGTGCGGTAACGCGCCCTCATGTGTTGTGGTTTGATGAAAGTTACGATGAACATTATTTTAAATTTGAGAGTGCCATGGCGGTTGCGGAAAAAACAGATGTGCTGATTATCGCAGGAACATCTGGTGCAACTACCTTACCTAATCATGTGGCCAATATGGTCTATCAAAACAAAGGCGCTATCATTGATATCAATATTGAAGAAAATTCATTTACTAAGCTGGCATTAAACAGCAATCATGGTGAATTCTTAAATATGAGTTGTTCAAAAGGGTTCGCTAAAATATTGACAGCGATAAAGAAAATTAGTCTTTAGTTTTTGTAACATAAACCGTGCAGGAAGAATTTCCCTGTGTATATGGGTTTGGAAAGCTGACAACATGTGATTCCGTAGACTGGAATACAAGCTCAAGAAGATTTATGAAATCATTGTCTGGTGGGTCGTTTGACCAAACCCCAAAGATACCACCGGGAAGTATTTTCTTGGATAGGTTTTCTAATGCGGGCACAGTATAGAAAGAACTGTTGCCTTCATTTAGCCAGTGACTCGGTGAATGATCAATGTCGAGTAAAACTGCATGTACTAACTTTTCTGGTTCTTCTTTATCAAAACTACCGCTGCTAGCAGAGGCAACAGCAAAGAAGTCATCGTTGACTAGTGTGCAGCGTGAGTCACCTGTTAATTCATTACCAAGCGGGACAAGGCCACGTTTATGCCAATCGATCACCGGTTGCATTACTTCAATAACTCTTAACGATTTGACTGCTGGATCTTCTAGCGCAGCCACTGCGGTATAGCCTAGGCCTAAGCCACCAACAACAATGTCTAGTTCATTCGAATAATTCTTTTTAAGCGCGGCAATGCCTAGTTTTGAAAGTTGAATTTCTGATTCGGTAAACAGGCTGGACATTAGAAAATCGTCGCCAAGCTTTACCTCATAAAGAATGATGTTGTCGAACCGGGGTTCTGAACGGCGCCTAAGACTGATATCTCCGAGTGGCGTTGTTTGAAAATCTATTTCTTCAAATACAATCGACATTTAATTATCTGGAGTTTGCGACTTTCTTTCCAATCTCCTGTTGGCTTGCCAAATATTCTTCATAGGTGCCCTGGAAGTCGATTAATTTCTTGTCTTTAATCTCGATAACACGCGTTGCCAGTGAAGAAACAAACTCACGATCATGACTGACAAAAATTAATGTGCCTTCGTAATGTTCCAATGCCATATTTAAAGCTTCAATCGCTTCCATGTCGAGATGGTTGGTAGGTTCGTCCATTATTAATACATTGGTTTCTAGCATCATCAACTTGCCAAACAACAGTCGGTTCTTTTCACCACCGGAACAGACATTAACTTTTTTATTGAAATCATCTGTTGAAAACAACAGACGACCCAATGTTGCGCGTACGGCTTGATCATCGTGTTTAGGTTGACGCCATTGGCTCATCCAATCAAACAGGTTTATATCCGAGGTGAAGACAGCCGCAGTATCCTGTGGACAGTATGACTGAACTGCATTCTCGGCCCATTTTACGGTGCCAGTGTTTTGTGTAATTTCGCTCATAAGACAGCGTAATAGGGTTGATTTACCCGCACCGTTCTCACCAATGACGGCTAGACGCGCACCTGCTTCCAGGATCATATTACCCTTGCTGAATAATGTTTCTCCATCATAACCATGACCTAAGTCTTCGATGGTTAATGCAAGACGATGTAATTTTTTTGTTTGGTTAAAACGAATAAAAGGACTGACACGACTAGATGGCTTAACTTCATCCAGTTTTATTTTTTCGAGTTGCTTAGCACGAGACGTAGCTTGTTTAGCCTTTGATGCATTGGCTGAGAAGCGACTGACAAATTGTTGTAGGTCGGCTATTTGTGTCGACTTTTTTGCGTTCTCTGAATATAGACGTTCACGCGCTTGTGTCGAGGCCGTCATGAAGTCATCGTAGTTGCCAGGATAAACACGTAATTCACCGTAATCGATATCGGCAATGTGGGTACAAACGGCATTCAGAAAGTGACGATCATGAGAAATAATGACCATGGTGCTTTTACGATCGTTAAGTACGGTCTCTAGCCAACGAATAGTATTGATGTCGAGGTTATTGGTTGGTTCGTCGAGTAAGAGAATGTCAGGATCTGAAAACAGAGCCTGTGCCAATAATACTCGTAGTTTCCAGCCTGGCGCCACTTCACTCATAGGGCCATCATGTAATTCTAATTCTATACCTGCACTGATGAGTAATTCACCGGCGCGGCTTTCTGCACTGTAGCCATCCATTTCACCAAATCGGATTTCCAGTTCTGCGACCTTCATTCCGTCTTCTTCGGTCATCTCAGGTAACGAATAGATTCGATCACGTTCTTGTTTTACTTCCCACAATTCCGCGTGTCCCATTATGACGGTGTCGATAACACCGTACTCTTCAAAGGCGAATTGGTCCTGATGCAATTTACCGACGCGATCAGTTGGCCCAATGGAGACATTGCCCGATGTTGGTGCAAGACTGCCATCGAGTATCTTCATGAAGGTAGATTTTCCGCAACCATTGGCTCCTATCAGGCCATAGCGATTACTATCGCTGAATTTGACTGAGATATTTTCAAATAATGGCTTGGCGCCAAACTGCATGGTGATGTTTGCTGTCGAGATCAATAGAATTTCCTGAGTACGGTTAAATGAGCTGCAAAAGGTGGCGTACTATAGGTGTTTGTGGCTGAAACGTCGAGTTAAACTGTGCGAAATCGGCTACAGTTATGCTGAAATTGTATAGATTCTGAAAATAAATGAGGTAGGGATGAAACAGGATAAATTTACCCGGATTCAATTACCGCGCCGTTCTTTTTTGAAGTCTGCCAGCGCTTTAGCCCTTGCGCCTCTAATCTCATTCTTGCCGTTTCCTACAGCGACCGCCAATTCGGCGTCTTCCATATTAACCAAGTCCATCCCGGCGACTAATGAAATGATACCGATAATCGGTATGGGTTCATGGCTGACGTTCAGTGTCGGTGGAGATGAGGCGGATCGTGCGCGTTGTGTGGAAATATTACAGGCATTTTTTGCCCGTGGGGGTGGCATGGTGGATTCTTCGCCAATGTATGGTTCTTCTCAAGAAGTCATCGGACACTGCCTAACTAAATTGAGCTACCCAACTGGGTTGTTTTCTGCGACCAAGGTTTGGATCTTGGGCAAGACCTTTGGCATAAATCAGATGAAATCGGCCGAGGAGATGTGGAGAGTTAAGCAGTTTGATCTGATGCAGATTCATAATATGTTGAGTTGGCGAACGCATTTGGAGACCTTGAAAGAATGGAAGGAGGAAGGGCGCATACGCTATATCGGCATCACAACATCGCATGGCCGACGCCATGAGAAATTGGAAAAGGCATTATTAGAAGAAGATTTTGATTTTGTGCAATTCACCTACAACATGGCTGACCGTGAAGTGGAACAACGTTTACTACCCATCGCAAAAGAGCGCGGCATTGCTGTGATTATTAATCGTCCGTTTCAAGGTGGTGGCCTATTTGAAATGGTTGAAGGAAAAGCGTTACCTGACTGGGCAAAGGAAATTGATTGTGAGAATTGGGCGCATTTTTTTTTAAAGTTTATTGTTTCTCATCCCGCCATTACCTGCGCAATACCAGCCACATCACAAGTCGCACATATGCATGAAAATATGGGCGCGGCCTATGGGAAGTTACCTGATAAAGACATGCGCGCACGTATGCTTAAGTATTTTTCTGAACAGGCCTAATATCATGGTAGCTTGGCACCAAACAGCAAGGTATTGCCCGTAGTCGAGATCGCAGCATTCTAGGAAAACTATGCCTCTGGCATCACCTGCTTTTTGGTTTCACTCAAATATATCAATCTTCGTCCTTAAGTCTTGCCAATTCCTGGCCGATATACCATTACAAATGTAACAAGCTTAAAAACATCAGAACAAAATTATTATGAGTATTCAGTGTAAACGATGTGATACACCCATGCAGACTGTTTTCTATGAAGGGGTCGCTGTTAAATTGTGTTTCAGTTGTAAAGGTATGTTCTTTAGTGAGGAAAGTCTGATTGCTATTGAAGAATCCCGCGAGATAGAAATTCCAGCAGACACACCGATTCCGCGTAATGGTCCTGAAGTTCGACGCGATTGTCCCGAGTGCGACATAGTTATGAAGAAGCGTAAGCATGGAAAAATACGGGTAACGATGATCGACTATTGCCAGAGCTGTAGCGGTATCTGGTTAGATAAAGGCGAATTAGCTTCAATACAGCTCGGTTTTGAAATTGCAGAAAACAATAAAACTCGCAATCAATTTAGATGAGTTTAATATCTATATATAGCGTTATTTAATCCACCTTCCTACAATATATGGATATTAGCCGTAGAAAACCGTATGCTATTTACCCCAACTAACATCGTTCATTTGAACGAGAATCTTAGGGGGATTATCGTTGTATTTACGAGGGAGAGACCGCTGCTTAGCTGTGGTGGTGATGTTGCTGGTCGTTGCTTCATTGTTTAACACTACTAATTCTTATGCTTCACATGATGAAGCATGCAGTTCCGCATGGCATGTCACTGGTTATTTCACACCGATAGAATCGGAGTACCTGCAAACTGATAAAACTAAAATCAATATTGAGAGGCTGGGAGAAAGCACGCATGCTTCAGCTTTTCTTAAGGTGGTAATGATCGAAGGTTGGGGTAAAACAAAGGATGGTTGGTATTTGGGTCGTTTCTCAAATAAGTGGCACAAGAGCAATGAACCACTTAATGCATTAGGCAAGCCTTTAGATGTGGGTTCGATTGCAACAGATAAAAATATTATTCCTACGGGCGTGGTTTTAAAGATCCCGAGTTTGCCTAACGCTTTAAAAGATCAGTTATATATATCTGATGATGTAGGCAGTGCGATCAAAAATACGCATGTTGATATATATACTGGTGAAGGCAAGCAGGCTGAAGCCGTGACCTATGAAATAACCGGAAAAGATCATACTGTTTGTCGATTAACGTCTATTTAATGTTAACGTAATCTTTTTACTTTAAATTTACGGCCTTTAATCTTTCCTTCCGAAAGTAATTCCAAAGCTTGTTTTGCAATCGCTTGTTCTACAGCGACGTAGGCTAGCTTATCAAAGATATCGATTTTGCCAATTTGATCACCCGTAAGTTCAGTGTTGCCTGTTAAGGCTCCGAGGATATCACCTGCGCGCACCTTGTCTTTACGCCCGGCATTAATGCAGAGCGTGACCATTGGCGGATAAAGTTTGTTGTTATCTTTTGCCTTAAGTGTTGCAGCCGCTTCGATTTTAACAGGACTATTTTTATACTCTTCTATTGCTTCGACTCTAAATTTTTCAGAGGCCATGAAGAAACTAAATGCCAAGCCATCTTTATCAGCACGACCGGTGCGACCAATACGGTGAATATGAATTTCAGGATCGGGTGATAACTCGAAATTAATTACGGCATGTAATTCTTTTATATCCAGGCCACGCGCGGCAACATCAGTTGCGATTAAAATTGAACAGCTTTTGTTGGAAAATTGGATTAATACTTGATCGCGATCACGTTGTTCGAGATCACCATGCAAGGCCAGCGCATGAAAACCCTGTTGCCATAATTCGCTAGCAAGATCCTGACATTGCTGTTTTGTATTACAAAATACTAAACTTGATTCTGGTTGATAGTGTCGTAACAAGGTGATTAATGTCTTTGTTCTCTCGCCTGGTGTTATTTCATAAAAAATCTGTTTTATCTTTTTGTCGTCATGCACACTTTCATCACGAACATCGACGGGATTCTTTTGAATAGTGTTACTGATTTTTTTTATTTCATGGGGATAGGTCGCGGAGAATAGTAAGGTTTGTCTTTTCTGCGGTGCTATTTTAATAACACGCATAATCTCGTCATAAAAGCCCATGTCCAGCATGCGGTCGGCCTCATCCAGTACCAGTATTTTCAGGCCATCCAGTTTTAATGACCCTTTATCTAGATGTTTTAATATACGGCCCGGCGTACCTACAACAATATGCGGTTGGTGTTCTAGCGAAGCAAGTTGCGGATCCATAGACTTGCCGCCACATAAAGTGACAATCTTGGTATTAGGGGTTGAACGTGCAAGACGTCTTATTTCATTAGTGACTTGATCGGCTAGTTCACGAGTCGGACAAAGTATCAGTGACTGTACTTGGTAAGTTGTGACTTCAAGCTGATGCAGCAGGCCAATTGCAAAAGCAGCAGTCTTACCACTACCGGTTTTTGCTTGAGCCAGCAGGTCTTTGCCTTCCAGAATGGCAGGCAGGCTTTGGGCCTGAATTGCTGTCATTGTGTGATAATCCAATGACTCAATATTGGCTAGTTCTTCAGGTCTTAGCAGTAGTGATGAAAAGTTTGCTGTTGTCACAGGACGTACTCTTTATTGGCTTGTGGGAAGGGGGCGCATAATAGCATTAATAAAAACAAGTCCCAGAATAATATTCATTAATATTAATGACTGATAATCAGAGAATTTACCGTTATCCGCTAGCTAGATTTGAAACAGACACTATAATAGCCGCCGTTGGCACTCGTCTTCGGGCTATATCACCTCTCAACTTGTAAGCACGACTGGATAATCGATTTATCTGCAGTTCCAGAAGCAGATTAGCGCTTGTGAACTAGCGCATTAGTACTCACCAACTATTTTTAATTTTAATCAGATAGACCATTTGTGGCTGTTTGTTGTTTCACGATTATAGGATTTAAATGCTTTTACTCTCAAAAAAACAAGATTGGTTAGGCAATATTCGCGCTGATATTCTGGCAGGGCTCGTTGTTGCGCTTGCGTTGATTCCCGAGGCGATTGCCTTCTCTATTATTGCTGGTGTTGATCCTAAAGTGGGTCTTTACGCCTCTTTTTGTATTGCTGTGACGACGGCCATTGTTGGTGGACGTGCCGGTATGATCAGTGCTGCGACCGGCGCCATGGCGTTGTTAATGGTGACCTTGGTAAAAGAACATGGGCTTGAATATCTGTTAGCGACAACATTGTTAACGGGGGCGATTCAAATAATTGCTGGGTATCTCAAGCTGGGAAGTTTAATGCGTTTTGTCTCACGTTCGGTAGTAACCGGTTTTGTAAACGCCTTGGCGATACTCATCTTTATGGCGCAACTACCAGAGCTCACGGGCGTGACCTGGCATGTCTATGTAATGACCTTGGGTGGCTTGGGTATTATCTATTTATTTCCGCTTATTCCTACCATTGGAAAATCGATACCTTCGCCGCTAGTGTGCATTATCGTTTTAACTGGCATTGCATTAATGTTGAAGCTGGATATTCGAACAGTAGGTGATATGGGTGATTTACCCGATACCTTACCCATGTTTCTCTGGCCAGATGTACCATTAACCATTGAGACGCTTAAAATTATTCTTCCCTATGCAGTTCCGCTAGCAGTAGTAGGTCTTTTGGAATCATTGATGACGGCGACGATCGTTGATGATTTAACCGATACGGATAGTGATAAAAACCGAGAGTGTAAAGGCCAAGGGATTGCCAACATTGGCTCAGGCCTCATGGGTGGAATGGCCGGTTGTGCGATGATTGGGCAATCTGTTATTAATATTAAATCAGGCGGTCGTGGACGATTATCTACCTTGCTTGCCGGTGTCTTATTGTTGATTATGGTGGTGTTTCTCGGCGATTGGATTAGCCAGATACCGATGGCAGCACTGGTTGCTGTAATGATCATGGTATCCATAGGAACGTTTAACTGGGGTTCTTTTCGAGATCTAAAGCAACATCCACTTTCTTCCAACCTAGTCATGATAATGACAGTATTGGTTGTCGTTTGGACGCATAATCTGGCTTTGGGCGTGTTTGTCGGCGTATTGTTGGCATCATTATTTTTTGCAAATAAGATTAGCCATTTAATGTATGTTGAATCGGAATATGATGAGGATAGCGATACTCGAACTTACCATGTTGTGGGGCAGGTATTCTTTAGTTCAGCAGATAAATTTATCGCTGCCTTTGATTTCAAGGAAGCGGTAGAAAAGATTGTGATTGACCTGAGTCGTGCGCATTTTTGGGATATCACCTCAGTGTCTTCTTTGGATAAGGCGGTGATTAAGTTGCGGCGTCAAGGTGCAGAAGTAGAGTTGATTGGGCTTAATGAAGCCAGTTCTACAATAATTGACCGCTTTGGTGTTCACGATAAACCAGAAGAAATTGAAAAAATTATGGGTGGCCACTAATGACTAATAATAAAAAATTGATTCTGGCTTGTATCGATGGATCGAAACTTTCTGAAGCAGTCTGTGATTATGCTGTGTGGTTAGCACAACGCATTGAAGGGCCATTGAAGCTTATGTACACCATTGACCATCATCAAGAGATGGCTAAAGAAGTTGATCTGTCGGGTAATTTGGGTGTGGATAGTCGAGATCATTTACTAGAAGAAATTACCAGCAGTGAACACACACGCAATAAATTACGTTTGAAAGAAGGAAAGTCTATTTTACAAGCGGCAAATGAGCGTGTTGTTGAGGATGGATTTAAAGATCCAATTTTATGTTTACAACACGGTAGCTTGGTTGAGACTTTGGTAGAGCTAAAAGAGGAACTACGTATCCTCGTCATAGGTGCGCGTGGAAAAATACACGAAGATCAAACTGATAAAATCGGTGCAAAACTGGAATCGATGATACGTTCTTTGCATGGACATATTCTGGTTGCTTATGATGTCTTCAAAATTCCACAACGGATAATGATTGCCTATGATGGTAGTGAAACCAGTGATAAACATATTGATATCATTGCTAATAGCCCTTTATACAAAGGCTTAAGTTGTCACTTGGTCTGCGTTAATAAAAAGGATACTGCCGATAGTTTAATTGATAGTGCAGTTAATAAACTTAAGTCAGCAGGATGGGCTGATATTACCAGCGCTAGTTTACAGGGCAAGACTGAGGATGAGTTATGTGAATATCAAGCCAGCCATGACATTGACTTGACGATCATGGGTGCATTTAATCACACCCGATTACACGATCTGATATTGGGTAGTTTTACTGCAAAGATGTTACTTAACACCAAGACGCCCTTGCTCTTACTGAGATAATACGTCGATTTATAAATTTACTACATTTAAAGACTAGCGCAGTCTATTTTAATTGAGCCGTCTTTCTCATACTTTTTGTTTTCAATTAATGCTTTTGCTGCAGTTTCGATTTCCGTTCGATATTTTACGACAGTTTCTAGTGGTGTATCGGCTAGTTCAGTAAATTTTGTTTTTATATCAGCATAAGCGATTCGACAAGACACGCGTTTGCCACTGACTTGTGCGGCTATAGTGATAATTTCTGTTTCCGGGTTCCAGCAATGTAATGTCGGGAATGATATACGTCCATCACCGGCTGTTTTTTGTTTATGGACTATGGCTTCCATTGTTATTTACCTCTGTCATTTGTGCGTCCCCATTTGTTGGGACAGGTTTATATTGAAAGACCCATCACGGCAATCGTGTGACTATAACGTTCATGATGGTCTTCAATAATGTATCTAATAAGCCTCTGAACAAGTCCATCCTGGACTTGCCAGAGGATACAAACTAAAAATGTGATTTTTAGTTTGTTGACATTTTCAATGACTTATCGTCATTAATAATGGTGACACATCCTTGTGCCACAGGAAGCACTGACTTAATCAGTGCTTACCTAATATTAAACTGCTGGTCTTTCTGCTGATGCTGTTCGTTGTTGGCGATTACCAGAATTACCGTTTCTGTTACTTGAACCGGTTGGTTTGCCATATCGACTACGTGGATTCTGTTCACTAGAACCGTTACGTTTGCCTTTATATTGTCTGGTTTTGTTGTTGCCTGGTTTAGCGCCTTGTTTATTACGCGATGATTTACCAGAGACAGATTCCGGGACAATGTGTTGTGGTTCAAAGGTTTCAATCTCTTCGCGTTCGATCTTACGTTTTATGAGACGTTCGATATCTTGTAGTTGTTTGGCTTCATCAGCACTAACCAAAGAGATAGCCTGACCGCTTGCACCAGCACGGCCGGTGCGGCCAATACGATGCACATAATCTTCAGGTACATTCGGCAAATCAAAATTAACAACATGAGAAAGTTGATCGATGTCTATGCCTCTGGCTGCAATATCAGTTGCCACCAGGATTTGAATCTTATTCTTTTTAAAACCATCCAAAGCTTTAGTTCGCTGTGCCTGACTTTTATTGCCGTGAATTGCCGCTGCATGGATATTGTCACGTGATAAGCGTTTTACCAGTTTATCTGCTCCATGTTTGGTGCGACTGAATACTAATACCTGATACCAGTTTTCATTACGAATCAGATGACTGAGTAGGTCAGTTTTACGTGCTTTATCGACGGGATAAACAATTTGCGAGATAGTTTCAACAGTCGAGTTACGTGGTGCAACATCGATCTCAACCGGGTTATTGATAATGCCTTTTGCAAGTTGCCTGATTTCTTGCGAAAACGTAGCAGAGAACATCAGCGTCTGTCGTTGCTTCGGTAGCAGCGCCATGATCTTTTTGATGTCATGTATAAAACCCATGTCTAACATGCGATCGGCTTCATCCAATACCAATATTTCAATATCATTGAAGTTGATAGCGCGTTGTTGGAATAGATCAAGCAAGCGACCTGGTGTTGCAACTAATACATCGACGCCACGGCGCAGCTTCATCATTTGCGGGTTTATTTTGACGCCACCAAAGACAACTGCGGAGCGTAATTGTAGATGCTTACCATAGGTAAATACACTTTCTTGTACCTGTGCAGCAAGTTCTCGAGTTGGTGTTAACACCAATGCACGAGCGCGGTTATTCTTTACCGGTGGTTTTTCATTTAGTAGTTGTAATAGTGGCAGGGTAAATCCAGCTGTTTTTCCAGTGCCGGTTTGTGCTGCAGCCATTACATCTTTGCCTTCTAAAATAGCAGGGATGGCTTGTGCCTGAATGGGTGTGGGGCTGGTATAGCCTGTTTCGCGCACAGAGCGCAATAGTTCTTCGGATAATCCGAGTTTTTCAAATGTCATTAAATATTCCTAAATATAGGTTTGTACCATTACGCAACCAACTCACTTGAGTAAAAGGTCAGCGAAATGACGTATAAATCTGGCGAAGTAAAATAAGCTCTAATATTTGCGTACGCGTAAACGCGCATACAGTTCGGGGCAGTAGATAGCTTTGCCGTAAGTGCGGCATGCAGTAATTGGCTCTCAAAGGGAGGGACAGTTGGTCTCTAAGATTGGATTACGATTATAAATAATAGCAATGCAGTGAGGCGAACTAACAACTAGTGATGACGCTCTGGACACCTATCTGGTGTCGAGATGCGCGCACTCTAACATAGAATGAAACAATATATTCGCATTATTTCAGGATAGAGCCTGTTTTAAGCTATTTGCGAGCTTATATCCGCTCAAAAAGGCAGATTCTATACGGCCTTTTATAAACCAGTCACCACATGCGCCGAGTTTCAGGTCATGATCGAGATGGTAATCCACACCTGTAGCCTGTTTAGTATCCGCATATCGCCAACGATGTGTTGTCAAATATTCACTACTTGAAAAATCATAAGATAACAGGCTGTTTAACTCATTTAGAATAAGATGTTGAATGTCTGATGTTGCTGCATCTATATGGTCTTCCGACCATTGGTTATCGGTTTGAACAATTAGAGTTTGTCTATTGTCACGACCCGGTTTATTTGAATTTAATGCCATCCATGAGATGAGTGAATCCTTTACTATTGCCGCCTCCCATTCCCATTTCCATGGCTGATTGAAAGCTAACATTAATGTGTAACAGCCTAGCATTTTGCATTTTTTAAAATGGTTATAGCCAGCAAAGGAGGTTGGTAAAAGTTTTTCTGCTTGTGGTGCGGGTGTTGTATTGATGATCCATTCATATGTTCCAAACTCTTGTTTATCTTTCGTTAGCAGGGACCAATGCTGATTTTGTTTTTCAATGCTGACTATTTCTGTATTTAAATGGACATCAATTTCCTTTGCCATAGCAATACATAATTCATTCATTTTAGGGACGGGGACATAGTGTATTTCTGACCAAGTTCTTTCTTTAGCTATCTGCCCCTTTTCTAGCAGCATCAGTTTGGGTTTCCATTCCTGCAAGATTCCCGCATCTATATAAGGAGCTAAAAAAGATTTAAAGGCTTCATTGCGGACGGTAAAGTCCTGAGCGCCATGGTCAAACTGATAGGATTCGGCGTAGCGCGTCGACATCCTGCCGCTGACACCACGTGATTTTTCAAATAATTCGACTTTTGCTATATCTTTAAGCTGATTTGCAACGGTGAGGCCTGACATGCCTGCGCCAATGATGGCAATGCGTTTCATATATTTTTAAGTTTAAAATAAATAGTCTTAGACTGAATTTGTATTAAGGCCCTTGTCCTAGACGAATTCTCTTCTACAGTACATGCTTAGTTAATGAATACACTATAAAATTATCACAATCTATTTAATAGGCAGGACTTATTATGGACAAGATACATCATGTCGCTATACAGGTGAACAATATTAAAACAGCGGTGAAGTGGTATACCGATAAGTTTGATGCCAGTCTTGATTATGAAGATGAAACATGGGCACTACTTAAATTTAGCAACCTCTCACTTGCCTTGGTCATGCCAGATCAACATCCACCACATTTTGCAATTGAAAGTACTAACGCTGAAGCTTTTGGTAAGTTAACAAAGCATCGAGATGGAACGGCTTCGGTTTATATTGAAGACCCATTTGGAAACGCAGTTGAAATTATTGAAATAGAATAATTTATTTAAAGTTATTGATATATGAATAATAAAATCACAGGTGAAGCTAAAACTATTATCTATTGTTTAAGTTATGGTGGGTTGTTGCCATTTGTTATTTGCATAGTAGGCATTTATTTCGGCAGTAAAGAGCTTAGTTCGTATTCAATGATTGGATTCGTCTCCTATGGCGCGGTTATTTTAAGCTTCGTTGGCGCGGTTCATTGGGGCTTCTTACTTAAGAGTGATTCGATACAAAGACAAGAATTATTGTTATCAATCAGTGTATTGCCCGGGTTAATTGCTTGGCTGGCATTGATTAGCCCTGTGTCTGTTGCCTTGTTCATCTTGGCTGCTGCTTACCCTTTATTGTTAATCTATGAAAAAAAATCAGAGCTGAATAAAATTTTGCCAGTCTGGTATATCTCGATGAGGGTAAAATTAACAAGCATAGTGACAGTATTAACCTTAATTACATTCGGCAAAGCTTATTAGTATTTTGAATGGCGAAAAATGAAAACAATATACAGATGAGATGTAAATATTGTCACAATATTGTTGTCACAGATATGAAATTCAATAGATGTCGTCACGCAAATTAATAGAACATGGATTGAGTTGGTTCTATGACCAAGTCACAGGTGATGAGGATGCACGAGTATGTAAAGACATCCCTGAGCAGGCTTGTGAAGATCAGCCACGAAATTTCTTTGCTTATCTATGTGCAAATTTTCTAAATAAAATTTCGGATGAATTAGTCAGCGCACGACTCACATTGCCCTGGTTATTCAGTGTCCTCGGCGTGCCTGCAAGTTTTATCGGATTTCTGGTGCCGATACGCGAAGCAGGTGTGTTATTACCTCAATTGATTGTTGCAGCCTATATAAGAGCGATGAGTCAACGTAAGGTTGTCTGGTTGTTAGGTGCCTTGTTATCAGCAATGATGCTGTTTTTGATGGCATTTATAAGCTGGAATACGAGTGGTGTTTTAGCAGGTTGGTTAATCATATTTTGTCTGATTTTTTATAGTTTAGCGCGTGGTTTATGCTCTGTGTCCGCAAAGGATGTATTAGGTAAGACGATTTCAAAAACACGCCGTGGTCGATTGATGGGCTACAGCACCTCGCTCGCAGGTTTGGCGACACTGACTATTGGCTTCCTCTTGCAAACTGATTTTATCAGCGCAATGGGCCGAGAAATCCTGGTGATGTTTATTATTTTCGCAGGCATATCATGGTTGTTTGCCCTATGTAGTTTTAATTATATCATTGAACCAGCCGGTTCCACTGAAGGTGGAGGCAATGCTTTTGATGAAGCTATTCGAAGTCTTGGATTACTCGTTCAGGATAAACTTTTTCAAAAATATGTAATCAGTCGTGTTTTATTACTTAGTGTGGCACTTGTTATTCCTTTCTATGTAGTGCTTGTACAACAATTACTGAATGGAGAATTGACTATTCTTGGGTGGCTGATAATTGCTAATGGTCTAGCCAGTAGTTTAAGTGCGCCACTTATTGGTAAATATGCTGATCACAATAGTCGAAATGTTATGGCGCTCTCTGCCTTGTTAGCCGGTGTAGTAGGTCTCATTGTTAGTTATTTAACCACTTATGGAATGGATGTTAATTTCAATATAGCGAGCATTATGGTGTTGTTCTTTTTGATCTCACTTGCCCACGGTGGGGTCCGACTAGGGCGTAAAGTCTATCTTGTTGATATGGCGAATAAGGAAAATCGTGCACAATATGTCGCAGTGAGCAATACCGTTATTGGCATTGTTATGTTGTTAGCTGGATCGGTTGGGGTGATTGCTGATCTATTCAATGTGCAAACGGTGATCTTTATATTATCAGTGATTTCATTATTTGGCAGTGCCTACATTATGCGCTTGAGTAATGTTAGTGGTTGAGGGCAGTTACATTATGCTGACACGATATAGCAGATGAGTAGTTTAATACTATTACTTGGTGATCAATGTTCTTCATCCGTAACTTCGTTACGAGGTGTTAAGTCATCAGACACGATTCTTATGGCCGAAGTCAACGAAGAGGCCACTTATGTTAAACATCATAAAAAGAAAATCGCATTTGTTTTTTCTGTAATGCGACATTTTGCCGCTGAATTGAAAGCTAAAAAATTAAAGGTTAAATATATTTATATTGATGATCCTGAAAATAGCGGCTCGATTACAGGAGAAATACAGCGATTACTGAAAACAACTAAGTTTGAGCAAGTAGTTGTTACTGAGCCCGGTGAATATCGATTGCTAAGAGAAATTAAAGGATGGCAAAAACTATTCGGCTTACCGGTAAAGATTATGCCGTATGAACGCTTTATTGCGAGCCATAAAGAATTTGAAACATGGGCCAACAATAGAAAACAGCTCACCATGGAATTCTGGTATCGACAGATGCGACGAAAAACAAACCTGTTGATGGATGGAGATAAACCTGTTGGTGGTAAGTGGAATTTTGATAAGCAAAATAGAAAATCACTCAAACAGAACAATGAATTAAGGCGACCGCTTAAGTTTGAAACCAATAAGATTACAAATAATGTTTTACAGGTTGTAAGTAATAAATTTTCCGATCATTTTGGCGATCTCAAGCCTTTCTGGTTCGCAGTAACAGCAAAACAAGCCAAAAAAGCAATGGAACATTTTATTAAACATCAGCTACCCTGGTTTGGTGATTATCAGGATGCGATGTTAAGCGCTGAACCCTTTCTATTTCATAGTGTAATTTCACAGTATATTAATTGTGGATTACTTGATCCTTTAGAAGTATGTCAAAACGTTGAGCAAGCCTTTGTTGATGGTCACGTGCCATTAAATGCGGCTGAAGGGTTTATAAGGCAGATAATAGGTTGGCGTGAATATATCCGTGGTATTTATTGGCATCAGATGCCTGAATACGCAAAGTTGAATGTGCTGAATGCGACCAGACCGCTACCAGCCTTTTATTGGGATGCCAATACTGAAATGAAATGTGTCTCTGATGTAGTCAACATGACTCGTGCAGAAGGCTATTCGCATCATATTCAGCGTTTAATGATTACAGGTAATTTCGCTAACCTTGCTGGTCTGGATATCAAGTCTGTCTGCGACTGGTATCTGGCTGTTTATACAGATGCTTATGAATGGGTCGAGCTACCCAATACTTTGGGTATGGCTCTCTATGCTGACGGTGGCATTGTTGGTACAAAGCCTTATATTTCAACTGGTTCGTACATAAATCGGATGTCGAACTATTGTAAGCAATGTACATATAATTACAGTAAAAGAGTAGGTCAGGACGCATGCCCATTTACCAATCTTTATTGGTATTACTTGATCAGACATGAAGAGCGCTTTAAGGACAATCACCGAATGACGTTGTCTTATAAAAACTTATCACGTCTTTCCGATACGGAAAAAAAAACAAATCAGCTCACAGGCTCAAGACTACTTGGACAATCTGGTTTAAGGAGCTACGGTTACTATTCATCATGGTAGTATCTCGCTACCGTCCCAAGCAAATACTTTGCCACTGTCTTTTTGCTCTAACTCAGTAATGACTTTATACAGATAACCTGCCGATTGCTCTGCCGTCGTAAGTTGCCCTGGCTTCAAATTTCTTTGGAACGGTTTAGATAATTCAGTATTCACGGTACCGGGATGTAGACCGATACAAATAGTGTTCGGTGAACGTCTATTCAATTCAATTGCAAGGGTTTTAGTGATCATGTTTTGTGCCGCCTTTGCCGCTCGATAGGCATACCAGCCACCAGCGCGGTTATCCGAAATACTACCGACACGGGCAGACATATTCGATAGTACACTGCGTTCTTCATGGCGCAGCAGAGGCAATGCATAACGGGCGATAAGTAAGGGGCCAATGGAGTTAATAGCAAAAGATTGGCTGAGATTGTCAGCATTAATATCTTCCAGACGTTTCTCAGGTTGAAGACCTGTACTGCTATGCAGTAGACCGGTGCAATTGATGACCAAATGTAACTTATTTGTTTGTTCTGATATTGAAGAAAATGCTTTTTTTACACTTTCCTGGGTACTAACATCCATCGAAACTAATATTAGCTGTGACTTATTGTCTGATTTTAGCTTGTTTAGTGGCTCAGATTTATTGATTCGGTGCTCTCTAACACTAGCAATGACATGGATGCCTTTTTTCAGCAGCAGCTGTGTCATCGCTATTCCAATACCACCGGATGCGCCAATCACGAGTGCGTTATACATATAATAAGCTCCGTATTAAATTTTTCAGATTAGTTGGTGTTAGTATAAGGTGGTTGGAATAAGTTTAAATATAGACTCATTCTTAGTATGAATGACCTATACATAGTATTAATGGTAAACGATAATAAACATGGCATTCATAATATAGTCATACCAATAATCAATTTGCTGCCTAAATATATCAAAATCAACATATGAGTGTATGGAAACCAACTCTGGCGATTATGTGTTGTCACATCCTTACTGGTACAGCATCTGTGACCACACGCTATCTGGTGACAGTTCTGGATCCAGTAGAGATTGCCTTTATGAGATATCTGTTTGGTGGTTTTGCAATGTTGCCGCTGTTCTTCCTGTTTCGTACATCACGCTTAACTAAAATCCTGCTGCTAAAGATTGCTGGTCTCGGGGCTTTGTTTTTTGCGTTGTTTCCTTTTATGTTTTCCTGGGGATTCGTACATACCAGTGCGGCACGAGGCTCACTTGTCTTGGCAACGATGCCGATCTGGGCCATGTTGGTCAGTAAAGCTATTGGTCATGAGAGTATTAATAAAGGTTCTTTAATAGCAATAGGGCTAACTTTGCTGGGTCTTGCGGTTGCTCTATCAGATAAATTGATGATGCTTTCAGACAATGGGGTCTTATTCAAAGGTGAGATTATCATGCTGTTTACGGCAGTTATTGGTGGAATCTATGCCACTTTTGCGCGGCAAGTTTTACAAGAAGTGCCTGCTTCGACCATGACCCCATTGGCAATGTTGGCTGGATGCTTGTGTCTATTACCATTTAGCCTCGCTAACGGCATCGATGTTCATGTAATGGCACTGACACCTACGCAAATAGGTTTAATGGTTTATCTGGGTATAGTAGCCGGTGGACTTGCATTCTTTCTATTGAACTGGGTCTTGAATAAGAGTACTGCAACGTTTACGACTATTTTTGTTACATTAAATCCAATAACTGCCATCATTTTGGGCTATCTATTTTTAGGAGAAGTGATCAAACCTAATTTTATTGTAGGTGTCATCATCGTTTTTATTGGTCTTGGTTTTGCTATGCGTACACATGCTCGAGGCCATCACCATGGCATTGATGATGTATAAGAAAAGTCAGAATTAAGTGAGCAAGAATTAATCTTCTTTTTTCGTAGATAAATATTCTTTTTTGATTTTGATATTTATTCTTTACGGGCTAATTATGCTTTAAGTCCTGTTGGCCTATTCCCATAAAGCTCTTTCTTTTGCAATAGATAAAACCTGCTCTATGTGGGTATGAGGATATGCTCAGAAGTATTACAATATATCGGTTACATTGGAGCGAGTTATTTTAACGGTTTAAGGTCTTAAAAACTTACTATGTCTGATGAAGTAAAAAATGGTACGACTCGAGATATCGCTGGTAAATCATGTGTGTTTTACGATGGTTACTGGATTAGGAGTTATCACTTACATAAGGATAGCTATGCTGATAAGAAACAAATGATTGACCAATTAACGCGCCGAGTGTTTCATCATGTAGAGCAGGGAATTAATACACCCAGCAAGCGTCTGGATGATATTCGTGAGATTTATGAAGCCGAAGATAACCCGGCAAGAAAGCGTGTTAAAGGTGCGATGCTAGCGGGCTCATTATTAAATCGTGGACGACAAATTTTAACTGCAATTGTTGAGCTTGAAGAGGCTGGAGTAAAGATTGAAACCAGCAATGAGTTATTACGCGAGTGTGGAAGATGTTTTATAGAGGCGTTGTCTTTGGGAAAGAATATCAAGCTTGCAGATGGTGGGGAAGGCGTTGATGAACTTTGGGGTGAACCGTTTAAGGTTTTCTCTCTGCCGATAGAAGATTTTTTTCAAAGTCGATATATCAAGATCTCTCAAACGATGTCTGATATTGATCAGATCACAAGTGCAATAAGTACTGTTACGATAGGGGATGGTGCTTTTTCTGATGTCAATAATAAACTCATCGAGTTGGGTGTCATGGCTAAAATGACTTGTGAGACAATTCGTACCGATCCGGCAATGTTTGATGTTTGGCCACGCTACATTGCAGCTAAAGAAGAATACGAGCATAGCCTGAACAGTCTATTGATGGATAAAAATGATAAGAAAAATATACAATTTATGTATGCCTATCGTTTAATTAAGGAAGGTGGTGTGCTTCTGATTAAATTGGCTACATTGAGGGTGCCAATACCAGATAGTGTGAAGTCATTCACCAAGAGGTGTAAAGAATTTACAGAAAAATCATGAAAAATAATTTTCAACCAGCCAATTAATAAGTTTTCTAGCTTGCACTTATTAAAAAATTAAATTTTCTAATGACAAGCGAATCAAATCATATCGAATACACAGATCGTGACCGGAAGGTTCAACGCTTAATTATAATTGAGGGTTGCGCGAATATTCTCGTGCTTATTGTTAAACTTGTTGTTGGTTTATCTACTAATTCACTTGCCATACTCGCCGATTGTATCCATTCATTAACGGATGTTGCTAATAATTTTGTAGCCTGGATTGTATTACGCTTATCAACGATGCCAGCGGATCGTGAACACCCGTATGGCCACCGTAAATTTGAAACCTTAGCTGTATTTGGTTTAGCAACTTTACTTGCTGTAATGGCAATAGAAATTGCTAAAAGTGCATTTACTAAAGAGACAACAGAGATCGTGAGTGGCACTTGGGAACTCGCTTTGATGATTGGTGTGCTCGTTGTAAATATAGCTCTTGCAAGTTGGCAACGTTATTGGGCTATTCGATTGAAATCAGGAATCATGATTGCCGATGCGGCACATACTTTTGCCGATGTGTTAACAACGGTTGTGGTAATTATTGGCTGGCAATTATCAAGCATGGGTTTTTTAATACTTGATCGATTATGTGCGCTGGGTGTTGCTGGCTTGGTGTTTTATCTTGCATATGAATTATATAAAAGCGCCTTCCCCGTACTCGTCGATGAGTATGCCATCGACCCCGAAGATATTAAAAGTGCTGTAATGACTGTGCAAGGCGTAAAATCAGCAGGGCGTATACGTTCACGATGGATTGGTTCCGACATTGCTATCGATATAGTCATTTCTGTTAATGCAGATTTAACGACTGAAGAATCACATGATATTGCAGATAAGGTCGAGTTATTAATTGAAGAACAGTTTAATGTTGGTGATGCTTTTATTCATGTAGAACCGTTTAATAAATAAAAAGGATTATATTGCTATAATTAGAGCTTATGAGACTTATCAATATTCATCAAGTTGGTAATAAAGAATTTGATGAGCAGGTATTTCGTTACACAACAATAGGTAGTCTTATTGTCTTTAGTATTTTCTTCGCATTATTTCTTGCTTGTGTCGGTCATTATGTTTGGTATTCAATAAGCTTTTCAGTAGGGCTATGGTTCAACCTGATTTATTTGTGGTTTGCTTTCTGGTTCGGTTTTATTTCGTGTTTGGCCTGGTCGAGATACAGGGCAGGTTTATTAGCCTCTAATTGGTTGATGCGTTCCAGTTCTAACAGGACGTTGATCAAATTTCGATCATTCCAAAATTATAACTACCCGGAAACTGATCCTGCTGTCATTGAGCTTTATTGGCAGGAAATCGATTGGGTACGTATGACCTAAAGAAACTACACATAAATCTGGTTCTGATGGAGGTGTAACTGAATTTTTCACCTGTTTAGATATGAAATTAAATCTTTCTCGAGAAAAATTAAATTTGATTAAGCAAGGCCTGGTAAATGAAAGAAGTTTAAAGCCATTAAGTTCTAAAGTTAATCAATTAAAAAGTGAATTATTCCATGCCAGAAAAAGTAAAGTATCCAAACACGAACTTGATGATATTAAAGAACGTTTGCGACTTGAGAAATCTATTAGTCAGCTAAATAGTCGATCCAGTGTTAAGTACCATGATTATCCGGTTAGTCTGGTGGATGATGCTGTATTACGTATTCGATGGAATGGAATAAAGCCGAATATTAAAAAAACATTGGCTTATTTATCGGATTTCATCAACATTGAAACGGATATTAAGATCGAGAGCGATTCAACCGGGAAACTACAAGGAAAGAAATTAGACGATATGATTATGGACCGGATTATTAAAGGAGATAAGATCGATGCAATCAAGTTGGTTCAGAGACACTACGGTTACAGTAACACCGAAGCGGTGTTATTCGTTGATGAATTGATGGGGGCAGCAATCTACGAATAAGGATAATTAGTGTTGTTACTATAAGTGCACTTACTCTCCCATAATTTGTATGACGATCTCTCGTGTACGCGCAGCGGTATCAAAATCTACAACAACAATCTGTTGCCAGGTGCCTAACATCAATGCTTGTTCTGTGAACGGAATGGTTAAAGATTGCCCTTGTATCTGACCACGTAAATGGCTGTGGCCATTGGTCTCTCCAGCGTTGCGCGTGTTATGCTGCCACTCAGGATTGGCAGGGATTAATTTATCCCAGATGACTTTTGTGTCTAGTCGTAAACCGGGTTCGTCTTCAAAGATCATTATCGATGCAGTGGTGTGTTTAATGAAGAGTGTCACAATACCTGCCGTGAGCCCTGATTCTACTAAACCGTTTTGGACTTTTTCTGTAATATTTTCAATCTGAGTTGCGCCTTGCATGTCGATTGAGAATTGCTGTGTTATTACGGTCATTGTTTTCCTTAAGCTGAAGTTGAGGTGTCTAAAGAACGAAGATAATCCAAGTCTTTGTCTGAAATCTGTCCATCGCGAGCTTCTGCCAATATAGTGTCGAACAAACCTTGCCCGGTTAGCAAACGGACAGCAGATAAAACCTTAACACTGATCTGACCTTTTTCTTTTAAGGATTCCAGATAATTAAACGCATCAATAAAGTTTTCATCATTTCGATTATAGTAGTCGCTTCCACGTTCTCGATTACTATAGGCTTCGAGTTGTTCACAGGCGACCAGTATCTCACCTAGTTCATGCACCCAGTCAGGGGCATCATCCAGCTTTTCCGGATAATAATAATAGAGTGTAACTTGCTCCATCCAATCAAACCATTGAATGCCGTCGTGTTTCAATTTGGGTTTCAACTGTTCCATAAGTCGGTTGAGTCGTCTTGCATAGCCCAGACGCATCTCTACCTGTTCTTTTGCCCATGCCCCGATTTTTATACCTAATCCCTGTAATTGAGTGTGATACAAAGTCCAGAATGCTTCGGTTTCATTCCCGTATATTGTGTCAGGGTGCTCAGCGCGCCACTCTGCCGGGCGCGTAGGAATCTCCTCGGTTCGAGCCCAGGTCCAAATTTTACCAAACAAGTCTTGATCAAGGCCGGCACGTCCGATGTCATGCAATAAACAGGCTATTTGATAGTGACGGACTCTCTCATCATCATGCCCCAAATGATGTGCAACAGCCGCACACATTTTTGCAGTTCTTAATGCATGATGTTTGTCATAACCTTCAATTACCTCACTCGGGTTTTCTGGATGTGGATAATCGTAATGCTGTAAAAGTTTGTTTACTAATGGCTCTGTTACAAACAGCAATGATGCGGGAATAGGTGAAGTCATGTTGTGGAGTTTAAAAGAAAGAACACTTAAATGAAAATGACTTCGAACTTTTTATTTTGGCCACTAACAGGATTATAACAGTGTCAATATCAGCATGTTTTTAATCCTATAATTAACCTGCGCCAATTTTTGGACCAATGATGATGTCTATATTATTTTCAGGTGATTTCGTTGATGAAATGACTTCAGCATATTTTTCAGTCGCCTTGATACCGTTACTCCTTAATGAGTCCTTATAAAGGGCTTCACCAATGGAGCCAGTGTAATGTTTAAATAAGTTGTTGTCTGAATGCTGCTCAACAATATTAATTGCGGGATTGATGCTGAGATTACTGACTAGTGAATAATCATTAGCGTTGATAATCTTTAGTGGTGGTGTCGAATTGTTAGCAATGGTTACTGAATTAATGGTTGTCTCATTTCGTTCGGCACTATCCGGACTAAACTGGGCCTTAAAGGCCTCTTTTGCTATCGAGATTGCTGCCCCTATTGGACCACCAAATAATGTATCACCTGCGATCTGCATGGATGGAGCAATGATATCGCCAGTAATCTTCCTGTATATAGAACTAACAATAGGGATATGTTGAAGCGGATTAATGATGTCAATGATATCGCCAAAGGTAAACCCATCTTCCCCAAAAACACTAGTGCTTTCTTGTGCAGACGTCGTATTGCTGGAATTATGAAATTTAATTATTTCCGCACTGGTCAAACTTTGTATTGGCAAATCAGACTCCTATTAGTTTCAGTAGTAAATGCAATCGATATACCAATCTGAATTTCTCCAGAAGCGTGGCTCACAGCCTTGTTCTCATGGGAACACCATGATTTTGAAGAAGATGTAAACGGTAAGAGATTGCCGCATACCTTATGATGTGGCAGAGTTCGTCTAATGTTAGATATCGTTCCAATTCAGGCAGAGCAGCAAGAACAGATCATCGCTGCTACTGAGGCCTGTATTTATCAAGCCAGCACCGCGTTAGAATTTTCATTTGAACCCATTCCGGTAATGTTCGACTTGAAGGGCAGGGTCGCCGGCATGTATAAAGTTAGACAAACCCAGCGTGTGATTCGTTATAACCCCTATATATTTGCCAAGTATTTTACAGAAAACCTGACGGTAACAGTGCCGCATGAAGTGGCGCATTATGTTGTCGACGTTTTATATGGACTAAGAAATACCTTGCCACATGGGAAAGAATGGCGAGACGTCATGGCAATGTTTAATGCTGATCCAAGCGTGACCTGTTGTTTCGATCTGGAAGGTATCCCGACAAAGCAATACAAGAGGTATTCTTATTCCTGTTCCTGTCGCAGTTATGAATTAACCAAAATCAGGCACAACCGGGCATTAAAAGGTGTGCGCTATCATTGTCGACAGTGTAAGCAGGTTCTGGTTTCTAAGGATGTCTGATATTCATCCACAATTGTTAAATGATTGCCTGGTTCTAGGGCGATTTCCGTTATGTCATCTATTATTGATGCGCGACGCGAATTACCCGTGGTTCATCCTCGTTCCTGATCGGGATGATGTCAGCGAAATATATCAATTATCAGAAGCAGACCAACAGCAATTATCGAGGGAGTCTTCATTGCTTGCTGAATTTCTAATGAAGACATTTCATGGTGATAAAATGAATATTGCAGCCTTGGGTAATATCGTCCCGCAATGCCATATTCATCATGTGGTTCGTTACTACACTGATGCAGCATGGCCAGGACCGATATGGGGATGTGTCCCAGGCAAGGATTACACAGATAATCAATTGAATAATGTGCTTGATAATATCAAGCAAGCAACAATAGTCGGCTTCGAATTCCAGGAGAATCGTAATGAAAATATTTAGTTATTATCCTAATTCTATGGGCAGTATGATCTTAATATGTATGGCCACCGTTGTTTTCAATGTTCAGGCAGAAAGTAACTTTGTAGATAAAATAAAAACTATTTCGATAGAAGGAGTGACGGTTTCTGAAATCAAAACTCTTGATAAGAAGGTAATGATTGTCGGGACTGCAAAAGATAATAAAATTATTTCTAAATATATGCGCGCTTTGGATAGCGACATTGGATCGCCTAATCTGGAATATATCAAGAAAGATAAACAGGGCGGTGCTATGAGTGATTTCGCAATCAGTATTAAAAAGCCGTATAAATAATTTTAATATTATCTTATTTGAACTGAATGGGTAAAATATGCAATATGTGCATTGATAAAATCGACGCACATATTGTTTAGATACTTAAATTAGACTAATCATAGTTGGGGGACAATAAAATGAATATAAAAAATAAACTATCTATCTTAATCATTAGTTTTATGCTGATTTTTTCTTTTTCAGCTGCAAATGCAGAAGTAACATCTCTTGAAGAGGCATATGAAACAATTGCCTTGCTCACTAATGAAAATGAATCATTAAAAGCGCAACTAAGTTATTTCGAAAAAGAAATAGCAGCATATAGAGAAAAACTGGAAGCTTACGATGCTGAAGCAACAGACGAAGTAAGTGAAGAATGATCCTGTTTGTCAAAGTCTCAATTTAAATGATCTAAAATAAGCGATATGAAAGCCAATCTATTTTTAAGTTTTGTATTTGTTGTATTGCTTAGTGCCTGTGGTGATGATGCGCCTAGCATATCTAAGTTAGCCAGTGATGCAGTCATTCTTGCATTTGGCGATAGCCTTACCCATGGGAATGGTGCAAAAGAAAATGAAAGTTATCCAGCGGTTTTGCAGGAATTAACGGGTCGTAAGGTTATCAATGCCGGTATTTCGGGTGAGGAATCCGAGCCGGGATTAAACAGGCTTCCCGGCTTATTGGAACAACATAAGCCACAATTGTTAATCTTATGTCATGGCGGTAACGACCTATTGCGCAAAAAAGACATCAATAAGATGGAATCTAATATTCGTAATATGATCCAGTTGGCCAAAGATAAAAACATACCTGTTGTTATGCTTGGCGTGCCAAAACCCGGTTTATTCTTGTCTTCTTTTGAAGTCTATAAAAAGATTGCCGATTCAATGAAGGTTGTTTTTATTGAAGATTTGATCCCTGATGTTCTGGGAGATAATGGATTGAAATCAGATACTGTGCACCCTAATAAGGATGGATACCGGGTTATGGCTGAGACTATCAATTCAGTATTAAGAGAGTCTGGAGCGATTTAAATTTACCACCCGACTCATGCGCTAATTCAATGTTATTGAAACGTTGTCTGTTCATTTTAGCTTTACTACCTTATTCGATTGTTTTTGCTCAAGCAGATGGTTTTTCTATCAATATCTTTCAAGATAAGTCTGATCGTCAGTTTATTGATAATACTATTCAACAGTTTATGCAGAAGTATCATATTCCGGGGCTGTCTATTGCTATAGCGAAGCAAGATGAAATTATTTTAGCTAAAGGATATGGGCTTGCTGACATTGATAATAAGGTTCCCGTTAATATCACGCATCAATTTCGCATTGCCAGCGTCAGCAAGCCCATTACATCTGTGGCCATTATGCAGTTACGCGAGCAGGGCAAATTGACTTTAGACGACAAGATCTTTGGAGCAGACGGAATACTGGCTAGTGAATTTCCAGTTAAGGACGAATTATTGAAACTGGTCACCGTTCGTCATTTGTTGGAACATACGGCTGGGAAAGAGTGGGCCAACGATAGTCATGACCCCATGTTTCAAAAACCAGAGTTATCACAAACTGCATTAATAAGGTGGGTACTGAAGAATACGCCAATCACAAAGCCGCCGGGGAGTGAATACGCCTATTCGAATTTTTCTTATTGTTTGTTAGGTCGAGTTATAGAAAAACTTAGTGGCATAGGCTATCAACATTTCGTACGTGAAAATATTTTTCGACCAATAGGAGCAAAGAGCTTTGCTATTGGTAGTAAAAAGCCGGCAAACACATTGTTTCAGGTACGTTATTATCCAGATAGCGATGAGAATCCCTACGGGTTTCCTGTCACAAGAATGGATGCACATGGTGGCTGGGTTTCGAATACAATTGATCTGGTAAAGTTTGCCATGAGTGTCGATGGTCGTGGAAAAGATATTCTAAATGACGACAGTATTAAATTAATGACAATAGCGTCTAAGCATAATCCAAATTATGCGCTTGGCTGGAATGTAAATCAGTATGATAACTGGTGGCATATGGGTTCTTTGCCGGGTACCGCATCAATTCTCGTAAGAACCGAACATGGGTATAATTGGGCAGTATTAGTCAATAAGAGAAGTTCTGATAAAACCTTTTTTAATGATTTAGATATGCTTAGCCATAATCTGATTAATGGCATTAAAGCGTTACAATAAGAAAACAGGAAGAAAATTATCAATACTATAAATCAGCATGAGGCATTCTCTCTTGTCGATAATGCCGAAGCATTAAAACAACTGTGTGAAGATCTACATAATTCAACTTGGCTTGCTGTCGACACAGAGTTTGAACGGGTAAGCACATATTATCCCGAACTATGTCTGGTACAGGTATCCAATGGTGATGCCACAGCAGTCATAGACCCTATCGCGATTGAAGATATAAGCCCCTTGTTAGATCTGTTGTATCAGTCTTCAATTACAAAAGTATTACACTCTGCACATCAAGATCTTGAAATCTTTTTCAATATAAAAGAATCAGTTCCGACTCCATTATTTGATACGCAACTTGCTGCACCATTGTTGGGTTATGCACAAGGAATAGGTTATGGCAATTTAGTTAATGAAGCCTTGAGCATAGAACTTGAAAAAGGTCATGCCCGTGCCGATTGGAAGAGAAGACCACTATCTGATGATATGCTCAGATACGCTGCAGATGACGTGATTTACCTTGGGAAGGTTTATGAAGTGTTTGTTGAGAAATTAAAAGCGATTGAAGATCAATCATCATTAAATCAAAAATTGGCAAACTTGATTAAAGCCGAAACCTATAAGCCCGACCCTGACTTAATGTGGAAGAAAATGTTTGCCGCTAAAAGAATGAAAGGTAAACAACTGGATGTCGTTAAAAAGCTTGCTGCTTGGCGCGAATTAACTGCTCGTGAACGAAACAGACCCAGGAAATGGATCCTGGCCGACCATGCACTTATAGAAATAGCTAAGCTGTTGCCAGAGAATAAAGCTGCTTTATTGAAAATTGATAAACTAGGTGAAAAAACGGCTCGCCGACACGGGGATGACTTGTTACAGATATGTCATGATGCAGAATAAGAAAAGAAGATTAATTTTTAATGATTAATCGAATCATGTTTACTATTATTAATATATAAGAATATAAACTTGATACTAGAAATAATCAGGATGCCCTAGGTGAAAACAGAAATACGTCGTATTTTAATCATAGATGATGATGTCGATTATCGAAAAGCGTTATTGGTCCGATTAGGTAGTTTGTATCCCGAAGCAGATATAGATGTCTACGATTTTCCCGGACAAGGACATCCGCCAATGGACTTCGATTGGGAAAAATACGATGTATTAATTCTGGACTACTATCTAGGTGGAAACGAAACCGGGCTTGATTGGTTTAATAAATATAAGAAATCAGAAAACTTCCCGGCTACCGTTGTGATAAGCGGTATGGACGATGATAAAATGGCAGAACGTGCCCATAAGGCAGGGATTCATCACTACCTCAGTAAAAAAGGCCTGAGCAAAGGCAAAATGTATGAGGGCATAGAGAAGGCCTTGGCTCATCATGCTTCAATAATTGAAAATTATAAGCAGCGTTCTGATCATGGAAACAATTTTGACATCTTCGTACATGATTTTTTACATAAGACGGAAAAACGATTGATCTCCGAGATCTTAAGTGAGAGGAATAAATCCGGTTATTTACCAGATCGGCGTTCAATAGATGAAAAAATTGAACGAGAACGTCAGCACATTTTGGAATCAATTGATTACCCACCGGCACAGGAAGCCCAGGTTGGTCTTTTGGAAATTGCTGCTGAGCGAATTAGAAATATGAAGTGGTAGCTTTATAGCAGATTTCGACTCAGTCCAGAATGAAAATGGAGAGATAAAACTAATAGAGTCAGTGAGAGCAATAAAATTTTTACGTTAAAGGTAGCACGGCCACGGATAGCGAGCGTTATAAAAATAGAGCGTAATTTCCCAATTTATTATCTGTTTCCTTGTAGACCGCCAGTGTGAATGGCAATGATTGTTTGTCCTTTTTTAAAACGATCGTTTTTAATCATATCTAGTAATCCAAAAAGCATCTTGCCGTTATATAAGGGCTCAAGTGGTATGTTGTTGTGTGATTGAAACTCTTTAATAAATGAAATTAGTTCCTCAGTTGTTTTAGCAAAACCGCCAAAGTGGTAGTCGAAGTTAACGGACCAATTCGGCATGCCTTTTGTGTGTAACAATTTTTTAATGTCTTTTTCCAGAAAACCACCGCCTTTGAGTGCCGAGAATCCAAGCACGCGTTTAGAGTTGGGAAGTGCTTTTGCGATTCCTGCAAGTGTAGTCCCAGTGCCACAAGCTAATGTTAGTGTATCGAAATCCAACTCTATCTCTTTTACAATTTCAGCAACACCGCGTAATGCCTCATGACTTGCGCCGCCTTCCGGAATCCAGAATCCATCATATTTTATAGCTGGTTTTGCATCATGATTGCGGTATTTCCTGAGTTCACGAAATTCACCTCGAGTAACGAATTCGAGATTCATGCCCCATTTTTTCAGGTCTGCTAAGGTTTGGTTATCTTCTACGGGTTGCTCTCCACGTATAAGCCCTGTGGTTTTCAGATTTAATTTGTGACCAACATAGGCGAGGGCGTGAAGGTGATTAGAATAAGCGCCGCCCATACTAATCAGGTGACCATGCCCTTTAGTCAGTGCATGTAACAATGTGTATTTAAGTTTACGCCATTTATTTCCCGAGATAATGGGGTGTAATAAATCATCACGTTTGATATGCAGGTGAATGCCATTATAGGCGAGAACAGGGTGCTGAACTGGCTCGATAATAGCTGCCTTGGTATCGATTCCAAGTTCTGATTCTATTTCTAATATATCGGGCATGAAAATTACAATATTAAATTTAAGTGTACGGTATTATACAGATCGATAATTTTTCTATTGGAGTTTTTAAAAGTGAGTACATTTGATCAAGTCTCTGTGGTGATTGAAGCAAACGTCTATTTTGATGGCAAGGTGAGTAGCCGCACAATTCTTTTCCCGGATGGTTCAAAAAAGACCCTCGGAATATTATTACCCGGTGAATATCATTTTAATACCGATGCACCTGAACATATGAAGATAATCTCAGGTGTGGCTGAATATCGTTTAGATGAAGATGATGACTGGAAAAAAGTCGAGCAAGATGGTGAATTCAATGTGTCTGGAAATTCGTCATTTGATATTCGTGCCCTTGATATTGTTGATTATTGTTGTTCGTTTCTATAAGCCTGAATAGCCATACAGCTTAATTTATGATCTTTGATGTCATTATTATAGGTGGTGGCGCGTCGGGTCTATTCTGCGCCATTACTGCAGGCCAACGTGGTCGTAGTGTGCTTGTACTGGAAAGCAGTAATAAGGTAGGTAAGAAGATATTAATGTCCGGAGGTGGACGTTGTAATTTTACCAATCTAGATATTGACCCAGAATGTTACCTTTCAGCTAATCCACATTTCTGTAAGTCTGCGCTGAGTCGTTATACGCAATGGGATTTTATTAGTCTGGTAGAAAAGCATGGTATAGCTTACGAAGAACGCAAACATGGGCAATTGTTTTGCAAAGAATCTGCAAAAGAAATCCTGTCCATGTTAATAAGTGAGTGCGATAAAGCTGCTGTAAAAATTCATACGCAGTGTGAAGTGTCTTCAGTTACTGCTCCCGAACATAATACGGATAATCAATACCTTCTAAACACCAACCTCGGTAAGTTCAGGGCGAACAGTTTGGTCATTGCTTCGGGTGGTTTATCGATTCCTAAAATGGGCGCGAGTAACTTTGCTTATAAAATAGCCAACCAATTTAAAATACCAGTGCTGGCTAATCGTGCTGGGCTTGTACCGTTTACCTTTAGTGATAGTTTTAAAGAGATATCCGAAAGACTAAGTGGTGTGTCGCAAGAAGTGATTTTATCAACGCCGAACAAGCAGTTTCAGGAAAGCATTCTATTTACGCACCGAGGGTTAAGTGGACCAGCGGCTTTGCAATTATCCAGTTACTGGAGTCCCGGGGAAAGTATTCAGATTAACTTATTACCAGATGAAGATATTGAGTCGTTATTAATAAAAGCCAAGGAGCACACCCCCAAAATATTATTACGGAATTATTTATCACAATACTTGGCAAAAAAACTGGTTATAGAATTGCAGGAATTATTCTGGCCGGAGGAACACTATAAACTCATGACGGATTTTTCTGACAAAAGATTAAAAGAAATAGCAGAAAAATTATCTGCATGGGAAATTAAACCATCGGGAACTGAAGGTTATCGAACAGCAGAAGTGACTCTGGGTGGCGTTGACACCGATTATCTATCTTCACAAACTATGGAAATCAAAAATCAATCAGGGCTATATTTTATTGGAGAAGCCGTTGATGTTACCGGGCATCTTGGTGGATATAATTTTCAGTGGGCCTGGTCTTCAGGGTATGTTGCTGGTTTAATTGTTTAATGCTGACGTGAGGGTGTGGATATGAGTGCATTTAAAGGTATAGGTGTCTTGGTATTTATTTCTCTATACGTTTTACTGTTTGTTTACAGGTGAAGTGTATGCAAAAGATAAAGCATCGGGTCGCACCGTTTATAAAGCGGATGAGCCAGGTTCATGCTGGACAATTATCGTGATCTCACTGCTCTTGTGCGTCCTGCACCCGCAGTATTAGCGCATCCATGCACGTTACTTCGGGCTTTCGATTGCGTGCTTCTTTTTCTTTTAGCTTTTGAATTGTAATGGCAACGCATCAAACGTAAGCCCTTCAAATCCATCCAGAATAAACTGTCTAATATTTTGGTGATCATCCCCTGCTGGGTTACCTACTACATCGTCACGAAAATACTGGCCAAAGCAATTTAATGTTTCTGTAACGGTCAGATTATTAATATATGCAAAGGCCAATATTTTACAAGATCCTTCATTTTCACCGGCTTTATTCAACTGAGTTCCATTGGTGAAATTTGTTGGCGTGTAATCGTAATTTGATTCAATAGTTTCAATAGTTTCAGCAAACTCGATTGACTCGGGTTCAGCATGCAACTTATCTAGAAAGTCCTGAAGCGTCATAATATTACTGATAGTTTGCTGGGAAATTGAATCTAGTGCTGATGACCGCCTGGACCATGAACGTGACCATGTTCGAGTTCTTCTTTGGTGGCATCTCTAACACCGATGATTTCGATATCAAAATGTAATTCCACACCGGCCAAAGGGTGGTTTCCGTCGATGACGACTTCAGTCTCTTCTATCGCTGTAATGACGACATTTACGGCTGTTCCATCGGGTGTAGCAGAGCTAAATGGCATACCTACCTCTAGTTCTTGGTCTACCGGAAACATTTTTCTGGGGACGCGTTGTACTTTTTGCTCATCACGCTCACCGTAAGCATTTTCAGCGGCGACGACCACATTGGCTTTATCACCGGCTTCTTTCCCTTCTAACGCATCTTCCAATGCAGGAATGAGGTTTTTTGCACCATGTAAGTAGGTGAATGTACCATCAGTGGATTCGTCCATAATGTTGCTGTCTTTATCTTTCAGCGTGTAATTGATGTTCGCGACCTTGTCTTTTGTAAGCTGCACGTCTTTCTCCAGTAATTGTTTAAATGCCTACTCATGCCAGCGCTAAAACGCAAAATGCCAGGATAATCAGGTCTTATTGGGATTGATAAAAAGCGCTACTATGCAGATCTAAGTTCAATATTTCAAATTTGATTCTATTTTAAAGCTTCTGAATGGGTAAAAACGTATGAAAAAGCTTATATCGTTTGGTCTTTTATTAATGATATGTACAGATACTTTTGCTGCACCATCAGCAAAAGATCTACTGGTAGCTTGTGAAAATTCAATAGAGAACGGTTTCCAGGGAGCAACCGGGATGATGTGTTCGTGGTACGTTACGCCATGTGACTGTCACCATGGAAAAGATCAGGTCATACCGCGTGTTTGTCTAAGTGGTAATGAATCAGAAGAGTCATTAGCGAAGATCGTCGTTGGTGGATTAAAAGCACAGCCAACATTACAACTTAAACCTGCAGAAATGGCAGCACGAATAATACTGTCGCTAAACTATCCCTGTGACTAGTTGAATTTAGTTTGCGATACAATTTGAGTAAAGTTAAGCGGCATCTTTTTTAAGATCAGATTTGTGTAATTCCGATATAGCAAAATCATACGCGTCTCTGAAATCTAGGAATGAAACTTTTTCTGATTGCTGCATTTTTACAAACAGGCCATATTGAGTTTTGTATTTCAGGTTACCAATGGCAAGAGAGCCAATACCTAAAAATGTACTTTTTGCCATTTCAACTTGCTTGAATTGATCATTGGCTTGAATGCCTTCGATGCCTGTTGGTGGCACAGCATTGGTATCAGCAACAACGATAAGTTTTTCAGCATGATCCAATTCTTCTTTTTCCAGAATGCGGATACCCGCCTTGGCTGCACAGATCACTACTTCTGCATCTTTTAGAGCTGCCGCTTTTTCATTATGTGTTTGGGCATGAATCCATGGGACATTTACGTTATATCTTTCACAAAAACGTGATGAAACATTTTCATCATCATCAGCCGTTAGCTGGCAAAGTTTTGTGTTGGCACCCTGTTGAACTGTCAATACAGCGGTACATAAACCGACTGGGCCGGTACCGAAGACAGCAACTGTTCGTCCCTTTAAGCCGCTACCGGTTTTTTCGTTTAGCGCTTTTTCAACTAGTGCGACGATACTGGCGGATGTTGTATATGCGCCATTCGGATCAGCAAAAACACCTACTTCAAAAGGAGGAACCATAGCATTCTTAGCGTTTTGAAACATATCAGTTGCCATGTGTACGTCACGTCCACCGAGAAAAATACCTGTATCATTAAAGCGCTTTGGCGGACGACAAAATATTGCATCTTGTACCATCGGAACGATATCTTCGGCTTTTATTCCAGTAAACGGCAGTATCTGTGTGTAACCTGAATCTGCTGCTATAGTAACGTCAAAAGGACTTATGTGAGTATCGGGTACAAGAATATAAAGCATTCGTTGTGTCATTGTTATTCACCTTTGTATATTAATGAATCCTTTCATTTATCAATATGCATCTAGAGTCAAAACGCATCGTTTGTCCTATAGATATCGGCATGGCGAGACTTTTCTTGAAGGGAATTATCGCATTGGTAGACAATGCTACTCTTAATGCTGTTTCTTTATTTTCGTGTGGGGCAGGTAAGGACTACTTTGCCAGGTGGAGGTGTATTATTTATCTCTAAATAATTGATGGCAGGCAGCACAGGTTTGGTTCAAACGTTCAGTTGCATCATAAAAAATATTGTCTTTTCTGCTATCTGTAAGATCGAAATTGTAGTTCTTTGCTAATTGTTGAATATTCAATGATTCATCATGAAGCAGATTTGCCAAGGCTCTAAAAATAACCTGGTCGTTTACTTCTAAATCTGAATCAGGAATCCTTGCGGACATTAACTCAGAATAAAACATCAATTCTTCGACTGCTTCTAATAGGTCAGACATATCAGACTTTGTTAAATTAAGATTTTCTTCAATACGTTCTTCATGAACTACTGAGAACAAGCGACGCATAATTGTTGTTAATCGCTCGCTTGATTCAGCATGAGCTACAGGGTCAGTTCTACTTTTATCATCTTGAGCATGAATAATTGATGTCGTGAAAATTAAAAAGAAAAGAATTAATGCTCGGTATAATATGGCCATAATTTAATTTCCAGTTATATAAGTTAGTAGTCTAATGCGACCGTGCCTCTAACAATAACTGTAATTTTGGATGATTGAAAATAAATTTTTTAAGTATTGCCTCAAGTTCCTCAGCATGTTTCAAATTTCCGCTGCTTTTGGCACGTTCAATATCTTCAACAATCATTCGTTTGATGTGTTGCTCTCCATCAGGGCCATGAATCAGATAATCGCCATATCCTAGCGCTGCCATTTCTGGCAGATGTTCATGCTCTGCAATAGCTGCGATTTCATCTACAGAAAGATCGCAAAGAGCCACACAGTCTTCGAAGGTCAGCATGCTTGCCGTCTCCTATTTGATTAAATATGAGACTATTATGAATAATTAGGTCGAATGTACGTTGATCCAGATCAACATAAACCAACTGTACGTTTTAAGAGGCGTCTGCTTTTTTATTACGTCTTTTTTGAGGTTTTTTTGTGGGAAGGGTGAACCAGTCTTCCTTGGTTATTTCATGGAAATGATCCGCTTCTTCAACGATGAATCTCGAAGTAGTACTTGCCACTGCCGCTATTTCGACTCGCACGCCTTCTGATTTAAGATGCCTGACTAATTCAATATAGTCAGAATCACCAGACATGATAATAATAGTGTCGACCTTATTGGCCAATTGGATGGCGTTAATAGAGAGTGGAATATCTGCGCTTTTATGACAGGGACGAACTGAGCCGTGATAAAAGTTATGTAAACGCTCCTGCAATTTATTTGATATGTGTTTTCCTTCCCGAAAGTAAACCAGGCGACTGAGCCCGCGGTTAACCAATAGCTTTGGAATCAATGCATCAAAATTGAGCATGGTATTGGTGTCATTTGCTTCAGTATGGATACTGCGTTCAATATTGTTACCGTCAACTAAAATCGCAACAGTTTGGGATATAACAATATTTTCAGGTTCGTTGGGGAGTTCTTTTATATCGTTCATGTAAAGCCTTAATTCATTATCTATCTGATATTATCGCAATTTATGTAGCACTTTGTTGAATTATTTACAGTTTTTATCAAATGTTCTTATCTGTAATCACTTGAAAACAGCCCCCATGATTTAATTTGTATGCCACAGATAACTCAATCACTCGGCAGGATTATTGTGGTTTCTATAACAGTTCCCTTATCGTTATAATCAACAACATAATTCGCATTCGATTCTATTGAAATGACAGAAAACAGTAATGAAGAAACAGGTGAGGACCTGTTGCATAAAATTAACCGGGAAACCTCTAAAGTGGCATGGAGCGAGTTATTGCCTTTCTTTGCTAAAGGAATGGCGATCTATGTCTCGCATAAATTAGATTTAATCAAAGTAGCCACCGTCTTATCTAACGACGATAAGCATCAATTCGAAGAGTGGCTGAAAGACGGTTTGGTTGCCAATGTGAGTGATGAGCAGGCGAGTGCCTGGCATGAAAGCAATGTGACTGTCTGGGCTGTAGTGATTAAGCCTTGGGTGTTGGTTCAGCCCATAGTCGATTAAAGATCACCAATTACGGATTTCAGATGACACGAATAATATTAGCTTTCTTACTAATGAATCTGTTAATGCCTGTTTATGCGGCGGATTCGTATTTAGACGGTGATCAATTACTAAGCAAATGTAGGGAAGCTATAAAGGGAGCGGACGGCGATGCTAATTATAACTCATCAGATACAAATTTATGTTTTGGCTATCTCCAATCTGCAGCAGATACTCATCATGCTTATACAAAATCGGGGCTTGTGGAGCCAATTTTTTGTAGGCCTGAAGGCGTTAGTGTAGGGAAACTTGTTCTTATCGTTGTTAAGTTTCTGGATACTCACCCAGAAGTACTACACAACGCTGCTGGTGGTTTGGTGTCAGCTGCTCTAAGAGAAGCCTTTCCCTGTAGTACCTCATTAGAATGTCCAATGATACCGAAAGAGCAAGCGCCACCGCCACCGAAAGAACAAGAGCAATCAGATCTGATCTACTTGTGACTACGCATTGAACATAAACGATATGTTTTTGCCTATACGAATAATGATTAAATATGGAAAAACCTAAAATATCCGTTCTTTTTGTTTGCATGGGCAATATCTGTCGCTCACCAACAGGCGAGGGCGTTTTTCAACATTATGTTGAACATAATGGCTATGCTGATCAGTTTCAGATCGATTCGGCTGGGACTATTGCCTATCACACAGGTGAACCTGCTGATGCTCGCATGCGTGAGGCAGCTAAAAAAAGAGGCTACCAACTTAAATCTCTTGCACGCAAAGTGACCGAACAAGATATCAATACGTTTGATCTGATTGTGGCAATGGACACGGATAATCTAATTGAGTTGGAATCTCTGGCAGGAGGTTCACAACAATACCTCCGTTTGTTAGGCACTTTTATTGAGGGATATTCAGATAATGATAATGCGCCTTCGGTTCCCGATCCTTACTATGGTGGCGTTGCCGGGTTTGAACAAGTGTTAGATATGATCGAGTCAGCTTGTCCAATGATGATGTCTTATTGTCTTGAGCTATTAAATAAAAAATGACGCTCCAGTCACGAATTGAAGCGGCAATCTCATCTAAGACAGGAAAAGATGCAGAATTTTCTGATAGCAAAAAAGCACAGGGTGGTTGTATTAATGACAGTCAAATTGTGACATTAAAAGATGGACGGCATTTTTTTGTAAAAACAAACCGTGAATCAAAAACCTGCCCCGGTTTATTTGAAACCGAATATGCTGCATTGCTGTTATTGTCCGAACCGGGTGTTATTCATGTACCCAAACCCATAGCCTGTAGTGGTGACTTTATTGTTATAGAACCATTTATTGAAGGGGCGCCAGCTGCTGATTGGCAAGAACAGATGGGCCGTCGTCTGGCTGAGTTGCATGCAGCCACAAAAACAGATCGGTTTGGTTTTAATACAAATAATTATCTTGGTTTGAGCAAACAAATTAATAGCTGGCAGGATGATTGGTTATTGTTCTGGCGCGAACAGAGATTAGGTCTGCAATTAAAACGCTTGGCAATGATTACTGATCGAAACGATCCCATATTAGCAAAGGGTGAAAAACTGATGTCGCGACTCGATTCATTATTAGGTGATATCGAAGAACCCGCTGTGCTTTTGCATGGTGATTTATGGTCGGGAAACGCAGCTGCGAATGAGCAAGGCCAGCCGGTCATCTTCGACCCAGCCAGCTATTACGGTCATCGCGAAGCAGAGATAGGTATGATGCGAATGTTTGGTGGTTTCGATAGCAAGTGCGAAGCGGCATACGCAGAAGTCTGGCCACTACAGGATGGTTCGGAACAACGCATTAGCTTGTATCGTTTGTATCATGAAATAAATCACTTCATTTTATTTGGTTACAACTATTATCAAAGCTGTATCAAGACCATTGATAGCCTAATATAAAACTTAATGGATATACTGACACAAGGTGTTTTGGGTGCAGCGCTGGCTCAATCTGCGGCTAAAAAAGAACATGTTCGCTTAGCGACGATTATTGGATTAGTTGCTGGTGTCATTGCCGATGCTGATATCTTGATACGCTCAGCTTCTGATCCATTACTGTCGCTAGAATTTCATCGTCACTTTACCCATTCAATATTCTTTATTCCTATTGGTGCAGGTATTGCCTTTTTATTGTTGTGGCCGTTTTTACGTAATAAGTTATCTGCGGCTTATCTATACCTTTATTGTTTTATGGGGTATTTGTTGAGTGGTTTTATCGATGCCTGTACCAGTTATGGCACCTATCTATTATGGCCACTGATCGATGCGCGTATTTCTTGGCATATTATTTCGATTATTGATCCTGTATTTACGATTACATTAATAGTTGCAATCATTATTGGGTATAAAAAACTCAACTCAAGCTTTAGTCGTATTGGACTTGTATTAGCAGGGGGTTATTTATTGTTTGCATTTTCTCAAATGAATCGCGCAGAAGAATCGATCATTGAGCTGGCCGCACAACGCGGTCATACGATTGAAAAAATAATAGTAAAGCCCACCATTGGTAATGCCTTGTTATGGCGCTCAGTGTATTTATCAAATGACATCTTTTATATAGATGCAGCGCGAGTTGGATTATCGAAGCGTATCTATCAAGGTGATTCTATAAAACAATTTAAGTTGACAGAAACGTTTCCAGAACTGGATGCAAATTCTTTGTTAGCTGAAGATATTCAACGCTTTGAAATATTTTCTGATAATTACGTGAGTCAGTATCCGGGAAAACCGATGGTATTAGGTGATGTACGTTATTCGATGAATCCGATTGGTATTACACCATTATGGGGAATTGAAATGAACTTAGTCGATACTAATCAGCATGTGAAATTCGATAATTATCGTGATGCATCGAAAAAGGTTAAACAACAGTTTATTGATATGTTATTGAATAGAGCGATTAGCGTAGAATAAATGAAGCATCAAGCCAATTGTCTCCTATCAAACGCATGCAGTCGGACCCAGCAAAGCTGGTCTTCTGATGCGCGGTGTAATGGCCTACTATAATTTTGCAGAGAGTCTTTGGAAACGAAGTCAAAATAGTACTAAACTAGGTTCTTGAACAATTGGTGAAAATCATGTCATCTGCTAAAGACCATATAAAACGACTAATTAATTCACTACATGAAGACTCTTCATCTGAGAAATATTACGAGAAGTAGCTTTTGTCCGGATGGTAGAGAATGGACTTTAGGATTCTCGGGAAATAAGACTATTTCAAATGAAGATATGGAACATCGAATCAAGTTATAGCGGAAATAGATGCATTAGTTTCATCTATTGGCAATCATTTAGAGATCGCACTAGAATTCACCATCATCAGCATTGCCCCAATACACATTAACTAGGATACAAACATGGCCCAAGGCATTATTAAACGTTACGACTTCCGCAAAGGTTTCGGCTTTATTGCCGACGACAAAAATGGCGAAGACTTTTTCTTTCACAAAAGTGAATGGCAAGGCGATGGCCCTATTCGCAAAGGTATAGCCGTTAAGTTCGAGGTCAAAGACTCAGACAAAGGCCCTCAGGCTGAATCTGTTATTCCTTTAGACGGTGCCAGCAGCAAGCCCTCTAGCAATAAGAAACCTGCAGCTAAACCGGCATCTTTAGAAGCTCGCGTAGCGTCACTAGAAAGCGCTGTTGGTACCTGGAAAGTTCTGAGCTTCTTAGCACTTGCCGGTGTTATTGCTCTAGTGATTGAGAAATTCGTACTATAAGTATAAATTTCTTATTTCAATTTCACTGCGGGTTGAACACGCGCCTTAGCTTGCGGCCTTAGTAGCCAACGGAGGCATATCGAATGATATTCGAAAATGGCTTTGATAACGTTCAAGTTAAGACCAACGGTGCTGAAATTAATCTGCTGCATGGTGGCTCAGGGATCCCGCTACTGCTCCTGCACGGTTATCCGCAGACACATGTCATGTGGCACGAAGTTGCCCCGCGTCTTGCTACTGATTTCCACGTAATTATCCCTGATCTGCGAGGCTATGGTGACAGCTCAAAGCCACAGAGCACGTCAGATCATTACCCCTATTCAAAGCGAGCGATGGCCCAGGATATGGTCGAAGTTATGTCCTCTCTTGGATATAGTGAGTTTTTTGTAGCCGGTCATGATCGCGGTGCTAGAGTGACACATCGGATGGCGCTTGATTATCCTGAAATAATCAAGAAAGCCTGCGTAATGGATATTGCCCCTACTCATCACATGTTTAAGACTACCAACCAGAATTTCGCAACGGGTTATTACCATTGGTTTTTCCTCATTCAGCCAGATGGGCTACCAGAGCATATGATCGGCGCTGATCCTGCTTACTACCTTACTGAGAAACTAAAACGCTGGAGTGCACCAGGAGCAGTCTTCGCGGACGAGGCAGTGGCCGAATACTTGCGCTGCTTCAGTAAGCCAGAAGCAATCCATGCATCCTGTGAAGATTATCGTGCTGCAGCAAGCATTGATCTAAAACATGACGAAGAAGATATGAGCAAGATGGTTCAGTGCCCGCTGCTGGTCTTGTGGGGTGAGAAAGGATTTGTAAACAGCACCTATGATGTTCTTGGTGTATGGAACGAGCGTGCTGAACTGGTAGAAGGTAGAGCCTTAGATTGCGGACACTTTCTAGCAGAAGAAGCTACCGAGGCTGTTTGCGCTGAATTAATTCGATTCTTTGGCAACGAATAATGCTGCTAACAAGCACATGCAGTCGGGTAAAGTGCCCACTAAGCGCGCACTTTGCCGCTGTTGCGGGTTTTATGTGCCTGTAGGAATACAGTATGACTTATGAAGCATTCAATGAATTTTGCCGCTCGCTCACTGCCACTTCATACGTAATTCAATGGGGAGATTCTCATGTATGGAAAGTAGGCGGAAAAGTCTTTGCAATTGGCGGCTGGGAAAAGGCGGATAAACCTGCATTTACATTTAAAACATCCGAGTGCGATTTTCTTTTTCTGAGTGACGAGCCAGGATATCGTCCAGCGCCTTACTTCGCTTCTCGTGGGATGAAGTGGATACAACAATACGATCTGTCGGTTACTGAGGATGATAAACTTAACTATTATCTCAAAGAATCTTACCGCATTGTTTCTTTAGGACTAAGCAAGAAAAAGCAAAAAGAACTTGGTCTTAACCAAAACTAACTATGGCAGTTAATCTAATATACACAATAACTCATAACTGGGTACTGTCGATGCTATGAACAGCGCAATCGGTTGGAAAATGCCGTATTCTAAACACTTCGAACCTAAAATTATGCAAAGGAGAATGACGAGTGGCTAAACCCAATTACGCTATCGAAAAACGCCAGAGAGAATTAGCCAAAAAGAAAAAGAAGGAAGAGAAACGCTTACAAAAAGCAGCAGTAGCCGATAATCAGGCACAAGATGTCCAACCTATATCGGGGGAACGACGATAAATAGGTAACAATCGGCAACACAGAACAAAAGCAATCAACTCTGACCCTTTTCATTCCAATTCAGATGAAGAAAGCCGATAAGAAAATTGAAAACAGTGCAAGAAAAGCGCTTGCCGAAGTATGTGAGCTAGCACTTGACGAAGTGGCCGGTTTTAAATGGATAACTCATATTGCAAACTATAGTTCTTTCCCTGACTCACTATCAGTTGTCTGTGTATTTGATACTAATAGTGACCTATCAAATGCATACGACACTCATAATGACGATTTTTTACGCAGTCTTATAAAAGAAAAGTTAAGCAATGTGGGCATCCATATTAAAAATATACGGCAGCATGTGAATTTCGACACTGAAGAAGCATGTCAGAATGAGAACGGAGGTAAATGGCCTGAGCGTTTCAGCTAATCTAAGTCTGACAAGTTTAGGCAGCATCTCATTTTCTGGGTTGGGCAGCCATACATGCTGCCGCTGCAAAAGAGATTCTATGAGATGCTTAAAGTATTGGCTAAAAAAAGAAACTTATTAGCTATGCAAGCGGTTTTTGCTTCCATGGATTAGGCAACTTGCCCTGTATAGTCAGAGACAAGCAAGAACCAATAATTAAAACAGCACCAATACTGGAGCCGATATCAGGTAGTTCATTCCAGCCGACCCAACCCAATATTGTCGCCATCATAACGGTGACGTAGGTAAACGGTGCGACTGTTACTGCTTCATTATGGGTAAACGAATAGGTTAATAAGGTTTGTCCACCTGTCGCACAGATAGCTGCGAGCACCATGATCGATACATCAAACAGGGATGGCGTTTGCCAAAACCAGATCATTAATACGCTTGAATAAATCGTTGAAAAAATACTGAAGTAAAACACGGTACGCATGACGGGTTCTGTGTTCGCCATATAGCGGACTAATATTTTTGCACAAGCAATAAATAATCCAGAACATAGACCTATCAAGGCGGCGAAGGTAAATAAGGCAGTGCCTGGTTTAAGAATAAAACAGACACCAATAAATCCAACGACTAGGGCTATTGCACTTCGAGTTGTTATCTTCTCTTTCAATATAGGCATTGCCAACAAGCCAATAAATAAAGGTGACGAGGCATTGAGTAAAGTTGACTCTGACAAGCCGACTTTGGAAATGGCATAAAAGAAACAGGTCATGGCACAAATGCTGATAAGGCCACGAAACATGTGCAAGTGCAGAACGGGCGTCTTTATATAATTGATTCCGCGCGGCAAAACAATTGGCAGGATGATTAGTAAACCAATAATGCTGCGTAAAAAGACGAGTTGAACGGCGGGTAATTCAGAAGAAGCTATTTTGATGCAGACCGCCATGACGGCAAAGCAGCAGGCAGAAAAGAATGCAGGTAAAAAACCATGGATCAGATAGCGTCTATCGATCTGCATATTTATGGTGTTTGTAACTCTTTTGCCATTGTTTCAAGTTCATCCCAGCGGCGAATAGCCTTATCTAAGGCATCTTGTTGATCACGTAACTCATCTAACACAGGCTGTTGTTCAGGATACGATTTGCTATAAAAGTCTTTGGCCCCTGTTTGCTCTTCTAACAGTGTAATCGCTTTCTCTATTGCACCTATTTTTTCGGGTAACGTTTCCAGTTCCCGTTTTAACTTGTAGCTCAGCTTTTTATTACCACTGTTTTTAGAATCGGCATTTTGTTTGTTCTTCTTATCTTTAGCCGAGATCGGATTGTCCATTTCTGCCAAATGTTTGCCATGTCGATGCCAATCGCTAAAACCACCGGCGTAGTTTTGTATCGTGCCTGAGTCTTCAAATACCAGAATACTGCTGACAACATTGTCGAGGAACTCTCGATCGTGCGTGACGATGATTAATGTTCCTTTGTATTCCATGAGTCTATCTTCCAGAACTTCCAATGTTTCTACGTCAAGGTCATTCGTAGGTTCATCAAGTACTAATAAGTTACTAGGCCGTGTTAATAACTTCGCCAGGATGACACGATTCTTTTCGCCGCCAGATAACACTTTTATTTTTGTCATTGCCCGTTTTGGAGAAAACAGGAAACCACGTAGGTAACCGATAACGTGACGTTCTTTACCATTCAGTTTTATATAGTCTCCACCATCACCAACAATCTGTGAAATTGTTTTCTCTGGATCAAGATTACGACGTAATTGATCAAAGTAAGCTATCTCCAGATTAGTTCCAATCTTTACCGTGCCGGAAGTGGGTTCGATTTCACCCAAGAGGATTTTTAACAGGGTACTTTTACCCACGCCATTGTTGCCCACCAGACCAACACGATCACCACGCATGATCTTTAATGACAATTTATCAATTAATTTCTGTTCACCATAACTATGACAAATCTTGTGTGCTTCAATCACCTTACGTCCGGATTGCTCCGCTTCTTCAATAGTAATACGCGCTTTATTTTGTGGTTTTAAGCGTTTAGCAACTTCTGACCGCATGCTGATTAAAGAACGTACTCGGCCTTCATTACGTGTTCGTCGTGCTTTGATGCCTTGTCTAATCCAGACCTCTTCTTCGCCTACTTTTTTATCGAACAAAGCATTTGCTTTGGCTTCTTCTTCAAGCGCCTTTTCCTTGTTCGTTAGGTAATCTTGATAGGTTCCTGGCCAACTGGAAAGATTACCGCGATCTAGTTCAATGATGCGTGTTGCCAGTTTTTGCAAGAATGCCCGATCATGCGTGATAAAGATGACGGCACCGTTAAAATTGAGTACACGATTTTCCAACCATTCAATAGTACTGAGATCAAGGTGGTTGGTCGGTTCATCGAGTAATAATAATTGCGGGTTACTCACCAGCGCTTTGCCGAGTGCAACCCGGCGTCGCCAACCACCTGATAATTGAGTAAGCTTTAACTCTGCCGGTAAATTTAGATCAGATATAACGGTTTCGACACGTTGATCAATATTCCAGCCACCCTCTGCCTCGATTTGATGTTGCAGGTCTTCCAGTTCGCGTAAGTTGGCTGGGTTTGTATCATCGAATTCATGTGAGCGTTCTTCGTAATCTTTGAGTAATAGTTGTAAATGCTTGAGCCCCTCAGCCACATAGTCGCGCACCGTAATGTCTCGTGTCTGTGGCAGTGATTGCTCCAACTGACTCACCCTGAGATGAGATTGTTTAATGATTTCACCACTATCGGCTTCAATCTTTTCGGCAATAATATTGATCAAGGTAGATTTGCCGGCACCGTTCCGGCCGATCAAACAGACACGCTCGCCCGATTCCACCGCCATACTGACGTTATTGAGGATGAGTTGATCGCCGAATTCGAGAGAAACCTCACCAAAAGTGATTAAAGCCATTGCACACCAACGCTTGAAAAAGCGCGATTATATAGTATTCATCGAATCGGGACAGGATTTGTCAGGCAGTCTAATCGTGGTAAGTTATCAGACGACAGGCTAGAGTCTGTTTCACCCATAAATATCAAAGCGGAGAGCACTATGTTAGACAAGATTTTCGAGATGCAGACAGAACTTAATGATTATGTCTTCAGTAAAAACAAGCTTAAGGACAAATCAGGTGAGGCTCTGAATATGCAATCGATCATAACTGCTGTCGCTCAGAATAAACTGAATGTTAATGACCTGCCGAATGAATGGTTAATGAACTATTCAAAGGCCATGAAAGAAGAATTAACCGAACTGGATGAAGAATTGTTATGGAAATGGTGGAGCAAAGATGAAATTGACATGCAAAATATTCGTGTTGAATTAATCGATATTCTACATTTTCTTGTGTCAGCGATGATGTGTGCTGGGCTTGATGCCGACAAAGTATTTGATATCTATCAACAGAAACATGCCGTTAATCTCAAGCGACAAGACACCAATTACAAGAAGGATACTAAAACAGAAGAGGATAATAAGGGTATTAGTTAACTATTTGACTCATAGATTAAAGTTTGAATTTTATCTAAGGTCTCTTTCGATGGGCTGATGAAGTGTAAACCTGAATAATAAAGACGGTCTTGAGTGTCAGTAAAACTTTCCCATACTTTATAGGTAGTTAAAAAGATTCGGTTTAATCTTTTTTCTTCTTTCGTTGCGCCAAACCAAATAGATAGTTCTTGCTTGTTTGGGATCGGCTTTTTGGTTGCTATCATCATCCCATCTGAGTGGAGGTTTTCGGCATAGCCTATCAATTCATCTGTTTGTTGTGAGTAGACTTTAAGACGAACGGAAAAACGTTTTAATCTGCGTTTTTCATGGGCTTGTAATTGTGCGCTCAATTTTTCTATCCTGAATTAATGACGTATAAAGTTATCGGCAGAGTGACGAAATACTTTAAAACAGTTATATGGTGGGCATTGGGATACAATAATCGGGCAATGTGCAGGAGAGGCCTATGAAATTGCGCTGACCGATAAAAAGATTGATCGCAAACAGTGTGAATTTTATTTCTTCATGATTAATATAGCTTTATCTCAATTCATCTCTACAAGTGAGTAAAAATGAAGTCCATAAAATGGAATGGCAAAGCGCTCTTTACATCAAAAATTATTTGTATTGGTCGTAACTATGTAGAACATATTCAGGAACTTAATAATGAAGTTCCAGAAGAGCCAATTATATTCCTAAAACCAAACTCAGCGATCTCTAGCGAGATTCCTTTTTGTAATTCAGATGTTCTCCATTATGAAGGAGAAATTTCTTTTCTGATTATTGATAGTGAACTACGGGGTGTAGGCTTTGGTATAGATATAACAAAGAGAGAACTTCAGGCTAAATTAAAGTCAAAAGGTCTGCCTTGGGAACGGGCAAAGTCATTTGATAACTCTGCCATCTTTAGTGAGTTTATGCCTTTTAATTGCGATATCAGTGAATTGAGAATGGAATTGTTTATCAATGATAATTTGGTACAGATTGGTAGATGTGAATTGATGCTGAATCAACCGCAGCAGATATTAAATGAGGTCAAAACCTTTCTTTCATTTGAAGATGGTGATCTATTGATGTGTGGTACGCCAAAAGGTAGTGGTCCTATCAATCCTGGAGATAAGTTTATTGGCAGGATATTTGATAAAGAGAAACTGATAGTTGAAGGTTCATGGCATGCGAACCAAGAATAAGTGATTATAAATACGGTAAGAAATAATGATACTGACAATAGCTACAAAGTATGATGATTTAAAACCAACCGGTGTGTGCTGCTCACAGTGTGGCAAAGGTACACTTGAGCCAGCTAGTGGGCGATTTGGACCGGTCTATAAATGTTCAGCTAAAGGGTGCAATTTTTATGTTGAAACACGACCGACAGGAAAGAAATGCAAGCACCTTCGGGACGATAAAAAATGTGGTGCATTAATCGTTGAAGGCACCAAGACCATCCCCGATCGTTGTAGCGACAAGACTTGTCCAAACCGAAACCCACATAAGCTTAAAAAGTAAGACTATCTGTTATAAAGGTCTGCCTTCAGGGTAAAAGACAAAGACAGTACATCCGGTTTTAGACTGGGGGACATGTGCTGAACCTTTGGGCATGTGAATATAGGTGCCAGCAGGGTAATCACGTTCACCATCGCTAAAGACTCCGGAAGCAATATAAACTTCTTCGGAACTAGATTCGTGAACATCATCGCCACCTTGCCAACAGGCGCCCGGGTCAAACTCAACCAGCATCGCTTTAATCCCGGTTTCGTCTTCCATCAGTGTTTGCATACGGATGCCTTCAAACAACTCATTTACAGGTGCATCTTTCAGCTCTGTCCATTGCATTTTAGACATAATTGTTTCTCTCTTTTGGTGGGTTTATTGAGGTGAGAGTATAATCAGCTACTGCCCTTAATAATTCAATTAAATTGAACTGGAAATGCGTTATGAACGATCACGAAAAAATAAATTATGTTGAGTTTCCAGCCAAAGATATCGAGGCCGCAAAAGAGTTTTTCACAGCAGTATTTGCTTGGTCATTCGTCGATTATGGCCCTGGGTACTCCGCTTTCACAAATGAAGGAATTGATGGTGGATTCTTCAAGTCAGACTTATGCTCATCATCTGAGCATGGCGCAGCATTGATCGTTTTCTACAGTAATGATCTGGACACGACAAAATCAAAAATAGAGAACGCTGGAGGTTCGATAATTAAACCCATATTCTCTTTTCCCGGTGGTCGCCGCTTTCATTTTAGTGATCCAAACGGTAATGAATATGCTGTTTGGACAGATAAATAAAATACATTAGGTAATTCAACACATGCGAATATTTTTAATTCTACTTTTTCCTTTATTTTTAGGTGCCTGTACAGGTTTGCCTGAAGGCATTACCCCAGTGTCTGATTTTGAAATGAATAAGTATCTTGGTAAATGGTATGAAATCGCACGACTCGATCATTCTTTTGAAAGAGGGCTGGATAAAGTGAATGCAGAATATTCCCTACGTGACGATGGTGGCGTCAAAGTAATCAACAAAGGATATTCTATTGAGGATAAAGCCTGGAATGAAGCGGAGGGCAAAGCCTATTTTGTTGGCGGTAAAGATGAAGGTCATTTGAAGGTCTCTTTCTTCGGCCCATTTTATGGCTCTTATATCGTCTTTGAACTCGATAAAGAAAATTATCAGTATTCATTTGTGTCCGGTAACAACAGATCTTATCTCTGGTTATTGGCAAGAACACCCACGGTTAGTCAGGATATTATTGATAGATTTATTATCAGGTCAAAAGAATTAGGTTTTGACACAGATCAGTTGATATATGTTGATCAATCCAGATAGATAAATACTCATGAAAAAAATTATCGTCAAAGATAATATGCAGTCGGATTATGTCTATTCTCTGATAGAACCTGTTGGTAGAAACTTTGATCATGGTTTTAAACCCGAACTGAAACCTAAAGAAATGTTAGCGCTTGGTATATTTGGTGGGAAATATATGACGGATTGCCAGAATGAGTTCCCAGAAAGCTGGTTCAAAAAAGCGAAATTATCTCCACTCAAAAAAAATCCTGAGCTTAATTATTATGGCGTTGATGCTTCATTACCTTTAATAGAATGGCAGAAGAAAGGCTGGATATTTAAGGAAGACCCTCGTGGCTGGTTTCAGTGGTATTGTCGTTATTATATGGGGCGCCGTATTCCAGAAGAGGATTATCGACAGATTAAACGATGGAAAGCGATTGTCAGGCATAGAGGCGCGATTAGAAAAAACTGCGAAAAGTATGATTTACAATGCAGACGAAAACAAAGACAAGCGTTGTTACATTGGGCATATGACTCAAGAGAAATCTAGTGACGTCTAGAGTATTTTTTTATCGCGATAGATTAACCACTTTTAATATATTGCTGATGACTTCTTCAGGTGCATCTTTATAAATGTTATGACTGCTATCTTTAATTATAGCCTGCCAGCTATTCTTACTGAGTTTAAGTAAATCTTTTTGCATATCACGCCATGCTGATTCAAGTGAAGTGCCATTAATTTCGGGTAACTGGCTTTTGCCTCTGGTCAGTATCGCCAGAGGAATATCTAACAGTGGGCCAGAGTGTTTTACTTCATAAGCGCTTTCCTTGAAATATTTTAATTCATTCATCTGTGCAAATACTGCTTTTCTGCTCGAATTTAAGAAGAACCAGCGTTTTTCAAATTCAGACATAGTAGCTGGCGCTAATTCTCTCCGACTTATTTTTATGGGTGGCTTCTTTTTTACGTTATCGAGTTCTGATAGTCGATATATTTGATCTGGATGAGAAGAGTCAACTAAAACGGCACCTACGACTTTATCTGGGTGAGTCGCAGCAAAATACCTTGCTGTAAATCCGCCGAAAGAATGTCCTACCAGCACATAAGGACCAGGTACTTCTGCAGACTCTAGCAACATATTTAGTTCATGAACGATTTGTGCCGTTGTTCTTTTGCCCGGTCCGGGATCACTCCAACCATAACCTGCCCTGTCGTATACGCAAGTACGGACATCGTTTGATAGGCTTTTTGCAAGTTTGTACCAGTTAGCAGACGAATCAGCAATTCCAACATCTATTAATACTGTTGGTGATTGTTCTCCAAAACAGTCGATATACATTACATGCATACCAAGATTTATAAATTTTCCTGGAGGCTGAAATGGTTTATATTCAGCAGCTAACGCCGAACTGGCATAGCTCGATAAAAGCCAACAAATAAGATAAATAATATTTTTATTAAATAGCATAAAATATATTCTTAAGTTTATAGTTTTCCGCTGTCGCTTTCTGCTTCTATTACCTTGCTCAACGCCTGTTCCATTATTGAACGTGCATGGCCTGTTAAATTACCGAGTAATACATGCAAATCAGCATCCTTCTTGAATCTATCGGCACATTCATCACTGTATATCTCAAATTGAATTAATTTTAAGATCATGCTTGAAAGATGTTGCGGGCATTCACACTTGATGGTCGCTGAAGCGGAAGACAGTTTAATTAATTCATTATTAGAATAAGTTCTTAACGGAGCTTTACTATCTAGGTCAAAACCAAAATTATTATCTTCAGCGATGTTTTTCTCTGAAATTAAATTATTTATTTCAGTTTTTAGATGATCAATGGTTATAGGTGCTTGTATATATGTAAAATCAGTTTTTCTTAATAAAACTTTTGCAGCGCTATTAGTAAATCCATATATCAACATTAATTGTTTTGCACCTGAGTCTTTGAATAGCGCATTAATGTGTTGAATGTGGTCTCTCTGTATTGCTGGATACTCAATTATTAATACATCTATAGCATCATCCTTGTTGTTTGCGATGAAATCAGTTTCATTACGATACAATCCTGTAAAACTAAAAGTGGAATCTAGTAAGTCGAAATGTTCAAGTTGCAATGACAAAACTTCTCCAATTACAACGACACGCACGGTCTTTTTTGTGTCTTCAGACTTTGTTCGTATTCTGTTTTGGTCATGCATTTCCAAACGTTCGATCAATTTCTCATTAGCGAGTGGGGCGACACTGCCAATTGAGTGACCTCTATCAACCAACATCTTTAACAATGTCAGTCTATTGATATCATCGTTTCGGTATAGACGATCTGAGTTATTTGAACGAATTGGTACCACAACGCTATAGCGTCTTTCCCAAATACGTAATGTATCAATCGGTATATTAGTAATACGTGAAACTGCGCCGATCTTGAAACTAGTTTGAATCTCAGTAGTAGGATTTGCAGAGGTAGTCATTGTTAAAAGTTCTCGTAATTGTTTGAAACAAGAGTAGACAAAGACTAGACACGTGTCGATAAAGATGAGTCGAATTTTATCGACAATTCAGTAATTAATAGGTAAAAATCAATAAACCATTGAATATAAAGATAAATAAAATTTATAGATGATCTAGACAATATGGATTTTGTTTTCCAGATGCAGTAAGAAAACCACTTATGTCTAGATCAAAATATTAGAAATATTAGAAATATTAGAATTGTGAGTATGTCGCTCGAACTAAGAGGGGTTTAGATTAGATTATTAGTAAGACACAAACGCTCGCTAAATTTAAATATCCAGCTCAAGATTCAAGAATTTACACCTCGATCAATAAGAGTTAAAAACTTATTAAAAAGGCTGCGCACAAAAGAAAAAGCCCGTATTGCTAAGCAATACGGGCTTGTGTGTGAATTGATATTTTAAATATTATTCTTCGATGCCAATTTCCCAGCCTTCCGTAGATACTTCAACAATCTCGCCTGTCACAGCGCTGACTTCGACGTTGAACTCAGTCCCATCCTTGTCTTCTATATTGAATTCATATGAAGGGCTACCATCAAACTCGATTTCGTACTCAACTTTCTCATTTTTTCCTGGGTAGATCTCCATGGCTGTTGCTTGAGCATCGGCCTCGGATACTTTGGCTCTCTTCTTAAACAGCGGATCAGATGCACTTTTTACTTCGCGTTCAATTTCGACAATGTTACCGTGTGTATTGCATTCAAACTCCCATTGATTCCCATTCTTATCAATTATTTCTATTTCATAGGAAGGCTTTCCTTCGTGGGAAAAGTTATGGTATTCGGCGCGTTCTATCACACCTTTCTTTACGGATTGAACAGCTTTCAGACAATCTTCCAGTGTTGCATGTCCAGCATAGGCATTACCTGATAGTAATAGTGCTGTGGCAAGTAGACTTGTTGTTTGTATTTTCATAATCTTCTCCAATAATTAAATTAAGTGGTATTAATAGTTGTTCAAATTGATATGTTAATTTTGAATGGTTCATTATTAATTGTAAAATTAATTATTGCTAACAAGATAATTAGGATAGCCTATCAATATTGATGGCTTATCATTTTGGTTATAGCACAAATGCTGAGGTTTATATGACAAATAAAAAGATGGAGCTGGAAGAGATAATCAAATCTCGTCGCACGATCCATGATTTCATTCCGGGACAGATTCCAGACATTTCAGTAATTAAAGAAGCGATGGCGACAGCGTGTTGGGCGCCAAACCATCATCTTTCTGAACCATGGCATTTTTATTCATTAGGACAGGAAACAGTAAGTAGTATTTGTGAGTTAAATAAGGAAACGCTGATTCAAACAAAGGGAATAGAGGCGGCTGCAAAGAAGTATAAACGTTGGATGGAGATACCGGGCTGGTTACTCGTGACCTGCCAAAAATCAAATGACGAATTACTCTTTCAAGAAGATTATGCTGCTTGTTGCTGTGTGATTCAAAACATGATGCTTTGCTTGTGGGATAAAGGCATAGGCACAAAGTGGTCGACAGGCCCTGTTATTCGTGAAGATCGATTTTATGATTTAGTTTGGGTTAATAAAGAACTGGAAAAAGTTGTTGGACTAATCTGGTATGGCTATCCTGCTGATGTTCCGCAAACTATCAGGAAACCTTTGCATCAGGTTTTGACTGAACTACCTTAATCAAAGAAAAGGGAAAAGGCATCCTTCATCTATTGCTTCATTTTCTGGTTCCATTGGCACCAGCATTATTGCTCTTTAAAGAAAAATGGAAGGTTGCCTATTGTTTTATGATCGCAACGATGCTTGTTGATCTTGACCATTTGCTTGCTGACCCGATCTACGACCCGAATCGATGTAGCATCGGTTTCCATCCATTACATGAATTTATACCGATAATTTTTTATGGGGTAATTATTTTTTTCAAGCCACTACGTTATGTTGGGATTGGATTGGTCATCCACATGGCATTGGATTCAATCGACTGTATGACACGTAACGGTGTCTGGTATGTTTAGAAACTAACTAAATTCTTCGGATGCAGCAGCCCGACCTATTTGCATGGCAACTTCGCGCCATTTTCGACCTTCAATGTATTGATGCATGGCGGCTGACTCTTGTTCAAGTTCAGTCATACGTGCATTTACAATATCGCCAATACTGATCACACCAGTTAAATAGTCATTATCATCAACAACAGGAAGATGGCGTATACGTTTTGAACTCATTATGGCCATTAGTGCGGCGAGAGTGTCATCCGGATGGCTAACAATAACATTGCATGTCATAAATTCTTTGATGGGCTTATTGAGTATAGGTTGACCGGTTGTGGAAATACCATTGACGATGTCGCGTTCAGATAGGATACCAGCAATCTTATTATCTGGGCCAAGCACAATAAGACTACCTATCCTGTTTTCTGTCAGGATCTTGCACGCTTCAGAGATTAAAGTCTCTGGTGTTATTGTATGAATTTCCGAGCTTTTATTTTTTAATATTGTCGCAGCCGATATAGACATATCTAAATTTCGCTGCTGAATTATCTTTGCCAGATTATCGACTAATTGCGTAGAGAATAGATTAAGAATGGGTATGATTTGGTGCTTATTCAGGAAAAAACCAAAAAGGACCATACTTCGGCGTGTATTCATATCGAATAGTGATTACGACATTTTTTTGTTTTTGCTCCATACTGGTTTTACGACGCAGGTAAGTCACTGGTAATAGATAATTATCACCCCTCACTTGCATAGTAAAATGAGATTGTGGTTCCCATTCTATACATTCTTCTTCCCATGAACCGCTGATTCTATGGTGAACGCGTCTTATCATGCCCAGGCCCAGGCCCTCACCTGAAAGTACTTCAACACGGATAATGTCAGGACCTGCATCAGCAAAACACTTATTATCAGTGAGTATTTCCCAGACGGTATCCAATTCGCCTTTTACACGTTTATCGTTTTCAAGTGTCAGCATGATAAATAATATTTGTTATCCAAGCGTTATGGATTATCTGTGATTGTAATACCTAAACCGGATAATGGATATGTTAGATTAATTGATGCAAACGAATTACACACTAAATGCTATGTTATAATTCACACTCAATTAAGACTATATTTGCGAGAAGTCATAGCAGGATGATTACTGTTTTAGAGAAACCAATTCCATTTGGTGGCGGTATACAATTATCACCAAATAAGGCGATGTCTCTGGAGCAGCCGCTTAAAAAAGCAAAGTTACCAAGTCTACTTAAAATCCCCTTACGCCAGCATATCGGTTTATCTGCATTACCTGTTGTTAACGTCGGAGATCGGGTTTCAAAAGGTCAAATAATTGCAAAAGAGCAGGGCTCAATTAGTGCACCAGTCCATGCCAGTACTTCGGGTGTCATTAAAGAGATAGCTGAGCACCTTATACCAAATCCATCTGGAGCAATGTCACCGTGTATTGTGATTGAAGCAGATGGTAATGATAAATGGATTGAGAACAGGACTCCGGTTGTCGATTTTTATAGCTTGAGTCCGGTTAAGATTCAGCAAAAAATACTTGAAGCTGGGATTGTTGAATTGGGTGGAGCAGGATTTCCATCAGCCGTGAAGATTATTCCAGGTTTTAATCTGGATATTGAATTATTGATTTTAAATGCAGCTGAATGTGAACCCTATATTAGTTGTGATGAGACATTGATACGGCATTACGCAAAAGATGTCATTACTGGTGTAGAAATTCTGGCGCATGCATTGCAAGTAGACGAATGCGTTATCGCTATTGAAGACAATAAAACTGAAGCGATAAATGCATTGCAAGAATCATTAGGTAGTGATGCAAAGATAGATATCAAATTAAGATTGGTATCAAGTCTCTATCCAGCCGGTGGCGAAAAACAACTTATTAAATCTATAACAGGTGTTGAAGTCGCTGCCGAAGGCTTACCGGTTGATCTCGGTGTCGTTTGTTATAACGTAGGTACTGCCGTTGCAGTTAAAAAAGCGATTATTGATGACGAGCCACTGATCAGTCGCATAGTGACAATAACGGGTCCAGGAATAAATCAAGCTCGTAATCTTGAGGTATTGCTTGGTACATCCATGAATGAAGTCATTGAACAGTGTGGCGGATATAATGAGCAATACGAATACTTGATTATGGGTGGCCCCATGATGGGTTTTCGATTATTTGATGACGATGTGCCAGTCATTAAAACTACGAATTGTTTATTAGCCGTTGATTCCCAGCTTAATAATTCAAAAATAGAAGAATCACCCTGTATCCGTTGCGATGAATGTGCCCCAGTATGTCCAGTAAAGCTGCAACCACAACAACTACATTGGCACAGTAAAGAATTTAATACCGACCGGCTACTGGACTATCATTTGTTTGATTGTATAGAGTGCGGTTGTTGTACCTATGTTTGTCCCAGTCACATTTCTCTAGTGGACGAATATCGAAAATCAAAAAATAATATTTGGGATAATCGACGAAGCCAATTGGAAGCAGATCAAAATAAAAAACGTTATCTCAATAAACAGAAGCGGACAGAGCAGCGGAAACTGGACAAGCAGGTTAAACACTCAATGGTTGACGAAGAACACGGCAATAATGAAACAGCACTTAAGAAAAAACAGGATGATATTATAGCGGCTGTAAACCGCGTTAAGGCAAAGCGAAAGAATAAGATTAATTAGTGTCTTACTATTCTGTAAAGAATTTATGTCTGTAAGAGACTAGAACAGGCTTGGTCGCGCCGGCAGGGGTCACATCAATATCAAAAACAAGCGTTTCTTCATTGCCCACTGGAAGTTCACCAATATAGTAAATTGCAACGGGGTCAGTTTCCTTTATTTCTCTAAATTTAACGCTCTTTAACTGGCTGCTGAGGTTTTTAGCAATGACGCTAACCGTAGCTGTAACGGGCGTCTCTACCTCTCCTTGCTTTTCGCGGACCGTGATATTCAACATAGCTCGGTTCTTACTACGGGCTATTTTGTAACCACGAGCAATTTCGGCTGGTAATTGATCTGTTGTTAGAGCATTAATATGAATAATGTGCTTCCCGAAAGCCTTTTCGTGAACATTGGTATCGTAGGAGATTCTGTCTGGATTGGTTTGGCTGGTTGCGCTCTGTTGTTCGCAAGCACTCAGTAAAATGAGAGACATGAACAGGAACGGTAGGACTATTATTCTATTTGTGCTCATTATTTCTATCTCCATGTTAGGTATCGAAATACAGCCAACTATCTATACTATAGTCGATCTTTAGAGTGATAACGAGTATTGAAGTTCTGAATAAGCAGTCGTTTGTAACTATATTTGTTGTTGAAGAATCTTCAATAGGATGTGTGCTTGTTCTTTTCTGGCACATATTATTCGTGTCTTTTAGGAGAAAGGCTGATTATTCATTATGCAAATTTAAAAGGAGCATGTAATGGCTAAAGTAAAAGCCAGTTTTAAAAATTCACAAGGTGAGTCTCTATCAGGATTATTAGAAACACCTGACTCAGAAACTAAGGCGTATGCACTTTTTGCACATTGTTTTACCTGTTCAAAAGATATCGCCGCAGCGTCACGTATAACTCGCGCTTTGGCAAATAAAGGTATTGCAGTATTACGCTTTGACTTTACTGGATTGGGAAATAGCGACGGTGATTTTGCCAATACTAATTTCTCATCGAATATCAGTGATCTGATTCAGGCAGCAAACTATCTAAAAGACAACTATGCTGCACCGGTCATGATTATTGGTCACAGTCTAGGCGGGGCTGCGGTTTTGGCAGCAGCACATGCAATACCTTCTTTAAAAGCAGTAGTAACAATAGGCGCGCCTTCAACGGGACATCATGTCGAACATTTGTTTTCACATGCAAAAGAAGAAATAGTTAATAATGATGAGGCTTTGGTTGAGTTAGCGGGAAGACAGTTCAAGATAAAAAAACAGTTTGTTGAAGACATCAATACCTACAATGACACGACACATATAGGTCAATTGAATAAAGCCTTGCTAGTGCTGCATTCACCCATTGATGAAACTGTTTCAATAGATGAAGCTGCAAAAATATACTCTGCGGCAAAACATCCCAAAAGTTTTATATCGCTTGATAAAGCAGATCACTTGTTATCAAGACGCGAAGATTCAGAGTATGTCGCCAGTATTATTTCAAGTTGGGCAGCACGTTATCTTGAAATTACTGATGTGAATCATGAAGCCTCTTCCGGTACGGCACCAATTATAGAAAGTGGCCATGTTTTAGTTACTGAACAAAATAAAGAATTCACACGAAAAATCTATACTCAAGATCATCAAATCATCGCGGATGAACCCTTATCGGCTAATGGTTCAAACCTGGGGCCAAACCCTTATGAGTTGTTATTGGCGGCACTTGGCGCATGCACCTCAATGACAATGCGAATGTATGCAACCAGAAAAAAACTGAGTTTAGATAATATTGAAGTTACGATGAAACATGATCACATTCATGCGGAAGATTGTTCCGATTGTGACGCCAAGACAGGTTTAGTAGATAAGATAGAAAAGACCATTAAGTTAGAAGGAAACCTTACTGACGCTGAGCGACAACGTATTCTTGAAATTGCAGATATGTGCCCTGTACATAAAACGCTACATAATGAGATTCAAATTAAGACCCAGCTAGCATAAAAATGGCATGCATTATGCTCGATTTTATTTATGGTGATGCATCGTCAAATTATTTTTATATTGTGTGCCGCATTAATTTTCAGCCCAGTAGCACTGAATGCGGATCAAGGGTTGATAAAACCTAAAAAGGGAACGGTTTATTATTCGCTACTGGAAGGTTTAAAATTGCTCGCTGTAGGCGATATAGAACAGTGGATAACCACTTATTGTGATGGGATACGGCTATGTAGTAATGCACCAGAAATGAGCATTATTCGGAACCATAAGGCTGAAATGCAAGAAAAAATAGCCACCAGTTGTCTCAAAAATGGTGGTGAATCATTGCATGTTGACCATGTTGTCGGGAACCCAGAGATAGACATTGCGGTCAAAATATACCTGATTTGTGATGAAAATGGCCCGCCAAGGTTCTATTCATTAAGACGGACAGTTGATTATTGGTTTTTTACTAGCTTGTAGGGGTGCATCACATACTGAATTATTTCGTTTTTCAGCCTTAAAATATTTGTGATATATTCCTATATTAATGAAATATTAGTAGAAACAGTTTTTTCGGAGTTTTTGGTATGAAGGTTATTGCGTTGAGAGGTTTTTATGTTGAATCTGGAGTGAAGATTCGCAAGGGTGATGTCGTCGATCTTCCCGATCAAGAAGCAACTTACCTGATTGATTTTAAAGCTGCACGAGAAGCTACAAAAATAGACGAAGAAAAATTTCTTAATAGCGATCAAGTCGTTAGTTTTTGTGGTGGCGTTTTACATATGGGTATCCGCAAAGCTGAGAAAGTTGATTTGGTTGATGAAAAACTGGATAAGAGACTCAACATAAAAGATTAAAATAGCTTATTGGTATAAGCCATATTTTAATTCCGCTGTTTTAGCTAGCACATCATTTTTATACGTTTCAATTCTAGTAATATTGCCACCTTTATCCCAGGTAACCATAAGTCCATCTCTCTTATCATACTTATAATTCTGTTCGCTGAGTTTTCTTCCGTTTTCATACCACTCAGTTCTAAGCCCTGTTTTCTTTCCAAATTTGTAGTTCTCTTCTAATTTCCTCTGTCCATTTTCATACCACCATGTGACGTGGCCATTCTCTTTGCCCGCTGTGAAATTTGATTCAGAAAATTTTTGTCCATTTTTGAAATAAGTAATATATTTTCCAGTAAACGGAGTTGAAGAATTAATTTCATATTTCAAACCATTTCTATTCTCTAAAGTAGAGACTGAAGCTTGTTCCGAGCAGGCACTTAATATTAGTGATAGGAAAATGATAAATGCGATACGCATTGACCTCACCTGATTAGAAATAGACAAATGAAAAGTATGAGCCTCCATTTCTTATACAGCAAATCAAAATTGACCGTAGTCACGATTTTTTAGACGAAATCAAACTGGCATGCCGTAGATTTGGAAGTGCTCATATATCAAGGCAAGGACACCGGCGCTCAACGGAAAGGCAGAGCGATCATAATATTCAGACCTAGAAAATTTTTGTCAACTTTTTAATTATAGAAATGAGATGAGCCTAAAAAATCTGAATGGGAATAGTTTAATAATTTCGTGTTATGGATAAGGTGCACAGAGTGCCCAGCAAGGCAGGACCCTTTATGAATCATTCAGGGATAAGAAATTATTGTCTGTCTTTCAGATCCCCGGTAATTGTCTGCCCCAAGTTTAAACATTATTATTTATTGCTGTTATAGTTAAGCATATATTTACAGAGTCTAAGTATCAAAAACCATACCCCATGAAAAATAAAAATATTTATTTAACTGTACGTCGTCAAAACCTTTTGGACAGGTAGCGGTTTGATTTAAGAGACACATTAGTTCATCAATAGGTTATGTGCTTCACTTGTTGTTTATCGTAATGCATTTGTCGTCTCATCGCTAACGTGTTTTGTTTGATTAGCTCTCGTTGACTTAGTATTTCTTCGCCACGCCCATAAAAGACATCAGCCGGTGTCAGGTTATCAAGTGATTCATGATAACGCTCATGGTTGTAATAACTCACAAAACGCTGCAACTGTTCCTCCAGTTCCCCGGGGAAATAATAGTGGTGAAGTAATATCTGATTCTTCATTGAACGATGCCAGCGCTCTATCTTGCCTTGTGTTTGTGGATGATAAGGTCGACCTCGAGTGTGCGTCATACCGTTTTCTTCAAGGTAATCGGCTAATTCACCGGAGATATAACACGGGCCATTGTCACTGAGTAAACGCGGTTTATGATTTACCTTTACTGTATCAAGTCCCGTAAAGCGTAAGGCGTCATCCAGCGTATCAGAGACATCACGGCTACTCATGCCCGTACATAAACGCCAGGCAATAATGTAACGTGAGTAATCATCTAATACCGTGGATAAGTAATACCAACCCCAACCGATAATCTTGAAATAGGTAAAATCCGTTTGCCACATCTCATTCACGCGCGTAGTGGGCTGTTGAAACTTATCACTGGCCTCCATCAGGATATAGGCCGGACTGGTAATTAAGTCTTGTTCTTTCAGCAGCCTGTACACCGTGGATTCTGAGACGAAGTAAGCCTTGTTGTCAGTGTAATTTACGGCTAACTCTCGTGGAGACAAATCAGGCTTCTCTAAGGCTAACTCAATAACGGCTTCACAGTGGTCTTCGGTGATTTTATTCCATACCGCATGGGGAATCGGCTTCTTGTCTTCCAAGCCATCAACGCCATTCTCTTCATAACGTTTGAGCCAGTTGTAAAAAGTGGACTTATGAATGTCCAGCCGAGTCAGCGTTTGTCGAACCGACAGATCTGAGTTCTGTACCAGTTGAATAATCTCGACTTTATCCGATGCTAAGTACCTCATATATCGTCCTCCCCATCCCCGAGCACGCTTTTTTTAAGCAGCCGATTCTCCATGACTACTTCGCCTAAGGTTTCTTTCAGCGCAGATGTTTCAGCACGCAGTTCTTTGACTTCATCTGAGGTCGCTTCACGTACGATATCGCCTGATAAACGTTTCTTACCTGCCTCCAGAAAGTCTTTCGACCAACGGTAGTAAACATTTGGGTTTAGTCCTTCCTTGCGACATAGCTCAGCGATGCTTTCTTCGCCACGTAAGCCTTCAAGTACGATACGAATTTTTTCTTCTGCTGAATATTTTTTACGGGTGCGTCGACGAATATCGCGCACAGTATGTTCTACACTTCTTTTACTTGTCATCATCGTTTCCTCTTGGGTTAACGATGAACTAAAACTATCTCTTAGACAATCAGGCTAGTTGGTCCACATGGTGCTGACGGGGTACAGTTTCTCCTTATTCAGTACAGAGGAATACTTTAAGTAGAGCAGCTTGAGCTCATTGGTCGGTATATTAATTTAATGTGATTATGCTTGCGAGCATTGTCCTAGGAACACTAGCAACAAAGGAAGAAAAATAATTATTGTTGTAAATGCCTCTATCTCATACCATCTTCTCTTTAAGCGAGAGCCGCAACTTGGGCATGATTCAGCGGATTTGCTAATTTTATGCCCACAATCTTTGCAAGATTTAAGTTTAGCCATCTTTTTATATTACTTAATTTATTTCATTGCGTAACTATATTTTTAGGTTTTTCACATCGATGTTCTTGCGAGACAAGTATTCATCGATTATTTCTTTGGTTATCTCAGTGTGTTTTGTTCGTGATGCACCGCAGGTTCTCGCGTCCGAATTTTCTTGGGGTTAGATTGCCAGTCGCAAGACCGGCAGCAATCTTTCGATGATGCAGGGATTCTCGGAATTTAGCATGTCCCGCACCAACTTCACCATCAGTTTTAGCATTGCGACTTTTTTCAAACAGTCGCTGATGTCTAGCGTGAGCAGAGCAGCTCGGGATTACGTGGTCATCGTCTATTCGTTTAACCATTGCCATTCTCCTTGGGGGTGCTGCCTGACTTTGGTCGGCTTGCAGGTTTCTGCCGATGCTGGACACGAAAACCAGATTTAGGAACTTGCTTCTCGTAGAACTCACGCTCTTCTTTCTTGGTTAGTGGCTTTGTTAAAAAAGGCATAATATTTCTCCTCTTTAGTACTTCGGCACGATTGCCTTGGTGTACAAGCTGAAATCAAATACCAAGCCGTTATAAGGAACGGCAGCCGTAAAAAAACCCACTCAGCATTCGCTAAAAGTAGGTTGCCCTCTCTTTAGCAATATTTATTAAACGCCTGCAAGCTGAGTCAAATTGGCGTTGTGTTAATTATAGTTTAATAGTTGTTGATTGCAAGGCGATAAGGAATGTTTGTGGGTTTGATTGCGAAAGACGACTGCCGCAGATAATGAGTTTCCTGTTTGCAAGTCGGGTCAAGCCGACGTTATTTTATAGAAACTTAACAGTGTTCATATTTAGCAGGGGAAACAATAAGTCACTTAAGTATTTAAAAGACCGAAAACTCAATGTACTCGCAATTTAATTTTTTAGCGTCACTATAGTAAGTATATGGATATTCGCTCTCGTCCAAATCGGCGCATTTTAATCCGAAAAAATTAGTCTCAGCGTTTTTGTTGGTGATGACTTTGCTGTAAAAATACTTCCAAAGCGTATTGTTTTTTTTGTCGAGGCTTTCAAATCTGGATGTTTCTACTGCTCCGCATATTCCGCTTGGCTCGGAGACCGCAGACCAAATAAATTTATCCTGTTTTGGGTTTACTATTTTTTTAAATTCTAGCGTATATTCTTGGGATGAGACTCGACAGGTTTTGCTGTCTTTTGCCAAGTCGGCTTTTATTGTTTCTTTCCAGTTGTCTTTCGTTGGGTTGTTGCAAAATTTTATATACAGCTCTAGTCCTTCTAGTCCTTCTAGTCCTTCTGCGTCCATTTCGGGTATGCTTTTTAATTCTGCAATATTACCCTCCAGTTCTTTGCATGCTGAGCCAGTTTTAATTTCATCTTTTGCACGTTCAAAATGCTGCATTCTCTCGTTAAGCATTTTTGATACTTTGCTTGGGTTTAATTTGAGGCTGACAGAATCTAAATCAAACTCGCATTTTATTCTTAAAGGACTTGTCTTCTCGCATTTGTATTCTATGGAGCGAGCTTCCGACTTTCCATAAACCTTGCCTATATCAGGATAATCTGTCTGAGATATAGCAGAAGAGCAGAAGAGTATGGATGATGAAAGCGCTAAGTGTTTAAATACCATAATTGTAGTAGAAGGATTTATTAGATTATGTCAGATAAAACCAGTAAAAAGCTATGTTTGTTTATATTGATTCTGTTTCTATTTGGTTGCGAAAGCCATGATAGCGATTATGTTCCTTATACTCTAAAAGGAATGGATGTTTGGGTTTATGATAACAGTAATAGCGCCGAATATTATGGGGGTAGAGTAGATGCTTCTTACTTCTCAAAAGACGATGCTTTATCTACTTGTTCAAGTATTGCCTATTCAGTAGCTAGAGAGAAAAATCTCAACGATTGGGGGTATGTTTGTTGCACGGTCACCTCCTCGTCAAGTTGTGTCACCAAGGTAAGATAGCGTTGTCTGGCGCATAAATATCCTTCGCCTATAAATAATAATATTAAGAGTGCAAAAGAAAATTATATTATTGATAGTAGTTTTCCTCGCGAATTTCTCTGCTGCAAATCACATCAATGCTGAGGAAAAGCCTAAGCTAAACAAAGGTGCTGCCTATCATGGAAAAGTTATAAAGATAACGGATGGTGATACGTTAACGCTTCTGTTAATCAAAACACAATACAAGATACGACTCGCACAAATTGACACGCCTGAGAAACGTCAACCTTATGGCAACAAAGCAAAACAAGCGTTGTCTGATATGGTCTTTGGCAAACACATTAAAGCTAAGATAGAAACAGTTGACCGCTATGGTCGTTACGTTGCTGACATATACATTGATGGTAAGCACGTTAACGCAGAGTTAATTCGAGTTGGTGCTGCATGGGTTTATAAGAAATACGTTAAGGACAAAAAGTTATTTGAGATAGAGGAGCAAGCAAGGAAGAGTAAGGTTGGTCTGTGGGGTTTGCCAGAAGCAGATAGAATGCCGCCTTGGGAGTGGCGGAAATTACAGAGGAATAAGTCGTAATGGCAAAGCAGAAAAATATTATTTCATCATCGTATTATCGAGCGTTATGACAACGTGCCTTTGCGTCTTGGGCAATTGCAGCGTTGATTTAACTGAAATGGAATAGGGGATTATCTTGGGTAGAAAAGTTAGCTTGCCAATACCATGTTTTGTTATCTCAATTTAATAAAAAGGGAGAATTAAATGGAATACATCACACAATACATTGAAGGATTAGTCGCCATATTTACTGTTGAAAGGGGGCTGATGTTGTTTGGGATTTTTATTCTATGCCGCATTGGTAAGGATACAGAAGACATTCGCCTGGCACTACTTGAAATTAAGTACGATATTGATACTAAAAATAATTAGTAAGTTGCATTGATGTCTAGATGGTTAGTTTTTCATGGGCAGCCTTTCTATTTAAGCGCTTTAAATAGATTACGCCTTCCTTAGTGCTTTGGTGTCCTCTGAATTGGGTGTTTTTGGACGAAACTAAACTAGTTGCTAGCGTGACTGGTAAAACCGCCTAATTCCATAGATAATTTTCCCATGCAGGGAATTAAAATGAAAAGGCTAGCTTATTGTGTGTTTATTGTTTTTATTCTTGGGGTGTGGGCATCAAGCCATCCCTACTTTGAGATAATTCATTATAAAGGGATAATGAAAGTTAAAGGCGCATCTATTCCTGCAAAAGCGACATATGAAGAAGCTGAGTATTTGCCAGACCCAATAATTAAAATCACATATAAAATCTCTGGCGAAGAATACCTTACAAGGTATTTCAGTGATTTCGGAGATAAAGTTATTTATAAGCCAGACAGTATTGTTGTTTACAATGAGAGTGCCGATAAAAAACAGAATTATTATTTTCAAGGGGAGGAAGTGTCGTGGCTAAAGTCTTTGTTGCCTTAGTCGTGTGTGTCAAAATCACAGCCTAGTACCTTGAGGCTAACTGTCACAACAACTACCACTTAATTTGCTATTTTCGAGGAAGTAAAAAATATAATTTACTAAGTAATTGATTAAATTGGCTGGGGGTAGAGGATTCGAACCTCTACTGACGGAGTCAGAGTCCGTAGTCCTACCATTAGACGAACCCCCAAATTATTAGTAGACAATATTTTCTCATGGCTTCGTGGTTCTATTCAAACCATCCGAGAATTTGTTGCCTACACACCACTCAAGGGGGTACCGAGAGGTCCCTGTAGGCGAAAAAAAAGAGGGTAAAAACCCTCTTTTTAAAAACATCAAATGTGATATTAACGTTTTGAGTATTGAGGACGCTTACGAGCTTTGTGTAAGCCGACCTTTTTACGTTCTACCTCACGAGCATCACGAGTAACAAAACCAGCTTGGCGCAGTGGTTTACGTAGTGTTTCATCATATTCCATTAAGGCACGAGTGATGCCGTGTCGAATTGCCCCTGCTTGTCCAGATATCCCGCCACCCGTTACAGTGATGTTGAAATCAAACTGATCGGTCATTTCAACAGTTTCCAAGGGTTGACGGACAATCATGCGGCCAGTTTCACGCCCGAAGTATTGCTCAAGGGTGCGGTTATTAATTGTAATCTCACCCGTTCCACGTTTTAAGAATACGCGTGCGGCTGAACTTTTGCGTCTTCCGGTGCTGTAATAAACGTCTGACATCCCTTAAATCTCCAATACTTGCGGTTGTTGAGCTGAATGCTGATGTTGAGCGCCAGGGTAAACTTTGAGTTTACGGAACATGTCCCTACCCAATGGTCCCTTTGGCAGCATGCCTTTTACAGCTTTTTCGATGACTTGCTCAGGTTTTTTGGCAATCAACTTTTCAAAACTGATTGATTTTATACCACCTGGAAAGCCTGTGTGGTGGTAATACATTTTATCTGTTCGTTTGTTTCCTGATACGTGGATATCTTTTGCATTGATGACCACAATATAGTCACCAGTGTCCATATGCGGGGTGTATTCAGCTTTATGCTTACCGCGAAGGCGTCGTGCGATTTCAGTCGCCAAACGGCCTAAAGTCTTGCCTGTGGCGTCGACGATGAACCAGTCGCGCTTAATATCAGCAGGTGTTGCAGAGAAAGTTTTCATGCTAATTCCTAAAAATCGGGTAACCCGGGGAAAAAAGAGGGGGAATAGTACGGATTGACCTCTGGCCTGTCAATATTATACGAGCGATATTATCATCTAATATGCTTGAATAGTCTGGTCTTTACAGACAAGCTATTTTTTGCAAGACATGTAATCACAGACTGACAAACGTAGACTAACGGAAATACCAATGAAATCAATAGAATATAGTATGTTTGACCGTGGGATCATGGTTTTGGATTCAGTTCTTGGAGATATTATGGATGCAAGTCCGAGTCGGGAGAAAAGGCCTTATCCGGCCGCATCTTATCCAGAGACTGATTTTGATGAGAATGAAAGAGAGCATGTTTCGGGTTTGATGCGTGTGAATCATGCCGGGGAAATTGCCGCACAGGCATTATATAAAGCGCAATCCTTAACGGCACGTGAAGAAGAACTCAAAAAAGCGATGCAGCAGTCTGCGGATGAGGAGATAGATCATCTTGAATGGTGTGAGTCAAGACTAGATGAATTGGGAGGCCATACTAGCTACCTTGGTCCAGTTTGGTATTTAGGCTCATTTGGCATCGGTGTTATTGCCGGGTGTTTTGGTGACAAATGGAATCTTGGATTCTTGGCCGAAACTGAATACCAAGTGGTAAGACATCTTGACGATCATCTAAAACAATTGCCCGAGAAAGACGAGCGTAGTCGATCAATTTTAGAGCAAATGCGAGAAGATGAATTACATCATGCAACAACTGCTGAGACTGCAGGCGCAAAAGTTTTACCTAAAGCAGTAAAGCGATTAATGAATCTAACCTCTAAAGTTATGACTAAGACTGCATACAGATTTTAATATTTTTATTATCACCTCTTGAAAACTATTTGGCTGGCCCCATCTTTTTACTAAGTCAAACTAAACATATTCTGGAGGTAGAAAAATGTCATTAGTAAATTATGAACCATGGAGTCTTTTAGATAGGTTTCAGCAAGAACTGAACCAACGCGCTTATGCTGATAAAACTACAGCAGGTAATGACAACGATTATTCAAATGTAGTAACCAGTCGTTGGAGTCCTGCCGTGGATATAAAAGAAGAAGCCGATCGTTTCTTAATTACAGCAGACTTACCAGGCGTTGATCCAAAAGATATTGAGATAACAATGGACAATGGCGTGCTTACGATTAAAGGCGAACGTGAATCAGAGGCACGTGAAGAGAAAGAAGGATATAAACGTGTCGAACGTGTTAGTGGTGCTTTTTATCGACGCTTTAGTTTACCCGATACCGCTGACGCCGAGCGTATTGAAGCAAAAGGCAAAGATGGTGTGTTAGAGGTTATCTTACCAAAGCATGAAAAGGTGCAGCCTCGTAAAATCGAAGTAAAGAGTTAAGTGTTTAAAATATATTTAAGGCGGGCATGGCCCGCCTTAAATTTCTGTGCATATCAATTTAAAAAATGTAATGAACTTTTTAAAAAAAAGAACTTCCTAATATATAGAATAAAAAAGGGACTCACATAATGACGAATTATTTTTCCAGACTACTTACACAATTATTCCTAATTACATTTTCTTTATTAGCAACTTCAGCAAGCGCAGCCCTGCCACAGGGAGTAGATGGAAAAGAAATACCCAGTCTTGCACCCATGTTGGAAGGTGCCACCCCTGCAGTAGTCAATATCGCAACTGAAGGACGTGTCAAACAACAATTGAATCCCTTATTTGCAGATCCACGTTTTCGTAGATATTTTAATGTGCCAGAACAACCCGCTGAACGTAAAACCAGTAGTCTGGGTTCGGGCGTTATTGTGGACGCCAAGAGAGGTTTGGTATTAACCAATAATCATGTCATTGCAAATGCAGTTCAAATAACGGTGACCTTGCGCGATGGACGTCAGCTTGAAGCAGAAGTAGTCGGCACTGATCCGGAAACTGATGTGGCCGTAATAAAAATGCCTGCAGAAAATTTGGTTGATATTAAACCTGCTGACTCAGATGCATTACGAGTGGGAGATTTTGTGGTTGCGATAGGTAATCCATTTGGTCTTGGCCAGACGGTTACTTCAGGTATTGTCAGTGCGCTAGGCCGAAGTGGTTTAGGTATCGAAGGCTATGAGGATTTTATTCAAACGGATGCATCAATTAATCCGGGTAACTCAGGTGGTGCATTAGTCAATCTTCGTGGCGAATTAGTCGGCATTAATACGGCTATCTTTTCACAGAGTGGTGGAAATATTGGAATTGGTTTCGCTATACCCATTAATCTTGCTATGCAGATTACAGAACAACTGGTTGAAACAGGTGAAGTTAAACGCGGTTTTCTAGGGGTTAGTATGCAAGATATAAGTCCTTCACTAGCTGAAGCCTTTGGACTTGATCAGCAAAGCGGGGCGATCATTAATGAAGTGTTAGAGAATTCTCCTGCGAGTAAAGCCGGTTTGCAGACAGGCGATATTGTTGTTTCTATTGATGGTAAAAATATAGTTAATGCAAATGATGTTGCAAACCGTATTGGATTGTTGCCCGTTGGTGAAACAATCAAGTTTAAAGTGTTACGCGATGGCAAAGAATCTGAGTTTGTTGTGACAGTTGATGTAAGAGCACAAGTAAGTACAGAACCAAAATCCGTTAATAAATTATTACAGGGTGTTTCTATTGGCGATATAGAGCAAGATAGCCCTTACTTTGGAAAAACAGAAGGCGTTATTGTTGCGAACGTAGAACGTGGCAGTATCGCCTGGCGTAGTGGTTTGAGAGCAGGCGATGTTGTTACGTCAGTTAATAAAGCGCCAGTTAAAAACCTAGAAGAATTTTTAAAAGCAGTGGACAAAAAAGAAGACTCGCTTTTATTTTTGATTCTTAGAGGTAATGCAGCAGCGTTTATTGTACTTAGGAAATAAACTACCCGGTAATTAATTTACAATTAGCGATTGATTCTTTAATTAGATCAACTGCTTTTGTTCTGGGGAAGGATTTTCGATAGGCGATAATAATTTCGCGATAAGGTGCAGGCTTAGTGAAAGGTCGGTATTCCAGCATGCCATTTAAACCGGACTGAGCATTGATCGAAGAAAAGGGAAGTATTGTGATACCCGCTCCTGCTGCAACCATTTGACGAATCGTTTCAAGTGAACTGCTTTGCAGTGTTTTCTGGATGTGTGCGTTATCCCCAATAGGGCTAATGCAAGAAGGACAAACCTTGATTACTTGATCTCTAAAACAGTTACCTGATTTCAGCAACAGCATTGTATCGTCTAGTAAATCCTCTGCTTTGAGCTTTTTCTTTTTAGCCAAAGGATGATTGCTAGGTAAAGCTACTACAAAGGGTTCTTGATACAGTATCTCAGTGCATATTCCGGGATGGTCAAACGGATTGGCAAGGATAGCAACATCAATTTCACCGGCCTTTAACTTATTGAATAAGTTCTCGGTATAGTCTTCTTCTATAATTAAAACTAGTTCAGAGACTTGTTTGTTAATAATAGGTATTAACTTTGGTAATAGATAAGGACCAACGGTGTAAATGACCCCAAGCTTTAATTCGCCAATTAACTCATCTTTATTATTTTTAGCGAGCTCTTTTAGGATCTTGGTTTCATTTAAGACTACCTCTGCCTGGTTAACAATAATTTGACCGATGGGAGTGATTGAAATTTCATTTTGATGTCGTTCAAATAATGTCAGCCCTAATTCATCCTCAATTTTTTTTACGGCGACACTTAGGGTTGGTTGGCTAACAAAACACCTTTTTGCTGCCCGCCCAAAATGTAGTTCTTTTGCGACGGCCACAATATAGCGAAATTCTGATAGGGTCATTGTTATATATAAATAATATTTACTTGCGATTTAAATGTCAGCTTTATATTACTCGGCTGATTTGGAGATGTCTCAATTAATATTTGATGCAATCTCGGGCAAGTCAAAGTCAGATGTGTCGTCAAGGTTATGGCAAATAATATTGTTCAAGAGTTCCACATCAACATATGACTTATCATAAGTATAGCCCTGTGAAACCTTGAACGCATTGTCAGGTTCACCGAGGTGGTTTGCTACTATTGAGGCGCCAGTAAAATCATTGTCAGTCGTATAGGCATGAGTCGTGATTATGGTTTGTAATCCCGCACTAAGCGCCGCCATATTTCCATTTCGGGTATCTTCAATTGCGACGCAAGTTTCAGGCGTTAATCCCAGTCCTGCTAGTGCGCATTGATAAACAACGGGTGAAGGTTTTTTGTCTGTAACGGTGTCACTACTAACAATAGTATTAAATATTTCTTTGGGATCGACATTTAAGGTTGTGTTGATGAGCGTATTCAAATTGGCCAAACATGAACTGGTTGCTATGCCTAGTGGCAAGCCTTTGTCCTGTGCTTCATTGATTAATCTTTTGATACCTGGTCGAAGTTGGATGTGGTCAGTTGCCAGCATTTCGCGGTAATGATTCGATTTACACAAATGCAGTTCTTTAATAAATAAGCCTGGATCTTTTACTTTGCTTTTAAGTTCTTTATCTTCGTTCAGACAAATTTTGAAGCGTTCTTTTCCGCCTGAAACAAAAAGTAACTTGTAATAATCGGTCTTTGACCAGTGCCAGTTGAGGTCAAATTCTTGAAATGCTTTATTGAAAGCTTGGCGATGGACTTCCTCGGTATCTGCCATGGTACCGTCCACATCGAAGATAATGCCTTTTAGTTTCATCAAGTTCCGGATAAAAAGGATGAATACACTTTTAGTTTAATCAACTAAGTATTGATTATAAACAATAAATACATTGAAGCAACGATATATTAGTGCAATTGGTTTATATAATTCACAAACTGATGCAACCATTTAATATTAAGGTTTCATCAGGTAAGGTGACCAATCTTTAAGATTAATAGCGACCTCAATATGATAATCCTGAAGGATCAATTCAAGGCATGATTGAATTATTAAACAAATGACTATTCGCTACAGGCGTTAATTCTGGGGTTTGTCTCAGGATTAGCCTTTGTGTGGTTAATTTACAGAAGCAAAATACTCAAGGTAGCTGATAGCAATAATGAGCTGCAACGCAAATTAGCCGTAGAGGAGGAGCGCACACAGAATAAAGATTCGCGCATAGAGGAACTCAGTAACACAATCCGGGAGCGTGAGAATACAAACAAATATCTGCAAAAAGATGTTGAGAATAATAAAGTAACCATCGCAGAGCTGTACACAAAGCTTGATGAAGAAAGAAAAGCAACAGAAGAGAAAATGGCCTTGCTGGAACAAGCTGAAAACAAGATGACGGATGCTTTTGAAAACCTGTCGAATAAAATCCTTGAAGAAAAGAGTAAGAGATTTACCGATCAAAATAAATTAAACATCGGCGAAGTCTTAAACCCTTTGCGAGAACAGTTGGGCGACTTTCGTAAAAAGATCGAAGATGTTTACGATAAAGAGACTAAAGATAGATTGTCTCTCTTTCATGAAATCACCAATCTAAAATCATTGAATGAAAAAATGAGTACAGATGCAATAAACCTTACCAAGGCGTTGAAGGGTGAGAGTAAGAAACGTGGAGATTGGGGAGAAGTCATATTGGAGCGAGTGCTGGAAGACTCGGGTCTAAAAAATGGCCGTGAGTATGAAGTACAGGGTAGTTACCGCGATGAATCTGGTAAGTTATTCTATCCAGATATTGTTGTGCATTTACCGAATAAAAGAGACGTTATTATTGATTCGAAGATCTCATTAAATGCATACGAACGATATTACTCTGCTGGTGATGAGCAGGGTAAACAACATGCACTTAAAGAGCATCTTGCTTCAATAAGAAAACATATTAGTGATTTACGCGGTAAAAGTTACGATGATCTGGTAGGTGTAAACTCTTTAGATATGGTATTGATGTTTGTCGCAATCGAGCCAGCATTGATGTTAGCTTTTGAAAATGATGAGCAATTATTTCAGGATGCTTTTAACAGCGGCATTTTTCTTGTAAGTCCTTCTACCTTAAGCATGAATCTTCAGGTTATTCAAAATATGTGGCGTTATGAGTACCAGAATCAGAATGCACAGGAAATAGCCAAGCAAGCAGGTGATATGTATGACAAATTTACTGGTTTCGTAACTGCATTAGAAGATATTGGAGATAAGTTAGGTAAGGCACAGTCTGCATATGACACGGCATATAATCGCTTAACCGATGGACGAGGCAATCTCATTGCAAAGGTTGAGGCGATAAGAAAGTTAGGAGACTTGAAAACCAAACGACGCCTATCAGAAGAACTTATTAATAAAGCATTGCCTGACGATAGTGATGCCAATAATTAAATAGAAGTAGAATTCTTATTAGCGTCTAAGTATCGCCCACCAACGATAAAAATTAAGCAAGCTTGCAAGAGATGCTGACACATAAGTAAGTGCAGCAGCAGTGAGTATTTTTCTCGCAATGGGCATTGCAGAATCAGGGACATAATTTCCTTCGCTTAATACAGGCAATGCACGATTGAAACTGGCGTCGAATTCTACGGGTAAGGTAAAGAGATGCAGAATTATGGGCAGGCACATTATAGTCAGACCAGCCAGCAACATCATGAAGGTGATTGCTGGTATTTTTACCAATATCAAGGTGAATGGTAGGCTAACCAGAATGATTGAGGCAATTTTTTCAGCAGTGGCCGCTCTTTTTGCTAGCTGCGTTCTCAATAGTAACGGTTTGTAATTGGTGTGATGTTGTAGTGCATGGCCGAATTCATGGCTTGCGATTGTTACAGCGGCTAATGATTTTCCATCGTGATTACTTTCAGAAAGTCGAATTGTTTTTGACTCTGGATCATAATGGTCATTACCATTATCTGTTTTTTCAACAGACACATCTTCCAGTTCAAAGCGATTAATAAGATGCTGGGCAAGTTCTCCACCTGTTCCCGGGAGTTCATCTATTGTTTGACTGTATTGTTTTATTACTCTCTGCACCCAAAACTGGGGTAGAAAGATAATAAGAACTAATACTAGTAATACTATTACTGGCAGCATGGTCGGGTCATGATATTATTTATGGCTAATCTTTGCTTACGTGGCAGAGTGATAATTCCAGAGTTCAAAATACATGATAAGTAATAACACATGCAGACTCCATTAGATAAATATAAAAATGATCTTCGATTAAAAGCTTTTAATTCTGATTCAGCGCAGAGAACTGCTGTCGTGCACTTACAGAACTTATTTGATGATCTATATGAGTTGTCACAGAAAGATGATGGCATATTAAGTAAAATACGCTCATATTTTATATTGTCTGCACCAAAGCAGATCAAGGGGCTCTATTTTTGGGGAGGTGTAGGTCGAGGCAAAACTTATTTGGTAGATTGCTTCTATGAATGCTTGCCGATGGAAAAAAAAATGAGAATTCATTTTCATCGTTTCATGCAAAACATTCATAACGAATTAAAACTGTTGGGTAATATCGAAAACCCATTGTTGATTGTGGCTGATCGATTAGCTGAAAAAACACAAGTGCTCTGTTTTGATGAGTTCCATGTTGCTGATATTGCTGATGCGATGTTACTAGGTGGCTTATTAGAGGCTTTATTTGAGCGTGGTGTTTTCTTGGTTGCCACATCAAATCAACATCCCGATCAGCTTTATCATGATGGTTTGCAGCGAGATCGTTTTTTACCCGCGATTGATCTGTTGAAAAAATATAATCGCATCGTCAATGTTGATTCAGGTATTGATTACAGACTGCAATACCTCGACCAAGCTGAAATATACCATTCACCTCTTGATGAATATGCAAATACGATGTTAGAAAATAATTTCACTCATGTCTGCCCGGATGCCGGAGTTGATGAAGTTGACTTAGAAATAGAAGGAAGGCTCATTCAAACGGTGCGTTGCGGAGACGGTGTAGTTTGGTTTGATTTTATTGCTATCTGCGACGGGCCAAGAGGTGCGGCAGACTATATTGAAATTGCCAGACAATATCAGACGGTCTTATTGGCAAATATTCCGGTTATGGATGATTACGCCAATGATATAGCGAAACGATTTATCACACTGGTCGATGAATTTTATGATCGAAACGTAAAGTTGATTATTACTGCGGCGGCAGATCCGGATGCTCTATACATTGGTTCGCGGTTACAGGAACCATTTAAACGAACTATCAGCCGATTGGAGGAAATGCGTACACACGACTATCTTGCGAAACAACACCTTCCTTAAAACGCATAAAAAGCAGTTATCTTTCGGCCGATACCTAATATATGTCTATCTCATCACAAGATAGAAGATTTGTTTGACATTTAAATTTAAGTAATCTATATAACTCTATAATATATATGAATTATATAGTTTTAATTAATTTGTCATTTAGGAGTATTAGTTGAGTCACTTATCATCAGAACCAGATCAGAGTTTAGAATCAGATATCGCCAAAGTCTTGGAGTGTCGCTACGGTGATGGCCTGGTTTATTTATCAAAACAGCAACCTGACAGCCTATTCAAAATGGCGAAAACCAAGGGTTTTATCGATCCAGAAGGATATCTAACCCGGAAGGGCAGAAGTTTACTTGCGAAATATCAGTTTTCTGAGTAATAAAGCCAAATTGCCCGGTACTCTTATCAACTTAGAGCAACTAGCCTTCACTAAGTATTAATATTCGTAAAATATTAAATAGCTACAAAGTCTTTGATTTAGCCTGAATTCAGTTATTATCTATCCGACGAAAATAGTGGCTGCTTTATATAACAATTACGAATAAATATAGTAAAATCCATTCCTTTTCCGTCTTAAAACTTACTGCTATCTTTCGCATCCGTTAAAACTGTAGGACATACACCAATTATTATGTATAAGTACGATAACTACGATCAGACCATCGTTGATGAACGAGTAGCCCAATTCCGTGACCAAACTGAGCGTTTTTTAGCGGGTAAACTGACTGAGGATGAATATCGTCCATTACGTTTGATGAATGGACTTTATGTTCAACGATACGCTCCAATGCTCAGGGTTGCGATTCCTTATGGTTTGTTATCAAGTGACCAATTAAGAATGCTGGCGCATATTTCCAGAAAGTATGACAAAAATTATGCTCATTTTAGTACGCGTCAGAATGTTCAATTTAATTGGCCAGCACTAGAAACAGTACCAGACATATTGGCTGATCTTGCCAGTGTTGAAATGCATGCGATTCAAACTAGTGGCAATGACATTCGAAATACAACATCAGATCAGTTTGCTGGTATAGCGGAAGATGAGTTAGAAGATCCAAGACCTTATTGTGAAATAATTCGACAATGGTCCACATTCCATCCCGAGTTTTCATTCTTACCTAGAAAATTCAAGATTGCAGTGTCAGGAGCAACGAATGATCGTGCTGCTGTTAAAGTTCATGATATTGGTCTTTATCTGGTTAAAAATGATGCAGGTGAAGTCGGTTTTAATGTGATTGTTGGTGGTGGATTAGGTCGCACCCCGTTTATTGGCCCAAGTATCAGACCATTCTTGGAGAAGCAACATTTGCTTTCTTACCTTGAAGCGATATTGCGTGTCTACAATCGATTTGGTCGTAGAGATAATATGTATCGAGCCCGTATCAAAATATTGGTCAATGACCTCGGTAAAGAGGAGTTCACCCGACAAGTTGAAGAAGAATGGTCGCATATAAAGGATAGTGTCTTAAAATTGGATCAAAAAGAAATTGATCGTGTGAAAGGATTTTTTACCTCGCCTGATTATGATAAGAATGCAGCAGATGACAGTAGCTTTGATGAAGCAAAAAAATCAAATAAACTTTTTTCAAATTGGGCAAAACGAAATCTATTTACACATCGGGTTGCCGGTTACAAAGCGGTAGTTGTCTCTTTAAAAGCACCCGGTATTGCGCCAGGCGATGCAACTGATGAACAAATGGATCATATCGCAGAGCTTGCTGATCAATACAGTTATGGTGAAATTGTTGTAACACATGATCAAAATCTGGTGTTACCAAATGTTAAACAAGCTGATTTATTTTCTCTTTGGGAGAAGCTTTCTGAAAAAGATCTAGCTACAGCAAATATAGGCCTGTTGACAGATATGATCTGTTGTCCTGGTCTGGATTTTTGTGCATTAGCAAATGCTGGGTCAATCCCAATCGCTAAACAAATCAACGAAAGATTCGATGACATTGATTATTTGCACGATATTGGTGACTTAAAGATTAAAATGTCTGGATGTATGAATGCCTGCGGGCATCATCACGTAGGGCACATAGGTATTCTCGGCGTCAGAAAGAAAGACGAGGAGTTTTATCAACTAACACTTGGTGGTTCTGCTGAAACAGATGCTTGTTTGGGTGATCGTCTCGGACCCTCTATCGCTAAGGAAGAAGTTGCCGATGTGATTAGTAAGTTGCTAGATGTCTATGTTGAACAGCGCCAAGATGAGGAACGTTTTCTGGATACCTATCGCCGAGTCGGTATTACACCATTCAAGGATAGCGTTTATCCGAAGACAGCAGTTAAGGAAAAAGCTAATGCAAATAATTAAAGACAAAAAGATTAGTGATGATGATTGGGTCAGTCGCACGTGAATTAGATGATTCAGCACCAATTCCTGAAGGTGATATGTCATTTTACCGTTTCTCGTATTGGCAGGCGAATCGTGATGAAGTTATGTAAAACAAAATACAGCACATGCTGTCTGGATTGATGGCGATACTAGAGACAGAAGAATTGTCTGGCGACTTGGGTCATTTTTCTATTATTGGAGCTCGATTTTCCGGCGTTTAAAGATGGTCGTGTCCTATACTCATGCACGAATGTTACGTGACCGTTATGATTTAGAAGGGTGAGTTACGCGCGATTGGTGACGTATTACGTGATCAAATGTTTTTTATGTTCCGTTGTGGTATCGATTGTTTTCAAGTAAGTGAAGGCAAAGATGCTGAAGAAGCACTGAAAAGCTTTAATGATTTCTCTGTGCGTTACCAAGCAGCAGCAGATGATGCAGTACCTATCTATAAATTGAGATAGCTTAAACTGAAATAGTTAACTAGACGGTTATCACAGTGACTGAAGGTGTGTTCAATGCAGTGTCACTGTGAAAACCACGTACAAGTAGTATTTTTTCCCCAACCAAAGCCAGACCTTCGTCAAGAACCACTTTCCTTGCTAATACATTAGGGTTGGACTTCCCGGCATTCTCTGAAAGGACTGGTATTACTCCCCATAGCATTGCAATTTTTCGGCAAATATCCGGACGACTGGTTATTGTAACAACGGGTGCGGCTGGTCTTACTGAACTCATTGTTGCTGCAGACATGCCGCTTTGTGAAATAACAACGACTGCGTGTACTTTTAGATCTTGAGCCATTTGCGCCATTGAATTTGCGACGGCCTCCCAAACAGGCATTGCTACTTTTGAATGAGTATCAGGCAAGCTTCGCACTATAAGCATCGTGAGTCCAAAGGTAGGATTCTGTTTGTCGTGCAACACGGTCCATCATTTTTACTGCTTCAATTGGAAAAGCACCTACTGCAGTCTCACCAGATAACATAATGGCATCTGTGCCCAGTGTTACTGCATAAGCAACATCGGTTACTTCTGCGCGTGTCGGGCGCGCATTTTCAATCATGGATTCCAGCATTTGTGTTGCGACTATGACTGGTTTGAATTTTTTACGTGCTAGATCTATTAATTGATGTTGTGCAACGGGCACTTGCTCGGGATTGAGTTCAACACCTAAATCACCACGTGCAACCATAATGCCATCAGCGGCATCGAGGATTGCACTTGCCTCATCCAAAGCTTCTGGTTTTTCTATCTTTGCGATGATATGTGCGTCACTAGCATGTGACTGTATTAATTTTTTTAAGTCGTGAATATCATTCAGCAGAGCGTACGAAAGACAGCGCCAGAAAATCGACACCCAAGCTCCAGTGCTAGTTTGGCATCCGCTTTATCTTTATCGGTTAATGATGGTGCGGATACTTTTACACCGGGCAGATTAATACCTTTATGATTCCCCAATGTGCCACCATAAATTACGGTACAGGTAATTTCTGTTCCATCAATACTATCGACCTCCATTTCAAAATTACCATCGGCCAGTAATATTCGGTCACCCGGTTCCACATCATCTGCCAAGGCAGCATATTGAGATGGAATTAGACCCGGTTTACCTTCTACATCTCGGGTCGTGACGATAACTGTGCTGTTATTCTTTAATTCAATACTACCTTTCTTGAATTTACCGGTTCGAATTTTAGGGCCACAAAGGTCAGCCAATGTTGATTCAACTCTTCTGCTATTTTGCGTATTCGGGCATAGGTCTCTTTGTGATAGCTATGATCACCGTGTGACATATTCTGTCGAAATATATTAACGCCGGCCTTGATGAGTTTACGAATTTGGTCTGGCTCACTACTTGCGGGACCGAGTGTAGCGATAATTTTGGTACGCCGTTTCTTAAGCAGATTAATCTGGGTAATTATCGACATAGCCTATGCGTCCTAAAGTGTTATTTAATCATATATATCAGTAGTATGGATGCTAGTTATTAAATATGTATTAGCTTTATTAATTAATTTGTAGCATCTATAAAAATATATCGGCCAATGGCACAGATATTGTACATATATTCAAAATGTGAACTACATCACATTTTAAAGTAATTTTAAGTGTAGCAATATAACTACACTGATAGTTGAAAAATAATAAATTCTTGACGCTCACTGATAGCGAGTTTCACAGGATTGTGTATCTAGCAAGATTTAAGGATAAAACATATTGGTTTAGAGAGTTAATTTATTATTCAAGATGGTCAAAAAAATACACACAACCCAAAAACAACGATTTGAATCGACATCGAATGTCAGTGATATATTCGAGCATGCACTTGAATGTATCGCCCGTATAGACAGGCAAGGAAATTATCTTAGTGTCAATGCTGATTATGCAGAGATCTATGGTTATCTGCCTGAAGACATGATGGGAATGCGTTGGAAAGCTACCATTCACCAGGATGATATCGGTTTATTAGAAAGTGCCTGCACAGAAATGGCGCAGGTGGGTCGATCTGAGATTAGCCTCCGCGGCATCCGCAAAAACGCAACAGTCTTTTATAATCATATCGTCATGGTCAAGGGATTGGAGAATGGTAAGTCACCTGTCAGTCATTATTGCTTTATTCAGGATATTACTGATCAAACATTAGAGGAACGAAAACGATTCAAGGAAGTTGAATTCAATTATCAAAAATTCCAAAACATGGTTGAACTCCAGCCCGAGTGTTTCAAACAAATTGGGAAAGACGGTGAATTGATTTACATGAATGCTGCTGGCTTGAGAATGATAGACGCCGATTCTTTGCAGCAGGTTAAGGGCTTATGTATCTATGATTTAATTGCAAAAGAGCACCGGGAAAAATTTAAATCACTAAACAAGCGTGTTTTCGCAGGTGAGACAGTGACACTTGAATTTGAGATTGAGAGTTTAAAAGGAAGCCGCAAGTGGATGGAAACGCATGCTCGTCCAGTAGCAAATAGTGCCGGTCTTGTTTTTGAACATCTTGCAGTGACACGTGATATTACTGAACAAAAAAAAATAGAACGTGCACTAAAAGATAGAGAGCAACAGTACAGTAGTCTTATCAATGATATTGATGCGATTGTTTGGGAAGTGAGTTTGCCAGATTTGTTGTTTACCTTCGTTAGTGAACCAGCAAAGAAAATGTTGGGATACCCGTTGGATGATTGGTATCAAGAAAACTTTTGGTTAGATCATATCCATCCTGACGATCGCGAGGCTGCTTATAGTTACTGTTCTCTCCAGACAGCACATGGTAAGGACCATCAATTTGAATATCGTATGATTGCCGCGGATGGGTCAATTGTTTGGATAAATGATTTAGTTCATGTTGTGCAGAAGAAGTCAGGCTCGTCGGGTAGTTTACGTGGTGTGATGTTTAATATAACAGATAAAAAAGAAGCTGAAGCCGCTTTTGAAAATAATCAGAAACGTTTGTCAGCAGCGATAGAAACCAGCCCGGATATTATCGTTATGACGCGACTCAACGATGGGAAAATGATAGAGGTAAATAACGGGTTCACTCGTGCAACCGGTTTTACTGAAGAAGAGGCATTAGGTAAAACGAGTCTTGAGTTGGGGCTATGGTCTTCAAATGAAGATCGAGAAGAATATGTAAGTTTGTTAAAAGCCAAAGGATACCTAAGTAATCATGAATTCGAATTTAAAAGAAAAAATGGCGAAGCTTTCCCGGGTACGATATCTACTTCTATAGTCGAGCATGATGGCGAGCAATGTACATTATCCATTACAAGGGACATTAGCGAACTTAAACTTACAGAAGCATTATTAAGCAGAACTAATCGTGCCTTGATGGTTATAAACCAATGTGATCAATCGCTGGTACATATTGCTGATGAAATAAAATTACTGCAATCCATCTGCGATATTCTTGTCAATGTGGGTGATTATAGAATGGCATGGGTAGGCTACGCAGAACAAGGTGAAAAAAAACAAGTTATACCTGCTGCTAGTTCCGGATACGAATCAGGCTATCTGAAAAACTTTTTTTCATGGGATGACAAACCAAGAGGAAGAGGACCTGTTGGCATTTGCATACGAACAAACGAACCCTATATTTGTCGTGATATATCTAAAGATTCTGTTCTTACTCCATGGCGAAAAGATGCCTTTGAAAAAGGCTATGTTTCTATGATTGCATTGCCGTTGAATATAGATGAAGAATCTTTTGGTTGTATTTTGATCTATTCCTCAGAAGAAAATGCATTTGATGTCGAAGAAGTCTATTTATTAAAACATCTTGCCAATAATCTTAGTTACGGTATTCAAACTCTTCGCGTCAAGGATGAAAGTAAAAAAGCAGAAGCGCACCTTAAGTTGGAAAATGAGATTTTTCAGATAATTTATCAAAATCTACCTTTCAATGAATTATGTCACAGGGTGACTAATATAATTGAAGGGCTACTTGTTGATGTGAAATGTTCAATACGGCTACTTGATGATGACGGTAAGCATCTATGGTCAGTTGCTGCTCCGAGTTTACCAGCAGCTTACCTTGAAGCAATTGACGGGTTCGAAATTGGGCCTAGTGTTGGTAGTTGTGGTACAGCGGCATATTTAAATCAAACTATTATTGTAGCTGATATCGAAACTGATCCGCTTTGGAAAAATTATTTTGAATTGGCACTGACTTATAACCTTAAATCAAGCTATTCAGTCCCGATCCGTGCGACAGATGGTTCAGTCATTGGCACATTAGGAAACTATTTTCAGACAGTTCAAGAATCTGCTGTTAACGTTAGCTTAATGGAACATGTTGCCCAGATCCTGGGTGGTATTTTTGAACGTGAAAAAATTACGGTAGCACTAAGAGAAAGTGAAGAACGTTTTACTTTAGCTATGGAGGGTGCCAGTGATGGTTTATGGGATTGGAAAATGGATACGAATGATATCTATTACTCTCCACGATGGAGAAGCATGCTGGGTTATAAGGTTGATGATGTACATAATGGAATTGAAGCATTTAAAGCGTTACTGCATCCAGACGACATGGAAAAAACATTCACAATGGTCGATGATTATACATCTGGTAGGGCTGAAAAATTTAGTGTCGAATTCCGTATGTTACATAAGGATGGGCATTACGTTGATGTATTGTCCCGAGCTTTCGGCCTTAAAAATAGTGAGGGTGAATTAGTTCGATTGGTTGGAACTCATGTCGATATAACTGAAGAAAAAAGAATAACTGCCGCCTTGGCGGCAAGCGAGATTCGGTTTCGCACACTTTATGACGATACACCTGCTATGTTTTTTAATACTAGTTCGGACGGCACTATTTTGACTGTAAATGAATATGGTGCGAACCAACTTGGTTATGAAGTTAGTGAGTTGAAAGGCAAAGACGTCAATATAGTTATTCATGAAAATGATAGAACTTTTGCACAGGAAAAAATAAAACAGTGTTTCGAGATGCCCGATATTGTCCATCGCTGGGATCTACGCAAGGTTCATAAGCATGGCCATATTATTATGGTCAGAGAATCAGTTCGAGTTGTAAATGACACACAAGGGGAACCTTCTTTATTTATAGTTTGTGAGGACATATCGGAAGCAGTTCGACTCTCTGAAGAACTTTCTTATCAGGCAACGCATGATGCGCTAACCGGACTCGTCAATCGCTCAGAGTTTGAAAGAAGGCTACAACGCGTTATTGAAGCTAACCAATCTATGTCAGGACAACATGCCATTTGCTATCTCGACCTTGACCAATTTAAGGTTATTAATGATACCTGTGGTCATCTGGTAGGTGATGAATTACTGAGACAGCTAAGTGAAATATTATTAAGCGAGGTCAGAAAACGAGATACCTTAGCCAGATTGGGCGGTGACGAATTTGGTGTGTTGATGGAACATTGTGATATAGGACATGCGCGACGGGTTACAGATGCATTAAGAGCCAAGGTAGAAGAGTTTCGTTTTGTTTGGCAAGACAAAAAGTTTTCTATTGGTGTCAGTATTGGTTTGGTTCCTATATCGGTTGAAATTGGTAACGTGAATGATGTACTAAGTGCAGCTGATGCAGCTTGTTATGCCGCCAAGGATGCCGGAAGAAACCGAGTACATATTTATTCTGTTGATGATAAGCAGGTTAGTCAACATCGGGGTGAAATGAAATGGGTCTCTAAAATTAATCAAGCATTAGAAGACGATCTTTTTGCATTGTATTATCAAAAAATAGTGCCAGTCGATCAAAAGATAGGGCATGGTGAACACTATGAACTATTGATACGCATGCACGGGAAGGATGGAGAAGTTATTCCACCAGGTGCGTTTTTACCAGCCGCAGAACGATTTGGGCTATCTGCAAAAATAGATCATTGGGTAGTCAGTTCTGCATTTACATGGTTGGCTACACATCCAGCAAAGCAAAAGAAACTGGAATTGTGTACCATAAATCTATCAGGGCAGACCTTGGGCAATGATGATTTCATGAAGTATTTGATCGATAAATTAGACGAGAATCTAGTTGACCCAAATAAAATATGTTTTGAAATCACTGAAACGTCTGCGATAGCAAACCTATCCCATGCAATACGATTCATTAAAAAAATTAGAGAGAAAGGTTGTCGTTTTGCACTAGACGATTTTGGTAGCGGCGTTTCTTCTTTTGGTTATTTGAAAAATTTGCCGGTGGACTTTCTGAAAATCGATGGTGCCTTTGTCAGGGACATAAAAACGGATCGAATCGATCGGGCAATGGTCAAATCAATCAACGAGATTGGGCAGATCATGGGTAAAAAAACTATTGCTGAATTTGTGGAAAACGATGCTATTTTGCAAGAGCTCAAAAAAATAGGCGTTGATTATGCACAAGGTTATGGTATTGCCAAACCTCGTGCACTTAGGTACACAAAAAGAAAAAAATAATCGTTTAGTTAAAAAGGTCAGAACGGGATATCGTCATCAAAATCATCTGCTGCAGGTGCAGCTGTTGGCGATGATGCAGGAGCAGATTGTGATTCAGCGGGCGCATAGTTTTGGTTCTGACTAGGTTGAGATTGCGGTGCAGATTCGTAATTTGCAGAGCCGCCACTCTTACTTCCGAGCATTTGCATTTCATTTGCGACTATCTCAGTTGTGTAGCGGTCATGTCCTTCCTTGTCCTGCCATTTACGAGTTTGTAGGCGGCCTTCAACATAAACCTGTGAGCCTTTGCGGAGGTATTCGCCAACAATTTCAGCAAGACGACCGAAAAAAACAACACGGTGCCATTCTGTTCTCTCTTGTTGTTCGCCACTATTTTTATCTTTCCATGACTCAGCAGTTGCAATACTAATGTTTGCCACTGCAGCACCACCTGCGGTGTATCGTATATCCGGATCGTTTCCCAGATTGCCAACTAGAATGACTTTGTTTACACCGCGTGCCATGTTGATGCTCTCCTAAAAAAATTAAATTTATTGGACTATTTGTTAACTGTATTATCTAAGTCTGTGAAAGGCTTATAAAACTTCAAAGAATCATTTTAAATGAATAGATTCAGATTCCAGAAAAACATTAAAATGAATCATTTTCGCTTTAGACCATATTTTCTTCAAGTCTATTTTTATACGTGTTCTCATTATGAGGCAGATACATGATTATGCAGAACCATAATAACGCCATGAATAGACAAAAGGAATGCACACTTGCAATGCCAAATTGTTGATGAAAAAAACCACCAAGCAGGCCACCAATAAAAATCCCAATGAATTGGGAGCTGGAATAGACCCCAAGAGCAGTACCTTTGCTTTCAGCCGTAGTTGCTTTGGAGACCTCGGAAGGCAGGAGTGCTTCCAGGTAGTTAAATGCGCCAAAGAATAAAAACATAAATAAGAACAGCGATATCAGGTTTATGTGGAAAAAAGCGAGCCCGGCCTGAGAGAGGATGATGAGCATTATACTGATGGTATAAAATACCTTTGATTTTTTTAATCGCTCACCAAACGCCATAAAGGGCACCATGATAAACAAAGACGCAAATAAAACACTCAAGTATACCTGCCAATGCGATGTAGGTTCGATTTGTACAGAATCACGTAATGAAAGTGGAATCACGACAAAGTTCGCCATTAGAATCAAATGAGAGCTAAAGATGCTGATGTCCAGTTTAAGCAGATAAGGGTTGGAGAGAACTGATTTCAAGCTCTGAAGATTAATCGAACCTTTATTTCTTTTGGTTTTTTCTGGTGGGTTTGGAACTATGATTAACAGGGTTAAAATCGCCAGGATTGCCAGACAGATGCCAAAATAAAACAGTCCGTTTATGCCTATGTAATTATACAGTAATGGACCTATTACAAAGGCAACAGAGAATGAGATACCAATACTGATCCCGATAAGGGCCATGACCTTGGTGCGATGCTGTTCGGTGCTGAGATCAGCTGCCAGAGCCATTATTGCCGCTGCAATAGCACCAGACCCTTGTAAAGCTCTACCCAATATCAATCCATAAACTGAATCCGACATTGCCGCAATTAGGCTGCCAATAATAAATATTATCAAACCCAGGCATATAATCGGCTTTCTGCCAAATCGGTCCGATAACATGCCAAACGGAATTTGTAGACTGGCCTGTGTCAGGCCATAAATACCTAAGGCAATACCCAGTAACTGAGGCGTTGAGTACTGGTATGACTCTCCTGCCAAGCTTAATACTGGTAAAAGCATAAATAAGGGCAGCATGCGTAGAAAAAAAACCGCAGAGAGTGATAGTGCTGCCTTTAATTCGGTAGCTGACATGGACATTGAATTCATTATTTTGAAGTTATCTTGGATCGAGTTTACAAAACCATTTATATTAGCAGGTTGCCCCTAGAATAGTGAAATCTTTGAATGGATACGATTAGTATACGTGGTGCTCGAACCCATAATTTAAAAAATATCGATATTGATATTCCGCGCGATAAATTAATTGTCGTAACGGGTCTTTCCGGGTCTGGTAAATCATCTCTGGCTTTTGACACCATCTATGCCGAAGGCCAAAGGCGATATGTCGAATCCCTGTCTGCCTATGCCAGACAGTTTTTGTCGATGATGGAAAAACCCGATGTCGACCATATTGAAGGTTTATCACCAGCCATTTCCATCGAGCAGAAGACAACGTCGCATAATCCTCGATCTACAGTAGGCACCATTACAGAGATTTATGATTATCTTCGGTTATTGTTTGCGCGAGTCGGTCAACCGCATTGTCCAGAACATAGAACTTTACTTGAGGCGCAAACCATTACGCAGATGGTTGATTTGGTATTGGCCAGGCCTCAGGAAGAACGTCTCATGCTATTGGCTCCTGTCATACAGGAACGCAAAGGGGAGCATCTTCAGGTTTTAGAACGCTTACGCACTGAAGGTTTTATCCGTGCCCGCATTGATGGTCATATCGTTGAGTTGGATGCGGTACCTGAACTCGAGTTACGTAAAAAACACACCATTGAGGTTGTCGTTGATCGTTTTAAGGTCAGAGAGGATTTGCAATTACGCTTAGCAGAATCATTTGAAACGGCATTGCGTTTATCAGACGGGGGTCGCACTTATTGTGCCGATGGAAGCAGATAAAAAAACTGAAGAACAGTTATTCTCTTCCCGATTTGCCTGTAACAAATGTGGTTATAGTCTGAGTGAATTAGAACCACGCTTATTTTCTTTTAATAATCCAGCTGGTGCATGCGGTAAGTGTGATGGATTAGGACATGTTCAATATTTTGACCCGGGGCGTGTTGTTCAACATCCTGAACTAAGTTTGCCTGGAGGCGCAATAAAAGGTTGGGACAGGCGCAATGCCTATTATTTTCAGATGATCAGCTCAATTGCAGCGCATTACAGGTTTGAGCTTGATACACCCTATGAAGAATTATCAGATGACATAAAAAATACATTACTTTATGGCAGTGGCGATGAAGAGATAGAGTTTGAGTATCTGCGTGATAAAAATAAAGTTGTTAAACGTACACATTCCTTCGAAGGCGTTATTCCAAATTTACAACGACGTTATCTGGAAACAGATTCAGTCATGGTTCGTGAAGAATTGGCCAAATACCAAACGCATAAACCTTGCCCTGCATGTGGGGGTACACGCTTAAATAAGTCTGCGCGCAATGTATTAATCAATGACATTGCCTTATCTGATATTACTGCAATGACCGTTATCAAGGCACAGGCATTATTTAAAACACTTGAGTTAGAGGGTGCCCGCGGCAAGATTGCCGTTAAGATTTTAAAAGAGGTCAATGATCGACTTAACTTCCTTGTTAATGTAGGGCTTGATTATCTGACGCTAGAACGCAGTGCCGAGACCTTGTCTGGTGGAGAGGCTCAACGTATTCGTTTGGCAAGTCAGATTGGCGCGGGCCTGGTAGGCGTCATGTATATTCTTGATGAACCCTCGATTGGCTTACATCAAAGAGATAATCAACGCTTACTAAAAACCTTATATCACCTTAGAGATCTCGGTAATACCGTGATTGTTGTTGAACATGATGAAGAGGCAATAAATGCTGCTGAACATGTCATTGATATTGGACCAGGTGCCGGTGTCCATGGTGGTGAAATAGTTTCTCAAGGCACACCAGCCATGATTGCCGCGGATAAGAATTCTTTAACAGGACAATATTTGTCAGGCAAGAAACAAATTCCGGTGCCGCAAGATCGCGTTCCTTTTAACCCATTGCAAGTAATGGAATTAAAAGATGCGACCGGCAATAATTTAAAACATGTCGATCTTGTTATTCCGGTTAGTTTAATGACGTGTATTACAGGCGTGTCAGGCTCAGGTAAATCGACCTTGATAAACGATACGCTCTATCAAATAGTAGCGCGTGATTTAAATCGGGCGAATACAATGCCAGCACCCTATGCATCAATCCATGGACTGGAACACTTTGACAAAGTGGTTGATATTGATCAAAGTCCGATTGGCCGCACACCTCGTTCAAACCCGGCTACTTACACAGGTTTATTTACACCCATTCGCGAGCTATTTGCCGCGACAGCAGAGGCTCGATCGCGAGCCTACAAACCCGGACGTTTTAGTTTTAATGTTAAAGGTGGACGTTGTGAGGCATGTCAGGGTGATGGCTTGATAAAGGTCGAGATGCATTTTCTGCCCGACATCTATGTCCCCTGTGATACCTGTAAGGGAAAACGCTACAATCGTGAAACGCTAGATGTGCGCTATAAAGGTAAAAATATTCATGAGACATTAGATATGAGTGTTGAAGAAGCGCGTGAATTTTTTGATGCTGTGCCGGTACTTGCGCGTAAATTGCAAACATTAGTGGATGTCGGTTTGTCGTATATCAAGCTTGGACAAAATGCGACCACCTTATCAGGAGGCGAGGCGCAACGAGTGAAACTTTCTAAAGAGTTGTCAAAAAGGGATACCGGAAAAACACTTTACATACTTGATGAGCCGACAACGGGTTTGCATTTTCATGATATTCAACAACTTCTCGATATACTTCATCGATTAAGAGAGCATGGTAATACCATCATCGTTATTGAGCATAATCTTGATGTAATCAAAACAGCCGACTGGGTAGTCGATCTGGGTCCAGAAGGTGGTGATGGCGGCGGAGAAATAATTGCAGTAGGCACACCAGAACAATTGGCTGAACATCCCGACTCTCATACAGGACATTTCCTTAAAGAAGTTCTTAGAAATTCAAAGTCTAATGTGAAACTGGGAAAAGCATCTTAAGGATGCTTCAGGATAATTGTTTACCTAAGTATATTCCGAATATAAAGATAACCGGGCTTTGCATAATTAGAACGACGGCTTTAAAGCTAAGTGTTTTAAAACCTTCTCGATGAAATAATTTATCAAGATATTCACCAGTAAACTCTGAGACATGTTTAGCCAGCCAATGTGTAACTACAGACATGAGTATGATTAAAGCAGACACTTTAAAGTCGGGCCATAGGCTATAGCGCTCAATATTTAATCCCTGACATAACCAAGTGAATATTATCATTGAACATAAAATTCCTTGTAATGGAATAGTGAGTTCATCCAATTTTCCTAATAAAGGTATTAATGGGAAGAAAAATGTTAGTAAGAAAATCATATTAATCAAAAAACTCGATCGTTTATCACCTATAGCTAGAAGTTGATCAATTGTTGGTGCCGAATCAAGGCCAAAATTAGTTGGATAAAGAAGGAGGATGAAGCCAATAATTAAACATGCACTTATTAATGGCATGCCTATTTTGTCCCAGCAGAACTGCAGGAAAGTGTTATCAAGTTTGTCGTGAATAAATACAAATAACGGAAGAACAATAACAATACTTAAACAATAAATAAAGCAAAAAGAGTATGCTGATGAAATATTGATTCAGTTAAAGTCATGATGTAATAACACTATTAGTTTTGAGCTTAACGATACATACATACTAATTAAAAATAAAATTAACAGATATCTTTATGGATGATATATTACACGGCATAACTAATCTTATTCATCATTAATACTGTCTAATTAATGATATTCAATAACTAATTTTAAGGGTCTAAATTATGAGCGTTTTGATTTGCGGGTCTATGGCATATGACCATATTATGGTTTTTCCGGATCAATTTAAAAATCATATCCTTCCTGAAAAAGTACATATGATTAATGTTTCATTTCTTGTTCCAGATATGCGTCGTGAATTCGGTGGTTGTGCTGGAAATATATCCTACAACCTGAATCTATTAGATGATTCTCTTGCATTGCCTATGGCTACCGTAGGTAAAGATTTTGATTCTTATGCCTATTGGATGGATAAAAAAGGTATGGATCGCAGCTATATTACTATTATTGACGATGCTTTTACCGGACAGGCATTTATCACAACAGATCTGGATGATAATCAGATTACAGCATTTCATCCGGGAGCGATGAATGAATCACATCAAAATAAGGTTACTGATGCCAAAGGGTGCAAATTAGGCATCATCTCTCCTGATGGTCGTGATGGTATGTTGCAACATGCCGAGCAGTTTGCCGAAGCAGGTATCCCATTCATCTTTGACCCAGGCCAGGGCATGCCGATGTTTAGCGGTGAAGAACTTTCTCAATTCATCGAAAAAGCGACCTGGGTAACGGTCAACGATTATGAATGGCAAATGATGCAGGACAAATCGGGCCTGACAGCGTCTCAAATCACCGAGCAGGTCGATGCCTTGATCGTGACGCGTGGTGGTGATGGTTCAATCATCTATACTAAAGATAAACAAATAGAAATACCTTGTGTAAAACCAGAAGCAATTAATGATCCTACGGGTTGCGGTGATGCCTATCGCGCTGGTTTACTCTATGGTCTTGTTAATGATATGGACTGGGTTACTACAGGCAAAATTGCATCATTGATGGGTTCAATCAAGATTGCAAAACATGGAACACAGAATCATTCGTTTACTCTGGATGAGTTTAAAACACAGTTTGTAAATGAATTTTCGTATAAATTTTAAAAACAATACTCCCTGTTCAAGGGAGTACTGATTCAGGTAAATTTTTATGCCAGAGATTTTTGTTCTTGTCGTCGTTTATATAGAATAAATTCAGTATAACCGTTAGCTTGTTTACGACCCTTTAAGACCAGATCGAGTGCAGCCTGAAAGGGGACACTGCTAGAAAAGTCTTTTGACATTGGCTGGTAATATTTGTCATCACGGTTTTGTCGATCAACTATCACAGCCATGCGCTTCATTGCATCACGGACTTCTTCTTTGGTAATGATGCCATGGTGTAACCAGTTCGCAATATGTTGGCTGGATATTCTTAAGGTTGCACAGTCTTCCATTAATGCAACATCATTGATATCAGGCACCTTGGAACAGCCAACACCTTGACCTACCCAGCGTGATACATAGCCGAGTATGCCTTGTGCATTATTTTCCAGCTCATGGCGTATCTCTAGAGAAGATAGTTTGCGTTTTGGATCTATCACCGGGATATCAAGAATATCATCTACTGGCACCTTAGCCGCTGTCATTAAAGCATCTTGTCTGCTCTTAACGTTGAGGCGATGGTAATGAATAGAATGCAATGTTGCTGCAACAGGCGAAGGCACCCATGATGTATTGGCACCAGCCTTAAGGTGTTGAATCTTAGCCTTCATCATATTCTGCATTTCTTCTGGCATTGCCCACATGCCTTTTCCAATTTGAGCTTTATCTTTCAAACCACATTCCAGGCCAATTTGAACGTTTGAGGCTTCATAAGCCTGCAACCATTTTGCATGTTTAATCTCTGCCTTGGGAATAACCGGACCTGCTTCCATATTGGTATGGATATCATCACCGGTACGATCCAAAAAGCCGGTATTGATGAAAACCAGACGTTCACTCGCTGCCTTTATACAGGCTTTGAGATTGACCGATGTGCGTCGCTCTTCATCCATGATACCCATTTTCAAGGTGTTCTTTGATAACTTGAGTGCTTCTTCTGCGCGCGTAAATAATTCATTAGCGAACGCGACTTCTTCAGGGCCATGCATCTTTGGCTTAACAATATAGACAGAACCTTTTAAGCTGTTGGGTCGTTTTGAAGTGCCGTTTATATCATGTATGGCACAAAGCGATGTCACCATTAAGTCGACCATTGTTTCAGGAACCAGTTTTCCATCATACAAAACCATATCGGTATAAAGCTGACTGCCAACATTACGTACCAGCATCAGGCTACGTCCCTTTTTTATAACAGGCTTGCCAGCATTGCCGATAAATTCTTTGTCTGGTTCCATGGCACGTTCAATTGTTTTGCCGTCTTTTTCTATCGAACGTACCAAGGTGCCCTTCATTAAACCTAACCAATTACGATATACCTTTAATTTATCTTCAGTATCGACAGAGGCAACCGAATCTTCACAATCCATAATCGCTGTGATGGCCGATTCAATATGTATATCATAAATCTTGGCATGGTCACGGCGCCCAATAAATAAACCATCACCGAACTTGATTTCAACATGCAAGTTATGATGAGACAGGAGTATAGAATCTGGATTATCAGGTTTGCCGGTATAACCAATGTATTGTTGGGGTTTGAGCAATGTCGTCTCAGTTCCGTCGCCGAAATGTACAACAAGTTGGTTGTCCCTTATTAGGTATTGAGTTACGTGCTTGTGTGTATCTCTTTCCAATGCAAAATGTCTATCGAGTAAGTTCCGTCCGCGTTCAATAACCTTATCACCACGTATGGGATTATATTTCTTGATTCTTCTACAACCATTTCCTTGTGGAATTGTGTCCGTCGTGTAAGAGGCGTCATATAAACTACCCCAACGCGCATTAACGGCATTTAAAACATAACGGGCATTATCTAATGGAACGACGAGTTGAGGACCCGGGACAAGTGCAATTTCATCATCAACATTTTCAGTGTTGATACTAAAATCTTCGACATCATCGACCAGATAACCAATTTCTTTCAGAAATTTTTTATAGGCCAGAGGCTTATGTTTTTTCCCACGATGTTCAATATGCCAGGCATCTATTTTTTTTTGTAATGCGTCGCGTTTTTTTAATAACGCTGCATTTCGTTGCATGAAGTCGGCAAGAATTTTCTCTAGCGATGCCCAGAAATTTTTGTTGGTGACTTCTGTTTTTGGCGCGATCTCTTTTTTTACAAGATCGTAGAGACTTTTTTTGATGTGCAGTTTTCCTGCGGTAACGTAGTTTTCAGTTTCAATGCCCATGGTTTCACTGATACCTTTTAGACTTGGTTAAAAATTGAATAGATGACGCGACGCAGCAGATTAAGTGAAATTAATGCTCAAAGCAATATCAATCCATTTACTAATCTAAAAAATAATTTTTGCATTCCTGCCAAATTGAGATAGTATTTTCCGTGCCTGACGGAGCAAACCGTCGACTAATTAGAGATTAGACAATGAATACATCTGCTAAACGGCTTTGTGAAAAGCCTGACGTGCGGCCGGACGATCCTCGTTTTTCATCCGGACCGTGTAAAAAACATCCTGGTTGGAATCTATCCAACCTTTCTGTAAGTAATCTGGGTCGTAGTCATCGAGCACCCATACCAAAATCCCGTTTACACGAAGCTATCACGCGTTCGGCTAATTTATTAGGTCTACCTGATGACTGGCAACTCGCGATCGTGCCTGCTTCTGATACCGGTGCCTTTGAATTAGCCTTATGGTCGATGCTAGGGCCATGCGGTGTCGATGTCTTTGTTTGGGAAAGTTTTTCCAGCGATTGGGCGGGAGATATCGAGAATCAATTGAAGATTGATGATCTGAATATTTACCAGGCTGATTATGGTGATTTGCCAGATTTATCTCAGGCAAAAATTGATCGCGATATTGTCTTTGTCTATAACGGCACTACTAGTGGCGTACGTGTTCCCAATCTGGATTGGATAACTCCAGATCAAAAAGGCATCGTTTTTTGTGATGCCACTTCTGCAGCATTTGCCATGAAAATGGATTTTGACAAACTCGATGTTGTTACCTGGTCGTGGCAAAAGGTCTTGGGTAGTGAAGGGGGATTCGGAATGTTAGCTTTAAGTCCAAAGGCTATTAAGCGTCTTGAGACTTATCAACCACCACGTCCATTACCGAAGATTTTCCGAATTACCAAGAGCGGTAAAGTCACTCAAGGCGTGTTTAAAGGCGCAACATTAAATACACCAAGTATGTTGGCGCTGGAAGATTTGCACTCGGCATTAAGTTGGGCTGAATCGATTGGTGGTTTACCCTCCTTGATCCAACGTTGTAATGATAATTTCAAGGCAGTGGATACCTGGGTGAGTCAAACTGAGTGGATAGATTGGTTGCCAAACAAAATAGAAACCTTATCGACAACATCAATGTGTTTAAAAGTTGTATCCAAAGAGTTTTCAAACTTAAGTGATGAGCAACAACAAACAGCGACTGGCTTAATGTGTCAATGGTTGGAAGAAGAAGGCGTTGCTTATGATATAGCCGCTTATCGTAGTGCACCGACCGGTTTTCGTTTATGGGGCGGTGCAACAGTTGAAGCGTCTGATCTGGAAAAATTAATGCCATGGCTTGATTGGGCTTATGCGCGTTGGGTGAATGAAAAGTTAAATTCAGGAGAAGTATCATGAGTAAAGTACGTGTATTAATTTCCGACCCTATGTCTAGTCAAGCCGTAGATGTATTTGAACAACGTGGAATAGATGTCGTTCAAACAGGGAAAATGACTGAAGAAGAACTGCTCGATATGATCCCCGATTTTCATGGACTAGCGATACGTTCTTCAACCAATGTGACAGAAAAGGTTTTAGAGGCAGCAACGCAATTAAAAGTGGTTGGTCGTGCCGGGATCGGTGTCGACAATATTAATGTGCCAGCATGCACAGGAAAAGGAATCGTGGTTATGAATACACCCATGGGTAACGCGATTACCACTGCGGAACATGCTTTAGCGATGATGTTTTCTCTGGCGCGGCATATCCCGCAGGCCAACCAAACGACTCATGCCGGTGCCTGGGCCAAGTCTAAATATATGGGAATTGAATTAACTGGCAAAATGCTCGGCATTATAGGCTCTGGCAATATCGGATCTATCGTTGCGCAGAAGGCAATCGGTTTTGGTCTCAAGGTGCAAGCCTATGATCCTTATTTAACGGAAGAGCGTGCTAATTCATTAGGCATTAAAAAAGTTGAACTGGAAGAATTGTTGACAACATCGGATGTTATTTCATTGCATGTGCCAAAGACGCCAGAGACAGAAAACATCATCAGTGCCTCGGCGATTAATAAAATGAAGAAAGGCGCTTTGTTAATTAACTGTGCCCGCGGTGGTTTGGTAGATGAGCTAGCATTACGAGTTGCTCTTGAGAACGGTCATTTAAAAGGTGCCGCCTTAGATGTCTATTTGGAAGAACCCGCAAAGGAAAACCCGTTGTTTGGTTTAGAGAATGTGATCTGTACACCGCATCTGGGAGCATCAACAACTGAAGCTCAGGAAAAGGTTGCCGTACAAATTGCTGAACAAATCTCGGATTACCTTTTAGAAGGTTCAATAAAGAATGCGCTGAATGCTCCAAACTTGTCAGCAGAAGAAGTGCGACAATTAGCACCCTATTTTCAGTTAACTAATTATCTAGGGGCATTTGCTGGACAACTAAGTCATACCGCAATTCAAGGCATAACGGTGACTTTTGGTGGTGATGCAGCCAAGTTAAATGTAGAACCATTGACTACTCAGGTTGTGCAATCGGTGTTAGCGCCACACTTTAATGATATTAATGTAGTTAATGCACGTGAGGTAGCGCGTGATCGAGGTATACACGTTACTGAAGCAAAAGAGGACCTCGAAGAGGTATATCACAATCGCGTTACCATCAGTATTACTGCTGATGATAAGACACGCAGTGTCTGCGGTACCTTAATACAAAATCGGCCCAGATTAATTGAGATTAAAGGGATTAAACTGGAGTCAGAATTTGGTGAACATATGTTGTATATCACCAATCAGGATGAGCCGGGGATAATTGGTGCGATAGGCAACTTTGCCGCAGATAAAAATATTAATATTGCTAATATGCATCTTGGACGCAGAGAAAGCCGAGGCGATGCGGTTTCTTTACTTGAGATAGATGCACCTATTAACGCAACCGATCTTGATGGCTTAAGGGCGATTGAGTATATCCGCGATGTGCAATATCTAAACTTTAACCCATTAGTATTATGAATGAGGTAAAACCTTTTCCTGATCCCTATTGGTTATTAAACAGAGCAGAGGATACGCAATCAGCTTTTGTTGTTGTCCTAGTATCAATGTCGATTAATGATGCTGTTGTGAAATTAACGCAACAATTTCTTTATCAAAATAATATTGATATTGATTCAACCAATATGCTGTCTGATAAACAAGCAACCGAGTTCTATATTGCAGCAACTACACAAGTTGCTTGGGAAATATTCCAAAAACTATTGGTCTTGGTATCAGACGTAGACGCTGATGTTTTTGTTTTGCCGGTTGCTGGACGAAAGAAAAGACTTTTAATCTGTGATATGGATAGCACGATCGTACAAACTGAGACGCTGGACGATATTGCTGCGAGCACTGGCATCGGGGAACAGGTTCGTGAAATTACTGTCAGAGCGATGCGAGGGGAGTTGGACTTTCGTAAGGCACTGGATGAACGCGTTAGTTTACTGGAAGGCGTTTCAGAGAAGATCTTCGAAGAGATTGCACAGGAGGTTCAAACTAACCTCGGTGCGGAGGAACTGATTAACTTGGCACAGAAGCACGGGTTGCGTACGGTGCTTGTCAGTGGTGGTTTTGAGCCTATAGTAAAAGTAGTTGCAGTAAAGCTGGGCTTTGATCGTTATGTTTGTAACAAGGCGGAAATTACCAATGGCAGATTAACAGGTAAGGTAGTGGAACCCATTGTTGACGCGAACACGAAATTAAACGTGCTCAAACAAGAAGCTAAACAACTAGCAATTACATTAGAACAGACTTGTACAGTTGGGGATGGAGCGAATGACTTGCCCATGTTGCAAGCCGCATGTATTGGTGTTGCTTATAATGGTAAGCCGCTTGTTCGTGCAGGCACACCATATCAAATCAATTCCAGTAGTCTTAGTTCGATATTATTGATAATGGGAATTACGTAATTGTAATTCCCATTCTGATTCGATTTCCTACTCAATTTTATTATATTTTTAATTAATAAAACCCGCACAAGGCGGGCTTTATTAGACTAACTTATAATACTTACGCTACGGCTTGTTGAGTAGATTCAAGGCGTTCTCGAAGTGCTTGAACCTGCGCTCGTAATTCTGCAGGTAAATGGTCACCAAAGGTATCGTAATATTCTTCTATACCCTGTAATTCAGACAACCAACCTTCAGTATCCACACGCATCAGGTTTGCGATATCTTCATCAGACATATCCAAACCGTTGAAATCGATTCCATCCAATGTTGGCATATTGCCTATCGCAGTTTCGATAGCGTCAGCAGTACCAGTACAACGTTCAAATACCCATTTCAGAACACGGCTATTTTCACCGAAGCCGGGCCACATAAATTTGCCAGCTTCGTTTTTACGGAACCAATTGACGTAGTAAACCTTTGGCATTTTAGCACCTTCGGTTTTACCCATATCTAACCAGTGACCCCAATAATCCGCCATGTTGTAACCGCAGAATGGCAGCATTGCCATCGGATCTCGACGCAATTTGCCGATGGCACCGAAAGCAGCCGCAGTCATCTCAGAGGCGATAATGGTGCCGAGGAAAGTGCCATGATTCCAATCCAGAGCTTCTGTTGCCAAAGGCACGACAGAGGCGCGACGACCACCGAATAAAATAGCGCTGATTGGAACGCCTTTTGGATCTTCCCATTCATCTGCAATAACAGGGCATTGACCTGCACGTGCGGTGAATCGGGCATTTGGGTGCGAAGAAGGTTTCTCTGACGCTGGTGTCCAGTCGTTACCTTTCCAGTCGATAAGATGAGCAGGCGCTTCTTTTGTCATAGATTCCCACCAAACATCACCGTCATCGGTTTCAGCAACGTTAGTAAAAATAGCATTTGCTTCCATAGACAACATGGCATTTGCATTCGTGGCCATACCTGTGCCTGGCGCTACACCAAAGAAACCTGCTTCGGGATTGATTGCATACAATTGACCATCTGCACCAAATTTCATCCAAGCAATATCGTCGCCGACAGTTTCAACTTCCCAGCCGGGAATAGTTGGTGTCAGCATGGCGAGGTTAGTTTTGCCACAAGCGCTTGGAAAAGCACCGGCGACGTATTTCACAACACCCTCAGGATTAGTGAGTTTCAGGATGAGCATGTGCTCAGCCATCCAGCCTTCATCACGCGCCATTGTTGAGGCAATTCGCAGTGCGAAACATTTCTTGCCGAGTAATGCATTACCACCATAACCCGAACCAAAAGACCAGATCTCACGGGTTTCTGGATAATGAACAATGTAACGATTATCTGGATTACAAGGCCATGGTGCATCTTTATCACCCGCAGCTAATGGAACGCCGACAGAGTGAAGGCAAGGCACAAAGTCGCCATCAGCACCTAAGACATCGAGTACAGCATTGCCTACTCTGGCCATGATATGCATATTCGTAACAACGTAAGGAGAATCTGATATTTCAACACCGATCTGTGCGATATCAGAACCGATAGGGCCCATGCTGAAAGGAATAACATACATGGTACGGCCTTTCATACACCCGCTGAACATAGTGTTCAATGTTTTGCGCATTTCAGTTGGATCAGCCCAATTGTTTGTAGGGCCAGCATCTTCTTCTTTCTCTGAACAGATATAGGTGCGATCCTCAACACGCGCTACATCAGCAGGAATCGAATTAACATGGTAGCTGTTTGGACGTTTGTCCTCATTCAGCTTTCTGGCGGTGCCGCTTTTGACCATGATATCCCACATGGTTTCCCACTCTGCATCTGAACCATCACACCATACGATGTTATCTGGTTCACACAAAGCGGCCATATCATCAACCCAGGTCAGCAGTTTTTTATTTTGCGTTGCCATTAATGTTTCCCTCAATTTGATTGTTTAAATTTAATAGCTGTAAGAAATAAAAGCAGAATTCCCATGAAAGGAACTCCTGCTTTATCGGATTTTGTTAACTTTAAGACGAAGGATGCTTATATATCTAATTGTAATTATTAAAATTATAATGATGAAATACGGACAACGGATGCCGCCAAGCAGCATCTCCAGCTTCTTGTGCATATATCATTCTTGTTTTAGTAGACTAAATCAAGTGGAACCACAAATTTAATTGCGATTTAGAGGTGTAAAGGTACGGAAAATATAAATGAAGTTGTGAACGGTTATTCCGGAATATCAGAATAAGATTTTATGTTGTTTCGTCCGTGACCTTTGACAAAGTATAAGGCTCGATCAGCCTCTCTAAGAATATCACTCACCTGAAAGTCATCATCAAGCAAATCATTTTCATGATGACGTAATGAAGAAAGGCCGATGCTCATAGTTATACTCATCTTGGCTCCTCGACAATCCCAGTCAGCTTCTTTAATTGTCGATATGATCCGTCTAGCAAGTTTTTGCGCACCTGCGGGGTTAGTTTCAGGTAGTGCCAGCACAAATTCTTCGCCGCCAATTCTTGCAAGAGTATCACCTTCGCGGGTGAACTCAGTGAGTATTTCGGCAATGGTTTTTAATACATTGTCTCCACATTCATGACCATGAGTATCATTTACCATCTTAAAATGGTCCAGATCCATCAGCATCAAGCTGAATGGTTGGGCGTAGCGTTTTGCTCTGGCCATACTTGCGGTGACTTCTGTATAAAAGTAGCGGCGGTTAAATAGCTTGGTTAAGGGGTCAATGACCGACATTTCTTCATAGCGAGCTTTTAATTTTTCTGATTCTTCAAGAGCATAACGCAGTTCCTTGGTACGAACATCGACAATATTTTTCATATTGTGCATAAGCTTGTCGTTATTTAAGAGCATACTCATTAAGTCTGCATAGATAATCACTGAGTGTTCTTGCCATGAATCAAAATGATTTGGGACAGGGTGAATTAATTCAATGACTCCCAATAACGAATCATTTACTAATAAAGGCGCACAGATCAAAGAACCGATGTCTTTTTCATTAGTTTCATAGTGAAGCAAGTTTTCATCTGATGTCTTGCAATTGGGTATATGAATGATTTCTTTCTTTGCTGCTGTTTTTCCCAAAACGCCATCACTTATTAAGCAGGTGTGAGTTTTATTATTAATTGATGATTTGTTTTTAGCAAACCCATTCCAATCCAGGTTTGCAACGCAATTAAGTGAATCTTCTTCAAGTAAATAGAGTGAGACTTCTTCTGTTTCAAGGTGTTCGAAGATTGCGTGCATCATGGAATCGATTAAATCTTCACGATCAAGCTGTTGATTACCTAAATTCGAGATAATTCTCAGACCAGATAGAGAGTTTAGTAACTGCATAAACTGGGCATTAACAACAGCCGGTATTTCAATTTTACCCATGATGTCTTTTATTGGTTCCATAGTCTTATCTCGCAATCTCATCAACAAGTTGATTAATGTTTTCAAGTTTTTTATATGATTTAGAAATATATTTTTCTAAAGCATTTTTATCGATATTAAGTGATTTGAAAGTCTCAAGTTCTTGCATAGGGTCGTAGTTTGTCTGCAAGATCCATTGGCGAGAAATTCGTGAACATAGACCTATCAACATGACCATATCAGTGTTTCTTTCCTGATATTTCAGATTGTGGTGATGTTCGATAATATCGATTAACTCAAAAGGGAGTTTCCACTTATGTCCTAACCAGGCACCTGCTTCATGATGGTTGAAATCAATAGTTTCTGTTTCGTATTCGATTAGACGTTTTTCTTTGTTTTCCGCTGCAGTGGTAAATAACTCAGACATGATATTTGGAAATCTGTCGACTAAAACCAGAATGCCTATGTTGTGTAACAATCCATGGAGGTAGAGTTGATTAGGATCGAGAGTCTGGTCTGAATCAATGAGATTTACAAAGCCAGAGGCAAGCTCTGCTGTTATAAATGCACTAGACCAATATTTTTTTAAATCGAACTGTTGACACTTATCCGGGTTAAATACACTGCTCATTGCCAAACTTAGCGCAAAACCTTTTACTAAATCTAAACCTAGAACATTGATGATAGCTTCTTCAAGCGTTGTGACTTTTCGCCCGAAACCAAAAAATGCAGAATTAGACATGCCTATAATTTTTGCTGATAGGGCGGGGTCTTTTTTTATTATTTTAGCGATATCATCTAAGCCGCTGCTGACATCATTTGAGGCAATAAGAATCTCTTGCGCTATAGATGGCATAGCAGGTAAATGGTCGATTTTTTGAATTTCCAGTCTCACGCTTGAAATCGTCTGCCTTCCTGTCATATTACTATCCGTGATTGCTTAAATATTGTTGTATGGTTAAAGAGTAATAGCGGCCGCGACAGGTCATCTCTTTAATTGTTTTTTTACTCTTTTTATCAGATAAATAGCTGTGATTTCTAATTCTATAAATTATCCGTATGTTAATATTCACTTACTATGATTGCCTACCCAGACATTGATCCTGTTGCCCTAAACCTTGGATTTCTAAAGATACATTGGTACGGAATCAGCTATGTACTTGGTATTTTAGCGGCCTGGTGGTTACTACGGTTTCGCGGCAGTCAAGATCAGTGGGGTTTTAGCTCAGAACAAGTCTCTGATCTTATCTTCTATGCCATGCTGGGAATTATTGTTGGTGGTCGGTTAGGGTCGGTGATTTTTTATAATCTGCCTTATTATCTTCAGCACCCGCTAGAGGTTATTTATCTCCAGCAGGGCGGGATGTCTTTTCATGGTGGTCTGCTAGGTGTGTTTGCCGCTGTTTGGTTCTTTTGCCATAAATTCAATAAGCGCTTCTTTAATGTTACTGATTTTATTGCCCCCGTTGTTCCAATCGGATTAGGCTCAGGCCGGATCGGTAACTTTATTAACGGAGAACTTTGGGGTGGACCAAGTAATTTGCCATGGGCGATGATTTTTCCAGACCCTGCGGCAGGCGGGATAGCACGGCATCCCTCGCAGCTTTACGAAGCATTGCTTGAAGGCTTGATATTGTTCATTATCCTCTGGTGGTTTTCATCTAAACCCAGACCGGTCATGGCAATTTCAGGATTGTTCCTGTTTGGATATGGTGTTTTTAGGTTTATGGTTGAGTTTGTCCGAGTACCCGATGCGCATATTGGCTATCTTGCATTTGATTTTGTGACTATGGGCATGCTGCTTTCTACTCCTATGATATTATTCGGTCTCATCTTATTCGGCATCGCTTTTCGAGCAAAGGAAATTAACTAGAAGTGCAACAATATCTAGATTTATTACGCCATGTAAAAACGAATGGCACAAAAAAAGAGGATCGTACTGGTACAGGGACTATTAGTGTCTTTGGGTATCAAATGCGATTTGATTTAGATAAAGGTTTTCCATTAGTGACAACTAAGAAATGTCATCTCAAATCGATTATTTATGAATTGCTTTGGTTCTTGCAGGGCAATACTAATATTCAATACCTTAAGGATAATGGGGTATCAATCTGGGATGAATGGGCCGATGAGAACGGCGATTTGGGTCCAGTATATGGTGCGCAATGGCGATCATGGAACACGACAGATAAAACAATCGATCAAATCACACAAGTCATTGAACAAATAAAGCAGAATCCAGACTCACGACGCTTAATTGTCAGTGCGTGGAATGTGGGTGAACTAGATCAAATGGCGTTAATGCCTTGTCATGCTTTCTTTCAGTTTTATGTTGCAGATGGAAAGCTCTCTTGCCAACTCTATCAGCGTAGTGCGGATATCTTTCTGGGTGTGCCGTTCAATATCGCATCATACTCTTTGCTACTAATGATGGTTGCGCAGGTAACGGGACTTAAGGTTGGTGAGTTTGTGCATACCTTTGGTGATGCACATATTTATTTAAACCATTTTGATCAAGTTGAAGAACAATTATCGCGTAAACCTTTTGTTCTTCCAGAAATGAAAATAAATTCTACTGTTACTGATATTTTTTCATTTGACTATAGTGACTTTGAGTTAATTAATTATCAATCACATCCATCCATTTCAGCACCAATAGCTATTTAGAGGAGATAATATGGGCTTAATAAAAATAGTATTTATTACATATTTTATGTCCTTGTTACCATTTGCACTGCAAGCTAGTGAAGAATCTCCGGATAAAATAGTTAAGCAAACGGTTGATAAAGTCCTCTCTGTTTTAAAAGATAAAAATCTTGAACAAGAAATTCAGAAAGAAATGGTTTTTGAATTGGTCAAAGATCGAATTAATTTTAAAGAAATGTCTAGACGTATACTCGCAACCAACTGGAACATTGCTGATGAAAAACAGCGTAAGGAATTCATCTTATTATTTGAAAAAATATTACTTAATACCTACTGGGAACGTATAAGACGTTTTGCTGGTGAACGTGTCGAGTATGTCTCTGTAAGCTCAGATAATGAAGACTATGCTACTGTTGATACAATTATAGTGAAAGATAAGACTGATATAGAGATACCCATCTCATACCGTATGAAACGATTTGTAAATATCTGGTTTGCGTATGACTTCACTGTTGAACGATTAAGCCTGGTACAAAGCTATCGAAATGAATATAGAGCGATCGCCAAAAATAATGGCGTTGATGGACTATTAGAACAGATGAAACGTGATGTTGTGCGTATCAGTTCCAGGAATTAATCAGACTTCGTCTCGCTAATCATGCAACTCTCAATTATTGTCGCTATGGATCGTAACCGTGTTATCGGGAACAATGATTCATTACCATGGCATATTTCAGCGGATCTGAAAAACTTCAAGAAAATCACTATGGGAAAACCTATCGTCATGGGTCGTAAAACCCATGAATCCATAGGCAGGCCATTGCCCGGTAGAGAAAATATCATTATTACCCGTGATAAAACCTATCAGGCAGAAGGTTGTACGGTATTGAATAGCATCGATGAAATATTTGAATATTGCGAAGGTGTCGAAGAAGTGATGATTACCGGTGGTTCAGAAATATACAAATACACTTTAGAGCAAGCAACACGATTGTATCTGACTGAAGTACATACAGAGATAGAGGGTGATACTTTTTTCCCTGAGTTTAACCGCAGTGATTGGAGTGAAGTTTCTAGGGAGGCATTTACAGCTGACGAAAAGAATGAGTTTGATTACAGTTTTGTATTATTAGAAAAAAAGTAATGATTATTTTTCTAGGCTGTAAATATGTACGTTAGTTTTTCTGATGAATTCAAGTTTAGTTTCCCTTTTGTCTTTCATAGGCGTTCGAATGTTTTCACCTTGTTTCATGTTAATTAATAGAAACTCTTGCTCCGGTGGTGCAACGAAGGTAACAAGACCAACGACACCACTAATCACGAGTAATAGCCACACGAAAAAGGTTGGTAATGTTTCGCTAGCACTTAAGGCATAAAGTGCAATGCAGATAGGAATTAAGAGCAAGAAAAGCCAGCGAATAATTTTAATATCTCCATCCAGACTGAGCTGTTCTATATCCTTTAACGCGATTATTTTTTCGAATTCTCCAGTATCATGATTAATAATCAGCTGATTTTCTTCAACTATTACCTTACTTTCTATAAGCTCTGAGATTATGATCTTATTTTCATTCACCATAACTGAATCATAAAGAGTGATGCTGTTAATGCCAACAAATAAAATTGATTATGCAACAAACCAGGCGTAGCCAAATAATCGTTAACAAGTCGTTTGAGAAGAGTTGTACGATTTGGTTTGCAGCACCGTATTCACTATCACAGGATGTCATCTTTCCTAAAGGAATGCTGCTCAATCTCGTTGAACATAAAGATCTGGATGAGCCCTATCGTTATGAAATCTATCCGATTGATAGTGAAGGTTGGGCGCCATATTTGATATCAGACACACATCGTTTTGATAAAAATTTTCGTCATAGTTTTAACAGTTACCTGACTAAGGCTGAGCTTGAACAGTATTGTGAGCCTGTTTACCAAAAGGCGTATCCCGTCCCCGGCGAGTTAAAATTTCATCTAGCACTGCAAGGGTGTTTATTTGGTACTGCTGTAGCTGATGCGATTGGCTTGCCATTCGAAGGGCTTTCTTCGCGGCGGATTAAAAAATTTAAAATAAACCCACTAAGACATCGGTTTTTATTTGGTCGCGGTATGTTGTCAGATGATACAGAGCATACTTGTGTCGTTGCGCATGCATTAATAGCAAGTAAAGGTGAAAAAAAACTGTTTTCTACAGCGCTTGCCTGGTCACTACGTTGGTGGTTTCTTGGAATGCCAGCAGGTATAGGCATGGCGACACTGCGAGCTTGTCTAAAACTATGGTTGTTTATCCCGGTAACTAAAAGTGGTGTTTTCAGTGCCGGTAATGGACCAGCGATGCGTACGGCAATACTAGGCGCCTATACTTATGATGATGAAAACTTACGTTCATCACTTGTAACCCTAAACACAATAATAACCCATACCGATCCTAAGGCAACTAAGGGCGCGAAGATCGTAGCTGAATTCACCGCGAGAAATGTGCAAGGTGTTCCTTTAACTAACGATAACTGTTTGACGGAACTTGCCGCTATTATTGGCGACGATGAAGAACTTCACGGTTTGCTAAGTCGTGCGATTGAAAGTGCAAAAGTAGGTCAATCAGCATTGGAATATTGCCAGGAAAATCAACAAGCAAAAGGTGTGAGTGGTTATATCTATCATACACTTCCTGTAGTCGTACAGATTGTTCTACGGCATAACGACCATTACGAACAAGCAATCTGTGAAGCGATTGCATGCGGTGGTGACACTGACACAGTTGCAGCCATCATAGGTGGTATTGTCGGTGCTAATGTTGGTAAGGCAGGGATTCCATCTGATTGGATAGATAATTTAAAAGATTGGCCAAGGGATAAGAACTATCTTCGCTTGCTCGGGGAAGAACTCGCTGTTGTAAAATGGACCGGGAAAACAGGGCGAACACAATGGATGGACCCGATACGACTCTTACTAAGGAATGCCTTTTTTATGATATGGGTATTGGCGCACGGTTTTAGACGATTATTACCGCCTTATTAATCAAGGTAGTGAACAGGAATAATTTGTGTGGACAATAAAAACAGAATAAGCGCACTGGCAAAGTGCTATAAAAATAAGCACCTAATCTTGAGTGTAGAAAAAGAAATTAAACATCTGACTGAAGAATCACTTAGGGAAATCACGGTTAATAATCTAGAAGGTATTCAGAGCGCTGTTAAGCTTATTGTATTTGACGAATACAGAGATGCCGACATTGACAACCCCATTCTTTGGCTGCATCTCGTTGTTGAAGCATGCGAATGGTTTGAAGAAGCGGATGATTATCTAATATGGCGGCAAGACCTGGGGTTTAAAGATAATGACTTCTTTCTGGAACTCTATGAAAGGCTAAAAAACAATGTGCCTGAAATAAGAAAATTGATTGGTTATGACGTTAAGGCGATAGACCATTACCATATAGAATTTAATACAGATGTAGCACAGGCCTTAAGGAACTTCGACATCTAATCTCCAGCTAATCTAAAACAGGGCTTGTCTTAATTTAAATGAATTGTCCTATACCACCGACTGTGGTTCTCAGATTGACCTGGCGTAATTGTGATATTTTTATGAAGGAATTTTTTGAAATAATCCTTTAGTTCATTTTCGGTAGGCACTGGATCATTTGCTTTCACATGAAAATCAATGATAGGGCTATCTTCTTTAATCGAGAAAATACCTGTTTCACGACTATTAAACATTAGGCTGACTTCGATAATTTCTTTCTCTAATAGAAGTTGCTTTTGATGATCAGTTAAAATGTACTCAAGCTCATCATTAAGTGTCGCTTTATGTTTTTTATTATATGCTTTTTCTTTGATAGACGCGTAAATGAAGCTGATTATTACGATTAATATAAATACGGCCCATACTGTGTAGCATGTGTAAATTAAAAAATCCCATGACTTGGAAACGCGTGCTCCAAAGTAATGTATAAAAAGATTTGGGTAAATAAAATCGATGGCCAAATCGATGATGAATAAGCTGAAAATTAGCAACGAAAATAGATGGAGTATTTTTTCTCTATTCACAATAAAAAAAACTAGAACATAACGCTACCCGTGCGCGCATAATCTTTAGTGTTGCCCATGGAATCGATAAAGTCCTTCTCTATAAATTTTGTATTCAAAAGGTTCTCAATATGTTCTTTTGATAGGTTCTGCCATTTAATATAAATATATTCACCATTATCGATAACATCAATCATAAGATAAGACTTAAATTTTTCGTCAAGTTGAATAAAATCAAGATTATCATTTTGGCTCACTGCATTAATAATCTCTCCATCACTATTCAGTTCAACGATAAAGCCCGGTAGTTCACGCGATTCGCCCAGTAGTTTTTCGCCTAATTCACCAATGCCCTGCATTATTTTGAATTGAAAAGGAAATTTTGGATCACTCTTGGGCATCGTGTCAGAACACTAATGATTGTTTGAATCTTTAGTTATTAGTTTGACTATCGTCAAAGTTATCGCGTGGGTAAGAAAATACCCACCAGGTATCGCCGTTTGAAGAAAATCAGGGCTACTGAAAATTGACTCAGTGCCTGTGCTGAATTGGCTAATAATCCATGCATCGCTTGTTATCCAGATAGCAGCAAAGACAATGATGATAGATAAATTTAGATAATCGCCAAAAAGTTGCGTAGCCAACCAGAGGCTGCATAGCAATCCAGTAATACCAAGAATCATAGCAGGTAGCGTTAATCCATCATCGTAGAGCGCCTTAAGGCCTGGTAGTAGAAGATAAATGCAAATAGCCAGACTAATCAAAACGGGGAATATATAAGCCTCACCAAAACCTGCCTGGTTATTAAATGAACGGTTTTTTCTCAACAATTTATGCATGGCATTTATATTTTTCACTCTAGTAATTGAATATATGTTTAAGCGTTAGAAATTAAAAGGGCCGGCTTTTTGTATAGACTCAGGCATCCACGTTTCATGTACATGCAACCACTGCAAGGGTTCCGTTTTTTTAAATATCACAGTAGCAAGCCGACCATTATCGGGCGGTGTAGAAGCGAGGGCATTACGCTGCCATTCTTCATAAGTTGCAATAATTTCATCATTCAAAATACGTTGTATTTTAACGTTACGAATAGCAATACGAAAACCAGGGTTGGTATCGTATGTTTTTCTGATGCCTGAGCTTAATTCTCCCAATGAAAGAATTATTCCTGCGGGAGGGATCAACAAAAAGCTAGAATCAAACCGAGCAAGAAAGCCTTCGTCAAAACTAATAGCATCAAGCGTACCCGTATACCAGCCAACAAAGAATTTATGCAAGTCTTCAATCTCAGTTCGAACAATATCTTCTAATTCATTTGTCATCACTGAGTTCCACCTAGTCTGGTCGCCATTGAAATTGCTTTAATGAAATACGATATTTGTCATCAAAGATAACGCCTTCTTCTTCTAATAGCAGTCGCTGATAGTCGTCGCAACCATCGAGACCTCTGGGACTAATCTTGCCCTTTGCATTGATCACACGATGCCAAGGTGTAGACGAGTCATTTTCTAATGCGGCTAATGCAAAACCCACCTGTCGTGCATTACGAGGAAAACTAATCAACATTGCAATTTGTCCATAGGTAGCAATACTGCCTTTAGGTATACGTGAAACCATGGAATAGACCAGTTTATGGCTAATAGTCATAATTGTAATGAATTATGATGATTGCATTCGGTCAGAAGAAGACATTAAAAATATTAATACATTTTTCTATAATATAAATATTTGAAGAGGCTCAATTTAAGAGTGCATAAAATAAATTCATTAGTTTCTAGTAGTACTATTCTTCCTGCACGCGCATCTGCTTGGATGTATTAATCAACGTTATCGACTCGGCTCTATCAAATTAGATTAATTCAACAATACGTAAAAAGAAATAAGTATATATTATAGACAAGACAACAGTAACTAAACAAACAAAACCGAAAGTAGCCAATTCTTTTAATTCAATCCATTTTTACCGAAGCCGAGAAATGGTAGAATAATCGACGCCTTGCAGGTCACGCTATTTTCTCATTATATATGGCATACTCTTTATTCATTGGCCGTGACTATGTGCACTTTGATATCAGATCCAAAGATTGTAAACCTAAATGTGACTCATCGGTCATAACTAACCTGCTTAAGGAAAGAAGCATGCTCGAAACGAAATGAATATACTACATATCTCAGATATGCATTTTGGCCCTCGTCACTGGCTTGGAAAAAGTGAATTGTTGTTAGAGAAATTAAACAGCTATGCGGCCGATATTGTATTTAACACAGGCGACAATACGACGGATGCTCTCGAAAATGAATTTGAATCGGCTGGGAATTTTTTGAAGTCAATTGAGTGCCAGCATATCGTTTCGATCCCCGGAAATCATGATAAACGAAATATGCGAAGCGCTGACTATTTTCGAGAGTATATCGACGACATTGAAGTCATTCGCCCGTTAAATCGTGACAATTGTAGAAAGCATAATATTTTTCTTGATGGGAATACGAATGGGATAAAGGAATATTTTACTGACATCAATTTTCTTAAAAACATCACGATTGATGGTGAGTCCCTTCTGGTAGTCTGTCTCGACACTAACACACTCTATACAGACAAAGGATTTGTCGATACTGAAATGCTGAGAACACTTTCTCATGCAATTAGCAAAGAAAGTTACGATAGAATAATTCTTCTAAATCATCACTCAATCCTAGACACAGATTCAGATCCTCTTTTCAATTCCAGGATAGTTGTCGATTTCGTAAGAGAGAATAATATAGAACATGCTTTCTGTGGCCATACTCATCAGTTGTCGATAATGAGATCAACTGATCTGTATCACAAACATTCATTCACTCAATATAAGAATGGATCGCTATCAAGCACCAATACACCAAATGACACAAATATGTTTCTGTATTATAAAAACTTTGGCACCGAAGCAATGGATATTCATATAGTTAGAGCAATTGTTGAAAATGGATGTCTGAAGTTTAAAGAAGAAGTACTTCCTGCCACTAGGACTCAGTAAAACGATCAGATGAAGACTCTAAGTAAATAAAAATAGAATAAATCTGCTCCCTTTTATATGTAATTATCTTTATCTTAGGACAATAACCTACGGTTGTTCCTTGTTTATTTTCCCCATATCTACATCTATCGGTATTAGAATTTCATTACGTCTCAAGAACCACAAAGAAAAGGGAGCGTTATATCGAGCCCATATTGCTTCACCTTTAATGGTGAGATCCATGCGTTGAATCCATGATTCTAATTCCGCTTTGTTTTGTAAATAATTTTTCTCACTCCATAATCCTGAATAACGTACTGCTGCGATTCGTCTAGCAGGGACTTGTCGTAATGTGACTGTTGGGTCATCTGGCTCTGGAATAGTTTGCATTGTGTATGAGTCTGGCATCATGAAACTCACAGCCCAGTTCTCATTAATTCGCTGCTGTCCTACTGGTGCTGTCATGTTTATTTTTTCACTAGTAGCTTGTTGAGCAACAGGTGCCGTCATTGCAACTTTGTCGCTCGTTCTGTTGTCACCAGAGATATAACGAAACAGTCTTTTAAATGCCCGGTTACCCGCATCTTCTAGGTTTCCTTCGACAATAGTTTCGGCGAGTATATGTGGCGCATAATCCCGAAGCTCAAACTTGTCTTCTTTCTTTATCACTTTGTACTTGGCTTCTTCTATTGCTATAGCATCAATTGTTCCAGATAGTATTAGCGTTATTGCAGCTATTATTTTTATATTATATGTCATTACACTATCTTCGATTGGCGTGAGGGTACACTGAACAGTTTTTCATCTTCTAATCGCATCGCTGTCATTTCTCCACCCCATAAGCATCCGGTGTCTAGAGGGTACACGTTATATCGATTAAAGTTTTTTTCATTACCTAAGCGAACGGTAGACCAATGTCCAAATACGATTTTATGTTCCTTTGTTTGTCTGTCCTTTAGCGCATACCAGGGGTTTAATGCTTTGTTTTCTTTGCCCGGCGCATTCTTGGCAGAGAGTTCTAATTGTCCATCTTTATAGCAATAGCGCATGCGCGTTAGACAATTAATGATGAAACGATGACGATCATATCCTTCTAATGATTCAGTCCATATATCTGGTTCATCGCCATACATATATTTTATAAAGACATCGAACTGATCGCTACGCAATAGGGCTTCAGTTTCTTGAGCAAGTTCTATTGCCTGTGCTAATGACCATTGTGGAGGTAGACCGGCGTGTATCATTGTGAAGTTTAAACCTGTGTCATACACAAGTAGCGGAAGATTTCTTATCCAGCTTAGTAGTTCATCAACATTTTTAGCGTTGAGGATGTCGTCAAATGTATCTTTTCGGTGTGGTTTGCGAACCTTGTTGGCGATTGCAAGTAGATGCAGGTCGTGATTACCAAGCACTATTTTGGCAGAAACGCCTAGTGATTTAACGAATTGTATACAAGCGAGTGATTTCGGTCCCCGGTTGATAAGGTCGCCTACAAACCATAGACAGTCATTTGATTCATCAAAGTTAATCTTATCAAGTAAATCTTGTAGTTCTGCATAACAACCTTGCAGATCACCTATCGCGTAGGTGCTCATATTTAATGCAGTGTGTTTGGCGTAGCGAGATTGAAAATCGGTATTGGTGCATCGAAATCCTTGCCATCATCAGCGACCATCTCATATTTACCTTGCATGCAACCAACAGGGGTTTCTAACACTGCGGCACTTGTGTATTGAAATGATTCACCTGGTTGTAGATAGGGTTGTTCGCCAATGACTCCTTCTCCTTGAACTTCCTGTACCTTGCAATTGGCATCAGTAATTAACCAATGTCGTCGTAACAGTGTTGCTGCCATACTGCCGTTATTGGTGATAGTGATGGTGTAAGCAAACACATAACGTTCCTGTTCAGGTAGTGATTGGTCATTTACATATTGGGTTTCAGCGCTGATGCTGATGTCGTACTGTTTTTCATCCATAGGCATATTTCACCTTATTCATGGAATTGGTTCAAGTAGGGCTAAAACACTATTTATATCAATGAATTAGACTTATTTGTTTTCTTTCTATAACTCATCGCCTCAGTTAAATGCTGAGTTTGTATGTGATCACTGCTCGATAGGTCAGCGATTGTTCTAGCGACTTTTATAATTCGGTGTATCGCGCGACCTGAAAGTGCCAGTTTTCTTGTCGCAGTTTGTAGTAATGACTTATCACTTTCAGTTAAGGCACAATACTGCTCAATGTCATTCGTGTTTAACGCTGAATTTGAGCAGCCATTTCTTTTCAATTGACGTTTAAATGTATTGCATACGCGCTCTCTAATCGTTGTGCTGGTATCAGAATCGACTTCTCTCGTCTGATTAATGATTGCATCAGGAATACTGTGGACTTCGATGACCATATCAAGCCTATCCATAAGTGGTCCGGATATTTTACTTTGATATCGTTTGATTTGTTCTTCAGTACAGCGACAGCGGCTGCTGGAATCACCCAGATAACCGCATGGGCATGGATTCATGGCTGCAATCAGTTGAAAGTTAGCTGGATATTCAACTTGATTGGCGGCACGCGAGATGACGATGCGTCCTGACTCTAATGGTTCTCGTAATACTTCTAGTACATGCCGGTTAAACTCAGGCAGTTCATCGAGAAACAGCACGCCGTTATGCGCCAGTGATATCTCTCCAGGTTTTGGATGACTACCGCCACCGACTAAGGCAACTGATGATGCAGAGTGATGAGGTGAACGAAAAATGCGTTGTTGCCATGTCGATGGGTCGAAACCTTTATGGCTAATTGATGCGATTGCCGCAGTTTCAAGCGCTTGCTTATCAGTCATCTCCGGCATGATACTGGGCAATCGTTCTGCCAGCATAGTTTTGCCTGAGCCTGGCGAGCCTATCATAAGTAGATTGTGTCCACCTGCAGCGGCGATTTCTAATGCTCGTTTTGCATGCTCATGTCCATAGACTTCACTCAGATCTTTGTCATATTTCGTTACGTAATCAAATTTTTTCGACTGGTGTTCTTCTAGTATTTTCGTTCCAGAGATATGCGCGCATACATCTAATATGTGTTCGGCTGGTTTACATGATGTCCCTTTAACTAACGCAGCTTCATCAGCATTGTCGATAGGTAAGATCAAACTTCGTTGAGATTTTCTTACTGCTAATGAGACAGGCAAGGCGCCTTTTATTGATCTTAATTCCCCGGTTAATGAGAGTTCACCTATAGCTTCATGCTGTTGCATTCCTTTTTCGGATATTTGTCCGGAGGCGATCAAAATACCTAACGCTATAGGGAGATCAAAACGTCCCCCTTCCTTTGGTAAATCGGCAGGGGCTAGATTGACTGTGATTCTGCTAAGTGGAAAATCAAATTGATTATTGAGGATAGCACTGCGAACGCGTTCTTTACTTTCTTTAACAGTTGTTTCTGGTAGGCCGACAATAGTAAAACCGGGGAGGCCACGCGAGAGGTGAACTTCAACTGTTACTAGAGGTGCATTGATACCATCCTGTGCACGCGAATAAATGATTGCAACACTCATCAATATTTCATCCTTGAAATTAATTACATAAAACTGGTTAAAAATCTTCAAACTAATTTATCACATTTTTTGTTTCTTGTTGCACAGACTTAGAACATTAAATAAAAAAACGCACCAGTAAGTTGCAAGAAATTTTTATGTGCAATCTGAAACCCTTATATTCAAAGGGTTTTCTGCTTGGCATAGTAACTGCACTGCAACATATTAAGAATGAGAGCTATTGATGTTCATGATTCGGTAGTTACTAGCCTTTCAAATAGATCGCTAGGGTTCCGGCGTTAAAGACAACGTGACTGGTCCGAGAGCAATCGACCTTCATCCGAAGGTTACACGGCGGGATAAAAGCCCGGGAGGTAGTCACCATGATTCAGATCATTGGTACCTCTCTTTCAAATATTTTTTCAACTACACATAAGGGGAAGGTTTTATGAAGTTTCATAACACTATCCGTAAAAAATTGTTATTAGTCACATCTTTAATTTTTAGTTCTGTTTCATTTTCTATTAATGCTGAGCCTCTCAAGGTTGGTTACAGTGACTGGCCAGGTTGGGTTGCATGGGAAGTAGCAATTGAAAAAGGCATGTTTAAAGAAGCTGGTGTAGAAGTTGAGTTTGAATGGTTTGACTATGTTGCTTCGATGGATGCATTTGCTGCAGGAAAATTAGATGCTGTAACCATGACAAACGGTGATGCATTAGTTACGGGTGCTACAGGGGCCAGTAACGTTGCGATTATTATTAATGATTATAGTAATGGCAATGACATGATTGTTGGTGCTCCGGGTATCGAAAGCATTAAAGATCTAAAAGGTAAAAAGGTCGGAGTTGAGATTGGTTTTGTTGGTCATTTGCTATTATTAAATGCGTTAGAAAAGAATGGTATGACCGAAGCTGATGTAGAACTGGTCAATGTGCCTACAAATGAAACACCACAGGTGTTAGCGTCGGGTGATGTCAGTGCTATTGTTGCTTGGCAGCCTAATTCTGGACAAGCCTTAACCTCGGTTCCTGGTTCGAAAAAAATCTATTCATCAGCTGATGAACCTGGCCTGATATACGATGTGTTGGCTGTCTCGCCTAGTAGCCTTTCTGCTAATAAAGTTGCCTGGTCCAAAGTAGTTGATGTTTGGTACCAGACAGTTGCTTATATTTTGGATCCTGCTACTCAGGATGAAGCTGTATCAATCATGGCAGCAAGAGTCGGTGTTACTCCGGAAGAATATAAACCTTTGCTTGCTGGTACCAAGATCTTAACGCTGGAAGAAGCCAAGGGCTTTTATGCTAAGGGAGAAGGGTTTAAATCGATATATGGTTCTTCAAAGATCGCGGATGATTTCAATCTTAAGTACGAGGTCTATAAGGAAGCGCAGGATATCGATGCTTATACCGACCCATCATTAACAATGGCTAAATAAAGGCCAGGTATTCGTCATATGAGTTCATCTCCCTGGTTTGCGCCGCGTGTTGCTTTATCTACAAAGCGCACCAGGGTGCTGACGATTGTTTCGTTCTTATTGCCACTTTTAATATGGAGTGCGGTTAGTTACGTGCCATTTCTTTGGCATCCGAAGGTTGTAGTTATTGACCCCGGTGATGTGTCTTATTTTAAAGTCGATATGTTGGTCGATCGTGAGGTTTTCAAAAAAGAAAGTTCGAAAGTAGAAGCAGCAGGTAAAACTTTGCCTACTGGTAAACGAGCAAACCCTATTTATTTACCTGCGCCTCATGAAGTTGCCAAGGCATTTGTCACTTCATTCACAACAGAACCACAACGGCGTAGTGAACAATGGTTGCATGAAAGTTTATGGCACAGTATCACCATAATCTTTTGGGGTTTTATCTTATCTTCATTAGTTGGTGTGCCTATCGGTGTGTTATGTGGAACCTATGCTGCTGTTTCACGTATACATGAACCCTTTATTGAGTTTTTTCGTTATCTTCCTGCGCCGGCATTTGGTGCACTTGCCGTTGCCATTTTAGGTATTTACGATGGGCCAAAAATCGCTATTATTTTTATAGGAACATTTTTCCAACAAGTACTTATTGTAAGCAATACAACACGAAAGCTGGATATTTCATTGTTAGAAGCTGCACTTACCTTGGGTGCTAAGCGGATGCAGTTACTATTCAAAGTAGTGATTCCCGGTATTTTGCCGGATCTGTTTCGTGATCTAAGGATACTGCTTGGCTGGGCGTGGACGTATTTGATTGTAGCTGAGTTAATCGGCACCAGTTCTGGAATTACCTGGTTTATTACACAACAGGCGCGATACAAAAACTTCGATAATGTTTTTGCAGCCATCATGATGATCGGCATTATTGGTTTACTGTCCGATATCATTTTAGCCAAACTAGGCAAGTACATATTCCCTTGGGAACGATCGGCAAACAAGGCTTAGCAGAGAACCACTATGACACGTATAGAACTCCCCAGTTATCTAGAACAATCCGATGAGGTTAAAGAACGGTTTGATGAGATTAAACAGCGTGAAGTAATTCTTGAAGTTAAAGATTTATATAAATATTTCACCACCGCAAAAGGCGAGATAACGGCGCTAAAAAACATTAACTTTAAAGTGCATCGTCGAGAATTTGTCTGTGTTATTGGCGCCTCGGGCTGTGGCAAATCAACCTTGATTCGTATTCTTTCTGGTTTGGAATCTGCAAGTACAGGTCAAATGTTGCTTGATGGAGAACCTGTTTCAGGACCGGGTCCTGATAGAGGTATGGTTTTCCAGGGATATACATTGTTTCCTTGGTTGACGGTTAAAAAAAATGTCATGTTCGGGCTTCGTAGTCAGGGAATGAGTGAAGCAAATGCCGAAGGTGAAGCTTTACAATGGATTGATTTAGTCGGTTTAGAAAAATTTTCGGAATCTTATCCGGATCAACTTTCCGGTGGAATGAAACAGCGTGTTGCCATTGCGCGCGCGCTCGCAAATAAACCACGCATACTTTTAATGGATGAGCCTTACGGCGCGCTTGATGCACAAACACGTAGCAGGATGCAGTCGTATCTTTTACAGATTTGGCACAATATTGATATAACAGTTTTGTTTATCACGCATGATTTGGATGAAGCAATTTATCTCGCAGACCGGATTCTAGTATTAAAAGCGCACCCTGGCGAAGTGCAGGAAGTGATTGAAGTGCCTGTTCCGCGTCCCCGTGACCCAGAACAATTTATGTCCCCGGAATTTTTAGCAACACGTAAACGTATTGACGAGTTAATTCACCCGCCTTCAGACGAAGATGAGGACGATAAACTAAATATGATTCGCTTAACGCGTGTTGGTGATGAAGTTGAGCCATGAATTTTCTAGAACAAATGCCATGGCCAGATGTTACTGCAAAGATGAAAGTCGTTCCTGCCGCTATATTACCGATTGGAGCAACAGAACAGCATGGCCCACACATGGGATGTGGCACGGATACTGTACTTGCGGATAAATTATGTAAGGCCGTTTCAGAAAAAACTAATGTCATGATGTTGCCGACTATGCCATATGGGTGTTCTATTGGACATAGCCAACATTGGCCCGGCACCATTGCGCTTCAACCGAAAACACTAATCGATTTAATCAAGGAAATGGGTGATTGGGCATATCATAGTGGAGTTAAAAAATTATTTATTGTAAATACACATGTGACGAATGCCGCGCCGCTAAGATGCGCATTAGAAATGTTACGTGCTGAACATGATGACTTGATGGTCGCTGTTTTAAATTCCGCAAAGCTTAGCGAACGCGTACGACAATTTCATTTTACCGATGGCGATGATTGGCATGCAAATGATGCTGAAACGTCATTAATGTTGTCTATAGCCCCGGAAATGGTTAATACATATGCCTTTGATATAGCTGACGACCCTGATCGTACTGATGGCCTTGTATTTTCACATCCAGTAAACCGTACCAGTAAAAATGGCGTCACAGGAAGACCTTCGGTGGCAACAAAAGAAAAAGGCGATGAGTTCTTTTGTTGGATGGTCGAAGACCTCTCTGAATTAATACTACGTGGATTAACTGAACAAGCACCGCTTTCAAAGCCGTATTCTAATTAATAAAGTTAACTACCAAATGGATATAAAAACGAAAGAGCATTTATTACCCAAAGATAAATCTGATGATGAAATTCTAGCGATTCAAAAAGATTTAAAAAATAAAGGCGTGCGTTATTGCATGGGAGCCTATGTGGATATTCACGGTATACCCAAAGGTAAAGTTGTGCCTATCGATCACTTATTACATATGGCACATGGATCAGAGCTATATACCGGTTATGCTCTGGATGGTCTTGGTCAGAAGCCAAATGATGATGAGATTGCATCAATACCCGATCTGGACCATATTATTCAATTACCTTGGGAGCCCAAGATCGCCTGGATGCCGGCGGACAATACGTTTAAAGGTGTGCCGTATAAGTTAAATACACGAGTCGCCTTGAAACAACAATTAGAAGCAGCAGCTGAGCTTGGTTTTGGTTTTAATTTAGGTATCGAATGTGAAATATTTTTATTAAAGAAAAATGAAGACGGCAGTCTATCTGTTCCGTGTGCCGATGATAAGTTAACCAAACCTTGTTATGACTTGCGCGGGTTTATGGATAATTTTACCTGGTTAGATCGCATGGCAGAGACGATGAATGATTTGGGTTGGGATATTTATTCCTTTGACCATGAAGATGCTAATGGTCAATTTGAATTTGATTTTAATTATGCTGATGCTTTGACGATGTGTGATCGATTTATCTTCTTTCGTGAATTAGCAAAACGCTATGCTGCGGATGAAGGGCTGCTTGCGACAATGATGCCTAAGCCTTTCAAAGATAAAACGGGAAATGGTGCACATTTCAATATGTCACTGTTTGATCTTGCATCAGGCGACAATGTTTTTGAGTGTACCCCAAAAGATGACCCACGGGGATTAGGGCTAACTCAGATAGGCTATTATTTTATTGGTGGTATATTGAAACATGGCCGTGCCTTATGCGCTGCGTTTGCGCCAACCGTGAATAGCTATAAGCGATTAGTACGCCAAGGTGCGATGAGCTATTTTACCTGGGCGCCGGTATTTAATTCTTACGGATCTAATAATCGAACTAATTCAGTACGCGTGCCTATGGGTGGTGGTCGTTGTGAATCTCGCAATGCAGATGGTGCAGTAAACCCCTATTTAGCTGCGACTTTGGCATTAGCTGCAGGATTAGAAGGTGTTCGGGAAAAAATAGATCCGGGTGACTCACAGGAAGATAACTTATATGAACTAAGCGATGAAGAACGAATGGAACGAGGTATAGAATTTTTGCCACAGACACTGGCTGAAGCTGTGACAGCCTTTGCTGAAGATGAATTAGTTGAGACTGTATTAGGTAAAGAATTAAAACAGGAATTCATTCGTTATAAAACACAAGAATGGGAAGAGTATCATCAGGGTGTAAGTGCTTGGGAGGTGGAACGATATAGCCACATGTTTTAATTACTGATATATTTTAGTTTATAAATGGATAACTAGGGTTCCGGCTTTAACGAGTGACTGGTCCGAGAGTTATCGACCTTCTCAAAGGTTACACGGCGGGACAAAAGCCCGGGAGATGCGATACGCCAGCAATTGGCAATACATTTCAACGTGAAGTAACACTGGAGAGAAGCGCATGACAAGTAATTTAAAAAGAGTTTATTGCTCTAGCCACAAGCACATCAATGAAAAATCTCTGGTTTCTATTCCTGCAAAAATAAACGGGAGCTTATGAAATGGCTGAAATATTTCCTGATAAAGAAATAATGTATGAGGATGAGATCCCTGGTGGGTCACATTGGTCAATGTTAATGCGCAAAGGCACAACATTGCGTCTAATCGATAAAGATGGCGGTGTGAATGTCGGTATGTTGTTTTATAACCCAACCGATAAGCTTGAACGTTATAACGCCCCCGATACATTGAAATGCCAACATACTTTTAAGCTCACAAAAGGGCATTGTTTGTATTCAGACATGGGCAGGATTCTTTGCTCCATTATTGACGATAGTGTTGGTTGGCATGATACGATCAGCGGGAATTTGACTGATGCTAATATGAAAAAAAAATGGGCTGTTAAGTCTTATCAAGAACAGAGAAATGATTGGACACTCAGTGGTGAACATAGTTTTTTGGTTGAGTTAGCAAAGCACGGCTTAAGCCAATGTGATATGACAGCAAATCTGAATTGGTTTAGTCGTGTCTTTACCGATGGTGAAGGTAATTTAAATTTTGACCAAGCAAACAGTAAAGCGGGTGATTATGTAGATCTACGTTTTGAAATGGACACGTTAGTTTTATTTCATACCTGTCCACATCCCTTGAATAGTGCAACAGACTATCCAAAAAAGCCTTTAATCTATCAAATTCGTAAGGCAGCACCTGTTGCCGATGATGATTTTTGTATGAACTCCAGACCTGAAAACCAACGTGGTTTTCAAAACAACGCTATCTATCATCTGCAGGGAGGACAATAACGATGATTAAAGAAAGTCCTCGTAATGCAGATAATGCAAATTATGCAAAGACAATTGACGCTGGTGATTACTGGATGCATGTTGTTAAGCAAGGTCAAACCCTACGCATTCTTGATCTGGAAGGTAATCAAGCAGCGGACACACTATTTTATAACGCACATGATGTGGTTGAACGCTATTCCGCTATTGATAGCATCCGTGAACAGGGGAATGTCTATTTAACGGCAGGTTCAGATTTGATGTCCAATCATGGCAATGTCTTGCTAGAAATCGTTGCCGATACCTGTGGACGACACGATACGCTTGGCGGTGCCTGTGCCACCGAATCAAACACAGTGCGTTATGCGCTAGAAAAGAAATGCATGCATGCCTGTCGTGATAGCTGGCTACTCGCTGTCGCTGAACACCCAGAGTTTAATATGAGTAAGCGGGATATTACGCACAATATAAATTTCTTTATGAATGTGCCCGTCACAGCAGAAGGCGGATTGACCTTTGAAGATGGTATATCGGATGCGGGCAAGTATGTTGAATTAACAGCAAAGATGGATGTCATTGCCCTGATATCTAATTGTCCGCAACTTAATAACCCATGTAATGCCTACAATCCAACACCCATACAAGTATTGATCTGGAATCAATAAATAATAAGCCCATGCAATCTATAGAAGTTTTAAAACCGGGTATACAAACTACAGTTCAGGATTATCCTGGCAGGATAGGTTTTTGGAATGTTGGTGTGCCGCCATCAGGCCCGATGGATAACCGGGCTTTCCAATTAGGCAATCAGATTTTAGGTAATGATAAAGCTGCGGCAGGATTAGAGATTACCCTGGTTGGTCCAGAGTTGAAGTTTCATGTTGAGGCTATTATCTGTCTTACAGGTGCACCAGCAAGGATGATGTTAAATGGTGTTTCGATGTCACAGTGGAATGCTATCCGCGTTAAGGCGGGCAGTATCTTAAAAATAGAATCGATCATCGTTGGTATGCGTGCCTATCTTTGTATTAAAAATGGCTTAAAAATTGAACCCTATTTAAACAGCAAGGCGACGTTTACCTTGGGAAAATTTGGAGGGCATCAGGGTAGGGCACTTGAAAAAGAAGATGTGTTATTTCTTAATGAAGAAGAGAAGTTTAGACCTTGCAACATCATTGACCATCAATTGGTTCCTGAATACAAAAATAAATGGACTCTCCATGTGGTTTATGGCCCGCAAGGTGCTCCCGATTTTTTTACTCAAGAAGATATAGCGTCTTTTTTTAAAACAGATTGGGAAGTTCACTACAACTCTAGCCGGACCGGTGTACGTTTAATTGGCCCCAAACCTAATTGGGCAAGAAAAGATGGAGGGGAGGCAGGCTTACATCCCTCGAACCTGCATGATAATCCCTATGCTGTAGGCACTATCGATTTCACAGGAGATATGCCTGTTATATTAGGGCCAGATGGACCTAGTCTAGGCGGTTTTGTTTGTCCTGCTACAATTATAAATGCTGATTTATGGAAAATGGGACAATTAAAACCTGGCGATAAAATACGTTTTATTCCGATCAGTATTGAACAAGCAAATGCATTAGAAAAAATACAACTACAAGAAATTGAAACCTTAAAATATATTTCTCCCCCAGAAACTATACCGATAACACCGGAAAGTGCAGTTTGTCGTCACATTAAGAAAATCAATGAAAGACCTGATGTGGTTTATCGTTTATCAGGTGAAGATAATATCCTGGTTGAATACGGTGAAATGACACTTGATTTAGCACTTAGGTTAAGAGCCCACTTATTAATGGAATGGGTTAAAGCGAATATTAATAAGGGCATCATTGACCTAACGCCCGGGATAAGGTCATTACAAATTCATTATGATAATAAAGTAATCAATACTAATAAACTCATCGATGTTCTCGTTTCGGCTGAAAAAAAATTAGAAGATGTTGATAAAGTATGCATTCCTTCACGCATAGTGTATTTACCTTTAAGTTGGAATGACCCGTCAACTCAAAAAGCAATAGATATCTATATGCAGTCGGTACGGGATGATGCGCCATGGTGTCCGAGTAATTTAGAGTTCATTCGAAGGATTAATGGATTGCAGAGCGTTGCTGAGGTAAAAAAAATCGTCTTTGATGCCAGTTATTTAGTGATGGGTTTGGGTGATGTTTATCTTGGTGCACCCGTTGCAACACCGCTTGATCCTAGACATCGTCTGGTTACAACAAAATATAACCCTGCTCGAACATGGACGCCTGAAAATGCAGTGGGTATTGGTGGTGCCTATATGTGTGTTTATGGCATGGAAGGCCCGGGTGGATATCAATTTGTTGGCCGTACCTTACAGATGTGGAATAAGGGTGAAAATAATATTGATTTTCACGGTGATAAACCGTGGCTTTTACGCTTCTTTGATCAAATTCGTTTCTTTCCGGTAACTGAAGATGAATTAATACAGATACGACATGATTTCCCAAACGGTGACTACAACTTAAAAATTGAAGAAAATGTTTTGGATTATGGTGCATACAAAACATTTTTACTAAAGAATAAAATCGACATAGAGCGCTTTAAGTTAAAGCAACAAGATGCATTCGAAGCTGAACGAGAACGTTGGATCGAAACCGGTGAATTAAATAATTAATTAGAAAGTGACCTGATAAAATGACTCAACAAGACTATTCATTAAACATAACTGAACTTCATGAACGATATAGAAATGGTTTATCAAGTCCGGAGACATTGATTGCAGATATAACAGCAAAGATTAAATCATTTGAAGAATACAATATCTGGATTCGTTTACTTAATGAAGATGAAATAGAAAATTACCTTTCTAATTTACAAGGGAAGGGACCAGACGATTTGCCATTATATGGGATACCCTTTGCAATAAAGGATAATATTGATCTGGTTGGAATACCTACAACGGCGGCTTGTCCAGAGTTCAGTTATATTCCAAAAGAGAATGCATTTGCTGTGCAATTATTAATAGATGCTGGGGCAATACCCATTGGCAAAACTAACCTAGATCAATTTGCAGCAGGCCTGGTTGGAACACGATCTCCTTATGGCGCTGTTAAAAATGCGTTTGATCCTGAGTACGTTTCTGGTGGTTCAAGTTCCGGTTCTTCCGTTTCTGTTGCACTAGGATTGGTCAGTTTTTCTTTAGGTACAGATACCGCTGGCTCAGGCCGAGTGCCTGCTGCCTTTAATAATCTCGTTGGATTAAAACCGACAAAAGGAAGAATAAGTACCTCAGGCCTTGTCCCTGCATGTCGAAGTCTGGATTGCATTAGTATTTTTGCACTTAATCCTGATGATGTTGCTACAGTTTTCGATACTGTTGATTGTTATGACCCTACAGATATTTATTCACGTGTTAGCACGGCTTACACAAACAATAAAAAATATAAAATTGGAGTGCCGGATAGCGCGTCGTTAAAGTTCTTTGGAAATAAAGATTATGAACAATTATTTAATGAATTCGTTAATCGATTCACTAATGAAACATATAAGAATGAGAGTAATGTCGGAGTAAGTTATGAAATCACAAAAATTGATTTTACACCCTTCATTAATACCGCCAACTTACTTTATCAAGGTCCATGGTTGGCCGAACGTTATGCAGCAATAGACGAGCTCATTGAAAGCAAGGCAGATGCTTTATTTCCAATTACTAAAAACATTATTTTACCTGCAAAGGACATTGGTGCTGTAGAAACCTTTAAGAAATTTTATGAACTTCTAGCACTGAAGAAAGAGACGGATAAAATATTAGAACAAGTTGATTTTGTAGTAACACCAACTACAGGGACAAAGTATAGAATTGAAGAGGTCAATGATGAACCTGTCCAACTCAATTCTAATCTAGGCTACTACACTAACTTCATGAATTTATTGGATTACGCAGCAATAGCTATCCCTGCCGGGTTTGATAAAGATGATTTTCCATTTGGTGTGACGTTGTTTAGCCAAGCATTCACAGATTTCGAATTGTTAGAACAGGCAAAGAAGTTTCTTGATGGGAAACTTATCAAGATGGGATCAACCGATTTTAAATGGGACCCCAAGAAAGTTTCTCATGCCAGTAACAAAGACAAAACTACTATTGATATAGCAGTTTGCGGAGCGCATTTATCCGGTATGCCATTGAATCATCAACTAACTGACAATAATGCAGTTCTAATCGAAGCAACACATACGGAAGCTAGTTATAGACTTTATGCGCTTGCAGGAGGACCACCATTGCGTCCTGGTTTAGTAAAAGATAGTGATAATGGGAAATCAATAGAGGTCGAAGTTTGGCGTATGCCATTAGCAGACTTTGGGAGATTCATGATAAATATTCCTTCTCCATTAGGAATTGGTAAAGCAAACCTTGAAGGTGGCGAAGAAGTAAATAGTTTTATTTGTGAACCATACGGAATCGAAGGCGCTGAAGATATTACTGATTTTGGTGGTTGGCGTAATTATATCAAGCAGTGTTTATGAGTTTCTTTAATAAAGCATTGAGAAGTAATTGTGAATCTAAATCCTATGTTTCTTTTCCATTAAGTTGATTTTCAAGTTCACTGAGTTTTTTCTGCAGCGTATCCAGCTTAGCTCGTGTTCGCTGCAACAAAGCAGTTTGTATATCGTATTCTTCCCGGGTAACCAAATCCATTTTGGACAGGCTCGCACTTAATGTTGTACGTAAATTGTTTTCAATTTCTTTTTTAAAACGAGATAAATCGTCAGGGACGAGTTTACTGGCCTGTTGAATAAACTCTTCTATATGTTCTTTATTTATCATTTCTATTGTCGAACTCTTAAGTTTCATTGCAGGAAATATTTTTGCTTAACAACGATTATTTTAACATACCTGACAACGAATAAATCATGCTCTATTCAAGTGCATTTAGTATTTTTTATGCATTTTTAAAGTGCAGATACTAATGGGCATATGCGATGAACTTTAATTAAAAAGACAGTATTTTTATGTTAAGTAATTGAAATTATGGACTTATTATCAGTTGTATTATTTTTATGACAATGTGGCATAAAAGCTGCAAATCCTAGATACAGTTATTTTGACTTACTGCTTTTAAAGCATTTTATTTTTAATTGAGGATTTAAAAATCATGAAGAAATTCACATCCGCGCTTGTAGCAAGCGCACTTATATTAGGATCATCTGTAGCTAATGCGGATATGGCTACTTGGTTCGCAGAAACGGAAATAGCGGCCAACGTTAGACTTGCTAGTGACTATCAGTTTTATGGTGCATCACAAACAAGTGGCGCAGGTGGTAACGACGCAGGTACAACAATTCAAGGTGGTTTCGATATCACTTGGTTTACACTAGATGCCATAGGCGCTGATGTTTACTCTGGTGTGTTTGCTGCTAACACCGAGTGGAGTCGAGGCACCAATGATCCTGCTTCACTTGAGTTCACTCATTATCACGGTTTAGCCGGTGAATTTGGCGAGACTGGTCTCTCTTGGGATGTAGGCGGTATCAATTATACCTATCCTAATCAGGATGGCGATGCTGGTCTTTCAGATGACTTTGACTACTGGGAATTTTACGGTGTGTTCGGTTATGGCTTTTCAGACGTGATGTTTGAGCCTTCATTTAGTGTTGGTTATTACTATTCACCAGAATGGTTTGGATTTGGCGATGCAAGTCACCACATTCCAGTAAGCGTAGACTTTTCATTGCCTTATGGAATTGGTTTAAACGCGTTCTTCGGTCACCTGTCTCTAGAGTTTAGTGACGCTACCTTAGCAGCTCAAACTACCGGTGCCCAAGGAACTGCTGATAATTATCAGTACTTTGGTGTTGGCCTTAGTAAGACTATTTTTGGCGTTGATGTAGATGCTTCTTACACTGCGATATCTAATGACAATGACTGTGCACTTGTCCAGACGGGTACTATTGGCGGCTCACAGTGTGGTGGTTTCATTTTTGGCGTGTCTAAATCATTCTAATAGTTTACAGAATTAAATTTTGTATAAATAAAAGCGGCCTTCGGGCCGCTTTTTTTATTTCTATGATTAGTAATATCTTTTCATCTCTCAGAAAATAATTTTCTATTTATTCTAGAAGCTAGCTAAGCAGTAAGATTGATAGTTCTTAGCCATGCTTTCAATACCTAAATGTTGTTATCTGACGATTGACTATTGTTAAGTATATTTTTACTGATTAAGGGACGCACATTAATCATGCAATCCCTTTTTATCAGCACCATAGTTGTGCATCTTTATAAAGTTAATAACTTAAATACAAGTCTAATAAAAGCTTAACTTGTTGTATTTAATGAAAATAAAAGCTTTGGCATGGATGCTGCAATTGCACCTGTATTACACAGTTCCATGCGTGGTTTCGTTAAGTGCATTAACACATAAGGGCAGTTGTAAACATATTTCATGGGTTAACAGTTTTTATCTATGACATGTAAAACAATGTTGAGGCTATTGATGAAAATAGCAGCGGCATGATCAACCATTTGGGAGATTAAAAATGAAATTGGTAACAGCAATCATCAAACCATTTAAATTGGATGATGCAAGGGAAGCACTGTCAGAGATCGGTGTGCAAGGAATGACGGTAACTGAAACAAAAGGTTTTGGACGTCAAAAAGGGCATACCGAATTATATCGAGGTGCAGAATATGTCGTCGACTTCTTGCCAAAAATTAAATTGGAAGTTGCCGTATCAGATGACAAGGTCGAAGAGGTCCTGTCATCGATAACCAAGGCGGCAGGCACGGGAAAAATCGGTGATGGCAAAATCTTTGTTTCAACACTAGAACAAGTAGTTCGTATTCGTACCGGTGAATCCGGTGATGAAGCCCTTTAGTAAATAATATTCCTGGAGATTAGAGATGGAAAATAATATTTTCGAATTACAGTACGCCATGGATACATTTTACTTCCTGGTCTGTGGTGCACTGGTTATGTGGATGGCTGCCGGTTTCGCAATGTTAGAAGCTGGTTTAGTTCGTTCAAAAAATACAACTGAAATTTTAACGAAGAACGTCGCGTTGTTTGCTATTGCTTCAACAATGTACATGGTTTGCGGTTATGACTTCATGTATGGCGGCGGCATGTTCCTATCAGGTGTAGAAACAGTTGGCAATCTTGATGTTGCTGCAGCATTAGCCGCATCTGCTGAAAATGGTTTTGATGGTGATTCGGTTTATTCCGGTGCGTCAGACTTTTTCTTTCAGGTTGTTTTTGTAGCTACCGCAATGTCGATTGTGTCAGGTGCAGTAGCTGAACGTATGAAACTTTGGGCATTCCTTGCCTTCGCAGTTGTGATGACTGGTCTTATCTATCCTTTGGAAGGTGGTTGGACTTGGGGTGGTAACTCTGTGTTTGGTTTATACGAGTTAAGTTATAGCGACTATGCAGGTTCAGGTATCGTTCATTTGGCTGGTGCAGCTGCTGCATTGGCTGGTGTATTAATACTCGGCCCTCGTAAAGGTAAATATACGAAGGAGGGTAAAGTTCGTGCTATACCGGGAGCAAACCTTCCTTTAGCTACATTGGGTACTTTTATTCTTTGGATGGGTTGGTTCGGTTTTAATGGTGGTTCAACACTTAAGTTGGGTGGAATCGCAGTTGCTAACGAAGTAGCTTATGTCTTTCTTAATACTAATGCGGCAGCAGCAGGTGGTTTAATCGCTGCCTTAATTGTTGCAAGATTAATGTTCGGTAAAGCTGACTTAACCATGGCACTTAATGGTGCATTGGCAGGACTTGTCGCAATTACTGCAGAACCTGCCGATCCAACCGCGTTACAAGCGACTTTGATTGGTGCGGCTGGTGGTGCGTTAGTTGTCTTCAGTATTATTACGATGGATAAACTCAAGATTGATGATCCTGTTGGGGCTATCTCAGTGCACGGTGTTGTCGGTATATGGGGTATCTTTGCAGTACTTATCACTGATGCTGACGCAACGTTTAGTGGACAGTTAGTTGGTATGTTGACTATCTTTTTCTGGGTATTTACGGCGAGTCTAATAACCTGGTTAGTGATTAAAGCTATCATTGGTGTCAGAGTCAGTGAAGATGAAGAAATGGAAGGTGTCGACATCAGTGAATGTGGACAAGAAGCCTATCCTGAATTTACCGCTTCATCCGGTATGTCTACTAGCAGTTAGCTTTTAAAGCTTAATTTTAAATCAACAACGGGCGCTTTATGCGCCCGTTTTTATGTCCATGGATGAGATAGTATGGCGCGAGAGGACACGACTGCATGGATGCAGGAGTTAGAACGAATCGGGAGACAGAGACGAGGAGTCCGAAGCGGCGATGTACAGGACTATAGTGTAGTTGCTGGCGTATAGATACGCAGCAGCAGCGTTCATGGATGGATAGTCATGGTCGAAAAATGCATCCTCGGCAATTGCTCCTGCATTGCTCTAATAAGCTACATTCATGTAGCGATGCATTTTTTTAAAATTCCCAACATCTATATCTGGCCTTATTGCTTCAGAGTGTAAGAACATGTGATCAGGCAAACCTTCAGTGCATATGAACCATCAAGGCGCATCAATATGGATTTAGGCACTTTCGGAAGAGCAGTAGTAGTTTGTTTTGCATTTTTATGTTTATTATTGGTGCAGATCCATAGATTAGCGCACTCAATAGGTGCAATAAAATGCATTTTCATATCCTCTAAAAGTTACCAAAAACCGTAAGTCATTGTCAGTCCTTCTAAAAAACTATTTGGCATAATATCTGCTCTTATGAATGCACCAAATTGTAATTATTGATAGTCTTACTAACCCAAAAAAGAGCATAAACAGTATTACTACTTAAAGAGGATTTGTTATGAAGATGATTGCTGCGGTTATTAAGCCATTCAAACTAGACGATGTTCGCGAGGCTTTATCAGAAATAGGCGTGCAGGGCATGACGGTGACTGAAACCAAAGGTTTTGGTCGGCAAAAAGGTCATACCGAATTATATCGAGGCGCGGAATATGTCGTCGATTTTTTACCAAAGATAAAAATTGAAGTAGCTGTCAGTGATGACAAGGTCAATGATGTTATTGAAGCGATCACAAAGTCAGCCAATACAGGCAAAATTGGTGATGGCAAAATTTTCGTTTCTTCCTTGGAGCAAGTTGTCCGAATAAGAACAGGTGAAACGGGCAGCGAAGCACTTTAATAAAATAATAGTTTCTATTTAAATTGCATTGTTAACGGGGAGAATTTGATGAGTCGTGCTTTATTACTAATGATTGTTTTATTTCCAAGCATCGCATTTGCTGATGACTTAAACAGTGGTGACACAGCCTGGATTTTGACTTCTACGGCTCTGGTCTTGTTTATGACGCTACCCGGACTGGCATTGTTTTACTCAGGTCTGGTTCGTGCTAAAAATGTGTTGTCAGTATTAATGCAGTGTTTTGCCATTGCTTGTCTTGTTTCTATTTTGTGGATGTTTGGGGTTTATGGCTTAGCTTTTGGCGACGGTGGTTCGATGAATCAGATAATCGGTCTAGGTAATGTCATGTTATCTGACATCAGCCTAGACAGCATGAGCGGTACTATTCCTGAAATTGTATTTTTCATGTTTCAAATGACGTTCGCCATTATTACGCCTGCTTTGATAGTGGGTGGTTTTGCAGAAAGAATGAAATTTTCAGCAGTACTCTGGTTTAGCGCACTATGGTTAGTCTTGGTTTATGCACCTGTTTGTCATTGGGTCTGGGGTGGAGGTTGGCTGAGTGATATGGGCTTTTTGGATTTTGCCGGCGGAGCCGTTGTGCACATCAACGCAGGTGTTGCCGCAATCATTGCTGCAGTAATGTTGGGCAATCGCAAAGGGTTTCCGTCTACGCCTATGGCGCCGCATAATATGACCCTGACAGTGGCTGGTGCCGGGATGTTATGGGTCGGATGGTTTGGTTTTAACGGCGGCAGTGCATTGACTGCAAGTAGTAGCGCCGGGATGGCAATTACGGTGACGCATATCTCTGCCGCAGCAGGATCGTTAGCCTGGATGATGTGTGAGTGGGTGAAGTATGAGAAACCAAGCGTACTGGGCATTGTAACTGGTATGGTTGCCGGGTTAGGGACAATTACACCTGCTTCTGGTTTTGTCGGCCCAATGGGCGGTCTTGCTATAGGCTTAATTGCCGGCGTGGTCTGTTTCTATGCGACACAATATGTGAAACGTGTATTGAATATTGATGACTCACTTGATGTTTTTCCTGTCCACGGTGTTGGTGGCATATTAGGGACACTGTTAACAGCTATCTTTTATGCGAACTCTTTCGGGGGCTTAGCAACTGATGAGGCATACTCAATTACATCTCAGCTAGGTGTGCAAGCTATTGGTGTTGTCGCGACGATGGTGTGGTGTGGTGTGATTACATTCGGTTTGCTTAAATTGATAGACATATCTATTGGCTTGAGGGTTAATGAAGACGAAGAAACTGAAGGCCTTGACCTCGTTTTACATAATGAGCGCGGTTATAATATGTAGCTAATCACTACTGTTATAAAACCCGTTTGTTTGCATCATATTTAAGCAAATAAGCGGGTTTTGTCATTTTAACGCTCAATAAAGTGACATCAATATTTTTATACCCTTTCTGGAGCGAGTAATTTTTTGCTTATTTTAGACTCCATTCTGTTTTTAATTTGTCGCGAAATTTGATTTAAAGACTGTCTTAAATTCTTCAATATGAATTTGTGTATTTAAATATTTCTACTCAACGCTTACAATTGGTATTCTACTCAGTTGATAATAAGAATTTGCGTAAGGAAAACACCTAAATGCCTGATCTCGTTGATAAAAGTATATTAAAGTCATTTGTACCGCCAAGCGCGCTAAACGCTGAAAATTTTCAAGAGTTGGCAGGAAAGACGTATGTTGAAGATGTTCCAGCAGGAAATGCTATTTTTAAAGAAGGCGACTCAGATAGGCAATCGGTTTATTTGCTTGACGGTCAGGTTGAGATTTCATCAAGCTCGGGTGAAACCAAGGTTATTTTAGCTGGGTCAGATATAGCCAAACACCCGCTTGTAAATCAACAACCAAGAAAACATACAGCGACTGCCAAGGTAGATTCAAAAGTAATACGAATTGATAGTGATTTGCTTGATATTCTACTTACCTGGGACCAGTTGTCAGAAATTGAAGTTGATGAAATTCAGGTTGACGAAGGTGACGATTGGATGACGCGTATCTTGCAGTCCAAGGCTTTTCTTCAAATTCCGCCAGCAAATATACAGGCCTTGTTCATGCGCGTTCAGGAAATCCCTATGAAGGCGGGTGATGCCGTTATTAAACAGGGTGAAGATGGTGATTATTATTACATCGTGAAGCATGGTAAATGTAAGGTCACACGTAATTCGAAAACAGGTTCAGAGTTAACCTTGGCTACATTAGGTGATGGTGATGCGTTTGGAGAAGAAGCACTACTCTCAGAAGCAAAAAGAAATGCGAATATCATTATGACGACCGATGGTTCCTTAATGCGCTTATCCAAAGAGGATTTTAACGAGCTATTAAAAGAGCCAATGTTAAGTTGGGTGACTAATGAAGAAGCAGATGCTTTGGTTAAGAATGAAGGCGCAGTCTGGATAGATGTAAGGTTAGAAAGCGAGCATAAGAACGCAAGTATTGAAGGTAGCATGAATATTCCGCTTTTTATGTTGCGACTAAAAGCACAAACGCTTGATCCAGATAAACAATATATTCTTTATTGTAATAGTGGTCGTCAAAGTTCAGCTTGTGCTTATTTGTTGAGTGAACGTGGTCTATGGGTTCATTGCCTTAAGGGCGGATTAGTCGAACGGTCAAGTGGCTAATATATTTTTTATTTAATCAATAATATTTTTTTAATAATTTATTGTGGCAGGTGACTTTAGTCTGGATCACACCGTATCAAATTACGCTGTCTTTGGTAATCCGATAAAACACAGTAAATCGCCTCAAATCCATTCTCTTTTCGGCAAACAAACGGGCATAGCACTTCGTTATCAATCTATAGAAGTACCTACTGATAAATTCAATAATTATGTAGACTTGTTTGCCTCACAGGGTGGTCTTGGTTTAAATATAACCGTACCTTTTAAGGAAGATGCTCATTCATTTTGCACATCATTAACACAACGTGCTCAACTCTGCGGTTCGGTCAATACGATTCGCTTTGATGAACAGCTAAATAGTTTTGGTGATACCACCGATGGGCAAGGTTTTATTAATGACTTGAGAATTAATCATCAGATTAATATTAAAGATAAAGTCGTACTGATTTTAGGTGCAGGGGGGTCAGTAAAAGCAATTCTTGAACCTTTATGCGGGCAACAAACAGGTCAGATTGTTATTGCGAATCGCACCGTTTCGCGTGCCGAAGAATTAGCAGATCAATTTTCTGGATTGGGCAATATCACTGCATGCTCATATTCTGATTTAGCAAGACAATCATTTGAGTTAATAGTCAATGGAACCTCACTAAGCTTAATGGGAGAACTCCCACCTATCCCAGAATCAGTGATCAATAACAACACCTGTTGTTATGATTTGATGTATTCAGATACGGCTACGGTATTCATGCAATGGGCCACTAAGCAAGGCGCAGCAAAGGTTATGGATGGTCTTGGGATGTTGGTTGAGCAAGCTGCTGAATCGTTCTTAATCTGGCATGGGGTGAAGCCTGAGACTGTTTCAGTTATCAACACGCTCAGGAAATAAAATTTAATCAGAATAAACCTTAGGGTTTAGATCTAAAGGCCATGAATGTTATCCATCAGGTCAGGTAACCAGGTTACTAGCTCAGGCACTAATATAATTATGATTATTGTAGCTACCTGTAACAGTACAAATGGAATTATACCGGAGTAAATATCCTGAATACGAACTTCTGCGGGTGCTACCGCCTTTAAGTAAAATAATGAGAATCCAAAAGGAGGTGTAAGAAACGAAGTTTGTAAATTGATAGCAATAAGCACAGCGAACCAAAGTAGGTCGACACCAAATTCATTAGCAATCGGTGCAAGGATGGGGATAACAATAAAACAAATCTGTAGGAAGTCGAGAAAAAATCCAAGCACAAAGATCAAAAGCATACTAACAAATAAGAACCCCCACATGCCGCCGGGCAGGTTAGACATAACATCTAATACAAGACTATCTCCACCCATTCCCCTGAAGACAAGACCGAAAGCTGTAGCGCCGATCAAAATCATAAAGACCATGCTGGTCAGCTTTGTTGTTTGTTGCATTGAGTCGATCAGATTTTTCAGGGTCAATCTTTTGTGCAATGCAGCCAGTATCAGCGCGCCTATGGCGCCAACGGCAGCTGATTCAGTTGGCGAGGCAATACCAAAAAAAATTGAACCTAATACCGCCAAAATAAGGAGCAGAGGAGGGAACAAAGTAGTTAGAATGTTTGAGTAACTGAGTTCATCCGAGGAGGTTTTAAGTGCTGGGGCAGCGGCAGGTCTGTACCAAGAATAAATAAGAATATAGACCATAAACAAGGATACCAGCATAAAACCAGGTATCACTGCGCCCATAAATAAACGACCAACAGGCACACCCATAACATCACCCAATAGTATCAAAATGATGCTCGGGGGGATTATTTGGCCAAGTGTTCCTGATGCTGCGATAGTTCCAGCTGCCAGTGGTACAGAATAATTGTGTTTCAACATTGTTGGCAAAGCAATTATTCCCATGGTTACTACCGTTGCACCAACAACACCTGTCGTTGCTGCTAGCATCGCTCCGACAATAACTATTGAAAGTGCCAGACCACCGTTTAATTTTCCGCAAAGCTTTCCCATTGTTTCTAACAGGTCTTCAGCCAGACCAGATCGATCTAGAACGACACCCATGAAGACAAATAATGGAACTGCTATCAGGGTAAAGTTGGTCATGATTCCCCAAATACGCAGGGGTAATAAGTTGAAAAAATCAAAATCGAGAAAGATGCTGCCAAAGGCTAACGCAACGGCACCCAAGGTAAAGGCAACAGGGTAGCCCATTAGCAACAAGACCATGAGGGCAACAAACATCATGATGATCCACACTGTCATTGGCTTTTATCCAGCGCTAGTGTCAGTTTTTTTATGGTTTCTGCAATGCCTTGAATTAATACCAAGCAAAAACCTATAGGGATCATTGATTTAATTAACCAACGCAAAGGCAAACCACCTGGGTCGGGTGAAGCTTCATTATGAATATAGGCTTGAGAAATAAAAGGCCAAGCACTTATGATGATTAATAAACAAAATGGGATGAGGATAAATAAAGCGCCAAACACATCAATCCAGGCACGATGTTTATCAGTTAATAAATTACTTCTGTATAAGATATCGAGGCGAACATGTTCATCATGTTTCAGGGTATAAGCTGCACCAATTAAAAAAATGATTGAAAAAAGATGCCATTCCAGTTCTTGTATTCCTATCGAACCACTTCGAAATAGATAACGCATAGATACGTCATAGCCAACCAGCAAAACAAGGATGATTATCAACCATGATGTGCATTTCCCGGTATATTCGGTAAATGCATCAATTCTTGAACTGAATGTAGTTAGGATGTTTTTCAATTATTTATTGTGGTTAGCATCAATATCGACGACAGAGTATAAACCATAGAGATGAAAAAGCAGAGCAGGTCGGTGAATACTTACTTGGCAGCCAACTGCTGTAAATTAGCCATACAAATTCATCAATATTTAAAATTTATGCACAGATTTTGATGCTACAATTGGCCTTTAATAAGAAATAAGGCCTATGCGCCTGAAAGCCTTTGTTATAGGTGTAAGTTCATGAATATAATATAAATTATCAATTTATATTAATATTTAAGCTAATTTTAATAAAATGAGAAGTGGTTAGTGACGATAATTTGACTAGAAAGCATTCACAGAGTTATCCACAGGTTTATAAGGTGTTGATTTTCATATGGTGGTAGCAGTTTGCGAGTGCTACAAAGTCGGAAACTTCTAAATTTTCAGCACGATTTTCTGGCGTGATACCGGCATTTCTAATAGCTGATTCATCTAGGTATTTTCTTAGCGCATTTCGTATAGTCTTTCGTCGCTGAGAGAAAGATTCCCTAACAATGATTTTTAGGCTCTCATGATCTGACAACTCATATCTTGGATGAGGATGGGGAGTTAATTTTACAATTGCTGAGTCAACCTTTGGACTGGGTGTAAATGCCTCTGGTTTAATTATAAAAAGTGACTCAACATCGCAATAATATTGCACCATTATTGATAAGCGCCCATATTGCTTGTTTCCACTGTTCGCACATATCCGATCGACAAGCTCTTTTTGTAACATGAAGGTCATGTCTTTAATACTTTCTCTGTATTTCAATAGGTGAAATAAAATAGGTGTGCTGATGTTATAGGGTAGGTTTCCTACAATGCGTAAATCGGTATGCTCAAATGAATTGAAATCCAGATTTAACGCATCTGTCTCATGGATCGTTAAACGCTTTTTATCTTCGAATTTAGTCCTTAGTGCAGCAGCCAGATCTTTGTCTATTTCTATAACATTAAGTTTTTCTATACGGTTAAGTAAGGGTAATGTTAGCGCACCTTTCCCAGGGCCAATTTCGATAATATGGTCATGCGCTTGAGGATTTATAGTGTCAACGATACGCTGAATTATTGTCTGGTCATGTAAAAAGTTTTGACCGAAACGTTTTCGAGCACGATGATTATCAGAGTTCATCTACAATTTCAGGTGAATTAACTATGGCTACTGAGTTTAACTGATGTCGTGCTAATTCATTTGCCATGTTTATTGCGGCTAATAGACTGTCACATTCGGCTTTACCCGTCCCGGCAAGATCCAGTGCAGTTCCATGATCCACAGATGTTCTTATGATGGGTAGACCAAGTGTGATATTGACGGCTTCTCCAAACCCAAGTGTTTTGAGTACAGGTAGTCCTTGATCATGGTACATACAAATAAACACGTCTGTATTATCTCGTATGTCAGACCTGAAAGCAGTGTCAGCGGGTAACGGTCCGTTGATTGCGTGTCCTTGTTGTTTATATTTGTCTATTACGGGTGAGATTATTGTGATTTCTTCGCTTCCAAGGTGTCCGCCTTCTCCAGCATGGGGGTTTAAGCCGCAAACAGTAATTCTAGGGTTTTTAATGCCGAATCGTCGCTGCATCTCATCGATAACAATACTGATAGTTTTTTCAACTCTTTCTGACGTTATTGCATCCGGAACGTCGCGTAAGGCTAAATGAGTTGTAACCAATGCTACACGTAATTCCGAGCAGGCAAGTAACATTACTGGTAACGCAACACCACACCGCATAGCAAAATACTCGGTATGACCACTAAAGTTTATGCCAGCATCATTAATAATAGATTTTTGAATGGGCGCGGTAACAATGGCATCATAATTTCTTGATAAACATTCACGAGATGCTATATCAAGTAATTCAAGGACATAGTTTGCATTACGAGTATCCAGCGTGCCTGGAACAGAAGCCGCTTTTAATTTAACCGGAATGACTTTTAATGATTTAGGTTTATGTGAATGATGAGATTCACTAGCATTTGATACCGCGTTAATTTCCAAGGGGAGAGATAAATGTTTTGCGCGTTCTATAAGTAGTTCAGGATCACCAATAATAGTCAGGTCATTTTGATAATCAGTTTGGGCTAGTTTTACTATTAGATCTGGACCAATTCCAGCAGGCTCACCGCTCGACACTAAAATACGCGGTTTTTTTTTCTCATATTTCATCTAGACGATATTCGACATAAGCTTCGTCTCGAAGTTGTCTAGTCCAGTATTGCATTGCCTCTTCCAGTTTTCGATTTCTAATAGCAAATCTGGCCTTCCCACGTTTTACGCTCTCGCTATTATCGTATTCTCGACGTTCTAGCACCTCAAGGATATGCCATCCATAATCAGTTTTAAACGGTTTGCTAACTTGACCTGGCTCCGTACTATCCATCATTTTTTGAAATTCCGGCACTAAAGCACCGGGTGTTTGCCAACCTAGATCTCCGCCCTTAATAGCACTCCCTGGATCATCAGAGTTACCTTTAGCTAATAATGCAAAGTCGTCGCCGTTTTCTATGCGAACCTTTAATTTTTCGGCTTTTGCCCGTGCTTGTTTGCTAGTAATCAGATCGTCTGGTTTTATTAATATATGTCTTGCATGCGTTTGCTGAACGATATTTTTCTCATCACTTCTGATGTCAGATATCTTAATAATATGAAAACCACTAGGACTTTGAATTAACTCACTAATATCTCCCTTTTCCATGTCGGGGATATAGTCAGCGAATAACGATGGCACATCTTCCAGTTTACGCCAGCCTAAATCGCCGCCATTTTCTGCATTGCCTCCGTCAGAAATAGTTCTCGCAGTTTCGGTAAAATCTGCGCCGGACAAAAGATCCTCACGAACTTGACTAGCAACTTGACGCACTTGTGCTATTTCATCAGATGTAGCGCCCGAAGGTAGTGCTAATAATATGTGAGAAATTTGGATTTCGGTTTGAGTCGCTCCCTGAAATTCCTGATTTACCAGAAAGTTATCAATTTCTTTTTCAGTGACAATAATACGATTATCAACTTGTCGTTTGCGTAATTGGCTCAATGTTATTTCATTACGAATGTCTTCTCGAAACTGTTCGTAGTTGTATCCATCTTTTTCCAGGATCTCGCGAAATTGACTCAGTGATACTTGGTTTTCGGCGGCGATATTACTGATAGTTCGATTTAGTGACTCGTCATCAACCTTGACACCAGTTCTTTTAGCTATCTGTAATTGGATACGGGTTTGAACCATTTTATCCAATACCTGACGCTCGAGAATAGATGCAGGGGGTAGCTGAGTCCCCTGTTGTTGTAATTGACCACGTACAGTTCGTATCTTTGTTTCTAGTTCGCTTTGCATAATCACGTCGTCATTGACTATGGCAACGATACGGTCAAGTGGTACATATGCATGGCCATTTGACTGAATTAACAATAGGGCTAGTAACCCCAACATAAAATGTCGGGGTTTAATCTGGGAAAGTCTAAAATTCACTCTGGTAACCGGGGATCTGTTGTTTTAGGAAGTCTACTGTCTTTTTACCTATTCCTGCTAGTCCTTTTAGTTCCATTTGCAAGAAAATACCGGTATCAAATTCGCCATCAACACTTGTTAGAAAGCGTCTGGCTACTGCACGTACGCCCCAACAACAATCCTCATATTCAATTCCACCAAATAATTCCAATGAGCGACCTTCAGGAACGGCATAGTTCCAGCGGCCAACAACACTCCAGTTTTTTCTAAAGGGCCAACGAAGTGATATATCGCTTTGTTCTATATCCGCGACATCACGTATGACTCTGTATGCGAAATTTACGACTTTGCCCGGACTTGGGTTGTATGTTGCGTGCGCAGTAATTCTTTCTGTATGTTTAGAATTATTAGGGTTCCATTGAATATCACCACCAATATTCCAATCATCAATGATAGTGGTCCTAGTATTTGCTACAAAAGCAGAGCTGTCCTCGTCTCGGTCATTTACACCCGGGAGGTTGACTTTGCGATCTCTGAAATAAAATATTTGACCAAGACTCACACTACCTATATTCACACCAGTTTCTTGGTTAATAAGTTGAGACGTGATTGCCAAGGTCATTTGATTTGCATCACCAACCCTATCCGTGTTGCTAAATCGATCTTCATAAAATAAAGAAGCAAATGAGAAAGTATATTGTCCAGTGTCAAAAACAGGTAAGTCTTCCTGGCCATCATGTGGAGTAAATAAATAGAATAATCGAGGTTCAAGTGTGTGTATAAAATCAGTTTTAAATAGATTGGTTTCTCTTTCTAAGAAGACGCCGCTATTTAGGCTGAAACTGGGTATTAACCGTTCTGGACTGGATTTAAATAACGCATTGTCCTCTAAGGCATATCGCGTGTAATTAAACTTTAGTTTTGGTATTAAGAATCCAGCCTCAGATGACATCGGAAAACTTACATATGGGTTTAAAGCTAGGCGTAAGCCGTTTACATTCGTATTAGATTGGATGCCATTGTTGATAACAATATTATTACCTTTATCAAAGTAAACGGCTTCACTTCTTAACCCATAATTAATCTCGTTATTTGCAGAAGGAGAATTATAGTTAAAAACAAATTGGGGTAAGCGTTTATAAGGTCTAGAGGAATTTGGAATACTACGGTTTACAGTTTGAAAGTTTTGAATACGCGTTAGTAAATTCCAATTTGTACCTGAGTAAGTTATATCTGCTCGTTGTTCAAGAAAAGAGGTGCTGGTTACACTCAGTTGACTGCCAAAATCTTCAAAATAAAATTTATCTGATACTCTGCTATAGGTGGCGAATAAATTACCAGTACTTGCAAATTGTTGGTTAAGTTCTAGGTCAATAAAGTTTCTGTGTTTGTCACCCCTACCATTGTCACTGGGTAAGTACTCAGCATTTATTACACCACTACCACGGCTATGTAAATAGCGAAATTCACCCATAGCCATAACACCACTATCGGTTAATAAGCGAGGTGTTATTGTGGCGTCCATATTGGGTTTGATATTCCAATAATATGGCGTACGGAAATCAAAACCATTCCTATTAGTTACGCCATAACTAGGTGTGAGAAATCCGCTTTTACGTTCTTTACTAAGCGGGAAAGACATGTAGGGTGTATAGAATACAGGGATATCTTTAATTTTCAGGATGACATTTCGCGCCTTACCGTAATTTTCTTCATGGTTCAAAGTGAGACTGCTGGCCGTAAAATTCCAAAACCGATCTTCGGGATCACAAGTCGAATACTCCAACTGTTCCATATCCGTTCGGTTGCCTATATCTAGCACTAGTTTTTCAGCCTTACCTCTGCCACGACTCTCTTTTAAAATATAGTCCGCAGAGGAAAATTCACCGACCCCATTATCAAATTTTAAAAAGGCATCGTTACTGTTCAGAAAGAGATCGGCATCCCAATAGTTAACGTCACCTGTTAAATCTGCAGTATCCTTCGGTTCGTTATATATAATTTTATCAGCGGTGACTTGTTGTATATCTCGAGTTATTTCAGCACTACCCGTTAGAGTAGAAATTCCATGCTCGATTAGGTCTGCTTCGTCTGCGGTCATGAAAGTATCGCCTTCGGCTAATTCGGCATCAACATAGGGTCTCTCAGGAATCCCCAGCGATATCGGGCAGAGTAAACTGGTATAATCGCCGCCCAGTACTTCAGCAAATGCTCCCGGTGTCAGTCCAAGCGACATCACACTGGCACCGATTAAAACGATCAATTTGTTCAGTACAAGCTTCATTCCATTCCGTGTATTTATAATTATTTGTCTAGTTTATAGTGTCTAAAATCGCATACAATGGTTTTATCTTCAAATTTTTATTCAATATCATTGTCAAAGACTTAATTGCGGCTATTTTTGCTTAAAATCAAGTAGTTCAAAAAAATTAATCTGATGAGAATACTCTTTATAAGTGCGGTTTCGATACTGATAGTAGTGTCCTTATTTTGGACGAGGCCTAATACCCACGCCGAACTTCAGTCTTTGCCTCCACCCACAGTAAATATCGATATTGTGGAGCAAATTGATATTCAGCCTATCACAGAAGTCACGGGGAAATTGCAACCGGCTCGAAAATCACGCCTTCATTTTCAGGTTTCCGGGCAAATAGACCGGCGTTTTGTTGAAGCGGGTCAATATGTTGCAGAAAATAGTCAAATGCTTAGTATTGAATCGGGTGATTTCATTGACGCTGTAGAGGAAACAACAGCTATATTGAAAACAGAACGTGCCGCCATCGAACGAGATTCTCGATTATTGGAATTGATGCAACGAGAGCGTGAATTACAAGAACAGGAAGTTGCTAGAATTAAAAAACTGGGACGAGACTCACTTGCATCTAAATCAAACTACGATCAGGCACTACAAGCACTATATCGACAACAAGCAGAAGAGGCGCGTCTCAAACACAGTGTAGATTCAGCCCGCTCTCGCCTGATGATAGAGCAGGCTCGTCTCAATAAAGCAGAGAGAAACCTCAAACGCACTCAATTAATATCTCCATTTGGTGGAACAGTTAATGATGTTTATGTAGAAGTCGGTGATTATGTTTCGCCGGGACAGGCGGCACTTGAGATTGTCCAAGTCGATAAACTTGACTTGAATCTCGAGATAACCGGGACATCAGCTGCACAGCTACAGTTAGGTCAAAATATAAAAGTAACTACCGATAGTGATGAAAGAGAAGGTCAGATAATTTCGCTAGCTGTTGCTCCTGATTCTGAAACAAATACCCATGCATTAAAAATACGTCTGCCATCAGATGGGTTGTTTGCAGGTCAATTAGCCGTAGCACAATTGCCTGGGAATTTTTATAAAGCCGCAAATGTTATTCCTATTAGCGCTATCTTGTATGAAGATGGACAGTCTTACGTTTTCGAAGTAATTGATGACCATGCGGTTAAAAGAACGCTCAAGTTGATTGAGCGATATAAGGATGTTCAAGTTATTGCCGGGATTGAATCTGGTAGTACCATAATTAGCAAGGATGTTTCCAGTTTGGCTGATGGACAAGCCGTTATCATTCCTTAAAAAGTAGTTAGGTCTGTTTAATATTTAATCATGCCACTCATTCGTTTCTCACTTAAGAATCCATTATTAATTAATCTAAGTCTCTTTATTATTTTAATAATGGGTGTGTTTGCCTGGCGCGGTTTACCACAGGAAATATTTCCGGTTGTGGATCTTGATTTGATCAGCATTCAAACCATCTATGAAGGTGCCTCACCAGCAGAAGTAGAGCAACAAGTAACCTTGCCAATCGAAGAAGAATTCGAAGACAGTCAAGATATTGATTATATTCACTCAACGAGCAAGGAAGGCCTTTCCAGTATCTATATAAAGTTAAAATCGGGTTCAAACGTGGATGACTTTATGCGTGATACCAGGACATTAATCGATCGCGTTGATGATTTACCTGATGAAGCTGAAGAACCAGAATTAAATCGTATCCGTACTCGCTTTCCGGTAATTACACTTACACTTTTTGGCAACTTGTCCAAAGCTGACTTGTATGAGTATTCAGAAAAAGCCCGTAGAAAGATGCAGAAGATTAAAGGTGTTGCCAGTGTTGGCATGGCGGGTGAACGCGACTGGGAGATCTGGGTTGAAATCAATCCACATGAATTGGCAGCACTTAATATCCCACTGACACAGGTTAATAATGCACTGAGAAATAATCTAATTGATCAACCTGGTGGCTCAATAAAATCTAATGAAGGTGATATACGTTTAAGAGGGAAAGGTGTCAAACCTGAACCGGAGAATATTGAACAAATAGTTTTACGGACGAATGCCAAAGGTGGTGAATTAAAATTGGGCCACGTTGCCAAAGTAGTTCGCCGTTTTGAGGAAGCAGAAACTTACGCGCGATTTAATGGGAAGCCCTCGGTTAATTTAACAGTAACCAAAACAGCTGAGGCATCAACGATACGTATCTCAGAAAAAATACGTGCATTGGCTGATGATTTAAGTGAGGAATTGCCCGAGAGTATTAATGCTGGATATCACACTGATTCATCTATCTATGTGAAAACGCGTTTAAATCTGGTTAAGTCTTCAGGCTTGATTGGTCTAATATTGGTTTTGATTTCTTTATATCTATTATTAAATTTTCGTATAGCGGCAATCACCGCTTTTGGAATACCTGTCTCATTCCTCTTCGCCGTCATTTTGCTTTATTATTTCGATTACACGATCAATATGGTCTCTTTGTTTGCATTTTTAATCGTATTGGGAATGATTGTCGATGATGCAATCATCGTTACTGAGAATGTTTATCGGCATATTGAAGCAGGGATGTCTCCAATAGAAGCATCTTCATTAGGCGCAAAAGAGGTCTTTTGGCCTGTAGTAGTCTCAACATTAACAACCATTGCTGCATTCTTACCCATGTTTGCTATTGGAGGAATATTGGGTGCTTTTATAAAAGTGATTCCGGTTGTTGTCTGCTGTGCCCTCGTCGGGTCTCTTCTTGAAGCATTTGTCGTATTACCTTCACACGCAGGCCATATCCTGAAACTTGAAAAAAAGAAACCACGGTTTAATTGGACTTATCTTTTAAATAGATACGCTCGATTATTACATTGGTCGGCAATGAATCGTTATTTTGTTGCAGCACTTAGTATTGGTGCCTTGGCTGTCAGTCTTACTTATGCAAGTACCCGCTTACCCTTTCAGCTATTTGGTGATGTCGAAATAGGACAGTTCTTTGTCAATATAGAAGCACCTAATACCTACAGTCTTGAAGATACTCTTGAGTTGGCAGTTGAACTCGAAGACAGAGTCAATAAGCTAATGACGGAAGATGAGTTGCTAACCTTGCTAACTAACGTTGGAGTTAGTGTCATTGATCCAAACCGAAGTAAAACAGGAAGTAATATTTTGCAGTTTGTTGTCGACTTACATAAACCAGTGCCTGCTAGCTTTATTGAAGAATGGGTAACACCTATAGTCAGTTTTGATTTTAATATGAGTGGCAAACGGACTCGAAGTGCAGATGAAATCATTAATGTAATCAGAAAGGATTTATTACAAGTGCCCGGCGTAGATCGCCTAAGTATTCTGAAACCAAATGCGGGGCCAGCAGGTGATGATATTGAACTCGGTATCGTCAGTGTTGATCTTGATGTACTGCATAAAACTGCCGTTGAGATAAGTGACTATATGAAACGCATGCCCGGCGTAAACGATGTCGTGCATGATCAAGAACCGGGGAAATTGGAATATAAATACCAGTTGAATGAACGTGGTAAACGTCTCGGTTTAACACAGAATGAATTGGCTACTGCTGTTCGTAGTGGTTATCTTGGCAATGAAGTAGTTCATGTCACCTGGAAAGACAAACGTTTGCCCGTGCGAGTTATCTATCCAGAATCAATGCGCGAACAATCGACGAGTTTAAATAGCCTGCCCATTATTCTTGCAACAGGTCAAACAGTCTATTTAAACGATGTGGCCGATATTAGTATTGGCCGTGGTTTAAATCAAATACGTCGACGTGATTCACAGCGTATGGCAAAGATTACTGCTGATGTTGATACGACGATTACGACGCCGAGCGTAGTAACAGCACAGATCAACGATGTTTTTGGAAAAACTACAGATAAACGTCCCTATTCGTTATTATTTTTAGGCGAAAAGAAAAAAGCAGCAGACTCATTCAAAGGCATGAATCAAGCTTTAATCATTGCACTTGCGGTTATCTTCTTTATGTTGACGGCGCTTTTTAAATCATTGATTGACCCGCTGGTTGTTATGTTCGCTATTCCGTTTGGATTCATTGGTGTTGTTATTGGACATGCCGTGTTTGGTTACAATATCCAGTTTCTATCAGCAGTGGGAATGTTGGCCTTATCAGGGATTATCGTTAACGATTCACTTATTATGGTAGATTTTATTAAACGACTTAGAAGTGAAGGAAATGACAGAATTACTGCTATTGTTGAGGCAGGCAAGGTGCGAGCCAGGCCGATTATCTTAACGACTATTACGACATTCTTAGGCGTATCACCGCTAATCTTTTTTGCAACTGGTCAAACGGCATTCCTGTCTCCCATGGCAGTTAGCCTTGGCTTTGGATTGTTGTTTGCTACCATACTGATATTATTAACCTTACCGTGTTTCTATTTGATTGCAGATGATATACGTAATCGATTGTTCAAAAAGACAAGTAAGGCTGCAGACGGTGATCTCGTCACATGAAACATATCCTCGTCACGGGCTGCTCATCGGGCATTGGACGCTGTATTGCTGATGGACTAAAAGAACGTGGCTTTAATGTTTTTGTTACTGCAAGAAAACAAGAAGATATTGATACATTAAGTAAAGCAGGTTTCGAAGCGATTATGCTCGATCTTGCCGATACTAAATCTATTCAAGCCGCTGTTGTAACACTATTAAGCAAAACAGACGGACAACTCTACGGGCTGGTCAACAACGCTGCCTATGGTCTGACCGGTGCTATGGAAGATATTCCGGTAATGGCATTACGCGATCAATTTGAAACTAATATCTTTGGTACTCAGGAATTAACCAACCTGCTTATTCCTGTAATGCGCAAACAACATGCTGGTCGCATAATACAAATCAGTTCGGTGTTAGGTTTCATAACAATGAAATTTCGCGGGCCCTATTGCGCATCAAAATATGCACTGGAAGCAATAAGCGATGCGATGCGTTATGAACTGAGCGATACGGGCATTAAGGTCAGTTTGATAGAACCCGGTCCAATAACAAGTAATTTTAGAAATAACGCACTTAATAATTTTCAAGCAGTGGTTAACAAAGAACATAGCTATTTCAAAGAAGGCTATGCCAAGATAGAAAATGAATTAAACGGCGATGACTATACCGTTCCGTTTTCATTAGGCCCTGAGGCAGTACTTAAGAAAGTGGTTCATGCATTGGAAAGTGATAATCCAAAGGCGCGTTACTATGTGACGTTCCCAACTTATTTATTTGCGTTCTTTAAACGCATCCTTCCGGGGTTTCTTTTAGATAAGCTCCTAGTTAGGGTTTAGAATGTCTTTGTTATGTTGGATAAGAAATTTAATTTCAACCAGTGAAAACTTGATATGATTGCTTGTTGTCTTTAGATGTTTAAAATGGCGTTGTAAATTCATTGTGGAGCTATGGACTGATGAGCGAATTGCCCAATAAAAATTTTCGAGATGTAATTAATAACTTTACTCTCGATTTAAAATACCGCTACATGCCATTTCGAAGTTATTATCGTTACCGTTCATACAATTACATGGCTCACAAGAATATTGAGATGGGATTGTTAAAATTCCTATGTATGCCTAACAGAGCTAGTATTGATGTAGGCGCAAACCTGGGTATGTTTACATATTATCTTTCTCGCTATTCACAGGCTGTCTACGCATTCGAACCTAATCCTTACCCGTATCGAGTTCTTAAACACGTCATCGATAAAAACGTCAAATTGGAACAAGCTGCGATAACAGAAATAAGTGGTGATGTTGAGCTGATTGTATGGCGTAGTTCTAAGGGGTGGACGTCCAACGGAGCTGCCATTGACTGTAAAATGGACGAAACGGTGGAGCACACTACTGTCAAAGTTCCCGGGCATCGCCTTGATGATTTAGATATGGGTGAAATCGGGTTTATAAAAATTGATACAGAAGGCCACGAACTGGCAGTGCTTAAAGGTTCACTTAAGACTATCGAGACACACCGACCTAATCTGTTTGTCGAGATAGAGCACTTCCGTTTACAAGAAAAAGAATCAATGGTGCTTTCACTCTTAAAGGATCTAAACTACGATGGTTTTTTCCTTATGGACGGAGTACTTACGAATATTTCAAAGTTCTCAGCCGATGAATTTCAGAATAGAGCTACTTGTGCGAATCTTAACCTTCGTTATATCAAGGATTTTATCTTTTTACCTAGATAGGAAGTGAAATATCAGAAAAATCACTGAATTTTCTAACAGGGTAGGTATTCGGCTTTCTCAACATTGATAAAAAGTAAGTGAACAAGTTCTGCATAATTTCTATAGCATAAACTTATGACTGAAGAAATATTTAGTCATTATGATCATCGGATAAGCTGTATAGACTCGGGGTATATTCGACCAAATATGGCAGCGATTTATCTGCTTGAACATAATGAAGAGATTGCCATCATTGAAACTGCTACTAATCATAGCCTTTCTAGAGTATTAACATTACTGGATAAAAAAAATATACCGCCATCGCAAGTTCGCTATGTGATTCCAACACATGTTCATCTTGATCATGCTGGTGGAGCAGGCAGCATGATGGAAATATTTCCTAATGCAGAATTGATAGTTCACCCAAGAGGCGCAAGACATCTGGTAGACCCATCTAGATTAATGAAAGGCGTCATTGATGTCTATGGACAAGAAAAATATGACGCCCTCTATGGTGAGCTCATTGCCGTTTCAAAAAACAGGATAGTAGAAGCTGAAGATGATATGGAAATTGATCTGGCCGGTAGAACACTGCATATTCGTCATACGCCAGGACATGCTGAGCACCATATTTGTATTTGGGATGAACAAAGTAAAGGCTGGTTTACTGGCGATACTTTCGGTGTTTCATATCGGGAAATGATTGGTTCAGATTCGAGACATATCATTCCAACGACTTCACCAGTACAGTTTTCACCTGAAAAGTTGATAAATTCGATAAATTTATTAATGAGTTATAATCCTGAACGACTATACCTGACTCATTTTGGTCTATTAGAGAACCCAAAGAATTACGCTGAGAAACTGCGTCAACGCATATCTTATTATTGTGAGGTAGCACAGGCTAATCGTAATGCATCAAGCCCAACAGAAAAAATAGAAGAGGTAATGTTCAAAAAAGAAAGTGTCCAATTAAACAAGATTGTACCGGGCATTGATTCAGCACAGGTTCACGAAATATTAAAAATGGATCTGCACTTAAATGCACAAGGATTAGTTGTTTGGTTAAACCGGAATTAAAAGTGCTTAAGGTAGTTTAATAACTGGCTTTTCACTATTCATTTTATAAAGCGTTACGATATTCCCAATACGCTGAACTAATTCAGCTCCCGTATCTTCACATATCTTTTTGATGCCTGCATCGCGTTCTTCACGTTCACCTAAACGACATTTAACTTTTATCAGTTCATTACGTTCTAAGACTTCTTCAATTTCTGTTATAAGCGCTTTGGTGATGCCATGTTGCCCTGCCCATACGACGGGTTTTAAATGATGCGCTGATTGACGTAAGAATTTCTTTTGTGCGTTATTAATTTTCATAAAATTTATCTCGGTATTCCAAATAGTATTCGAGTGTTTTGTAGATTATATTGATTATGCTTCTTGAGGTAATGGTCGCGCCGCTTAATTGATCGAATTCACCACCATCATTTTTTATAGCCCATTTTTTTTCAGGTAAGGCGAAGATCGATGTGTTGTTGAAGTTCTGCAACCAATTTGTTTTATCCTGATGTACCTGGCCGCCAAAGCCCTCTGTTTCATTGTGCTGCAGGACTCTGATGCCTGTTAACGCTCCATCATAACGTATTCCGATAATTAGACTAATATTGCCGTTGTAGCCTTTTGTAATAACCGGCATCAGACTGACCGCAACCGGTTGATTATTTAATCGGGCCCTATAAACGCTGATGCTGCCTGTATTGTTAATCTTGTCAGACACATCGAGTTTTATTTTATCGGTGAATAAATCATTATCGTATTCAAGTGGCAGTACTTCGTTGATGATTGCTAGTGCCGCTATTTGTTTATTGAGTTTGATTTTATCTTTAGTAAATTCATTGACGACAAACAGCGCGGTAACACCGACGATGCTGATGAGTAATAAAGGCAATAGCTTAATCAGTTTCTGTTTAAATGAATTGGTTTCTGAATTCATTTTTCCCCCAATGCCTTGGGGCGGGTATAGTAATCAATCAATGGGACGAGTCCATTCATAATCAAGATTGCGAAGGCAATACCGTCCGGGTAACCACCACAGGTACGGATAATATAAATAAATAAACCTACACCAACACCGTAGATAATTTTTCCTTTTGGTGTGGTTGATGAACTGGCGGGGTCAGTGGCAATAAAAAATGCACACAACATCGTGCCCCCTGTAAATAAGTGGAATAGTGCAGATGGATAGACATCGCTGTCGATAAAGTTAAACATCAGGCTGATGCTAAAGATACTGCCCAAAACACATAGTGGGATTTCCCAACGAATGACTTTATTGAAAATTAAAAATAGTCCACCTGCAAGATAAGCTAGTGCAATCCACTCCCAACCTTTGCCACCGAATGAACCATATAGTGGATTCGATTCAATTTCAGACACCATGGTCATTAGACCTAACTCTAACTTCATATTGGTCAACGGTGTGGCACCTGTTACTGCATCTAATTCGGCTGGTAGTCCTGAAAAAATAATGCCGATATTTTGCACGATGGTTAATTCCTGCTCTGCAAATCCACTTAAGTCAGGCCAATAGGCCATGTGCACTGGAAATGATAAGAGTACAAAGACATAACCGGCCATGGCAGGGTTAAAAGGATTGTTGCCAAGTCCGCCAAAGAGATGCTTAGCAATAACCACTGCGAATGCTATCCCAGTGAAGGATACCCACCAAGGCGTATAGGGTGAAATGGTCAGTGCAAAAAGAATAGCTGTGATTATAGCTGTGCCGTCTGTAATGACAGGACGAATCGCTTGTTGACGAACCTTTAAGACAAGCGCCTCAAGTAGTAATGCAAAGGTGACAGCTAATAGACAATTGACTAGAACACCTACTCCAAAAAAATACGTACTGAGTAATATTCCTGGGATCAATGCACACAACACTTTTTGCATAATAATTGCGATGGCATTTTTAGAGTGAGTATGTGGCGAAGAGGTCTGCATCTGATTAAGGGGCAGATACCATGGTGATGCAATCAACTGGACATGGTGCGATACATAGTTCACAACCCGTGCAATAGGCATCAATGACACTGTGCATTTGTTTTGGCGCACCGATGATTGCATCGACAGGACAAGCGGTAATACATTTAACACAACCGATGCAATGTTCTTCTTCGATAAAGGCGAGTCGAGGTACAGCGTATTTATCTGTTGTTTTATAGAGTGGCTTCATGACTAAGCCTGTTTTTAATGACAATGCTTTTACGGTTTCATTGCCACCTGGTAAGCAGCGGTTAATATCTGCTATATGATTTGCAATGGCTTCCGCATAAGGTCGGCAACCATTAAAGCCACAATCGCCACATTGTGTTTGCGGCAAGAGATCCTCAATCGATTCAATGTCTTGATAGTGTGTTTGTTGTGATGCGTTTGTATCTTGGTTTGATGAAAGGTATCCAATAACTACGATGATGAGAATGACGAGTAATAATGCAATTAAAAATGAAATACTCATTTTAAACCTGCCAATCCCATAATACCCATTGAAAATATTCCCAGTGTGATGAGTAATATGGGTAAGCCTCGAAAAGGTAATGGCACGTTATTATTTTCAATACGTTCGCGTAAGCAGGTTAAGACTAATAGCAAGAACAAAAAACCTATGCCCGTGAAAATACCATATAGCAAAATGCCAAAAAAAGAATGGTTTTGTTCCTGAGATAATAAGATAACAGCCAACAAGATTGAATTGATTAATATGACAGGAACCAAGGCATCGATTTGCTTGTGAATGAGAGGTAGGAGTTGATGCATTAACCGTTGAGAAGATAATACAACAACAATGAACAACATAAGGTAAAACAAGATATCGAGGTATTGTAATGATAATGGAATGATGATCAGATGATCGACCAGATAAACAGCGGGTAGACAAATCGCCAGACAATAAATAGTTGCTAATCCAACCAGCCAGGCAGCATTCATGCGTTGACTGGCAGCAACTTGCAGGTCTAGGCCAACAAGATTGGTTAATACAAGGTTATTAACCAATGCGGTACTGAATAATAATCCGAATAGGTCACTCATTAAACGAGTATCGGATTTTTAAGACGCTACAACAAGTATTGATTTACTTCACTTTCATGCCCGGTACTGCACCGTCTTCTGGATGTAGAATAAAGAGATCTTTCCCGCCGGGACCTGCCGCCAGCACCATGCCTTCAGATAGGCCAAAGCGCATTTTTCTGGGCGCCAGATTTGCTACCATCACTGTGAGTTTCCCTTCCAATTCTTCCGGTGCATAGGCCGATTTGATGCCGGCAAAAACGTTACGTGTTTCACCACCAATATCCAATGTCAGCTGTAATAGTTTATCAGCCCCTACGACATGCTCTGCTTTAACGATCTTGGCAATGCGTAAATCGACTTTCATGAAATCTTCAAAAGAGATTTCATCGGCGATAGGATCATCTGCAAGTGGTCCGGTTACTACAGTTTCATTCGGTGTTGCTTCCAGATCTTCTTTACTGTCTTCAATCATGGCTTCAATACTCTCTTTTTCTATACGCGTCATCAGCGGTTTGAATTTATTAATCTTGTGATTCGTCAATGCAATGTCAGCATCATGCCAATGCATAGTTTCGATATTCAGGAATGCTTCAGCTTTTTCTGCCATTACCGGCAATACCGGTTTTAAATACAGCATTAATAAACGAAAACAATTAATGCCCATAGAGCAAACAGCTTGTAATTTGTCGTCGCTATTATCTTCTTTGGCAATAACCCACGGTTTGTGATCATCAATATACTGATTCACTTTATCGGCCAGGGTCATGATTTCGCGCATGGCTCGGGAATATTCCCGTATCTATCATAGGCAGTTTTGATACTTTCATTTGCTGCAACAAGCGCTGCATATAATTCAGGATCGTGAACTGTTTCTGATAAGCTGTCCATCAAAACGTTTCTTAATAAAGCCTGCACAACGACTGGCGATGTTAACGACTTTACCAACCAGATCAGAATTAACTCGGGCACTAAAGTCTTCTAGGTTAAGGTCAATATCATCGATACCAGAGCCGAGTTTGGCTGAAAAGTAATAACGTAGGTATTCAGGGTTTAAATGATTCAAATATGTACGTGCTTTGATAAACGTACCCCGCGACTTAGACATCTTTTGGCCATCAACTGTCAGGAAACCATTCGCATAAACAGCCGAAGGTGTTCTAAAACCACTACCTTCTAAAACGGCAGGCCAAAACAGTGCATGGAAATAAATAATATCTTTACCGATAAAGTGAATCATTTCTTTATCACTTCCAGCTTTACACCAATCATCAAAATTTAAATTGGTTTTATCACACAGGTTTTTAAAACTGGCGAGATAACCCATCGGTGCATCTAACCACACATAAAAGAATTTACCGGGCGCATTGGGAATTTCAAAACCAAAGTAGGGTGCATCACGCGAGATATCCCATTCCTGTAAACCGGCTTCAAACCATTCATCCAGTTTATTAGTGACTTCCGCCTGTAAATGTCCCGCACGGGTCCATTTATGCAGCATTTCTTCAAAATCACCGAGCTTGAAAAAATAATGCTCTGATTCCTTTTCTATGGGTGTCGCACCAGAAACAGCAGAGACAGGGTTCTTTAGATCTGTCGGGTTGTAGGTTGCGCCACAGGATTCACAGCTGTCGCCATATTGATCGGCGGTGCCGCATTTAGGACATTCGCCACGAATAAAACGATCTGGCAAGAACATCTTTTTCTCTGGATCATAAGCCTGTTTGATGGTTCTCTTATTAATGTGTCCGGCATTATCCAGTGCTTCGTAGATTGTATTCGCCAATTCCTGGTTTTCAGGAGAATGAGTGCTGTGATAATTATCAAAGGCAACGGCAAAATCGGTGAAATCAGCCTGATGCTCCTGAGCTCATTGCTTCAATTAGTGCTTCAGGCGTGATGCCTTCCTTCTGGGCGCGTAACATAATTGGTGTGCCGTGCGTATCATCGGCACAGACGTAATGGCATTCATTACCCAGCATCTTTTGGAAACGTACCCAGATATCCGCCTGAATATACCCAACCAAATGACCTATATGCAGTGGACCATTGGCATAGGGCAGGGCATTTGAAACCAGAATTTGTCGTTTTTTATCTTGCATTATTATTAAGGCTACAGAAATTCGGGGCGCTAAAGTAGCATTATTCAATAGCAGCGTGAAGAGAAGCCGATAAATAATGTAGAATACGCGTCCAATTCATAGTTAAGGTTATAAGTCGATGTCGACAGTCAGTCGTGAACAAGTAGAATCAATACTTTCCGGAATAATCGATCCTAATAGCAATGAGGATCTTATCAGTTCAAAATCAGTCAAAGATATCACTATTAATGGCAGTGCTGTCACAGTCGCTGTCCAACTCGGTTATCCTGCTGCAGGTTTTAAACAGGAACTAACAGACATTGATTACGACCGCACTAGGCGAACAAGGTATTTCTGACCTCAATGTTGAAGTTTCCAGCAAGATTGTCTCGCACTCTGTACAACAGGGAGTGCAGCTTTTACCTAACGTTAAAAATACCATTGCTGTGGCTTCGGGAAAGGGCGGGGTAGGTAAATCAACGACGTCTATTAATCTGGCGCTGGCTTTACAAGCTGAAGGTGCCACAGTCGGTATTCTGGATGCTGATATCTATGGCCCGAGCCAACCGCGCATGCTTGGCCTTAAAGGTAAGCCTGATACGACGGACGGCAAGACAGTTGAACCAAAAGTTAGCTATGGCGTGCAGTCCATGTCGATTGGTTACTTGATTGAAGAAGACACACCGATGATTTGGCGCGGACCAATGGTGACGGGTGCATTAGAACAATTATTAAATGATACAAATTGGCAGGATCTCGATTATTTGATTATTGATCTACCACCGGGTACGGGTGATATTCAATTGACCTATGTCAAAAAATCCCGGTGAGTGGTGCAGTGATTGTGACAACGCCGCAGGACATTGCCTTATTGGATGCGAGAAAGGCGTTAAAGATGTTTGAGAAAGTAAATGTGCCTGTTTGGGCATCATTGAAAATATGAGTACGCATATTTGTAGTCAGTGTGGTCATGAAGAGCATATCTTTGGTAGCGGTGGTGGCGATCAAATGGCTAAACAATATGACGTTGATCTGCTTGGTTCATTACCTTTAGATATTCGTATTCGAGAAGGGGTGGATAACGGTAAGCCAACTGTTGCTATAGAACCTGATTCAGAAATTACTATGAATTATCGTGATATTGCACGACGTACTGCGGCAAAACTTGCAATTCAATCGAAAGATTACACAAATAAATTTCCTAAAATTGTAATTGAGAATAACTTAAATGAGCGTTAAATCAGACAAATGGATACGCCGCATGGCACAAGAGCAGGGGATGATAGAACCTTTTGAATCTGGTCAGGTTAAAACGAGAGGTGAAGACAGGTTAATCTCCTATGGTACTTCTAGCTACGGTTATGACGTGCGTTGTTCCGATGAATTCAAAATATTTACAAATGTACATTCGGCAACTGTTGATCCTAAAAACTTCGATGAAAAAAGTTTTGTCGATATAAAAGCCGACAGTTGTATTATCCCACCGAACTCATTTGCTCTAGCAAGAACGGTTGAGTTTTTTCGCATACCAAGAAATGTGCTGACGATCTGTTTAGGAAAATCGACCTACGCTCGTTGCGGAATTATCGTCAATGTCACTCCGCTTGAACCGGAATGGGAAGGCCATGTTACGCTGGAGTTTTCAAATACAACGACATTACCTGCAAAGATATATGCCAATGAAGGTGTTGCACAAGTAATCTTCATTGAATCGGATGAAGTTTGTGAAACGTCTTACAAAGATCGTGCAGGGAAATATCAAGGGCAAAGAGGAGTTACTTTACCAAAAACCTGATCAGCATCCGCTAGCTGCTAATTTAGGTTCATCGTCTTCAACTATTTCCTGTTGTCGCTCATTTTTTAGTAGTTTTGCCTGTCTAGTGAGAACATGTTGCATAATGATTTCCTGGTCGCTTTCACAAATTCCTGTAAAGTCTACAGCGATATTAAATCGGTATAGGTTGTCATCCATTTTTTTTCTGCAATCGACTACTTGTGCATAGACTGGTATGAATTGATATTCAGGGAAAAGAACCAGTTCCATTTTCAGGTTTACATCTTCGTTGATAGGTGTGTTTGATTCGAATGACATCCCGCTAGCACTTAAGTTGACGAGTTGCGTCTCAGTAATTGAGTTATCCTTCTCATCGTTGTGCATCACCATACTTTCTATCAAAGATATCTTTTTATCAAACAATCCCAATATTTCTGCTACTAATGGACTGACTTCTTCGACGCGATCCATTTTGAGCATTATTTTTGCTGTTATGCAATTAAAAGCATTTTTAAGTTCAGCAAGATTATTTTGTTCATGCTCTGTTCGTTTTATTTCTGTATCAATGTCGATACCCTGTACGACACGGTATTTGAGTGAGACTTTGTCATGAATTCGAAAATATCGTCTGCGATCATCCATAGTTTTTTCCTGAAGTTTATTAATCCTGTAGGCCCTTTCTTATTGATTCAAAACGGTCTTTCAATGTTTGTAAATCGATGGCATCGACTTCTGATTGCGCTGGTGGAGCGATTTCATCGTCTAGTATCTTCTGAACTGAAGTTGTTAATTCAGGTGTTTCATCTCCACCAATTTCATTAGCAAAAGGATTATTACTATCAGTAGATATCTCATTTACTTCGTCCTGATGTTCTCCCTGAACAATAATAAGTTCTACACGACGATTAAGTGATCGGTTCGCAGCAGTATCATTTAATACCATTGGATGAGCATCGCCATGGCCCTCGATGACAAAACGGTCAGGCGAAAGCGTATCTAAGGCTAATAACTCATGTACTACAGTTACCGCACGTGATGAAGATAATTCCCAATTGGATCGAAAGCGTGCTGTTTTTATTGGAATGTTATCAGTGTGACCGGCAACAACGATTCTGCCATTAATATCATTTAATGATTTTCTTATCTTATTTAGCACCGGCAGGAAACTACCTTTGACAATTGAAGAACCAGAGGGAAAAGATCCTTTTTCGTTGATACGTAATAAAATTCGGTTGCCTTGCGTTTTTATCGCAATCAACCCCTGTTCGATTTCTGGTTCGAGTGTTTTTAATAATTTGTACGCATCTGTGATTGTCTTTTCATTTTCCTGAGACTTACCCATATCTGAACGGTCTTCGGATTCATCGGCCCTATTCATTTTTTCAGCATCTTGATCGGATAACATTGCAAGGTTTTCTTCGTTAATAGCTTCCGTGGCTTGTTGCTGCTTTTGTTGATGTTGCATGGCTTCACTACCAGAGCCTTCACTATCCTGATTCGCATCTATACTCTCGTTGACCTTATCTTTTTCTTCGGTAACCGCATCGGTAAATTCTAAAGTTTGCTTGGTTTCATCGATTGTATTCTGCCGAATCTCATTGATAAGCGTCGGTGTTGGTCTGCCGGGGGTAAATTCCCGTGCGATAATGCTAGTACCTCTAGGGCTATCATCAGATTTAATTTCACGTTGAACGCCAAAGGCATTTTTCATCGAACCGGCTATCTGTTTGAATTTTTGTAAATCCATTTCTGAAAACGACAAAAGCAATACGAAAAAGCACATCAGCAATGACATCAAATCAGCAAAGGTCATTACCCACGCTGGGGAACCGCCGCCTTCTTCTTTTTTTGCTGGTGCTTCGTCACTCATTATAGGAATCCATGAAGTATTTCAAATTAAGCAGGTGCTGCTTCCGCATCTTCGTCGCCAATATTACGCTCTGAACCCGGGAGGTAGGTCATTAACATGCCCTCAATAACGCGCGGGTTTCGGCCTTCCTGAATTCCAGAAACACTGTCGATGATCATAGATTTAATCATTCTTTCTTCGTCACTCCTGAGACCCAGTTTTTCAGATAGTGGTAAGGCAAAAACGTTGGCAATGGCGGCACCATAGAGCGTAGTTAGAAGTGCGACAGCCATGGCTGGGCCAATTGTTTTAGGATCTTCCATATTGGCTAACATTTGTACCAGACCAATCAGCGTTCCTATCATGCCCATAGCAGGAGCAACATCACCGATTGATTTAAAAATCTTTTGACCAAGTTCGTGGCGTTCAACGGTGAGATTCATATCGCTGACCATGGTGGCTCTAACAACATCAGGTTCATGGCCATCAACCATCATTTGAATTCCCGACTGGAAGAATGTATTGCCAGTATCTTTCTCTTCAAGTGCAAGCAAGCCACCTTTTCTGGCGGTATTAGCTAAATCAACCGTGGTTTCAATTAATTCTTTTGGAGATGCCATTTTATTAAACAGGGCATTCATTCCAACCTTCATAGCACCCAGGAATTGTCCTAGGCTAAATTGCATCAAAACGGCGCCAATAGTGCCTCCGCCCACAACGAGCAATGAGGGTATATTGAAAAACATCATAGGGTCTCCACCCAATATGATGGCTGACATAATGATGCCGGCAGCTACCAGAAAGCCGATTAGTGTTGCTAGATCCACATTGTTCTCCTTGTAGCCATTGTGCTTATTACTGTTAAAATCATTACTTAGTGTTAATCACATATATCGGTAGAATTCAGCGAAACTTTATAAAGAAAATGGATTTTTACACTGTCTGAAACCCATATTATTTGAGTTTTTTCAGCCTCTTAGTCTGCGTAGCGGCGATTTGCAGAAATAAATCCAATATTTTTTAGAAATTAATCAATAATCAACGTTATGGCGAATTTCCCAATATTTTTAAAACTTCAAAATAGCCCGTGTTTGGTCGTTGGCGGAGGTGATGTCGCGACAAGAAAGACCGAACAGTTATTAAAAGCTGATGCAAAAGTTACGGTGATAGCACCTAAAATTAACGCCGCTCTAAAAAAGTTTGCCGAAGATCAGCAGATAATTATTATTGAGAGGGGCTATGAGCAAACTGATATTGAGCTCATGGAGTTAGTTATTGCAGCAACCGATGATAGTGACCTTAATAACAAGATCGCTAGGCATGCAAAATCTAAACAGATCCTGATTAATGTTGTTGATAATCCGGATGCTGGAACATTTATCATGCCTTCTGTCATCGATAGAAGCCCGGTTATGATTGCCGTATCAACAGGTGGTGCGTCGCCTGTTTTGGCACGATTATTACGCGCACGTCTGGAAACATTAATACCTGCAAACTACGGTAAATTAGCAAGCCTCATTTCTCGATTTAGGGAAACTGTTAAAAGTAAGTTTTCTTCAATTAAAGAACGGCGTCGATTTTGGGAGCAACTTTTACAAGGGCCAGTTGCTGAGTTGTTATATGCCGGACAGGATCAGAAGGCGTTGAACTTGCTGGAAAAACAACTAACGGCTGAATCACCCGCTATAGAGTCTGGCGGCGAAGTGTATTTAGTGGGTGGTGGACCGGGAGATCCAGATTTATTGACATTTCGAGCCTTACGCTTAATGCAACAAGCGGATGTTGTGTTGTACGACAGATTGGTCGCGTCAGATATTGTTAATTTAGTTCGTAAAGATGCAGAGCGTATCTATGTCGGCAAAGAACGTGATAAACATACTCTGCCGCAAGAGGAGATTAATCAATTATTAGTCGATCTCGCCAAACAGGGTAAGCGTGTGTTGCGCCTTAAAGGAGGCGACCCCTTCATATTTGGACGGGGCGGCGAAGAGATAGACTTGCTCTCTGAGAACAACATTCCATTCCAGATAGTCCCGGGGATTACAGCGGCTAGTGGTTGTGCATCGTATGCAGGTATTCCGTTAACCCATCGTGACCATGCACAATCCTGTTTGTTTATTACTGGACATCTTAAAGATGGCACTATGAATTTAAATTGGTCAGCTTTAGTGCAGCCGCAGCAGACTTTGGCTGTTTATATGGGAACGCATGGTATCGAAATATTAAGCCGAGAATTAATAAAGCATGGATTATCGGAATCAACACCTGCCGCAATTATTCAACAAGGAACGACCAGCGTTCAACAAACTTATATAACAACGGTTAAAGACTTGCCTGATATACCTAAGCAGAATGATATAAAACCACCAAGTATGATCATTATTGGTGATGTTGTTTCGTTACATGAAAAACTTGCATGGTTTGCACTGGTTGAATAATACGCAACAACATAGATCTTAAAATATGATAGATAAACCAAGTTTTTATTAAAGAAAAATCCTGAATAGCCGATTTACCCTAAGATTAGGAACGTGAATTTACACGGGTAAATTGCAGGCAACGGCTATAGGGAAATATAGTAATGAAAACAGCAGATATCGTTGGTTCAATAGATATTGAGCAAATCGAACTAAAGAGTTTTTCGAGAAGTATGGCCGAGATAGAATGGCTATTATTGATCTTGGTGATGCTGTACTACGTTTCACCTGGCGCACAAGTTACTAATCCGTTTGGTATGGTAGTTTCACTTGTAGCCTTTTCATTTTTTATACTTTTATTTCATTATTTAAATTTTAATACAAAACAAACGCGCTGGAAGTTGGCAATAGAAACATGGGTAATGATTGGGTTTATTTCCTGGACTTTATTACAAACGGGCGGCGTTAGTAGCCCATTATTAAATCTTTATCTGTTAGCGATTATTGCCAGTGCTATTACTTTAGGAAAAATAGTCACACTGCTTGAAATAGGGCTGATAGCTTCATTTTATATCTACCTTGAGTTGCCATTGTATAGCGAGTCACCTTTTACACTAATTGATTTTAGTCAAATCATGACGTTGTTTTCACCCTTTTTATTGATTGCATATATCACGACTATGTTGGCTGCAGATGTTCATGATAGTCGAAAGATGTTTAAGTCCTTGTCAGAAACGGATGACTTGACCGGTCTACTTAACAAACGTTCATTTAACACAATGTTAATCAAGGCAGCCAAGCTTGCAATGAGGTACTCACAACCCTTATCAATTATGGTGATTGATGCGGACAACCTAAAGGGTATAAATGATAAATTCGGTCATAAGGCCGGTGATAGGTTAATTATTATGCTTGGAGAAATTATTCATGATTGCTTGAGAACCTCTGATATTATTGCCAGATATGGAGGTGATGAATTTGTTGTCCTGCTGCCACAAGCTAGTTCTGACAAGGCTATCGAAGCTGGAAACAGGATTAGGCTGGCTGTTCAAAACTCATCTATCGATGTTGAAGGCAATCGGATTAACTCAACAGTCAGTATTGGCATCTCCAGTTATCCAGTAGATGCACTCAACATTAATGAAATATTAGAAAAAGCAGATAAATCACTCTACCAAAGTAAAAAGGCAGGTAGAAATCTTGTAAGCCACTATTCATATCCAGAATCAGAGGATGTGACGGAACAACCGGTAGTCGCAACGCTTACAAAGTAAGTCGCGCTGAAAATTAGAATTTAAAACGCATTACTTTTGGTACTACCTTCTACTTCCATCATCTTGTCAGTTTGTACCGCAAGTTCCAGTGCAAGTTCTATTGATTTTTGTATAACAGCTTTTTCGTTACTGGCATTTAGTTTATCTGCCGCAATTAGCCCGGTTAAAATTTGAGTTGCAGCATTAAAAATTGTCGGTTCAATAACAAGATCATTTCGGTGAAAAGCTATGCGTGTCATTTCTGACATATCTCTATGCGCCATTTGTATACTCCATTTAGTTAAATTTATTGATATATTATTTCAGTTTAATAGAAATTAATCTTTCTTTAGTTTTAAAGAAACTGAATTTATGCAGTAACGTAATCCTGTAGGTTGTGGTCCGTCCTCAAATACATGACCCAAATGAGAATCGCATTCCTTACATAAAACTTCTACGCGTTGCATGCCTAAACTACTGTCTGTTTCAGTCTTTATTGTATCTCCATTCGGTTCCCAGAAACTGGGCCATCCAGATCCAGATTCATATTTTGTATCGGAATTGAACAGATCACTGCCACAGCAGGTGCACTGATAAATGCCTTTGTCTTTACAATCATTATATTCCCCAGTGAATGCACGTTCAGTACCTTTTAGTCTACAGATGGCATATTCTTCATCGCTTAGTTCCAGTTGCCATTCATCATTAGATTTATTTTTTGTATCACTCATTTCAATTTCCTAATACGACATCCTTTAAGATATCAATGATTCGTCCGGTCGCTTTTTCTACAAGGACAACAGTATTATCAACGATAGCCCTTTCCAGACCTTCAACGGGATCTGGCAATTCAGACTCAAGATCAGCCGGTAAATCACGTTTTGCCAAGCCGGGAGGTAATGTCCCGTTTTTTTCCAGTTGTTTAGCTAAGCCTTGCGGAAGCTTCTCTTTTTTCGCTAAACCCGGTGGCAACCCTTTCTTTTTGTTTTTCTTCTTGTTTTGAGTTTCATTTGAGTTAGTTTCGGTGTTTATTTTCTTAAAATATTTATCAATGATTTGTTTTTCCAATTCAGTAAAACCACCCTCAATGGCTTTGTCGATGACTGCCTTAGCCATGTCGTCATCAGCAGAGCTTGGAATTGAATATAGTCCAACTGCATTTAAGATTAGAAGGATCATTAGCTGCTTCATTATTGTTTTTCTCCAGTGGCTTTGCTGTAACGTTAGTCTCCTTCTATCTTATCTTTATCCATACCGAAGTCACATTATTTGAAAATATACTTGAAAGTTCTCTTATTGTTCTCTATTCTGTAAAAGAGAACGTAAGGAGAACCTTGTATGTTGACAGGTCTAGAAGAAAAAATACTTCAATGCATAACACATCACATTACACAAAATGGGCATTCACCGACTTTAGTTGAGATCGGTGAATCGCTTGATATTAAATCTAAAGGTACAGTGCATCGCTATGTAGAATCGCTAATAGAAAAGGGTCATTTACATCGAACGGGGAGAAGTTGGCGAGGTCTTCGTTTAACGGGTGAACAAAGTCGACGATTGTTGATTTTACCGTTTGCGGGTCGTATTGCAGCCGGGCAACCTATCGAAGCAATCCCGGAACAGCTGGAGATAAATTTCTCAGATATGCTGATGGGGGAGGGGCGTTATGTACTCGAGGTGAAGGGAGATTCAATGATCGAGGCCGGTATTTTTAATGGCGATCTTGTGATTATCCGAGAATCAACAACAGCGGATAATGGTGACATCGTCGTTGCTTTAATCGATAACGGAGAAGCTACTTTAAAGAAATTAAGAAAACATGGTGATCGCGTCGAATTAATACCCGCTAACCAATTAATGGCACCGATGATCTATCCGGCAGATCGAGTTCATATACAGGGAGTTGTCGTTGGACAGGTAAGGTATTACAAACAAGAATCAAGGTAATGCTTTTTGAAAGGAGAAATAAATTCATAACAACATTAAAGTCTACCAAGTAACTCAATCTTCAGTAATTATGTTTGATGCCACTACAATTAAACATCAAAATTTCATTTATTATGGTATAAATATTCTTGATGTCTTGATCTTATAAGGCATAGGAGATTGAATCGGAATGTCAATGAACGAACTAGAATCTTATATTAGCCAACTTGGTTTAAGTTTGCTTGATTGGTCAACAAGTCCGCAATTTTATGTTCAGTGCGGCATGATTATCTTATCTATTACTATCGCTTACCTGATAGCTGCAGCGTTAAAAAAATACATTCCAATACTCAGGAATGAACCTAAAGAAGGTCCATTATATTTAATTAGAAAAAAGATACATGACACAGATGATTTACTCTTCCCTTTATTCACTGTTTTTACCTTGGCAATTACTGTTGAGTTAAGCACACTAGTTTTACATCAAAGTGGCCTCCTGAGAGTTGCGCAAGGATTAGCTGTAATAGTCCTACTCTATACCTTTATATCTCATTTTATTAAGAAGCAAATAATCAAATCAATGGTTAAATGGATTGGTATTCCAATAGCCATCTTGCAAGTATTTGGATGGTTGGATGATGTATCAACGTTTCTTGATACGATTGATATGCAAATCGGAAATATAGAGGTAAGTTTATTTGATCTTGCTCGTGTCCTTGTGTTCGGTTCATTACTTTTCTGGTTGGGTCGCATATCAAATAATGTCGGTCAACAAATAATACGCAGTCAGGAAGACCTTGAGCTTGGCACAAGAGAAGTTTTTGCTAAGTTGTTTGAAGTGTGTTTGTTTGTCGTTATATTTATATTACTGCTTCAGGTTATGGGAATTAATCTGACAGCGCTCGCTGTATTTGGTGGCGCGGTAGGTGTTGGTCTTGGATTTGGTTTACAGGCTATAGCATCCAATTTTATATCGGGCATCATCATCTTGCTGGATCGATCTATCACCGTTGGTGATTACATTGAACTTGAAGATGGTCGGACTGGTATCATCCGTGAATTAAAAATGCGTTCTACGACATTAGAAACGTTTGATGGCAAAGACATCATGGTTCCTAATGAGCAATTCATAACAACCAACTTCGTAAACTGGACACACAAGAATAAAAAACAGCGTTACTCGATTGAATTTCAAGTCGCTTATAAAACAGATTTACATAAATTGTTTGATGTCTTACGGGAGGTTGTTGCCAGTCATCCAAGAGTGTTAAGCGGGTCTGACATTCCTTTGGAAGAGCGACCTGATGCAGAAATAGCTGGCTTCGGGGATTCTGGTGTAGATATTCTGATTGAATTCTGGATGGAAGGTATTGATGATGGTCCAAATCGTGTAGGAGCAGATTTACTTTTAATGATCTGGGATGCACTAAAAGAACATAATATGGAAATACCATTCCCTCAACGAGAAATTAAGATTTTAAACCCTGAAAAATAATCCGGCCATCTTTGGGTTTATCTATTCAAAATATTATTGCTATAAATTTAAAGCAAATTAATGAAACCTTATTCTCAAGCATGTGATAACAATAAAGTCCCCATATTGAGCGAAATATCACCGTATTTTAGTCTGTGCCGTAATGTGCTTGAGATTGGTAGTGGTACAGGCCAGCATGCCGTTTTTTTTGCAGAGAATCTGCCGACTCTGCGTTGGTATACTAGTGATCGAATAGAAAACCATGTTGGTATCAGCCAATGGATCGAAGAGAGTAATTCATCAAATATTGAGTTCCCAATTGAACTCGATGTTGAAAATGGTGAATGGCCCACTAGTAGCTTTGATGCAATCTTTACAGCAAACACCTGCCATATTATGCATTGGAAGATGGTCGTTGCGATGGTCGAAGGTGTTAAGAGTCTGTTGCCTACGGATGGTTTTTTTGTGATTTATGGGCCTTTCAATTACAACAATGATTATACAAGCGATAGCAACCGATGTTTTGATGATATGTTGAAAGAGCGAGATCCAGAAAGTGGTCTCAGAGATTTTGAGGACTTAGAGTGCTTAGCAAAAAATAACTCGCTTATCCTCTTTAAAGATGTTGCTATGCCAGCTAATAATCGCTTATTAATATTTAAAAAAATATAATAGGAAAGTTTAATTCTGATTACATTAAATACCGATATTACTTAGAGTCACCATGATGTCGTTTAGTATAGCTGTCGCTCTTGGGTGTTCAGTTTCAAATGACTCAATTGACTGTTTTAATTTATTGATGATAAAAGTGTTATCTTCAACAGATTGCTCATTTAGTTCCTCAATCTCTTCAATCAAGGTATTGATATGATTTTTTGCGTCACTATTCTCAATGGATATTTGTTCTAATTCTTTTTTTAGAGAAATGATTTTTTCATTAAGATTATCTTGCATAATATGAACCTTTGAAATTAATAACTATTCTAAACTTGAGTATAATCTTATCTTAAAAGGCTGCAAGAAATCTAAAAATAACTATGAATTTTTTTACCAAAGACCAATGCATCTATTTTATTATTCTTTCAGTAATCCCAAGCTTATTGTTTGCTGACCAATGTCCAACACCTGAGAAGATAATAAAAAGAAATATTTCACGAGAGTATGACTGGAGCATAAATGAAAGGCGAACACTTGAAGATGTGTTATCGGTAGAGAAATTATATTCAGTCAGGATTAGAAACGAGGCTGAGTATATAGCTTGTTATTATTCTGGTAGTAGAAGTTTGTTGCGTTTAGACGGGATACCGCTGAAACAACCATGTAGAGTTAAGGAAATTACGGGACGCTGGGAATCAGCAGAAAATGGCGATCAAATCTGTCTGGAAGATGACCTTGAAAAATGTGAATATGAGATGAAATGTGACGATATTGAGGACATCCATTCATGAACTCAGATCTTCTTACTGATATCGAAAACTGTACGTCGTCAAAACCTTTTGGACAGGTAGCGGTTTGATTTAAGAGACACATTAGTTCATCAATAGGTTATGTGCTTCACTTGTTGTTTATCGTAATGCATTTGTCGTCTCATCGCTAACGTGTTTTGTTTGATTAGCTCTCGTTGACTTAGTATTTCTTCGCCACGCCCATAAAAGACATCAGCCGGTGTCAGGTTATCAAGTGATTCATGATAACGCTCATGGTTGTAATAACTCACAAAACGCTGCAACTGTTCCTCCAGTTCCCCGGGGAAATAATAGTGGTGAAGTAATATCTGATTCTTCATTGAACGATGCCAGCGCTCTATCTTGCCTTGTGTTTGTGGATGATAAGGTCGACCTCGAGTGTGCGTCATACCGTTTTCTTCAAGGTAATCGGCTAATTCACCGGAGATATAACACGGGCCATTGTCACTGAGTAAACGCGGTTTATGATTTACCTTTACTGTATCAAGTCCCGTAAAGCGTAAGGCGTCATCCAGCGTATCAGAGACATCACGGCTACTCATGCCCGTACATAAACGCCAGGCAATAATGTAACGTGAGTAATCATCTAATACCGTGGATAAGTAATACCAACCCCAACCGATAATCTTGAAATAGGTAAAATCCGTTTGCCACATCTCATTCACGCGCGTAGTGGGCTGTTGAAACTTATCACTGGCCTCCATCAGGATATAGGCCGGACTGGTAATTAAGTCTTGTTCTTTCAGCAGCCTGTACACCGTGGATTCTGAGACGAAGTAAGCCTTGTTGTCAGTGTAATTTACGGCTAACTCTCGTGGAGACAAATCAGGCTTCTCTAAGGCTAACTCAATAACGGCTTCACAGTGGTCTTCGGTGATTTTATTCCATACCGCATGGGGAATCGGCTTCTTGTCTTCCAAGCCATCAACGCCATTCTCTTCATAACGTTTGAGCCAGTTGTAAAAAGTGGACTTATGAATGTCCAGCCGAGTCAGCGTTTGTCGAACCGACAGATCTGAGTTCTGTACCAGTTGAATAATCTCGACTTTATCCGATGCTAAGTACCTCATATATCGTCCTCCCCATCCCCGAGCACGCTTTTTTTAAGCAGCCGATTCTCCATGACTACTTCGCCTAAGGTTTCTTTCAGCGCAGATGTTTCAGCACGCAGTTCTTTGACTTCATCTGAGGTCGCTTCACGTACGATATCGCCTGATAAACGTTTCTTACCTGCCTCCAGAAAGTCTTTCGACCAACGGTAGTAAACATTTGGGTTTAGTCCTTCCTTGCGACATAGCTCAGCGATGCTTTCTTCGCCACGTAAGCCTTCAAGTACGATACGAATTTTTTCTTCTGCTGAATATTTTTTACGGGTGCGTCGACGAATATCGCGCACAGTATGTTCTACACTTCTTTTACTTGTCATCATCGTTTCCTCTTGGGTTAACGATGAACTAAAACTATCTCTTAGAGAATCAGGCTAGTTGGTCCACATGGTGCTGACGGGGTACAATAACAGGCTTAAGCTTTCCTTGAAATCAAGTACATCATCGATGTCCATGTCCTTCATGTTAGCCATTGTCATACCCATAATGGTTACTGCTAACAAACCAGATTCATGTTCTATGGTGTCTGATAAAACATAAACCGCACATACAGATATTAAAGTGAGTACATTCCTTAAGTACTGTGGGACAAGTTGCTTTCTCAATAACTCACCTAATAACCAACCGCTTAGAAAACCCATAGAAAACCCAACGAACATTATTGAACCAAAGGTTATTGCAATTGAGCTTATTGCATTATGTTGTTGGCCTGAAATAATAAAATTAAATACTAGAACTGCAAGCAAAGCTCCAAGTGGGTCAATAACAATACCTTCCCAGCGGAGCACATTTGTTATCTTGGCATTTGGTCGTACTGTTCTCAGCATCGGAATAATAACTGTTGGTCCGGTGACTATAACTACAGCACCAAATAAAAAAGCAAGTTCAAATGGGAAGTCGATTAAATAATGTGTGCTGTAAGCAATAATCAACCAGGTTATCAATGCTCCAATTGTTATTAGATTACTAACGGTCTTACCGTGACCCCTGATGTCTTCAAATTTTAGTGTCAAACTTCCTTCAAAAAGGATGACTGCGACTGACAAAGAAACGATTGGAAATAATAAATTTCCAAATAACGCATCTGGATCAAGTATGTTGAAAACTGGGCCAACTAGGATACCAACAATTAATAGAAATAAGATTGCGGGTAGCCTTGCCCACCATGCTAACCATTGACAGCAGATACCGAGAACACCAATACCAGCGAGAGATAATAGAACCGTGTTATCCAAAATTAATTATACTCATGACGTTAATTTTAAGTAGTCTTTGACCAATTAGTTTGTTTGTATTTTGCATGGAAGATAGTTCATGTAAATCGCAACGAATCTACCTGCTATTTTATTGAGATATTGGCGTTCCACTGAGGATGCTTCGCGTTCGCGTTTTGCATGTAGTTCACAATTCATCTCATCGTAACGCGTGTTTGCATCGGTGCTACCTTTTATAAGATCATCAAGAAATATTGTCTTATTGTTGTCATGCCATGCAACAGCTTTACACTTTTCATTTCCTGCACAGGCAACATCAACAAAAACTGATGCGGTTTATAAGATAGTTCAGGTACAACATCCGGATGTGGATAACTCAATAGATTCACCGTCCAGCTCAATAACACTGTTAATAGTTTGGCCTCCATCCGCATAGCTTAGCACGACCGCCAAGGATGACGAGAATGTCAATAATGAAGGGATGAGTAAATAAGATATAATTTTAGACTAAGTACTTGCCTGTGGGGCACAGGCAATTGTAAATCAATATCAAGTGCTATTAATTGTAATAGATTAAGCCTGACTAATCAGATTGAATTGATAGTCATGCAGGAGTAGCTAATCTGGTTTTTGAAATACTAGAGTTGCGTTAGTCCCACCAAATCCAAAACTGTTAGACATTATTGTATGTAGTCCAGCATTGTCAGTTCTGTCAAATGCAATAGGCATTCCCGCTGCACCAGGGTCGAGATCTGTTATATTTAAAGATGAGGCAATAAAGTCACTTTCCAGCATCAGTAAGCTGTAGATCGATTCGTTCGCGCCAGCTGCACCGAGGCCATGACCTGTTTGAGACTTAGTAGCACTGATTATTGGCATATCATCTTTGAAGACTTCTTTTATTGCATTTAGCTCTGCGATATCGCCAGCGGGAGTGCTAGTAGCGTGAGCATTTATATAGTCAACCTTACTGCCAATAGAGCTCATAGCTTGTTGCATGCATCTGACAGCACCTTCCCCAGAGGGTTTGACCATGTCGGAACCATCCGATGTTGCACCGTAACCTATAACTTCAGCATATATTTTTGCATCTCGTGCTAATGCATGTTCCAGTTCTTCCAGTACAAGGATTCCACCACCACCAGATATGACAAAACCATCACGATTTGCATCGTAAGGACGAGAAGCTGTAGTAGGGGTATCGTTATACTTTGACGAAAGCGCTCCCATACTGTCGAACAATAGTGTTGACGTCCAATGAACCTCGTCACCACCACCGGCAAATATAATATCCTGTTTCCCCATTTGAATTAGCTCATAAGCATTGCCAATACAATGAGCACTGGTTGCACATGCAGAGCTTATAGAATAATTGACGCCTTTTATTTTATAGGCAACAGAAAGACAGGCACTATTGGTACTTGCCATTATTCGAGGAACCATAGTTGGCCCTATTTTTCGTGCTCCTCGTGAGCGAAGGGTATCAATCGACTCCTGTAAATTAGCATTTGAACCGCCGCCGGAACCGACAATAACTCCTGTCCGAACATTCGATATATTGTCTTCTTCCAGTGATGCGTCTTCAATTGCTTCATGCATGGCGAGGTATGCATACGCAGCACTGTCACCCATAAAACGCTTGAGTTTACGGTCAATCAATGAATCCAAGTCGAGATCGATTGCGCCATGGATATGAGAGCGGAATCCCATTTCAGCATATTCAGGGCAATGCGTGATACCAGATGTCCCCTGCATAAGAGAATCCAATACCTCAGCTTTATTATTTCCAATACTAGACACGATCCCCATGCCTGTTACGACAACTCTTTTCAATTTGAACTCCTAAAAATCTTCTGTTGATTTAAATAGCCCTACCCGGAGATCCTTTGCGGCATAGACTTCTTTTCCATCTACAGACATGGTTGCATCTGCGACACCCATGACTAATCTACGTAATACGACTCGTTTCATATCTATATGATAGGTTACTAGTTTGTTTTTTGGTGTCACTTGCCCGGTAAATTTAACATCTCCTGCGGCTAAAGCTCGCCCACGCCCTGGTGCACCGGACCACCCCAGAAAAAAACCGACTAATTGCCACATCGCATCTAATCCCAGGCAACCGGGCATAACGGGGTCTCCAACAAAGTGGCAACCAAAAAACCAAAGATCATCTGTAATATCGAGTTCAGCAATTATTTGACCCTTACCTACCGAACCACCATCATCTGTAATATCGACGATGCGATCAAACATAAGCATATTGGGAAGGGGTAACTGTGCATTTCCTTCGCCGAACATTTCCCCACGCCCACAAGCAAGTAATTCTTCTCGTGTAAAACTATTTTTCTTATTCATACTTCGCATTATCTCATGCTGTTATTAATTTTTCCTAACAAATTAACAGGATGATTCAATTAACTGTCTGCTTGACAGCGTATTCCCGCGGATTAGACTGCGCGTTGTATTTATTATTAACATCAAGGTTTTTATCATGTCCTCAGGTATTGGTCCGCTCGATAGGCGTAATAGCGTCGGTGTAAAAATTGGCTCCGTTGTCGTTGGCGGTTGTAATCCTATTGTTGTTCAATCAATGACTAATACTGATACTGCCGACGCCGATGCAACAGTAAAGCAAGTTCAACAGCTCGCAGCTGCTGGTTCTGAAATAGTTAGAATAACGGTTAATACGGAAGAAGCAGCTGCAAAAGTGTCGACTATTCGTGAAAAACTGGATGCTGTTGGCTGTCTCGTTCCATTAGTCGGTGACTTCCATTATAACGGACATAAATTATTAACTGACTACCCAGATTGTGCAATAGCTTTAGCAAAATATCGGATTAACCCTGGAAATGTTGGGTTTGGACGAAAGAAAGACAACCAATTCTCAACCATGATTGAGAAAGCTATTGAATATAATAAACCTGTTCGGATTGGTGTGAATTGGGGCAGTCTGGATCAAGTCCTTTTGACAAAAATGATGGATGATAATGCCAAGTTAGCCGAACCACTGGAAACTGACGAGGTTATGCGAGAGGCGTTAATTGTTTCTGCTTTAAAAAGCGCCGAACGCGCTGAAGAGTTAGGTTTGCCCCGAGACCATATTATTTTGTCATGCAAGGTGAGCGGCGTTCAGAAACTAATTACGGTTTACCGAGATATTGCCAAGCGCTGTGATTATGCATTGCATTTAGGATTAACTGAGGCTGGAATGGGCTCAAAAGGTATCGTCGCTTCAACGGCGGCAATGGGTGTGCTTCTGCAGGAAGGGATAGGAGACACAATACGTGTTTCATTAACGCCTGAGCCGGGTGGCAATCGCAGTAATGAAGTTATCGTGGCCCAGGAAATATTGCAGACAATAGGCTTGCGCTCGTTTACTCCATTGGTTACCGCTTGTCCTGGCTGTGGACGTACCACAAGCACAGTCTTTCAGGAATTGGCTGACAGCATACAGGCCTATGTGCGTAGTCAGATGCCAATCTGGAAGAACGATTATCATGGTGTTGAAGAGATGACACTTGCTGTAATGGGATGTGTCGTGAATGGCCCTGGTGAGAGCAAACACGCTGATATTGGTATTAGTTTGCCGGGAACAGGCGAAACGCCCACTGCCCCTGTCTTTATAGATGGCAAGAAGTCAATGACACTTAGAGGCGACAATATAGCGGAGGAATTCCGTGATATCGTGGACAAATATGTTCAGGAGCGCTATTCTCATAAGTAGACTGTAAACCGGGGCAATAATGTGACACAGTTCACATAATATCTAAGAATCAGAAGCTTATCTGAAATTCAACGTAAATATCGTGAATGAAAAGAGGGATTAAAATAATGAAGCAAATAAAATTACTATGTGTCTTAACTATGCTCGCATTAGTTTCGGCATGCGCATCCACAGGGTCTTGGGAAGATCCGGGTGAAGGTTATGTCACTAAATCAGGTGGCCAAATTTGGGTGAATAGATTTGGTGAGTGTTGGGGCCACAGTGGCAGAACTGCTGATTCAGCGCCTCCAGCTTGCGGTGGCTCAGCTCCTTCAATGGCTCCTGAAGAACAGCCTCAAACAGGGTATTTCTGGCCAGACGATCAAGATCGTGATGGCGTTGTAGATGCAAAAGACGTATGTCCTTTCACTCCAGATGGTATCAAAGTTGATAGTAATGGTTGTGCTTTAGATGATGATGGTGATGGCGTTCCTAACTATCTTGATGCGTGCCCAGGTACTCCAGCAGGAGTTGTCGTTAACACCGATGGTTGTACAAGAAAGATTGTCTCACTGACCGGTGTAAACTTTGCATTTGATAGTGCAACCCTGACCAGTGAAGCGAAATCAATTCTTGATAATGCTGCTCAAACTATCAATTCTCGATCTGACGCCAGCATCACAGTTGAAGGACATACAGATAGTAACGGTCCAGATGCTTATAACCAGGGATTATCAGAACGACGTGCTAATTCAGTAAAGAACTACCTTGCCTCAAAAGGTGTTACTGCTAGTATTACTGCCGTTGGTAAAGGTGAAATGAATCCTGTTTCATCTAATGATACAAGAGAAGGCAGAGCTGCAAACAGACGTGTTGATGTGTTAGCTAAATAACAGTTATCAAATCAATTTGATCTAAGGGATCAATCGAAAGATTGATCCCTTTTTTTTACTTCATGTTTAACCAAATAGCGTGCACAACACCAGGGATAAACATCAGTAAGCACAGGACAATATTAATTATTAAATCTTTACCTGCGCCTTTTTTCAGAAAAACAGCAACTGGTGGTAACAGGATAGCAATAATTATTAGCACAACCTTATTCATATTATTCCCCTATTTTATTGATGAGATATGATACTTGAAAATTAGTTTTATACTCATTTGTAAGAATATACAGTCTAATTTATAAATGAAAGCGAGGTATTCTTTTGAATATTAAATGTAGTTTAAAGTCTTTTATGCTGTTGCCACTACTGGTTGGGTTGTCTTTGCCTTGCCAATCGGCGTGGAATGATTTTGTTGATTTTTTTAAAGAACAAACACCAGCAACATTAGCTAAATCAAACCTTAGTCAGGCCGATATTGTGTCAGGTTTGAAAGAAGCATTGATAAAAGGAACTCAGAGTGCAGTATCAACCTTGGGGAAGGAAAATGGGTTTTTTGCGCATCCAAAACTAAGGATTCCAATGCCAGAAAAACTGCAAACTGTTGAAACTGCATTAAGAAAATTAAAGCAAGACGATATTGCCGATGATTTTGTATTGTCTATGAATAGAGCGGCTGAAAAAGCAGTACCCAAAGCAATGTCAATCTTTAGTAGAGCCATCAAAAACATGTCTATTGAAGATGCATATGGCATTTTACAAGGACCTGATAATGCAGCTACTGAGTACCTGAAAAAAACTAGTGGCAGTCAATTACATCAGCAGTTTTTACCAATGGTTAAGCAGGCTACCAATAATGTTGGTGTCACTGAAAATTATAAAGCCCTTATAGATAATCTTGGCATGATGTCAAAATTAATAGATGTCGAATCATTAGATCTGGATAAATATGTTACTGATAAAGCAGTTAGCGGGGTATTTAATCTTGTTGCTAATGAAGAAAAATTGATTAGAGCTAATCCAACTGCTAGAACTTCCGATATATTGAAAAAAGTATTTTCATCTGATTAACGCTGCAAGATAGATAATAATTTCAAGGTGTTTTGAGAAAATCATAAAGCATGATCGAATATGGGCTGTGTTGCAATATGCAACATAAGTTCTGATTATATAAAAGAAAATTTAAATAATTTAATCGACAGGTATATGATATGTTGTTCTAAGGAGAGATTATTTAGATTAATTATTTGAAGAATTGATGTGGATCAACATTTAATTTTTCAAACTATAAATAATTCACTGGCAAATAAAATCGGTTGGGGGACTACTGTGGCTGAAGAAAAAACTTATGATGTACCTGAGAATATAGCTAAAAATGCGCATATTAATGCAAAACGATATCGTGAGATGTATGAGCGGTCAATAAACGATTCTGATGCATTTTGGGGTGAACAGGCCGAAGAATTCCTGAGTTGGTCTTCCAAATGGAACAAAGTTCAGGATTGGGATTATAACGAAGCAAATATCAATTGGTTTGTTGGTGGAAAATTAAATGTTTCATACAATTGTCTAGACAGGCACCTCGAGTCACGAGGAGATCAAGTCGCCATTATTTGGGAAGGTGACGATCCTGAAGAAGATCGACAAATCACATATAAAGAGCTACATGAGGAAGTTTGTCGATTCGCCAATGCACTAAAAGCACGTGGCGTTAAAAAAGGCGATCGTGTCTGTTTATATTTGCCTATGATTGCTGAAGCATCAGTAGCGATGTTGGCTTGTACCCGAATCGGTGCTATTCATTCAATAGTATTCGGCGGTTTTTCTCCTGACGCACTACGCGATCGTATTAATGACTCTGATTGTAAAGTAGTGGTCACCAGCGATTACAGTCTTCGCGGTAAGAAACATATACCATTGAAGGCTAATGCAGATAAAGGATTAGCTGACTGCCCTAATGTGCATACATGTATTGTTGTTAAGCGTACTGGTGGTGATATCGAATGGAACAATGATAGAGATGTTTGGTACCACGATGCTGTAAAAGCTGCGTCAGCAGATTGCCCTCCTGAAGAGATGGATGCAGAAGATCCGTTATTCATCCTTTACACATCAGGTTCTACTGGTAAGCCAAAAGGCGTTGTACATACAACCGGCGGTTATTTGCTGTATGCAGCAATGACGCATAAATATGTTTTCGACTATCAGGAAGGAGAAGTGTATTGGTGTACAGCTGATGTCGGATGGGTAACAGGTCACTCTTATATTGTTTATGGTCCTCTTGCCAATGGTGCTACCTCAGTGATGTTCGAAGGGGTGCCAAACTTCCCAGATGCTAGCCGTTTTTGGCAGGTTGTAGATAAATGGAAAGTAAACTCATTTTATACTGCACCAACTGCTATTCGTATGTTAATGGGACAGGGTGATGAGTTTGTCAATAAAACAGACCGATCGAGTTTACGAGTTCTCGGTTCTGTGGGTGAGCCAATTAACCCTGAAGCTTGGGAATGGTATTACAATGTCATCGGAAAAGGACAATGTCCTATTGTTGATACCTGGTGGCAAACGGAAACGGGAGGTCACCTGATTACCCCATTTCCTGGTGCTACACCACTCAAACCTGGCTCTGCAACACTTCCTTTCTTTGGTGTAGAACCTTGTCTAGTTGATGATCAAGGAAATGAACTGGAAGGTGCAACCGAGGGTGCATTATGCATTAAACGGCCGTGGCCTGGGCAGATGCGCACTTTATATGGTGACCATGCTCGTTTTAAGGAAGCCTACTTTACGATGTTCCCGGGTAAATATTTCAGTGGTGACGGAGCTCGTCGTGATGAAGATGGTTATTACTGGATCACTGGTCGTGTTGATGATGTCATTAATGTATCAGGCCATCGAATGGGAACTGCTGAAGTTGAAAGCGCTTTAGTTTCTCATGCGGATGTTGCTGAAGCGGCGGTTGTGGGTTTTCCTCATGATATAAAAGGTCAGGGCATTTATGCCTATGTCACCTTAATGACTGGAGTTGAAGCAACTGATGACTTACGCAAGGAACTCGTTAAACACGTCAGGAAAGAGATTGGCCCCATTGCATCACCAGACGTTATTCAATGGGCGCCTGGGCTACCAAAAACACGTTCAGGAAAGATCATGCGACGCATCTTACGTAAGGTCGCTGCAAACGAACTGGATACTTTGGGTGACACGAGTACGCTTGCTGAACCCGCTGTGGTTGACGATCTGATCGAACACCGTGCTAATAAATAAAATTTTAAGGAACGCTTCTCATGAATCTTGATAGAGTTACTGCAGGTAAAAACCCGCCACATGAAGTGAACGTAGTTGTTGAAATTCCAATTCATGGCCCACCAGTGAAGTATGAGCTGGATAAAGAAAGCGGCGCCATGTTTGTGGATCGTTTTCTAAACACATCGATGCATTACCCATGTAATTATGGATATATTCCAAAGACTTTGGCAAAGGATGGTGATCCAGTAGACGTGATCGTCATGACGCCAATGCCTATTATTCATGGCGCAGTTGTTCCATGTCGTCCAATAGGTGTTTTGAAAATGACGGACGAAGCCGGCGATGACAGTAAGGTTATGTGTATACCTCTTGATTCGGTTTCAAAATTTAATCGAAATATAAATTCTTATAAGGACGTACAACCGGCCTTACTCGATCAAGTCACCCATTTTTTCGAGCATTATAAGGATCTGGAACCAAATAAATGGGTCAAGATCGATGGTTGGTACGACAGTGAACAAGCTAAAACTGAGATTTTAGAATCGATGGAAGCCTATTCTGCATCTCCTGAAGAATTACATTACTAACAAGGAGTTATAGTTAAAAAGCTGTCTTTTCAGATTTGCGTATATTACATTATTCGCTCCTGCAATCAGGTCGGCTCCTATTAGATGCCGTTAGCTAAAAAAAAGTTGACATAGCGCATAGGCTATTATATGTTGCATTGCAATATGTTGCGCTGCACAATTATTTCGCTAGCGCTAATTATAGGAATCGAAACTTAAAAGTCTTTTGGGAGATATAGAAATGCAAAACGAAATAATTGAAAAAATGACAGAAGCTGGTAAATCTTCATACGCAGCTATGCAAGAATTAAGTGCTATCAACACTAATGTATTTAAAAACTTAGCAGAACTGCAAATGGGATTTGCGACTTACAGCATAGAATCTGGTGTTGAATTCGTAAAAACACTTAGTTCAACCAAAGATTATAAAGATTTGGTGGCAGCTGAAACGAAATATGCGACTGAGTATGGTACTAAAGCGATGGAGCTCGGTAGTAAAGCTGCTGATATCTTGAATGGTTCACGTGATGATGTCGTAAGCTTTTTCGAAAAAAATATCGAAAATGCAGTTGTAGAATCAAAACCTGCAGCGAAGAAGCCAGCTGCTAAGCGTAGTAAAAAAGCGGCTTAATCACATAAATACCTTCCTCCTCTATGTGTGCCCGCATAACTCATACAGTTATGCGGGTTTTTTTTTGAAAAATATTTAGTATGCTGAATGTATACAGGATAAATATTGTAATTTGTAAAAATAGTCAATCTTATTTGTTAAGCTGTTTTAAAGATAAATGTCAAAACTCAGAGAAAATAAAAAATGAGTAATAAATATAAAACACCATTTGACGGACTTGATTGGTCTGAAATGCAGAAAAAGTATATGGATGCATTGATGGCATTTAAATCACCAGAGTCCGCAATGGATTCAGTCTGGTTAAATGCGATGGATGATTGGTGGAAGTCTGCTAAGACAGACATGCCATTCGAAAGCTCAAATATATTTGAGAAGGTGCTTAACCAATGTCGTAACTATTATTTTATGAGTGATCAATTTTCAAGCCTGCTTGATGGAATGAATAGCTCAAAAAATGGCAAAGAGCAAATAATAGATTTTATTAATAAAAGTTTTAAAGAGATCGAGACTGCTTTCTCAAGTGGCAAGAATACATTTAACTTGAATGGCTTTATGGACAACTTTGAGCAACCAATAGATTTGATGAAATCAGCTTTTTCTAATTCATCGTTCAATCCTAGTGAAATTTTAGATGGATTGAATCCAGATTTAGGAAAATTAAGAGATCAGATGTTATCTATTCCTGGCTTGGGCTACAGTCGTGAAGCTCAGGATAAATCAAAGCATGCTATTAAACTATTAGCTAACTACCAAGAAAACTTTCAGGAATATCAGTCTGTGATGTTACGTTTAAATCAAGAAGCTCTTGATTTAATGCGTAACCGAATTATTAGTATGTCAAAAGATGGTGAAACCATTGATACAATGCGACAGTTATACGATCTATGGATTGAATCAAATGAAGCAGTATACGGCGAATATGTTTATACAAAAGAATATGCTGAGTTGAATGGACGATTAGTAAATTCAATGATGGCATTTAAGAAACAAAGCCATGAAATAACTGAAGATCTGTTGTCAGAGATGCATATGCCAACAACTAAATCTATGGATGAATTGGAACGCAGGCATTATGAATTAAGCAAACAAGTAAATAAAATGCAGGTAGAGATAAAAAATCTTAAAAAACAGTTGGAACAAAAGAACACTAAAACTGCAGTTGTTAAAAAGGAAACAAAACCTGTTGTTAGAAGGAAAAAGATAACAAAAAAAGAGGTGGTTTCTCCTTCTTCAAATGTAGTTGAACTTAAGCAAGTTAAGAAGAAGGCGACAACTACTGTAAAACCAGCTAAGAAAAAAACAAAACATAAAGCAAAACTAAAAACTAAAAATAAATCTGCCAACAAAGGCATGATTGAAATAAAATTCTGAAGTTTGGAGTAAACAATGACCCCATTCAATTTAAAACCTGAAGATGTTGTGAATGAGATTCACGAATTCAATTCAAAATTAGCACAAGGTTATAAAACATTGGCTGATCTGGGTGAGATTGAAGTAGGTGTCTCTGATAAGGAAGCAGTCTACCAAGAAGATAGTTTGGTTTTATATCATTTCAAGTCGCGAACAAAAAAACAAAATACTGTTCCGCTATTAATTGTTTATGCCTTAGTTAATAGACCTTATATGGCTGACTTGCAAGATGGCCGTTCAATGATTCAAGGCTTGCTTGATGAAGGTGTTGATGTTTATCTTATTGACTGGGGATACCCTGTTAGTGCTGATAAATATCTGACTCTGGATGATTATATTAATGGTTATATCGATCGTTGTGTTGATGTAATTTGTGAAAAACATAATCGACGAAACATCAATTTATTGGGGATTTGCCAGGGGGGTGCATTTAGCCTTTGTTATACAGCACTGCACCAGAAAAAAGTAAAAAATCTTATTACCACAGTTACACCTGTTGATTTTCATACTAAGCAAGATCTATTAAGTCATATGGTAAGAGAAATAGATATTGATCAAATCGTTGATACATTAGGTAATATTCCCGGTGAAATGCTTAATGCAACATTCCTCACCCTGAAACCCTATACGTTAATGGGGCAAAAATATGTAGACCTTGTAAACATCCTTGATGATAAAGATAAAGCGATGAATTTTATGCGTATGGAAAAATGGATATTTGATAGTCCTGATCTGGCAGGTGAAGCATTCCGAGAATTTATCAAACAGTTTTATCAAGAAAATGGACTTGTTAAAGGAACAGTTAAAATAGGTGAAGATATAGTTGACCTTAGCAAGATAACTATCCCCATATTAAATATTTACGCTAGAGACGATCATTTAGTGCCTACAGATGCTTCTAAAGCACTAGAAGGATGTGTGAATTCCAAAGACTATAATTCACTGGAATTTCCAGGTGGACATATTGGCATCTACGTTAGCGGCAAAGCACAAAAAATGATTCCGCCCTCTGTGGCTGCTTGGTTAGAAAAACGTACAAAATAAATGTTAAGTTTAACTTTAAAAATTAGAATAGTTTTCTAGAGCACAATTGAAACTTGCTGCGTTTTGTATAGGTAGTTGTGTTTCGATGTTTTTAAAATAACTTATTAGAAAGTACTCATTAAGAACAAATTCGTAATAAAGCTTTTTCCGCATGTTCATCGCCCTGTGCAGCAGCGAGGCTGTACCATTTTTTTGCTTCATCCATATCTTTCGTAATACCGCGTCCTTTAGCGTAGATTACACCTAAATTATATTGAGCTTTAGGATGTCCTTGTTCTGCTGCTTTTCTAAACCAGAGAAAGGCTTCGGTATCATTACGTTTTATGCCATGCCCTTTGCCGTACATATAAGCCAGTTTCATTTGAGCTAAAGTATGATCTTTTCTAGAGGCTTTTTCATACCAATCGAAAGCTGCGTTAAGATCTTCCTCGATACCAATACCCTTGTGTAACATCTCCGCAACTTTAAATTCTGCATTAGTATTTTCCTGTTTAGCAGCTTTTAAAAACCAGAGGTAGGCAAGTTCGTTGTCTTTTTCTGTGCCAATACCTTTGCTATACATCATGCCTAGTGCGTATTGTGAACTTTCGTCACCTTGCTCAGCAGCTAATTGATACCATTTTATAGCTTGATGGTAATCCTGTTTAACACCTCTGCCTTTGGCATAAATGAGAGCAAGATTATACTGGGCGTTAATGTGATTATTATTTGCAGCTTCCATATACCATCTTATAGCAGTAGCTTCATCTTTCTCAGCATTTATCCCTTTTGCATACATAAAAGCGAGTTTTGATTGTGCACTGATATCACCTAATTCAGCGGCAGCAATTTGTTTTTCAATTAAAGAGTTATCATTAGTAAAACGATTTCGACTACTGATGTCACGACGATCAAATGTTGCAATCCATTCCGACATTGATTGCGGCCTGTCTTGCTGGCGAAACTGCAAGGCATAATCAACGGCTAGTAAAAAGTCTTCAGAATAGCCCTCACTGGCAATCTCTGTTATTGAAACATAGGTGTCGCAATCTATTTGGGCAATTGCCGCACTACGATCTACTGCATCTGTTGGAGGAATTCCGCTGATCGATCGATACATAGTTGCGCCCATAGAATAAATATCAGTCCAGGCGCCTTGCGTCTCTTCACTGGTGTTGTATTGCTCGATAGGTGCATAGCCTCGAGAAAAAATACTGGTCAAAGATTGTTCTCCCTGCCCTAATGAAGTTCTTGCAGATCCAAAATCAAGTAAAACAGGATCTCCGTCTACACGTAGAAAAATATTTGCGGGTTTTATATCACGATGAATAAAGCCGGCCGCATGAACGACTTTCATGCCATCGACAATTGGAAAAATTATGGTCTTCAGATCTTGTTCACTGACTGTCTTACGCCGATTCAAGATATCCTGAAATGTTTCACCAAGCTCATACTCCATAACCATATAGGCGGTATTATTCGCCTCAAATACATTTCGAACTTGTACTATATTAGGGTGTTTGAATTGTCCAAGAGTACGTGCTTCCTCCAAAAATCGTTCCAGACCCCAATAATATCTTTCATGGTGTGCATCTGAGACAGGGGAAACGGTGCCACTTTTGGTGCGGATTGAAAGATCAACAGGCAGATATTCCTTTATCGCAACTTCGTGCCCTAGATTAAGGTCTTGGGCAAGATAGGTTATACCAAAGCCTCCTTGGCCCAAGATATCTCGTATCTCATACCAATGCAGCTTTTGACCGGTTTTGAGCGCGTTAAGATGTCGCTTTTTTTCACTCATTTATGGTACAAATCCTACCAAATGACATTTTTATGAATTTATAAGACTTTTTTAATTATACAAGGTTAGCACCACAATATAATAAATTACATTAAAAATATCACGTTAGCATATTTAATCCTTATAAAATCAAGTAGATCTTATCTTCAATAATTACATTTTCGACTTGTTCCAATTTGTCTCCTACACAGGGGCCATGGATACAGACGCCGTTTTCAATCTTGAATAAAGCGCCATGCGTAGCACACTGAATGAACTCATTATGACGATCAAGGAATTGATGTGGCACCCATTCAAGATTAACCCCTGTATGGGGGCAGCGATTAAGATAACTCAATATCTTATCTTGATGATGAATAATGAAGCACTGAACTAGTAAATCATTAATGACACTTTCCCAGCCATAAGAACCGGAGGCTTCTAATATATCGACGTCGCATACTAGGTATTTTTTCTTCTTGGAATTCATCTCAAATTAGTCAACTGAATAGACACCGTATAGTGGATTACAGTATAATAATCCTCCAATTCAGCGGGAGTAGCCATACGGTTACTCCCTTTTTTATGTGTAGGATGTACTCTCATGATTTTTATTTCTGTCAGCAACAATTAGGTGTCTGATGCAAATCCTCGATAGCTACATCCATATAGACCAACGTCGCGATTGGAAAGGAAACCCTGGATGACGATTGGTATTAGAGGTATCTCTTTTTGATGGATAATGCCCTGTTAGCCCTTGAAGATGGTTCATTGTTTTACGGTACATCGATCGGTATCGATGGCGAGTCCATTGGTGAAGTTGTTTTTAATACCTCGATCACAGGATATCAAGAGATTCTTACTGATCCTTCCTACTACAAGCAAATTGTAACCTTAACGCATCCGCATATTGGTAATGTGGGTACAAATACCGAAGATGAGGAATCCAGCCAAGTCTTTGTAAGCGGTTTAATTATTCGAGATTTGCCACTTGCTATGAGTAATTGGCGCGCGACTGAAAATCTAAGTGATTATCTTATAAGACATAATATAGTTGCCATCTCTGGGATAGATACGCGCCAACTTACCCGGCACTTACGCAAGCATGGCGCAATGAAGGCTTGTGTTGTTGCGGGTGAAAATATTGATGCAGAGAAATCAATCAAAACAGCAAAGTCATTTGCAGGGTTGGTTGGTATGGATTTGGCAAAAGAAGTTTCGACAACATCAGCATATAGCTGGGCAGATGGAACCTGGGATATTGAAGGTGGAATTAAACCTTCCTCCAGTAAAAAACTGTGGCGTGTCATTGCATACGATTTTGGAGTTAAGCGAAATATTCTTCGTATTTTGGCTGATTTGGGTTGTGAGGTTACGGTAGTTCCTGCGCAAACACCGGCGAGCGAGGTATTGGCCGAAAAACCAGACGGTGTTTTTTTATCTAATGGCCCGGGTGATCCCGATCCTTGCGACTACGCTATTGCTGCAATCAAGGAAATCATCAATTCAGGCTTGCCGATATTTGGTATTTGCCTTGGACATCAATTGCTGTCACTAGCTTTGGGTGCAAAAACAAGCAAAATGAAATTTGGTCATCATGGTGCAAACCATCCTGTGCAATCACTTGATGGCGGTCAAGTGCTAATTACTAGCCAGAACCATGGTTTCGCAGTAGATGAGAAAACATTGCCGAATGGCCTCGTAGCAACGCACCGTTCTTTATTTGATGGGTCATTACAGGGTGTACATCACGAAAAACACCCTGTTTTTGGCTTTCAAGGACACCCGGAAGCGAGTCCCGGCCCACATGACTTAAAACCGCTCTTCAATCATTTCATTGAATTAATGCAAGAACATAAAACGTAATATACCCATGCCTAAACGTACAGATATTAAAAGCATTCTAATCATTGGCGCAGGCCCAATTATTATTGGACAGGCCTGTGAATTTGATTATTCCGGAGCACAAGCTTGCAAGGCACTTAAAGAAGAAGGTTACCGCGTCATATTGGTGAACTCTAATCCAGCGACAATTATGACTGATCCGGAAATGGCTGATGCGACTTATATTGAACCTGTAAACTGGCAGACAGTTGAAAGAATTATAGAAAAAGAACGGCCAGATGCATTACTGCCAACAATGGGTGGACAAACAGCGTTGAACTGCGCTTTAGATTTGGATAGGAAAGGTGTACTTGAAAAGTTCGGCGTAGAAATGATCGGTGCTAAAAAAGAAGCAATTAATAAAGCCGAAGATCGCGATTTATTTAGAGTAGCTATGAATAAGATCGGCTTAGCTATGCCGAAGTCTGAAATAGTCCATAATATGGAAGAAGCTAAAGCTGCTATGGATATCATAGGCTTCCCAGCTGTTGTTCGACCATCATTCACTTTAGGCGGCACGGGTGGTGGTATTGCCTATAATCGCGATGAGTATTTGGAAATTTGTGAACGAGGCGTGGAAGCTTCACCGACCAATGAAGTTCAGGTTGATGAATCCATTGTCGGTTGGAAAGAATATGAAATGGAAGTGGTGCGCGATCGTAAAGATAACTGCATCATTATTTGCTCTATAGAAAATCTGGATCCTATGGGTGTGCATACAGGTGATTCTATTACGATTGCCCCGGCACAAACGCTAACTGATAAGGAATATCAAATTATGCGTGATGCTTCTATTAAAGTATTACGTGAAATTGGTGTTGAGACGGGTGGTTCTAATGTGCAGTTTGCTGTGAATCCTGAAGATGGCAAATTGATTGTTATTGAAATGAATCCAAGAGTTTCACGTTCATCTGCACTAGCTTCTAAAGCGACGGGTTTTCCTATAGCCAGAGTCGCTGCAAAATTGGCTGTTGGTTATACTTTGGATGAACTTGAAAATGAAATTACTGGCGGTGCAACACCGGCTTCTTTTGAACCAAGTATTGATTACATTGTTACAAAAATACCACGCTTTACATTTGAAAAATTTCCACAGGCAGATGATCGACTGACGACACAGATGAAATCAGTTGGTGAAGTCATGGCCATGGGACGCACTTTTCAAGAGTCATTGCAAAAAGCAATTCGTGGTATGGAAACGGGTGTTACCGGTTTTAATGAAATTATTGATGAATCCTCTGATAATATTTTAGAAGATATTGAAAAAGAATTACGCGTGCCACGTGCTGATCGACTTTGGTATGTTGCAGATGCATTTCGTCATGGTTTGAGCATTGATGAAGTCTTCGATATCTGTTTTATAGATCCCTGGTTTTTAGTTCAGATACATGATCTTGTTGAAGAAGAAAATAAACTAAAAAGTGAAGGTGTTTCATCATTATCTAAAGAACGCCTTGTTCAATTAAAACGAAAAGGTTTTTCTGATCAACGTTTGGCTGAATTAGTTGAATTATCTGAATCCGATGTAAGACAACTACGTACCGATAAAAATATTCGACCAGTATTTAAACGTGTTGATTCCTGCGCAGCAGAATTTGAATCAGCAACGGCATACATGTATTCGAGTTACGATGTTGAATGTGAAGCTGCGCCAACTGATAAGCAAAAAATCATGGTGCTCGGTGGCGGACCAAATCGAATTGGTCAGGGAATCGAATTTGATTATTGCTGTGTACAAGCCGCATTTGCCATGCGAGATGCAGGTTACGAAACTATTATGGTTAATTGCAATCCAGAGACAGTTTCTACGGATTATGATACGTCTGATCGTCTCTATTTTGAGCCGTTAACGCTGGAAAACGTATTAGACATTATTCACGTTGAGAAGCCATATGGTGTGATCGTACAATATGGTGGGCAAACACCTTTAAAATTAGCACGCGATCTAGAAAGTGCCGGTGTGCCAATTATAGGTACTAGTCCAGATTCAATCGACCTAGCAGAAGATCGGGAACGCTTCCAAAAACTATTAGAAGATATCGGTCTCAAACAACCACCAAACCGAACAGCGCGAAATGTTGAGCAAGCGGTTAAAGGAGCTGAAGAAATTGGTTACCCGCTTGTTGTAAGACCGTCGTATGTATTGGGTGGTCGAGCGATGGAGATTGTGTATAACGAAGATGATCTTCGAAATTACATGGATAATGCTGTAGCGGTCTCTAATTCGTCACCAGTATTGCTGGACAGGTTTTTGAATAACGCCATTGAAGTTGATGTGGATGCCATATCAGATGGGAAGGATGTTTGTATTGCAGGGATCATGGAACATATAGAACAAGCTGGGGTGCATTCGGGTGATTCTGCGTGTTCACTACCTCCCTATAGTTTAAGTGACGAAGTCCAAGACAAAATTGCGACACAAGTCGGGGCAATGGCGCGTGCTTTAAATGTTGTCGGTTTAATGAATACACAGTTTGCTATACAGAATGATGATATTTATGTATTGGAAGTTAATCCAAGGGCGTCAAGAACGATACCGTTTGTCTCTAAAGCGACGGGTATATCGATTGCCAAGGTGGCGGTAAATTGTATGGTAGGTAACAGTTTGGCATCACAAGGCTTAACACATGTACCTGTACCAGATTATTATTCAGTTAAGGAGTCTGTATTCCCATTTATTAAGTTTCCTGGAGTTGATCCTTTACTCGGGCCTGAGATGAAATCAACCGGTGAAGTAATGGGAGTAGGGAAAACATTTGGTGAAGCATTTGCAAAGGGACAGTTGGCAGCGGGAGAAGAGTTCCCGCGTGAGGGGAATGCATTTATTAGTGTTAAGGAAATAGATAAAGAAAAGGCAGTTATTGTTGCGAGAGAGTTATTTTCATTAGGTTACAAACTCTTTGCCACTAGTGGTACTTGCAAGATTTTAACGGAAGCAGGAATAGAATGTAAAAGAGTTAATAAGGTGAGAGAAGGACAACCACATATTGTTGATATGTTGAAAAATGATGCTATTGATTTGATTGTTAATACAACAGAGGACAGAAAAGCAATTGCAGATTCATACTCAATCAGAAGAACTGCGCTTCAGCATAAGGTTTTTTATACAACTACAATAGCGGGTGCAATGGCTACCATGGAAGCTTTAAAGTATAGAGATAGCGTTGGTGTGAATAGTCTACAAAATTTACATAAAGGAGTAATTGTATGAGCCAAACACCCATGACTGTAAGAGGTGCGGAAAAATTAAAAGAAGAACTGCACAAACTAAAAACAGTAGACCGTCAACGAATTACCAAAGCGATTGCTGAGGCTCGTGCGCATGGTGACTTAAGTGAGAATGCTGAATACCATGCCGCACGCGAACAACAAAGTTTTGCAGAAGGTCGTATCAATACGATTGAGTCGGCCTTGGCCGATGCACAGATAATTGATGTCACTACGGTTGATGCCGAAGGTCGCGTTGTCTTTGGTGCGACAGTTAAATTATTGAATGTCGATACTGATGCAGAAGTCACGTATCAAATTGTTGGTGAACAAGAAGCCGATATAAATGAGGGATTGATTTCGATAACGTCACCAATTGCCAGAGCATTAATTGGAAAGCAGCAAGATGACGCGGTTGATGTGAATGCACCGAGTGGTGTTATTGAATACGAAGTCCTGGAAGTCAAATACATATAGTATTCATTTTTTAGTGAATTTTATGTGTAATTAACTTTGTTCTGATGGCCAAAAAATCTAATAAACAATGGCTACACGCACAAAATAAAGATCAATATGTAAAGCAAGCTCGTGAATCACACTACCGTTCACGAGCTATATACAAACTTCAGGAAATTGACCAAAAAGATAAACTCATCAAACCAAATACCTGTGTTGTTGATTTGGGCTCAGCACCAGGAAGTTGGTCGCAATACGCTAGTGAACAAGTTAAAGCTAATGGTCGAGTAATCTCGGTCGATATATTACCGATGGAGCCGATTGAACGAGTGTTATTCGTTTTAGGTGATTTTACCGATACAACAGTTGAAAACGAGTGTATTGGACATATAGGCAAACAGGGCGCTGATCTTGTAATCTCAGATATGGCCCCCAACTTAACTGGTATCAGGATAACTGATCAGGCGCGAAGCCTCGCTTTGGCGGAATTGGTATATGATTTTTGCCACCAAGTGCTTAAGCCTGGTGGTGATTTGGTCATCAAATTGTTTGAAGGTGCGGGAACTGATGAATACAGGCGATTATTGAAGGAACGATTTGCCAAGGTTATGACTCGAAAACCAGAAGCATCGCGTGATCAGTCTCGGGAATTCTATGTTTTAGCCCGTTCGTATAGGTTATAGTAGAAATATGAAATTATTAATTATTGAGGTTTATTGAATTGAACGACATGGCAAAAAATCTGGTCTTGTGGGTCATTATTGCCCTGGTCCTGATGATGGTTTTCAAGAATTTTGGTAATCCAGCACTGTCTGGAGATATCAGCTATTCCCAATTTATCTCTGATGTAAAAACGGGTCGAATTGTCTCTGTAGGGATTGAGGGCAGTTCAATTACAGGTCATATGTCTGATGGTAATCGATTTACCACCTATAGCCCAGAAACGAGCAATGATGCCTTGATAGGCACGCTATTGGAGAATAACGTCGAAATTAAAGGCATGGAACCCAATAAAAATTCATTTTGGGCACATGCATTAATCTCATGGTTTCCCATTTTATTGTTACTCGGTATCTGGATTTATTTTATGCGTCAGATGCAAGGCGGTGGCGGTGGTCGTGGCGCAATGTCGTTTGGTAAGAGTCGTGCACGATTATTAGGTGAAGACCAAATTAAGATCACATTCAATGATGTTGCGGGTGTTGAAGAGGCAAAAGAAGAAGTAGCAGAGTTAGTCGAATTTTTACGTGATCCTGGGAAATTCCAGAAACTGGGTGGCAAAATTCCTTCTGGTGTCTTAATGGTAGGGTCTCCTGGTACAGGTAAAACCTTATTAGCGAAAGCCATTGCCGGTGAAGCGAAGGTGCCTTTTTTTACGATTTCAGGTTCTGATTTTGTTGAAATGTTTGTTGGTGTCGGCGCGTCTCGTGTACGCGATATGTTTGAGCAGGCCAAGAAACATGCGCCATGTATTATCTTCATTGATGAAATTGATGCCGTAGGTCGTCATCGTGGAGCTGGTTTAGGTGGCGGGCACGATGAACGTGAACAAACTTTAAATCAATTATTGGTAGAGATGGATGGTTTTGAAGGTAATGAAGGCGTGATTGTCATAGCGGCAACAAACCGCCCCGATGTATTAGATCCTGCTTTATTAAGACCAGGTCGTTTTGACCGTCAGGTTGTTGTACCGCTACCTGATATTCGTGGTCGTGAACAAATTCTCAAGGTTCATATGCGCAAGGTTGCATTGGGTGATGATATCAAGGCAGGCATCATCGCGCGTGGTACACCTGGTTTTTCTGGTGCTGATTTAGCCAACTTGGTAAACGAGGCCGCATTATTTGCAGCACGTGCCAATAAAAAATTAGTTGAGATGGAAGAATTCGAGCGTGCCAAAGATAAGATTATGATGGGCGCAGAACGTCGCTCTATGGTATGGGTGAGGAAGAGAAAAAGCTTACCGCATACCATGAAGCTGGCCATGCTATTGTTGGTCGATTGATGCCATCACATGATCCTGTTTACAAGGTCTCAATCATTCCACGTGGACGCGCCTTGGGCGTTACTATGTTCTTACCTGAAGAAGATCGTCTAAGTTATTCGAAGCAATTACTTGAATGCCAAATATCGACTTTATTTGGTGGGCGAATTGCAGAAGAATTGATCTTTGGTGCTGACATGGTTACCACCGGAGCAAGTAACGATATTGAACGAGCGACATTGCTTGCACGTAATATGGTCACTAAATGGGGTTTGTCAGAAAAGCTGGGTCCTTTGACTTACAGCGAAGAAGACGGTGAAGTCTTTTTGGGTCACTCGGTGACGCAGCATAAGGCTATTTCAGACGAAACATCACATACTATCGATGAAGAAATCCGTTCTATTGTTGACAAGAACTATGCTCGCTCAGAGAAAATTCTGAAAGAAAATGAAGCTATACTCCATACGATGGCCGAAGCATTGATTAAGTATGAGACTATAGACTCTGATCAGATCGATGATTTGATGGAAGGTAAAACACCCAGACCACCATCAGGCTGGGATGATAGTGATGATGATGGTTCTACTTCTGCGAAGAAAAAGAGCAAAACTAAAGCAAAATCTTCTAAAGAAGATGATGCTCCATCGAGTGAACCACCAGCAAAACCTGCATAATACAATTGCAAACCTGTGGAGTAATTTTTTACTTCACAGGTTTTGTTTTTATCCGCACAATAGTGTTATCTATAACCTAATCGATAAGTGAATCACGATTAATACCAACAGTAGAAAATATTTCGGTACCGATGGCATCCGCGGTATTGTCGGCGAGGGCGTGATTACTCCTGACTTTATTATGAAGCTCGGTTGGGCTGCAGGGCGTGTGCTTGCAAAAAAGGGCAATGGCCCTGTCTTGATAGGTAAAGATACGAGAATATCAGGTTATATGTTTGAATCAGCGCTTGAGGCAGGCCTATCTGCGGCAGGTGTTGATATTCGCTTGCTAGGTCCTATGCCAACCCCAGGTATCGCCTACTTAACTAAGAATACGCGAGCGCAAGCAGGCATTGTGATCAGCGCGTCACATAATCCATTCTATGATAATGGAATTAAATTCTTTTCAGGTGACGGTACTAAATTACCCGATCAAGTTGAGCATGAAATTGAATATGAATTAAATTTACCAATGGAAACCGTGCATTCACGTCATCTTGGTAAGGCGCGACGCATTACAGACGCACCGAGACGTTACATCGAGTTTTGTAAATCAAAGCTGCATAATGATGTTGATTTTAACGGACTAAGAATTGCTGTCGATTGCGCCAATGGCGCAACCTATCACATTGCACCGAAAGTCTTTGAAGAATTAGGCGCAGAAGTATTTCTCCATGCAGCAACACCAGACGGGCTGAATATTAATGAGGAGTGTGGTGCGACATCTCCCGCAGCATTACAAGCTGTGGTGAAAGAGTCACGCGCTGATGTCGGCATAGCACTGGACGGTGATGGTGATCGCTTAATAATGGTAGACGAACAGGGAAATGTTATTGACGGAGATGATATTCTTTATGCAATTGCGCAGTTAGATACGGAAAAATTAAATGGTGCCGTTGTTGGTACAGTGATGAGTAACCTGGGTCTGGAACACGCGATACAAGATTTACAGTTGGATTTTTTAAGGGCTTCAGTTGGCGACCGTTATGTTATGGAGTTATTACTGAAAGAAAATCTGGTCTTGGGCGGAGAAACATCGGGTCATATTATTAACCTTGATCGTACGACAACAGGAGATGGAATCATAGCTGCACTACAAGTACTAGAGGCTATGAAAGTAACAGAGAAAAAATTATCAGAGTTAGTTGGTAATATCAAAAAATTTCCACAAATAATGAAAAATGTAAAACTTAAAAAGAAAATTGATATTACTTCTAATAATGAAATTAATAATGCCATCAAGGATGCAGAAAACACACTCGGCGATTCGGGACGAGTAGTGCTAAGACCTTCGGGTACCGAACCTTTAGTCAGGGTTATGGTTGAAGGTGAAAACCAACAACAAGTTCAGACATTGGTTGATCAGCTTTCAATAAAAGTTAGTGAAGTAGTAGAAAAGTTACTTTAAAACCTAAAAGTAATTAACAATAAATTACAACTTACCGATTGAATTAGAACTCAATCACATCCTCTTCTTCTGCAATAATAAAATTTGGTGCGCCACCTGTTGAAATTTCAGCGGCATGCGCCAAGACTTCTTTTCCAGCATCTGATTGTGTACTGGCAAGCAATGTATCCATTGTAGGAAAATATATTTCGGAGGTACGATGATATGCTGGAAGTATGTGATGGGCATGGGGTAATGCCGTTGTTGTCACGATCTTTGTCTTGCCATCCAGTTTTTCAGTTACTAGAGGCATATGCTCCTCCTTATAACTATGATCAAAAGCGTAAACATCAAGTGGATGAGGGTATTGAATAATCAGTTTTACATTAGCCATGCTATAAACCTCCTAATTAATCACTTGTTTATTTTACTTATATTCAGAGTACATTTATAAAGCTAAATTCACGTCATTCACTATAAAAGATAGAACATCATGCCAGATAAATCAAGGTGTCTGTATATTTTTAAATAATTGATTTAATTATAAAAAATATTATTTATTGAGTTTATTGCAAGGTTTCTATTAAAGATATAACTAAGACTATTATAGAAAAATCATCGCTGATTAGCGTTAACATCCAAACCGATTGACTATGATAGATTAAGCCTTAGATGATGCTATTCAATATCAAATAGATGCTTGTACACACCGCAAAACGCCATAGTCGTATTCTTCATTTAAGGCTTCATATAGTGGTTTGAGTCGATTTTTAGCCTGATCTTCCATTGTTTCGATGGTATAGACAATCTCATCGTATGCTCCGTCATCCAGATCGATAACCTCACGGACATCTAGCAACCCTATTTCAATAGCATCGGCGAGATGCATGTAAATAGTGCTTATGTTTTTATCTCTTTGTTCTGCAATTTTTTCAATACTGATATCTTGCTGATAGAGCATCAATGTTTCATTAATCGTTTTGCTTAGGTTATTGTCGAGAAGTGCAGGAAGTGGGTGTTTAGTAATTTCCCTGAGAAATTGCTGTCCATAACGTTGGAGTTTTTGTTCTCCTATACCCGAGATGCGGAGCATGCTGTCAGAAGATGTTGGCCTTTTCTTCACCATTTCTTGTAAGGTCGCATCGTGAAAGATGACATAGGGTGGTACGCCAGCTTCATCTGCTAATGTTGAGCGTAAGGATCGTAAGGCGTCCCATAAGGTTTGATCTTGTGGGCGGACAACAGATTTTTGTTTTGCTTCTCTAGTGATTTTTTCTTCTTTGGATTGTTTTCTCAAGTCTAGTTGTTGTTCCCCGCGCAATATGGGTCGACATTTTTCAGTGAGGCGTAATGCGCCATGCCGTTCCATATCGATGTCAATATAACCTAAGGCTATTAATTGTCTGAAAACACTACGCCATTCTGTAGTTGATAAATCTTTACCAATAGCAAAGGTACTAAGTTGGTCGTGTCTATTTCGTTGGATACGATCATCATTTTTTCCCATCAAAATATCAACGATATAATTCACACCAAAGCGTTGTTCTGTTCGATATATTGCGGATAATGCTTTTTGTGCTGATTCAGTCGCATCCCATTTTTCCGGTGGGCTAAGACAATTGTCACATGCTCCACATTTTTCGTTAGAAGCTTCATCAAAATATTCGAGCAAGGCATGGCGTCGGCAAGTAATGAGTTCACAAAGCCCGAGCATCGATTCAAGTTTGTGATGTTCAACGCGTTTATGAATTTCATCGGCATTAGAGTTCAACATAAATTGCCGCAAGGTAATCACGTCTTTTAAACCATACGCCATCCAGGCATTGGCCGGTTCGCCATCGCGACCACCACGCCCTGTTTCTTGGTAATAGGCCTCTATACTTTTTGGTAGGTTTAGATGAGCAACAAAGCGGACATCCGGTTTATCAATCCCCATACCGAAGGCTATTGTCGCGACAATAATGACACTGTCCTCGCGTAAAAATCGTTGTTGGTTTGCTTGTCGTATCTCTTGAGTCAAGCCTGCATGATAAGGTAATGCTATCCGTCCTTGATCGCTTAACCATTCAGCTATAGCTTCGACACTCTTACGCGATAGACAGTAAACAATCCCTGCATCGTTTTTATGATTCTCTTCAAGGAACCGCCATAATCTATTTTTAGGATTATTCCCTTCCGAGATAGCATAGGTAATATTCGGTCGATCAAAACTATTAACGTATACTTTGGCTTCTTCCAATTGTAGTTGAGAAATAATCTCTTCACGCGTACGTTGATCAGCTGTTGCCGTCAGTGCAATTCGCGGAATATCAGGATAGCGTTCATGTAAAATTTTCAGCCGTTGATATTCTGGACGAAAGTCATGACCCCATTGCGATACACAATGCGCTTCGTCGATTGCGAATAAAGAGACCTGACAGCGATCTAGTAGAAACAACATATGATTGGTCAATAATCTTTCCGGTGCAACATAGACAATATCAAGTTCGTTATTGATTAGCTGCTGTTCTACTGCTTGCGCTTCTTCATGACTCATACTGGAGTTTAGATAGGCAGCTTTGGCGTCAAGTTGTTTTAAGGCATCAACTTGATCCTGCATCAGGGCTATCAAAGGTGATATCACAATAGCTGTGCCATCGAGTACCAATGCTGGGATCTGATAGCATAAAGACTTGCCACCACCGGTAGGCATTAAAACAAGGGCATCATTGCTATTCAGTATTTCCCGAATAATATCTTCTTGATGATGGCGGAACTGTTCGTAACCAAAAGTGGTTTTTAAAATCGCATGCGCGCGCTTCATTCAGGGGTCGGCCTATGATGGAGATTGTTATTGCTGATGTAATAAAAAGGTACTGTTTTAATCAAGACAGGATTGTACTATACAAATAAAGTTAATAACTTACTGATAGCCTTAAGCAGCAAGAAAAATATTGTTATAGTGCACGTCTGTTCAAAGAAAATATGACGCTTGCAATTATAGTAGAATGGGAATAAACATAAATGAGTACGCCACAGTCAGCAATATTACCTGAAGCCGGGCAACATGCTTTATATATGGTCATCAATGTGACTGAAAATAAAAAAGACCTTGTTAAGCAATATGCATCGCTTCCAGCGTTAATAGAAACAATAAAAAATGAACATGAGGTTGATAAGCTATATGCCAGTTTGGCTTTTGGCGCAGATTATTGGGGTACTATTTATTCGAAAGGTAGACCACAACGGCTGAAAACGTTTGTTGAACTAGGTAAGGGGGATATCTCTGCTCCAGCTACCGGTGGCGATATTTTCCTACACATCCATTCTGATAGAAAGGACATGACTTACGTCTTGGCAAGTGAATTTATCAAGCCGATTAAGGGAAGTATCGATGTCCTTGATGAAGTCGATGGTTTTCATTATCTGGATGACCGTGATCTAACCGACTTTATTGATGGCACTGAAAATCCCGAAGGTGGAGAACGGGCCGAAGTCGCATTAATAGAGGACGAGCCAGAGTTTAGTGGGGGTAGCTATGTACTAGCACAACGTTATGTACACAACTTACCAAAATGGCAGAAGGTGACAGACAACGAACAGGAAAAAATTATCGGTCGTACTAAACCAGATAGCGTAGAACTGGGCGAGGATGTAATGCCTGAGACTTCACATGTCAGTAGGGTAGTGATTGAAGAAGAGGGAGAAGAACTCGAAATTGTTCGTCATAGTCTGCCTTATGGTCAGGCTTCGGCTGATGCGGGTCTGTTCTTTTGTGCCTACAGCAAAGACAACACCATACTGGAAAAAATGCTAGCGAATATGTTCGGGACCAGTGGTGATGGCTTGCATGATCACTTAATGAATTACACAACAGCAAAAAGTGGCGCATATTTCTTTGCGCCTTCTGTTGAGATGTTGAAGGGATTAGAAAATTAAACGTTTCTTTTTGTCTGTTCTCAGCTTTAAGTGTAAATATTTGACATAAATAGCTTGTGTTTTATTAAGAAATTAAAATGATTGTCACGACAATTATTATTCATTGTACTTCGTTACGAATAAACCTTATATATCTCCTGAAATTAATAAGATAGCTTACATTGCTTATTTAAATCATCATTTTGAGGATCTGATATATGAATGACGCTGATGATTATGAAGTAGACATCGACAATCAGGAACTAGTGGAACTAGACACAGAATATAATGCAAGTGATAAAGAGCACTCAGTCAAGCGTGATATTCGTGCTGAAATAGAAAAGAGATTAGAACTTAAAGAATTGAAAAGATTAATGGAAGATTCTTATAACGACATAATATTTGATTGAGAGAGGACAAAAGTGAATTATTTTAAAGGAAGTGGCGCTTGTGGAATAAGTGCGTCGCCTGCTTATAAAAAAATAGATATAAGCGTAGCCAATAAAGCTTCAAATCAAAATGCCCGCAATAGATTAGGAACTATGAAGTTCATTACTCAAAATACTAATGAACAACGCAGGACTATGTTTACTGACTAGCGATATTCTTTATGGGTTCATTATTTTAGCGAGTGAATCGCATCGCTTATTTTGTTTATTATAAATAATGTAAGCATTTCGTTTGATTTTTGGTGCATCATCAACCCTATATAAGCGTTCAATTTCGATATCTCGTTTTACCATGCGTTCAGGGAGATAAGCTGCACCTCCTTTTCGCCGTATGAAACTTTTTGCTATACGACCAACATCGATGCGCATTAGTGGAGGCGGGATCCCAATAAAATATTTGTCGTGCGCCTCGGAAAATGGTGTCCCCCAATCAACGTACACATAATTTTCGGTTACAGCTTGCTCCGCATTAAGGTTTTTTTCTGAGGACACCATTATAAACTCAATCGGCAGGGTCTTTAATATGCTTACAATATCATCTTGAGGTGCATTATAAGTAAATCCAAAATCTAGAGTGTGGTTACATATTTTCTGATAGATAGCGTCTGCATTTAAAACTTGGCAATTCAATACAATGTTATTGTTGCTTTCTGTGAATTTGACTAACCATTGGTTTAAATAAATATCCCACAAGCTTGAGACTGAACCGATGGATAATGGCGTTTTATTCTCTTCATCTACAGAGATATCACTCTTGATTTTATTCCATGTGCTCAAGATGTTTTCAGCATGCTGAATTAATTTTTTCCCAGCTGCTGTTGGGCAAATATTATTCCTGTCTCTGGTGAATAATTTAACGCCCATTTCTTCTTCTAGTTGCCTTATTCGAGCGCTGACAGCAGATTGTGTAATGAAGAGATTATCTGCCGCTTGGCCAAAATGGCGTGTTTTATTTAGCTCAAGAAATGTCTTTAAAAGTTCATCATCCATATTATTTAATAACTCGTAAAGTTGATAATAGATGCCTTTGTTTTGTTCTAGTATATACTCACAAGAGTTCTTCTATTTCTAATAACATATATTTTAATGGAAAATAAAAAAATAATCGGCTGGAAGGAGTGGGTCTCACTACCGGCAATTAATATTCCTGCAATTAAGGCAAAAATAGATACCGGCGCTCGTACTTCAGCATTACATACTTACCAGTTAGAAAGGTTATCAAAGGATGGAAAGGATATTGTCAGATTTAACATTCATCCACTACAAAAAAACACAGATAACTTGATAGCCTGTGAGTCAGAAATTCTCGACATGAGAACAGTGAAGGACTCAGGTGGGCATAAAGAGGACAGAATTTTTATTCAAACGCCAGTATCTATACATGGGAGAACATGGGATATCGAAATTAGTCTAACCAGTCGAGAAGATATGCTATTTAGAATGCTATTAGGTAGAACTGCACTAATTAGTGGTGAAATGATCGTTTCACCTGAACTTAAATATACGGCAGGTAGGCAACTAGGTTCCACATATGATAATAACTGCGGCCAGGCTCTTTAAATGCGGAATCCTTTTGGTGAAGTTGAAGAAGAAATAATTTCACCTGTTGACGGTATTATTGGACGCAGCAACCTTTCATTGGTTAATGAGAGTGAAGCTTTATTTTAAATGCAAAGTTTAAAAGCCCTGATTCAGTTGCAGGTTAAGGCTGAATTCAAAGGCTTGACGCAGCTATTAAAACTTAATCGATTTATAACTCTCTTCACTAAACCCAAGGGTTAACGTTTTATTAACATCCAGCACAGGTCGTTTAATGATTGTCGGATTATCGATGATTAACGCTATGGTCTGGTTTTTATTCTTAATCTCTTTTTCTTGGGCTGATAATTTACGCCAGGTTGTGCCACGTTTATTGATAAGAGATTCAAGATCGAGCTGTTTCAGAAAATTATTAATGAGTGTTTTGTCGATGCCATCGACGCGAAAGTCATGGAAGGTATACGGCACGGAATTGGTCGTCTAACCATTTCCGTGCCTTTTTAACCGTGTCGCAGTTCTTTATGCCATAGAGGGTTGCGGATGACATTTTCTTTAACCTTCTAAAAAATGCGATTCTTAAACGTCACGTAAAATTTCGTTAATACCTACTTTACTTAAAGTTTTCTCATCAACTGTCTTTACGATAACCGCGCAATACAAACTGTATTTACCATCATTTGAAGGCAGATTGCCTGAAACGACAACTGAGCCGGGTGGGATATAGCCATAGGTGACTTCTCCGGTTGCACGATCAAAGATACGCGTACTTTGGCCAAGGTAAACACCCATGGAAATAACAGAACCTTGTCCGACTATGACACCTTCAACAACTTCTGATCTTGCGCCGATAAAACAATTGTCTTCAATGATGGTAGGGTTTGCTTGTAAAGGTTCTAAAACACCACCGATACCGACGCCACCAGAGAGATGTACATTTTTACCAATCTGCGCGCATGAACCAACCGTAGCCCAGGTATCAACCATCGTGCCGCTATCGACATAGGCGCCGATATTGACAAAGCTTGGCATCAATACGACGTTTTGCCCGATATAACTGCCACGTCTAACCGTTGCGTTTGGAACAACGCGTGCACCGGTTTCAATAAAGTTGGTCTTGTTATAACCGTAAAACTTATTAGGAACTTTGTCGTAGTAATTTGTCAGGCCACCTTGCATCACGACATTGTTTTCAAGGATGAAAGAGAGCAGCACGGCTTTTTTCAGCCACTGATTGACGACCCACTCGCCATCGATCTTTTCAGCAATGCGTAATTGACCACTGTCGAGTTTCCAGATGATCTCTTCAACGGCATCCTTGATTTCCTGATTAGCTGCATCGGGTTCGAGTCTCGGCGCGGTTATCAAATGCGTCGTTGATTAGTTTTTCTAAGTCGCTCATGTATTCTTTCCTGATATTTTTAAAATGAATTCTGTATAAATTGTTTAATGCGGTTTGCGGCATCGGTACGCATTCTGCTACTGTCCGCTACCAAGGCAATGCGAATGCGCGGTTCGTGCCGGGGTTGATACCGCACTGGATATCGCGGGACAAATAAGAGCCGGGTAGATACTTTGACATTCTCGCTTGTAAATAAATTTCTTGCAAAGTCTGTGTCGGAGCCGGGCAGTGCAGGCCACAGGTAGAAACTGGCAACGGCGTGAGCTGAGACTGTCTAAGTACCGGCTTCAGGATAGTCACAGACACGGGTGAATTTTTCTCTGTATTGCAGCTCTGTTGTGTATTGACGTGTCCTTCATCACCCCAGGCGGCAATACTGGCTTTTTGCGTGTGTAAAGGCATAGCGCACTACCATGATAGGTTCGATAGCGAAGGAAGAGTTCTCTCAATTGAGTTCTCCATCACCCGCAACAAAGCCCAGAACGTAGGCCCGGAACGTTAGAGCGTTTGGAGAGGCTGTGAAAGACCAGGCAGCGTTTGAATACTCGTGAATTGCCCAGTTGATTCGCGTACTCCAAGCAGACCAACCGGTGGAGCTTGATCTTCTAGCTGGATAAATTTCTGAATAACATTCATCAGAAGCGATAGCGAAGTCGTATTTTTCCGCTAATGCCATTAATTCCTTTACAGACTCTAAATCAACCACGGCGCCAGTTGGATTACCGGGTGAGCATAAGTAGACGAGTTGGCATCGTTGCCAGATGTCTGTCAGGTACGGCTGATGATAGATCCGGGATGAAGTTGTTATCCTCAGTGCAGTTTAGATAATAGGGTTCAGCTCCTAGCGAGTAAGGCAGCCCCCTCATAGATTTGATAAAACGGGTTAGGTAGAATCACAATCGGTGTTTGTTTATCTTTGTTGATTATTGTTTGGGCGATGGCGAATAATGCTTCTCGTGTTCCGTTGACAGGCAATACATTTTTATCGGCATCTATCGATGTGCGTGGCAAATTAAATCGTGAGCATAACCAATCAGCTATTGCCTGACGTAACTCGATAATGCCACGGGTGGTTGGATAGACCGCTACGCCAGTTATATTCGATTTTAATGCATCTAATATAAACTCTGGTGTAGGATGTTTAGGTTCGCCAATCGCAAGGCTAATGGCTGATTTATTCGGGTCAATGGTAACGCCTTCGAGTAATTGCGTTAGCTTCTCAAACGGGTATGCATGACAATTTTCCAGTCCGGGATTCATGAGAAAGATTATTGTTGTGTTATTTAATGGTAAAAAAATCTAAGTATATGTTATCAACTCTTTCTTCCCAACAAACATCACATCACTTTGCGGCATTATCTTGTATTGTCGCTGCAATTCTCTGGGGACTGCTTTGGTACCCAATCAGAGTATTGGAAGGTATGGGTGTTCCGGGTTTGTGGTCGACATTGATTATCTTTTGTACAGCCATGCTTATTCTTTTTCCTGGTTGCTTTCGGGCGCGGGGTGAATTATTAGAACACAAACTCGATTATATCCTCATTGGTCTTTTTGCTGGTTGGGCCAACCTTGGGTTTATATCTAGCTATGTTGGAGGGAGAGGTTGTTCGGGTTTTATTGTTGTTTTATCTGTCTCCGATATGGGCGATTTTGCTAGCCTTTTTTATTCTGCGTGAACGTTTAACGAAGATAGGCCTGATGGCATTAGTTTTGGCAATGCTCGGTGCGGTATTGATGTTGTGGAACCCAAAGTTGTTTGACCTCAATACAATGAACCTAGCAGATTTCTACGCTATCACCTCGGGATGGCATTTGCCGTAACGAATGTGGTGGTCAGAAAGATTGGGGAGGTTCCTATCGGCATGAAAATGGGCTCGGCATGGTTAGGCGTGTTAGGTCTTACGCTTTGTGGCTTATTGATAGCACAGCCTCAATTGCCAGAATTAACAGTTCAGTCAGGCGTGCTCGCCTTCTTGATAGGTTTTCCAATGATGTATGTGCTGACATGGACGGCACAATACGGAGTTACTTTTTTACCCATCCAGCGTTCCTCTGTTATTTTATTGCTAGAGATCGTCGCCGGTGCGGTCTCCGCGGCATTTTTAACAAATGAAATTGTCAGCAATATTGAATATATCGGCGGTGCATTAATTATATTTGCTGGGTTAATCAGCGTTTTAAAGGAAAAAACTGGTGATATAAGTGCCTATAAGTCGTCGTCGACTTAAAGTTGATGTATGCTTTGCGCCCGTTAAAAATAGCGTAATTTTTATTATTTGGAATTTATTAAAACGTGACTAAAAAAATCTTGATATTACCCGGTGACGGCATCGGTCCAGAGATCGTGGCTCAGGCTGAAAAAGTGCTGGCCTTTCTGATTAATGAACGCGGTTTTGATTTGGAGATAGACCATGGTTTGCTTGGTGGCTGTGCTGTAGATGCTGCTGGCACTCCTTTCCCAGACGAAACTCTGAGCAAGGCTAAAGCCTCAGCAGCTATATTGTTGGGTGCCGTTGGTGGCCCAAAATGGGAGTCTATCGAGCGCTCTTTACGCCCTGAACGGGGTTTATTGGCGATTCGGTCTAGTCTTGAATTATTTGCTAATTTACGTCCAGCGGTACTGTTTCCACAATTGGCAGCAGCTTCAACCCTGAAAGAAGAAATCGTCAGTGATCTCGATATTATGTTTGTCAGAGAACTTACCGGAGGTATCTATTTTGGCGAACCGCGCGGTATAAAAACGCTCGCTGATGGACAACGACAAGGTTTTAATACACTTGTCTATAGTGAGAGTGAGATTGAGCGAATTGCGAGGACTGCGTTTGAAGTCGCAAGTAAACGTCAAGGACGTGTTTGTTCGGTCGATAAGGCTAATGTCTTAGAAGCAACCGAATTGTGGCGAGAAGTCGTTACTAGTGTGGGCAAAGGATTATCCTGATATTGAATTACAACATATGTATGTTGATAACGCGGCCATGCAATTGGTTCGCGAACCAAAACAATTTGATGTGATCGTAACCACCAATATGTTTGGCGATATATTGTCTGATTTAGCATCAATGCTAACGGGATCGATTGGCATGTTAGCCTCTGCATCCTTGGCTAGTGATGGTAGTGGTTTGTATGAACCGAGCCATGGTTCGGCTCCCGATATAGCAGGACAGGATCTTGCAAATCCACTAGCGACGATATTATCTTTATCGATGCTATTAAAGTATTCGCTTTCTGAAGTGCAGGCCGCGGAGCAAATTGAACAAGCGGTGAGTCAAGTGTTGACAGAGGGATTCAGAACAAAAGATATTCATTCTGACGGTATGAATTGTGTGGGTACAAATGAAATGGGTGACGCGGTAGTTAAGGCGTTGACTTCAATTTCGAATTAAAAATTTAATTAAGTTATTTAAAATAGAAGTGTTATGACAGATAAAAAATACAATGTTGCTGTTGTTGGTGCCACCGGTGCTGTTGGCGAAACTATGTTGTCTATATTAGAACAACGTGATTTTCCTGTTGGAGAAGTTTATGCCTTGGCGAGTAGTCGTTCTGCAGGTAAACGAATTCAATTTAAAGGTAAGCATATAATCGTTGAAGACCTTGAATCATTTGATTTTAGCAAGGTACAAATAGGACTTTTTTCACCAGGTGCATCAGTGTCTGCTATCTCATGCACCACGTGCAGCTGAGGCGGGTTGTGTAGTAGTGGATAATACCTCGCAATTTCGCTATGACGATGATATTCCATTGGTCGTGCCAGAGGTAAATCCGCACGCCGTCGCGGAATACAAGAATCAGAGGGATAATCGCTAATCCGAATTGTTCAACCATACAAATGATGGTTGCGCATTAAAACCAATCTATGACGCGGTCGGTATAGATACGCATCAATGTGTGTACCTACCAAGCGGTGTCGGGCACCGGTAAAGAAGCAATAGAAGAGCTCGCAAAACAAACGGCGGCTCTATCTCAATAGGAAAAGAGGTTGAATGCGAGGTCTATCCGAAACAAATCGCGTTCAATGTGTTACCACACATCGATGTCATTTCAGGATAATGGCTACACCAAGGAAGAAATGAAGATGGTGTGGGAGACCCGCAAAGATATTCGAAGATGAATCGATTCAGGTGAATCCGACCGCTGTAAGGGTACCGGTTTTTTATGGGCATTCAGAAGCCATTCATATCGAGACCAAAGAGAAGATCGATGTGCGCTGGCAGCACGGAGAATTACTTGAGAACATGCCAGGTAGTGACAGTCATAGACGAGCATGCCGATGGCGGGTACCCAACTGCAGTGACAGAGGCCGCGGGGGAGGATCCTGTGTTTGTTGGTCGTATACGGGAAGACATTTCACACCCCCGCGGCCTGAACATGTGGGTGGTTTCAGATAATGTCCGGAAAGGGGCGGCATTAAATAGTGTTCAAATCGCTGAAATTCTGGTAAAACACTACTTATAAACTATAGTTATCGGTTATATGTAAAGGACATTCGCAAGTTCTAAAGTGCTACAAAACCGATTGTAAATAGTAGTTAAATTGTATTCTGAAATATATGTAAGAATTTGCAGTAGTAAGGAGAATATAATTACTATATGAAACAATAACATAGCGTGCAAACTGATGGGTGTCTACAAAATAATATTTAAGCTCTTGATGCTCACATGTTTGGGCTTCTATGCTGTTGCAGGCCACGCACTAGCGCATTGTCTGAGGCTGAGCTAAAATCTCATTTAAATCAATCGCTTGATGTCAGAATTGAGCTGAAAACGGACGATGCGGCTGAAATCGATGATCTCAAGGTCGAGTTGACAGGCAATCCGCTTGACAGATTATGCATCCCGATCACCAGTTGAAATACGAAAGTTTTGAAAGAGTGGTGGGAGTAAATATACTCAAGATCACCAGCAGAGACGTTATTCGTGAGCCCACTGTCGAATTTACATTAGACATCGGCTGGTCTGATGGTCATGTGGTCAGGGAAGTACTCTTTTTTGATTGATCCGCCGCGTAATTGATTTCAAGGAAATTGAAGTAAAAATGAAACGCAAATTTTATATCGTCATCTTATTAGCTTTAGCTCCAACTTTAGTTAATGCACTAGGCTTAGGTAATCTTGATTTAAATTCAGCGTTAAATGAGCCATTTGATGCAAGAGTTCAATTGCTTTCTCCTACTGCGGATGAGCTTGATTCTCTGAACGTTGGCTTGGCTGATAGCGAAGCTTTTGCTAGAGCTAAAATTGATCGTCCATTTATTTTAAGTAATCTTAAGTTTGCTTTGCGCCGCTCACCTGACGATGGACCTGATTACATTCGTGTTTTCAGTCAAGAGCCGATTCGCGAGCCGTTTTTAAATTTCTTGGTAGAAGTTAGTTGGTCTAATGGACGCTTATTCCGTGAATACACGGTCTTACTTGATCCTCCACTCTACGATCCTAATGCACGCGCTAGTGAATTCACTCAGGATCAGTCCACTAGTTATACTGCTCAGCCAAAAGTTGAAACTGTAACTATCAATGATCCGAATCATAACGTTGTTTACACGAATGACTTTGAGCAATCTAGTAGCCCAACAACTGCTTCGCCAAATATAAATTACTCCGGTGGTGATTATGGTCCGACAGAGCAGTCGGATACATTATGGTCCATCGCATCAGGAATGCGGCCAGATTCAACGATCAGTGTGAATCAAATGATGTCTGCCTTATTACGCGCAAACCCTGAAGCGTTTTTTAATCAGAATATAAATGGCTTAAAGCGTGGTCAGATACTACGCATGCCGACTGAGAGTGAGATTAATGCGCTCTCTAATGCTCAAGCATTAGCAGAGGTACAGTCACAGCATGCTGCATGGGATGGCATTAAAGATAATTTGTCCAGCGCGGTTAATGAACGCCCCGAGGTAAGCTCGGTTCCTGAATCATCGGATACAGCTTCAGAAGACACAACAGACTCTGTTGAAGCTGTTGTCGAGTCTGACCCTGAATTAAAACTAGTAGCAGCAGAAGAGACTGGTGAAGCCACACAGCAAGTTTCCAGTGTAGATGCTGGACAGGGAGAAGACTTGATATTGGCTCAAGAATCTATTCAGGCATTAACCCATGAAAATATGGAATTGAAGGATCGCCTGCAGGAATCTGAAGCTTTACTGGAAGATCTTAAACGTTTGTTGTCACTTAAAGATGATGAGCTAGCTGCACTTCAAGGACAGGCGGTTGTTGAACCTGACATTGACATGGCTGAGGAAGAAGTTGGCTCAGTTGATGAAGAAATGGTATCCGAAGCTGAAGAGGAAGCTGTTTTAGAAGATGAAGAAGAGGTTCTTGAAGATTCAGAAGAAGATGCTTTAGAAGAAACCGCAATGGAAGCTGCGGAAGATGAAATGCTAGTTGGAGATGAAGAAGAGCTAGAAACGATTGATGAAGAAGTCGTTGATGTAATTGAAACTGAACCTGCATCAAGTTCTGATGGCATCATGGGTATGCTTAATCAATACCTAGGCAAAGCAAAAGAATTCTTACTCGGCAATCCTATGATAGGAATGGCAGTAGCTGGTGTTCTTTCTCTCCTAATTCTGATTGTTGTAATAATGAAATTCAGGAAAGAGCCAGCTGAAACATTAGATATAGACCCTATGACAGAAGAAGCGTTTCCTGATTTTGATTCGGGAGATTTGGGTGCTACTGGTGATGAAATGCCAGATTCAGAAGCTGTGACGGTTTTACCGCCAGATTCAGAAGCTGAGACGGCAATGCCTGAAGCGTCAGTAGAGGCAATGCCTGAAGCGTCAGTAGAACTGGATATAGAAGAGGAAGCTGCTGCTGCTCCAATCGAAGAAGAATCTGACGAAGACCCCATGCAAGAAGTGAATACTTATCTTGCATTTGAGCAATTCGATCAAGCAGAAGAATTTGTACGTAATGCGATAAATGATGCCCCTGATAATGCTGAGTATCACACGAAATTACTGGAAGTATTTTATACCTCAGGAAATAAGAAGAGTTACGAGGAAGAAGCCAAAGTCTTACATGATAAATTTGGTGAAGCTAACGAGCATTGGAATATGGCTGTCGCTATGTGGTCAGAGATGTCTCCTAATCGAGCTCTGTTTGAAGAAGGTGCGGATGATGAAGACGATGCTGCAGATAACACCGGTGGGTTTGTCGATGTAACAGCTGATGATGAAGCAGGAAGTGAAGATGCAGGTCTTGATTTTGATATAGGTGGTGCCGAAGAATCACCAGCTGATGAAGGTATGCTAGATATTACCGCAGGTGATGAAGGTGAAGGTATGTTAGATCTCACCGCATCAGACGAAGGTGAAGACATGCTGGATGTAACTGCTGCTGTCGGTCTCGATGAAGTTGACGATATTCCAAATGATGAGCCTGAAGATGTGCTTGATATCTCTGGTGCTGGTGGTGACGATCTGCTTGATTTGACCGCAAGTGAGGAATCCTCAGGTGATGATTTATTGGATGTAACTTCGGCTGCAAACCTTGACTTAGATTCTGAAGAAGATTTGTTAGATGTGACTGCTGCTACAAGTGCTGGTGCGGATAGTTCTGAGTTACTTGGTCTCAATATAGAACCTGAATCAGAAAGTCTCGATATTGATACTCCAGAAGAGAATGAAACTATAGAGTTTGATATGGGCGCTGCTGCTGAATCATCAGAAGAAACCCCTGCAAGCGATGATGAAAATGTACTCGATTTCGATCTTGGCAATAATGATGAAGATGATGGTATTGAAATTGAAGCAAGCGAGCCAGAGGATGCCGGTTTAGAAATAGATCTTGGTATGCCTGAATTAGAATCCTCTGAAGCAGAAGATGAAGGTTTAGATATTGGTTTGGAATTACCAACAGAAGATGAAGGTTTAGATATTGGCTTGGAAGCACCACAAGAAGATGAGCCTATTAGACTTGATGTAGAAGATGAAAGTGAGATTTCACTTGATTTTGATATAGGTGAAGACGATGGCATAGAGCTTGATCTCTCAGCTGAAACAGCTGATGAAACACCTGAACTAGAGTTAGATATGGGTAGTGCATCTGAAGCTGATACGGTTCAAATTGATAGCGCGGATATGGATTTTGAATTAACCATGGAAGATGACACCCCTGAGTTGTCGTTAGAGGATGATCTCAGTCTCAATCTTGACGAAACAGTTGAAATACCAAAAAGTGTTGATTTGAGTGGTGACGACGACGACGACGACGATGAGCATACTGTTTTCGTACCAAGGGCTGCACAACCTGAAGAGCAAACTGCAGAAGATGAAATAGCTACTAAGCTTGATCTTGCGAAGGCCTATGTGGAATTAGGCGACAAGGACAGTGCAAAGACAATTCTGGATGAAGTCATGGCGGATGGAAACGATGAGCAGCGGAAACAAGCTGAAGATCTCTTAGGTCAGGTTTAGAGAAAAATAAGTTTAGTGCTGCACTATTTCATTAAAAGTGCTCGTTCATCAATGCTTAAATAATTCAGCATAGTCATATTAATTTTATCATTAGCGTTAAATATTAGCGTGGCCAGTCCATAATGAAGATTGCACTGGGAATTGAATATAATGGTTGTAATTATTATGGCTGGCAAAGGCAATCAATCTCGCCAACGATACAAGAATGTATAGAAACAGCATTATCAACCATCGCAGATGAATCTATTAGAATACATTGCGCGGGAAGAACTGATACTGGCGTTCATGCGATTCAACAGGTCATTCACTTCGAAACAACATCCATAAGAGATACACATGCCTGGGTGCTCGGGACAAATTCAATTCTCCCAAAAGATATTTCGGTTACATGGGCATTAGAAAGTGATGATGATTTTCATGCTAGATTCAGTGCTGAGCAAAGAACCTATCAATACTTGATCCTGAATCGACCTGCACGCCCAGCTATATTCAATGGCTTGGTCTCCTGGGAATCTAGGCCACTTGATTATGCTAAAATGAAGCAAGCCTCATCATGTTTTATCGGTCAACATGATTTTACCTCATATAGAGCGGTTGCCTGCCAGGCAAACTCACCTATCAGAACGATACAAAACCTTGAGATTGATAGACTGGAAGACTGGATAGTGATTACACTTACTGCAAATGCCTTTCTTCACCATATGGTCAGGAATATAGCTGGTGTATTAATAGCTATCGGCTTAGGTAAGAAAGAAGTAAATTGGGCGGCTGAGGTACTAGCAGCGAAAGATAGAACAGCTGGCGGAGTAACTGCACAGCCTGATGGGTTATATTTGGTTAATATTCAGTATCCGGAGCGATTTTCTATTCCTGATGCAAAATCGATATTAGATAAATTTGGAATTTGTCGTTAGATAATTAATTTTATAGCAATTAAGTAATGAAAGAATGGAACACCTAAAACGTACACGGGTAAAAATTTGCGGTATCACAACTCCTGAGGACGCAAATGCTGCTGTTGCAGCAGGAGCTGACGCAATTGGCCTTGTATTTTATGCAGCAAGCCCACGCTGTGTTTCAATCAGTTTAGCTAAACAAATCACAGAAAACATTTCGCCTTTTGTTAATTGTGTTGGACTGTTTGTGGATGCAGATGATGCGTATATAAGTGAGGTTATAAAAGAGGTTGCGATTGATACACTTCAGTTTCATGGACAAGAAACGGAACAAGCTTGCGCTTTATTCAATAGGCCTTATATTAAAGCGCTTAGAATGAATGATAGTGTTAGTTTATTTGATGAAGTTGAAAAGTATCCCTCGGCTAAGGGTTTATTGCTTGACGCTTATGTAAAAGGTATACCTGGCGGTACTGGAAAAGCTTTTGACTGGAGTATTATCCCGAATAATTTGACGAAGCCTATTATCCTTGCTGGTGGTTTGGATGAAAATAATGTGAAAAAAGCGATATCTCAAGTTCACCCTTATGCTGTAGATGTAAGTGGTGGCGTAGAAAAGGAAAAAGGGATAAAAGATCCCGTTAAAATTAAAAAATTTATTAGTGAGACTTTGAATGCCTGAAACCAATAAAAAAAGTGATACTTCTGAAATCGAATCGTTTATGACTATGCCAGATAAGCGTGGTCATTTTGGTACATATGGAGGTCGATTCGTCTCTGAAACCTTAATGGGGCCATTAGAAGAACTTGAACAAGCATATAATAAATATAAAAATGACCCTGAATTTATCGCCGAATATGAACATGATTTAAAACACTATGTGGGGCGACCCTCACCGCTATATCATGCAGATCGCTGGAGCAAGCAACTAGGTGGCGCGCAAATTTATTTGAAACGCGAAGATTTGAATCATACCGGTGCACATAAAATCAATAATACTGTTGGACAGGCATTGTTAGCGAAATTGATGGGTAAACGGCGTGTTATTGCAGAGACTGGTGCTGGTCAGCATGGTGTCGCAACGGCAACAGTTGCTGCTCGCTATGGCATGGAATGTATTGTTTATATGGGCGCGGAAGATATCCAAAGACAAGCTATGAATGTCTTTCGCATGAAGCTCCTTGGAGCAACAGTTATTTCCGTTGAAGCAGGTTCTAAAACATTAAAAGATGCTTTGAATGAAGCTATGCGGGACTGGGTAACAAATGTTGATGATACCTTTTATATAATTGGTACTGTTGCTGGCCCCCATCCGTATCCAACTATGGTGAGGGATTTCAATGCGGTAGTGGGACGCGAGGCACGAAAACAATGCCTAGATCAAGCGGGGTGTCTTCCCGATGCTTTGGTAGCCTGTGTCGGTGGCGGTTCTAATGCTATTGGATTGTTTCATCCTTTTCTAGATGATAAGGGAGTATCGATTTATGGTGTCGAAGCAGCAGGTGAAGGTATCGAGACTGGACATCATGCAGCTCCTTTAAGTGCAGGAAAACCAGGCGTTTTACATGGTAACCGTACTTATCTAATGGAAGATAATTATGGCCAAATAATTGAAACACACTGTATCTCAGCGGGCTTGGATTATCCAGGTGTCGGTCCAGAGCATGCTTGGTTAAAGGATACCGGTCGAGCTAATTATGTCTCTGTTACAGATATTGAAGCATTGCAGGCTTTCCACGATTTGACGCGCATAGAAGGCATTATCCCAGCTTTAGAATCTAGCCATGCATTAGCGTATACAGCAAAAATTGCCCCCAAAATGGCCAAAGATGCGATAATTATTGCTAATTTGTCAGGTCGTGGGGATAAGGATATTCACACGGTTGCCGCACATGAAGGGATTACACTTTAAAATCGGGAATTTATAGATTATGAATAATCGCGAACGTTTGATGGAAATAATGACTGATCGAGAGTTGGACCGTTTGCAACTTGCGGATTTGCTAAAAGTTAAACGCGCAGAAGTTGATAGTTGGTTGTTATCACATGAGTCAAGAAATCATAAAGAAATACCAGATATGGCCATCGAGTTACTTGAGTTGAAACTTGGCTTAAAAGAGTAATTTGGTTAGTAATCCGGTATATCCTTAATTTTCGTTACCTATTTATATTTCAAATTAAAAATATTATGAGCAGAATTGAAGCGTGTTTTAGCGCACTTAAAAATAATAACAAAAAAGCACTAATCCCATTTATAACAGCTGGCGATCCATCACTCGACATGACTGTTGAATTAATGCATGTATTGACAGAAGCAGGAGCAGATATTATTGAATTAGGCGTCCCTTTTTCAGATCCTATGGCCGATGGGCCGGTGATTCAACGTGCGAGTGAACGCGCCTTGTTAAATGGTACCAATACAGATGATGTATTTAATATTGTTAAGGAATTTAGAGTCGAGAACGAATCTACACCCATTATTTTAATGGGATATTTGAATCCTATAGAAGTTATGGGTTATAAAAATTTTGTTGAAAAAGCAACAAATGTAGGCGTTGACGGCCTAATAATTGTTGATTTGCCGCCCGAGGAATCTGCCGAGTTTGGTGAGGTTTTGAAACCGTCTGGTATAGATCAGATATTCTTGATTTCACCGACAACACGGGGGGAGCGCTTGGATAGGATTTGTGAAGTTGCCACAGGCTTCCTATATTATGTCTCGTTAAAAGGAGTAACAGGCAGCAATCAGCTGGATGTCAAAGCTGTTGACGATAAACTGAATGAGATTCGTAGCAAAACTTCTTTGCCTTTAGGTGTTGGATTTGGGATTAAGAATCCGCAAATAGCAGAAGATGTTGGAAGGGTCAGTGACGCAGTTGTTGTGGGTAGTGCCTTGGTTGAAAGAATTGCTGAACATTCTGGTGACGGTGAAAAAATGAAATTAGAAATATCATCATTTATGAGATCTTTACGAACTGCACTAGATAATATTGGATAACAATTAAATATGAGCTGGTTTAAAAAAATATTACCGTCGCGAGACAAAACAAATGGGACAACACGTCGTACTGTGCCAGAAGGTGTTTGGACAAAATGTCCGGAGTGTAATGCTGTACTGTATCGTGCAGAGCTCGACAGAAATAATGATGTTTGTCCGAAATGCGATCATCACATGCGAATTAGTGCGCGAGTACGTCTGGAAACATTTTTAGATAGTGATAATAGAGTTGAGATTGGTGCTGAAGTCAAACCAGTTGATATCCTGAAGTTTCGTGATAATAAAAAATATAAAGATAGACTCAACCAAGCGCAAAAGAAAACGGGTGAGGATGATGCTTTGGTAGTTATGTCTGGAAAATTAAAAGGTTTACCTGTTGTTGCTTGTGCATTTGAATTCAATTTTATGGGTGGTTCTATGGGTTCGGTTGTTGGTGAGCGGTTTGTTCGTGCAGTTGAAACGGCAATAGAGATGAATGCATCATTAATCTGTTTTTCAACAAGTGGTGGTGCCAGAATGCAGGAAGCTCTATTCTCTTTAATGCAAATGGCTAAAACAGCGGCTGCCATAGCTATTTTACGGAACAAAGGATTGCCCTATATTTCAGTACTGACAGATCCAACCATGGGTGGTGTATCTGCAAGCTTAGCTACACTCGGAGATATTAATATAGCTGAACCAAATGCCTTGATTGGTTTTGCAGGTCCACGTGTTATTGAGCAAACAGTAAGAGAGACGCTACCTGCAGGTTTTCAGCGTAGTGAATTTTTACTTGAAAATGGTGATATTGATTTGATTGTCGATCGTAGAGAATTACGCGATAGAATCAGCAAGTTGTTGTCAATGTTAACCCATCAATCATTAACTGCATGATATAAATTGTTTCTGACGCCACTTATGACTAGTAAAATTAAATCAATTTCTAAGTCAGGAACACGCCCCGATAAATTAAGATTTAACAGTCTTGAAAAATGGTTAGAGTGGCAAGAAAGGCTACATTTCACAGCGATTGAATTAGGATTAGAGCGATGTCGTCGTGTTGCAAATAATATGGGTTTGCTCAAGCCAGCGTATAACGTCATTAGTGTTGCCGGAACCAATGGGAAAGGATCTAGTGTCACCATGTTGGATAAAATCCTACGTAATGCAGATTACAAAGTAGGACGGTATACATCACCACATTTACTCCGTTATAACGAACGAATTTGTATCAATGGTGTTGAAGTATCAGATTCTGAACTGTGTGAATCATTTGATCGAATTGATCGTGCACGCGGTGAAATTTCATTGACTTACTTTGAATTCGGAACGCTTACGGCGTTAGACCTCTTTCGCCAGCATAACGTCGATCTGGCTATTCTTGAAGTGGGTTTAGGGGGTCGGCTTGATGCGGTAAATGTACTTGATGCAGACGTCGCATTAATTACCAGTATCGATATCGATCATCAGCAATGGCTTGGGGACAATCGTGAGAGTATTGCTAGAGAAAAGGCAGGTATCCTTAGAAACAAGGCACCTGCTATATGTTCTGATGCTAATCCACCACAAAGTTTACTTGATTGTGCTAACGCTTTGGATACCCCATTAAGTGTACTAGGACGTGATTATAATTTGACTATGGGACATAGTGATTGGTCATGGGAGACAGATAATATCTCTTTGGAAAAATTACCCAGACCTATGCAGTTTTGTGATTTTCAATTACAAAATGCAGCAGGTGTATTAATGGTATTGGAAAAAATAAAAAATGATTACCCCGTTAGTATAGAAAATATTAAGGACGGACTTGGTAGTTTTCGTTTTAATGGTCGCATGCAATTTATCCCTGGCAGGATCCCAAAAATATTAGATGTGGCTCATAACAGTGAATCAGTAAGGGAGCTTGTAAAGAACATAAGCAAGATTCCATGTTTAGGTCAAACTCATTTAATCGTGGGCATGTTGAAGGATAAAGATCATCCAGAAGTGTTTAAAGTGTTAAATAATATAGCTGATAGCTGGAATATCATTACCTTGACGGAAGAGCGTGGTAGTGATGCTAAAACTTTAATTTCAGAACTCAATTCATTAGGTATAAATGAAAATGTCGTTGAATATACAAATGTCGGCGAGGCATTAGATCAACTTGATGAGTTATCTATGGCTGGCGATAGAATTGTTGTCACAGGCTCTTTTCTAACGGTAGGTGCCGCACTTGGTCATTTAAACCAGGAGTCAAGCTAGATTAAAATGCATCAACGCTTAAAAGAACGATTGGTTGGTGCAGCAGTTCTAATTTTTATTGCTGTTATTTTTATACCGATGTTATTAACAGGACCTATAGATACTGGCTCCATTACAGATACCAATATTCCGGAGCGAACGACAGAGAAGTTTAATTCCAGGTTAATCCCGCTTAATAATTCCCGGGCACCAGACGTACCGATTAATACTGATGAAGAAGTTGTAGAAGAACAGCCTATTATAGACGACCAAAAAGGTGCTCTGATCGATGTTAAACCAAGTGTAGAAACATCTTTTAAACCAGAATCGATTAGCGCGGTAAAAGGTAGTGCTAAAAAGTCGGAACCAAATAAAACAGTAAAAGATAAACAAGTAGGACTGACCGCATGGGTAGTTCAGTTAGGTAGCTTCTCAAGTAAAGTCAATGCAGACAAACTGAATTTAACGCTTAGGAAATCCGGATTTCCAGCGTTCGTTGAACCATTAGAACAAAATAATGAAGTAGCTTACCGGGTTAGAGTAGGGCCAGAATTATTGCGTGCTGATGCCGATGCTTTACTAAAGAAAATTAAAGAAAATACGAAACTAAACGGTATAGTATTGAGCTATCCATAATTATTAATTAACTTAAAAAACATCAGATTACAATAATGTCTACAGCCGACATAGTCATTCTTTGTTTAATTGCATTGCCCACAATCGTGGGTGTTTTTTATGGTTTTTTGAATATATTATTTTCTTTATTATCTTGGGCAGTATCTTTAGGCCTTTCAATAAAACTCGTACCCTATTTCTCCCCTTTGCTGGAAAACTATGTAGACACGCCAATTTTAAGGATTGTTTTGGCGTTCATTGCACTGTTTATTCTAAGTTTGCTTATAATGAGCGGTATAAGTTATTTCGTAGTAAAGTTGTTAGGAAGAACGGGACTTACAGCCGCAGACAGGATTTTAGGTTTATTTTTTGGCATGGGTTTAGGCGGATTAATCGTCACAGTTATAATTTTTATGGCTGGATTCACAGCATTCCCTCAAGAGCCATGGTGGGAAGAATCAAAGCTAGCAGCTCCATTTGAGCGGATAAGCACATGGAGTTCTCGTTTTCTGCCAGAATCAATTACCGAATATCATTCATATGAACAGGCAAATGAAAATGATTTATAAACTACTCATAAGAACAATACTATGTGCGGCATAATCGGAATAGTTGCCAAAAACCCTGTCAATCAGGCTATATACGATGGCTTAACAGTTCTTCAACATCGTGGACAAGATGCTGCGGGGATGGTGACTTGTGATGAAAGTAAACTTTATTTGAGAAAGGATAATGGCCTAGTCAGAGATGTCTTTCATACCCGGCATATGCTTAACCTTAAGGGAAATATGGGTATTGGGCATGTGCGTTATCCTACTGCAGGCTGTTCATCTTCAGCAGAAGCCCAACCATTCTATGTTAATTCTCCTTATGGTATTACCCTCGCTCATAATGGCAACTTAACTAATGCAGAGACTTTGAAAGAAGATCTTATGCGTGATGATTTACGACATTTGAATACCAATTCAGATTCTGAAGTATTATTAAATATTCTTGCACACGAATTAAACGCAATCGGTAAACCTCGAGATAGTCTAGATGCAAAAGATATCTTTCATGCAGTTAAACGATTACATCAACGTTGCAAGGGTGGTTATGCAGCTGTAGCGATGATTACCGGTGTTGGCATAGTAGGGTTTCGTGATCCAAATGGTATTCGGCCAGTTGTTTTTGGAGAGCGTAAGACGGATAGTGGATCGGAATTTATTATCGCATCAGAAAGTGTCGCTATTAATGCTCTTGATTTCGAGCTCACACGTGATATTGAACCCGGGGAAGCCGTTTTTATTACCTTGAGTGGAGAAATCCATACCTTCCAATGTTCAGATAAATCAAATTACAGTCCATGTATTTTTGAGCATGTTTATTTAGCCAGACCTGATTCGATTATAGATGGTATTTCAGTTTATAAAGCTCGTCTAAGAATGGGAGAAGAGCTCGCTAAAAAGATCCTGAAGCTATATCCAGAGCATGATATCGATGTTGTTATTCCCATCCCTGACACAAGCCGGACGGCAGCCTTACCTTTAGCCACTATGCTAGATGTGAAATATCGAGAGGGTTTTGTTAAAAACCGATATATCCCCAGGACATTTATCATGCCTGGTCAAAGTATTCGCAAGAAGTCTGTACGACAAAAATTAAATGCAATTGATCTAGAGTTTAAAGGAAAGAATGTATTATTAGTCGATGACTCTATTGTAAGAGGGACGACTTCAAGAGAGATTGTTCAAATGGCAAGAGAGGCGGGTGCTAAGCGTGTTTATATAGCATCAGCAGCGCCACCAGTGCGCTTTCCAAATGTCTATGGTATAGACATGCCTACGGCAACTGAATTAATTGCTAATAAATGTTCCGTCGAGGAAATTGCTGAAAAAATTGGTGCTGATTGGTTAGTGTATCAAGACATTGAAGATCTTATATCTTCTGCTCATAAAGGAAATGAAAAAATAACAGACTTCGATACGTCTTGTTTTACTGGAGAATATGTTACCGGTGATGTGAGCACTGACTATCTTGAGCATATTGAATCAATCCGGAACAATTATGCTATGGAAAAGCAGGGTATTGATGAAGGCTTGACGGATCTAACTGAGAACCAATAAAAAAACCACGGCCTATTAGACATAGGACCGTGGAATAAGTAGGGGTATTTCTAAATCTGTAATCGCATATTCAAATGAATACGCGATAATAATCTTTAAGCAGTTTTCGAAAATGGAACGATGGTTGCTGCTTCTTCAACGCCTTTTTCAACCCATGCGCTTACTTCATCTTTTGATTCATTCATAATGTCTACTGTGTTTCTAGCAATGCCTTGTACCTTTGCGCTTGTTTCATTGATCAAAGCGGTTTGTTCACTGATGACTTCTTTATAATCTTTAGATTTACCAAGCATATCGACTTGTGCCGTTATGCACTCTACAGAAAGTTTAAAAAAAGCTTGCTGTTGGTCTGCAATCTGACCAACAATTTTTAAGTTGATGTTGTAAAGTTCTTGCATCGCATCGTAATTTGATTTGCCTAATTTGTTCATGGTTTCAAATATTTCATTAGTCATTGCTGTACTCCTAAAAAGTAAGTTTGTTACGCATCGCGTTGTGCAATGCAACAATTATTGCAATGCAGCATATTCGGATTTTAAAGAGCTGTCAACAGGAAAGTATTAATAATTATAGTTATATTAAATAACTATAAGTTATTGTATTTATTGGAAAAAATGGAATATTGAACAATGGTTTTATGTACTTAGATGATAAATGTGATCTATTCTTTATCTTTTTTATTAGAGAAAGGAGAATTTGAGGCCGTTTTAAAGAAGTTTGCCTGCATTGTTTTCCACATTTCAAGGTTTTGCTCAGCTAACTCAGACATTGCAGTCATAGGGTTTGTACTTACTGCTGATTGCAGTTGATCTTGTAGTTGTTTTTGCTGTGTCACGAAAAGATCAATACTTTTTTGTATGTAATCACCGGCAACAGATTGTACAGAATCACCATAAAATCGAATAATGTGTGAGAGGGCTTGTGTTGTGAAAAGCGGTTCCCCATCGTCCTCTTGTTCGGTGATAATTTGCAGAAGAATTGTCCTAGTAAGGTCTTCTTCGGATTTGGCATCTTTAACAATAAATTCTTTATTATTAATGACCAGTTTTTTTATATCTTCCAGAGTTATATATTTACTTTCTTCCGTGTCATAAAGGCGGCGGTTTGGGTATTTTTTTATAATTCGTTTATCTTCCATCTATCTGTCCTGAATAAAATATAAAATCATGAAAACTGCACTAATTACTGAATGTTAATTTAACTATTTATGGCACTCTTGAACAAGCTATTCTAATGTTTGCATGACACTTTAATCGAATATTGGCGCACTAAATAGTGCGCCAATAGATACTTAAAAAGTACATAAGTTTTTTGCTATCAGACTATATGATATGCCGTTAGCCGCTTATTTCATAGCCTCAAGATACAGTAAAGGCAGAAGTAGCCCTGATATTACTTATTTTCTTTCGACTGCCAGAGCGACGCCAAGGCCTCCACCTATGCAGAGAGTGGCTAGTCCCTTCTTAGCATCGCTACGTTTCATCTCATGAAGTAGTGTCACGAGAACACGACAACCTGAAGCGCCTATTGGGTGTCCAATTGATATGGCGCCACCATTCACATTAACCTTCGCAGTGTCCCAACCAACATCACGATTTACAGATATTGCCTGAGCTGCAAATGCTTCGTTGGCTTCTACTAGATCCAGGTCATCAACTGTCCAACCTGCTTTTTCCAAACAGCGTTTACTCGCTGGAATTGGGCCTGTACCCATAATAGCTGGATCAACTCCGGCGCTGGAGTATGAGGCTATGGTTGCTAATGGTTCCAAACCAAGTTCTTTAGCCTTGTTTTCAGACATAACTAATACCGCAGCTGCGCCATCATTAAGACCGGATGCATTAGCAGCGGTAACTGTGCCTTCTTTATCAAAAGCAGGGCGCATCTTTGCTAGGCCCTCAGCAGTTACACCCGCACGTGGGAACTCATCTTTATCGAAGATTATCGGATCACCTTTGCGTTGAGGAATTTCAACAGGAACTATCTCTTCATCAAACTTCCCTGCATTCATAGCCGCTTCAGCCTTTTGTTGAGAAGCTGCTGCAAATGCGTCTTGTTCTTCGCGAGAAATTTCATATTTCTTGGCTATATTCTCGGCTGTGGTGCCCATGTGATAGTTGTTAAAAGCATCCCACAAACCATCTATGATCATGGAGTCCTGCATCTTCCAATCGCCCATTTTTGTACCATTTCTTGATTTTGGCAGGATATGTGGAGACAGGCTCATGCTTTCTTGCCCGCCAGCGATGATTATATCTGCATCCCCACATTTGATTGCTTGTGCGGCTAGATGAACTGTCTTAAGACCACTACCGCAGACTTTATTTATTGTCATGCAAGGGACTGAATTTGGTAGGCCTGCGGCGATAGCCGATTGGCGCGCAGGGTTTTGACCTGTGCCGGCAGTTAATACTTGTCCAAAAATGACTTCATCCACTTGTTCAGGTTTAATTCCCGCGCGTTTAATGACATCAGCTATTACTGTTGCACCAAAGGTATGGGCAGGTAAACTTGATAGAGACCCTCCAAAATTAGCCACTGCTGTACGAACTGCTGCTACTATGACAACGTTATCTGTCATGTTTTTCCCCTCCGTTAAAATGAAAATATATGCAGGATTTTCTGTTGTTTCTACAACAAGAGGAAACCCGCTGATAATATGATGCGCTGCAAAAAAGAAAGCAAATCCTAGCAGAAATCAATCAGATCTGTCGAGTGGGTGCTATTATTGACCTAATTCAATCTATTTGATCTTGATCAAAATCAAGTCTATATAATTGATTAAACCGTAGGAAAGTAGATTATTTATGTGGTTCTGATTATTTACACAACACGCTAAGTGCATCGACCTGTAGTTAAGGTCAATGCACTATAATATTTTGCAGCTGTTGGAAGGTTGCGCTAGTGATAGATAATATGGTCTTAGATATGAATGGTTCGGTTATCAACAGCTAATGCGGCTTCGTGCATTGCCTCAGATAAAGTTGGATGAGCATGGATGGTTCTGGCAAGATCTTCGGTACTGCCATCAAATTCCATAGTGACGACCGCCTCAGCGATTAATTCCGAGGCATTTGGACCAAAAATATGAATTCCTAATACGCGATCTGTTTTTGCGTCACCCAGTATTTTAACAAAGCCACTTGCTTCGCCCATTGCTTTTGCACGGCCAGTTGCCATGAAAGGGAAACTGCCAACGCGGTATTCAACCCCGTCTGCTTTTAACTGTTCTTCGGTTCTTCCAACCCATGCAATTTCTGGCCAGGTATAGATGACCCAGGGAATTGTTTCATAATTCATGTGTCCTGGTTTGCCAGCTATACGCTCAGCGATTGCGACGCCTTCTTCTGATGCCTTATGTGCCAACATGGGACCTCTAACAACATCACCAACTGCGTAAACATTTTCCAAATTGGTATTGCAATGATCGTCAACAACAATGAAACCACGTTGATCGAGTTCAAGCCCGCATTCATCGGCGCCTAAACCAGCAGTATTGGGTGATCTACCGACTGCAACGATGAGTTTGTCGACAGTGATTTGTTGCTTACCCTCTGCGTCATCGTAATTAATAGTAACTTCGCGATTATTGCTTCCTGTTCCGGTTACCTTGGCGCCGAGCCGTATATCAAGCCCTTGACCACGTAAAGATTTTTCAGCTTCTTTTGCAACTTGGCGATCTACTAGTGAAAGAAAATCAGGCAAGGCTTCTAGTACAGTGACTTCAGAACCGAGTCGGTTCCAGACACTCCCAAGCTCAAGACCAATGACGCCAGCGCCTATAACTCCGAGGCGGCGCGGAACTTCATTAAACTTAAGTGCGCCAGTTGAATCGACAATCAATTTATCATCGACACTTGCTGGTGGAATTCTTGTCGGCACAGATCCTGTCGCGATGATGATATGGTTAGCTTCAACGACTGTTTTTTCATCATGCGTTTCATGAGTTGGTGATATCTCAACTTCTTTATTACTAAGTATTTTTGCTTGTCCGCGTAACCAGTCAATTTTATTCTTTTTGAATAAACCACTAATCCCTTGAGTAAGGGTTTTTACAATCTTTGCCTTACGTGACACCATTTTATTAACATCCATGGATACACCTGTGACGGTAATACCATGATCGTTTGACTGGTGTTTGATGTGATGAAAATGATGCGATGAATCGAGTAATGCCTTTGAAGGTATACAGCCCACATTTAGACAGGTGCCCCCAAGAGCAGGCTTGCCTTCATCATTTATCCAACTTTCAACACAGGCTGTACTTAGCCCTAATTGAGCACAACGGATAGCTGTTACATAGCCTCCGGGTCCTGCACCAATAACAACAACATCATACTTTTTCATATATCTTAAGCCTTAGGTTTATGTGACTACAGTTGTAAAAGGAGACGAGCTGGATCTTCCAGTTGTTGTTTTATGGATACCAAAAACTGAACCGCTTCACGGCCATCAATGATTCTATGATCATATGACAAGGCAAGATTCATCACTGGGCGTATAACAACTTCACCATTTTCTGCGACGGGGCGATCTTTAATTGCATGCATACCCAATATTGCACTTTGTGGTGGGTTTATAATCGGAGTTGATAAGAGTGATCCAAACGTACCACCATTAGTAATAGTAAATGTACCGCCGGTCAAATCATCCATGGTTAGTTTTCCGTCTCTTGCCTTTTCACCAAAGCCTCTTATTTGAGTCTCAATATTAGCAAGCGATAAGGAATCAGCATCGCGGACAATCGGCACTACTAAGCCTCTGGGAGAACTAACGGCAATACCAATATCGAAATATCCATGATAAATAATGCTGTCGCCCTCGACCGATGCATTAACAACAGGGAATTTTTTTAACGCTTCTATTGCGGCACGAGTAAAGAAAGACATAAAACCGAGTTTAGTGCCGTGTGTTTTTTCAAACTCATCCTTATAACGATTGCGGATGTCCATAACCGGTTGCATGTTCACTTCATTAAACGTCGTGAGAATGGCATTTTCTTGTTGTGCGCTCAATAGTCTTTCTGCCACACGTTTACGCAGCCGAGTCATAGGTACTTTTTCTTCGGGTCTATCACCGGTACTGCTTGTTAACACAGGTACCGCTACAGGAGGCGTACTTGCTGTTTCAGGCTTAGGTGCTACTTGTGGCGCAACGGTTTGTTGAGCTTCAGTGAATTTTTGCGGGGCATCAGCTGTCTCGTTTGACGCCATTGGGCTACCTTCAATGTGACGTAAAACATCTTCTTTTGTAACTCTGTCGGTATTTGTGGGAATTTCTGTCACATCTAATTTATGTTCTGCCACCATATTGCGAACGGCAGGGCTTAGCTTTGGCAAGTCGGTTTTAGAAACCTCCGTAGCCTTTGTATCCATTTCCGGCAAAGATTGTTGTGTTGGCTCTGACACAGGTGTTGATGACGTAGGGCTGTCACCTTGTGCTTCTGTATCAATTCGAGCAATAACTTCATCACTGCCTACTGTTTCGCCATCATCTCGTAAAATTTCAGAAATGACACCATCGTTTAAAGCAGCTACTTCGAGAGTCACTTTATCGGTTTCAATATCTATCAGGTTATCACCACGTTTTACCTGGTCGCCAACACGTTTTTGCCAGCTTATCAGTGTTGCTTCTGCGACAGATTCCGCTAATACAGGTACTTTGATATCAACTAACACGATTTTCTCCTTGGTTTATCGACGCAATACTGCGTTAACTTGTTTATGTGTTGTTACTTCTAGCTTATCAATTTGCAAAGCATCAGATATCAATTCTTTTTGTTGAGCAAGATGAATAGGCATTAAACCAGTAGCCGGTGACGCTGAGTAGAACCGACCTGCATAACCAAAGGTATGCTGATCTTTTAAGCAACCAATCATTGTTCCTCGAGATTGCATATAGTACCAACTTCCCTGATTCTTTGGTTCTTCTTGTACCCACACGACTTCTTTTAAATTTTTATATTGATCAATCAGTGCTCTTACTTCTTCTCTAGGGAATGGATACAGCTGTTCTATACGAGCAATAGCAATATTTTTAAGATCACTTTCACGGCGTTGTTCTAGTAAGTCAAAATAAACTTTACCGCTACACATTAGCAAGCGTGTGACTTGATCTTTATCCAGATCATCAATTTCATCGATCACTGTGTGAAATTTGCCGTTAACCAAGTCATCCACCGGTGATGTAGATAGTTTTCTTCGCAACAGGCTTTTCGGGCTCATCACGATCAATGGCTTGAGATGAGTACGTATCATTTGTCTACGCAGCATATGAAACATTTGTGATGGTGTACTAGGGAAACAAACCTGCATGTTTTGTTCAGCACAAAGTTGTAGATATCGTTCAAGTCGAGCTGAAGAATGTTCCGGACCTTGTCCATCATAACTGTGTGGCAGGAATACGGTTAAACCACAAAGTCGCTCCCATTTAGCCTCACTAGAACTAATAAATTGATCAAACACGACCTGAGCCCCATTGGCAAAGTCACCAAACTGTGCTTCCCATACAACCAGAGCATTGGGTTCCGCACTAGCGTAGCCGAGCTCATATGCAAGCACAGCTTCTTCTGATAGCGTTGAATTAATAACCAGAAACTTCGCTTGTCCGTCTTTAATGTGTTGCAGTGGTATGTGAGTTCTACCATCTTTCATATTATGGATAATGGCATGGCGATGGAAGAAGGTTCCGCGACCACTGTCCTGTCCTGAAATGCGAATCGGGTAGCCATCATCAATTAATGAGGCATAGGCCATGGTTTCAGCAAAACCCCAATCCATAAGAATTTCGCCAGCACCCATTTTTTTACGAGACTCGATGATTTTGTCGACCGCTGGACTTAATTCGAAATCAGCCGGAATGTTTGTGATTGACGCTGTTAATTTTTCAATAGCCTCTTTTGTAATAGTCGTATCAGCTGGGTCAGTCCATTTTGTTCCAATAAAGCGCGTAAAGTTAAGCAGATATTTTGGGTTTGCATGTTCAGTATGAGTGCCTGCAACGCCTTCATTACTCTCAAGTGACTCAACATAGTTTTTAGCAATGGCATCGGCTTCTTCCTGAGTAATGACACCTTCTGAAATTAACCTGTCTGTATGCAATTTACGCACACCAGGGTGTTTTCGGATATGTTGATACATGATCGGTTGGGTCGACATCGGTTCATCAGCTTCACTGTGTCCATACTTACGGTAACAGACCATATCAACGACAACGTCTTTATTAAACTCCATCCTATAATCAAGCGCGAGTTTGGTGACAAATACGACAGCCTCTGGATCATCACCATTCACATGAAAAATAGGTGCCTGAACCATCTTTGCGACATCAGTGCAATACAATGATGAGCGCGAATCAAGTGGGTCACTAGTGGTGAAGCCAATCTGATTATTAATAATAATATGCAGCGTGCCGCCGGTAGCATAACCACGAGTTTGTGAAAGATTAAGCGTCTCCATGATCACGCCTTGACCGGCAAAGGCAGCGTCACCATGTATCAAGATAGGCAACACTTGATTGTGTAGATGGTCATTACGCCGGTCTTGACGCGCCCTGACCGAACCTTCAACCACAGGGTTTATAATTTCCAGGTGCGAGGGATTAAATGATAATGTTAAATGTACGCTGCCTCCGGGTGTACTAATGTCAGAAGAATAACCCATGTGATATTTCACATCACCTGAACCAGTGATGGACTCTAACGTTTTACCTTCAAACTCATCAAACAATTCACTTGGTTTTTTCCCAACAGTATTGACAAGAACGTTCAATCGGCCACGATGTGCCATGCCTATGACCATTTCTTTTATATCCTGAGCACCACCGGACTGTACAATTTCATCCAATAACGGGATGAGTGATTCGCCGCCTTCTAGCGAGAATCGTTTCTGACCCACATATTTGGTATGTAAATATTCTTCCAGCGCATTAGCATCAATAACACGGTCCAGAATGCGTATACGTTGTTCTTTATCGAAATTCGGGTTAGCAAGCGGTTCTTCGAGATATTTTTGAATCCAACGTTTTTGTTCGGTTTCATTGATATGCATGTATTCAGCACCAATTGAACCACAATACGTTTTTTTAATAATATGGACTATTTCGCGCAGTGTGATTTCATCGGCTGCGAAGAGTGACCCTGTATTAAAAGTCTTGTCCATGTCTTCTTCAGTGAGACCATGGTAAGCGGGATCAAGCTCAGGAATATCAGGCCGTTGGTATTGTTTTAGCGGGTCAAGGTCGCTTTGACGATGACCATTAAAGCGATGCGCATTGATTAATTGTAAAACAGCCGTTTGTTTTTGATGTGATACAGCATCAGCTGCTGGTGCCTGAGTTTGTGTCCTTTGGCGAGGGTGTGATGCCAGATTTGTATAGGCTTGCTGAATTGAGCTATGAGCAACATCTTTGCCTTCCGTGCCATTTTGCAGGGAGTCAAAATAATTACGCCACTCAGGTTCGATAGTTTCAGGTTTATTCAGGTAAACCTCATATAAATCTTCAACAAACCAGGCATTTCCACTGTATAAGCACGAGGGTATCGTGTTTTTCATTATTTATTCCTTACAATATTTATTATGTTTCACTCTGGATCAAAGTGATATTGACGCAAAAATACAGGAAATATCTACTGCTCTATATCAAATAGCGTAATTAAAATAGATATCACGCCTAACTATAAGATTTCCTGAAACTATTTCCTATAATTTTAGACTACTTTGTTAATAAACCAATGCAATTTTTATGCACAAATTCATTTCTGCCATTATATCAGATCTTGCTGCAATGCCATAAACGCCTGTATGCTTACGCAAAATTTTAATCATAACTACAAATAATAAGATAATAGATAGGAGAAGCTTAATGGCTGATACAGTCACTATCACTGATAATCGCACTGGAAAACAGGTTGAATGTCCCATCTTAACCGGGGTATATGGTGCGCCAGTAATTGATACAAAAACGCTCTATAAAGAACTTGAAGTGTTCACTTTTGATCCGGGTTTTACAACAACGGCCGCATGTAAAAGTGCGATTACTTACCTGGATGGGGAAAAAGGTATCCTGCTCCATCGGGGCTATTCAATTGAAGAACTTGCTCAGAATAGTTCTTATCTAGAGGTGTGCTATTTATTACTCTATGGTGAGCTTCCAACAGAAGATCAATTTGATACATTTCGTGGGCATTTGAATAAACGCAATATGGTGCACGAGCATCTAGAACGTTTTTATACTGGGTATTTATATGACGCACATCCTATGTCCATGTTGATTGGTGTGACGGGTGCGTTATCATCTTATTATCACGAAGCAATGGATATACATGATCCTTTAGACCGTGAATTAACCGCGATTCGAGTTATTGCAAAGATGCCAATCTTAGCGGCTCATTGCTACAAGCACTCTGTTGGTCATCCTTTTGTCTATTCCAGAGATGATCTAGGTTATGTTGAGAATTTCTTGAATATGATGTTTTCAGTACCTATGCGTGAATACACTCCTAATCCTACTGCGGTTAAGGCACTTAATTTGATGTTGATCTTGCATGCAGATCATGAGCAAAACGCATCAACCTCGACCGTACGTCTGGCGGGTAGTGCCGAAGCAAATCCTTTTGCATGTATCGCTGCTGGTATTGTTACGCTGTGGGGTAGTGCCCATGGTGGTGCTAATGAAGCGGTTCTAAAAATGTTGGCCGAGATTGAAACTGTTGACAATATTCCAAAATTTATCGCGCGTGCTAAAGACAAAGACGATAAGTTTAAACTAATGGGATTTGGCCATCGTGTTTATAAAAACTATGACCCGCGTGCGACCATCATTCGCCAAGTTTGTCATGATCTACTAAAAGAAATAGATACGGTTGATCAACCAACATTTGAAATCGCGATGGCGCTTGAAGAGATTGCTTTAAAAGATGAGTATTTTATCGAACGTAAGCTTTATCCTAACGTTGATTTTTACTCAGGCATTATCTTGAAGGCGTTAGGAATCCCAACATCCATGTATACCGTTATGTTTGCATTGGCGCGTTCAGTAGGCTGGATCGCACAATGGTTGGAGATGATGGAAGACCCTGATTTTAAGATTGGTCGCCCGCGTCAACTGTATGTCGGTCAAGAAAAACGCGACTATGTACCTATAAATAAACGCAAATAATCTACTCAAATTATACAAAAGATTCAAAGGAGAATTAAGAGAATGAAACCCCCTGTTCGTGTTGCAGTCACAGGTGCTGCTGGTCAGATTGGCTACTCATTATTGTTTCGAATTGCTTCCGGGCAAATGCTCGGACCGGATCAACCTGTTATTTTGCAACTTTTGGAAGTCACTCCTGCCATGAAGGCATTAGAGGGTGTGGTGATGGAAATTGACGATTGTGCATTTCCTCTCTCGGCTGGTTTTGTTTTGGCAGATGATGCTAACACTGCGTTTAAAGGTGTTGATTATGCGTTGTTGGTGGGTGCGAAACCTCGCGGTCCTGGCATGGAGCGAAGTGATTTGTTGGAAGCAAACGGTGGTATCTTTAAAGTCCAAGGACAAGCACTCAACGCGAATGCAAGTCGAGATGTAAAAGTGTTAGTTGTTGGTAATCCTGCTAACACAAATGCACATACGGCAAAGATAAGTGCACCGGATTTAAATCCGCGTAACTTTACGGCAATGACTCGCCTTGATCATAATCGTGCATTGGCACAGCTTGCTGCGAAGACAGAATCACAAGTGAGTGATATTAAAAAGATGACGATTTGGGGTAATCATTCAACGACGCAATACCCTGATATTTCTAATGCAACGGTCGCAGGAAAAGCAGCTAAGGACATGGTCGATTTTGATTGGTACAAAGATCAATACATTCCTCGTGTTGCAAAACGTGGCGCAGAGATCATTGATGCCAGAGGCGCATCTAGTGCGGCATCAGCAGCGAATGGTGCAGTTGACCATATTCGTGATTGGGCTTTAGGAACAGCAGATGGTGATTGGGTCAGCATGGGTGTGCCAAGTGATGGTAGCTATGGTATTCCAGAAGGTCTGGTTTATTCGTTTCCTGTGACTTGTAAAGATGGTGACTATTCAATCGTTCAAGGTTTAGAAATTAATGATTTTAGTCAAACTATGATGGATGCCACACAAAAGGAATTGGAAGAAGAAAGAGATGCGGTAGCAAAGATACTTTAAAAAACTATTTTTCCGTTTAAATAAAAAGGCCGCTCAGCGGCCTTTTTATTATCTTAAAGAAATAACTGGCCAGTTTTGTTTCTCTGCTTCAGCTATCAATGTGTCATCTGCATCGACAGCGATTGCATGGTCGACTTTTTTTAAAAGTGGGATGTCGTTATGCGAGTCGCTGTAGAACCAACTCTCATCGAAAGTTTGTTCTTGATTCTGCAGCCATTCGTTTAAGCGAGTCACTTTACCTTCGGCATAAGAAGGTGTTCCAGAAACTTTGCCGGTGTATTGGCCATCAATTACTTCCGGTTCGCAGGCGATTAAATTATCGATTTTAAATTCATTGGCAATCGGCGCAGTGATGAAGCGATTGGTTGCCGTGATGATTAATATTTCATGACCTTGTTGGCGATGCTCATCAACGAGTTTGATTGCCTTGGGCAGCATGATCGGTTTTATTTTTGTTTTAATATAAATTTTCCGCCACTCTTCTAATTGCGCCCGATCATTGTCGGCCAGTACTTTTAACTGAAATTCCAGAAACTCATAGATATCCATGGTTCCCTCAACGTATTCTTGATAGAACTTTTCATGACCGGCTTGATACGCTTCAGAATCGACATAGCCTTGTTCGCTGAGGAATTCTCCCCATAAACAATCACTGTCTCCGGCAATTAAGGTGTTATCAAGATCAAAAATAGCGAGTTTCATGTTATTGAATATTAAGCAATTTAATAAAAGCGGCTAGTTTAGAAGTTATTTCAGATAAGGCAAATGAATTGCTTGTTTTGTTCTATTATTAGAGAATTAAGCCATCAATGATTATTTGGAATTAGAACGTGATTGATTCGGAAGGCTTCAGGGCCAACGTAGGCATCATACTGACGAATGACGAAGGACGGGTCTTTTGGGCGCGTCGGCTGGGTATGGATGCGTGGCAGTTTCCCCAAGGCGGCATCAAGAAAGACGAATCACCCGAATTGGCCATGTATCGTGAGTTGAAGGAAGAAACCGGTTTAGACGAAGAACATGTTGAAATAATGGGCTCTACCGATGACTGGTTAAAATATTGGCTGCCGAAACGATTTATTCGTCACAACACTTTTCCTTTATGCATCGGCCAGAAACAAATCTGGTATTTACTCAAGCTCGTTGCCGATGAAAGTTGTGTAAATCTTACTCATTCTGATGAACCGGAATTCGATATATGGAAATGGGTCGACCTGTGGGACCCCATAGATGAGGTCGTCTCCTTCAAACGTAATGTCTATGAACAGGCCATCAGGCAATTTGCCCCCTTTATATCATCAGGGTTTGGCCGCAGGCTTTAGAGAAGAACTATTGTTGTGGTTGCATCGCCTTATAACGCATTACATTAGACAATAATTTATTTGCAGATTTATTAGTTATACTATGAACAAAGCGTCTCATTGCTTCTGGTGCATAGTTCCCTGTTAGTAAAAATTCATAGAGACCTTCAAGGTGTGTTGCGCATTTTTTCATCGCATGATCGGCAATAACTCTGGCATCTGGCTGTGACTGAAGCTGACTGATGGCGAATTCATTTAAACATTCATTATATTCGGCTGACGACTCTCTGACCTTTTGATATTCTTCCTGAGTCATTTGTCCGGACGTTTTATATTCCGCATAAACATTAACGCTCAAAAGACATAACAATGAAGCCAGATAAAGACAGAGTTTAGGATGCATCATATTTCCTCACACAAATTAATTTCATATTAAGAACAACAATAACATGAAAGATTCAATTTTCCATACTCCTGACTTGTTAACTCCGGCCTATGTCTATGATCAAGCTAGTATTGTTACTGCGCTTGATAAACTGGTTAAATTGAAAGAAAAAACTGCTTGTTTGCCTTTGTATTCGATCAAATCTGCAAACATGACGGGATTACTTGAGGTTATTAAACCTTACGTGTCGGGTTTTTCCTGTAGTTCCTTATTTGAAGCGCAACTCGCGGCAGAAGTGCTTGATGAGGGGCAGACGATACATATAACAACGCCGGGTTATCGAGATGATGAGTGGGATAGCATTATTCAGTTATGTGATTTTGTTACCTTGAACTCAACAAACCAATGGCAAAGAGTGGCCAAAAAAATTGATGCCGATTCAAGTTGTGGTATTCGACTTAATCCCGAATTATCGTTTGTTAGTGACGATAGGTACGACCCTTGTCGACCAGACTCAAAATTAGGTATGACATTTGAGCAACTCGCTGTAGCAAATTCAAAACAAGAATTGAATTGGGAATCTATAGAAGGTGTGCATATACATAACAACTGCGAATCAACACAATATCAAGAATTAAAACAGAGTGTGGAAAAAGTTATGTCAGGTCTTTCAGAATTTAATCCAGAAATAAAATGGGTTAATCTGGGTGGCGGCTATCTTCTAAATGATAAAACCGACCTAACACCATTAGAAGACACTATTAAATGGCTGCAAGAAGAATTTAATGTTGACGTCTATATCGAACCTGGCAAAGCAATCACTGGTGGAGCAGGTTATTTAGTTTCTACCGTTATTGATCTTATAGAAAGTAAAAATAAAACAATTGCTGTTCTCGATACAACAATAAATCACTTGCCGGAAGTATTTGAATATCAATATCAACCTAAGATAATGGATACATCAGATAAGGGTAAGTATGAGTACCGTTTAGTCGGGTGTAGCTGCTTAAGTGGCGATCTGTACGGCGATTATTCTTTTAAAAAACCTTTAGAAATGGGTAGTCGTATTATTTTTGAAAACGTAGGTGCTTATATGCAGGTTAAGTCCAATATGTTTAATGGAATTAACTTGCCAGCAAGCTACTTGCTGCAGAATAATAGTTTCAAATTGTTAAAACAATATAGTTACGATTCTTTCCGTAGCCGCCTTTAGTCAATGTGTATTAATAAGGCACTTGTCCCTCAAAAAATAGCGTTAATAAATAAAGCCCGCCTTACTTCTTTGTCTATTCAGGACCATCAATTTTTATCTTTTTCCTATAGAAATAACAATATTTGCCGATAGTTAATTAAATTATGGCTCTAAGCAAAAGATTTGATGCAAACATTTTCTTCTGAAAAATATCAACGTGTATCTATTATAGAAAATCCGTTCAAACGTAATCTAAATACCGCGCTGTTTGATCTGGATAGTCGATTAGGTCGCAATATTAACCTGCTAGGAATTGTAGTAATTGTTATTACTGTAATCCTTTCCATGATAGGTACGTTGGACACGATTTCGCCTTCGACACGAAAATATATCGAAGCAACCGAGTTGGTGATTACATTTGCGTTTGCGTTGGAATATGTGTTGCGCGTAATTTCAGCTCGCAGAACCATTGCATATATGCTTAGCTTTTACGGCTTAATCGATCTCCTTACCTGGCTTCCATTGTTATTTATCGGTGATTCCACCATCGTGATTCGTTTGCTTAGAGTGTTGAGGTTGTTGAAGCTCATTCGTTATCTTAAGGCCCTACATTTATTTCTTTCATCACTTCAAGACACCATTGAGATTATGCTAGTTGTCGTATTTACGGTGCTAATTGTTATCGCAATTTCCGGTAATCTCATACATGCAGTAGAGCCTGAAACCATACCCAATGCCTTTATTGGCAGTTGGTGGAGTCTGGTGACCATGACTACGGTTGGTTATGGTGACCTCGTTCCCTCTACAACTTTAGGGAAAGTGATCGCATCAATATTGATGGTAACTGGGATCACAATATTTGCCATGCTTACAGGCACTATTTCCGTTAAAATTGCCCAAATCGTAAATCGTTCTCATATTTGTGCAAGTTGTTTGAATAAGCTGTCAGATGAGTATGGTTTTTGCCCGCACTGCGGTGTAGAGCAATCATATGATTTATCTCAACCTTGTCAGGCTTGTAATTCAGAAGTGCAGATTGATGATAATTTTTGTGCTGACTGCGGAACAAAATTAAATAATAAACCAGATAAAGAGAAAGTTAATACTAATCAATCTTAGTTGAAAGATTTAAATGAAACGTGATTCAGTATTACATTTTTTGAAATTGTTCTTACATATCTAATATTCATTAAGTATTGTTTTTTTATTATCATTATTCTTTCCAGCAGAATGGTCGAAAAGTATTATCGAGTTACGGTAATATGTCTCGAAACTGACTGTCTATATTCGCATCATAAAAATGGGATTTTTAAATAATCAATGTTGTCTGCTGGCAAAGTACTCTTTTTAGCTTTTTTTGAAATCTGTCGCTTGAACAAAGGGCCTCAGGACATACCTGCATCTAGGAATTTATTAACAATTTGTCTAGTCGTGTATGGTTTATTGTCGATTCAGCTTGCGGTGCTGTCACAGCCAATCGAAAAAGCCGTTTTCGCAGGTGTTCTGGAAGTGGCTTTGATAATGATCTTCTCCCTAGCCTTATTGCAAATAAGGGGAAAATCAGAAAGATGGGTGCAGATGGTCACAGCTCTGGCCGGCACCGGGATTATTATTAGTATTCTAGCGATACCACTATACCTTTTTATTGGTATCGGTGCGGATGATGCAGCCGCTTCTGGCGGAGTACATGCTTTGGGTTTGCTGTTCTTAGCCGTATTAGCATGTTGGAATATCACCATCATGGGGCATATTCTGCGGCATGCCCTAGACCTTAATATGTTCTCAGCTATTATTCTGGCGATTTCTTATATCTGGATCATCTTCAGTTTTACAGCGGCTATCATGCCTATGGAAGCGACTTAATGCATATTCACATTCTAGGTATCTGTGGCACATTCATGGGCGGCGTGGCACAAATCGGACGTTCCTTAGGCCACCAGGTCACTGGGTCTGACCAAAATGTCTATCCTCCAATGAGTGATCAACTTACTGCTCTGGGTATTGAGCTCATGAATGGTTATGAGCCAGAGCATCTTGACCCAACACCAGACATGGTCATTGTTGGTAATACTCTTTCACGAGGTAATCCTGCTCTTGAGAGTGTATTAAATAGACAGCTCCCCTATATCTCTGGGCCTGAGTGGCTATATCAAGAAGTATTGAAAGATAAACATGTGTTAGCTGTATCTGGCACACATGGGAAAACGACAACGACAACAATCTTGAGCTGGATCCTCGAATACTCCGGTCTTAATCCCGGGTTTTTGATCGGTGGAGTGGCAGAAAACTTCGGCTTATCAGCACGTTATACAGATTCTGAATATTTCGTCATTGAAGCAGATGAGTACGACACAGCATTTAATGATAAACGCTCAAAATTTATACATTACCATCCAAAAACCTTGATCATAAATAACGTTGAGTTCGATCATGCTGACATATTTCACGATATTGCGTCTATAAGACGCGAATTCCATAATTTGTTACGCACTATCCCACAACAAGCAAAGATTATTGCCCCTCAAGATGATATAGAAATAGCAAAAGTATTTGAGATGGGTTGCTGGACTCCAGTTGAGACATTCTCAGGCTTAGATGCTGAGTGGTCACTTACTGACACTGACCGCGATTATCGACATTTTTCAGTGTTAAAAAAGGATGAGATCGTGGGGAAGGTTTCCTGGTCATTAATTGGTGAACACAACGCTAATAATGCATTAGCGGCCATAATCGCTGCCCATGACGTAGGTGTTCCGATAGACAAGGCTTGTGCTGCCTTATCTAATTTTAAATCGGTTAAACGACGTTTAGAGTGTATTTTTGATGCTAAGGGAATACGGGTCTATGATGATTTTGCACATCATCCTACAGCCATCTCCAAGACGCTCAAGGCCCTTCGGCAGCATGCAGGAGAAGGTCGCGTAATTGCAGTGATGGAACCACGTTCAAACACGATGAAGATGGGCGTTCATGCTGATACTTTAGCAGCAGCTTTTGTTGACGCAGATCAGGTTATACTTTTCCAAGCCAATAATGTCGATTGGGATATCACTGCACACATGAGTGATCTCGGTGATCGCTGTCGGGTATTTACTGACATTGAAGAAATTATTAGCCTGTTAAGCAAGGACCATCAGCAGGGTGATCATATAGTCATAATGAGTAATGGGGCTTTTGGTGGACTTCACAAAAAATTAATCGATGTCTTGTAATTGAATATGAAGATCCCTTTATTTCCACTTAATACAGTTTTATTCCCTGAAGGAGAATTGCAACTACGACTATTTGAGCCGCGGTACCTTGATATGGTAAGTGAATGCTTACGTTCTGATGGTGGATTTGGTATTTGTTTAATACGTGAGGGAGGTGAAGCAGGGGAGTTAGCTGATTTTTTCCCTATGGGTACCTATGTCAAAATTAGTGATTGGGATCAGATGGATGATGGCTTGCTTGGGATCAAAGTGATCGGTGAGCGGCGTTTCAAGGTTGAGAGCTATGAAGTACAAAAAGATAATTTATGTATAGGGAGTGTCACTTTATTGGATGAAGATGATGAGACTCTCCCAGTCACATATCAGAATTTTTCTGACTTGCTCAAGGAGATAGCCAATCGCTATGAATTGCCTTTGAGGGATGTACCAGAGCGGTTTGAAGAGGCAGTTTGGGTCAGTGATCGATTGGCCGAGTTGTTACCGTTTGAGATAAGTGCCAAGCAATCTTTACTGGAAATGGATAATGCACTAAATCGATTCGACTATATGCAAGCGTTGTTAGAAAAGATTGATTCAGGAGAGTATTCACAAAGCTGAAAGGTCTAATCTATAAAGCTGGATGATTCTGGCTCTCCTATGATTGGATTTTTTAAAAAGCCTATCTTCTCAATTTCAATCTTGACCTCGTCACCCGGTTTCATATAACCACGCGGTTTCATCTTAACTCCGACACCACTGCCAGTTCCTGTCGCAATAATGTCTCCCGGCTCCAATGTCATCACTTGAGAAAGGTATTCAATCAAATAATAACAGTCAAAAACCATATTCTCTGTTTTGAAATTTTGTCTTAACTCATCGTTTACCCAGGTCTTGATAGAAAGATTTTGCGCGTCACCTATTTCATCAGGTGTGACTATCCAAGGTCCAACAGGGCCATGTGTGTCAAAAGACTTTCCCAAGGTCCATGTATGAGAACGCATCTGCCAGTCACGCACACTCACATCATTGACTATGGTATAGCCTGCAATTACTGAGGATGCTTGTTCGCGACTCACATGGCGGCAACGTTTGCCGATAACAATGCCGAGTTCGCCTTCATAATCTAGTTTTTCAGATACCTTGGGTCTGTGGATGACATCGTCCGGGCCGATGACACAGCTATTTTGTTTATTAAAAAAAGTTGGGAATTCGGGTTTATCTAAACCAGTTTCTACAATGTGATCAGCGTAGTTCAGACTGACGCCAAAGAACTTATTCGGTTTAGATATCGGTGCAAGAAGTTGAGTAACTTCAAGAGGTAGTAGATTAGATGGACTATCTATTTTATTCCTTAGTTCATTTAATGCAGATTCACCCGCAAGTAAGAAACGAATCATGCCATCATTGCCGTTGTATTCTTCTGCAGCAGGACAGATGCCATTCTCTGTGGCAGCACCTACTGAAATTGTATTATTGTAGTTATATGAAGCAAGTTTCATAAATTATTCTAAATGAATTATAAAGCTCTATTATTGCAGTAAATTGGCAGTAAATTGGAGTTATATTTTTAATATAATGATGTGCATTTTTAGAGAGTGTTTTTTACAGGTGCGTACTGAGAGTAAATCAAATAGAATTATCCATTAAACATTCTAAATGCAGCACACGGCTATGATTAAACGATTATTCAATAATAAAAATCAATTAGGCTTGCTAGCATTATCACCATTATTTTTAGTTATAAGCTCGTTTAATGATGGAATTAGTATAGGACTCATATCATTAGTTCTGATTGTAAGTCTAACGTCGATATTATATTTCTTAAGTAATTTTATCTCAACACAGCAAAGGCTCGTCAGTGTTCTTATAATCGGCGTCACTGTGATTTTAATAGCAAGAATGTTATTAAATTCGGAATTCTATTTTGTAGCAGACAAAATAGGTTTGTTTTTACCATTGTTAGTTATAAATAGTTTGGTACTCTCTCTAGGAGAAGAGGTTTTTTCTAAGCAGGATTATAAATCTACTCTGATTTATGTTTTGAGTATTGCCGTAGCGCTTTTGATTTTATTTATCATTTTAGGCTCCTTGAAAGGATTACTTGAAATGTTTTCGATTATCAACTCACCTGCAGGTATCTTTATTTTATTGGGCTTGTTGTTCGCGACAATCAACTTTTTAAAAACCAGTAAAGTTACTGACCAACTTAAAGAGTGAAAAGCTTTGAATAAAGAAAAACGAACACGCATATTTAGTATATTGCGCGAACAAAATCCTTCACCAACAACAGAGTTAGTTTACAAAACACCCTTTGAGTTATTGATTGCCGTTATTCTTTCAGCTCAAGCGACAGATATAGGTGTCAATAAAGCCACCAAGAAATTGTATTCAGTTGCTAATACCCCTGAGGCAATTTACGCACTTGGCTTAATAAAACTTAAATTTTATATCAAGACTATTGGCCTTTATAACAATAAGGCAAAGAATATCAATGAGACTTGCCGGATTCTTGTAGAAAAATTTAATAGTGAAGTACCACAAGATCGAGAGTCATTAGAGAGCTTGCCCGGGGTGGGGCGTAAGACAGCAAATGTTATATTAAACACAGCTTTTGGTGAACCGACTATCGCAGTTGATACACATATCTTCCGAGTATCAAATCGTACCGGTATCGCGCCAGGGAAGAACGTAAACCAAGTTGAGCAGCGTTTATTGAAGTTTATCCCTGATGAATTTAAAAAAGATGCACATCATTGGCTGATTTTACATGGACGATATACCTGTATTGCACGTAGCCCGAGATGCGGAAGTTGTGTGATATTCGACGAATGTGAGTGGAAAGATCGCGAAAAGCATGCAGAACAGTGATAAACAGGCGTAAAATACCAAGAAATAGCGGTTTCTTTAATTATGATTACTAACTGAAAATATGTTTGTTCAAGATCGAGATGAGGCACGTAACTACTTTTACCAGGTATGGAGTAAGCAAAAAAATAAGCTTCCATTAGAACCGATAGAGGCGATTATTTCTGATGTAATTATGGAGCACCCTGAATATCACCATTATCTTGAAGTGAAAGAATCATCAAAGGAAAATGATTTTAGTCCTGAACAAAATGAAACAAATCCTTTTTTACATATGGGGATGCATATCGCATTAAAAGAACAAGTAAGTTCTAATAGGCCGACGGGTATTAATGATGCTTATAAAAAAATAATGAGTAAATCCAATTCTACTCATGATGCAGAACATAAAATGATGGAATGTCTTGGACGCATATTATGGGAAGCGCAACGTAATAATGCCTTACCAAATGATGATGACTATTTAGAATGCTTGAATAAGGCTTGCTGATGTCAAAACGTAATGTATACAGTTTATTTGAAAAGCGTGAATCACATTCACTTGAAGAACAGCTCGCGCTATTAGCCGAAATCTCTCAAGGTTTCTCAAGTACGTTGGATATTTCGCAGACCTTAAACAATGCAATTGCGCAATTCATGGAATATATGAATGCTGAAGCTGCATCAATATTTTTATTAGAAACTGATTCTCATGAACTGGTATGTGTTGAGTGTGCAGGTCCTGTCGATATAACTGGTTTAAGGCTATCTTCAACACAAGGCATTGTTGGTAAGACAGTAACGACACGCAGCAGTCAGATGATTCGTGATGTACAAAGCGATCCTGACTTTTCGAAAAAGGTTGATATGGGGTCTGGGTTTCGTACGCGTTCGATTCTTTGTGTCCCATTAATCGTTAACAATGAATGTATTGGTGCACTGGAGTTATTAAATAAGAAGAACGATGACCTCTTCGGCGATCAAGACAAGCACTTGTCAATGGCATTAGCTTCTTATGCAGCTTTAGCTATAAATAATGCACGTATGGCAGATGCCTTAGTTGGGCAAGAACGTATGCGCAAAGAACTTGAATTGGCGAGAGAAATACAACTCGATCTTTTGCCCGACATATCCGATGTCACTAATTTTCCTGTTAATGGTATGAATGTGCCAGCCTTAGAAGTATCTGGGGATTTCTATGACTTTTTTCAGCGTGATGATGGATTAATTTATTTCAATTTGGCGGACGTGTCTGGCAAAGGCATGAATGCGGCCATGTTAATGGCAAAAGCGAGCAGCTTATTGCATCACTTAGCCAAAGATATTAGTGATCCAGGAGAATTATTAGCCAGAGTTAATGATGAGATCTGCGAAACCGTTTCACATGGTATGTTTGTTACCATTGTTTCAGGCTTTATTGATACTAATACATGCACGATTAAATATTCTAATGCGGGGCATCAACCGCCATTGTTTCATCACTGTTCTGGTGAGTTTGAGGAAATAGAAGCAGGCGCACCGCCGATTGGTATCTTGCCAGGCACTGAATTCCCTGTTTCAACCATTAAGCTTGATGGTGGTTCAGTTTATATTTTTACAGATGGTGTTACTGAGAGTCTGAATCATGAGCAGAAATTATTAGATGTAGGCGGTTTGATTAAACTGATTGAAGAAAACTCGGAAGTAACAGCATCAAAGCGATTGGAAGATATTGTTGCAAAGATACGGCATCCAAATGCTCAGCAACATGATGATATTACTCTTATGGTGATCGAGTGTTGTTTGAAATGAGTGTCGAAACCTTATTTGAAATTCAATTTCCGGCTAAAGCGGAACGCTTATGTGAAGTGCGGGCATTGGTAAAGAAAACGGCCGATGAAGTGGGTTGTTGTTCTGAATTAACGGATAAGTTGGTGATTGCTGTTAATGAAGCCTGTATGAATGTCATTCAACACGCCTATAAGGGTGATGAATTGGGTGAAATTGTGCTGCAAATGCTCAATAATGACGGCAAGGTTCATTTCAAAATAGTGGACTATGCGAATCCGATAGATTTAGATTCAGTCAAGCCTCGTGATCTTGACGATATACGACCGGGTGGGCTGGGAACACACTTCATTAACGAGATAATGGATGAATGTGACAGGGGACATCTTGAGGAGGGAAATGGAAACTACCTCGAGATGACAAAAAAAATAAGTTAATAATAAAACGTGAGTATTAAGCATGAATATCAATACACTGGAAGGGGAAGGGTATACGATTATTGGGTTAGAAGGTGATGTCGATCTATCTTGTTCACCCGATGCTCGGAAAAGTATTCTTGACGTGTTACAAACAAACAAAAATCTGTTAATTGATCTAGGCAAGGTAAGTTATATAGATAGTTCAGGAGTTGCCAGTCTGGTTGAAGGTTATCAGACAGCAAAAAAGCAGGCTTTAAAGTTTGGTCTGGTTGGTGTTAGTGATGCTGCGATGAGTGTCTTGAAATTAGCGCGGCTTGATAAAGTTTTTCCAATACATGATTCTGTAGCAGAGTTTGAAAAAGAGGATGCCTGAATCCGCTACTCATCCAGTAATTAACTCATTAGAACTCGTTGGCCGTTCAACCGTAAAGCTGATAGAAGAAGCGGGTTACTACTCTGCTTTATTAGTTGAATCACTCTTCTGGATCTTAGCCGGTCCATTCATAAAACGGCCAGTTCGCATTTCATCCATCTTTTCGCAAATGATGACAATGGGCATAGCAGCTTGCCCGATTGTTTTTGTTCTGTCATTTTCAATCGGCGTCATGTTAGCAATTCAAATGATTTATAACCTAAAGACATTCGGTGCTGAATCTCAGGTTGTCGTTGGCGTAGCATTATCTGTCACCAGAGAATTTGGTCCATTAATAACCGGTATTCTGATTGCCGGCAGGACAGGTTCATCATTGGCAGCAAAAATAGGCACTATGCAAGTCAATCAAGAGATAGATGCATTACGCGTAATGGGAATCAACCCAGTAAGATATCTGGTTGCTCCAGCCTTGTTTGCAATGATGATTATGGTTCCCGTATTGACTTTTTTCTCTGATCTGGCTGGTCTGTTAGGCGGCGCAGTATATACAAGTATTGAAATCGGCTTGAGTTTCGATGCTTATATAGATAGGACCGTATCAGCTTTGGCCGTGGCAGATGTGATGCAGGGAATATTCAAGAGTCTTCTCTTTGCCTTAATTATTACTTTGGTTGGTGTTAGCAATGGCTTTTCCGTGACAGGAGGCGCAGAAGGTGTTGGTAAGGCTACAACACGTTCCGTAGTTCTTTCAATTTCATATATCGTCATTGCTGATATGATTTTTACTTATTTTTTAAATTTGTAAATGATGGCAAATAATAATAGTGCAGCTATTGAAGTTATCGATTTGGTAACGCATTACGGCCCACGTGAAATCTTGCACGGCATTAATCTGACCATTAATGAAGGTGAGATAATGATCATCATGGGCGGTAGTGGTTCGGGTAAAAGTACATTGTTACGTTATTTACTTGGACTTGGTATTCCTACCAGCGGCAGTATTAATTTACTTGGCAAGGATATTACCAAAATCAGTAATACAGAAATGCATCAACTGAGACAGAATATGGGTGTCGCATTTCAGGGCGGGGCATTACTAAGTTCAATGTCTATTGGTGAAAATGTTCAATTACCATTACGCGAACATACGCACCTCGATGAAAAAACAATGGAGATCATGGCCCGAATGAAGCTTGAGGTCGTTAATCTTGGAGGCTTTGAAAAGTTAATGCCGGCAGAGTTATCCGGCGGCATGATTAAACGCGCTGCCGTTGCTCGCGCCATCGTCATGGATCCAAAATTGATGTTCTTCGATGAGCCTTCCGCAGGTCTTGACCCGGTTGTTTCTGCTGAGTTGGATGAGCTTATTTTAAATCTAAGAGATGCAATGAAAATGACGATCGTTGTTGTTACGCATGAACTAGAGAGTGCTTTTAAAATTGCTGACAGAATTACCGTGCTTGATCAAGGTAATATTCTGATGACGGATACAGTAGAAAATATAAAAAATTCTGACAACGAACGAATACAATCATTATTAAATCGACGACCCAGTAATGATGAAGTGCAAGCAGATGAATATTTAAATCGATTAACAGGTGTGTAGCAAAGATTATGAAACGCGATAATATTAATTACCTTGTTGTAGGATCTTTTGTCATCATTGTACTGCTTAGCTTCTTTGTGTTTCTTTATCAATTAATGGGTAGTAATGGTCCGACAGAAAAATATTATGTTACCTACAATAATGTTTCAGGTATTAAATACGGGACTCCGGTGGCGTTTGAAGGCTATCAAGTTGGGCAGGTTGAAATAATTGAACCCATCAGGGAAGAGGGTAAAACAAATTATCGTTTAACGTTGTCCATAGAAAAAGAATGGGCTATACCTGTCGATAGTCTCGCCAAAATAGTTGCCTCCGGTTTACTCGCCGCAGTGACTATTGATATTGCAGAAGGAAGCAGTGATGTCTTGCTTGAGCCGGGATCAGAAATAACAGGTAAAGAAGCGGCTAATATTTTTGCGACGGTAAATGAAGTAGCATCAGATCTTCGTGATCTGTCTCAAAGTAGCATAAAACCATTATTGGATAATCTAAATAAGCAGGTTATTTCTGTGTCAACAGAACTGACCGATATCACTAGAAATACGATCAAGCCATTACTTGAAAATTTTAGTAATCAGGTCGAGCAGACTGATATGGTTAGTAAGATAGATACGTTAATTACTAACTTGAATCAGACATCGGAAGATCTGCAAAAGGTATTTAATAGTCAAAACCAGACAAACTTAACAACTTTTTTAGATAATATGAGTAACGCATCAACAGGAATGAATGAGTTAGTCGCCAATATCGATAATACGAGGAAGTCAATGGACCTGCTCTTGAGTAATATTGATAATGTCATTGGAGATGTTAATTACATGCTTGAAGATAATGATGGAAAAATGAGCGCTTCACTAACTGACCTACAAAAGACCTTGTCGGTAATGTCTACGCATATAGATGCTATTACTCATCATCTTGAAGGGAGTAGTCGAAATATTCATGAGTTCACGAGACAGATTAAAGAAAATCCGGGTTTGCTTATTCGTGGTTCAGCTCAAGTTGAAGAGGTTGAGTGATCATGCGCTGTAGTATTTTATTGTATTGTTTTTTAATATTGATGGCTTGTTCCAGCCAAGCGCCGCTACCAACAGATCATTATTACCGTCTGCCTGGATTAAGCGATGTTAACCCTGATGAGCAGCGGGTGGGTTCAATTAGTGTCATTACATTTCAGACAGAGGGTTTATATCAGGAACGTGCAATCCTCTATACTGAAGATGAGATAGAGTTAAAACAATATCATTATCACCATTGGACCGATTCTCCGAGCAGATTACTACAAGAACGTCTGGCCGAAAGGTTACGTTTGAGTAATATCTCAAAATTAGTTTTAAATACGTTTGAAGGTAATAGTGAATTTATCATTAAGGGACAAATTAAAGCCTTTGAGCGATTGCAACAAAAAGGCAGTGAAAGTGTTTATGTGAAATTATTGCTTCAGGTTAATTCTAATTTCAAACATGCCCCAATTTTACATAAAGAGTATGTACAGACTGTGGCATTACCATCCAACAATATTGCAAATGCAATTAAAGCATTTGCAGAGGCAGTAGATTTAATATTTAACGATTTCTATGTCGATCTTGTTGAAATTATCAAGGACTAAAAAAACGGGCCAATCAAGTGATTGGCCCGTTTTTCATGTAAAAGCAGTATGTGTATGTGTTTTAGTATATTTATGCAGATGAAAACTCCATCTTGATGCCGGCCAATTCAATCAGATCACTGTCTTTTAGCTGATAGGCCTTTGCGCCGATTTGTTCACTGTTGACCAGAGGAAAATTGTTACCCTCAATATGTGTCAGGAAGTAACCCTGAGGTCGACGTGAAATGACGGCGACTTGAGTGCCTGGTTTACCTAAGGTTATCAACGCCTTGGTTAATTCCAGTTCTTTGCCTGCAATTGGGCCATTTAAGACCGTTAGGCGGCCTAATGGCATACCACCGCCGGCTGGTGGTGCAGCAGCAGCAGGGGCAGCAGATTCAACAGCTTTTTCGGCAGCTTGTGCGGCAGCAACTGCAGCGCTGGCCGAGCCAGGTTTGATGATCATGGTTTTTTCAAAATCGTCATCATCAGCGGTTGCATGCTCGTTTACATATTTGAGCTCATGCTTACCAATGGCAATAACATCACCATCTTTAAGTGCGTGTTTTTTAACAAGTTTACCGTTAACGTAGCTGCCATTAGTACTACCAAGATCTTCCAGAAAGGAATCATCAAGTATGGTAATTACCAAGGCATGCTTACCGCTAACCGCTAGATTATCTATTGGTATGTCGTTGTCAGGCTTACGCCCTATGGTCAATCGTTCCTGATTGAGTTCGTATTCGCCTTGAACGACGCCATTCATGCTCAGAACTAACTTCGCCATTGCTAATTCCTATCCCCGTATTTCATTTAATAAATCGATTTTTAATTTTTGTTAAAAAACCCTTGGGTGAAGAAAACTCTTCCCGGATACGCACCAATATTATTGAGGTGTTATCCTTGCCCCCTCTTTTGTTCGCAAATTTCATTAATTCATCTGCTGTTTGTGCAAGATTAGCACTATATTTACTTAGGGTTAAGTGAATTTCTTCATCTTTTACTAGATCTGTTAATCCATCCGAACAAAGCAGGTAAATATCGTCAGGTAAAACCACTTCTTCGACCACATCAACATCGACATCAGCTTCAATTCCCATTGCACGAGTGACCAGATTCTTCGGTGTATTAGCATGTGCTTCTTCTGAGGTGTAAAGCCCTCGGTCAATCAATTCCTGTATCAAAGAGTGGTCTTTGGTTATTTGTTGTAACTCGTTGTTTCTTATTCGATAAAGTCGTGAATCCCCGACATGCGCAATTGATAAAACGTTGTTGTGGAAGAGGCCAACGACGATGGTTGTGCCCATGCCCTGACATTGTGGATCTGCTTTTGCCGTATTATAAATTACTTGTACCCCGTCAGCACCATGTGGACCAACTAGCCTGATTGTCTAAGAGATAGTTTTAGTTCATCGTTAACCCAAGAGGAAACGATGATGACAAGTAAAAGAAGTGTAGAACATACTGTGCGCGATATTCGTCGACGCACCCGTAAAAAATATTCAGCAGAAGAAAAAATTCGTATCGTACTTGAAGGCTTACGTGGCGAAGAAAGCATCGCTGAGCTATGTCGCAAGGAAGGACTAAACCCAAATGTTTACTACCGTTGGTCGAAAGACTTTCTGGAGGCAGGTAAGAAACGTTTATCAGGCGATATCGTACGTGAAGCGACCTCAGATGAAGTCAAAGAACTGCGTGCTGAAACATCTGCGCTGAAAGAAACCTTAGGCGAAGTAGTCATGGAGAATCGGCTGCTTAAAAAAAGCGTGCTCGGGGATGGGGAGGACGATATATGAGGTACTTAGCATCGGATAAAGTCGAGATTATTCAACTGGTACAGAACTCAGATCTGTCGGTTCGACAAACGCTGACTCGGCTGGACATTCATAAGTCCACTTTTTACAACTGGCTCAAACGTTATGAAGAGAATGGCGTTGATGGCTTGGAAGACAAGAAGCCGATTCCCCATGCGGTATGGAATAAAATCACCGAAGACCACTGTGAAGCCGTTATTGAGTTAGCCTTAGAGAAGCCTGATTTGTCTCCACGAGAGTTAGCCGTAAATTACACTGACAACAAGGCTTACTTCGTCTCAGAATCCACGGTGTACAGGCTGCTGAAAGAACAAGACTTAATTACCAGTCCGGCCTATATCCTGATGGAGGCCAGTGATAAGTTTCAACAGCCCACTACGCGCGTGAATGAGATGTGGCAAACGGATTTTACCTATTTCAAGATTATCGGTTGGGGTTGGTATTACTTATCCACGGTATTAGATGATTACTCACGTTACATTATTGCCTGGCGTTTATGTACGGGCATGAGTAGCCGTGATGTCTCTGATACGCTGGATGACGCCTTACGCTTTACGGGACTTGATACAGTAAAGGTAAATCATAAACCGCGTTTACTCAGTGACAATGGCCCGTGTTATATCTCCGGTGAATTAGCCGATTACCTTGAAGAAAACGGTATGACGCACACTCGAGGTCGACCTTATCATCCACAAACACAAGGCAAGATAGAGCGCTGGCATCGTTCAATGAAGAATCAGATATTACTTCACCACTATTATTTCCCCGGGGAACTGGAGGAACAGTTGCAGCGTTTTGTGAGTTATTACAACCATGAGCGTTATCATGAATCACTTGATAACCTGACACCGGCTGATGTCTTTTATGGGCGTGGCGAAGAAATACTAAGTCAACGAGAGCTAATCAAACAAAACACGTTAGCGATGAGACGACAAATGCATTACGATAAACAACAAGTGAAGCACATAACCTATTGATGAACTAATGTGTCTCTTAAATCAAACCGCTACCTGTCCAAAAGGTTTTGACGACGTACACCATAGTGTCTCTATACCTTCCTGTTGAGAAATTATTAGAGACAAACAGAACCAGAATAAAACTACATAACGGAGAAAAGTCGCCCCTACAGAGAGATTATCGGACGAATAGGGTAAATCTTGAGTAAAATCAGGGGATAGAAGGAATCTATCCCCAGAGTGAAAAGCTTGTTTAGCGTTCCAGGTATTCTAGTTTACCTTTCTTGTCTTTCCATTCATCAGCATCTTCAGGACCTGGTTTCATCTCATTAATGACGGGCCAATCCTTTGATAACTCAGCATTTAATTCGATAAAGTTCTGCATTTCTTCAGGAACATCTTCATCGGCCATAATGGCTTCAACCGGACATTCTGGTTCACAAAGAGTGCAGTCGATACACTCATCCGGGTCAATGACCAACATGTTTGGCCCTTCGTGGAAACAATCGACCGGACAGACCTCTACACAGTCTGTGTATTTGCATTTAATGCAGTTTTCGATAACAACAAATGGCATCAGATTTACCTATAAATTCAAGTGTTAAAAAGAACGCGATCATACTCGTTCCTTGCCCTGCATAAAAGACCATTCAATTAATTAAATTGATATTTAATTATCACTTTTTATTATTTCAGATATTTCATCGGCCAGTGCTTTACCTTTTTTGAACTCAGATATAGCAATTCCTGTTTCTCCGAGTTTGGATAATATCTTTATTTGTAGTTGCTCTGCTGAGCCTGTCTCATAGTGAATAATCCATGATTTCATGTCCTTATTGTCATTCTCTATTTTCCCGATTTCGCTTATTTCGTTTAAAAATTCGCTTAAGTGGATATCGATGGGCGCCTCCAACCTGAGACTAAAGCATTGACCGCTACGTTTTAATTCAGTCAGGCTGGAATGGATTACTAATTTACCTTTATTCAGGATCGCGATATCGCTACAGATATCTTCAATTTCGGCTAAATTGTGTGAGCTTATGATGACGCTATATTCATTACCTAGTTCACGGAGTAAATTTCTAACCTCAGTTGCAGCAACTGGGTCGAGCCCCGATGTTGGTTCATCCATTAATATTAATTCTGGCTTTCCAATCAAGGACTGAGCCAACATGATACGTTTGCGTTGACCAAAGCTTAATGTTTCTGGAAATTGTTTCGCAAAATTTTTTGCTTGTACAAGGGACAGTACATGATCAACTTCTTTTTTAGCTTCATTGCGATTGAAGTTTTGCAGTCTTGCGTAATGCCTAAGTTGTGTTATTACATCTACACCTTTAAACATTGAAGTATCTTGTGGTAACAGTGAGAGCTTACCTTTTACATGACTTGAATCAGGAGCGTGTTCCAGAACGCGAACCTTGCCAGAAGTTGGACTTATAAATCCACACAGAATAGCAAATAAAGTTGATTTGCCCGCCCCATTTGGGCCCACTATCCCAGTTGGCTGTGTTATCTCCAATTCCAAATCAAGCTCGTCAAGAGCTTTAATCCCCTGAAAACGTTTTGTTAGTGATTCACATTTTATATGATTAGCCATTTATATATCTCTGCGTTTGAAGATATGCCAACCACACACGAAATAGAAGAGGGTGTATGCGCAGAGTGCTGCAACTGCAATCAAAATATTCTCAGTGTTGATATCTATTAAATAAGACTTAAGACCGCTAGGTATTAAATAGATTGCCTGACTAATATCGGATTTAAACCAAAAACTGATGAGTAAAAGAATGACATAGCTCATCATCCCCAAAAACAGGGAACCTAAAGCAGAACGCGCAATGGATGAAATCATCGACATAAAGGCGATAAACGGCAGACTATAGACAAATACGATAATAAAGGTTTGTAAGCCAAATACGGTAATGGCTTCCAGAGTATCTTCTTCATTGAGTAATGCTTGTATCGAAGCCCAGACTGAGGTGATAGAGACACAGATTAAGACTAATAAGGTCACCGCAATAAACCGTGAGAAATATATCTCGGCTCGGGTTGCACGCATCAATAAAAAACGAAATGCCCCTCTGGTCATATCACTGGAGTATTGATTGTTGGCGGCGACTAAAATAAATAGTGGTGTCAGAGTTATGGATACAAGTAAGTAGATAGATAAACTTGCAGAACGATCAACAAATAATTCCAATGCAAGCTCTTGATCTTGTGTAATCCAGCTAACGAATATTAAGCCTTGTGTGCTTTGTAGCCATTCTACGGCTAACAAAATGACATTATCGAATATTAAATACCAAAATAAAAAGTAGGGAATTATAAAGGCCAGACTTTTCAGGCTGCTAAGCGAATAACAGAAATTAAATAGCGTCAGCTCTTTTAAGCGATAAAGATTTAGCATGAACAGCGTTGATTAATTATTATTTTTTAATATTGTACTTTTTATGCATTACAGATCCAGCATTGCTTGTAATTCATACAGTATGGCAAGTGCCTGTTTCGGGTTGGTAGTATCTGGGTCAATCATTTTTATTTTTTCTAAAACGGGCTCGGTATTAAACAAATCAGTTTGTGGTTTCTCAATATTAGAAACGGGGGCTTGTGACTCAATTTCATGTAGACGTTTTTTTGCAGCAGTGATAACTGTTTTTGGTATACCGGCAAGAGAGGCGACTTGAATACCATAGCTCTGGTTTGCCGGACCTTTTTTAACAGCATGTAATAAAACTATCTCATCGCCATGTTCAACGACGTCCATATGTACATTCGCAACATTATCGTTATGTTCGGGTAACGCCGTTAGCTCAAAATAATGTGTGGCGAATAGGGTATAAGATTGAGTTACTTTTGCGAGATGTAAAGCGCAGGCCCAAGCCAATGCTAAACCATCATAGGTGCTGGTGCCGCGGCCGATCTCATCTATCAAGACAAGACTATTCTGGCTTGCATTATTTAAGATATTAGCTGTTTCAGTCATCTCTACCATAAATGTTGAACGACCGCTGCTGAGGTCATCCGAAGCGCCTATACGGGTGAATAGACGATCGATAGGACCAATGGTCGCCTTGACTGCCGGGACGTAACTACCGATGTGGGCGAGGATGACAATTAGGGCTGTCTGCCGCATATACGTCGATTTACCACCCATATTTGGACCAGTGATGATCAACATGCTCGTATCATTATCAAGCGATAAATCATTGGCTATGAAGGGTGCGGCTTGAATCTGTTCAACGACAGGATGTCGTCCTGCTTCGATAATTATCTTGTTTTCTTTTGTCAGAACTGGTGCGGTAAAATTCAGTGTTGCTGCTACTTCGGCAAAACTTAAGAAGATATCAAATTCAGCAAGTGCTGACGCACAGCGTTGCAGTTCAGATAAGTAGTTAGCAATGATATCCAACAATGCATCATATAATTGTTTTTCACGCGCTAATGATTTTTCTTTAGCGCTAAGAATTTTATTTTCAAAATCTTTTAATTCTGGCGTAATGAAACGTTCTGTCGCCTTTAAGGTTTGACGACGATTATAATTATCCGGGACGTTGGCAGAATGAAGACGGCTAATTTCTATGTAATAACCATGTACCCGGTTATAGCCTACTTTTAAACCTTGTATACCTGTGCGTTGTTTTTCTTGTTCTTCGAGATTAGTTAAAAACTGACCTGCGTCATTGCTCAGTTGTCTTAACTCGTCCAGTTCTTTGTTATAACCGTTAGCAATAACACCACCATCGCGAATAATTACTGGTGGTTCATCTATAAGTGCCTTATTTAAGGTCTGAAGTAACTCAGGGAATAAACTGATGTCTTGATATAAATTATTCAATCTAGGGCTATCTATATTCGCTAGACGATCTTTGATTTGTGGGAGCAGGGTGAGACTATCTCGCAGTTGTATCAGATCGCGTGGACGTGCAGATTTTAGAGCCACTCGTGACATGATTCTTTCTATGTCACAAACACCACGCATATTGTCATGAAAATCACTGTGACATCGATTATGTGATAGCTTTTCTACAGCGTCATGACGACACTGCAAGACAGCATGATCACGAATGGGTTGTTGTAACCAACGTCGTAATAAACGACCTCCCATTACTGTCGAAGTAGTATCGATAACATTTAATAACGAATGAGATTTTCCATCTGCTAACGATGACTCAATTTCCAAGTTACGGCGTGACACGGCATCGATTTGTACGATGTCGTCCGCGAGGTTGATGCTTGGTGGTTGTATATGAGGTAATAATATTTTTTGTGTATCGTTAAGATATTGAATTAAACAACCTAGAGCACTAATTGCCGCACTCAGATGTTGGCAACCAAAGCCATTAAGATCCTTGATTCCGTACTGTTGTTTTATAAGTGATTCAGCTGTTTTTTTATTGAAATGCCAATCAGGACGTTTTGTGATTGTTTTATTTAAACCCTGAAGATTATCGTCTTCAAAATCGTCACTAATCAAGATTTCTGCAGGTTGATACTGTTCAATAATATCTATTAGAGAAGTCGTATTATTGACTTCTAGAACAGCTACTTGACCACTACTGACTTCGACACTGGCTAAACCATAGTGTTCTTTGCTTTTGTAAATTGCTAATAAAACATTTGCAACGCGTTCGTTGAGCAGAACATCTTCAGTAATCGTCCCGGGTGTAATTATTCTTACGACCTTACGTTCTACGGGGCCTTTACAGAGTGATGGATCGCCAACTTGCTCGCAGATGACAACTGATTCACCCAGGTTAATAAGTTTGGCTAGATAAGTATCAACTGCATGATAGGGTACGCCTGCCATAGGTATGGCGTTACCACCGGATTTGCCACGTTTGGTCAGGGTGATATTCAATAAACGTGCTGCTTTTTTTGCATCGTCAAAGAACAACTCATAAAAGTCGCCCATGCGAAAGAACAGAAGCATATCGGGGTACTCGGCTTTAAAGCCGAGAAACTGTTGCATCACGGGAGTATGTTGAGGGGACTGCTGTGTTTGTACTGGCATATTGTATTTTAGTTTAACAATATAAATAACGCTATAAAGCCGGGTGAATTTTAATGATTGCGGGCCTTGAAAGCATGTGTGATATATAAGCCTATCAAGGTTCTAGAAGAGCGTCTGAATGCATACGCATTATAGCCTGTGACCTTATCGGAATACCGTAAAAGCGATCTGTAGCGGCACTGCGATTATATTGTCTTCTTATGCAGGTATTATTAAAAGTCCCTACAGTAGGTGCGCCAAAGCGCGCTTGTTGGCCAAGGCTAGGCTGATTTGCAGGTGTCGCAGTGGATGAATAACGCATCATCAGCCAGATAATTCGGTTTACGAATGGCACTATCATTTCATAACAGTAATATGTTTGAATTTTTAATAAGTTAGCATCTTGTATGGTCTGACCTGAATCAGTCCCCAGCGTTACGCCGCGGTACATTAAATTATCATTAGGGATTGTGCGAACGCCACTATTTGTCTGACCAAAATCAACGAATGAATCTGGAGAAGGATTAATCAGGTCTATTACTAAACGACCACTGCCGGGTTTTCCATCATTGCCGATTAGAGGAGGACTAAAGGGCAACATATGTTGTCGAACCAAAGTTCTGGCTTGTTTAAATTCAGCGACAGTATCATCGTTTTTGTACCCCGTCAGCACCATGTGGACCAACTAGCCTGATTGTCTAAGAGATAGTTTTAGTTCATCGTTAACCCAAGAGGAAACGATGATGACAAGTAAAAGAAGTGTAGAACATACTGTGCGCGATATTCGTCGACGCACCCGTAAAAAATATTCAGCAGAAGAAAAAATTCGTATCGTACTTGAAGGCTTACGTGGCGAAGAAAGCATCGCTGAGCTATGTCGCAAGGAAGGACTAAACCCAAATGTTTACTACCGTTGGTCGAAAGACTTTCTGGAGGCAGGTAAGAAACGTTTATCAGGCGATATCGTACGTGAAGCGACCTCAGATGAAGTCAAAGAACTGCGTGCTGAAACATCTGCGCTGAAAGAAACCTTAGGCGAAGTAGTCATGGAGAATCGGCTGCTTAAAAAAAGCGTGCTCGGGGATGGGGAGGACGATATATGAGGTACTTAGCATCGGATAAAGTCGAGATTATTCAACTGGTACAGAACTCAGATCTGTCGGTTCGACAAACGCTGACTCGGCTGGACATTCATAAGTCCACTTTTTACAACTGGCTCAAACGTTATGAAGAGAATGGCGTTGATGGCTTGGAAGACAAGAAGCCGATTCCCCATGCGGTATGGAATAAAATCACCGAAGACCACTGTGAAGCCGTTATTGAGTTAGCCTTAGAGAAGCCTGATTTGTCTCCACGAGAGTTAGCCGTAAATTACACTGACAACAAGGCTTACTTCGTCTCAGAATCCACGGTGTACAGGCTGCTGAAAGAACAAGACTTAATTACCAGTCCGGCCTATATCCTGATGGAGGCCAGTGATAAGTTTCAACAGCCCACTACGCGCGTGAATGAGATGTGGCAAACGGATTTTACCTATTTCAAGATTATCGGTTGGGGTTGGTATTACTTATCCACGGTATTAGATGATTACTCACGTTACATTATTGCCTGGCGTTTATGTACGGGCATGAGTAGCCGTGATGTCTCTGATACGCTGGATGACGCCTTACGCTTTACGGGACTTGATACAGTAAAGGTAAATCATAAACCGCGTTTACTCAGTGACAATGGCCCGTGTTATATCTCCGGTGAATTAGCCGATTACCTTGAAGAAAACGGTATGACGCACACTCGAGGTCGACCTTATCATCCACAAACACAAGGCAAGATAGAGCGCTGGCATCGTTCAATGAAGAATCAGATATTACTTCACCACTATTATTTCCCCGGGGAACTGGAGGAACAGTTGCAGCGTTTTGTGAGTTATTACAACCATGAGCGTTATCATGAATCACTTGATAACCTGACACCGGCTGATGTCTTTTATGGGCGTGGCGAAGAAATACTAAGTCAACGAGAGCTAATCAAACAAAACACGTTAGCGATGAGACGACAAATGCATTACGATAAACAACAAGTGAAGCACATAACCTATTGATGAACTAATGTGTCTCTTAAATCAAACCGCTACCTGTCCAAAAGGTTTTGACGACGTACATTCGGTCATTCCCTGACCTACTTGTTTCATAAAGCGTTTCATATTCAAATCCTCCAACGGATACTTAAGTTAAACTGAGTTGATTATCGCGCCTTATTAGCCCAAAGGCAATGACAAACGAGATTAGTAAAGAGTTATCTTTTCAGACTTGAAATTTTGTAAGAGAACCCCTATATAACCCGTCATTATGAATTCATTACCAATAATTGGGGTTTAATTACAATGGCTGTAGAAACAAAACAGGAAACACTGGGGTTCCAAACCGAGGTCAAGCAATTACTGCACCTCATGATTCACTCTTTATACAGTAATAAAGAGATATTCTTACGTGAATTGATATCAAATGCCTCGGATGCGGCGGATAAGCTGCGTTTTGAAGCACTTAAGAATGATGGTTTGTATGAAGGCGATTCGGATCTAAAGATTAAGGTCGAATTTGATAAAGAATTAAAAACAATCACCGTCTCTGATAATGGCATCGGTATGTCACGAGACGAAGTTATTGAGCATCTCGGCACCATCGCCAAATCAGGTACCAAACAATTTTTTGAAGCATTGACGGGTGACGAATCCAAGGATTCTCAATTAATCGGGCAATTTGGTGTCGGTTTTTATTCCTGTTTTATTATCGCTCAAAAAGTTGAAGTGATTACTCGTCGTGCAGGTTTAGGTAAAGATGAGGGCGTACGTTGGGTGTCTGAAGGTGAAAACGATTACACGATTGAATCAATCGATCGTGAAACACGCGGCACCAAAGTGATCTTGCATCTTCGTGATGATAATGAAGAGTTTTTAAATGATTACCAATTAAGAAATGTGATCACGAAATATTCTGACCATATCTCCTTGCCTATTATTATGGATAAAGAAGAACAGGTAGAGATAGAAGAGGAAGCTGTTGCAGAGGGAGAAGAGGCTCAAAGCGAGGAAACCAAGGAAGAAGAAACCAAGGAAAAGAAATTTAAAACCGTTATCTCTGAAGAAACGGTTAACAGTGCAACCGCACTCTGGGCGCGTAACAAGAAGGATATAACAGACGAAGAATATAATGAGTTTTATAAACATGTAGGCCACGATTTTGAAGAACCGATGGCGCATATCCATAATCGGGTTGAAGGCAAACTCGAATACACCTCCTTACTCTATATACCCAAACGTGCGCCATTCGATATGTGGGACAGACAGCAACGACATGGCGTAAAGCTTTATGTGAAGCGTATCTTCATTATGGATGATGCAGAACAGTTGATCCCAAGCTGGTTACGCTTTGTGCGCGGTGTTGTCGATTCAGATGATCTTCCGCTAAATGTTTCACGCGAAATTTTGCAGCATAACAAGGTGATTGATTCCATTCGTTCGGGTTGTACCAAGAAGGTTATCGGTTTGTTAAAAAACATGGCTGAAAAAGAACCCGATAAATACGCAGAGTTTTGGAAGACCTTCGGCAAGGTACTCAAGGAAGGCGTGGTTGAAGGGAGATGATTACAAAGAAGACCTGTCTAACTTGTTCCGTTTTAGTAGTACGCATGATGACTCGAAAGATCAGAAAGTCTCCATTAAAGATTACATTGAGCGTATGCAAGAAGGCCAAAAAGCCATCTACTTTGTCTCTGCCAATACCCATGCAATGGCAAAAAACAGTCCGCATTTAGAAATCTTTAAAAAGAAAGGTATCGAAGTGCTATTGATGTCTGATCCGGTTGATGAATGGGTGACGACGCATTGGGCGGAAGTGCAAGATAAACCGCTACAGTCTATTACCAAGGGTGAATTAGACCTGGGTGATTTAAAGGATGAAGACGAGAAAGAAGGAAGATGATAAAAAGAGTGAGAACCATGAAAAACTGGCAGAACGTATACGAAAAGTTTTAGAAGCAAAAGTAAAGACCGTTCGCGCCACAACACGTCTGACACACCTCTCCGGCTTGTCTCGTTGCCGATGAAAATGACATGGGCAGACAGATGGAGCAAATCCTCAAGGCATCAGGACAAGAGATACCTGCAACCAAGCCAATACTTGAAATAAACCCAGGTCATCCCATACGTCAAGAAAATTGATGGTGAAGCAGATGAAGATCTATTTGCCGATTGGTCACAGATTCTGTTTGATCAGGCTTTATTGAGTGAAGGCAGCCAATTGGAAGACCCAGCAACCTTTGTTAGTAAGTTAAATAGCTTGATAGTGACACTCGCTGAATAAACTAGAATTAAGTCATTCGTCTAAATGGGGCAATATTGCCCCATTTTTCGTTTCACTCTCAAGCTTGCATACCCTAAAATGAGATAACGTCATAAATTTGGTTGCTATGGAACATTCTCAGGAAAACATTTCGAGACTTCTTCGTGAGCTTAACGAAATAGGCATCGCGCTATCAGCTGAAAAGGATCACGATCGCTTACTTGAGCTGATACTTGTTAAGGCAATGGAGATCACCAATGCGGATGGCGGGACATTTATATACGCGCTACCGATGATCAACGCTTAAATTTTGAAATCCTGCATAACCGCTCCCTGAATATTCATAAAGGCGGGACTAGTGGTGAAGAGATTTCCTTTTATCCCATCGCACTGTATGACGATGAGGGTAAACCTAATACACATATGGTGCTGCCAATGCCGTTATCAGTGACAAAACCGTCAATATCCCGGATGCTTATGCACAGCGAAGAGTTTGATTTCTCCGGCACACGTAATTTTGATAATAAAATGGGCTATCGTTCGACCTCATTTCTGACCGTGCCGATGACCAATCATGAGAATGAAAATATAGGTGTATTGCAGTTGATCAATGCGATGGAACCCGACTCGAACAAGATCATTCCCTTTTCTTTATTGGAACAACAATTAGTTGAATCACTCTCTTCTCAAGCAGCAGTGACGATTACGAATAGAGCATTGATCGATGCGCAGAAGAACCTTTTTGATTCTTTTATACAACTCATTGCCGATGCAATTGATGAAAAATCACCTTATACCGCTGGACATTGTCGCCGTGTTCCGGTGTTGACCAATATGCTGGCAGATGCGGTCAATAAGATTGATAGAGGCCCCTTAAAAGATTTCAGTATGACCGATGATGAAAAGTATGAACTCGAGGTTGCCGCATGGCTGCATGATTGTGGAAAAATAACTACGCCAGAATATGTGGTTGATAAAGGCACCAAGCTGGAAACAATATTCGATCGCATTAGTCTTGTTGACCTTCGTTTCGAAATTTTAAAAAGAGATGCAATGATTGCAACACTTAAGTCGAAACTTAAGAACACGAATGGTTCTGGTGATATTGATCAAGCATTAGAAAGTGATAAATCATTGCAAGAGGAACTAAAAAGATTATTAAAAGAAAGAGAAGATATCCGCGCCTATAATGTTGGTGGTGAAGTGCTAGCGGATACAGACCTTGATCGTATCGAGGAAATTGCAAGTAGAACATATAGTGATCCTGATCAAGAAACAGTGAGCCTGCTGAGTGATGAAGAAGTACAAAACCTTCAAATAGGACGTGGTACGCTTTCTATAAGAGAAAGAGAGATCATTAATAACCATGTCTCAGTTACCATTAAAATGCTTGAGTCATTGCCTTATCCCAAGCACCTGGCCAAGGTGCCTGAATATGCGGGGGGTCACCATGAAAAGATGGACGGCTCCGGGTACCCAAATAAGTTAAAACGAGAAGACATGTCTGTGCAGGCAAGGATGATTGCCATAGCGGATGTCTTCGAGGCATTGACTGCCAGTGATCGGCCGTATAAAAAAGCAATGCCGCTATCTCAGTCTTTAAAGATATTAGGACAGATGAAGCTGGATAATCATGTTGATGCAGATCTGTTTGATGTTTTTATAAATGAAAAAATCTATCTTGATTACGCCAATAAGTATCTTGGTGAAAATCAAATTGATGAGATCGATTTCAAAAACATTCCCGGCTACACCACAATTAACTAAATTCAGTGACTCAAGCCATCAGCGTGCGTGAATTAATTCAACGTACTAAAAAACAATTTGAATTAGCCGATCTTCATTTTGGCCATGGCACTGATAATGCCCTTGATGAATCTTTTTATTTGGTGATGGCAGCGGCAGGGCTGGAATTTGATTGTTCTGAACAAAAACTGGATGAATCTATTCAACAAGACGTATTAAACCATATAGAAGGATTGATCGAACAACGCGTCAATCAGCGCATTCCCGTTGCTTACTTGGTAAATCAGGCCTGGTTTGCAGGTGAAAAATATTATGTCGATGAGCGTGTATTAATACCTCGCTCACCCCTTGCAGAATTAATTACCTCTCAATTTATGCCGTGGTTGTCATTTAGTAATGTAGATTCAATTCTTGATATCGGTACCGGGAGTGCTTGTATTGCTTGTGCTTGCGCGTATGCATTTCGACATGCACAGGTCGATGCTGTTGATGTGGATATCGATGCGATTGAGGTTGCTAATAAAAACGTTTCGTCACATAAGCTTGAACAAAGAGTCAGCATCATTAAATCTAATTTGTTCGAACAACTTAAAGACAAAAAATACGATTTGATTATTAGTAACCCACCCTATGTTGGTAATGACGAGATGCAATCATTACCGAAAGAATATTTACATGAACCGGGTCACGCCCTTGAAGCGAGTGATGATGGTTTGCAGTTGGTTGAAAAAATATTAAAACAGGCCTCGAGTCATTTGAATGAGAACGGTGTGTTGGTGGTTGAAGTCGGTAACAGTATGGATGTTCTTAATTGAACGATATCCTTCTATGCCATTTATCTGGTTAGAATTTGAAGAAGGTGGACACGGTGTTTTCTTACTCAATAAATCTGATCTGGAAAAATTTAATTTTTAATTTAATGAATTAATACATTCATGAACCAGTGTTTTGTTGGGCTCGCTTCATAAAGCATGTCAGGTGTAATGGGACGCAGGTTGCCTTCTTCGGGTGGCACTTTTAATTCATTCATATCGACATCATGCAATAAACCTTCAATACCTTTATCTGTCATTTTCATTTGGTAATAGATCCCGTTATAGGCATCAATCCCGTAAGCGCCCGGGTATTTATGTAGAAACATCAATTCATATTCCAAATCAGTCATATCATCCGCCGTTATAAATCGATTGTTTTGATAAGGGTAGGGAAGGTGACAGATCATCATTTTTGGTTTTTGCATGCAATCGAATGGCCGCATCGATAAGAATTGTTTTTCAAATTGATCTTCATCGAGTTTTAACTCATAACTATAAGCTTCACCTTTTGCCGTAAAGGTTATTTGCCCAATATCTACAGACTCATTTTCACTGGCTTGTAAAGTAATTGTCATTGCGCGATCAGTGTCGATTGCGAACAATTCACCGGAAAATAGTATGATAAATACTAAGAATATCGATTGCTTAAATCGTTGCATTACTAATACGCCCTCAAAATGATGCATCATCACATCTACATATTGATATATATAGAACTATAGATACAATCACAAGTCCTAAGTATTAATAATCATGTTCATAAGTATATGGAAATTAGTATTAAAAATGATGAATTTCTATTAGCAGTGGCTGATGAAATTCCGTTTGATTATCTATGTGGTACTGCGGAATGCTTAAAAGCAATTGCCCATCCTACGCGACTGCAAATACTCCTGTATATGATGAAGGGTGATTTTACGGTTGATGAAATCAGTAAACATTCTGAGTTATCACAAGCGCAAACCAGTGGGCACTTAAGGTTGATGGAAGGAAAAGGTCTTTTGAGCAGAGAAAGGCGCGGAAGGACCGTATTTTATTCCATACTAGAACCCCATCTCATAGATGTTTTGCAATGTATCAATGGTAGATATGTCGAAATGAAAGAGAGTTTAAAGAGGTAATACCGATGAAATATTCAACGACTAATAATGTATTCTTTGTGTTTCTTAGTGCACTTCTCATGCAGTTTTCTTCTGTGGGTTTTAGCCGATATTCAACCAGCAGACCATCGGTTAAATGTATCTGATAAGGCATGGGAAGATAATTTAAGGATTCAAAACTTTCAGGACAGAGCAATCATTGAGGGTGCTGAACAAGACATTTTTGAATTAAAGGCGCCCTATACGGCAGAAGATGCGACCGTTGTTCCTATCTCAATTCATACGAAGATTCTACAAACCCCTGAGCGTTATATCAAAAAGATGTCTATTTTTGTTGATATGAATCCAATGCCCGTGGTGGGTTTTTTCGAATTTACCCCCGATAGTGGTAAGGCCGATTTGGCTATGCGTATCCGTGTCGACACCTTTAGTTATGTCCGAGCAGTTGCTGAATTGAATACCGGTGAACTGTATATGACCAAGAGTTTTGTCAGGGCTAAAGGTGCGTGTTCAGCACCACCGCCAGCAAGTATGGAAGATTCTAGAAAATTGCTTGGCAAGATGAAGATGAAAGTAGTGGGTGAAGTGAAGATGGGTGAACCCAATCTAATGCAAGTCAAAGTACGACACCCAAATATCACCGGGATGGCGCCGTTAAAGATTGGTTCGCGTGTTATTCCGCCAGCATTTTTTATGGACTCCTTTGAAGTAGATTATAATGGTAAGTTGATCGTCAAAGCCTTTTTGACTTTTTCTATCAGTATGGACCCAGCGTTACGTTTTTACTTTGTGCCAGAAAAAGATGGTGTGATGACCGTGAAGGGAACGGATACAAAAAAGAATAAATTCAGTTCTACTCATGAAGTTAAGGCTGGTTAGCAGGATACAAACAGCCATATAAATTTAGTGGGATCTTGATTGTGGGGGGTGATTACACCCCCTTTTTTTTAAGTATTAAATAATTATTGATGAGGAAAGACGATGGCAAAAGATCGTATAAACGATCAATGTCTTGAGAAAAATCAGGTAGCCGGCAATGGCTTACTTGATCGTCGACTCTTCCTCAAAAAAGGCCTGCAGTTTGGTGCTATCTCAACGTTTGCTTCATCAACTGCTATAGCATCAACAAATACAGAAACAAAAAACGAACCTGCTCACTCTCCCTGGATGCATGAGCCGGGAAAACCATTCTCAATTTACGGCAAGCCTTCTGAATTTGAAGATGATGTTGTTCGTTTTTCCCACACAGAATGAAATGGTGCCCGGTAATGGCGTTTCGTGGACGCCGTTACATTTGATGGAAGGCACAATAACGCCTAATGGCTTGCACTATGAAAGACATCACAACGGCGTACCGCAGATTGATCCAAAAAAACACCGTCTGTTAATTCATGGTTTGGTCAAGCAAGACTTAATCTTTAGTATCGAAGATTTACTACGTTACCCGATGCAATCAAAAATTTGTTTTATTGAATGCGGCGGTAATAGTAATGCAGGCTGGAATAAACAACCTTCTCAATCTGAAGCAGGTTATTTTAATGGCATGGCATCTTGTAGTGAATGGACCGGTGTGCCTCTTTCAGTTTTGTTAGATGAAGTTGGTTTAAGAAAAAAAGCAAAATGGCTTGTTGCGGAAGGTGCTGATGCTTTTGCCATGCAAATGTCCATCCCAATCGAAAAGGCATTGGATGATGCCTTTCTTGCCTTGTATCAAAATGGCGAACGCATTCGACCGGAAAATGGTTACCCCTTACGTTTGATCGTTCCGGGTTGGGAAGGTGTATTAAATGTAAAATGGTTGCGACGCTTAAAGATAACAAATCGCCCAGTGATGGCACGTAATGAAACATCGCGTTATACCGAATTACAACCCTCAGGTAAGGCGCGAATGTTTACCTTTCCTATCGAGGCAAAATCATTAATTACTTCTCCCTCTGCTCATATGGTTTTAAAGGAACCGAGCCTCTATCAAATCACCGGTTTGGCCTGGTCCGGACGTGGCAAGATCAGTAAGGTTGAAGTCTCTGCCGATGGCGGTGAAACATGGGCAGAAGCAGAATTACAAGAACCTGTTCTCGATCGTTCCTTTACTCGTTTTCGTTTGCCCTGGCACTGGAATGGCAAACCGGCAGTATTAAAGAGTCGTGCTACAGACGAAACAGGCTATGTTCAACCAGAGCGAACGGAGCTAGTTAAACAACGTGGACGACACGGTTTTTTTCACTACAACGCGATCACCAACTGGCATGTTGATAGAGACGGGTTTGTCTCACATGTCTATGACAAAAATGAAAATGAAACGACAGATTCTAATCTCAGTATTGATAGCGGTTGGGATTAGTCCTTTATACGCAGAATCAACCTCAGGCCCGGGTCTTGGCCATGCTGTCTCGCCTGAAGAAATAGCTGCGTGGGATATTAGTGTTTTTCCTGATGGAGAAGGACTGCCTGAAGGTGAGGGTAATGTTAAAGATGGGGAAGTAGTCTATAAGAATAAATGTATTGCATGTCATGGCGAGAACGGATTGGGCACCGCTACAGGTGATCAACTCGCCGGGGCACAAATGGGGTTAACCAGTGAGTATCCAGAACAAACCATTGGTAGTTACTGGCCCTATGCGACAACGGTGTTTGATGTGGTGCGCCGTTCCATGCCGATGACTGCACCGGGATCGCTAAACGATAACGAAGTCTATGCGGTTACCGCCTATCTATTGTTTTTGAATAATCTTATCGGTGAGGATGATGTTATGAGTGCATCGACGCTGCCGAAAGTGAAGATGCCAAATGAAGATGGGTTTATAAATGTTTATCAAAAAGAAATACCCAGAATTAATCAGTAGCATTCTTCCATATTATTATTCATATAGATTAGCGCCATGAGCATTATGTGGCCCGCTAGGTAAGATACAAAAAATTAGAATTATAAAATAGCCAATTCCAGAGAGTGAAATTAACTGCCACCAGCCTGAATAACCTACTCCAACATCATGAAGACGTCTCGCGGTGATGCTTAAAACAGGTATTATTAAGCCAAGATAGAGAAGACTGAGAATTGGTATAACCATGGTAATAATGGCAAAGATAACCTGAAACAGAAAAAACATCCAAAATTGTTTACGTGTTGTACGCCCTGAAAAATCGGAGTACTTATTAAACGCATCTTTAATTTCTTCCATAGCTTATCCCGTAAGTTGATTTCATCTAATCATAGCATGCTAACTAATAAAGTAGTTTTCATTCTGAATTTTTATGTTTATGAAATTAGAGAGTAATTTTACTTAAAACTGCTCGATAACGGGTCATCATCCTCTTTTTTATAGTTCGTAATAAACTTTTCTATCTCATCGATTTCAACTACCCCAGGCCAAGTGACGAGTGCGCGTCCGTCAGGGTGAAAAATCGCTATTGAAGGAATACCCGTTAACCGACGCCCGATTAATTTGGATGCTTGTTCGATGTCAGCGAGGAATAGTGGGTAGTCGAGTGGGGTTCGTTTTACGAAATTTCGAAGTATATCCATTTTGCCATATTCAAAGCTGGGGAAATCCAGTGTCACGCCCAGCATCGGAATTTCCGGATTTCGTGCTATGAATTGTTTGATCCGGGGTAGTTCAATGACACAGGCACTGCATGTGGGGCTCCATATATTAACCACGACCCATTGTCCTTTACCGATGTGCTTACTCAGGGGTTCTTCTGCACCGGAAATATTAACTAGACGCAACTCAGGCGGATTAGCACTTGCTGGTAGCGAGAGCAGTAGGATAAGTGTAATCAGGAACGCTTTTATCATGTTAGTCATAGTTTAGGTCGTATAGGCATGAATTTGGAACAATAAATTACCTTTGAGTTCAGCATGACGACATCAGCGTTCCCGTATACAATAGCGCGCCATGTCAGGAAATACATTCGGAAAATTATTTACTATCACCAGTGCCGGCGAAAGCCACGGTCCTGCTCTCCTTTGTATTGTGGATGGTTGTCCACCGGGAATGGCTTTATCTGAAGCTGATATGCAGCACGATTTGGACCGACGTAAACCCGGTAAATCGCGTCATGTTACCCAGCGTAAGGAATCGGATACGGTTAAGATCATGTCCGGTGTGTTTGAGGGTGTAACGACGGGTACGCCTATTGGTTTATTGATTGAAAATGAAGATCAGAAATCGAAGGACTACGGTAATATTAAGGACATGTTTCGTCCGGGGCATGCAGATTATACTTACCAACAGAAATATGGGATTCGTGACTATCGAGGTGGTGGTCGTTCATCTGCTCGTGAGACCTGTATGCGTGTGGCTGCCGGCGGTATTGCGAAAAAATATTTGAAAGAAATATTTGGCATATCGATTCGTGGTTATCTCTCACAAATTGGCCCTTTAAAAATAGAGCACAAAGATTGGGAGGAAGTAGAGAATAATGCCTTCTTTTGTCCTGACCCGAGTCGTGTTTCCGAATTAGATGATTATATGGACGCACTGCGTAAAGAGGGCGAGTCTATTGGTGCGCGCATCAATGTCGTTGCTGAAAATGTTCCGGTTGGATTAGGTGAACCAATCTTTGATCGGCTTGATGCCGATATCGCCAAGGCGATGATGAGTATTAATGCGGTTAAAGGCGTTGAGATAGGAGCGGGCTTTGAGTCGGTTGAACATAAAGGCACGCACCATCGTGATGAAATGACGCCAGAAGGTTTTCTCGGTAACAATGCTGGCGGTGTCTTAGGTGGGATCTCATCAGGACAAGATGTTTTGGTTAGTATTGCTTTAAAACCAACATCCAGTATTCGCTTGCCCGGCGATACGATCGATAAAACAGGACAACCCGCTGAAGTTGTCACTAAAGGTCGGCATGACCCATGCGTTGGTATCCGTGCAACACCGATTGCTGAAGCGATGTTGGCATTGGTATTAATGGATCATGTACTTAGACATCGCGGACAAAATTCAGATGTCCAATCAGAAACACCAGTCGTACCTTCCAGTAAATAGTTAAGGGCTCTCTATCAATTCGTGAATAAGTATCTTGAGTCCATAATATCCAATAGTTTCGTTACTAAGCACCCGCAATAGAATAACTATTACAGGCACTTATTGCCTTGCTCTTGAATATTATGAATCTCAATCTATCTTACCCAGAATCAATAGAGAGCCCTTATGATTAAAGTCGACGGCCTGCCGTACTGGCGACTGTCCGTTTTTTACTTTCTTTTCTTTCTTACCATCGGCGGATTCATGCCGTATTGGTCTCTGTATTTAAAGTCGATAGGGATGAATGCAGAGGCGATTGGTATTCTTTCTGCGATAGTTGTTGTGACAAAGATCTTTTCGTCTTTTATATGGGGTTGGGTTGTCGACCATACTGGAAAGCGAATGCGAGTGATTCGTTATACTTCACTCTTCTCAATGTTATCGTTTTCTCTGGTCTTATTTTTTCAGGATTTCTGGTCGCTTTTTATTATTTTATTTGTGTTCTCAATTTTCTGGAGTGCGGCATTACCCCAAGTTGAAGCTACCACTCTGTCCCATCTTGGTGAGGAAAGTGATAGCTATACCGTAGTACGAATCTGGGGCTCGATCAGTTTTATTATTGCCGTACTTGCGCTCGGTAAATATTTTGATTATTACCCCATAGATTATTTATTGCCTATTGTTATTTTTTCAATGCTATTAGTCTGGATTCATAGTCTATTTATTCCTGAGATTAACGCAGCACATGAAAGATCTAACGACGCTACATTCAAGGAAATTTTATTTAAGCCACATGTCATTGCTTTAATGGCGGTGTGTTTTCTAATCCAGGCAGGCCATGGTGCGTATTACACCTTCTTTTCTATCTATCTTGAAGAACATGGATATTCAAATAGTTTTATAGGTACATGTTGGGCCTTGGGTGTGTTGGCAGAGGTTATTATTTATGTGTTCATACATAAGGTGATCGGCCGTTTCGGATTGAGAAAGCTGATGATTTTGACAGTCATGGCGGCAACTATTCGTTGGTTGTTGATCGCGTTGTTTGTAGACAATGTCATTATATTACTTTCTGCACAATGCCTACACGCTGCTACGTTTGGTATTTATCATGCTGTTGCGATCCAATATATTCATCGTGAATTTAAAGGCTCACATCAGGGGCGCGGACAAGCACTCTATAGCAGTGTCAGTTTTGGTGCAGGATTGGCATTGGGTAGTTTGATTAGTGGGTTTCTCTGGGATTCTGTTGGCTCGATGCAAACTTTTCTATTTGCTGCCGTTCTTAGTGCAGTTGGTGTCATCATAGCCTGGACTGGATTAAAGAATAACTAATCTGAGTTTCCTCTATCGGCCAGACAAGTACTGCTAACATACTGTTTATAATAGGGTATTAGTCAGTATTGGTTCCCAAAACCTGCATAACACGTTGTTTTGGTTTGTTATTTTCTTAAAGTACATGCCGTTTCATCCGATATACGTACTAAGGAAATTTATTAGAAGATCAAAGGATTACTTCATGCAAGCTGTGCAGAAAAACATTGATGTGGGAAACTCGCAGGTGTTCATTGGTCGTCAACCTATTTTCAATTCAAATCTTAAGGTTGTTGGATATGAGTTATTATTTCGTTCCGGCAATGTTGGTGTTTTTGATGGAAGCGATGGGAACACAGCAACATCTAAGCTTATTAATAATGCACTGATGGAAATTGGTCTGAATGAAGTGGTCGGTGAAGTGCCTGCCTATATCAACTTCACCAAGGATTTGATCATTAATGGCGTTGCGGAATTACTCCCCGAAGACCGGGTTGTTCTTGAAATATTGGAAACAGTTAATGTTGATCAAGAACTGATCGACAGTATCAAAGCTCTAGTTGCCGCAGGTTATATAATCGCACTGGACGATTTTACATTTTCTGATGAATGGAAACCCCTGATAGAGTTAGCACATATTATAAAGATAGATGTGATGATGCATTCAATCGAAGATGTTCGAAAACAGATAGGACATTTGAAAGGATGTCAGGCAAAGCTTCTTGCTGAGAAAGTTGAGACTCAAGTTGAGTACAATCAGCTTAAGGATGAAGGCTTTGATTATTTTCAGGGCTATTTTTTCTCAAAACCTACTGTTCTCAGCGCTCAAGAATTATCATCGGATAATGTTTCGTTACTCCGATTACTTGCAGAATTACAAAACTCAGATTTAGAAATTAAAGATATTGAAAATTTAATTTCACAAAATATATCCTTAAGCTATAAATTATTCCGATATATTAATTCAGCCGCCTTCGCTGTAAAAACCGAAATTACATCCATTAAGCAGATTGTGGTTTATTTTGGAATTCAACGCTTGAAAGACTGGGTTAGTTTGATGGCATTGTCAGGAAATAAAGATAAACCGACTGAATTAATCCATACAGGTCTTGTGCGTGCAAAGATGTGTGAGCTAATTGCAGAGGAAATTGATGAGGTCGATAAGGATTCTTACTTTGTTGTAGGTTTATTCTCTATCCTTGATGCTCTACTTGATCAGTCGTTGGATATTATTTTGAGACAGTTACCACTTGATGAAACGATTAATCTGGCCTTGCTCAAATCTGAAGGAAATAGAGGCCAGGCGTTGAGTTGTAGCCTCAGTTGTGAAAAATGTGATTGGGATGAAATAAAATTCCCCGAAATTAATTTGGCAAGACTTTCTGACATGTATCAGGAAGCAATAAGTTGGTCGCGGCAGACCCTGTCAGAGATAAATTAGTCTGAATTTAGAAAATAATTAAACGTTGGTGCCACCGACGGTAATATCATCGATTCTGATCGTAGGTTGTCCAACACCAACTGGAACGGATTGACCGTCTTTGCCGCAGGTACCAATTCCTGAATCCAGTGCCATATCATTACCGACCATCGTTACCCGGGTCAAAACATCAGGACCATTACCAATAATCGTTGCACCTTTGATCGGTGTAGTGACTTTACCATTTTCGATTTTGTATGCCTGACTGGCACTAAACACGAATTTGCCATTGGTGATATCAACCTGGCCGCCACCAAACTGGACTGCATAGATGCCTTTATCAACTGAAGCAATGATCTCTTGTGGATCATGGTCACCGCCTAACATATAGGTATTTGTCATTCTTGGCATGGGTAAATGAGCATAAGATTCGCGACGACCATTGCCTGTAGGTACAACACCCATTAGTCGAGCATTATGTTTGTCTTGCATATATGTTTTTAAAATCCCGCGTTCTATTAATGTCGTCGAGGATGTCGGTGTCCCTTCGTCATCAACATTTAAAGAACCGCGTCGATTTTCTATCGTGCCATCATCAACAACAGTGACTTCAGGAGATGCAACACGCTCTCCAATTCGACCAGAGAATGCAGATGTTTCCTTGCGGTTAAAATCACCTTCTAGCCCATGACCAATAGCTTCATGTAATAATATTCCAGGCCAACCTGATCCAAGTACAACTGGCATCATACCTGCCGGTGCAGCATCGGCCTTGAGATTAATTAATGCTTGTTCAATGGCTTCATCAACGTACGACATTGCCATGCCATCATTTAAAAAGTATTCATAACCAAAACGACCGCCTCCACCAGAACCACCTTTTTCAATACGACCATCTTCTTCTACTATTACATTGATGTTAAGACGGATTAGCGGTCTGACATCACCACATAGCATACCCTCACTATTGGCAACCAATATTGTCGATTGAGAACCGGTTAAACCAATCATCACTTGTTTAACGCGAGGATCTTTTTGTCGCGCTGCTTGATCCAGTTGTTTTAATAAATTTATTTTTTCTTCAGTTGTTACTGAATTTAGTGGGTCTTTATCACTATAGAGAATAGGTGTGCTTGTTTTGTGCCAAGCTTGTAATTGACCGTTGTCGCCATGGCTAGCGATTGAACGCGCTGCGGTTGCTGCCTGAGTTAATGCTGGCAATACAATCTCATCGGAATAGGCAAAACCGGTTTTATCTCCGCTGATGGCACGTACGCCGACACCTTGATCAATATTGTAGGAACCTTCTCTGACAATACCGTCTTCCAAGACCCAGGATTCAGAATGAGATGATTGAAAATAAAGATCAGCCTGATCAATGGACGGCAGTATCAATTGGTCTAATGTTTTTTGAACATCATTCAACCCCAAGCCACGTTGAGTGAGTAATGTGTTTTCAGCTGTGTCTAATGCATTTGTCATTTAATCTAATAGTCCAATTCGTTATGCCGGTTTAAAATTCCAATCTCATATGAGACAGTGCGGGAAAGCTGTTGCGAAGTTTGGCTTGTTTATCGAGGTCTATGGCTGCTATTGCTACGCCTGGACCTTTATCAACACTCGCAAGTATAGTTCCCCAAGGATCTACGATCATACTATGCCCCCATGTTTCTCGCTCATTTACATGCATCCCTCCTTGGTTGGAGGCGATAACGTAACATAAGTTCTCAATAGCTCGGGTTCTTAATAATGATTCCCAGTGAGCTTCTCCAGTGCTTGCTGTAAAAGCGGAAGGTGAGGTAATGATCTGTACATCTTTATTATGCATTCGGCGATATAATTCTGGGAATCGTAGGTCATAACAGACAGATAAGCCGATATTTCCAATCTCGGTTTGTGCTACAACAATTTCATTGCCAGGTTCAAATGTGTTGGATTCCTTATAAGATTCATTGCTGGATTCGTCGACTAGGACATCAAATAGATGGATTTTGTCGTAATGTGCTACACACTCACCTTTGGGGTTGTAAAGCAGGCTTGCGGCAAGCACTTTGTCAGGTTTCCCCGATTTAAGTGGGATAGTGCCACCTAATAACCAGATTTGGTGTTGTTTTGATTGTTGCGATAGAAAGTTTTGTATCGGTCCCGTACCAAATGCCTCAGTAATCGCGAGCCGATCACTATCTTCTTTACCCATCAATGGAAAGTTTTCTGGCAGCGTAACGAATTTAGTGTCTTTAGAAACTGCTTCAGCGATGAGTTTCTGGGCGATATTCAGATTTTCGTCAACAGTATCGGTGGATACCATCTGTATAGCGGCAACATTTATCATAAGCTGATTATACGGAACTCCTGATATTCAAACAGCCCTGTAACGTTTTTTAATGTATACCGTATAATCACCAGCTTTTTTATAGCTTTAGGGTCAGAAAGTGGACGAAGAATTTGCACGGATTAAACGATTACCCCCATACGTCTTCAATATCGTCAATGAATTGAAGATGGATGCACGCCATCGTGGCGAAGATATTATCGATTTTGGAATGGGAAACCCTGATCAGCCCACACCAAAACACATCGTTGATAAGTTAGTTGAGGCGTCACAGCGTGATGACACGCATGGTTATTCCATTTCTCGCGGGATCCCGCGTTTACGGCGAGCCATCTGTAATTGGTATAAGACTCGATATGAGGTTGAACTGGACCCTGAGACAGAGGCGATAGTCACCTTAGGTTCGAAAGAAGGTTTGGCCCATTTGGCGATGGCTATTGTCGATAGAGGTGATGCGGTACTGGTTCCGAACCCGGCTTACCCTATTCACCCCTATGGCTTTGTACTGGCGGGTGCCGACGTGCGGCATGTACCTATTGGCCCGGGTATAGATTTTTTTGAAGAATTACAGAAATCAATAAGAGATTGCTGGCCGAAGCCAAAAGCGCTACTCATCAATTTTCCAAGCAATCCGACAACACAATGTGTCGATTTGGAATTCTTTAGTAAGATTATTGAAATCGCTAAAGAACACCAGATCTGGGTGATCCAGGATTTAGCCTATGCCGATATCGTATTTGATGGTTATACCGCACCATCAATATTGCAAGTCCCTGGTGCTAAAGATATTGCCGTTGAATTCTTTTCTATGTCTAAAAGCTACAATATGCCTGGTTGGCGTGTTGGTTTTATGGTGGGCAACCCCACTTTGGTCGGAGCACTTTCGCGAATTAAATCCTATCTGGATTACGGTACATTCACACCGATACAGATTTCTGCGATCACCGCGCTGGAAGAATCTCAACAATGCGTTGCCGAGATCCGTGATATGTATTGCAACCGTCGAGATGTCTTGTGTGATGGATTGAATGCGGCAGGCTGGCAAGTTGAAAAGCCCAAAGGCACCATGTTTGTCTGGGCACCGATTCCTGAGCAATTTAAAGAGATGGGCTCGCTCGAATTTTCAAAGAAATTATTAATAGAAGCGAAGGTGGCAGTATCACCAGGAATAGGTTTTGGTAGTTATGGTGATCAGTTTGTGCGATTTGCGTTAATTGAAAATGAACACAGAACCCGCCAGGCGATTCGCTCAATACGAGCGATGCTAAGGGAAGAAAATCCACAGAGTGTCGTGAGTTAACTGGTGAAATTTATGCAGGTATGGTCGTAGAAAACTTTAATACGATCAGCCACAGAGCACACAGAGTAAAACAGCAGTACTTTCTCTGTGTACTCAGTGACTTCTTAACAAATAAGTTATGAATGTGTGTTAAAAGTATTTAAATTAGATATAAAAAAATAATAGAGAAATAGAAATTATGGAGCCTGTTAAAATAGGATTACTTGGTCTGGGAACGGTCGGCGGTGGCACTGTCAGTGTGCTTACACGCAATGCCGATGAGATTGCTCGTCGCGCTGGGCGTGGTATTCGCATAACTCATGCGGCTGCCAAAGATTACAATCCTGATTTGATAAAGGGTATTGAACAGATTGATAAAATCTCTGATGACGCCTTTGTTGTTGTTGAGGATCCCGACGTTGATATCATTATTGAATTAATCGGTGGTTATTCTCCAGCAAAAGAACTGGTATTGAAGGCGATTGAAAACGGTAAGCATGTTGTCACTGCAAACAAGGCGCTGATTGCATTACACGGCAATGAAATCTTTGCAGCGGCTCAGGCAAAAGGCGTTACGGTGGCATTTGAAGCGGGAGTTGCTGGCGGGATTCCTATCATCAAGGCAGTGCGTGAAGGACTTGCTGCAAACCAGATTGAATGGATTGCCGGCATTATCAATGGCACGGGTAATTACATACTTACCGAGATGCGTGATAAGGGGCGAGATTTCGATGATGTTCTTAAAGAAGCGCAAGAATTGGGTTATGCCGAAGCCGATCCAACATTTGATGTGGAAGGTATAGATGCCGCACATAAGTTAACAATTTTGGGTTCAATTGCCTTTGGTATGCCATTGCAATTCGACAAGACTTATACCGAAGGCATTGGAAAAATTGAGCAGCAGGATGTGTTGTATGCGGGTGAGTTAGGCTATCGCATTAAACACCTTGGCATAACACGCAAAACGGCTAATGGAATAGAACAGCGCGTTCATCCTACTCTAATCCCAGAGCGCCGTTTAATTGCCAACGTTGATGGTGTTATGAATGCTGTATTAGTAATGAGCGATGCCGTCGGGCCAACTTTATATTACGGTGCAGGTGCGGGTTCTGAACCAACGGCGTCTGCTGTTGTTGCTGATGTCGTTGATGTCGTTCGTGCTTTAACTACGGATCCGGAAAATCGCGTCCCGCATTTGGCTTTTCAGCCGGATGCATTGTCTGACATTAATATATTACCGATGGAAGAAACGGAAACGGCTTATTATCTGCGGATGCACGCGATAGATAAGCCCGGCGTTTTGGCTGAGGTGACACGAATACTGGGTGATTCTGGAATAAGCATTGAAGCTATATTGCAAAAAGAACCTGCGGCTGATGCCAGTTTTGTCCCTATAATATTCCTGACTCAGCGTATTAAAGAAAAAAATATGAATGATGCTATTGCTAAGATAGAGCAACTTGATGCGATCGATGGCGAAGTAATGCGCATTCGTATGGAAACATTAGGATAATCATTAAGATGACTTTTCGAACTCGATATACCGGATTAATAGAAAATTATCGCGACCGACTTCCGGTCAGTGATGACACACGCATTATTAGTCTTGGAGAAGGTAATACACCTTTAATAAAATTAAATAATATTCCTGACTTGCTGGATAAGAAGGTTGACCTTTATGTTAAATATGAAGGTTTAAATCCTACCGGTTCATTTAAAGATCGCGGCATGACTATGGCCGTGACCAAAGCAGTAGAAGATGGTGCAAAAGCTATTATATGTGCGTCTACTGGCAATACCTCAGCTTCAGCCGCAGCTTATGCCGCGCGAGCTGGCATCACTGCATTTGTATTAATACCTGATGGTAAAATTGCCCAAGGTAAATTGGCGCAAGCAATGATGGAAGGTGCTGTAATACTCCAGGTCAAAGGTAATTTTGATGATGGTATGCGTTTGGTCAAGGAAGTTGCTAAAGAAGCACCTGTAACTATTGTCAATTCAATCAACCCGTATCGTTTGCAAGGCCAAAAAACAGCGGCATTTGAAATTGTTGAGGAGTTAGGACGCGCGCCAGATTTTCACTGCTTGCCTGTAGGTAATGCCGGCAATATAACTGCACATTGGATAGGCTATAGTGAATACGCTTGTGAGAAAGGCGCACAAGCCACTGCCGCTTGTGCCCATTGTAATGGTGTCTGTCCTTATGCAACTGGTTCGATTGTAACAACTCGCCCAAAGATGGTGGGGTATCAAGCCAGCGGTTCCGCACCTTTTCTGCGTGGTGAAATGGTAGATGATCCTGAAACAGTGGCAACCGCGATTAGAATAGGCCATCCACAATCGTGGGATCATGCCTGGAAGGTACATAAAGAATCTGGTGGTTGGTTTGATGAGTGTAGTGACGAGGAAATCCTCGCCGCACAAAAACTACTCGCAGAAAAAGAAGGCGTCTTTTGTGAACCGGCTTCAGCAACATCAGTTGCCGGCGCAATGCGCGATATTAATTCGGGTAAAATCCCTGAAAATAGTTGTGTTGTTTGTACTTTAACAGGACATGGTCTGAAGGATCCTGATACAGCTATAAAACAAAGCAATGCACCTGTCATTGCAGTTGATGCAAAATTAGAACAGGTGAAATCTGCCATTCTCGAAAATATGACTGACTAAAATAGTGAGATGGATAACCATCTCATTTATTAACAGGGAATCATCGTGTCACAAAGAGCGAGACGATAAATGCGTAGTTTGACTCTCTATATACCAGGTCTATTTGGGCCTGATATAGCCATTCACCCGGATGATTTGCCAAGTTTACCTTCATTAAACTGGATGCTTTCGAAAGGAAGTTATCAAACCTTAAAATCATCTTCTGCTAGCTATGGCCTCTGTGAATTATTTGGCTTAACTGCGAAAGAAGAAAATGATCTCCCCATCGCTGCAATATCGCGATTAACTGATGACAATCAACATCCGGAAGGTATTTGGTTGCGTGCGGATCCGGTTCATGTGAGAGCTGATCGCGATGGTTTAATTTTAATCGATAATAATCAATTCACTATTAGTCAGCATGATGCTCTGGCACTTGCTGCTGATATTAATAACATATTAAAGCCTTATGAATTCGAGCTTGAAGTTCCTACACCGTATCGGTGGTATTTAAGAATAAAGGATGATCTTAATATAAGAACAACACCGGTAGATTCGATCGTGGGCCGAGACATTCTTCCTTTTATGCCTAGTGGTGATGACCGTATTAACCTGATTCAGTTAATGAATGATATACAAATGACTTTGCATGATTCTGGTGTCAATAAAAAACGCGAACAAGAAAAAATGTTACCGATAAACAGCCTGTGGTTTTGGGGCTGTGGCGAATTACCCGAGATCATTGATCGTCAATGGTCCTTTATTGTTAGTGATGAGATGTTGGCGAAAGGACTCTCAATGATAGCAGCAACGCCGTTTACTGATTTACCTGATAATTATAGAGATATTAAAAATACGGATACTAGTTACAACGGCCTGATAGTTATAAACGCATTTCAAAAATTTAGTCATTATCATGACCTTGAAGGCTGGCTTGAAGCTTTGATGTCCTATGAAGCAAACTGGTTTTCTCCATTAGTGGATGCATTAAAGAGTAGAGGTATTGATCATCTGCATATAAACACGGATATCAATACTATCACTCTGGACAAAAGTTCCCGGTACAAACTTTGGAAAAAACAAAAAAACGTATACGCATTCAAGCATTGATTATTTCGTGAAAAACAAAAAAATAATTCGACGTGGCATTCCTGATGAACATAGTTTGCCGGATACAATCCATCCTGTACTAAAACGGGTTTACGCCGCTCGGAATATACAATCGAGTGATGATTTGGATTATTCACTTGCCCGCCTTTTACCATACGACACCCTAACAGGGATTAACGAAGCGGTATTATTACTGCAAGAAGCAATAGAAAAAAAATCACGAATATTGATTGTGGCTGATTTTGATGCGGATGGTGCTACTAGCTGTGCATTGGCTATTCGTGGATTAACACTAATGGGTTGCGAAGATATCATTTATGTTGTGCCCAATAGATTTGAGTATGGCTATGGGCTAACACCAGAAATTGTTGATGTTGCATTGGATTATGATCCTGATTTATTGATTACTGTTGATAATGGTATTTCAAGTGTTGAAGGGGTTAAGCGTGCCAAAGAAAATGGTGTAAAGGTATTAATCACCGATCATCATTTACCCGGCAATGAATTACCTGATGCAGATGCAATCGTGAACCCACAGCTTGCTGGAGATAAATTTCCAAGCAAAAACCTGGCGGGCGTTGGTGTTGTGTTTTACATCTTATTGGCGCTGCGTGCTAGATTAAGAGAACAAAGCTGGTTTGAAAAAAATAACTCAGCCATACCAAATTTGGCGCAACTGTTAGATATAGTAGCGCTAGGAACCGTAGCCGATGTTGTGCCGCTTGATAAAAATAATCGAATTATGGTTGCCCATGGACTGAAACTGATCAAACAAAATAAATCTATCGCAGGCATAACAGCGATATTGAGTTTAGCAGGAAAAGCATTGCCAACACTTTCTGCAAGTGACTTAGGTTTCTCTATCGCGCCTAGGTTAAATGCTGCTGGTCGTTTAACCGACATGTCTTTAGGAATTGAATGTTTATTGACAGATGATACTCATGCAGCAAAAGAAATGGCAGATCAACTTGATAAGCTGAACAAAGAGAGACGTTTAATACAAGCGGACATGCAAGAACAGGCTGCTATTGAATTAGATGATTATCTGGAAAAATCATCGGGTGAGATAGCACAGGGGATCTGTCTCTTTAACCCTGAGTGGCATCAAGGTGTAATAGGTATACTTGCTGCCAAAGTAAAAGAAACCTTCAATAGACCTGTCATCGCTTTTGCAAAAGAAAGTGACGATGAAGAAAATCCTGTTATCAAAGGGTCTGCGCGGTCTATTAGTGGCTTACATATCCGAGATTGCCTGGAAGATATAACACGTCTAAATCCAGGTCTAATCCTGACCTTTGGTGGCCACGCCATGGCTGCGGGTTTAACCATAAAAGAATCTCATTTCGAATTGTTTTCTGATTGCTTTAACGAAGTTATTAAAGAACATATTTCATTGGAAGACATGCAGGATATATGTATGTCTGATGGTGAGTTATCTACAGAAGATTATTCTTTAAAACTTGCCGCAGAGATCCAGTCTGCTGGACCCTGGGGTCAGACATTCCCAGAGCCAGTATTTGAAGGAAAATTTACAGTTCTTGATAAACGTATCGTTGGCGGCAACCATCTTAAACTCAAGCTTCAGGCTGATAATAAAGTTTTGGAGGCCATTGCGTTTAATATTACTGATGAAGGTTGGCCGGTTGGGACGAAGGAAATCTTGTCTACTTATCGATTAGATATCAATGAATTTCGCGGTAATCGTCAGCTCCAATTGGTCATAGAATACTTAGCTCCACTCTAAAGCCCTCTCGAATTCTCACTGTTTTTCATTTTTTCACATAAAACAATCAGTTTTTGTGTCACTAGTTTTGTAATTGGCCTTAAATTTGCATTTTTCAATTAGAAATAAATAAAATATAAACATAGTGAATCTAGATAATGAAATTAGCATATAAACAGGATAGTTTTTTTAAAACAATCACCAAGTGGACGGCATTCGCTATCTGTCTTCATCTATGTGCAATAGGTTTAAAGACCTTTCATAGTTATCAATTGCAGAAAATAATAACTATTAACATGGTATCTGTGCAAAAAGCATCTTTAATTACTCAAATGCATAATGAAATGTTGTTAATAACTCGCTCGCATTTACAAATCATGCATGCGAATAATGAAAAAAAAATAAAAGACCAATTGTGGAAATTATCCGGATTGGTTTCTGATTATTTAATTCATTATCGTCAGTTGGAAAGAATTGTTGATGACAATGATAAAAAAGTATTAGAGCAATTTAAAACAGGCTTTGAACAATGGCATGAGTTCAATCAAAACTTATTGAGTTATGCGAATGTAGTTGCTGATTCAGGCTTCATAAATACATTAAACATGATTGATTTAGCATTTAGTCAGTTTGAGAGTAGCACTAATGAGTCACAACAATTGGTAGCTCAATTAAAACAAGGTATTAGTAGTGATAAAGCATTATCAAATTAGTCGTGAGAGTCGTTTCAACTAGTAAATTCTTAATTTTCATTATCAAGTCTGTTGCTGTTAAAGGTTATTTCTAACATCTCTGAAAAATAACAAAGCTTTTAATTTGATGATGTTGTCTTAAATATGGTTTTTTATATTGAACCATGAGCTTATAACCACACGTCAAAGACTTGGTTTTATTTGGGTATTATCATTTTTACCTAAAGTTATACGTAGTTTCGCCGATAAAACACCTACATGGTAAAAGCGTATAAGTTATTGTAAAAATTAACAAATAATCAAAGTAATTACTTTATTATTAAGTAACTCAATAAATGGGAGTGATAATGCCACGCCAAATGACGATTAATATCTTGCTAATTGAGAATAATTTCAGCGATATACTTGTTCATGAACAATTCCCCAATATTTAATATCAAGTGAGAGTTTGTTGATTTATTAAGAGAATGGAAATGTCTAAAGTAAATATATTACTCATAGAAGACAACGAAGCTGATGTTCATCGGCTGAATGAATTATTAAATGCTGCGCGTGAGGGTAAATATGAAATAACTACTACCGTGACATTGAAAGGTGGTTTGGCACAATTAGCAGACAATAAATTCGATGTTGTTATAACGGAATTAAATCTACCTGACGCTGATGGCATTAATACAATTACAGATATTCAAGAACAGGATAAATCAGTTCCTATCGTCGTTCTTAGTGTACAAGATAGTGAAGAACTGGCTTTGCAAGTAGTACAGCAAGGTGCTCAGGACTATTTAGTGAAAGGGCAGGGAGATGGTCTTCTGATCTGTCGGGCAATTGAATATGCAATCGAGCGTAAACGCAATGAACAAGGGCTGAGTTATCTGGCTAATTATGACAGTCTGACAGGATTGGCAAACAGGCTTTTATTTCGAGAACGATTGGATCGGGCGCTTATACGGGCAGATAGAAATAAAACATTAGTGGCATTGCTTGTTATTGATCTAGATAGGTTTAAGAATATTAATGACACCCTTGGACATGATGCTGGTGATCAATTACTCATTGAAGTAGCCGGTAGGCTCGAACAATGCACAAGAGAGGGAGATACCATTGCTCGCCTTGGTGGCGATGAATTTACTATCATTATGGAAGATGTAAAAGCATTTGAAGATGCCGTAAAGATTGTCGACAAGGTTTTGAATCGGATGAAAAATTCGTTCGATCTTTTTTCTCGGGAAATATACGTTAGTCCAAGCGTGGGAATTTCTATGTATCCTTTAGATGATACTGATGCAGGGCACTTGTTAAAAAATGCAGACAGTGCCATGTATAGCGCCAAGGAGAGTGGACGTAATTGCTATCGGTTTTATACAGCAGACATGAACAAGAAGTTATTGTTAAATTTAAACATGGAAGCAAAATTAAGGCGTGCGATTGATGGTCACGAGTTTGTATTAAATTACCAACCTAAATTTGATATTAATACTCAAGAGCTACTCGGGGCAGAAGCTTTGATCCGTTGGCATTGTCCTGGTGATGGTGTGATATCACCAGCTGTATTTATACCGCTTGCAGAAGAGTCCGGGTTAATCGGTGTTATTACAGACTGGGTTATTAATGAAGCATGCCGCCAAAATTCTGCATGGCAGCAAGCAGGATATGCTCCTATTCGGATGGCAATCAATATATCACCACGACAATTCGGCCAAGAGAATATTGCCAGACGAATATTCAATCAAATTATTTGCTCTGATTTGGCGCCTAAATATGTTGAGCTGGAAATAACTGAAGGAGCTTTGATGGACGATGTTGAAAGGAGCAATGAAATTTTAAGGGAATTAAAGGGGAGAGGTATTCATATCTCGATTGATGATTTTGGTACCGGTTACTCATCATTAAGTTATTTGAAAAAATTTCATATTAACACTTTGAAAATAGATCAATCATTTGTTCGAGATATAATGGAAGATGCTGATGATGCTGCTATTGTCTCAGCCATAATTGCGATGGCTAAAAGTTTACGCCTTAATGTTATTGCTGAGGGTGTGGAAACCCCTGAACAGTTAAACTATCTAGCTGCGAAAGGCTGTAATGAAGCCCAGGGATATCTGTTGGGTAAGCCGGTTACGGCTAAAGAGTTCACGAAAATTTTTGATAATAATGTAGTGTCACCAACTATAAAGCTGGCACATTCTGCCTGAACTGATAGATCTCTGCCCTCTACTATTCTTGATACCTTCTGCTCCATGACTATCAAGGTGTCTGTAGCTATAGTAGAATGCGCGTTTTTTGTCATCAGGTTCAATTAAATGTTTGAAATAAACCCACTTCTTAACAGAGTTTCTGATATGCAAGAGCGTGTTCAATCGCTAAGGGGGTATCTTTGAATACGACCAGAAGTCTGAACGACTAGTAGAAGTATTACGCGAACTTGAACAACCTGATGTCTGGGAAAATCCTGAACAAGCACAGGCACTTGGTAAGGAACGCGCCAACCTTGAAAATGTTGTTAATACAATAGAATCTCTGGAAGAGTCTTTTACTGATTCGATTGATTTATTAAAGCTAGCCGAAGAAGAAAATGACGAGGATACATTCACGGCAGTGTTGGAAGACCTTGATGCTAATGAAGGATATCTTGCCAAACTTGAATTTCGTCGAATGTTTTCCGGTGAAATGGATCCCAATAATGCCTTTGTTGATATTCAATCTGGTTCAGGGGGCACTGAAGCTCAGGATTGGGCAGATATGCTCTTACGTATGTATCTACGTTGGGGTGAACAGCATGGTTTCAAGACAGAGTTAATCGAAGTTTCTCCTGGTGAAGTGGCAGGAATTAAAAGTGCCACTATTCAATATACTGGAGATTATGCCTTTGGTTGGTTGCGCACTGAAACGGGTGTTCATCGCCTGGTTCGAAAGTCACCTTTTGATTCCGGTAATCGTCGACATACATCGTTTGCCTCCGTATTTGTATCCCCGGAGATTGATGACAATATTGAAATAGATATTAATCCGGCGGACTTACGGACTGATACCTATCGCGCCAGTGGTGCAGGCGGTCAACACGTTAATAAAACTGATTCAGCAGTTAGGCTAACTCACTTGCCGACAGGTATTGTTGCACAATGTCAAAATGACCGATCGCAACACAAGAATAAAGATCAGGCTATGAAGATACTCCGGGCAAAGTTATATGAGCATGAGATGCAAAAACTGAATTCAGAAAAGCAAGCATTGGAAGATTCCAAGGCAGACATCGGCTGGGGTAGCCAAATACGTTCCTATGTTCTAGATCAGTCTCGCATAAAGGATCTCAGAACCGGGGTAGAGACCGGCAATACACAGGCGGTGCTTGATGGTGATCTTGACCGATTTATTGAAGCCAGTCTGAAAAGCGGCTTATAAGAATTTGAGCACGGAATATTAGATAGATCTGTTAGTATCTGTCTATCGAATAATTTTAATAACTTACACATATAAATAATACGAATTACTTATGAGTGACGAAAACGAAAACGATTTAATTGCACAACGACGCCAGCAATTACACGAATTACGCGAATCAGGTAATGCCTTTAGTAATGACTTCAGACGGGATTCATTAGCAGCGGATTTGGTTGCTAAATATGAAGAAAAAACTAAAGAAGAACTTGAAGGAGAAGGCGTCAAGGTTGCTATCGCTGGACGAATGATGAGTCGTCGTATTATGGGTAAGGCATCTTTCGCGCATATACAGGATATGTCGGGCAAGATTCAATTATACGTCAGGCGCGATGATTTACCTGAAGGGCTCTACAACACCGGATTCAAGAAATGGGATATTGGCGACATCATTGGTGCAACCGGAACGGTTATGAAGACCAATAAAGGTGAGCTGAGTATCCATGTCGATTCAATAAAATTATTAACCAAGTCCTTACAACCCTTGCCAGAAAAGTTTCATGGTTTGACCGATCAGGAAATGCGTTATCGCCAGCGCTATGTTGATCTAATAATGAATGAGGATACTCGTAACACATTCAAGATACGATCACAGGTAGTTGAGTTTATACGTTCGTATTTAAATAATGAAAATTATTTGGAAGTAGAAACACCGATGATGCATGTCATTCCCGGTGGGGCAACCGCACGTCCATTTAAAACGCATCATAACAGTCTGGACATGGAACTCTTTCTTCGTATAGCACCTGAGTTATATCTAAAGCGACTTGTGGTTGGTGGTTTTGAAAGAGTTTTTGAAATAAACCGTAGTTTTCGAAATGAAGGTCTTTCTCCGCGGCATAATCCTGAATTTACCATGCTTGAATTTTATCAAGCCTATTCTGATTATGAAGATTTAATGAATCTGACAGAAGATATGTTGCGTAAGCTGACAACAGAACTTTTTGGCAGTAATGAAGTAACTTATCAAGATGATACCTATGATTTAGGTAAACCTTTTGAACGTATGACTGTGGTTGAATCAATCCTGAAATATAATGATGCGATTACAATAGAAGATCTACAGTCATTGGAAAAAATTAAAGATCATGCTCAACGTTTAGATATTCCACTTGAAGATAGTTACGGTCTTGGCAAGATCCAGATTGAAATATTTGAAAAAACTGTTGAAGCAAAGTTATTAGCGCCGACCTTTATAACCCAGTATCCGACTGAAGTTTCTCCACTGGCACGTAAAAATGATAGTGATCCATTTGTAACCGATCGATTTGAATTCTTCATTGGTGGTCGAGAGATTGCTAATGGTTTTTCAGAGTTAAATGATCCAGAAGATCAGGCAGAACGTTTTCGTAAGCAGGTAGAAGAAAAGGAAGCAGGCGATGCCGAGGCTATGCATTTTGACGATGACTATATCACTGCACTGGAATACGGTATGCCGCCAACTGCAGGAGAAGGGATCGGTATAGATAGGTTAGTAATGTTTTTGACAGACTCTCCTACTATTCGAGATGTAATTTTGTTTCCTCATATGCGTTCCAAAGCTAGTTCTTGAGAACAATACTAAAATTGGCATTTGATTAATGTCCTCACTTGATGATCTTGATGCCAGTTTAGTAGAGGGTTTAAAAAATGGCGATCAGGCTAGTTACAAAACTCTGGTAACAACCTATTGGGGAACATTAAACTATCTTGCTCGTCGTTTACTAAACGATCCCTCTGCTGCTAATGATTGTGTACAAGAAGCCTTCATTAAAGCGATCAATAAAATTAATGATTTTGAGGGAAAGGGAAGTTTTACAGGGTGGTTACGCCGAATAGTTGTAAATGAAGCATTAATGGCCTTAAGAAAAAAAACATCAAGAAAAGAAGATTCGCTAGATGAATTAATGCATGAGTTTGACGAGTTTGGCGGATATGCTCAAGCCTATAGCGGTCAGCCAGTTAGTCTAGACGTCTTACAAGAATCGGAAGAAGTTAAAATACAAGTCAGAGCAGCTATCGATAAATTGCCAGATATTTTCCGTATCACCTTGGTGCTTCGTGATATTGAGGGCTACACTACGAAGGAGGTTGCCGATAAAATGGATGCTACAGAACAAAATGTAAAAGTTCGTTTACATAGAGCACGTCTAGCATTACGTAATCTGCTTGAACCTGTATTAAGAGAGGAGGCTGAGTAAAGCGTGAAATGCTTTAAAAAAATAATGGCCGGTAACCTGACTTGTCGACAGGTTGAAGAATTCCTTATGGACTATCTGGAAAACCGATTAGGGTTTTGGATGACATTGCAATTTAGCATTCATTTATTCATGTGCACCAATTGCTCAAAATATATGCAGGAGTATAAAAACACAATTGCACTGGAAAAAAAGATTTTTGAAAATCCGGAAGATGAAGCAATTGGTAATGTGCCTGATGATATTCTTCAAGCAATTTTAAATGTAAAAAAACCTTCCAGCTAATAAGCTACTTTCGCGTTGTAACCTTTTAACTGTTCATTTCATCGTTAACGTGAGCTAATATTAGCTTCATATACAAGTAGTTATAATAAATCACGATATTGTAGTGATTCTCACTAATATATATAACTATATAATAATTGTTCATTTGTCCTGGAAACTTTCTGGACATAGTTAAGTCAATATATCTGTGTGGCAGGGGTGGAACATTTTTAGATGGAATGGTTACATTTGCTATACAACATTATTTTAAAAAATATACAGTAATTCCCCCCTTAAGGAATTATTTTTTGTTAAACCTCCAGGAGATTTAAAGATGACAGATAAACGCAAACTAAACCCATTAGCTGTTGCATTAGGTACCACATTCGCAATTTCATTAGCCTCTAGCCCAATTGTTAATGCTGCAGATAACCCATTTAATATGACCGATCTTGGCAGTGGTTACATGGTTGCAGAAGAAGGTAGTTGTGGTGATAAGAAAGAAGAAGGCAAGTGTGGCGAAGGTAAGTGCGGCGACAAAAAAGCTGAAGGCTCATGTGGCGATAAAAAGGCTGAAGGTAAATGTGGCGAAGGCAAGTGTGGCGACAAAAAGAAAGAAGAAGGTAAGTGTGGCGAAGGTAAGTGTGGCGATAAGAAATAAGTCTGAGTTTGCACAAAGTGTCTAAATATTATCCTGTACAAGGTGCAGGGTTAGGTCTGCGGCGAGCCTTTATTGGCTCGCTTGCAGATGACATTCCCTCCCAAATAGATTTTATGGAAGTGGCGCCCGAGAACTGGATCGATGTCGGTGGTCAGTTAGGACGACAGTTCCAAAAAATTTCAGAACAAATCCCTATAGTCTGCCATGGACTATCATTAAATATCGGTGGTCAAGCTCCGCTGGATGAAGCGTTTATTCGTCGAGTTAAACAATTTCTTGACCTACATAACATTCCTGTATACAGCGAACATCTTAGTTATTGTGCCGATGAAGGTCATCTTTATGACTTAATGCCGATACCCTTCACTGAGGAAGCAGTACATTACGTTGCAGAAAGAATCATGCGTACTCAGGATATTATAGGGCAACGTATTGCAATGGAGAATGCGTCATATTATGCGGCAATAGGTAAGGAAATGGAGGAAATAGAGTTTGTTAATGCAGTGTTGAAAGAGGCGGATTGTTTGTTCCATATCGATATTAACAATATCTACGTGAATAGTATCAATCATTGTTATGATGCTGCAGCCTTTCTTAAGAACTTGCCAGGCGACAGAATTGTCTATGCTCATATTGCAGGTCATTATGTAGAAGCGGAAGACTTACGCGTCGATACCCATGGTGCTGATGTCATTGACCCTGTCTGGCAGTTACTTGATGTTGCCTATGAACATTTTGGTGTATTTCCAACTTTATTGGAAAGGGATTTTAATATTCCACCATTAGAGGCTTTACTGAAAGAAGTTGAAACTATCAGCCATTACCAAACAAAGTATAAAGACAATGACGACTCTGTCCGACAAAAACAAAACTGAAAGTTTTAAAGAGGTTCAGAATGTATTCACGCAACATATGCGTGATCCGGAAAATAATCCTGCACCGGAAGGTGTAGAAGATCGGCGGATAGGTGTTTATCGGGAACTTGTTTATAATAATATACAAAGTTTTATTGGAAACAGCTTTCCGGTTATACGTAAAATTATTGCAGATGATCAGTGGCATGAGATGTTACGCGATTATGTTAGCCATCATAAATCGCACACACCTCTGTTTCCAAAAATGCCTCAAGAATTTTTACAGTATTTAGAACAAGAGCGCGGTGAACATCCTGAAGATCACCCTTTTCTTTTAGAGTTGGCCCATTATGAATGGCTCGAAATAGCACTCTCCATAGACACACGTGAAATCGATTTAAGCAATATAGATCAAACAGGCGATCTACTTGAATGTGTACCAGCATTAAATCCGATATCTATGGCTGTTGCATATACATGGCCAGTGCATGAAATAAGTCCAAGTAATCTACTTGATACCCCGCCCAATGAAAAAACCTACATTATTGTCTATAGAAAAAAAGATGATGAAGTTGGGTTTATTGTGCTTAATCCAGTATCAGCAAAGCTGATTGAATATCTTCAAGATAATGAAATAAAAACCGGACGTGAAATACTGACTAAAATCGCATATGAAATAAATCATCCTAATGCTGATGTAGTAATTCAAGGCGGTCTCGAAATGATGCAGGGTTTTCTAGACAAAGATATCTTATTAGGTACAAAAAAATAGAGAGTAAATAACTTTTTGACTGACTGCGACTACGGATAACAGTTCATTTTAAAGAAACCGTAAAAGTAGTGAGGTTGCTTACGTAGTGTGTTTATGTGGGCATCTTCACTGTAACCATTTTTATCATTCAGATCATCTATACCATAGTAAAGAGTCCTCATCTTAAGTAATAGATAGAGAAACTATGAGTAACGATATGCAAGATTCATTACTAATAGAAGATTATCAATTGGTTTAAATGAATTGCATCCCGATGTAATTCATTGAGTTACCATTGCTTAATTAGATGATGAATAAAAAAATAACCATAACTTTTATATACACTGCAATAGGGGGTAGTAATGACTGTAATAATTAGTTTGATTAATTGGGCACAGGATCTTTTGGAAAAAATACTGGAAGCAGTTGGTTTTATAGGGCCATTATTATTACGTTTATATCTCGTGCCAATCTTCTGGATAGCAGGTACAAAAAAGATAGGTTCGATGGAAAGTACTATTGAATGGTTTGGTAATCCAGAATGGGGTTTGGGATTACCATTTCCAACGTTGATGGCCTGGATGGCTTCATTGACTGAGGCTGGTGGTGCAATTCTATTGTTGTTTGGACTCGGTGTGCGGTGGATCTCAATTCCGCTCATGGCTACGATGGTTGTTGCGGCTTTGACTGTGCACCTACAAAATGGTTGGTTAGCCATTGCAGAAGGCGCAGGCTTCTTTGCAACTGAAAGAACAATGGGCGCAATTGACAGGCTTGATCGTGCAAAAGACATATTAAAAGAACATGGAAACTACAGTTGGCTGACTGAAAATGGGCCAATAGTTGTACTCAACAATGGGATTGAATTTGCTGCTACTTATTTCATCATGTTACTTGCCTTATTAATTATTGGTGCAGGTAAGTACGCTAGTCTTGACTACTGGATAGCAAAAAAATTCAGACAATAGGGTAAAGATAATAAACGTAGAATCAGTATTGATGTTATTGTATTAATACTGGTATTTTATTATGTCAGATAGGGGTTAATATGTTATCCAGCAACGCCTACCTATTAATTATTTCTCTGCTAATTATTGCTACTCTGCTTGAACCATTGGCAGATAAATTCCGAGTGCCTATTAGTATTGTTCTAGTGTTGACCGGTTATATTGGTTCAGAGATCACTATTGGTGTATTTGATGTTGACACGGGAATTCGCTGGGATAATTTCAAGGCAATTATCTTCTATTTCATTTTGCCCATTCTGATTTTCCAATCTGCGATAGAGATAAATTTAAGAACACTTCTTAGAAATTTTGTGCCGATATTAATCATGGCTATACCGTTAATGATTTTATCAACAATAGTAACTGCAGTAGGTCTCTATAAGGGTATTGACCATGCCACTGGATTTCCATGGGTAGCAGCGCTTATTACCGGGGCATTATTATCGGCAACCGATCCAGCTTCAGTTGTTTCATTACTAAAAAAGGCCAATGCCCCGGAGCGATTGCAAATATTGTTGGAAGGAGAGAGTTTATTTAATGATGCAACAGCAATCGTTTTATTCAGTATTTTAATTAGTATTGCGACTCATAGTCAGGAATCTGCAAGTTGGACTATGTTATTCATACGATTCTCTGAAGTATTTTTTGGTGGTCTCCTTACAGGTATTGCTATTGGGTTTATTGCTTTTAGTTTTGCTAAGCTATTAGATAATCAGCAATCATTTGTAATAATTAGTATTCTAAGCGCCTATTCCTCTTTTATCCTGGCGGAAGATGTGCTGCATTTTTCAGGAGTTATTGCTGTGCTTGCTTGTGGTCTCACTTTAGGTGCAGTAAGTGCAGGACAATTTACTGAGACTAGCTTCGCCAGCCAGCTATGGTCGTTACTAGCCAAAATAGCAGAATGTTTGATCTTTCTTTTAGCCGGGATCACAATTACATTAGGAATGTTTGTTGATCAATGGCTTGCTATTTTGATTGGCATAGCGGCAGTAATCTTTGCCAGAATTGTAATAATTTTCGGCACCTTTCCATTTTTGTCTTTATTACCTGGTGTTCAACCTGTTTTGTTGAATCAACAGACGATATTAGTGTGGGGGGGGGTACGTGGCACGGTTACATTGGCCTTGGCATTGTCATTACCATTAACGCTGGATTACTGGTATACGATTCAGTCTATTGCCTATGGCGTAGTTATCTTTACCTTATTTACCCAAACAATGACATTACCGATGTTACTGAAAAAGATAAAAATCTAATTATGCTAGCTGTTTTTTAATGCTTGCGGCGGGTCAATAACAAAGCCTTGGACAAAATCTGCACCAATCTCAAATGCAGATTCGACAATATCATCACTATCTATACACTTCATGATTGTTTGTGCACCGATTAGATGGTTAATGTCATTTATCGATTCGAGTAACTTGTATTCATGATTTTGTTCGACACTGATTTTGCTAAATTGCCTTGCATCGAGTTTTATATAATCAATGTTTAACTGTTTAACAGTATTAATACTGACAGGGTTGTAATTAAAATTATCCAACGCAATCTTGCAGCCTTGTCGCTTCATGAGTGTAACAAAGCGCTTAAAGCGTTCCATGTTGTCATAAAACTGCGGCTCATTTATTTCAAAACAAATATTTCCAGCAGGAATGTCATAATCATTAAAAGTATCGATGGCGTATTTAATGAATTTTTCATTTAAAACAGATTGTTGTGATAGATTTATGCTAATCATATGTGCTTTGTTAAATAGAGGGTTGCCATACGCTATCATTTCCATTACAACCTTTAATACCCAATCATCTATGGCAGACAGCATATGATAAGCCTCGGCGGTATGTAAGAAGCTGCTTGCTGATAACAGTTCGCCCTCAGTATTTCTCATGCGCAGCAGTACTTCATAAAAAAGTATATCGTTTAAATCATCAAGTGGTTTTATTTGCTGTGTGAATAGTTTGAAGTTTTCTTTCTCAAGACTTTTCTGTAGTTCTTCCAGTATTTTAAGTTCACCAGTATGTTTTTTAAAATTCGACTTGCCTTTTTCTGATACTTCTACTCTATTACCCCCTGCATCCTTTGCACGGTAACAAGTTAAATCCGCAACCCTTTTCAGTTCAGTAAGAGTTGTAGTGGAATCATTTAGCGGTACGATGCCGATACTTGCAGTTATTGAAAAGTTTTTTCCATGCCAGTCAAATTTGGTGTTAAATACCTCTTCACGAAATATTTCAGCTATCAATTTTGCTTTATCGAGATTGCAGCTATACATAATAACTGCAAACTCATCACCGCCTAATCTTGCGACTGTGTCTGTATCACGGGCAATCTTTTTTAACCTATCTGATATCTTCTTTAAAAGCTCATCACCAGCTTCATGTCCGCAACTGTCATTGACTAATTTAAATCGATCGAGATCGATGTAACAAACTACATGCTCTCTATCTGAATTATTTGAACTTGAAATTATTTTATTCAATCGAGTATCAAATTCACGGCGATTTATTAATCCAGTCAATGGGTCATGATTCGCTTGCCAATTTAGATTTTTCTCCATACTCCTTTTTTCTGTGACATCGCGAAATATCATTACGGAACCAGTAAGTATATTATTCTCCTGTCTTATTGGCGTCGCACTGTATTCAATTGCGTATTCAAGTCCATCACGTCTTATTAGTATTGAATTATCAGAACTATTGATAGTGGCATTGGTTTCAATACACTGTTCAATAGGGTTAGGTAATTTCATATGGCTAGATTCGTCAACGAGATTTAAGACCATCGAAAGGTGTTTCCCTCGGATATCGTTAGCATCCCAGCCAGTATATATTTCTGCTACCGGATTCATGTAAACAACCCTACCAAACTGATCAGTAGAAATTACGCCTTCGCCTATTGATTGTAATGTTATTTCTGCTTGTTGTTTTTCACGAGAGACAACTTCATTCTTTCTTATATATTCATGGTTATCTTTATAAAGGTTAACGTTCAGGTTCTTTGTCTTTTCTATAATGTTGTATAAATTATCAACTTTTTCATTTACTTCACCTGCAAGACCAAATGCATCCAATAATGATTTAGAGTAATAATTTGCAGTAACCAGCAATATGCAGTAGGTGGTAGCTAGTAATGCTGCAGTAGGATAAGCATCCTCAGGAGGCATACTGTATATCCAGAAAATCATTGGGAAAATAAATGTAGAAATATAAATAACGTAGGAAGGTAAAAAAACAGATAATAAGGGTAGATAGGCAATTGAAAGAATTGCCAATGTTAATAATAGTATTACCTGAACAAAGAAACTCGCTAAAGGCAGGAATAACAAATAACCGACACTAAACGTCAATGCAGTAATACCGACCATGAATGTTTGATAAACAGCCCATTGATTGTTTACATGTAGTGACTTTTTTTGTTTCCCAAACTCCTTGATTACTAGTGTATGTGTAAAAGCAGTCAGAACAATAAATGATAACCATGGTATATAAATATAGTCTGGCGTAGTTGGTAAAATAAACCAGGTCACTAATAATGCAGCAATGATGTTTAATATAATACCGACGGGTGCTTGTTGATATAGATAATGTAACGCCTGGTTACTATTTTTGAGCGAGTTCTGTATGGGGTGTTCAACATAATCAATATTCAGATTATTGCCCGAACTCTGTGAGTTTATATTCTCATTGATAATATTTGCTGTATCCACTTTATCTTTCCTATGATCCAAATTCATTGCAATGGCGTGTATATACGCTTTCTTATATGACTATAGAATATAGTGAATTATGACGAGATGGTTGTGATACTGGTCACAGAGCTGTAGATAAGCTTGCTAAACATGTGATTTGATTCACAAAAGCACAGAAATGTATCAAGCAGGCAACAAAATAGGCGCTTTTCAGCGCCTTTTGTTATTTTTTTCTGGCCTGTATCTTTAAGCGCAGGGCATTTAATTTGATAAAACCTTCAGCATCTTTCTGATTATATGCACCGGCATCATCTTCAAAAGTCGCAATTGATTCGTCAAACAGACTGTCTGACTCAGACTTTCTACCTGTGACAGACACACTGCCTTTAAAAAGCTTTAAACGGACAGTACCGTTAACCGTTTTTTGTGTTTCATCAATCAGGGTTTGTAGTGCCGTTCTTTCAGGACTCCACCAATAACCGTTATAAATTAGTTTTGCATAGCGAGGCATTAATTCATCTTTAAGGTGAGTTACCTCACGATCCAGTGTTAATGATTCCATTGCTCGATGCGCTTTAAGTAGAATTGTGCCTCCGGGCGTTTCATAACAACCACGTGACTTCATTCCTACATAACGATTTTCTACAATATCATCACGCCCTATACCATGTTTTCCACCGAGCTCATTCAAGCTGGCAAGCAGTTTTGCGGGTGATAATGTTTTACCATTTAATGCAGTCGGGTCACCGTGCTTGAATTCCAGTTCAATCGATTCTGCTGTATCGGGTGCTTTTTCAGGGGAGACGGTCCATTTCCACATTGATTCTTCTGGTTCACACCAAGGATCTTCAAGTTCTCCACCTTCATAAGATATATGTAACAAATTAGCATCCATTGAATAAGGTGAAGCGCCTTTCCGTTTGTCTTCAATGGGGATGCCTTTTTGTTCGGCATAGGCCAATAATTTTTCTCGTGAAGTCAAATCCCACTCACGCCATGGTGCAATAACATGCACATCTGGCTTTAATGCATAGGCACCTAATTCAAACCGGACCTGATCATTACCTTTGCCCGTTGCGCCATGGGAAATTGCATCAGCCCCGGTTTCATTTGCGATTTCAACCAGACGTTTTGCAATTAGTGGCCGAGCAATAGAGGTACCTAATAAGTACTCTCCCTCATATATAGTGTTTGCTCTAAACATGGGAAAGACATAGTCACGGACAAATTCCTCTTTTAAATCCTCGATGAAGATTTCTTTGACGCCCATTTGTTTTGCCTTAGCGCGTGCTGGTTCAACCTCTTCTCCCTGTCCAATATCGGCAGTAAAGGTCACTACTTCACAATCGTAGGTATCCTTCAGCCAGGTAAGTATCACGGATGTGTCGAGACCGCCAGAATACGCCAAAATGACTTTATTAATATTTTTAGTGCTCATTGTCTTTATCCAGTATTGGAAAGGCGCTCATTCTAGCTATTAAGACAGAAGTATCAATAGCAGAGTCTATTCGGCAATAAGTGAATCGAAGTGACGAATCTGTCTGGAGCAGATTTGAACAACCGTTAGGCTGATTCGTAAGGGTGGCTGACAGGATCTTCGCCGTAAAATGTTCCTTTTCGAGTTTGTTTTTATGCTGATTGGGGCGAATATTTAATCTATTTAGCGAAATTGCGGATCAAAAGGGCCGGATAAGGGGCATTTGCAACTGATACACTTATTATCGAACGGACTATCATACAAAATTGATAAAGTTTTTTACCTCGCTCAGAAATTCTTTTGGTTTTTCAGCGTGTAACCAATGCCCGGAACCTTCGATCATGGTTATTTCAGCAGCCGGGAAATGCTTGTATATAGACGCATTATGGATACTTCTTATATAGGAAGATTCAGAGCCGCCAAGAAATAAACTGGGCATGTGGCAAGATCGAGAGTTTAAGTTTTTCGGGAACTGGCTTAATGAGGTTAGATTGGCATAAATAGTGTCCAGATTGACTCGCCAACAAAATCGTCCTCCCACTCGAATAAGATTTTGTAAAATAAATTGTATGGTATTGATGTCATTTGTCACTTTTGCTAATTCTGCTTCAGCTTCTGTGCGATGTTTTAGATTCTTTAAATCCATATTAAGCATCGCTTCAACCAAATCGTGAAAACTGTGTTCATAATCGAAAGGAGCAATATCAGCAATGATTAAAGCAGAAAATTGCTCAGGATGAGTCAATGCAATAGTCATCGCGACCTTGCCGCCCATGCTATGACCCATTAACAAGCAATCATTTAGATCTAAATGATCGCATAAGGCAATAACGTCATCCGCCATATCGATATAGGACATACTATCCTCGTGAAACGATTGGCCATGATTACGTAAATCAGGTGTGATTACACGATGGTTATCTGCTAGTGATCTGGCAATGCCTTGCCAATTCCGAGCAGAGCCGAATAAACCGTGAAGGATAATAATAGGACGCCCTTTTCCGAATTCATGATAATTAAGCAACATAATAGTTATTTAACGAATAGTAGTTTTTTGGCCATTAGCGATCCTTAAACATTCTTAAATGTTTCCTGAACAAGCAATTCAGTAAGAAAATTTCTTCCTTTTTCTGTCAAATAGATTCTTTTTTTACGCAAGTTCATCATATCAACTTTGAGCTCTATTAATCCTGGCCCCGATTTTTTCTGCGATGTAACACTACTTAAATCTGCTAGATTGCGGGAAAGTGCAGTTACTGAGGTTGAATCCAGATTACTGAGTAATTCATTTTGACTCATTCCCTCATTTAGATACACATTAACCAGTATTAATAGGCGCTGTACTGTTATATCTGAGCCAAGGCTTGTTCTGACAAACCGTAATAATTGATTTAATTTAACTAAATTATTCTTTTGATATTTTGATAAAGCCATGAATATAGTACCTTTTTAGCAACATTTGCGATATCGCAACATTTGCGATATAATATCATATATTGTTTTCTATAAAAGAGGAACCATGGAATATAAAATCACTTTATCGTCGAAAACTATTATTATGTCTGTAGCATTGATTCTGTTGCAGACTTTTAGTCTTCAAACGCTTGGATATGATTCTAATATTCCAGACGATTTAGATTTGGAGGATGAAATCCTGCAGTTGTTAGGAGGCGGTATACGTAATGAATATTTTGTCGATATATATCATGTTAGTTTGTACAGTGATGCAAAATCTATAGAAGAAATTCAACGTGCTGATATTTCACATCATGTGGCTATACGCATAAAAATCCTGACAGACATTTTGCCAGATACGCCTCCTCCGTATTGGATGAATTTGTTTTGCGAAATTCTCAATCAAAAGCAATTCGAACTATTTACCGACAGTTATTCAAAATTAAACAATGGTGATGTTCTTGCAATTAATTATATTCCAGGAAAAGGCACTGATATCTTTATGAAAAAGAAAAAATTATTAGTCATTAAAGAAAACTATCTGATTGCAGCTGTAGTAAAAAGTTTTATTGGCGCAAATCCAGTTTCAGATGATTTGAAAGATTCCATTCTGAAATCTTAAATTATATTTTTATTAATAAAATAGAGAGTTTGCTGGAGATCTTATGGACTTTATAAATGAAACAGGAAAAATTAAATGTTTAAAAGAAATACACATTCAAGGAAACGAATTAGCCAAGCCAGTTGAGATAGCCTCATTTGATGAGCTTGTTGAAACTGTTCCTCCACACGTTGCATCGAAGCTTTCATCAGAAGAAATTAAACAGTTAGAATTGTGGCTTAAAGAACGAGAAAGTCTAAAAGAAAAATTACAAGAAGCCCCATTAGAAAAAACGGTTGTGGAAACTCTTCCTGCTCTTCTTCGTGAAGCAACTAATGCGCTTGAGGAGATTGATGGTGTAGATCATGTGCTTTATAAAGATATAAAGCTACAGCTGTCAGAATTTGATAACAAGTTAAGCAAATTGAAACAACTGAATGATGATGACACTCTGGCTCAAAACGAAATGAATGACAGCGAAGTATTAAAAGAACAACTTAAAATAATCAAAAAAAATCTATAAAAAGATAAGTCAAAATCAATAATAAAAATCTTTTAATAAGACATATACCTTTGGAATAGACATAGTAATTATTTAAATACAATACCCTCTTCGAGTCGTTAACTGATATAGATATAAAATATATTTATATTCAATCTAAGAAACAATGGGGCAGCATTAGAATTGAGGTGCTCTGTAAACCTGTTAAATGGCACGCCATTTTTTTTATATTTCATATATAAACTATTCTATCTCTGGGAGGCGTGTAATAGAAAAAAACATAGAAAGTCGGCCTACTGACGGAGTTTATAATTCGTTCATGAAGTCATACGTATTTATTTTTTAATAAAGAGGAGACGGCATGAGTAAATTAACAGTAGGAGTTATTGGGACTTCAAAAAAAGAAGATGAGAAAAGGGTGCCAATCCATCCAAAGCATTTATCACGTATTCCAGAAGATATTTGCCGCCAATTAATATTTGAGGAAGGTTATGGGAAACCATTTGGTGTCACTGATTCGGTAATTGCTGCTCAAACGGGCGGCATTGCAAGTCGTCATGAGCTATTAGCCGACATTGGTACGGTTATAATTGCCAAGCCAGTCTTAGCAGATTTAGAAGAACTTTGTGAAGGTGGAACACTTTGGGGTTATGTGCATTGTGTACAGCAACGCGATATTACCCAAGCGGCACTCGACCGTAAACTAACGCTCATTGCCTTTGAGGATATGTTTATATGGGGGCCTGATGGTCATATGGGCAGGCATACTTTTTATAAGAACAACGAAATGGCAGGCTATTGCGCAGTTATACATGCCTTGCAACTTAAAGGTATAGATGGGCACTATGGCAATCAGCGTAAAGTAATAATTTTCAGTTTTGGTGCAGTCAGTCGTGGCGCGATATATGCTCTCAAGGCACATGGGTTTAGAAATATTACTATCTGTATTCAGCGTCCTGATCACGAGGTGCGTGAAGAGGTACTCGATTGTCACTACGTTAAGATTAGGGAAGGCGGTGAGGGAGAAGCACGTATGGTGGTTGTGGAACACGATGGAACTATGCGGCCGTTAACTGATCTGATTAGCGAATCAGATATTATTGTCAACGGAACGTTTCAAGAAACGGATAACCCTATTGAGTTTGTGACGGAAGTTGAAAGTTCATTTCTTAAGCCCAACAGCCTTATTATAGATGTGAGTTGCGACGAGGGTATGGGATTCTTTTTTGCTAAACCAACCACATTTAAACAACCGATGTTTAAATATGAAACTTTGGATTACTATGGAGTAGATCATACGCCAAGTTATTTCTGGGAAAGTGCAACGCGCTCAATCTCTGCTGCTCTTATTGTTTATTTATCTACGGTGATGGCTGGTCGTGATGCTTGGCAGCAAGATGAGACCATCCATAAAGCTATAAATATTGATGGTGGTGTTATTCAGAATAGCTCTATTTTGACTTTTCAAAATCGAGAAGTGAAATATCCACATGCTCTTATTAATTAGGCTGAGACAGGTACTCTGTAATGGACATGATATTATCACCAATATTCAATAATCCGCTTTCTCTTGGAAGCAGGCAAAAATAACAATCAGTGTTGATGACTGCTTTGAGTCTTAGCTGAACTTACTAGTTTTAATATTTACTTTTTCTTTGGAATATATAGATCAGTAATAGTCCCTTCAAATACTTCTGCAGCCATAGCTATGGTTTCTGAAAGAGTAGGGTGGGGATGTATTGTTAAACCGATATCTTCGGCATCAGCGCCCATTTCAATGGCCAATGCACACTCCGCAATCAACTCACCCGCATTCGGACCAACAATAGCAGCACCTAAAATACGTTTTGATTCTTTATCGAATAATAATTTAGTCATGCCTTCATCTCGACCTAGAGCCAAAGAACGACCGCTGGCGGCCCATGGAAATACGCCTTTACCATATTCGATATTTTTTTCTTTTGCTTCAGTTTCAGATAAGCCGACCCAGGCAATTTCAGGATCGGTATAGGCAACTGATGGAATAATGCGATTATCGAAGCCGACCTTATGTCCGGCGATTGTTTCCGCTGCAATTTTGCCTTCGTGTGTGGCTTTATGTGCCAACATGGGTTGTCCGACGATATCACCAATGGCAAATATATTATTTACATTAGTGCGTTGTTGATCATCAACCGCTATAAAACCGCGTTCATCGACATTAACCCCCGCATTTTCTGCTCCTATCTTCTTACCATTCGGTTGGCGACCGACGGCAACTAATATGGCATCAAACTTATCTATCGCAGGTGCATCTTTACCATTAAGGGAAACTTCCAAAAAGGTCTTTTTTGCAGTGACAGAAGTCACGGCCGTTTTTAAATAAATATTTTCGTAGAGGTTCTTAATTCTTTTTTGTAATGGCCGGACAATATCTTTATCACAACCGGCAATCAGTGAATCGAGCATTTCTACGATTGTAATTTTACAACCGAGTGAGGCATAAACAGTGGCCATTTCTAATCCTATTATGCCGCCACCAATAACAAGCATGCGTTTGGGTACCTTTGTTAATAACAAGGCATCGGTAGAATCCATGATGCGTGGATCATCGGGTAGAATTGGTATCTTGCTTGCTTGTGAACCGGCAGCAATGATGGCTGAATCAAAAGTAATCGTTTTTGTTTCACCATCATTTTCTATCTCTATCGCATTCGGAGAAATGAATTTACCATAGCCTTGCATCACTTCTACTCTGCGTTGTTTCGCCATAGCACCTAAACCGGAAGTGAGTTTATTAATGATGGATTCTGTCCAGTTGCGTACAGGTTTTGAATCTGGTTTGCCTGATCCAAGATCGATACCGTGTTCTTTCAATTCCTCAATTTCTGAAATGACTTTGCCGACATGAAGTAAAGCCTTAGAAGGGATGCAACCTACATTTAAACAGACGCCACCTAATGCAGAATAGCGTTCTATTAGAATTGTTTTCTTTCCTAAATCAGATGCGCGAAATGCAGCGGTATATCCACCCGGACCAGCTCCAAGGACGAGCACCTCAGCATGTGTGTCGCCTTTATCAAGGGCAGGTTTTGCTAAATTATTTGATTCGGCTTTAGATATTGATGGTTTTTCTTGCTTTGGTTTTGGCTTGTCTTCAATGGATGCTGAAGAGCCCGCAGGTTCAATTTTAAAAATAACCTCGCCTTGAGATACTTTTTGACCAACACTTACCGATACTTCTTTGATAATACCGGCTTTTTCCGCCGGGATTTCCATTGACGCTTTATCACTTTCCAATGTTAATAATGACTGTTCTTTTTCAACAATGTCGCCAGGTGAAACCAAAATTTCAATTATTTCGACCGCGTCAAAATCGCCAATGTCAGGTAACTTAATTTCTTTAGTCAATGTTTAATAATCCAGATATTTTACTAAAGTAATATGTGACGAATATCGTGTAGGAAGCCCGATAATGTTGCCATAAATTTTGCGGCAGCGGCACCGTCAATGACCCTATGATCGTAGGTTAGGTCCAAGGGCAACATTAAGCGTGGTTCAAATTCTTTACCGTTCCATTTAGGCTGCATATCAGAACGTGTGACACCTAAAATGGCGACTTCCGGTGCGTTGACTATTGGTGTAAATGCCGTGCCGCCGATTCCACCTAGACTAGATATGGTCATGCATGCGCCCTGCATTTCTTTCGGGCTTAATTTACCTTCTCTGGCTTTGCTACTGACTGAGGCCATTTCCTCTGCTAGGTCGAAGATGTTTTTTTCATCGACATCTTTGAATACAGGTACTACTAAGCCATTAGGTGTATCTACTGCGATACCAATATGGAAATACTTCTTCAATATAAGTGAGCTACCGTCGCTCGATAACGAGGCATTAAATTCAGGATAAGCTTTCATGGCAGCGACTAATGCTTTCATGATGAATGCCAGGAAGGTAACTTTAACGCCTCTTTTTTCTGCCTCTGCCTTTAATGATTGTCTGAAGTCTTCCATTTCTGTGATGTCTGCCACATCATGATGCGTCACCATCGGTACATTCAACCAAGAACGTGTCAGGTTGATGGCAGTAAGCTTTTTAATTCGTCCTAATGGACGCTCTTCTATTTCACCAAACTTGGTAAAGTCTACTGCGGGGATTGCAGGAATACCTGAACCGCTTTGCACATTGGATTTGGATAATGATTGCTTAACAAATTGTTTTACATCTTCTTTTAGAATGCGATTTTTCGGTCCGCTAGCTTTAGTAATCTTTGTAACGTCTACACCTAACTCTCTGGCAAATCTGCGGACAGAAGGGCTTGCATGTATATGACCTTTTGACTGTGGTGCAGCACCATTATCATTGGATGGTTCGGGTGGTGCCGAGATAGATGCCGATTGTTGTTTTACTTCAGGTATTTCTTCGAGAGGTGTGTTTGTTGTTTTTTCAGTTTCAGCCGGTGCTTCTTGCTTAATTTCTGCATTCGCACTAACAGACAAGCTGAGGATGTTCGCGCCTTGCGCGATGTTATCGCCTACCTTTACAAATACTTCTTTTACTGTGCCGGCATGCGTAGAAGGGATTTCCATACTCGCTTTATCGCTTTCTAGCGTGATCAGCGCTTGTTCTTGTTTGACGGTGTCGCCCGCTTGGATCAGTACTTCGATTACTTCCACTGCATCAAAGTCGCCGATGTCAGGGACTTTTATTTTTATAATGTCACTCATTCAATAAAATCCTGTCGTATGCGTTTTGATGTAAGATTAATTAAATTGTCCATGGCGCAGGACTTTCGCTATCAATGCCATATTGTTTTATGGCTTCTAAGACTTTACTACTCTCTATCGAACCCGCATAGCAAAGACCATTGAGAGCAGCGACAACAACATGATATCGATTCACTTCAAAATGTTTGCGTAGTTGTTCGCGTGTATCAGAACGCCCAAATCCATCTGTACCTAAAACTGTATAGTCTGTTTGTGTAGGGAGGTAAGGTCTAATCTGTTCAGCAAAGAGGCGAACGTAATCTGTGGCGGCAATCAATGGGCCCTTACCCTTGGCTAAACACTTTTCAATATGAGAAACTTTTTTCTTTGAATCAGGATTTAACCGATTCCAACGTTCACATGTTTGTCCATCTCGAGCAAGTTCTGTAAAACTTGGGCAACCCCATATGTCAGACTCAACGCCCCAGTCATCTTTAAGCATCTTGGCAGCGGCAATGACTTCATTAAAGATCGTGCCTGAACCTAATAGTTGCACCCGTGGTTTCTTATTCTTGGTTCCCTTACTAAAAGAATACATGCCTTTAATAATATCTTTCTCGGCACCTTTTGGCATTTCCGGGTGCGCGTAATTTTCATTCATTACGGTAATGTAATAATAAATATCTTCTTGTTCGACATACATTCTGCGTAAGCCATCTTGAATAATGACGGCCAGTTCAAATGAAAAACTAGGATCATAAGAAATACAGTTCGGCACTACTGAGGACCAGAGTTGGCTATGCCCATCTTCGTGTTGCAGTCCTTCACCATTCAGTGTTGTACGACCTGCTGTGCCACCTAATAGAAAACCTCGGGTACGTTGATCAGCCGCTGCCCAGGCTAAGTCACCTATGCGTTGGAAGCCAAACATGGAGTAGAGGATATAGAAAGGAATCATCGGTTCGTTATTCGTCGAATAAGATGTCCCCGCAGCAATCCAGTCACTCATGCCGCCGGCTTCGTTAATGCCTTCTTGCAAAACCTGGCCATGTTTATCTTCTTTGTAAAACATGAGTTGATCAGAATCTTGCGGTGTATAGAGTTGTCCAAATTGATTCCAGATACCTAACTGACGAAACATACCTTCCATACCAAATGTACGTGATTCATCAGGTACGATCGGTACAACACGTTTGCCAATATTCTTATCCTTTACCAGTATGTTCAATATTCTGACAAAGGCCATCGTCGTTGATATTTCTCGACCTTCCGTAGTTGCCTTTAGTAAGGTGTCGAAAGTTTTGAGATCAGGTATCTCTAAGGAGGCTGATTTCTGTCGCCTTGCAGGTAAATAACCACCGAGGTCTTCACGACGTTGCTGCATGTATTCGAGTTCTTTAGAGCCTTCTTCAAAGACAAGGTAAGGTAGCTTCTCTATTTCCTCATCAGCGATAGGGAGATCAAAACGATCTCTAAATATTTTGAGTGAATCCAGACTCATCTTCTTTTGCTGATGGGTAATATTTTGTGCTTCACCGGAGGTCCCCATGCCGTAGCCTTTGACCGTCTTAGGTAGTATCACGGTTGGTTGGCCTTTATGGTTTACAGCAGCATGAAACGCCGCAAAAATCTTGGCGGGGTCATGACCGCCTCGATTCAAATTCCAAATATCCTTATCAGACCAATCAGCGACCATCTCTTTTAACTCTGGCGTATTAAAGAAATGTTCACGCACATAAGCACCGTCTTTCGCCTTATATGTTTGGTAATCACCATCGACACACTCGGCCATACGTTTTTTTAACGCACCATTATGGTCTTTTTGTAATAAGGCATCCCAGCGTGTTCCCCAGATGACTTTAATCACATTCCAACCCGCGCCACGAAAGTTGGATTCGAGTTCCTGAATTATTTTTCCATTACCTCGAACAGGTCCGTCCAGACGTTGTAAATTACAATTAATGACGAATACCAGGTTATCGAGTTTTTCGCGTCCTGCCATACCGATTGCACCGAGCGATTCTGGTTCATCGGATTCGCCGTCACCCATAAATAACCAAACTTTACGTCCTTCAGTATTACGGATATCACGGTCTTGCAAATATTTCATGAAACGCGCTTGGTAGATGGCCATGATTGGACCAAGACCCATTGAGACAGTTGGAAATTGCCAAAAATCTGGCATCAACCAAGGGTGAGGATAGGAGGGAAGACCACCTCCACCAACTTCTTGTCGAAAATTATCCATTTGGTCTTGTGACAGACGCCCCAACATAAAGGCACGGGCATAGACACCGGGTGATGAATGTCCTTGAACGTAGATTAGATCACCATCATGCTCATCTGAAGGAGCGTGCCAGAAATGGTTGTAGCCGACATCATAGAGGGTTGCTGCTGACGCATAGCTGGCGATGTGACCACCGACATTGGTATCTTTGTTTGCTCTGAGTACCATGACCATCGCATTCCAGCGCACATAAGATCTGATTTTATGCTCAATAGTCGTATTACCGGGATACTTAGCTTGTTTAAAGACTGGGAGAGTATTGACGTAATCAGTATTGGCGCTGAACGGAATGTCAGCCCCTTCTCTTCTTGCCTTATTGATTAATTTTTCCAGAAGATAATGAGCGCGTTCGGCGCCTTCTATTTTTAGAACAGCTTCTAATGCTTCAAGCCATTCAGTCGTTTCATGAGGATCGATATCATGTTCTTGATCAGACATATTGCAATGTGTCCCTTTTATACTTTTTATAATAGCCTACTCACCGACAAATTAGTGGCACAACTGTGTAACTAAAATTCTATATATTTGGTTTAGATAATTTCTATGTGTGCATTATTAAAATCACGACTTATCTAATTCCATAGAATCATATACTAAAATTGATATCAACATTGTTGACAATACCTTATAAAATTAACAAATTATCAGCTTGATATAGTTATATCAATATAAATTGTCGACAATACTGGAGTTTGTAAGAGAGTTTCTTGATTGTCAGCATTACGTTTTAATCCCTCATTCCTAATTAACTGGTTAATAACTATGCATTTTGGATACCAAAGTGTTGGCTCATGGCTATTTATATGCAGTGGCAATTTAGCGATCATTTTGCACTGATCTAGAAATCGTTTACTTACAAAAGTTATTAAAAGTGTTTTCCTCGTGTCAGTGACCAAAGTTCTTTATCATTACGCACAAAGTTATTAAGCGTAAGGAACCGTGAATAAAATGTGCATTACACTACAACAAAAAGAAAGTCGGCCAACACAAGCAAACATAGATGCAATTAGCAACTGGCTGATGGTCTTTGCCCACCCCATGGAAAAAGCAGTTAAGCCATCACGTTTTCCATATCAGGAAAGATTATTAAAGCGCCGACTAGAGCTCGATTTAAAGAAAGCCGATACCAGCCCAGTCATCATTGATCTTCCCAACAAGAATTCAAGTCATGTCAGTTATGCAGCAATTGAAGCCAGCATCAGTAGTTTTGAATTATTAACGCTAGCAAGAAAACTGGTGGCGGCTCATTCATCTATTAACCCGGCTCAATTAGGTTTGTTTGTTTACGGATTTAATAAAATAGAGTCAGAGCGCATTGCTGAGGCGTTAATTTCTGCCGCATTGGCAGCGGCAGCTGAGATGCCAAAATTTAAGAGTGAAAAGAAAACAGTATCACGCTTATCAAAATTATCATTGTTTGGTGTGCGAGCGACTCATGGATTTAAACAAAGCTTTGCGGTCGCGGACGGAAATGCTTTGACGCGTAGTCTTAGCATCCTGCCCCCGAATAAATTAACGCCAACAGAGTACCTGAAAAAAGTAAAAGAATTAGCGCGCGAGAATAAATGGAAACTCGAATTTTATGATGAATCGATATTAAAAAAGAAAAAGGCAGGAGCATTTCTTGCGGTTTCACAAGGTAGTCCAAAAGCTGATTCCGGTATTGTCCGATTGCGCTATACACCAACAAAACCAGCAAAAGGAAAGAAGGTGTTTCTTGTCGGCAAAGGCATCTGTTATGACACTGGAGGTGTGAACTTAAAGCCGGCTAATTATATGTATGGCATGCATGAAGATATGCAGGGCAGTGCGGTTGCTTTGGGTACTTTGTTAGCTTTAACGAAAATGAATTTTAATAGGCCGGTTGAATGCTGGATGGCATTAGCAATGAACCATATTGGACCTAAAGCCTATAAACCAAATGATGTTATCACTGCTTCAGATGGTACAACGATTGAAATTATTCATACCGATGCTGAAGGTCGCATGGTGCTATCCGATACATTGGCTTTAGCATCCAAAGAGAAGCCATCTTTGATCCTGGATTATGCAACCTTGACAGGTGCATGCATGTATTCGATTGGAACGTCTTATAGTGGTGTGTTTACTAATAAAAAAGAATGGCATGCCGGTTTGATCAAAGCCGGAGAAGATTCAGGGGAGCGAGTTTGGCCATTTCCATTGGATGAAGACTTTGATGAGATGATCAAGAGTGATATTGCCGATGTAAAACAATGTTCACAGGAAAGTGGCGTTGACCATATTCTTGCATCGCGATTCTTGCAACGTTTTGTTAAAAACGATACGCCCTGGATACACATGGATTTATCAAGCAGTAGCAAAAAAGGCGGTTTGGCTCACATACCAACAGACACAATTGGTTTTGGTGTGCGCTATAGCGTTAATTTGTTGATGAATGATTATTTGAAATAATCATATATAAGGAAGTAGGCAGCATGTTCAAAAAAATCAGGGTCTTGATACTCTTGTATATCTTGTTGATGGTTGCTGTAGCTGGCTGGTTAGCAAAAGCAAGAAGCACTGATTGGGACAAATCACTCAATGTTACTGTCTATGCTATCAATGGGGATGGTAGTGATGTAAGTCAAAAGTATATTGATGAAATACAAAAAAGTGACTTCAATGATATAGAGGAATTTTTTGAGAAAGAGGGCAAGACCTATAAGTTGAACTTAAAAAAACCAGTCGATGTATCATTTGCAGGAGAATTAAAGTCCAAACCACCCATGCCACCGCGTAATGCTTCGCCCCTATCTATTATATTTTGGAGCTTAAAACTACGCTATTGGGCATGGCAGAATGATAATTACCCCTATCCTGAAGACGTGCAAATATTTGTGCTTTATTTTGACCCCGCCAAGACACCAACTGTTGCACATTCACTAGGATTACAAAAAGGTTTAATCGGTGTCGTTAATGCGTTTGCTAATAAGAAAATGAAAAAAGAAAATCATGTGATCATTGCGCATGAGTTATTGCATACCGTTGGTGCTATTGATAAATATGACCCGTCTACTAATCAGCCGCTTTATCCAACTGGATATGCTGACCCTGTACCCCGTCAGCACCATGTGGACCAACTAGCCTGATTGTCTAAGAGATAGTTTTAGTTCATCGTTAACCCAAGAGGAAACGATGATGACAAGTAAAAGAAGTGTAGAACATACTGTGCGCGATATTCGTCGACGCACCCGTAAAAAATATTCAGCAGAAGAAAAAATTCGTATCGTACTTGAAGGCTTACGTGGCGAAGAAAGCATCGCTGAGCTATGTCGCAAGGAAGGACTAAACCCAAATGTTTACTACCGTTGGTCGAAAGACTTTCTGGAGGCAGGTAAGAAACGTTTATCAGGCGATATCGTACGTGAAGCGACCTCAGATGAAGTCAAAGAACTGCGTGCTGAAACATCTGCGCTGAAAGAAACCTTAGGCGAAGTAGTCATGGAGAATCGGCTGCTTAAAAAAAGCGTGCTCGGGGATGGGGAGGACGATATATGAGGTACTTAGCATCGGATAAAGTCGAGATTATTCAACTGGTACAGAACTCAGATCTGTCGGTTCGACAAACGCTGACTCGGCTGGACATTCATAAGTCCACTTTTTACAACTGGCTCAAACGTTATGAAGAGAATGGCGTTGATGGCTTGGAAGACAAGAAGCCGATTCCCCATGCGGTATGGAATAAAATCACCGAAGACCACTGTGAAGCCGTTATTGAGTTAGCCTTAGAGAAGCCTGATTTGTCTCCACGAGAGTTAGCCGTAAATTACACTGACAACAAGGCTTACTTCGTCTCAGAATCCACGGTGTACAGGCTGCTGAAAGAACAAGACTTAATTACCAGTCCGGCCTATATCCTGATGGAGGCCAGTGATAAGTTTCAACAGCCCACTACGCGCGTGAATGAGATGTGGCAAACGGATTTTACCTATTTCAAGATTATCGGTTGGGGTTGGTATTACTTATCCACGGTATTAGATGATTACTCACGTTACATTATTGCCTGGCGTTTATGTACGGGCATGAGTAGCCGTGATGTCTCTGATACGCTGGATGACGCCTTACGCTTTACGGGACTTGATACAGTAAAGGTAAATCATAAACCGCGTTTACTCAGTGACAATGGCCCGTGTTATATCTCCGGTGAATTAGCCGATTACCTTGAAGAAAACGGTATGACGCACACTCGAGGTCGACCTTATCATCCACAAACACAAGGCAAGATAGAGCGCTGGCATCGTTCAATGAAGAATCAGATATTACTTCACCACTATTATTTCCCCGGGGAACTGGAGGAACAGTTGCAGCGTTTTGTGAGTTATTACAACCATGAGCGTTATCATGAATCACTTGATAACCTGACACCGGCTGATGTCTTTTATGGGCGTGGCGAAGAAATACTAAGTCAACGAGAGCTAATCAAACAAAACACGTTAGCGATGAGACGACAAATGCATTACGATAAACAACAAGTGAAGCACATAACCTATTGATGAACTAATGTGTCTCTTAAATCAAACCGCTACCTGTCCAAAAGGTTTTGACGACGTACAATCACTTCAATGCGTCATGAATTAAAACAGCGTGTGCCAGAGATTAGTAAAGTGATGGATAAAATGTTGCAGAAATCACCTGATGATCGGTTTCAGACTGGGGCTGAAGTTGCCAGAGCTTTACGTGCCTGTCTTAAAAAATATATCAAAAAATAATTTAAGTAACTTTTGAATTAAACTGGTTAAAATTGCAATAAGCTAATTTTTATATTTTAAATAGCAACCAATATGCAGTTCACCATCTTCTTCATATTGCTCCATTTGTCCGAGTGTGTAGGGCAAAGAATCATTTTGTTGCGGGTTAAAAATAATATCTACCAACTTTTTATATTTTTCATCAAAAGGGTAAGTATTAAAAAGTAGCTCACTCATTTTTGATGCTGTGTCACAAACTTTATCGGTGTCTATATATTGGGTTAATTCAGTCGTAAATAACATTTCTTTTCTATAGCCGTTATCAACATGAATAGTCTTTAATTTAAAAAGACCATTCATTAATACTGATTCTTTTATTACTGGTGTTCGATGTTGCCACTTGGCATAAAGGTAATAAATTCCGCTTAAGCTGGATATTGACAGGAGCATGACCATGGTGACTGTTAATGCTGGGTTTTCTTTATAGTTAGGTGGGGCAATAATGAGGCTGAATAATAATGCAATAAATAAGTCGACCGTTGGAAAAAGTGCAAACGGGATTTGCTCAATAACACCGTAAAGCAAGACCAGAATCAATCCGACACAGATTATTCTAAAACGATTAATCTGCTTTGTATTCCAATGCGGAACCAGCAATAAAGGGATACTGATTAAGAGAAGCGAGGGCCAATGTGACAATCCCCATATCCCAATGGGCGTGCCGTATTCTAAAAAGACATTGCCGCCGCCCCATAATGATGGATATCTCAACCGAACCGCACAATAACCCGCAAGTAGATTAACGCTGATGAAGTAGGTAAGAAACAGTAGTAGTTTTACCGGGGTTTTCCTGAAAAATGCTTTATATGTTGCTGAATTCATATTTGTCTAGAATACCGTATCTGCCGTCATATCTGCCAGAATTGGAGGTATATCTTAAGAACTTGCTTAAACAAGCCATAGATCAGTAGAAATCCATCCACTTTTAGGCATCTCTATGTATAATGCCCGCCTTTTCGCAAGAAGGCAGCCTGAATAGTGACCCTAAAACTCCGTAATATCGCAATTATCGCCCATGTAGACCACGGTAAAACTACCCTGGTCGATAAGCTTTTACAGCAATCCGGTACATTTGATGAACGATCCTCCCCAACCGAACGGGTGATGGATTCTAATGAATTGGAAAAAGAACGTGGTATTACTATTCTCTCAAAGAATACAGCCATAAATTGGAATGGTTACCGTATCAATATTGTCGATACGCCTGGACACGCCGATTTTGGTGGTGAGGTAGAACGCGTTCTTTCTATGGTCGATTCGGTCTTATTATTAGTTGATGCTGTTGATGGTCCGATGCCGCAAACGCGCTTTGTCACTCAAAAGGCCTTTGCAATGGGTTTTAAACCCATCGTCGTTATTAACAAAATTGATCGCGATGGTGCGCGTGCGCACTGGGTATTGGATCAAACTTTTGATTTGTTCGATAAACTTGGCGCTTCTGATGAACAATTGGATTTCCCTGTCATCTATGCTTCTGCGCTTGGTGGTTATGCCGGTCTTGAAGAAGATGTTCGTGAAGGCGATATGACGCCATTATTTGAAACTATTGTTAATGAAGTCTCTTCTCCCGAAGTAGATGAAGAGGGACCATTGCAAATGCAGGTCTCAACTCTCGATTACAATAGTTATGTCGGTATTATCGGAGTTGGCAGAATTAAACGCGGTACTATAAAAGGTAATATGCCAGTTTCGTTACTTGATATTGATGGCAAAACGCGCAAGGGAAAAATATCACAAGTCTATAGTTTTCATGGTCTTGATCGTATTGAAGTCGATTCGGCTTCAGCGGGTGATATTGTTGCCATAGCAGGGCTTGATCCGCTAAGCATTTCAGAGACGATTTGTGATCCAGATAATGTTGAAGCCTTGCCATCGTTAACGGTAGATGAACCTACAATTAGCATGACCTTCCAACCCAATACCTCACCATTCGCAGGTAAAGAAGGAAAATATGTTACCAGTCGTAATATATGGGATCGACTACAACAGGAATTAAAACACAACGTTGCTTTGAGAGTAGAAACTACAGAAGATGCTGATAAATATCGTGTTTCTGGACGAGGTGAATTACATCTATCTATCTTGATTGAAACTATGCGTCGTGAAGGTTTTGAACTTGCCGTAGGTCGCCCACAAGTCATTGTGCATGATCTAGGTGATCATAAAGAAGAGCCGTATGAACAACTGACTGTTGATATTGAAGCCGATCATCAAGGTGCCGTCATGGAAAAACTTGGTGAACGCCGAGCCGATCTAAAAAATATTGCACCTGATGGTAAGGGCAGAGTACGGCTGGAATACATTATTCCTGCGCGTGGATTGATTGGATTTCGTAGTGAATTTCTTACACTGACGTCTGGCACCGGTTTGCTTTATAACGTATTCGACCATTATGGTGTTTATGTCCCGGTCAGTATTGGCCAGCGTAATAACGGCGTCTTAATCTCTAATGGCCAAGGTAAGGCAGCGGGATATTCCTTATTTACTTTGCAAGAACGCGGAAAATTATTTCTTGGTCATGCTGAAGATATTTATGAAGGCATGGTCGTGGGTATTCATTCTCGAGACAACGATCTAGTTGTAAACCCGTTAAAGGGTAAACAATTAACCAATGTTCGTGCATCAGGCACGGATGAGAATATTGTCCTGACGCCACCTATCAGAATGACGCTGGAACAGGCATTGGAGTTTATCGATGATGACGAACTGGTTGAAGTAACACCCAAAACAATTCGTATCCGTAAAAGATATTTAAAAGAACATGAAAGAAAGACAGCTTCAAGAAAAGCAGGATAAATATTCTTAAGATCTACAAATAAAGTCAAAATAAAAACCGAACTAGAGTATTTCTCGTTCGGTTTTTTTATACCTGGTATATAAGTTGATATCCGTTATGTAGTAGTTTTAATTATCCACTTCCATTTTCCGCCACCTCAACAAAACCCATGTCTTCCATAATGCTATAGCTGGCAGGGAGTACAAGTAGCGTGAGAAAAGTTGACGTCATGATGCCGAAGACAACACTGACGACTAAAGGAATTAACACTTGAGCTTGTAAGCTGGTTTCTAACAATAAGGGGAACATTCCAGCGACAGTTGTAATAGACGTTAGGAAGATTGCTCGGAAACGGTCTCTTACTGCTTTACCAGCTGCATCATGTAATGTCATCCCTTCTCGGATGCCTATTTTTACGTATTCAACTAATAGTGTACCCCGTCAGCACCATGTGGACCAACTAGCCTGATTGTCTAAGAGATAGTTTTAGTTCATCGTTAACCCAAGAGGAAACGATGATGACAAGTAAAAGAAGTGTAGAACATACTGTGCGCGATATTCGTCGACGCACCCGTAAAAAATATTCAGCAGAAGAAAAAATTCGTATCGTACTTGAAGGCTTACGTGGCGAAGAAAGCATCGCTGAGCTATGTCGCAAGGAAGGACTAAACCCAAATGTTTACTACCGTTGGTCGAAAGACTTTCTGGAGGCAGGTAAGAAACGTTTATCAGGCGATATCGTACGTGAAGCGACCTCAGATGAAGTCAAAGAACTGCGTGCTGAAACATCTGCGCTGAAAGAAACCTTAGGCGAAGTAGTCATGGAGAATCGGCTGCTTAAAAAAAGCGTGCTCGGGGATGGGGAGGACGATATATGAGGTACTTAGCATCGGATAAAGTCGAGATTATTCAACTGGTACAGAACTCAGATCTGTCGGTTCGACAAACGCTGACTCGGCTGGACATTCATAAGTCCACTTTTTACAACTGGCTCAAACGTTATGAAGAGAATGGCGTTGATGGCTTGGAAGACAAGAAGCCGATTCCCCATGCGGTATGGAATAAAATCACCGAAGACCACTGTGAAGCCGTTATTGAGTTAGCCTTAGAGAAGCCTGATTTGTCTCCACGAGAGTTAGCCGTAAATTACACTGACAACAAGGCTTACTTCGTCTCAGAATCCACGGTGTACAGGCTGCTGAAAGAACAAGACTTAATTACCAGTCCGGCCTATATCCTGATGGAGGCCAGTGATAAGTTTCAACAGCCCACTACGCGCGTGAATGAGATGTGGCAAACGGATTTTACCTATTTCAAGATTATCGGTTGGGGTTGGTATTACTTATCCACGGTATTAGATGATTACTCACGTTACATTATTGCCTGGCGTTTATGTACGGGCATGAGTAGCCGTGATGTCTCTGATACGCTGGATGACGCCTTACGCTTTACGGGACTTGATACAGTAAAGGTAAATCATAAACCGCGTTTACTCAGTGACAATGGCCCGTGTTATATCTCCGGTGAATTAGCCGATTACCTTGAAGAAAACGGTATGACGCACACTCGAGGTCGACCTTATCATCCACAAACACAAGGCAAGATAGAGCGCTGGCATCGTTCAATGAAGAATCAGATATTACTTCACCACTATTATTTCCCCGGGGAACTGGAGGAACAGTTGCAGCGTTTTGTGAGTTATTACAACCATGAGCGTTATCATGAATCACTTGATAACCTGACACCGGCTGATGTCTTTTATGGGCGTGGCGAAGAAATACTAAGTCAACGAGAGCTAATCAAACAAAACACGTTAGCGATGAGACGACAAATGCATTACGATAAACAACAAGTGAAGCACATAACCTATTGATGAACTAATGTGTCTCTTAAATCAAACCGCTACCTGTCCAAAAGGTTTTGACGACGTACACCCTGTAAAAGGAATTCTTTATTTACCGGTACTTGTGTTGCAGTTAATAGTGAGACCTGCTTGGTTTGGTTGTCGGACAGTGTAGTCGGACGGTTCAAACTGTAGAGGTGGTATTCAAAGAGGCTTTCTTCGGACATGCTATCTTCAGCGACTGCTGATTTCATTGCCATTACCTGTCGGCCTTCAAGGCGTTGCCTGAAGTCTTGTCTAACAATGTTTACATCACCCGCAACTAATTGAAGTTTGGCATTGTTATATGTCGTGCCGCTTTTATTATTTAAGGTAACCCAACCCATTAAATCTAATTTAGTATCATCTGCGTTCAGTTCTGCTACATAGTCTGCCTTCCAGGATAAGCCGGAAGTAAGATAACTGAGTTCCACCTCTTGTGGTTCAGCAGACGGGCTATTTAATTGTAATACTAGGGTAGGTTGGTCGCGAAGGTTCTCAGGTACTTTATCGAAGATATAACGTCCACGTGGATTGGTCTCTATACGATCGCCTATCTTCACAACGACCCCCTGGTTTGTACTTAACACCAATGCCTGTTCAATTATTTCTTCTCCCGTCACTGGATTCATCGTTGCAATACTTACATTTTTACCAACATATTTTTCCAATAATTTTTGTGGCGTCAGTAAATCAAAGTCAAAGTTTTGTTCAAGGATATTGAATCCATTTATATTATTCAGGCTTCTTAAGAGCGAGGTTTCAGGGCGCATCTTGGCGCTGACACCGCGAAAAGCAAGGAGGTTAAGGCCGTTATCCAGAGTGATAGTGCGCTGATCTTTAATAAGCGCCAGATTCTCATTATAAATGGTAACAGCAACCGACTTTTGATCTTCGAGCGAAGTCTTTTTCTCTTGTGAGGCTGCATGCGAGATTGTTGTACTCATAACCAATAACGCGATGCTTGTTTTCTTAATGATTGCTTTCATTAAAGATAATTTCATAGGGGCTCTCCTTTAGTTAATTAAAGTATATTTAATACTTACCGTTTTAAACGTATGAAAACCCGTCTCGGGTTATTTAATTGAAATAAATAATATATTTAAGACTTGTCCGCTTGTGATTGGTTTGGAATACAAATGATAACACTCTCTCCATAAGGATCGCTGCTCTTGAGCATCCACGCACTCCATCCTTGAAGCTAAAATAGCTTTATGTTATTTCGTAATATGGGTCTTAGAAAAACGCCATTGTTCTTACCTCAATGCTTTCTCTGGTAGGAGCATCAGGTGGAGAGGTCGGGTCTTCAAATGCGCTATGTCCCATAGAGCTAGAGAGACCGGGTTCGCTTTCATAAGTCTTGAGGAGTAGGGCTTGTTCAGGTGACATTTTTGGAAAGTAGATCCAGCGGTGTGAAGGTGAGTAGCGCATTACGTATATTTCACCCGTACGATCACTGTATTTAAGTTCCATTATCAACTTGTCTTCTTCAACGGCGGTAGTGTCATCACACATAGCCAAGGGAAATTCTTCAACAGCTCGGTACAGCGGCTTCCATACGTTAAAGAATGCCACCCTGTGTTTTAATAGTTGCTCGGCTGCATCAGGCAATATTTCTCTTACGCGTTGAGGTCCTGATTTTGGTGTGTAATCACTATGTGCCAATTGGACCGTTGGCCGTTGCACATCAGTTTGATCCTTTAAATCTTCTGACATAGGCTTACGAATGGTGTGATCAAATACTTCAACCCTGTTTGCCCCTGTGTGCTGTTTCACAAATTCAACAATCACTGGATAAAATAGTTTCTTAATGGCAGCGTTATCATCAAACTGGTCAAAACTATTGCTAATGGGCTTTAATTCAAAGCCTTCGCGATTAAGTGAAAACTCATCCACTCTTGACCATCCATTCAAGATCTTAACTTCGTGGGCGTCAGTGCCCGGTGGGTTCAGTTTAATAGAGGGATCGGGTTCATAAAAGTAATAGTCAAGCGGACTACCATTATCTAAAGAGTAGTTTATGGTTGATGTGACAAATTCTTCTTTATCTATGCTCATTGTTTATGGAGGATATTACTGTTGTGCAGATAAAAAAAGCGGAATCGAAAGTAAATTCGATCCCGCCCGGTAGTAACATCATTTCAATAAAAACTAAATAACAGCGTTTCAGTCTTTAATGAATGTTTGAATTACTCTTCTTTTAAATAGTCGTGTAATACTGACCCATAAGGAAGGTCATACCCACCTTCGAAATACCAACCGCCAATTACTTCTTCTACCTTGAATAATCCCAATGGATCAGCAGGTGAACTATTAAATTCAACAGTAGCTGGGCCTTTGTCGAGTTTAGTACATTGAAAATTAACCAGTTCCATTAGCGTTAGTTGTGCAACATCTGGTTTAGCACCTTCCACTACTGATGGGATCAATTTGTAGTTAATGAATGGCAGTGCAAGTTGAGCAACCAATGGATCGATTGGATCTGTTGGCAGTGATACGCGTGGGCTGATAGCCACTTTAAAGATTTCGTGCCCGCCTCGTTCCACAGAACGCGTCAAGACATCTTCTTGTTCAGTAAAATGGACGCGTGCCAATTTCTTAGGATAGCCATAGATCTCACGACCTGCCGCAATCGGGCTATCGTTGTCTAGATAAAGGTGCGCATTATAGTTACCAGCAACCATGCCATCTTTACCAGGATATTCGACCGGGATGGTCAAGAACATTTCTCGGTAATGACAAAAACCGGTGGTACGTGGTAAGTGGTTAACCCATGCGTAGATATAAAGATCTGAATTATATACCAGGGGTTTAGGCACAACTTTTTCCATTACTTCTTTAGTTGTACGAAATACACATAAAATTGTGTTGGTGCGTATATATTTATACGTCGGACCCTCATAGAGAGGTGCTGTAATAGGGATGCTATATCCTTCGGGTATCGGCATGAGAAAAATACTCCTAGTTTTTAAGTTCTTAATAAGGGTTTAATTTAATATGAATTTATTGTCGACAATTTATTCATTATTATGGGTTTAAAATGCATTTAATCGAAAATATACTTATATATTGTCGACAATCGATGTATTTTGCTATATTCCAGACTAAAGTCAAGAGCTATAACTGAATATATTATCTGGGACTATTTAATCGAGTCAATAAACCGCAGAGGCATCTTGTGGCCTCCAAATATCCTGTGCCGTATTTTGGTAATTGAATTCAGGGGTATCAAAGATTAACTTAAGAAATTGCTTTATAAACAACATTACAAAACTACTTCGGCTTTTAGTTTTGGATATGATTTAGATGCTGTTGTAGAAGGTGTAATTTCCAGCAATATTAGCTTATACAGGACCGCTTAGGTTTATTGGTTGCCCATAAAAAAGACCGGCTGTTGCCGGTCTTTTTGATTAATGTAACTAAAGATTATATTATTTTTTCTTTTCTTCTTCTCTTGCTTTTGTTTCTGTAATAACCACCTCTGCCACATTCTTGGGGCATGGATTGTATTGTAAAAACTCCATTGAAAATTGGCCTCGACCGGAAGTCATCGTACGCAAAGAACCAATGTAACCAAACATCTCACTTAATGGCGCATCAGCTTTAATACGAACACCCGTTGGTCCCGCTTCTTGAGATTTGATCATGCCGCGACGACGATTCAAATCGCCGATCACATCACCAACATGATCTTCCGGTGTAAATACATCAACCTTCATGATTGGTTCCATTAATTGAGGACCGGCCTTAGGCATACTTTGTCGGTAAGCTGCTTTGGCGGCTAATTCAAATGCAATAGCTGAGGAGTCAACCGCATGGAAGGCACCATCCATCAAAGTGACTTTGAAATCGAGACAGGGGAAACCTGCAAGCACACCTTGATCCATGCTCTTCTTGAAACCTCCTTCAATCGCTGGCCAGAATTCTTTTGGCACGTTACCGCCAGTCACTTTTGATTCAAATACGAAACCACTACCTGGTTCACCTGGTTCAATAATGTAGTCGATTTTGCCGTACTGACCTGAACCACCCGATTGTTTCTTATGTGTATAGCTATCTTCTATGGTTTTAGTAACGGTTTCACGATAGGCCACTTGAGGACTACCGACTTCAACTTCAATGCCGTGGGTACGTTTCAATATATCGACTTTAATATCCAGATGTAACTCACCCATGCCTTTGAGGATGGTTTCACCACTGTCTTCATCAGTCTCAACACGGAAAGAAGGATCTTCTTTAATCATCTTACCGATAGCCACACCTAGTTTTTCTGAAGCAGCTTTGTCTATTGGTGAAACGGCAATTGAGATGACCGGATCAGGAAACACCATTGGTTCTAAAGTTGCAGGATTGTTTGGATCACATAAGGTATGGCCGGTCTGAACATTCTTTAAACCAATTGCCGCAACGATGTCGCCTGCTTGTGCACCATCAAGTTCGATACGTTCGTCTGCATGCATTTCCACGATACGACCAATACGTTCAGTTTTTCCGGTAAACGTATTCAGTACTCCCGTTCCTTTTTCTAGTTTCCCAGAATAAATTCGTAGAAAGGTCAGGGCGCCAAAACGGTCATCCATGATCTTGAATGCTAATGCACGCAATGGCCCATCAGCATCGACGGTTGCTACTTTTCCAGTTGGATTGCCTTCCAGATCGACTTCAGATTGTGGCTTAACTTCAGTTGGATTAGGTAAATAATCAACAACAGCATCTAATACTAATTGGATACATTTATTTTTAAATGCTGAACCGCAATAGGTCGGGAAGAATGAAAGGTTGATAGTTCCTTTACGAATACAAGCCTTGAGTTCTTCTATGGTAGGTTCTTCACCTTCCAAATACTTCTCCATAATGGCATCGTCTTGGTCGACTACAGCTTCAATTAGTTTTTCGCGCCATTCTTCGACCTTGTCGACCATATCTGCTGGCGGTTCTTGAATTTCATAGCTTAGTGGGTCGTTTTCGTCTTTCCAGATCCAAGCTTTACGGGTCAGTAGATCGACTGCACCAACGAAATTATCTTCAATACCAATTGGCAAAGTCATTGCCACGGGTGTTGCACCTAAAACATCTTCAACTTGCTGAATCACGCGATAGAAATCTGCGCCGATACGGTCGAGCTTGTTTACGAAAATAATTCGTGCAACTTCAGAATCGTTTGCATAGCGCCAATTAGTCTCAGACTGAGGTTCAACACCTCCAGAACCACAAAATACGCCGATGCCGCCGTCCAATACTTTTAATGAACGGTATACTTCGATAGTAAAATCAACGTGTCCTGGGGTATCGATAATATTCATTCGATGGTCATTCCAGAAACAACTGGTTGCAGCAGACTGAATGGTAATGCCGCGCTCCTGTTCTTGCTCCATGAAGTCAGTGGTGGCATCACCATCATGTACTTCACCGGTTTTATGAATCTTGCCCGTCAGTTTCAGGATTCGTTCTGAGGTCGTGGTTTTACCTGCGTCCACATGCGCGAAGATACCTATGTTTCTATACTTCGATAAGTCAGCCATTGTTCTACTCTATAAAGTTAAATTAATTAATGAAATCGATTATTGTCCCTGCGCCTAGTTTCAGGAAACTGCGCTACCCAAATACCCACATCTTTTTGAATTATCACTGAGATGACCGCATGAGGTGTAAACTGGCGGGCGGAGTATAAACCAGATTGTCTAAATATGTGAAATCAAGTGTCATTTCTGCACAAAATATTGCAAATATGGCATAAATTTCGGAAATTTGACTCGAATCGGACACCTTATATATACAAGATTACGAATTCCAAACTTTAGGATCAGCTAAACTCGACGTATAATCAGCTTAATGCACGATATTCCAAACCGAATTGCCGACGTTTTATTAGAAGTCGAGGCTAACCTACGTACCCACGGAAAGTGGGATAAGTACAAGCCTGATGCTAGTGATCTCGATAGCACGATCCCTTTTTGTATGGATACACTTAAATTTGAGCAATGGTTGCAGTGGATATTTTTGCCGAGGATGAAAGATACCATCGAACAGACCAAACCGTTGCCGGCACAAAGCGGGATATATGAATATGCAGAAGAATGCCTGCATAAAGATGACCCATCGACAAATACTCTGCTAAAACAGCTTAAGACATTTGATGATTTAATCAGTATTCAAGCGGGTGTGCTAAGACACTAGAATCATTCGTAGGCATTGATTGTATTCATAACAGCTCATATAACTCTAATTACTAATAATGGTTCATGGATAAGCTAGATAAAGTTGTTGCAGAATCCAAGCGGAATGCCGAATCAAGAGGACATGGTTATCGCGAGAAGGCGCTAAAACTGTATCCTTGGGTCTGTGGTAAATGTAAGCGAGAATTTACTAGAGAAAATATCATCGAATTAACCGTTCATCACAAAGATCATAATCACGACAACAATCCAGAAGACGGCAGCAATTGGGAGTTATTGTGCCTCTATTGTCATGATCATGAGCATGCAAAATATTTAGATAGAGATGTGTCGGTGACAAAAGCAAATAACGAACTTGATCGGGAGCATGGTACCGGTAAGCCATTCGCAAATTTAAAGGACTTACTAAAGAATAAATAATAAAGCTCAACGCTCAGCTCATACCGCATTATTTTTCTTCTCAAATGCCATTCTATGCTGATTAATTTTATTCATATTTGTCTCAGCCCATGACTTTACTTGCTCGATTACCGGAACTAAATTATTTCCTAATGGGCTGAGTTTATATTCAACTTTTAGCGGTAATTTATCGGCATATATTGTTCGAATCACTAAACCATCACGTTCCAGTTTTCGTAATGTTTGGGTCAACATTTTTTGCGACACACCTTCACAGAGTCGCTTGAGCTCACCAAAACGTAAAACCTTTTGTTTGCTTAACGCACAAACTATCAGGCACACCCATTTCTCGCTGATTAAAACAAGGACTTCTCTGGACGAACATTTTGCTGCAAAAACATTGGCTTTTAATTTAGTCATTAATCACTCTTGCTGGTTACTTATAGGAACCTAGTTTACAAAATAAACCACATGAATTATAGTGTTCAGACTCGTTATGTGCAACAGATAAACTGACAGGCTGTTAAATGGAAATTGTTATTTCTGTTCGTACAGTATAAAAATAGTGTTCTCTATAAAAAAATGTACACATGAGTTACCACAAATCATCATTTAAATTAATAGGAGTTATTTCTAATGCCCAGGATTGTTCGTTTTCATGAATTAGGTCAGCCCGATGTTCTTAAGCTGGAGGAGTTGCCATTAGTAGCGCCGGGAGAAGCTGAGGTTCGTGTAAAGGTTGAGGCGATTGGATTGAACCGTGCTGAAGTAGTCTTTCGTAAAGGACAATATATAGAAACTCCGACATTACCTTCTCAACTAGGTTATGAAGCTGCGGGAATTGTTGATGCGGTTGGAACCGGTGTGACTGATTTTAAAGTTGGGGATCGTGTGAGCAGCATTCCATCTTTCTCGATGGTTGATTATGGCGTCTATGGCGAATCTGCGATTTTGCCTGTGACTGCAGTCGCACATTATCCCGATAAGCTTTCTGCGGCTGAGGGTGCAGCGATCTGGATGCAGTACATAACGGCATATGGCGCTTTGATTGAATATGGAAAAATGAAAAAAGATGATGTTGTCTTGATAACTGCAGCGAGTAGCAGTGTTGGTTTAGCGGCAATTCAGCTTACTAAAGCAATAGGTGGATTGGCGATTGCGACGACACGTGGTGCAGACAAAAAATCATTTCTCCTTGATGCGGGTGCTGATCACGTTATCGTGACCGATGAAGAAAATATAGCAGAAAGGGTGATGGAGATTACATCAGGAGCAGGGGCAAATTTAACGTTTGATCCTGTTGGTGGACCTACGCTACTTGATCTTGCGGATGCAGCGGCTAAAGGCGCAATTATATATGAATATGGTGCTTTATCGCCTGAACCGACACCTTTTCCTTTGTTTCCAGCACTAGTCAAGGGCTTAACTATCCGAGGGTATACCTTGTTTGAGATTACGCAGTCGCCAGAGCTATGTGAACGCGCCAGAGAATATGTCTTTAATCTACTAGAGTCTGGAGATCTGAAACCGATTATTGATGAGCATCGCTTTAGTCTGGATGAGATTGTCGAGGCACACCGCTTTATGGAAACTAACAAGCAAAAAGGGAAGATCGTGGTGACTGTTTAAGATCGAGTATTGAAGTGTCTTATACATTCAAAAAAATATTGAGAAGGAAATTCTTCATGAGTAAAGATAGTGCCTTGTTAAATTCATTTTCTTTAAATGAATCATTAGAATTAAAAAATCGTGTTGTATTGGCACCGTTAACGCGTGCACGTGCTGGTAAAGAGCGAATCCCGAATGAGCTGATGGCTAAGTATTACCGCCAGCGCGCATCAGCAGGATTGATCATTTCAGAGGCAACCGTTGTTTCAGAACAGGGTATTGGTTGGATCGATTCGCCCGGCATGTATAACGATGAACAGCAGCAGGGATGGCAACAGGTTGTTGATGAGGTTCATGCAGAAGGTGGTCTGATATTTTTACAATTGTGGCATTGTGGCCGTGCATCACATAGCAGTTTTCATAATGGTGAACTACCTGTTTCAGCGTCCGCTATCAAATTGAATGGTGATGAGATCCATACGCCAAAGGGTAAAGAAGACTATGAAACGCCACGTGCGCTCACCATTGAGGAGATAGAGCAAACGATACTGGACTATAGGAATGCAGCGAAGCGTGCGATGCAGGCCGGTTTTGATGGTGTTGAGGTCCATAGTGCGAATGGTTATCTGCTCGACCAGTTTATACAGTCGCGTACCAATCAGCGTAGCGATGAATACGGTGGCAGTATCGAAAAAAGATATCGTATGTTAGATGAAGTAATTGAGGCTGTTACTGAGGAGGTTCCAGCAGAACGCGTCGGGGTCCGTTTGGCACCTAACGGCGTGTTTAATGATATGGGTTCACCAGATTATCGAGAGTCGTTTACTTATGTCGCGCAACAGTTAAACCAGTATGGCCTGGCCTATCTACATGTCATGGATGGTCTGGCATTCGGTTTTCATGAACTGGGTGAGCCGATGACGCTGGATGAATTTCGTCAGGTCTTTGATGGTCCGTTAATGGGCAATTGTGGTTATACACAAGAGACTGGGGAACAAGCCATTACGGACGGCAATGCCGACCTTATCGCCTATGGACGGCCTTATATCAGTAATCCGGATCTGGTAGAGCGGTTTAGTAATGATTGGCCTTTAGCACCTGAGGCAGATGTGGAATTATGGTGGACACCCAGGGAAGATGGTTTAGCTGATTTCCCGACTTATGAAGCCGCTTAGTTACTTTGGACTGAGAAGAGCTTAATTGCTCCATAGTTTTTCGACTGCTTGCTCCAAGCGCAGTTCTACCACCTACGTCCATGTAGGCGAAAAAAAACCGCTCAAAAGAGCGGTTTTTTTTAGTTGTAGCTTCAGTTACCAGTATTAAACAGTAGGTACTGATTTCTCAACAATTTCCTTAACGCTGTTAGCATAAGATTCGCCCAATTTGGCCATTTCTTGTGCATCTTCTACTGCTTTAGTTGACAGGCTTTGTGCAATCTCAACTTGGTCAGTAAGATATTTCTGAAGCGTATCAGCATCTTTAATATCAGCTGCAGACTTAAGCGCGTCGAGATTCACCTTCGTGGTGTCCTGAATAGCTTTAACCTGAAGAGCTGTAATTTCTTCAATGCTTTTAAGTGCTAATTCATTTAACTCTTTTATCGGTGCCAAAAAACTTTCAAATGTGTTGCTCATTGTATTTCTCCAATTAGTTTATTTAATCATTGGCGGATATTATACTCTTAAAATGTTGCAACGCAACAAAATAATTAATTTAGTATAAATAATTGAAATTGTTAATTATTTACTATTTTTGGAATGTTATGACGCTAAATAAATCATTAAATATTTACTTTTAGAACATGAAGTTTGATTGATGTTTTAAAAACAAAAACCGCTCAAAAGAGCGGTTTAGGGACAACTAAAGCAGGAGATATTAATCAGGAATAATTGATTTTTCGACAACGTCCTTTGCCTCTGTAGCATAGGAGTTACTCAGTTCAGCAATTTCTTTAACATCCACTATTGCATTATCAGAGACATACTGAGTGACAGCAATCTGACTTTCCATATAGTTTTTAAATGAATCAATATCTTTAATTTCTGTCGCTGTATTTAAAGCATACAAACCAATTTTTGCATTATCCTGTAACGCTTTGAGCTGTACTGCAGTTATCTGCTCAATGCTTTTTAGTGTTAGTTCGTTCAATTGCTTTATTGGCTCGATTAACTTTTCGAATGTGTTTTCCATAATCAACTCCAAAGATATAATGTTTATTAAGTGCAATCATACGCCTAATATGCTGCGCCGCAACATTTGGGTGTTAAAAAAGTGTGAACACGTCGTGGTTTTTAAAATGTTTTTCCTATGTTGAGACCAGAATAAAGCCTAACCATATGAATATATTTGATATTTTCTACTGAAACTACTCTGTATGAATTTATAGAATGATATATAGCGCTGCTAATTACCCTAAATTGGGTATGTTTATAGCAAGAAAATTTCATCACAATTGCGTATTAAGTGTTTTTAAGGGGAGCCGTTACCCTGCCTAATTCAGAGCAAAATTTCGAAAATGGTATTTCTCGTGAATTTCAAGGAGAGAAAGAATATGGATAGTCGAGATAGCTCAGGGAGAGAAAGAAAATGGATAGTCGTAATTTTCAAGGAGAGATAAAATGAAGTTAGCTATGAAGACTCAGTTGTTAACCGCCCCTGCACTGTTGGGGCGGTTTCAGCTTTAACTATTACATCCGTGTTACCTAATTTCCCCTAGAGGAAATGCCCCGCTTATGACCATCCGCCAGGATATTGCTTGATTGAATTTGTCGCCAAAGAGAAGAAATTTGACACCGATTACGACATTAATCTAGATGCAGAATCTGCAGAAAGCCGCCCTTGAGGAATAAATTAGTATATAGATCAGGTTGTTAGTGAAGACATAACTGAAATCACTATTTCAGGCTCACCTTATGCATAGTTTTTTATCTGGATCCCTTTACGAAAAAATATCGTAATTGCTTGAGAGAATAAAAATAAATGAAAGCACTAATAATTGATAATAGTCAGTCCTACGCGATGCAATTGTCCAAAATTCTGTCTGAGAGCCATATTGACAGTGATACCTGTACTTGCATTTCTGATGCAACAGCAAATTGTGAAAACCAAAACTATGAATTCATATGCACTTCTCTGGTATTGGAGGATGGTAGCGGTCTTGATTTTGCGGAACGATTTCGTCAGCGTTGGCCTGAGATAACGACGGCAATCTATCTAATCACGTCAAATGAGGGAATGTATCGAGAGCGTTCCTGGATAAAATCCGGGATTACCGATGTCTTTTTTAAGTCAGATATTGACCGGTTTACGCTGGAGCTTCATTCGTTGGCGAGATTGCAAATAAAAAAAGATGTGTCCGGTAAAGTATTGTATGTGGAAGATAGTCGCGCAGAGAGTATGCGAACTACTCTGATATTGGAAAACATGGGACTTGAAGTTGAACATTATGATAATGCTGAAGAAGCATGGGAATGCTTTATGCACAAAGGTGGCATTGATCTTGTGATTACAGATTTGATGTTGAGTGGTCTTATGACAGGTCTTTCATTGGTGCGTTGTATCCGAGGTATTAACAGTAAGGCGGACCATGATGGCTGGGTACCAATACTGGGCGTGACCGGCTTTGACGATGTCTCCAGAAGGATTGATCTTTATAGTGCGGGTATTGATGACTATGTTGCTAAACCGACTATTGAAACAGAGCTTATTGCGCGAGTTTCAAATCTTATTGTATTAAAAAAATTATTCGACCAAGTAGCAACCCAGCAAGCAGAACTTGTGGAACAAGCCTCAATAGATATGTTAACCAGTTGTCTTAACCGCAGGAGTTTTCTGGATATTGCAGAGAAATATATGGCCCAGACAAATCGCAATAAACATTGTATTAGCCTTTTTTACCTGGATGTTGATTACTTTAAAAATATTAATGATACCTATGGTCATGCGAAAGGCGATGAAGTCCTGGTTCAGTTAGGAGAATTATTACGTAATGATTGTCGCGATGGGGATGTGGTAGCACGCTTCGGCGGCGAAGAATTTGTCATGCTTTTACCGCAATGTAATGCAGAAGACGCATCTCGATATGCGGAGAATTTAAGAAAAAAGATTAGCAGAACTTATAAAGATAACATAACGATAACCGCCAGTATTGGTATCAGTACTTTCGAAACCGGAATGTCTGGAAACATCGATTCATTGATTGCTTCTGCTGATAATGCATTGTTGCTGGCAAAGGGACATGGTCGCGACAGAGTCGTCTTTCAAGAACATCGAGCTTTGACCATGAGAACGAATTTTGGCTGATTAAAATTATTCAAGACGAATACATGTAGCAATGCTTCTATTGAAACATCCATTTATCCCAATAGGGAGGCGTTTCAAAATAACCTTGCATGTAATCGACAAAGCTTCTGATTTTTACTGACATATGTTTGCGGTGAGCATAGACCAGGTTGATTGGTAATGGTTTAGGTTCAAATTTTTCTAATACCGGCACGAGTCTGCCTGATTGAATATCAAGGCCGATCATGTAAGTTGGCAGTTGTATCAATCCGCTACCGTTTATCGCTGCGACGCGAAGTGAATCTGCGATATTAGAGGTTAAATAGTCACTCTTGATATCAAATTCTGTTTTTACACCATCTATATTGAAAGTCCAATGTGGTGTGAATATGACGTTGTTGGATGTAACCAAACAAACATGATCCTTTAATGCTTCCGGCGTTTGTGGCGTTCCATTTTGTTTGAGGTACTCCGGCGAGGCACAAACAATCAACCGGCTAGATGATATTTTTAAAGCGACAACACTGGAGTCTTCAAGTTCGCCGACGCGAAAAGCCAGGTCCATACCTCGATCAACCAGGTTGTCAAAGTCGTCTGAAAGATTTAGTTCGATGGCGACTTTTGGATATTGTTCTTTATAACCTTTAATCGCGCGAGCAATATGAAATGATCCAAAAGACGGTAACGACATAATGCGTAATGTCCCAACGGGCTCATTTTGTAATTCAGATACACACTGTTCTGCTTCTTCAACTTCAGTGAGTATGTCGATAACCTTTTTATGATAAGTACTACCCACTTCAGTCAGGCTTAGTTGTCTGGTCGTTCTATTCATAAGCCTTGCACCAAGACTGCTCTCTAAATCACGGATGAATTTAGAACACATGGTGTTCGAGATATCCAGTTCTTCAGCTGCCGCTGCAAAGCTACCGAGTCTGGCGACTGCGGCAAATACTTTCATGCTAGTTAACCTATCCACCTTTATGTACCTGATTATGTCTTTTTTGGAATGAATCCATGAACAAAAACACTGTTGTTCATGAAGATGATAGCACCTATATTTCTTCCAACGCACAAATTCATATTTATTAAAGGAGCTTCAATCATGAGAAACATTAAATATCTGATTTTATTATCAATATTGCCATTAAATGCAAGCTATGCAGCCACGAATACTCTGCAAACCGCTGATATGGAAATGCTTGATTCCTTGTGGGTTACCAGTTTCGATAATGGTAACACAACAGACTTAGTTACTTTATACACCAAGGATGCAATGGTATTTCCACCCAGTAGTGAAATTCTTGAAGGACGGTTAGCCATTACTGATTATTTAGATAGTTTACGGGAAGCCGGTTTCAACGAATATTCCATTTCAAATGTTGCTATGCAAGTTAAAGGTAAGACTGCGTATTCAACAGAACTTTGGGAAGCGATTAGGATTGATGCTGACGGTAACGAAATCAAGCTTGATGGAAACATCACCAATGTTTTGGAAAGACAAAAAGACGGTAGCTGGAAGATTAAACTCCAGAGCTGGAACTAGCCTTAGACTTTCATCTTAGTGATAGGAGCTTGGATGAGTATTCGATACACATGGACGTGTATATTTTTACTAAATCACTATTAATGGCTTAGTTTTGGAATGACAAAATAACGGTAGCTGGGAAATTAATTTCCAGAGTTGTAACTAGTATTAGGTTTTCATCTTAGGGATAGGAGGGGATGAATATTTTATACACAAGGATGTGTGTTTTTTTATTAACGCCTTATTTCAAAATCAATCTCTTTATGAATTGCTTTTTTATTCCTTATCTTTTTTCAAACATCCAATTATCCCAATAAGGCGGGGATTCAAAATAATCTTTCATGTAGTTGACAAAACTTCTGATCTTCATCGACATGTGTTTACGGTGTGCGTAGATCAGGTTGATTGGTAATGGTTCAGGTTCATAGTTTTCCAATACCGGTTTGAGTCTTTCAGATTGAATATCAAGTCCGACCATGTAGGTGGGAAGCTGTACCAATCCGCTACCATTGATTGCAGCCACCCGAAGGGAGTCGGCATGATTGGATTTTAAATAATTAGTTCTGGTATCAATCGTTGTCTCTATGCCATCAGTATTAAATGTCCATTGAGGTGAAAAGATTAGGTTGTTGCTCATGCTCATACAAACGTGATCATTTAAATCACTTGGAATTTGAGGTGTTCCATTCTCTTTCAGGTACTCTGGAGAGGCGCAAACAATCAAACGACTGGAAGATAGTTTTAATGCAACAACACTGGAATCTTCCAGTTCCCCGACACAAAAGGCAAGGTCCATACCCATATCCACCAGGTTTTCAAAATCGTCTGACATGATTAGATCGATTTCGACGTCTGGACATTGCTTCTTATAACCCTTAATCGCACGAGTAATATGAAAAGAACCAAAAGATGGTGGTGACATGATATGTAATATCCCAACGGGATTGTCTTGTAATTCAGAGACACACTGTTCCGCTGCTTCTACTTCTGTGAGTATGTCGATAACTTTATTCTGATAAGCACTACCGACATCAGTCAGGCTCAATTGTCGCGTAGTTCTATTAAGTAATCTTGCGCCGAGATTGTCTTCAAGATTGCTAATGTATTTTGAACACATTGCATTTGATATACCGAGTTCTTCTGCTGCTGCAGCGAAGCTGCCGAGCCTAGCGACAGCGGAAAACACATTCATGCTTGCTAATCTATCCATTGTCTTGAAGTTCTATTCTTTCCTGTTTGGAATAAGTCTATAAACAGAAACAGCCTTGTTTATCTGGTCTATCGTACCTATATTTGTTGCAACGCACAAATTTTTAATGATTAATTATTAACAGGAGTGATTAATAATGAAGAAACTTAACACATTGATTATATTATCAATATTGTCTATGAGCTCAAGCCTCGCCTTTTCTCATACAGCAGACACGACCGATATTGAGGTGCTAATGACCAAATGGGCGATGAGTTTCGGTCAGGGTAAAACTGATGCATTAATGGCTTTATATGCCGAGAATGCAATGGTCTTTCCACCTAGCAGCGAGATCCTCGACTGCCCGTCAGCAATAAGCACTTATCTACTTGGTCTGAGGAAAGTCGGTATGAAGCAATATACCATTTCAAATGTCGATTTGGATATCAAAGGTGATACTGCATATGAAACCGGACTTTGGGAAGTGACTCGAATTGATACCAACGGTGAGATGATCTTACTAGAAGGAAACATTACCAATGTGTTTGAAAAACAGAAAGATGGTAGTTGGAAAATTAAATTCCAAAGCTGGAATTAAGTAAAACCTCCTCTTAGGGATAGTTTCTTAGATTAAATATCGGTACACAAGGAAGTGTATTTTCATACAACATCTATTTAAAAGTACTTCAAGCAAGAGCTTGCAATGATAATGTTGTCTCACTCCTTCAACTAACACTGGTTAATAAAAACAGATAGAATATTATATCTGCGTTGTAATTCCTGAAGTAATCAACCTTCAAATAAGGAAGCATTCAAATGAGTAAAGCCAGCCCATTATTAAAACCGGTCTCTATCAATAAGACATTAGAATTAAAAAAATCGTGTTGTCATGGCGCCACTGACGCGAAGCCGGGCCGGTAGTGACCGCATACCGAATGCATTGATGGCAGGCTATTATCGTCAGCGTGCATCTGCAGGTTTGATTATTTCAGAGGCAACGGTTGTTTCTGAACAAGGCATAGGCTGGATGGATTCTCCCGGTATCTATAACGATGCACAGGTGCAGGGGTGGAAACAAGTTGTTAATGCTGTCCATGAGGCGGGTGGCACAATATTTTTACAATTATGGCATTGCGGACGTGCTTCACACAGCAGTTTCCATGGTGGTGAATTACCAGTGGCACCTTCTGCGATTAAATTGAGTGGTGAATATATTCAAACTCCCAAAGGCAAAGAACATTATGAAACGCCTGCAGCACTGACAGTTGAACAAATTAAGAAAACTGTAAATGATTATAAAAAAGCTGCCAGGAGAGCAATGCAAGCAGGTTTTGATGGGGTAGAGGTGCATAGCGCGAATGGTTACTTGATTGATCAGTTTTTACAGTCCAAGACAAATGAACGCACTGATAGTTATGGCGGGAGCATTTCTAATCGATACCGTTTTCTTGATGAAGTCTTGCAAGCGGTGATGGAAGAAGTGTCAGTTGATCGAATTGGTGTGCGGCTTGCCCCCAATGGTGTATTTAATGATATGGGCTCTGCAGATTTTCGAGAGCAATTTACCTTTGTAGCAGAACAATTAAATAATTTTTCATTAGCCTATCTGCATGTCATGGATGGTTTGGCATTCGGTTTTCATGAGTTGGGTGAGGCCATGACTCTGGCAGAGATACGTAAGGTTTTTAATGGACCGTTAATGGGTAATTGCGGCTATACTCAGAAAGCAGCTGAACAGGCGATTGAAAATAAGTTTGCTGATTTAATTGCCTTTGGTCGACCGTTTATTAGTAATCCTGATTTAGTAGAACGATTTGAAAACGATTGGCCGCTTGCAGAAGAAGCCCCAATGGAAATCTGGTATGCACCTACTGAAGAAGGTTATGCTGATTTTCCTGCTTATCAAAAGTAACAATAAACCTTTTATTTTTCGTTATCGAATATCAAGATATATCTGCACATAAAAAACATCAGCTTCAAAATATTCATTAGTTTTAACTAACTTCTGATTTTGGCTTTAAATATATTAGAAAATAAACTAACACAATAATGTAATTATTGTTTATATAACCATTTCAATACCTCATCCTGAATTAGAGTGCCGGTTGTATTTTGTATTCCTTTATAATTTTGTAGTGAAACAATAATATAATTTTTATTGTTCTTACTTTTCACATAACCCGCCATTGACCTGACATTATCAATAATGCCAGTTTTTATTCGTGCACTACCGGGCGGAAGTATACCCTTCAGGCGTTTTCTAACCGTCCCCATCAATACCGACCAGGGGTAATGATGAAAAATACTCAGGCTGGTAGGGACTTTGTAATGCGTGTTGTAGCAACATCGCAAGTGTATGAGCGGAAATTCGCGCACTACGTGAAAGACCTGACCCATTTTCAATGATCAATTCGGGGGCAGGGATGCCGATGTCTTGTAGCCAATCTGATATAAACCATTCGAGCGGCAGTCTTGTTTCCGGGATTATTCTTATCCTCTTTACCTATAGTGAGTAATAATTGCCGAGTCATTACATTGTTGCTGTATTTATTGATATAGGTAATCACTTCGCTCAGTGGTATGGATGGCACAATATAAAAATGGATTGTTGTCATCAATACTCGTCTCTCCCATATTTTCCATTAATGGTGCCGCCCATGTCTTCCCACAATGCCTTGAAAACACCAAAGATATAATCACCATTAGCTAAAACGGTGCGCAACAACTCCTGATTACCACAGCGTCCTGGATAATTGCCGCTGAATTCGACCGTGGTGATAGAGCCTTGCTTAAGGACATTAAATTTTAATTGTCGATGTTTGCCTTTGCACGCACCCTTAACTAACTTTACCTTATTTCTGACTTGCAGATTTGAAGCCGGTGGATCCGCGTAGATGTGAAGTTTCTTATTCATGGGAACAAAGTGAAATTGATGTGCACGAAAATTCAACAATGCAGCATCAGGAAAGGTGTTGTAAACACGGTAAGGTTTATTATCAAAGTCTGCAGGCGAGCCATTTTCATCTTCAAAATATTCATTGTCGATGAGTAAATCACCATTAATATGTTGTATGCCACGATTACGCAGCGTAAATAACAAATGCCAGAATGTTTCTCTGACCAGAAAAGGAATCTCCGCGTCCTTCAATGACTAAATTCCCATCAAGCGTGCCGTTATTTAATTTCCCATCAAGGTGAACATGAGTCTCCCAGGTGAAATTTGGGCCAAGAATATCAAGTCCGGCATAGGTAGTTAGTAATTTGATCACCGAGGCAGGGTTACGTGGTGTGTCAATGTTTAACGCTACCAGTGGGTCGCTTGAATCGAATTCCTGTATATAAAGACTCAGGGAATCTTTAGGTACTTTATGCTTTGCCAATATCTTGATAACAGAAGCGGGTAAGTGTTCGACGCTATGATCAGCAACAGCATCATTCCCAATTAAAAATTGTGAGGCAGAAAAGTAGGTGAGGCAATTGGCCTCTCAAAATTAAATGAAAAAATGTCATATTGAATCAATATTTTTAAATTGTTTGTAAAGTAAAAAGCCACTCCAGATAAGGGCGATAAAAATAAGTGTTGCACCAATAGTATCAAATGTATTGGCTATTTCCCGATGTTTATCAATCTTATCAAACTCCGAGAGAATATTAGTCCAGTCATGAGAGCCGGGTCTGTCGGCACCTGTAAAACCACCTAATAATACTAACTTTTGATCTAAGGCATCATCTATATACGGCGCACAGTCCATAAAACTTTGGCCTAACCACCAAAGTCCAACTGATGCACCAAAGTTGTTTTTATTTTTTATAAGAAATGTCAGCATGACGACTACTGGCATTAATAGCTGCCCGAGTGTTCCCCCTAATTTTGTCATAAACCAGCCAAGCGGCATAAAAATAACATGCCCGGCTTCATGAAAAATAAGATTAACGCGGTGCATGTAAGAGCTACCAATTGCCATCGGATTATTAATGAAATCCATATTGATAAATTGCCATCCCCCATACAGCAATGCCAATAAAGACAAGTGCTCGGCCATAAAATATAAATGGGTTTACCTTGTCTTCTACATAAAACAGGCTTGAACAGATTATCTTTTACTAACCCCGGACTATGAGAAATTTCAATTCTATTTCGTGTAGATTTTTGTGTCTCTGGAGACGAAAACTGTTGTTTCATCCATTTTGAAAAAATTATACCGCATGCTGGGCAGGTGTCGGGATCTGTTTTGTCACCTGTCTGGCGTTCATGCTTACACTTGGGGCAGGTAGTATACATTTATATCAATTAGTCCTTTCTTTCCCACAAGACCAACAAACGTCAAACTGGCCTTCAATTAATTCACCACCACGGACATCTCCAGTCTTCTTGTTTAACCGCATTAGCAAGCACGTTGTCTATAAGACGTTTGGCAAAGACATAATCAGCCTCATCGTTCACCCAGACTTCAGGCCAGCATTCATTGATAGGTAGTTCACCAATCCCACTACTTAAGTTCATATTGCGTAGATGGCAATTAATTTCATTTGCTTCTAATAGGCTATGAACGTGCCCTGCCATTATCGTATTGTCGCTGCTGTAGACTTTCTTCATACAATTAATAAATAGACTAAAGAAACAACTGCTATCAGTATCGCTATGATGGCAAGAACAGTAATTCTATTTAGATGGGTAACAGTACTTTTCAGCTGCGTTGCAAGCGATTCATTTTGTCGGGCAAGTTCTTCGATCAATTTTATTTGTTCGACATTGGATTCGTCATTCGTATCCAGACGCTGATGAAGCCGCGCAACTTCTTCTTTTATACCTTCGATAGTTTCAGGTATTTCTTCCTCAGGTATATTGTTATTACTTTGGTCACGTATTAACTTTATCAAGCGTGTCGCGCCCTGAATTACGATCGGCGCTGTATTTAATATTGTGTTGATAGTGCTCAGGCTCATAATATTTTTTTTAGCCACGGATATCCTTGAGTGTTTCAGTTGCTGATTTGATTAAGAAAGTTGTGTCAACACCGGTGGTTAACAGAGTAAAGCCTCGTTCTTTGTATGGTAATACGGCTTCAGCGCTAACCCCAAAAAATCCCATGCTTACTTTAGCTGTCTGACAAGCTTTAACTATCTTATCTATAGCAGATTGAACCAAAGGGTGATTTATTTCTCCGGGCTTATCCAGACTTGCTGACAGATCATAGGGCCCAATAAGTATGGCATCAATACCTTGTAAATTTACGATCTCATTAATATTGTCAACTGCTTCACGGCTTTCCGCTTGCAAGATTACAGCAGTTTCATTGTTCGCGTGTTCAAGGTAATGTTCAAAATCTATCCCATATTTATGCGCACGGCCAATACCTATACCTCTATCGCCAGTAGGCGCATATTTGCAGTGTTTGATTATCTCTATTGCCTGATCTGCATTATGTACCTGCGGGACAATAACTCCGGCAGCGCCTATATCTAGTGCCTTTTTAATCCAGACCGATTCACCTTCAGGAACACGAATGACGCAATGAGTTGGGGCAGCGGCTTGTAACATGGATTGCGCTTGTTGTGGGTTGAAAGCGCCATGCTCGGCATCAATAAATATCCAGTCATAGCCTACATTGGCAAGTATTTCACATATCTCTGGCGATGGTAAGCTGACTAAAGTGCCCATTAAAACCTGTCCTGATCTTACTCGCTGGGCAAAATTATGTGTTTCCTTCATGGTGGATTATCTTCACAAATTTTGAAACATCTGATTTGAATGAGATAATACATGATATGGTTATTACAATGTATGCCGCGAGAGTGGCTTAACAGGAAACATCGACCATTCCCGTAAAATCAAAGGGATATTTCCCTGAATTTAATAGTCAATAACAACTAATACAAAAATTAAGAGTTTTATATGTCCGTCATTTCTGAAATACATCGACTCCAAACCTATATTGGAGAGCACATTATTGGCCAGGAGCAACTGGTTAACCGTTTATTGATTGCCTTACTGGCAGATGGTCACTTACTGGTCGAAGGTGCGCCAGGTTTGGCGAAAACCCGAGCGATTAAGGTCTTGGCCGATGGGATTGAAGGTGATTTTCACCGCATTCAATTTACGCCGGATCTATTACCCGCTGATTTAACCGGCACTGAGATCTATCGTCAGCAAGAGGGCAGTTTTGTCTTTCAACAAGGGCCTTTGTTTCATAATTTGGTACTTGCCGATGAGATTAATCGTGCCCCGGCCAAGGTTCAATCAGCTCTGCTCGAGGCTATGGCCGAACGGCAAATAACCGTGGGTAAGAAAACCTATACGCTACCGGACTTATTTTTGGTGATGGCAACACAAAACCCCATTGAACAGGAAGGGACTTATCCCTTGCCCGAGGCACAACTGGATCGATTCCTGATGCATGTGACTATCGGTTATCCCAGCGCTGAAGAAGAACACGGTATTTTAAAACTGGCGCGATCAGAAGCAAAGCAATCATCTGCCCCGGTAGTAATGACACCCGTTAAACAGCAGGATATTTTTTCTGCCCGTGAAGAAGTTCTGTCATTGCATATGGCGGACAATATTGAGCAGTATTTGTTACAGATTGTTCTCGCTACTCGAAATTCAAGTGTTTATGGCGATGATCTTAACCAGTGGTTGCAATACGGTGCCAGCCCACGTGCGACTATTACCCTGGATAGATGTGCCCGTGCGCATGCATGGTTACAAGAACGTGATTATGTCGGTCCTGAAGATGTTCAAGCTGTTGCTCACGAAGTCTTACGCCATCGTTTGATTTTAAATTATGAAGCGGAGGCAGAGGGCATTACGACCGATACTGTTATCTCAGAGTTAATATCACGTATCGCTGTACCCTGAGTATTATTGTTATGTCAGTAGTACCTGAACAAATCCCAACTCCGGCGAATATTACAACGGCAGGCTTGATCGCCTTGAGTAAAAAAAGCCGTAGTCTATCGCTTAAATCCGGGTTAATTGGCGCGCTGCAAGCGGGTGATTATCAATCGGCCTTTAAAGGACGGGGTATGGAGTACGATGAATCGAGATTGTATCAACCCGGTGATGATATTCGAAACATCGATTGGCGAGTAACAGCGCGGACGGGAAAAGCGCATACAAAATTATTTCGAGAAGAACGTGAACGGCCAGTTCATCTTTGGGTCGATTTTCGTGCATCGATGTTTTTTGCGACGCGTGGAAAATTCAAGGCGGTTATTGCGGCTGAACTTGCCAGTTTGTTTGCCTGGACAGCGCAACGGCAAGGTGATCGCGTTGGTGGCATAGTATTTTCTGATACGGTTCATCACGAATTAAAACCGCAACGTGGAAAATCGGCAGTACTAAGACTCATCAAACATATGGTTGAGCACCCTAGTTGGCAACAACCTGGTAGCAATGAAGAAAATCAACAAGGACTATTACATTCATTAATCAATCTGCGCCGCTTGGTAAAACCCGGCAGCATGGTCATCTTGTTAAGTGATTTTCGTGGGCTTGATGAAAACTGCCGTTCGCATCTTATTCGACTGCGACAGCATAATGAAGTGGTCATGGTGCATATCTATGATTGGCTGGAAGAGTTCTTGCCACCGGCAGGTAATTATCGAATCACGAATGGAAAACAAGAATTAGAATTTGATACACATAACCAAAAGCTCATAGATGATCACACGCATAAATTTAATTCGCATAGAGAGTTATTAATAAAGACGGCACGATCATGTCACATGAACTATCTGTGCTGTCGCACGGAAGACGACCCTGAAAAAGTAATTAGAGAAGGACTTCGATCAAGATGATGCAAGGGACTGATCCAGAGAGTTTGCCGCTGCGCGATATCCATTTGCCCGATCCTGTCTCGTGGTGGCCGCTGGCTCCAGGTTGGTGGGCGTTAATGGTATTGATCGTCATGGTGGTACTTTTGATAGCTTACTGCATTCGACGCTATCGCAATCATAAAATATCAGCACTCTATCTGGTCAAACAAGAATTAGAACGTATAAAAACGGATTTTAATATCAATCAGGATAAGTCAAACCTGGTAAAAGAATTATCGGAATTAATACGGCGTTTGAGTATCAGTATTTTTCCTCGTGAGGAGTCTGCGGGATTGACTGGGGAAGAATGGTTGAAATTTCTGGATCAATATTCAGACAAGAATGAATTCGGTAATGGAATTGGCCGGGTTTTGATCGAGGCGCCATATCAAGCCGATCCAGAATTTAGTGGTAATGAGTTGCTTGCACTAATTGCCTCATGGGTCGAGTCAGTTGCTAAAGGGAAGGGCAAGAAGAAATGATTCATTTCGAATGGCCCTGGCTTGTAGCGTTGTTACCCTTACCGATAATCATTCGTTTTCTATTACCACCTGCCGAAGTAGTTAATGAAGCTGCCCTACGTGTTCCTTTTCTCGCTGAATTTAGTACACATTCAAACGATGGTCATCATGTCGATGTTAAACGGCGATTGATCTGGTTGGCTATAATTGCATGGTGTTGCTTAGTCACCGCGGCTACACGTCCGCAATGGTTAGGAGAATTTATTGATATACCGATAAGCGGTCGTGACTTGATGCTAGCAGTTGATCTATCCGGCAGCATGGAAGAGGAAGATTTCATTTTAAATGAGGAACGCGTTAATCGACTAACGGCAACCAAATATGTTGCTGGGGAATTTATCGAGCGGCGTGTAGGTGACCGACTTGGATTAATTCTATTTGGTGAACAGGCGTATTTACAAACACCATTAACCTTTGATCGTTTAACCGTTAAAACATTGCTGTATGAATCCGCCATAGGACTAGCAGGAAAATCGACAGCAATTGGTGATGCGATTGGGTTGGCGGTAAAACGCTTGCGCGATCAAGATGAGAAAAGTCGAGTATTGATATTATTAACCGATGGGGCAAATACAGCAGGAGAAGTTGAGCCGCTCGCGGCAGCCGATTTGGCGGCTCGCGAAAACATGAAGATTTATACCATTGGTATCGGCGCAGATGAAATGATTGTGCGCTCAATCTTTGGCTCGCGACGTGTAAACCCATCTGCTGAACTCGATGAAAAAACCTTAAGTGCTATTGCAGATAAAACCGGCGGACGCTATTTTCGCGCGCGAGACACAGAACAACTAGAACAGATCTATGCCTTGTTGGATGAGCTTGAACCTATAGAAAAGGATGTTCAACGATTCAGACCGCAAACAGCATTGTTTTATTGGCCATTAGCTATCGGATTAGTACTAATGTGCATTGTTATGATGCTGCGACATTCCTCAGGGGTAGTTAATGCACGAGGTGAAGCGTCATGATGTCTGAATTTCACTTCATTCGTCCCTATTGGTTTCTTGCGCTTATACCGCTAATAATTCTCGTTTGGATGCTAGCTAAGCGACATTTAGTCAATAAACATTGGGAGAGTGTCTGCGACCCTGCACTATTACCTTATATATTAGTGGGTAGAACGGGTGCAAAAAAATACACCAACATTTCATTATTTGGGTTTGTAAGTTTATTAATGATCATTGCTCTCGCAGGACCTAGTTGGGAACGTTTACCCGAACCCGTATTTGAAAAAGAGTCCGCACTTGTAATTGCGATGGATCTCTCTTACTCAATGTATGCCGATGATATTAAGCCGAGTCGGCTTGAACGTGCTCGATTCAAGATATCTGATCTGCTGGACCTAAGACAAGAAGGGCAGACGGCTTTGATTGTTTACGCAGGTGATACCTTCACGGTAACACCGTTAACAGATGATATTAAAACGATTAAATCCCAGCTTACTGCACTGACACCACAGATCATGCCTGCCCCCGGAAGCAATACCGACATTGCCCTGGAAAAAGCCGCAGAGTTATTAAAACAGGCGGGTAACAGCGAAGGACATATATTGCTAGTGACTGATGAAGTCGACAGTCAGTTTGAGAAAAATTTTAGTAAAACGAATAGACGTGGCTATAAGGTATCTATATTAGGCATAGGGACTGAAGAAGGAGCCCCGGTGAAACTCGGCGATGGTGGCTTTTTAAAAGATAAAGCAGGAACGATTGTGATACCTAAATTAAATCAAGGCGTTCTTCGTTTATTGGCAAGTTCGGGTGGGGGATATTATGAAACAAGTCAGTTAGGTGATAGTGATATAGAACGGCTCAATCGACATTTTAATAGCGGCCTGGAAAAAACCAATGAAACAGAATCTCAATTCGAAACTGATCGATGGCGCGAGTTTGGTCCCTGGTTGATTTTATTGATCCTGCCGATTGTTGCATTTGGGTTTCGCCGTGGTTATCTCGCGATATTGGTTTGTGTCCTTGTCCAAATGCCTGATGATGCTATGGCATTCGAATGGGACGACCTGTGGTTGAATAAAAATCAGCAGGCCATGCGCGCCCTTGACAGTGAACAGGCTGAGTTAGCTTCTGAATTGTTTAATAATAAAGAATGGAAAGCAGCAGCAAATTATCGCAAAGGTGATTATGCAACCGTTGAAGAACTGTTAAATGAACAAGACGATACGCGTAGCATATATAATCGTGCTAATGCTATGGCGAAACAGGGACGCTATGAAGAGGCTATTGCAGCCTATGACGAGGTTCTGGAGAGCAAGCCAGAACATGAAGATGCGATATTTAATCGTGACTTGATTAAAAAGGAGCTGGAGAAACAACAGCAACAACAATCTGATTCAGATCAGAAGTCGGACGAAAAGTCGGATCAGCAAGAAAAAGAAGATTCAGAATCAAAACAACAGCAATCAGAGTCAGAACAAAAAGAATCAGACCAGCAAGAAAACTCCGAGGAACAACAGTCGTCACAACAGCAACAAGAAGAACAAGATAATTCAGAGCAACAACAAGACGGAAAACAACAAGAGACAGAAGAACAGCAAAAATCTGAACAAGAGAAGCAAGAAGAACAAGCAAAAGAATCTGGTGATAAAGAAGAAGAGGAACAGCAGCAAGCACAAGCCTCTACACAAGAAGAAAAAGAACTCGATGAAGAACAGCAGGCGACAGAACAATGGTTACGCCGAATTCCGGATGATCCTTCTGGATTATTAAGACGCAAATTTAAGTATCAATACCAACAACAAAATAGACGATCATCAAACGATGCAAAATATTGGTAAGTAAAAAATGAATTACAAACTATTAATCACATTATCATTATTGTTAATTAGCCAACTAGTGCTTGCAGAAATTACAGTTAAAGTAGATCGTGAACCAATCGTGGTCGATGAATCATTTCATCTTATTTTTGAAAGTGATCAAAAGGTTGATGCGAAACCTGATTTTAGTGCATTAACTAATTCATTCACGGTGCTCGATACGCGTCATCGTAGTAATACACAAATCACCAATGGCAAAATAAGCTATTCACAAATGTGGATAGTCACACTTATAGCAAACAAAACAGGAACTCTGGGTATCCCTTCAATTCGATTTGATAAAGAGTTAACCAGACCACTCGCTATCAATGTGCTAGCAGGGTCACCGACAACAAAGGGTAGTGCCACGGATAATATTTTTGTCGATGTTGAAGTAAACAGCAAATCGCCCTATGTACAGGCACAGCTTGTTTATACGGTCCGGTTGTATCGTGCAATAGTAACTAATAATGCCAGTCTTTCTGAGCCAGAAGTCACTGGAGGACAAGCGGTAATCAACAGACTTGGAGAAGACAGTAGCTTTGAAACACAACGTAATGGTAAACGTTACGTAGTCATCGAGCGCCAATACGTTATATTTCCTCAAAGCAGTGGGCCGATGACCATACAGCCTATCGTCTTTCAGGGGCAAACCGGTGGTGCGGGTGGTTTCTTTAGTTTTGATCGATTTAATCAACCAACATCTATTGTAAAACGCTCCAAGTCCTTAGAGATTAATGTAAAAACCTATTCCGGATTCTTTTACGGGAGATACTTGGTTGCCAGCCAATCAATTATCTATTGAAGAACAATGGTCTGTTGACCCATCAAAACTGGAACAGGGTGAAGCGACAACGCGTACCTTGACACTAAAAGCAAATGGTCTGGCGGCGAGTCACCTACCTGAAATAAAGAGTAATCTACCAGACGCACTAAAGCAGTATCCCGATCAGCCAGAGTTTGAAGAGTCGAATAATACGGATGGTTATATTGGTGTCCGACGCGACAAGATGGCGATAATCCCAACAGAGGAAGGTGATTACACCTTGCCCGCAATAAAAATCCCCTGGTGGAATACGGATACCGACAAAATGGAAATTGCAGAATTACCCGAACGCAATATTCATATAGAAGGCAGTACCGCACCAGTACCGGAAAATAATGTAACAAAGCAACAGTCAACTACAGATCAGGCCGGAGCAACTGATTTAGAAAATAATCAACAAAATAATTTAGCACCGATTACATTAACGAAAGAAGAACCCCACTGGAAATGGGTGAGTTTATTTTTCTTTGTGTTATGGCTTTTAACAGTGATTCTCTTCTGGAGAAGTAAACGCAATACTTCTGCTGTTGATACCAAGGCAGAAGTAAATATCTCTAAGCGCAAGCAACTGAAGAAAATACAACAAGCTTGTAAAAGCAATGCCAAAAAAGAGACTCAGCAAGCCTTGCTCGACTGGGCTAATAGTCATTGGCCGGATAAAACAATAAACAATCTGAATGCGCTCAAAGAATACAGCGAGGAAGATTTTAAATTAAAGTTGGATGAGCTTAATAATTGTCTCTATGGCAGTTCAACATCGCAATGGGACGGCTCAAGCTTCTTTAAAAGTTTTGAATCACAGTCTTTCGATAAGAAACAATCAAAAGTTATCAACGGCAAGCTGGAGCCTTTATATAAAACATAAAACGTGACAGGAAAAATTGCCCTATTGATATCAGCTATGCGTGATAAACGCACGCCCTGGTATGCAAAAGCAATTGTCATTCTGACCTTGGCTTACATTATTAGTCCAATAGATATCATCCCCGACTTTATCCCTGTTATTGGTCTGCTCGATGAAATTATATTAATCCCGATAGCCTACAGTATTGTGATGGAGTTAATCCCGGAAGAAGTGAAAGCAGAAGCAACATCAGCGAACATCGAACAGGATAATCATTCCGGGCTGAAGATACTTGGCATTGTTACAGTAATAATGATTTGGTTAGCACTGATTTTCACTGCATACTTCCTCATTAAGTAACTGTTAGTTTTTAAGATAAAGATGCCATTCACTCCAATACACATGGGCCCCGGAATATTCATCAAAGCTATTTTGCAAAGTAGTTTTAGTCTTATGGTTTTCGGGTGGACTCAAATCATAATGGATATACAACCTCTTGTCGTTCTAATTACTGGTGAAGGTCATCTTCATGGCTTTACGCATACTTACATTGGTGCTGTATTGTTAGCAATATTTTCTGCATTAAGTGGTAAATACCTCTCTGAAATTGGACTTATGTTTCTTGGCTTAGCTAAAGGCGAACCAATTAAAATAGTTTGGTGGGTATCTTTTCTCAGTGCATTCATAGGCAGTTTTAGTCATGTCTTCCTCGACAGTATTATGCATGCCGACGTTGAGCCATTTTATCCAATGACACTAGATAATCCTTTTCATGGGATTGTATCTGTATCAGCTTTGCATAAAGTGTGTTCATATTCTGGGTTAATCGGGGCGGGAATTTATTATGCAATCAGTTGGCGCCTCAAAAAAACTTAATAAGTCGAAGAGCCCTGATACAGAAAATCTGTTAGGTCAGCGTCGGTATTTGATGCATTTATTTTAAACAAAGGAGAAAAATATGCCTCAATTTGTCATCTTTTATCTAGGCGGTAATCAGCCCTCTAGTCCGGAAGAACGAAAGCAACATTTCTCGGAATACATGCAGTGGATAGCTTCATTGGGTGACGCTGCGGTCAGCCCTATGAATCCACTAAAGAATAAAAATACTGTGAATTCAGATCGTAGTGTTACTAGGGGCGGTACAACGACAATGTCCGGTTACACTATCATTGAAGCAGAATCAATGGAGTCGGCATTGGCTAGTGCCAAGGCTTGTCCTTTTCTTGATATTGGTGGTTCGCTTGAGGTATCTGAACTAGTAGTGATGTCAGGTCAAAAATAAACACAGGTAAAATTTGCGTGTTATTTATTTGAAACACTTTAACGGCTTTTTCTCTTTAATCGCTCGTTACCCTTTTTTCCTCCGGTCTCATCAAACCATCCACCGCTGTTGCCCTGCTTTTCGATAACCTCTTTTTGTACGTCAACATTCTCTGCTATTTTTTCTGGAGAAAACTCTTTTCTGAAATAAGCTTGGCAACTATTCGTTGCAATCTTGAGTGCTTGATCTGATTGTTCCTGACTCATACCGTCGACTACATCAGATTTTAATTGGGCAACGAGTGAAACTGCATGTCGTAAACACGCTTTATTAATTTGTTTATCCAGATCATTGGCGAATAAAGAGGGTGAATACAGACTAACGGCGAATAAGAAAAGAAATAGTTTCATAAAAATACTCTTTGGTTAAGTTTTAAGTACAGAGATACATAGGCTTATCCAGGCTAATATAAATAATAGGCCACCTAATGGTGTTATCATCCCTAGCCAGCGTAAGTTAAAAATGCTCAATAGGTAGAGGCTACCACAAAATAGCATGATCCCCACAGCCATCATGTAGCCGGCACTTTTCAGCCATATGTTTACGGAGATGTTCATTGCTAAGATGCCAATAAGAATCAAGCCTAAAGCATGATAGAAATGATATTCGATGCCAGTTTGATAGACTTTTAATAAAGATTCTTCCATGCGCGATTTTAGTGCATGGGCGCCAAAGGCGCCCAGCATGACGGCTAATGCAGCGTTAGCTGAACCAAGTATTAGAAATAACTTGGCAGTGAAATTGAATTCATTCACTTTTTAATAAAGCGTAAGGTCATGCGATCACTTTCGCCTATTGCGGTATATTTATCTTTATCGACATTCTTCAGACGATAACTAGGCGGTAGTGTCCAAACGCCTTCTGGGTGATCTCGTGTATCTTTAGGGTTAGCATTAATTTCAGATGAGCCCATCAATTCAAAACCGTGCTTTTCCACTAAATCAATTAAATAAGATTTTGGGATATAACCTTTTTCTGCTGATGCCTTTGGATCACTACCTTTAGATGCACGGTGTTGTACAACACCTAAGACCCCGCCCGGTTTTAAGACACGACTGAAGGCAGCGTAGATATCTTCTATGCCACCATAACGGATCCAGTTATGCGAATTTCGGAACGTAAGTACCATATCCATTGATGCATCCGGAATTGCCTTGAGGTAGCTGTCTTCCTCAAATAAAACAACATCGACCTTGCCATAGACATTGGGTTCGGCTTCTATCTTCCTTACGAAATCTTTATGTACGTTTGCGAGGTATTTTGATTTATTATCCGCCCCAAAACTGGCCACGGTAAGGTGTCCTTTCTCGGCGAGGTAGGGTGCGAGTATTTCCGTATACCAACCACGACCGGGTAATATTTCCAGCACATTCATTGACGGGCTTATATCAAAAAACCGTAAGGTTTCTTTTGGATGACGATAGATATCACGGGCTTTGTTTTCGGCGCTTCTATTTGTACCGTTGACTGCAGCATCAAGTCCATGGCCATCAGCATGTGCATTGAGTGTCATTAGTGAAAATAATGTGTATGTAATGATTAGAGTTCTAGTTAATGTCATCTTGTTTATCCTTATTAATATCTATTGTTAATTCTTTTCCGCCAAATTCATGAATTAGATCATACGCTCGTATAGTCACTTTATTGACCTCTTTTGGTATTGTGACTGTCATTGAACGAGTAAACGGTTGTTCATTAATGTGTGGGTGTTGCAATATGCGCGCGCCTAATTTTATCCCGTCTGGACTGAGTACTTCCCATGCCTTAGCGAAATGATTCCAGTCTTCATCAGTATGCTGTACGGTCACTTTAAAACGATAAAGATCACCACCGACATATTCTACTTCTGCAGATAATACATCTGCCTCGCCAGCAAGACTAGTTATTGGCAGTGAGAGAATTAGCAGACTTAAAAGTGCATTACGCATATCATTAACATTTTAATCGCCTCGATTAGTATTACGCTATGAATGAATCTATGGACAAGCATTCCAAAACGCAAGTTCCTGTAAAACTATTATTAAATCCCGCACATTGTCTGTCGCTAGGGTTTGGCAGTGGTCTTGCACCAAAAATGCCCGGCACGATGGGTACTTTAATTGGTGTAGTGTTTTTTATTCTATTGCCTGTACTGGATTGGAAACTCTATTTTGGCATCGTTGCTTTGGCATTTATCGTCGGTGTTTTATTATGTGATTACACGGCAAAAGCGCTGAATGTCCATGATCATCCAGGCATCGTCTGGGATGAAATTGTGGGATATTTCATTACCATGTTTATGGTACCAAAGAGCTGGTTTTGGATAGCGTTCGGGTTTGTCTTATTCAGGGTTTTCGATATTCTTAAGCCTTGGCCTATATCTTTAGCAGACAAGAAGGTGCATGGTGGCTTTGGAATCATGTTGGATGACGTCATTGCTGGCGTTTTTGCATTGATAATTATTCAAATAACTCTATATTTGTTATAAAGTTAAGTAAATTAGCTCAAAAATACTTTAAATTAACTTGAGAACACATGCCTAATAATAAAGTTACATTTATCTTTATTTTTATCTTCTGGCTTATTTCGATGCCGAGTCAGGCAGATATCTATAAATATGTGGATAAGCATGGTCGCGTCATCCTGACTGATAAACCATCACATACTGGATATAAGCGTCTGGTTAAAACATGGAAAGGCTGGGAAGAAGCAAAGTTACCGAAGAATTTTAATTGGGTAAAAAATCAGGCAAAGTTTGACCCAACGATAAGAAGCGTCGCGAAGATGTACAAACTTCCGCACACGTTATTACACGCTGTCATCACAGCTGAATCGTCTTATAACCCGAATGCGATCTCGCGTGCCGGTGCAGTAGGGTTGATGCAATTAATGCCGGCAACTGCAAAACAGTATGGAGTGAGTAATCGGCGTGATCCAAAACAAAATATCTATGGCGGTTCACGTTATTTGCGGTATCTATTAAAGCTATTCAAAAATGATTTAACACTGGCACTAGCAGCTTATAACGCTGGAGAAGGCGCTGTAAAAAAATACGGCAATAAGATTCCACCGTATAAAGAAACTCGTAACTACGTCAAAAAAGTCATTAAGTACTATAAGAAATATCGTGGTTCAATGAGTTAAGCAATAAGCCAGGTATGTAATAATCTGCCTGGGACAAAAGTAAAAGCGCCCGCTATTACTAAGCCACCAAAATATAATCCCAGCATATTCATACGATGTTTCTGGATGTCTCTTTTACGTATGGCGATATATGCAGCAGGTACAGAATAAAAAACTAGTAAAGCAAATAAATGAATGAAGCCGAAATGTCCAAGTAGTGTAGGACCAACCTCAGCGGACATAAAGAGAGTTACCGTTGCGGTGAGCAACATTAACAGCATATAAAACTTCCCAAGTATTTTATGTTTTGAGGAACCTTTCTGATTTAACAAGAGAAATGTTCCAAGTAAAAATGCGGGTAAAATTGTGGCTAAATGTAGATATGTTAATTGAAGGTATGTCACTAGATATCAAGCAGGCTAATTTAAAGGCTAGTTTGTTAATAGTGAATTATTTCTAATGCCTTGTCTTGCCCGCTTTGCATCAGGAATCTTTTTTCCAATTTCCCCAGACATTATCAGGTATTGTTGGGCTCGCGTTTGACGGTGAATCGTCTTGGTGCCCAGACTTTTTTGGGATTATTTTAGCCGGTGACCCAGGCTGTTGATCAAGAGGAATGGTTCTGTCTCGTGGAGGCAGGGCATATTGGTCGTCATCTGGTCTCGGCAATCGTTTATACTTATATAGATAAAAACCTTCTACTTTTTCCCGAGCCCAAGGCGTTTTACGCAGGAACTTCAAGCTTGATTTGATACTGGGGTTACTTTTGAAACAATTAAGATTCATGGCATCGGCCAAGTCTTCCCAAGAGTAATGGTCTAGCAACTCTGTTAATAACACTTCAAGCTTGACACCATGAAGCGGGTTATTTTTTTGAACTTCAATCTTGGGTTTTTCTGAATCAGGCATTGTATTGTTTATTAAGTGTTAATAATAAATCTGTTAAGAAATTTTATTCATCAGTCACACAACCTTCAGATGCAGACTTCACATTCTTGATATATTTAAACAGAGTGCCACGTGTGGCTTTGTATGCGGGCATTGTCCATTCGCTTTTACGTTTTTCCATTTCCTCATTTGATATGTCAACATCAATGGAGTTTTTATTGGCATCAATGTTAATGGTATCTCCATCTTTAACCAGAGCAATGGGACCACCTTCCTGTGCTTCTGGTGCAACATGACCAATGATAAAACCATGTGAACCGCCAGAGAATCGACCATCGGTGATCATAGCAACATCCTTACCCAAACCGGCACCCATCACGGCAGAAGTGGGCTTTAACATTTCAGGCATACCGGGTCCACCTTTCGGACCTTCGTAACGAATGATGATGACATCACCTTTCTCAATTTTATTATCTTCCAGTGCCTTGATCATATCTTCCTCAGAATCAAACACTCGCGCTGGGCCGGAGAAGGTTAAGCCTTCTTTACCAGTGATCTTGGCAACCGAGCCTTCCGGGGCAAAGTTACCTTTTAGAATACGAATATGACCTGAATCTTTAATGGGTTTCTCCAAAGGCTTGATAATGTCTTGTCCTTGGTTCAGGTTCGGGACATCAGACAGGTTTTCTTTAATTGTTTTTCCGGTAACGGTGAGGCAATCACCATTGATTAAACCGTTCTCCAGTAGATATTTCATCACTGCCGGGATGCCACCGATGTTGTGTAAGTCTTCCATTACATACTGACCACTCGGTTTTAAGTCAGCAATGAAAGGGATACGATCACTGACCGCTTGAAAGTCATCGAGGGACAAATCCACATCAACTGCACGCGCCATGGCGATCAAATGTAATACCGCATTGGTTGAACCACCGAGCGCAATAATGATGACCATTGCATTTTCAAAAGCTTCACGTGTCATGATGTCGCGTGGCTTAATGTCCTTTTCAAGCAGGATTTTAATTGCTTCTCCCGCTCTTAAACATTCTTCTTCCTTACCCGGGTCAACTGCCGGAGTGCAAGAAGAATAAGGTAGTGACATACCTAGCGCTTCAATAGCAGAGGCCATGGTATTAGCGGTATACATGCCACCGCAGGCACCTGGGCCCGGGCAAGATTTCTTGACCACTTGCATGCGCTCATCATCATTTATGCTGCCAGCAATGAATTCACCATAAGCCTGAAAGGCGGAGATGATATCCAGTTTTTGTTCTTTATGATGACCGGGTTTAATAGTGCCGCCATAGACCATGAGCGATGGTCTATTGAGACGTCCCATTGCTATTAAACAACCGGGCATATTTTTGTCGCAACCGGGAATAGAAATGTTAGCGTCATACCATTGCGCAGCCATGACTGTTTCAATGGAATCCGCGATAATGTCTCGAGACTGTAATGAATAACTCATGCCATCCGTGCCATTTGATATGCCGTCGCTGACACCAATGGTGTTGAAACGCATACCGATAAGCCCTGCCTTAATGACTCCTTCTTTGACCTTGGCTGCCAGATCATTCAAGTGCATATTACAGGTATTACCCTCGTACCAGACACTGGATATACCCACTTGAGCCTTGTCCATATCTGTCTCAGTCATTCCGGTGCCATAAAGCATAGCTTGGGAAGCGCCCTGGGATTTATGTTGCGTAATGGTGGATGAGTATTTGTTCAGTTTATTAGCCATTTTTAAATTACATTTCAGTCAGTTAGCAAAGGTGCGTTAGAATACATGGACTTGCAGGAATCATAAAGAATAAAAAAAGATAATAACATGAGAAGAACGCCTAAATTTGAAGATTGTTTTGCGGAGTTGATCCGTTTGCCCACAGTCAGCAGCATCGACCCGGCACATGACCTGAGTAATCGTGGTGTTATTGATGCACTCGCGAATTGGTGCGACGCGCTTGGCTTTACCTGCGAAATTATCCCTGTTAGCGACAATCCGGAGAAATGCAATTTAATTGCCAAGAGGGGAGGAGACCAAAGCGATAGCAATAGTAATGCTGGACTTGTTTTATCCGGTCATACGGACACCGTACCTTATGATCTGAGTGGCTGGGATACCGACCCATTTACCTTGACCAAGAAGAATGATTGCTACTATGGATTGGGTACGGCAGATATGAAGAGCTTCTTTCCCATTATTCTCGAAGCATTGGAAAGACTTGCTGATACTAAATTTAGTAATCCAATCACTATTGTCGCAACGGCTGATGAAGAAAGCACCATGTCAGGTGCGAGGTTAATACAAGAACAGAATAAAGTGGCAGGTCGTTATTGTATTATCGGTGAGCCGACAGGGCTGAAACCAATATATGCGCATAAAGGCATTATTATTGAAGAGATTAAAATACTGGGTCGTTCGGGACATTCAAGTGATCCAAACTTAGGTAATAGTGCACTTGAAGGTATGCATGATGTTATCTCGACATTGCGTGCATGGCGCGATGATTTGCAAACTGAGTTTATAAATGGAGATTTTCAAATACCGGTTCCAACAATGAACTTCGGCAGAATACATGGTGGTGATAGCCCTAATCGTATTTGTGCCAGTTGTGAATTATCTCTGGATTTAAGAATGTTGCCGGGCATGAATCTTGAAGAATTGAATGAAAAATTACGGGATAAAGTTCGGGAGACATTGGTGGCATCGGGTTTAAAAGTTGAGTTTAATGCAATGTTTGATGGTGTCCCGCCAATGCAGACCTCAAGAAACAGTGAGATAATAACGTTAAGTGAACAATTGACAAACAATGCTTCTGAAACGGTTGCATTTGGTACAGAAGGACCTTTTTATAATGATATGGGCATTGAGACTGTTATTCTCGGGCCCGGTGATATTGACGTCGCGCATCAACCGAATGAATATTTACAGATTAATAGAATTGAACCGATGATTAATATTTTGTCAAAGTTGCTTAATCATTTTTGTGGGCCAAAGTAGTGAACCAATAATAGTGAATAAGAATAATGGATGATAAAAACGCTTTTGTAGAGTGCTTCAGGGGCGCAGCACCCTACATACATGCACATACGCGCAAAACATTCGTTTTGCAAATGGGTGGTGATGTTGTTGCGTCTGATGGCTTTTCAAATTTGATTCATGATTTGGCCTTGCTAAATAGTCTGGCGATAAAACTGGTTATTGTCTTCGGTGCAAGACCGCAGATAGATAAAATATTAAAAGAAAGAAATATTACTCCAGAATATTGTGGTGCTTTACGTGTCACCGATGAGACTTCGATTAGTAGTGTGACGCAGGCAGTTGGTGACGTAAAAATTAAAATTGAAGCATTGTTATCGATGGGATTGCCAAACTCGCCGATGGCAGACTCTGCCATCAAAGTTGCTTCTGGCAATTACGTAACAGGTAGACCATATGGCATTCTTGATGGTGTTGATCTTAATCTTACTGGTAGGGTCAGAAGCATAGAGAAAGAAACTATCAACACCCGACTCGAAGCTGGTGAGATAGTATTGATAACCCCATTGGGTTATTCAACAACCGGTGAGGTCTTTAATCTCAGCTCAATTGAAGTCGCGACACAAGTTGCTATTGATCTGGCGGCGGACAAACTCATCATGTTTAATAATTCTCAAATATTAAAAGATGATAACGGAGAAACGATTAGGCAGTTTACCTGTAATGAAGCTAAAGCCAGACTTGGTGATGAGGGCGCAAAAAACATTGATGAGACACCGGCTACAGCGTTAGCACAAGGCATTAAAGCCTGCGAGTCTGGTGTTAAACGGGTTCATTATGTTGACCAAAATATTGATGGTGGTCTCTTGCACGAACTCTTTACGCTTGATGGTGTAGGGACATTATTAACAAGCGCACCATACGACACTATTCGTCAGGCAACAGTGAATGATATTGCCGGTATCTATGAGTTGATCGAGCCCTTGGAGCAACAAGGGATACTTGTTGTACGTACACTGGATAAGATTGAAGTTGATATTGATGATTACATTGTACTGGTTCGTGATGGTACCGTTATCGCTTGTGCCGCATTACATGATTACCCTAAAGAAAAGGTAATGGAATTGGCATGCGTTGCCGTACATCCTGATTATCAAAATCAATCGATGGGTGAAATGCTATATAAGTCCATTGAAGCACTGGCGCTGCATAATGGTGCTAAGACATTATTGGCGTTAACCACACAAGCAGAACATTGGTTTATTGAAAGAGGCTTTGTCGAAACTGAGATCAGTTCATTACCGCTTGAAAAGCAGGAAATTTACAATTATCAACGCAACTCAAAGGCATTGGTAAAAAAATTAAAAGCTTGATGTTTCAGAAGGCGGTTAAACAGCGCCTTCTAACTCTTCTTCTTTTATTTCAACGGCAATATCGTCGTTTTCAATAGTGATAACAACATGACCTCCATGCGCTAGTTCGCCAAATAGTAGTTCTTCGGCCAAGGCACGTTTTACCTTTTCTTGGATCAATCGTGCCATAGGGCGTGCGCCCATAATCTTGTCGTAACCATGAACTGCTAACCATTCGCGAGCTTCTTCCGTGATATCAACAGTAACTTTCTTCTCTTCAAGTTGTGCTTCTAGTTCAATCAGGAATTTATCGACAACATTCGCAATGGTGCGTTTATCCAATGCATTGAATTGGATAATGGCATCCAATCGGTTACGGAATTCAGGGCTGAACATTTGTTTAATGCTTGCCATAGCATCGCTAGAATGATCTTGCGTTGTAAAACCTACAGATGCACGGCTCATTCGATCAGCGCCTGCATTTGTAGTCATGACTATGATGACATTACGGAAATCTGATTTACGACCATTGGCATCGGTTAGTGCGCCGTGATCGAATACTTGCAGCAGAATATTAAATACATCCGGGTGCGCTTTCTCTATTTCATCGAGTAATAATACGCAGTGTGGTTGTTTGTTAATAGCATCAGTCAATAATCCACCTTGATCGAAGCCAACATAACCAGGAGGTGCGCCTATCAGTCTTGAAACAGTATGACGTTCCATATATTCAGACATGTCAAAACGGACCAATTCAACGCCCATTTGTATCGCGAGTTGACGAGTGACCTCTGTCTTACCTACACCTGTTGGGCCAGCAAAAAGAAAATTACCAATTGGTTTATTTGGATTGCCCAAGCCAGAACGTGACATCTTAATTGCATTCGATAAAGTGCTTATAGCCTCGTCTTGTCCAAACACTACCATCTTAAGATTACGTTCAAGTTTTCGAATAACATCTTTATCAGAAGATGATACTGTCTTGGCTGGGATACGTGCAATCTTGGCAATGATATTTTCAATATCATTCACGCCTACGGTTTTCTTTCGTTTTGATGGCGCTAATAATTGTTGGGCTGCACCGGCTTCATCGATGATATCAATTGCCTTATCAGGTAATTGACGATCATTAATATAACGTTCGGTCAGTTCAGCAGCAGTGCGTAAAGCCTGATGGGTGTATCGAATTTGATGATGCTCTTCGAAACGTGATTTCAAGCCTTCAAGGATTTTCACTGTTTCATCAATCGAAGGTTCTGCCACATCGATCTTCTGAAAACGCCGTGCAAGCGCGCGATCTTTTTCAAAGATACCACGATATTCCTGATAGGTGGTTGAACCAATACATTTCAAATCGCCCGAGGCTAAAACAGGTTTTAGAATATTTGATGCATCCATCACACCACCTGAAGCAGCACCTGCACCAATGATGGTATGAATCTCATCTATAAACAGTACGGTATTAGGTTGTTTCTTTAATTGAGTGATGACACCTTTCAAGCGTTTCTCAAAATCACCGCGGTATTTAGTCCCAGCTAATAAGCCGCCTAAATCAAGTGAGTAAATGACAGAGTCTAATAAGACTTCAGGCACATCACCATCAACGATCAATTTTGCCAGGCCTTCTGCGATAGCTGTTTTACCAACACCCGCTTCACCAACATACAAAGGATTATTCTTGCGACGACGACAAAGTATCTGGATTGTGCGTTGTACTTCAGTTTGTCTACCGATAAGAGGATCGATCTTGCCTTGTATGGCTTCTTCATTAAGATTAACAGCATACTTTTCAAGCGGGCTCTCAGAAGAGTCATCTTGATTTGAGCCGTCCTCTATATCATTTACGTTCTCTTCATTTTCATGTTCATCATTTATTTTGGCGATGCCATGTGCAATGTAATTAACAACATCTAACCGAGCTACATTTTGCTGGCTTAGAAAATAAGCTGCGTGTGATTCGCGTTCGCCAAAGATTGCAACCAATACATTAGCGCCGGTTACTTCTTTTTTGCCAGAAGATTGCACATGAAAAACGGCACGTTGTAATACTCTTTGAAAACCTAATGTAGGCTGTGTATCGCGGTCATCATCATCTTCTATGATAGGAGAGTTTTCTTGTATAAAACTTATCAAATCACTGTGAAGACTATTCAGGTTTGCGCCACAAGCTTTGAGTACATTAGTGGCGGACATATTATCAAGCAACGCAAGCAGAAGATGTTCAACGGTCATAAATTCATGGCGCTGTTCTCTTGCTTCTCTAAATGCATTATTAAGTGTTTGTTCTAGTTCTTTATCAAGCATATTGAGTCACCTATTAGGCTTTTTCCATGGTACAAAGGAGTGGATGTTGATTTTCTCTTGAATAATCATTTACCAGTGAAACTTTTGTTTCTGCAATTTCATGGGTGAATACGCCACATACACCTTTACCATGCGTATGAATTTCTAACATGATGCGGGTTGCGTTTTCTCTTTCAACCGAGAAGAACACCTCCAGGATATGAACAACGAAATCCATTGGTGTGTAATCATCGTTTAGCAAAATGACTTTATACAGTGGCGGCCGTTTGACTCGCGGCTTGGCTTCTTCGACAGCCAAGTCATCATCAAAAGTATTGTCAGCTTTGTCTGACATAGCTATTTAACGTTAAACTCTTGTGATTTTAATGTATGCATTTTTTTCATAATCTCGTGTGCTAATAATGATACGTTCTCATGGTTACTTTCAAGTCATTTTTCTAAATTTATTGAGGCATAATTTATGCCACTACTTAATATTGTGACTACTGGCTGAATATCAAGTTCTGTATTTTTTTTCTTACGGTTTTCCTCTGTCCTGAACAACTCCATTGCTTGTGGATCAATACATTGAATGAATTCACGCGCAGCTGGCGATAGAACCTTGCCTTTACGCAGAAATAAACCATAGGTCCTTTTAGGAAAAAACTGAGTTAATGGCACACGCTCAAGGCTTTCATTACCTGATAGACAAATGTCCGTGACTATCGACACGCCCAAACCATTCTCTACGTATTTCTTTAGCACTTCCCAACCGCCGGCTTCTAAATTTACTTTGTAATCAACATTATATTGTTTAAACACTAAATCAACCATTTGCCAGGTAGACATATGTTGCGGCGATAAAATCAGCCCATATTGGCTAATGTCATGCATGCTTAGTTGTTTTTTTGTCGCCAGTGGATGACCGATTGGGGTGATTAAAACAGGCTCAAATGTGTAAATTGGCAGATAAGCGACGTCATTAGGGACGTTTAGTGTGGATCCGATGGCAAAATCAACCTCGCCATTACGTACTTTTTCAACACCGATAGCCGCAGCACAATTATTGAGCTTAATATGGATATCCGGGAATGAATCTGTATAGCGTTTGATGATGTCCGGCAGTGTATAAAGGATGATTGCCTCGACAGCGGCAATATTCAGGCTGCCGATAACAGAATGCTTACACTTCTCTTCAAAACTCTGCGGTAGCGTTTCCAGTCCCTCTACCAATGGTAATGACATCTCAAATAAAATATCACCTTCCGCGGTTAATTCAATTCTAGGGCCTTTTCGCAAAAATAATTTTTGCTCTAGATCTTTCTCAAGTGATTGAATTAAAAGGGAAATAGATGGCTGGCTGAGAAACATTTGTTCAGCGGCTTTGGACATACTTTTGAATTGCGCAGTGAAACAGAATGCTCGCAATTGTTTAAGGCGGTTTTGTTTATAATAGAAACGGTCCATAAGTCACTATTATAGTTCAAGTATAAGTATTATTAATACTTATTATTAACATAATTAGCTTGCTAAATAGTAGATATCTCATTATTTTTGCAGTCCCTAAAATTTAGCGCCATATTTTTAGATGTGGCGGACTTGAAAACATTGGGACATGAGTCGAATTTGAGCGACTCGTCTTTATACAAAGCAGGAGGTGTATCCATGAGCAGTAGAGAACAACAAATTAAAGATTTAGAAAAAGACTGGGCAACGAATCCACGTTGGGCAAATGTTAAACGTGATTACAGTGCTGAAGACGTTGTACGTCTGCGCGGCAGTGTCCAGCCTGAGCATACCCTTGCAAAAAGAGGTGCTGAAAAGCTTTGGGAAAAAGTGAATGGCACATCTAAAAAAGGCTATGTGAACGCTTTTGGTGCTATTACTGCGGGTCAAGCGATGCAACAAGCTAAAGCAGGTTTGGAAGCAGTGTATTTATCAGGTTGGCAGGTTGCTGCCGACGGTAATACTTCTGAAACCATGTATCCGGATCAATCTTTGTATGCATACGATTCTGTTCCAACTATGGTTCGTCGTATCAACAACACCTTTAAACGTGCTGATGAAATCCAATGGAAAAACATTGCAGATGGCAAAGTATCTGAAGAAGATGCTATCGATTTCTTCCTGCCTATCGTAGCTGACGCTGAAGCCGGTTTCGGTGGTGTTTTGAACGCGTTTGAATTAATGAAGAACATGATTTCCGCTGGTGCGGCTGGCGCTCACTTTGAAGATCAACTTGCTGCTGTTAAGAAGTGCGGTCACATGGGTGGTAAAGTATTGGTTCCAACTCAAGAAGCAATACAAAAGTTAACTGCGGCTCGTATGGCGGCAGACGTTATGGGCACACCTACTATTGTTTTAGCGCGTACTGATGCTGAAGCAGCAAATTTGGTAACCAGTGATTTTGATGCTAACGATAAACCTTTCCTAACGGGTGAACGTACACCTGAAGGTTTTTACCGTGTTAAAAATGGTTTGGAACAAGCGATTAGTCGTGGTGTTGCTTACGCGCCTTACGCTGATTTAGTTTGGTGTGAAACAGGTGTGCCTGATATCGGATTTGCACGTGAATTCGCGGAAGCGGTACAAGCGGCCGTTCCTGGTCAGTTGATGTCTTACAACTGTTCGCCTTCTTTCAACTGGAAGAAGAACCTAAACGACTCACAAATTGCCAGCTTCCAGGAAGACTTGTCAGCGCTAGGTTATAAGTTCCAATTCATTACTTTGGCTGGTATTCACTTGAACTGGTACCGTACTTTTGACTTTGCATACAACTATGCACGTGGCGAAGGCATGAAGCACTACACCCAAATGGTTCAAGAGCCTGAATTTGAAGGTCGCGATCGTGGTTATACTTTCGTGTCTCATCAGCAAGAAGTGGGTGCTGGTTACTTCGATGATGTTACCACCGTAATTCAAGGTGGTGCCTCTTCCGTAACCGCATTAACCGGTTCTACTGAAGAAGCACAGTTCGACGAAAAATAATTTTTCGTAACTCGAGAAGTACACAAAAACCGGAGCTTGCTCCGGTTTTTTTTATTTACAGGAATGTAATGTTAGGGTTATTTTACCGACACCAACAGTAGGCGCTTTAAGCGGTGTCGTGAGAGGACACGACTGCATGGATGCGGGAGATAGAAGGAATCAGGAGGCTAAGTAGAGGAAGTCCGAAGCGGCGATTGAGTATGAAATGTTAGCTGCCATTCCTCTGTCTGATTTCAATTAATGTGTTCTGTGACCGGCAAAGGCAATCTTATCAAGATAGGCAAGTAGCAATGCTGAAACAACGAAAGTCATATGAATGATGACATACCACATTAATTTGTTATCAGGTATCTGACTGACTTCCATAAATTTTTGTAACAAGTGAATTGATGAGATTGCGACAATAGATGCAGCAACTTTCAGTTTCAGTGTTCCTGCATCCAGCTTGCCATGCCAATCCAGTTTTTCATCGCCTTCATCGAGATCAATTTTTGATACAAAGTTTTCATAACCACTGAACATAACCATGACAATCAAACTTCCCACCAGTGACATATCAATCAGTGACAGGATAGAAAGAACCAAATCTGATTCACTCATAGAAATGACTATAGTGAATGTATGAATTAATTCCTGAAAAAATTTGATGCCTAATGCAATCAGAGCAAAAGATAAACCAAGATAAATAGGCGCAAGTAACCAGCGACTGGAAAATAAAGTTCGTTCTATAAATTTTTCTATCATTTCTTAATCTTTAAGTAGTTGTTCAAGAATATTGTGTAAATGTTTGTTAATGTTTCAAGGTCATCAACTTTGACGCATTCATTAACTTTATGAATAGTGTCATTACTTACACCAAGCTCAATAACTTCAGCACCCGTGGGTGCAATAAATCGCCCATCTGATGTGCCGCCGCCGGTGGAACAATCTGTGTCTATACCACAAACAGTTTTAATTGCGTCACAAGTGGCATCAACCAGTTTGCCGCTACTGGTTAAAAAAGGGTGTCCTGATAATTTCCATTGTATATCGTAATTTAAATCATGCTTTTCTAATAATGCGGTGACTTTTGATCTTTAAATCATCTTCAGTAAGCTCTGTTGAAAAACGAAAGTTAAATAACAGTTTTACTGCACCAGGGATAACGTTTTCAACTCCTGTGCCGGCATTTATATTTGATATCTGAAACGAAGTAGCTGGAAACGAATCATTACCTTGATCCCATTCAATTGATGATATATCTGCAAGAAAATGACTCGCTTTATGAATTGGATTCTCGGCGAGTTCAGGAAAGCAGACATGCCCCTGTATTCCTTTAATGGTTAATATAGCATTCAAAGAACCACGACGACCAATACGAATTACGTATCGGCTAAGTTGCTTATCACTGGAAGGTTCGCCGACGATACACCAGTCAATCTTTGATGTCGTTATCATTCAGGTACTCAATGACCTTACGCGTGCCGTTGATTGAGGGACCTTCTTCATCACTGGTAATCAGGAAAGCAATTGTGCCGTTATGGTCAGGATGGGTTTGTACAAATTGTCTCTGTCGCCGTCACCATGGCAGCAATACCGCCTTTCATATCGGCAGCGCCGCGGCCATAAAGCATGACCGTCGATGATTTCAGGTTTGAAGGGATCGGTTTTCCATTCTTCCAGTGGGCCTGTTGGAACGACATCAGTGTGACCAGCAAAGGCAAACACGGGCCCAGGACTCACCGTGCGTAAGCCAGAGATTATCGACATCATCAAAACGCAAGTGCGTAGCCTTGAAACCTAGCTATCTCCAGACGTTCAGCAATTAACTTCTGACAGCCGAGCATCATCAGGTGTGACTGGATTGTCGATTAATTAATTGTTCAGTGAGTTTTAGTGTGTCAGACATAAATATAATTTATTGGAACACGGCGAGTAGCTCTTCAACCTTGCCGCGGTTACGTGTGTCGCAGCTGATAGTCCTTCTGACCATGAAGCGTTCCGTCGTCTGCACCGGCATCTTTGTACAGTGCGCGCGTATTGTCGGTATTGTGATTAGAAATGATGACAGGGATACCCTTGCTGGGCAAGCTTGCCTGCCCATTCAGCCAGCTCGATCTGTTCTTTCCAGGCAAAGCCACCGGAGAAATAATCGGTAAAACAGGCAGTCTTTGACAATGGAACATAGGGCGGGTCGCAATAGACGACATCACCTTTTCTCGGGCTTTTTTCATCGTGTCCACAAAGCTGGCATGAATAAATTTAGCTGACTTTGATGCCTAGATGAAAAGCGTCTAGTTCCTTTGTTGGAAAATACGGTTTTTTGTAGCGACCGAATGGAGTATTAAATTCATGTTTTGAATTGTAACGGCATAGACCGTTATAACAGTGTCTGATTCAGATATAAGAAAAGGGCCGATTTAAACCTGACATCTGATGTTGCGATTGAATTGTTCCCTGAAGTCAGTAGTAGCGTGCTTCAGAATTGTTCTCCGGCGTAAAAAAACGCTTGACAGTACTTAGTCAAAGTCAGCACCGTTCTGTCCTGGACATGGTAGATACAGGTTGATCAAGGTCAGGGATTGGTATCGGCCAATAAGTGTTTTTTGAAACCGGCATTCAAAAAAACAGCGCCGGAACCGACGAAGGGTTCAACCAGACGCTTCCCTGAGTCGAGGCGGCTGCGAATCCGGTCGAGCAATTTGAACTTCCCGCCGGGCCATTTTAAGAAAAGGTTTAATGTAAACGACACGTTAACTATTCTCACCAGTGAGACGCTAGAGCTTCAATACTCAGCGCATGGATTTCGGCCGGCATTAAGGCTATCGACAGCGGCATAGACCATGCGGTGACGAGCAAGAGGGTAGTTGGCCGTTAAATTTATCAGACACTATCCTTGCACCTTGAAATGTCCCGCACCACCATGCCCGCTATGTCCGGCGTGCAGATGCGACTCATCGATAATCTCGAGTTCTGAATTGGCGCAAGCTCGGCTTCGATCACAACGACGGATCATTTCTGTGCGATCAGATTCAGGCACTGGGAAATACTTTCTTAAAGGGCTTTACGATTACGTTTTCATAAACCCCGGCAGCGATATAAGGATCGGCATCTGCCCATGTTTGTGCTGCTTGCAAAGAATCAAATTCTGCAACAATCAGGCTACCACTGAAACCTGCTGGTCCTGGATCTTCACTATCGATATTAGGATGTGGTCCAGCAAGCAACAGACGTCCCTTCATCTTGCAATGTTTGAAGCCGTTGCACATGCTCAGGTCTGGCCCCCATTCTTTTTTCAAGACTATTTTCTATATCTTGACTGATGATTGCAGTAGAACATGATTATTTTTTTTCCTCCTCGACTTCGCTTATAAATCGTGACATGTAGACTGCCTGACCAATAGCAAAAATAAATGTCAGGCCTAATAATCCAAACACCTTGAAATTGGCCCAAAATTCCGTACTAAAATTATAGGCAACGTAGAGATTAGCAGCACCAGATACAGATAAAAAATACAGACCCAGCATCAAATTTATATTTCGCCATACCTGATCCGGGCACTATGAGTATGTCTTCCGCCATGATCGATCATTCTGCGGAAGAGTGGTTTATGACCAAGAAACTGACTTCCAAGGAATAACGCAAGTGCGAATAGCACCAGTTTACTGCCGTCGGTTTCCATTTAAAGAAACGTTCATCATGCAAAATAAAGAGTTAGCTACCGACCATAATAACCAAGGTCAGAGCAAAGGTGATGAAGTGCATTTTTTCAAATTTCTTGTAGCCACCAACCAATAGAGGCAGAATCTGAATGGCAGATGCGACGATGATTACGTGTATATCGCAAGGTAGATGCCTTGCTCTCTATCTTCAGGGATAATAGAACGCGATAAGAGAAGGCGACAATAGCGGGAAAAAATCAAACAGGAATTTCATGAATCTTTAAGTAAGTTGGATGTGAACTACAATCATAACCTAATTTTTAATCTGACCACATATATGGCGCAATATTTTAAAATACACAATGAGAACCCTCAGGCACGCCTGATATCGCAAGCAATCGCTATCCTTCGTCGATGGTGGCGTCATTGTCTATCCGACCGACTCATCCTATGCCCTGGGTTGTTGTATGGGAGAAAAAACAGCTCTGGAAGGATTCGAAAGCTGCGTGCAAATTCCGGCAGAGCAAAATATGACGCTGTTTTGTCGAGATCTGTCTGAAATAGCATCCTATGCCTCGGTTAACAACTCTGCCTTTCGTATGATGAAGTCAATGACGCCAGGACCGTTCACTTTCATCTTGAAGGCAAAAGCGTGATGTCCCAAAACGATTACAGCATCCAAAACGTAAAACAATAGGTATTCGTATCCCGAATAACCCAATCTCACTGGCCTTATTGGCGACTCTAGGTGAACCAATGATTAGTATTAGTCTGGTCTTACCCAATGAAGAGTTGCCAGAAACCGAGCCGGATGTCATTGATGAAAAGATTGGCAAGCAAGTGGATTTGATTATTGATGGCGAAGCAGGTGGTCTGGATTTTACGACAATCCTTGATATGACTGGTGATGAGCCAGTTATATTACGAGAAGGTCTAGGGCATTGCTGACTTAGCTCTAAATTAGTCATACAAAATTCTGTCACGACTTGGCAGTCTGGGTATAATGCGTTTCTTTTGCTACATCCCCTTATTAAAACGACCACAGGAGGTTGTTGATTGTCTACAACTGGTAAACAGCGGGTCTTGTCCGGCATGCGCCCGACAGGTCAACTGCATCTAGGTCATTATCATGGTGTTCTTAAAAACTGGCTGGATCTACAACAGGAATATGAATGTTTCTTTTTTGTTGCGGATTGGCACGCCTTGACGACGGAATACGAAGATCCTTCAATTATAGAAAAAAGTGTCTGGGATATGGTTATTGATTGGCTTGCAGTTGGCGTTAACCCGGGTGCAGCCAAATTATTCATACAATCGCGAGTACCTGAACATGCGGAATTACATATTGTTACTCGCATGAGTACACCGCTGAGTTGGTTGGAGAGAGTACCGAGTTATAAGGATCAACAAGAAAAACTGATCGAATAAAGACCTGACGACCTATGGGTTTCTTAGGTTATCCGCTGCTACAAACGGCCGACATTATTATGTATAAAGCGGGACATGTGCCTGTCGGTGAAGATCAAGTCTCGCATGTCGAGTTAGCGCGCGAAGTGGTGCGACGTTTCAATCATTTCTATGGACGGGAGCATGATTTTGAAGGAAAAAGTAGAGGCTGCAATCAAAAAGATGGGTAAAAAAAATGCCCGGCTTTATTATGATTTACGTCGCAGTTATCAAGAGCAGGGCGAGGCTGATGCCTTGGAAAAGGCAAGGGCATTACTTGAGTCACAGCAGAATATCAGTATCGGTGATCGTGAACGCTTATCGGGTTATCTGGATGGGGTTCGGCAAGGCGATATTCCCAGAACCGCAGGCCCTATTAACACCGGCGTCAAAAATGATGGGGCTAGATGGACAAAAGATGTCCAAGTCCTATGGCAATACGATTTCATTACGGGAGAACCCGAGTGTTGTTGAAGAAAAGTTAAGGACGATGCCCACTGATCCGGCCAGAGTCAGGTTAACTGATCCGGGCGAGCCCGATAAGTGCCCCGTATGGAATCTGCATCAGGTCTATTCTGATGATGATCTGAAAAACTGGGTCGTTGACGGGTGCACAAATGCTAAAATAGGCTGTCTCGACTGTAAAAAACCATTGATTGAGGCTATCTTGGAGGAACAACAACCCATTCGAGAACGTGCTAATGAATATATGAATGATCCAGAGACCGTTCGCGGTATTATTGCAGATGGATGTGAAGCCGCCCGCGATGTTGCTCGGGAAACTCTGGAAGAAGTCCGGGATTCAATGGGGCTTATCTACCGATAATCTCTAAAACTTCGAAATAAATGATGAACGAAGAAATCGAAACAACCAAAACCAGTCAAGATGAAATGCCGTTTGCTCTGGTTCAGGGCGCGCCAATGACGGAATTGCCGAAAGACTTATATATCCCGCCCGATGCGCTGGAAGTCTTTCTTGAAGCATTTGAAGGGCCGCTCGATTTATTGTTATATCTTATTAAAAAACAAAACATCGATATTCTTGATATACCGTTGACGAAGATAACCGAGCAGTACATGTCGTATATCGATTTGATGGAAACCCTGCAACTCGAATTAGCAGGCGAGTATTTGTTGATGGCAGCAATGCTGGCCGAGATTAAATCAAGGATGTTATTGCCACGTCATACGGAAGAAGAAGATGAAGACGATCCAAGGGCAGAGTTAATCCGGCGTTTACAAGAATACGAACGCTACAAACAGGCCGCAGAGAAAATTGACGAGTTGCCACGTTATGAGCGTGACTTGTTTGCGACTGTTGCAGAATTCCCCGGACGTAAGATTAGCCATGAACCACCGGAAGTTTCTATGGATTCAATACTACGTGTGTTTGCAGAAGTGATAAAACGCGCAGAGATGTTTTCACACCATATGGTTCATCGTGAAGCACTATCTGTTCGTGAGCGTATGGGAATCGTATTGGAAAAAGTAAACCCGGATACCTTTACTGATTTTGAAGATTTGTTCAGTGTTGAAGAAGGGCGGGGTGGTGTGATTGTTTCGCTACTAGCTATACTGCAGCTTGTGAAGGATTCATTAATTCAACTTGTACAAAATGAAGTCAACGGACCAATTTATGTTAAGGCAGCATCATGAGTCAGGAAAAAATTAAAAACATTATCGAAGCAGCATTGATGGTTTCAACAAAGCCACTTAGCATTGCATCAATATTAAATTTGTTTGAGAGTGAACAAACTTTAGAACCCGAGCGTAATGATATTCGTGCGGCGTTAGAAGAATTACAACAAGACTACTTGGGACGTGGAATAGAGTTGGCTGAAATTGCCAGTGGTTTTCGCGTTCAAGCTAGAGATGAATATGCCCCATGGGTTAATCATCTATTTGATGAACGTCCACCACGATATTCGCGTGCATTACTTGAAACACTGGCAATCATTGCCTATCGACAACCAATTACACGCGGAGAGATTGAAGAAATACGTGGTGTTAGTGTCAGTGGTACTATCATTAAGACGTTGTTTGAACGTGAGTGGATTAAAGGCGTTGGCCATCGAGATGTTCCGGGTAAGCCAGAGTTATTAGTTTCAACCAAGGCCTTTCTTGATTATTTTAATCTTAAGAAATTATCGGATCTTCCTGCATTGGCAGACATCAAGGATTTCGATTCAATCAATCCTGACCTTTTTGAAGCCCTGGAAGGTGAAGCGAAGTCAGCCGCTGAAAAAGAAAAAGATGATACTAAGAATGTTGATGTAGAGGATGAGGATTCAATTAATTCTGAACCTGAAACGATTGAAGAGTCGGCAGAAGAAATACTGGATGAAGTAGCTACTGAGGATGATGAAGAACTCGTCGAGGAATCAATTACTACTGAACCTGAAGAAGCAGACGACGCAGAAGAAATTGTCACTAGCGAAGCAGCAAGTGATGAAGAAGTTACAGAAGAGGGCGCAAAGGTAATCCCTTTTACAAATTGAATAGTTCACCAATCACTGCAGATTTTCAATGACAGAGCGTATTCAAAAGGTTCTTGCCAATGCTGGTCATGGTTCAAGGCGCGAAATAGAATCCCTTATTCGCGACGGAAAGATTACCGTTAACGGTAAATTGGCAGTTCTTGGTCAACAAATCGATCATAAAGATCGTATCGTTATAAATTCCCGCCAAATTCGTTTGCACCAACAACGTGAGTCTAAACCAAAAGTTATTGCGTATTACAAACCCACTGGTGAGATCTGTACACGTAAAGATGAAAAAGGGCGTAATAATGTTTTCAAAAATCTACCCGGATTAAGAGATGGACGATGGATAAACATCGGTCGATTAGATATGAATACAACGGGTTTATTGTTATTTACCACGGATGGAAGTCTGGCCAATAAATTGATGCATCCGTCTAGTCAGATAGAACGTGAGTATGCCGTGCGTATTTTTGGTCGAGCAGATAAGGCACAGATGCAGGCATTGCGTGATGGCGTCGAACTTGAAGATGGGATGGCGAAGTTTACTGATATTGTCGATTCAGGTGGTGAAGGTGCAAATCATTGGTATCACGTTGTGATTATGGAAGGGCGTAATCGTGAAGTGCGCCGATTGTGGGAGTCTCAGGGTTTTAAGGTAACTCGTCTGATTCGAACCCGGTTCGGGCCTTACATATTGCCGCGCAAAAAAAGGGTGGGACAACATTGGCGTCTTGAAGAAGATGAAATCAAAGCTTTACTAGAAGCAGCAAGCGTCAATACAGACCCAGATACAGATACAAAAAAAAGACGGCGATAGTCTATTCACTTGTCTTTAAAGAGACGGCACCATCATGAGTTCTGTTCGTAAGCAACTCGAAGAATTATATAATCGTTTATTCAATGCCTATGGCCCACAGCATTGGTGGCCAGCAGATACACCTTTTGAAATCATGATCGGCGCTATCCTGACGCAGAACACAGCTTGGACAAATGTTGAAAAAGCGATTCAAAACCTTAAACAAGCGGACGCATTAAACATACATTCGATAATTGCTCTGCCAGATGATAAGTTGGCAGAGCTAATCTATCCGTCAGGGTATTTTAATGTAAAGTCACAACGACTTAAAAATTACACAAAATGGTTTGTCGATTCAGGCCGATTCAAAGGATTACATCAACTCGATAATCCTGATTTACGCCATCGTCTGCTGGGCGTGAATGGAATTGGCCCGGAAACAGCGGATGACATACTGCTTTATGCCTTTGAACGGCCGGTATTTGTTATTGATACCTATAGCCGACGACTATTTAAAAAAGTGTTGTCAATCAGTGGCGATGAGCCTTATGAGACACTTCGCTTATCGTGTGAATCTTCTTTGGATCCGGATGTTTCTATATATAAGGAATACCATGCGCTCATAGTCCGGCATGCAAAGGAGAAGTGTTCCGGTGAAGCAAATTGTAAGCATTGTCATGTAGAGGCTCCAAATTCAATATAAATTGAATATAATGGGGGAATATATTGATTTCGTAGCGTCCACTCTGTAACCTTTGCGGCCTTTTACTATAGGGCCATCAGGCTATGTCAAAACGTCAATCTTTGGTCGCAGGCAACTGGAAGATGAACGGTTCACTTGAGAGCATTGGCCAACTTGTAGCTGCCATATCTCAGGGTGTTTCAGAAGGCACAGAAGCAGAAGTGCTACTCTGCCCGCCGTATGTCTATGTCGCTGAATTGGCTGGGCTACTGGAAAAGACCGATATCCGGCTTGGGGCACAAAATGTCTCACACCTGGAAAGTGGTGCATATACCGGAGAAGTAGCACCGTCAATGCTCAAGGATTTTGCATGTGAATATGTGATTGTTGGGCATTCTGAACGTAGGATGCTTTATAGCGAAAATGATGTGCGCGTAGCAGAAAAATTTATCGCTGTGCAGGCAAATGGGATGATACCTATATTATGTATCGGCGAATTGTTGGAAGAACGCGAATCAAATTGTACGGAAGAAGTCATCGCCAGACAGCTGGATGCCGTTATTGAATTGGCTGGCATTATGGCCTTCAAAGCAGCCGTCATTGCCTATGAACCCGTTTGGGCGATAGGAACCGGTAAAACGGCGACACCGGAACAAGCACAAGAAGTACACGAATTTATACGATTACGTCTGGCAAGACATGATCATGAAACCGCAGAAGGCGTCAGGATACTTTATGGCGGTAGTGTTAAAGCGGATAATGCGAAACAACTTTTTGAATTAGCAGATATTGATGGAGGTCTGATTGGCGGGGCATCACTCGTCGCAGATGATTTTCTGACTATCTGTCACTCTGTGAGGTAGGTAACAAAATGGAAACAACACATACATTATTATTTGTATTACAAGTGCTCGTCTCTGTAGCTTTGATTGGATTAATTCTGATCCAACACGGAAAAGGTGCAGATGCAGGTGCTGCTTTTGGTAGTGGTTCATCTTCAACCGTTTTTGGAAGCTCAGGTTCAGCAAGCTTTTTGACTAAGATTACGACAGGCCTCGCTATTGTGTTTTTGGGTAACAGTTTGTTTCTCGCCTATCTTGCCACGCAGAATATCCAGACAGTGCCGACTAGCTTATTAGATCAGCCGGGTATCGTAATGGAGCAACAAGCAATAGAACAAGATATCCCTGCGGTTATGGAAGAACAAAGTGAGCAACTGGATTCAGACCTGCCAAGCTTACCTGCACAATAATCAATAGTTCTATATGTAGCCGATGTGGTGGAATTGGTAGACACGCTATCTTGAGGGGGTAGTGGGAGTAATCCCGTGGCGGTTCGAGTCCGCCCATCGGCACCAATTAGTAGTCCAGTAAAATCCAAGTAAGTCCTGTAAGGTAATAAAACAAAGGTTTTAAGCCGCTTTATAGTCCGAGGACGTATCACTTGATTCATTGACATGTGGGGGCATAAGGGGGCATATTTGGGGCCATCTACATATTTTATGAAAATAGGTGCCCCCAATGAAGCTGAGCGATACAGCAGTCAAGAATGTCAAAGCATCCGATAAAGCTATCAAAATGGCCGACGGGGGAGGTCTCTACCTGGAAGTCACCCCAAAAGGGGGTAAATACTGGCGCCAGAAATACCGCTTTCAGGGTAAGGAAAAACGGCTGGCACATGGCGTGTACCCAGATGTTAGTCTCAAAATGGCAAGAGACCGCCGTGATGATGCGAGGAGATTACTCGCTGATGGTATTGACCCAGGTGAGCACAAAAAATCCCTAAAAGAAGCCGAACTGGAAATTACCTCCAATACCTTCGAGGCGATTGCGCGAGAGTGGCTCTCCAAACAGTCCCACATTTGGAGTAAGCGGCATGTTGAACAACTATTGAAAAGGCTAGAACGCAATATCTTTCCATGGGTTGGTCAGAAACCAATTTCCCAAATAACCGCTAAAGACATCCTCTCTGTACTTCGACGCATAGAAAATAATGGTAAATTGCATAGCGCTCACCGTGCACTTTCCTGCTGTAGCCAAATATTTAGATATTCCGTTGCTATTGGTAAAGCACCTACTGATCCCTGCCGGGATTTAAGAGGGGCGCTCCCGCCTGAAAAAGTAGAGCATCGAGCAGCGATTACGGATCCTGTAAAAGTGGGAGACTTACTTAAATCAATTGATGGTTATGAGGGCTCGATAATCGTTAAATGTGCAATGCAACTGGCGCCATTGGTATTTGTCCGCCCTGGAGAACTGAGACAGGCAAAATGGGAGGATATTGACCTAGAGCAGGCTGAATGGCGATTTACCATCACAAAGACGAATACGCCACATATTGTTCCATTATCAAGACAGTCCATAGCAATATTGAGCGAAATAAAGCCCGTATCAGGGAAGGGGCTATATGTTTTTCCTAGTCAGAGAACAACTAAACGGCCTATGAGTGATAATGCTGTTTTGGTCGCTATGAGAGCAATGGGTATACCCAAAGAGGTTATGTCCGGCCATGGATTCAGAGCCATGGCACGCACACTGCTTGATGAAGTGTTAGGGTTTCGTCCTGACTTTATCGAACACCAATTAGCTCATGCTGTTCGTGACCCTAATGGTCGTGCGTACAATCGAACTTCGCATCTAGAAGAAAGAAAGAAAATGATGCAGGAATGGGCGGATTATCTTGATAAGTTAAAAGGTGGGGCTGAAATTATCGCTATAAATCAATGACTATAATCCATGTCGGGTCATCAACTGTTCGCTATAAATCATTACATTAACTAATGTACTGTAAAGCCCATATAATCCAATAATAACTAAACTTTACTAAGTATTCTTATGAGTTTCTATGATCAATTTACATTTCTAGAGCCTAAAAATGGAGTAGTCCCTTACTATCCTTTAAGCCGTTTGCCAGACATTGTTTGGCGTGCTAGACACTTACTGAAAGACAGAAACAGTGATGAAATAGTTTTTGCTGCAGAAACTATAGATTGGATGATAGAGCAATATTTTGAGTCCGAAAGAGAATCATTTATACAAGATCAAATAGAAAATAATGGTTGGGCAAAAGAGCAATTGTTAGAAGCTATGAATAATGATAGAAATATGGAGGCGTTTGTTGAATATGAGTTGTTGCCTGAAAAAAATGAGGCTTTTGACTTGGTATGCTGTACCCCGTCAGCACCATGTGGACCAACTAGCCTGATTCTCTAAGAGATAGTTTTAGTTCATCGTTAACCCAAGAGGAAACGATGATGACAAGTAAAAGAAGTGTAGAACATACTGTGCGCGATATTCGTCGACGCACCCGTAAAAAATATTCAGCAGAAGAAAAAATTCGTATCGTACTTGAAGGCTTACGTGGCGAAGAAAGCATCGCTGAGCTATGTCGCAAGGAAGGACTAAACCCAAATGTTTACTACCGTTGGTCGAAAGACTTTCTGGAGGCAGGTAAGAAACGTTTATCAGGCGATATCGTACGTGAAGCGACCTCAGATGAAGTCAAAGAACTGCGTGCTGAAACATCTGCGCTGAAAGAAACCTTAGGCGAAGTAGTCATGGAGAATCGGCTGCTTAAAAAAAGCGTGCTCGGGGATGGGGAGGACGATATATGAGGTACTTAGCATCGGATAAAGTCGAGATTATTCAACTGGTACAGAACTCAGATCTGTCGGTTCGACAAACGCTGACTCGGCTGGACATTCATAAGTCCACTTTTTACAACTGGCTCAAACGTTATGAAGAGAATGGCGTTGATGGCTTGGAAGACAAGAAGCCGATTCCCCATGCGGTATGGAATAAAATCACCGAAGACCACTGTGAAGCCGTTATTGAGTTAGCCTTAGAGAAGCCTGATTTGTCTCCACGAGAGTTAGCCGTAAATTACACTGACAACAAGGCTTACTTCGTCTCAGAATCCACGGTGTACAGGCTGCTGAAAGAACAAGACTTAATTACCAGTCCGGCCTATATCCTGATGGAGGCCAGTGATAAGTTTCAACAGCCCACTACGCGCGTGAATGAGATGTGGCAAACGGATTTTACCTATTTCAAGATTATCGGTTGGGGTTGGTATTACTTATCCACGGTATTAGATGATTACTCACGTTACATTATTGCCTGGCGTTTATGTACGGGCATGAGTAGCCGTGATGTCTCTGATACGCTGGATGACGCCTTACGCTTTACGGGACTTGATACAGTAAAGGTAAATCATAAACCGCGTTTACTCAGTGACAATGGCCCGTGTTATATCTCCGGTGAATTAGCCGATTACCTTGAAGAAAACGGTATGACGCACACTCGAGGTCGACCTTATCATCCACAAACACAAGGCAAGATAGAGCGCTGGCATCGTTCAATGAAGAATCAGATATTACTTCACCACTATTATTTCCCCGGGGAACTGGAGGAACAGTTGCAGCGTTTTGTGAGTTATTACAACCATGAGCGTTATCATGAATCACTTGATAACCTGACACCGGCTGATGTCTTTTATGGGCGTGGCGAAGAAATACTAAGTCAACGAGAGCTAATCAAACAAAACACGTTAGCGATGAGACGACAAATGCATTACGATAAACAACAAGTGAAGCACATAACCTATTGATGAACTAATGTGTCTCTTAAATCAAACCGCTACCTGTCCAAAAGGTTTTGACGACGTACACCCAGCAATTGCAGAACAGGTTCTTGTAAATAGTAAAAACCCCAAAAATGAGAGTAGATAATATGAATACCAATTACCGTAAACCCTTGCCTAATTCTGAGCTGGATTATTTCGATACCCGTGAAGCGGTTGAAGCAATTAAGCCCGGTGCGTATGCGAGTTTACCTTATACATCCCGGGTATTGGCCGAGCAGCTTGTGCGTCGCTGCGATCCTACGGCACTGACAGACTCCCTGAAACAAATTATCGATCGTAAACAAGATCTAGATTTTCCATGGTATCCAGCACGCGTTGTTTGCCATGATATTTTGGGACAGACTGCGTTGGTTGATTTGGCTGGTTTGCGTGATGCGATTGCAGATCAAGGTGGTGATCCGGCCAAGGTTAACCCAGTGGTGCCTACACAGTTGATCGTTGATCATTCTCTAGCCGTTGAACACGGTGGTTTTGAAGCAGATGCGTTTGAAAAAAATCGTGCCATCGAGGATCGACGTAATGAAGACCGTTTTCACTTTATCGAGTGGACTAAGACGGCGTTTGAAAACGTAGACGTAATACCAGCTGGTAATGGCATCATGCACCAGATCAATCTGGAAAAGATGTCTCCGGTGATCCAGTCACGTAATGGTGTGGCTTATCCCGATACCTGCGTCGGTACCGACAGTCATACGCCTCATGTTGATGCTTTAGGTGTTATTGCAATTGGCGTTGGTGGTCTTGAAGCCGAAACCGTAATGTTGGGTCGTCCTTCTATGATGCGTCTACCGGACATTATCGGTGTCAATATCACCGGCAAGCGCCAACCCGGTATAACAGCGACTGATATCGTATTAGCAATAACCGAATTTCTGCGCAATGAAAAAGTAGTCTCGGCCTACCTTGAATTCTTTGGTGAAGGTGTCGCCGGGCTGACCATTGGTGACCGCGCGACAATCTCAAATATGACGCCGGAATATGGTGCCTCTGCTGGCATGTTCTATATCGACGAGCAGACTATTGATTATCTAAAACTGACAGGTCGTGAACCAGAACAAGTCGCATTAGTAGAAAACTACGCCAAAGTAACGGGCCTGTGGGCTGATGATCTTAAGCAGGCTGAGTATGGTCGTGTACTAACATTTGACCTGTCAACGGTCTGCCGTAATATGGCGGGACCATCAAATCCGCATCGACGTTTACCGACTTCGGATCTGGAATCACGCGGTATCGCGGTTGGACTCGACAAGGCAAACGCGGAAGAGGCAGAAGGCAAAATGCCCGATGGCGCGGTGATCATCGCGGCGATTACTTCCTGCACCAATACCAGTAACCCGCGCAATATGGTTGCTGCTGGTCTGATAGCACGCAAAGCAAATGAACTGGGTTTAATACGTAAGCCCTGGGTTAAATCTTCCTTTGCACCGGGTTCCAAGGTAGTCCAACTTTACCTGGAAGAATCGGGCCTGTTGCCCGAGTTGGAAAAGCTCGGCTTTGGTATCGTCGCTTTCGCCTGTACTACATGTAATGGCATGAGTGGTGCGTTGGATCCTGATATTCAAAAAGAAGTCATCGACCGTGACCTGTACGCTACAGCCGTACTCTCAGGTAACCGCAACTTTGATGGTCGTATTCATCCATATGCCAAGCAGGCCTTTCTTGCTTCACCACCGCTGGTGGTTGCCTACGCCATTGCCGGTACCATTCGTTTTGACATCGAGAAGGATGTACTTGGCAAAGATCAGAAAGGTAATCCTGTTACGCTGAAAGATATCTGGCCTAGCGATGAAGAGATCGATGCGATTGTTAAAGAAAGTGTTAAGCCTGAACAGTTCAAGAAGATCTACACTCCAATGTTCAATTTGGTTAAAGGAGCAACAGCCGAAAGCCCATTGTATGACTGGCGTCCCCAGAGCACTTATATCCGTCGACCTCCCTACTGGGAAGGCGCGCTTGCGGGTGAGCGTACGATGAAGGGTATGCGCCCACTTGCAGTACTGGGCGACAACATCACTACCGATCATCTGTCTCCTTCTAATGCGATTATGTTGAATAGTGCTGCGGGTGCCTATCTGGATAAGATGGGTTTACCAGAAGTAGACTTTAATTCTTATGCAACCCATCGAGGCGATCACCTCACTGCACAGCGAGCAACTTTTGCTAACCCGAAATTGTTAAACGAGATGTGCCGTGATGATAATGGAGAAGTGAAGCAGGGTTCTTTGACCCGCATCGAGCCCGAAGGTAAAGAGAGCCGTATGTGGGAGGCCATAGAAACCTATATGGAACGTAAGCAGCCGTTGATTATTATCGCTGGTGCTGACTACGGACAGGGCTCTTCCCGTGACTGGGCAGCTAAAGGTGTTCGCCTGGCCGGTGTGGAAGTCATTGTGGCTGAAGGTTTTGAACGTATCCACCGTACAAACTTGGTGGGTATGGGGGTCTTACCACTAGAATTTAAGGCAGGTGATAATCGTAATACTTATGCTATAGATGGTACAGAGACTTACGATGTGAATGGTGAAATTTCACCGGGTGCGGATCTGACCGTCGTGATGACTCGTGCCAACGGCGAAACTGCTGAGATTCCTGTGACCTGCCGTCTTGATACTGCCGAAGAAGTACATGTGTATGCAGCCGGTGGTGTCCTGCAACGTTTTGCACAAGACTTCCTTGAATCCAACGCGGCTTAAGCGGGAGAATAAACATGAGCCATGTACCCCAGATCAGGATCCCCGCCACTTACATGCGAGGCGGCACCAGCAAAGGCGTGTTCTTTAATCTTGAAGACCTACCAGAATCGGCACAGGTGCCGGGTGCTGCACGCGATGCCCTATTGTTACGCATGATCGGCAGCCCGGATCCCTACGGAAAACATACCGATGGTATGGGTGGGGCGACATCCAGTACCAGCAAAACAGTCATTCTATCGAAAACCAGTCAGCCGGATCATGATGTTGATTATCTGTTTGGTCAGGTATCTATCGATAAGGCCTTCGTCGATTGGAGTGGTAATTGTGGCAACCTGACAGCAGCGGTAGGTTCATTTGCGATCAGCAATGGACTAGTTGATGTTAGCCGTATTCCAGAGAATGGAATTGCTATCGTGCGTATCTGGCAGGCCAATATCAAAAAAACCATTATTGCCCATGTCCCTATTACTAATGGCGAAGTACAGGAAACGGGTGAATTTGAACTCGATGGTGTGACCTTCCCTGCGGCGGAAGTGAAGATCGAGTTTATGGATCCTGCCGATGGTGAAGGTGCGATTTTTCCTACTGGAAACTTAATAGATGATTTAGAAGTGCCGGGTGTTGGCACATTCAAAGCCACTATGATTAATGCCGGTATACCGACCATTTTCCTAAATGCGGAAGACATATCATATAAGGGAACAGAATTGCAGGAAGCGATTAATAATGATGACAAAGCATTAGCAATGTTTGAGACTATTCGAGCCTACGGTGCAGTGCGCATGGGTCTGATTGAAACTATCGAAGAGGCCGCAGATCGACAACACACGCCCAAGGTCGCTTTTGTTGGCAAAGCTACAGCTTATGTTGCTTCCAGCGGCAAACAAATTAATGCTGCAGATATCGACTTAAATGTTCGTGCGCTATCTATGGGAAAGTTACATCACGCCATGATGGGTACTGCTGCAGTCGCTATCGGAACAGCAGCAGCAATTCCAGGCACCTTAGTAAACCTGTCTGCGGGTGGTGGTGAACGGAACGCGGTAACTTTCGGGCATCCTTCGGGAACTCTGCGAGTTGGTGCTGAAGCTGCTCAGGATGATGGCCAATGGACTGCTACCAAAGTGATAATGAGTCGTAGTGCACGCATTCTTATGGAAGGCTGGGTGCGTGTCCCTGGAGATGCTTTCTGATAGTTGTGATATAGATAGCACAGCATCAATATAGATTGAAGTTGCTCAGGGTTTTGGACTTGTTGTCAGAGTAATCTTGTGGTGGCTTGAGTCCGACATCACAAAATACAATATAATTTAATGAATTTTTTAAGATTAAAATTCATTTTGTTAGATTTGTTGTCTCCGTTCTGATTTTGCCCACATTTTTAAAACACAGATCCATTTTCTATCGATTTTTATCTAGCAATTAAATTAATATTTGATTTTAATCATGACGAAATTAATACAACACTGGATAATGTAATAATAATATAAAAAATATTAATGTTTTTAGGTGATTGGCTTGAATCTTGTTAGTATACTTAGAAGCTATTAATTCACTTTTTTAAAGATCTTTGGAATAAACAAATGTTGGCGAATTATTTTCCCATTCTTATATTTACCTTTGTCGGTTTGGTAATGGGCATAGTATTAATTGGATTAGGGCTAGGTTTAGGAAAATTACTAGGTCACGCTCGCGCTGATTCGGAAAAGCAGTCTCCGTATGAATGTGGATTTGAAGCATTTGAAGATGCCCGTATGAAATTTGATGTTCGTTATTATCTCGTAGCTATTCTATTTATAATCTTTGATCTTGAAATCGCATTTCTATTCCCATGGGCTGTTGCGTTGGAAGGTATTGGCATGGCAGGATTCTGGGCAATGATGATATTCCTCGGTGTACTCGTAGTTGGTTTTATCTATGAATGGCGCAAAGGCGCGCTTGATTGGGAGTAAGCAAAATGGGTGCTGAGGAAAAAATTCACGAATCAGGTATTGTCACTACTAGTGTCGACAACCTTATTAATTGGGCTCGAACTGGCTCAATGTGGCCAATGACCTTTGGTCTTGCTTGTTGTGCGGTTGAAATGATGCAAGCTGGTGCTTCGCGATATGATTTAGACCGATTCGGCATTGTCTTTAGACCGAGTCCTAGACAATCTGATGTAATGATTGTAGCAGGAACATTAGTAAATAAAATGGCACCAGCGTTGCGCAAGGTTTATGACCAGATGGCGGAGCCTCGTTGGGTTATCTCTATGGGCTCATGTGCAAATGGTGGTGGTTATTACCATTATTCTTATGCGGTCGTCAGAGGATGTGATCGCATTGTACCTGTTGATGTCTACGTTCCGGGATGTCCTCCAACTGCAGAAGCCTTGTTATTCGGAATAATACAATTACAAAAAAAGATAAAACGAACTAATACAATAGCTCGATAACACCACTAAATAATTTATAGGCATGACGGATTCTACCGCTAATCTCGCGGCAAAACTTGGGGAGCGATTCAGCAATGAGTTGATTCACTGCATCACTGATCGTGATCAAGTCACATTAGTCTTAGCCGCTGATGATTTGTTGTCAGTGTGTAAAGTATTACGCGATGATGAACAATTTGCTTTTACGCAACTTTCCGATCTGTGCGGTGTTGATTACTCAACGTATGGACAAGTCGACTGGTCTACTCAGGAAACAACTTCTACTGGTTTTAGTCGTGGCCGCCAAGGAAATGATCAGGAAAATAGTCATAACACCAATGAGCGTTATGCTGTTGTCTATCATCTGTTATCAATAAACCACAATATTCGCTTACGACTTCGCTGTTATGTATCTGATGAATACCCTCGTGTTGCTTCAGTATCAGGAATCTGGAGTTCAGCCGATTGGTTTGAACGAGAGGCATTTGATCTTTTTGGCATCTTGTTTGAGGGACATCCGGATTTGCGTCGGATTCTGACAGACTATGGCTTTATAGGTCATCCTTTCCGTAAAGATTTTCCTTTGGAAGGCAATGTAGAAGTTCGCTATGACCCGGATAAAAAACGAGTGGTCTATGAACCGGTTACTATTACAAACAGAGTATTGGTACCTAGGGTAATTCGCGATGATAATCGCTTTGCCACACCTGCAGAGGAGCAAAACGATGCCTGAGATTCGTAATATGACTATGAATTTTGGTCCTCAGCATCCTGCAGCTCATGGTGTGCTTAGACTCGTCCTCGAAATGGATGGTGAAGTTATCGAGCGGGCTGATCCACATATCGGTTTATTACATCGAGGAACCGAAAAGCTGGCAGAGAGTAAACCGTTTAATCAAAGTATTGGTTACATGGATAGACTCGACTATGTCTCCATGATGTGCAATGAACATGCCTATGTCATGGCAATAGAAAAATTATTAGGTGTAACACCTCCGCTACGTGCGCAATATATTCGTGTCATGTTTGATGAGATTACGCGTGTTTTAAACCATCTTATGTGGTTAGGAACACACGGGCTTGATGTCGGTGCTATGACCATGTTCCTCTATTGTTTTCGTGAACGGGAAGACTTGATGGATTGCTATGAGGCAGTTTCAGGAACGCGTATGCACGCGACTTATTATCGTCCCGGTGGTGTTTATCGAGACTTGCCCTCAATGATGCCGAAATATGAATCTTCCAAGTGGCATAAGCAAGAAGAGGTCGATCGATTAAATGAAAATAGACAAGGCTCGTTGTTGGATTATATCGCCTCGTTTACTGATCGTTTTCCTGGCTGCATAGATGAATACGAAACCTTATTAACTGATAACCGAATCTGGAAACAACGTACGGTTGGGATTGGTGTGGTTAGTCCTGAACGCGCATTGCAATTAGGTTTTACTGGGCCGATGTTACGCGGTTCGGGTATCGAATGGGACCTCAGAAAGAAACAACCTTATGAAGTATATGATCAAATGGATTTTGATATACCGGTAGGTACTGATGGTGATTGCTATGATCGTTATCTGGTTCGTGTTGAGGAGATGCGACAATCTAATCGTATTATAAAACAATGTGTCGATTGGCTCAGACAAAATCCAGGCCCCGTTATTCTTGATGATCATAAGTTGGTTCCGCCTAAACGTGAAGAAATGAAAGAAGATATGGAATCATTGATCCATCATTTTAAGTTATTCACAGAAGGATACTGTGTGCCAGAAGGGGAAGTATATTCAGCAGTGGAGCATCCTAAGGGTGAGTTTGGAATTTATTTGATTTCGGATGGTGCGAATAAGCCTTATCGTTTAAAAGTTCGTGCGCCTGGTTTTGCTCATCTATCTTCAATGAACGAGATGGTTAAAGGTCACATGTTGTCCGATGTGGTTGCTGTTATAGGTACTCAAGATATTGTGTTTGGTGAGATCGACAGGTAAAAGAATGACTGAAACTACTAAAACTATACTTTCAGAACATACTCGATCAGAGATCGATATGTGGTTGGAAAAATATCCTGAAGACAGAAAGCAATCTGCCGTTCTAGCAGCCTTACGCGAAGCACAACATCAAAACGATGGTTATTTAACAACAGAATTAATGGACGCCGTTGCGGATTATCTCGGTATGTCGAATATCGCCGTCTATGAAGTCGCCTCTTTTTATTCCATGTTTGAAACACAACCAGTAGGCCGACACAGTATCTCTGTGTGTACTAATATTTCATGTTTGCTCATGGGATCTGATGACATCGTCAACCATATTGAGAAGAAGCTAGGCATTAAAACTGGTGAATCAACCGCCGATGGGAAATTTTATATTAAGTGTGAAGAAGAATGTTTAGCCGCCTGTTGTGGTGGCCCAATGATGATGATCGATCATAAATACTACGAGAATCTAACGACTGACAAGGTCGACGAGATTCTGGATAGCCTGGATTAATATTATGGAATTAAACAGCGTTTGTTTTGCCACGCTCCAGTTTGATGAGCCCTGGACCTTAGAAAATTACTTGAAGGTCGGTGGCTATGAAGCGTTGAAGAAAATAATTAATGATAAAATTCCTCCTGAAGATGTTATCGAAGAAGTTAAATCTTCTGGTCTAAGGGGTAGAGGCGGTGCTGGCTTTCCGACTGGTTTGAAATGGAGTTTTATGCCGCGAAATTTCGATGGTCAAAAATATATTGTCTGTAATTCTGATGAGAGTGAACCAGGCACCTGTAAAGATCGGGACATTCTTCGTTTCAACCCGCATTCAATCGTTGAAGGGATGGCTATCGCTTGTTATGCGACAGGTTCTAGTGTTGGTTATAATTATATTCGTGGTGAGTTTATGGATGAGCCTTTCCCGCGTTTTGATAATGCCTTGAAAGAAGCACGTCGCGAAGGATTGTTGGGCGATGATATTTTGGGTAGCGGTATTAGTATTGATATACACGCAAGTTTAGGCGCAGGTGCTTATATCTGTGGTGAAGAGACTGCTTTACTTGAATCGTTAGAAGGTAAGAAAGGTCAACCAAGATTTAAACCGCCATTTCCTGCAAACTTTGGTTTATACGGTAAGCCAACGACGATCAATAATACTGAGAGCTTTGCTTCAGTGCCTAACATTATACGTAATGGCGGTAATTGGTTTGCTGAAAAAGGTGTGACTAATAGTGGTGGTGTTAAATGTTTTTCTGTTAGTGGACACGTCAATAATCCTGGTAATTTTGAAATTCCATTAGGCACTCCGTTTTCCAAGTTATTGGAAATGGCTGGAGGTGTGCGTGATGGTCGAGGTTTAAAAGCAGTGATACCGGGTGGTTGTTCTATGCCGGTAGTGCATGGCGATGTCATGCTTGAAACTAATATGGACTACGATGCAATTGCCAAGTCCGGATCTATGCTGGGTTCTGGTGCGGTGATAGTCATGGATGATACGACCTGTATGGTCAAGGCATTGGAACGATTATCACGTTTTTATTTTTCAGAGTCATGCGGACAATGTACACCCTGTCGTGAAGGTACCGGCTGGTTATATCGTGTTGTTAAACGCATCGAAGAGGGTAAAGGCGAACAAGGCGATTTGGATAAACTCGATGATGTTGCGAGCAAGATTGAAGGACGTACTATATGTGCCTTCGGTGATGCAGCTGCATGGCCTGTGAGAAGTTTTATTAAACAATTTCGAGATGAATTCCAGTATCACATCGATCATAAACGTTGCATGGTAGGTTCAGGACATGCCAACGACTCAGAGGCCGCTTAATTAATAGTATTAATAGTATGTCAGACGATCAAATAACAATTGAAGTAGATGGCAAGTCCTTAAAGGCGGAAAAAGGACAGATGCTGATTGAGGTGACTGATGCCAATGACATCTATGTGCCACGTTTCTGCTATCACAAAAAGTTAACCGTCGCTGCTAATTGCAGAATGTGTCTGGTTGAAGTTGAAAAAGCGCCAAAACCGCTACCCGCGTGTGCGACTCCTGTTATGGATGGCATGATCGTTAAAACGCAATCCAAAGTAGCGGTTGATGCACAAAAATCAATCATGGAATTTTTATTGATTAATCATCCGCTGGATTGTCCTATTTGTGATCAGGGTGGTGAATGTGAATTACAAGATCTAGCCATGGGTTATGGCGGCGATGTTTCTCGATATCAAGAGAAGAAGCGTGTCGTAAAAGATAAAAATATTGGACCATTGATACAAACCGATCTTACCCGTTGTATTCATTGCACACGGTGTGTTCGTTTTGGTGAAGAAGTGGCTGGTTTACGTGAGATGGGCGCAACTGGCCGCGGTGAAAATATGGAGATCGGCACTTACATAGAAAAAAGTGTCAGCTCTGAACTGTCTGGCAATATTATCGACCTTTGCCCTGTTGGTGCATTAACCTCAAAACCATTTCGTTATTCTGCAAGAACCTGGGAACTGGTACAAAAAGACGGTATCGCACCACATGATTCAGTAGGATCTAATATCCATTTTCACGTAAAAGGTGAGCGTGTCAAACGCGTAGCACCAGCTGAAAATGAATTAATCAACGAAGTATGGCTTTCAGATCGAGATCGATTTAGCTATGAAGGTGTTTACAGCGATGATCGTTTGCAAACACCAATGATCAAAGAAGACGGTTCCTGGAAAGAAGTTGATTGGGAAACTGCGTTAGATGCCGTTAAGGAAAAACTGAATGGTGTTATTGAATCGCATAGTGCAGAACAGGTAGGGATATTAGCGTCGCCTTCTTCAACCTTGGAAGAGCTTTATTTATTACAGAAATTCTCACGTGATATTGGTGTTAATAATATTGATACCCGCTTAAGACAAGCTGACTTCTCAGATCAAGATTCAGTGTCACAGTTTCCTTATTTGGGACAAGCTGTTTCAGAGTTAGAGACATTGCAATCAGCACTCGTGATAGGTAGTAATGTTAGAAAGGAACAACCGATAATTAATCATCGTCTGCGTAAGGCTGCATTGAAAGGTGCTGCTATTATGCTTTTGAATCCGGTTGATTATGACTATAACTATCCACTTGCAGCGAAAAGTATTGTTGCACCCGAACAGTTGTCGGTTGAATTGGCGTCTATATTAAAGGCAGTTCTTGAAACAAGCGACGGTTCCATTGATGCTGAAGCAAAACAGTGTGTTGAAAATGCGAATGTTACAGATACTCATCGAACAATAGCCAGTAAACTTATTGATTCGGAAAACGCAATCGTTTTATTGGGTAATACTGCAACAGCACATCCGCAATTTTCATTGTTACGTACACTTGCGGGCTTGATCGCGAAGATTAGTAAATCGAAGTTGGGTTACTTATCCGAGGCGGCAAATACTTCAGGCGCATGGTTAGCTGGTGCGGTTCCGCATCGTCATGCTGGTGGTAAAGAATGTGCCAGTGTTGGTTTGAACAGCAATGAAATGGTGCAAGCAAAATTAAAAGCTTATGTCTTACTGAGCGTTGAACCAGAACTGGATTGTTGGGATAGTCGTGCCGCACGCACAGCAATGAATGATGCTGAGTTGGTTGTTTCATTAACAGCATATCGAAGTGATGAAATTGAAAATTATGCTGATGTCATGTTACCTATTTCAGCATTTGTCGAGACCTCTGGTACCTATATAAATAATGAAGGCATTAGCCAAAGCTTTGCCGGGGCAGTGTCACCTCTTGGTGAAGCAAGACCGGCCTGGAAATTGTTAAGAGTGCTAGGCAATACCTTTAATCTGGATGGTTTTGAATATCAGTCTTCAGCAGACGTAAGTGCCGAAGCGATAAAAATAATAGGTGATATCAAGGCTGAGAATATGGACCACTGGCGTTCGCCTGTCGCTATCGAAAAAAATGGTGCAGGTTTACAACGCATTACTGAAACCCCGATGAATATGATTGATTCAATTTGTCGACGTGCCGTTTCATTACAGCAAACGGATAATGTCTCTGATGGTGCGATTCATATCAATACGGCATTGGCGGATAAAAATAATCTAAGCGATGCTGATACTGCAAAAGTTGAACAAGATGATAGTGCAGTTAATTTGAAAGTAGTCATTGATGATAGAGTTCCTGATGATTGTGTTCTGATTCAATCGGCACATCCGGCTCAGGTTGATCTGGGTGCATCATTTGGTTCAATCAGGATCGGAAAGGCTTGATGCAATGTTAGAGATAATCTATCAATTTATAAGTCAAAACGTTTTGTTACCGATAACAACACTACTATTGCCTGTTGATTATCAAGCTCAGGCGCTGACTGTTTTACAGACGGTCGTCAAAATTCTTTCTATTTTAGTTCCCGTGTTACTAACGGTTGCTTACTTCACTTATTTTGAACGAAAGGTCATAGGCTTTATTCAAGGACGAATCGGTCCAAATCGGGTGGGCTTCTTTGGCTTTAGTTTATGGGGACTAGGTCAGCCTATTGCTGATGCGGTTAAACTTATCGTTAAGGAAATTATTGTCCCTACGGGATCAAACCGGGCTCTGTTTATTATGGCGCCGATACTTTCTTTAGCCCCATCATTAGCAGCATGGGCCGTCATCCCATTTGACGATACTAAAGTATTAGCAAACATCAACGCTGGATTGTTGTATGTCTTGGCACTGACATCATTGGCAGTTTACGGTGTCATTATTGCTGGCTGGGCCTCCAATTCTAAATATGCTTTTCTGGGTGCGATGCGATCAGCAGCACAAATTGTTGCGTATGAAATTGCAATGGGGTTTGCACTCGTCGGTGTATTAGTCGCTGCAGGAAGTTTAAACCTCGGTGATATAGTAAATTCCCAGACAGGCAGTGTGATTCATTGGTTCTGGTTACCTTTATTTCCATTATTTGTTATCTATTTTATCTCTGGTTTAGCAGAAACAAATCGTGCGCCATTTGATGTGGCAGAGGGCGAATCTGAAATTGTGGCTGGCTTCCATGTTGAATATGGCGGGATGGCATTCTCCGTATTCTTTATGGCTGAATATGCCAATATGATCTTGATAGCTGTACTATCTGCACTTATGTTTTGCGGTGGATGGTTATCACCTTTTCAGGGGATACCAGGCCTTGAAGACCTTTTTGCCTGGGTGCCGCCGATGTTTTGGTTATTAGCCAAGACTTCATTTTTTATGTTTCTGTTTTTATGGTTCAGGGCTACCTTCCCACGCTATCGTTATGATCAGATTATGCGCTTGGGTTGGAAAGTATTTATCCCAATAACAATAGTCTGGTTGGTCGTGGTTTCGGCTTTGGTCGTTACCAACACTCCACCTTGGTTTAATTAATCATAATGGCTAATAAAATTAAAAATTACGTCACCAGTTTATTCCTTTGGGAATTACTTAAAGGTTTGCGTCTTACTGGAAAGTATTTATTTAAGCGCAAAATCACGGTGCAATATCCGGAAGAGAAGACACCTCAATCACATCGGTTTCGTGGTCTGCATGCATTGCGTCGTTACCCTAATGGTGAAGAA